>NZ_CP036291.1:0-2400000 GCF_007750855.1 Pirellulimonas nuda
GTGCAGACCGCTTCCTTGCAATCCCTGTCCCTGCACGGCCCGGCATCGGCCCCGCAGGTGCTCTCGTCGCTTGCCGGCGACGCGGGTGGGAGAAGTGAGTTTGTGGTGGGGGCAGAGAACCGTGGGCTGGCTCGGCTGGTCGATCGGCTGGTGCAGGGCGCCGCCGACCCGTCGGCGGTGGCGGGGCTGCACCCCGTGCTGCTGGTGGGCCCCACCGGCAGCGGCAAGACCGAACTCACCCGCCGCATCGCCCATCAGTACCGCGCGTCCCGCGAGCCGGGCGCCGTGCTCACGCTCACCGCCAGCGACCTGCGCCGCGGGCTGGCCGAGGCGTCCCGCGCCCAAGACGCCGCTGCCTTCCGCGAGCAGCTCGGCTCGGCCGAGCTGCTGGTGATCGACGACGTGCAGCGGCTGGCCATCAGCGAGTCTGCCCAGCACGAGCTGTGCGGCGTGATCGACGCCATGGCCGGGCGCGGCGGGTTGTTGATCGGCGCCGCCTCGGGCCAACTGGCGTACTGCCAGGGGATCGCCGCCCGGCTCCGCTCGCGGTTCTGTGCCGGGCTGACGCTGGAGATCGCCCCGCTGGGGGTCGACGCCCGGGTGGCGCTGCTGCAGTCGGCCGCCCGCCAGCAGGGCCGCTCGATGACCGCCGCGGCCGCCCGGCTGCTGGCCGACCGGCTCCCCCCCGAACCCCGCCGGTTGCTGGGGGTGGTTCAGGAACTGGCCGGCCAAACAGCGGGGGTGATCGACCGCAACGCCGCCGAGGCGTACGCCGCGGCCCGCCTGCACAGCGAACCGGCCCTGGCGGACATCATCCGCACGGTGGCCCGCTACTACAAAGTCCCGGTCAAACTGCTCACCAGCGGCGTCCGCCGGCAGGCGGTGGTCACCGCCCGCAGCGTGGCCATCTACCTGGCCCGGCAGCTCACCTCGCTCAGCTACCAACGCATCGGCGCCGGGCTGGGGGGACGCGACCACTCAACCGTGATGCACAACTTCAAGCGGGTCGAACAGTCGCTCGCCCAAGACCCCAGGCTGGCCGCGGCGGTGGCCGACCTGTCGCGGCTGCTGAGCACCACATGACGCCACCAGGCATGAGGAAAACCTGTCGATACGGCGTCGACCGGCCGTCGCCCTCGACCCAACGCGGCCCGATCGCCACAAAACCATGAACACCCGCCGACCCCGCGTCACCAACCCTTCGACACCCGGCCAACACGTTTTGCACCGCCGACCAGCGTCCGTAACCCTAGCTGCTGTTTTGACTTAGCACCGTGATCCCGCGGCCTGTCGACACCCGGTCCCGCGGGCTACTACTACAACTGCTTCTTTATTCTTTCTGTTAGAGAAACACCCTAGCCATGAAGATCAACGGCAACCGCGAGCAGCTCCTGCAGGCCTTTAGCGCTGTCGCTTCGGTAGCGCCCACACGCAGCCCGATGCCGATCCTGCAGAACGTGAAGCTCGACGTCTCTGACGACGGCGCCACGCTGCTGGCCACCGACAACGAGGTGAGCATCCGCCACGCCGTGAGCGGGGTCGAAGTGTCGGCCCCCGGCGCCGCGTTGCTGCCGGTGGGCCGCTTCGGCTCGATCCTGCGGGAGAGCTCCGACGCGTCGCTGTCGATCGAGTCGGACGGCGCCAAGACGCTGGTGCGGGGCGAGCGGAGCCGCTTCAACCTGCCGGCCGAGAACCCCACCGGGTTCCCCAGCGTGGCAGACTTCGACGCCGAGTCGTACTTCGAGGTCCCGGCGCGGCTGCTGAAGGAAGTGATCCGCCGCACCATCTTCGCCACCGAGAACGAGAGCAGCCGCTACGCCCTGGGGGGCGTCAAGCTGGAGTGGGCAGACGGCGTGCTAATCGCGCTGGGCACGGACGGGCGCCGGCTAGCAAAGATGGAGGGCCCCGTCTCGGCCGTCGGCGATCCCAGCCCGCTGGGAGACGCCACCATCGTGCCGGCCCGGGCGCTCACGCTCATCGATCGAGCCATCAGCGAAGACGATGCAGTGATCCAGTTCGCCGTCCGGCAGAACGAGCTGCTGGTAAAGAGCCCGAAGGTGGTGATCAACGCCCGGCTGCTCGAGGGGCGGTTCCCCCGCTGGCGGGAGGTGCTGCCGCAACGCAACGACTCCGCCAAGATCGACCTGCTGGTCGGCCCGTTCTTGGCCGCGGTGCGTCAGGCGATGATCGTCAACACCCAGGACAGCCGCGGCGTTGATTTCACGTTCGGCGGCGGCAACGTGATGCTCAACGCCAACGTGGCGGACGCGGGCGACGCCCACGTCGAGCTCCCCATCGGCTACGACGGCCCGGAGATCGCCATCAAGCTCGACCCGCGCTACCTGGCCGACTTCCTCAAGGTGCTGGACTCCGAGAAGACCTTCACTTTCGACGTCAAAGACAGCGACGCCGCGGCCCTGGCCGTAACGGACGACGGCTACAGCTACGTGCTAATGCCCCTGGCCCGCGACCGGTAACGATTCACCACAAAGAACCGAGGTCACGACGGAAACCTGTCGCAGAGGCGCGGAGACGCAGAGGAAACAAATGAAATATTCCGTCCTCTGCGTCTCCGCGCCTCTGCGAGAGCCTTTTCTTCAACCGACGTGTTCGTCATGACGAGCCCCGATCAACAACTCACCGAAACACTGGCCGAGCTCAACCGGCGGCGGGAGCTTGCGCAGAAACGCTTCCACGGCCGGCAGCCCAAGGGCCTGAAGCGGGTGATGGGAGACCTGATCACCAAACGCGGCTACGGCAAGCCACAAACCGAGGGGCGCATGGCCGAGGCGTGGGCCGCGGCCGTGGGGCCGAACTTCGCGCCGCGCAGCCGCGCCGGCAAGCTGTGGCGGGGCCGGCTCGAAATAACAGTAACCAGCAGCGTGATGATGCAAGAGCTCGACCATCAGAAGAAGCGCCTGGTGGAGCGGCTCGCCGAGCTGCTCCCCGAGGCGGGAGTCAAAGACCTGCGTTTCCGCGTGGGCCGGATGAGTTAAACGACCAATGCGGCTTTACATAGATCGCGAAGAATAGAACACCGATCGTCGCGGATGAAGCGGATTAAAGAAGATGGACTTTTCCTGTCGTCCGTCATCCTTTCCATCCGCGATAATCCGCGTCCCATTCTTCGCCACCCGTAACTACACAACGCGTCACAACGAGGCGATTTAGTTCCAGCATGGCAGACGAGCAGCAAGACAAGCCCCAATCCGATAACCCGTCTGAAGAGTCGTCCGACCTCTCCCCCCCCGAGGGGACCTCGAACGACTACGGCAGCGACCAGATGCGCTACATGAGCGACCTGGAGCACGTCCGCGAACGGACCGGCATGTACATCGGCAACCGCGACACCCGCGGCATGCACCACCTGGTGACCGAGGTGGTCGACAACTCCATCGACGAGGTGATGAACGGCTACGCCAACCGCGTGGCGGTGACCGTGAACGTCGACGGCTCCATCACCGTCGAGGACGACGGCCGCGGCATCCCCGTCGACATCCACCCCGCGCTCTCCGCGCAGGTGGGCAAGGAGATCTCCACCCTGGAAGGGGTGATGACCATCCTCAAGTTCGGCGGCAAGTTCGACAACAAGGCGTACAAGACCTCCGGCGGCCTGCACGGCATCGGCGTCAAGGCCGTGAACTTCCTCTCCGAGTGGCTGGAGGTGTACGTCCGCCGCGACGGCCACGCCTACCAGCACGAGTACGAGCGCGGCCTGCCCCAGGGCCCCGTGCGCCGCATCGGCAAGGCCGAGGGCTCCGGCACGCGCACCACCTTCAAGCCCGACCCGCAAATGTTCGGCGACTTGAAGTTCGACTACAACACGCTCCACCGCCGCCTGAAGGAGCTGGCCTACCTCAATAAGGGCGTCCGGATCCTGTTTAAGGACGAGCGCAGCGGGCAGGGGGAAGACTTCTGCTACACGCGCGGCATCGTTGAGTACGTCGAGCACCTCAACCGCTCCAGCGAGCCCATCCACCCCGAGGTGGTGCACGTGTGGGGCGAGTTTGAGAACTGCGAGATCGACGTCGCGTTCCAGTACTCCGGTGAGTTCACCGAGAACGTCCACTGCTACGTGAACAACATCAACACCCACGACGGCGGCACCCACCTCTCCGGGTTCCGCTCCGCGCTCACGCGGACGCTCAACAACTACGGCAAGCGCGAGAACCTGTTCAAGGACCTGGTCCCCAGCGGCGAAGACTTCCGCGAGGGGCTCACCGCGGTCGTCAGCGTCCGCATCCCCGAGCCGCAGTTCGAGTCGCAGACCAAGGTCAAGCTCAACAACCCCGAGCTCGAAGGGATCGTCACCTCGGCTGTCGGCGAGTACCTGGGCAAGTACCTGGAAGAGAACCCCAAGGTCGCCAAGGCGATCGTCAACAAGGCGATCCTGGCCGTCGAGGCCCGCGAGGCCGCACGCAAGGCCAAGCAGCTCATGCGCGAGCGCAAGGGCGCGCTGGCCGGCGGCGGGCTGCCGGGCAAACTGCGCGACTGCTCCAGCAAAGAGGTCGACAAGTGCGAGCTCTACCTGGTGGAAGGCGACTCGGCCGGCGGCTCGGCCGAGGGGGGCCGGCTCCGCGAGTTCCAGGCCATCCTGCCGCTGCGGGGCAAGATCATCAACGCCTACAAGTCGCGCGAAGACAAGGTGCTGGATAACGCCGAAGTGCGGGCCATGATCGCCGCGGTGGGCATCGGCATCGGCGAGGACCAAGACCTCTCCAAACGCCGCTACGGACGCGTCATCATCATGACCGACGCCGACGTCGACGGCTCGCACATCCGCACGCTGCTGCTGACCTTCTTCTACCGCCAGATGTACGACCTGGTGGCCCGCGGCCACGTGTACGTCGCCCAGCCCCCGCTGTTCCGCGTGCGCAAGGGCAAGAAGGTTGAGTACATCCAGACCGAAGAAGAGATGCGCAAGCAGCTGCTGGAGGGCGGCCTGGGCGAGAGCGTCTTCGAGCCGGGCGACGGACGCCGGATCGAGGGGGACGAGATGGCCAAGCTGGTCCACACGCTGGCCACCATGGAAGACTCGCTGGTGGCGCTCGAACGCCGCGGCGTGAGCCTCAAGGTGCACGCAGAGCGGCAGGACCCCGCCACCGGCAAGCTCCCCATCTTCCACGTGTTTGTCGGCTACGACGAGCACTGGTTCACCACCCGCGACCAGCTCGACGCGTTCGTCAAAGCCAAGGAAGAAGAGCTCGGCGGCGAGCTCACCGTCGAGTCGGGCCCCGTGGTCCCCGCCAACACCACCGACGCCGAACCCGCCGAGGCCAACGGCGACGACTCCGCCAGCCCGCTGGCCGCCCCCACCGACATCAGCCGCCGGCTGCGGATCCTCGAGCTGCACGAGGTGCGGACCATCAACACGCTGCTCTCGGACCTATCGAAGATGGGCTTCGAGATCGACACGCTGATCCCGCAAGAACGCACCGGCGAAGAAGGGAGCCGGTACACCATCCGCCGCGGCGAGAACGAGGTCGGCCTCGAAGACCTCCGCCGCCTGCCGGCCGCGATCCGCGCCGCCGGCGAGAAGGGCCTACAGATCACCCGCTTTAAGGGCCTGGGTGAAATGAACGCCGAAGAACTCCGCGACACCACCCTCGACCCCACCAACCGCACGCTCCTACGCGTGCGGATGGACGACGCCGCCGCGGCGGACGACCTGTTCCGCATCCTGATGGGCGACCAGGTGGAGCCCAGGCGGGACTTTATTCAGACGCATGCGTTGGATGTGAAGAATTTGGATGTGTGAGCGGGATTCGGATGCCATACCTATTGGTCGACGCTTCGTTCGCTCAACGTTGCCTTCTAGGTCCAGACAGATCATTGGACATGAGGGGAATTGCAATTGGCGAAACTTCTTTTTTGGAACGTCAATAGAAGCGATCTGACGCCTCTCGTCTGCGAGATCGCAGTCGCCACTGAGGCAGACGTTATCGTCTTGAATGAGAATGTCGTTAATAGCGCAAAAATGCTGGCAGCGTTGCAATCGACAGTTGCACCCAACTGGTATTCTCCCAACTCATTTTCCGACGGTCGATTCCATTGTTTTTGTCGAGAACCTCGTCTGGACCTATCAGAGGTACACGCTGGCTTTCGTACTAGCATTAGAAGCTTGAACATTGGATCGACTAGAGCATTGTTGACACTCATTCATGGCGTCGATCCACGAAATTACGACAGTGAAGCAAGACAATCATTTGCTCAATCGCTTTCGACGGAGTTGTGTTTTGTGAAAGAGCAGCAGGCCACCAATTGCTTCATCCTCTTGGGGGACTTCAATATGAACCCATATGACAGAGGAATGAACCTTGCGGCAGGGTTGAATGCTATGATGACAAGAGCATGTGCAAGCGCTGGGGTGCGACGACACCTCGATCGGGATTACGACTTCTATTACAACCCCATGTGGAGTCTGTTCGGTGACAATACTGACGGACCCGCGGGAACTGTGTACGATGTAAGTAATCAAGGGCCCTACGGTTGGAGCATGTATGATCAGGTGCTTATCAACCACTCCCTTGTCAATAGATTTCGCGATGTCAAGATCCTGACGCAAGCGGGTGTCAATTCGCTGATGGACGCTAAAGGTCGGCCGGATAAGAGGAATGCTTCCGATCATTTTCCCATCCTGGTGACCATGTGCGAGAAAGACGATGAGTGACTTCTGGCCGTCTGGCCTTGATTTGGGCGATACACACTGTCCGATGGACATTCTCCGTGAAGCTCAATCAGACTGGGAGACTAATAGCAATGGGATGTTGGCGCTGCTATTGCAACGTGCAAAGTCTAAGACCGAGAACGACATGGTTATCGTTCATGTGAAGCACGTAAGAAGCAATAGAACGGGTTCCCTCTTTTCGGTGGTGCATCGTCCGAACGCCCCCTACCCGGTGACCATTTTTCCAAAGGATGCCGAGCTTCCTAAGTTTCTGAGGAAGTCGTACTACGAGCCCCCCGTCGACGTTTTCGGCGGGATCAGTTCGTCAGTGCTCGGCGTAACGAAGGGTAAAAATGTTGAAAATGAGTGGGTGGCTGACACGCCTGCGGAATTTCGCCAGAATCTTCGCGATGTGTTCAATCTAGGTGTGGTGAAGAGCGTGGTCTTAAACCTGTTCGCAAGTGAGTCTGTCTCGCCAGGAGATGCTGTCGGCGAGGGAGAAGAAGGAGTTGATCCATCCTGAACGTGAGCGCCGGGTGTGATGCTCGACGCATGCGTCGGCATGTGCTGCAGAAAGGTCCGCGGCCCTTCTGCAATTGTACGTTCGCGTTTGCGTGGACATGGAGCCCGACGGACTCAACCGAACGACAGCTCTGGCAGCACCGGATCAATGCAGGTGACGATGACATCCTGCATGGTGCGATCGCCGTCGATTTCCACGACCAGCCGCGCGTGGCCATTCGGCGGGATCGGCTGACCCAGGCGGAGCATCATGGAGTTTGGGCCGAGCTCGGCGACGGGATAGACCTGTCCGCCCGATTCGAGGTGCATCCGCACGTCCGCGGAGAAGCGGCGGTTTGCGTGAACTCGTTCCATGCTCGATGATCCTGCTTGGGAGGAAGCATTGCCGTCCCAGCCCGACGCTGGAGCTAGGGATTGGCGCGGACCTGGTCACTTCCTCGCTTACGCTTCGGGTTGTGATGGAAGGACCCCCGGCCCGTGCATTATGAAATCCCCTCCTCCACAACACGACCCCGGCGGCCAAGCCCGCCCCCCTTGGCCGGCGGACTCACAGGTCTCGGCGGTCTTCTCCCCCTGCCAGCAGTACCGCTACGAGCTCCGCGAGGTGTGGGACCCCGCCCGGCCGCTAGTGATGTGGGTGCTGATGAACCCCAGCGTGGCCTGCCTCGACTACAGCGACCCCACGCTCCGCAGGACCGGCGGCTACGCCCGTGCGTGGGGCTACGGCGGGCAACTGGTGGGCAACGTGCACGCCTACCGCGCCACCGACAAGCAGCGGCTGCTTGAGGTCGCCGACCCGGTCGGCCCCGGCAACGATAAGGCGATGCTGCGGATGGCGGCCAAAGCCAAGACCGTCGTGCTGGCCTACGGCCAACCCCCCAAGGCGCTCCGCGGCCGCGGCGAGCAGGTCGCCGAACTGCTCAAACGCCACCCGGGGCTCTGCTACCTGCGGCTCGCCAAGGACGGCACGCCGATGCACCCGCTGTATCAACGCCGCGACCTCGTGCCGCAGCGCTATCAAGACCTATCGCGGCCCCGTGAGACGTAGGGTGCGATGCAGCGCAGCGGAATCGCACCGTGCGGGGGGAAGCGTGTTCCAAACGAAGCCGCATCGTGGTGCGATTGCGCTGCGCTTCATCGCACCCTACGGGACCGCCCTACCCGCCATCCCGCAGCCGCCGCACCTCTTCCCTTAGCTCCTGCAGCTCCAACAACCCGATGATCCCCCAGGTGCGGGCCAGTCGTTGTTGTTCGAGCTGGCGTTGCAGGGCGATGTCGGCCTTGTACGAGCCTCCCGCGGCGGCGGGCGCCGGGCGGGTGAGTTGTTGCTGGGCGGCCGCGGCGGCGGCGCGGCTTTGGGCGAGCTGCTGCTGGTGGATCTGTTGCTGGCGGTCGATGGCGCCCACCCGCGCCCGCGACCACTGCTGGTGCGCTTCTAGGTTGGCGGCTTGGCGGGCCGCTTGCTCGGCCTGCCGGGCGGTCTCGGCCTCGGCCATCCGTTCGACCCGCGCCAGCCACAACCGCAGGTCGTCGGCCGGCAGCGTGGCCAGGTGCTCAACGTAGGCCCGCCCCTGCTCGGGGGTGTAGCGGTCCGAGGCACGCAGGTAGCGGTCGAGCCACACCCGGGCCCGCAGCATCTCTGGGCTGTTCCACAACGCGAGCCGATCGAGCTCGGCCTGCCTGGCGGCGGGCGCCGGTTGGTGCGCGGGGGCCGGTTCGGCCTGCTTTGGGGCGGCTTCGGCCTTGGCCGGCGGCGCCGCCGGCGGTTCTGCGGCCGCGGCCGGGTCGGCCAGCAGCGTGCTAAGTCCCAGCCAAATCAGCGTCTTCATGGCGTTGGGTCCCTCGCGTGGAACGGGTCACCTACTAGTCTACCCCCATGAACGCCGCCGGGGCGCCGGCGTTACGCCCCGGGGCACGCCGGCCGCGATCGGCGATTCTCTCGGCCTAGCCGCTTGATCCCCGGAAGCACGGCAGGCATACTGCTCCAGGGATCACGTCATTTCTCATCAACTTTTACAGAACATGCGCAAGATACTTGTCCCGTTGTGCGGGTTGTGGCTGGCCTGTGCGTCCGCCCCGGCCGAGCTGCCCCTGGCCGAGCGGGCCGGCAACGCCCGGCAGATCAAGGTGTTTCAGGCCTGGAACCCGATCGACCACGCGGACTACCCGCTGGCCGATAATGCGGACCGGTTGCGGGCCGCCGCCAAGCACGCCGTGATCTGGGAAGAGCCCGTCAGCCAGCTCGGCTACGGGGTGCAGTTGGTGCTGGGCGCCCAGTGGGACCACCAGCACGGCGGCCTGGCGACCCGCTTCACCCAGAAGAGCGCCCAGCAGGCGCTGGCCAACCGCCGAGTGATGCTGGGGCTGAACCCCCACATGGTGTTCTTGCTGGAGGTGCGCTGGCGCGACGCGCCGGGGAGCTTCCTCCCAGAAGAGAGCCCCTACTGGAAACGCAACGCCGACGGCACGCGTGTGAAGGGCTGGGACAACGGCCCGGAGCCGTACTACTTGATGGACCCAGACAACCCAGAGTTCGCCGCGAACATCGCCCGGCAGTGCAAGTTGGCGCTCGACTCGGGGATCTACGACGGCGTGATGTTCGACTGGGACGGCCACCCTCCGATCGTCCGCGCGGTGCGCCAAGCGATCGGCGAGGGGCTGATCATCGTCAACATCCACGACCGCATCGACGAGGGGCGCGCGTACGGCAAGCTCATCAACGGCGCGTTCATGGAGCTCTCGCCGGCCGGGCCGGGCTACCGGGGACGCACGCTGGGGAGTTGGGAGAGCAGCCGCAAGGCGCTGCTAGAGTTCGAGCAGGCGTTCCGCGAGCCGCGGGTGAACTGCTTCGAGGTGTGGGGCGGGCGGGACGACCTGCGCCGGATGCGCGCCGCCACCACGCTGATGCTGACCCACTCGAACGGCGCCGTGCTGTACGCCGACCCCAACCCGCTGGCGAGCCCCGACCACCTGCACGACTGGTACGCGTTCTGGGATGCCCCCCTGGGCAAGCCGACCGGCGAAGCACGCAAACGCCAAGACGGCGCCTACCAGCGGCGGTTCGAGGGGGGCGCGGCCGTCTACAACCCGCTCGGCAACGGGGCCGTTACCATCGAGTTCGATCAGAAGCTCGAGCGCGCCTCCGACGGCGAGGTAGGGACTCGGTTTGAGTTGCAGGATGCCGATGGCGACCTGTTCCTTCCAACCGACGACTAGGGAACCGCCAAGGACGCCAAGAGCGCCAAGCAGCTATCGAATCTCAACCAAGACGTCTTGACTAACCCCGCAGTAAGTCGCTCGTTCACTTTAATTTCGTCCTTGGCGCTCTTGGCGTCCTTGGCGGTTTAACTCTTTAGAAATCGACAAGCCGATGCCCCTAACGCTCGCCGCAGGTATCGAGGTTGGCGGGCTCGACTACGCCACGTTTGGGCTGTACTTCTTGGCGCTGTTCGCGATCGGCTTCGGCGCCAGCCGCACGCGGTCCCAGGACGCCCAGGACTACTTTCTTGCCGGGCGGTCGCTGCCGTGGTACGTGATCGGGGCGTCGTACATCGCGGCCAACATCTCGACCGAGCACTTCATCGGGCTGATCGGCGCGGGGTACATCTACGGCATCTGCGTGGCGACAGGGGAGTGGAGCACGGTCATCGCGTTCAGCTTCTTGATCTGGGTCTTCATCCCGTTCCTCTACTCGGCGCACGTGTTCACCGCGCCCCAGTTCATGGAGAAGCGGTTCAACGAGGGGATGCGGGCGATGTTTGCGCTGGTGACGGTGATCGCCAACGTGGTCGCCTTCCTGGCCCCCGTGCTGTACGGCGGCGGGCTGGTGGTGGAGGAGGTGTTTGGCCTGAACGCAGTGCTGGGAGTGCCGCTTACGCAGTCGGGCGCCGTGGCGGCCGGCGCCACGCCCTGGGGGCTGTACCTGGCGATCGGCATCATCGGTTTTACGGCCGGCGTGTGGTCGATCTGGGGGGGGCTGAGGTCCATCGCCTGGATGGACCTGCTGACGATCATCGTGATGGTGATCGGCGGGCTGAGCGTCACCTACTTCGGGCTGCAAAAGCTGGGCGACGGCTCGGTGGTTGAGGGGGCGCGGCTCGCCGTGGAGCGCAACGCCGCCCACTCCGGCGCCTGGCAGGACGGGGTCGAGCGCGTCCGCGCCGCGATCCTGCCGGGGCACGACAGCTACGACCGCCTGTCGGTGCTGCAGCCCCTCACGCACGAGACCAACCCGTGGACCCACTGGGTGCTGAGCTTCTTCTACATCGGGCTGTGGTACACGGTGATCAACCAGTTCTTGATCCAGAAGATCTTCGGCGCCAAGGACATGTTCCACGCGCGGATGGGGATGACGTTCGCGTCGTACCTGAAGCTGCTGCTGCCGTTCATCGTGGTCGTGCCGGGGATGATCTACTTCGCGCTGAGCCCCGCCACGATGCAGGCCGACCCGACGCCTCAGTTCGCCGCGCAGCTGGCCTCGGACGCCGCCAAGGCCAGCGGCGACGCCAAGCCGACCGAGGCGCAGTTGGTCGCGGCGCTGGAGGAGGCGCCCGGCAGGTTCGCCCAGCTCTCCGAGAAAGACCAAGCCGCCTGGCGGCTGCGGGCCATCCGCCCCCAGGCGGACAAGACCTACGTACGCATGCTGGAAGACCTGGTGCCGTTCGGGCTGCGGGGTTTCTTGTTGGCGGCGCTGTTTGGGGCCATCCAGTCGACCGTGAGCGCGGTGCTCACGTCGACGTCCACCGTCATCACCGTCGACGGCGTGCAGCGCTACGTGGCGCCCAACCTCACCGACCGGCAGATGGTGGCCGTGGGGCGGTGGACCACGGCCGTGGTGCTGATCGTTTCGATCTTGATGGGGCTCTACATCAGCACGCTCAAGGCGAGCCTGTTTGTGTATATCCAGGAGCTGTTCACCTACTTCGCCCCGCCGTTCTCCGCGGTGTTCTTGCTGGGGACCCTGTGGCGGCGGATCAACGGCGTCGGCGCCCTGACCACGGCCATCGTCGGCCTGGCGTTCGGGCTGGCGATGAAGGTGTGGCTGAACACCGCGGCGCCGGCGCCCGACACGTGGCAGGCCGACCTGCACGCGTTCCTGGGCCCCTACGCCAACCAGGGGGCGGTGAACTGGCTGTTCTGCATGGCATTGTGCGCCGGCGTCAGCCTGCTGACCCCGCCCCCGCGGCCAGAACAAGTGACCGACGAGCTCACCTTCAATTGGCGCAAGATGGACTTCGGCGGCGGGCTGGGCGCCCACTGGTACAGCAGCGTGACGCTGTGGTGGGGGATGAGCCTGGTGCTGATGCTTGGCTTCGTGCTGGTGTTTAGTGTGATGTTGTAGTTCAACCACGGAGAACAGGAGCGGGGAGGTGGGGATAAAGAATAGATAGGGGGATGGTCGGACCGAGGGGCGGGCGTCCCTCGATTACCAACTTCGATCGTCTTTACTATTCTGAGAATCTCTTGGCCCCTAAACACGCCATCCCCTCATCCCGTCCGTATCCCCACCTCTCCCTCCGTAACAGAGACCCATGAGCCACCACCACCAGCTCGCCCCGACACCCCCCATGGGCTGGAACAGTTGGGACTGTTTCGGTGTGAGCGTCACCGAGGCGGAGGTCCGCCAGAACGCCGAGTTCATCGCCGAGCGCCTCAAGCGGTTCGGCTGGGAGTACGTGGTGGTCGACCTCTGCTGGTTCGCCCCGGAGGCCGACACCGCCAACTACAAGCGGTTCGGCCTGAACCAACTGATCGACCGCTACGGCCGGCTGATCCCCGACCCGGTGAAGTTCCCCTCCTCGGCCGACGGCGCCGGGTTCAAGCCGCTGGCCGACTACGTGCACTCGTTGGGGCTGAAGCTCGGCGTCCACCTGATGCGCGGCATGCCGTGGCAGGCGGCCGATCGCAACACCCCGATCAAAGGGAGCACGGCCCGCGCCGCGGACATCGCCCAGCCGGCCGACCGCTGCCTGTGGTACGCCAACACGTACGGCGTAAACTGCACCCGCGACGGCGCCCAGGCCTACTACGACTCGGTGGCCCAACTGCTGGCCGAGTGGCAGGTCGACCTGCTCAAGATGGACGACATGAACTCGTGGGACGGCGAGGGGAACCACGAGCCGTACCACACCGACGAGGTGGAGGCGGTACGCACGGCGCTCGACCGCTGCGGCCGGCCGATCGTGCTGAGCCTCTCCCCCGGCGCCGCGAGGCTTTGCAACGCCAAACACCTGCGCGACCACGCCAACCTGTGGCGGGTGAGCTTCGACTTCTGGGACGAATGGCCGGCCCTGCACGCGCAGTTCGCCCGGCTGGCGCAGTGGGCGCCCTACACCGCGCCCGGCGCGTGGCCCGACGCAGACATGATCCCCATCGGGCGGATCGGCATCCGCGGCGAGGTAGGCGAGGCCCGCGAGACCCGCTTCACCGAGCCAGAGCAGCGTACGCTGATGACCCTGTGGTGCATCGCCCGCAGCCCGCTGATGCTGGGCTGCCACCTGCCAGAGACGGGGGAGTTCGCCCTCTCGCTCTTCACAAATCCCGGCCTGCTGGCCATCAACCAGCACAGCACGGGGGGCCGGCAGGCGGCCTACGAGCCAAACGACCACGCCGTCTGGACCGCCGACGGCCCGGGCGGCGAATCCTACGTCGCCCAGTTCAACCTCAGCGACCAGCCGCAACGGGTTGACCTGCCGAGGGACTTGGCCGACCGCGTCGCGGGCCTCACGGCCCACGACATCTGGACCGGCGCGAACGCCGAGTTCGACGCGCCGATCGAACCCCACGGCGTGCGGCTGGTGCGCGTGTAGGTCAGGCTGTGCCTGACGGCCTACTGTGCCTGACCCGGTTCAAGCAAGCCCGCCCCGCCTCATGCGATCACGAGGACTGCTCGATAAAAGACGCAGCGCGACAAACGTCAGGCACAGCCTGCCCTACTGGTTGATGACGTACAGCATCACGTTCAGGCCGATCCGTGCGGCGTCTTCTTTGGAGTACCCGCGGCACTCGATGGCGACGTGCTGCTCCAGCGCGCAGCTCAGGTCGTACTGCGAGAACACCACCGCCCAGCGGTCGCCGATGCGGATCCCTTCGAGCTGCGGCTCGACGCGTTTGTTCTTGGCGGCCAGCGGCTCGTTGTCTCCCACCGGCTGGGGGTCGCGCAGCTCGACACGCTCGAGGCTGTAGCCGCCGAAGTCGCGGGTCAGCAGCGGGTCGTCTGCGGGGATGCGTTCTAGCGAGGCGCCCGGCAGCGCCGCGGCGATCTCCTTGCGGAACGCGGCGGTGAACTCGTTGGAGGCGCAGATCGAGTCGGCCAGCAGCGTGCCGCCGCGCTCCAGGTACTGCTTCAGGTTGCGTCGCTCCGCGGCGGTGAAGCGGAACGTGTGGCGGCCGTGCATGAACGCCATCGGCCGCTCAAACAGCCGGGCGTCGCCGGCGCTAATCAGTTCGTCCAGCACCTCGACGCGCAGCTTCGTGTCCCCCTGGGCCGCGGCCCGCAGCAGGTTGGCCAGCGCGCCGGGGGCGTCGTCGCAGCCCCCGCCGTGGCTGAGCTTGGCCACCTGGAACACGCCGCGGTCGCCGGCGTCGGAGATCGCGTCGGGCGGGGGCGCCAGCTCCAGCGACTGCTCCTTCCCCTTGGGCTCGCGCCCGGTGGCGTAGGCCAGCACGTTCAGGCCGATGGTGGCGGCGTCCTCGATCCGCTCGCGGACCTTGGCGGGGTACTTCTCGGCACGCCCCGGGCGGTCGAGCTCCCAGTAGCAGGAGAGGTCGGCGTCGCACATCACCACGCAGGTGCGGCACCCGTACTCCACGGCCCACAGCTTGCCCACGTACTCGCTCTCGGGCCGCACGATCCGCTCCATCTTCCACAGCGGGTGCGCGGGGCGGAGCTGCCGCAGGCGGTACTCGGGCTCGGGGAACATCGCCTCGACGAGGCGCTCAACCCCCGTCCGCCAACCCCGCGACTCGCCGCAGCAGCTCTCGATGAAAATGAACCCGCCGCGGTCGACATAGTCGCGCAGCTTCGGCGCCAGGGCCGTGAGGTCGGGGGTCTTCGATCCGCTGAGGTACAACACCGGCGCCTGCAAGAGGTCTTCGACTTCGGCTTTCTGAGGGTCGATCACCTGGTAGGTGAGCGGCATCTTCCAGGCCTTCTCTACCTCGCGCGTGAGGTGCATCGCGTCGCGGCGGTGGTTGTCCCAGTCGTCCCCCGGGCCGTGCTTGAGCTTGGCCATTAGCGTGGGCCAGCGTCCCTTGGCCAGGAACAACAGCGCCAGCGGGCTGCCGATGTGGGGGTTGGATTCTTGGTGCATGCCGCCGACCCAGTAGTGCGACAGCGGGTCTTGGGCGTCGACCAGGTAGCCGGTCCCCTCGCGGTACCAGTCGTGGTCTCCGAAGAAGCGGTTCGCGGTCAGCCGGCCGGCGCGTTCGACGCCGTACAGGTAGTAGAGGTGGAACTGCTGACCCATCCCCGCGGGGCCCGGGTTGCGACGCACAGAGAACTGCGTCGACAGCCACGCCACCGCGCGGTCGATGGAGTCGTTCCGCTCGTGCGGCACGCAGCACTGCACCACGCCGCCCACCACGCGGGCGTCCCCCTCGTCGATCGCGGCGCTGGCGATCTCTACCGCGCCGATCCCCGCGCAGGTCATGCTCCCCGACCCGGGCCAGCCCGGCAGGTAGCCCCAACTGCCGTCGGGGTTCTGCGTCCGCCGCCAGTAGTCGAGCGCCCGCCGCCAGGTGTCGTCCTGCACCACCGCGCCCACCCGCTGCGCCTCGTACAGCCCCAGCAGCGCGAACTGGGCGTTGCTGTTGTCTCCCGAGGCCCCCGGGTACGACCACGCGCCGCTCTTGTCTCCTTCCTTGATCTGGTTGGCCTCGAGCCACTCGACGTTCCGCTGGATGAGGATCCGGTCGCGGTCCGGGTCGGCGGTCGCCAGCACCATGGTCTGCAGGGCGGTGACGTAGGTCTTTTCCGGCTCCAGCGTCCGCAGGTAGGCCAGCGCCTTCGTGATCACCGGGTCGGAGGGCTCAACCCCGGCGTCCAAGAGCGCCAGCGTGCACAGCGCCGTGGTCCCCCCCGCGTAGGTGGGGAGCTCGTCCCAGCGGCCCTTGGAAGACTGGGCCTGCTTCAGGTACGCCACCCCACGGTCGATGGTGGAGAGCACCGTGGCGGCGTCCAGCGGGGGCTCGGCGGCCCGAGTCGGCCCGGGCAGCAGCGCCAGCAGCAGGGCGACTAGGGTGGCTCTTCGGCAGTAATTCATCCATGGTCCCGTGCGTCAGGCTGTGCCATCCCCCCCCTACAGCTTAGGATTCGTAGGGCGGCGGAGCAACTTATTGCGGTTAGGCGAGGCCGCAGGCCGACCAGTGTCCCCCTCCCCGGCAAGGGGAGGCCATACAAGCTTCATGGGGGGAGGGGGTTTGACTCGGGTGCACGCCAGTAGCTTACGACCCACGCAACGAAGCGCTCGTGTGCCCATTCGTGGCGTCAAATTCGTTCCCGCTCCAACCCCCTCCCCCGACCCCACCCCCTGCCGGGGAGGGGAGAACGCGCTAGCGATCACCAAACCCCCAACCCCGGAAACCCGACCTTGAGCACGGCCCCCCCCCAACGCAACCTCGGCGAGGTGCTGCAAGACTTCGCCCGCCACCGCCAGGTGATGCAGCAGGAGCTGCAGAAGGTGATCGTCGGCCAGGACGCCGTGATCGAGCAGGTGTTCGCCGCCATCTTCACCCGCGGCCACTGCCTGCTGGAAGGCGTCCCCGGGCTCGCCAAGACGCTGCTGGTGAGCACGCTGGCGCGGATCCTCGACCTCGAGTTCAAACGCATCCAGTTCACCCCCGACCTGATGCCCTCGGACATCACCGGCACCAACGTGCTGGAAGAAGACGACCAGGGCAAACGCAACTTCCGCTTCGTCGAGGGGCCGATCTTCACCAACATCCTGCTGGCGGACGAGATCAACCGCACGCCCCCCAAGACGCAGGCCGCGCTGCTGCAGGCGATGCAGGAACGCGAGGTCTCCGTCGGCCAAACCACCTACAAGCTGCCGCTGCCGTTCTTCACCATCGCCACGCAGAACCCCATCGAGCAAGAAGGGACCTACCCGCTCCCCGAGGCGCAGCTCGACCGCTTCATGTTCAACATCAAGGTCGACTACCCCAGCCGCGAAGAAGAAGAGAAGATCCTGGCCAACACCACCCGCGGCGAGCAGCCCGAGGTCGCCAAGGTGCTCTCCGGCAAGGCGATCCTGAACGTGCAAAAACTAGTCGGCTCGGTGGCGGTCAGCGAGTTCATCATCAAGTACGCCGCGGCCATCGTCCGCGCCACCCGCCCCAAGGACGAGTCGGCGCCGGCGTTCGTCAAGGAGCTGGTCGACTGGGGCGCCGGCCCCCGCGCCGGGCAGTTCTTGATCCAAGGGGGCAAGGCCCTGGCCGCCATGGACGGCCGGTTCAGCGTAGCGATCGAAGACATCCAAAAAGTAGCGATGCCGGTCCTGCGTCACCGCGTCAGCACCAACTTCCAGGCCCAGGCCGAGGGGATGACGACCGAGGACGTCATCAGCCGGCTGCTGAAGGAAGTGCCGACGCCGGCGATCCCGAAGTTCGCGGGGTGAGGGGGGAGATGCTAGAGGTAAGAGGATAGATGATAGGGATGCGCAAGCGACTCCTGGGCGCCAGCGTCAGGGAACTGAGAGCTTGATGAACTCGCACGCCCGCATGGCCGAGACGGCCCGCGAGCAGCCCAGGGATCACCGGTCGCAGCGCCTCGATCGTATTGGCCGGGGGAAGGAGGACGACCACTGTGAGCGGTAGCGCGGACAAGTTTTGCTGATACTCCAGACCTCGGTCGTTAGTCACCAGGGCGTCGAAACCGGCTTCGACTGCACGGCGGAGCAGTTCCCCGTTCTCGACCCCGCTCCAGCCCATGTACGCCGCGGTGGACACGTCGTGGCCCGGCAATTCTAGCCGCAACTGGTGCGGCCGGGTGCCATGCCCACGCTTGCGTGGGCATGCGTAGCTCGGCAACCCTGCGGCGTTTCGAGAGTCGCATGGCCACGCAAGCGTGGCCATGGCACCCGGCTTCATGCGGGCACGGCAGACCGGGCGGAAGCAGCCCGCAATTCCGCGAGCAGCCCGTCCACGTGCTCGCGGCGAACTGTCGGGAACTGCTCCAGGAACCCGGTCACGGTGTACCCGGCCTCTAGGTGGTCGAAGAACGTCCGCACGGCGACCCGGGTGCCGGCGAAACAAGGCTCGCCGTGCATGATGCGGGGGTTGCTGGTGATGATGGGTTCCATACCCAGATTCTACTCGCAGGCTACAGGCGTCGCGAGCCGGCCGGTGTAGCCATCTCACTTCGTGAGATGAATCCGCTCACGGAGTGAGCGGGGCGCCATGCCCACGCTTGCGTGGGCATGCGTAG
Organism: Pirellulimonas nuda; assembly: GCF_007750855.1. GTDB lineage: Bacteria > Planctomycetota > Planctomycetia > Pirellulales > Lacipirellulaceae > Pirellulimonas > Pirellulimonas nuda. Next base: position 18,615 of record NZ_CP036291.1, read on the forward strand.
CTCGGCAACCCTACGGCGCTTCGAGAGGCGCATGCCCACGCAAGCGTGGCCATGGCGCCCGACAATCGGCCCACCCTACAACCGCGCCTCCAGCAACATATCAAACGCCGTCGCGTTCGCCCTGCGGAACTTGCTAAAGCCGGCCGCTTCGACCACCTCGCGCAGCCGCTTCTCGCCGGCTTGGGCGCCGAGCGCTAGGCCTACTTCTTGGCTGGTCGACGCCGGCGTGCAGATCATCGTGGAGAAGCTGTAGAACATCCGCCCCACCGGGTTCAGGTTGTCCGCTAGCTCGTCGTGGGCGAACGGCTCGACCAGCATCAGCGTGCCGTCGGGCGCCAGCGCCTGCCGTGCGTGGGCCGCGGCGCCGACCGGGTCGCCCATGTCGTGCAGGCAGTCGAACAGCGCCACCAGGTCGTAGCCCGCGCCGGGGAAGTGCTTGGCGGCCGCCACTTCGAAGCGGACGTTCTTGAGCCCCGCTTCTTTCGCCAGCGCGTTGGCGTGCTGGACGGAGGGCTCGTGGAAGTCGAACCCGACGAAGGTGGAACGCGGGAACGCCTCGGCCATGATTAGCGTCGAGGCGCCGTGGCCGCAGCCGACGTCGGCCACCTTCGCCCCGCGCTCGAGCTTCTCGACCACGCCGTCGAGCGCCGGCAGCCATTCGGCCACCAGGCTCGCCATGTAGCCGGGGCGGAAGAACTTCTCGACGCCGCAGAACAGGCACGCGCTGTGGTCTCCCCAGGCCACCCCTTCGCCGGTCTGGAAGGCGTGGGTGATCTTCGGCTCGTCGATGAACATCGAGCTGATGGAGTAATAACCCCCGGTCATGCAGGTGGGGCTATCGCTGTCTGCAAACACGGCCTGCTGCTCCGGCGTCATGCAGAACTTGCCGGTCTTGGGGTCGAGGTCGATGTACCCCGAGCCGGCCTGCGCGGCGCACCACTCGCGCACGTAGCGCTCGGTCGTGCCGGTCTTGTCCGCCAGCTCCTCGGTGGAGAGCGGCCCGTCCGCGGCCAGGGCGCGGTACAGCCCCAGCTTGTCTCCCAGCACCACCAGCGGCGCCACGGCCGCGGCGCCCATGTCGTTCACCATCTTGCCCAGCAGTTCGTTTAGCTTGGTTTCGTCGATCGCCATCGGATTCTCCTTGGGTGGGTAAGTTCACCACCTACGGCGCCGGAAGTCCGCTGTTACGGGCCTGCAATCCAGTCAACAGTTACCCGGCCAACGCAAAAAACTAGCAAACACGCTGAGCCCCCAACCACAACCTGGAGCCGGAAGCGTCAGCGCCCGGAGGTTCGGGCGTTTGCTCAAGAAAACTCCGGGCGCTGACGCTACCGGCTCCAATCCCACCTGCGCCTGCTAGTCTCGCCCCGCTTCTAGCTTGTCGGCCAGCGCCGCGTAGGCCGGCTCGTGGTACTGCCGGGCTGCTTGCCGCAGCAGCGGGGCGTAGCCGCCGCGGTCGAACGACTTGATCTGCTTGCCGGGCCATTTTTTGGACGGGTCTTCGAGGTAGGGCACGACAAAATCGAGCGCCTTGCGGATGCTCCGGCCGTCCTCGGACTCGTAGCCCCACAGGTCGACCCCCACACGGTCCGCCAGGTCGGCCAGGCTCATCATCCCCCCGAGGTTCATCTTGCTGTAGCTGAACGACTTGGTGCGGGCCAGCTCGTGCGGCTGCCGCCCGTCCGGCTCGATCTGCGCCGCGATCCGCTTCTGCTTGGCGGCCTCGGCGACGTCGCGGGCCAGCTCTTGCCGATCCAGCATCAGCGCCAGCCGCATCACCTGCACGTCGTAGTGCGTGCCGTGGTTGTTCAGCGTGTCGCGTTCCTGCCGGCCGAAGGGGCTGGTGAGGTACCACGTCAGGTAGTCGTCTGCCCACTGCATCAGGGCGCGTTGGTCGGCGTCGGTCCACGACGCCGACCCCGCCAGGCGCCGGCCCTGGTCGAGCGGGCCGATGAACCTGGTCCCCTCGATGATGCCGAACTGCCGACCGGCGCTCACGCCGGGGACCCCCTGGGCGTAGTTCAGGTGGGGCGTCATCCGCGTCCGGGGGTCCAAGAACCAGGTGCGCAAACAGCGGGCGGCGTGGGCGGCGTACTTCTCTTCCCCGGTCGCCTCGTAGGCGTGGGCCAGCGTCGTCACAGTCGCGCTCATCACCCCCGCGCGGTGCACGTCGGTGTCTTTGGCGCGGGCCCCCGGGTAGACCTCGCCGTCGCGGCGGATGTAGGGGAGTCCGTCGGGCCGGGCGGGGTCGGGCCAGAAGTAGGGCGCGGTGCTGACGTAGTCGTGCGGGCCGCCCACCGCGGCGGGCTGCTGCTTCTGCGTGACCGCCGGGGGAGTCACCCGCAAGGCCCGCTCGGCCCGACGCACCAGGTCGGCAGGCGGCGCGTCGCCGGTCGCCCCCCGGGAAGCCCCCAGTGGCCAGCAGGCAACGACCAACACCAAGCAGTCTCGCAGGCGCCGGCGGGCAGGGCAGCGGCGTGGCAGAGGAGAGGGCATGTTCGCTCTTAGGAGTGCGTTGTGCGAGAAGGCGTCCGCCGCCCCAGGACGACGCCCGCCGAAGGCCTGGCAACCCACGGGCGACGCGGCCGACGCGCGGCGACAAGAACCCGGCCAGGAGCCCGATTGTACCGCGCCCGAACCTAGCGGCGAAAGCGAACCGGCGCCGCGGCTGGCGCTCTCCAGATGGCAAAAAGAAATGCCTCGCAAATAGCCGCCCGATCGCAGAGAATCACAGTGCGAACCGTTGCCCCGGGAGCGTGTCGGGGCCGCGGGGCGCAGGCGTTATGCGCAGAGGCAGCGGCGCCCGCGGGGTGCGCCATTATTGTCCGCTTGGTGTCCGATGGGGCCCGTTGATGTCCGCTCAGCAGCGACCGAAGACCGGCGCCACGCCCCCGGCGGGTGGCGGAGCAGTTAGAAACCCGCGGTTTTTTTCGCGGGGGGCCGCCCAGGGAGGGGTTTTGTCCGAAAACTCCCCCCCACACCGCCGGACAAAAGGGACAAAATAAAAGCACCTCCCCAACGCCTGAAAACACCGAGCCCTAACACCCAATACCTAACGCCTCATACCTAACCCCCAACCCCTCTCTCCCCATGTGCGGCCGCTTCACCCTCAAGACCCCCGCGCGCGACTTGATCGCGGCGCTGGACCTCGCCAGCAGCGACCGGCAGCTTGGGCTGTTCGAGCCGCGGTGGAATATAGCGCCCACGCAGCAGGTTCCGGTGGTGCGGCTGGACGGCGGGGCGCGAGAGGCCGTGGCGATGCGGTGGGGGCTGATCCCGAGCTGGTCGAAGGAGCCGGGCAAGGGGGCGCCGTTGATCAACGCCCGCAGCGAGACCGTGGCCGAGAAGCCGTCGTTCCGCACGGCGCTAAAGCGGCGCCGCTGCCTGATGCCGGCCGACGGCTTTTACGAGTGGCAGGAGTCCGGTGGCAAGGGCGCCAAGCAGCCGTTTTACATCCACCGCAAAGACGACGGGCCGTTTGCCTTTGCCGCGTTGTGGGAGTGCTGGCGGAGCAAAGAAGACCCCGCGGCGGCGCCGGTGGAGAGTTGTACGCTGGTCAACACCGAGGCGGTGGGCTGGATGACCGAGATCCACCACCGCATGCCGGTGATCTTAGAACCGAAGGATTTTGACGTGTGGCTCGACCCAGAGCTGCAAGAAGCGGGGCCGCTGGCGCCGTTGTTCGCGCCGGCCGAGCACAACGAGCTGGTGGCCCAGCCGGTGTCGACGTACGTGAACAAGGCGACGAACGAGGGGCCCAGGTGTGTCGAGGTGCAGAAGACTTTGTTTTGAACTACGGATAGCACGGATGACGCGGATGAAGGACGATGGCCACGAAGAGGCACAAAAAGCACAAAGAAGGAGAGAGGTGTACAGATGAGATTTTTTGGTGGTTCCCTGCTGGTGTTGATGCTTTCGGCGACGAGTTTGTTTGGCGACGAGCCGGCAGCGATGAACGCGCAAGAGACGGCGCTTTCAAAGTCGCTCTCGGGCGCGGTGATGAGCGGGTTCTTCTCGGTCGATCGCGACGACGATGCTCCCCCCGAGCTGCGCCGCGAGCGGTACGAGCTGGGCGAGGTGAAGAAGCTGGACAGCGGGATGTGGGTCTTCCCGACACGCATCAAGTACGGCGACCACGACGTGACGCTGCCCATCGTGCTGCCGGTGGCTTGGGCGGACGACACCGCGGTGATCCGGGTGAACAACATCGGCTTCCCCGGCTTGGGGACGTACTCGGCCCGGGTGCTGATCCACGACGGCAAGTACGCCGGCTACTGGCAGGGCGCGGGGCACGGCGGGCGGTTGTTCGGTTCGATCAAAAAGGATGGCCACGAAGAGGCACAAGAAAGCACAAAGACGCGGTAGGGTGCACGTAGTGCACCGGCCTCGGAGAGGCTGCTGCGGTATGCATGGCTGGTGCACTGCGTGCACCCTACAGAGCTGTGCCATCCGTGCTATCCGTGGTTCCCGCCGTCGGCCAGAGCAACCAGCGTGGCCGCGGCGATGGCGGCGGTTTCGATGCGGAGGATGCGCGGGCCCAGCGCGATGGGGCGCCAGCCGTGCTGCTGGGCGAGCTCGACCTCATGGTCGGTGAGCCCCCCCTCGGGGCCGACGGCGACGACGGTCGGGGTTTGCGATCCGGCAGTGAGTCCCGCCGCGACCCCCGGGTGCGCGACGAGCCTGCGGTGTTCCGGGAAACCTTCGATGCACTCATTCCACGACCGAGGCGCGGTGATCTCCATCAACCGGTTGCGGCCGCACTGCTTTGAGGCTTCGACGACGTTGCGGCGGAGTTTATCCAGAGCGCTGCCGGCGAGGCGGACTACGGAGCGTTCGGTGAGCAGCGGCACGAGCGACGTGACGCCTAGCTCGGTGAGTTTCTCGACGAGCCACTTCTGGCGGTCCCCCTTGGGGATGGCGACCGCCAGCACGAGCTCGCGTGCAGACTCGCGGCTGACTTCACGACGTTCTAGAACGCGTAGCGTGGCGGTGGCCCGCGCCAAGGTTTGGACCTCGGCGTCGAACTCGGCGCCGGCGCCGTCGAACAGCGTGACGCGGTCGCCCGGCCCCGCGCGCATGACGTGCAGCAAGTGGTGGGCTTCGGACCCCGCCAGCGTTGCTAGCGGGCCTTCGATGGGCGTTTCGGAGAAGTAGCGGTCGGGCATGGAAAGAAATGGACCACGGATAGCACGGATGTCACAGATGCCGAACACGAAATCCGTATCCGTGCGATCCGTGGTTAATTTGAAGCGGCGGCGGGCAGAAAGACGATGCATCGGATACGAGATCGTCTGTCGTCCGGTAAACGCAAAGGCTTGTCAACGATGCACACGCAGCTCGACCATTCCTACCTGCAGCACTGGGGCCTGGCGAACTCGCCCTTCCGCATGCAGGCCGACCCCGCGCGGGCCTACCCCAGCAGCAGCATCGGCGAAGCGATCGCCCGGGTCGAGTACCTGGTGGGCGAACGCCGCCGGCTGGCGGTGCTGGTGGGAGAACAGGGGGTCGGCAAATCGCTGGCGCTGGCCGTGGCCGCCCGTGAGCTGCGGCGCCGGGGGGCGGACGTCGCCCTGGTGGACGCCGCGGGGATCACTACCCGTGAGCTGCTGTGGCAGACCGCCGTGCAGCTTGGCGCCGGGCCGATGGAGAGCGACGAGACGCAGAAGCTGTGGCGGCGGATTGCGGACCACCTGGCCGAGAACCGCTGGCAGGGGAGGGCTTCTATCTTGCTGCTAGACGACTGCGCCGCGCTGGGGCCCGACCAGCAGTCGCACCTGCTGCGGCTAGCGCGGCTGGAGAGCCAAACGGACGCCCGCTGGACGCTGCTGCTGGCGATGGAGCAGGGGCAGCTCGGGCGGCTCTGCCCACAACTGCTGGAGCTGATCGACATGAAGATCGAGCTGGAGCGGTGGGAGGCGGACGACTCCGAGGGGTACGTGCAGCACGCGCTGCTGGCCGCCGGCCGGCTGGCGCCGGTGTTCACCGACGGGGGGCTGGCGGCCCTGCACGAGCTGGCCGAGGGCTCTCCCCGGCACGTGGCGAGGCTGGCCGACTTTGCGCTGCTGGCTGGCGCCGGGGCGGGGGCGGAGCAGATCGACGGGGCGCTGGTGCAGGCCGCGTTCGACGAGATCGCTTGGCGCCCCGAGGGGCCGGACGTCTGATACAATAAGGCCTCTGGAAGCCCTCCACGCCCGAACCGGCAGCACGATGACCCAACAACAACTCGCCGAGACGCTCGAACGGCTGCACGCCGAGCTCGACTCGATCGACCGCGTCGACGACGCTACCCGCACCGCGCTGCAGAAGGTGACCGCCGACATCGAGCGGCTGCTCGACCCGGAGCAACCCACGACCGACCAAGACGTGGACGATTCCCGCGCCGGGCTGCAGGACCTGGTGATCGGGTTCGAAGCAGAACACCCCAAGCTAGCCGAAGCGCTGGGACGCGTAGCAGACGGGCTGGCGAACCTAGGGATTTAGCGCACGAAGCAAGTCGCCCAGCAGCAGCCGACCTACGGTCGGCGCGGCCGCAAGGGCGTTGGTCTCCCGCTCAGGCGGGAGCCTGTGCTTCGCGGAGGATCACGAGTTGGGCGCGGAGCAACACCACCTGGCGTTCGAGCGCTTCTTGATCGATCCGCACCCGCTCGAGGATCGTCTCACTGGAAGAGCGGATGGTCTCGGCCGGCTTGCGCACCTTGTCGAGGCCGGCGCTGCGTTTCTCGATCTCGTTGATCGCCTTCTCGATAGCGTCGAAGTCCGCGGCCTGGGTCTCCTGCGAGCGCCCGACGCGGATCGAGAGCGCCCGGGCGATGTCGAGGCCGGCGCGCAGGTACACGTCGGTCGTTGGGTCTTCTGCGTCCCACAGCACGACTACGTCCTGCCCGTACCGCCGCACGGGGGCGAGCGTCGCGGGCGCACACCGCTTGGAGAACACGAACAACCCAAACCCTGCGCCGCGGTTCTTGCGGGCTTCGGCTAGTTCTTCGCACGCGCGCAGCAGCGTGTACCCTGATTCCTGCTTGGCTTCTACGACCAGCTTCGCCCCGGGCGCGGCGCTCTCGTGGCCGAGCTCAACGATGCAGTCCCCCTTCTTGCAGTTCTTGATCAGCCCCGTAGAGGCGCCGGTGGCGGCAGCGACGTCGCCGGAGTGCTGTGCCTCGCGGGCGATGAACTCGAAGACGGCCTCCTCGAACGTGGCGCCGTGCTGCGTGCCGCGTTCTGCCTCGACGCGCTTGGCGACCATCGCGGCGAGCGAAACCTTCACATTCTCCTGGAAATCGCGGTTGCGTTTGTCGGCCTGTTCGAGCAGTCCCGACAACTCGCGCCGCAGCCGCGCCAGCGGCGACGCTTCGTCGTCCAGCGTCAGGTTGCCGTGGATGGCGCCTTGGGTGGCTTCGAGCATCTGCTTGAGCCGCGACAGGGCGGACGCGTCGTTGTCTAGCGAGAACTCACTGCTAATCGTCCGCTGGGCCCGATCGACGTTCGACACCAACCGGCTGAGCGCTGAGTCTTCTTTGTCGAGCGAGAACTCGGCCACCACGTCGTCGATCTTCTGCTTGAGGTCGCGGCTGAGGTCGCCGTGTTTGCAGGTCAGCTCCCCCACCAGGCGGCTCAGGGCGCCCTCTTTGTTGTCGAGGGAGAACTCCCGCAGCACGCTCTCGCGCTGCTTGACCAGCTCGCCATCCACCACGGCGCGGAGCGAAGCGACCACCCCCTGGGCCTGCTGCGGATCGAGCAGCCGCATCAACGGGCTGCCGGCGCCGATGCGGGCGTCGAGCGTGCGGCCTAGCTGCGAGCCTTCCCCCCCCAGGTGGCTCTTGAGCAGCGTGGCGAGCTCGCCGTCGTCGCTGACCAGCCGGCCGACGCGCTCGGCCAGGCGCCCGCTCTGCGGGTCGAAGTAGTCCTTGAGGACGGCGCTCGTCTTCTCGTGCGACTGCTGGGCGTTCTGGTCGAACAGCTTCTGCAGCTCGCCCACGAGCCTGGCGCCTTCGTCGCGGACGCTCTGGGCGTCGATACGACCCTGGGCGTGCCGCAATGCCAGCACGCCGATCCGCAGGGCGTCGAGGGCATAGTCGTGCCGGGCCCGCCCCGAAGGCCGTTCCGAGAGGGCCTCGATCACGTCGCGGTCGCGGACCATCAGCTCGAGAGCAAGAGACGCCGGTAGCTCCCCCGGATGGTTCTCGAGCGTGGTCTCATCGTCGATCGCTTCGTCTTCCATCCCAAACCAAGCACTGGGCGCAGTCACGGCGGTCTCCTTACGCGCGGGTGGTGTACGGATGTGAGTATCGCGGGTGACGCCGCGCGAGGCAAGCGGCCCGCAAAGTCCGCCGCATAGGGAGCCGCTGCTTGGGCCCCTACTTCTTCTTCCGATCCCCCGGCCGCCCCGGGAGCAGCGGGGTTGATTCGGAGAGCTGCTGCTGGATCTGCGGCCAGGTGAGCTCGCGTTGGGGCGTGTGCGCCAGGGCGTCTTCCCCCTGACCGGGGTGCCGGAGTCGGACCCGGGTCTCGGTGATCTCGTTCTCGAGGGCGCCGATCCAGTCGGGGGCGTCGAGCCCGGCGCCGCTGGGTTGGACGCTGAGGTTATCGATCTCGGCCGCGACCTCGACGAACTGGGCGGAGGTCTCGTCGGCCCCCGCGGCGGCGGCGGTGATGGCCGGCTCGACCAGGGCCTGCAGGCGGTCGATGGTGAGCGGGCGGACGAACCTTTCCGCCAAGCGCTCCGCCACGGTCGGCAACCGCATGCCGTAGTGTTGCGAGAGCGACTCCAGCTCCCCCAGACGTGCGTCGGCCTCGCCGGCGGTCCGCTGCTCAACGGCGGCGCGCCACAGCTCCGCCGCGGCGAGCCTGCCGCTGCGCACCAGGATGCGGTGGGCGAGGTAAACCGGCTTCAGGTTCCAGGCCACGCGGTCGTAGCTGGTGCGGAGCCGCAAGAAATCGATCAGCACGTACAGCAGCTCGCCGTGATCGCTTTGGGTGGTGGTTGTGTTGTAGTCGCGGTACTCACGGTAGTTTTCTACAACCGCCTCGATGGCGATGGTGAGCCACTGGGCCGCGATTTCGTGATCCACCTTCCCGGCTTGCAGGTCGTCCAGCAGCCGGAACGACGTGTCTTCTTCCTCCAACAGCCCGGTGAGCCACACGTCGGCGGTGCGGTGGAGGATCCCCCGTAGGTTGCCGAGGGTGAGGAACGACTGGTCGAACAAGTCGCCGCCGTAGCGTTCGATAAACTCGACGAACCTGCGCCAAGTCTCCGGGTCGCTCAGCTTCTCAACGACGCTCAGCCGCACGGTGCGGCTGTGCCGGAGCCAGCGGCCAAGCTGACTCTCGGTAAGGTCCTGCAGGGCTTGGACCAGCAGGGAGTCCGAGGCGCGTGCGTCTGGCCGAGCGGCCAGCTCTGCCGGCGCGGCCCCGTCGTCCCACGAATCGGCCGAGGCGACCAGGCACCGCACGACCGCCTCGTAGCCGTTCTCGAACAGCCGATCGTATTCCGTGACGGCCCCGGGGCCGACGGGGTGGTCGATCTCCATCCGCTGGGCGACGTCCAGCAACTGGCAAGTCTCGCGCACCAGTCCCAGCCGCGGCAGCCAGCCCAGCAGGTCGTGGATGAGTTGGTGGAGGGCGCGGGCCTTGACGATCCGCCTGGGGTCGCCCCCTTTGCTCAGCGGGATGTAGAGCAGTTCCTCGGCCAGCAACGACGCGCAGAATTCCGGCCAATGCTTGCGGATCAACGCGTCGTCTCCGGTCAGCACGCCGCGGAGCACCTCGATGGTCCGCCCCAGGCTGCTGGTCGATTCGGCCTCGGGCTGGGACCCCGAGGCGGCGCGCAGCAGCCGGCCGGCGTCCGATAGCTCGACGCAGGTCACGATCACCTGTTCCAGGATCCCGTCGCGGAGCACGCGTCGCCGGTCGTACTCGATCAGCTCCTCGTTGCCGCCGCGGGGCGGCGCCAGGCGGTGGGCGTGCACGGCGTCGAGCAGCCGGCAGAGCTGCGTGTAATGGCGCGTCGCTTGGTGCTGCCAGCCTTCGAACGCTGCGCGGCGTTCGGAAGCGTCCGAGTGGGCGGCGTCGAAGGTGCCCCAGGAGATCGCGGTCTGCTTCCAGAGGGCCGCGGTCGTGCGGATGAACCCGAGCCGTTGCTCGAGGCGGTCCGATTCCGCCTCAAACGCCAGCCGGGTGTCGTCCTGCCCGGCGTCGAAGATCGACGAGTCCATGCCGTCATCGGTGCTGTCCTCGTAGGTCACGCCCTCGTAGGCGGCGCCGAAGAGGTTGTCGAGCTCGTCGTCCTCGTCATTCTCGAACTGGTCGTCGTGCGGATCGAAGTCTTCCTGGGAAAGGAACTCCAGGTCGGAATCTCCCTCGAACGCGTCGTCGAAGTCATCGTCCGCGTCGTCCTCGAGCAGGTCGTCCAGTGCTTCGTCGTCTTCGCTCCAAACGGTCTCGCCGAGCTCGAAGGCGGGGACCTGCCAGTACTCGTCTGCGCTCGCTTCTAGGTGGGCGAAGAACTTCTCGACGGTCGGCCACATCGGTTCGTGGGTTTCTCTTTCTCGGGCGTCCACCATCTGCAGCCAGCGCTGGGCGAGCGCGTCGAACGAGGCGTCGCCGTCCTCCAGCGGGGTGAAGTCGACCTGGCTGAGCCATTGCATGGCGAGCGCCATCGAGGCGACCAAGTCTCCCTTGTCGAGCAACGCCTCGATCACCAACTGGAACGCTTTGGGAGAGTCGAACTGGTCGACAAACATCCGCCAGAAGCCGATGTCGCCGGCCGCGGCGCCCGCCTTGTGCCAAGCGTTCAGGGCGCCGGCGACCAGGTTCGAAGAGATCTCAATCTCTTTCGCGACCAGCCTGGGGACGCCGCTGACCGTGCTTGTGGCGTAGCGGTCCCACCAGTCGGACACCCGCGCCAGGGCCGCAGAGAACGTCTTCTCGTGGGCGTCGTCGTCGATCGCGGCCGCCTCGGTCCAGGCGCGTGCGCACAGGTCGAGGAGCTGCTCGACCAGCCGCACCAGCTCGTCGACCCGGTAGTCGTGAACGGAGTTCTCGATAGCCGGGAACAGGCTGAAGGCGCCGCCAAACCCCACCACGCTCCACGGGTCGACCAACGCTCCGCACTCGATTCCGCGGTGGAGCAGGTCTTCGATCTCGGGGAGCCGGGCGGCCACAACGTCCAGCTTGTGCCCGTCGAGCGCCCGGTGGCCCTCGGTGAGTCGGCAGTAGATCTGCGCGAGCATGCGCGCGGAGGCGACCCGGACCGCGCGGGCCTGCCGCTGGGCCGCTTCGGTGTACCCCATCCTGGCGTAGAGCTGGGCCAAGCGGACGCGTTGCATCTGATCGGCGCGGCGGCGAGCAAGCTCCTGGTTGAGGTGCTGCCGAGCCCCGGCGAGCGGCTGACGCAGACGCTTGGCCTCCGCGCGGAGCCTCTCGCCGTGCGGCCCCTTGGCGTCCGCAAGCAGTTGTTGGTAGAAGCGGTCGCGGTACCCGGCGATGTGGGGGAGCAGCGTCGCGAGGGTCACCTCGCTGTTGTGCCGGCCGGGCCCATCGCCACAGGTCCCTGAGGCCATCAACATCGTGCCCGCGAGCACGGCGCCCGCTTCAAAAAGCAGCTCGTCTCTTGTGAAGCTGCCGCCGGCGCGGGCGCCGGCGGCATCGTCCACGCGCGCCAGCAGTGCGTCGAGCGCGATCGGCTGCACCACGAACCGGCGGTAGAAGCCGCGGTTGTCGATGAAGTTGGGGTCCCACTGGCCAAAGTGGTAGTTGGGGCGCTTGCCGGCCGGGTGATCGAAGTCGTAGGCGCGGGGGTCGAGGGCCAGCTCCTGCAGCAGGTCGATGTCGAACCACGCGTCCCGCAGCAGGTCGGGGTCGGCGTGACGCAAGATGCCGAGCGTGATCTCGATGAGCTGTTGGTACTCCCCGCTCGCGACGCCGGCCGACTCGATGTAGAGCGGGATCGGCCGGACCCACTCGTGCCGGTAGGGCTCGATCCGTTGCTCCGTTTCGAGCACCGGGAGTGGGCGGTAGCCGATGTAGTCGTCTAGCGAGTCGCGGGCGCCCGCGACGATGCGATGGGTCTCGTCCCAGGGGGGGCCCTGGGCGAGGATCGCCTCGGCGACGCGACCCCAGAAGAATGGGCGCCACAACTCGCGTGGCTTTCGGCTCCACAGCAGGTCTTGATGAAACTGCCGATAAGCCGGGCGGAAGTGGTGCTCAAGAAGGTCCGCGACCACGCGGGCCTGCGAAAGGTCGCTGAAGGCGCCCCCTTCCGGTTGGAGCTGATCCATCCGCTCTCGCAGCCATTGGCCCAGCACGAGCACGGGGTCGGCGTCTGGATCCGCCGATTCGATCTGGGAGTAGATCAGGCTGACGTTCTTAAGAAACTTCCCGTCCTCGGCGCCGGCGGAAAAGTTCAGGTAGCCGACGACCTCCTGCAAGGCTTGCTGCGGTCGGGCGTGCTGTTTGGGCAGATGCTCGGTCATTGCGGGCACGCGCCGGCGACGAATTACGCGGGCAAGAAGGTACGCCGGGGACCGGGCGCCGGCGTGACGGCCCTCAAAAACCCCTGTCCCAGAGCCCCGCATCCTAGGCCATGAGTCGCCGCAGGCACCAGGGTCGGGCGAACGCTGGCGCCCGGATCAGAGCGCGTCCGCTGTGGCCGGAGCGGCACAACGACCACGAGCCTTCCGGCGCCGGAGGATCGCGCCGCTTGCGATGACGAGCCAGATCGCCGCGGCGCCCGCTGGTTCGGGAACGGCGGATGGCGTCGCGATTGCCCCAAAGGCCGGACCCGGCTGGCCGTAGTGGTCCTTCCAAACCTGGTAGTCGTCTGGACCGACGGCCCCGGCCAACCCGGCGCCTCGGTTGGGGAGCGCAAACGCGGCTCCGAGGTTGTCGCGCCACACGGTGTAGTCCGCGGCATCGACGAAGCCGTCTGCGTTGTAGTCGCCGGGCGTTCCAACGGAAAGCGAGCCGAGCTGAACGTAGCCCTCAACGCGCGTGCCGTCCGCTAGGTCGTAGCTGAACGTCAGGTCGTCTCGCGGATCGGCCGGAGCGCTGGAGTTGCTGAAGTCCCAGATAGCGCCGAGCAGACCGCCGATGTTGGAACCGGCGGTTGTGGCGTATGGCCCGGCGACGTGCGCCTCGGCGAGCGCGAACGCGTTCGATCCCCCGGCCTTGTCCCACCCCGGGCCGGCGTCCCCGACCCCTTGGCTGTCGAGGCTGTTCCAGGCGGCGGGGAGCAGCAGGCCGGCCGCACTCTCGATTTGCACAAAGTCGATCTGGAAGTTGCTGCTCGAGCCCCCCTTGAGTTGGGCCAGCCCGTTGGTTGGATCAACCACCAACGTCACTAATTCTTCCAGCGGCTGCGCATCGAGTCGGACCAAGTCGAAATAGACGCGCTGGTTGTCTGCGCCGCTATTTCGGGTGAAGAGGACGAGGTCGCCCGTCGGCGCCGATTCGCTGGTCTCGAACTTGAACCGGGTGACGCTCGGGTCGGTCACGCCGGCGACGTCCACAAAAGTTCCGACGGGCACAATCGTGCCCGCGGACGTCTGCACGTCGATGAACCCGGGCGTCCCGAGCGACGTTTGGGTCTGCGCCGATTGATTGCCGTTCTGGACGGGGTCGGTATCGATCGGCTCTCCGGACCAGAGGCCGTAATCGAGCGAACCTGTGAAGCTGGAACGGTGGCCGACAAGCAGGTCGATCGTATAGCGCGTACTCGGCGCAAACGAAAGGGCGGACGTAGAAGTCAAGTTGATGTAGCTGTAGCCGGGGCCGACGTTTGCCCCTGATGCGTTGTTATTGATGTACCGAGAACGGTTGCCCTCTTGGCCTGTCATGTCTCCCGAGCGGTCTTCCGTGAAGGAGGTATAAGCAGTCCAGGAGCCGGCCGTAGCGCTCCCGGTGTTCCAGTTTTCTGTAAAGACCACGACCGCCGAGGCGGGAGCAGCGGCCCCGGACAACACGCCGATCGCCAGGCACACCGACAGCCTCCCCAAGCGGCGAGTCATCCACGCCATCGCCGCCAGCAGGCCCAGCGCGATCGCGCCAGCGGATGGCTCTGGCACGGCCAACCCCGCGAGGCCGGCCTCGAACGTGCCGACGCCGGGCTGGCTTTCGTAGGCGTTCTTGAACAATCGGAAGTCGAGGCGGTCGATCAGCCCGTCCGCGTTGATGTCGCCGCGCAGGTACCTGCCCGCCTTGTTGAACCCAGCGACGTCCTTCAGCAGGTTGTCCCGAACCACGGGCCAGTCGATCGTGAGATCGACAACGCCGTCCGCATTGAAATCGCCGGGAATGAGGGTTCCCGTATACGCCACCGGTACGTCGACCGCGGCGCCGCTGACGAGTTGGATCGTCATAGAGACGTCTTCAAACGGCGTCGGAACCCAGGGGTCCCCGAGGTCGAGCGAAAAGCCGTTTCCCACCACAAGGCTGCCCAGCAGGGTGGCCTCGGTCAGTTCATCGGTCGCCGACGGCGCGGAAAGCTCTATCCACACGTCGTTTGCGTCTACCGAGCCGCCACTGTCAAAGTCGCCCGTCTCGGCAATCGAACGCCAACGGATGGGGGCGAACTGACCGTCTGCGCTGCGGATCTCGTAGAACTGCGTGTCGTACGCGGTTCCCGATTGGTTGCTAAACAGCAACGTGCCGGCCAGCCGGTCGATGCTCAGCGAGAGCGCGGATGCGTCGCTTGCCGGCAGAAGTAGGAGCGCGGCGCACGAAGCGACCGACAAGAAGCACCTCGTCAAAATGAAACCTCAGGTGGGGGGGCGTGCACCTAGGCCCGCTCGGCCGGCAGGCTGTTCCGACGTAGCGCCAGCATTTCCACTCTATCTAGCAGGAAAAAACCGCACAAGCAGCTTGCGGCGGCAAAACTGCTGCAATCCTCAGGGGCCGGCGCGTTCGCCGCGAGGTCGACCCGCCGCTGCGTGCCGTCCGATGAACTCTGCTAGCGGCGTCCCCATCCGCCGCGGAAGTGCAGACTCCAGGGGATCCCCGACATGTGGCGGTCATTTTTTCTAGCGATCGGCGTTTATTGTGTCATCTTGGGCGCCGAGGCGCTTGCTGTGCAAAGCGCCCAGCTCAAGCCGCGGACGAGCGCCGGCAAGGTCGTGGTCCCAGCCAAGACGGTTTCAACGCCGGAATGGGCCCCTTGGAGCCTGCTGTCGGCCGGGGCCGTGGTGATGATCTACTCGTTTACCATCCCCGCTCGGGCGGCGGGGTAGGCACTTCGCGGCTATTCTGTGGCGATTCTCCCCCCAGCTAGCCGCCGGGCTACGCACCCGCGCGCCCGCACGGCTCATCTCCGGGGCTGGTTGTGAGGCTCCAGCAGGGGACGTAAGATGAACCGTTTGGCTTCCGCCGCTGTCACTAGGGCTGGGTCGCCTTCGCCAGCCGGCTGGCCCCACCCCAACTCCGCTACCAACCCCGCGCCGCAATGTCTTCCGCCACCGCCCAAAAGCCAGCCACCAAGAGCGACCTCGTTAGCGGGGCCGACATCCTCGTCCAATCGCTGGTGAACCACGGCGTCGACATCATCTTCGCCTACCCGGGCGGGTGCAGTATGCCCCTGCACCAGGCGCTGACACGGCACGCGGACAGCATCCGCACGATCCTCCCTCGGCACGAGCAGGGGGGCGCCTTCGCCGCGCAGGGCATCGCCCGAAGCAGCGGCGAGGTGGGCGTTTGTATGGCCACTAGCGGCCCGGGCGCCACGAACCTAGTGACGGCCATCGCCGACGCCAAGCTCGACAGCGTGCCGCTGATCGCGATCACCGGTCAGGTGCCGACCAAGGTGATCGGCACCGATGCGTTCCAAGAAACGCCCATCGTCGAAGTCTGCCGCGGCATCACCAAGCACCACTACTTGGTCACGGACGTGAAAGACGTGGCCCGCGTGGTCCGCGAAGCGTTTGTGATTGCGTCCACCGGCCGCCCCGGCCCGGTGTTGATCGACATGCCCAAGGACGTGCAGCTCGCCCTATGCGAGCCCGACTACGAGGCGCCGCTCAACCTGCCCGGCTATCTCAACGCCCAAGGGACCGTTGACGTGCCCTTGGCTCGTCCCGAACAGATCAAGCAGATGGCCGCCGCCATCAAGCGGGCCAAGCGGCCGGTGATCTATGCGGGTGGGGGGATCATCACGTCGGGCGCCTCTGAGGAGCTCCGCACGCTGGTCAAAAAGACCGGCATCCCGATCACCACCACCGTCATGGGCCTGGGGGTCTACCCCTCCACCGACCCGCTGTCGCTCGACATGCTGGGCATGCACGGCAGCGTTTACGCCAACTACGCCGTTGATGGCGCCGACCTGCTGATCGCCCTGGGCGTGCGGTTCGACGACCGCGTGACGGGCAAGGTGGAAGAGTTCTGCAAGCACGGCAAGATCATCCATGTCGACATCGATGCGGCCGAGCTGAACAAGAACAAGGAAGCCCACATCCCCGTTCAGAGTGACGTGAAGCACGCTCTGGCGGAGCTGAACAAGATCGTTGAGGCCCCGGAAGAGATCTCCGGCTGGGTCAAGCAGTGCCAGGCGTGGAAGAAGGAAGAGCCCTTCCGCTACAACGAAGATTTCCCCGGCATTGTCCAGCAGCACGCCATCCGCACGCTGTGGGAGACGGTCCACGAACTCGACCCGGTGATCGCGGTCGGCGTCGGGCAGCACCAGATGTGGGCCGCCCAGTTCTACAAGTTCGATCAGCCCCGCGCGTGGCTCAGCAGCAGCGGCCTCGGGACGATGGGCTTCGGCCTCCCGGCCGCCATGGGCGCCCAGAGCCGCTGGCCCGACCGGCTGGTGATCGACATCGACGGCGACGGCAGCTTCTTGATGAACGTCCAGGAACTAGCCACCTGCGCCTGCGAAAAACTCCCCGTGAAGGTGCTGCTGCTCAACAATCAGCACCTCGGCATGGTGGTGCAGTGGGAAGACCGCTTCATGAAGGGGAACCGCGCCCACACCTACCTCGGCCCCATCGACAACCCAGAGTGGTCGGGCCAGGGAGACGGCGTTGGCTCGCTCGACCCCGCGGAGCGCTACCCCAACTTCGTGCAGATCGCCAAGGGCTTCGGCTGCGGCGCCGCGTACGTCGACAAGAAGGCCGACCTGCCGGCCGCGATCAAGGAGATGCTGGCCCACGACGGCCCGTACGTCCTGGACGTAGCGACCCCGTACCAGGAACACGTGCTGCCGATGATCCCCGGGGGGATGACCGTCAAGGACATCATCCGGGAATAGGCGGAATTAGCCGCGGGCCCCGCAGCGGATGCTGGCACGTTGTCCGTTATGAACGTTCGCTCGCGGCGGTCACGGGGGGGGTAGCGGGAACTTGGTTGTCCGCTTCCGCTGCTTCCGGATCGCCGCTGATCACGGGCGCCATCCCCCGCATCCCGTGGATGAAACGCAGCTTCTCTACAACCGGGGGTGAAAACACTTCTGGCACCAGGTCCAGCAACCCCTGGTCGCGGTTCAGCTCGTTCGAGAAGACCCCGATCGGATGGAACGCGTTGAGCATCGCGTCGAAGTCGTTCAGGTCGACCTCCACCGGGCGGTAGTGGGTGACCGTTTCCATGATGGCCGCCATGTCGAGGTACGCGGCAAACGTCTCGGCGAAGTCCTCCCAGGGGTGCATTGTGGCGTAGGCGCTGATGCATCGGGTCCGCCAATCGGGGGCGGGCCCCTGGGCGTAATACTTCTTCTGCGCGTCGGCGTAGGTCGGGTCCCGCTCGTCACCAAACAGTTGGCGGCACACGTCGATGCTGTTGGGCCCATCCTTGGTTGGTTCCACCAACAACTGCCAATAGTAGTGCCCCAGCTCGTGCCGGAAGTGCCCCACCAAGGTCCGCGCCGGCTCGTTGAACTCAACGCGGCGCTTCTCGCGCTCGACGCTGTCGGCCTCGTGCAGATTGATGGTGATGACCCCGTCCGCGTGCCCCGTGGTGACCCGCTTGGCGCCGTCGGCCATGAAGTTGAATTTCAAGGCAAGCGGCAGCGGCCTGCCCGGCTGGGGGATGGGTAGTCCCACCTGTTGCACCCCGTACAACACCCGCCGCTTGGCCCGCTCCATCCGGCTCCACTTCTCTGGGTTGCCCTCCACCGACAGGTCGGGGATGAAATCGTTCATGCGACAGTAGTCGCACAAAGGGTCGGCGTCATCCGCGACCCCCCGGTTGCAGACCTGGTGCTGCGTGTAGTTGTCGCACAACCGCAGCTCGGCGCCACACGCTTGGTTCGCGCAGCGGTGGGTGGTCGCCTCCGCATCGTCGAGCGGCCTCAACTGGCTGCAAAGCGGGCACATGATGGTCTGCTTACCACAGCCCACGCAGCGGGTGCTGTCGAGGAACAGGGCATTCCCGCACGTGCAGTCGAAGGATTTCATGTCAGCGGAGTGAGTCGGTGGGATGGACCTGGGAGAATCTGTACCGCTGAGCAAACAACATGCCAGCCCATTCGCAACTGCCTACGCGCAGCGCCCACCGGGGGCCCGCTTAAAAGACCGGTGCTCTGCAAACGATCGAAAACCGCTACCTCGACGCCTTCGTCCAAACCCCGACCACGGCTGGGGGATAGACACGCACATCCCACGGGTCGTCTCCGGGGGTCTCCAGCGTACCCGGGTCGAACTGCTGGTCGCTCTCCACCACCACCATGCTCCCGGCGGGGGAGTGGGCCTGCAACGCCGCGACCAACGCCCGCATCTCTGCTTCCCGCTCCTGGTAGAACCGATAAGGGGGGCTCACAAACGCCAGCCAAGGCGCGTCAGCGGGCCCCGCCGACCAAGCGGCGGCGCCCTTGGGCAGGTCGCGTTTGGCCCACAAGAAGGCGCTGGTAGTGAGCAGGTCGCAACGGTCTACCACCCCCAGCGACGCCATGTTCTGCTTGACGATCGCCGCGGTCGGGATGTGGCGTTCAATGAACGTCGCCCAGTCGGCGCCGCGGCTGATGGACTCCAGCCCCAGCGCGCCGGTGCCGGCGAACAGGTCGAGCGCGTGCGTCCCTTTGGCCCGCATGCCCACCAGGTTGAAGATGGCCTCACGCACGCGGTGCTTCATCGGCCGGGTGACCGGGTCGCCGTCGTCCTCGCACAACGCCGGCGCCAGCTTGCGACCGCGCATCGAGCCGCCGACGATGCGGAGGTCCGTCGCGGGGCCCTCGGGGGGCAGCGTTTTCGGCTTGGCGGCAGGCTTGCGGCGGGGCATCGCGGCGCTGGGTGGTCTACAGCAGGGGGGAATCCGTTATGCTAACCGGGGGGCCAGGGGCTGACGACCGGCCCCCCGCGGCCCCCGGCCGTGTTCTGATCCCATTCTCGTGTTAATTCCAGGCGCCATGAAGCTGAATACTCAACTGGTACTGTCGATCGGACTGATCTTGAGCGCCTCCACAACCCTGGCTCAGGAGGCCCAGCCCGCCCCCGCGGTCGCCAAGTTCGACAAAGAACTGGCCGACTACCGCGGGGCGCTGGCCAACATCGAGAAACTCAACGGCGAGTTCCAAACCGCCGGCGAGGCGCGCCGGGCGGAGTTGAACAAAGAGGTTGCCGCCCAGGTCCTCGCGGCCAAGGGCGAGCTGAGCGAGATGATCGACGCCGCGATCGCGGCGCACCAGGCCGACCCCAAGGCCGACCAACGGATCACCGACCTGCTGCTCACCATCGCACGCTACGACATCATTGGCGCCGGCGAGGCCGAGGGGGGCGATCAGTACGAACGCGGGCTGCGTGTGGTCAACGCGCTCATCGAGGGGGGCAATGATCAGCTCGAACTCCCCGTCTGGGGTCTCGTGGCGGCCTTCGTGACGAACGACTTCGACTTGGCCGAGAAGTACCGCGACCTGGCGATCGAGAAGGGCGCCTTCTCCAAGGCGCCCGACGAGAAGGACGCCGCGGCGCAGGCCGTAATGGCGATGGCGATGAACTTTGCGGGCCAGATCGACGCCCAGCGCCAGTTGTGGAACGCCGAGCAGAAGATCCGCGAGGCCGAGGCCAAGGCGGACAACCTGCCCCGCGTGAAGCTAACAACGACCAAGGGCGACATCGTGGTCGAGCTGTTCGAGGATCAGGCGCCGCAGGCGACCGCCAACTTCATCACGCTGGCCAAGAAGGACTTCTACAAAGACGTGAAGTTCCACCGAGTACTACCGCGGTTCATGGCCCAAGGGGGCGACCCCAAGGGGACCGGCTCCGGGGGCCCAGGCTACAACATCCCGTGCGAGTGCTACCGCGAAGACTACCGCCGCCACTTCCGCGGCACGCTCAGCATGGCCCACGCCGGCCGCGACACGGGGGGGAGCCAGTTCTTCCTCACCTTTGTCCCCACCCCCAATCTCGACGGCAAGCACACCGCGTTCGGCCGCGTGGTCGAAGGGATGGAAGTGCTGGCCGACCTGCAACGGATCGACCCCCAGCAGCCCAAGGGCGAGGTCCCCGACCGCATCCTCAAGGCCGAAGTCCTCCGCGACCGCGGCCACGGCTACAAGTTCAAGAAGCTTCCCGAGCGGTGAGACGCAACGAATGCCATTCTCTCGCAGAGGCGCGGAGACGCAGAGACGTGGATTGCCAGTGACCAGGATCGAATAACCAATCGGTGCGAGCGTTGCTTCTTGGGCATCGAGACTTGTTTGTTGTTCATTCGATTCGTTCCTCTGCGTCTCCGCGCCTCTGCGAGAGCCTTTCTAATCTGCTCCGACGTTAACCCTTCTTCGCTACGTTCACGTTCTGCTTCTCGTACGGCTGCGTGATGCAGATCGCCTTGCGCCCCTTGAAGGCGCCGGGGGAGGCCTCGAACTTCGGCCGGCCCTCCACCACCACCAGCAGCGGCGACTTGCAGTCCTTCTCCGTGTCGATGATGTCTCCCACCCGCAGGCCGATCAGGTCGTGCGTGCTGATATTGGTGCGGGCCAGCTCTACCACCATCTCGACCGCGGCGCTGCCGATCCGGTTGCCCAGCTGCTGCACCGCCTCGGCGGAGGCGGGCTTCTTGCCGTAGCTGACCCAACTGTTGGCGCTAAGCTTGGCGCCGATCCGCTCGATCGTGTTGAACGGCAGGCACAGGTTCATCATGCCCCGAACCGCGCCGATCGCCAGCTCGAAGCTCACCAGCACCACCACTTCGTTCGGCGGCACGATCTGCACGAGCTGGGGGTTGCTCTCCACTCGGTCGATCGCCAGTTCGAGCTCGATCACGTTCTTCCAGGCCGAACGCATCTCGGAGAGGAACAAGTTCGTGATCCGCGAGACCAGCCGCAGCTCGATCTCTGTCAGCGGCCGGCGGGCGGCGCTGGCCACGGTCGACCCGCCCCCCAGCATGCGGTCGATGATGGGGAACAGCAGCGACGGGTTGATGTCGAGGATCAACTGCCCCTCCAGCGGCGGCGCGTTGATCAGGTTAAAGCAGGTCGGGTTCTCTAGGCTGAACACAAACTCGCTGTAAGTGAGCTGATCGACGCTGGTCAGCTTCACCTCGACAATGTTCCGCAGCAGCGACGAGAGCGCCGCGCCAAAGTTGCGGCCGAACCCCTCGTGCATCGTCTGCAGGGCCCGCATCTGCTCCTTGCCGACGCGCTCGGGGCGCTTGAAGTCGTACGGCGTGACCTTCTCTCGCGGCCGGCCCCCATCGTGCCGCGCGTCCGGCCGGGCGCCCGCACTCGGCGCCGACGCGCCGGCCTGCGCGCCCGCCGCCGCGGCCCCACCCCCCATCGTCGCCATCAGGCTCTCGACTTCGGCTTGGCTCAGGACATCGCCCATGGTGCATTCCGTTGCTGGTGAGAGAAGACAGAAGTAAGACGACAGACGCGAGCGGCGGAACTCGTCCGCTCTCAACGCCGACCGGCGAACCCCTATCCTCGAATCTGTCCGCTTCCGTGGACCACGTACTTGTAACTCGTTAGCTCCGTCACGCCGCACGGGCCGCGGGCGTGGAACTTGTCGGTGCTGATACCGATCTCCGCCCCCAGGCCGAACTCGCCGCCGTCGTTGAACCGCGTGCTGGCGTTCACCACCACCGCGGCGCTGTCTACCCGCTGCGTGAACCGCTGGGCCGCGGCCAGGTCGCGGGTGACGATCGCGTCGGTGTGGTGCGAGCCGTAACGGTTGATGTGCGCGATCGCCTCGTCGAGCGAACCAACAACCACCGCCGAGATGACCGGTCCCAGGTACTCCGCGCCCAGGTCCTCGTCGGTGGCCTCTGCCGCGCCGTCCACCAGCTCGCACACCCGCGCGTCGCCGCGGACCTCGATGTTGTTCTTGCCGAGCGCCCGGCCGATCCGCGGCGCCAGCTCGGCGGCGCAGTCGGCGTGGAAGATCAGCGACTCCGCCGCGTTGCACACCCCCAGCCGGTGGCACTTGCTGTTCACCACCACGCGCTCGGCCACCTCGGGGTCGGCCGACGCGTCGAGGTACACGTGGCAGTTGCCGTCGTAGTGCTTGATGACCGGCATGCGCGCCTCGGCCGCGACGCGGCGGATCAGCCCCTCGCCGCCGCGCGGGATCGCCACGTCGATCAGCTCGCTCAATTTCAGCAGCTCGCCCACCGCCGCGCGGTCGGTTGTTGAGACCAGTTGCACCGCGTCCTCGGGCAGCCCGTGCTCGGCCGCGGCTTGGCCCAGCAGCTCGACAATCGCCCGGCTGGAGTGGGCCGCCTCCTTGCCGCCGCGCAGGATCACGGCGCTCCCCGCTTTGACGCAGATCGCCGCCGCGTCGGCCGTGACGTTGGGCCGCGACTCGTAGATAAACAGCACCACCCCCAGCGGCACGCGGACCTTGTCGATCCGCAGCCCGTTGGGCCGCACGGTGCTGGCGATCACCTCGCCGATCGGCTCCGACTGCCCGGCGACCGCCTCGAGCGACGCGGCGATCGACTCGATCCGCTCCGGGGTTAACCGCAAGCGGTCGACCGCGGCTTCGGTCAGCCCGAACCCGGGCGCCGCGTCGAGGTCGAGCTGATTGGCCTCGATCAGCCCCGCCTGCTCGCCGCGCAGCAGCGCCGCCGAGCCTCGTAGCCAAGCGTTCTTCGTCGCGCCGCTGAGCGAGGCGAGTTCGACCGAGGCGGCGCGGGCGCGGCGGGCGACGTCGAGGCAGTAGTCCGACAGGTCCGCGGCCAGCGGGGCGTCGGCGGGAGTTTGGGTTTGGGTGCGCATAAGAATCCAGTATCGACGACAAGTCCGCCGCGGGCAACGCCGATCGGCGGGCGCCAGCACGCCCCCGCGCGGGCTTCTCGCGGAACCGGGCGGCGGGCGTGGGGTTTAGGGAGTAACCCCGTGTCCCTCCGCACCCCAGATGACCGCCGGCTTCAGAATGCTGCATCACGCTCGCTTCGTTCCCCTTTTGCTCCTGATCGCTTCGCTTGCTGCACCGACAGTAGCCCAGCCACCTGGGGCCCAGCCACCTGGGGCCCAACCCCCGGAGGCTCCTTTCCCAGGCGGCGGAGGACCGGGCGGCCCTGGAGGTCCCGGCGGGCCGATGGGGGGACCGAAGATCGAGCTCGTTAAAGAGTTCGACGCCAACGGCGACGGCTGGCTCAACCAGCAAGAACGCGCCGCCGCCCGCAAGGCGCTCGCCGAACGGCCCCAGGGGCGTGGCCGCGGCTTTGGCGGCCCCGGTGGCGGACCGGGCGGACGGCGCGGCGGACCCCCGGGGGGGCCTGGCGGCCGCGGCAACCGCGAACCCGGCAAGCCGGGCCCGCACGTTAAGCCCAGCGAAGTCGCCGCGTACCCAGACGCCCCCCTGTACGACCCCAGCGTGCTCCGCACGCTGTTCTTCGAGTTCGAGTCGGACGACTGGGAAGAAGAGATGGCCCAGTTCAAGCCGACCGACGTCGAGGTGCCGGCCACGCTCACCGTTGACGGCAAGACCTACCCCAACGTCGGCGTCTCTTTCCGCGGCGCGTCTTCGTTCATGATGGTCCCCAGCGGCTCGAAGCGGTCGCTGAACGTGTCGCTCGACCTCGCCGACGACACCCAACGTATCGACGGCTACAAGACCCTCAACCTGCTCAACAGCAACGGCGACCCGTCGATGATGAGCACCGTGCTCTACTCCGATATGGCCCGCCAGCACATCCCCGCCCCCAAGGCCAACCTGGTCCGCGTGGTGATCAACGGCGAGTGCTGGGGCGTGTACGTCAACGTGCAGCAGTTCGACAAGGTGTTCACCAAGGAGAACTTCGGCGACTCGCAGGGGACGCGTTGGAAGGTCCCCGGCAGGCCCGGCGGCGACGCGGGGCTGCGGTACGTCGGGGACGACATCGAGGCGTACAAGTCGACCTACGAGATGAAGTCGAGCGACGGCGACAAGGCCTGGAAGGCGCTCGTTGAGCTCTGCCGGGTGCTCCACGAGACCCCCGACGACCAGCTCGAACAAGCCCTCAAGCCGATCCTCGACGTCGACGGCGCGTTGTGGTTCTTGGCGTACGACGTAGCGCTGGTCAACAGCGACGGGTACTGGACCCGCGCCAGCGACTACAGCTTGTTCCGCGACAAAGACGGCGTGTTTCACGTGATCCCCCATGATATGAACGAAGCCCTCCGCGCCGGCCACGGCGGCCCTCCCGGACGCGGTGGCCCCGGTGGTCCCGGCGGTCCCGGCGGCCCGGGCGGCTTCGGGCCCCCGGACGGCGGCGGTCCTCCCCCCGGACCCTTCGGCGACGCGTTCGGCCCCCCTCGCGATGACCGCCGCCAAGGGCGCGGCGATCGCGGCGCGGGTGGCGGCGGGCGTGGCGGTGGCGGTGGTGGTGGCGGCGGGACCGACCTCGATCCGCTGGTCGGCCTCGACAACGCTCGCACCCCGCTGCGTAGCCGGCTGCTGGCCGTGCCACATCTGCGCGAGCGGTACCTCGACCACCTCCGCCAGATCGCCCGCGAGCAGCTCGACTGGGAGCAGCTCGGTCCGAAAGTGGCCGCGCACCGCGCGTTGATCGAGTCGGCGGTCGCCGAGGACACCCGCAAGCTCTCCTCCACCGAAGCGTTCCTGGCGTCGACCTCCCCCGACGCGCCGGCGCCGGCCGCCGCAGGCCCGGCCCCCGCGGGGGCAGAGCGGGGCGCCCCAGCCCCAGACGCCGACGCGTCGCTACGCGGCTTCGCCGAGAAGCGCGGCAAGTTCTTGCTACAGCACCAAGCCCCCAAGCCGTCCGCCCCCTCCACCCAGGCCGGCAACCCCCGTCGTCCGCCGGGGTAAGGCCACCCGGCGAGTTGTGTCCTTTTGTCCCCCTCGCCGGCAGTCGAGAATCTGACAAAACCCTGCTCCGAGCCCCCCGCCCCCGCGGTTTTTCGTGGATCGGCCGCGGCGCCATCCCCTCCTTTCCCCCAGCGTGGGGGGGGCGCCGGCGCGTGCTGGTGGACAAAAGACCCCGTCAATCGGACACCCCCCGAGCGAGTGGAACCTACGCGACGCAGAGCCGCCGGACGCTCTCGGCTCACTGGCCCACTTGGCAGTCGCGCGTCAGCGGCGCCTAGCGGACACCCCTAGTGGACACCGCGGGGACAAAACCCCGCGCGGCTCGCCGCGTCGCCTCCCTGCGTGCGTACCTCCAGCCCCCCGGCCTTGGGCGCATGGCGCCGGGGGGTGGACGGTCGGTCCGCCACGCGATTATCCGGCGGGGAGTGGCTATTTGCGAGCGCGTTTTGCGCCGCCCGGGCCTTTTTGTCGCCCGCTGGGGGGCGAGGTAGAATCGGATCCTCACGGGCTTTTCCTCACCGGCGGACTGCGCTCCGACAATGACCACCAGCAGCACGCCGTGAACTAAGGCTTCGATCGCGAAGGCCTCGGCGCGTCGACGGCTTAGCCAGGGGCCGCAGGCTCACCGCGGAGAAGCAGCGGCTACTGCGGGGCTGGCAGCCGGGCTTGCCCTGCAAACGACCACTCCCGACTTCACACCGGGAATTGGGCGTGGTAGGGAAGTGGGGTAGGTGGTTCTGCGGGCGCGAACGATCAGGGCGTCGGAACTATGCCCAAGCGTCTCTTGCCAGCGAAGTCACGCACGCTACGTCACTGGCAACCGCGGTTGGAAGGCGACGGCGCTCGCCTGTGAGCGGCGCAGACCCTGAACCGCCATCACCAGCCAGACGATCACCGTCGCCCAGAACGTCATCCGAAGCGACGCTAGGGCGAAGGCCGCCAGGATGGTCGTTAGGGCGAGCGGACGGAGGTCGTCTCCCGGCTGGCTGTCCGAGCTGTTCGACCACAGCAGCGCAAGTGCGGGCAACAGGTGAACGCCGTAGTGCGTCAACGTGCCGGGGTAGATCAGCAGCATCATGGCCAGCGTAGCGCCCACCGCGTAGGCGTCCCCTTCACTTCGAGTTCTCCAGATCACGACCGCTGTGGCTGCCGTGAGCAGGAGGGTCGCGGCGAGCACAATTGGACCATCGAGCAGCGTACTGGCCGTCGCGTCCAGGCCCGTGGCGCGCAGCAGCTCGCCAGACAGCGACTGGTTGATGGTCTGAGCCAACAGGTACTGCTCGCTGATCCCCTCGTGCTGGAGGAACTGGCTGAAGATTTCGGGGCCCAGCAGGATAGTCGTGAGGGCGGTGACGAGTGCGAGCGTGCCTGCTGCGGCGGCGAGGGCCGACCAGCGGGCGCGGAGCAGCAGGTACAGGCCCAACGATGCCGCGAGCGGCTTGACCAGCACGCCCAACGCCAACCAAACTCCGGCGCGGGCCCGCGTCCGATCACGCCAGAATAGTAGAATCGAGAGCAGCACCAGGAAGTTCGTCTGGGAGAAGACAAACGTGGCCGATGTCGACCAAAACGCCAGCACCATCGCGGCCAGCGGAAGATACGAATCGATCCGAGCGTCCCTGACGAATAGGGAGCGGAAGAGCGCCAGGCAGGCCGCGAGCGCCGCGGCCTGAACCAAGTTCCACAGCAGCAGGGCCCAACCGAAGGGCGCCCACCCCAGGGGGGCGAAGAGCAGCAGCGACGGCGGCGGATAGAAGCAGTACAGCTCGCGGCGCAGCTCGGGGCTGGGGGAGAGCGGCTCGGCGATCCGGAGCAAGTTCTCATGGTCGTAGGGGCTGGTCCCCTGGGCCACCGCCACGCCCCAGGTCCAGAAGTGCTTGAAGTCCCACTCGCGCGGCGAGCGGACATTGGACGCGATGATGCCGGCGTCCAGTAGGACGAAAGCCGCGCACATTGCCCCGGCAAGAAGCACCCCCGATCGCTCGGCGGAGCGTCCGAATCGGTCGCGGTACATCGTGGCTGCTAGGGCTGCTCCCAGCGGGATTACCGCGACCAACCAGAGCACGTGCTTGGAACGGAGCGACTCGAGCGCGATCGAATCGGCGAGCGTGATCAGCGGAGTGGCGAGCATAGCGAACCCAATGGCGTTCAGGTTGACATCAGCAGCAAGGCCGCGACGGCAGCGGCTAGAAAGTAGCTGCCTTTGTCTCGTAAGGCGAAGACCACAGGGTCGTCGTGCATCTGCCCGCGGCTTGCCTTCAGCCAGACCCGCATCGACCAAGCCAGGACGAGCGGGCAGGCAAGCCACAGCCACTCGGGCCGATCGTAGAGCACGACTACTTGGTCGGACTGGAGGTACAGCACGATGACCAACGCCGCGACCAGGCTGGCGGCGACGCCGAACGTCATCAGCAGGGGCGCGTCATCAACCGTGTACGCCCGCCTTGGAGCGGAGTTGCCGCCCCTCTTGGCGACGAGTTGGAGCTCTGCGAACCGCTTAAGCAGGGCCAAGCTCAAAAAGAAGAACAGCGAGAACGCCAGAAGCCAAGGCGAACACTCGATGGAGACCGCCGCCGCGCCGATCAGCACGCGGTACGCATAGAAGGCGGCCAACATGACGACGTCCACGATCGCTTGCCGCTTGAGGCCGAGACTATATGCCATCGCGAGCCCGATGTAGCCCACGAGCATCGCCGTGAATCGAGTCGGGAGTAGCAGCCCCGACGCGCCCAAACCAGTGAGCGTCAGCGCCGCTGCCGCTAGGCATGCTCCGCGGACCGTGATCCTGCCCGCGGCGAGCGGACGTCGGCTCTTGGTCGGGTGAGCACGGTCTGCGGCCAGGTCGAGAACGTCGTTTACCAAGTACACTGCGGACGCCACCAAGCTGAACACGAGAATCGCGATGAGCGCCTGCTCCACCTTGGGCCAGTTGCTCAGCTCGTGGGCGGTGACAAGCGGAACCGCGAGCAGCAAGTTCTTGGACCACTGGTGAACGCGGATTTGCCGCAGCCAGACGCCGATGCCCAGGGCGGCCGGCGTCTCATCGCTGTGTTCCCCCGGTGCGGCGGTGCGCGCGCGGAGGTCCGCGCTCGCAGCGGCCTGGGTCGTAGGGTTGGGGTTGGCGCGCATGGCGTCCCGGAGTGGGCGATCGACTCGGGGGACGCCGAGAAGTTATTGGTAGAACTGGTACTCTTATGCGCCACAAAGGCGGCGTATCGTGCGAAGTTAAATCCCCACGTCAGCGGCCCAAGGAAGTCACAGGAGGCTGCTGGACCTTTAGGTTAGTTACGCAGTTTGGGGCAGTCCAGTTAAGCCAATTCACATCCCGCAGGTGTCGCCACTTCGGGACTGGGCGCCCGCCTTGTTGGCGGGCTGCTTTTCTTGGGTTCTGCTCGGTTTCTAGTGGGTAGAAGGGTGTTCATGCATATCGCTATCGGCCTCGGCTCAGGCTCGACAGTGGGGCTTAGTACACCTCTCTTGGTCACGGACCGCGGGCTCATTGGGGCGAAGCAGGGGATGGGCAGGGCGAGGCGCCGCGGACCACGAGCGCAGGCGTGAGGACAATTCGTGAGCGCGTTTTGCGCTGCCCGGGCCTGTTTGTCGCGCGCTGCGGGGCCAAGTAGAATCGGGGCTCGAATCTCTCTGGCTCTTCCCCCATCGGCGGCCTGCGCTCCGGCAGCGCCGCCGGCCCTACGCAACCCACAGGCATCCATGCGCACGAAGAACGCTCCGCCGACCCCGCTCCTTGCCCTGCTTGCGTGCCTGCTGCTGCCGGGCGTCGCGCTGGCCGCCCAGCCGGCGGGCGACGGCGACAAAGGGATGGAGCTCCAGCGGCCGGCCGGCAAGCTCGCGAACGACCCCGCGCGGGCCGAGGAGTTCATGGACTGGGGGCTGGGGATGTTCGTCCACTGGTCGCTCGACTCGCAGCTCGGATCGGTCATTAGCCACTCCATGGTGGGCGCCTCGGACGAGTACCTCGACCGCTTCGTCAACGAGCTCCCCAAGACCTTCAACCCCAAGCGGTACGACCCCGACTCCTGGATGGAGATCGCCAAGCTGGCCGGGGTGAAGTACATGGTGTTCACCACCAAGCACCACAGCGGCTTCTGCATGTGGGACACCAAGACCACCGACTTCGGCATCATGAACACCCCCTACGGCAAAGACGTGGTCCGCGACTACGTAGACGCCTGCCGGCGGCACGGCATCAAGGTGGGGTTCTACTTCTCGCCGGAAGACTTCTGGTTCCTGCGCCACAGCGGCGAGGTGGTCCGCCGGGTGGGGGGGACGGGGCGCGAACGCAAAGCGCTGCTGGCCTACGACAAGCAGCAGCTCGACGAGCTGTTTGGGGGTTACGGCGAGATCGACGTGGTGTTCTTCGACGGCGCCCAGAAGGAGGCGCTTGCGCAGTACATCCACAAGCTCCAGCCGCGGTGCCTGGTGACCCGCGGCGAGATGGAGACCCCCGAGCAGAAGCTCCCCGACGAGCCGCTGCCCGGCCCGTGGGAGTCGTGCTTCACGCTCGGCACGCAGTGGCAGTTCAAGCCGACGAACGAGGATTACAAGACCGGCGGCCAGCTCATCAAGATGCTGATCGAGACCCGCGCCAAGGGGGGCAACCTGCTGCTGAACGTCGGCCCGGAGCCCTCGGGCGTGATCCCCTTCGAGCAGGAGCGGGTGTTCCGCGAGCTGGCGTTGTGGATGTTCATCAATGACGAGTCCATCACCGGTGTGCGCCCCTGCCCGGTCATCGGCGAGCAAGGGGGAGACATCTACTACACGCAGAGCAAGGACGGCAAGTCGGTGTACGCGTTCCTGAACGCGTTCACCGGCAAGAACGCTTGGAAGCGGGGGACGCGCAAAGAGGTGACGCTCAAGTCGCTGAGGGCGACGCCGGACACCCGCGTCTCGGTGCTGGGCCAGAGCAGCAAGGTGCTGGAGTACAAACCCGACGTCGACCCCGAGTCCCGCTACCGTCAAACCGACGCGGGGCTCGAGGTCTCCGTGATGCGCGCCCAGCGGATCTACAACAACAGCGGCTGGCCGAACACGGTGGTGGTGAAGCTGGAGAACGTGGAGTTTGCGGGGGAGTAGCGCTGCGGGCATTCATCCATTTGCACTTCGCACATGGATTTGGGCGTGGTAGGATTAAGACATGGCAACCGCGACACTCCTCGACAGAATCTTCGAACCGTTCGGCGAGGTGCTGACCCCCGAAACGGCGGCCCGGTTTGTTGCGATGCGGGCGGACGATGAGCTGCAGCGCCGCATCGATGAGCTTGCCGACAAGTGCACCGAGGGCCTGCTCACGGACGACGAGCGGGCCGAGTACGACGCCTACATCCAGGCGATCGACTTCATCAGCATCATGCAGTCGAAGGCGCGGCAGGTGCTGAAGCGCAAGGGTCAGTCGTAGGTAGGTGAAGCTGCTGGCGCTAGCGGACTACAAGAATAGGGGGGTGAAATCCTACCAAATGGCAATGTCGTCGGCAAATCCTTCGCGACTGACGGCTTGCAGTGTGATGATTTTCTTCTCGCCTACGACGCCTGGCACTCTCGTATCTGCTACTCGCTGAAACAAGTATGCACATTGCCACTTTCCTCGTGACATACTTCTAGCATCTATCCCCCTTATGATTACCTGCTCTTTAAATAGCCACACTATCGCTGATTGGTCGTCCAGTATTTGTACTGTCTGCACCGGTACGGAAGAATTCGCAGCATCCGGTGGGGGCGGCGGAGCCGGCGGGTACCAACGGATTATCGGATCACCGCTCACGGCCTTGAACACCTCGCCTTCTTTGGCGGCGGCGGCACTCTTCCGTCGCGCAATTAGCACGTTCTTCTGAGAAATATACTCGAAGGCAGCTACCATCGCCCGTGCCTCGGTTGCCGAGTACTTCCCGCCGTGATCGTTGATGTACTTTTGGATCTGCGCCTTCTTCCTTGCTTGCTCATCGTCGCTTTCATCCACGAACTCTTGAATCTGCTCGGCATTGACGACGAATGAGCCGAACGAAGTAAACTCCCTCACCGGTTGCTTTTTTCGAGTTGGAAAGGGCTTCACTGCTGGCTTCACAGGGACAATTCTCTGGATACTGCATGCAGCTCGAGCTTCCTTCAATCTCTCGGCAACCCGATCTTCCTCAGCGCCGTCCAAGCTTGGCAAGGCCTTTGAGTACATGGACGCCGCGAACCTCTTGGCAGTTCTTAATCGCATTCCCTTTAGTCCATCCGAATATTCCCACCATGCGTCGGCGGCCGAAACAAGGGCCGCAGGTTTGTCTCCATCGCTAGCAGCCGTGGCTAGCTTTCGCAGAATTGGATCGTTGCAGATCCGAAGTCGTGGAATCCCTGAGTTCCAGTCTGCGAGTGTTAGGCATTGAAACGTGCCAATGACGGTGTTGTTGGCAGGGCTATCCTTCCCTTGTTCACTCCGTCTCAGCGCATCGCGATAATCCTTCTCCTTCTCCAGTATGTCATCGGTATCTTCGGACAGAGAACGGGCTATGCGCAGTATGTTAGAGTCTCGCATCGAGCTCCCCAGTTATTCCGCAAAGTTGCAAAGCGCCTTCGCGTCGGTTGTGAATCCTTCTGCAACTATGAATTCAACCAACGCCAGAGATTCATTTGCAAGAAGCCGGCGAGAGTCATGAGGAAGGGGTCTACGGATGCTTGCCCACTTCAGCAGGGTTTCAGTTCGAGCCTTGTGCTCCGAAATGGCAAATGCTGATGCTATCGACGTTGATATCTCAAGGGATAGTTCCACGTCTTCCGCCTGGATGGCAAGCTTCTCTGCAGCCCTCAGTAACACATATTGGTAGGCTACGTCGTCTGCAGATGCTTCAGCGCTTTCCACAAGACGAGACGCGAGCTTAGCACGGCCGGACTTGGAACTGGCTTCTGACATCTCGCGCTGGTACAGAGCTGCGAGTTCTGCCCGCACGGGAGCGAGCACCTTCTCTACAGGAATGGGCTGTTTGGAATAGCCGATTGCCGCAAGTGCAATAATCGCGATAGAGCAGCAGGCCGTTGACGCGTCGCAAGGACGAAGTAGATGTCGCGTGTGCGGGCTGCACATGGTACCGCCTGTGCTAGAAACAAGAGTGGCTTTTGATGGCTACGGAGTGCGCCGTATCCGTGATCGCCACCGGAGTGAGGGCATCAAATAGTTTCGGGTCGTCCGGGGTATAGTGCCTCCGTCGCCGGTCATAGCAATCTTCGCAAAGTTTGGTTTCCAGATCGACGTCCATGGTTGAGTACTCCCACCGTCCGGTTACCTTCAGTTCGTCGTTGAAGAGATGGGCGTTGCAGAAGTCACAATGACTGGTCGACAGCTCTAGGGTTACCGAGAGTTCTTCTCCGCTCATTACCTCGCGCGGCATCCGCTCTTCCGCAGAGGGTTCGTCGCCGTAATCTTCGTGCCAATTCGGGGACATGGTTGGATCCTCCGTGAAGTATGGGAATTTGCCCCGTGTCAATGGAGGCCTATTCTACGGATGGTCTTGTGCTATGTCGACGCTTGCGTAGAAATGCGAGTCGCCAAGTGACGCGGACCTTGCGGCCGCCGCATGCCCAACCGCCCGGCGCCCGGCCGCTGGGGCAAGGTGCTGGAGCACAGCCCCGACGCCGTACCCCGGTCGCGTTCCGGCAGGCCGATCCGGGGCCCGAGCTCTACGTCATGCGAGCACAGCGGGCCGAAGGCGGTCGTGATGAAGCTAGAGTGCGTACGCGCCGCGGCAGAGTAGCGTGCGGTCCGCTGGTGAGTAAACTAGACCTGCCCGGGTTCTGCCCCCGAATCTTTTCGTCACCTTACTCAAGCGACTGGGCGTCGAGGCGGACAGCGTCGCCGTAGGCATCGGCCCGGTCTGGCGCGTTCCGCTCGTCAACACAAGACCCAGCGCGGGGACACGCACTCCACCGAGACACGCCGCAGCATGAAACCGATCTACTTTGTCCTGTGTCTCTGTATCGGCTGCGTCTGCGGCCGGCAGTCGATCGCCCAGAACTGGCCCCAGGCCGCGGGGCCGCGGGGGGACTGGAGCACACGCGCCGAGGGGGAGGTCCCGACGCCGTTCAGCGTCGCCAGTGGCAAGAACGTGCTGTGGACGAAGCCGCTGGAAGAAAGCGGCCAGAGCGGCATCGCTGTTTGGGGGGACCGCGTCTTCCTGACGGTCTTGAAGCCCTTCGAGCCGGGGGAGGGGAGGCAGAAGAAGACTTCGGGCATCCGCGCGCTGGCGCTCGACGCCGCGACTGGTGAGACGCTCTGGGAGTACGACATCCAGAGCGGGGGCGAGTCGGTCTACATGTACGGGTTCAGCGATCTTAGCTCTCCGTCCCCCGTGACGGACGGCAAGTTCGTGTGGTTCACCAATGCAGGGGGGAAGCTGGTCTGCCTCGACTGGCAGGGGGGGCTCGTCTGGGAGCGTAGCTGGCGTTCGGAGAACGAGGTGCTGAAGCCCAAGCACGCGTTCCCCTTCAACAAGCAGTTCGAGCCCTACCTGGTCGGCGACACGCTGGTGCACGCCGAGCCCTACGACCGACGGGACGGCCGCAAAGAAGCAGGCTGGCACTACGTGGTCGGCCTCGACAAGAAGACGGGCGCCGAGAAGTGGATTTCCGAGGACGCGCTGACGCACTACAACACGCCGGGCTTCTCAAACCACGCGCTCGGCAAGCCGACGCTGCTGATCGGACGCGGGGGCTACCACAACGTGCCGGAATCGCCCCCCGGCTACTCGATGATCGACCTGGCCAACGGCGAGCGGGTCTGGCGTACGGTGCTCGACGGCAAGGGGGACACCGCGTTGAGCAATGCCTGCTTCAACGACCGCTTTGCTGTGTGGATATCGGAGCACGAAAGCCGGCTGACGGTGCTGGACGCGCAGGACGGCGAGGTGCTGCGGACCATCGACCTGCGTGCGAACGTCGACCTGCGCGTCTACGACCCGCTGCTGGAGCGCTACGTGCTGCGGGAGGACTTCGATCTCACGTCGTTGCCGAAGTCGCGTATCCATCCCGCCTGGTACACGAACTACCTGGACGGGGACCACCTGTACTTCATGTGCTTCAACGACGACCTCAAGCAGCCGTTGATGAAGCGGTGGGGCGACCTGCTGCCGCTGCACTGCTTTGCGCGGGCGAATCTTGTCACGGGCAAGGTAGAGATCCTCGAGGTCCCCGTCCATCTTGATGATCGGGGAGAGCACCTGTGGAAGGAAGAACTGAAGACCACCGGCCTCAATGCACGCGGGATCGACGTGATTAGCGACCAGCGGTCCAAACGCGACGGCTGGTGGTGGTGCTTCAACGGCAACCCGATCAAGGTGAACGACACGCTGTTGTTCACCACGATGATCGGCAACTGCTACGCGTTCCGGGCGGGCGCCGAGCGGTTCGATGAGGACGCGCTCATCAGCCTGAACCCGCTGGGGCCGCGTGGCGAGAGCTGGTCGCTGAACACCCCGACGTTTGCCAACGGAAAGCTGTACCATCGAACGGCCACAGAGCTAATCTGTGTCGGTCGTGAGTGACCGCCACTTGAAGCGCGTCATCTCCGCCGGCGAATCCGCCCTCATCTACCGCAGAGCATCTAGACGATGAATCGAGTTCTACTGACGTTCCCCACCGGTTGTGCGTTAGCGCTGACGCTCGTCGCCGCATTGGCGCCGGCGGCTCAGGCCGGGCGGCCCAACGTGCTGGTGGTCGTGCCCGACGACCTGAGCTACGACGACTACAGCCACTACAACCAGCGGCCCGATGCTCCGCGGACGCCGAACGTAGACCAGCTAGTGGACCAGAGCGTGCGGCTGACCGATTTCCACGTCGCCACGACCTGTGCGCCGAGCCGGGCGCAGTTGATGACGGGCCGCCACAACAACGCCGCTGGCGTGTGGCACACCGTGATGGGCCGCTACTTCTTGGACGCCGACGAGGTGACGATGGCGGACGTCTTCAAGGCCAACGGCTACCGCACCGGCATCTTCGGAAAGTGGCACCTGGGCGAGAGCTACCCGTTCCGCGCCCAGGACCGGGGCTTTGAGCACGTGGTGATCCACCAAGGGGGGGGCATCGACCAGCAGCCCAGCTTCTGGGGGAGCCGCAACGACGCGCCCTGCAGGCTGCTGAAGAACGGCCGGCCGGTGGACTTGGCCCAAACCGACGCCGACTTCGCCACGGACTACTTCACCGCCGAGGCGATCGGGTTCATGCGGGGCTGCCACGCCGCGGGCGAACCGTTCTTCGCCTACGTGCCGTACAACGTGGCGCACCTTCCGCACGACATGCCCCCCGGCGCGCGCCCCGGCGCCGACGCCCCCACGGCCACCATCGAGAACCTGGACGCAAACGTGGGGCGCCTGATGCGGTTCCTCGACACGGACGGGCTGGCGGACGACACGCTGGTGGTGTTCATCCTCGGCGACAACGGCAGGGCCAACGCGCGGTTCCGCGGCGACAAGGCCACCGAGTACGAGGCGGGCCACCGTGTGCCGTGCCTGATCCGCTGGCCCGCGGGGGGCTACGCGGGCGCGCCGGCGACCGCCCGCGACGTGACGCCACTGGTCAGCGCGATGGACCTGCTGCCGACGTTCATGGACGTGCTTTCGCTGCACGACGTGGCGGGGCGTTCGGCAGACGTTCCGCTAGAAGGCCGCAGCCTCAAGACGCTGCTGGACACCGACGACACGAACAACGCGCCGTTCTTCAACGACCGCGTGCTGGTGGCCGACAACCAGCGGCTAGACGACCTGGTGAAGTACAAGCAGGCCTGCGTGATGCAGGACCAGACCGACGCACAGGGGAACATCGCGCACAAATGGAGGTTGATGCGACCGGCCGCCGGGCAGCCTTGGGAGTTGTACGACGTGCAGGCGGACCCACGCCAAGAGAACGACCTGCTGGCCGAACAGAACAGCGGCCCGGCCGGCGCGGCGGCCGAACGCCTGCGGGCCGAGTACGAAGAGTGGTGGCGCGAGGCCAGCGCGCACGCGTCGGAGTACGGGCGCCCGATCGCGGGCTCGGCGGCCGAGCCGGAGGTCTGCCTCTACAGCCACGATTGGCACATGTCCCAGGGGTTGCCGCCGTGGAACCAGACCATGATCGCCGAAGGCCCCAACGCCAACGGGTTCAACGCGGTGGCGTTCGCCCGGGGGGGCGACTACGCCTTCGACCTCCGGCGCTGGCCGCGCGAGATCGCGGACGAGACGACGGTGAGCTCTGCGTTGCGCGAGCCTATCCGCTCGGCGCGGGACAACACGTTGACGCGGGGCAAGGCGCTCCCGGTGCGCGCGGCGCGGATCCGCGTCTGGAACGGCGACAAGACCTACGCCGACGAGCGGCAGGAGGTCGCGCCCGACTCGGACGGCGCCCTCTTCACGCTGCCCCTGCCGGCCGGGCCGGCAATGGTGCAAACGTGGTTCTACGACGCCGACGGCAAGGAACTGTGCGGGGCGTACTACGACTACGTGCGTCTGGCCAAGCCGTAGCGCGCGCGGCGGGCAAGCCGCGTGTTGTGAGCGAGCAAAGTTACACGACTCATCCTTAGGAAAGTTCACCATGAAACCAGCCGCACCCGGTGCGCAGCGATCGCTGCTCGTTCCCTTGAGCGGCGCCCGAGTGAAGGCGATCGCCCTGGCCGCACTGCTCGTCGCGCCGGCGGCCAAGCTGCACGCCGCGGACCCCCCCGCGGCCAAGCCCAAACCCAACATCGTGTTCATCTACGCAGACGACCTTGGCTGGGGCGACCTGTCGTGCCACGGCAACACCTGGCTAGAAACGCCGGTGCTCGACCGCTTGGCCAGCGAGGGGATCGATTTCCAGCAGTTCAACGTGCTTAGCCCCGTCTGTTCGCCCAGCCGCGTGGCGGCCATGACGGGGCGGTTTCCGGCCCGCTTCGGCATCAATCACGTGTTCGGCACGAAGCGGGGGCCGGAGATGCCCGACTGGCTCGACGGCAAAGCGCCCACCATCCCGCGCTACCTCAAAGCGGCGGGCTACCGGACGGGGCACTTCGGCAAGTGGCACATGGGCAGCGGGACGCCGACGATGGCCGACTACGGGATCGACGAGTCGGCGGTGTACGGCGGGCCCGGGCCGAAGATCGACCGCAGCGGCGACGACATCCCCGATCAGGCGGTGCGGTTCATCGAAGCCAACAAGGACGGGCCCTTTTACTTGAACGTGTGGCTGCACGAGAGTCACCTGGCCCACACCCCGTCGGCCGAGTCGCTGAAGAAGTGGGAGCACCTAGACGCACGCCGGCAGGTGTACGCGGCCGTCATCACGGACTGCGACCGCAAGGTGGGGATGATCCTCGATGCGCTGCAGCGCTGCGGCGTCGAAGGCAACACCATTGTCGCGTTCTCCAGCGACAACGGCCCGGAGAACACCGGGGGCCCCAACCAGAAGGGAGAGCCGGGGAGCTGGCGCAGCTACTACAGCCTTGGCGAAACCGGCGGCCTGCGGGGCCGCAAACGCAGCCTCTACGAGGGCGGGGTGCGGACGCCGTTCATCGTACGCTGGCCGGGCCACACCCCGGCCGGGGTAGAGAACCAGGCGACGGTCCTCACGGCCGTCGACCTGCTGCCGACCTTCTGCGCCGCCGCCGGCGTCACGCCGCCGGCCGAGGCCGATGGGGACGGAGAGAACCTGTTGGAGGCCCTCGACGGCAAGCAGGTCGTCCGCACGCGGCCCCTCTTCTGGCGGTACCGATCGACCGATCTGGCGGTGCGCGACGGCGATTGGAAGCTGGTGACGACCCCAGACGGCGAGCAGTCCGAGCTGCACAACCTGAAGTCGGACCGCGCCGAGGAGGTCGCCAAGGACCGATCGGACACGCACCCAGAGATCACGCAGCGGCTGACCAAGCTCGTGCTCGACTGGAACGCCACGCTGCCCACCAAGGCGGACCCTGCCTCCGTCAACCCGGGCCGCGGCGCGGGCCGCAGGGCCAGGGCGCAGCGGGAAGCACAACAGCCAACCAACACCACCCTTCCAACCCGCTAGAGCGATCCCATGAAGCACCTCCACGCCGTCGCCCTTGTCGCCGTGCTGCTTGCGCCGCCCGGTGCGCTTAACGCCGCCGAGTCGTCCGCGCCCTCGGCCGGTGGCGACCGGCTGCCGGCCTTCTCCTGGGACCGCGTGCCGTGCTACGTGCACATCCGCAAGGACACCGCGTTCACGCCCGACGAGGTCCGCTACCTCGCGACGTTCCCGCTTATCACCTTTGAGAAGAGCACCGGGAACCGCGATTCCGGCTCAACCGAGGCGGGCACGCTCAAGGCGGCCCGGGCCGTCAAGGCGATCAACCCCGACGCCAAGATCTTGTACTACCGCAACGTGATCGTGCACTACGGCGGCTACGCGGCGAATGAGGAACTGAACGACGTCTCCGGGGCGTTCCTGGTCGGGCGTAGCGGAGACGACAAGCTGATCCGCGACCGACTCGAGGCGTACGACCTCACCCACCAAGCGCTACGCGACTGGTGGGTCGCCGCCGTGGACGAGGTTTGTTCCGACCCGGCCATCGACGGCGTCTTCCTCGACGGCGTGGTCAAGGTGCTGGAGCCCGCCTTCTTGAAGGG
This sequence comes from Pirellulimonas nuda, assembly GCF_007750855.1. Classification (GTDB taxonomy): domain Bacteria; phylum Planctomycetota; class Planctomycetia; order Pirellulales; family Lacipirellulaceae; genus Pirellulimonas; species Pirellulimonas nuda. Next base: position 57,361 of record NZ_CP036291.1, read on the forward strand.
GGTGATCGGGCCGCAGAAGAAGGCCGCGGAGCTGGCGGGGTACGAGCGCCTGCTGGAGGAGACGCGGCAGGCGCTGGGGCCGCAGAAGTTGATGATCGCCAACGTGCTCAGGGCCCGCTTCCCAGATTCGGGCCTGGGCGCTATGAAGGCCCTAGACGGCACCTACATCGAGGGCTTCGAGGGCGCCGTGGGGATGCCCAAGAAGGACTACGTGGCCAAGGGGATCGACGCCTTCCAGCAGGCCGCACGGCAGGGGTACATCGTCGCCTACACGTGCGGGCTGGGCAACAACCTGCAAGACGCCGACGAAGCCCCGCGGGCCGCGGCCAGGGCCGGCAACCCAGTGAAGTTGGGCGCGCGCGCTAAGGACCGTTTCGACTACCAGTTGGCGATATTCCTGATCTGTGCGGAGGAGCACAGCTACTTCGACCTGAAAGACAGCTACGACGCGAAATCCAGCAAGACCTGGATGACGCACCCCCCGGAGTACGACCGCCCGTTGGGCTCGCCCAAGGGCCCGGCGGTCCGCGACGGATACACCTACGCCCGGGAGTTCGCGCACGCGTCGGTCCGGCTCGATATCGAGTCTCAGACGGGAGAGATCGTTTGGAAGGACGCCAAGCCCCAATAGCCCCGCGGTACGAGCGAGCAGCCTGTGATGAGAACGATCCTACTCACCCGCCGCGGCGCAAGGACCGCCGTTGTCTGCGTGCTGGTCTCGGCCTGGTTGTCTGCGCAGCGCGCCAGCGACGGGGCGGAGGTCTACGTGTCGGTCGACGGCGGCGCCCGGGCCGACGGCAGTATGGAGAAGCCGTTCGGGTCGCTCGCCGACGCGGTAGCGGGGGTGAGGGCGCTGCGCAAGGGGGGCGACACGGCGCCGGCGACGATCTTCCTCCGCGGGGGGCGCCATCAGCTCAACCAAACCTTGGTCTTGGGCGTGGAGGACGGCCCGGCGTCGGACACGCGGGCCGACGGCCCGCCGGAGCACGGAGCGGGCCCGCCTGTTGCGCCCGCCTACCTGACCATCGCCGCCTACCCGGGCGAGCAGCCGGTGCTCAGCGCGGGGGCGCAGGTTGAGGGGTGGCGTCGGGTGGACCCCGCTCCGCCGGGGCTCCCCGCCGAGGCGGCCCGCAGCGTGTGGGTCGCCAACCTGCCGGACGAGGTGCAGAAGATCGCTACGTTGTACGACGGCAACGGGCGCTTGAAGCGCGCCAGGGGCGCGGGGTTCGTGCCGACGCGCAAGGGCGATCGAAGCACCCTCTACTTCCCTGCGGGGGCACTCAAGCAGTGGGACAACCTGACGGACGTCGAGCTCCAAGTCCGGCCAAGCCGGGCGTGGGTCATCAACATGCTCCCGCTCGCTTCGGTCGACGCCGCGTCCGGCGTCGCGAAGACCGGGGCGTCGGCCACCTATGAGATCGGGTTTCTGCCCCCCTATCTCCTCAGGCTGATGGAGAAGCCCGCATCGGTGTGGGTCGAGAACACGCTGGAGGCGCTGGACGAACCGGGCGAGTGGGTAGTGAACACCCAAACGCGGAAGCTCTACTTGTGGCCCTCCGACCCGGCGCCGGACGGTTCTCCCCGCGGGGTCCTGGCCCCGACTACCAGCGAGCTGATCCGGGTCGAAGGCGAGATCGACTACCGCGGGCCCGCGGACAAGCCGGTGCATGGGGTCGCCTTCACCGGGCTGACCTTCTCGCACGCCGACCGCTGGGCGTGGACCAGCGATCAAGGCCGCGTGGGGTGGGGCATGCAACACGACTGGGACATGTTCGATCGCCCCACGGCGCTGCTACGCCTGCGCGGCGCCCAGTCGTGCCGCGTCTCTGGGTGCCGCTTTGTTCACTCCGGGGGGAGCGGCCTGCGCATGGACCTTCACGCGCAGCGCAACCGGGTTGAGGGCTGCGAGTTTGCTCACCTGGGCGAGGCGGGCGTGCTGCTGGCCGGCTACGGCCCCGGCGCCAAGGACGTCAACCACCACAACGAGGTCGTGAACAACCACATCCACCACTTCAGCGAGATCACCTGGCACTCCCCCGGGGTCTGGGCCTGGCAGAGCGGGCACAACCGGATCGCCCACAACCATCTGCACCACAGCGGCTACGCCGCGGTGCTTGTCACCACACGCGTCACGCCCGGCCAGAGCCCCGCGGGCGAGGGGGGCATGACCGTGCGCCGCGACGAGATCGAGGCCCAAGTCCGCAAACGCCCGCGCGACGGCTACGCGAGCTGGCGGGCGCGGGAAAAGTACACCCACTCCCGGCACAACCTAGTGGAATACAACGAGATCTCGCACTGCGTGCAGCGGCTCTCCGACGGAAACGCCGTGTACGTGTCTGGCGCCGGCGCAGGGAATGTTGTGCGCTACAACTTCATCCACGATAATGCTTCGCACGTCTTCCCGGCCGCGATCCGCTGCGACGACGACCAGCACGAGACGCTCATCTACGGCAACGTCCTCTACCGCAACGCGGGGCATTCGGCCGCGATCGCCTCGAAGGGGGTCAACGACATCATCAACAACTTCATCGTCGAACCCCTGGCGCGCCCCAGTTCGGGTTACATCAGCCTAGAGTGGGTCCCCGTGCCGGGCTCGAAGATCTCGCGCAACGTGATTGTTTGCTGCCCCGAGGGGGGCAACGCGGTGAACGATCGGCCCAGGGTAGGGGACCCGCCGGACCGGCCCAAGCCGAACATGGAAGAAACGGATATGGACGCGAACCTCTACTTCCACCCCGCCGACCCGGGCTGGGTAGAGGAGCACCTGGCCCGGATGCGGCGTGTGGGCAACGAGCGGGCCAGCCGCTTCGGCGATCCCTTGTTCCGCGACCCGGCCGGGGGCGACTTCAGCTTCCTGCCCGGCAGCCCGGCGTTGGCCCTGGGGATCGAGCCGCTGGATGTCGCTCGCATGGGGCGGACAGACGCACCGCCACCAGATCAGAACTAGCCCATCGACGACTCCTAGCAGCGGATCAAAGAAAGCTCCCGCAAGTATCAAGTGAACCACAGAGTCACCGAGAGCACTGAGACGGACGCAGCAGCAGTAGAAGCAACCGTGACCAAGTCCAATAAGCCAATGGGCCCTGTGGTGATTTTCTTGGTTGCGGGAGTTATTCTTGAGCGGTTCCCTAGGGACCACCCAGGCAGCAGGGCTTCTGCCCAAACCAACCGATCCGCCGGCCTACACCGCGCGGCCCTCCTCACAACGCGAGCCATCAGAACGCCATGAATCACCGAATCCTCCCGTCCGTCGCTGCACTGCTGCTCCTGCCACTCGCAGAGCTGTACGCGGCGGCGCCCTCGACGCCCAACATCATCCTCGTCATGCCCGACGACGTGGGCTACGGCGACTACGCCTGCCTGGGCAACCCAATCATGCAGACGCCGTCGGTGGACGCGTTCGCAAAGCAGAGCCTGTTGTTCACACAGTTCCACGTCAGCCCCACCTGCGCGCCGACCCGTGCGGCCCTGATGAGCGGGCGACACGAGTTCAAGAACGGCGTCACGCACACGATCCTCGAACGCGAGCGGATGGCGCTCAAGTCGTTCACGCTGCCGCAGATGCTCAAAGCCGCGGGCTACACCTCGGGCATCTTCGGCAAGTGGCACCTCGGCGACGAAGATGCGTACCGCCCGGAGAGCCGCGGCTTCGACGAGGTGTACATCCACGGCGGCGGGGGCATCGGTCAAACCTTCCCGGGCTCGTGCGGCGACGCGCCCGGCAACACCAACATCAATCCCGCGTTGTGGCACAACGGCAAATGGGAGAAGACCACCGGCTACTGCACGGACTTGTTCTTCACCCAGGCGCTGCGTTGGATGGACCAGCAACGCGAGGCGGGGCGGCCGTTCTTTGCCTACATCCCCCTCAACGCCGCGCACGGCCCGCACGTGGTGCCGGAGGAGTACTACCAGCACTACGTGGGCAAGCCGGGCGTGAGCGAGGAGACCGCCAAGTTCTTTGGCATGATCGAGAACATCGACACCAATTTCGGCGTGCTGCTGGAGAAGCTTGACGAGTGGAAGATCGCGGACAACACGCTGGTGATCTACCTCGCCACCGACAACGGCGGCACCGCCGGCCGCAGCATCTTCAACGCCGGCATGAAGGGGGGCAAAGGCACGGTCTACCAGGGGGGGACACGGGCGCCCTGCTTCGTCCGCTGGCCCGCCGGGTCGGTCCCCGCCGGGGCCGAGTGCGCGGCGCTCACCGCCCACATCGACCTCTTCCCAACGCTCGCCCAGATCGCCGGCGTCACGCTCTCCCCCGAGGTGCAGCAGCAGGTCGAGGGCCGCAGCATGCTGCCGTTGATGAAGGACCCGAAAGCCGATTGGGCCGATCGTACGCTCGTTCACCACGTGGGACGCTGGGCCCACGGCCGGGCGGCGGAGTCCAAGTTCTCCAACAGCGCGATCCAAAACTCTCGGTTCACGCTGGTCAACAACAAAGAGCTGTACGACCTGCAGAGCGATCCGGGCGAAACGACCAACGTCATCGCCGACCACCCGGAAGCGGTCGCCGAGCTCCGCGCGGCGTACGACCAGTGGTGGCAGGACGTGCAACCGCTGCTGGTGAACGAAGACGTCGTCGCCCCGAAGATGAACCCGCTGAAGGAGCTCTACTGGGAGCTGTTCGGCGGCGGACCGGATGAAGCGATGCGGCGAAGGATGGACCCCACGCTGACCGCCGCCGGCGGCAACAACGGCGCCCGCGACCGAGCGGCCAACCGGCGGGCCCGTCAAGCAGCAAGGGAGGACGCAGCGAACGAGTAACCGAACCCCGGCTCAGGCGGCCACGCCCACGCACCGTTGCTCGGGTTGTGAGACTTTGCGGCGCGAGCCGTCGAGGCGGTAGACTGCGGCACTCTTCCTAGCCCGCGATCGGAGCACCCTGCATGGCGACCACCTCCTTCTGCACGCCGCGCGTCGCGCCGCTGCTGTTGCTGCTTGCCGCGACCACCTGCTTGTCGACCCGCGCCGACGACGACACACAGCCAGAGCGGCGCGGGGCCTGGTCCGCCAGCCCCGCGCTGGCCCAGAAGCTGGCGCGTCCTGGGGTGAACTACGACGAGTCGCGCGTGCCGGCGTACGTGCTGCCCGACCCGCTGCGGTTCAGCAACAACCGCCCCGTCGACAACGGGGAGGCCTGGACCTCCCGGCGCCGGGGGGAGCTGCTCGGGCTGTTTCGAGACAACGTGTACGGGCGCCGTCCGGGGACGGGGTACTCGGTCGCCTTCTCGCAAACCGACGAGCGCGACGCGTTCGACGGCGCCGCCACGGCGCGCGCGGTGCAGGCGACGATCTCCATCGGCGACCGGACTTTCTCATTCCCGTTCGTCGTGTTTGTCCCCAAGGGGGCGGGGGCGCCCGCTCCCGCGGTCGTGCTGATCAACAACCGCGCGCGGGTCTCGATCGACGAGGCCACCCGCGCCCCGGGCGACGCCGGCGAGCCGTTCTGGCCGGTGCGGGCGCTGCTAGACCGGGGGTACGCCGCGGCCGCGTTCTACACGTCCGACGTCGACCCGGACCGCAAGGATGGGTACGCCGATGGTATCCGCGGGTTCTTCGCCGACGGGCGCCCGCCGGACGACCAGGCGTGGGGGGCGCTCTCTGCGTGGGGCTGGGGCGCCAGCCGCGTGCTCGACTACCTCGACACGCTCCCGGAGGTCGATGGGACGCGGGTCGCGGTGGCGGGGCACTCGCGCGGCGGGAAGGCCGCGTTGTGGGGGGCCTGCGAAGACCCGCGCTTCGCCGCGGCGTACAGCAACAACTCCGGTTGCGGCGGGGCGGCGTTGTCGCGGCGCGCCTACGGGGAGACGGTCGGCACGATCACCAAGGCGCTGCCCTACTGGTTCTGCAAGGCGTTCTCGCGGTACGCGGGGCGCGAGGACGGGCTGCCGGTCGATCAGCACGAAGTGATCGCCCTGATCGCACCGCGCGGCGTGTACGTCACCAGCGCCGACGCGGACCTGTGGGCCGACCCGAAAGGCGAGTACGCCGCCGTCGTAGCGGCGGCGCCCGTGTTCGAGCTGCTGGGCGAACACGCCATCACCACCCCGGAGATGCCCCCGCTGAACGCCCCCCGCGTGGCGGGCCGCACCGGCTACCACATCCGCGATGGCGGCCACGGGCTGGAGCACAAAGACTGGGAGTGGTTCCTGGACTTTGCCGACCCGGTGCTGAAGCGGCCGTAAGCGGGCCGAGGCTCAGGACGACGGGGCCGCCGCGGCCTCGGCTTCCTCCTTGGCCTTGGTCAGCTCATCCAGCCGGCGCTGGAGGAGCGCTTTCATGGGTGTGTTGCCGGCGGCCGCGACGGCCTCCTGCAACATCGTGATCGCGCGATCGTGCTCTCCCTTCTCGGCGAGCAGCATCGCGTACACTGCGTCCAGACCGCGGGGGGCCTTCCCCGTTTCGAGGAGCGGCTCGACCCGCTCTGCCAGCACCGCGGCGAGCTCCTGCCCGCCGGCAACGCCCGGGCGGACGTGCGGTGTGCTGACCCGCACAAAGCCGACCAGGAGGCTCGGGGAGTAGTGCTCGGACGCTGCGTAGTCGGTGAACCTCTTGGCCGCGGCGGCTCGATCGACCCGCGCGGTCGCGCTGAAGTCGGTCATCACGATCCCGCCACGCAGGCCCTCCGCGCTGCGCGCCATGTCTTCCTCCGGGGCGTTCTCGATCAGGCTCTCCAGCAGCGCGATCGCCTCGTCCCCTTTCCCCTGGCCCGCGAGCCGGCGCACCTGCACGATCCCGGCCTCGAATGCGCGCTTCGCGTCGAACAGCCGCTTGAAGGCGTCGCGGTCCCAGGCGTCCGTGACGACCGCCTCGAGCGGTTCGTCCATTTCGCTGGGGATGCCGATCCACTCGACCCGCGCGTCCTTGCCGACGATGAAGGCGCACGGGATGAGCTCCTGCCCCGCGGCGTAGAGGTAGTCGTTGGCTACCGAGCTGTCGGGGTCGCTGGTGAGGCAGTAGGCGCTCGTTAGCTCGGCGTACGTCGTGGGCCCGGCGGGCTGGCCCGTCTCTGCTTCTGCGGCCTCGGCCTGCTTGGATGCCGGCTTCCTGAAGGGCCGCTCAAGGGAGGGTTCAACCTTCTCAAGCGGCTCGCCGGTGATGCTGATGATCGTCACCCCGCGATCGGCGTAGCGCCGCTGCAGCTCTGCCAGGTGCGGCATGCTGGCGACGCACGGCCCGCACCACGTGGCCCAGAACTCGACGACATACACGTGGCCCGGCTCGAGCTTCGTAACGGGCTCAAACCGGCCGTTGCCGTTGGTCAGCCAGTGCTCGATGTCGATCCCCGGCGCCGGAGAGCCGATGGTCAGGGGCTTTGACGGGCCCGGCTCGGCCGAGGCGTTGCCCTCAGGCGCCGCGCCGGCGTCTGCGGCTTCAGCAAGCCGGGCGCCCCCCGCCGTGGCGATCAGAAAGAAAGCGAGCAGGTTGCGAAACAAAGCAGTGCGCATGGTGGGCCTCGGCTGCGGCAAGCGGTGGGAACGTGCCGGGCCACTATACAAGAAGGCGGAGGCGCAGGCTAACAACCCGTTGAAGGAGGCGGGGGACCGCGCCGCCAGACAACGGCGCGGACCTGCGTGAAGCTCCCCTGGCGTCAGACTCCGGCGGCTGACGCCGACGGCTCGCCAAAATTCAAACGCTTCAGCCCCCGACCGCTTCTTCCTCCGCGCCGCCATCCACCACCGGCGGGCGTTTGCGTTCGCTGCCGGTTCCCGGCACCAGCTTGGGGCTGGGGCTGGCTTGTTCGATGATCTCTTTGAGTTGCGGGCCGTCGATCGTCTCGACCTCCAGCAGCTTGTCGGCGATCGCTTCGAGCGCCGAGCGGCGTTCGACCAGGATGCTGCGGGTGCGTTCGATCCCTTCTTCGATGATACGCTTCACTTCTTGATCGATCTCGCGTGCGGTCTGCTCGCTGTAGTAGCGCACCGAGCTGGGGTCCCCCGGGATGAACGACGCGCGGCTCTCGCGGAAGTTCACCCGGCCCAGGCGGCTCATGCCGTAGTCCATCACCATGGCGCGGGCGGTTTCGGTGGTCTTCTGCAGGTCGCTGGTGGCGCCGTTGCCGATGTCGTCCAGCATGATCTCTTCGGCGATGGTGCCGCCGAGGGCGACCTGGATGTCGCTCTCCAGTTGGCTGCGGGTCTTCATGAAGCGGTCGAACTCCGGGCGTTGCCACATGTAGCCCAGCGTGCCCATGCCGCGGGGGATGATGGTGACCTTGTGCACGGGGTCGGTGTTGGGGAGCGAGTAGGCGACCAGCGCGTGGCCCGCCTCGTGGATGGCCAGGCGTTGCTTCTCGTCTTCCTGCATGATGCGGCTCTTCTTTTCGAGGCCGATGCCGACGCGTTCGACCGCTTCGTTGAACTCGTGCATGGTGACCACCTCGCGGCCGTTGCGGGCGGCCAGCAGGGCGGCCTCGTTCACCATGTTGGCCAGGTCGGCGCCCACAAAGCCGCTGCTGATGGCGGCCAGCGCCTTGGTGTCGACGTCCGAATCGACCTTGATCTTCTGCAGGTGGACCTGCAGGATCTCTTCGCGGCCGGCGACGTCGGGTCGGTCGACCAGCACGTTGCGGTCGAACCGTCCCGGGCGCATCAGAGCGGGGTCGAGCGTCTCGGGCCTGTTGGTGGCGGCCATCACGATCACGCCGCTGTTGGAGCCGAAGCCGTCCATCTCTACCAGCAACGCGTTGAGCGTCTGCTCGCGTTCGTCGTGGCCCCCCATGTTCCCCGAGCCGCGGGTCTTGCCCAGCGCGTCCAGCTCGTCGATGAAGATGATGCAGGGCGCCTTGGCCTCGGCCTGCTGGAACATGTCTCGCACGCGCGCGGCGCCGACGCCGACGAACATCTCAACAAAGTCCGAACCGCTGAGGCTGAAGAAGGGGACCCCCGCTTCGCCCGCCACGGCCTTGGAGAGCAGCGTCTTGCCGGTGCCGGGGGGGCCGACCAGCAGCACCCCCTTGGGGATGCGGCCGCCGAGCCGCTGGTAGCGTTCGGGGTTCTTGAGGAAGTCGACCACTTCGCGGAGTTCTTCCACCGCCTCGTCGATGCCGGCGACGTCGTCGAAGGTGATCTCGATGTCTTCTTGGGCGTACAGCTTGCCGCGGCTGCGGCCGAAGGCCATCGGGCTGCCGGCGCCCCCCATCCTGCGGAGCATGAAGATCAGGAACGCGAACACGATCAGCATCGGCGCCAGCCACAGCAGCCCCTGGAGCAGCGGGTTGGGCTCCGGGGCGTTGCGGAACGGGATGTGGTTCTCGGTCAGCAGCTCGCCGAGCGGCAGGTTCCAGATGTCGCGGGCGACGCGGAACTTCACCTCGGTCGGTTCTGGCGGGTCGGCGAGCGCCTTGGGGTTGCCGGCCGCGGAGTCTGCTAGCACCGACCGCTTCACCTTGCCGGTGACCGCGCGGGGCGCCACCACCACGTCTTTCATCCCGGAGAGGATCAGCGTGCGCGCCGGCGAGGTGCTGCGGTCGACCACCTGGATCGAGTCGGGCGCCTTGTCGTTGTCGGGGTCGGAGGCCTTGACCAGGCGTTCGAAGTCGGACCACATCAGGTCCATCTCGCTCTGGCTGCTGAAGGCCGTGACCAGCATCAACAGCAGCAGGCCCAGGGCCAGCAGGTACCAGATGAAGTTTCCCCCCCCGCCCGCGGGTTTGCGCTGGCCCGGCTTGGCGTCGGGCGACTTGGGCGTGGGGGTGGGCTTCTCCATAGAATCAGCGGGGCTCAGGACTTACGGGCGGGAGGACGGACGGGTTAACCACTGAGCCACTGAGGCTACAGAGAAGCATGGAGACGGCAAGAATGACCAATGACCAAGCCTAAACGACCAATGACGCTTCCAATCGCTTGCGCGGATTGGTCATTTCGGCTTGGTCATTGGTCATTAACAGTTTCTCCGTCCGTCTCCGTGTTCTCTGCGGCTCTGTGGTTAATCTTCTTGGCACTATTGAAACGCAGAACCAGGGCGGCTGGTTCGGCGTAGGCTTTAGTAGTCTAACGGATACTGGGGGGTCGTTGCCGGTTGGCGGGGCATTCTCGGCCGGGTTCGCCTTGCTGGCGAGCTAGGTGAGCCATAGAATCGACCCGAGCGGCACAAATCCTACCGCTGAAACACTTTAGCGGCACGCCCCCCGTTGCCGAGCCCTGCCCGACCCCTCCTCCCCCGGAACCCCCGCCCGTGAACCTCTCGGCCGCCACCCCGCGACGGGTCGCCGTGCTCGGTTCGACCGGCAGTGTCGGCCGCAGCGCGCTGGAAGTCATCGCTGCTAGCGGCGGTCGGCTGCGGGTGGAGGTGCTCTCGGGCTGCGGCAACCTCGACCTGCTGGCCGAGCAGGCGCGGCAGTTCAACCCCCACACCGTGGTCGCCGCAGACCGCAAGAAGGCCGACGCCCGCAAGTGGCGCGACCTGCCCGAGGGGTGCCGGCTGCTGACCGGCCCCGAGGGGCTGGCCGAGGCGGCCGGGCTGCCGGCCGTGGACGTGGTGCTGGCCGCCATCGTCGGCGCCGCCGGGCTGCAGAGCACCTGGGCGGCCCTGGAAGCGGGCAAGACCGTGGCGCTGGCCAACAAAGAGACGCTGGTCACCGCCGGGCCGCTGGTGCAGCAACTCATCGAGAAGACGCCCGGCGCCCGGCTGATCCCGGTCGACAGCGAGCACAGCGCCGTCTTCCAGGCGCTGCAGGCCGGCAAGCGCGACGAGGTGGCCAAGGTGGTGCTCACCGCCAGCGGCGGGCCGTTCCGCACCTGGCCGGCCGACGCGCTGCGGCAGGTGACCATCGAAGAGGCGCTGGCGCACCCCACCTGGGAGATGGGCCCCAAGATCACCATCGACTCCGCCACGATGATGAACAAGGCGCTAGAGATCATCGAGGCGCGTTGGCTGTTCGACCTCCAGGCCGACCAACTCGACGTGATGATCCACCCGCAGTCGATCATCCACTCGCTGGTAGAGTTTGTAGACGGCTCGATCGTCGCCCAGATGAGCCCCCCCGACATGCGGCTGCCGATCCAGTACGCGCTGGAGTTCCCCGAGCGCCGCGCCGCCGTGGCGGAGCGGTTCGACTGGACGCGGGCCTGGAACCTAGAGCTCGAGCCGGCCGACCACGAGCGGTTCCCGGCGCTGGCGTTGGGCTTCGAGTGCGCCGCGGCGGGTGGCTCCAGCGGCGCGGTGCTCAGCGCCGCCAACGAGGCCGCCGTCGAGAGCTTCCTCGAGGGCGACCTGCACTTCACCGAGATCGTGCCGGCCTGCCGGAGCGTGCTCGAATCGCACAACTTTGAGGCCGACCCAACGCTCGAAGACCTCGCCCGGCTCGACCGCTGGGCCCGGGCCGAGGTTCAGTCGTGGGTGCTTGCTTAAGAAAGTCACCACAGAGCCACTGAGGCCACAGAGACGGACGGAGAAAACGACAGACGTTTGCCACGAAAAGGCACGAAAAAGCACAAAGGGGATCATCAACAGGAGGCATCGGGCCGGGTCCGGTACGACCTAGTTTCTAAGCCGCCCCCTCCCGTGCCATTCTTTTGCGCCTTCTTGTGCCTTTTCGTGGCTATCTTCCTCCGTCCGTCTCTGTGGCCTCAGTGGCTCTGTGGTTGTTTGGCTCCACCGTCCATTAACCGAGTAAAACGTTGTTCCTGATCCCCTTCGCGTCGACGCTTTTCCCGCTGGCCGACGCCGGCCTGTACGGCTACCTCCAGGGCGCCGGGCTGATCGCAATGGCGGCGCTCGGGCTGGGCTTTGTGATCTTTGTCCACGAGCTGGGGCACTTCGCCGTGGCCAAGTGGTGCGGCGTGAAGTGCGAGAAGTTCTTCGTGGGCTTCGACATCGGCGGCTACAAGCTGAGCCGCAAGTGGGGTGAAACCGAGTACGGCATCGGCATCCTCCCCCTGGGGGGCTACGTGAAGATGCTGGGCCAGGACGACAACCCCGCCAACATCGACGAGCAGCTCGCCCGCTCCAAGGGGCTTGAGGGCTCGTCGACCGCCAAAGAGATCACCGGCCCCAAGGGGGAGAAGCTGTGGGTCGACCGCCGCAGCTACATGGCCAAGAGCGTGCCGCAGCGGATGGCGATCATCTCTGCCGGCGTGATCATGAACATCATCTTTGGGTTCATCTTCGCGTTCATCGCCTACAGCATGGGCGCCCCCAAGCAGACGTGCGTCGCCGGCGCCACGGTGCCCGGCAGCCCCGCGTGGCAGGCCAACCTGCGGACCGGCGACCGCATCGTGCGGATCAACGACATCGTCGACCCGACGTTCGACGACCTCACCGGCAGCGTGGTGCTGGGGAACCTGACCGACGGGGTCACGTTCTCTATCCTCCGCCGCGACGCCTCGCAGCCCGAAACCGTGGTCATCAAGCCCGAGCAGAAAGAGGGAGAGCTGGCGCGGATCGGCATGGTCTCGCAGGCGATGCTGCGGCTCAGCAAGGAGGACCCCGCCAGGCCCCATTCCCCCGCCGCCGAGGCCTCGCCGGAGCTCAAGGGAGACGACGAGATCGTGGCCGTCGATGGCGAACCTGTCGACCGCTTCTACCAGTTCGCGGCGCTGCTGGAAGCGAAGCGCGACGCGCCGATCAAGCTCACGCTGCGGCGCGGCGGCGAGTCCCCCGCCGACCACCCGTTCGCCCCCCGCACCGGCGGCGAAGAGATCGAGGTCTCCATCGCCCCCAACCCGGCCGAGCGGTTCGGCGTGGTCACCAAGCTCGGCCCGGTGCTGGCCGTTCAGCCCGGTTCTCCCGCCGAGCAGGCGGGGCTAAAGCCGGGCGACACGCTGCTGGCGGTCGACGGCCCTCTCAAGGACAACGAGGCGATCGACCCGCTCACGCTCAACCAAACCCTGGCGGCCGCCGCCCGCGACGGCAGCAGCGTGACGTTCTCCGTGGGGCGTGGCGAAGGGGCGCCGCTGTCGATCGACGTCACGCCGCGCGTGGCCGACTGGGACGAGGCGCTCGAGCCGGTCGGCCTGCCGACGTTGGGCCTGGCGCTCGAGTCGACCCTGGAGGTCGCCGCCACGCTGCCGGACAGCCCCGCCGAGCGCGCGGGGATCATCCCCGGCGACGTGCTGGTCGCCGCGGCCATCAAGAGCGAAGACGAGAAGCAGCCGCTGGCGGGCAAGGACCTGAACTTCAAGAGCGACAAGCTGGGGTGGGCCACGCTGGTCGACCTGATGCAGGACCACGCCGAAGACCTGCGGCTTGAGCTGACAGTGAAGCGCGGCGACGCCGAAGAAACGGTCGAGCTGCTCACCTACCAACCGGCCGGCCAGTTCGCCGCGGACCGCGGCCTGGTGCTGCTGCCCGACCGCACGCTGCGCTACGGCGGCTCGGTCGCCGACCGGGCGAAGATGGCGTTCGACGAGATCGGCAAGGGGATGACCAGCGTCTACCGCTTCTTAGGCAAGATCGGCGGCCAGGTCCCCGTGACCGGCGTCGCGGGTCCGATCTCCATCGCCCGCATCGCCTACTCGCAAGCGGGCGACGGCCTGGCCACGCTGCTGTTGTTCCTGACGATGCTCAGCGCCAACCTGGCGGTGATCAACTTCCTCCCCATCCCGGTGCTCGACGGCGGGCACATGGTGTTCCTGGCCTACGAAGGGATCCGCGGCCGCCCGGCCGGCGAAAAGTTCGTCACCGCGATGCACATGGTGGGGCTGGCGTTCTTGCTGTCGCTGATGGTGTTGGTGTTCGGGCTGGACATCGGGCGGTTGTTTGGGGCGGTGTAGGCAGCAGAGCTTAGCAGCGTCATCGTATCGAGCCGCGCCCGTCAGGAAGCGGAGCCAGAACCACCGGAAGCGTCCGAAAGCGCTAGGGGTCGCGCGCCGCGAGCTCCGCTTCCTGACGGGCGCGGCTCGAATCTTTTCGCGCTTCAAACTTCCGCTGGGCGCCGATCCTCATGATATTTCGAACCTCCAACGGCCGGATCAAGCACGAGACGGCGGCGCCGCTCGCAGAGGCGAATCTCGAAGGGGTCAACTTGAGGGGAGTGGACCTCAGCGGCCAAGACCTGCGTAGTGGGAAGTTCACCAAGGCCTGTCTAACTGGCGCTGACTTCTCTGGCTCAGACTTGCGACACGCCTGCTTCGTTGGCGCTAACCTAGAGGGAGCCATTTTTCATGAGGCGAATCTCGCAGGAGCGGCGCTGAACGGAGCCGACCTCTATTCCGCTTCTTTCTTTCGAGCGAACCTCGCAAACGCAAACCTAGAGCAGGCAAGCCTGTGAGGCGCCGACCTCAAGGGCGCCATCTTGCAAGGCGCCTGCCTCGTACGGGCCGATCTGCGTCCCAACAACCTCGGAGGTAGGACTCAACTGCAAGGGGCGAACCTTGCCGACGTATCCTTCTCGGGGGCAAGCTTCACGGACGCTGAGTACGATCACGGGACGGTTTTGCCAAAAAGGCTGGACCCATCGAAGTCGGGCATGCGGCTCGCGTCTGCGTGAACGCCGAGCGTCCTTGTGCTCCCAGAGGCTGCTGGTGTTCGGGCTGGACATCGGGCGCCTATTCGGCGCGGTGTAGCAAGCAGAGCTTGAGATCGTCATCGTATCGAGCCGCGCCCGTCAGGAAGCGGAGCCAGAACCACCGGAAGAGCCCGAAAGCGCTAGGGGTAACGCGCCGCGAGTTCCGCTTCCTGACGGGCGCGGCTCGACTCTTTTCGCGCCAGAAAACTTCCGCCGGCTACTTGACAAGCCCGAAAAGCGCGCGAAACTGCCGGGTGCTGAGCGTGCGGCCCGCCGTGCGACCGGAGGGGTCTTCCTAAAAGCCCTGCCAACGCAGCCTTTTTCCTCTTCTCTCGTCGGTCTACCCCGCAGCCGGGGGGCGTTTGCCTCTCGGTTCAGTTCGGCTCAGCGTCGAACCATGGGAGAGAACTCATGAACGCCAGACAAGCGGCCCGTCTCTTGCTCCCCTTTTCTGGGAGCGCGCTCGCCCTCGGCCTGCTGCTGCCGGCCGAACTCTGGGCGGGCGACTACTACCACCCGGTCCCCTTCTTGGCGACCGTGAAACTCGGCGGCGAGGGCGCCACCCCGGTCGACACCGTCTACGGCAAAGAGTACTCGCACAACGACCCCGGGAAGGTGCTCGTCGGCGGCGGAGACCCGAACCTCGTCAGCATCGACGACCACGACGAGTTCGGCGTGGCCGACCCGCTGCAGGTGGTGTCGTGGGATTACCGGGAAGGACGCATCCCCCCGGGCAACAGCGGCTCGGTGAACGCGTTCGACTTCGGCTCGGTGAGCGCCTTCAACTACCCCGATGGGCAGATCGACGCGCTGGCCAACAGCGGCGACTTCTTGTTCCGCCAGGTGCTGCGCAACGAGTCGACGCTGCTCTTCTCGGTGACCGGCGACAGCTTCGGCGGCGCTCCCAAAGGACGCGTCCACTACGAAGACCCGGTGGGCCTGGGCGCCGTGTGGGCAGAGCCGGAACTGCCGCTCGGCCCCGGCGCGGGGGTGAACCACCACCGCGTGGCGGAGCTGGACGCCCTGGAGGTGTGGGGCCCCGAGCCCCCCGAGCACGACCTGCTGGTCGGGCCCCCCAAGGTGGTCATCGAGGGCTACATCGGCGGCTTCGGCTTCGGCCCCAACACGGCCGACTCGAACCGCTTCTCCATCGACAACGACGCGCTCAACGGCGGCGTCTCCGTGTGGGCCTACGACATCACCACCGCGGCCATCACGCCGTGGATCCCCCACAGCGAGATCGTCACGGCGGTCGAGAAGCTCTTCCTGCCTGCCGGCTTCCGGTTTGACGACTTGACCCGGGACCAGATCGACGTCGACGCCACGATGGCCTACGACATCGGCGGCGACCCCGCGATCCCCGGGGCCTTCCCGGGCTACAACGTCGGCGACGAGCTGCTGTTCAGCATCGACCCGCTAGTAACGCCGCGGTTGATCGATCCGAGCGGCGCGCCGGCGCCCTACGTCGGCCCGCCGATCCACGGGGGAGAGATTATCCACCTGGCGAAGATCGCCGCGGGGGTCGGGCCCGCTACCGTCTCGGCCAGCTTCTTGTTCCACGGGGGCCACTTGTGGGACTCCATCTTCAACCCCGCGCTGGCCTTCGGCTACGACTCCCCCGACGTCGACGCCCTGGAATCGGTCGGCACGCTGACCGGCACGTTCGAGATCCCCACCATCCCCGAGCCCAGCAGCCTGCTGCTGTGCGCGTTCGTAGCGCCGCTGCTGGCGCTGCGCCGAAGCAGGTAGGGCCGCCGCGCAGCCGCAGAGCGGACGTCACGTCAAGCCCGGCCTCCCGCTACGGAGGCCGGGTGGCGTGTTTTTTGGGCCTGCTTGCAAGTCGTTCGCCCGTCCTCGCTGATGCGTAGCGTCAAACCACTCCCGCCCGCAGACGCCACTCCCAGACGCGGCCAACCTCCGGGTCGTGCGCGTCGTGCGAATAGCAGAACCCCAGCTTCGTGAGGATCGCCGTTGAGGCGTTCGGCTCGGGCAGAGTCTGCGCGACGAGCTCGATGGCGTGGTCCGCTTCTCGGGCGATGTCGACCAGCCGCCGCGCCATCGCGGTTGCGTGGCCCCGCCCCTCGAAGCCCGGCAGCGTGAAGTAGGCGATCTCTACCCGGTCATCCGCGGGGGGCGACTTGAACGCGCACGACCCGACGCACGCGCCATCGACCAGATAGAGGTAGACGATCCACGGAGGGTTGTGTCCGTGGCGGCGGTAGAGGGCCGCACACCCCTCTTGGACCGTGCGGAGCAGCTCCGCGGGCCCGTCGACCGGTTCCTCCGGCGAGCCATCTTCTCCGATTGCAATGAGCCGATCCGACATCGGTGTTTCTCCCGGTGGAGGACATCCCGCGACCCCGGGCAGGTTCGCTTCCGCCCGCCGCGGCGGGGGGCGACAGTCGCGATCGACTAGAAAACACGGCAGAAACCATCGGGGCTGTCGTTTTTTCGGCCGGCGGTTCTTGCCCCCTAGGGCCCCCCCGTTTTGGGATGCTACCCCTAGCGGCTCAAACGGGCTACACTAACGGCTCACTTGCGGCGGAACCTGCCCGGGGCAATCCGTCCTGGGCGTCGCCGCAGAACAATCTTTGGATTTGAACAGATGGCTGAAGGCACGATTAAGCGGCTCACGGACAAGGGTTTTGGCTTCATTGACGTTGGCCGCGACAAGGACCTCTTCTTCCACTCCTCCAGCGTCGAGGGCTGCAGCTTCGACGACCTGCGGGAAGGGCAGTCGGTAACCTTCAACGAAGCGAAGGGCCAGAAGGGTCCTTGTGCCGAGAACGTTCAGGTAGCGTGAACCCGCCCTGAAGCGCGTTGAGCACAATCGAACGAAGCCCGGCCCCCCGCAAGGGAGGCCGGGCTTTTTTTTGCTGCATGGGTCGGGCTGCGCCACACGTCGAAGGACGCAGTTCAGGCTGTGCCTGACGTTGAAGCGCTATGCAGCCACCGTGACGGGCAAGGCCCAAACTACCTTCGGAACGACTCGCCGCGGCGGTAGCGCGCCAGCCGTTCGCGAAGCTCGGTCTGCTGCGGGTCGGCGGCCAGCAGCAACGCCTGCTCTTGGTAACGCACCGCCGATTCGAACTCGCCCGCCGAGGCGTGGGCCGCGGCCAGCACGTCGAGCGTGTGGGCGTCGAGCTCCTTGGCCAGCTTCTTGGCGCGCGTGGCGGCCTCCAACGCGGTCTTCGGGTCGCGGTGACGCGGCTCGCTGCACGTGGCCAGCAGCCAGGCGGTGCTGAGGTAGGCGCTGCGGCTAGCGGGGTCGAGCCGCAGCGCCTGCTGCAGGTCGTCTACCGCTTGCTGGTAGAAGCCCGCCTCGGCGTAGACGTTGGCCCGCAGCGTCCAGGTGTCTGATTCCATCGGCGCCGAGCGGATCGACTGGTTCAGGTCCGCCAGCGCCTCGCGCAGCTTGCCGGTAGCGTGGTAGGCGAACCCGCGGGCGGCCAGCGCCGCCGGGTCGGGCGCCGTGGGGTCGATCACCGCCGAGAGGTCGGCGATCGCTTCTTCGTACCTGCCCAGTTGGGAGAGCGCCTCGGCGCGGTTGCGCTGCGCGGCGGCGTGGTCGGGCTCGATGGCCAGCACGCGCGAGAAGTCCTCGACCGCCTCGGCCAGCTTGCCGTGCTCGGCCAGCACCAGACCGCGGTGGTTTAGCGCGGCGGCGCTGCGTGGGTCGAGGATCACGGCGTTCTGGAAGTCGTCAAAGGCGGTGTGCGGGTCGTGGTCGAGCCGCAGCTCGCCCCGGCGGTCGTAGGCCCACGCGGCCAGACGCTTGAGCCTAGCGGCGTGCGGCGAGCCCGACTCGATCGCGGGCTGGCAGAGCTCGATCAGGTCGTTGAAGTCGCCGAGGCTGCGGGCCTCGAAGGCCAGGTTCGCGGCGTCGGCGTGCAGCAGCTCGAGCGCCTTGGGGGAGTCGTCGAAGCCCAAGATTTGCGCCGAGGCGGGCCGCACGTCGGACACCACGGACGGGCGTGCGGCGGGTTCCAGGCCGTTTGAACTCGGGGCGGGGGGGCTGCGCAGCTCGAACGCGGCGCGGAGCCCCAGCGGCTTGTCGGCGGCGTGGTCGGGCTCGGCCGGCGCCATCGGCTCAAGCCACGGCGGCAGGTGCAGCTCCGCCGGCTCGGGGGGCTGAGTGTCGTCCCCGTGCGTGGGCGCGCAGACAAGCACTAGCAGAACCGCGGTCGCCATCCATGGCTTCTTCATCGCTACTCACCTTCACGGTCAGAAAAAAGCTCTCGCAGAGGCGCAGAGACTCAGAGGGAAGAACGAAACACCCAAGGGCTAAACCTCAGACGGCTAATAGACGATCGCTTGCGAGCATTTGCTATGGAGGATTTGGATATTGATCAATCCCGCCTCTGCGTCACTGCGCCTCTGCGAGAGATTAAAGTTGTAGTCGTAACCAATTACGCATCCGGCCGCGTCATGCTGTCGTAGTTCATCAGTTCTTCCAGCCGCTCGGCCGGCATCAGGTTGAGCTCGCCGACGAGCTGCTTGATGGTTTTGTTTTCTTTGTGGGCCTGCTTGGCGAGCTGGGCGCACTTCTCGTAGCCGATCTCCGGCGCCAGCGCGGTGATGGTCATCAGCGACGCGTCGAGCAGCTCCCCGCAGCGCTTTTCGTCGACTTCGAGGCCGGTCAGCAGCTTGTCGACGAACACGTTGCACACATTCGCCAGCAGCGTAACCGACTCCAGGAACGCGTCGATCATCACCGGCATCGCGACGTTCAGCTCAAATATGGAACCGATCCCCCCCATGCCGGCCATGGTCACCGTCGCGTCGTTGCCGATCACCCGGCAGCAGACCTGCATCACCGACTCGCAAATCACCGGGTTCACCTTGCCCGGCATGATGCTGCTGCCGGGCTGGATCGCCGGCAGGATCAGCTCGCCGATGCCGCACCGCGGCCCGCTGCCGAGCAGGCGGATGTCGTTGGCGATTTTGGAGAGCGAGACGGCGACGGTCTTCAGCTCGCCGTGAGCTTCGACAAACGAGTCCTTCGCGGCCTGCGCTTCCACATGATTCAACCCTTCGGAAAACTCTTGTGACAAGTTGCGCGAGAGCACTTCGCACACCTTCGCGGCAAAGTCGGGGTGGGCGTTGATCCCGGTGCCGACCGCGGTGCCGCCGATCGGCATGTTCTCGCCGATGCGCACCATCGCCCGTTCGGCGCGTGTGGCGGCGTATTCCGCCTGGCTCGCGAACCCGGCGAGCACCTGGCCGACACGGATCGGCGTCGCGTCCATCAGGTGCGTGCGGCCGATCTTGACGATCGTGTCCCACGCTTCGGCCTTCTCACCGAGTGCGCTGGCCAGTCGGCCCAGGGCAGGCACGAGGTCGCTCTTCAAGGTCTGCCCCGCCGCGATGCACATCGCGGTTGGGAAAGTGTCGTTCGAAGACTGCCCCATGTTCACGTGGTCGTTGGGGTGGACGCCCCCGTCGGCCTTGGTCGTCGCGCCCAGGCCCAGCTTATGGTTGGCCAGCGAGGCGATCACCTCGTTGGCGTTCATGTTGGTGCTGGTGCCGCTGCCGGTTTGGTAGACGTCGACCGGGAACTGCGCGTCGTGCTTGCCGGCGGCGACCTCGTCGGACGCCTCGATAATGACCTTCGCGAGCTTCGCGTCGAGCTTCCCTAGGTCGAGGTTCGCCTGCGCGCACGCCGCCTTCAGGTGCCCGAACGCGTGGATCACCGCCGGCGGCAGGGGCCGGTTGGCAATAGGGAAATTCTCCACCGCGCGGGCCGTCGAGGCGCCGTACAGCGCGTCGGCCGGCACGCGCATCTCGCCCATGGTGTCGCGTTCAACGCGGTAGTCGGTTTCTGATTGGCTCATAGGTTGGTGCTCCGAGAAGCGGTGCGGATCGTACAAGGTGCGGATTCCCAAGGGAATGGAAATCTACGCAAAGGGTGGCTTCGCAAGATCTGGAACGCAGATCTCCCAAGAGCACGCGCCCAATAGCTGCCGACCTACGGTCGGCGCGCGCCCCATTTTTCCTCAATCCCGCACGTTCCGCTAGCAGACGCGCGGGGGGAGGGGGGCGCGCCGCTCGCGCCGACCTTTAGGTCGGCAGCTATCGGGCGCGTTGCTCTTGCACCGCGGCGCCCCATCCCCTATCTGCACCGTATGCGGATCAAATCACGGACAAACCGGCTCGGGCTGCTGGCGTTGCTGCTTGTTGGCGTCGCGTCGCTGGCCCCGGCCGAGAACAACAACGACTTCCGCCGCCCGCCGCTGCGCGACCGGCTGGTGTACGGGCTGCTGGCCCGCCGCCCGGTGGAGCTAGAGTTCCTAGAGCGGGTGATCTTCGCGGTAGAACAACGCCGGCTGCCGGAGGTGGTGGTCGACCGCACGTTCTTCTACGCCCGCCGCAAGGCGCCGACCCAGGGGGGCGAGTTCACCCAGCGCCCGATCATCTACTTCATGTTCGCCATGCAGGCCCAGGCAGACAAACTGCGGGTTGAGTTGGTGCTGCCCCCGTGAAGATAGCCACGAAAAGGCACAAGAAAGCACAAAGAGCGGAACTACATGCACACTGCCAGGTGCCGACGCCCCAGC
Organism: Pirellulimonas nuda; assembly: GCF_007750855.1. Lineage (GTDB taxonomy): Bacteria > Planctomycetota > Planctomycetia > Pirellulales > Lacipirellulaceae > Pirellulimonas > Pirellulimonas nuda. Next base: position 78,376 of record NZ_CP036291.1, read on the forward strand.
CACAATGACTAGAACTCGCAGGCGATTGCAATTGCGTCTCGGTCATTGAGGCCTGGCCGTGGGTCATTCCCTTTGTGCTTTTTCGTGCCTCTTTGTGGCTATTTCTCCTGCTTTTCGCGGCCAATAGAAAGGCCGGGCCGAATGCGGTAAACTACGCCCTTCGCCGGTACTTCCTATCTCCCGCAAGGCGTAGTGCGATGGCCCGCAAGACAATCAGCATCCGAGACAAGCGGGCCGAAGCCGACGCCGCCGAGGCGCAAGAGGCCGCCGCCCCGAAAAAAGCCAAGAAGGCGCCCGCCAAGCGGAAGAGCCGCGCCAAGGCCGCCGCCGAGGTCCGCCTGAAGGCCTTCTGGGGCGTCTTCAACCAGCAGCTCAAGCGGATCGCGCTGTACGACTACTCGCAGAAGAAAGAGGCCGAAAAGAAGGCCCAAGAGCTGACCGAAAAGGGCAAGTCTCCCCACTTCGTGCAGCCGGTGAAGGAAGCGATCACGGAGTGAGGCGGGGGAGCGTTAGAGTTCGTCTTCGCCGACCGGGACGATCTTCATTAGACTCCGTTGCAGGCCGATCTTGAGGGGGCGCGACCCGTGTATCGGGATCACCAAGCGCTCCCTTCTGCCCTCTGCAACGTAGACGTGATGGCTGCCGCTAATGCGGGCGAGCCGCCATCCTCTTGCTTCCGCGAGTTGGGCTTGCCGCTTGCCGGACACGGCCTTCATACAGCGATTTCAAGCACTCGCTCGCCGGGCGACCCTGTGTCAGGCTCGGCCGCTAGGAGCCAACCTTCGATCGCGTCGTGGAGGTTCGCTTCGAGTTCTTCCAGGCTCTCGGCCTGGGTGACACAGCCGGGCAGTGCGGGCACCTCGGCCCAGAAGCCCCCTTCTTCTGCGTCGTGGATGATGGCTTTGAAGATCATCGCCTAAGCATACCCGACCAGTGGACCCCGAGGAACGTTCTCGGCTCACAAATTCACCTCTTGTCAATTTCTGACGCTCTGTCAATAATTCCCCTCATGGTCGCAGAAACCCGCAAGCAACGAGAGATCCGCAGACGCGAGGAGCAGATCCTCTGCATTGCGCGGCGCCACCTGTGCGAGGCCGGCTACCTCGGGCTGAGCATGGACCGCATTGCCGAGGAGATCGAGTATTCCAAGGGAACGGTCTACCAGCACTTCCGCAACAAGGAAGAGATCCTGTTGGCGTTGGCCAACGCCGCCCTCGAAACGCGAACCAAGATGTTCCAGCGCGCCGCCCAGTCGACGGGTGGGCCACGGGTGCGGATGGCGGCCGTAGGCGCCGCGGCGGAGGCGTTCTTGGAGCAGTTCCCGCACTTCTTCATTGTTGAGCAGATCGTGCGGGCGACCTCCATCTGGGAGAAAACCAGCGCAGACCGCCGGCAGCTCATGCAGCACTGCGAGAGCCGTTGCATGGAGATCATCGGCGGCATCGTCCGCGACGCGGTCGCGTGCGGCGACCTGCGGATCTCTCCGGGGGGCTCTCCCGAGGACATCGTGTTCGGCCTCTGGTCGATCAACTGGGGCGCGCAAACCATCATGCGGTCGAGCGACTCGCTGCCAGAGATCGGCCTCCCCGACCCGCTGGGGGCGTTGCGGCGGAACCAGAACGCGATGCTCGACGGCCACGGCTGGCGCCCTTTCTCTACCGAGTACGACTTCAACGCCTATATGGACCAGGTGAAACAGGAGCTGTTTGATCATGGCGGTTGATGAGACGCCTCAGGACTCCCCGGCCGGCTCTTTTTTTGGCGGCAGATTGACGCATCGTCATTTCTTGGCGCTGCGCTTGTTGGCGGCGCTGCTCGTTGTCGGCGCCGCGGCTTGGGGGGCTCGTACGTTGGCGCTGGGGGCGACGGCCTCCGCCGATCAACCGACCGCTGCGCGATCGATGCCGGTAGAAGCCGTGACGCTGCGCCGATCGCAGCAGTACGAGCGGGCCCGCAGCTACACCGGCCAGCTCGTGGCCGCCCGCCGCAGCACGCTGTCGTTCCAGCGGGCCGGCAAGGTGGATTCGCTCTCGGTGGACGAGGGAGACGCCGTTGAGGCCGCTCAGCCGCTGGCCGTGCTCGACCAGCGTCGGCTGGACGCGCGCCGCGCCGAGACCGCGGCACGGCTGGCCGAAGCGCGGGCGGCGCTAGCCGAGCTGGTCTCGGGTCCGCGCCAGCAGACCATCGCCGCCTCGGCCGCGGAGGTGCGTAGCCTGCAGGCGACGCAAGAGATCGCCGAGAAGAACCTCGAACGCCGCCGCCGGTTAGTCGACACCCGCGCGATCAGCCAGGAAGAGTTCGACGAATCGCTGTACGACGTGCGCGCCGCCACCGCCCGCACGGACGCGGCGCAGAAGTCGCTCGACGAGCTGGAGGCGGGCACGCGGAGCGAGCAGGTCGATGCGCAGCGGGCCCGGGTGGCGGCGCTCGAGGCGTCGCTGGCCGACGTGGACCACGAGCTCGAAGACTCGATCCTCAACGCGCCGTACGCGGGGCGCGTGGCGCGACGCATGGTGGACGAAGGCTCGGTCGTAGCGACCGGCGAGGGGGTGATCGAGCTGGTCAGCGACACGCTGGAGGCCTGGATCGGGGCCCCGCCGGCCGTGGCCGCGACGCTGCGGGTGGGCGAGACCTACCCGCTGTCGGTCGGAGGCCGCCGGATGAAGGGGAAGTTGCGTTCGCTGCGTCCCGAGCTCGACCCGTCGACGCGCACCCGCAACGTGGTGTTCGAGATCGAAGGGGGCTACGGCCTGGTCGACGGCCAGGTGGCGCGCATCGAATTGACCGAAACCATCGACGAGCCCGGCTTCTGGGTCCCCACCCGCGCGCTCGCCCCACAGCAGCGCGGCCTGTGGGCCGTGTACGTGGTTGCGGCCAGCGAAGACGCCGAGGGCTACGTGCTCGAGAGCCGCGACGTGGAGGTGCTGCACACGGACGGAGACCGCTCGTACGTGCGTGGGCTGTTGGAAGAAGGGGACCGCGTAGTGGCGGACGGCGTCCACCGCGTGGTGGCGGGTCAGCACGTGGCGCCGAAGGTCGGCAAGAGTTGATCTGCCGCGCCGGGGCCGGGGCCGGCCCGGCTCGCTAGCGCGTCTTCAACCAAGTCTGTCAACATCCGTTAGGGCCACACCCCACTCCCATGACTAGCCTGTTCTACGACAACCGACGGCTGCTGGTGCTGGCGATCTTGCTGATCGTGGTGGCCGGGCTCAACTCGTTCTACGTGCTGCCACGGATGGAAGACCCGGTGCTCAAGCAGCGGGCGGCGATCGTCAACACGCTGTACGCCGGCGCCAAGCCGGAGCGGGTCGAGGCGCTGGTGACCGAGCGGCTGGAGGAAGAGCTGAAGGAGATCGCCGAGATCAAGGAATTGCGTTCAACCAGCAGGACCGGCATCTCGACGATCGTCATCGAGTTGCGGGACGACGTCTACCAAGTAGACGAGGTCTGGTCGCGCGTCCGCGACAAGCTGGACGACGCGCGGCCGCTGCTTCCGGTCGAGGCGTCCCACCCCGACTTCGACATGCTTGAGGTGTCCGCGTACGCCACGGTGGTGGCGCTCACCTGGGAGCTCCCCAGCGACCCCAGCTACGCCATCCTCCGCCGCCGGGCCGAAGAGCTGGAGCGTCGGCTCCGGGCCGTGCCGGGGACACGGGAGGTCGACACGTTTGGCGACCCGACCGAAGAGGTGCGCGTTGAGGTCCGGCAAGACGACCTGGCGATGCTGGGGCTCTCGGCCAGGGACGTCGCCGACGCGGTGGCCGCCAGCGACGCCAAGGCCCCGGCTGGGCTGGTGCGCACCGGCGAGGCGAACCTGTTGATGGAGGTCGACAGCGAGCTCGACTCCCTCTCCCGCATCGGCGGCACGCCGATCCAGTACGGTGCCGACGGCCGGTTCGTGCGGCTGGCGGACGTGGCGGACGTGTCCAAGGGGATCAAGGACCCGCCGGCAAGCCTGGCGATCGTCTCCGGCAAGCCGGCCGTCGCGCTGGGGGCGCTGGTGCGCGGCGATCAGCGGATCGACCTGTGGGCTGCCGACGCCCGCGAAGTGATTGAACAATTCCGCAGCGAGCTGCCGCGGGGCGTCGGCCTGCGGACGGTGTTCGACCAGAGCCCCTACGTCGAGCAGCGGCTCGAGACGCTGCTGTGGAACCTGATGGTCGGCGCCGGCGCCGTGATGCTGGTGATCTGGGTGATGATGGGGTGGCGGAGCGCGCTGGTCGTGGGCGCGGCGCTGCCGCTGGCCTCGTTGATGGTGCTGGGCGGCATGCGCTTTCTTGGCATCCCCATCCACCAGATGTCGGTCACCGGGCTGATTATCGCGCTGGGGCTGTTGATCGACAACGCGATCGTGATGGTCGACGAGGTGCGGGACCGGCTGTCGCACGGCGTCTCCGGCAGCGAGGCGGTGAGCCGCGCGGTCAAGCACTTGGCCGTGCCGCTGTTCGGCTCCACGGTGACCACGTGGCTGTCGTTCGCGCCGATCGCCCTGATGCCGGGGCCGGCGGGGGAGTTCGTCGGCTCGATCGCGATCAGCGTGATACTGGCGGTCGGCAGCTCGTTCTTGTTGGCGATGGCGATCACGCCGGCGCTCGCGGCGATCGCGCTGCCGGCCGGCGGCGGCCCGTCGCGTGCGTGGTGGTCGAGCGGGATCGAGACGCCGCAGCTCGCCCGCGGCTACCGCTGGGCGCTGGGGGTCGTGCTGCGCTGGCCGGCGCTGGGGGTGGGGATCGGCATCCTCTTTCCGGTGATGGGCTACGCGCTCGCCACCACGCTCACCGAGCAGTTCTTCCCCCCCGCTGAGCGTGATCAGTTCCAGGTGCAAATGGACCTGCCCGCCAGCGCGTCGCTGGAGGCCACCGACCGCATCGTGCGGCGGGCGACCGACCTGATGCTGGCGCACCCAGAGATCGAAGGGGTCGATTGGTTCCTCGGCGAGAGCGCCCCGAGCTTCTACTACAACATGCTGGCCAACCGCGCGGGGACGCCGCAGTACGCCCAAGCGCTGGTGAAACTCAGGCAGGTCGAGGGCTCGCGCGAGGTGATCCAACAGGTGCAGCAGCAGCTCGACGAGCGGCTCACCGGGGCGCGGTTCCTGGTGAAGCAGCTCGAGCAGGGGCCGCCGTTCGAGGCGCCGATCGAGGTCCGCTTGTTCGGGCCCGACCTGGCGCGGCTGCAGTCGTTGGGCGAAGAGGTGCGGCAGATGCTTACCGGGCTGCCCGACGTCGTGCACACCACCAGCAACCTGGCCGAGTCGCTGCCGAAGCTCTCCTTGGAGGTCGACGAGAACGAGGCGCGGCTGGCCGGGCTCGACAACCTAGCGATCGCCCGGCAGCTAGACGCGACGCTTGAGGGCGCCGTCGGCGGCTCGATCCTGGAAGACACCGAGAACATTCCGGTGCGCGTCCGCGTGAGCAACGCCCACCGCTCGAGTCTTGCCGACGTCGCCTCGCTCGACCTGACGACCCCCACGGGCCGGCTCCCCCTCTCGGCCATCGCCAGCGTCGAGCTCAGGAGCGAGACCGCGGCCATCCCCCACTTCGACACCGAGCGGATGAACGAGGTCAAGGCGTACATCACCGCCGGCGTGCTCCCCGCGCAGGTGCTCAGCGCCTTCCGGGAGCGGCTCGCACAGTCCGGCTTCGAGCTCCCCCCCGGCTACCGGTTCGAGTACGGCGGCGAGACCAGCAAACGCAACGACGCCATCGGCAACCTCCTTTCGAGCGTGAGCGTGCTGGCGGTGCTGATGGCCGCCACGCTGGTGCTCAGCTTCGGCAGCTTCCGCCTGGCGGCGCTCATCGCATCGGTCGGCGTGCTGTCGATCGGGCTGGGGGTCGGGTCGCTGGCGCTGTTTGGGTACCCGTTCGGCTTTATGGCGATCGTCGGCACGATGGGTCTGGCCGGCGTGGCGATCAACGACTCGATCGTCGTGTTGGCCGCCCTCCGCGAAGACCCCCGGGCCCGCACCGGCGACCCCGACGCCGCTCGCGACGTGGTGATGCACGCCACCCGGCACGTGCTCTCCACCACATTCACCACGGTGGCCGGCTTCCTGCCGCTGCTGTTGGGGGGGGGCGGGTTCTGGCCCCCGCTGGCGACGTCGATCTCTGGGGGCGTGCTCGGCGGCACCCTGCTGGCGCTGGTGTTCGTACCCTCGGCGCACACGCTGCTGATGTGCCGCGGACGCGCGCGTTGCGCGGCGGAGCAAGACCCCGCCTGCGACAACTGGTCCAGCATCAACAAGGCCTCCGACGAGCGGCGTGTCGAGCTGCTCACCGCGTAGGGGGGGCGCCAAACCTTGGGATTGGGCCGCCCCCGCCGGCTTTCTGTACTTTTCCAGACGCCGGCGCGTTATGCTGCTTGGCAAGCCGCGTCGCCGCGGCGGGCTTTTCTCTTGTCCTAACTACGGCTCGAACCCAAGCGGAGGGTGTGATGAGCGCGCAACGATCGGTGATGTGGTTGGTCATTATGGCGTTGTGTGTGGGGCTCGGGTACCTCGGCAGGAGCTACCTCCAGCCGTCGGAGGAGAAGTCCGTCGAGGCGCGTCCCCGCCTGCAACTGGTGGTCGGCGGTCCCGATCCGTTCTGGCAGATCGTGATCGCCGGAGCGCGCGACGCGGCATCGCGCTACGACGCAGACCTCGAGGTCTCGGTCCCCGAAGGGGGCGCCTCCTCGCAGACCGCGATCCTGGGGCGGATCGATACGAAAGCGGTCGACGGCGTCGCGGTGAGCTCGATGGCGCCGGCCGAGCAAACCCGCATGCTCAGCCGGCTGGCTTCCGAGGTGAAGCTGGTGACCTACGACAACGACTCCCCGCAGTCGCTCCGCCACTGCTACATCGGCACCAGCAACTACGCGGCGGGCAAGCTGTCCGCAGAGCTGGTGCGCGAGGCGCTCCCGGACGGCGGCGAGGTCGCCATCTTCCTGGGAGACGTCGACCGCGAGAACGCCCGGCAGCGCCGCGCGGCGTTCATGTACGCGCTGCTCAACGCGACCGATCGAGACCCCGAGGACGACGAAACCCCCGAGGAGCCCGCCGAGGGCAACGGCTACACCATCGTCAAGACGTACTTCGACGAGAGCGACCCGGACAAGTGCAAGGCCAACCTCCAGCAGGCCCTCAAGGACCACCCCGATCTGAAGTGCATCGTGGGGCTGTACGGTTACGTCGGCCCCTTGGCGGCGGACGCGGTGAAAGAGGCCAAACGGGGCGGCGACGTGAAGGTCGTCGCCTTCGACGAGCACGAAGGGACGCTCCGCGGCGTCGAGTCGGGCGAGATCCATGGAACCGTCGTCCAGAACCCGTACCAGTACGGCTACGAGGCGATCCGCTTGCTGGCGTCGCTGACGCGCAAGATCGACGAAGCCGTGCCGCTGGCCGGCGCCGGCACCATGTTCCTGCCGTGCGCCACGCTCCACCAAGACGACGTGGCCGCGTACCGCGAGAAGCTAAACGAGCGGCTCAAGGGCGCCGACAAAGGGGCCTAGCGCGCAGGAGAACGGACCGACCGAAGGGCGCCGCGGGTTGTGTTGGCCTTCCGCTACCTGAGCGGGTCCATTCCGGCTTTGCCCCACCCGCGCGACGTGCAATAGCGCTGACCGCGGTCGCCCCATCCCGCTACGAGATCGTCCGCCCGCCGTTGACGCTCAGCGTAGTCCCGGTGACGAAACCCGCCCCTTCGCTCGCCAGGTACGCCACCGCGGCGGCGACGTCGGCCGGCGTGCCGAACCGGCCCATGGGGGCCTGCTCCAGGTACGCGGCGCGGTCCTCTTGGGTGGCGCCCGCGTGGCGTTCGACCGGGATCCAGCCGGGGGCCACCATGTTGACCGTGATCCCCGCGGGGGCCAGCTCAGCGGCGTTCGAGCGGGCTAGGCCCACCTGCCCCCCTTTGGCCGAGACGTACGGACAGAACTCGGGCCAGGCGCCGGCGAACACCTCGCTGGTGATGTGGATGATCCGGCCCCACTTCTGATCGCGCATGTGGGGCAGGCAGCCCTGGGTCAGCAGGAACGGGCTCTTCATGAAGAAGTCGACCATCCGCTGGAAGTAGGCCCAGTCGTTCTGCTCGATCGGCAGCATCGGCTGATCGCAGGTGGCGTTGGGCACCAAGATGTCGACCGGCCCGATGGCGCCCGCTACGTCGGCCAGCACCGCGCGGACCCCCGCCTCGTCGGTCACGTCGCCCCGCACCAGGCAGTGCTGGCCCCCGACGGCCTCAAGCTCTGCCAGCGCGGCGTGGGCGACCTGCTCGTTGCCCAAGTAGTTCATCGCCACGCGGGCGCCGTTGCGGGCGAGCCCGAGGGCGATCTGCTTGCCCAGGCCGCGGGTGCTGCCGGTCACCAGCGCGGTGCGACCGACGCAGGACAAGGGGTTCGTAGGAGCCATGGAAGAAGCGGGGGGCGAGAGAGAGGGATTTGAAACTGCTCGGCGGACTTGTGTCCGGCCGCTCAGGATAACGCATCCGACTCGACTGCTCGCCCCCGGCTCCCCGTGTAGGCCCGCTCGCGCCTGTTAGCCCATCGCGGACTTGGCGTTCTCTTCGACCTGGTCCCAGTTCACCACGTTCCACCAGGCGTCGATGTAATCGGCGCGGCGGTTCTGGTACTTGAGGTAGTAGGCGTGCTCCCAGACGTCGATCCCCAGCAGCGGCCGCAGGCCCATGGTGAGGGGGCTGTCCTGGTTGGGGGTGCTGACGATCTGAAGCTGATCCCCCTTGGCGACCAGCCAGGCCCAGCCGCTGCCGAACCGGCTGCCCGCCGCGGCGGCGAAGTCTGCCTTGAACTTGTCGAAGCCGCCGAGCTGGGCGCCGATCATCTCCGCCACCTTGCCCTTCGGCTTGCCGCCGGCGTTGGGGCCCATCACCTTCCAGAAGAAGGAGTGGTTCACCATGCCGCCGCCGTTGTTGCGGACCGCGGTCTGGGCCGCCTCGGGGAGCGACTTCCACTTGGCCACGAGCGCCGCGGGCCGCATGCCCTCGAGCTCGGGGTTGGCCGCGACCGCGGCGTTGAGCTTTTCGATGTACCCGGCGTAGTGCTTGCCGTAGTGGATCTCCATCGTGCGGGCGTCGATGAAGGGCTCGAGCGCGTCGAAGGCGTAGGGGAGTTCGATCGGCTTGAACGGCGTAGCGGCGCGGGCCGACCGCATGCCCAGCGGCGAGAACATAGCGCCGGCGGCCATCGTGCCGGCAGAGGCTTGGAGGAACGAACGACGACTGACCATGATGAGGCTCCTGGTGGATAGGTTCTTGGGGAGAAATCGCTCCGGCCAATGCACAAACTCTAAGCCGGTTGGCCGGCCGGGGCAAACCTTACATCTGCCGCAAACCGCGTTCCGGACGGTATTGCCACGAAAAGGCACAAGGTAGCACAACGTGGTGGGCACGAATCGCAGAGCGCCCCCGGCGGCTTGTCGCCTCACGCGGCAGCGGTTCTTGTGCTTCTTCGTGCCTTTTTTGTGGCGATCTTCCTATCCGTGAAATCCGTGCTATCCGTGGCCGAAACCTTTTCTGGTTACAATTTCGAGCATGAAGACTCTTTCCTTGCTGGCCGTCGTCGCGGCCCTCTGGTCGCCCGCCGTTCATGCCGCCCCACGGCCGAGCGTGGTGATTATCGTGGCGGACGACCTGGGCTACGCCGACCTGGCGTTCTTGCCGCAGGCGCCCCCCGACGTGCGGGCGATGGGGACCCCCGGGCTCGATCGGCTGGCGGCGCGGGGCGTCTATTTCTCTGACGCCTACGCCACGGCGCCGATCTGCAGCCCCAGCCGGTGCGGCCTGATCACCGGCCGCTACCAGCAGCGGTGGGGCAACTACTGGTTCGGCGACGGCGGGCTGCCCAAGGGCGAGACGACGCTCGCGCAGCGGCTCAGGGCGCTCGGCTACGCGACCAAGAAGGTGGGCAAGACCCACCTCAACGGCGGACCTGCAGAACACCCGCTCGACCACGGCTTCGACGAGTTCCTCGGCTTCCGCCACCACACGTGGGACTACCTGCGGCTCACCCACGCCGACCGCGAGGCGTACGAGCAGCGCGCCGCGGGGCGGCCGCTGGGGATCCTCAACGTCGGCCCGCTAGAACGGGGCCGCGGTGAGCCGGCCGAGTTCCCAGACGGGTTTACTACCGACGTCTTCTCCGACGAAGCAGTGGAGTTCATCGCCCGTGAGCGCGGCGAGCAGCCGTTCTACCTGCAGCTGGAGTACAACGCGGTCCACGCCCCCACGTACATCGCCAGCCCCAAGTACGCCGCGCGGGTCGGCTTCACCCAGCCCGCTTGGGACCGCGACGCCCCGCGCTGGAGGTTCCCCTACTGGGACCCGAACGAGGTGGGCTGGGAGAAGTGGCACCGCCGCTGGGGCCACCTGGACGCGATCGACACGCTGGGCCGCAAGCGATACCTGTCGCAACTAATGGCGCTCGACGCCGGCGTGGGACGCGTGCTCGACACGCTCGAGGCCCGCGGCGTGCTCGACGACACGATCGTTGTGCTGCTCTCCGACAACGGCGGCGAGGGGAACAACTACTCGATCAACGCGCCGCTTTCGGGCACGAAGTACATGTTCGGCGAGGGGGGGATCCGCGTGCCGATGATCGTCACCGGGCCGGGGTTTCCCGCCGGCGACACCTGCGGGGCGCTCGTGAGCGCGATGGACCTCGTGCCGACCGTGCTTGAGGTGCTGGGCGAACCAGCAGCAGCGGAGCTCGACGGCGGGTCGTTGGTCGGCGTCGTCCAGACGCCCACTGCCAGCGCCGGGCACGACGAGCTCTGCTGGTCCAACGGCCGCCAGACCGGCGTCATCCGCCGCGGCAAGTGGAAGCTGGCCATGAACGCCGGCTGGAACCACAGCACGTTCACGCTGGTGGACGGCTTCGCCCAACGCGGCGAGCCGTACGCTTACCCGGACGGCGACGTGTTGTTCGACCTCGAGAGCGACATCGGCGAAACAAGAAACCTGGCCGACGATCACCCGCAGGTGGTCGCGGAACTCAAGGCCGCGTACCAGCAGTGGCGCGCCTCGATGAGCAACCCACGCACGCCGAGCGGCAAGCTGCGGGGGAAGAGCGGGGGCTAACGCCAACAGTAGCAGCGGGGGCGGAAGGTCTCTCGCAGAGACGCACAGGATTGAATGACCAATGAACAAGCCTAAATGACCAACGGACCAGCGTTTCCGCGATTGGTCATTTCGGCTTGGTCATTGGACATTCTTTTCGTTCCTCTAGCGGCGACCGCAGGATGACCAACACACAGATCGACCCCGAACGCTACTGGCCCGCTTGGCTGGCCTCGTTGGTGGTGCACGGGCTGCTGTTGATGACCGCGGTGCTGGTCGTGGGGCGGCTCCCCGAAGGCGCCGCGGACCAGGCGAGCCGGTCGGTCGGGATCGTGCTGCGGAGCGAGCAGTCCGACGGCCAGAGCGACGCCGACCACGAGAACCCCGACCCTGCGCCCCCGACCGAAGCCGCCAGCCCCAACCCGGCAGAGAACGCGACGCCCGACGCGGCGCTGCCGACCGAATCGAGCGCCGCGGCAGCCGCGGCGTTCCTGCCCAAGCCGGTGGGCCCCGGCCCGGCCGCGGCCCAGTCGCCCGGCGTGGGCTCGGCGGCCGAGATGACCGAGGGGGGGGCCGCCGGCGGCGGGAGGCCCCAGGGGGGCAAGGCGCGGGTTGAGGTGTTCGGCGTGGTGGGCGAAGGGAGCCGGTTTGTGTACGTGTTCGACCGTTCGGTCAGCATGAACGGCCCGCCGCTGTCGGCCGCTAAACGCGAGCTGCTGCAAAGCCTGGAGTCGCTCGACACGGTCCATCAGTTCCAGATCGTGTTCTTCAACCACCGGCTCACGGCGTTCGACCTGAGCGGCGGGCAGGACCGCGTGGCGTTTGCCGACGACGCGAGCAAGCAGGAGGCGGCCCGCTTCGTGGGGGGCATCTCTGCCGACGGCGGCACCGATCGCTACTCTGCGCTCGCCCAGGCCCTGGCGTACGGGCCCGACGCGGTGTTCTTCCTCACCGATGCCGACGACGCGATGACCCGCAGCGAGATCGAGCGTATCATCGACCGAAACCGCCGCGCCGGCGCGGCGATCAACACCATCGAGTTCGGCGACGGCCCGCGCCGCAGCGAGCGGAACTTCCTCACCGAACTCGCCGCCCGAACCGGCGGCAGCTACGGCTACGTGGACGTGACCACCCTCGGCCGCTAGGAACCACCAAGACGCCACGAACGCCACGACGCGCCAAGACGGACGGAGGAACCGCCAAGGACGCCACGAGCGCCAAGGACAAAAGGAGAAAAGACCGGATTGACACGATCAACAGGATGAGGGGTTTCATGAATCGCCCAAGAAAGATTCATTAGGACTTCTCTTGATCGCCACTCCTTCTATCCCGTAAGTCCTGTCCAGGCGTCTGTCCTTCTGTCCTTCTGTCCTTCTGTCCTTCTGTCCTTCTGTCCTTCCGTCTTGGCGCTTCTTGGCGACCTTGGCGGTTCCCTTTCCGTCCGTCGTGGCGTCCTTGGCGCTCGTGGCGTCTTGGCGGTTCAGCGTCCGTTTGCCAGACTCTAGGGATGATCCTCGCCCAAGACGCCGCCGGGTTTTTTGACATTGTCTTTTCCGGCGGTTGGGTCGGCGTGGCGATCGTGTCGCTGCTGGCGGCGCTGTCGATCGCGGCCCTGGCGCTAGCGGTTGAGCACGCGCTGTCGATCCGCCAGAGCGTGCTGGCGCCCCCGGGTCTGGCCGACGGCGTGGCGACGCGGCTCACGCAGGGCCAACTGCTGGGCGCCGCTCAGGCGTGCGACCTGCAGCCCAGCGTGCTGGCCACGTCGCTCAAGGCGGCGCTCGCCGAGGCCGATGGCGGTTGGGGCGAGGTAGAGAAGGCGCTGGAAGATACGCTCTCCGACCAGTCGGCCCGGCTGTTCCGCAAGATCGAGTACCTGAGCGTGATCGCCAACATCGCGCCGATGATCGGGCTCTTGGGCACGGTGGTCGGGATGATCTTTGCGTTCCAAGAGGTCGCTAGCACCCAGGGCGCCGCCCGGGCCAGCGAGCTGGCCTCGGGCATCTACCAGGCGCTGGTGACCACCGTCGGCGGGTTGGTGGTGGCGATCCCCGCGCTGGCGGCCTTCGCGCTGTTCCGCAACCGGGTCGACGGCTGCGTCTCCTACACCGCGCTGGAAGCCCAACGCGCCCTGCGGCCGCTCAAGCTGATGCTGACGGGCCGAGTGAAAGCGTCAGGCTAACGGAAGATTGAACCGCCAAGACGCCACGAGCGCCAAGTCGGACGAAGGGGAACCGCCAAGGACGCCAAGAGCGCCAAGGACGCAAGAAGATAGGGACAGGATTTACAGGATCGACAGGATAGAAAGATTAGCGATCGGGAGTAGCCCACATGTAACTTGCTAAGTCGACTCCTAAGAGCCTTCGTCCTGTTGATCCCGTCAATCCTGTCCAAACTTCATTCCTTCCCTCCGTCTTGGCGCTTCTTGGCGACCTTGGCGGTTCAATCGTCCGTCCGTCTTGGCGCGTCTTGGCGCTCATGGCGTCTTGGCGGCGCCTGTCCTTCATCAACAAGGTAAGCCATGAAGCCCTGGTTGGCGCCTCGGGAGCCTTTGTCGGTGAACCTCACGCCGATGATCGACGTGGTGTTTTTGCTGATCATCTTCTTCTTGGTCAGCAGCCACCTGGCCCAGCAAGAGACGCACCTCGAGCTCGACCTGCCAGACGCCTCGTCGGGCGAGCAGGACGCCGACACGCCGCCGGCGCGGGTGACGATCAACGTGCTGGCTTCGGGCGCGGCGCAGATCGCCGGCGAGCGGGTCGAGGCGGGAGAGATCGGCCAACGTTTGCGGCGCCTGACCGAGCGGCGGGCGACGCCGCTAGAGGTGCGGATCCGCACCGACCGGCAGGCGACCTACGCCGCGGTGGAGCCGATCCTGCTAGAGTGCGTCGAGGCCGGCGTGCGGGACGTTACTTTCGCGGTCTACGAGCCCTGAGGGCAAACGCCGCGAGCGCGGCGCCCGCCGCCGCCAGCACCGCGGAGGAAGGCTCGGGCACGCCCGAGCCGCCGCCGATAGCGGCCATCTGCGAGAACGCGTCTCGCCACACGGTGTAGTCGGCCGCGTCGACGCGGCCGTCGTGGTTGCCGTCGGCGGAGAGGTGCGACTTCGAGCCGAGATTCGCCTTCCAAACCTGCAGGTCCGCGGCGGTCACCGAGCCGTCGCCATTGTAGTCGCCCGGGGTGAGGGTCTGGGCGATGCCGGCGTCGGGGTGGTTCTTGACGACGTCCCAGACGATCGCCTGCAACTGGTTGCGCGTGGTGATGGAATACTGGACGCCGTCGAACGTCGAGTCGAACGGCGACGGCTGGCCCGTTTGGTCGGTTTGGAAGAGCGTGCTGGCGAGCGTCGTGTTGGCGACAAACCTCCCCAGCCCGTAGCTGGCGTGCGTTTGATCCCGGTACATCTCGGTAAAGGACGCGACGCCGGTGATCTCGCCGGCCGCGATCGCTTCCCGCACACGGAAGAACACCTCGGCCTCGGGGATCAACAGCGTGCCGGGCTCGGTCGCCTGGATACGCCCGAGCAAGTGGTCGAAGTAGTCTCGCTGGTGCACCGTGGCCTGAGTCAGCGTGTTAGCAACGGGTTGCTCCCACTGATCCCAGTTCTGGATCAGCGGCCAAGACTGGTAGAGGTAGAGCTGTGAGTCGGCGTTGGCGGGGTTCTGCCGCAGCACGCTTGTCAGTTGGTTGAACGACGCGACATCGTTGGCCATCGTAGAGTTCTGGCCGGCAAACGACTGAAAACTTACTTTGTCCCAAGCATAGCCCGGCAGCGCGGTGTCGAACGTGCCGTAGGCGGGGATCACGCACGTCGTGCCTGGATTGTTGAGGATCGTCGTCAGGCTGCTGTTGCAGTTGATGTGCTGGCCCACGCTCAGGCTGATCCCCTGAGCCGCCGCGATGCTGCCGAGCTGGACGGGCTGGGAATCAACGGTGAGGCTGTTGCCCACCATGAAGAGAGACTCTCCCCAACCAACCTGCGGGCAGAGCAAAACCGCGGCCGCCGTCACCAGAATAAGCCGCATTCCCGCCGCCCTATTGCGCTGTCCCGCTGATAGAATCCGTACCTAGGCAGGCTAACATGCCGCTCCGAAAGGCACAAATAATCGTAACCAAACCGTAGGATAACCCGTGCCACCCGCAACCCCGCGCTACCTGGTCCCGTTCCACCCCAAGCGGATCCCCCACCATTTTGTCGATGTTTTGATCGTCGGCGGGGGGATCGCCGGCCTGCGGGCGGCGATGGAGGTCGACCCGCCGCTATCCCTGCTGGTGATCACCAAGGACGCCATGCGGGAGTCCAACAGCGCGTATGCCCAGGGGGGGATCGCGGGCGTTCTGGACCCGGACGACAACTTCGAAAACCACGTGGCGGACACGCTGGTCGCCGGCGCCAACCTGTGCGATCAACAGGTGGTCGAGATGGTCGTCCGTGAGGCGCCCGAGGCCATCCGGCTGCTGATGCAGTGGGGCGCAGTGTTCGACGCCCACGCCGGGGGCGAGCTGATGCTAGGACGCGAGGGGGGGCACAGCCACCGCCGCATCGTGCACGCCCTGGGGGACGCCACCGGGCACGAGATCATGAGGGCGATGATCCGCCGGGTCGAGCAGCAGCGGCTCGGCCAGCTCTGGCCCGACACGTTCACGATCGACCTGCTCACCGACCAGGGCCCCGACCAAGCCATGGAGTGCCGTGGAGCGCTGGTATGGAACGCCCACCACGGCAAGACGTTTGTGTGGGCCAAGCAGACGATCCTCTGCACCGGCGGCTCGGGCCAGGTGTACCGCGAGAGCACCAACCCGCCGATCGCCACCGGCGACGGCCACGCGATGGCGTTCCGCGCCGGCGCGGTGCTGGCCGACATGGAGTTCATGCAGTTCCACCCCACGGTCCTCTACATCGCCGGCAGCAGCCGGAGCCTGATCACCGAGGCGGTGCGAGGCGAGGGCGCCCACCTGATCGACAGTGAGGGGGCGCGCTTCATGACCGGCTACGACGAGCGCGCCGAGCTGGCGCCGCGCGACGTGGTGAGCCGGTCGATCGTTGAGCAGATGGAGAAGACGCGCCACCCGTGCGTCTACCTGAGCCTGGCGCACCTGGGCGCCGACGAGGTGCGGGCCCGCTTCCCGGGCATCGCCAAGGCGTGCATGCAGTTCGGCATCGATATCGCGACCGACCCGATCCCGGTCCGCCCCGGGGCGCACTACATGCTCGGCGGCGTGGCGGTCGACCAGCAGGCGCGCACGTCGCTGCCGCGGCTGTGGGCCGCGGGCGAGGCGACCAGCTCCGGCCTGCACGGCGCCAACCGCTTGGCGTCCAACAGCCTGCTGGAGGGGCTGGTGTACGGACAGCGCGCCGGCGCGGGCGCCAGCCGATTGGCGCTGGAAGAGGGCGACACCTTCCACGCCATCCCGCTGGAGAACCCGCCGGTCGAAGCGCCGGCGGGCGCCGCCTCTGCGGCGCTCGACCTGGAAGACATCCGCAACGCGCTCAAGAGCCTGATGTGGCGCAACGCCGGCGTGTGGCGCAACGGGCCGAGCCTGGACGAGGCGCTCCGCAGCATCCACCGCTGGACACGCTACGTGCTGCCGCGGCAATTGACCGAGCCGGACGGCTGGGAGCTGCAGAACATGCTCATCGTGTCGGAGCTGATGATCGCGGCCGCCCAGCAGCGCACCGAAAGCCGGGGCGTTCACCTGCGGACCGATTTTCCCGTTGCCGACGACGCGGCGTGGCGCCGGCACGTGCGGCTGCGGCGTTCGGACCAAGGGGAGGTCATCGTAGAGGAAACACCCCAAAGCGAGCCGTCGGCGTAAGCCGCCGGAGTTTTGGCGGCGGCGTAGACCGACTTGGATCGGCGATTGAGCCTGGAAGCCTCCGGCGGCTGACGCCGGCGGCTCGCCAGTTGTGCTTGAACCGGTGCGGATGGGAGCGGTACAATTAGGTCATGACAGCCGCGAAGCATATCGAACTGATGTCCGTCGAGGACTACCTTGCCCGCGAAGAGCTAGCGTTGGAGAAGAGCGAGTACCTAGGTGGGTACGTCTATGCGATGGCAGGGGCGCGGAATGCACATAACCTTGTCGCTACACGGTTGCTGGTGGAGCTATCTAAGCGACTGGAGGGCGGCCCGTGCAGTGCGTGGAACTCTGATACGAAGGTTCGTGTCCGGACGAACGGCTACACTTACCTCTACTATCCGGATGCGTCGGTGGTGTGCGACCCGAACCCGGGCGCCGACGTGTATCACGACCGCCCCGTTTTGGTCGCCGAAGTGCTCTCCCCAAGCACGCGTCGTTCCGACGAGGGCGAGAAGCGGATCATCTATTCGCAATTGCCGTCGATGAAGCTCTACCTGTTGTTGGAGCAGGATGAGTGCAGGGTGACGGTATACCGCCGCACAGCAGAAGCATTCGACCTTGAGGCCTACAGCGGTCTGGACTCGGTCATCCCGCTGCCAGAGCTGGGCATCGAGCTCCCGCTCGAACCGCTTTACCGCGGCATCGAGAACGCCTAGGCGAGCCGTCGGCGTAAGCCGCCGGAGTTTTGGCGGGGGGTGGGGTTGGCCCGATTGGATCGGCGTTCGAGCCTCGAAGCCTCCGGCGGCTGACGCCGGAGGCTCGCCCGCGGGGGTTACCCCCGTCTCCACGCGGGCCGGTTTTCTTGTAGACTCTGCTGCTAGCACACGGCTCGTTTTGCTTCTCGCTAGGCGCTACCGGAGTTCTCCCCCATGGCACGTGACGTCAATGTTGGTCTGGTCGGCTACAAGTTCATGGGCAAGGCCCACTCGAACGCCTACCTGTCGGTCGATAAGTTCTTCCCCTGCGACGCCCGCCCCGTGATGAAGGCGGTCTGCGGCCGGACGGAGGAGGACGTCAAGGCGTTCGCCCAGCGATGGGACTGGCAGGGCTACGAGACCGATTGGCGCCGGCTGGTAGAGCGGAAGGACATCGACCTGGTCGACATCGGCACCCCCGGCTCCACGCACGCAGAGATCGCCATCGCCGCCGCCAAGGCGGGCAAGCACGTCTTCTGCGAGAAGCCGCTGGCCAACTCGCTGGACGAGTGCCGGAAGATGCTCGAGGCGGTCCGCGCCACGGGGGTCAAGCACATGGTCAACTTCAACTACCGCAAGTGCCCCGCGGTGTCGCTGGCCAAGCAGATGATCGAGGCGGGCCAGATCGGCCAGGTCCGCCACGTGCGGGCGACCTACCTGCAGGACTGGCTGGTGGACCCCGAGTTCCCCATGAACTGGCGGATGCGCAAGGAGACCGCGGGCTCCGGCGCCCTGGGCGACCTGGGGGCGCACATCGTCGACCTGGCGCGCTACCTCGTGGGCGAGTTCTCCGAGGTGGTGGGCGACACGAAGACGTTCATCACCCAGCGCCCCGCCGAGGGCGCCTCGACCGGCCTGTCGGCCACCGCCGGCGCCGGGACCGAGGCGGTCACCGTCGACGACGCCGCGGTCTTCCTGGCCCGCTTCACGGGGGGCGCCATCGGCACGTTCGAGGCGACCCGCATGGCGCCCGGGCGGAAGAACTACAACCGCGTCGAGATCAACGGCAGCCTCGGCTCGCTGGCGTGGTGCTTCGAGGACCTGAACTACCTCGACTTCTTCTCCACCGCGGACGCGTCGGGCGCGCAGGGCTTCCGCCGCATCATCGCCACCGAGGGAGACCACCCCTACGCCGGCCAGTGGTGGCCGCCGGGCCACATGCTGGGCTACGACCACTCGTTCGTGAACGCCGTGTACGACCTGCTGCAGGGGATCGCCGAAGACAAGAACCCCAACCCCTCGTTCCTAGACGGCGCCCGCTGCGTAGCGGTGCTCGAAGCCGTCGAGCAGAGCGTCGAGAGCTGCGCGTGGGAAGCCGTCGAGAAGGTGGAGTAGCGGTCAGTTGCCAGTTGCCAGTTGCCAGTTGCAATCCGCTTGCGCGTACCACGGACCACGGACCACGGACCACGGACCACGGACAACAGGCCAACAGGCCAACAGCAAACGAAACCAGCCGCCTCGACGCGATCCTTGCGTCAGCGGCGGCTGGTGGCGTGAATCCCTTCACGCGGTCGTAATTGAACGCCCCCGCCCACTGGGAGGGGACGCTAGACTCAGTACGGCCCGATCGATTTCGGATTCCTGTCCAAGAAGTCGCGCGGCCCACGCACCGTGTAGTACGGGTAGGCCGTCTGACCGGTCGGCGGGCCCTGGGCGAAGTTGTACTGGTTGTCGCACTCGGCACAGTCCAGCACGGCGTTGACCGCGCCGTTCACGCAGGCGTTGGCGTTGCATCCGCTCAGGCCGTAGCCCTTGCCGCAGCCGCCGCACGCGTCGCAGCCCTGGCCGCCGCAGGCGCCACACTGTCCATCGAGCAGGCAGCCGCCCCCCGGTGGGCACGCGCTGCGGCAGATCGTGGGCCGGGGCGCAAGTTGCGACCTCCGGACGTGGCACGGCGCGTCGCCGCAACCTACCGTCGATCCACAGCCTTTGTTGCCAAGCGTCTGGCAACCAACGCTAGATACGGCCAAACCGACCGCTAAAGCGGCATAGAGCAGTTTCATTGTGTTCCCCCCCAGGAGCAACCGGCTGCCATCAAAACGTCCCCCCCCGGGACGCTCGGGCGCAGGTGTCTGCACAGAAGGGTATCGGCGGCACAACCGGTTGAATCCAGCAAATCGCTACCACCGGCGCCGCTGGCGCCAAGTTGCTGCGACGCCATACTGGTACGGTTAGAACCTTGTAGGCAGGAACAAGCCGAGCGAAGCTCGGCGCACTTCCGGCGTGGGGCGGGTACTCCCCCCCCGCTTGCCGGAGCTGCGCCCGCTGACGCGGGCTTGATCCGGCCTACATCCACTTTTCCCCGCTTGGTGCACTACGTGCACCCTACGCACATGTTCACGCTCGGTGTCGCGCTCGCGTCGTTCGTCGGTTTCATCGTGGCCTACAACACCTACGGCCGCTGGTTGGCGCAGAAGGTGTTCCGGCTCGACCCGGCGGCGGTCCCCCCCAGCCGCGAGCTGCAAGACGACGTCGACTTCGTCCCCACGCGGCGGAGCATCGTCTTCGGGCACCACTTCACCAGCATCGCGGGGACCGGGCCGATCGTGGGGCCGGCGATCGCGGTCTTCTGGGGCTGGCTGCCGGCGCTGCTGTGGGTGGTGCTGGGGTCGATCTTCGTCGGCGCCGTGCACGACTTCGGCGCCCTGGTGGTGAGCCTCCGCAGCCGGGGGCAAACCGTGGGCGACGTCGCCGGGCGGATGATCGCCCCGCGCACCAAGCTGCTGTTCCTGGCGATCTTGTTCTTCGCCCTCACGGTGGTGCTGGCGGTGTTCGGGCTGGTGGTGGCCTCGATCTTCAAGATGTACCCGCAGAGCGTGCTGAGCGTCTGGATCGCGATGCCCATCGCCGTGGCCATCGGCCTGTACACCCACCGCCGCCCGGGCGGGGAACTGCTGTGGCCCTCGCTGATCGCGCTGGTGGTGGTCTACGCGGCCGTGATCGTGGGCTGCGACTGGCTGCCGCTGGCCATCCCCGCCAACCCCGACCTGCCGTTCTGGGGTAACCCCACCATCGTCTGGACGCTGCTGCTGTTCGTGTACTGCTACCTGGCGTCGGTGCTGCCGGTGTGGCTGCTGCTGCAGCCGCGCGACTTCATCAACAGCCAGCAGTTGATGGTCGCCCTGGTGCTGCTGGTCGTCGGTCTGGGGGTCGCCGGGCTGCAAGGAACGGCCGACCTGGCCGCCAGCGCGCCGGCGCTTGCCGATCGCGCGCCGGACGGGGCGCCCCCGATCTGGCCCTTCTTGTTCATCACTATCGCCTGCGGCGCGGTGAGCGGGTTCCACTGCCTGGTCTCCAGCGGCACCACCAGCAAGCAGGTGGCCAACGAGACCGACGCCCAGTCGATCGCCTACGGCGGAATGCTGCTCGAAGGCGCCCTGGCGGTGCTGGTGATCTTGGCCTGCTGCGCCGGCGTGGGGATGGGGCGGTTCGACCGCCAGGCAGACGGCTCCTACCTGGCCCGCACCGACGCCTCCGGCGCGGCGCTGGCCGGACAGGCGGCGTGGGAGACCCGCTACAACCCGCAGGCCACCTGGGGCAGCTTTGGGTTGGGAGACACCGTGGGTGCGTTTGTCGACGGGGGCGCCAACTTCCTCGGCGCCCTGGGCATCCCCATGCGGTACGCCATCGGCGTCATCGCGGTACTCGTGGCCTGCTTCGCCGCCACCACGCTCGACACCGCCACACGGCTGCAGCGCTACGTCATTCAGGAGATGGCCGGCGAGCTAAGAATCTCCCCGCTCACCAACAAGTACGTGGCGACCGGGCTGGCGGTCGGGCTGGCCCTGGCGCTGGCCACGATGCGCGGCCCCGCCCCCGCCGGCGGAGGGCAGGCCGACTACGGCACCGGCGGGCTGCTGCTGTGGCCGCTGTTCGGCGCCACCAACCAGTTGCTGGCCGGCATGGCGCTGCTGGTGACGGCCTTCTACCTCTGGCGCCGCGGCCGGCCGGTGTGGTTCCTAGCGATCCCGGTGCTGCTGATGATCGTGACCCCCGCGTGGGCGCTGGCCTACCAGATGTTCAACTCAGACACCGGTTGGGTATCGGGCGAGAAGCCCAACCTGCTGCTAGCCGGCATCGGCGGCGTGACGATGCTTCTGCAGGTGTGGATGGTGATCGAGGCGATCATCGCCTGGCCCGGGGCGAAGCAGGTGCTGGAGCAGGCGCTGCCGCCGTTGGGGGAGCCGTCGGCGTAAGCCGCCGGAGGTTTCGCGGGGGAGACAACGATCGAGCCACCAGAGCAACGAAGCTGTCAGAACTCCGGCGGCTGACGCCGACGGCTCGCCATTGCTTTGCGGAACATCGTCCGCGGGTCGGGTCGGGCGTTTGGGCTACTCGTCCTCATCCAGATCGTCGTCCGCCGCGTCCCCCGACTGGTCCCCCGCCATCGACACCCGCCCACGCGGGTCTTCGAGCCGGTCGAGCGTGCGGCTTAGCAGCGTGCGCATCTTCTCGGCGGCGCCTTCGAGGGCGTGCTCCAGCGTGGCCGCGTCGTCGCGCACCGTCACCGGCTGGCGCCCCGCTAGGCGGGCCTCCAGCACGCACCGCTTGTCGTGCTCGCCGAACTTCACCGCGCTGTTTTGGTCGCTCAGGTGGACCTCGACACGGGTGATTTTTTCTCCAAAACGCCCCAAGACCTCGGTGACGACGTTCTCCACATAACCGGCCAGCTTGGCGGTGCCGCTGATGTGATTGTCTGTGTTGAGTTGCACCTGCATCGCGTTTCCAGCTGAGATGAGTTGACCGTGATTGCTCCGTCCAAGAAATCGTAGGCTCCCCTCCCGGGCGACGCCACTCCTCGCATCTTGATACGCAGCTGAGTGCGTGTGGGTTTGACCTTGCCGCAGCACCCCCGGAGTTGGTCGCCAGGCCTGCAAATTGTCCATCGCCCGACCAGAATTTTGCCAGAACACCCCTGCGGACGACGCAAAATCGCCCCGATGGGCGAGGGAGATTGCGTCTGGCGCCACGATTGCTGGGCGGGGTTGACGGACCCATCTGGCCGGTCTTGGGGAGCCGTCTATGCTTACTCAAATCGGTCCTCGAAACCGTGAGCGCAGCTCGCCGGAAGCGATCGAGATCGCCGCAGAGTCGTAGCCCTATGCAAGCAACTCCCCAGCCGCGAAGCGACGATCTGGCCGCCGCCGCAGCCGTTGCGTCTCCCCGCACCGAACCCGAGCCCGCGGACCCCGCCTGTTTCCATGTCGTCGCGATCGGCGCCTCGGCCGGGGGGCTGGAGTCGCTCGAAAAGTTCTTCCGCGACATGCCGCTGGATTCGGGGATGGCGTTCGTGGTGCTGCAGCACCTCTCGCCCGACTTCCGCAGCCTGATGGACGAGCTGCTGGCGCGCCAGACCAAGATCCGCATCTGCAAGGCGGAAGACGACATGGCGGTCGAGCCGAACACGATCTACCTGAACCCGCCACGCAAGAACATGATCGTCTCGGGGGGGAACCTCTACTTGAGCGACCTCGACCCGAACGAGTCGCTCGCGCTGCCGATCGACCAGTTCTTCCGCTCCCTGGCCAGCGACTACCGCCGCCAGGCGATCGCGGTGGTCCTCTCCGGAACCGGCAGCGACGGCTCGCGGGGCGTGCGCGACGTGTACGAGGCGGGCGGCCTGGTGCTGGCAGAGACGGAAGAAACCGCCAAGTTCGACGGCATGCCGCGCAGCGCGCAGGAGACCGGCTGCGTCCACCTGGCGCTCCCCCCCGATGCGATGCCCGAGGCGCTGGTGAGCTACGTGAACCAGTCTCTCAGCCCGCAGGACTTCGCCGACCAGGTGTTTGTTCCGCCGCGGCTCGGGGGGATGGAGCGGATCTTCCGGCTGATCCGCGACGCCTACGGCATCGACTTCTCCTTCTACAAACCCAACACGGTGGTGCGACGGGTCGAGAGGCGTGTGTCGCTGATGCACTCCGGCTCGATCGACGCCTACGTCCGCCAAGTCGAGAGCGATCCCGAAGAGCTGAACGCGCTGTACCGCGACCTGCTGATCGGGGTGACGCGTTTCTTCCGAGACCGAGACGCGTTCGACTACCTCAAGGAAGAGGTCTTCCCAGAGCTAATCCAGGGGAAGGCTAGCGGCGAGGAACTGCGGGTGTGGGTGGCGGGCTGCGCATCCGGGGAAGAAGCCTACTCCATCGCGATCCTGGTGGAAGAAGCGATGCGCGACGCCGGCAAGTCGCTGGAAGTGAAGCTGTTCGCCACCGACATCCACCCCACGTCGCTTGAGGTAGCCGCCGCGGGGGTTTACCCCAGCGAGTCGTTCACCCAGGTGAGCACCGAACGACTCGAGCGCTACTTCCAGCCGGTTTCGGGGGGGCGGTTCCAGGTGCGGACCGCGCTGCGGCAGATGGTGGTCTTCGCCAAGCACAACGTGTTCAAGGACGCCCCGTTTACCAAGCTCGACCTGATTAGTTGCCGCAACCTGCTGATCTACCTGCAGCCGCTGGCGCAGAAGAAGGCGCTATCGCTGTTCCACTTCGGCCTGCGGCCGCGGGGTATCTTGGTGCTGGGTCCGAGCGAGAGCCCGGGGGACCTGAAGGACGAACTCGAGTCGTGCAACAACCGCTGGAAGGTATTCCGCAAGCGGCGTGACGTCCGGCTGCCGGCAGAGGTGCGATTGACGCCGCTGGCGCCGCGCGAGGCGGCGCCCCAACGCACGCTCGTCCCGCCCCCTCCGCCCCCCCCGCCGCACCGCAGCCTGTTGCGGGCCTACGACGCGCTGCTGGCGCGGATCGCGTCGGCCGCCTACCTGATCGACGACGCCCGCAACGTGCTGCACGTGTTCGGCGATGGGCAACAGCACCTTCAGCCGCGCGGGGGGCGCCTCTCGCTCGACCTGCTGGAGATGGTGCAGGAAGACCTGCGGCCCGTGCTGGGCGCGGCGATCCAACGCGTGCGCGGCGGCGCCGAGCCGGTGGCCACCACGGCGGTCAAGCTCGACTCCGACCAGGGCGAGAGAGAGCTGAGCGTGCGCGTGGAGCGTCTGCACGACCCGACCGTGGGCCAGACCTGGATGCTTGTGACGCTGGCGGGCCGAGAAGCTCCCGCCGAGCGAGGCGCCCCCGCCGACGCCGTGCCCGCCTCAGACTTTTCCAGCGCGCGGGTAGACGACCTCGAGGTAGAGCTGCGCTACGCACGCGAGAACCTGCAGAACACTGTTGAAGAGCTGGAGACCAGCAACGAAGAGCTCCAGGCGACCAACGAAGAGTTGGTGGCCTCGAACGAAGAGCTGCAGAGCACGAACGAGGAGCTGCACTCGGTCAATGAGGAGCTCTACACCGTCAACGGCGAGTACCAGAACAAGATCGCGGAGCTGACCGAGCTCACGCACGACATGGAGAACCTGCTGGAGAGCACCGAGATCGGCACGATCTTCCTCGACCGCGACCTCGCCATCCGGAAGTACACGGGCAAGGTGGCCGCCTGGTTCGATTTGGTCAGCCGCGACGTCGGCCGGAAGATCTCTGCGTTCTCCAACAACCTCGGGTACGCGGGGCTGATCGAAGACCTCGGCCGCGTGCTGGAGAGCGGCCAACCGCTCGAGCGCGAGGTGCGCGATCAAAGCGGCAAGTGGCTGCTGCTGCGACTCCACCCCTACCGCGGCGAGGGCGCCCCGGCGGGCGTCGTGATGACGCTGATCGATATCTCCAATCTCAAGCGGATGGAGCGCGAGGCGGCCAGGCTGGCCTTGGTGGCCCGCCACACGGACAACGCGGTGGTGATCACCGACCCCGCGGGGCTCACCGAGTGGGTGAACGAAGGCTTCACGCGGATCACCGGATTCGATCTGCAAGACGTGCTGGGCAAGAAGCCCGGAGAGGTGCTCCAGGGGCCCGAGAGCAGCACAGACACGATCCGAGTGATGCGGGAGCGCATCCAAGAGAAGAAGGGCTTTAATGTCGAGATCGTCAATTACTCCAAGCACGGTCGCTCGTATTGGCTAGCCATCGAGGCTCGCCCGATGTTCGACGACTCGGGTGAGATGACCGGCTTCATGGCCATTGAGCGCGACGTTACCGACCTCAAACGGGCCCAGGCCAGGGCGCAAGAAGAGGTCGCCCGTCGCGACGAGTTCTTGGCCATGCTCTCGCACGAGCTGCGCAACCCGCTGGGCGCCATCAAGAACGGGCTTGAGGTGTTGGAGCGGTCCGGCGAGCTAGACGATCGCAAGGAGATCGAAGGGGTGCTGACCGCCCAGGTGGCGCAGATGACCCGCCTGCTGGACGACCTGCTGGACGTCTCTCGCATCCGCCAGAACAAGGTGTTGATCCAGAAACGCCCGATCGACCTGAAACGGACCGCCGAAGACGCCATCGCCGCCGTTATGCCGCTGGCGGAGTCGCGCGGCTGCCCGCTGCGGGTTCAGCTCTCCGAGGAGCCTGTTGTTGTGCTGGGGGACGCGGCGCGGCTTCAGCAGGTGCAGGTCAACCTGCTGACGAACGCCATCCGGCATTCGGCGCCGGGCGATCCGGTGGATCTATTGCTTGAGATGCACGGGGACTGTGCGGTGATCACGGTCCAGGACCAGGGCGAAGGCATCAGCCCGGAGTTGCAGTCCAAGGTGTTCGACCTCTTCTTCCAGGCCCGGCCCGGCATCGCCCGCTCCGAAGGGGGGCTGGGAGTCGGCCTCTCGCTGGTGCGCGACTTCGTGGCCAAGCACGCCGGGACGGTAGCCGTTTACAGCGAAGGGGTCGGGGAGGGGACGCGCTTTGTGGTGACCCTGCCGGTGCACCACGGGGTCGCCGACCGAGCGGAGCAGCACAAGCCGATCGCTGCCCAGCCGCTACGGATTGTGATTGTAGAAGACCAAGAAGCGAACCGGCGGATGCTGCGGCGGGTGCTGGAACTCGACGGGCACCAGGTCTGGGAGGCGGACAGCGCCAGCCAAGGAATCGACGCGATCCAAGAACACCGTCCCGACCTGGCGCTGGTCGACATCGGCCTGCCCGACATGCCCGGTTACGAGATCGCACGACGCTTGCGCCGCGACGACCACCACGCGTCGCTGCTGGTGGCGCTAACCGGTTACGGGCAGGCGTCGGACGTAGAGACGGCCCTTGAGGCCGGTTTCGACGCCCACTTGGCGAAGCCGTTGGATCTGAACCACCTGGCGCGCTGCCTAGCGACGGCGCACGTGGGCCGGGGCGTCGCCGAGCCGACCGGGTCTGAGTAGAGCCGTGCGGTCTCTGCCTAGTAGGGGGTTCCGGCCTGACGCGCGGTGCGCAGCGCCTCGGCGTACCACTCCAGCTCGTCGAAGAACTTCCCCGCGCTCCGGGCTAAGCGGTCGGCCGTTTCTTGGCCGTTGGGCCGACCTCCTGCATCGAGCATCGACTGCGCCTTTGGCAGCGGCAGCAGCGATGGGATGCTCGGCATCCCCAGCTCTGCCAGCATCGCCCGTAGCTGCATCGCCGCCCGCACGCCGCCGAACGGGCCCGCCGAGTAGCACACGATCGCCGAGGGGCGGAAGAACCACTCTTCGAGAAAGTGGTCGAGCAGGTTCGACAGGGCGGGGGGGATGGAGTGGTTGTACTCGGCCGAAACCACGATCACCGCGTCGGCCTTGCGGATGATCTCGGCCAGCTTTTCCAGCGGTTCGGGCGCCTGGCCGGCATCGTACTCCTTGTACATCTTGTCCAGCAGCGGCAGCCGGAACTCTTCCATCGCGTCAACCAGCCGCGCCTCGTGGCCCCGCTGTTCGGCTAGCCGCATCAGGAACCTGGCGGGGCGGATGCCGATCCGTTCGGAGCGGACGCTGCCAAG
Source organism: Pirellulimonas nuda (assembly GCF_007750855.1). GTDB lineage: Bacteria > Planctomycetota > Planctomycetia > Pirellulales > Lacipirellulaceae > Pirellulimonas > Pirellulimonas nuda. Next base: position 105,746 of record NZ_CP036291.1, read on the forward strand.
GATGATCGGGATTTTCAGGGGCATGGGTCTGGCTCGTTGGTACGGGACTAGGGCGGGAGTGCGGGCAGTCAGACAAGCAAACCCAATGCCGCGCTCACGGCCCTGGCGAGCCGCTGTGCGGCGGGCCGCATTCTTCATTGACAGCGGAGCCAGCGTTTGGCTAGGTTATTATCGCAAAAGCGAATCTTGACCCGACGCGGTATTGGCCGAGATAATCTTCCCGCCGAGTTTAGGCCGGTTGAACATCGAAGTTGGGCCGTTAGCCGCCCAAGGAATGTCCGGTTCTTACTGTCTCAAATGCCGTTTAAGCCCGTCTGCTTCCTATGCACCTCCGCTCGCTGAAAATCTTCTGCGACACCGTCCGACTCCGCAGCTTCTCGAAGGCGGCGGAGGAGAACGGCGTATCTCAGTCGAGCGCTAGCCAGGTGGTGCACCAGCTGGAAGAGCGGCTTGGCGTGCAGATGATCGATCGGTCGAAGCGGCCGTTCGTGCTCACGCCAGAGGGAGAGCACTTCTACGACGGCTGCCGGGCGATCGTCCGCCGCTACGCAGACCTGGTGCGCGAGGTCACGTCGCTTCACGAAGCGGTCAGCGCGCGGCTGCGGGTGGCCTCGATCTACTCCATCGGCCTGGCGCATATGAGCCAGTACCTGCGGGAGTTCCTGGAAGCCAACCCGCGTGCCGACGTGCGGATGGAGTACCTGCACCCCGACCGCGTGTACGAATCGGTAGAGAGCGACGAGGCAGACCTCGGCCTGGTGAGCTACCCAGAACCGACGCGGATGATCGACACCACCGCCTGGCGTGACGAGCCGATGGTGTTGGTGTGCCGGCCCGATCACCCGCTCGCGGCGCTCCCCGCGATTTCGCTGGAGATGCTCGACGGCAAGTCGTTGGTGGCGTTTCAGAGCGGGCTGCGGATCCGCGAAGAGATCGACCACGCATTAGACGAGGCGGGCGCCCAGGTGCGGGTGGCGTTGGAGTTCGACAACATCGAGACCATCAAGCGGGCCGTGGAAGCAGGGGACGGGGTGGCGTTGCTCCCCGAGCCGACGGTGGGCCGCGAGGTGGCCACCGGCGACCTGACCAAGCTGCCGCTGACCGACGGCGCGTTGGTGCGTCCGTTGGGGTTCATCCACCGCCGTGACAGGCCGCTCAGCGACACCGCGCGGCGGCTGATCCAACTCCTCCAATCGCACGCCGCAGACCCGCTGGCGGACTGCGACCGAGCCGCGTCGGGGCGTTTCTCCGCCGCGGACCTGAAACACTAGCCGATGCGGGTCGGGGTCGCGGACGACCCGGCTCGCGAGCCGGCCGGAGTCCGCGCCTGAGTGAGGAGTGAATGATGAGTCGTGAGTCGTGCGTCGCGGCCGCTCACCAATCGCCATTCACGATCCGCCAAACGCAATTCACGATTCACCAATCACAACTCACCACCGTAGGCCCGCCATGACGGACCGCACCAAGCTGTTCCACCTCCCCGAGAAGCGCGGTCTCTACGACCCGGCGTTCGAGCACGACTCGTGCGGCGTGGGCTTTATTGCGCACATCAAGGGCAAGCCCAGCCACCAGATCGTGGTCGATTCCGAGGAGCTGCTGCGCCGCATGGACCACCGCGGCGCGTGCGGCTGCGAGTCGAACACGGCGGACGGCTCCGGGATCCTGACGGCGATGCCGTTCCACTTTATGCACGAGGCGATCCGCGCCGACCTGGGGGTCGTTCCCCCCGAGCCGGGGCAGTACGCCGTGGGGAACGTCTTCTTCCCGCAGGTCGAGGCGGAGCGGGCCAAGTGCCGGGCAGAGGTAGAACGGATCGTCGCCGAGCAGGGGCAGACCCTGCTGGGGTGGCGGCCGACCCCGGTGCGCAGCAAAGAGGCGGACTTCGGCCCCACCGCCGCCGCGGGCGAGCCGGTGATCGAGCAACTGGTGATCGCCGCCGCGGACGGCGTGCGCGGCAAGGAGTTCGAGCGCCAGCTCTACGTGATCCGCAAGCGGGCCAGCAACCTGCTGCGCGCCGACGCCACGCTCACGCAGCGCAAGCTGTTCTACATCTGCTCGCTGTCGACCAAGGTGATCATCTACAAGGGGATGCTCACCACCGATCAGCTCTTTATCTACTACCCGGACCTGCAAGACGCGTCGTACGAGAGCCACCTTGCGATGGTGCACTCGCGGTTCGCCACCAACACCTTCCCGTCCTGGGACCGCGCGCAGCCCTGCCGGCTCATGAGCCACAACGGCGAGATCAACACGCTGCGCGGCAACAAGAACTGGATGTTCGCCCGCCAGGGCGCCATGCGCAGCGAGGTCTTCGGCGACGAGCTGGCGAAGCTCTTCCCGGTGGTCGAGCCCGACTGCAGCGACTCGGGAACCTTCGACAACGTGCTGGAGTTCCTGGTGCAGAGCGGCCGCAGCCTGCCCGAGGCCGTGATGATGATGGTCCCCGAGGCGTGGCAGAACCACGAGACGATGTACGTGGGCAAGCGGGCCTTCTACGAGTACCACTCCGCGCTGATGGAGCCGTGGGACGGGCCCGCCTCGATCGTGTTCACGGACGGGCGGAAGATCGGCGCCGTGCTGGACCGCAACGGGCTGCGCCCGTCGCGTTACTACCTCACCACCGACGACCGCGTGATCATGGCCAGCGAGGTGGGGGTGGTGGACGTCCCCCCCGAGCAGATCAAGGCCAAGGGCCGGCTCCAGCCGGGGCGGATGTTCCTGGTCGACTTCGAGCGGGGCGAGCTGATCGCCGACGACGTGCTCAAGTCGGACTTCGCCTCGCGCCGCCCCTACGGCGAGTGGCTCAAGGAGCAACGCATCGAGCTAGAAGACCTGCACCCGGAGGACGCCCCGCACCGGTTCGACGCGGACACGCTGCTCGAGCGGATGCAGTCGTTCGGCTACACCGCCGAGACGATGGCGTTCATGCTGCTGCCGCTCATCAAGGCGGAGAAGGACCCCATCGGCTCGATGGGCAACGATAGCTGCTTGGCCGTGCTGAGCGACAAGCCGCGGATGCTGTACGACTACTTCAAGCAGTTGTTCGCCCAGGTCACCAACCCGCCGGTCGACTCGATCCGCGAAGAAGTGATCATGAGCCTGGAGTGCTTCGTCGGCCCCGAGCAGAACCTGCTGGAGACCACGGCCGAGCACGCGCACCGGATGAGGCTCCCCCACCCGATCCTCACCAACGAGCAGCTCGACCGCATCAAGACGATGGACCACCGCGGCTGGCGGTCGCGGACGATCGACATCACCTGGCCGCGCTCCGAGGGCAAGAACGGCATGATCTGGGCGCTGGAACGGGTCTGCTCCGAGGCCGAGACGGCCATCGAAGAGGGCTACTCCATGGTGGTGCTCTCCGACCGCGACACCGCCCCCGACCGCGTGCCGCTGAGCGCGCTGCTGGCGACCGGCGCCGTGCACCACCACCTGGTGCGCGGCAGCAAGCGGACCCGACTGGGGATCATCGTCGAGACGGGCGAGGCCCGCGAGGTGCACCACCACTGCCTGCTGGTGGGCTACGGCGCCGACGCCATCAACCCCTACCTGGCGTTCGAGTCCCTGTGGCAGGCCCGCCGCGACGGCCTGCTGGAGGGCGGCGAGCCCGCGGTGGCGGCCGACGAGTCGGGCGAGGGGATGAGCCGGGTCCCCGTGGCCGGCGGCGGCGACGGGCAGGTAGAAGACCCCGAGAAGCTGGCCGACCTGGCGCTGGTGGCCAAGTACCGCAAGGGGGTCGGCAAGGGGATGCTCAAGGTGATGGCCAAGATGGGCATCAGCACGCTGCAGAGCTACAAGGGGGCGCAGATCTTCGAGGCGCTGGGCCTGCGCGACGAGGTGATCGACCGCTGCTTCGCCGGCACCGCCAGCCGGGTGCAGGGGGTTGGTTTCGACGTGCTGGCCGAGGAGGCGCTGCGGCGCCACGCGCTGGGCTACCCGGCCGAGCGGGGGCGGCGTTTCAAGTCGCTGCCCAACCCGGGCGAGTTCCACTGGCGCGCCGAAGGGGAACGCCACATGTGGTCCCCCGAGGCGATCGCCAACATCCAGGTCGCCGCGCGCACCGACAGCCGCGAGGCGTACGACCGGTTCAGCCGCACCATCAACTCCGACTCGAAGACACGCTGCCAGTTGCGTGGGCTGCTGGAGTTCAAGCCGGAGGCCAGGAAGCCGATCCCGATCGAAGAGGTCGAGCCCGCCAGCGAGATCGTCAAGCGGTTCTGCACCGGGGCGATGTCGCTGGGCTCCATCTCGGCCGAAGCGCACGAGTCGCTCGCGATCGCGATGAACCGCGTCGGCGGCAAGAGCAACACGGGCGAGGGGGGCGAAGACCCGGCGCGTTGGACCCCCGAGCCGAACGGCGACTCGCGTCGCTCGGCGATCAAGCAGGTCGCTTCCGGGCGGTTCGGCGTGACCATCAGCTACCTGTCGAGCGCAGACGAGCTGCAGATCAAGATCGCCCAGGGCGCCAAGCCGGGCGAGGGGGGCGAGCTCCCCGGCCGCAAGGTAGACGCGTACATCGCCGGCATCCGCTACAGCACGCCGGGCGTGGGGCTGATCAGCCCGCCGCCGCACCATGACATCTACAGCATCGAGGACCTCAAGCAACTAATCCACGACCTCAAGAACGCCAACCGCGCCGCGCGGGTGAGCGTGAAGCTGGTCAGCGAGGTCGGCGTCGGCACGATCGCCGCGGGCGTGACCAAGGGGTTCGCGGACCACATCGTCATCGCCGGCGACGGCGGCGGCACCGGCGCCTCGCCCCTGACCAGCATCAAGCACGCCGGGCTGCCGTGGGAGCTGGGCATCGCCGAGGCGCACCAGACGCTGGTGATGAACGACCTGCGGAGCCGCGTGGTGCTGCAGACCGACGGCGGCCTGAAGACGGGCCGCGACGTGGTGATCGCGGCCATGCTGGGCGCCGAGGAGTTCGGCTTCGCCACCGCGCCGCTGATCACCCTCGGCTGCATCATGATGCGCAAGTGCCACCTGAACACCTGCCCGGTCGGCATCGCCACGCAGGACCCCGAGCTGCGCAAGAAGTTCGCGGGCAAGCCGGAGCACGTGACCAACTACCTGTTCATGGTGGCCGAGGAGGCGCGCACCATCATGGCGGAGCTGGGCTTCCGCAAGCTGACCGACATGGTGGGCCGTGTCGACGTGCTCGACGCGTCGGCCGCGATCCGCCACTGGAAGTCGGACGGGCTCGACCTGACGGGCCTGCTCACCGCGGCCAGCACCAAGTACGCCGAGTCCAGCAGCTACTGCACGCAGGGGCAGGACCACGCCCTCGAGCAGTCGCTCGACCTGACCGTGCTGCTCGACCTGGCCAAGCCCGCGATCGAGGACGCCAAGAAGGTCCGCGAGCAGGTGAAGATCGTCAACACCAACCGCACGGTCGGCACGATCGTCTCGAACGAGATCGCCAAGAAGTGGGGCGAGCAGGGGCTGCCCGACGGCACGCTGCACTTCAAGTTCGACGGCCACGCCGGGCAGAGCTTCGGCGCCTTCTTGGCGCACGGGGTGACCCTGGAGCTGGAGGGAGACTCCAACGACTACGTCGGCAAGGGCCTGTCCGGCGGCCGGGTGATCGTCTATCCGCCGAAGGCTTCGACCTTTAAGGCAGAAGACCAGATCCTGGTGGGCAACGTCTGCCTGTACGGCGCCACGCGCGGCGAGGCCTACTTCCGCGGCCGCGCGGCCGAACGGTTCTGCGTGCGTAACTCGGGCGCCCACGCGGTGGTTGAGGGAGTGGGCGACCACGGCCTGGAGTACATGACCGGCGGCCGCGCGGTGATCCTAGGCCCCACCGGTCGGAACCTGGCCGCCGGCATGAGCGGCGGCATTGCCTACGTGTGGGACCCCAAGGGTCAGTTGCTGGTCAACTGCAACCTCGGCATGGTGCTGCTAGAGAAAGTAGAAGACCCGCAAGACGCCGCCGAACTACGGGGCATGGTCGAGCGGCACGCCAACTACACCGACTCCCCGGTCGCCAAGAGCCTGCTGCAGCGGTGGGAAGAAGCCCTCGGCGAGTTCCAGAAGGTGATGCCGGTGGATTACAAACGCGTGCTGGAAGAACAACGGGCCCAGGAGATGGCGAAGGTCTAAAAAACCTCTCGCAGAGGCGCGGAGGCGCAGAGGGATGAGAGAGAAAGAGAAGGAGGGAGAGGGTGGAGGTTAATGAGATTACTGCGTCGATTGTGGATGCGGCGATTGCGATTCATCGGGAGGTTGGACCGGGGTTGTTAGAGTCGGTCTACGAGATTGTCTTGGCAGATGAGTTAAGGAGACGCGGCCTTGATGTCCAGAGTCAGATTGGGGTGCCGATCGTGTTTCGTGGACGACAATTTGACCAAGGATACCGCCTCGATCTACTTGTCAACGACATCGTGATTGTCGAGATCAAGTCCGTCGAAGAGATCAACAACGTCCACAAAAAGCAACTGCTCACGTACCTCCGCCTCACCCGCAAACCGGTCGGCCTGCTCCTCAATTTCAACGTCGAGTTGATGAAACAAGGCATCATTCGGATCGTTAATAACCACCAAGAATAGCCCCTCTCCCGACCTCTGCGTCTCCGCGCCTCTGCGAGAGATCTGAGGTCCCAGAGAAACTCCTAACCCAGCGGTCTCCTGATGGGCAAACCCACCGGCTTCAAAGAATTCGACCGCCAGGCCGTTCCCTACCGCAGCCCGGTTGAGCGCGCCAACGACTACTTGGAGATCTACACCCCGGCGCCCGACGAGCAGCTCAAGACCCAGGGCGCCCGCTGCATGGACTGCGGCGTGCCGTTCTGTCAGAGCAACTCGGGCTGCCCGGTGGACAACCTGATCCCGGAGTGGAACGACCTGGTCTATCAGGGGCGCTGGAAGGACGCGCTCGACCGGTTGCACAAGACGAACAACTTCCCGGAGTTCACCGGCCGGGCCTGCCCCGCGCCGTGCGAGGGCGCCTGCGTGCTGGGGATCACCAACCCGCCGGTGACGATCAAGAACATCGAGAACGCGATCATCGACAAGGGTTTCGAGGAGGGATGGGTCGTCCCCCAACCCCCCGAGGTCCGCACCGACCGCCGCGTGGCGATCGTCGGCTCCGGCCCGGCCGGCCTGGCCGCCGCGGCCCAGCTCAACCGCGCCGGGCACCGCGTGACCGTGTACGAGCGGGCCGACCGCATCGGCGGCCTGTGCATGTACGGCATCCCCAACATGAAGCTGGACAAGCACGTGGTCGAGCGGCGCGTAAACCTGCTGCGGGGCGAGGGGGTGACGTTCGTCACCGGCGTCCACGTCGGCAAGCAGGAAGACTTCCCCGCGGGGCACATGACGCAGATCATGCAAGAGCGCGGCCTGAAGATGAAGTTCGTCGACCCCCAGCACCTGGTAGACGAGTACGATGCGGTGCTGCTGGCCACGGGCGCCACCAAGAGCTTCGACCCCACCGCCCGCTGCACGGGCCGCGACCTGGGGGGGATCCACCTGGCGATGGACTTCCTCACCCGCAACACCAAGAGCCTGCTCGACTCCGGCCTGGAAGACGGGCACGCGCTCTCGGCCAAGGGGCTGAACGTGATCGTCATCGGCGGCGGCGACACCGGCGCCGACTGCATCGGCACCTCGCTGCGCCACGGCGCCAAGAGCATCGTCAACTTTGAGGTGATGGCCAAACCCCCCGCCGAGCGGGCCGCCAACAACCCCTGGCCCGAGTGGCCGCGGGTGTTCCGGGTTGACTACTCCCACGCCGAGGTCGAGGCCAAGACGGGGCACGACCCGCGCTCGTACGAGGTGCTCACCAAGGAGTTCGTCGGCAAGGACGGGCGGGTGACCGGCGTCAAGACGGTCCGCCTGGACTGGACCCGGCCGACCCCCGGGGGCGCCCCGTTCACGGAGCTCGAGGGGAGCGAGACCGTCTGGCCCGCCGACCTGGTGCTGCTGGCGACCGGCTTTGTCGGGCCGGAGCTCGAGGTGGGCGAGATGCTGGGCCTGGAGACCGCCGAGCCGCGCCGCGGCTGGACCACCTTCAAGGCCGAGCACGGCCACTTCGCCACGAACGTCGAGGGGGTCTTCGCCGCGGGCGACTGCCGCCGCGGCCAGAGCCTAGTGGTGTGGGCGATCAACGAGGGCCGCGGCGCCGCGGCCGCCATCGACCACTACCTGATGGGCTATACTGAGCTGGCCGCGCCGGGGCTGAACCTGCCCCAGCAGGTGGTGTGAACTTCACGAAAGCTACTAGCCGACGGGCCCCGCCCCGTCGATGCATTAGAATCGACGCACGATCGAGTCACCCCGACGGGGCGGAGCCCGTCGGCTATTCGGGTCCCTTGTCTGACTAGGTTGGTTGGTATGAATACACGACGCGAGTTTCTTAGAGACGCTGCCCTTGTTAGCGGCGCGGTGGCTACCGGCGCCTGCTTTGCAAAGCCCGCCGAGGGCGACCAGACCAAGTCGCTCCTGGCGCCGGGCGCGGTGGTCTTGTTCGAAGGGGACTCGATCACCGACGCCGGGCGGAATAAGAAGAGCGACGCCCCCAACGACCCCGATGGCATGGGGCGCGGGTACGCCTCGTTGGCCGCCAAGGGGCTGCACGCAGAGCACCCCGGTTGGGACCTCAAGTGCTACAACCGCGGCGTGTCGGGCAACAAAGTGTTTCAGATCGCCGAGCGGTGGGACGGCTACTGCCAACAGCTCAAGCCAGACCTGATCAGCATCCTGATCGGCGTGAACGACTTCTGGCACAAGCTGAACGGCAAGTACGACGGCACGATCGAGACCTACCGCACCGATTACCGGGCGCTGCTGGAGCGGACCAAGCGCGAGCTCCCCGGCACGAAGTTGGTGCTGTGCGAGCCGTTCGTGCTGAAAGTAGGCGCGGTCGACGACCGGTGGTTCCCGGACTTCCCCCAGTACCGCAACGCCGCCAAGGCGCTAGCGGACGAGTACGCCGACGCCTGGGTTCCGTTCCAGGAGGCGCTCGACAAGGCGTGCGAATCGAAGCCCCCGCAGCGTTGGGCCCATGATGGCGTCCACCCCACGCCGGCCGGCGCCCAGGTGATGGCCGACGCCTGGCTCAAGGCCGTCGGCTAACCTCAGGCGAGCCGCCGGCGTTTGCCTGCGGAGTGCGTCGCGGATACCTCGCAGAAAGAAAAAAGCGTCCCCAGCGAACTTCGCTGGGGACGCTTTTGTGTTTAACGGTCGGGTTTCTCAGACGCGCCGACCGTAGGTCGGCAGCTATTGGCTGTCTGCGGAGCTGACCGCTGAGAGCTGAAAGCTGACTGCTTCTTTACAGCTTGCCGATGCGGGAGATCAGGTCCGCGGTCCGCACGCTGTAGCCCCACTCGTTGTCGTACCACGAGACCACCTTCACCATGTTGCCGCCGACCACTTGGGTCCAGTCGGCCGCAAAGATGGAACTGTGGGGGTCGCCGATGATGTCGGTCGAGACCAGCGGGTCGGTCGCGTAGCAGAGGATCCCCTTCAGCGGGCCCTCGGCGGCGGCCTTCATCGCGGCGTTTACTTCCTCGGCGGTGACGTCCTTCTTGAGGATCACCGTCAGGTCGACCACGCTGCCGGTGACCACGGGCACGCGCAGGGCGATGCCGGTCAGCTTCCCCTTGAGCTCGGGGATCACCAGGCCAACGGCCGAGGCGGCGCCGGTGCTGGTGGGGATGATGTTCACGGCCGCGGCGCGGGCCCGGTACGGGTCGGCGTGCGGCAGGTCCTGCACGTTCTGGTCGTTCGTGTAGGCGTGACAGGTGGTCATCAAGCCCTTCTCGATGCCGAACTTCTCCTGCAGCACCTTGGCCACGGGCGCCAGGCAGTTGGTGGTGCAGCTAGCGTTCGAGATGCACTTCAGGTCGGCGGTCAGCTTGTCGTCGTTCACCCCCAGCACGCAGGTGAGGTCGGCGCCGTCCTTGGCCGGGGCGGAAAGGACCACCCGCTTGGCGCCGGCGTCGAGGTGCGAGTCGTAGCCCGGCTTGGCGTCCGTCTTGCGGGCCGAGAACACGCCGGTCGACTCGACCACCACGTCCACGCCCAAGTCGCCCCACGGGCACTCGGCCGGGTTGCGGAGGGCGAGCGCCTTGATCTTCTTGCCGTTGACGATCAGGTTCTCGGCGTCGTGATCGACCGTGCCGGGGAACCGGCCGTGGGTGCTGTCGAACTTGAGCAGCGTGGCCAGCATCTTGTTGTCGGTGAGGTCGTTGATGGCGACCACCTCGAATTCGCTGCCCCGCTCCAGCAGGTTGCGGAAGGTCAGCCGGCCGATGCGGCCAAACCCGTTGATGGCGACTTTGATAGCCATTTCTCTCAATTCTCCGGAATCTAATAAGTGGTTTGCGGTTTTCGCCTATGCGGGAGATTCTACTGGCGGGTTGGGGGGGCAACAACGGTCCGGTGGCGAGCCGCCGGCGCAGGCCGCCGGAGGTTTCCGCAGGAAATCCCGCCCAATCGACCCCGGGAGCTTCCTGCGGGGCCAGCTCCGGCGGCTGACGCCACCAGCCCGGCCGGCTACCCCGAACCGCAATGGTTTCTGCCCCCTCCTGGCCATAGAATGTCGCTATCGATCCCCATCTCTCACCTCGCCCTGCGTCGCATGACCAACGACCCTGCGTTCCAAGTCGATACCGCCCAGCGGGTTAAGCGGCTGCCGCCCTACCTGTTTGGCAAGATCAATAAGCGGATCTACGAAAAGCGCACCGCCGGCGACGACGTGATCGAGCTGGGGATGGGCAACCCCACCGACCCGCCGCAAGACCTGGTGATCGAGAAGCTGACCGAGGCGGCCCAGGACCCGCGGAACCACCGCTACAGCAAGTCGAACGGCATCGCCAGCCTACGCCGCGAGGTGGGCGCCAAGTACTTCAAGAAGTACGGCGTGCGGATCGACCCGGAGAGCGAGGCGATCGTCTGCCTCGGCAGCAAGGAGGGCTTCAGCCACATGTGCCTGGCGCTGATGGGCCCGGGCGACACCGCCGTGGTGCCGGCGCCCTATTTCCCTGTGCACGTGTACGCCGTGGCCCTGGCCGGGGCGAACGCCATCTCGCTCGACGTTTCCAACAGCGACAAGTTCCTCTCGGACATCGCCTACACCTGCGAGACGCTCTACCCCAAGCCCAAGCTGCTGATCCTGTGCTACCCGCACAACCCCTCGGCCGTGGTGGTCGAGCAGGCGTTCTACGACGAGGTAGTGAAGCTGGCCAAGCGCTACAACCTGATGGTGATCAGCGACTTCGCCTACGCCGACGTGGCGTTCGACGGCTACAAGCCGCCGAGCTTCTTGGCGTCCGAAGGGGCGATCGACGTCGGCGTCGAGTTCACCACCATGAGCAAGGGCTACAACATGGCCGGCTGGCGGGTGGGCTTCTGCTGCGGCAACCGCGAGATGATCCAGGCGCTGGCCACCATCAAGGGCTACTACGACTACGGCATGTTCCAGGCGATCCAGATCGCCGCGATCATGGCGCTGCGGCACACCGACGCCGCCGTCGAGCAGCAGAGCCTCATCTACCAGAGCCGGCGCGACGCGTTGTGCGACGGCCTGTCGCGGCTCGGGTGGCAAGACGCGCGGCCCAAGGCGGGCATGTTCGTCTGGCAGCCGATCCCCGAGCCGTGGCGCAGCCGGATGAGCACGATGGACTTCGCGATGATGCTGCTGGAAGAGGGGAACGTCGCGGTCAGCCCCGGCAGCGGCTTCGGCCCCGCCGGCGAGGGCTTCCTGCGGATGAGCCTGGTAGAGAACGAGGCGCGCCTGCGGCAAGCGGTGCGGCAGATCCGCGCGTGCTTGAAGGAGGCGGAGGGGAAGTACAATGAAGTTGAGGGGGCGGCCTTCGCGCCGGCCGCAGTAGAATCACAAAGCTAGTTGATGGGCAATGGGAATGAACATGAACGATCGGGTTCAGTACAACAAAGAGCATGTTACGAAGCTCGTCCATCGGGTTCCGTTTGTTCCGTTCGAGATCATGCTCGAGAACGGCGAAAGCTTTGTTGTTGAGCATCCAGAGAACATCGCATTTATCCCTATGAAGAACGGCGTGGTGGGCTCACCACGGTTCAGCGTTGTCCTTGCAGACTTGATCACCTTCAGCACATTCGACGCGATTACGCGAATTACGGTCGTGGACCACCGGGTGGCTTCCTAAAGATGCGGCGCGTTATGCGCACCCCCAACCTCCCCCGTCTCCCTCGACCGCATGGCTAGCGCCGTGGAGAGCTCACGGCATATCGGGACAGGGACCGCACCCATCTCCGCGATTTGCTCGACGTCGGCCTGATCGACTCCGCTTGGCCGAAGCGCTTCGCCGGCGAGCTCGCTGATCGGCTGCAACGCCTGCTCGACGACCCCGAAGGCTAACCACGGATCAAACGGATAGCACTGATAAAGCTTCCTACCCGCCGCTTTGAGTTATCGTATCTGTGCTATCCGTGTCATCCGTGGTTAACAAGAGCCGGGTTCGATGCAAGACTTCCTCCCCTGGCTCAACAGCCTACGCCCCGCCGAGATGTGCTTCTGCGAGCGCACCCTCGACGGCTTCCCCAAGCACCCGGCCGACACCTGGAGCAACATCGGCCCGCTGATCGCGGGGATCGCCATCCTGTGGGTCTCGCGCGGCAGGCCGGCGCCGGTGCGGGCGATCGGGGTCGCCTCGGTCGTCACCGCCCTCTGCTCCGCGCTGTTCCACGCCAGCAACGCGTACGTGGGCGAGGTGCTCGACCTGGCCGGCATGTACGCGTTTATCCTCTCCTGCGCGGCGACGCAGGTTTACCGCCACCGTTGGGCGGGGAGCCTCACGTCGGCCATTGGCGGGTTCGTGATCGCCGGCGGGTTCACGGCGCTGGCCGCGGCGTTCACCTGGGCCAAGAGCCCGCTGTTTGCCGTGGTGCTGCTGGCGGTGGTCGTCGTCGAGATCTTCGACCCCGCCGTGAAGCACTACCGCAGCGCCTACGCCGCGCTCGCCTGGCTGGCTGGCGCCTTCGCGTTCTGGGTGCTCGACTACAGCCACGTGATGTGCGACCCCGACAACCACTGGCTCACCGGCCACGGCCTGTGGCACCTGATGAACGGCCCCGCGTTCTGGTTTACGTATAAGCAGTTCGACCAGTCACTGAGAGACCGCGCCGCGGCGCTGGCGAGAGCATAGAGCCGCAGGCGTCAGCGCCCGGAGGTCGTTTGAGTCGCGTCCTCCGGGCGCTGACGCTTCCGGTTCCATCAGTTCACTTCTCCAGCAGTGCGCGGAGGGCCGGCTCGAGTTCTGGGTGCTTGAACCGGTAGCCCGCTTCTTCGAGCCGCGTGGGCGCTACGCGGGTGCTGGAGAGCAGCAGCGCGTCGCCCATCTCGCCGAACATCGCCCGCACCGCGAACTTGGGGAGCGTCAGCAGCGCCGGACGGCTCAGCACGCCGGCCAGCGTCTTGGTGAACTCGCGGTTGGTGACCGCGCCGGGCGCGGCGCCGTTGACGGCGCCGTGGACCCCTTCGTTGTCGAGGCAGAACCGCAGGGCGCCCACTACGTCGGGCAGGGCGACCCAGCTCATCCACTGCTTGCCGTCGCCCAGCGTGGCGCCCCCGCCCAGGTTGAACTTCGGGAGCAGCTCCTTGAGGGCGCCCCCCTCGGGGCTCATCACCACGCCGATACGGAGCTGCGCCACCCGCACGCCGGCTTCCCAGGCGGCCTTGCTGGAGGCCTCCCACAGGACGCAGGTCTTGGCCAGGAAGTCGTCGCCCGCGGACGACTCTTCGGTCATCACCGCGTCGCCGCGGTCGCCGTAGTAGCCGATCGCCGAGGCCTGCACCAGCACGCGGGGCTTGTCCGCCAGGGCCGCGATGGCGCCCGCCAGCAGCTCGGTCCCCTGCACCCGGCTGTCGACGATCTTCTGCTTGAACTCGGGGGTCCACCGCTTGTCCGCGATGTTCACCCCCGCCAGGTGCACCACGCCATCGACCCCTTCCAGCCGCGACGCGTCGATCTCCCCCGCGCTCGGCTTCCAGTAGACCTCGCGCTCCGGGTCCTTAACCTCGCGGCGCACCAGCTCCAGCACGCGGCAGCCGTCGTCCCGTAGCGACTTGCACAACGCCGTGCCAATCAATCCCGAAGCGCCGGTGACGGCGATGGTGCGGGTCTCCATATCAATCTCCAAGTTGCAAAATAAGCGATCAGCATTCAGCCGTCAGCGATCAGCTAGGTGAGCGTTTTCTAGCTGGTCGCCGGCGGCTAAAAGCTGAACGCCAAGCTGCGCAGCGGCTAAAACTCCCCCCGACGTTCGCGGGCCTTGCGGCTGCGTTGTTCGAGGAACTTTCGCTCTGCGCGGGTGAGGCTGTCCTGGCCCGAGTCGTGGATCTTCTTGAGGATGGCGTTCTCCCGCGTCTCGTCGGCGTCTTCTTGGTCGAGGTCGTCGATGGTCCTCACCCGCAGTTTAGGCCCGCGGCTCAACTTCGGCATCTTGAACGAGCCGGGCAGGTACTCGCCTAGCCGGAGCCCACCGAAATAGTACGCTAGAGCCAGTGCCGCGCCGGTCAGGTGGATCATGTACGCGACCTGTGTTCCTCCCATCCCAAAGGCGCCGGAGAGGTCACCAATGATCATCACCGCGGCCAGCAGCCACATCGGCACCGGCAGCACCAGGAACAACAGGATCTGCCGCTCGGGCCAGTTCAGGGCGTAGAGCAACGTCACCGCCACCACGGCGCCCGAGGCGCCCAAGGCCGGGCCGCCGACGCTGCCGTTCGGGACCCCGGCCGCGGTCCACATCAGCCCGCCGAAGACGATCGCCGCCAGGTAGAAGGTGATAAACTCGCGGCGGCCGTACTTGTTCTCGACGTCTCGACCGAACATCCACAGGCCGAACATGTTCCAGAACAGGTGGCCCGGCCCGTCCGTGTCGTGCATAAAGCCGTAAGTCAGCAGTTGGTAAGCCTGCCAAGGCCGTCGGTACCAGTCTGGTTCCAGGTAAAAGTAGGGCGAGAAACTCGTCGCGCCGATCAACTGCACGATGTACGCGACGATGTTGATCAGGATCAGGCGGTAGACCCAGGTCTGCGGCCAGCGGAGCTGCACGCCGCCCGGCTCGCCCCGCCAGCGCTCGCCGCCGCCGCCACGCCAATCGTTGCCAGGGCGTTCGTAGTCGCGGTCGTAAATGCCCATCGGCGCCGTTCGTCAGGGGAAATGGGGAGTGCAGAGGCCTAAGTGTACGGGCTGCGCGGAAAGAAGGGGACCGCGGTTGGCGGGGCAGGGGGGCGCCGGAGGAGCCGGCGGGCCGAAAAGCCAAGCAGGCGGGCCCCCGGCGCAGCGGAACAGGCGTTCATCTCCGCGGCGCCGGGGCCGGGGACGGCCCGGCTCGCGGGTCACGCCGCGGTGCTGGCTGACCCTGGGCTCCTGGACTTTCCCACTCGAATGCTTGCGGTCCCCCCCGTCCCTAGCCCCTAGCCCCGGCGGCGCAGCCGCTAGTACACTTGGGGGCCAGGTTGACCGTTAAAATCGCCCCGCCTACCTTCCTTGCGCATGCATTCTCAAGTTGTAGTTCTTGGCGGCGGTCCCGGTGGCTACGCCGCCGCGTTCATGGCCGCTGATTTGGGGCTCGAAGTAGCCATCGTCGAGTCGGACCCCCGGCTCGGGGGCACCTGCCTGCTGCGGGGCTGCATCCCCTCCAAGGCCCTGCTGCACGTCGCCAAGATCATCTCCGAGGCCGAGGACATGGCCGAGTGGGGGGTCGAGTTCGCCAAGCCAAAGATCTCGATCGACAAGGTCCGAGCCCGCAAGGAGAACGTGATCGACACGCTCACCGGCGGGTTGGCGCAGCTCGCCAAGCGTCGCGGCGTCCGCCGGATTCACGCCCGCGGGCTGTTTGTCGATTCCACCACGCTGCAGCTCGAAGGGGGCGACCCCGCGACCTACGACAACGAGCGGCTCACCTTCGACCACTGCATCCTGGCCACGGGAAGCGTGCCGACGATGCCGGGGTTCCTCGACATCAAGAGCCCCCGCGTGATGGACTCGACCGGCGCCCTGAAGCTGGAAGACATCCCCGGCACGCTGCTGGTCGTCGGCGGCGGGTACATCGGGCTCGAGATGGGGACCGTGTACGCCGAGCTAGGAACCAAGGTGTCCGTGGTCGAGCTCACCGAGGGCTTGCTGCCGGGCGCCGACCGCGACCTGGTGAAGCCGCTAGAGAAGCGGGTCCGCCAGCGTTTCGCGGGTGTCCACCTGGGGACCAAGGTTACCGGGCTGAAGGACGCGGGCGACCACGTGGCCGTTTCGATGGAAGGGCCCGAGATGTCCGGCGAGCACAAGTTCGACCGCGTGTTGGTGGCCATCGGCCGCCGGCCCGTCTCCAAGGGCTTCGGGCTCGAGAACACCAAGGTCAAGGTTAACGAGCGCGGCTTCGTCGAGGTCGACAAGCAGCAGCGGACCGCCGACCCCCACATCCTGGCGATCGGCGACGTTGCGGGCGACCCCATGCTGGCGCACAAGGCTTCCTACGAAGGCAAAATCGCCGCCGAGGTGCTGGCGGGCGAGCCGGCCCAGTTCGACGCCCACGCGATCCCCGCGGTGGTGTTCACCGACCCGGAAATCGCTTGGGCCGGGCTTACCGTTGAAGAAGCCAAGCGCGACGGGCGTATAATCGAAGTGGCCCAGTACCCCTGGCAGGCCAGCGGGCGTGCGATCGCCAACGGCCGCACCGACGGCCTGACCAAGTGGATCATCGACCCGGAGACCGAGCGCGTGCTGGGCTGCGGCATCGTCGGCGCGGGCGCCGGCGAGCTGATCGCCGAGGCGGTGCTCGCGATCGAGATGGGCTGCCAGGTGCGCGACGTCGCCGAGACAATCCACCCCCACCCCACGCTCAGCGAAACGGTGGCGTTCGCAGCCGAGGCGTACCTGGGGACCGCAACCGAGATCTACAAACCGCGAAAGAAGAAAGAATAACTACGAAGGACGCTACAACGCGCGAAGCAAAGCGTAAGAATAGGACGCGGATAGTCGCGGATGAAGCGGATCGCAAAGGATACAAGCGTTCGTATCCGTTTTTATCCCGTCGATCCGCGAAGATCCGCGTCCTATTCTTCCGTCCGTTGTGTTCCTTGGTGTCCTTCGTGGTAGAAACTTCCCGTTAAGAGGCAAATCACGATGGCTAGCGCCGCAGCGAATCAGATCAAGTCGTACATCCCCGACGATGTCGATCCCGCCGAGACCGCAGAGTGGCTCGAGTCGCTCGACTACGTGCTCGAGAGCAAGGGGCCCGAGCGCGTCAGCCAGCTTCTCAGCGCGCTCGAGGAGGCCGCCCACCGCAACGGGGTCGACCTGCCGTTCACGGCCACGACGCCGTACTGCAACACGATCACGCGGGCCGAGCAGCCCCGCTACCCGGGGGACCGGGAGCTGGAACGGCGGATCAAGAGCTACGTGCGTTGGAACGCGATGGCGATGGTCACGCGCGCCAACCGCGACAAGTCGTCCCCCGGGGGGCACATCAGCACGTTCGCCAGCAGCGCCACGCTGTACGAGGTGGCCCAGAACCACTTCTTCCGCGGCCCGGGCGAGGACGGCACCAGCGCCGACCAGATCTACTTCCAGGGGCACGCGTCGCCCGGCATGTACTCCCGCGCCTTCATGGAAGGGAGGCTCACCGAGCAGAACCTGTGCAACTTCCGCCGCGAACTGGGCGAAGGGGGGGGCCTCTCCAGCTACCCCCACCCCTGGCTGATGCCGGGCTTCTGGCAGTTCCCCACCGTGTCGATGGGCCTCGGGCCGATCATGGCTATCTACCAGGCCCGCTTCAACGAGTACCTGACCGACCGCGGCATCAAGGACTGCTCGAAGCAGCACGTGTGGGCCTTCCTCGGCGACGGCGAGTGCGACGAGCCCGAGACCCTCGGCGCCATCACCCTGGCGGCGCGTGAGAAGCTCGACAACCTGATCTTCGTGATCAACTGCAACCTGCAGCGGCTCGACGGGCCGGTGCGCGGCAACGGCAAGATCATCCAGGAACTGGAGGGCGCCTTCCGCGGCGCCGGCTGGAACGTCATCAAGGTGGTCTGGAGCGGCGACTGGGACCCGTTGCTCGAAGCAGACGACACCGGCCTGCTGCTGCGGCGGATGGGGGAGATCGTCGATGGCGAGTCGCAGAAGTACGGCGTCGCCGGCGGCGCCTACATCCGCGAGCACTTCTTCGGCAAGTACCCCGAGCTGCTGTCGCTGGTGGAGAACTACTCCGACGAGAAGATCGGCAAGCTCCGGCGCGGCGGCCACGACCCGGACAAGGTGTACGCCGCCTTCAAGCAAGCCACCCAACGCAACGGCAAGCCGACCGTGGTGCTCGCCAAGACCATCAAGGGCTACGGCCTGGGCGAGAGCGGCGAGGGGCGCAACGTCACGCACAACAGCAAGAAGCTCAACGAAGCAGAGCTCCGCGAGTTCCGCACCCGGTTCGGCATCCCGATCTCTGACGAACGCGTCGCCGAGGCGCCCTTCTACAAGCCGCCGGCCGATTCGCCCGAGATGGTCTACCTCCGCAAACGCCGCGAGGAGCTCGGGGGCTCCGTCCCCAGCCGATCGACCAAGCCGGTCACGATGGAGGTGCCCCACTTGGCCGACTACGGCAAGACGCTCGCCAAGCTGGTCAGCAAAGAGCCGGGCAAGGAGCAGTCGACCACGATGGGCTTTGTGCGGTTGCTCACCGACCTGCTGCGTGACAAGCAGATCGGCAAGTACATCGTGCCGATCGTGCCGGACGAGTCGCGCACCTTCGGCATGGAGGGCCTGTTCAGCCAGATCGGCATCTACGCCCACGCGGGGCAGCTCTACGACCCGGTCGATTCCGACATCTTGGCCAAGTACAAGGAGGCCAAGGACGGGCAGCTCCTGGAAGAAGGGATCACCGAAGCGGGCTCGATGAGCAGCTTCAACGCCGCGGGCACCGCGTACAGCACGCACGGCGTGAACATGATCCCGATGTTCATCTACTACAGCATGTTCGGCTTCCAGCGCATCGGCGACCTGATCTGGGCCGCCGCGGACATGCGGGCCAAGGGCTTTATGCTGGGCGGCACCGCCGGCAGGACTACGCTCAACGGCGAGGGCCTGCAGCACCAGGACGGCCACAGCCTAGTGAACGCAATCGCCTTCCCCACCGTCCGCGCCTACGACCCCGCGTACAACTACGAGACGGCCGTCATCATCTTCCACGGCCTGCAGAAGATGTACGTCGAGGGCGAAACCTGCATCTACTACCTGATGCTGGAGAACGAGAACGTGATGATGCCCGAGATGCCCTCGGGTTGCGAGGAAGGCATCGTACGCGGCATGTACAAGCTCAAGAGCGTCGAGGCCGAGGGCTCCAAGCACCGCGTGCAGCTCTTCGGCTCCGGCTCGATCCTGCACGGAGTGCTCGACGCGCAGAAACTGCTGGCGGAGAAGTACAACATCTCCAGCGATGTCTGGAGCGTCACCAGCTACAACGAGCTGCGCCGCGACGCCCAAGAGACGGCCCGCTGGAACATGCTGAACCCCACCGCGCCGGCGAAGAAGTGTTACGTAGAGCAGGTGCTCGAGGGCGCCGAGGGCCCCTGCATCGCGGCGAGCGATTACCTCCGCTGCTTGGCGGAGCAGATCGCCCCCTGGTGCCCCGGAGGGATGCTGGCCCTGGGGACCGACGGCATGGGCCGCAGCGAGAGCCGCCCGAACCTGAGGCGCCACTTCGAGGTCGATTCAGAGTTCGTCACGATCGCCACGCTGTACAAGCTAGCAACGAGTGGCAAGCTCGACCGGCAAGTGGTGGCCGACGCGATCAAGGAACTGGGGGTCGATCCTCAGAAGATGTCGCCGCTTTACGCCTAACGAACAGATGGGAGAGGTGGGGATACGGACGAGATAGGGGGATAGCGTTCTCAGGGGCCTGAAGCTTCTCCGAACGCAGACGGACGGGCCTTCGTGAAGTGAAGGTCGTTCGCCCCTGGTCCCCACGATCCCCACATCCCTTTCTTTATCCCCACCTCTCCCTTCGCTTTGTTGCCATGAGCCAAATCACCCTTCCCCACCTCGGCGAGAACATCGACTCGGGGGACGTCCTATCCATCCTGGTGTCCGAAGGGGACGCCGTGACGAAGGACCAGGACCTGATCGAGATCGAGACCGACAAGGCCACTATGGCGGTCCCCAGTCCGCAGGCGGGGAAGATCGTCAAGATCCTGGTCGGCGAAGGGGACACCGTAAACGTTGGCGCCGCGATCTTTGAGATCGAGGCGGGGGACGCCGCGCCGGCGAAGCAGGAGAAGCCTAAGGAGGAGCCCCCCAAAGAAGAGGCAAAGAAGCCTGAGCCGAAGCAAGAAGAGCCCAAGCAAGAAGAAAAGGCGCAAGAGAAGCCCTCGCCAAAACAAGAAGAACCCAAGCGTTCTCCAGCCCCCAGCCCCCAGCCCCCGGCGCCCGCCGCTTCCAGCGGCGACGTGCCCGGAGACGGCCATGCCTCATCGGCCGCTGGGCCCGCCGTTCGCCGGCTGGCCCGTGAGCTGGGGGTCGACCTGCGCCGCGTCCGCGGCAGCGGAGAAGGGGGGCGTCTGACCGAGGAAGACGTACGGGGCTACGTCCGCGCCGCCAACGAGCAGGCCCGCAGCGTAGGCCCCTCCGGCATCATCCCGCCGGGCGCCGCTGGGTCGGACAGCCAGGGCGCGGTGCGGATCGAGAAGATGAGCCGCATGCGGCAGGCGATCGCCAACAACATGGTCGCCAGCTACACCACGGTGCCGCAGCTCACCAACTTCGACGACGTCGACATCAGCGAGCTGGAAGAGCTGCGCGAGCAGAGCAAGCGCGACTACGAGAAGCGCGGGCTGAAGCTCACGCAGATGCCGTTCTTGATCAAGGCGGTCGCCGCCAGCCTGAAGCTGCACCCGGTGGTGAACGCCTCGGTGGACATGGAACAGAAGCAGGTCATCTACAAGGAGTACGTGAACATCGGCGTCGCCATCGACACCGAACGCGGCCTGACCGTGCCGGTGATCCGAGACGCGGACCGGATGAGCATGTCGCAGATCACGCACGAGCTCGACCGCTTGATCAAGCGGGCCCGCGACGGCGAGCTGGCGATCGAGGAGATGCGCGGGGGCACGTTCACCATCAGCAACCTGGGGGCGGTCGGCGGCACCTACTCGACGCCCATCATCAACCCGCCGGAGTCCGCCATCCTGCTGGTGGGCCGCAGCCGGATCTTGCCGCTGTGGATCGACGGCGAGTTCGAGCCCCGCCCGGTGATGCCGCTGTCGCTGACGTACGACCACCGCACGGTCGACGGCGCCGCGGCGGCCCGCTTCCTGAACGAGGTGAAGGGCTTCTTGGCCTCGCCCGGCCGGCTGCTGCTAGCGCCGTGATCGGCCCCCCAACAAGGTGACGCGATGGACCAGCTTATCCCCGGGTGGAGCGTCTCGTTCGAGCAGGTCGGCGGCTGGCTCTGCACACGGCTGCACCCCGCCGGCAGCCCCGACGCGGCGGGGATGATCGACCCGCTCTGGCGACAGGTGGACGCGCGTTGCCAGGGGGCGGCCAAGCAGGTGGTGTTGGAGATGAACGAGGTGACGTTCCTGTCCAGCAGCCTGATGGGCGAGCTGGTGCGACTGCACAAGCGGCTGGCGGTGGCGGGCGGGGCGCTGCACCTGGCGGCCCTGCGGCCCGAGTGCGCCGAGGCGCTGCACATCACCCGGCTCGACTCGGTGCTGCCGGTGTTCCCGGGACGCGACGAGGCGGTCCACAGCTTCGCCCGCTAGCGGGCGCCCCCTCTCGGAAGTCTGACGGCGCCCACGCGCCAAAATAGTGCGGCGCGCCTATCCTTGGGGTGTGGTTATCCCTCCCGGCAGGAACACCGATGGCGTCTGCTTCGCGTGAATTGGTCGTCATGGTCCACGGCATCGCGTCGTGGCGATTTGTGTTTGCCGTGATGAACGCGCGTCTGCGGGCCGCCGGGTTCGCCACGCGGATGTGGGGCTACCCGTCGATCTTGTGGTCGAATCAACACCACGGGGCGTCCCTGGCCCGCCTGCTGCGCCGCCGGGCGGCTACCGGCAAGTACGACAAGATCCACCTGGTGGTGCACAGCATGGGGAGCATCGTGGCCCGCTGCGCCCTGCAGGAGGAGCTGCCGGAGCAGCTCGGGCGGATCGTGATGATCGGCCCGCCCAACCAGGGGTCGCACGTTGCGTCGCGTCTGGCCCCCATCTACGGCTGGTTGGCGCCGACCCTGGTCGAGCTGTGCGACGTCGAGGGGAGCTTCGTCCGCACGCTCGGTTCCCCCCCCGAACACGTCGAGATCGGGGTCGTGGCCGCCCAACGCGACCGCGTGGTGCCGCTGCTCAACACCCACCTGGCGGGGATGCGAGACCACATCGTGCTGCCCGGCCTGCACACCTCTAGCCTGTGGCGGCGAGAAACAGCGGAGCAAGTCGTGCACTTCTTGCGGGAGGGGCGCTTCTTCCTCCCGGGCGAGCGGTCGGCGTCGGCCGTCGGAGGAGAGCGCGCCGGTGCGACCCTACCGACCCCCTCCGGCGGCTGACGCCGGCGGCCCGCCCGCCATTTGCCCCGCCCCCGATTGTGACCTAGTCTTGCACTAGCCGGGGAAACCCGGCCTCCCACCGGCCCTCGGGCCACCCCCTCCTCGCCTCCTTCCCCGTCAATACCTATGTCCAGCGCCGTGCTAGAGCCGGCGCTCGGGACACTGCGCGAAGCGGTCGGCCGCTGGCGCAGTGATTTCGAGCAGCAGGAAAACGAACTCGCCGAGTCGCTCGAAGCGCTCGATGCGTACCAGCGCAGCCTCGACGCATGGCGGCAGTCGTTGGTGGAAGAACGCGCGGAGCTGGCCCAGCTCCACGACGCGTTCGAAGAAGAGCGGGCCGCTGCGACCATGGCCGACAACGACCGTGCGGAGGATAGCGCTTTGGAAGAAGTAATCCGCGGACTGCGCAGCGAGCTCGAATCGGTCGGAGAGGCGGCGGCGGCCGCCGAAGGGGCCTTGTCCGAACGGTCCCAGAAGCTCCGAGACACGGAGCAGGAGCGGGCCGATCTGCGGAAGGAGCTCGACGCGTTGCGATCGCATTGCGAAGGGATGGAGCGTGAGTTGGCGCTGGCCGCCCAGGCGCCCGAACCCGCGGCCCAGACGCCCAGCACGCCGCGGGGCCCCGACCCGGTGGTGAGCTCGTTGCTCGACCAGTTCACCAAGATCCGCCAGCAGCGCGGTCAGCGACCCCCCCGCTAGACCCGGAGACGTTCCCCCTATGAATGCGATTGCGCCCGCGTTTCAACCGATCGCGCCCCCGGCGCCGGTCGTCATCTCGGCGTTCGGAGTCGTGCTGTGCTTTGCCGGCGCGTGGCTCGGTTCCCCGGTGATGTCTGCCGCCGGGGTCGCCGGGTTGTTCATGTTCGCGCGGCAAGCGGCGGAACTCCTCCGGCTCGACTTCCCCGACCCCTGGCGGCTGGTCGGCTGGGGGCGGGGCGCCCGCCCGCAGGGGGGCCCGCCCCCAGCCCCGCAGGGGGGCGTCTCGGACGCGGACCGGCGGGTCGCTGCAGGCGACATCGCGCTGCTGCCCGAGACAATCCGCTCTACCGAGGACTTGATCGACAGCATGCTCACCACGGGGCGCTACGCGCTGCTGCTGCGCCCCGAGGTCAGCGACCGGCTCTCGGACGAGCAGATCATGCGGGCGGTGCGCGCGCTGGACGACTCGATGTCGCTGGTGCCGGGGGGCCGCGTGCTGCTGGGGATCACGGCCGACCGCGCCACGCTGGGGGGCGAGCTGACGGGCGACGTGCGGCTGGACGACCCTTCGGCAATCGCGGAGGTGGCGCCCTGCTACATCGACCGCTACTGCGTGACCAACCGCCAGTACCAGCAGTTCGTCGACTCCGGCGGCTACGAGCAGCTTGAGTACTGGCTGGAAGAAGCGCTGCCGGCGATGTTCGACTTTGTCGACCAGACCGGCGAGCCGGGACCGCGCGACTGGCGCAACGGCGCCTACCGCAGTGAGGGGCCGACCGACGGCGCCGACCTGCCTGTGGTGGGGGTCAGTTGGTACGAGGCGCTCGCGTATGCTCGCTGGCTCGGCAAGCGGCTCCCCATCGAGGCGGAGTGGACCAAGGCGGGCGCGTGGCCCGTCGAGGCGTCGCCCGGCCGGATCGCGCAGCGCCGCTACCCGTGGGGCGAGTCGTTCGACGCGCGGCGGGCGAACCTGTGGTGCTCCCGCGTCGGGAGCACGCAGAGCGTCTACGAGTACGAGGCCGGCGCCAGCGTCGGCGGCGTGTGCCAGTTGGTGGGGAACGTGTGGGAGTGGACCGCCACGTCGCTCAGCGAGCTGGCGCCGCGGGGGATCGACTTCCCCTCGGCGCTGAAGACCGTCCGCGGGGGCGCCTACAACACCTACTTCGAGAACCAAGCCACCTGCCACTTCCAGAGCGCAGAGCACCCGCTCTCCCGCCGCCCCAATATCGGCATCCGCCTGGCGTTGGGCATGGAGAGTCTGGCGGCCATCAACGGACGCGTGGCGGAGGGCGCCGCCGAGTAGAAGACCGTTAGCCGGAACAAGCCGAGCGCCGCGAGGCGCCGTTCCGGCACCAAGCCAAGCACCCGCCCCCCTGCGGCGGGCTGGTTCCAGCCTACCCCGCGCCCACGAAACCTATGCTCACCAACACCCCGCTCGAATCGTACCTGCTGGCGCAAACCTCCACGGCGCTGGAGTGCGTAATTTGCAACGCAGAGAACTGCGCGTCCGCCGAGCGCTGCCGCAGGTGCCACGCGCCGCTCTCGTTGACGCGGCAGTCGGCGTCGTTGCGGCGCAGGCCGCACCTGATCGCCGTGCTCGGCGGCCCCGGGGCGGGCAAGACCGTGTACCTGGGGATGCTGCTAGACATGCTCACCCGCGGCGTCGGCGGGCTCCGCGCCCACGCCCGCGGGCCGCAATCGATCACGCTCCAGCAGTCCACCACCACGGCGCTGGCCAGCGGGTGGTTCCCGGACCGCACGCCGAACGTTCCCGACCAATGGCACTGGGTGCACTGCCGGGTGGAGTGCGGCCGGCGACGCCGGACGATGGAGCTGATGCTCGCCGACGTGGCGGGCGAGGCCTGGACACAGGTCGACGTTGATTCGACCCAGCAGATCGCCGTCCCGGCGATCCTGTCGCGGGCCGACGGGGTGCTGCTGCTGGCCGACGCAGAGCGGCTGCACGGCGGCGAGCCCGACGAGAGCTACGGGATGCTCAAGGCCCTGTCGCTGCTGACCGAACTGCGGCGCGAACCGGGCCGACGCGGCCGGCGTCCTGATCGTAGGCCGTGCGCCGTGGTGTTTACCAAGGCGGACGCCTGCGGCCGGGCGCTGGACGACCCCGAGGGGTTCGCCGAGTCGCACGCCGCCACGCTGCTGGGAGACTGCCGGAGCCGGCTGCCCAACACCAAGGTCTTTGCCACGAGCGTGGTGGGGGCCTCGACCCGCCGGGTAGCGGCCGGCAACCGCCGGGCGACGCCGCTGCGGGTCGAACCGCAGGGGGTGGTTGAGCCGCTGGGCTGGCTGCTGAACCAGGTCGAGTAAGGGGACCACGCTTCCGGCGCGTGCCCGTCCGTCCAGAACAATCCAACAACAACCGCCGAACCAAACGCCGTCCCGCACGTAAAGAACCATTCGATGTCCGCCCGCTACCCGACCCACCCCTGCCCGGCCCCGCACGCCCCGATGACCGGGAGCGAGGTAGCCGTGGCGTGCCGGTCGGGGAGGCCCATCCCGCCCGAGGCGTTGTCGCGGCTTGAGCACCTGGACGACGTGTTCTTCGGCGCCATCGCCGGCGACGCGGACGCGCTCGACCAAACGGGTCGGCTGTGGCGCGAAGCCCGCGCCGAGTTGTGCGAGCCCCTGTTGGACGAGTCGCGGGAACAGTACCTGCGCCGGGCCGAGGTGGTTTGCGCCGCCGGCCGCGCTGCGCCGATCGAGAACCTAGCCGCAACGTTCGCGGCGCTCGAAGTGCTGACGCTGCTGGCGGACTGAGCGGCTACTGGGTGAGCGACGAGGGAACCACAGAGCCACTGAGGGCACTGAGACGGACGAAGAGGGGAAAATCTCTCGCGGAGACGCTGAGGCGCGGAGAGAAACAAGGTTCAATTAGGATTAATCCCAGCTCCGATCCGTTCACCTTTTTCCTTCGGCTTCCCTCCCTAGCTCTGCGTCTGGGCGTCTCTGCGAGAGTTTGATCCGTCCTCCGTCCGTCTCCGTGTTCTCTGTGGCTCTGTGGTTGGCTTGCGGCGGCGCTGCTAGAACTCTGCCGACCCCGGCGTGCGTGGGAAGGGGATCACGTCGCGGATGTTCGCCATGCCGGTGGTGAACTGCACCATCCGCTCCAGCCCCAGTCCGAAGCCGGCGTGCGGCACGGTGCCGAACCGGCGTAGGTCGAGGTACCACCAGTAGTCGGCCTCGCTGAGCCCCTGCTCGGCCATGCGTGCCTTGAGCACGTCGAGCCGCGCCTCGCGCTGGCTGCCGCCGATGATCTCGCCCACGCCGGGCGCCAGCACGTCCATCGCGCGCACGGTCTTCCCGTCGTCGTTCACGTGCATGTAGAACGGCTTGATGCCGCTGGGGTAGTCGTAAAGGATCACCGGCGAGCCGAAGTGCTTCTCGGTCAGCCAGCGTTCGTGCTCCGCCTGCAGGTCGGCGCCCCAGGAGACGGGGAACTCGAACTTTTCTCCGCTCTGCTCCAGCAGCGTCACCGCCTCGGTGTAGGGGAGTCGCTCGAACGCGCCGGCGGTAATCTTTTCAAGGCGTGGCATCACTTCCGGGTCGATCCGTTCCTGGAAGAACGCCATGTCCTCGCCGCAGTCACGCAGCACGTCGGCGACGATCCGCTTGAGGAACCGTTCGGCCAAGTCCATGTTGTCCGTGAGGTCGTTGAACGCTACCTCAGGCTCGACCATCCAGAACTCGGCCAGGTGACGCGACGTGTTGGAGTTCTCTGCGCGGAACGTCGGCCCGAACGTGTACACCTTGCCCAGCGCGGTGGCGTAGATCTCTCCCTCGAGCTGCCCCGATACCGTGAGGTAGCTGGGGCGGTGGAAGAAGTCGCGGCCAAAGTCAACGCGGCCTTCCTTGTCGCGCGGCGGGTTCTCGGGGTCGAGCGTCGAGACGCGGAACATCTGCCCGGCGCCCTCGCAGTCGCTGGCGGTGATGATGGGCGTGTGCACCCACAGGAAGCCGTCTTCTTGGAAGAAGTCGTGGATGCTGCGGCTGATGCGGTTGCGGACCCGCATCACGGCGCCCATGGTGTTGGTGCGGGGGCGGAGGTGGGCCCACTCGCGCAGCTTTTCGAGCGTGTGGCGTTTCTTCTGCAGCGGGTACTCGTCCCCCTCGGCCCAGCCGTGCACGGTCAGCTCGGCGGCCGCCAGCTCGGTCGCCTGCCCCTTGCCGCCAGATTCCTTGACGACGCCCGTGACGCTCACGCTGCACCCCGCGGTGAGGTGTTTGACCTCGTCGGCGTAGTTCGCCAAATCCTCGCCGGCGATCACCTGCAGGTTGGCCAGGCACGAGCCGTCGTTCACCTCGACAAAGCTGAAGCCCCCCTTCGAGTCGCGGCGGGTGCGGACCCAGCCCCGTACGGTGGCCTGGGCGCCGATCGCGGAGGGGTCGCGGGCCGCTTGTACGGAAAGAATTGGCATCCGAGCGTTCCTGGAGGGGCGGGGTTCTGTGTACGATTGTAGCGAGCCGGGGCGTCTTCGCCCCCGGCCGGCGTAGCGGAGAAGCCTCTCCAGTCCCAGAGCCGTCGATGGCGCCGCACCGGGGTCGAGGACGACCCGGCCCCCGAGCGGGTTCACGATCATGCCGACCCACGCCTGGCCCGACTCGCTCGATATCGCGATGCTGGCCTTCTGGGCGCTCGTGCTGGTGGGGGCGCCGATCGCCGGCTACGTGTTGATGGTGGTCGACTACCGCGCCTACCTGCGGTCGCTCCGACGCGCCCTGGTGGTGGTCCGCTCGTACGCTACCGGCCTGCCGAGCTGGGTCCGCGAGCACGAACCGCCCTGCCTGAAGGCGCTGGGGCTGACGCTGCCGGTCACACGCGAGCAGGTGCTGGCCGCCTACCGCCAGAAGGTGAAGACCATCCACCCCGACCTGGGAGGCTCGCGCCGCGACTTCACGCGGTTGCAGGAGCACTTCGAGCAGGCGCTGCTGTTGGCGGACGACGCGACGTAGGGTGCACGGAGTGCACCGGCCCCTCGCACCGCTGGTGCACTGGGTGCACCCTACCCCCGGACTAGTCCTCCATCACCTCGGCTTCCTTGCTCTTGGCTAGGTCGCTCGCTTGACCCTCGTAGGTCTTGGTCAGCTCCTGGACGCTGTCCTTGAACGTGTCGCGTTCGTCCTCGCCGATCAGCTTGTCCTTCTCCGCCTGATCGATGGCCTTGTTGGCGTCGCGGCGGACGTTGCGGATGGCGACCTTGGTTTCTTCGGTCAGGTCGCGCGTGCGGGAGACCATCTGCTTGCGGACCTCGCCGGACAGTGCGGGGATATTCAGCCGCACCACCTTGCCGTCGCTGTTGGGGGTGAGGCCCAAGTCGCTGGCGATGATCCCTTTCTCGATCTCCTTGATCGTTGAGGGATCGAACGGGCGGATCACCAATTGCTGCGGCTCGGGGGCGCTGACGCTGGCGATCTGTTTGATGGGCGTGGGGGAGCCGTACACTTCGACCCTAAGCGAATCGACCATGCCGGGGTTCGCCCGACCGGTGCGGATGCCGGTGAGGTCGCTCTTGAGTTTAGAGACCGCCTTTTCCATCCGCTCTTCGGCGTCGAGCAGTGCTTCATCGGGCGACATGGTTGACTCCTTTGGGGAGGGGCGTAGGGTGCACGCAGGTAGGGTGCACGCAGTGCACCAGTAGCGCGAAGGGCCGGTGCACTGCGTGCACCCTACGCGCTGACGCGGGTGCCGAGCGGTTCGCCCCGCACGGCGCGTTCGATGTTGCCGTCGGTGCGGTAGTTGAACACCAGGATCGGCAGGTTGTGCTCCATGCAGTGGGCGATCGCCGTGGGGTCCATCACGCGGAGGTTCTTCTCGCGGACGTCGTTGTAGGTGAGCTTGTCGTAGAACACCGCGTGGGGGTTCTTCTCGGGGTCGTCGCTGTAGACGCCGTCGACGCGGGTCGCCTTCATCAGCACGTCGCACCCAAGCTCGAGCGCCTTCTGGGCCGCGGCGGTGTCGGTGGTCACGAACGGGGCGCCGGTGCCCCCGGCCAGGATGACGATCCGCCCCTTGTCGAGGTGGCGGTCGGCCCGCCGGCGGATGAAGGGCTCGGCGACGCCGTCCATCTTGATGGCGGTCATCAGCCGGGTCTCCACTTGCAGCGACTCGAGCGCGTCCTGCAGCGCCAGCCCGTTGATCACCGTGGCCAGCATCCCCATGTAGTGGCCGGTGGCCTCTTGGATGTGGGAGTTGCCGCTGGTGAACTGGGCGCCGCGGAGGATGTTCCCGCCGCCGATAACGATGCCGATCTGCACCCCCAGCGCCCGCGCCCGCGCGGTCTGGCTGGCGATGTGCAGCACCTCCTGCATGCTGATGCCGCGCTCCCCCGGGGGGGCGAAGCTCTCACCAGACAGTTTGAGGATGATCCGCTGGTAGGGAGAGGACATTGAGGTGGTGAGTTGTGAATAGTGAGTGGTGAATGGCGTGGATCGTTTACCGCGGCGGGGGGTGGCCTCGTTGATCCTGGGCGTCTCTTCTTCGCGCCAGCGAGCGTTGCAGCCCGGTCAGCATTCGCCCCACCCGATCGGCGCAAGTCTTGGCGTCAGCGAGGCTTTCCGCGTCAAGCATCCCGCGTCGTTCGCAAATGACGAAGTAAGTCGTTAGCTCCGCGAGGGATCCGCGGCTGATAGACAGAAATCGGAGGAACTCACGTGTACTATCGCGGGCGGCCCCTTCAGCCACGTTGGCCGGAACGGACACGGCGGCACGCTGCATCTGGCTCTTCAACCCATAACGCTCATCGCTTGGAAGCGACGTACAAAGCGTGTAGACCGCGTCGACCAGCGTGATGGCCTCCTGCCAAACCTGGAGGTCCTGGTGTCCCCGAACATCACCCACAACGCAGCCCACCCAGTGCGGCCCGATCCCTAGGCAACGCGAAGCACTACTCACTAATCACCACTCACGACTCACTCCCTTCTCCCAGCTTCCAGAGGGTGAAGCTCTTGATCGTCATGCCGCCGCCCTTGGCCACGGCGCCGACGGTGAGCTTGTCGTCCTTGACGAACGGCTGCTCCAGCAGGACGTTCTCGGCGTAGAAGTTGCGCATCCGGCCTTCGATCATCTTGTCGATGATGTTCTCCGGCTTCCCTTCGGCGCGTGCGCGGTCTTTTTGGATCCCCTTCTCGCGCTCGACCGCTTCGGCGTCGAGGTCGGCCACGGTCAGCGCCTGGGGCTTCATCGCGGCGATGTGCATGCTGACGTCGCGGGCCAGCGTCTCGTCGCCCCCCTCGACCTCCAGCAGCACGGCGCTCTTGCCGTCGTGGTGCACGTAGCCCCCCGACAGACCCTCAACGCGCTTGATGCGCGGCACGCGGAAGACCTCGCGGATCTTGTTGACGATCTCGTCGCGCACCTCGCGGAGCGTCTTGCCCTTCTGGCTGGGGGAGGGCTGGTCCCACAGCGCTTCGGCGTCCTTGGCCCCGGAGCCGGTGGCGAGCTGCTTGGCCAGGTCGTTCGCTAGCGCGACGACTTCCGCGTTGCCCGCCACGGGGGCGCTCTCCACCTGCAGCTCGATCATCGCGGCGACCTTCTTGTCGCGGTCGATGAACTGCGCGATCCGGCCCTCTTCGGTCGAGCGGTCGCCGCGGCTGTCCATAAAGGTGGCGCCCTGCTTACGCAGCGCGTCCATGGCCGCCTGCATGTCGCCGCCCGATTCGACCAGCGCCTGCTTGCACTTCATCATCGGGAGCTGCGTCGCCTCGCGCAACTCCTTCACCATCGCCGCGGAAATATCCGCCATCGTCAAACTCCTCGAATGAATCGCTTACTCAGGATCAAAAAAATGAACCACGAAGGGCACGGAGGGACACTACGGACGGGAACCGCCAAGGACGCCAAGATCGCAAAGAAGGAAGAGGGACTGAGCGGGGCCGGCGGGCGGCGGTAACTTTCCGCTTCAGGGCTATCGCTACCGTTCCTATCGCCAATCCAGCCTGCTCTTCCGTCCGTCTTGGCGTCCTTGGCGTCCTTGGCGGTTCCCCTTTCTTCCCTTCCGTCCTTCGTGCCCTTAGTGGTTAACCGATTTAGGTCGCGGCCGGTTCTGCTTCGGACTTCTCAGCCATCGCCGCGTCGGAGGCCTTCTGGGCTTCCGCCTTCTTCGCGTCGGCGCCTTCGCGGGCCGATTGCGACTGGATGTTGGCCTGCACCCGGCCCGCCATCACCGCGTCGGCGAGGATCTTGGTGATCATCTCGATCGAACGCAGGCTGTCGTCGTTGCCGGGGATCGGCAGGTCGACCATGTCCGGGTCGCAGTCGGTGTCGGTGAGCGCCACGACCGCGATGCCCAGCTTGCGGGCCTCGATCACGGCGTTCTTTTCTTTCTTGGGGTCGATCACCACCATGCACTCGGGGAGCCGGGTCATGGTCCGCATGCCGTTAAGGTTGCGGTGCATCTTGCGGTACTCGCGGTTCAGCGTGGACTGAGCCTTCTTGGAGTAGCCGTGGATCGCCTCGCCGGCGCGGATCGCCTCGACCTCTTCCAGCCGGCTGAGCCGGTCGCGGATGGTGCGGAAGTTGGTCAGCGTGCCGCCGAGCCAACGCTCCGCGACATAGGGCTGGCCGCAGCGCGAGGCCTCGTGCTCGATGGCGTCGGCCGCTTGGCGCTTGGTGCCCACGAACAAGATCAGGCTGTTGCGCGACGCCACTTGAGCCAGGTACTTCTTGGCCCGCAGCAGGCCGCGGACCGTCTCGCGGACGTCGATAATGTGGATCAGGTTCTTGCGGGCGTAGATGTACGGCCGCATCTTCGGGTTCCACCGGCTGCTGCGGTGACCGAAGTGGACGCCTGCCTCGACCAACTCATTTACTAGATTCGACACGTAGAAAACTCCTCGTTTGAAAGGCACACCGGCCCCGTGCTGCGGATCCGCGGGTGCGGCTGCAGCGTCCCGGCGTTGGGGGAAGTGTCGGCCTGGCTTGAAGTTACAGCGATCTGGGCGGGCCGTGCGCCCAGCTCGTCGGTGCGTCAGGATAAGGGGTCGCCGGGGGAGGGTCAATTGCGGGGAAGGGGTGGGGTGTCGGGCGCTGGGCAAGGGAGGGGTGGTTTTTGGGTCCGCTCCGCTTCCTGACGGGGGCGGATCAATCGAGCCGCGCCCGCCAGGAAGCGGAGCGGGGGGCGCACGACCCTCCCAATCCCGACAAATCCGCCTCCCCAGGATGGGCGAACAAGGTAAGATTGGCGGGGCGAGCGCCCCTTGGCGATTCTGCCCTTTCCTCTGGCGGTTCCTCGGAGACCCCTATGCCACGCCTATTTGCCGGAACCCGGCTGATCCTCCTGGCCCTGTTGCTGGCGCCTTGTGCGGCCCTCACCGCCAAAGAAGCTGCGAAACCCGAGGCCAAGCCGGCCGCAGAGAAGGCCAAAGAGTCTAAGAAGGTCCGGCTCGCCAAGATCACTCTGTCGGGCGACTACCCGGAGACCCCCGGCGGGTCGGGCCCGTTTGCCGAGCTAGGCAACGACCTCAAGAAGCTGCTGGGCCGGATCGAGAAGGCCAAGGGGGACGACACGATCGCCGGCATGGTGCTGTCGTTCGAGGACGTCTCGATGGGTCGGGGCAAGCTGAACGAGCTACGCGGCGCGCTGGCCGACTTCCGCAAGGCGGGCAAACGCGTGGTGGCCGAGATGGAGTCGGCCGACACCCAGTCGTACCTGATCGCGTGTGCGTGCGACGAGATCGTGATGCCCGAGTCGGGGGTGTTGATGCTCCCCGGGCTGCGTGCCGAGCCGCTGTTCTACAAGGGGATGCTGAGCAAGATCGGCGTGCGGGCCGACTTCATCCATATCGGCGAGGCCAAGGGCTTTGGCGAGGAGTACACCCGCAAGCAGTGGAGCGAGCCGGTCAAACAAAACATCACCGCGCTGTTGGACGACCTCTACCAGCAGATGATCGAGACGATCGCGCTCGACCGCCCGATGACCGAGGCCCAGGTGGGTGAGGCGATCGACGCCGCGCTGATCACCGCCGGCGACGCCAAAGAGCGGGGCCTGATCGACCGCATCGCCTACCCGCACGAGCTGCGCGAGGCGCTGGCCCAGCGCTACGACGCCGACGGCGCCGGGGACCGGCTGGTCTATGTAGAGAACTACGGGCAGAAGGAGGTGGACACCGACTTCTCGGGGCCTACCGGCATCTTCAAGCTGATGAAGCTGCTCGCCGGCGGCGACACGTCGGACCCCAAGAGCAAGGTCAAGAAGATCGCCGTGGTCTACGCCGTCGGCCCGATCGTTTCAGGCGAGAGCGAGGAAGACATCTTTGGCGGTTCGACCACGCTCGGCTCGACCACCATCGTTGAGGCCCTGGACAAGGCCGACAAGGACGACGCCGTGGCCGCGATCGTGCTGCGGGTCGATAGCCCCGGCGGGTCGGCGCTCGCCAGCGACCTGATGTGGAGCAAGATCCAGTCGATCGATAAGCCGGTCGTCGCCAGCATGGGCGACGTGGCCGCCAGCGGCGGGTACTACATCTCCATGGGGTGCGACGCCGTGCTGGCCGAGCCGGGGACCGTGACCGGCTCGATCGGCGTGGTCGGCGGCAAGCTGGCCCTGGGGGGGCTGTTTAAGAAGGTGGGCATCACCACCGACCTGATCAGCCGCGGCGCCAACAGCGGCCTGCTGGCCGCCACACGCCCGTGGAACGAAAGCGAGCGCGCCGCGATCACCGGCATGATGGAGGAGTGCTACGACCAGTTCACCGCCAAGGCGGCCGCGGGGCGCAAGATGAAGCAGGCCCGCGTGAAGGAGCTGGGCGGGGGCAAGGTGTACACCGGCCGGCAGGCGAAGAAGCTCGGGCTGGTCGACAAGCTCGGCACGCTGGAAGACGCCGTCGCCGAGGCAAAGAAGCGAGCGGGCCTCGCGGCCGACGCCGAGGTAAAGATCGAGTCGCTCCCCGAGGCGCCCGACTTCTTCGAGCAGCTCTTCAGCAGCGCCAAGCCGGAGAAGGAAGTGCGGCTGAGCATCGACCTGTCGTTCCTACCGGCGGAGCTCGAGCGGGCCGTCCGCTCGGTCGGCTCGATGCGGCGGGTGTTCGAGGGCAAGCCGGCGGCGTTCGTCATGCCGGTCGGCGTGATCGTCGACTGACGGACAGACGGACGCCTAACCACCAAGGGCACAAAGACGCACGAAGGGAAGTAGAACGGGTGAACGAACAGGACGCGGATCTGCGCGGATGCGTCGGATTCGCGCAGACCCTTTTTGGTTGATGGTTGTTGATCCAGTAGATCCGCGTCCATCCGCGTTCCATTCGTTTCGCTTCACCTTCGTGTTCCTTTGTGTTCTTCGTGGTTAATTCTTCAGCACCCGCCAAGCGGCCAGCTTCTGGTCAAACGTCCTGCCCGCGTGGGCCGGGCTGGTGGACGGCAACCGCGTGAGCGTCAGCCGGCGGAGCACCCCGTC
Source organism: Pirellulimonas nuda (assembly GCF_007750855.1). Classification (GTDB taxonomy): domain Bacteria; phylum Planctomycetota; class Planctomycetia; order Pirellulales; family Lacipirellulaceae; genus Pirellulimonas; species Pirellulimonas nuda. The sequence goes on from NZ_CP036291.1 coordinate 140,370, forward strand.
GCCCAGGCCCGGCGTTACATGGCGGGCGAAGGCCTGCTCGGCCTTCTGGCCGTTGAAGCAGACCCGCTCGATCCGCGGGCACGCGTCTAGCAGCCCCGCCAGGTCGTTGGCCACCTCGCTGCCGGGCTCGATCCGCGCGTCGAGGCTCCCCGGCCGGACGCACTCGGCCAGCACGTCCCACACCGCCACGCCTTGGCTACGCAGGCGCTGGCAGCGCGCGGGGTAGGGCTTCTCGGGGCCGGCGCCGAACAGCTCCCCCATGATGGGCCAGAAGGCGTTCCGCGGGTGGGCGTAGTACTCCCGGGCCGCCAACGACGCGCCGCCCGGCATCGACCCGAGGATCAGCACCCGGGCGTCGGGGCGGGCGATCGGCGGGAAGCTGTGAATTGGCATCGAAGGCTTAACCACCAGGTCCACAAAGGGGCACGAAGGTAGAAGGAAAGGAGGGAATGGACGAATGGAACGCGGATCCTCGCGGATACAAACGGATTGGATCAACGATTGTATCCGCGCCGATCCCGTACATCCGCCTTCATCCGCGTCCCGTTCTTTCTCCGGCGTGCTCGTCCTTCATGCCCTTTGTGGTTCATCTTCGGGCCTGCTAATCTACCTTTATGGAAAAGCCCTTTGGACAGAACCGGATCCGTCGCGAGGACCTCCCCGCCGGGGAGAACCTGTGCGAGTACTGCACGGCCAAGTGCTGCCGGTATTTTGCGCTGCCGATCGACGCCCCCGAGACGTTCGAGGAGCTGGAGTACCTCCGCTGGTTCTTGCTGCACGACCGGGCGAGCGTGTTCAAGGAAGACGACGACTGGTACCTGCTGGTGCACACCACCTGCGAGCACCTGCGGGACGACAACCGCTGCGGCATCTACGCCACGCGGCCGAAGATCTGCCAGGACTATTCGTTTACGAACTGCGAGTACGAAGAAGACTCGGTCTACGACCTCTACCTCGAGACGGCCGACCAGGTGTGGGAGTACACCGAGGCGGTCTGGCAGCCCAACGCCCGCTGCGCCCGCAGCCGCAAGCCGGAACTGCTGCCGGTGCTCGCGTAGCGAGCAGGCTTTAGGCGTTAGGTATTAGTCGTTAGGAAGGTCGAAGGTAGGGTGCACGCAATGCACCGGCCGCTCGATTCGCTGGCGCATTCCGTGCACCCTACACCGGATGGACCGCTCCATCCGCTTGCGCTTCCCTAGCCCCCAGCCCCTCCGCCGCAGGCGGACCACCCCCAGCCCCCCTCATGTCTAAGCCGCTCGTTACGCCCCGTACGCTCAAAGGTTTTCGGGACTACCTGCCCGAGGCGATGCTGGCGCGCGAGGGTCTGATCGACACCGCCCGGCGGGTCTACCGCTCGTACGGCTACGCGCCGATCGACACCCCAGCGCTCGAGTACCTAGAGGTGCTCCGCGGCAAGGGCTCCGACGAGACCGACAAGCAGCTCTACGCGTTCCAGGACAACGGCGGCCGCGACGTCGGGCTGCGGTTCGACCTGACGGTGCCGCTGGCCCGCTTCGCGGCCGAGCACACCGGCGAGCTCGGCCTGCCGTTCAAGCGGTACCACATCGCCAGCGTGTGGCGGGGCGAGAACACCCAGCGGGGCCGGTACCGCGAGTTCATGCAGTGCGACTTCGACACGATCGGCGCGGTCGGCCCGGCCAGCGACATCGAGACGCTGCTGGTGACCAGCGACCTGTTCGCCGCGATCGGCTTTGACGCGGTGACGATCCGCATCAACCATCGCGGCGTGCTGGGCGGGATGCTGGAGGCGATCGGCCTGGCCGAGCAGGCGACGTCCGTGCTGCGCGCGCTCGACAAGCTGGCCAAGATCGGCCCGGAGAAAGTGCGGGCAGAGATCGAACAGGCCGCCGGCGCCACCGCGACGCAGTCGGCCAAGATCGTGGCGCTGGCCGGGGTCTCGGGCGACACCTACACGGTCCTGCAGAAGCTCGAAGCGATGGTCGCTGGCCCCGCGGGGAAGTCGGAGGCGGGGGCCGCCGGCGTCGCACGCCTGCGCGACGTGCTGGACGGAGTAGCGGCGGCGGGTGTGCCGCCGGGCAGAATAAAAATCGACCCCTCGATCGCGCGCGGGCTCGACTACTACACGGGGCTGGTGTTCGAGACGACGCTCGACGCGTTGCCCGGCATCGGCTCGGTCGCCAGCGGCGGCCGGTACGACAACCTCGCGGCGCTGTTCACCAAGCAGGAGCTGCCCGGCATCGGCGGTTCGCTGGGGCTCGACCGGCTGCTGGCCGCGATGGAAGAGCTGAAGATGCTCCCCGCCACCCGCACCCCAGCGCCGGTGTTCATGCCGCTGTTCGCCGACGAGTGCCTCGCAGGGGTCCTCAAGCTAGCCGCCGAACTACGCTCGGCCGGGATAGGAGTCGAGGTCTACAGCGAACCCAAGAAGCTCAGCAAGCAGCTCCAGTACGCGGACAAGAAAGGCTTTCGCGTGGCCGTGATCGCGGGGCAAGACGAGCTCGCCAAGGGGGAGGCGCAGGTCAAGGATCTCGCCAACGGCCAGAGCGTGACGGCCTCTGCTGCGGGGCTGCTAGACGAGGTGCGGCGGGTATTGGATGGTCAAGAATAGGACTCGCATGTGGCGCGGATTTACGGTGATTTACACGGATAACGGATTGCAAAGTGCAAACTAGTGATTGAAAATTGCAAAGTGAACCGGGCGCCGCGAACTTCGATCCGACCGTAATCCGCTTCATCCGCGACGATCCGCGTCCCATTCTTCGCTCGCCCCCAACACCGCGTCCCTGCCGTGGCGAACCGCAGCAACCACTACGAGGCGGCGTTCGAGGCCTACCTGCGGGCCGAGCGGCTAGCGTACGTGGCGACCAGCGAGCAGCGGCGGGCGCTGGCCGAGGTGGGCTCGCTCAAGAGCGTCGATTTTGTGGTCTCGCCAGCCGGCGGGCCGACCTGGCTGGTGGACGTCAAAGGGCGGCGTTTCCCCTCGGGTCAGGCGCACCGCAGCTACTGGAAGAACTGGGCGACCGCCGAGGACCTGCGCTCGCTGGCCGACTGGCGGGCCCGGTTCGGGCCCGACGCCGAGGCGGCCCTGGTGTTCGCCTACCATCTGGTGGCGGACCGCTCGCCGCTGGCGGCCGACGAGGTGTTCTGGCACCGCGACCGGCCCTACGCCTTCGTGGCGGTCAGCCTGGCCGACTACCAGCCCGCCGCCCGCCCGCTCTCGGCCCGCTGGGGCACGGTGCACGCCCCCGTGGCCGAATTCCGCCGCTGCGCCCGCCCGGCCCGGCTGCTCTTGGGGGGCCGGCAGACCGCGGCGCTCGCAGCGGCCGGCGCGCTCAACTACGCTGAAGGGGACCACGGATAGCACGGAGTCCACGGATGACGGGACGATGGCCACGAAAAAGCACAAACGAATATTGACGGAAAGCTGCCCACGAATCGACCGAATCTTCGCGGATCGGTTTCCAATTCAAGCGGGTGAGGATACTCGCTTGCCCGTTCACTCAGTGATTCGTTGTGATTCGATTCATTTGTGGGCGCCGTCCGTCTTTGTGCTTCTTGTGCCCTTTTGTGGCTATTCCTATCTGTGAAATCCGTGCTATCCGTGGTCAAACCGTCTTTGTGACTCTCCGTGGCCATCCTTCTAAACCGCTATGCCGATGACCCTCGCCGACGCCACATTCGCACTGCTCCCCTTCGCGCAGATCCTCAACGAAGAAGAGAAGTCCGAGTCGTACAGCCTCTCTTGGGCGCTGATCATGCTCTGCATCGTGCTGGGGATGCTGGCCACCTTCCGGCCGATCAAGCGCGCGAGCAAGCTGAAGAAGGGCGCGAGCGAGGATTGAGCTTTCAGCTTTCAGCTTTCAGCTTTCAGCTTTCAGCTTTCAGCTTTCAGCTTTCAGCTTTCAGCTTTCAGCTTTCAGCTTTCAGCTTTCAGCTTTCAGCTTTCAGCTTTCAGCTTGTCGCAGTGCAAGCCTCGCGCGCAGCGCCCAATAGCCGCCGACCTTGGGTCGGCGCTTCCTTGGGATCGATGTGTCTCCCAAGCGCGCCGACCCTAGGCCGGCGGCTGCTGCGTAACGTGGGGCGCTGCACGAAAGCTGATCGCTGACTGCTGAAAGCTGACCGCCGAACCGCTACGCGGCGCGTTGCGCGGGCATCGGCGTGCCGACGCCGGCCGCGAACGCGGTCACTTCGCTGACCACCGTCTCGCGTTCTAGTTCCGACAGCTCCGGGAAGACCGGCAGCGACAGCACCTCGGCCGCGGCCTGCTCCGTGTGGGGCAGGTCGCCGGCGCGGTAGCCCAGCCCCTCGAAGCACTGCTGCATGTGCAGCGGCTTCGGGTAGTAGATGGCGCAGCCGACCCCCGCGGCGCTGAGCCGCTGCTGGAGCGCCTCGCGGCGCCCCGCTTTGACCCGCACCGTGTACTGGTTCCAGACGCTGGTCGACTGCCCCCCGAGTTCGGGGCCCACAACGCTCGGCGCGGTCACGGCCGCGGCGGTGCGGGGCTCGCTGAAGCGCTCGTTGTAGTACTCGGCGTGCTCGCCACGGGCCGCGGCGTAGGCGTCAAGCCGCTTGAGCTTGACGTTCAGCACGGCCGCCTGGATGGCGTCCAACCGGCTGTTGGTCCCCACGACGTGGTGGATGTAGCGCGGGCTCTGGCCGTGGTCGCGGAGGATGGTCATCCGTTCGGCCAGCGCCGGGTCGTGCGTGGTGACCATGCCGCCGTCGCCGAAGCCGCCGAGGTTCTTCGTGGGGTAGAAGCTGAAGCAGCCGACGTGGCCGATGCCGCCGACCTGCCGGCCACGGTGCTCGGCGCCGATCGCCTGCGCGGCGTCCTCGATCACAAACAACCCGTGCCGGTCGGCCAGTTCGCCCAGCGCGGTCATGTCGGCCGCCTGGCCGAACAGGTGCACCGGCATGATCGCCTTGGTGGCGGGCGTGATGCGGCGGGCGACGTCTTCCGGGTCGAGGTTGAACGTCACGGGGTCGATGTCCGCGAACACCGGCTTGGCGCCCATCCGCCACACGCTTCCCGCGGTGGCGAAGAACGTGAAGCTGGGGAGGATCACCTCGTCCCCCGGGCCGACCTCCAGGGCCATCAGCGCCAACAGCAGCGCGTCGGTCCCCGACGCGCAGCCCAGCGCGTGCGGCACCTGGCAGTACTCGGCGACGGCAGACTCAAACGCCTTGCAGGCGGGGCCGTGCACAAACGCGGCCGAGTCGCAGACCTCGGCGATCGCTTCGTTGATTTCGCTTCGCAGCGGCGCGTTCTGCCGCGAGACATCCAGCATCGGTACGGTCATGGCGTGCGTTCCTTCGCAGTGAGCCGGGTGGTCCGGCATTAGTCCTCGATACTGCTGGTAATCGGCGTCCATTCCGACCCAGGGCGAGGGAGATTAGGCAGAATCGCCGTGCCGGTCAACGCCGCCAATCCGCCACGCAAATCCGCTGCTAGCACCCTGATGCCGAACGGGGAAGAATGTGAACCGCCAAGACGCCACGAGCGTCAAAACGCGCCAAGACGGACGGACGAAAAGGGGAACCGCCAAGGACGCCAAGAACGCCAAGGAGGGGAAGGAAGCTGCATTTTCTCAGCCGATCCTGTTCATCCCGTCCAAACCGTCCCGTCCTTGGCGCTCATGGCGTCCTTGGCGGTTCCCTTCCTTTTCTCGTCCGTCTTGGCGCTCGTGGCGTCTTGGCGGTCCCCGTCGTGCGGCACAACGCCGCGTCGCGTGCTGCTGGCGCCGCGGGTAGACTTGCCGCATGGCGTTCCCCTACTACCCGCTGCAAGACTACGGCCCCGTGATGAAGGGGATGGTGATCGGGGGGCTGGGCATTTTCCATGTCTACCTCGCGCAGTTCGCCATCGGGGGCGGGGTGCTGCTGGCCTACTTCCAGTGGCTGGCCGGCACGGGGCGGCTGCCGCTGGCGCGGCGGGTGGTCGACGGCATGTTCCGCGTGCTGGTGCTGGTGTCGTTTGTGATGGGCGCGCTGACCGGCGTCGCGATGTGGTTCACCACCATCCAGGTCAGCCCGCGGACGATCGGCCTGATGGTCGATCAGTTCCACTGGGTGTGGGCGATCGAGTGGACCTTCTTTGCGCTGGAGGTCGCCTCGGGCTACGCCTTCTACCGCTGCGCGTCGCGGTTGGACGACCGCACGCGGTTCTGGCTGCTGGTGGTCTACGCGTTCGCCGCGTGGATGAGCCTGTTCTGGATCAACGGCATCCTTAGCTGGCAGCTCACGCCGGGCGGCTGGTCGGAGACCGGCGGCGTGTGGGCCGGGTTCTTCAACCCCACGTTCTGGCCGTCGCTGCTGTTCCGCACGCTCGCGTCGCTGGCCACCGCGGGGCTGGTGGGGTGCTTGGTGATCAACCTGGCGCCCGGCTACAAACGCAGCGAACGCCGCGTGTTGATCCACCGCGCCGCCCACCTGCTCGCGCCGATGGCGCTGATGCCGCTGGCGGGCGCGTGGTTCTTGATGGCGATGCCGGCCGACAGCCGTGGCTGGGTGATGGGGGGGAGCATCGCGATGACGCTGTTCTTCTCGCTGGGGGTGGGGGCGTCGCTGCTGATCGGCGCCTACGCCGCGGCGATGCTGGTGAGCCGCCGGCTGATGATGAACGCCGCGACCGCCTCGCTGCTGGTGGCGCTGGGGTTCTTCGCCACGGCCGGCGCCGAGTTCGTCCGCGAGGGGAGCCGCAAGCCGTTCACCGTACGCGGGGCGCTCTACTCCAATTCGATCACCCCCGACGAGGTCGCAAAGGCCCGCGAGGTCGGCCTCGCGGCGGCCGACCCCTACCCGCTGGCCGACGGCGTCGCGTACCCCACCGGGCAGCTCGAACTGGGCGCCAAGACCTTCCGCCTGCAGTGCAGCGTCTGCCACACCTGGGACGGCGCCAACGGCCTGGCGCACCTAGCCGAGACCTGGACCACCCAGCAGCTCCGCCTGAACGTCGCCCAGCTGCAACGCACCAAGGCGTTCATGCCCCCGTTCGCCGGTCCCGCGGAAGAAGTCGAAGCCCTCGCGCAGTGGGTCCGCTGGCGGCTAGAAGGGGCGCCCCCCGTTTGGGACACGACCGATGATCCGGCGGTGCTGCGACAAATCACCGATGACTTGGATGCCGTGGGAACCGGACCCGGGATCGCGATCCAACAAAGGGAAGGATTGCAAGTTGATGATTAGTGATTGCAAATTGCAAATTGGACGCGCAAGCGGATGTTGGGAATCGCTTGCGAGTTCAGTTTGCAATTTGCAATCCGTCGTTCTTCTAGCCTCTAACATCTAACCTCTATCGTCTCCCTCGCCGTGTTCCCCTTCAACCAACCACCCCCCACCGCCTTCTACGTCGCCCTCTACATGGCGACGCTGGTGCTGCACGTCGTGCCGATGTGCTACGTGTTGGGGGGGCAGACGTGGCTCGCTACGGTCGGGCTTTGGGAGGCGGCGCGCGGGCCGGCGTCGGCGCCGGTCCGGGGCATTAGCGCCGCGCTGCGCGATTGGATGCCGCTGGCGCTGGCCGTGACAATCACCGCCGGCGTGGCGCCGCTGCTGTTCTTGCAGGTGCTCTGCCAGACCCCCTTCTACACGGCCAACCTGCTGCTGTTCCACCGCTGGATGGCGATCTTGCCGGTGCTGATCGCGGCGTTCTACCTGCTCTACCTGCAGAAGTCCAAACGCTTCGTCGACTGGCCCGCCGCCGGGCGCGCCGCGGTCGCGCTGATCGTGATGCTGCTGTTCGGCTTCGTGGCGTGGAGCTGGACCGAGAACCACGTGTTGAGCCTGCAGGGGCAGGCCGTGCGGGTCGAGCAGTACTCGGCCGGCGGGCTGTTCTACGAGAACGCCGAGACCGGCCCGCGGCTCGCGCTGTGGTGGGCCGGGGCGCTGGCCGTGATGGCCGGGCTGGCCTACTGCCAGACGGGCCGGCTGGCGGGCGCATCGCGGCCGCTGGCGTGGTTGGGGTTGGCGTCGCTCACGGCCGCCCCGCTCGCGGCGCTGGCGTGGCAGCGCTCGCTGCCGCCAGAGGTGTGGAGCGGGTTGGTGGCCCAAGTGTGGCCCTACGCGGCGTTGTTGCTGGCCGGCGCGGCGGCGCAGCTCGTGATGTGGGCGCTGGTGATGCGATCGCGCCGGTTCCTGCCGCTGGTCGCCTGGCTGCTCCCGGCGGCGGCCAGCCTCACCACGCTGGGCGTGGCCGGCGTCCGCGAGCTGCGGCGTTGGCAGAGCGTGGACATCGCCGGCTTCTACGAGGCCCACGCCCGCGCGGCCGCGGTAGGGGGCTGGGGGCTGTTCCTCTTCTTCTTGCTGCTCAACACCGCCATCATCGTGGGGCTGCTAGCGGTGGTGCGTCGCGGGGTGCGCCGTTCCCCAGTCGACCGAGCGTAAGGAGTTTTCACGTTTCTCGTGAGAAGTTCTCCTCGTTGGGGGCGAGCCGGTATAATCTCCTCCGCCCATCCCAGCGGTTCAAAACCGGAGCTAATGATCAATGCTTGTTCGACGAATCTGCGTCCTCTTGATGCTTGCCGCCCCCGCCGCCCTAGCCGAGACCGAGAAGCCCTTGCCATCGCTCCAGAAGAAGCTCGACGACATGGCCGCCGGCTTCGCCGATCGTGCGCCCGTTGAAATGCAGAAGAAGTTCGCCCAGGGGATCCTCGACGTAAAGTCGCTGGGGCTGGCAGAGACGGCGCTTAAGGTCGGCGACCCCGCCCCCCAGGCCAAGCTGCTCAGCACCAAGGGCGAACCGGTTGATTTCAGCAGCGTCTGGAGCGACGGCCCGGCCGTGGTGATCTTCTACCGCGGCGGGTGGTGCCCGTACTGCAACGTGCAGCTCAAGGCGTGGGCAGACGCGGTCGACCGCGTGCGTGACGCCGGCGCCACGATCGTGGCGATCACGCCCGAGATGCCCGACGCCGCGGCCGAGACGGCCAAGAGCCAGGAGCTCAACTACAACGTGCTGGTCGACCAGGGGAACAAGCTGGCCGGTGAGCTCGGCATCACCTACCGGCTGCCCGACTCGATCCTGCCGATCTACGAGTCGCGGATGAAGATCTCAGAGCGGAACGGGGACGACAGCTATACGCTCCCGTTGGCGGCGACCTACGTGATCGATTCCGACGGCGTGATCCGCTACGCGTTCCTCGACGCCGACTACAAGCGGCGTGCGGAGCCCTCGGACGTGCTCGAAGCCGTCGGCAAGCTCGGCAAGCCGGCCTCCCCAGCCCCCGCGCGTTAAACTTCGAGGAACACGCTTGCGGCGTTCGGCGCCAGGCGTCAGAATGTCGGCGAAGTGGACGCGTGTTCACTGCTGGCCGCTGGGCGCCAGCCGCGTGTCCCGCTGCTCGTTGGGGAGTCTGCAATGAAAATGCTACGCGATGTCTCATTGGGTCTATTGTGGTTGGCGGTTTGCGCGCCGTTCTCGGTCGCCGCAGACACAGCCGAGATGCCCCCGCTGCCGCAGCCCACGGCCCAGCACGAGCAGATGGCCCGCGAAGCGGGGGTGTGGGACGCCAAGGTGTCCATGTGGTACGAGCCGGGCGCCGAGGCCGATCAGTCGACCGCGGTCGAGACCAACACGATGCTCGGCTCGTTTTGGCTGCTCAGCAAGTTCGAGGGGCAGATGGCGGGCGATCCGTTCGTCGGCCACAGCCAGACCGGCTACGACCCGACGCAAGAAAAGTACGTCGGCACGTGGGTCGACTCGGTCAGCCCGTACATGACCTCGATGTCGGGCAATTACGACGTCAAGACGCACACCCTCTCGATGAACACCGAGTGCCGCTGCTTCATGACCGGCGAGATGCGGGCCGGGCGGATGGTGACCAAGTACGTCGACAACGACACGAAGGTGCTCGAGATGTACGGCCCCGACGAAGCGGGCAAGGAGTACCTGATGATGCGGATCGACTACAAACGGCGCAAGTAGAACGCGGCCCGGCATGAGTAGGGCAGACGCGCAATCGAACCGTCAGAGTGAAAGCCAGGCATCGCTCGCGCGTCCCCGCCCCCGTCCGCCAAAGGCGGACACACCCCAGTCGCCGCGGCGACTACAACCCCGCCGTCAACGGCGCCTTCCCGTGCGGTCCGCCTGCCACAACCGGCCGGTGGCTGGCTCGATCGCCGTGAGCCAGCCGCCGCCGTGGCAGAAGGTGTCGATGCACTTGAGGTAGCCGGCGTCGAGCACCTCGCCGTCTTTCTGCGACGTGTGCCCCACGATCGCCGTCTTGCCGCTCACGTGCGGCTCGGGGAAGCGTTCGTCCAGACTCTGCCAACGCAGCGCCTCGGCGGGCTGGTGGTCCAGCGGCTCGTCCCAAACGTACTGGGCATGGAGATAGAGGAACCCGGCGTCCTCGTGCGTGTCGCGGCAGGCGTTGAGAAACTCGAGATGTGCAGCGGGGATGACCTTCGGGTCGCCGTCGTAGCCGTACGACGCCAGCGTCTCGACGCCCCCGTACTGCTGCCACCACGCCATGGGGGCGTCGCCACGCAGCACGCGGATCATCATCTCTTCATGGTTCCCCAGGATCGGCACGAGCCGCGTCTGGCGCTGAAGCTTGATGAGCCGGTCGATCACCCCCCGGCTGTCGGGGCCGCGGTCGATGTAGTCTCCCAGGGTCACCACGGTATCCTCGGGACGCGGCTGGACGGCGTCCAGCACCGCTTCGAGCGCGGCGAGGCAGCCGTGGACGTCGCCGATAGCAATGGTGCGGGGCTTCACGGGGAAAGACCGAGGAAAAAACAGGCGGATCGGCTTCGGCGGCGCACTCTGGCATAAGCCCGAACGCCTGCAAAGGGGCCCAGCACGGAACACCGTACAGGCGAGCCGCCGGCGTAAGCCGCCGGAGCTTCGCATCTACCCGGTGCTGCTACAACATAGAAGCGGCGCAGGAGGATGCGACGCGGCTTCCGCGAGATGGCGGTGGCGGCGCAACGACTCCGGCGGCTAACGCCGGCGGCTCGCCCCGGGGGTGGGGTCCGCGGCGTCTTGGATGCTTTGATCGGTGTTGTCTTAATCCAGCGCGAGCGATGCCTACCCCGACCGAGTCAACGTCTGCTCTGGGCGCCGGCGGTTGGCTGCGGGTCGCGGCGCCCGCGGCGCTTATGATCGGTCTCACGGCCGCGTTCGCGTTGCTCCCGGTAGGCGACTACCTGAAGTCGCTGCTGGCCTGGGTCGACGCGCTCGGGCCTTGGGGCCCCGCCGCCTTCGTGGCCCTGTACGTGCTCGCGACGGTGCTCTTTGTACCGGGGCTGGTGCTGACGCTCGGCGGTGGATTTCTGTTCGGCGTGGTGTGGGGGTCGCTGCTCGTGTCGCTCGCGAGCGTCCTCGGCGCTGTGGCCGCGCTGCTCGTCGGACGCTACGCCGCCCGCGACGCGGTGCGCGGCATGGCCGAGCGTTTCCCGAAGTTCGCCGCGATCGACAAAGGGGTTGAGCAGGAAGGCTTCAAGATCGTGCTGCTGACGCGGCTCAGCCCGTTGCTGCCGTTCAATGCGCTCAACTATCTGTACGGCCTGACCGGCGTGCGGCTGCGGGACTACACGCTGGCGAGCTGGCTCGGCATGCTTCCCGCCACGGTGCTGTACGTCTACTTTGGTTCTCTGGCGGGCGACCTGGCCCGCGTAGCCTCGGGCGAGGGGATCGGCGGCCCGTGGAAGTGGGCGCTGCTGGCGGTGGGCCTAGCGGCGACCGTCACGGTGACCGTGGTCGTGACGCGCATGGCGGGCCGCGCACTGCGCGAACGTGTAGACAGCTCTGACGAATAGGACGCGGATCGTCGCGGATGAAGCGGATCGAAGCAGATCAGAAAAGGCGGTTCCCCATCTTCCTCCCTATCCTGCTTTGATCCGCGTCCCATTCTTTGCCCCGGCCAGCAGCAGTGATTGAGCTCGAGCCCCCAACCCCCGCGAACCGCCGGCTAGCCGCCAATGTTCATCCCGCGGGGTGGACCAACACGGCGCCGGAGGGTCGGTATCACCTCGTCGTGATCGGCGCCGGCACGGCCGGGCTGGTGGCGGCGTCGGTGGCGGCGGGGCTGGGGGCCCGGGTGGCGCTGGTCGAGCGCCGGCTGATGGGGGGCGATTGCCTGAACGTGGGCTGCGTCCCTTCAAAAGGGCTGATCGCGGCGGCCCGCGCCGCCGCGGCAGGAGCGTCGGTCGAGTTCTCGGCCGCGATGGAGCGCATGCGCGAGGTCCGTGCAGACATCAGCGTGAACGACTCTGCCCAGCGGTTCCGGGAGAAGGGGGTCGACGTCTACTTCGGCGACGCCCGCTTTGTCGATCGCCAAACGATCGCCGTCGACGACTGCCGCTTGAGGTTCCGGCGGGCGATTATCGCTACCGGCGCGCGGGCCATGGCGCCCCCGATCCCTGGGCTCGACTCGGCCCGTTACCTCACCAACGAGTCGGTCTTCTCGCTCACCGAGCTGCCGGCTTCGCTTGGCGTGATCGGCGCCGGGCCGATCGGGTGCGAGCTGGCCCAGGCGTTCGCGCGGCTCGGCAGCCGGGTTCATCTAATCTCGGACTCCGCAGACGCCGGGGGCCCGACCCTGCTGCCGCGCGAAGACCCCGAGGCCGCGGCGATCGTCCGCGAAGCGCTACGGCGCGACGGCGTGAGCCTGCACTCCCACGGCAAGCAAGTGCGGGTCGCCCGAGACGGAGAACAGACCCGCGTTGAGTGCGACGCCTCGCCGGACTACCCGATCGTGGTCGAGAAGCTGTTGGTGGCCGCGGGGCGGGCGCCCAACGTCGAGGGGATGGGGCTCGAAGACGTCGGCATCGAGTTCGACCCCAAGCAGGGCGTGAAGGTCGACGACCGGCTCCGCACCACCAACGCCCGCGTCTTCGCCGCCGGCGACGTCTGCTCCGAGTACAAGTTCACCCACGCGGCCGACTTCCAGGCCCGGCTCGCGGTGCGCAACGCGTTGATGCCCTGGCCGCTCAACCGCGGCAAGGCCAGCGGGTTAGTAATCCCCTGGTGCACGTACACGACGCCCGAGCTGGCGCACGTCGGGCTCACCCAGCGCGGCGCCGCCAAGCAGAACACCCAGCTCCGCACCTTCCGCCAAGAGCTCGCCGAAGTCGATCGATCTCTGCTCGCCGGCGAGACCGAGGGGTTCGTCAAGATCCACCTCCATGCCAAGCACGACCGCATCCTCGGCGCAACGATCGTCGCCCCGCACGCCGGCGAGCTCATTGGCGAGCTCTCGCTCGCCATGACGCACGGGCTGGGGCTGGGGAAGATCGCCACCGCGATCCACCCCTACCCAACGGTCGCAGAAGCCATCCGCAAGTGCGGCGACGCCTACAACCGCACCCGCCTAACGCCAACGGTCAAACGGGTGCTCGATGCGTGGTTGCGTTTGACCCGCTAGGCTTGGAGAGGATAGAGGATAGAGGATAGAAAAGTTTGATCGCCTTCCGTCCGTCCCTATCATCTAACCTCTATCATCTATCATCTATCATCTCACTGAACCACTCCCGTCCGTCCAGAGCACCGCCATGAAGGCATCCGATTTGTTGGTCCGCTGCCTCGAAGCCGAGGGGGTAGAGCACATCTTCGGGGTTCCCGGGGAAGAGAACCTCGACTTCCTCGATTCGCTATCCCGCTCGTCGATCCGCTTGATCCTCACCCGCCACGAGCAGGCGGCCGGGTTTATGGCCGCTACTTACGGCCGGCTCACCGGCAAGCCGGGCGTGTGCCTTAGCACGCTGGGGCCGGGGGCCACCAACCTGGTGACCGCGGGCGCGTACGCGCAGTTGGGCGCGATGCCGATGCTGATGATCACCGGGCAGAAGCCCATCAAGACCAGCAAGCAGGGACATTTTCAGATCATCGACACCTGCGACATGATGCAGCCCATCACCAAGTACACCCGGCAGATCGTCTCGGCAGACAATATCCCCTCGCGTGTGCGGGAGGCGTTCCGGCTGGCCGAGCAGGAACGCCCCGGCGCGGTGCATCTAGAGCTTCCCGAAGACATCGCCGGGGAAGCGACGGAGGGCCAACCGATGCCCGCCAGCCGCGTCCGCCGCCCGGTAGCCGAGGAGAAGTCCATCCGCTTCGCGGTAGAGATGATCGAGTCGGCCAAACGGCCGCTCATCTTGATCGGCGCCGCGGCAAACCGGAAGCTCACCTGCCGGATGCTGCGGCGGCTGATCGACTCGACCGGCATCCCGTTCTTCAGCACGCAGATGGGCAAGGGCGTCGCCGACGAGGCGCACCCGCTCTGCCTGGGTTGTGCCGCCCTCAGCTCGGGCGACTTCTTGCACCAAGCAGTGGCGGCCGCCGACGTGATCGTGAACATCGGGCACGACGTGGTTGAGAAGCCGCCGTTCTTCATGCTGCCCGGCGGCGTGAAGGTGATCCACGTCAACTTCACCACCGCGGAGGTCGACCCCGTTTACTTCCCGCAGGTCGAGGTGGTGGGCGACATCGCCAACAGCGTCTGGCAGCTCGCGAACCACATCCGCCCGTCGGACGATTGGGACTTCGCACGGTTCCACGAGGTACGCAGCGCGTTCCTCGAGCACAAGGCGCGAGACATCGACGACCCGCGGTTCCCCATCTGCCCGCAGCGGCTGGTGGCCGATGTCGGGCGCGCGATGCCCGACGACGGCATCCTGGCGCTGGACAACGGCATCTACAAGATCTGGTTCGCCCGCAACTACGAGGCCCACCAGCCCAACACCGTGCTGCTGGACAACGCCCTGGCGAGCATGGGCGCCGGGCTCCCCTCCGCGATGGCCGCTCGGCTGGTGAACCCCAAGCGGGCCGTGATGGCCATCTGCGGTGACGGCGGCTTCATGATGAACGCTCAAGACCTAGAGACCGCCGTCCGGCTCGACCAAAACCTAGTGGTGCTGATCCTCAACGACCACGGCTACGGCATGATCAAGTGGAAGCAAGAACACATGGGGTTCGCCGACTTCGGGCTGGACTTCACGAATCCCGACTTCGTCAAGTTCGCCGAGGCGCACGGCGCCCGCGGCCATCGCGTGGAGTCGACCGACGCACTGCTTCCCTTGCTGCAAGAATGCCTGTCGACCGGTGGCGTCGACATCATCGACATTCCGGTCGACTACACGGACAATCAAACGGTGCTGAACGAAGAGATCCCGCGGCTCAGCGCGGCCCTCTGATAGAAGGCAATCGCCAAGACGCCACGAAAAAAGACCAGACGGAATACGGGGATTGGTAGGATAAGCGATCGACTGTTGGCAGCTTCATGTCTATCGCACCGCATCCCGTTTATCCTGCCAATCCAGTAATCCGGTCCCTTCTTCCGTCCGTCGTGGCGTCCTTGGCGACTTGGCGGTTCACTTGACCTCGGGCCGTTTGCTGGCGTACAGTTAAGTTGTACAACTTCACCGAGGGCATCCAGTGGCCATCCAGACAAGCTACTCGCGGGCGAGATCGCAATTCGCTTCGCTTTTGGACGCGGTAACGGAAGATCACGAGGTCGTCATCGTCAGCCGGCGTGGCAAAGAGGACATAGCAATGATCTCTGCGGCGGAACTTAGCGGGCTGGTTGAGACCGCGCACCTGCTCCGATCGCAAAAGAACGCTAAGAGGCTGCTAGCGGCGCTCGGACGTGCAGAATCGAAGGGGGGCAAGCCCGTCGCCATCGACCGCTTGCGGCGAGAACTGAACCTCCAAGCCGAGTGATGCGTGGCCAAGAAGCAACCAGCCCGCATCGCGGTGTTTCAGGACGAGTTTCGTGAAGACCTCCTCTGGTGGGTTAAACAGAACCGCAAGACGGCGCTGCGATTGCTGGACCTAGTCGAGGCGGTCATGCGGGATCCATTCGCCGGCGTCGGCAAGCCTGAACCGCTCAAGCACCTCGCGCCCGGCGTCTGGTCGCGCCGCCTCACCCAAGAGCACCGGCTTGTGTATCTGGTGCGAGACGCGAGGGTTGACTTCTTGCAGGCTCGATACCACTACTGAGCGAAGACGCCCGTCGTTTGGGCGGGGCAAGATAGTCGGCCTCACCACCGAGGCCACGGAGCACGTATGAGAGAAGCAAGGCTTAACCCATACGAATCGCCGCGCCATCAAAACGGTCAACGCGCTGATGGTTCAATGGACATTGATGCCGGCATGCCCCCAAGCATCATCGGGGCGATTGTCGTGCTCGGCGTTCAGGCTTTCGGTTTTCTTGTCACGGCGGGCATAGCGAAGTCCAAGGACGATGGCGAGTGGGTCTGGAATCTACCGCCTCTGATGCTACTGGTCATCGCTGCGGTCGGGCTTAGCTGGCGGATGCGTTTTGGTTGGCGGATCGCCGTGTCAGTCAGCCTGGTAGGTGGATTACTCGCAAGTTGCTTTTGGTGCCTTTTCATCTTTACAGCGTTCATATTTGAATGCGGTATCGTCGACACTTGGCGGCACGGCGCCAAGTCAGACTTGATTGCCCTGATCACAGTGTTAACGTTAAGTGTGCTAGGTCCTGGTTCCTTCTGGCTGGTCTGTTGGCTCTTAACGAGGCCATCGGCACGCGTCTTCTTTGATTGGCGTGCTTCTTGATGCCGTTCTAACCCGAAGAAGTGCGTGCGTCTCCGGTGCAATGCTAAGCGGATACTCAGATGCTCAACAAAACTTTCCCCTTCTACCTCGCCAACAAGCCCGAGTCGCCCAACGCCGACCTCGAGGTGACCGACAAATACACCGGCGAGGTCGCTACGCGTGTCGCGATGGCCTCCGCTAGCGACATCGACCGTGGGATCAGCGCCGCGGTCGAGGCGGCGCCGGCTATGGCGGCGATGCCGCCGTTCGAGCGGCAGACGGTGCTCGACCACTGCGTGGCTCGGTTCCGTGAGCGGTTCGACGAGCTGGCGATGGCGCTCTGCATCGAGGCGGGCAAACCGATCAAGGACTCGCGCGGCGAGGTCACCCGGCTGATCGACACCTTCCGCGTGGCGGCCGAGGAGTCGGTCCGCATCGACGGCGAGCTGCTGAACCTCGAGATCTCGCCCCGGGCCCGCGGCTACCGCGGCATGGTCAAGCACGTGCCCATCGGGCCCTGCTCGTTCATCTCGCCGTTCAATTTCCCGCTCAACCTAGCGGCGCACAAAGTGGCGCCGGCGTTGGCCGCGGGGTGCCCGTTTGTGCTCAAGCCGGCCAGCCGGACGCCGATCGGGGCGCTGATGATCGGCGAGGTGCTGGCCGAGACCGACCTGCCGGCCGGCGCGTTCAGCATCCTCCCCTGCCACCGCGACGGCGCCGACCTGTTCACCACGGACGAGCGCCTCAAGCTGCTCTCGTTCACGGGCTCCCCCGAGGTGGGCTGGGCCCTCAAGGCCAAGGCGGGCAAGAAGCCGGTTATCCTGGAGCTCGGCGGAAACGCGGCCTGCATTGTAGACGCCGACACAGATATTGCCGACGCGGTCGATCGCCTCGTGATCGGCGCCTTCTACCAGTCGGGGCAGAGCTGCATCGGCGTGCAGCGGATCCTCATCCATGAAAGCATCTACGACGAGCTTCGCGACCGGCTCGTTGAGAAGACCAAGACCCTGGTCGCCGGTGACCCGAAGAACGAAGACACCTTCATCGGCCCGATGATCAGCGAGGGCGAGGCCGAGCGGCTGCACGATTGGATCAACGAAGCCAAGCAGGCCGGCGCCACAGTGCTGTGCGGCGGCGGCCGCGAGGGCGCCATGCTTGAAGCCACCCTGCTGGAAGACGTGCCGCGGGACCTCAAGGTCTGCACCGAGGAGGCGTTCGGACCGGTCGCGGTGCTGAGCCGGTTCAGCGATTTCGGCGAGGCCCTTAAGCAGACCAACGACAGCAAGTTCGGCCTGCAAGCAGGCGTCTTCACCCGCGACTGGTACAAGATCCAGCAGGCCTGGGACACGCTAGAGGTCGGCGGCGTGGTGATCGGCGACGTGCCAAGCTGGCGCGTCGACAACATGCCGTACGGCGGCGTCAAAGACAGCGGCCTGGGCCGCGAAGGGATCCGTTACGCCATCCACGACATGACCGAACCCCGGCTGTTGGTAATCCGCACGCCGTGACGACAGACGCAAGAGCTAACCACGAAGGACACGAAGGAACACGAAGAAGCAGGGCGGAGGTTGGCGAACGTTACCCTTCTATCGCTCTCGTCTTTTTCCTTCGTGCGTCTTTGTGCCCTTTGTGGTAAATATTTCCTTGGCGCCCTTGGCGGTTCACCTTTTGTAGCAGGAATACAAGATGTTCTTCGAGCACTGCCAAGAGGCCGACGACTTCCTCGCCGGCCTCGAACGCCGCAACGAGGGTGAGCCGGAGTTCCTGCAGGCGGTGGAGGAGTTCGTGCGGACGGTGATGCCGTTCGTGCTGGACCATCAGAAGTACATCGACGCCCAGATCCTCGAGCGGATGACCGAGGCGGACCGGATCATCATCTTCCGCGTCACCTGGGAAGACGACCTCGGGCAGATCCGCGCCAACCGTGCGTGGCGGGTGCAGTTCAACAACTCCATCGGGCCGTACAAGGGGGGGCTGCGGTTCCACCCGTCGGTGAACCTCAGCATCCTCAAGTTCTTGGGGTTCGAGCAGACGTTCAAGAACAGCCTAACGGGGCTCCCCATGGGGGGCGCGAAGGGGGGCTCGAACTTTAACCCCAAGGGCAAGAGCGACCGCGAGGTGATGCGCTTCTGCCAGAGCATGATGATCGAGCTCCACCGCCACATCGGCGAAGACACCGACGTGCCCGCCGGCGACATCGGCGTCGGCGGACGCGAGATCGGCTACCTGTTCGGCCAGTACAAGCGGCTGGAGAACCGCGTCACCGGCATCCTCACCGGCAAGGGGCTCTCGTTCGGCGGCAGCAAGGTCCGCACCGAGGCGACCGGCTTCGGCAGCGTCTACTTCTGCGAGAACATGCTGGGCCACCGCGGCGACTCGCTACGCGGCAAGACCTGCCTGGTGAGCGGCTCGGGGAACGTCGCCCTCTACACCGTCGACAAGCTCCACACGCTCGGCGCCAAGGCCGTGACGCTAAGCGACTCCGACGGCTTCATCCACGACCCCGCCGGGATCGACCAAGACAAGCTCCGCTTCCTCAAGGACCTAAAAGAGGTCCGCCGCGGCCGCATCAGCGAGTACGCCGAACGCTTCAAGGGGGTCACGTTCCACAAGGACCAAACCCCCTGGGGGGTGCCCGCCGACGCCGCGTTCCCCAGCGCCACGCAGAACGAGATTTCTGCCAAAGACGCCGAGACGATGATCGAGAACGGCGTGCAGGCCGTGTGCGAGGGCGCCAACATGCCTACCGAACTCGCAGGCATCCACCAGTTCCTGCAAGCGGGCGTGCTGTTCGGGCCCGCCAAGGCCGCCAACGCCGGCGGCGTCGCGGTGAGCGGGCTCGAACAAAGCCAGAACGCCCTACGCCTCTCCTGGAGCCACCAAGAGGTCGAGGCCCGCCTGCAGGGCATCATGCACGACATCCACGCCAAGTGCGTCGAGTACGGCGAGAACCCAGACGGCACGGTCAACTACGTCAAAGGCGCCAACCTCGGCGGCTTTGTGAAGGTCGCCGACGCAATGCTCGCCTACGGGGCGGTTTAGTCAGTTGTCAGTTGTCAGTTGCCATCCGCTTGCGCGTCCGTCCAACCGGCTACTGACCACTGACTACTGGCGACTACCGAACAATCACCACCGTCGTGCCAAACCCAGACCCACGCCACATCGGCGTTTGCCAGCCGCGGTTGCTGGAGCCGGTAAACGGCGTGGGGCTAGCCGCCGGGCGGGCGACGCTCAGGCCGTACCACTCCAGCGACGCCATCCGCGCCATCCGCTCGGCCGCCCGCTGCTGGCTCTTGGCCTGCATGATCTGCCGCGGCGTCGGGTCGGCCCGGTAGCCGTACTGGTAGCTGTCGTTGCGGGCCGCCTCGGCCTCGGGTTGGCGGACGTCGAAGTCAACGATCCCCTGCCCAGAAGCGGCGCCGGTGAAGCAAATGGCGGCCAGCGTGAGTGCGGCGCAATAGTAAGTTTTCATCGTCGGCCCCCTGACAAAGTTTGCGGTTTGCGGCCTCGCTGCAACCAAGGCCCGCAGGTCAGGATTCGGCCGTCACGACCGGCAGACCTAAGCCACACCGGCTCAGTCGCCACGGGCCCCGCAGGTTGCCCCGTTTTACAGCCGTGGGGGATAGCCACGAAAAGGCGCGAAGAAGCACAAAGACTCTTGGGCTACGAACAACATCGATGCTGGCATCAACGCCCCGGAGACGCTGCAAACCCCGCGGATCTCATCTCCGAGCCCAGCAGCGACCTTCTTGCCTCCTTGTGCCTCCTTGTGGCCGCCCGTCGTCCACCTTCAAGCGGCCATCCGCCGCGGCGACGCCGGCTGACGCGTTGCTAGCACCTGGCTGGCGAGCAACTGGGTGGCTAACGCCACCACCCGCAGCCGCAGGTCTTGCCGCTGATCGGCGCCGGCGCGGGGGGCGGCCCGCCGCACCAGGGGCGCCGCCAGGGCGTTCAGGTAGCCCCGCTGATGGCTCGCCGAGCCCGCCAGGCCCCCGGCGCCCGCCGCCAACGATTGGGCCGCCAGCGAGCGGGCCAGGCGTTCGACCAGCAACGGGTCGACCTCGGGCGTTCGCCGCCAAAATTTCCATGTCATGTTTGTTTCCTCCCTGCGGGTCGCCCCTGCCTGGTGCGTCCGTGCATGGCTGGCATCGTACACCCGAAGCCGGCTTCTCCAGCCATATCTGCCGGCGGGCGCAGGCTTGACGCCCCCCGCACGGCGCTGCCGGTCGGCGTCGGCCAGGGCTGCCCGACCGGCAGAGCTTGACCATCCCCCGCCGATTGCATAGTTTTTTGTGGAGCGTGAGGGCCCGGTTGGTCGAATCCATTGCAGCGGCGGTAAGGGTCGCAGCGGTCACAACGACCCACCCCCCCGCCGATTTTTTGAACAGCGTTGCGTGAGTTCGTCGTTGCTTGAGTACGTTTAGGCGCCGTAGCCAAGAGGCTAAGGCATCGGATTGCAAATCCGACATCCCCGGTTCGAATCCGGGCGGCGCCTCTCACCGAAACCCCGAGAAACAGCTTGTTTTCTCGGGGTTTTTTCATGCCCGGAGCGCAATGCAGAATCCTGGGTTTTGTCAGCAATTGTCACCCGCTTGCACCAATTGTCAGAATTTGGTGCAAGCGTTAGTGCAAGCGTTCGCTCGGCGTCCCGTTCGGGCCGGTGGTGGTCGGTGCCGGTAGCGCGGGCCTGCTGGCGGTCGAGCGGCTGCCCGTCGAGCGGCAGTGCTGGCAGCGAGTTGAGCGCACCGGCCACGTCCAGCAGCCGCGGGTCCGTGTAGACGTTCATCGTGAGATCGATCGTCGAGTGCCGCAGGGCCGCCTGGGCGGTGCGGGGCGCCACGCCCCCCGCGGACAGCATGGTCCCGAAGGAGTGCCGCAAGGAATGCACGTCGAGCGTGCGGCCGCGGTCGTCGGCTTTCTTGATGCCGGCCGCCTTCAGGTCGAGGTCGAAGATCTTGATTAGCTGCGACGGCACGTCGAACACCGGGGTTGTTGGCGGCAAAGTCGCCGGCGCTCCGGTGGCGATCGACAGCACCCCCGCCGAAGCCGACACGTCGCCGCACGCCGCGGCCCGCTTCTCGGCGACCCAGGAACGCAGGTCGGCTGCTAGGTCGTCTCGGATGGGCAGCTCGGCCCTCTGACGGTTCTTGGCGTGCTTGGCTTCGAGCAGGATGTGAGGGGCGGGGCCGTCGAGCTCAAGAGATCCGATCGTCAGCGACGCCAGCTCGCCCCGCCGCAGGCCCGTGAGCATCAGCGTCTTGTAGATCAGCGCCCGTTCGCGCCCCACCAATTCGAGCTGGGCGATCTGCTCCGGTTTCTCCGCCAAGCGAGTCCGAGCGAGTTCGACGGCGTCCGCCAAGTTCTTCAGGTCCAGAGGGGCCAGCAACCACGTATCACGGGCCGATTTCCGGTCTTTCGGATCCTTCTTCAGGCTCTTCCGGCCGCACTCCCCAAGCGGACGCAATCGCGCGACGTACAACAGCAGCTCTAACTCGCCGATGGTCATCGCCCGGCGTTGACGCCGCTTATCGACTGCCTCGTCGAGCCGATTGATCCGCTTGGTCGGGTCCGCAGGCAGCCGGCCTGTGGCGACGCACCAGCGGCAGAACGCCCGCATCGCCTGGAGGTACGAGTTACGCGTCCTGGGCGACATCCCCTCGACGCAGCGATCTGTGAGCCAACGCTCTAGGGGAGCCGGCGCCAGGTCGCGGAGGGTCTGCACGCCGCAGTCCCCCAGCAGCTTCTCCACGAGCCGCTTGCAATCGGCGACGTGCGTCTCACTGCGTCCCTTGCTCCGCAGGCCGTTTAGGTATTCCTCCAGCGAACCGGCCGCAGGCGTCCCCAGCCAGTCACGCACCCTGTCGTCGCTGGCTGATACGATCCCCGACCGCACTCGCTCGGCGCGTTCGAGTAGGCCGTTTAGCACGCTGTTGGCTCCGTCCTTGGTGCGGCAGCCAGTCGAGACCTCCTGGACGATGCCCGAGCCGTCGCGGTACTTTGCGACGTAGGTGGCAGACTCGATCCGCACACGGAGCGATCCGTCCGCCCCCTCGAAAACGACGCCTGATTGCTTCTCGCCCTTGCGATCCTTCCATCGCGCGATCCTCTCTCCCTTGCGGGTCACGATCTCGGCGCCCTCAGGGAGCGGCTTGGTGAACGTCTTGCGGTAGACGGTGGCCATCTACGTTTCCTTGGTCGGCAGGATGATCTCGACGCGGTAGTAGGCGGCGAGCTTGTCGGCTAGATCGAGGCGGAGCGATCGATGCCCCTTTGCGAACGACATCAGGCTCGGCCGCGCAAGCCCCGTTTGGCGACTAACCTCGGCGTAGCTGGTGCTGTCGGAAAGCAGTGCTTCACGCAGGGCGTCGGACAGCGACGTGTGTATTGTGTGAGACATGTATCAAGTATGACATGCTGACGTTCATCAGTCAAGCACTCTAGTGCGGTGGTGGATTCCAGGCTGGAAACCCAAAGGTGTGACCGCACCAAGCGCAGTCGCGCCGGATCGATCGACCTCGATGGATCGATACCTCTCGGACTTGATCGTCGCCGCACCGCGGGCAGACGTCATCGCCTAGCCAAGTGTTCCCCTCGCCTGTCGCCTGCTCACCATCTGCTTCATCGATCCGTTCCGACTCGTTGTCCGGCTCGCCCCCCCTCTCCCCCCCGGCTGCGGGGCCCAGCCCTGGCTCTGAGTGGGTGAATCGGTGTCCCTTGAGGCTTTGAATCAGCCAGGCCGGTAGTTCGGCGTCCCGCGATGTCCCGCGGGACTCGCCATTGCGCTCTTTATAGGTTCCTTCTCCTACTACCATCACACCATCCTCTCTGTACGTGCAATTGAAAGTCCCGCGGGACATCGCGGGACACTCGCCTGGCCCCAGCTTCATCCGCCTAGCAACTAAGCCGGATTCCTTCGTAGTAACCCACTTTTGAACGGCCAACCCTGCGTTCCTTGCGCCGGATCAATGAACTGCAGGCATTGAGATCGCGGCCGAATGACTGCCTTGTACCCGGGTGATCCCGGCCCTGCTCGCCACACCAGCTCCGCCAGGCTGCGAACAGATCCTTGATGTCGATTGAGTACCCCACGCCCATCTCGCACTGCTCCCGCACAAACGCTCCAACAGCGGACGTCAGGTCGCGAAGATCCCTGAGGGTCTCCAGGGAAGAGTCGGGCTGCTGGAAGTGACCGCGCTCACGCAATCGCATCCAACCGGCCGCTGCCCACCACCAGATGCATGGGAGCTCTTCGGCCAGCTTCTGATCGAGCCCCCGGTCTTCCTTGCCGAGGAACGACTGGGTCATGGTTAGCACGATGAACCGACCGACGAACGCTGATGAAGCGTCGGCAACCTTGGGCAGTTCATTCGTCATCAACAGCAGTCGCGTTGGCAGCTTGGTCGTTACCGGCGCGAGGTGCTTGATATCGACGGTGAGCGAATCTTCGCCGGAGATCGAGAGAATTCGCTCAAGGACGACCGACTGATCAGCCCTTCCGTTGAGCCGCGCGTCGCTGATGATCGCGAGGCTCTTATTCATCAGCGGCTGAAGCCCGAAAGGCTGGGTAAGGCTAGACAGCGTCGGCCCGCAGCAGTTTCTTGTGCCGATCAGCTTCTGGAGTAGCCGTGCGATGGTCCCCTTGCCGCTGCGCGTGGGCCCGATAATCAAGAACGCCTTCTGCTGCGATGTATCAGGGGTCAATAGATAGCCAAATATCTCCTGCAGCGTATCGATGCTCTGTGGGTCATCAGGGAATACGGATTCCAAGAACTTCAGCCAGCACTTTGGCTCGGGCCTGCTGGGTTCGAACTTGAAGTCGCATGCGGACGTGGTGAAAAGCCGCGGGGTTGCCGGGATTCGGTACTCCGCGCCGGTGACGAATAGGTTGGGTAGATAGATCGCGCAGTCCTGCATCGCAACCAAGTCTCGCGGGTCACACTCGAAGGGCGGCTGGCCAAGCCACTCCGGCTGTTCCATTGCTGATTCGATCAGCAACTTCGATCGCATCTGCTCGCGGAGCTCTCGGACGTGGGCAATTCGAACGCCAATAAACTCGCGATTCATGAAGCCATAGAGGCGAGCATCGAGTTCGTTCTGGGGCGTCGCGTGGTAGCAACCATTACTCCATCGCCACCAGCAGCCGTTCCAGAAGTAGAGGTTCCAGGCCCCGTCGGTCGTGAAGCAACGCTCGATGATATTTATTGATTCGTCGTGGGCATCGAACTCCTTCATCGCTTGCCGATGGTCCTTCTTCCCTGTCTTGCCGGTTGATTCATCGCCGGCGGCCTGCCCTAGGTCCGCTTGGCTAAGTGGAACCGCGTTGTCGAGCAGCTCCTGCAATGCCTCCGATCCGTGGGCGACCAGAAAGTCATCGAGCCCAACCTTGGCGCCACCTTCCCCGCTCGGCAGCCGGACGATCCTCGCCTTCGCGTTGTGCGCCAGCAGTGCGCCTGCCAGTCCTCTCTCCGGCCGCTGCACGTTGGGGTTGGAAGCAGCGTCGCTGTCGAAGACGACGAACGCGTCACGCCCTTCCCAGGCCACATGTTCCAGCTCGGGCACGAGCTTGGAGGATCCCTTCTTGTGCCAAGCCTCGACGCCGACAAGGCCAACGCAGGCGAACCCGGCGCACGCGGCGGACAACGCCTTCTTCTCGCCCTCGGTGATCAGTAGCGGCACTTTCGGGTCGGCGAGCATGGGCCAGACTGAGGGCGGAACGTAAGCGCGTACGGCGGTCTTGCTCGGCTGAAGGTACTTGGCGCCCCCCACTAGTTTGATCGGCTTGACCCGGTGTAGCACGGGCCGCCCTGCGGCGTCCAAGAAGGGATAGACGATCGCCGGACTATGAGATAGCGGGAACGACTTGCGATTGAGAAGGGCAGCGATCTGTTTCGTGTCGTGTTCCGTGTAGACTCCCGCTGAGAAGATCGCCTCCGCGGTGATGCCGCTCTTCTTCAGCTCTTCTCGGTGCATCGGCAGCAGTTGGCGGTTCGGCTGGCGGTCTTCGGCGGCGGCTCTGTCGCGCTCTGAAGCGAAGGCCGTCACGGCTTCATCTAGTGGGGACATCGGATCTGCCTTCTATGTCTCTGCGCCCAGGCGCGACGCCGATCGGCGATTGTTTGTATGAAGAGCCGAGGCCCGCCGCTCGTCGAGATGACGAGCGGCGGCGTCTGCGGCTAAGAGAAAGAAGCAGGTCAAGCTCAGAACGGCGGCGCTTCAGGTCCGCTGATCTGCGGCCAGCGCGTCGTGTAGAAATAGCCGGGTGCCCCCGTCGGCCCATCATCGACCGGAGGGTCGTCGGGCACCAAGCGTTTGGGCTTGCACGGCGCGGGCGCGTACATGCGCGGAAATTCGCCGTAGCGCGCTCCCCTGAACGTCCATTCGTGTTGGTGCGATTCGCCGCAGTAGGGACACGGATCGGCGACGAACACGCACCTGACCAATCCGTTGGAAGGGCGGATCTTCAGGGGGCCGTACAAGTCGCCGAAGACCAGTGGAATCTCTTCTGTGGGCAGCCATCTCGGTTCAGCGGGCCTAGATGGTTCGCTTCGAGACTTTGGGGATTGCGGCGAGGTCATTTGCCACCTCCTGCCCGAACGGTGCGGCAGGGGGGGCAGCCCTTCGCTTCCCACTCTTCGAGCCCGCTGATAGACCAGCGGAGGAGCCGACCGAACCGGGTAGGCTGCGGCGCCAGCCCAGCATCTACCCAGCGTCGAAAGCTCTCCTTGGAAACGTCGTACCGCGTCGCACATCCGCCGATAGGAACGTAGCGCCTGGATGTAGCCGCGGCAGTCGTTGGCACTCTTGATGCCGATTTGCTCATAACACACTCCCGTCTGAGACAGTTCCTGCCGGTCCCTGCGACCGTCAGCCGACGAGAGTATTTCAATGCTCAGAGCAACAAGCAAAACGCGTATTCCGCGTATTCCGCGAATTTCCTGCCGTTCAATCCGCGGTTTTGTTGGCCGCCTTTCGTTCGCTCTTCAGCGTAGACCGCAGATACCAGGGATGCGTGTTCGACGACCCGTTCTTGCGCCACACTCGACCATCTGGGTCTTCCCCGAGGCAACTTTCGGTATCACTCTTTCCCAGCCCCCGATAGGTCCTGAGTGTCTGCACGGTAAGGCCCTCCAGCACCGCCGCTCTCTTATTCCTGACCCACTCCCCGTTTTCGCGGTCAAGTTGTGGAACCCACCACAGTTCCCTTAGAGTCTCGGGCGAATTCTTCCAATTGATCTCGCTACCCTCAACTGGGCTTAGACTCCCAGGCGATGCGACGCGGGTAGTAATGCTTTCCGGCTCTGGTCGCTCACCTTCGGCGACAGGACTGGCGACGTCGGACAGGAAGCTTTCAAACTCAGCGACGACCCGCTCGAAATCCATCGAGAACTGCGCGAGAGTTCTCCAATAATCGGTTCTGACTTGTAATTCGTAGTTCACGTCAAGGAGTGGTCGACGTGCATTGGACAGTGCTGAGGCTGGCACCAAGAGCGGCGATTCTGAGTCGCGCACGCTTCGTGAAAGATGAGCGAGCTGAAGGTTGGAGAGCGATTCGCCAAAAGAATCGACGGTCTTTCTCAACTCGGAGCCTAAATCATCGATTCTGAGAGTATCGGTTCCCTCACGCAATGCAGCGTCCAGCGAAGACGCGAGGGCGAGAACTCCGCGGAATTGTGACTTCGCGACTGCAATCACGTAGTCGGTGTCCATGGCTGGCCAAGCAGATGGTTGCGGTAAGAACGTGTCGATGTAGGAGCGAAGAATATGATCTGAGCGTGCTTTGCCTGCAACCTGGACGACTGGGAGTCTCGGTGTTACGGGCTGCTACTTGAAGCATCGATCGTCGCCTACCAAGGACCGCCCCGCGGCATCAATCACCGGCCAACTCTCCCGCCCCGCGCGATCGCGCTTCGGCAGCAAGTTCCGCGGCACCACCAGCGGGCAGTTCCGCTTGAACCCCCGTCGTGGCCAGCCGTCGAGCCGGCTCTCGACCAGCCTGTCGTATGCGTCCAAGAACGTTGGGCCCGGCGTAAGCAGGCCGTCGCGTTCCGCCCGTCGTAGTACTCGGCGGATGGTTCCCTCGCCCCAGTCTCGGCCGGCGATCCGGTAGCCGCGGGCGTTGAGCTCGTCGGCTAGCCAGCGGGGGCCGAAGCCGCAGCCGGTGCGCCAGCCGAGCCAGCGGATCACCTTCTGCTCGGGGCCCCATTCGACCAGCGTGTTCTGCTTCGCGTGCAGCCGGTAGCCGTAGGGGACCTTGCCCGAGGGGAGTCGGCGGGCCCGGCGCTCGGCCATTGCCGCGGAGGTCGCGGCCGCGTTGCGATCGCGGAAGTGTTCGGCAAGCACGGCCAGCGATCGTACCGCGTCGTAGCCGCCCCCATTGGGCCGCGGCAGCGTGGGGCCGGTCACCGCGGCGACGCCGGCGCCGGCCCGCATCAGCCGGTCGTGGATCGCCACCAGCCGGCCCAGGTCGGCGCCCAGCACGCCCACCTCCAGCACGGTCAGCGATGCGGTGCTTCGCTCGGCCGTGGCGATGGCGCGCTCAAGCATCGGTCGGCGCCGGCGGGGGCCCGGGGCGCCCGGGTCGAGGAACACGCCGATCACGTCGAGCCCATTCAAGCAGGCCCACTTTTGGCAGGCGGCCACTTGCTCTAGGGCAAAAATCGATGGGGTGACGACGGGCGCTGCGTACACAACGACCCGCCGTTGGTTCTCACGGCTTGCATGATACGCGTTGCTATCCACGCCAAAGTCCTCCTGGCGGCATTCGCCCCTCGATCGTCACTACCCGGCGGCAACGAATACAGGCGACGCAATTGTATCACCGCCAAAGGCTTGCGCGGCCCGGTTCCGCGTACAGGGGCGGGGTGGTCGGCGCCCGTCGGATCGCGAGATCGCTGCCTCTGGCCCTCGGCGACGCCGCCCGCAACGCAATCGGATCCCTTCTTTGCGGACACCCGTTTCCTGCCGTGCAAAAATGGTATGCTGGCCGCTTTCGTGGGCAGGAGTTGTCAGGGGCGGCGCCGGAATTGGCGGTGGTTGCCCACGGCGCCGCCCGTCTGCAAAACAATCCGAATCCGACCCATTCGCCCTCGCGGGCGCAGCCAATGGCCCTCAAGAAGTCCGAACTCTACTCCTCGCTGTGGGCGAGCTGCGACGAGCTGCGTGGCGGCATGGACGCCAGCCAGTACAAGGATTACGTCCTTTCGCTGCTGTTCATCAAGTACGTCAGCGACAAGTACGAGGGGAAGGCGTACGCGCCGATCACCATCCCCGAGGGCGCGGGCTTCAAGGCCATGGTCGCACTCAAGGGATCCGCGGATATCGGCGACAAGATCAACAAGAAGGTCATCGCTCCGCTCGCGGAAACCAATGATCAGCTCTCGCAGGCAGACTTTCCTGACTTCAACTCGTCCGAAAAGCTGGGCGACGGCAAGGAGAAAGTCGAGAAGCTCACCAACCTGATCGGCATCTTCGAGAGGCCAGAGCTCAACTTCTCGAAGAACGGCGCCGATGGCGACGACATCCTCGGCGACGCCTACGAGTACCTGATGCGGCACTTTGCTACCGAGAGTGGCAAGAGCAAGGGTCAGTTCTACACCCCCGCCGAGGTGAGCCGCATCATGGCCCAGATCATCGGCATCGGCGCCGCCAAGACTTCCAGCAGCACCACGGTGTACGACCCCACGTGTGGCTCGGGGTCGCTGCTGCTGAAGGTGGCCGACGCGGCGAGCACCCCCGTCACGCTGTACGGGCAGGAGAAGGACAGCCAGACCAGCGGCCTGGCGCGGATGAACATGATCCTGCACAACAACCCCACCGCCACGGTAGTGCAGGGCAACACGCTCGCCGATCCGAAGTTTCTGGAGGGCGACGCGCTGAAGCAATTCGACTACGTCGTCGCCAATCCGCCATTCTCCGACAAGCGCTGGAGCACCGGCCTCGACCCGGCGGCCGACCCCCACGAGCGGTTCAAGGCTTTCGGCGTCCCTCCCAACAAGCAGGGGAACTACGCCTACCTGCTGCACATTGTCCGCTCGCTCAAGAGCACCGGCGCCGGCGCGTGCATCCTGCCCCACGGCGTGCTGTTCCGCGGAAACGCCGAGGCAGCGATCCGCGAGAAGCTCGTCGGGAAGGGCTACCTAAAGGGGATCATCGGCCTGCCGGCCAACCTGTTCTATGGCACCGGCATCCCGGCCTGCATCGTGGTGGTGGACAAGAAGCAGGCCGCGGGGCGGAAGGGGGTGCTGATGATCGACGCGTCGGCGGGCTTCCAGAAGGAGGGCCCGAAGAACCGTCTCCGCTCGCGAGACATTCACAAGATCGTCGACGTGTTCACCAACGCAGAGGAGCACCCCGGCTACTCACGCGTGGTTGGCATCGACGAGATCGCCAAGAACGACTTCAACCTCAACCTGCCGCGGTACATCGACAGCCGAGAGGCCGAAGACTTGCAAGACCTCGGCGGCCACCTCTACGGCGGCATCCCCACGGCCGATGTAGACGCCCTTGAGACCTACTGGGACATCTGCCCAGGGTTACGCAAAGCACTGTTCAAAGAAAACCGCACCGGCTACGTCGATCTGCGTGTCGAACCGGCCGCGATCAAGCAGACGATCCACGAACACCCGGAGTTCGTCGCGTTCGTGGAGCAGATGGACGCTCACTTCGAGGCGTGGCGGAAGCGGGCGGTCAAGAAGCTCAAATCGCTAGAGGCGGGGTGCGACCCTAAGGCGGTCATCCACGAGCTTTCGGAGGGGCTGCTGGCCCACTACGAACCGAAGCGGGGGGAGGCCCAACCGCTCATCGATCCCTACGCGGTCTACCAGCACCTGATGGACTACTGGGCCGACGTGATGCAGGACGACGTCTATTCAATCGCGGCCGACGGCTGGAAGGCGGAGACGTATCGGATTCTCGTTAAGCGGAAGGACAAAGGATGGGCGTGCGACCTCATTCCAAAAGAGCTGGTGGTCGCCCGCTACTTCGCCGACCAGCAAGCAGCGCTCAGCCAACTAGTGGTCGAACTCGAATCGGCCGCTGCTGAGCGGATCGAGTTGGAAGAAGAGCACGGCCGAGATGAAGATGCCTTTGGCGATCTCGAAAAAGTCAACAAGGCGAACGTCTCGGCTCGGGCCAAGGAGATCAAGGGCGATCCGGAACAGAAGGAAGAGCTGGTTGTCCTCAAACAGTGGCTTACTCTTGCTGAGAAGGAGGCGAAGCTAAAGAAGAAGATGAAGGATTCAGCTGCGGCACTAGATGAAGCAGCTTACGCAGGGTACGCGGAACTGACATGTGAAGACGTACGGGCGATCGTCGTCCTCGACAAGTGGGTAACTTCTGTGGGCGACGCAGTTGAACGCGAGGTTACCCGGAATAGCCAATTACTGAGGACGCGAGTGGATGACCTCGCGTCACGATACGCGTCAACTTTGACCGATCTGACGAAACTGTCGATAGGTCTCGACGGGACAGTAGGCGAGCACCTAGAGCAAATCTGCGCGAAGTCTATCGATATTCATATAAGGGAAGTGGCGGTTTGATCACGATAGCAACTTCCACCAACCCCATGACACTTCAGCAGACAGAAGCTGGCCAGATTCCGAACGATTGGTGCGTGCGGCCGCTGAAGAATATCCTTGCGCTGTGCATGGACTACCGAGGACGCACCCCAAAGAAGCTGGGGATGGAGTGGGGCGGCGGGGAGATACTCGCCTTGTCTGCGAATA
Organism: Pirellulimonas nuda; assembly: GCF_007750855.1. Classification (GTDB taxonomy): domain Bacteria; phylum Planctomycetota; class Planctomycetia; order Pirellulales; family Lacipirellulaceae; genus Pirellulimonas; species Pirellulimonas nuda. The sequence goes on from NZ_CP036291.1 coordinate 171,564, forward strand.
ACGTGCAGATGGGCACGATCGATCGCACGAAGGAAGCTTACTTCGGAAGTGTCCCGCTCTACGAAAGATGGATGAGCCGTGGTGATTGTGAGGTCGGCGACGTTCTAATTACGACCGAAGCACCGCTCGGGAACGTCACCCAGATCCCTGACTCCTCTCGCTATATCCTCAGCCAAAGAGTCGTACTCCTTCGTCCGTGTTCCTTCATCGCGAAGGATTACCTCGCCTACTATATGGCGGGGGAACGCTTTCAGTCTTCGCTATCTCGATGCGCTAGCGGGACGACGGCGAAGGGAATACAGCGAACACAGCTTGAACTGCTTCAAGTCGCGTATCCCCCCACGCTCGCCGAGCAAGAAGCCATCGCCGAGGCCCTCTCCGACGCGGATGCGTGGATCGAGTCGCTGGAGGCGCTCGTCGCCAAGAAGCGCGCCGTCAAGCAGGCCGTGATGCAGCAGCTCCTCACCGGCAGGACGCGGCTGCCAGGGTTTGAGGGGGAGTGGGAGACGAAACGCCTTAGCCAACTAGGGGCAACCTACGGAGGGCTGACCGGCAAGACCAAAGGCCACTTCGGGGACGGCAACGCCCGGTACATTCCATTCATGAACATTATGGAGAACGTCATCATCGATCCGGAGGATCTTGGACTTGTTGATGTCGAGGCCAATGAGTCGCAAAACCAAGTCGCTTCAGGTGACCTGTTCTTCAATGGATCATCTGAGACGCCTGAAGAAGTTGGGATGTGCTCGTTCCTTGAGGAAGAGCTCTCAAACACTTACGTGAATAGCTTCTGTTTCGGCTTCCGCCTGCATCCTAGCATTGAGGAGGATGGCAGATTCCTCGCATACTATCTGCGGAGCTCCGCGGGTCGCGAGTTGATGCGATCACTGGCGCAGGGAGCAACTCGCTACAACTTGTCGAAGAAATCGCTCGTCGCTTTGGAACTCAGGCTGCCCCAACCACTCGAACAGAGGGCGATCGTCACTGTCTTGTCGGACATGGACGCGGAGGTGTCAGTGATCACCACCAAACTCGCAAAATCCCGTCAGATCAAGCAGGGGATGATGCAAGAGCTGCTCACCGGCAAGACGCGGCTGGTGTAAGAGTGCGGCCAGCTAGTAGTCGCTCACCGCGTCCAGGAAGTCCTGATTGCTCGGGTTGTCGCGTCGGTCGAAAGCCTGGGCGATATGCACCCGCTTCTCGTCGCAGTAGGCGACCACCACCAGCCGCAGCCCGCCGCTCTTGCCGCAACCGGGGTACGCCCATCGCACCTTGAGCACCTTGCCCCCCTGGGGGGTCGCCTTCATCGGCGCAATCGACTTGTCGAGCGCGTTCTGGCACTCACCCGATGAGAAGTAACCGCAAAGGAACTCTTGCAACGCCCGCTTGTTCTTGCGGAACTCCTGGTCCGACATCTGCTGCCGCAGCTCGTGCAGCTTGGTGGTCGCTGGGCCGACTTGCCATTTGCCGTCTTCCGGGATGTACCGCATTACCAGTCGGCCCCGTCGCCCGCGTCGGCCGCGGCGAAAAGCTCGTCGTCATCCATCAACGGTCGGTCCATCCAGGGGTCGTCCTCGACGATTTGTTGCAGCGCGATGTGCAGATTGACCGCAGAGGGCTTTTTGGTGCGAAGATAGGCTTCCCACGCCATCCGCCAGCCGGGGTTTTCGTGCGAGAATGCCGAGGCCTCGCCGGAGGTCAACTGGGCGAAGTGCGAAGTGACGGCCGAGGCCAAGCCCATCGCATCGTCGTCGAGGAATAGGAATCGCTCCGGGGGGCATTCGAGCACGATCGGCTTCGACCCGTCCCACTCGCTGAGCTGCTTGGCGACGCCGCGGCCTTCAAGCTGACCGATAAGCCGCGTCTGATACTTGGCGACGACCGGCCCCTGCTGGATGCCGATGTAGGTGTTGTGCGTGATCGTATCGCCACGGTCTCGCAACGATGCAAGGTCAAGGTAGAACAACGCCTTGTGGAGCACCACCGCGTTCAGCCGGCAGCGCGGCGCAGCCTTCAACACGGCGCTAGCCGCCTCGATGAGTCGATCGCTCTTTTCTGCTGCTTCCATCTTGCTCAATTCTCTAACGGACGGTCTGGGCCGTTGGTGAGCCGGCGCCTAGAGGGTCCATCGACATAGGGCGCCCCAGGGGCGATAAAATCTGGACGCCCGGGGAGGCGTTCTGCCGATTCCGCCGCATTCTCGGCACAATGCCGATTTTGTGCCCCCCGAACGTCAAATCGTACTCCTCTCAGTCGGCCAAATCAACGAAGATGGCGGAAGCCCCCGGGGTTTCGCCCTAGTCAGCAAGATCACACTCCAGAAAACGGCCCCCATGAGCAGCGTCGGCAAGTCAGAAAAGGAGACGCAGCAACGGGTTGTCGCGCTGTTCAGCGAAGAGCTGGGCTACCGCTACCTGGGCGACTGGAGCGATCGCGACGGCAACAGCAATATTGAAGAAGAGCTTCTTTCTAGCTACCTACGCGACAAAGCGGGGTACTCCGCCCCCCAAATCACCGCGGCGCTCTACAAGCTGTCGCTCGAAGCGGGCAACAAGAGTCGCAGCCTGTACGAGAACAACCGCGCGGTTTATCGCCTGCTGCGGTACGGCGTGCCGGTGCTGGTGGAAGCGGGGCGGCCCACCGAGACAGTCCACCTGATCGACTGGGACGATCCCGGGGCGAACGACTTTGCGATTGCCGAAGAAGTGACCCTCCGCGGCGGGCACGGCCGGCGCCCCGACCTAGTGCTGTACGTCAACGGCATCGCGTTGGGGGTGGTCGAACTCAAGAACAGCCGGGTGAGCATCGGCGACGGCATCCGGCAGCAACTCTCGAACCAGCAGCCAGAGTTCCACGCTTGGTTCTTCAGCACCATTCAGTTGGTGCTGGCGGGGAGCGATTCGGAGGGACTCCGCTACGGCGCAATCTTGACCCCCGAGAAGTTCTTCCTGAGCTGGAAGGAAGACGAGCAGGACAACACGCGCTACAAGCTGGACAAGTACCTACTGAAGCTGTGCGACAAGCGCCGTCTGCTAGAGCTGGTGCACGACTTTGTGCTGTACGACGGCGGGATCAAGAAGCTGCCCCGGGCGCACCAATACTTCGGCGTCAAGGAGGCTCAGAAGCACGTCGCCCGCAAGCAGGGGGGCATTGTCTGGCACACGCAGGGGAGCGGCAAAAGCATCGTGATGGTGCTGCTGGCCAAGTGGATCCTGGAGAACAACCCCAAGGCGCGCGTCGCGATCATCACCGACCGCGACGAGCTAGACAAGCAGATCGAGCAGGTGTTCACCGGCTCGGGCGAATCGATCCAGCGGAGCGACAGCGGCGCCGAGCTGATGCGTCAACTAAGCGCGCCGAGGCCCCGGCTGCTGTGCTCCTTGGTCCACAAGTTTGGGCCCCGCGACGGCAAGAAGAAGACCGACAAAGAGTTCGAGGCCTACATCAAGGACCTCCAGTCCAAGCCAAGCCAGACCTATGGCGACGTGTTCGTGTTCGTCGACGAGTGTCACCGCACCCAGAGCGGTCGGCTGCACAAGATCATGACGACTCTCATGCCGAGCGCCGTGTTCATCGGCTTTACCGGCACGCCGCTGCTGAAGAAGGACAAGAAGACCAGCCTAGAAGTCTTCGGCGGCTACATCCACACCTACAAGTTCAGCGAGGCCGTGGAAGACGAGGTGGTGCTCGATTTGGTGTACGAGGCCCGCGACATCGACCAGCGGCTCGGCTCGCAGGAGAAGATTGACCAATGGTTCGAAGCGAAGACGCGGGGTCTGAATGCGTGGCAGAAGGACGAGCTGAAGAGCAAGTGGGGCACACTGCAGCACGTGTTGAGTTCGAAGAGCCGCATGGGGCGGGTGGTGAGCGACGTCCTGTTCGACTTTAGCGTCAAGCCGAGGCTCTCCAGCGAGCGTGGCAATGCGATGCTGGTGGTCTCCAGCATCTACGAGGCCTGCAAGTATTTCGAGCTGCTGCGGAAGACGCCGCTACGGGGCAAGTGCGCCATTGTCACCTCCTACAACCCGCTGGCAAAGGACATAACGCTCGAAGAGACCGGCGCCAACTCAGAAACCGACAAGCAGTTCATCTACAAGACCTACACCGACCTGCTGGCGACGGTCGACGCCGCGGCGAACAAGAGCAAGACAGAGACTTACGAAGACTGGGCCAAGAAGCTGTTCGTGAATGAGCCGGCCAACATGCGGCTGCTGGTGGTGGTTGACAAGCTGCTGACCGGCTTCGACGCCCCTTCCTGCACCTACCTGTACATCGACAAGTCGATGCAGGACCACGGGCTGTTTCAAGCAATCTGCCGCACGAATCGGCTCGACGGCGACGACAAAGACTTTGGCTACATCGTCGACTACAAGGACCTGTTCAAGAAGGTCGAGAACGCGATCGCGGTCTACACGTCGGAGCTGGACGATTCCGCCGGCGAAGCCAGCTCGGAGGTGCTGCTGCAGGACCGACTCACGAAGGGGAAGGAGCGGCTCAACAACGCGATCGAGGCGATAACGCTCCTCTGCGAGCCGGTCGCCCCCCCCGCCGGCGAGCTGGAGCATATCCACTACTTCTGCGGGAACACCGAGATTCCGACCGACCTGGAGAAGAATGAGCCTCGCCGAGCGGCGCTCTACAAGTCGACCGTGGCGCTTGTGCGAGCCTACGGGAACTTGGCCGATGAGCTGAGCGAGGCGGGCTATAGCGACGATCGGATCGCCGAGATCAAGGCCCTGCTCGATCACTACGTCAAGCTGCGGGACACCATCCGCAACGCGGCGGCCGAAACGCTCGACTTGAAGCCGTATGAGGCGGATATGCGGCACCTGATCGACACCTACATCGAGGCGGACGAGCCGCGGAAGATTTCGCCGTTCGACAACATCGGGCTGCTGGACCTGATCGTGAAGACGGGCATCGCCGATGCAATCGCGGCGAGGCTTGGTGGGCTCGGAGGGAACCAGGCCGCGATCGCCGAGACGATCGAGAACAACGTCCGCAGCAAGATCATCAAGGAGCAATTGAGCGACCCCGCGTTCTACGAGCTGATGTCGCAGCTTCTGGACGAGGTGATCGCTGACCGGAAAGCCAAGGCGATCGCGTACGAGGACTACCTGAAGCGGATAGCCGAGATCGTCAAGAAGGTCGATGCCGGGAAGGGAGACGACACGCCCGCGGCGCTCGACTCGCCCGGGAAGCGGGCTGTCTACAACGTGGTAAAGTCCGCTGCGGCGGCCGGCGCCGCAACAGCCGGCACGGACGCGGTTGACCTAACGCTCAAGATCGACGAGACGGTGAAGACTGTCCGGCCCGATGGCTGGCGTGGCGTGCAGGCGAAGGAGCAGATCATCAAGGCGGCTCTGTTCGGCATTCTGCAGGACGCGGAGTTGGTCGAGAGCTTGTTCACGGTTCTCGTCGCCCAGAAGGATTATTGATGGCGACACAGCCTGGCAAGACGACGCTACTAGAACTGGGCGATACGTCGGTCGATGTGGTGCTCAAGGACATCAAGAACGTCCACCTGAGCGTCCATCCGCCGACGGGCAGGGTGCGCATCGCGGCGCCCCATCGGATGGACGTCGAGGCGATTCGGCTGTTCGCGATCTCCAAGCTGGGCTGGATCAAGCGGCAGCAGCGGAAGCTCGGAGAGCAGCAGCGCGAAACGCCACGCGAGTATCTAGAGCGAGAGAGCCACTACGTGTGGGGCAAACGCTACCTGCTGTCGGTCGACGAGGCAGACCATCCGCCGAGCGTGACGCTTCGCCATCGTCGCATGCACCTAACGGTCCGCCCCCATGCCGACGAAGCAAAGCGGGCGCAGGTGATGGAGGACTGGTACCGCGAGCAGGTCAAGGACCGGTCGGTGCCGATGATCTCCGACTGGGAGCCGAAGGTCGGCGTGAGCGTGGAAAAGTGCTTCGTGCAGCGGATGAAGACCCGCTGGGGAAGCTGCAACTCCAAGGCCCGCACAATACGACTCAACACCGACCTCGCAAAGAAGCCGCTAGAGTGTCTGGAGTACATCGTCGTGCACGAGCTGATCCATATTCTGGAGCCGACGCACAATGATCGCTTCAAGGCGATGTTGCGCGGGTTGATGCCTGATTGGCAGGACCGGCGGAACTTGCTGAACCGGCTGCCGGTCCGGCATGAAGATTGGGGCTATTGAGTTTGAGGGGGCGGATCGCGGTGAAGGTGATTAACCATTTGGGGGATGAGGTGATGAAGGTTTTTAGGGTGTGAGGGGGGGGAGTGAGCAAGGAGCGACGCCCAGGCGATCACGGCAGGCGTCAAGAACCATGGGATTCTTTTTCGTCGATGCTGTTCTTCAAGTCTTGCTCTTCCCCTCCGAAGTTCCCCACAGTCGAGGGCAGTCGTTCTAACGTGATGGTGTCGAGGTACAGCCTTTGCGACATTGGTGCTACTAGCCTGTTTCGTTTAAATAACTTCAAGCAATGCACCACTTGGGCCGGATTCTCCAGCTGCCGCAGAAGGTCTTCGGCGCAGGGGGATGGCGCTGACCACAGGCGTATCGTACTTTCCGGCACGGGAACCGCGGCAGCGGAGTTGCCCTTGACGAGGGAGTAGCTCACGAACCCTTGCTCGAAGAACCGGTGCAGGGCCGAAGCGTCGTAGAAATGAACACCTTCGATGGGACTTGATTTTGAGAACGGCGATCCGTTGAGTACCACCGGCACGAGCTTTCTCCATTTGACAGTCTTACCCAACTTTTCTAACACAATCTGTGGATGCGCCTCGATCGACTGAGCCTTTGCTTTGACTTGACGGGCGGCGTCAGACTGGTCCTTCATAAACCAGTATTCACTCTGAGGATTGTCTCTTGGTAGGAAGTAGTTCTTGTTCTCGACGACAAACAAGATGTCATCCCATAGGGCCACGCAATCAATTTCCAACTCTTCACCATTTATCTTGCTGTGGATGCCGACTGCCGCATCGCATTGTTCGCGCAATAGCTTTACGGTGTCCTCTTCGAACGGTTTGCCTTTCCAGGACATGTCACAACGGAGCGACGAGAGCTGTGAGACGATTGCAGAAGCTGAATCTGTGAATGCTGCGACGGTGACAACGAAACAATAGCGACCGTCTTGGCACCGCACAAAGGGCGAATCGAAGACGTCGACTGAGCCCCTGCCAAAGGTAGTGTGACGGAGAAAGGTACGGGCCTTCTCTTCATGAAGACCGTGGCCGGTGAGGGTTTTGACGACGTCAGCTTCCGCCACCATCACCAACCCATCGTGCGGTTCTGTATCTTCTAAGTAATCCCGCGCCATCTTATGAATCACAGCATAACCCCGTGTCCACTCCCGCAGGGTCAGTCCAGCGAATAGCTTCGCATCCTGGTCGACGGGCATGAATAGCAAACTCGTAAGTGCCAGCAAGCAACGAGTTTCTTCCGTGCTGATGTACGTTGGCGGAGACGGTGCGGCGGGCTGTTCGGCGGCCCGGGCGTGAAATCGGTCGACTGATAAGTAGATGTCGAAGAGCTTCCTGCGAAGTCGTTCCCCGGCAATATGCAGTTCAATCTCTCCGCCGTCATCGAATGCAAAGCAGACAGAGTCTTGTTTGCGCGGACCATCATCGGGGGCCGCGAAGTGGTTAGTCTCGATTTCTTGCCGTGTAACCGAGCCGCCGAAGTAGCGGCAGCGGCTGTCGCTCCGCTCGACCTGGCCCCAGATTGTCGCTAGGAGAATGTTTCCGATTGCAAGTTCTTTGTGCCCCCCCGTAGTCGACACAGGCGCCGGAAGTACTAGCGCGCCTTCGTCGTCGAACCAACTGTTATTGTAGCCAAGCATCTTCAGCGTGGCCGTCAGCGCGGTCTGCAACGTGTTCAGCGCGTCGTCTGGGCTCACGATCGGACCGTCGGCTTCGATCGGCAACTTGATTGAGACCGGATCGACCATCTCCGTCATAGTTGAAAGGCTGGCCTTGCACTGTGACTCCATCGATCGGATCTCAGAGTCCATGTGTCGGATCGCTGCCCAGGCAAGTTGCTCCGGCGAGAGGTAGGACAGCACATCGTTGCTAAGAGTCTGAAGTACTTCCTGGTACGCTTCTTCCGTGTGTTGCATGCTGGACACCTTGTCGGCCCGGTCGTGGAGTAGATCTATCAACGTCTCCTGGCTGAAGAAGATTCCCATGCTCTCAAGAAAGTGGTCACGAGCCGCTTTTTGACCGTCATTCGGCCGGCGTATGATCAGATAGCCATCGCGAAGGATCACGTCGAGAAACTTCTCGGCTCGCGCGCGCATAAGGGACGGGGCGCCGGCCTTCAGGTGTGCCTCAACTGTCGGCCAGTCAAAGCGTGCAACGGCCTTTTGAATCTTAGTTTCAAGGTGCATGTTCGTCGCACTCAAGCCGTTTGAGGAGCAGCATACGTCGCCGGGTTGGGCCGAACCGATTCTATCCTGTCAGTCACATTCGAATTGGCAAGTATGCAGATTCGGTTCCCCGCCAGCTATGGTTGGGCTGATACTGGGCGAGGGCGATCACCCATTCAGAAGCCGTTATGGTTGATCGTCTGATTCTCCGATTCCGGCTGGGACAGTGCGGTGTTGAGTGCTCACCGTGGCCGCTCCGCCAGCGTCATCACTTGGAGGAAGATGCGGTCGGGGCCGTCAGTTCATGGATCGCGCACGGCCTTTCAATCACCAGTCTTCGGAACTCAAGATAGGATGGCTACTTAAGCCATTTGTCACTAGCTGTTGACATGCGGGATTCCGCGCCGGAGAATGCGCAAAGCCTGGCGGGAGGACCCCGCCAGGCTTTGCATGTTTTCGCTCAGACGTTGACGCGTCTGAGACTACAGGAGCGCGACCAAGATGCAATTGGCAGCACCCCCGACTGTTGTGCGTAGTCTGACGCAGGTTGGCAGAGATGTCAATCGAGCTTCTGGCCATACTGGCCATGACTACGGACTCGCTGCCACTGCCGCTATGTCGCTCCGGGATTACGGAGAATCGAGCGATGGCGGATTGGCATCTGTATTGCGAAGAGAGCTGCAAAACCGAACGCAAGTTCGTTTTGGGCGGCATTCTGATCGAATCGGAGAAGGTCAATGGTTTGACTGACGGGATTGGGCGCTGGCGCCAGCGCCGCGGGTTGGTCGGCGAGATCAATTGGAAGAAGACCACTCAGAATCGGCTAGAACGGTACTCGGAATTCGTCACCGGCTCTTTGATGAGAGCTGAGCGGGGAGATCTTCTCTACCGATGCGCCGTCTTTGATCGTCACGAAGATGCGCACTTCCCTGGTGAGCCAGAGGCTGTTCGCCTAGGCAGGCGGCTCTACCACTTTCTGCTACATTGTTTTGTTCTTAGCTTGCGGGGAGACGATCGCCTTTTTTTGTTTCTAGATAAAGGCTTGTTGCCCGGCCACCCCTCGGATCTACGAAAGATGCTCAATTGCGGGATCGCGGGCCACCGGCATCAACAGCCCCACGGGCTCGTCCATTGGGTGCAGGAACTCGACTCCAAAATGTGCGACTTCATTCAGATGGCGGACGTGCTGACGGGTGCCATCGGGTCGGCACTCAACTGCAACCGCATCGACGGAAGTAGCCGCGGGGCCGCTAAGGCCCGGCTGATCGAGCACATGTCGTCCCGGCTCAAGATCGCTGGCTTTCACGAGACCATAGAATGCCGTGGCGGCTTCGGCCTGTGGCACGTACCGGCGAGACAAAAAAAGCACCCCGGCCCCTATCCTGCATTGCAGGAAGTCTTGGCGGAGCCAAGGCTTTCGGTGACCGCGAGTGCTCTCCCAAGTATCGGCTAAAAAAACGCTCGGGGCAAGCCAGATCGCGATATTGCTTTCACCCTTCACCCGGCCTATGGACTGCTAAGCCGCAGCATCTTGGCTCTCGCCCATGATTCTTTCCGGGCAATTCCAGCGGAAGCCGAACTGTGGGTTCTCCCGGTGCATGCGGTGCATGCGGCATTTTGGGTAGTCGCAAGATTGGCCACTGCTCGAAGGTACAAGACAAGCTCGCAATGGTATTGGAGCAATTCACCAAGTCCCGAGCTGGCGGGCAGGCGGGTTTGTGGCGGATTTGCACCAAGAACTATGCGGTTTCGCAAGCTACGTAACGGATTGGTTATGGCCCCAGAGCGGCTATCGCTCAGAACAGGTACTTAAAAGCTTCCCAGCCGACCGGGTGGGGGTCCGGGCAAAATCTGGCGGGCGGCGGGGGGCCCCAAGGGGGTGGCCTACTCTTTCGCGATCGCCACCGTGACGAAGCGATCGTTCCGCAGCTCCGCTTCTCCCTGCCAGCGGTAGGCGCACAGCGGGCCGCCCTTCGCCACGCTGTAGTCGACGCAGGCTGCGTTGGGGCTCATCAGCTTCGGATCGCCGGTCATCCAGTAGTGACCGAAGAACACGGGCGGGGCGCTGGCGGGGTAGAGCTCGACTGCTGGAACCATTCCCGCCGGCTGGTCGTCGACTAGTTCGAGGGCCGGCAGGGCGTACTGTCCGAACGTCAGGCCCACAGGATCGAGGAACCACCGGACCCGTGAGCGGCGGCGGGCGTGGCCGTCCTTGTCGTCGTAGGTCATCCCGGCCGGCAACGGCGCCTCCGGGCCCTTCAGCACGTGCTCAACGGCGTTGAAGAGGGCGGTCCCCTGGGAAGTCGCTTCGGCCATGAAGCCGTCTGAGACGCCCCCGTACCGCCCGAGGCCCGCTTCGAGCGTCTTGATGCCTGCCGGGTCCCAGCAGGCGTGGACGACGCGGACGCGGCCCAGGTCGAGCCACAGCGGCAGCGTGCGGAACCAGGCGAGCATGTCCGCACGCTCGGCCCCCTCGATCTGCTTGAGTGTTGCGGCGTGCTGGTGCGTGTTCTTGTCGTTGTGGGCCCGCAGGAACTCACCGGGCCTGCCCGGGGCAGGGGTGTGGTAGGCGAGTGCGTTGAACTCGTGGTTGCCCATGGTGGCTAGCGCGGCGCCGGAGTCGACCATCGCCCGCACGATGGCAAGCGCCTGGCGGATCGCGGGGCCGCGGTCAATGAAGTCGCCGACGAACACGGCCTGGCGGCCGTCGTGGGCGTAGCCCGCTCCGTCGCAGCGGTAACCGAGCTTGTCGAGCAACGCCTCCAGGTGGGCGGCGTGGCCGTGGATGTCGCCGATGATGTCGTACATGCTGCCCGAGGGGTTGGCGGCCACCGTGAGGCATTAGGGGGCTAGCCGCCCTGCACGAGGCTCACGATCAGCTCGCGGATCTGCTCCGGGGTGAGCGCCTCGCGGAGCTGCTCAACGACCGGTCCGAGGCCGCCGGATTGCACCATTTCGGTCAAGCTGGTGCAAGCGTTAGTGCAAGCTTCGCAGAGCGTTGACGTAAGTTCCTTACTGGTATTGGGGTTAGGAACAGTCTCCAGCGGATTGCAAATCCGACATCCCCGGTTCGAATCCGGGCGGCGCCTCTGGTTTCTGGGCCGGCTCCAGTTGGCTCCGCCAACATGTCGCTCGGCTGGGTTTCTGGGCCGGGTTGGGTTGGCTCTCGCCGACACCTCGCTCGGCGCTGCGTTTCTGCCGGCTCCAGTTGGCTCCGCCAACATGTCGCTCGGCTGGGTTTCTGGGCCGGGTTGGGTTGGCTCTCGCCGACACCTCGCTCGGCGCTGCGTTTCTGCCGGCTCCAGTTGGCTCCGCCAACATGTCGCTCGGCTGGGTTTCTGGGCCGGCTTGGGTTGGCTCTCGCTGACACCTCGCTCGGCGCTGCGTTTCTGCCGGCTCCAGTTGGCTTTGCCGACGTGTCGCTCGTCGTTCGGTTTTCTGGCTGGCTTGGGTTCTTTGGCCGGCTCGCGTTGGCTGTCGCCGGCGGCTTTCTTTGTCGAGGTTTCTGGCTCGGCTGAGTTTTGTCCTTTTGTCCGCTGGTTTGCGGGGCGATTTTCGGACAAAACCCCTACCGCTGCTTCTCCGGGCCGTTCCGGGGTTGGTTGGCGCTGCTGGGTGGTTCTGGTGCCGATGCTGTGGGTCTGCTTCTAAGTTCTTGAAGTGGAACTGCTTACGTCGACGGCTGGGTTGGCGGTTTGTTGTTGTTGCTGGGGGACGCTTGATGCTGGGTTGGGGGCGCCGGGGCGCCGGCCGACCGTAGGTCGGCGGACATTGGCTTGTTGGGGGACAGTTTGCCCCTGCGAGCGGACACTTCTGGGACAAAACCCCGCGCTGTTTGCCATCTGCGACGCCGCCCTGCCGCCGCGCGCAGCGCCGCCGGCACGGCCTCCCCGCAGGGACGTCGCTGGCGTCCCCATTTTCTCCGAAGGGGTGGCTATTTGCGAGTCAAAAGTGGGGAGGCGCCTGGGTAGGCCGATCGCTCCGCGAGCGGCGTCGTGTCGCGGGGCGACACGGCTACACGCGGGCTCACTTGTTTGGGCGCCGGGGCCGTCTAGGCTAATGCCTATGACGATCACCCGCTCTGTCGCTGTTCTGCTGGCGTGCTCGCTCTGCGCGGCCGCCCTCGCCAAGGCGCCCGCCGATGGCGTCTACCTCGGACGCGAGATTGCTCGCACCATGCACTTCGCGGGGGCGCCGTGGTTGGTGCGCAATTCGCGGGAGCGAGAGGAGGAGCCCGCCAGGCTGCTTTCGGCGCTGGGCGTACGACGCGGAGACGTGGTCTGCGACCTGGGGTGCGGCAACGGGTTTTATAGTTTGCTGCTGGCCGGGCTGGCGGCGCCCGGCGGCGAGGTGATCGCGGTCGATATCCAGCCGGAGATGCTCGACCTGCTACGCGAGCGTGCCGAGGCGCGCGGCGTGACCAACATCCGCCGGGTGCTGGGGGGGGAGGCCGACCCGAAGCTCCCCGCGGGGGAGATCGACCTGGTGCTGATGGTCGACGTCTACCACGAGCTGTCCGACCCCGCCGCGATGCTGGCGGCGGTGCGCGCGTCGCTCAAGCCCACGGGGCGCGTGGCGCTGGTAGAGTTCCGCGCCGAAGACCCCGCGGTGCCCATCAAGCCGCTGCACAAGATGACCCAGGCGCAGTGCGTCCGCGAGTTCACCGCCAACCAGTACAAACCGGTGGGCCAGTTCGACGGGCTGCCGTGGCAGCACGTGTTGTTCTTTGCGCGGGATGACTCGCCGCTGGAGGGGGTGGAGATCAAACCTTGGGAAGGGGGCGACGATTAACCACAGTGGCGCGGAGGGCACGAAGACGGACGGAGGAAGGAACCGCCGATGGACGCGGATAGACGCCGATGAACGCGGAGGGTGGCTGGGGTCGGAGGCGTCAGCCGGAGCCCCCAGCAGGGGCTGCAACAACCTTCGCCTCTCAATCGCGACCGCCTGGGGGCTCCGGCTTCGCCTGCGACCCCAGGCACCCGGCGACGATTAACCACAGTGGCGCGGAGGGCACAGAGACGGACGGAGAAGGAACCGCCGATGGACGCGGATGAACGCCGATGAACGCGGAGGGTGGCTGGGGTCGGAGGCGTCAGCCGGAGCCCCCAGCAGGGGCTGCAACTACCTTCGCCTCTCAGTGGCGACCGCCTGGGGGCTCCGGCTTCGCCTGCGACCCCAGGCACCCGGCGACGATTAACCACGGAGTCACGGAGGGCACAGAGACGGACGGAGAAGGAGCCGCCGATGGACGCGGATAGACGCCGATGAACGCGGAGGGTGGCTGGGGTCGGAGGCGTCAGCCGGAGCCCCCAGCAGGGGCTGCAACTACCTTCGCCTCTCAGTCGCGACCGCCTGGGGGCTCCGGCTTCGCCTGCGACCCCAGGCACCCGGCGTGGCGCCATGCTCCACGCTTGCCGCGGGCACGTGCGGCTCGGAAACGTAACCGCCCTGCAGGTGCTGCATGTCCACGCGAGCGTGGACATGGCGCCCGGCTCCATGAGCCAGTGTTGCGGCCGTGGGGTGGGACGACGGACCACCACAGATCCACGGAGGGCACAGAGACGGACGGAGAAGGAACCGCCGATGGACGCGGATAGACGCCGATGAACGCGGAGGGTGGCTGGGGTCGGAGGCGTCAGCCGGAGCCCCCAGCAGGGGCTCGAACCACCCACGCCGCTCAGTGGCGACCGCCTGGGGGCTCCGGCTTCGCCTGCGACCCCAGGCACCCGGCGACGATTAACCACAGTGGCGCGGAGGGCACGAAGACGGACGGAGGAAGGAACCGCCGATGGACGCGGATAGACGCCGATGAACGCGGAGGGTGGCTGGGGTCGGAGACGTCAGCCGGAGCCCCCAGCAGGGGCTCGAACTACCCACGCCTCTCAGTGGCGACCGCCTGGGGGCTCCGGCTTCGCCTGCGACCTCAGGCACTCGGCGCTCCGTTGCATCTGATGGTTCGACTTACTTCGCGTGTTCCGAGGTCGTGTACGGCGACAAACCGTCGATCGTTTTCCAGGCATGCATAAAACTCAGAATGCCGTTGATTGCACCGTCGGGCAATTTCTCAGTCCGCGCAAAATACTCGAATGTGTACGGCGAGGTCCGCACATCGATGTTTAGTTTCGGGGAAGTGATGGAAACGATTTCGACGTCGTCAACGCAAAACGGAATCGCAGCCAACCCATTCAAGTCAATTCCCCGAATCGCGTTGACTATCTCATCGACTTGCGAATCGGTAATCGTCGTGGTTCGCAGCTCTCGCTTCCGTCTGTGATGCGGAGTGTACCAGTTTATGTCTTGCTGTACCGATCCATCGAGGTAGACCGACGTCTCCCACGAAGTAAGATCGTCGGCGAACCCAGGATGAAAATGCGCGCTTACGGCAAGCGAATCCGAATACTGACGCTCCGAAGTGACGCGTTCCATCTGCTTGAAGCATGGCATACAGAGTCCACCCGTTTCCATCGTGGTGGAAAGCAAGATCTCCGCATCGCATTCAGTGCAGCGCGCTTTTTCGATGGTTGGATCCATTCAATTGGGCAAACTTGTTTGTAGAATGACCAACGTAACGCCTGTAGGCTACAAGATGGTCAACGTAACGGGCAGGCGGGCGAACCTCGTAAGTCCGTAGTGCAGGTGGTCCCACCGGCGAGGCGCCCTTGGCCACGGCGAGGTTCTTCAAGGCCGGCGGTTCACCTACCTTTCGGGCCAGCGTTCGGTTGCGTGCTGTGGGCGTTAACGGTAGGTGAATCCGACGGCGTTGGTAAAGGATCCAGTGGCACGCACGACCACCTGTTCTACATGGCTATCGCGCCATACCTGGTTCTTTCGATCGCGGATACGGCGCTTCAACGACAACATTTGGCAGTTCGGATTCTAGCCTCGCGATCCACTCGTCTTCCATCATGTGCTCAATCCGCACTTTCTTCAGTTGCGGAAACTCTTTCAGTATCAGGAAATCTTCTGGGAGCAGATCGGGCATTTCGAACTGGAGATCGTCAATCGGAAGCGATCGTGCGGCCAAGAGCAACTCCTTGGTTCCGTTCGTGCAATAAAATGTCATCGAGGTGACGTTCTTAAGTTTCGAGACGGACGGTGCGTCAGCAGGGTCAATGTCACTCATGAAAAAATCGACATTGGTAACCCGTCGTCGACAGTCTGGATCATTTGCCAGCATGGGAAGAAGTTTGGAATCCATCACAGATGCTCTTGTGCTCCCTCGTTTGACGAGGTCAAACGATTTCTGTCGCCGTTCTGCTTGCTGTCGCTGAGCGTGTAGGTGCGCTTGCTGCCGCGCGGATTTGATCGCGAACGTCAAACCGACGATGGCAATACAGACAATGCTTACAACGACGACGACGCGAAGCATAGGGCTGCGCTTGCGATTGTCCTCAGCGGCGGTCATATCGGATTGCTCGCGAACGATTGGGGTAACGGGGGGCTAGGAGAAGAGCTTGACTTCAGAACCGACTGCGCCGAGGCCTCCCGTTCACAGATTTGTTGCGTGGCGAGTTCTTATCCGGCGTTGTTTCAATTGTCGAGGGGTCGCAAAACCAGTTCCCGCATTCCGTCATAAATCCTGTTCGTCGATGATGTAGATGACGAATTCGTTGGCCAGAGGTTTCTTCCACATGATTCGAAGGCATTTTGGGCACTCGTAAAGCAGGCCGACATTTGAGGCGATTAGCTGCGTGTGCTTTTGATGCGTGTCCGTTGAGAACGGCGTTTGAGTCTCATCGAGTGTTTGGAGTGCAATCTCTGCGTCGAGCACGTCGTCGAACGACGTGTCCGGAATGGTTTGCCAACCATCATCCGGGATCGGCGACAAGTTGTGAACGTATCCGCACGGACAAAGAAGCTTTGGCACTCAATGTTCCTTTAGCCACGTAACTTAGTACTAGCCAGAAAGGTTCTGCATCAGCCCGGTTTACACAACGTTGCTCAAGATAGGCCTCCGGCGCTGGCAGGTCCAGGCAATCTGCTACGGCCTGAAACGCCAATGCACGCTCCGCCCCAAGAACTGCCGCCATCGCCCATCCCTTCCCCCCTCCGCGTCTCTGCGCCTCTGCGAGAGACTTCGTCCGTGCCTCTCACCCCCGCGATAAAGTCACCACCACCCCCTTGAACGCCGGGGTTCGGCTTTGGGGGTCGACCTCGCGGCCTACCAGCACGTTGGCTTCGGGGTAGTACATCGCGGCGTTGCCGGGGCGGAGTTGTTGGAACTCGATGGCCGTGACCAGGTCCATCTTGCCGGCGGGGCCGTGGACGGTGACCTGGTCGCCGGCGGAGTAGCCGAGGCGGCGCAGGTCGTCGGGCGCGATTAAGATCACGCGGCGGCCGTCGACGCCGCGGTACAGGTCGTGGTCTTCGTAGACGACGGTGTTGAACTGCCCCTCGCTGCGGATGGTCATCACGCGCAATTCGCCGGGGGCTTGGCCCTTGAGCTCGGGGAGCGTGTGGGGGTGCAGGCGGGCGCGGCCGTCGGGGGTGGGGAACTTGGGGGTGTGGAAGGTGCGGCCGGGGATCTGGAACTCTTGTTTGGTTTGGGCGATGTCGGCCAGCGATTCGAAGCCGGGGACGATCTTGCCGATGGCGGCTTGCACTTTTCCTGTGTCGCGCATCGCGGGCCAGTCGACCGCGGCAAGGTTCTTGTTGGCGGCTTGGCGTGTGGCGACGCGGGCGGCTAGGTCGGCGATCACTTCGACCTCGCTACGGGGGCCTGCGAGGCGGCGTGGGCCGCCGTCGCTGACGCGGACGTAGTTGAACATCGACTCCTGCGTGGTGGGGTGGGGCTCTTCGTCGCGGGCCAGCACGGGGAGGATCACTGTCTCGCGGGCCAGGCCGTGGGCGTGGCCCGTGTTGAGGGTGGTGCTGAGGTAGGTGATCTGGTCGAGGTTTTCCAGCGCGCGGCGGGCGTACGCGGCGTCGGGGTTCGAGCCGTAGAGGTTGCCCCCTAGGCAGAGGCCGGCGCGGACGCGGCCCGCGATGGCGGCGTCCATGCAGGCCATCGTATCGAGGCCCGGCGTGGTGGGGAGCGTGACCCCCAGGTGCGACTGGAGCCGGTCGAACACCGCCTGCCGGAGCAGCGGCGTGACGCCCATCGAGCCGATCCCTTGCACGTTGGAGTGCCCGCGGATGGGCATCAGCCCCGCGCCGGGGCGGCCGACCATGCCGCGTACGAGCGCCAGGTTGGCGATCGCCTGAACGTTGAGAACGCCGTGGGCGTGGTGGGTGATGCCCATCGTCCAGCTAAAGACGGCGCGTTTGGATGCAGCGTACGCCTGGGCGGCCTGGTCGAGTTGTTCTTTGGGGACGCCGCTCTTGGCGGTGATTTCTTCCCAGGGGGTCGCTTCTAGCGATGCGCGGAGCTCGGGCCACCCGCTGGTGTGCGCGGCGAGGAAGGCTTCGTCTTGGGCGCCGAGCTCGACGACGCGTTTGGCGACGCCGGTCAGCAGCGCTAGGTCGCCGCCGATGTGGGGCTGGACGTACTGGCTGGCGATCTTGCTGCCGAACACCAAGCTCCAGGGGTCGCTGGGGACGCTGAAGTTGACCAGCCCCGTCTCGACCAGCGGGTTGACGACGATCACCTGCCCGCCGCGGCGGCGGACCTGCATCAGCGTGCGCATCAGCCGCGGGTGATTGGACGCGGGGTTGCCGCCGATCACAAACACCAGGTCGGCCGTGTCGAGGTCTTCCAGCGTGATCGTGGCGGTCCCGGAGCCGGTAGCGCTGGTGAGCCCCACGCCGCTGGCTTGGTGGCAGTAGTAGCTGCAGTTGTTCACGTTGTTCGTGCCCAGCAGCCGGGCGAAGAGCTGCAGCAAGAAGCCCGCCTCGTTGCTGCTGCGTCCGCTGAAGTACCAGAAGGTCTCGTCGGCGGGGAGCGACGCGAGCGTGTCCGCTACACGATCGAGCGCCTCGTCCCATCCCAGCGGCGCATAGCGCCCCGACTCGGCAGTGAATAGCACCGGCTCGACGAGCCGGCCCGAATGCTCCAGCTCGCGCGGCGACATGGCGCGCATCTCGCGGGCCGCAAACCGCCCCCAAAACTCGGGCTTGACCGCGCCCTGCATGTCGGCGGCCATGGCTTGCAGCGACTTCTTGCATACCTCGGGGAAGGCGCCCTGCTCGTTGACCATTCCCCCCTTTTGGCCCCCCATCCCCAGGGCGCAGGTCTTGCACGCATTACGGGCGCGCATCGCCTTCCACAGCTTGCGGATGCCGCCTACCTCGCGGGCCTTACGCCACGTGTACCACACCGCGGGCCAGCCGCCGCCGGTTTTGACCTTGCGCATGGGGATGAGCCGGAAGGGTTAACCACGGAGCCACGGAGGGCACAGAGACGGACGGAGAAGAAAGGACGAAAGTAGCCGCCGATACGCGCGGATGAACGCAGATTAGATCTAGAGTAGCAAAAAGTGTTGGGGACGGCCCTGGATCGATGGGCAAGTCACTCTGAGATTCGCAACCCTTAATCCGACATCAGAACTGATCTGCGTTCATCCGCGCTTATCGGCGGCTCCCTTCTCTGCTTCCGTCTCTGTGTCCTCGGTGGCTCTGTGGTGAATCGTCTTGGACTCTCGCTCCCGGCCGTCCAGCAGGCAGCTCACGTTCACGTCTCCCAGCACGTTGATGGTGGTGCGGCAGCGGTCGAGGAACCAGTCTACCGTGAGCAGCAGGGCGATGTGCTCGATGGGGAGGCCCACGGCGCCGAAGACCAGGGTCATGGTCACCAGGCCCGCCTCGGGGATGCCGGCGGCGCCGACCGAGGCGACGATCGACGTGAGCACTACCATCAACTGCTGGAGCGGCGTGAGGTTCATGCCGATGCCTTGCGCGACGAACAGCGCGGCCATCGCCTCGTACAGCGCGGTGCCGTCGTTGTTGAAATTGGCGCCCACTAGGGCGCCCATGCTGGCCGATTCTTCGCGGAGGCCGACCTTGTTCACCAGGCAGTCGTAGGTGACCGGCATCGTGGCGGTGCTGCTGTCGGTGCTGAAGGCCATCACCAGCGCGTCCCGCATGCCCGCCAGCACGTACAGCGGCCGCGGCCAGCTAAACAAGCGGATGCGCACCATGTACCACACGGTTTGCAGCACTAGCGCAATAAGCACCGCCACCACGAAGTAGCCCAGCGACTGGAAGGCCGCGAACCCGCGGACGCCGATCACGTTGGCCACGATACAGAACACGCCGATGGGCACGAGCTGGATGATCCAGTGCAGCATCACCAGCAGCGCCTCGTAGGCGATCTCCACCGCCTCCTGCACGTTGGTGAGCGGCTTCTCCTTGAGCCCGCGGAGGGCGATGCCGAACGCCACGGCGATGATGATCACGCCGATGATGTTCTGCTTGTCGCCCAGCGGGCCGAGGATGCTCTTGGGGACGTTGGCCACCAGCAGCGCGAAGGGGTCGGGGCCTTCTTGTTCGGCGCCTTCGGCCGCGGGGCCGGCCAGGTTGGCGCCCTCGCCGGGCCGCATCAGGTTGGCGACCGACAGGCCGATGACGATCGCGACCGTGGTGTTCAGCAGCAGCAGCCCGCCGAGGCGTGCGGCGGTGCGGCCTTTGATCTCGGAGGTCATCAGCACGTGCGTGACCGCCACCAGGATCAGCGGCGGCGCTAGCGCGCCGAGCAGTTGCAGGATCACCTGGCTAGGGATCTCGAGGAAGGCGGCGCGCTCTCCCAGCAGCATGCCCGCGACGAGGCCCAGCGCCAGCGCGATGAGGATGCGCAGGTAGAGCGGGATGGCGTTCCAGCGGGCGATGGGAGAGGGGCTCATAGGTGGCAGGTCCCGGTAGCGTCGCGCGGTGCTGGTATTTAAGTCTCAATGACCAAGCCTAAATGACCAATCCGCGCAAGCGAGCGCCCTGCGCGGTTTGATCATTTAGGCTTGGTCATCGGTCATTCATTGAGGCTTCGTCATTGGCGGGTCATTCTACACCCCCTTTCGCGCCGCTGCGCCTCCGCGCGAGCCGCTTCGCTCACAGGCAGGCTTCGGCTTGGTCGCACCCCGGGCCGACGCCGTGCTCGATTTGCACCGTCATGTGGTCGATGCCGAAGCGGTCGTGCAGGTCGTGCTTGAGCTGGTGGAGGAAGGGGTCGGTCCGCTCCAGGTCGGGGGTCACCAGGTGGACGGTCAGGGCGTTCTGGGTGGTGCTCATGGCCCAGATGTGCAGGTCGTGGATCGACGCGACGCCGTCGACCTGAGCAAGGAAACGGGCGACCTCGACCGGGTCGATCCCCTGCGGGACGGCCTGGATCGACAGGTTGACCGATTCCTTCAGCAGCCCCCAGGTAGCAAAGAACACCACCGCGGCCACCAGCAGGCTGGTGACGGGGTCGATCCATTGGGCGCCGGTGTACCAGATGGCCAGCCCGGCGATCACGACGCCCAGCGACACCGCGGCGTCGGCCGCCATGTGCAGCAGGGCGCCGCGGAGGTTGAGGTCGTGCTTGCTGCCGGCGACAAACAGCAACGCGGTGACGGTGTTGACGACCACCCCCACCAGGGCCACCACGGCGATGGTGGGCCCGCCGACCGGCGCGGGCGTGATGAGCCGCTGAACGGCCTCGAGCACGATGGCGCCCACGGCTGCCAGCAGGATCAGCGCGTTAAACAGCGCGGCCAGGATGGTGGAGCCCCCCCAGCCGTAGGTGTGGCGGGTGGTGGGGGTGAAGCGGGAGAGGGCGTGCCCCCCCCACGCCAGCAGCAGGCCGACCACGTCGCTGAGGTTGTGCCCGGCGTCTGACAGCAGGGCCAGCGACCCGTTCCAGAAGCCAAACCCCGCCTCCACGGCCACGTACGCCAGGTTCAGCCCAATGCCGATGGCGAACACCCGTCCGTAGTTGACGGTGGTTTGGTGGTGCGAGTGGTTGTGGGCCATGGGGAAGAGTGTAGGTGGTGTGTGGCCGGTGGTCAGTGGTCAGTTGCGGACCGCGTGGGATTGGCGCCTGAACGCTCAACGCTCAACGGGCGACGGGCGACGGCCCAACCACTGCTATCGCCGGCGTGGGGGTTTGGGTGGTGTTTGCCGGTTTTTTCGACGGATTGGGTTAGGCGGGGCGTGCCGGCGTTCCGATAGAGCTTGCAGACGCGGCCCTGCGCCCCCGGCGCGGCGGCCCACGAATACTCCTGAGAACGCTACGGACTTGCCTGTCATGGACGAACTTCTCTGCAAGCGGACCCTCGCCTCCTCGCTGCTCTCGCTGGCCATCGCCGCGGCCTCGGTCGCCTCGGCCGACGACGGGGTGGTGTACGTGGGCGACCTCACCGCCGCCCAGGCCAGCAGCCCCAAGCTGCCGACCCTCGGCGCCCAGAGCCGCCAGGGGGGGGCCCGTCCCACGTTGTTCGCCCAGCCATCGGCCGGCGCGGCCGGGCGGCCGCAGCCGAGCGGGGTTCCGACGCAGCAGCCGCAGCAGGCGGCCGAGGCCAAGCCCAAGGGGCTGTTCGCCCGGCTGGGGTGGTTCGGCAGCGAGCCAGCAGCGCCGCAGCAGCCCGTGCAGATCAGCCCGCGGGTCGACCCGCGGGTGCAGCCCGCCCAGTACACCCGCAACGAACGCTCGCCCGCCGTGCAGACGCGCCGCGGCGACCAGCGGACGGGCCTATTGAGCGGGTTGTTCTCCGACGATTCCGACAAGGCGCCGTCGATGCCCAAGCAGCAGCAGCGGCAGATGCCGCCTTCGATCAGCAAGCAGCAGCTCGCCCACGAGCCGCTGGCGCAGCAGTCGTCTGCGGGACGCCCCTCGGCTTCGCTGGCCGAATCGACCGGTCGCCCCGCGGGGCTGCCGATGCCGATGCCCACCGGCCGACCGGCCGCGAACGCGTCGGCCGACAGCGGCATCGTGTTCGCTTCGGACAGCCCGAAGCCTATCGCGGTTGCTCAGCCGGCCGCAGAGCCCGAGGCGGTGTTCATCACCGACACGCCGGCGCCGGTCGCCCAACGCGCCGCCCAGCCGGCCAGCCAGCCGGAGGCCAAGCCGGCCATCGCCGCGGCGGACCTGCTGCCCAAGCGGCTCTCGCCTCCTAGCTACCTCGACAACACGCCGGCCACTACGGTGAAGGTGGTCTCTCCGACCCAGCCGGCGCCAACCGCCAGCTCGCCGCAGCAGCCCAAGCCGCTGGTGATGGCCCAACCGGCCGCGACGCCCACCGCGCCTACCGGCACGCCGACCGCCGGGGCGATCAACAACGCCTTCGTGCTCAGCCCGCCGCAGGCGACGCTGTCAGAACAGACCCCCCCGGCCCACGTGGCCGTGGCGGCCGCGCCCCAGGCCGGCCCGGTTGTGAAGCCGGCCGACGAGATGCCGGCGCCGCGTGAGTTCAACCGCCCGGCGATCGTGCTCCCCAACCCGGTGGCCGTTCAGGCCCCCGTGCAGCAGCAACCCAGCGACCGCGCCGCGGACCTGCTGACCGAAGCAAACGCCGTGGCCCAGCGTGCGGTGAACGAGGCGGAGCTGACCGAGGTGGTGCAGCGTTGCCGCCACGTGCTGGCGATCGACCACTCCGAGGTCGCGGTGAAGTACAGCAACGAGCTGGCCGCCTGGGCCCTGAACAAGCGGGGCGAGCTGCGGGCCGACGCCGGCCAGGGCGACCTGGCGATGAACGACTTTGAAGACGCTCTGCGGATGGACACGGCCGGGTGGCGGCCGCTGCACAACCGCGGGGTGCTGCTGGCCCAGCAGGGCGCCTACGCCGAGGCGTTCGAGGCCTTCAACCGCACGATCAGCCTCAACAATAACTTCGCCAAGGCGTTCAGCAACCGGGCCGCGTTGTACGTGCAGGCCGGCGACCTTGGCGCCGCGCTGCGTGACTTCCAGCGGGCGATCGAGATCGACCCCGACCTGGCCGTCGCCCACAAGGGGCGCGGACGCGTCTGCCACATGCTGGGGAAGATGGACGAGGCCCTGCAGCACCTCGACGCCGCGATGATGCTCACGCCCGGCGACGCCCAGGTAGCCAGCAGCCGCGCCGACCTGCTGATGGACATGGGGCGCTACGCCCAAGCGATCGAGGGGTACCGCCAGTCGATCGCGCTCGACCAGACGCTGCCCACCCCGTACCGCAACCTGGCGTGGCTCGAGGCGACCTGCCCCGACCCCGCGCACCGCAACGGCGCCGAGGCCGTGGCCCACGCTCAGCGGGCCATCGAGCTGTCGGCCGAAGTAGACGACATCAGCCTCGACACGCTGGCCGCCGCTCAGGCCGCGGCGGGCGACTACGAGGGCGCCGTCCAGACGCTGGGCCAAGCGATCGTGATCGCCCCGGCGGCCGACGCGGAGGGCTACTCCCAGCGGCTGGCCCTCTACAAGTCGGGCCAGTGCTTCACCACCGAACCGGTGGCGCCGGTCAAGACCGCGTCGTACCTGCGGTAGCACCAGAGAGCAGCGACAAGACAGAAGCGTTTTCGCGGCGCCCGCCAAAGGCGGGCTGGGGAGGGGGGATCCGGGGCCCGGTCGCTTGCGACCGGGCCCTTTGTTTTGTTGGTGAGTCGTGAATAGTGAGTAGTGAAATGGGACAACCCCGATCACCCATCCGCCACTCACCCATTACGATTCACCACTCACCCACCACCATGTTCCGCGTCTCCCTCGATTGCTTCCACGGCCCCGTCGACCTGCTGCTGCACCTGGTGCGGCGGCAGGAGCTTGACGTGAACGACGTGCCGATCGCGGGGCTGATCGATCAGTTCCTGGCGCATGTTGAGGTGCTGGAGGTGATCGACATGGAGATGGCGGGCGAGTTCCTCGACCTGGCCAGCGTGCTGATCGAGATCAAGTCGCGCAGCGTGCTGCCGACCGAGGCAGAGTCCGAAGAGCAGCCGATCGAAACGGTGGACGAGGGACGCGCCAACCTGGTCCGCCGGCTGCTGGAGTACCAGAAGTACCGCGAGGCGGCCCGCGAGCTCGAGGCCCGCAGCACGCAGTGGGGCGACCGCTTCGCCCGCCAGGCCAACGACCTGACCGGCCGCACCATCGACCCGGCCGAGCAGCCCATCCACGGCGTCGAGCTGTGGGACCTGGTCAGCGCGCTAGGGCGGGTGATGAAGGCCCGGCTCAAGGCGCCGCAGCCCCACAAGATCGTCTACGACGAAACGCCCATCGAGGCGTTCATGCAACGCATCCACCAGCGGCTGACCGTGCAGCCCTCGCTAGCGTTCGAGTCGCTCTTCCCCGAACGCGTGCACAAATCGACGCTGGTCGGCATGTTCCTTGCAGTGCTTGAGCTCGTGCGCCGCGGCTACGCCCGGGCGACCCAACCAGAACGGTTCGGCGGCATCCACCTCGAGCTGGGAGACGTGCCGCTACCCGAGGGGTTCGCCGGTCCTACGCTTTCGCTAGGTAAGACGCCGGGGCCAGAACCCGTCGAATAGCCCAGCCGCCCCGTGGGAGCCGGCCGCCCCCGAGCGAGCCGGGGCGTCCCCGCCCCCGGCGCGGCGGACCGCGTGTGCCGGTGGTGAGGCCTGTATCGACCCTCCGGGGCCGAGGACGGCCCGGCTCGCACGATACTCCCCCCGAAAAACCCCGCGATTTGACCCTTTGCCCCCGCCACCTAAGATAGGGTGTCCGGGGTCTATTCGATCTGAGGAACCCACCCGCTATGTCGCCCCGCCCACGCTCGCTCACCGCGCTGCCCGTTTTCAACGAAGCGGCCCACGTCTGTAAGGTCCTCGATCAGGTCGTCCGGCACGCCGACGACGTGCTGGTGGTGGACGACGGCTCCACCGACGGCACCAGCGACCTGCTGGCCGCGCGCACCGATGTGCAGGTGGTCCGCCACCCCGAAAACCGCGGCTACGGCGCCGCCCTGCGCAGCGCGTTCTGCCACGCCATGCGCAACGACTACGACGTGGTGGTCACCATCGACTGCGACGGCCAGCACGAGCCGCAGCGGATCCAGTCGCTGATCACTGCTTGCGACGGAGTGGATATCGTCTCGGGCAGCCGGTACCTGGAGACCTTCCACCAAGACACCAAGCCCGCCCCCGCCGACCGCCGGCGGATCAACCAGACCATCACCGCAGAGCTGAACGAGCGGTTGGGCCTGTCGCTCACCGACGCGTTCTGCGGCTTCAAGGCGTACCGGGTCGAGGCGCTGCGCAAGCTGGTGCTGCAAGACGACGGCTACGCGATGCCGCTCGAGTTCTGGGTGCAGGCCGCCGCGGCCGGCCTCAGCATCCGCGAGGTGGCGGTGCCGCTGATCTACCTCGATGAGAAGCGCAGCTTCGGCGGCGCCCTCGACATCGCAGAGCAACGGCTCGCCCACTACCGCGACGTGATCGATCGCGCCCAGGCCCGCGTCGCAGAGCGCCGCGGCCGAGGCCAACGGCAGGCGGCGCCGATGGAAATGTGTTGAGCGGGGCTTACGCGCGTTACCGGGCGCCCAAGGCGTCCGGCGCCACGCTGGTAGAACCGGCCGAGCCGGGCGTAGGCGCATTGCTGCGGCAGAACGCCCGCCGGCTGACGGATGGCGGCGTGCGCATCGCGGGCCGCCCCCTCGCCGAGCTCCGCACCGCAGCCAGACAAGAGCTGCTCGCGACCGCCAATCGCTACACCGCGTCGCTGCTGGGCGAGCCGTCGGCGCCCGTCTCGGCTTCTGGCGCCGGAGCATCGGGCGCACCCTCCGCCGCCAGCGCCCCGCTGATCCTCACCGGCCACCAACCCGGCCCCTGCCACCCCGGCGTCTGGTGGAAGAACTTCGCGCTCGGCGCGCTAAGTCGCAAGACCGGCGCGGTGGGGGTGCACCTGATCATCGACAGCGACCTCGGCGCCGCGCCGACCGTGAACGTGCCGACCGGCGCGATCGCCGACCTGGCGTACCAAGCGGTCCCCTACGACCGCCCCGCGCCGCCGGCGCCGTTCGAGAACCGGCCGATCGAGTCGCGCCAGGTCTGGGACTCCTTTGCTGCCCGCACGGCGGCCACGCTCGGGCCGCTGGTCGAGGGGCCGCTGATCACCCAGTGCTGGCCCGACGCGGTCGCCGCGGCCGCCGACGGGGCGCCCCTGGGCGAGGCGTGGACCCGGCTGCGTGTGCGGCTCGAACGCCGGTGGGGGCTGGAGAACCTCGAGGCGCCCCTGAGCGCGGTGTGCGACGGCCCGGCGATGGCGGCCTTCGCCGCGCACCTGCTGGCCGACGCGCCGCGCTTCCGCGACGCGTACAACGCCGCGCTCGCCCGCTACCGCACCGCGCACAAGCTGCGGAACCGCGCCCACCCCGCCCCCGACCTGGCCGGCGACCTGGCGGGCGACGACCGCTGGACCGAGTCTCCCTTCTGGGTCTGGACCGCGGGCGACCCCGAGCGCCGCGCCGTGTTCTCGCGCCCAGAAGCCGACCGCGTGCTGCTGACCGATCACGCCGGGTGGCGCATCGAGGCGCCGTCAGAACAACTCGCCGCGACGCTGGCCCGGCTGCCGGCCCAGGGGGTGAAGCTGCGTACCCGCGCGCTAACCACCACGCTCTTCGCCCGCCTGCTGCTGTGCGACTTGTTCCTGCACGGCATCGGGGGCGCCAAGTACGACGGCGTGACCGACGACCTGTTCCGCCACTACTTCGGCCTCGAGCCCCCGACCTACCTGACGCTCTCCGCCACGCTGCACCTGCCGATCGGCGCCACAGGTGCCCTCGAGGGCACCACCGAGGCCGACATCGACCGGCGGCTACGCGAGATCGAGTTCCACCCCGAACGCCCCCTGGCCGATCGGCCCGACGCCTCCGACGCCATCGCCCACAAGCTGCGCTGGATCGAGACCGCCAAGACCCCCGCGAACGCGGCCGAGCGGCACCGCGGGATCGTCGCGGCCAATGCGGCGCTGGGCGCGCTTCTGACCGACGAGCGCGAGCGGCTCGAGGCCCAACGCGGACCGGCCCGCGCGCGCGACCGGGCGCGACGGATCGCCCTCTCGCGCGAGCACCCGTACTTCTTGTTCCCGGGTGAAGAGCTGCGAGAAACGCTGACGCGTCTTGCCGACACGGTGTTGTAGGGGGCGATGCAGCGCAGCGCAATCGCACCACGATGCGGTCTCCGTCACGAAAACGTACTCCCCCGCCCGGTGCGATTCCGCTGCGCTTCATCGCACTCTACTGTTTAGCGGACGACGGCGCCCCCCGCGTCGATGCGCAGGTTGCGGTAGGCCTCGAGGACCTCGGGCGCGGCGGCCCCCGACGGGTCGGCGAGAGGCGTCTCGCCGACGGTCCAGGGCAGGGGTTCGCTCGGCCAGAGGTCGTCCTCTTCCTGCGTGAGCGCGGGCGCCGGCGCGATGGCGACCGAGTCGCCGCAGTAGGGGTGGCGCGGCACTTTGCGCGACGTGAGGAACGAGAGGCCGCAGTTCCAACCGAACGCATCGCCGCTGCCGCCGCCGGTCGACACGCTGGCGATGTACGTCGCCGAGCCGGTCAGGCGGACGTGTGGCGTGAGCCAGAAGTGGACGCCCGCTTCGGGCAACGCAGCGAAGACCAGGTCGGCGTTCTCGGTCGGCTCGTCCGGTTCATCCATGAAGGGGCTTGAGTAACGGTCGTCGTCGTTCGATGAGAATAGAGTTGTCGGAGTAAAACCCGCATAACCGCCGACGCCGACGAAAGGCGCCAGGCGTGTTGGTGACTGCAACCTGAGGCCCCCTTCAATACCGATCGAGATCGACTCGGAGGTCGTGTCAATCAGCCCAGCCAGGCCGTAGTGACCCTCGTACCAAGGCATAGGGCCGTACTCGAACTTGCCGAAGCTGACACCCACCGCGCCGGTGTCGATGGGACCTAAGACGTTCGTGTAGACCCCCTCCTTGCCGGCCACGTAACGCGCGTCGACCGCCTGCTTGGCCATCTGCACCGGCCGGTCGCTGTGGTCGGGGTACTTGCGGGCGTAGTCGGGGTCGGTCCGCGCCCAACGCGACCCGTGGCAGCCCGTCGCGGCCAGCGCAACGGCCGCTAGCATCGCGACACGGCGGCGGACGCGGGGGGCGGGCGACATGGGGTAGGCATTACCAAACCGCGGCGGTCCCGACCAGCGGGCTTTCCACGCCCGTGTGAGCCGGGGTGTCCCCACCCCCGGCGCGGGGGGAGGGAGTTTGGCCGGGTCGGTCGCACGGCGACGCGCCGGGGGCGAGGACGCCCCGGCTCACGAGTCTAGGACCGGCAAACGAAAAGCTGAACGCTGATCGCTGAAAGCTGACCGCCCGCGTCGCGAGGCGTAACTCATGACCTGCTAGCACGTTACGTTCTACGCCGAAGCTTCACATTTCGTACGCGGGTTCTTCGCACTTTCCACAACCTGTTGTGTGCTAGCGACTTACGAAATACCATGAATAGCATTGACAGGGCTGTCTAGAAGCGTAAGATTTGCCCCTCAGCGACCCAAATGTTGTAGTCCAATGGGCATCGGCTACAATATCTAGTGTCGCCTCGGGGCCTAATTCCGGCTTTTGGCCCGGTTTCGGGTGGCCCGAACAACATGTAGCGGTAGTGATCAGCTGCGAGCGCACGGCCCTCCCGGACCGATACGCACTACAGCGATAGATATACGGATGTATATCTGTCAACATGGAATGGATGCCCGTTCTCGTTCATCAACAGGAGGTTGCGATGTCTTCCCCATCTTCTACCGCTGCGCCCCAATCCACCAACGCCGTGGGTTCGGCCAACGGCTCTCACGCTAAGGCGTCTATGACCACCGCTGGCAAGCCGGCCAAGCGTTTCCGCGGCCGGCTGAAGATCGACGCCACGTTCTGCCCGCCAGAGTCGGGTGAGGGCGCTGTCGCCGACCCGTTCGACACCGTGAACTGGGACATCCGCACCTCGCAGATCAAGGGCGAGAACGGCGACGTGCTGTTCGAGCAGACCAACTGCGAAGTGCCGACGTTCTGGAGCCAACTGGCCACCAACGTCATCTGCAGCAAGTACTTTTACGGCGAGGTGGGCTCCGAGCAGCGCGAGTACAGCGTCCGCCAGCTCGTGCACCGCGTGAGCCGCACGATTTCCGACTGGGGGCTGGAGGACGGCTACTTCGCCACGCCGGCCGACGGCGAGCGGTTCTACCGCGACCTCACCTGGTTGTGCCTGCACCAGCACGGGGCGTTCAACTCGCCGGTGTGGTTCAACGTCGGCCTGTACCACCAGTACGGCGTGACCGGCGACTCGTGCAACTGGCGCTGGGACCCCGTGGCCCAAGAGGTCTGCCAGCCGGAGAACCCGTACGAGTTCCCCCAGGGTTCGGCGTGCTTCATCCAGCGCGTCGGGGACAACATGGAAGACATCATGCGCCTGGCGACCAGCGAGGCGATGCTGTTCAAGTTCGGCTCCGGCACCGGCACCGACGTCTCCACGCTGCGTAGCCGCAGAGAGAAGCTCTCCGGCGGCGGCGTCCCCTCCGGGCCGCTGTCGTTCATGCGCGTGTACGACCAGATCGCCGCGGTGGTGAAGAGCGGCGGCAAGACCCGCCGCGCCGCCAAGATGCAGTCCATCAAGGTCTGGCACCCCGACGTGATGGAGTTCATCGAGTGCAAGTGGCGTGAGGAGCAGAAGGCCCAGACGCTGATCGCCAGCGGCAAGTACGAGGCCAACTTCAACGGCGAAGCCTACAGCTCCGTCATGTTCCAGAACGCCAACCTCAGCATCCGCCTGACCGACGACTTCATGGCCGCCTTCGACGCGGACGCCGACTGGACCACCCACTGGGTGACCGACGCCAGCGTCCCCGGCCCCACCTACAAGGCCCGCGACGTGATGGCCCGCATGGCCGACTGCGCCTGGCACTGCGGCGACCCCGGCGTGCAGTACGACACCACCATCAACCGCTGGCACACCTGCCCGGAAAGCGGACGCATCAACGCGTCGAACCCGTGCAGCGAGTACATGTTCCTCGACGACACGGCCTGCAACCTCTCCAGCATCAACCTGATGAAGTTCCGTCAGGCGGACGGCACGTTCGACCACGAGCGCTTCCAGGCGGCCTGCCGGGTGTTCTTCATCGCCCAGGAGATCCTGGTCGACCACGCCAGCTACCCCACGCCGGACATCGCCCGCAACAGCCACCGCTTCCGCCCGCTGGGCCTGGGCTACGCCAACCTGGGCAGCCTGCTGATGTCTAGCGGCCTGCCCTACGACTCCGACGAGGGCCGCGGCGTGTGCGGCGCCATCACCTCGCTGCTGCACGGCGCCGCCAACCTCACCAGCGCCGAGCTGAGTGAGGCGGTCGGGCCGTTCGACGCCTACGAGCAGAACGCGGAGCCCATGGGCCGCGTGATGCAGATGCACCGCGACGCGGTGGAGCACATCCACGAGTCGTGCCCCACCGACCTGGTAGACGCCGCCCGACGCACCTGGGACGAGGTGCTGGCCGCCGGCGCCGCGCACGGCTACCGCAACGCCCAGGCCACGGTGCTGGCGCCCACCGGCACCATCAGCTTCATGATGGACTGCGACACCACCGGCATCGAGCCGGACATCGCCCTGGTGAAGTACAAGCAGCTCGCCGGCGGCGGCATGCTGAAGATCGTCAACCGCACCGTGCCGCTGGCGCTGCAGACCCTCGGCTACGACCAACCGGAGATCGAGTCGATCCTGTCGGCCATCGACCGCGACGACACCATCGAGGGCGCCGCGGACCTCAAGCCGGAGCACCTGCCGGTGTTCGACTGTGCGTTCACCCCCGCGGCCGGCACCCGCAGCATCCGCTGGAAGGCGCACATCACCATGATGGCGGCCGCGCAGCCGTTCCTGTCGGGCGCCATCTCGAAGACGGTGAACATGCCGCGCGACACCACGCCGGAAGAGATCTCCCAGGCGTACTACGACGGCTGGAAGCTCGGCCTGAAGGCGCTGGCCATCTACCGCGACGGCTCGAAGGACTCGCAGCCGCTGAACACCAAGAAGGGCGAGGGCAAGGGCGCCGGGCAGATGCCCGAAGCAACGGTCTCTCGCCCCCGCCGCGAACGCCTGCCCGACACGCGCAACAGCATCACGCACAAGTTCAGCGTGAGCGGGCACGAGGGCTACTTCACCGTGGGCCTCTTCCCGGACGGACGCCCCGGCGAGCTGTTCATCTCCATGGCCAAGGAAGGGAGCACCATCGGCGGCCTGATGGACGCGCTGGGCACCAGCGTCTCGATGAGCCTGCAGTACGGCGTCCCCCTGGCGGACTACGTGCGGAAGTTCAGCCACGTGCGGTTCGAGCCGCAGGGATTCACCAAGAACCCCGACATCCGCATCGCCAAGAGCCTGATCGACTACATCTTCCGCTGGCTGGGGATCCACTTCCTGCCCGGCTACAAGGAGGCGAGCGAAGGCAAGCTCACCGGCTACGGCCAGCTATCCCCCGAGACCGATTCTGACGAGACAGACACCGCGCCCGTCGCCAAGAAGGCCGGCGGGCAGGTCACCCAACGGCCCACGGACAAGGGACAAGACGCCAAACCGGCCGCCCAGACGGCCAGCAAGCCCAACGGCAGCCACCTGAACGGCCACGTCAACGGCAACGGCAACGCCAACGGCGCCAAGCCGCGGTTCGACGCGAAGCTGCTGGAGCAGGCGGGCGTGATGGCGCCGACGAACGACGATGGCCACCCGCACGGCACGCGCGGCGAGCAGTTCGCCGGCTTCCAGGCAGACGCCCCGCCGTGCGACGTGTGCGGCGAGATCACCGTCCGCAACGGCAACTGCTACCTGTGCCACAACTGCGGAGCGAGCATGGGGTGTAGCTAAAGAAAGCTGTCAGCGGTCAGCGGTCAGCGAGTTGACCGCAAAAAAGCTGACCGCTGAAAGCTGATAGCTGAAAGCTTCTTTGTGCTGCCGGTCGCATGAAGCTTAGGGTGACGAGCCCGCTGGCAGCGCCTTTTTTTCAAACCGATGGGGGTCGAGGCGCCAACCGCGCCCCGGCCCCTCCACCCGACGCCCCGCCGGCCGGCCCCCTCCCGCTGCCGGTGGGGCGTTCGTGGTTTGAGTTGGTAGAGCCGACTTCGCCTGACAGCCCCGCCGAACTTCCACCCAACACGAGTCACCCATGCGGTCATCCGCCGCGGCGCTGCTCGCCCTTTCCCTTCTCGCCGCCACGGCGACGGCCGACGAGCCGGTGAGCCTGCTGCAAACGGTGTCGCAGTGGCGCTACCCCGATGCCAAGATCAACGGCGCCAAGATGGCCGACGCCGCCACCGTGAACGGCGCCGGCGATCGCACCACGCCGTCAATCATGTGCAGCACGACGATGACCACCCCCGACCCGGTCGCCAAGGTGCTCGCCTTCTACCACACCCTGCTGACGCCGGCCCCCGAAGACGAACCGGCCGACGCAGAACCCGAAGACGCGGAACCAGCCGAGGCCGACCCCCAAGAGGGCCGATCGGTCCTCTTCTCCGACGAGTCGGAGGGCCGCCCGTTCGCGATGCACACGATCCTGGTCAACACCGCGACGACGTCGACCACGCTGATCGTCACCCGCGGCGTTGATGAGGAGGAGACGCGGATTACTTGGAAACGCTACGTGCGGTTTTGAGGGGGAAGGCGTCAGGCTATCTTTTCACCTACGGCGGATGCCATGTTCCACGCTCGCATGGACAGGTGACGTCCGGCAGTACCGTCCCAACTACACCGCGATGCCCATGCAAGCGTGGAACATGGCGCCGGGCCGGGCTAAGCAGCATCACAAAACTGGCAAGGATACGCGCCGGGGTCTAAACTGAATCCCTCGGCGCGAACACGCCCTCAAACAGCGCCGTCTCGGCCAGCATTGCGGTGATTGATGCGTAGACCAGCCAACGCTCGTTCCAATAAGAATCAGCCCCGCCCCAGCGTGTGGGTTCGGTGGGGGCGTTGGTTTGCTCACTATGCCGCGGCCATCACGCTGGCGAGTGTGGCCGCGGATCACGCGGGAGCGGTTACGTACAACACAATCGCGCTGAGCGGTGCGGAGGGGAGCGCGCTCGGCCTCGGGCCAGCTGTGGAAGCCGACGTCCACTTCAATAGGTTCCCCTTCGGCGCTCTCTTGAATGCGGCGGGCGATGTCACCTACTACGCCGATCTGGAAGGGCCGGGCGTCGGGACCTCCAACAATTCCGGCCTCTGGGTCAGCAGTGGGAGCGGCCCCACCGCGTTCGCCCGCGAAGGCGCCGCTGGGCCGGGGCCGAATCTCGGTGATGGGAGTTACTACGGCGCCATCCTCGGGCCCTATCAGTTCGGAGATACTGTGAGTTTCCGAGGACTGTTGAGCGGACCTCAGGTGACCTCATCGAACAATTCGACCATCCTGTCTTACGCCGAAGGCAACACATCGTTAGTGCTGCGCGGGCGCCAGCCTCTCCCAACTGGCAGTTACGACTACCCCAACGTGAGTATCCAGAACCACGGCGCGAGTTCGAGTGGAACGGTCGTTGTTCACGCACGACTGACAGAAGTCAGATACGGACCAAGCGTCTCTAGCATCCTTGCCGGCACAGACGCCAATCTTGCTGTTGTCGCAGGTACCGGAATGGAAGGACCGGGGCCGAATGTGGGTGAGGGAGCAGACTTCTACGCCTTCACGCCAAGTGGAACTTCATCGAGCAGTTCTGTTCCTGCGATCAACGCAGCAGGCGAGGTGGCGTTCTTCGGCTGGTTGTCCGGCACAGCGATCAACAACTCGAACAACAGTGGCATCTGGTCGAATGTTGGAGGATCGCTTTTCGCCGTAGCGCGAGAAGGCGCGGCCGGACCCGGGCCGGGTGTTGGCTCCGACGTGTATTTTGGAAATATCTTTGGCGGCCCCGCCCTCAGCGATGAGGGTAGCGTTGTGTTCTCAGCGAAGCTCACCGGCGCCGGCGTGAACTCGACCAACGATACGGGCATCTGGGTCCACCGCGACGGGGCGTTGTCCCCGGTGGCGCGGACGGGCGCCGAGGGAACCACCGCCGGGTACGGCCCTACCCTTGGTCCGGATGTCCATTTCCGCACGGGATTTTCCGACCTCTTCTCTCCGTCTGTCAACGCGACCGGCGACATGGTCTTCGGCTCGTACGTCACCGGCGCCGGGGTCGACGCTTCGAACAACGTCGGGATCTGGGAATCAACTCCTGAAGGGCTCTCGCTTGTAGCGCGAGCCGGCACCGACGGACCGGGGCCCAACCTGGGGCCCGGGATTCATTTTCGCCACCTTTGGACCTCAGCCATGAACAACCACGGAGACGTTGTCTTTGGCGGGTTGCTTGCTACTTCAATGCAGGTCGACAGCACCAACAATAAGGGGCTGTGGGCGTCGATCGATGGCCTGATCATTCCGATCCTTCGCAGCGGCGACGTCTTCGATGTTGATCCGGGCAACGGAGAAGACCTGCGGACGATTTCTGACGTCGACTTTGGAGGCGGGTTGCCGGGTACGACATCTTTCACGGATTCGGGTCTCATCGCGCTCATCCTCACCTTCACCGACGGCAGCAGCGGCATCTTCACCGCCCAACTCCCCGGCGTCGCCCCCATTGGCGGCGACTACAACGGCGACGGCATGATCGACGCCGCCGACTACACCGTGTGGCGCGACACCCAGGGGGCGAGCGGCGTGGGCCTGGTTGCGGACGCCAACGGCGACCTAGTCATCGACGCATTCGACTACCTCACCTGGAGGAACAACTTCGGCCAACCCGCGGTGAGTGAAACGAGCGTCTCGGATGGGGCCGCGGTCCCCGAACCCACCGCCGTGCTGCTAGCCTTGCTGGCCGGCGTTGCGATGTGGGCGGCTCCGAGATTGCATGATCCTGGCGAAAGCCCCGTGGCTTCACGGCCGCCCGCCGCCCCATGCTGAAGTAACGTAGGGTAGGTGGTTCCGCCGGCCAGCAACGCCGCCACCGTGACCCCTATGCTCCGGCGGGTTCACCTACCTTCAACGCCGACCTATGATGAACACCCGCCGCCAACGGCAAAGGTAGGTGAACCTGCCGGCGGACGGGCCTGGCTAGACATCTTCGGCGCCCGCGCGTCACACGGTGGCGGGAGATCGTGGTCGAAGTTGATGCCGGCTAGCCGGGCTGCGGGCGCCATGCCGGCGTTGGCATGCGTCGCTCGGTAGTGGTTTCCCCCCTTCAGGTCTCATGCCCCCGTTTCGTGGGCGCCGTGCAGGACCCCTTCGAGTATCTCGGGGTCGAGGTCCCCGGTGTCGCTGTGCAGCACCGAGATGTCTCCGGTGGTCTCAAAGACCACGGCCAGCACGTCGTCAACCTTGCAGGCGTTCGCCTCGCGGAGCTTTGCGAAGAGGTCCGCTCGGGTCACGTGGGCTTGCTGCATATTGGCGTCGATGATCTTTCCGTGACGCATGAGCAGCAGGGGCTGATTGTCGATCACGTCGCTCGCCCAGGGCGCGTTCTTGCGCACGACCGCGATCATGAGCTGGCCGCTGAACAGGGTGGCGATCGCGACCAGCCCCGGGATCAATTGCTTGTCGGGAGAAACAGCGGTCGAAGCGAACAGCGACCCTACCGCCACGGTCATCGCGAAGTCGGACGCGGACATCTTGGAGAAGCTGCGCAGCCCCGCCAGCCGGGTGCACAGCAGGACGACCGCGTAGACGAGCGCGCTCGACCCCACTACGGCTGCGATATATCCGGCCGACAGCGTCATCTCCGCTCCTAGGCTTGTTGGTCGCCTGGTTGGGGGCCGCTCCGGCTAGGGACCCCGTGGCCGATTCCCTAGGCGCCCTCCCGCCGCCGCCGGCGGGAGGGGTCGCTCGGGGACGGGCCCGACTCTACACGGACCGCTCCTTAGGATTAGGCGACTCCGGCGGCCTGGCCGGACGCGGCTTGCTTGTTGATCTTGGTTGAGAGCTTGGTGAGTTTCTCGTCCGCCTTCTCTTCCTCGGCCATGTTCTGCTTGAGCTGCTTCAGGGCGGCGGCGTAGCCCAGCACCTCGGCCCACGTGCAGAGGGCGCCGTAGGTCGCGATCTCGTAGTGCTCAACCTTCTGTGCGGCCGCGATCAGCAGCGCGTCCTTCACCGCGGGCTCGGCCTCTTCTTCCAGCAGGTGCGACGCCTCGGTGATCAAGCCTTTCATCGCTTCGCAGGTCTTGGCCTTGGCGGTCTTGCCGGTGTCTTCGAACGCTTTTTCTACCCGCTCAACGTGCTTCTCGGTCTCGGCCAAGTGGCTCTCGAACGCCTTCTTCAAGTCGGCGCTCGCCGCGTTCCTGGCCATCTTGGGCAGCGCCTTGGTGAGCTGACGCTCCGCGCTGAGGATGTCGCGTAGTTCGTCGTAGAACGCGTCGGCAAGGGTGTGCATAGCCATGGTTATTCTCCTGCTGTTGGGTGGTGAGCTGACAACGCTCGCGATCGCCAGCCGCCGGCGATCGTGCCGGCGCGAGTCGACCGCGCCCCACCACTCAGGCAAATGGTGTGCCGCTTGTCCAGCCCTCGCCGAGCAAGGCTGCCAGCGCAACGCGCTCGGCTAGCGGCGCGCCCTCTTGCTGTGGACCGAGAGAAGCGCGCACCCCTGCCCCGCGGAGCCAAGCCGCTCCGCCGTGGCCTTCTGCAACAGGGGTCGCATGCGAGCGCCCAACAACCAAGCGCCGGCGATCATCCCAGCGTGTTGATCGTTGGCGGTACGCCGTGCTCGGCTGCCCGGGCGGGGCGGAAGGGCTGGTGTTGATCCGTCTGGGCGCGGCCCCCGGCATAACGCAGAACCAATCCGGTTGCCTAAAGATCAGGTAGAGCACCAGTGTGGCGATCAGTGAGATCGCGATCGACCCAAGACACCCCGTACGATTCGAGAAGAAGAACATTCTGGCGACCCCGGGGCTCATAAATGGCGCAGCGCCCCCGACGCCCGTGAGACACGAGGGTGGCAGATGCGATACAGACGTTGTTGCAAATACCGAACCAACATCGGGGGCTAGCAGAGCGATGATGCCGATGGGACACGTACTCGCCCGGGAGGCCGCCACGCTTGCGCAGAGCATGGCGCCCGGCCCGACCACCCGAGTACGATAGGCGGCGTCGTCTAATCTCATCCAGGCGATCCGGACCGGTCTGGACCGCGGCGCCGGGCGCCCAAGCCAAGCCCCTCATCATGAACCCATCCCCGCACCGCCCTCTCATCCTCGCCTGGCTGCTGCTGATCGCGCCGCCGCTGGCCGCACACGCCGCCGGGCCGGACCGCGCCGACGTGATCGTTGCACGCGACGGCAGCGGCGACTTTGATTCGATCCAAGCGGCCGTGATGGCGGCGCCGCACCGCGCCGCTGGGCCCCCTTGGGTGATCCGCGTGAAGCCGGGCGTCTACGACGAGCGGGTTTACGTGCAGCGCGAGCGGGGCTACCTGCGGCTGGTGGGCGACGACCCCGCGACCACCACGCTCACCGGCCGCCTGCACGCCAACATGCCGGGCGCCGATGGCGAGCCCATCGGCACGTTCCGCACCGCTATGATGCAGATCGATGGCGACGGTTTTGAGGTAGAGAACCTCACCATCGAGAACGCGGCCGGTCCCGTGGGCCAGGCGCTCGCGCTGCGGTGCGACGGCGACAAGCTGGTCTTCCGCAACTGCCGGCTGCTGGGCTGGCAAGACACCGTCCTGCTGAACCGCGGCCGGCAGTACTTCGACCGCTGCCGGATCGAGGGGCACGTCGACTTCATCTTCGGGGGCGCCACGGCGTGGTTTGAGGAGTGCGACATCCACTGCCTCGGCAGCGGCTTCATCACCGCGGCCTCGACCCCGCCCGAACAGCCGTACGGGTTCCTCTTCCACCGCTGCCGCGTGACGGCCGAGCCCGACGCGAAGACCTACCTGGGCCGCCCCTGGCGTCCGTACGCCATGACCAGCTTCATCGATTGCGAGCTCTCGGGCGCGGTCCGCCCCGAGGGGTGGCAGGTGTGGAGCGTGACCGACCCGTCCACCATCCGCTACAGCGAACGGGGCAACCACGGCCCCGGCGCGCAGGGGGCGGAGCGTGTCGACTGGGCCCGCGGCCCGGCGCCCGAGGTCGGCCTCGAGGAGGTCTTCCAGCGGCCCGAGCCCTGGCGCCCGTAATCCTCAGGGCGTCCCCGGACACGGCGTCGGGGGCGCCGGTGTTGCTTGTTCCAGGTAGCGACTCGTGGTTAAGCTTGCGGCATGCCGATGGACTCGACCGCTACGCTCGCCGATGGGGCGCCCCCGGACGAACCACCCTCGGAAACAGCCCACCCGCGACCCTTCAAGCTCCTGCTGCTGATCTCGCTGGTTGCGCTCGCC
This sequence comes from Pirellulimonas nuda, assembly GCF_007750855.1. Lineage (GTDB taxonomy): Bacteria > Planctomycetota > Planctomycetia > Pirellulales > Lacipirellulaceae > Pirellulimonas > Pirellulimonas nuda. Next base: position 210,069 of record NZ_CP036291.1, read on the forward strand.
GCGGCCGCGGCGGCGACTTATACGGTCGAGAGCATCCTCTTCAGCGGGCCGCTGCTGGCGGGGCTCGGGCTCTTTTCACTGCTCTGCAGGCGCCGCCAGAGCAACCTGTGGGTCGTGCTGCTGAGCGCCGCAACGCCGGCGGTGACGGTGGCGATCGCTGCGTCGATCGCCGTGTTCCGCATCGGCTCGCACGAGGCGAACCCGGGGGTGTGCAGCTTTCTTTGGCTCTACGCGTTGCTGCACGGGGTGGTGGTGCTGGGGGTGCTGCCCAGAGTCGCCTGCACGCAGCAGGGTGGGGCGCCGCTGCCCGCTTGGCCGCGGTTCTCGATGCGGGCGCTGCTCATGATCACGACCGCGGTTTGCTTGACGCTGGCGGCGGCCCGCCACCTGCGGATCTCGGACGAGTACTCGGCATTCGCGGGCTACGCACTTGTCATCGCAATCGCGACCGCGTTCGCGCTGACGCGGTCGCTCCGGCGTCTGAACGGCGCGACCCGGCAGGGGAGTGAAGAGGGGTGTTGAACCGGAATGCCCCGCGCGGCATCCGCCCCGTTCTCATCGAGCGCTCCAGGGCCTTCCGCGTACGACGCGCCCGACCACCCTCTATTGCGGATCGAACGGGAAAATCCGTCCCCAATCGTCCTTCATCCCAACCACCACCCAGCCGCTCTTTTCGGCCTGGTCCATCAGCGACTGGGGGAACGTGCCGATCTTAGAGTCGGGCAGGCCGCCGGCGGGGCCGTAGGCGTACTCGCGCTGGGCGTCGTTGTGGTAGACCAGCAGGCCTAGGCGGGCGCCGCCGCCGCCGGTTGTGTACTGCAGCATCTCGAGGTCGCCGGCCGAGTTGCCGAAGGCCAGGATGGGGCGTTGGCCGATGTGCTGGCCGATGCCGACCGGCTTGCCCGCTTTGTCGTCGATGAAGTTGACCTTCGGCAGCCGCATCAGCACGGGCTTGCCGTCCTTGATCTGGAACTCGGTGACGATGCTCGAGCCCACCACCTGGGGCGGGGCGATGCCGTACACGCGTTGGGTCCAGGGCCGCATGAACTCGATGCCGCCCCCCGAAACGATGAACGTCTTGAAGCCGCTGGCGCGGAGGTAATCCAGCAGCTCGAGCTGCGGCTGGTACACGCACTGCGTGTAGAGCTGCTTAAAGCGGGGGTGCTTGGCGGCAGCGATCCAGTCGCCGGCGATCTCCTCGAACTGGTCGCTGGTCATCCCGGCGTGGGTGGCCGCGATGAGCTCCGCGAGCCCGTGCTTGCCGTCCGCCACCAGGGCCTTCATGTCGTCCTCGAGAACCGCCTGGAAGGGCTGCGTGTTGCGCCACTCGGGGTGCTGGGGCGCAAGGGTCTTCACGCGGGCGAGCGCAAAGGCGAGCTGCACGTACATCGGCTGCTCGCACCACAGCGTGCCGTCGTTGTCGAACGTAGCGATCCGTGCTTCGGGGGGGACGAAGTCCGCAGAGCCCTCGTTGGTCACCTTGGCGACGAAGCTCAGGATGCGCTGCTTGGCGGGGGTGTCATTCCACGAGGGGAGGGGGTCGACGGCGCCGGCGGGGCAGGCCGCCAGGGCGGCGAGGCAGACGATCAGGGCGCCCAGCGGGCGTTGGGCGCGGGTGGGGATCATGGTAGCTGCTTCAAATGGGGTTGGATTGAGAGTCGCGAAAAAAAGAGATGCGGGCCCCCGGGGCAGGGGGGCCCGCATCGGCGCTGCGAACGCGGCGGTCGGCTAGTTGCCCGTAGGCAGCGGGATGCCGATCCCCTCCTGCTCGAGGGCTTCCCGCACGTACATGAAGCGTTGGTAGTTCGAGATGGTAATCGGTCCCGTGTACGTCTCGCTCTGCAGTTTGCGCGGCGGGTACTTCACGTAGGTCTTCATCAGGTCCTTAATCGAGGCGCTGATCGTGACCATGATCCAGGTGCGTTCGGTGAAGTTGTTCATGAAGATGTCGTAGCGTTCCTGCGGGTCGGCCCACAGGTCGAACACCTGCGGCACGGTGGCGACGTACTTTTCGGCGCCTTTCCAACCCAGGTTGCTATCGACCGCCAGGCCGCCGGTCGGCTGACCGTCGTCGCCGCGGAGGTTGAACAGCGCCTTGTAGTTGCCGACGCGGGCGGCGCCGGGGGTGAGCTCGTTCTCGGTAAAGTAGAACCACTCGTTCCGCTCGCACTTGCCCTTGCCGGTCAGCAGCGGGGTCATGTCGTAGCTGTCGAAGTAGATCGGCTCACCCTCGCGGTCCTTGGTCGGCAGCGCCAGCCCCGCCACCGAGGCGAACGTGGCCATCAGGTCGAGCCCGCCGACGATGTCGTGGTTGCGCACTCCGGGCTTGATCTTGCCGGGCCACACCGCGATGGCGGGCACGCGGTTGCCACCCTCGCGCACGGTCCCCTTGGTGCCGCGGAAGGGGGTGTAGCCCGCGTCGGGGTACACGTCCTGCCAGGCGCCGTTGTCGGTGGTGTAGAAGACCAGCGTGTCCTGGTCCAGGTCCAGCTCACGCAGCTTGTCCATGATCCGCCCGATGCGGGTGTCGAGCTCCACCACCGAGTCGGCGAACTTCGACTTGGACATCGACTTGTGCTCGAACTCCGGCGCCGGCATGTTCGGCTGGTGGACCTTCATGAAGTTGACGTTGATGAAGAACGGCTTGTCCTTGTTCTTGGCCGCGTCGTCGAGGAACTCCAGCGTCGCCTTCTCAACGTACCCGTCGAAGTAGGGGATGCCGACGACGCCGTCGGGGTAGTTCACGCCGTGCAGGGTGACGTCCTCATCGGGCTTGTTGACGTACTGGCCGTTGATCTTGAAGTCTTCCTTGGCCTTCTCCCCGGCCTTACCGGAGAGGGCGCCCACGGTCACCTTCTCGAACATGGCCCGCAGCTTGGGGTCCATGTCCGGGAACCAGGTGGGGTCCGCGTAGGTGTAGGCGTTCAGGTGGTAGAGGCCGCAGTACCGCATCTCGTCGTAGCCCTGCGCGTTGGGCAGCGCGTAGTCCGCCTCGCCCAGGTGCCACTTGCCGGTGAAGTAGGTCTTGTAGCCGGCCTTCTTCAGCACCGAAGCAAGGGTCCACTCCGCCTTGGGCAGCCCGCCGCCCTGGCCCTGGAACGCGACGGTGGTCATGCCGCTGCGGTTGGGGATGCGCCCGGTCTGCATCGCGGCGCGTCCCGGGGTGCAGCTAGGCTGGGCGTAGAAGGAGAAGAAGGTCATCCCTTCTTCGGCCAAGCGGTCGATGCTGGGGGTCGGCATGCCGCGTCCCACGCCGCCGCCGTAGGGGCCGAGGTCGCCGTAGCCGGTGTCGTCCGACACGATGAAGAGGATGTTGGGGGTCTTCTGCTGCGCGTCGGCCGAACCGACGGCCAAGACGATCGCGGCGACCGCGAGCGGCAGGCATCTGCAGCAGAAAGCGGCGAGTTGTTGGACGCCCATCAAGGTTGCCTCCGGAGAAAACGTGCGAAAACTGAACTGAACACGGGCCAAAGCGTTGGGCGTCGGTCGAGTCTCGACGCCGCCGCCGGCAATCCTACCAGAGGATGCGACCACTGCAACAATGCGACAAGCGGACGGTGAGACGCGGGCCTCGGGAGTGATTGTGGCGACCCGAACGGCCCGCGGCCGCCGCGGGGGCGACGGGGAAAAAAGGAGCAGATCCATTGAGGATTGCCTTGCCCGGTGTTACTATCCCGTAAGGGCCCGTGCTGGCCCGGCTAGTCTTCTTCTATCTCTTTCTTGTTCTATTCTCGCGAACACGGCGGCAATGATAGCCGCTCGTGGAAGGTGCATTGATGAAAGCAGGCGCCCGGTCGTTGCAAAACCATCTCCACCTCGAGCGGCTTGAGCCCCGCGCTATGCTCGCCGGCGACGGCCTGCTGGGCGAGTACTTCGACGACGGCGCCAACAACGCCCATCTGGTGAACCCGGCCGGCACGCACGTCGACCCAGTCATCGACTTCGGCGACGCTTCGGGGGGCGCCTTCAGCGTTAGCGCCGGCGGACGCGTCGAGGCCGACTCCAACTTCTCTATCCGCTGGACCGGCTGGGTGCTGGTCGATCAGGCGGGGTCGTGGCAATTCAAGACGCTCAGCAACGACGGCGTCCGGCTGTGGGTCGACAACGTCGGCCAGGCCGACACGCCGATCATCGACCGATGGAACAACCACGCCGTGGCGACCGACACGGCCAACATCACGCTCACGGCCGGTTGGCACCCGCTGCGTCTGGAGTACTACCAGCAGAACGCCTCGACCGCGATCGAGCTGCGGTACTCGGGCCCCGGACGTTCCGAGGTGATCATCCCGCAAGACCACCTCAGCAGCACCGAGCCCAACGCCAACCCGGCGCCCGTGGTCGACGCCGGCCCCAACCGCAACCTGGTGCTGCCCGAGAACCTGGCGGAGCTCGACGGCTCGGCCAGCGATGACGGGCAGATCGTCGCGCTGCTGTGGACGCAGCTCAGCGGCCCCAACACCGCCACCATTAGTGACGGCGATACCGAGGACGCCGCGGTCAGCGACCTCGTCGAGGGGACGTACGTCTTCCAGCTCAAGGCGACCGACGACCTCGGTCAGATGTCGACCGACACGGTCAGCGTGACCGTGGTCGACCCGAACCTAGCGCCCGTGGTCGACGCCGGCCCCAACCGCACGGTGCTGCTGCCGGACAGCGGGGCGATGCTCGACGGCACGGCCAGCGACGACGGCTCCATTGCCTCGTACGCCTGGACGCAAATCAGCGGCCCCAACACCGCGGCGATCTCCGGCGCCGACGCCGAGGACGCCACCCTCAGCGGCCTGGTGCAGGGGACGTACGTCTTCCAGCTCAAGGCGACCGACAACCTTGGGAAGATGGCCTCCGACACGGTCAGCGTGCACGTGGTCGACCCCAACAACACGGGCGTTATCACCGGCGACTTGATGACGTGGCACAACGTGACGATCACGTTCGACGGCCCAGAAACCAGCGAGACGGCCGCCAACAACCCGTTCCTCAATTACCGGCTGGACGTCACGTTCACCCACACGGCAAGCGGCAAGCAGCTCGTGGTCCCCGGCTACTACGCCGCGGACGGCAACGCCGCCAACAGCCACGCCACTAGCGGCAACAAGTGGCGGGTGCACTTCGCGCCCAGCGAGGTGGGCGAGTGGACCTACACCGCGTCGTTCCGCTCGGGCGCCAACGTAGCGGTGAACGACAACCCGCTGGCGGGCGCCAGCGCCGGCTTCTTCGACGGCTTCGGCGGCACGCTGAACATTTCGCAGACCGACAAGACGGGGCTCGACAACCGCGGCCGGGGTACCCTGGAGTACGTCGGCGAGCGTTACCTGAAGTTCGCCGGCACCGGCGAGTACTTCCTCAAGCAGGGCGCCGACGCGCCGGAGAACCTGCTGGCCTACGCCGACTTCGACGGCGGCTTTGCTTCCGACGGGCAACGCGACGACCTGGTGAAGGACTGGGCGCCCCACGTAGCCGACTGGCAGCCGGGCGACCCGGCCTGGGACAGCGAGCACGACGCAGACAGCGTGGCGGACGACGGCAAGGGGCTGATCGGCGCGATCAACTACCTCGCCAGCGAGGGGCAGAACGCGTTCAGCTTCCTGACGATGAACATCGGCGGCGACGACAAGAATGTGTTCCCCTACCTCCAGTACGACAACTCCGCCGGGGGCGCCAATCGGTTGCAGTTGGACGTCTCTAAGCTCGACCAGTGGGAGATCGTCTTCACGCACGGCGACACGAAGGGGATGTTCCTGCACTTCAAGACGCTAGAGACCGAGAACGAGCTGCTGCTGGACGGCGGCAACCTGGGCGTCCAGCGCAAGCTCTACTACCGCGAGCTGATCGCCCGCTTCTCCCACCACCTGGCGCTCAACTGGAACCTGGGCGAAGAGATCAACAACGCCTCGACCGCGCAGAAGCAGTCGTGGGCCAATTACTTCTACGAGAACGACCCGTACCATCACCTGGTCGTCATCCACAACGGCTCAAACCACTACGACCTGCTGGGCCCCTACGACGCGATGGCCGGAACCGGCTCGCAGGTCACCGGCTTCTCGCTGCAGACCAGCTCGGCAGACTTCTCCGATACCTTCACCAAGGTCACCAACTACCTGACCCGCTCGGCAGACGCCGGCAAGCAGTGGCCGGTGGCCCTGGACGAGCCCGGCGACGCCCAGCACGCGCTGCGGCCGGACAACGACGCGGGCACCTCGCAAGTCGACGGCCGCAAGAACGCCCTGTGGGGCACCCTTATGGCCGGGGGCTGGGGCAACGAGTGGTACTTCGGCTACGCCCACAACAATTCCGACCTCACGCTCAACGACTTCCGCAGCCGCGACCAGTGGTGGGACGTCACCCGCTACGCGCTGGAGTTCTTCAACAACAACGACATCCCCTTCTGGGAGATGAACAACGACAATGCCCTGAGCTCGAATACCGACGACTACGCGTTCGTCAAACCGGGCGACACGTACGTCGTCTACCTAAAGAACGGCGGCACGACCAACCTGAACCTCAGCGGCCAGACCGGCGTGTTCCAGGTGCAGTGGTACGACCCGCGTAGCGGCGGTGCGTTGCAGAACGGCTCGGTGCAAATGGTCACCGGCGGCGGTCAGCGCGCCCTGGGCACAGCGCCCAACTCCGCGGGTGAGGACTGGGCGATCTTGGTCAGCCGCCCCGACCTGCCGGGGGACTACGACCACTCGGGCACGGTGGACGCGCAGGACTACACCGTGTGGCGGACCGACTTCGGCCGCAGCGACAAGCTAGACGCCGACGGCAACCAGGACGGCGTGGTGGACGCGGCCGACTACAGCGTGTGGCGCGACAACCTAGGGCAGACCGTGCTAGCGCTGGCGGCCTCGGCCGCCGAAGCCCCGGCGCCGGCCCTTTCCATTGTCAGCGAGCCGGTCAGCGAGCCCGACCCGCTGGCGGGTTTCGTAGCCTCCCCCCTAGGCGAGCCGTCGGCGTCAGCCGCCGGAGCGATCGCCTCAACCTCCCCCGCCGCGCAAGACGCCGCGCTAGCCCGCCCCGTCTACGAGACAGACGGAAAGCGGGTCGATATCCCCGCGCCGGCCGCCGCAGCGAGCCAGCCCACGGCGGACCGGCCCGACGACGACCCGCTCTGGCTGGCCGGCGTCGACGGTGCGCTGGAGCTGTTCGGGTCACGATTCGGTTTCGACTTGTAACGCACGGGGTCGAACCGGCCCCCCCGCTAGCGCGCAAAGATTTCAGCCCCGATCCGTTGAAATTTACCTTGTCCGATGTTAGTATTGCGAAGAGACCCCTAAGTGGACTGGCGGGGACTTCTTGTCGAGTTTGGATGTCAGTTTTCTTGTCTGGCGAAAGCGGCCTGCTCCGGCCGGCTCGCGTAGGGGTCTTGAATGAAAGTAGGCGCCCGTCCGTCGCGGACCATCCTCCGTCTGGAATTGCTAGAACCCCGCGCCATGCTCGCCGGCGACGGCCTGTTGGGCGAGTACTTCGACGACGGTGAGAATAACACCCACCTCGTGAACCCGGTCGCGACCTACGTCGACCCGGTCATCGACTTCGGCGGCGCCACCGGCAGCGCCTTCAGCACGAGCGCCGGCGGACGCGTCGCGGCCGACTCGAACTTCTCTATCCGCTGGACCGGCTGGGTGCTGGTCGACCAGGCGGGCTCGTGGCAGTTCAAGACGCTTAGCAACGACGGCGTCCGGTTGTGGGTCGACAACGTAGGCCAGGGCGACAACCCCATCATCGACAACTGGTCGACCCACACCGTGGCGACCGACACGGCCAACATCACGCTCTCGGCCGGGTGGCACGCGCTGCGGCTCGAGTACTTTCAGCAGGGCGCCTCGTCGGAGCTGGAGCTGCGCTACTCGGGCCCGGGCCGATCGGAGGTGATCATCCCGCAAGACCACCTCAGCAGCACCGAGCCCAACGCCAACCCGGCGCCCGTGGTCGACGCCGGCCCCAACCGCAACCTGGTGCTGCCCGAGAACCTGGCGGAACTCGACGGCTCGGCCAGCGACGACGGGCAGGTAGTCGCGCTGCTGTGGACCCAGCTCAGCGGCCCCAACACCGCCACCATTAGCGACGGCGACACCGAGGACGCCGCGGTGAGCGACCTCGTCGAGGGGACGTACGTCTTCCAGCTCAAGGCGACCGACGACCTCGGCCAGATGGCCACCGACACGGTCAGCGTGACCGTGGTCGACCCGAACCTAGCGCCCGTGGTCGACGCCGGCCCCAACCGCAGCGTGCTGCTCCCTAACAACACGGCGATGCTGGACGGCTCCGCCAGCGACGACGGCTCCATCGCTTCGCTGCTCTGGACGCAAATCAGCGGCCCCAACACCGCCACCATCTCCGACGGCAATACCGAGGACGCCACGGTTGGCAACCTGGCGCCCGGCTTCTACGTCTTCCAGCTCAAGGCGACCGACAACCTCGGCAAGATGGCCACCGACACGGTCACCGTGACGGTGGTCGACCCCAACAACACGGGCGTCATCACCGGCGACCTGATGACGTGGCACAACGTCACCATCACCTTCGACGGCCCGCAGACCAGCGAGACGGCCGCCAACAACCCGTTCCTCAACTACCGGCTGGACGTCACGTTCACCCACACGGCAAGCGGCAAGCAGCTCGTGGTCCCCGGCTACTACGCCGCGGACGGCAACGCCGCCAACAGCCACGCCACTAGCGGCAACAAGTGGCGGGTGCACTTCGCGCCCAGCGAGGTGGGCGAGTGGACCTACACCGCGTCGTTCCGCTCGGGCGCGAACGTAGCGGTGAACGACAACCCGCTGGCGGGCGCCAGCGCCGGCTTCTTCGACGGCTTCGGCGGCACGCTGAACATCTCGCAGACCGACAAGACGGGGCTCGACAACCGCGGCCGGGGGCTGCTGGAGTACGTCGGCGAGCACTACCTGCGGTGGGCCGAGACGGGCGAGTACTTCCTCAAGCAGGGCGCCGACGCGCCGGAGAACCTGCTGGCCTACGCCGACTTCGACGGCTCGTTCAAGAGCGACGGCGTCAGCGACAACCGCATCAAGCAGTACCTGCCGCACGTGCAGGACTGGCAGCCCGGCGACCCCACCTGGGACGGCGACGGCGACGCCGACTCCGACCCGGACGACGGCAAGGGCTTGATCGGCGCGGTGAACTACCTCGCCAGCGAGGGTCAGAACGCGATCAGCTTCCTGACGATGAACATCGGCGGCGACGACAAGAACGTGTTCCCCTACCTGGTGTACGACAACTCCGCCGGGGGCGCCGACCGCCTGCAGTTCGACGTCTCCCGCCTCGACCAGTGGGAGATCGTCTTCGCCCACGCCGAGACGCAGGGGATGTACCTGCACTTCAAGACGCAGGAGACCGAGAACGATCAACTGCTTGACGGCGGCGCGCTGGGGACGCAGCGCAAGCTCTACTACCGCGAGCTGATCGCACGCTACTCGCACCACCTGGCGCTCAACTGGAACATCGGCGAAGAGAACACCAACACTACGCAGCAACGCAAGGACTTCGCCCAGTTCTTCTGGGACAACGACCCCTACCGTCACAACATCGTGCTGCACACCTTCCCGGGCCAGAAAGACTCGGTCTACACGCCGCTGCTGGGCGCCGCGTCGGAGTACACCGGGCTGTCGATGCAGGGGAGTAACGCCAACTTCAGCGACACCCACGCCGACGTGGTGGAGTGGGTCACCCGCTCTGCGGCCGCGGGCAAGAAGTGGGTGGTGGCGGTCGACGAGCCGGGCGACGCCCAGTTCGCCATCCGACCCGACGACGACGCGGGCAACTCGCACGTCGACGGCCGCAAGAACGCCCTGTGGGGCACGCTGATGGGCGGGGGCGCCGGCAACGAGTGGTACTTCGGTTACACGCCGCACGACAGCGACCTGACGCTGGAAGACTTCCGCAGCCGCGACCAGTGGTGGGACTACACCCGCTACGCGCTGGAGTTCTTCAACGACAACGACGTGCCGTTCTGGCAGATGACCTCCAGCGACGCCATCACCAACAACACGGACGACTACGCGTTCGCCAAACCGGGCGACACGTACGTCGTCTACCTGAAGAACGGCGGCACGACCAACCTGAACCTCAGCGGCCAGACCGGCGTGTTCCAGGTGCAGTGGTACGACCCGCGCAGCGGCGGCGCATTGCAGAACGGCTCGGTGCAAATGGTCACCGGCGGCGGCCAGCGCGCCCTGGGCGCCGCGCCCAACTCCGCGGGCGAGGACTGGGCGATCTTGGTCAGCCGCCCCGACCTGCCGGGGGACTACGACCACTCGGGCACGGTCGACGCGCAGGACTACACGGTGTGGCGGACCGACTTCGGCCGCAGCGACAAGCTAGACGCCGACGGCAACCAGGACGGCGTGGTGGACGCGGCCGACTACAGCGTGTGGCGCGACAACCTAGGTCAGACCGTGCTAGCGATGGCGGCCTCGGCCGCCGAAGCCCCGGCGCCGGCCCTTTCCATTGTCAGCGAGCCGGTCAGCGATCCCGACCCGCTGGCGGGCTTCGTAGCCTCCCCCCTAGGCGAGCCGTCGGCGTCAGCCGCCGGCGCGATCGCCTCAACCTCCCCCGCCGCGCAAGACGCCGCGCTAGCCCGCCCCATCTACGAGACCGAAGGCCAGCGGGTCGACATCCCCCCGCCCGCTGCCGCAGCGAGCCAGCCCACGGCGGACCAGCCCACGACGGACCGGCCCGACGACGACCCGCTCTGGCTGGCAGGCGTCGACGGTGCGCTGGAGCTGTTCGGGTCGCGTTTTGATATCGACTTGTAACGCGTGTGCTTTTGTTCGCCCCCCGTGTGCGGGGGCGGTCTGGGTTTCTCTGGGCTGGGAATCAGTACGATGAAATTGAACCGGTGGGTCGTGGCCCCGTTGGCGGGCATGATGTTGGCGGGGGCGCAGACCACCCACGCCTTGGTGGTGGCGACAGACAGTTTTCAGAGTTACACGGCCGGCAGCCCGCTCAACCCCGGCAACAACGGCGGCACGGGCTTCGCGTCGGAGTGGGGCCCCCCCACCGGCCTGGCCGTGGCGAATGTGGTCGACGTCTCCGCGAAACCGCTGAGCTTTACCCCCGCCGGGGGCCTCCCCATCAACGGCGGGTCGCAGGCCGTTCAAGTGTTCCGCACGGGCAACACCACCGCCTCGGCGATGATCAATGTCCCCGCCGGCGGCCGCGCGCTCTCGAGCGGCCTGGCCGAGACGTTCTACGTCGGCTACCTGTTCCGCGTAGACCACGGCGGCTTCGGCGGCGCGAACAACACGTTCTCGCTGCACCTCTCCGACTCCGAAACCAACACCAACTCCTACAACTTTGGCGTCCGTGGAAACCCGCTTGCGACGCCGGTCGATGAGTTCATGATCCGCACAGCGACCGGGGGCCCCAGCGCCAACTACGCGGCCGGCGGCGGCGAATTGGTCGAAGGGCAGAATTACTATCTCGTCGCGAGACTTAACTACGACTCCGAGGTCGGCGCCTTCACCAGCGCCGACGCCTGGGTCAATCCAGCCGCGGACGCCTCGGGGACCCCCAGCTTCAGCCTCACGGCGCCCACCATCCTCGGCCCCGCGACGATCTCGCACGTCTTCTTGCGCCAGGCGGCCAACCAGGGCGACGTGATCGCGGCCAACGCGGCGGGGGGCGACTACAACCGCGACGGCTTCAACGACGCCGCCGACTACACAAAATGGCGCGACACACTCGGCTCGACCACCGACCTTCTGGCCAACGGTTATAACGGCGGCACAAGCGCCAACCTGATTGACGAGTCGGACTACAAGTGGTGGAGGGACACCTTTCTGGGCCAGGATGTTTTCCTTGCAGACAACTTGGTGATCGGCACCAGTTGGGTCGACGTCGTCCCCCAGGTTGCAAACGGCATCGGCGGCACGGGCGTCCCCGAGCCGGCGACCCTCACGCTAGCCGCACTGGCCGGCGCCGCGTTGCTGATGCGTCGCCGTAGGTCGGGCTGTGCCTGACATGAACCGATAGCGATCGAGAGTCAGGCACAGCCTGAGCGACCGATTCTAGAACGCCCCGCCCGGCGCACCGTCGCTGGGCGGGGCTTTTTTCACGCCACCCTTGATCGCGCGACCCGCGCAGGTAGGCCGGCGGCGCGTCGCACAGTACTATGTGGGCCGCGTGGGCAGGCCCCGCCTCAACGGGCGCGCCGGTCGCTGACGGGCCCACTTTTTGAAAAGACGCAACAGCGGAGTGTTCTTCATGATTCGTCACAACAGGTTCCTGCTCGCCGCTGCCGCCGCGGCCCTCGTCGCGACGCCGCTGCAAGGCGCATTGACGCCGTTCGACAACGCGATGGGAGTGGACGAGCTCCCCACCACCACCGGCGACGTGGTGCTGCTCTCCTTCCCGCCGTCGATCGCCATCGGAATGTTCGAGGCCAACGGGCGGATCGCGTTGTTCCAAGAAAGCCTGGTCGACCTGAACTTCTCCCCGGAGCTGCTGGACGGCCTGGGGCTGCCGGGCGCGTACTCGATGCACAGCCAACTGATCGATCTGAACAACCCGCCGGCGGCTGACATCGGCGTCGCCCAGAGTTGGCTGCTGCACTTCGACCCCGAGCTGTTTCCCATCGATCCGGATACGTTCGAGGCCGCGGCCGGTTCGGTCACGTTCCCGCACCCGATCCGCGGGTTCTCGGTACGTGCAAGCTCTCTCTTGATCGGCAACTTCATCGCCGGCGACCCGACGGTCGACTACGGGCCCCCCGGGGCGCTCGACTTCCCGCTGACGGAGCTCCCCGTCTCGGACTCCTTCACCATCTCACCCGACCGCCACACGCTCACCGTGAGCTTCCGCGCAACGACCAACCTCGACCGGATCCGCGTCTTCACGGCGCCCATCCCAGAGCCGAGCGCGTGGGTGTTGGCGCTGGTTGGGGCGGCGGCATGTCTCGCTGTAGGCCGGAACAAGACCGCGTAAGCGGCCGCGATTCCTGCAACATCAACACGCCAGGCTGCGGTTGTGGGCTACTACTTCGACCCCCCGTAGCCCCGCCCCTTGCGGCTCCCCAGCGGCGACACCTTGGTGCGTAGCGCCCAGTCGCGCCACTCGCGGTCGAGGCGGGCGACGATCTCCGGGTGCTGGGCCGCTACGTCGTGCTGCTCGATGCGGTCCGCTTCGAGGTCGTACAACTGCCAGTCGAACCGGCCGTAGCGGGCGACGGCCTTCCACTTGCCCGAGCGCGCTGCGCACGCGCCCTGGTGCTCGAAGCACAAGGTTTCTGCCTGCGGTCGGGACCCCTCGGTAAAGAACGGCGTAAGGCTCTGGCCCTCGGGCTTGGGCACGAGGTTCCCCTCTACCTGGTCGGGGTAGGGCGCCCCCGACAGCTCCAGCAGCGTCGGCATCACGTCGATGATGTGGGCCGGGTCGCGGACGAAGCTTCCTTGCAGGTTGTGGGCGATCCCCGCCGGCCAGTGGGCCACCATCGGCGTCGCGATGCCCCCTTCCTGCGGGTGGCTCTTGTACTCTCGGAAGGGGGTGTTGGCCAGGTTCGCCCAGCCCCGGCCGATAGAGACCGCGCCGTACTTGGCGGGGTCGTTGATGTCGCGGAAAGCGCCCCCGCCGAACTCGTTGCCCGGCTCGGCGCAGCCGCCGTTGTCCGAGAGGAACACGATCAGCGTGTCGTCCATCTTCCCCGCGGCCCGCAGCGCGTCGAGCAGCCGGCCGATGTTCTCGTCGACCGAGTAGACCTGGGCCGCGTACACGGCCATGCGGTAGTCGCTCTGCTCTTGCTGCACCTGGGGAACCTCGTCCCAGGGCCTCACCTCGGCGTCGCGCGGCGAAAGCCCGGGCGATTTGTCGAACAGCCCCATCTCGACCTGGCGGTCGAAGCGTTCTTGCCGCAGCGCGTCCCAGCCCTTGCGGTACTTGCCGACAAACTTCTCGATGTCTGCGGGCTTGGCGTGCAGCGGCCAGTGCGGCGCGTTGTAGGCCAGGTACAGGAAGAACGGCGCGTCGTCCTTTTGCTGCTCGATCCACCCGATCGCCTCGTCCGTGAACGCGTCGGTGGTGTAGTAGTCGGCGGGGTCGGGCGGGGGGAGCGCGTCGTTGCCGCGCATCAAGTAGCGGTCCCCCTGCGGGCTGAAGTAGCTGAAGGCGCCGCTGAGCGAGCCGTAGAACTTGTCGAAGCCGCGTTGCAGCGGGCGGTCGTCCATCTCGTGCCCCAGGTGCCACTTGCCCGCCATGTAGGTGTGGTAGCCTGCCTCCTTGAGGCGCTCGGCCAGCGTGGTGCAGCAGCGGTTCAGCTGGCCGCGGTAGCCGTCGACGCCGTAGTCGAAGTTGTTGGCGCCCTCGGTGGTCATGTGGCCCACGCCCGCCTGGTGCTGGTAGAGCCCGGTCAGCAGCGAGGCCCGCGTAGGGCAGCAACGCGACGTGTTGTAGAACTGCGAGAAGCGGACCCCCCCCGCGGCCAGGGCGTCGAGGTTGGGGGTAGGGATTTCGCCGCCGTAGCAGCCGATGTCAGAGTAGCCCAGGTCGTCCGCCATGATGAGCACGACGTTCGGCCGCGGCGCGGCCGAAGCGGTGGATGCGGCGGCGATCGCGACCAAGAGCGGGAGGAGGGGGTTCATGCGCGGTTTAGCAGAAGAGGGGAGTGGGCGGGTGACGACCAGGGTAGTTATCCTGTGTCGACAGCGTCAAGCATTTCAAGGCGACCGTCCCGTCGCCGGTTGCGAAGCCGTAGGCCGGAACAAGAATGCGCAAGCGGGCGCAGTTACGGCAAGCGGGGGAGTGCGCGTCCAGCCTGATCGGAAGCTCAGGCCCTGCCTTGATCTCTGAGCCAGTTCAGCACTTGACGCACGGAAGTCTCGCAGCCGCGAAGCGTTCACCAAAGCCGCTCAACCGCGTATGCGTCGAGCTGGCGATCGGCGCTCACCAGCGGAATTCCTTCCGCCAGCGCTTGGGCCACCAGCATCCGATCGAAGGGGTCCTTGTGATGGAAGGGCAACGCGATCAAGCGTCCAGTGTGCCTCGGCTCGATGGGGAGCACGTCGAAGCGCGAGAGCGCTTCTTCCCACATCGCTTCGAAGTCGTCGTTGATCTCGTACTTGTTGACGCTGATTTTCAGCGCCATCTCCCAATGACTTACCGGACTCACCAGGCAACGGTTGTCCCGATCGTTGATGATCACACGTGCGGCGGTGCTGAGCCTCGCGTCGTCGAGCATCGCCCAGAAGACGGTGTGGGAATCCCGCAGCACCGTCAAGGCAGGTAGTCCTGGAAGTGATCCAAGACGACCTCATCGCCCGAATCGATGATCCGGAACTTTCCTTTCCAAGCGCCCAAGCGATCTCCGCACGCCGAAGCTTCGGTCGGCGACTCCACCACCACGCGCACGCGTTGCCCCACGGCCAGCTTCGCCGGTTCGTCGAGCACGATTGCCACGCCGTCGAAGTGTCCCTGGATCGATGCCATACGCTCAATAGTACCTCGCCCGGGGTGCGTGGGCTACGTGGTTTTGAGCAAGCGGCGAGCCGGAACCGTCCCGACTTAGTTGTGCAGCGCCCGGCGCGTCGAGAATTACCAATGACTCAGCCCCAAAAAAACCAAGCCCCAATGACCGAGACGCAGATTGCTGCGCGCACTGGTCATTGGGGCTTGGAAATTGGGATCTGCGGAGCCTTAGGCCGGCTGCAGTTCCTTCTTCCGCTCCTCGACGATGTCCATCTGGATGTTCATCGGCGTCGGGGCGTACTTGCACAGCTCCATCGTGAAGGTGCCTTGGCCCTGGGTTTGGCTGCGCAGCTCGGTGCTGTAGCCGAACGTTTCGGCCAGCGGCACTTCGGCGATGATCTTGCACAGCCCGCCCTCGGTGTCGGTGCTGACGATCATGCCGCGCTTGGAGCTGACGTTGCCCACCACGGCGCCCTGGAACGAGTCGGGGCACTCGATCTCCACCAGCATCAGCGGCTCCAGCAGCACCGGCTTGGTCTTGCTGAAGTTCTCGCGGAAGCACTCCTGCGCGGTGAGCATGAAGGCCATGTCGGACGAGTCGACGTCGTGGTAGCTGCCGTCTTCGAGGATGATCGACAGGTCGACCACCGGGAAGCCGGCCACGGGGCCCTTGGTCAGCAGGTTGCGGAAGCCCTTCTCCACCGCGGGGATGAAGTTCTTGGGGATGCGTCCGCCGGTGACCTTGTCCTCGAACAGCAGTTGGTCTCCCTCGGCGGCGGTGCGCTGCTCGTCGTCCATCGGGCCCATCTTGCCGACGATGTGGCCGTACTGACCCGAGCCGCCCGTCTGCTTCTTCCGCTTGTGGTCGAAGGAGTAGGTCTGGGTGGCGCGTTCGCGGTAGCTGACCTTCGGGGGTCCGGTCTCGACCTCCACCTTGTACTCGCGGCGGATGCGTTCGACGTAGATCTCCAGGTGCAGCTCGCCCATGCCGGCGATGATGGTCTCGCCGGTCTCTTCGTCGGTCATCACGTGGAAGGTGGGGTCTTCCTTGCGGAACCGCTGCAGGGCCTTGGAGAGCTTGTCGGAGTTGTCGCGCGACAGGGCCTGCACGCTCACCTTGATCACCGGGTCGGCGACGAACATAGCCTCCAGCGAGGCGAGGTTCGGCTCGGAGCAGTAGGTGTCGCCCGACGCGCAGTCGATCCCCATGATGGCGACGATGTCGCCACAGAACGCCTCGTCGATCTCTTCCCGCTTGTCGGAGTGCATCCGCACGATGCGGCTGAAACGCTCCTTGCGGCCGGTGCGCTGGTTGAAGTAGGCCTCGCCCTTCTTGATGGTGCCCTGGTAGATCCGGGTGTAGGTGAGCTGCCCGTACTCGTCGTCGACGATCTTGAACGCCATGCCGACAAACGGCTTGGAGGGGTCGCTCTCGAGGATGAACCGCTCGCCCTCGTTCTTGGGGTCGTTGGCGCGGTTGGTGATCTCCGGAGGCGAGGGGAGGTACCGCATGATCGCGTCGAGCAGCGGCTGGACGCCCTTGTTCTTGTAGGCGCTGCCCAGGAACACCGGGGTGAACTCCTGCTCGATCACCGCGTGGCGGATGATCTTGTGGGCCAGCTCAACGGGCACTTCCTCTTCGCCCAGCAGCAGCTCCATCAGCTCGTCGCTGTACATCGAGAGGGCTTCGAGCATCTCGGTGCGTGCGGCCTCGGCCTCGGCCTGCAGGGCCGCGGGGATGGCCTCTTCGCGGATCGTCTCGCCGTTGTCGCCGTCGAAGTACAGGGCCTTCATCGTGATCAGGTCGATGATCCCCTCGAACTTCTCTTCCTTGCCGATGGGGATCTGCATCAGCACGCAGTCCGCGTGCAGCTTCTCCTTGACCTGCTTGACCACCTTGGTGGGGTTGGCGCCGGTGCGGTCCATCTTGTTGATGAACGCCAGCCGCGGCACGTGGTAGCGCTTCATCTGCCGGTCGACGGTCATCGACTGGCTCTGCACGCCGCCCACGGAGCAGAGCACCAGGATGGCGCCGTCGAGCACGCGCAGGGAGCGTTCCACCTCAACGGTGAAGTCGACGTGCCCCGGGGTGTCGATCAGGTTGACCTTGTGGTTCTTCCATTCCAGGCTGGTGGCGGCGCTGGTGATGGTGATGCCGCGCTCTTTCTCGAGCTCCATGTGGTCCATGGTGGCGCCGTCGCCCCCGCCGCGGACGTCCTCGATCTTGTGGATCCGCCCGGCGTAGAACAGAATCCGCTCGCTGAGGGTCGTCTTGCCCGAGTCGATGTGGGCCGAGATGCCGATGTTGCGGACGTTCTTCAGGTTCATAGGGAGCCTCGAAAGGTCGCTCTTCGCGGTAGGCGGAAGGAAAAAGGGACGTGGGTTGGCCAATCGGGGGGGCCGAAAGGCGACGTGGAGGGGGGCAGCCGTTAGACGGCTGCCGTTGGTTGGCCGCTGTCAGACGGGTGCTGCCGTAAGCCAGCTAGTGCGCAGGACCGGCACAACCGGACTACGCCGAAGCCTGTATGGTAACAAATCGAGGGCCCGCGGCTAGTGGCGGGCCGCCGGGCGATTAGGGTAATGCCAGGCGACCGGCGCGCGAAGATCGTTTTGCCCAAACGCCCCATAAGCGGAAACCGAGGTCTTATTCTATGCCCTTTCCTGAGCCCAACGAGCACGAAGCGGCCGGCCCCGGCGCCCCGCTGGCGGTCCGGAAGCCCTGGGTGGCGTTCCTGCTGCCGTTTGTCGTCTACATGATCGGCAGCGCCATCGAGCCCGGGCCGGAGACCCCCGTCTGGCCGGTGGGCTACGAAGTGGTCTACACGGCCAAGATTGTCTTCACGCTCGTCGTGCTGGCGGTCGCTCTGCCCGCGTACCGGCGGTTCCCGCTGCGGCTGAGTGTGTGGGCGCCGGTGGTGGGGGTAGTGGGGGCGGCCCTGTGGATCGGGTGCTACTACCTACGCATCGAGCCCCAGATCGTGGAAGCCTTGGGCGAAGACCACTCCCTGGTGGAGAGCCTGGGCCTCGCCGCCCGCCCCGGCCTGGACGCCTGGGCGTTGGTCGACCAGCAGCCCAAGTGGGGCCCCGCGTTCCTGGCGGTCCGGCTGTTCGGGCTGGTGCTGGTGGTGCCCATTATCGAGGAGATGTTCCTCCGCGCCTGGCTGATGCGCTACGTGCAGGCCGCCGACTGGTGGAAGATACCCTTCGGCCACGCCACCCCGCTGGCGATCGCGCTGGGGACCCTGGTGCCCATGATGACCCACCCGGAGAAGCTGGCCGCGGCCGTCTGGTTCAGCCTGGTGACGGTGATGATGCTCAAGACCAAGAACATCTGGGACTGCGTGGCGGCCCACATGATCACCAACCTGCTGCTGGGGATCTACGTGCTGACCACCGGCACGTGGGCGCTGTGGTAACGGACGATTTGACCACGAAGAGCACAAAGGAACACGAAGAAAGTAAAGAGAGAAAAGCTGGCAAACGAAGCCCGGCCCGGCGGCGGCTTTTTCGAGCCCTAGTTTTACTATCTGTCCGTTCCTTCGTGATGCTTCGTGCCCTTCGTGGTTAGCCTACCCGCCATTGGCGTCGTCCTTTTCCCGGAGTGCCGGTTTCGCTTCGAGCCTCGCGAGGAGCTAGAATAGAAGCATGGACACGCCCATATCGATTCATGCCGACCTTCAGTCTGAGTTTGAGCGGCTCGCTGCGCAACGCGGCGAGGCGGTTGATGCGGTTGTTGACGTCGCGCTTCGCGCCGGGCTACGCGCGATTCGCGACGAGTCCCCCTGCGACTCGTTCCCGGTACGGTCGTTCAATATGGGCGAGCCGCTCTGCGACGTTACTAAGGCGAACCAGCTCGCCGATCACTTAGCGCTCTCTGATGAAGTGGCCCTGATTCAAAGGCTAGACGGCGTTGAAGCTGATTGACACTAACGTGCTCATCTTTGCGGCCAACAAGCAGAGCCCAAATCATGGGCGGGTGCGCCGATGGTGCATCGAAGCCACTGCCTCTGGAGAACCGATCGGGCTCCCTTGGATCGCTGCGCTCGGCTTTCTCCGGATATCGACTAGTCCTCACGTGTTTTCGCCCCCGCTCTCGATGGCCGAAGCATTGTCGTACCTGCGAGACTGGCTCGCCATTCCGAGCGTGAAGATCGTTGATGACCCGCCCGAACACTGGGAATGGCTGGCGAACGTCTTGATCGACACCGGTTGGCTCGGCAAGAAAGTGACCGATGCAAGCTTGGCGTCGCTGGCGCTCTGCCAAAACGCTTCGTTGGTTTCTTGCGATCAAGATTTCTCAAGAGTCAAAGGGCTGTCCTGGATTGATCCGCTGAAAGACTGAATCATTGCCGATGCCGCACCGTGTGCTTGTGTTAATGGGGACCCGCCCCGAGGCGATTAAGCTCGCCCCGGTGGTCGCGGCTTTGCGCGCGGATACGCGGTTCGAGGCGCTGGTGGTCAACACCGGGCAGCACCGCGAGTTGATCGATCAAGTGATCGAGCGGTTCGCCATCGGCGTTGACCACGACCTGGCGGTGATGCGGCCCGACCAGACGCTGGCCGGCGTGACGGCCCGCCTGGTCGAGGCGATCGACGGCGTGCTGGCCGCGCACGTGCCGGACGCGGTGCTGGTGCAGGGCGACACGACCACCGTGCTCAGCGGGGCGCTGGCCGCGTTCTACCGCCGGGTGCCGGTGGGGCACGTCGAGGCGGGGCTGCGGACCGGCGACCTGACGTCGCCGTTCCCGGAAGAGGCCAACCGCCGCGTCGCCAGCATCTTGGCGGAGTGGCACTTCGCCCCCACCCAGGCCGCGGCAGACAACCTGCTGGCCGAGGGCGTGAGGGCCGACCGCGTGTGGGTGACCGGCAACACGGTGATCGACGCGCTGGGGATGGAGCTCGAGCGGCAGAAGAGGGCAGGGGACGACGGCGCCGAGCAGCGCGCGCTGCTGGCCCAGGCCGGCGCGGACCTCGCGGAGCGGCCCATCGTGCTGGTCACCGGCCACCGGCGGGAGAACTTCGGCGCCGGCTTCGAGGCGATCTGCGAAGCGCTGGCAGAACTGGCCGCGCGGTTCGCCGACCACCTGTTCGTCTACCCCGTCCACCTAAACCCCAACGTCCGCGGCGCGGTGCACGCGCGGCTGGGCGACGTGGAGAACGTCCGGCTGATCGCGCCGCTGGCGTACGGCGAGTTCGTGGCGCTGATGCACCGCTGCCGGCTGGTGCTGACCGATTCGGGGGGGGTGCAAGAAGAGGCGCCCGGCCTCGGCAAGCCGGTGCTGGTGATGCGCGACACCACCGAACGCCCCGAAGGGGTCGCGGCCGGCACGGTGAAGCTGGTGGGCGCCGACCGCGCAAAGATCGTGGCCGAGGCCAGCACGCTGCTCACCGACCCCGCCGCGTACCGCCGGATGGCCGAGGCGACGAACCCCTACGGGGATGGACGGGCGTCGGGGCGGATTCTTGAGGCACTCGCCAAGCGGCTCGCGTAACGTTTTCGAGCCGGTAGCGTCAGCGCCCGGAGTTGGTGCGGTGAAACCCCCGCTACTCCGGGCGCTGACGCTACCGGCTCCAACGCTGGTTCGCTCCGTGGGGGGCAGGGGTGGGACGCGAAGGCCGCTTTCTATTTTGAAACAGCAGCTAGCACCCTCACGACTAGGCTTCTTTCACAGGAGCTGCGGAAGCTAGAACCGCGCTACGTTAAACGAGCAAGCGTATAACCCTCTGCCCCAGTCGATTTTGGCGCCGCCGCCGGGGTTGCCGATTTGATGGGGGACTACCTCACTTCCAGGGCCAACAGCAACCTGGAAGACCTTAGGACGGGTCAGATCACGGGCCTGCTGGCCGGAAGCAGCTACGACTTGTACTTCTACGGCCAAGGCGACAACTTCCACGACACCAACAACAACGGCGGACAGAACGTCGGGGTCCGGATCGGATCCGATGTCCGCCACACGAGTTGGGACGGGGTCGTCGGTGGCGACGGATTTCTGGTCGAGGACATCGAGTACGTTGTCTTCCGCGGCATTGTCGCCGACGGCGCCATCTCCTTTGAGCACTTCAATCCGGGGACCGGCGCCCACGCCACGGATATGTCGTTCTGGGACAGCGACGGCGGCGCCAACGCGGTCGACATGGACGGCAATGCTTCGCGTTTCCACGCACTCAACGGCGTCCAGATCGTCGGCACGTTCCCGGCGCCCGTCCCGGCGCCCGTCCCGGAGCCCGCCTCCTTGTCGCTGCTGCTCTGCGCCGGCATCGGCATGCTGGCCTACCGACGCCGGTCCTAAGCGACCCGAGTCGACCACCAATGAAGAGACGCGTCCTCCTTTGGGAGGACGCGTTTTTTTTTTGCGCCCGCCGCGCGGCGATCGTGTATGTCGGCGCGTCAACGCTGGGGGGTTCGACGGCGTTCAAACTCCGGGCGAGTGGCTGGGGTCGCAGGCGTCAGCCGAAGCCCCCAGCAGCGGCTCGCACCGCCGCCGCCAATGGACGGCGATCGCCTGGGGGCTCCCGCTGAGGTGATGTCTACCTCTGCGCCGTAGCCGAGCCTCTAGGTCGCCGCGGCTGATGCAAAGGCCCTGAGTCTTCGCGGTCCGATATTGCAGGCGGTATCCGCACCTACGCTGATGACGGGGATGCAACTGCCCGACATTCCGGTCCTCTATGGCAAGCGGACCGCGTTGGCGATTTGCATGGCGGCGTCTCCTGATCACGTCGAGGCCGAGGTCGACTTCTACCCGCACGATCGAGACTTTGCCACCGTGCCCTCGCTCCGGGGGAACATCCGTGAAGAGCCCGCTTGCGACCATAGACGAGAGGACTGGCGACTGGCAGAGAACAAACGACGCGGGGGGTGGCGGAGCGCCCCGTGTTTCTTGGCAGCCGGATGGGCCCGCGCACTGCCGCCGGCTGACGTGAAGCTAGGGTTGCGGGGAGGTTCAGCGGTTCCAGTTCGTTAGATGCGTGGCTAACCGGGGGGCGATGAGGGCCGACATTCTTGGATCTCTACCAAACGAACTCTATCCCGCCGGCGCCAGAATGGAGCACCGCCACCTCATTCGCGTCGAGCAGGTAGGTTGTCCACATCCTCACGTTGCCCTGCCAACAGTTGAGCCCCGGGGCGAGCGTCAGTCGATCGCGTCCGAGGCCGGCCCCCCGCGCGGCGAACACGGCCTGGTCGGCGTCGACGAAGGTCGCGTTGTACGACGCGACTGGGTTGAGGTAATCGTGCTGCCAGAACGCGGCGAGCGTGGCGCTGGTGTTCCACCAATGCGTGAGCCGCACCATGCTGTCGGCCCCCAACCGCGAGCGGAAGATGTCGAGGTCGACATCGCTTACCGACAGCCGCGTGGCGCCGCCCGACTCGGTGAACGCGTCCTGGCCGAGATGGACGTAGCGACAGCCAATGATCGGCTGCACACAGCCGTACTTGGTGCTCAGGGTGCGTCCCCCCTCCAGGTCAACCGACCCTGCCCAGCCGTCCATTTGGGCCGCGTTTTGCTCCATTACCGTGGCGCCGCCGGCGCCGAAGGCCACGCTCCGCCGGGCGTTGGAGTCGCTGACGCTTCCCATGGCGAGAAGGCGCAGAAAGCCCTCGTAGGTGCAGCATTCCGCGTGAAGGCCGAATCGGTGGGTTTCCGTGTCGATGGAGGAGCCGAGTTGCTCCACAGCGGATCTCATCCCATCGAAGGCGTAGAACACGCCGCCGGAGTATCCGTCGTCGTACTGCTTGGTGAGCCCGAACACGGAGCCGCCAGCGGAGTGCTGCGACGACCGGGCATTGCCGTCCGACTGAATCGAAGACCCCCAGCCGTAGCCCTGCGTCCAGAACCCAACGGTGTGTGGGCGGACGCGGGCGCAGGTGCGGCAAGCGGTGTCGCCACGCAGGGCGCCGGTCATCAGGTCGAGGAACGCGGACGTGTCTTGCAATCGCGCGGCGACCTGCGTGCCGTATGCCTCACCGGTGAGTTGATCGAGCGTCGTCTGCACGTCGGCGTCGAACGGCAGGGCGTTGAGGGCGTCGATGATCGGCGCCACGTCTGGATCGGCCCCGACGGCGTCGAGGTACTCGCCCACGTTCATTTGGTTGAACGACTCGCCCAGATCGGCGAACGCGACATCTCGAAGCACGACGTACCGGTAGTTGATCCCGTCGAAGTCGCCCACGACCGTTCGGTTGACCAGGTCGTGCGTGAACGTCAGCGGCGTGACGACCGTCAGCGTATCGGCTTCAAGGAAGGTGTAGACCGAGCCGGCGGCGACTTCCTGCCCGTCGCCGGACACCTCGGCGTCTCCCCCGGCGATCAGGGCCGTGCCGGTCACCCGGAGCAAGTCGTTGTTGACGCCGGGCGTCGTGCCGGTCGAGTCCGAGTCGATATGCAGCGTGCCTGTCGCCGAGTTGATGACGTTGCCCACGATGTCGAGCGTTCCGATCCCGGGGCCGTTGCCAGGGTTCACGGCGCCGTTGATGGTGAGACCGCCCGAGGCCGCCACGACGCCCGTTCCGCCGAGCGTGGCGGGCTGGTCGATGATCACCGAGCTAAAGGTAGCCGAACCGTCCAATTCGGTGACGCCGCCGCGGAGGCGACCGTCGAACGGCCGCGTGCCGGCGATGTCGCCATCGTAGTTGAACTGGAAAGCGACGTCGGGCGTCAAGGTGCGCTGGCCGTTGGCGTCGGGCGTGTAGCCGAAGTTCAGCACCGGTTCATTGTAGAAGGCCGAGTCGAAGGTGCTGAAAGACCGAGTGTTGCTAACGATGTTCCCCTGGATGTCTGCCCCCTGCATGATGTTCAATTCGCCGAAGGCGGCGGAGTCGTCGATCTCAAACGCGACACCGGCTCCGTTTTGCGCGATGATCTGACCGGTCACATCGACGCGTTCGGCCATCGGTCGATTGGCGTAGTCGTCCGACGTGACTTGATAATCCGCGCCCCCGGCCGTGCTGAAACCCAGGTTCTGGTCGCCGAAGGTAAACACGATGCCGCGGCCATTGGGCCCATTCGCGGTGATGACGCCGCGGTGCACGATCACGTTGTTGGCGCCCGCGCTTTGCAACACGCCGATGCCATTTTCGCCGTTGGCCTCAATACGCACCGCGGCGTCGATGGTCACGGTGTTGCCGCTAAAAGTCGCTGGATCAATGACCGCGGGCGGCGCGGCCCCGCGGTGCAAGACACGTTCCTGACCGCCGCCAATCCGCACGCCGGTCCCGTTGAGTCCCGAAACAAGCTGGTCGCCGCCGACCAGCAGGTCGAGGTTGTCCGCCTGCACATAGACGCCGACGCCGTAAGCCTTGGTGGGGGCCGAGGCGCCGGCGGTCACCTGAGGTCCCGTCCCGTCCTGGTAGAACGCGGATCCGAAGTGCTCTGAAAGCGTCAGGTCGTAGCCCATGTCCCGCATGATCGCCAGCTCGACCGGCAAGAACCCGGTCGAGTTCCGGTAGTCGACCTCGACCCCTTTTGCGGAATCGAAGTAGGCGCGTGTCATCGTGTGGAACGGGACCAGGGTGTGCGTGTCATTCGGTTGCACCGGAACGTCGGCGCCGAACACGGCCGCGGCGTTCGGGCCTGCAAAGTCGGCAAAGTTATTCGGGAGGCTCTGGTTCGTCAGAAGGTCTGTAAACGGATCATTGCTCGCGAAGGTGCCGGGCGCCGTGATGTCCGCCCCGTTGGGTACGACGTTGCGGTTAATCAGGCCGAGCGTGTGGGCCAACTCGTGCACAGAAACCGATTCCAGCGTCCGGGTGCCATCGACCTGATTGGGGGAACCGCCGAGGAAGAATCCGCCGGTGTCGATAATCAAGACGCGAGCGTCGATGCCCCCCGGCCGAGTGGGGGAGGCCCCGTCGATGATGCGCGACATCGTGTTCGCCTTGCCCAGAGTCGAATCGTGCGCCGAGGCGCCGTTGGCGTTGATGCCGAAGGAGTCGGAATTCACGAACCTCAGCACCGGCGATTGCGCGGTGGCCGCCGGCATGCCGAGTTGCTCTGTCCAGTACAAGACGGCGCGGCGGATCGCGTCTTTCTGCGCGGTGCTGAAGTTGTTGATGTCCGCGTCGGGCAAGACGGTGGAGCCGCCCTGGTTCGTGATGACGTACGCGCCCGCGCCGCCGTTATCGCCCTCGTCGAAGAACTGAACGTTGAAGCCGCCGACTTGCTAGGTCGTCTGCGCCGCCGCACCATTGGCCGTCGCGATTACCGCCACAACGAGCATACCGGCGAAAAGCCGACAACAAGCAGATGATTGGGCCTGAGCCTCAATGGATGCAGACGTCGTCATGCCGGCGACCTCGATCGGGTGGTGAACGATTGGACTCGTGCAAAGCGTCTCCGCCTGCGGCTTTTTTCAAGCGACAAAGGCATGCATCGACGCGTTGTCAACCTGCTTGCAACCGTTTTGTCGCGACTTTCTCTACGAGAATGGTCGCACGAGTCGGGTTGAGACGGTTCTGCGCAATGGTGCGGTTCTAGGCAGGCGGCAGAAGCGCCGATCGCACCGGTTCTCGCGTATCTCCGGCCGTCCCGGTTGCAAGTAGGGGAGCCTACGCGTTCGGGACCGCGGAACTGGCTGCGTAGCCGATCGAAAATGTGCGGGATGTAACGATTCTTGGGGAAGAGGGCGAGACGCCCGAGCACGAGATGATGACTGCTAAGCGCATTGGGGTTGGGCGCATGCTACCCCGTGTGGCGTGACGGCTGGGAAGCAGCGTGCCGGGTCTGACCGGCACAGATGGTAATGGCAACCGCCTGTTCGGTGTGGTCGACTACCAGGTCTGGCGAAGCCACTTCGGCATCGGCTTTTCACTCTCGGCCACGGCGCCGGCCAGCGACGTGGCCTTCGCTCGAATCGCAACGCCCGCGCGTGCCGACCCAACGTTGACTCACAACTTGGGCCCCTCGGTCCGCCCCGCCATTGCCGAGGCTGACGACGACCTGCTTCTACTCGCCATCGATCTGTCGAGCGTCGATGCGGAGCAAGCGGATGATTCGGATGGGGCGGCTGCCGCTAAAGATCCGATCGTCGAAATAGCCTTCGCCGCCTTGGCAGCGACCCTGACAAACTTCGAACAAAAGAAGCCGGACCGCCACCCACGAACGACCCGGTCGGCAGCATCCGCATGTCGAGCCGGGTGCCATGCCCACGCTTGCGTGGGCATGCGACTCACCAGAGGCGAACCACTACCGAGCCACACATGCCCACGCAAGCGTGGAGCATGGCACCCGGCCATCAAGGCCGAGGGCATCTCGAACTTCAAACTCGCGGGACATTGGTGCACTCGATTCTGTGATTTTTGCGGCGCCGAGTTGAAGAAGCATTACGGTGAAGACGGTGGGCTTTTGCGCGATGATGAGTACGTTCGAGAACTACGAGCGACCTAAACACCGAGTGCAGTTTCGGAATCTCGGAACCTGCATCGGATTCATCGACCGACGCACCTTCCAGCACTCACTCTGCCCCAATCGAGCCGGTAGCGTCAGCGCCCGGAGGAGTGGGGGTTTCACCGCACCAACTCCGGGCGCTCCAAAGCTGAGACGGGGCGCTACCGGCTCCAACGATGGTTCGCTCCGTCGGTTGGCTGGGGTCGGAGGCGTCAGCCGCAGCGCCCAGCGGTGGCGCGGACCGCCGCTGCCACTCGGTGGTGTCAGCCTGGGGGTTCCGCTTCGCGGCGAACCAAGGCCCCAGCGCGGCATCTTGGGGTGCCTGACGACCCAGCTCACCTGCACAGGCCGCACAGAAGAGCTGTGGTCGG
This sequence comes from Pirellulimonas nuda, assembly GCF_007750855.1. GTDB lineage: Bacteria > Planctomycetota > Planctomycetia > Pirellulales > Lacipirellulaceae > Pirellulimonas > Pirellulimonas nuda. Next base: position 237,238 of record NZ_CP036291.1, read on the forward strand.
GAAAAGCCTACAGTCGGCCGGTGTCGGGTACAGCGCCTGGTTCGGCGTCCCTTTGTCAACGCAACAGCTCCACCGCCGAGTCGTCCCACTCCGCGCCATGGGCCGACCACTTGTCGCTCGGCCGTGGGAACCCGGTGCGGCAGTACGAACGCCGGGCCGCGAAGTCGATGATCGCGTGCGGGTATTTGTTGATGATGAGCGCGGCCTTGAGCCCGTCCGCCGAGAACGCGATCTGGACCACTGACGGGATGCTCCGGTCGGTGACCTGATCCACGTTGTATATCTGGCGAGCATCCACGATCGGCTGCTCCTGCTGGCTGAAGTCCAGCCCGTAGAAGTAGCCGGTGATGCCGTCGTCCTCGAACACCGCCCCGTAGTGGCTGTTCGGAGCCTGCCCCTCGACGACGACGAGCTGCCCGACGGTGATCGTTGCATCCGCAACGAGTTCTGCCATTGGATCCTACTCCGTCGCCGAACTTGTTATTGGACACAGTGGATATGGATAACACCTGCATCAGCCTGCTTATCTACGAGTAGTATCGATAAGCCAGAGCCGTATTGTAGCGACATCGATCCCTTTCGGGCTTGATGAGCTGTGCTGGGTTGCTCCGCTGAGGGTGGCTGGGGTCGGAGGCGTCAGCCGCAGCCCCCAGCGGTGGCGCGAACGACCGCTGCCGCTCGGTCGCGACCGCCTGGGGGCTCCGCTTCGCTGCGACCCCAGGCACCCTAATTCTAATGGCCCCTACGGCGCCGCCGCTGGCACAAAGATGCTCTCGAACCCTGGGCTGTAGCTGTACGGGCCGCGGGGGCTGAAGTTGTAGCCGCGTAGCTTTTTGTTGAAGGCGAAGAAGCCGTTGCGGTAGAAGAGCCAGGTGTAGGGTTGGTCTTCCCACAGGATGTTGTGGATCTTGCCGTAGATCTCCGCGCGCTTTTCTGGGTCGAACTCGCGCTCGCCCGCGTCGAACAGCTTGTCGACCTCGGGGTTCGAGTACTGCCCGTAGTTGCGGTTCTGGCCCGTGCCGAAGATGTTGCGGTTGGTCGCCGGGTCGGCGCCCGCGCCCCAGCCCCCCATCATGCCGTCGAACTTGTGGTCGGTCGCCTGCTGCACCAGCACCGTGAACTCCATCGGCTTGACGTCGCAGATCACGCCGATCTGGTCGAGGCAGTTCTTCATCAGCGTGGCGGCCTGCCGGCCGCTCTCGGTCTGGTAGGTCAGCAGCGTGAAGCGGAACGGCACGCGGCGCCCGTCGATCTCTTTGTCTAGGACGCCGTCGCCGTCGCTGTCGGTCCAGCCCGCCTCGGCGAGCAGGTCCTCGGCCTTGTCCAGGTCTTGCTTGTAGGGCGTCGGGCCGTCTTTGGGGAACATCCACGAGGCGGGGTGGTAGTTGCCGCGGCTCTGCTCGTACAGCCCCAGGCAGACGGTTTTCATGAGCTCGTCGTAGTCCACCGCGTAGGCCATGGCTTGCCGGACCCGCTTGTCGGAGAAGTACTGCGACTCGAGGTTCCAGAGGAAGTGGAACTCGGTCCACTCGGTGCCGGAGACCTTGGTGTTGCGCTTGTAGAAGTCGTCGCCGCTGGTCTTGTTGACCCACTCTTCGGCGCGGAGCTGCATCTCGTCGATGTCGCCCTCCTTGAGCGCCAGCAGCGCGGTGTTAGAGTCTTCGATCACCTTCACGCGCACCCGTTTGACGTACGGCTTGGGGCGGACCTGCTTGCCGTTGTGGGTGAAGTAGTCGTCTCGGCGTTCGAGCACGAACTCTTGGTTGCGCACGCGTTTGGTCAGTTTGTACGGGCCCCCCACCACGGGGGCGTCTTCGAGCGCAGAGTGCTGCTTGCTGCGGGTCATCATCGGGTCGTCCGCCAGGGTGTCTGCGTACGCGTGCTTGGGGATGATCGGGAACAGCATGTTGGGCGTGTTGGTCGCCAGGCTCTCTTTGTGGAAGAAGACCAGGGTGTGGTCGTCGTACGCCTTGACGTACTTCAGCAGGTCGGTCCCCTGCCGCACCGCGGGGATGGGCACGGCCGACGACATGATGACCTTGAACGTGAACTCCACGTCGTGGGCGGTGATGGGCTTGCCGTCCGACCAGGTGAGGTCGTCGCGCATCACGATCTTGTCCATCAGCCGGTCCTGGCTCGTCTGCCATGCTGCCACGCTGCCCTTGATGGCGAAGTAGTCGAAGTTGCGGTCGAAGGTGATCAGCCCGATGCCCGTCAGGGAGCCGAACTCGGCCTCGGTTACGCTGCTGGCCATCACCGGGTTCGAGCTCTTCAGGTCGCCGGTGACGTGCCGCACAACGGTTGCGTCGTAGTCGATCCCTCGGCCGTCTTCGGGCGCGAGCCGCCCCATCGCCGCAGCAATCTTGGCGTTGTTCTCGGGGGAGTCGTTCCGCAGCTTGAGCGCCTGCTCGGCGGTCAGCTCCGGCGGCCCGTCCTCGGCCAGCAGCTCGCGCATGCGGGCCTCGCCGTCCAGCACGGGGCGGTCGATCCAGCCGGCGGATTCGTCGATCTCTGCCAGCGGCGGCGGGTCGAACTTGTCGAGCAGGTCCCCCAGCACAAACGGGCCGCTCGGCTGGTCGGCCGCGGCGTCGGCGTCGCCCGCCGGCTCGCTGCCGGCGGTCCCGTCGCCGGACGCCGTGCTGTCGGTCGCGGCGTCGCCGGCCGGGGGCGCGGCGGGCCCGCCGCAGCCGGCGATCGAGAGGCAGGTTGCGACGACCAGCAGAACGAGGCAGGGGAAACGAAGCATGGTGCGCCACCAGGGGGTCGGCGGAAGGGCTCACTGCGCGGGCTCCGGTGTCCCGCGGTCGGTCGCCCACGATGCTAGTCCGGGCGCCGGCGGAGGGTCAAGCAGCGCGAGGGCGCGGGCCGGCCGGCGCTACTCCTCGGAGTACTCGAAGTCCGTGAAGTAGATCTTGCCCACCGCTAGCTGGGGCAGGGTGCGACGCAGCCGGGCGGTGATGGAGCGGGAGAGCCGGGCGAGCGACGGCTCTTGAAACACCTCGGTGTCGCACGAGCGGACCGCGGTGATCACCTCGTCGCGGAAGCGTCCGTTGAGGGCCGCCAGCAGGTCCCGGGTGCGTTGCGCCCCCTCGGCCGGCGCCTCGAGCTGCAGGGTGAACGCGATCTTCTGCTTGACCCCTTCGGTGGGGTGGAAGTTCTTGATGAAGAAGGAGCCCGCCTCGACGCCGACGAAGGCCGGCTCGTCGGCCGGCGCGGGGGCCGACGCGTCGGCCCCCGCGCCGGCCGTCGTATTGGTCGCCGACTTGGGGGTCGCGGCGTGCGCAGCTTGTTGTGCGATCGCTTCGAGCGGGCAGGCAGCGGCGAGCAGCAGCAGGAGCGCGCGCATCGGTCGGTTCCGCGGGGTGGGCGTTAGAGCGGGTTGGTCATCACGTCGGTCACGATCAGCCGGCTGATCACGTCGCGCCCGAACAGCGGTTCGAGCGAGTCGAGCAGGTGCGACTTGAACGTCACCAGGTCTTGTTCGTTGAGGTCGTCGAGGTTGGTCGACCGGCACACGCCGATCACGCGGTTGCAGACGTCGCCCCGGCGACGCTCGGCGGCGCGGCGCGCCGCGGAGGCGGCGGCCGCCGTGGTCTCCATGCTCAGGCGGAAGTCCATCTGCACCAGGTTCCGCGCTTCGGGGCCCCCCATGGGGTGCGGCCGAACGCCCGGGATAGAGACCGAGAACTCGCCCAGCGGGACCTCCTCGACGTCTTTGGCGGCCGACAGCAGCATCATCTCGTCGATCTCATCGGCCGGCGCCTCCGGGGCGCCGCAACCGGCAATCGCACAGGCGACCGCCACGCAGCCCGCGCAGGCCAACGCCCGGGCCGCCCGGCCGAGGGCCGTTTGAACCAAACGCGTGGGGCCGGGTTGTGCCTGAGGCGGACGCATGACCTACCCTTGCGGGAGAGACGGATGCAGCGGTGCGCCACAAACCTAGCCCGCGCCCGCTGGCGGCGCCGACCCGACCCCGGCTGTAACGATCATGCCGATTTTGACCAAGTTGCTGCCGCCGGCCATGATGGCGGCGCTGGCGTTGGGGTGCTACGACCCCGACGCCTTGGTGGAGCGCGCGCGGAACCACTCCGTACGGACGCGGCTCGAAGAGGTCGAGCTGGGGCGGTTCTACGTCGCCCGGCCGCGCGACAGCCGTTCGGGCGAGATCATCGAGGCGCAGCTCCACTTGTTCGGCACGCTGCCGCACTACCGGCTGAAGAAGGTGGGACGAGAGCTCGCGGCGCAGGAGCACGTGGTCCGCCACAACGTGATCTTGGCGCTGCGCGAGGCCCCGGACGAGGAGCTGGCCGACCCCAATCTCAGCGGGCTCACACAGCGGCTGCTGGGGGTGATCAACCAGTGCCTGCGCGAAGCGCCGATCGAGTCGCTGGGCTACTACGAGGCGCGCTTCACCCGCAGCTAGACGCCCCGTAGCGTAGGCGCACCAGCGTCAGGCGCAGCCTGACCTACGCGATGGCTCACCAGTCGGAGTCGATCGTCACGTTGGGCCGCTTCTCTTGCAGCGCCTCGATGCCGTCGTCGGTGATGCCGGTCAGGCGGACGTCTACCTTGTTCAGCGACTTGAGCTCGGCGAGCGCCTCGAGGCCGTCGTCGGAGAGGTCGGTCTCGACAAAGCTCAGGGTCGAGAGCTTCGGCATGCCGACGATGGCGGCGACGCCGTCGTCGTCGACGCGGGTGTTGTCGACGTTCAGGTACTCCAGGATCGGCAGCTTGGCGATGCTGCGCAGCCCCTCGTTTCCGACGCGTGTGTTCCACAGGTTGAGCCACGCCAGCGAGGGGACCCGCGCCACGCTCTGCATGGCCTGGTCGTCGACGCTGGTCTCGCTCAGGTCGAGCTTCCGCAGCATCGGGCAGCCCTGTAGGCTGCCGAGCCCGGGGCCCAGCAGCGACGTGCCGCGGACGCTGAGCGTACGCAGCTTCTTGAGCGGCGCCAGGTGCTGCAGGCCGGCGTCGGTGATGCGGGTGCGCATCAGGTTGAGGTCGTCCATCTCGGTGAACCGCGACAGCGTCGGCATGCCGGCGTCGGTGATCGAGGCGTCTTCCAGCGAGAGGGTCTTGAGCCGCTTCAGCCCCGCCAGCGACTTGAGCCCCGCGTCGGTCACGGCGGGGCTGCGGAGCTTGATCGCGGCCAGCGTCTGCATGCCCGACAGGTGGGCCAGCCCCGCGTCGGTGACGGTGCAGCCGCGGATGTCCAGCAGCCGGAGCTTGGGGGCGGTGCTGAGGTTCTTCAGCCCCTGGTCGCCGATCTTGTTGTAGATCAGCTCAAGGTAGGTCAGCTCCGGCAGCTTGGTGAGCGCCGTCATGCCGGCGTCGGTCACCTGGGTGGAGCGTTGCAGGTCGAGCGAGCGGAGCTGGGGCATGGCCGCCAGCTTGGCCAGGCCGGCGTCGGTGATCTGTGTGTTCACCAGGTCGAGCTCGGTGATCGACTTGATGGGGGTGATCCAGTCGAGCCCGGCGTCGGTGATGCCGGCGCCCCACAGGGCGAGCGACTGCAGGTGCTTGGCGCCCGCCAGCGGGGCGAGCTGGGCGTCGGTCACCGCCCGGTCGTCGAGGCTCACGGCGACCACGTGTCCCTGGGGGTCGAGCTGCACGGAGCCCAGCAGGCCCTCGACGTGGGCCCGGATCGCGTCGTCGCCCTCATCCGCTGCCGCCGGGCAGCACGCGAAGATCGCCAGCGAAAACAGCATAAAACCGCAGCCGCTCCGGGGGGGGGCCGCTCGATGAGTGTGCGTCATGGGAGTTCTCCTGGTCGTAAATTTGTAGTGCCGCTGGGTGGGATGTCGTGCGTGGTGTGGGTATGATACCTAGCCGTAGCGTCGCACGCATTCGGTCGGCGGGTCCGCCCCGTGGCGTGCATGGATGGTTGTCCTTGTATCTACTTCTTTGTCGCTCAACTTCCTGTGGAGTTTCCTCAGATGCCGAAGTCCATCGACCGGTCGAACAGCACTGGCGCAAGCCGGCGGCAATTCCTGCAAACGGGCGCCGCAGCGGGGGTGGGTTATTGGGTCGCCGGGGGGCTGCGGGCGGCCGAGAGCAGCTCGCCCAACGAGCAGGTGCAGGTGGCCGGCATCGGCATCGGCGGCAAGGGGAAGAGCGACCTGATGAACGCGTCGGAACACGCCAAGGTAGTGGCCGTGTGCGACGTCGATCAGGGCTTCTTGACGGGCGCCCTGAGTGAGTACGGCATCGACAAGGGCTTTGCGGACTACCGCGAGCTGTTCGACCAGATGGGCGACCAGATCGACGCGGTCACGGTCAGCACGCCGGACCACACGCACGCACTAATCGCTGCGGAGGCCATGCGGCGCGGCATCAACGTCTACTGCCAGAAGCCGATGACGCGGACCATCTACGAGGCCCGCCGGCTGGGCGAGATCGCCCGCAAGTCGGGGGTCGTGACGCAGATGGGCAACCAGTACACCGCCTACAACCCGATGCGCAAGGCGGCCTACCAGCTCCGCGCCGGGATGCTGGGGGACGTGAGCCAGGTGCATGTGTGGACCAACCGCCCGGTCTGGCCGCAGGGCGAGAAGCGTCCCGCCCCCGCGCCGGTCCCCACCGGGCTCGACTGGGCGTCGTGGATCGGCCCCGCGCCGATGCGCGACTACGGCGCCGGCTACCACCCGTTCAAGTGGCGCGGCTGGTGGGACTTCGGCACCGGCGCCCTGGGCGACATGGCGTGCCACACCTGCAACCTGCCGTTCATGGGCCTTAACATGCGCGACCCGGTGAGCGTGGAGGCCGAAACCGCCCCCAACGATCACGACAGCTACCCGGTGTGGTCGCGGATCAAGTTCGAGTTCCCCGCCGGGCCCGGCTGGGACGGCAAGACCCGCGCCCCGTTCACCCTGCACTGGTACGACGGCGGCCAGAAGCCGGACAACGACCTGTTCGCCGGCGTCACGCTGACCACGGGCGGCGACAAGAAGACCCCGCCGCCGTCCCCCAGCGGCGTGATGATCATCGGCGACAAGGGCCGGATGTACGCCGCGGGCGACTACGCCGACCTGGGGATCCAGATCCTCGAGGCCGACGAGATCAAGGTCGACTACCCGAAGGCCCGCGGCGGCGGCGACTCCGCCCACAACCGTGAGTTCTTCGACGCGATCAAGGACCGCTCGAAGACCACCACCTCCAACTTCCCGGACTACGCCACCCCGCTCACCGAGACGATCCTGCTGGGCAACCTGGCGGTCTGGAAGGGGGGCCTGGTGAAGTGGGACGCCAAGAACCTGACGCCGGACGACCCGGCGTTGATGAAGATCGTAAAGCCGGAGTACCACAACGGCTACGAGTTGATCTAGCACCGTCAGCGCCACCCGCAACGGCTGTACTGCTTTGCCCGACGCAGACCAAGACGCGATGCTCCGGCGTCTCACGGACGAGCTGCGCTCGTCCGCGCGTTGGGACGAGCTGTTCGAGGCGCAGTTGCTGGCGGCCCGCCGCCGGCTGGGGATGCCGTTGACGGATGACGGCGGTTCAGCCGCGGGTTCGGCCGCGGCTGCCCCGGAGCTGACCGCCGCGTACCGCGAGGCCTGCCTCGAGGCGGGCCGGGGCTGGCTCGCCTTGGGCCAGCACCGCCGCGCTTGGCCCTACCTGCGGGCGTGCGGGGCGCAGCAGACGATGCGCGACGCCCTGCGGCTGGCTACGCCCGACAGCGAGTCGGCCGACGCGTTGATCGAGGTGGCGCTGTTCGAAGGGGCCTGCCCGGCCCTGGGGGCCGAGTGGTTGATCGAGCACAGCGGCACCTGCGCCGCGGTCACCACGCTGGAGCAGTTGGTCGGCCAGTTCGATCCCCCCGACGCGGTGGCGTGCGCCGCGGTGCTGGTGCGGCGGCTCCATCACGAGCTCGTCGAGAACCTCACCGGCGCCGTGCTGCGCAGCGGGCAGGCGCCCCCCAACCACCGCGAGGTCGGCCGGCTGCTGGCCGAGCACCCCGGGCTGATGGAGGGGGGGGGCTCGCACGTCGACGCTTCGCACCTCACCTCGGCGGTGCGGCTGGCGCGGCTGCTCGAAGAGCCAGAGGATGTCCGGCTCGCCGGTGAGCTGGCGCAATACGGCGAGCGGCTGGACGCCGATTGGCTCCCCAACGATCCCCCCCCGTTCGAGGCGTTCTTCCCCACGCACCGGCTGCTGCTGGACGCCACGCTGGGCGAGCGGGTCGAGGAGGCGCTCGCCTACTTCCGCTCGCGGGCCGAGGAGCCGGTCGAACCCTACAGCGCCTCGAGCGCGGCAGAAACGCTGCTGGTGCTGCTGGGCAGGCTGGGACGCGACCGCGAGGCGCTGCGGTTCTACGCTGCGCTGGCCCAGCAGGACCGCGCGACCCCTTTCTCGTCGTACGCCCCGGCGCCGCTGATGCTGGCCAAGCGCAGCGGCGAGTGGGAGGCCTACGACCGGCTCATGGGGTTGCGAGACGACCCCGTGGGGCTAGCCCTCGGGCGCCTGTCGCGGTGAGCCTTCCGGGCTCTGACCACCCGATCGCCCCGGCGGTCCCGGCGGCCTGTCGCCCGGCGGCGGGCCCCCGAGGAAGCCCGGCGGGCCGCCCATTCCCGGCCCGCCCATTCCCGGGCCGCCCATTCCCGGGCCGCCCGGCCGGCCGCGTCCTTCCGGATCGCCGCGTCCGTCGGCGCCGCCGGGGGGCTCCGGTCGCCCGTCGCCCCGGTTGTTCCGATCGTCTCGGCCGTTGCCATCATCGCGGCCGTCTCTGTCATCTCGGCCCCCTGCTTCGTTCCGGCCGCCCCCCTCACCTCGGCCGCTCCCCTCACTCCGGCCGCCCCCTTCACCCCGGGTTCCGAACCCGCCGCCGCCGAACAGCCAGGCGGGGTCGCCCAGCCCGCTGAGCTCGCGGCTCAGGTAGAGCTCGCGGAGCTGCTCCTTCAGGTCGGGGGTCGGCTCGGCGAGCAGCCGCTGCCGTTCTTCTTGGGTGATCGCGTCGCTGGCGAAGAACTGCTCCAGCTCTTCTTCAAAGCGGTCGCGGGAGACCTCCATCACGTAGCCGCTGAGCCGCTGACGGCGGCGTTCGCTGCTGGCGGCGTTGAGCCGCTCTCGCGTGGCGGGGTCGAGGGCTTCGAGCAGGACGCTTTCTGTCTTTGCCCAGTCTTGGCTCAGCAGGGCGATCTTTGCTTCGTAGCCGTCCCCCAGCAGCATCTGCAGCGCACGCGGCTGCTCGTCGGAGCTCGAGATCCTGGCGAGCGACGCGATCTGCCAAGGGGGCGATCGATCGAGCCGGTCGGCCCACTGCGTCATGCCGCGGCGGACGTCGAACCGGCGCCGGTTGTCGGAGCCGTTCCCCCCGGAGGAGCCCTGGCCGCGTCGCTCCGGGATCCACGGCAGTGAGAAGTCTTTGGGGAGCTCGGCGACACGCTCGCGCAAGAGCTTCGGCAGCCGGTCGATCGTGTCCCCTTCGTCGAGCTTGCGGATCGCGTCGCGCAGCCGCGTGATCTCTCCGGCCGACAGCGGCTGACGCGTCGAGCTATGATCGCGTCGCACCATCTCGGCCACCCGCTCCACGCGCTCGTCCAGGGGCATCTCGCGGATGGCGGACTGTTCCGCGGGGGGGCGTTGTGACATGAACGCCTGGAACGCGAGCGCGGTGTGCCGCAGCGTGTCGGCGTCGTCGTTGGCAGCGAGCAGCCGCTCGCGTTCGGCGAGGCGGCGTTGGTCTAGTTCGGAGAACCCCGCCAAGCGGCGGGACTTCTCCCACAGGTCGGCCTGGGCGTCGGCCGGCAGCGCCTCGATCCAGGCGCGGCGGCTGAGCGGGTCGGCCTGGGCCACTTCTGCCCAGGACGCGGCCCGGGCGTCGACACGCTGCAAGGCCGCGTCGTCGAACACCCCCTGGTCGCGGAGCTTGGCCAGGAACTCGACCGAGTCGAACTGCCGCAGCGTGTCGACCTCCACAATAGCCGGCAGCCCGGCGACAAGCGGGCCCTCCTGACGGATCGTGGCCACACGGGCCAGCACCGCCCCCAGCAACGCCGCGGCCACGCCCCCGGCGATCATCCCCCAGCGGCGTCGCCGGCGCCTGACGGGGAGCGCGGCGGTGAGTTGGGCGAGGTCTTCTTCGGCCTGCACCGCGGCCATCTCGATGGTGGTGCGGGCGAACGCGTCCCCGACGGACTCCTTGGGGAGCTCCTCCAGGGCGTGCCAGGCGCGGTCCAGCTGCTGCAGCTCTGCCCGGTACGCGGCGTCGCGGGAGAGCCGGTCTTCGACGGCGGCGGCCAGGTCGGGGGGGAGCTCGCCGTCGAGGTAGGCGACCAGTTCTTCGAGGTCCGCCTGGGCCATCGGGCTCGGGTCATGCGTCATGGTCGCCCTCGCTGGTCGCCACGACGCGTTTGCCTTGATCCATGTAGGGCTCCAGCGCGGTGCGTAGCTTCCCACGCGCCCGCGAGAGCAGCGACTTTACCGCCTGGGGGGTCATGTCCAGCACCTCGCCGATGTCGGCGTAGCTCATCCCCTCGAACTTCGCCAGCAGCACGGCCACGCGTTGGCGTTCGTTCAGGTCGCCGACCGCCTCGCGCACGGCGGCCCGCATCTCGGCGCCCTCGAGCTGCCGGCCCGGCATCAGGCCGCTGGAGGCCACCGCGGCGTTCTCCAAGGGGTTGGCGCCCGTGTCTCCCGGCGCCCCCGGGGCGAACCGTACTTCCTTGCGGCGCGAGAGGGTCCGCAGGGCGTTGGAGGCCACGTTGTTGGCGATGGTGAACAGCCAGGTAGAAAACTTGCTGCCCGGCACGTAGCGTTTGCGGGAGCGGAAGACGCGCAGGAAGACCTCCTGGGCCAGGTCTTCCCCCTGGTCCCGCCGCCCAACCAGATGGGCCATCAGCGAGGCGACGCGGTTCTGGTAGCGCAACATAAGCTCCTCGAACGCGGCGGTGTCGTCGTCGCGCACGCGTAGCATCAGCCGGACGTCGGGGTCGGCGTGGGTGTAGCGTTGGATCGTCGAGTCGCTGATCGCCACGGGGGGTGGGCGCCTCCAGTAGGGGAGGGCTCCGTTGGTTCGGGGAGGCGGGTGGGACGGTTCTGGGGTTCACCCAGTCTAAGCGGCCCGCCGCGCCGTCACCAGCGAAGGACGTTGAGAATCTAACCCCAGAACCCGGGGTGAGTTCCGGCAGCAGCCATCGGGCCGCGCCGGGGGCGGGGACGCCCCGGCTCGCCAATGGGGCCCCCGGGGTGATAGCAGGGGGGCGGGCGAGCCGACGCCTGGCCGAAAACGAAAAAACCGCCGGCCGCTCCGAAGAGCGACCGGCGGCGAAGGGGGTCTGACGCTTTTACGTCCTGAGGCGCCCCGAGTGAGGGGGCGGGCTCGGGGCTAGTAGGTCAAGATCGCGTCGACACCGAACACGGTCTGGTTGAAGCCATCCAGGTTGGTGTCGTTCTCGTTCGTCCAGTTGTGACGCAGTTCCGGACGGACGATGATGTTGGCGTGGCACTTGTAGTTCAGGCCGTAGGTGAGGCCCTGGTACGAGGTGCCGTCCAGCTTGTACCACTCCATCCGGGCGCCCGCCGCGAGGCAGTCGTTGAAGGAGTAGAACAGGTACTGGTTCAGGCCGATCGAGTCGAACCCGTTCGGGTCCTGGTCGCCCGTCTCAACGTAGTCGCTCTGGGCGACGTAGTTGAGCTTGTCGGAGATCGTGAAGTTGGCCACGATGCTGTGACCGTAGCCGTTGCCGCCGGCGCTCTTGGCGCCGAAGTTCCCGATGTAGTTGATGTACGTCACGTTGACGTTGTCGGTCAGGCCAACGCTGGCGCCGCCCAACCACATCGACCCGTTCTGGTTCTGCGTGAACCCGGTGTCCCAGCCCGCGACCCAGCCGCCGTAGAACTCAACGTTCTCGAAGCCCGAGTACGTGGCCAGGGCGCCGGTGTGGGTGAACGGCTCGCTGTTGAACATCGTGAACGCGTGGCTGTAGAAGAAGTTATCCGGGGCGGTAACCACTTCGTATCCAACCAGCGTGAAGAAGTGGCCCATCTTGACGGACCAGTCGCCACACGCCAGCTCGCCGTACAGCTGCGGCATGGCGCCGCCGTAGCCGCCGCCGCGGTCCCACCCGTTCTGGTAGTCCCACGTGCCGGGGTTGGCGCCGAACGCCTGCGTCTTCACCGCGTCGGTGCCGTACATGATGTCGGCGCGGAAACCCCAGTCGAGGCCGTCCGAACCATCCGCGTCCTTACCCATGAAGAACCACTGCTGGTGCAGGTTGATCCGTCCCGGGTGGTCGTTGAACGCCAGGGCGTCGTTGTCTTCCACCGAGAAGCGGGTGTTGTCGGTGTGGATGCCGGCCTGGGTCCAGCCGCCGAAGTAGAGCGACGTGTCGTCGCCCAGCACCATCGAGCTAAACGCGAAGGGGTCGCCCAGGTTGCAGTCGAACGGGCAGAAGCTGAAGCCCAGCCCCCCGCCGCCGCCACATCCGCAGGTGCTTCCGCAGCAGACGTCGCCACAGCCATCGCCGCAGCAGCCGTTGGAGTCGCAGCAGCTTGTCGCTGGGCACTCGCAGGTGGGCTCACAACAGCTAGTGAGCTGGTAGTCGAAAGCACTTTGCACGGGCGATTGTGCTTGCGCCGAAGTGGCGCCGCCCGCGATCAGGGCGAGCCCGATCGTCCATTTCATCCTGTTCACGTTCAGACTCCTTCTTTCGGATGGGTCGCGGCCATCTCCTAGGCCGGACACGGGGGGGTGGTGGCGCCGGGCTGCCTCGGTCGTGGGTCACTGCAGCCCGGTCCAACGTTTGCATTCCGCCTCGCAAGGTTCTATCGTCGAACCCGGGGGCCGGGATGCACGGCCGGATGGCCGGTGGCAGCAGAAAAGAGGCCTGGAACGGACGATCTTGATAAACCTTGCCGGATGGCGAACGGGCGCCGGCGTCTTGGGCGCTCGGTCCGCCGCACCGGCCCGATTAACCGGCCTGCCCGTCTTCCCTTTTCAGGGACAGCACACGCCACACAGCCGGACCACCGATCGCGTTGGGGCGCCGCTCGAGGTGCAGAACCACCGACACGGACGCCTGGCCGTCGCTCACCCGAAGCCGCTGCCCCAATTGGATGCGGCCGTGGCCGACGCGGATCATGTCCAGCGTCTCTGACTGCTCGATCTCTGCGCCCCGACCGAGCGACCTGAGGGATGGCGCCGGTTCTGTGCGTGCGAACGATTCTTCCGGCGAGGGGGCCTGGGCGGCGTCGCTGCCCGCGCCCGGCGCGCCGGGAGCGCCCGGCGCGGGTGGCGCTTGTTCGGCGGTCAGCGCGAACGCCGCGGAAGGGTTGTCGTTTAATAGCAGCGTGATCCACTCGCGGCTGAACGCGTCGCCCTGCGACGCGACCCGCGTGTTCTCCGCGGCCTGCACCGCGATGACCCCCGCGCCGATCATGGCGCCCAGCGCGGCGCCGGTCAGCGCCAGACCCGCGCCGGTGAGCACCTCGGGGTTGCGCGTCACGCGCGCCCAGGCGATGGAGCCCAACACGCACGCGGCCAACGGGAACACGAAGCACAGCGGCGCGAGCGCCGCCAGGGGCGAGGCCAGCCCGCACAGCAGCGCGGCGATCGCCAGCACAGAAACGGAGCGGTAGGCGCCAAATTCGGGTTCACTCACGGCGACGGCTCGCGGTTACGGTGCAGTACGTGCCAGACGGGGGACGTTCTGGACGGGGGCGTACGGGCCCGGCGTCATCTTACCGCCCCGAGCGGCGGACGCGCAGCCAGCTAGCGCCCGACTCGGCGAACTGGTCGCGGCGGTTGCCCCGGTTGATGACGAAGTCACGCGCCACAAAGCCGTCTTCGCCCGGGCCGAACCGCGAGCCCCCCAGCAGCGTCTCGACCAGCCCGAGCCAGGTGAGGTCGGGGTGGGCGATCCAGCTCGCCTCGTCGATCCCTTGCTCTACCGCGGCCCGGGACGGGACCTCATACTTGGCGTCCTCGTCGTCGTAGACCTTGTCGGGCACCCCGTAGGCGATGCAGCGGACAAAATCGCGGCTGAGCGGCGCCACGTGCAGCGTGGAGAGCGTGAACCCTAGCATCAAGAACCCGGTCGCCAGCGCGACGATGGGCGAGGCGACCTCGTCGATGGGCTTGTTGAACAGCAGCTTGGTCTTCGAGAGGGCCCCCCCCAGCGTCCGCAGCACCGCCACCACGATGAAGTAGATGAACCAGATCACCACGATGTCCAGTACGTAGGTGAACTCGCCGTCCAGGTTCTCGTCCATCATCACCGTGATCGGCTCGTACAGCGCAAACGCGGTGATCCCGCCGAGCACCATCGAGAACAGCGTGATCGTGTTGCTCCACAACCCTTCCTGGATCATCATCGCCACCGGGCCGAACCCGACGAACACCACCAAGAGCCAGTAGATTGAATCCATAGGATGCGCTATTCGGTTTACGTGGAAGGATCGGCGAGGCGCCATATCACCATTGACCAAGCCGGAATGACCATCGCCCCGGCCGTCGGCGCCGCCAGCTTGGTCATTGGGGCTTGGTCATTGGGGCTACTTACGTCTTAAGGATCCGCTGCAGCTCGGCCAGCGACGTGCCCCCCTTGGCGAGCAGCACGATCCCTTCTTCTTGGAACGTCCGCATGCCCCCCTGGCGGGCGACCTTGCGTAGGATCTCTGGTTTGGGCTGCGTCTTGAGCGCCTTGCGGAACGTGTCGTCCACCACGATCAGCTCGAACAGCCCGGTGCGGCCCACGAAGAAGCTCCCCGCGCACTTGGGGCAGGGCTTCTTGATCTCTTCGGCGGTCGGCTCGCGGTAGAGCATGGTGAGCTTGCCGGCGGGGATGCCGAGCTTGGCCAGCAGCTCCGGCGCGGGCTCGAACCCTACCTTGCAGGCCTCGCACAGCGTGCGGATCAGCCGCATGCAGATCACCGCGGAGAGGTTGTCGGCGATCGCGGCCTGCGACTTGTACTTCTGGATCATCCGCAGCGGCGCCTCGCAGGCGTCGCGTGCGTTGATGGTGGTCACCAGCAGCTTCCCCTCGGCGACCTGCCCCAGGTAGGCCTGGGTAGACGCCTCGTCTACCAGGTCGCGCACCACGTAGGCGTCCGGGTACTTGCGGATCAGCTTCGGCAGGGGGGTGGCGGGGGTCTCCCCCTTCTTGCTGTCGTAGGTGAAGACGCCGATGTTCTCCAGCTCTTGCTCGGGGGCGTGCACGTCTTCCACCGCCAGGAACTCGCGCATCAGGCGGTCGGTCTCCATCAGCGAGACGTCCGTCAGCGTGGTCAGCCCCCCCTCGGGCATCGAGGCGATCACGATCGTGCCGTGCTGCGCGGCGCACACCTCGGCCCACTGCTCGGCGGTCTTCTCCCGCATCCCCAGCTCGGCCAGCGTGGTGAGCATCTTCTGCTTGCTGCTGCGGCACCCCAGCGATACGCGCTCGCCCGTCTTCACCCCTTGGCTCTCGACGCTGCACGCGTACTTGGTCCCCTGGTACTCGGCGCTAAACATGCCGGACTGCGCCTTACGCCGCTCGGCCGGGTTGAGGTTGGCAAGCTGCTTGATGACCGCCAGCAGCACGTCGCCCGACTCGCGGTCGCGCGGCTCGCCGGCGTGCCACACGCCGTCCACCTGGCGGCGGACGGCGACCCCCTCGGCCGAGAAGTCCATCAGCAGCCGGCCGCTGCGGTTGGCGACCATGTCGGCCACCATGTCCTTGACCAGCACGTAGCCGGGGCTCTTGCGCGCCAGGATCAGGTTGGCGTTGTTCTTGGTCTCGTCCCCCCCCAGGGCCTTGAGCTGCACGGGGGCGCCCTTCTCGTAGTCGGCCTGCTTCTCGGCCGCCACCTTCATCCCCAGCTTGCCCGCCAGGGCGCGCATCTGGAACGCCATCCAGTCTTTGGTCAGCACCCGCTGGTGCTCCTCCAGCCTCCTGTTGTGGTGCGCCACGTACAGGCCGAACGGCACGATCCAGGCCAGGAAAGCCACCGGCGAGGCGACCAAGAACGGCAGCAAGAACATCAGCCCCGCCACCAGGCCCGGGAAGTAGGTGGTGGCGTTCCACTGCCCGACCCCCAGGTCGTACTGCTGGGCGTCGCGGTTGACCCAGTCGCTGGTGCCGACCCACACCAGCATCAGCACCGCCGCGATGATCAGCTTGATGGGGCTCGCGGCCGGCGACGTGAGGCGCGGGTAGGAGTGGGTGTCGTTCCACTTGTCGCCCCCGGCCGGCGGCGCGGGTTCGGCCTCGGGTTCTGCGTTGGGGGCGGCCTCGGGCCCCGCTTCGGGCCCCTCTTCTGGCGCGTCCGTGGGGGGCGCCTCCCCCTCGGCCGCGGCGTCGGGTTCTTCCTGCGCGCGGCACGTCGCCGATCCGCCGATACAAACCACCGCCACCACGGCGGCCAGCAACAAACGCCAAATCAGGTCGTGCATCAAAGGATCCCGCCTTGCGAAACGTTAATCCCCTTGAGCGCCATCTTCAGCGCCTCGCGGTTCGGGGCCACCTCCATCGCGATGGCCCGGTCGATCAGCTCGATGTCCACCAGGTGCTTCAGGCTCTGCGTAAAGTCTTGCATGCCGTCCTCGGCGCCGATGCGGATGGCGTCTCCCAGCTTCTCGTCCTTCTCTTCCAGGATCAGCTTCTTGATGGTGGGAGAGAACGTCATCACCTCGACCGTCGGCACCCGGCTCACCCCCGGCTTGATGCTCTTGAGCAGCTTCTGGGCGACGATGCCCCGCATGTTGAACGCGATGGCGCTACGCAGCGCGGGGTGCATGTCCTGCGGGAACAGGTCGAGGATACGGCCGATGGTGCTCGGCGCGCTCGAGGCGTGAATGGTGCCGAACACCAGGTGGCCCGTCTCGGCGGCGTGGATGGCCGTCATGAAGGTCTCCTTGTCGCGCATTTCGCCGACCAGGATGATGTCAGGGTCTTCGCGGACGGCGTGCTTCATGCCCACCTCGAAGTCGATCACGTCCATGCCGATCTCGCGCTGATTAATCAGGCACTTCTCTTCGGTGTAGACGAACTCGATGGGGTCCTCAAGCGTGAGGATGTGCTTGCGGTAGTTGCGGTTGATCCAGTTGAGCATCGAGCCGATCGTGGTGCTCTTGCCGGAGCCCGTGACCCCGGCCAGCAGCACCATCCCCTGGTCGAACGTGCAGAGGTTCTGCATCGTCGGCGGCAGGTGGAGCCCCTCGAAGTCGGGGATGAAGTTGCTCACCCGCCGCGCCACCAGGCCCATGTGCCCCAGCTGCTGCAGCAGGTTGACGCGGTACCGCCACGGCACGCCGTCGACGTCTACGGTGTGCGCGAAGTCGGCGCCCCCGTCCTTCTCGAAGATCTTGCGGTTGCGGTCGTTCATCAGCGGCACCAGCAGCCGCACCATCTCTTCGTCGTCGATGGGACCGCGGTCCAGCGGCCGCAGCGTCCCCCCGACGCGCACAATCGGGGGCCTGCCGACCTTGAGGTGCAGGTCGCTCCCTTCGAGCTTCACGCACGCGCGGAAGAGCTTGTTGCACTCAAGCTCTTGATTGTTCGGGATCAGACCGCTCTTAACGGCATCGGCAAGTGTAACGCTCATCGCTCTCTGGTTCCCAACGGCCTGCTCCCCGCCCCCAATTCCCGCCTCTAATTCCCGCAACGCCCCCGATCCCCGCAACGATTGATCGAAGATGCATCATACACACAACTTGGGGCGAGGTGGACTACCCCCGGGGCCGGAAATCAGCCCGCGGAACAGCCGCGCCGCCGCGGCCGCCCGCTACCTCTCCCGGCCCACCGCGCCGATCCAGATCATGAAGCCGTCGCAGTCCCCCTCGACGGCGGTCGAGCTCCAGCTCGCCGGCTCGCCCTGGGCGTCGCGGCGGAGGACCTTCACCTCGTTGGCCCGGGCCCGGTAGACCACCAGCGGCGCGTCGGGGTCGGCCGTCGTCTGCACCCGTCCCGGGCCCCCCCAACTGAACGCCGTCTCCCCCGTCTGCTTGTTCACAAGCCAGTCGTTCTTGTCCTGCCCCACGGAGACCATGAAACCCTGTCCCCCGTTCACGCCCGGGGCGCTCGGTTTGACGTCGAAGTCGGCAACGGCGTACGGCGTCGGCTCGCCCGTCTTCGGGTCGGTCCGCCGCGTGAGCTTCACCCGCACCAGGTACTCGCCGGCCGCCAGCAGCGTCTCCGGGGGCTGCTCTGGAACCCCGCTCGGCGGGATGCCGTTCGCCTTGTAGTACAACCCGTAACCGCGTCCCTCCGGCAGATAGACGCGGTAGGTGCTCGGCTGGTCGTCTTCGGTCGGCACTCGGATCGCGTGGATCAATTCTGGGTCCACGATGTTGAGCTGCCCGGTCTCGGCCCGCAGCCTGGCCAGCTCCTCCTGCAGCGGCGCCAGCTTCTGGTGGTTCTGCCACAGCGCGATCGCCATCGCCACGATCGCGGTGAGCAGCAGCAGGTTCGCGAGCGAGAACCGCAGCGGGTTTTTCATGACAGGGGCCCTTGGACCGTCGATGCTTGGACTGGTTTGCCGGGGCCTTTTCCCGGGCGCCGCCGAACCGGTTCACGGCCCGGCGCCCTGCGGCCCGCTCGGGTCGGCCTCCGGCCCCTCTTCGGCGATCCATACCAACAAGCCATCGGTGAGCGGTGGTTCGGTGGGCGGGGGGATCGAGCCCCGACCATAGAACACCCGTTTCCGCAGCAGCACCATCGGCTCGCCCGGCTTGCCCACGGTGACCCCTCGGCGGGACACGTGCCTCGACTGTGACCCCGAAGAACCCTCGGAGAGCCAGGCGTCTGCGTCGTCAGGAACCCTCAGAAAGGTAGTCACCCCGTCGTACGACAGGCCGCTCCGCCATTTCCCGTCGGGCTGCCGGTCGAGCTTCACGGTCACCACGAACTCCTGCGGACCGGCCAGATCAAGGCCGCCGTTCGATTGGGGCAGCCCTTCCTTGGAGACCTGGTGTGTTGAGTGTGCAAGGCGGACCCGTTTTCCTGCGGGAACCCAGACCCGCCATTTCCAGGCGAGCGGGTAGTCGGTGGCCATCGCGATCGCGTGGATCTTCGTGGGGTCGTCGACGGTGAGCTGCCCCGTCTCGTCGCGCAGCGCCTGCACCTCGCGGCGCAGCGGCAGCAGCTTCGAGCTCAACTGCCAGATCACCAACGCCATCGCCGTGATCGTCACGAGCAGCAGCAGCGTCTGCAGCGAGATACGCGGGAGGCGGGTCGGCATAGAGTTGATTGGACGAGGGGGGGAGCCTGGCGATCGGGCCACCCGCGCAGACCAGTCGCGCAGGTCACGGAGGCAGCGGACCAAAAATAGCACAAACAAGCCCGCTACGCCCCGTGGTCCAACGCATGGCGGCGGGCTTTTGGCCGAAGGCCATCGTTCACCGTAGCCTGGGGCAAGCGGAGCGCCGCCCCAGGCGGCGCTGTGAGTGCGGCCTGTGGCCAAAGGGCGCGCCGCCGACGCCTGCCCTACGGCGTTGCCGCAGGCTACGGCGCCGAAGGCCTGCGGCCGAATGCGGTCGTTGTTCTTGCATCGATGTAGGCTGCCGGCGGCTCGGGCGCCGGGCGCCATGCCCACGCATGCGTGGGCAAGTGTAGATCGGTCGTCGCTGGCCTCGGGTGAGTCGCATGGCCAGGCGAGCGCGGCCATGTCGGCCGGGCCTACGCCGCGTAGCGGCCGTCTTCGAGGCGGCGGGCTCGGCCCAGCGCGGCGAGGGTCTCTAGCAGCTCCGCGACGCGCTCTTTGTTGGCGCGGGTGAACCGTTTCGACACGTCGGCCGCGGTCGCCGGGCCCGACAGCGTCCCCAGCGCCTGCCCCACCGCGGCGGCCTGCTCGCTGAGCGTCTTGGGCCAGGCGAGCTTCTTGAGCTTCGCAGCCCCAGCAGCCGCCGACCCACGTTTCGGCGCGGCCGCATCCTCCCCAACCGCCATCCCCTGCTGCGACTCGCCGCTGGGGTTCTGAAACTCGGGGCGTAGCCACCGCACCAGCCCGCGGCGTTCTTCCTCGGCCCGCTCGTGGTTGAGCGCCACCAGCCGCTCCAAGATCTCTTCGTCGGACAGGTCGACCGGCCAGCCGTACGCCTCGGCCACCGCGGCGTCCAGGTCGTCGTGGTTTTGCTTGAGCACCGCGACCAGCCCCTGCTCGTGGATGGTGCGTTCCTTGGGGTTGAGCGTCTCGCCGCTGCGGAGCTTCTCTAGCACGTTGTACATGCCGGTCATCGTCAGCGAGGGGTGCGCGGCCTGCTGGCGTTTGCGGTGCGCGTCGAGCTGCTCGCCGAGCTCGCGGATGCGCGATTTTTGAGCGTCGATCGCCTCGGGGAAGGGAAAGGTCTCAAAGCAGCGCGTCTTGTTGTAGCGTGGATCATTTCCAACGCCCATCCGACCTCCTGAAGCTAGCGACCAGGTAGTATGCGGACGCGATGAAAGGACACCCAACGCATAGGCGTCGTCCAATCCCACATTGATTAGCATATTGTCCGGAAGAATGCGGCCGTCAAGAAAGACGAAGTATCGATGCTTGGCCGTCTCTGGAGTCGCGATAAAACGCTCCAGGCCGCGGAGCGAGTTGCGCAGTTCAGTGTTCTTCCGACCAAAGAGCCACCAGTTTTCTCGCCTGTACTTTTCGTTGTTCTGGTCGCGCTCCGGCTTCACGTTGTCAACGACATGCTGATAAACGGCTGGGAAACGGTCCCTCACTGCTTCTTGCGACAGCTCATGAAGATCTATGACGAGCAGATTTCGCGACACCTGAGAAAGATCACGACCATGGCGGTACTCGCGAATTCGCCATTCCAGTTCCGAAACGCTGCCCAATCCAAGTTCCGATGCCTTCTCGCGGGTTACGAGGAAGCCCGATCCATGAAGCTTGACGCCTGTATTGCTAATGGAGTGATTGGCCTTCAAAGGAGCAGTCTGATCGATGCGAGCTCCTATTCGCAATGCGGCGGAAATGAATCCCTCAGTCTGTTCGAGTTCGATCGCGCTAGAGCCATCTGCGCGCGATGATTCCGAGACGACGCGAACGAGGATACCTTTGCCTGCGGGTTTCCCTGCGACTGTCATCCCGATTCGCACGGCAGCACCATCCGTGGAGTCAACCCAAGGATGGTCCGGGATGACAAACGCCAACTCACACTTAGCATCGGTTTCTAGATGGAGTTGAAGCACCCGGCGGTTGAAAGTCTGGCGTATGCTATTCGTCGTAATGAATCCGAATCGAACAGATTCGTGATTCCGAAGTGAGACGGCCGCCTTATGCCACCAGTACATTACGTAGTCGCAGGACTCCGGTAACTCGTCGTAGGTCGAACGGATCGCGTCAACGTAACCATCTCCCAAGTCGTGACGCATCTTGCTTGCGCCAATAAACGGCGGGTTTCCCACCACAAAATCCGCCTCCGGCCACTCTGCCTTCTTCGGGTTCAAGTAGCGGTACATCGGCAGCCGGGCCGACTCGTCTGGCACTTCGAGCCCTGTCACCGGGTGGGGCTTGGTGGTCCGGCCGTCCCAGATCGTCACCGGCTTGCCGGCGTCGTCCAGCACAATCTCGCGGCTGCTCCAGTCGAGCACCGCGTCGCGGCACTCGATGTTCTTGAAGTTCTGGATCACCGGCTGCGGCGGGTCGACCTTGCCCCGCGTGCGGAAGTGCCACTGCAAGTAGCCGATCCACAGCACCAGTTCCGCAATGGCCGCGGCGCGGGGGTTGATCTCGATCCCCAGCAGTTGGTGCGGATCGACCGTGTGCCCCCCTTCGAGCATCGTTTGCGTCTGCCCCAACGCTTCAAGGGCCGCGATCACTTCCCCTTCGATCCGCTTGAGGTGCTCCAGCGTCACGTACAAAAAGTTGCCGCTGCCGCACGCGGGGTCGAGCACGCGGACCTCGCACAGCCGGTCGTGGTAACGACGCAGCTCGGCGACCGCCCCGGCCGTGTCCCCCTCGGCTTCCAGCGTCATCGCCGCGGCCCGCGCGGCGGCCCACTCGTCGCGGAGCGGCTCGACGACGGTCGGCACCACCAGCCGCTCGACGTACGCACGCGGCGTGTAGTGGGCGCCCAGCTTGTGCCGTTCTACCGGGTCGAGAGCCCGTTCGAGCAGCGTGCCGAAGATGGCCGGTTCGACATCGCGCCAGTCTTGCTCGGCGCCCTCGATCAGCAGATCGAGCTCGTCGCGGGTGACGTCGATCGCGGTGGGGGCGTGGAACAGGCCGCCGTTGAAGTACAGCAGGTCCTTGCGCAGCAGGGTGCTGAACCCGCCGCGGTCCATGGTGCGCCACAGCTCTTCGACCACGGGCCTAAAGTGCTTGGGCGATTCGAGCCCCCGCAGCAGGTCGCGGAAGGCGTGCTTGGGGAGCAGCTCAACGTCCTCGGCGAACATCGTGAACAAGCACCGCATCAAGAAGTGGGCCACGTCCTGCGGGTCGTGCCCGGCCGCTTCCAGGCTCTTGGCGAGCTTGGCCAGCTTGTCCGCGATGGCGCGGGTGACCTTGGCGCTCTGCCGCGCGGGGTCGAGCGCCAGCGGGTCGGTCCAGACCAGCCGCAGCCGCTCACGGACTTCTTCCTGTTCGAGGTCCGCCAGCTTGATGGTGTGCGAACGCGGGTCGGGGAACGGCACGTACGCGCCGCCGGTCTGGCTGAACTCGCTGTACAGCCGCAGCGAGTGGCCGACATCCACAACCAGCAAGAACGGGGGCCGGCCCTCGTCCGGCGGCAGGCTGCGGGCGTAGCGTTCTGCTTGGCCGACGGCCCGCTGCATGGCGTTCTCGTAGGCGCTTGTGCCGCGTAGGCCGTGGCCGCTCTTGCGTTTCGCCTGCGCCTTCTGCTGGCGCTCGGAGAGCAACTGCCCCTGCTGCCCGGCTTCGACCCCCTGCTTGGTCTCACAGACAAACGCACCGCGCTTGTACAGGTCGACAAAGCCGGTGCTCTGCGTGCCGTCGCGGTTGTCGAACGTGACGGCGCGCTCGAAGACGTAGGCGTTCTGCTGGTTCTCGGCTTTTGCCGGGTCGGGGTGGGGGACTCCCAGCAGGTCGCACAGCTCGTTGAGGAAGCTCTGGTAGTTGGCGCGTTCAGAGCCGCCCGAGGGCGCCCAGCGCTCGATAAACGCGTCTGCTTGCATCTCGACGTCAACCCAGAGGAGCCTACCCACCAAGCCCACAAAGGTACTTGGGCGGCAAAGCCCGCGGCAGGCCCCACCGGCGGGTGACCCCGTTCGCCTGCAGGGGAGGCGTCGTGGTCCTAGCGGTTGCGCGAGTTTTTGGCCGCCCGCTCTCCGGTTTGGCCCCCGATTCGCACACACGACAGCCAGCCGCCGGCGCTGGTCGCTTTGCAACCAATCAGTGAGCCGGCGCCACGGTGAAAGCAACAGCCACTCTCTGGGAGAACACTGGTATGTTCGGATCAAATCGAGGAAAGGGCATTTCGATCGTCACGATTTTGCTCGTAGCGCTGCTGGTCTATTGGATTTATTGGGGGTACTAGCGGGATGCGGAGCGGAGGAGTTTCACATCGTGTCTGTTGGACTCACCCGCTTCTCCCGAGACTGGTCGCCCCCCGCCGGGCTTCCCGCCGTTGCCGTAGGCTACGGTGACGAAGGCCTTCGGCCAAATGCAGGAGTTGATTTTGCATCGATCTAAGCTGCCCACGGCTGGGGCGTCGGGGGCGTTTTTGGCTCGCAAATAGCCACCCGGTCGGAGAGAATTGGGGGCGGGTGCGGACCCCCCACGGTACACAGCCGGGGGGCGGGGCGCCCGGGGTCTGCGCGGCGGGCGGGGCGGCCAGCGGGTGCGCCTATTTTTGTCCCTCAGGTGTCCGCTGGGCGCGGCTCGCGGGCCACGGCGGACGACGAAGACGGAGGAGCGCCTTGATTCTTGTTGTTCCCGATGCTTGCCCGGACCGGAGCGACCCCCAGCAGGTGTCCGATTGGGGGGGGATTTTGTCCGCTGGGCCGGCTCGGCGGGGCCTTGGAGCGCCCCTTCTGGGGGGTGGGGCCGCGGGCCGGGCGACGTCGGCAAAGGACTTACGACGACCCGGGGGGGTTTTGTCCGATTTTCGATTTTCAGGAGAGCGGACAAAAGGACAAAAGTCGCCCAGCGGCGGCAGCGTCGCCGGCGGCGTCGTCGGTGGGGGGGCGGCGGGGGACGCGGCGCGGTGGCCGGCGGGTCAGACGACCATCCGCACCGGCACGCCGCGCCCGGCCATGACGCGTTTGGTCTCGGCGATGGTGTACTCGCCGAAGTGGAAGATGCTGGCCGCCAGGGCGGCGTCGGCCTTGCCGATCAGGATCGCGTCTGCCAGGTGCTCCGGGCGCCCCGCGCCGCCGCTGGCGACCACGGGGATGCCGACCGCCTCGGCGACGGCGCGGGTGATCTCCAGGTCGTACCCGTCCTTGGTGCCGTCGGCGTCCATGCAAGTCAGCACGATCTCCCCGGCGCCGAGCCGCTCTGCCTCGCGCGCCCAGGCGACCGCCTCGAGGCCCGTGGGGATACGACCGCCGCTGATGAAGACCTCCCAGCGCTCAACGCCGTTCTCGCGGACCCGTTTGGGGTCGATGTTCACGACGGTGGCGCAGGAGCCGAAGGCTCGGCTGATCTGGGTGACCAGCTCCGGCGTGCGCACGGCGGACGAGTTGAGGCTGACCTTCTCGGCGCCCGCCTGGATCAGCCGGCGGGCGTCTTCGAGCGTGCGGATGCCGCCCCCGACGGTGAGCGGCATGAACACCTGCTCGGCGACGCGGCGGACCATGTCTGCGGTGATGTCGCGGCTCTCGTGGCTGGCGGTGATGTCGAGGAACACCAGCTCGTCGGCGCCCTCGGCCTCGTACCGCTGGGCCACCTGCACCGGGTCGCCCGCGTCGACCAGGTTGACGAAGTTGGTTCCCTTGACCACGCGGCCGCGGTCGACGTCGAGGCAGGGGATGACGCGTTTGGCGAGCATGGCGGGCGGAGGTTATTGGGCAGGGAGTGGCCGGGCTGGTCCGACGGGTTGGGCGGCCGGGCCAACGACAAACGGCCGCAGCACCTCGGGGGCTTCTTCCCCCGGCGTGATGGTGGCGCCGCGTTGGAGCTGAAGGATGCAGCGGTTGTTCAGGCCGGTGGCGCTCATTCCGGCGGCGAGCGCCGGGCCGTCGACCCAGGGGAGGAAGTCTACCAGATGTTTGGGGCGAACCATGCCGATACAGCCGTCGATCACCAGGCTGTTGGGGAGCTCCGCCAGCAGCACGAGCGGCGCGCCGATGGGGGGGTCGGCCGCGTACTCGTCGGCGGACGGGGTGTTGCTGGCGTGGACGTCTCGCAGCGTGATGCTGACCCCCGGGGCGGAGGGGAACGAGGTGCGCGGCGGGCAGCGGTTGAGCACCACGGCCATGCCGCCGTACTCGCCGCCGAAGCGGGCGCCGCGGACCAGCACCATTTGTTCTTGGCGGTCGCCGGCGGCTTCGAGCTCGATCCACGCGAGCGAGGCCTGGGTGCGTGCGTTTGCGGCGGGGGTGAAGATGCCGCCGTCGACCATCAGCCTCCCCCAGGAGGTGGTGATCGGCGTCACGCCGGCCGTGCCGGTGGGCCTGCAGAAGCAGTCGCGGATGGTGAGCTGGTCGCACATCCGGCTGTGGGCGATCTTGTCGACCTTGTCGAAGACGCAGCGCTCAACGACGACAACCGACGACCGGCACTGGATATCGACGGCCGTGCCGCGGACGCCGGCGAAGTGGACCCCGGAAATGAGCGAAGAGCCCATAGTGAGGTTGTTGCCGAGGTCGCCGGTGTTCCAGCGGACGCCGTTGGGGGCGTCGGCGATGGTCAGCGAGCCGGAGATCTCCGACCGCCAGCCCTGCCCCTCGATAGCGAATGTGGTGCTGGCGAGCGACCCGCACTTGAAGACGGCGCCCTCGGCGAGCAGGCGCGAGCTGGCCGGCATGCGGACGGGGCCCGACAGGTCGAAGCTGCCCGCCACGATCACCGGCGGGATCTGGTGGCTCCAGGTGTACCCCCCCTGGTTGGGAGAGATCGCCACGATGCTGCTGGCGGCGCGGGCGAGCGCGGCGTTGACGGTGGCTTCGTTCCCGCCGTTTACAAAAATCGCCTCGGCCATGAGGGCTGCTCCTAGTTGGGCAAGGTGAGTGGCGGAGCGCTTACGACTTGCCTCCCAGCACCAAACGAACCAGGAAGATGCCGAACAGGGCGTAGAGCGCGTAAAGGCACAGCGTAAGCCATCCGCGGTAGGTATTGTACAAGCCCAACACAAACGCGTAGTAGGAAGCCAGCAGCAGCAACGAGTACCAGTCGACCGTATGGGCCTGCCACTGCAGGTTATTGCGGAAGGTCACCGTGCCGACGAACCGGTAAAAGATGCCCATGAACAGAAACCCGATCGACCCCAGGCTCCCGAAGTGGAGGTACAAGTCGCCGATGCTACTCATGGTGTAGCCCCAGCTCGTGCGTGTCGTTCCGCTCACGAACTTACCCAGGTTTACGTTCCAGTCGGGCAGCCCGAACGAGCGCGGCACAGGGAGCTGGTTGAGCAACCAGTCACGCGGCGAAAGCGTTCCGGTGAGCGTTGACTGCTGCTCTCGCGACTCCATGGCGACGCACAGCGGCGTCAGCGAGTCGTGCAGCAAGACGCCGGACGAGCTGGCTCCAGAGAACGAAGGGATGGGGTGGGCGGCGATGTACTTCAGATACGCGAGGGCCCCTGCGTAGTGGCCCCCCGCAGCGCCGCGGCCGCTGAGCCCCATCATCCCCAAGTATGCCGCCAGCGCTAGGCACAAGATCGCCGGAACCACGCGGATGCGTTGCCGCGCGAAGCTAAACGAGACAAAGCACACCAGCAGCGGCAGCCCGGTGCCGCGGCTAAAGCTGGCCATGAGAGGGGTTGTAAACACCGCGATCGAGGCCACGGCGAAGAGCATCCGCATTAGGCCGACCCTGGGGTTCGACCCCAGGTAGAGCCCGAGCGCCGCGGGTCCGCCGAACACGCACGCCATTGAGAAGCGGCTGATGATCCGGCCAACCGGGCCGAAATACCCAGCCACGAACGGATTGATGAGCACCAGCGTAGCGCAGAACAATGTCGCAATAAAGAACGACGTCGCCCCGGTGTTCCAGTGGAACGTTAACTCCGGCGAGGCCTCGCCGATCCACTTGCCAATCGGCGTGACGTACCCTATCCAGAACACCGCCAGACACACCGCCACGAACCACAACGCCATTACGGCGTGTTCGTCGTAGGCGCTCGCGATGACGGTGAGCCCGTGCGGCTGATAGTTGATCGCGTTGCCGGCCGTGCTGACCCACACCAACCCCGGGATCACGAACCGCGGCCTGAGCAGGTCGATAAACGCTTTCGGGAAGCGCAGTAACCCCGCCAGGCTTAGCGCCGTGACCGCCAGGAACGGGGGATAGAGTTCGGACTGCATAGCAAGCTTTCACGGTTCCGCTCGGACGCGACGCACGCGACGGTGCGGACCTCGAGGCTCTTGTACCTTAGCCCGCAAGTTCGGGGCGTCCAAGCCATCTGCGGGTGGATCCGCCTACAAGCGAAGGGTCTTTGACCGCTATCACCCCCGGAGGGCTACGCAGGCAGCGCAACCGGCGTCATCGTCATAGCGGTTACGCCTGTTCCACCTCCCGCCGGCAGTTGGGCAGGCTTTCAATGAACAGCTTCCCGTAGTACTTGGTCTCGATACGCGGGTCGAGGCACACCACCGTCCCGGTGTCGCTCTTTGCCCGGATCAGCCGGCCGAACCCCTGCTTGAACTTCAGCACCGCCTCGGGGAGCTGGTAGTCGCGGAACGGGTTCCCGCCGGCCGCGCGGATCGCTTCTAGCCGCGATTCTAGCAGCGGGCGGTCGGGGACGCTGAACGGCAGCTTGGCGATGATCACCAGTTGCAGCGCGTCGCCCGGCACGTCTACTCCTTGCCAGAAGCTGTCGGTACCCAGCAGGATGCTCCGCGGGTTCGCCTTGAACTCGTCGATCATCTGCGTACGCGGCGTCCCGTCGGCTTGGCTCAGGATCCGCAGGTTCCACGCCGCCGCGAAGCCGGCCAGCCCCGCCGCGGCGCGACGCAGCTGGTCGTAGCTGGTGAACAGCACGAACGCCCGGCCGTCGGTGTGGGAGACGTGCCGCTGGATCACCTCCAGCGATCGCCGCTCGAACCCCTGACGGTCGGTGACCGGGTCGGGCATCCCGCGCAGCGTCACCAGCCGGGCCTGCTCTTGGTAGTTGAAGGGGCTCCCTAGCTGCAGGCTCTCGCACTGCGTCAGCCCCACGCGCGACTTGAAGAAATCGACAGACCCGCTCTGCCCGACCGACAGCGTGGC
The DNA here is from genome assembly GCF_007750855.1 of Pirellulimonas nuda. Taxonomy (GTDB): domain Bacteria; phylum Planctomycetota; class Planctomycetia; order Pirellulales; family Lacipirellulaceae; genus Pirellulimonas; species Pirellulimonas nuda. The sequence goes on from NZ_CP036291.1 coordinate 265,480, forward strand.
GCTGGTCAGGATCACCGTCGACACCTGGTCGAACAACTGCTCGCGCAGCGCCGGCCCCAGGTCGATCGGCGCCGCGCCCAGCTCGATGCGCGGCGCCCCGCGGCGGCCCGGCGTCGATTGCATCCAGTAGCAACTGCCCCGCTCGCTCTGGGTCCGCCACGCCTCGACGTCGCCCGCCAACGACAGCACGCGGTCGTGCGCCGAGACGAAGTCTTGCCGGTCGACCTCGTCCTTGATCGTGCTCGCGGCGGCCTTGAGCGCGCGGGCCAGCACCCCCAGCGCCGGGCTGAGCTCGTTCGCCACGACCTTGGCTTCTTGTACGCGGCCGTTCTCGGGGCCGTGGCGGACCCCCCATTCCCACAGCTCGCCAAAGAACTCATCGGCTTGGTTGCGGCAGCGGTCGACCTCCCGCAACGCGCTGTCGAACCCCCGCCCCACCAGCAGCCCCTTCTGGGTGCGGTCGTTGTAGAGCCGCGACAGTACGAACTCTACCTGCCCGCTGGTGACCTTCAGCCCCAGGTGGTCGCCGGCCACCTGCTCCACGGTGTGCGCCTCGTCCAGCACCACGATGTCGTAGTCGGGCAGCAGGCTCACCCCTTGCCGGCGGAGCGCGATGTCGCTGAACAATAGCGCATGGTTCACCACTAGGATCTGCGCGTTCTGCATCCGCCGGCGGGCGGCGTAGTAGAAGCAGTCTTTGTAGGTCGGGCAGCGGCGCCCCAGGCAGTTGCTGCTGTCGCTGGCGGCCTCGTCCCACACGGTGGGCGACGGCCGCCCCGGCAGGTCGGCGATCGAGCCGTCGCCGGTCTCCTTCGACCACGCCATCAACTGGCGCAGCTCCGCCACCTGCTCGTCTTGTGCGAACAACGACCCCGCACGGCCCATCGCCGCGTGCAGCCGGCGGAGGCTCACGTAGTTCCGCCGCCCCTTGGCCAGCACCGCGGTAAACTCTTGCGGGATCACCGCCCGCAGCAGCGGCAGGTCCTTGGCCAACAGTTGTTCTTGCAGCGAGATCGTTTGCGTCGACACCACCACCCGCCGCTGCGGCAGGGTGACCCCCTGGTGGTTGGTCCGCGTCTGGGTCGCGGCCAGGATCGCCGGCACCAGGTACGCAAAGCTCTTGCCGACGCCGGTGCCCGCCTCGACCACCAGATGTCGCTGGCGGCGGATCGCGTCCGCCACCCCCTCGGCCATCGCTAGCTGCTCGGGGCGGTCCTCGTACCCGGGGAGCCGACGCGCAATCGCCCCCTCGGGTCCGAGGATGTCGCGGGAGGTGAGCGGTTTGGTTGCGTCCATGACTGACCTTAAGAAGCCGTCAGCGATCAGCTTTCAGCGATCAGCGATTGCTTCATGCTGAATCGAGAACTCAAAGCTGACGGCTGAAAGCTGACTGCTGACCGCTGTTAACCCGCCGGCTGCCACGTAATCACCCCCTCGTCCGGGCTGCTCGCGGTCGCGTACAGCCGCTTCGGGATCCGGCCGCTCTGCCAGCTCAGCCGGCCGGCTTCGCACGCCAGCCGCATCGCGTCGGCCATCCGCAGCGGGTCCTTGGCGTGCGCGATCGCGGTGTTCAGCAGCACGCCGTCTACGCCCAGCTCCATCGCGGCGGCAACGTCGCTGGCGGCGCCCACGCCGGCGTCTACGATCACCGGGTACTCCGGGTCTCCTTCCTTCAAGTACTCCAGGCAGATGCGGATGTTGTTCGCGTTGAGCACCCCCTGGCCAGAGCCGATCGGGCTGCCGGCCGGCATCACGCTCGCCGCGCCGGCGTTCTTCAGCCGGCGGGCCACGATCGGGTCGTCGGAGGTGTACACCAACACCTCGAAACCGTCCGCCACTAGTTGCTCGGTCGCTTTGACCGTCTCGATCGGGTCGGGCAGCAGCGTCCGCTTGTCGGCCAGGCACTCCAGCTTCACCCAGTCGGCGCCCGGGTTCTCCAGCCCGCTCAGCAGCTCGCGTCCCAGCCGCGCCACGCGCACCGCGTCTTCGGCGTTGAAGCAGCCGGCCGTGTTGGGCAGCAGCGTGTAGCGGCTGGTGTCGATGAAGTCGAGCAGGTTCCGCCCCTGGGCGTCGATCAGCCGCTCGCGGCGTACGGCCACGGTCACACAGTCGGTCCCGCTGCGCTCCAGGGCCTGCTGCATCTGGGCGTGCGTGGCGTACTTTCCGGTGCCGACGATCAGCCGACTGCTGAGCGTGTGACGGCCGATGCGGAGCGGGTCGGGCATAGCGGGAGCAAGAATCGGGGTGGCGGCTGCGGGAATAGGAATTGTCCTTTTGTCCGTCGCTGGGGGGAGTGATTTTCGGACAAAACCCCCCCTCGACCGGCAGCTTACCGCGGCCTGGGCGGTTTTGGCGAGTTAGGCAGCGCCGCCGAGGGGACCTTTGGTGCTGCTAGGATCGCTGGGGTGGACACATCGGGGCTCAAGTGGACACCTCGGGGACAAAAGTCGCGCACGTGGGTTGGTCGTCTTCAAACCAGTCGAAAGGGGGGCGCCGTCGCCTCTGGGCGCTGCAAACGGCGCGGTAGAAGCCAGCCGCCCACGCTCCTGCGATAACGCTACGCAACCCGGTATTGTCGGGCCGCGCGTGGCTATTTGCTACCGCATTCTTGGCGATTCGTGACGCGTGCTGCTCGGGCGGATCGCCCGGGGTGCGCTAGCCGCCGCCGACCAGCGTGACCACCTCTAGGCGGTCGCCGGGGGCGAGCAGCGTCTGGGCGTGCAGGGCCCGCGGCACGACCGCTAGGTTCCGCTCGACCGCGACGTGCTTCACGCGGATCTCTAGCAGCTCTAGCAGGTCGCTCACGGAGGCGCCTTCGGGCGCCTCGCGCGGCTCGCCGTTGACCTCGATCTGAATCATGCCGGTTGCCGAAGCAGGTGTCGCCAAAGAAGGGGCCGCCGAACAGCGGCCACTCACTATTCACCACTCACTATTCACCACTCACCAACCACCGCCCCGTGCTACTCCCGCACAAAGGCGGTCCGCAACTTCACCTTATCGAGCGGCACAAAGGTGCCCATGAACGGCTTGCCCGAGGAAAACTGGGTCGTGTTGAACGGCAGGGCGTAGGCGGCCGCTTCGCCGCTGGTGACGTCGACCACGTAGATCACGCTGCTGCCGAGCTGGAAGCCGGCCGAACCGCGGGGGATCTCGGCGTTGCCGGTGATCATGATGTAGTTCGAGGCGCGGCCCCCGCCGGAGGTCGCGAAGTCTTTGGTGATGTTGTACTCGTAGAAATTGGTGAACTTGGGCGAAGCGTTGCGACCCCCAGGCCTCGGGTTGATGACGGCCGCCTTGAGGTCGCCGGTCAGCTTGTCGAGGAAGTACAGCGCCTCGACCCCGTCGCCCGCCAGCCCGGTGGCGACGGTGAAGTTGTCGACCGATTCGGTCGCCGACGCGTGCAGCCTCTGCTGGGGCCACAGGCCTGCCAGGTTCATCCCCAGCACGGCGCCAACCATCAGGCCGGCCGCGGCGTAGAACCAGCGGGATTGGTGGGTAGCGTGCATGAATCACTCTCCGAGAAGAGGTAAGTTGTTGTGGTAACCCGATAGTATCGCGATACAACTCCGCTCGCCAGCATCCCGACAGATCATGCGGCCCGCGACCGAGGCCGCAGGCCGACCCAGATTCCCCTCCCCCCGCAGGGGGAGGGGCTAGGGGAGGGGGTTTGTACTGCGAAGCGTAGTCGCGCTCAGTGAGCCCCGCAGCGGCGACGGCGGCTCCAGGGCGCCCGGTCGCCGCTGCGGGGCTGATCACCACACTTACGCACCCTTTTTCTAGAATCTCAAAGATTCCGCGCATGCCGCCCCCCGCGGCGGCAACTATCCTTTCAGCCATGGCGACCAGCGACCCCCAACCCGCCGCGGCCCTGATTCCGGCAGATGCGTTTGCGCAGCACGCCCCGTGGCTGCGGGGGGTGCTGCTAGCAAGGTTACGAGACCCACACGCGGCCGAGGAGGCGCTGCAGGAAGTAGCCACGGCGCTCGCCCGCGACGGCGCCCGGCTGCGCGACCCCGCCAAGCTGGGCCCGTGGCTCTACCGCGTGGCGGTGGTCACGGCCCTGCAGCACCGCAGACGCGAGGGGCGTCGGCGGAAGCGGGTGGGCCGTTACTGGCAACGCGAGGGCTTCAGCGAACACGACGACCAGCAGCCCGACCCGCTCGACTGGCTGCTGGAACAAGAACAACGGACTTTGGTGCGGACGGCCCTCGACCGGCTGCCGACCCGCGACGCAGAGATCTTGCTGCTCAAGTACTCACAGGACTGGAGCTACCAACAAATTGCCGACCACCTGGGCCTGAGGCTGCCGGCCGTCGAGGGCCGGCTGCACCGGGCCCGCAAGCGGCTGCGAGGCGTGCTGGTAGCGGCCGACCCGTCGCTGGCCGTTTCGCATTCGTAGATGTCGCCCACTTACCAAATCCATGACGAAATGGCGATGAACCTCCCTATCACCGACACGCTGCTCGACCGGTTTGCCGATGGCGAGCTGACGCCGATCGAAGAGCGGGCGCTGCTCGCCTCGCTCGACGCCGCGCCCGACGGCTGGCGCCGCTGCGCGCTGGCGATGGTCGAAGCCCGGGTGCTGGGCCGGCAGATGAAGGGGCTCGTAGCGGCCCCAACAGCGGCCCCAACAACGGCGCCCGCAGCGGTCGCTCCCAAGCCGACGCCGCGGACCACCCCAAACGCTGCGTGGCTCACGCTCGCCGCGGGGTTGCTGATCGGAATCGGAATGACCGCGCTTGTCACTTCCAACAACGGGTGGTTCCCCAGCCCAAACACCGTCGCGCAATCAGACGGAGCGCCCACCACGGATTCACCCATAGCCGACGGGCTCCGCCCCGTCGAAGCTCTGCCGCAAGCGCCCATTCACGCCAACGAATCCATCACCCTTTGGTTTCACAACAACCAAGGGGAGCGTCACTCGGTGCAGGTCCCGCTGGTCGACGCGGCCGAGCTGAACGACCGCTACGACATGGAGTTCCAATCGGCCGTCTCGGAAGACCTACGCCGCGACCTCGAACAAAACGGTTACCGCCTCACCACCCGTCAGCGTTACGCGCCGCTCTACCTCGAAGGGGGCCGGCCGTTCGTGGTGCCGGTGGAAGACACCCAGATCACCCCGGTGGCGTACGAAGTGCTGTGAGGCGCCTCGTGGTTCAAAGTCCCCCTCGCCCCGCGGGGGGAGGGGGCTAGGGGAGGGGGTTTGCGGCGGAGCAACCGCCCGCCTCCGAAGAGAGCAAGGAGCAAGTTATTAGATGGTTGAAGGGGTACCCGATGCGACCCCCTTCCCCGACCCCTCCCCCTGCCGGGGAGGGGAGAACGCGCAAGCTATCCCGAACATGTGTTCGGAGCATTTCACACTTTTTTGTTTAGGAGACGTACGATGCGAGTGATCTTTGGTCGCGCCCTGTTGGGCATGGTGGTCGCCGCCGGCGTAGCGCCGGCCCTGGCGCAGGTGAATGTTGACGCCCCCGGCGCCAAGGTCGAGGTGGGCCCCGACAACGGTCCGGGCGCCGTAGATGTTGACGCGGGGGGCGGCAACGGCGTCCGTGTGAACGCCCCCGGGGTGCGGGTGCGTGTGGGGGGCGCTGAAGGCAACACGATTCAGGTCGGCCCGGACGGCGTCCCCGTGATGCCGCGGCCCGACACCACGCTCGTGGCCCCCGACGCGGCGCCTGCGCCGCGCTACTGGCTGGGGGTCGTCGGCGGCGAGGTGAGCCCCGAGCTGCGGGCCCAGCTCAACCTGGAAGGGACCGGCGTGATCGTGCGTGAGGTGGTGGCCGACAGCCCCGCCGAGAAGGCGGGCGTCAAGGCGTTCGACATCATCGTCGGAAGCGCTAATGGGGACGGGGGCGAAGCGGCCATCGGCTCGATGGACGACCTCAGCCGGCTGGTGGCCGAGGTCGGCGTCGAGGGTGGCCAGTTCGACCTGCAAGTGATCCGTGGCGGCAAGCAGATGTCGCTGGCGGTCACCCCCGAGGCGCGTCCCAACCAGCCCGAGCGCCCGTTGACGCGTGAGCCGGGCGTGGCGATTGACGGCCCGAACAACTTCCACTTCCGCTTGTTCGGCCCGGGCGCCATGGTGCAGCAGCAGCGAGTAGAGCAGTACGTGGTCGATGGCACTTCGGTAAAAATCGAAACCCAGAACGGCCAGACGAGCGTCCAAGTCGAGCGCGACGGTGATAGCTGGGACCTCGATCCCAACGTCCCCGAGGCGCTGGCGCAACTGCCGGCCGACGTGCGGGTGACGGTCGACGGCATCCTCGCCAAGCGCGACGCCAACCAGGGCCCGGTGAACGTAGACGTCGACGTCGACGGCCTGCTGAACCGCTTGCCGCAGATCTTCCAGAACCGCGGCGCCCGCCGCGGGATGATGAGCGACCCTGACATGCAGCAGGAGTTCGAGCGGATGCGGGCCGAGCTGCGTGAGATGCGTAAGCAGCTCGGCATGCCGGCCGAGAACGAGGCCCCGGCGTTCGACCCGAACGCCCCCGCCCCCCCGGCGGCCGTGGCGCCAAAGATCGACATCGAGATCCCGGCCGACGCCGAGTGAGCGCGTAGGGTGTACGAAGTACACCGGCAGCGGATTAGATGAAGCATTAGATCAGCGTGGGGCGCCCGCAGGGCGCCCCACGCTTTTTTCAAGGAAGATCGGAGAGCCGCTTACTGGCGTGCGCGGCTCGGGGAGGTTCGGGGATCGTCGAGCGAGAGCAAGCAGACAACCTGGTTGGACAATTTGGTCTGCGTGGTTACGGCGCCGCTTCGGCCTTGGCCTCTGACGCCGGCTGCCCGGATCGGCCTCGCAGAACTAGGCGGGCGGCCAGCAGCGCTACGGCGACCGGCCCCCAATAGAAGGTGAGCAGGAACCGCACGACGGCGCCGACGCCTTGGCTCTCTCCGGCGTCGGGGCCAAGTCCGTCACGCAGCAGCCAACAGAACGGCCCCACTAGCAAGACCCAGAAAAGGGTTAGCCCATCAAGGATCGCCGAGGCCGTGCGTCGCATCATCTCGTCTCCGGCTTGTACGGTGTGCTACCCCGCGGGTGGTTTCCCGCTTCGCTGAGAACCCATGTTACCAGGCTACGCGGCTCGGGGAGATTCGATGATTCGTCCCCCAGGCCCGGAGGGCCGGCGGCGTATAGCCAGGGGCGCGAGCCCCTGGACATCTCACGCGCATCCGATGGAAAGCCCCGGAGGGGCGACGGCGCTTCGGGTCGCCACGCGCCGTCGCCCCTCCGGGGCCGCCGCCTCGCTTATGCGTCGGGCTTCCCTGGTGGGTGGGGTTGGCTGCTTAGCCCGCGGTCTGCTGGGTTGTTGTAGTCGAACGCGTCACGCGAGCTCAACAAATCGTCCGGGGCGTCCAACAGCAACCAGACGATGAAACCCGCCGCCTCGTCGGGCTCGGCCAGCTCGCCCCGCTCGATTATCCCCGCAAAAGCCGCGGCTGTTTCGGTCTGCGACGCGAGCACCGTCGCCACGATCTGTGTGTTGACCGCGCCGGGGAACACGCGGAACGAGCGCGTCCGGGCCAGCTCTTCGCGGGCGCACCTAGCGGCCATTTGCGCGCCGGCCTTGACGATTGAGTAGGCGGACCAGCCGATGCGTACGGCGCTGGCGGAATAGCTGTCGACGAACGCCATCCGCCGAATCGCGTGATCGCGACTCAAAGCCTGGTACAAAGCAATCGGCGCGCCGACGTGGATCCGGAAGTGCTCCGCCAGCGCGTCTGGGTCGATCCGCTCGTACGGCTCTAGCGGCACGAGCGAGCCGGCGGCGTGCACGATGCCGGCGACCTCTACCGCAGGCGGCAGGCACGCCGCGACACGCTCGACGCCCGCCGCGGTCGACAGGTCGGCGCCCAGGGCCGTCAGACGCGGCCCGCACTGGGCCTGCAGCGACGCGAGGCGCTCCTGCGACCGCCCCACGGCGACAACCGCGCGCCCCCGAGCCGACAGGGCCGTCGCCACGGCCCGCCCGATCCCCTGAGTGGCGCCGGTCACGATGAACGTTGGTAGTGTCTCCACCTTGAGCTCCTCAACACAAAGGATGGTCCAACCGACCCAGGCTCTCCTCTGCAATCGTAGCCCGACGCATCAGCGAGGGTGAAGCGGCGACCGCGTCGCCGCCTCGCTCACGCGTCTGGCTACGATGGGCGTCCTCACTCGATCCGCTTGGCCGTCTGCCGAACGCCGTTCTGAAACAACTCCAGCGTGTTGCAGCGGCCCGCGCGGTCGACCTTGAACGTTAGCTCTGCGTCCACCACTTTGTAAAACCACTTGGTGTCGCTGCGGGGGTAAACCGGCAGCATCTGCTGGCCGGTGAGGCCGACCATGAGTTGGTCCCCTTCGACCGCCACGGTGAACACCGCGCCGGGCTGGATCTGGTACTTGCCGACGTACCGCTCCATCGTCTCCGGCGCCACCACAACGCGCTTGTCGAACTTACGCGGCTTCTCGCTTGCGCCCGCCAGCATGCGGACGAGCTGCTCCGCGAGCTGGTCGACCTCGCCCGTGGCGGTGTTCGTGAGCACCACCGCCGCGGCGTCGTGCTTGCGGCTGACGAACACCGCAGCGTGGTAGCCGCCGGTTTGGCCGTTGTGCCAGCGGGTGTCGCCGTCGCGGGCGACGTGCCAGCCCAGGCCCATCGCGAAGTCGGCCTCGGCGATGGGCTTCTGGTGCACCTGCCACGCGAGGTCGATCGCCTGGCCCAGTTTCCCCTCGGGGGGATGGAGCTGCGCGCCGGCGAAGCGCAGCATGTCGTCCGTGGTTGAGCGGATCCCGCCGGCGCCCGCCAGCTTGTTCAGGTCCCACGTGTGGCCCTTGGGGCCGCCATCGAGGTGGGGCGGCGCCAGGCGGGCCTGCTGGTCGTCGCTGAGCTTGATGCGTGTGTCGGTGAGCCCCAACGGCGCCGCGACCTGGCTCTCCAGCAGCGCCGCGTAGCTGGTCTTCTGTTCTTGGGCCAGCAGCTCGCCCAGCAGGCCGGCGCCGAAGTTGGAGTACGCCATCTCTTCGCCCGGCTTCTTGCGTGGCTGATTCGTAACCAAGAACGCGGCCAAGCGCCGGCCGTCGTAGTCGGCGTACGGGTTGTTCGGGTCGCTGGGGTCGAGGTTGTCGGGGAGCCGGGGGAGCCCCGAGGTGTGCGTCGCCAGGTGCCACAGCCGGATGGGGAGCGCCGCGTCGCGCCGCTTCATCACCACCCCGGCCGGCAACAGCTCGTCGACCGGCGTGACCAGCGACACCCGGTTGTTGGCGACCGCGTCCGCCAGCAGCAGGCTGGTGAACACCTTGGAGACCGAGCCGATCTCGTAGACCGTTTTGCCATCGGGCGCCCGCGCATCGTCCGCCGAGAAGCGCCCGTAGCCGCGGACCACGCTCTGATCCCCCTTGCGGACCCCGACCGACATGCCGACCACCGTCCCGCTGTCGGCGTAGGGCTGCGCGAGCCGATCGACCTGGGCGGCGAGTTCTGCGTCGGCGTCCGCGGCGGAAACCACGGCGGGGGCGCCGGCGGCGATCAGCAGCACGGTTGCGAACAATCCTACGTGGTTTTTCATGAGGGGTAGCTCTACGCGGGTGGGTGGCTGTCGGGAAAAGAGATTGGGTGGTGGTAGTTCGCGTATGGTAGCCAAGTCTTGGCGGGAGATGGGTGGCTGGCGCCGGAGCTTTCGAGTGCGGGCGCGAACTTTCGAAAACTCCGGGCGCTGACGCTAGCGGCTCAATAAGGACCAGCGGAGGCCGACCCGCCCTACCTCCGGCGGCTCAGCAGCGCCGCCCCCACGTGCTGCGTGAGCGTCGCGACCACGATCAACAAGATCGCTAGCGGTTGGTCCCCCGGGGTTTGGGCGGCCAGGGCGTGGGCCAGGCCGGTGTGTTTCATGCTCAGGCCGAAGGCGAGCGCCAGGCGCGTCTCGCCCGAGAGCTTGAAGACCCACGCGGCCAGCGCCGCGCCGAGGATCCCCACGCCGCACACCGCGATGCTCAGCACCACCGCCGCGATCAGCACGCCCGGCTTGGGCTCGGCGAGGAACTGCGGCAGCACCCGCGCGGCGTTGATGTAGTTGAGCGCCAGCAGGCTGGCGGCCGAGGCGACGGAGAAGAGGGTGCGGGAGTGGGCGATGAACTTCGCCCCCAGCAGCCGGCGGACGGCGAGCCCCAGCAGCGTGGGCGCCAGCACCCACACCAAGAACGCCCAGCCAGAGAAGTGGCGGACGAGCGTCTCAACGGCGCCCTCCTGCGTGGCGCTGAGGCTCATCCCCATCAATCGTAAGAGCGGCGGCGTGAACCACGCGCCCACCAGCAGCGAGAGGACCACCAGCGCGACGCTCCACGCCAGGTCGCCCCCGGACTGCTGCGCCCAGCCGGCAGAGCTGTTGGCGACCGGCATCGCGGCCACCAACGCCAGCCCCAGCAGCAGGCCCGCCGCGTCGGGCGCCGAGAGCACCGCGGGCGCCGTGTAGCCGGCCAGCAGCACCACCAGCCCGGGGCCGATCCACACCAGCGCCAGCGAGAGGGCCATCGCCAGCGGCCGCTGCATGGCGGTCCGCAGCCTGGCGGGGTCCACCTGAACCGCGGCGCAAAACAGCAGCACGGCCACTAGCAGCATCGCGGGGCCGCCGATATCGAGGTCGGGCCGCATCGCCGCCGGCAGCAGGCTGGCGGGGACCAGGTCGACAAACCGCCAGCCGCTGATCCGCACCCCGGGGCCCGGCACGAGCGCCGCCAGCGCGTACACCGCCAGCAGCAGCCAGATCAGGTTGCGGCGGGTCCACTCAGCGATCATGCGCGTGGGGCGAGGGGTCAGCGGGGGGCGTGAACCCCCAGTCTACCCACCATCGCCCAAGCTGGGGACACGAACCGTAGGGCGGGGCCTGCCCTACGGATTAGCCCCGCACCTGCTGCTCGAGGTCTTCTACGCGGCCGCGGAGCTCGTCGACCTGCGTTTGCAGCTCGCGGAGCAGCTCGCGCAGCCCGTCGTTCTCGGGCTCGGCTTGGTGCGTGGGACGCATCGGCGCGCTGGGGGGGGCCGAACTGTGGCCCGCACCACTTGAGGGCGCAGCGCTGGCGGGGGCGTCGTCGATGTCGTCCGCCGCGGCGCCCTGGCGGACCGTGCCCCCCTCGTCGCGGCAGATGCGCTCCAGCTCTTGCGGCTCGTACAGGTTGTGCGTCACCAGCCCCGCGCGGCCCGGCCGGGCGATGAACACCAGCAGGTTCGCGGTGCGGAGCGCCTCGATGATAGGCCGCAGGGCGTCCTGGTCGCGGATGCTCTCCATCCGGCTGGCGCGGGTGCGCAGCTCGCCCATGGTCTGGGCGCCGCGGAGCAGCAGCTCGGCCATCACGGCCAGGCCGTGCTTGTCGACGGCGAGCCACTCGTACGCCAGGTGGCGGAACTTATCGACCCGCCCCGAGCCCTCGATGAGCGACACCACGCCGCGCTTGCGGAGCGAGGTGAGCGCGTCGAACACCTGCTCCTCGTCCAGCTCCATCTGCGGCGAGCGGTTGCTCTTCTGGTTGCACCCGGTGCGGGCGCTGTTGAGCGTCATCGGGTACGCGTCGGGCGTGGTCTTCGCCTTCTCAATCAACACGCCCAACACACGCCGCTCAACAGCAGGTAGCGTGGTCCAACGCGGCGCGGCGGGAGCTTCCATAAGAAATTAACCACAGAGTCGCAGAGAACACGGAGGACGAACGGAGAAGTTGCCCACGAACTCGCGCGAGGGGAACGAATAGGAAAGAAGGAGTTTTCAACAGATTCAAATCGGGCAGTCTTGAGGTAGAAGCCGAAGGATCAAAACGCGTATCGCCCATTATCCGTTGCTATTCGAGCGATTCGTGGGCAACGTCCTTCGTCTCCGTCCGTCTCGGTGCCCTCAGTGGCTCAGTGGTGAACCGTCTACAGCAGGCTCTCGAGCAGCAGCCGCACTTTGCGCATCTCGCTGTTGTGGTCGAAGCCCTCGATGGGGGGCATGTGGACGCTCAGGGCGCGGTTGTACTTGAGCGCCGCGAGCTGCTGGATCAGCTTGCCGTAGTCGACCTCGCCCTGGCCCACGCGCACCTGGAAGTGCTCCTTCGACGTGTCGCGCAGGTGCACGTGCTGCACGTAGGGCAGCACCTTGTCGAACGACTTGCCCTGGTGGGGGCCGGCGATAAACGCGCTGGGGTCGAGGGTTAGGCGCAGCCCTTTGACGTGGTCGCAGAACACGGTGGCATTGTCGGGGTCCTGGCTCATGCGGCCGATCTGCGTCTTCAGGGCCGCCACGCAGCCCTCGTACTCCGCGATGGCCACCATCTTCTGCAGCCGCTCAATCTCTTCGTTGAACGGCGTGCCCAGCTCGCTGGAGGGGATCACCAGCGTGGCCACCTTGAGCGCCTTGGCCAGCTTCGCACAGGCGGTAAACGTGTCGTAGAACGCCTCCCCCTCGGCCTCGATCTCCAGCGACAGGGCAGCGATATCCAGCCGGTGCGTCTGGCGGCACTGGTGGGTCGCTTTGTCGAGGTCTTCAAGCACCTCCGAGGGCGCCAGCCAGCCGTCGCGCTCGTGCAGCGCCAGCTCAACGGCGGTGAACTGCAGGTCGACCAGCCGTTCGGTCACCTCTTCGGGGGTAAGCTCCGGGTAGCACTGGGTACTCGCGGCGACAAACACAATGGGGACCCTAGGGTTGGTCTGCGGGGGGACGTGCGTACTGTAACGGCGAGCGGCAAGAAGTGGCAATGGCGCCAGCAGACTCAAACGACCGATGACCAAGCCCCAATGACCCATATGCCGCACCCGGCAGGCCCTCTGGGTCCTTGGGGCTTGGTCTCGGGTCATCCCTCCCAAAGCGGCCCGGCTCGCCCCGCCGCGCTGCTTCTCTTACAATCTCTACAGATCCCCCTCCCCCCCACACAAAGACGTCATGACCCCCACCGAGCCGCAGCCGCGCCAGGTCATTATTCAGGAACGCACCACCATGTTCGGGCGGTTCGGCAAACTGCTGCTGATCGCCCTGGGGATCTGCCTGATGGTGATGGCCGGCATGGCCGCCCAGTACCAGAGCTACTTCGGCGCCGGCGAGGGGCCCGACGAAAAATACCACTCGCTCAGCAAGACGGCCGAGCAGAAGATCGCCATCATCGCCGTCGACGGCTCCATCATGGAGGGAGACGACTTCGTCAAGAAGCAAATCGACCGCGTCCGCGAGGACAAGAGCGTTAAGGGCGTGGTGCTGCGGATCAACTCCCCCGGCGGCACCGTCACCTACAGCGACTACCTCTACCACCACCTGAACGAGCTGCGGGAAGACCGCAAGATCCCCGTCGTGGTGAGCATGGGGAGCCTGTGCGCCAGCGGCGGGTACTACATCGCCATGGCCGCCGCGGCCGGCGACGGCGCCCGCGAAGACGTCATCTTCGCCGAGCCCACCACCTGGACCGGCTCCATCGGCGTCATCATCCCCCACTACGACCTCTCCGGGCTGCTGGGGAGCTGGAAGGTAGAGGACGACTCGGTGGCCAGCGGCCCGCTGAAGCAGATGGGGAGCCCCACCAAGGAGATGACCCCCGAAGAACGCGAGATCCTGCAAACGCTGGTCGACCAGACGTTCAACCGCTTCAAGGAGATCGTCGCCGAGGGCCGCCCCAAGCTGGCCGAAAAGCCCAAGGAGATCGACGAGGCCGCCACCGGCCAGATCTTCACCGCCCAGCAGGCCGAGACCCGCGGGCTGGTCGACCAGATCGGCTTCGTCGAAGACGCCATCGCCCGCACCGCGGAGCTGGCCGGCGTCTCCGCTTCCAATGTCCGCTGCGTGAAGTACGAGCGCAAGCCCGACCCGCTCAGCGCGCTACTAGGCGCCTCGACCCCGTTGCGCAATGCGTCGGGCCCCGCGATCGTGCTCGACACGCGTACGCTGATCGACCTGGCCGCCCCCCGCGCCTGGGCCATCTGCACCTGGGCGCCCGCCATCGCCGCCAGCGGACATTAACCCAACAAGTGCCGCGTGCGCCAGTTGTAGGGTGCGATTCCGCTGCGCTTCATCGCACCCTACCGACCTATGCACCTGCTAGACGACATCAGCGCCGGCCTCGAACAACTGCGCCAGCAGCACGGCCTCCCCGCGTACCGCGCCAAGCAAATCCGCGGCTGGCTGTTCGCACGCCGGGCCGCCGACTGGCAGGCGATGAGCGACCTGCCCCAGGCGCTCCGCGAGAAGCTGGCGGCCGAGACCCCCTTGTGGCGCACCAGCATCCTCAAGCACAACCGCAGCGAAGACGGCACCGAGAAGCTGCTGCTGCAGTTGGAAAAGGGGGGCCAGGTTGAGTGCGTGCTCATCCGCGGCCGCCTGCGCCGCACGTTCTGCATCAGCACCCAGGTGGGCTGCGGCATGGGGTGCGTGTTCTGCGCCAGCGGCATCGGCGGCGTCGACCGGAACCTCTCGACCGGCGAGATCGTTGAGCAAATGCTCCGCCTGCAGCACCTGCTGGAGCCCGACGAGCGCGTCAGCCACATCGTCGTGATGGGGATGGGCGAACCGCTGGCCAACCTGCCGGCCCTGCTCCCCGCGCTGGCCGAGGCAAGCCGCGAGGACGGCCTGGGGATCAGCCCGCGTAGGATCACCGTCAGCACGGTCGGCCTGCCGGCCGGCATCCGCAAGCTGGCCGGGCACGACCCCCACTACCGCCTAGCGGTGTCGCTGCACGCCCCCAACGACGAGCTCCGCAACCAGATCGTGCCGGTAAACGACAAGATCGGCATCCAGGCGATCCTAGAAGCGGCCGACGAGTATTTCGCTGCCTCGCGGAGAAGAATGACCTTCGAGTATGTGCTGCTCGGCGGCCTGAACGACTCCCCCCACCACGCGGCCGAGCTGGCCCGCCTGCTCCGCGGCCGCGAGACCATCCTCAACGTCATCCCCTACAACCCGGTCCCGGGCCTCCCCTACCAAACCCCCACCCCGGCCGCGCAGCAAGCGTTCCGCGAGGTGCTAGAACGCGGCGGCGTGGCGATCCATTTCCGGCAGCGGAAGGGGGACGCGATCAACGCGGCGTGTGGGCAGTTGCGGCGGGATGTAAGCGGCAGCCCGTTGCCCGTGGTCCGTGGTCCGTAGCCACACAGGCGCAACCAGCCTCGGAGGGGCGCCGGCGCATAGCCTGGGGCGCCGGCCCTCCGGGCCTGAGCCAGTCGACGTCTACGACAACCACTCGACGACCCCGACCACCAATGCCGCGAACACGCAGAACCCGATGAAGTACCAGAAGCAGCCATTGGGGCTGTCGGGCAATTCATGCTTGACGGTGGAAAGGCCCTGGATCACGGCGGCTGAAGATTCTCTGGATTAGCTGGTGGATTATCCACGTCAGGGGTAACCCACCGGGGAGGTCGCCGGGAATGGGTTACCGCTGGGTTGGGCCACCGATCCTACAAGCTAGTCTCCCAGGAACAACAGCGCCACTCCGACCGCAGTGATAAACAGAAAGCTAAGCGTCCACTCCGATAGCTCTGCCCGAAACCGACCGCGACGCGACGGCAGCGACCAGGTCAGCAGCAGCGCTGCCAACATCACGCACCACGCGGACACGCAGGCCATGGCGAGCGCGGTGATCCCGATCCCGAAAAGCAAGACGGCAGCAGGATAATCGTTCTCGGCGAACTCCCTCCAGCACCCTGCAACGGTGAGCAGCAACCACAGCGCTATCCCCAGCACAAGGACTGGGCGCGGAACGAACGTCGACGGGCCGTTACCGCGGTCTTCGTGCATGCCTTTGTCCCCACCGAAAATGGGTTGCCGTTGACGCGAACGACCGGTTGTCAAACTGATCAGACCAGCCCCGGAGGGGCGGCGGCGTATAGCCAGGGGCGCCAGCCCCTGGAACGGTTCACCCGAGCGCTACGAAGCCCCGGAGGGGCGACGGCGCGATGATGATCTGACTTGCCGTCGCCCCTCCGGGGCTTTCGATTGGATCTACGCGGCGGGTGGCTGGGGTCGTAGGCGTCAGCCGTAGCCCCCAGCAGCGGCTCGATGGATGTCAGAGTCAGAACGAGCCGCTGCTGGGGGCTCCGCCTAACGGCTTCGACCCCAGCCACCCAACCGCGCGTTGCTCACGGCGAACGCCGTCGGCTCAGTCCTCCGACTCCTCGTCCTCACCTTCTTCCCCCTTCGCTTCCTTCTTCTCCTTCAGCGAATCGACCGACTCCTTGAGCTTGTCGCTCTGCTCCTGCAGCTCACGCACCAGCTTCCGCAGCTCCGACACCTCCTGCGGCGTCAGCGGGGTTTCTTGCTCGATCTTCTCGATCGCCTTCTTGGCGGCGCCGGCGTAGCGGGGGTGTTCGACCCCTGTGAGGGTGTTGAGCGCGGGGATGGCTTGCGGGTCGCGGAGCTCGCCTAGGGCTTCGATCGCGGCGCCGCGGACGGCGGTGGAGGGGTCGGTCAGGGCCGATTCGATCAGCTTGCGGGCCGGCGCCTTTTCTTTCTTGTCGCGGTACAGGCCGGCGGTGGTCTTGAGCGCGGCGCCGTAGTCGCGGTCGGAGAAGCCGTGCCGTGAGGTTTCGAGCTTCTTCAGCGCGGCCTCGGCGAGGCGCGGGTTGGCCAGGTCGCCGGCGGCTTCGATCGCGGCGCTGGCCACGATGTTGCGGAACGACTCCTCGTCTATCGCACGGGCCACCAGCCGCTGCGCCCCCTCGCCCCCGAACTTGCCCGCGGCCCGCACCGCGGCCGCGACGATCATCGGGTTCTCTTCGTTCTCAACAACGCTGCGCAACCGGCGCAGCGTCTCGGGACGGTACCACTTGCCGAGGTCTTCCACCACCGCGAGCCGCACACGTGGGTCGGGCTGGTCGAGCGACTCGGCCAGGGCGGTGTAGGCCTCGTCCGTGTGCAGCTTGCGCAGGGCCTCGCTGGCCGCCTTGCGGACGCCGTAGAAGGGGTCTTCGTTGAGCGCCTTGCGTAGCGCGGCGACCGACTTGTGGTTGTCTTCTTTCGATAGCGCCTCGGCCGCCAGCAGCCGGCCGATCATGTCGTCCTTATTCTCGAGCTGCTTCTCCAGCATCTCTTGCGGCAGCTTGAAGTCGACGGTGGCCAGCAGCGTGTACGCAGGGTCGAAACGCACCAGCTCCGGCTTGCCGGTGAGCGGCACATAGAAGTCTTGCTCCTTGCCGGTGATCTCGACCTGGTGGTCCGTCGGCTCGCCGTCAACGTAGAAGCGCAGCTTGGAGGGGAGGTGGAACAGGCGGACCTTGTCGCTGACTTCTTGCGTCTGCTTCACGTTCACGTGGGCCAGCTTGTCTTCCGGGAGCCACTTGTAGGTGACCTTCAGGCTGGGCGTGCCGCCGTGGAAGACCCACTGGTCGAAGAACCGGTCGAGCGACTTGCCGCTGGTGTTCTCGAGCTCCTCGATGAGCTCCGCGGTCACCACGCTGGAGAGCTGGTGCCGCTTGAGGTAGCTGGTGATCGCTTGGCGGTAGACGTCTTCGCCCAACTGGCAGCGGAGCATGTACAGCACCCAGCTCCCCTTGGGGTACGCGCGGAAGTCGAACTGCTCCCACGCGTCCTTGTAGTCGCGGTACACAATGGGGCGGGTGTCTTTGGTCTCGCTGAGCACGCGGCCCGTGGCGTCGCGGTACAGGCCGTACAGCATCTCGTCGCGGCCGTACTGGTGTCCGGCGTACAGGTGGGTATAGAAGGTGGCGAAGCCCTCGTTCAGCCACAGGTGGCTCCAGTCTTTGCAGGTCACCAGGTCGCCGAACCACTGGTGGGCCATCTCGTGGGCGTCGAGGCCGTAGCTGGGGCGCACCTCGGTGATGGACTTCGGGTTGACGGTGCGGTCGGTCAGCGTGGTGAGCGAGGTGTTCTCCATGCCGCCGGAGGTGAAGTCGAGGATGGTCGCCTGGTCGTACTTCACCCACGGGAAGGGGACGCCGATCTCTTCTTCATAGAACGCCATGATCTTGCGTGTGTCGGCAAACGCGTTGGGGGCGTGCTCGGCCAGCGACGGCTGCGTGTAGAACCCCAGCGGCGTGTCGTTGTGCTTGTCTTCTAGCTTGTGGAAGTTGCCCGCCACCAGGCAGACCAGGTAGCTGACGTGCGGCTTCTCTTGGACCCAGTGCACCGCCTTGAGGCCGGTCTTGGCGTCGACCTTCTCGCCCACCTTCTTGCCGTTGGAGACGACGGTCATCCCCTCGGGGACCCGGCAGGTGACCTCGGTGATGGAGCGTTCGTTGGGGTAGTCGAAGCAGGGGAACCAGTGGGGCGCCTCATGCGTCTCGCCCTGGGTCCAGATGTGCGTGTCCCCCTCGGGGTAGCCCAGTTCCGGCGTGCGGAAGTAGAGACCCTGCTTGGGCTCGGCCGTGTACTTGACGGTAACGCTTGCGTCTTCACCGTTCTTCAAAGGTTGCTTAAACAAGATCGTCAGCTTCTTATCGGTCGACACGTACTCCTCGATCTCTTGCGTCGCCTCGACCGACTCGATCCGCAGATCGACCGCGTCGAGCACCACCTCGCGTACTTTCGCGCCGATGGGGTCGAACGTGATCGTGGTCGTCCCCTCGATAGTCCGCTGCTTGAAGTCGGGGGTGACGTCGATCGCGATCCGCTTGACGTCGACCACGCGGTCGGGGGCAAACTTGCTGCCGGTGTCGGCGTCCTCGGGCACGTCGGGGCCGGGGGCGCCGCGTTCGGCCAGCGCCCGGGCTTGTTGGCAGTAGCGGCAGACGCACGCCTCCTCATAGGCAAGGGCCTGGGTGGCAGAGGCGGCAACGGCGAGCACAAAACAGAGGATCAGTCGGAATGGCATGCTGGGTGCGGATCTGAGGGTGAGGGCGGGAATCTAGGGGCTAGGTAGTATACGTCACCAGGCCACGAAAAGGATCGCCCCGGGGGGGCGGGTAGCCGACGCCCTACGGGTCGTCGGGGGGGAGGTTCTCCGCTCACTCCAGCTTGAACGACTTCCGCTTCTTCGGCGGCCGCGCGATGCGGTGGGCGCCGGTGAGCCGCCAGTCTTGGAGCGTGGGGGGGGCGGCCAGGGCGATCCACACGGCCAGCCCCAGCGGCAGGCCGAAGGCCAGGCCGAACGGCGCGCCCAGGTTCTCGAGTTGCCACGGGAGCACCAGGCCGACCGCCACGATGGCCAGCGGCGCCAGGAATACCGCGTCGTAGCGCGGGATGATCAGCCGGCGCGTGGCGATGCGCCCCACGAGCGAGATGGGCGACGGGTAGTTCGAGCAGTACCAGCCGGTCCGATACATGGCCACGAACAAGAACGGCCACGCGTAGACGTAGCCGTCGCCGCGGATCATGCGATCGATGCTGCCGCCGCGAAAGAACATAGAGCAAGTGCAGAAGGTGAGCCACGCCACGGTAGCGGCCGCCGGCATCGCATATCTTCTGCGGGTGACGCCGGCGGTTTTTTCGATCAGCAGCGGCGCCAGGGGCCAGCCGATGCCGGTAGGGTCGCCGGGCGTGTAGGTCTCGATGTCCAGGGTAGCTTGCTGGGCCTGCTGGTTGGCCAGCCGCATCAACGACAGGCGGAGCGATACGGCGTCGAGCGCGCACGCGGCGCCGGCGACCGCCGCGAATACCGGGATGCTTTGCGGGCGGTACAGCCCGAACGGGTCGCACAACAGCACGACACCGACCAGCACCAACAGCCCGAAGAACCCGACCGGCTCGCGGCATCGCAGCGCGGCGAGCATGGTCGCCAGCGAGTACGCCGCCACGAACGCAAGCGCCGGCGCGGCGCGGTACCAGCCCTGACCCGGCACCACGGCCGCGAGCACCGTCACCAGCACGGCGTCTTTCCACATCAGCAGCAGCGGCCCGTTGGGGAGCGTTTGCGGGAACCGCCAGGGGGTGTGCGCCAGCCAGGCGGCGTAGCTGGGGCGCAGCGCCGGGTGGAAGTAGGAGACCCGGTACAGGCCGTAGCCCGCCGCCGCGATGCACGAAAGCCCGCACAGGTATTCTACCGGAACCAGTGGCTGGTATCCGCGGGACGTGTAAGGCAGGTAGAGGAACCCCCACACGGCTGCGTAGGCCGTGGCGAACAGCGCCAGGTAGTGGTCGTGCGGCAGCACTTCGCGCACGCCGTGCAGCAGCTTCCTCCGCAGCGCGTTCAAGCGTCGTCCTCCCCGGGGAGCGGCGCGAAGTAGGCCTCCAGGTTCGAACGCGTATCGGGGTCGACTAGCTCTTGCAGCGTGGTCTCGAACGACTGGTCGTGGTCGGCCAGCCGCTTGAGCGCATCGACCGAGTCATAAGCCGCCAGCTCGCCCCCGCGGATCACCCCCACGCGGTCGGCCAGCTCTTCTACCAGCTCCGGCACCGGCGTGGTCATCACGATGGTCCGCCCGCGGTCGCCCCGCAGCCCCAGCAGCACCCCCTTGAGCGCGACGATGCCGGCCGGGTCGAGGCCGCCGGAGAAGGGCTCGTCCATTAACAAGTACGGGGTTTCGGCGATCAGGGCCGAGGCGAGTGCGATCTTCTTCCGCTGTCCCGTGCTGTAGTTCTGGATGGGGCTGTCTCCCTGCTCGATCAAATGGAACAGCGTCAGCAGCCGGTCGGCGTGCTCGAACAGCCGCAGGTAGTCGACGCCGTACAGCCGGCCGACCGCGATCAGGAACTCCCGCCCCGTCCTGGCCAGCGGCAGCCACGCGTCGTCCGGCAGGTAGTAGCAGCGGCGCCGCAGGTCGTACTCTTCCCGCGCGCTCTGCCGGCGGCGGACGCCGTCGAACTCGACATACCCGCGCTGCGGCCACAGCACCCCGGCCAGGCACCCCAGCAGCGTGCTCTTGCCCATGCCGTTGGGCCCCAGCAGGACGACCAGCTCGCCGGTCTGGACGTCCATGGAGATGTCCCGCAGCACGGGGCGGACGCCGTAGTGGTGGGTGAGGTCGTGGACGCGGATCATCGGCGGGTCCGCCACGGCGGACGGGGCTGGGTATTGGGGACGCACAAGCGATCTAGTGGAGGATAGCGGGCGGCCTGCGTGTCGTCGCGGAGCGGTCGTGCAGGGTGTACGCAGTACACCACGTTGCTGAAGTCTTCCCAGCTGCTCGGTGTACTGCGTACACCCTACACGCCTACTTCCGCGTCACGATCCCCGCGATCACCGCCCCCGCCGCCAGCCCGCCCGCGATCATGCCCATCAGCGGCCACGGGCCGTACTGGGCGTCGATGCCCTCGAGGCCGTGCTGCAGGTTCATGCCGTAGATGGCGCCCAGCGTGGCGATCGGGAAGAAGAGCGCGGCCAGCACGTTCAGGCGGTGGGCGGCGGTGGCTTGGCGGGCGCCCGACTCTGCTTGTTCTTCGGCGCGGCGGGCGATGGCGTAGTCGATGGCGCTCTGCACGTCTTGTTGCAGCAGCTCCGCCTGGCGCGACAGCGCGTACGCCTTGTCGCGGAGCACGATCAGCCGGCGGTCGTCCGGGATTTCTTCGCGGGCCTTCTGCAGCACCGTGTGCAGGTTGTGCGTGGCGCGGGTCAGCGGGTGGAGCGTACGCATCAGGTCGAAGTATTCTTTGGCGCTGCTGGCGGTGTCTTCCTGGGCGTCGACCCGGTCGAGCGCCTTCTCGTACTCGGCCAGCAGCTCGCCGATGGCGAGCTGGCCGTGCACCATGCCCCCCGGCGACCACTGGCCCTGCGGGTCACGCCAGAAGAACCGCCCCTCGCGGTTGTCTTGGTCCGCCTGCGGCGGCGCGTGCAGCACCAGCAGCGTGTGTCCGTCGGCCTGCATCAGGCGTTGCCGACCGACGTCGTCCCCCAAGCGATCGCGGAATACGTCGGGGACGGTCCAGGTCGAGGGGAGCAGGGGCATGTTGCGGAGGTGTTAGGTTGTAGGTGTTAGGTTTAAGTCGTTAGGATTGAGAGGACAGCGGACGACCTGCGTGTCGTGACCGTGCTTTAGGAGCTGTTCGCTCGCGTGTAGCGAGTATTGCCGATTTGTAGGATGGGTTATCCCCGATAGGGGTAACCCATCTGCGACGGGTACACGCGCTGAGTCTCTGCGGCCAACTTCGATTCCGCTACGGATGGGTTGCCGCTCCGCGGATAACCCATCCTACATTCTCGACCCATCCTACAACTTTGCGCCGCTGGTGCTGATGTAGAGGAACGCTTTGCCCACCTCGTCGACGCGGAGGTTAGCCTTGAGCCGGGCCTGGAACAGCAGCTTGTCCAGCAGCCGCTTGTAGTAGGTGCGGGTGCGGGCCAGTTGGACCGGGGTTGTGGCGGGGTCGATCTTCTTCTCCGCCAGGGCCCGGGTGTCCCACAGCACCGGCATGCCGAGCCGGGGGGTGATGGCGCCCATCGCTTCGGCCAGCTTGAAGCCGTCGACCTCAACGTTGAGGAACTCAAACAGAATGGGCGCCGCCTCGCGCGGGCTGGTCTCCACCGGCCAGCCGACGGGCCACGCCCCGTCGGAGTCCTTGCGGGCAGCTTCCCCCGCTACGAACACCAAGTGCTGCACCTCTTCTCCGCGCGGCTTGTCGGGCCGCAGCGCCAGCCCCGCGCCGCGCAGCATGCCGGCCAGCGCGGCGCCGGCGGACAGCGGGCCGAAGTCGCCCTGCACCGGCCCCGCGCTGCGCAGCACGCCGGCGGCCCGCGGCTCGACCGAGAGCCTCAGCCGCAGCCGGGCGGCCGCGTCGCTGAGCACCTCTTCTAGCGGGCGGCCCTCGGTGTCGATCGTCAGCGGGGTCGAGAGGTCGTCGAACACCGACTTGAACTGCGGCTCGGTCAGGCCGAACATCCCCTTGGGGGCGGTGATGGCCGCGGCGCCGTCTGCCTTGAGGTCAGCAAAATAATCGCGCAGCTTCTGGCGGTCGCGTAGGCCGAACTTGGCGCCGGGGAAGATCAGCTCGTCGCGGGAGGTGAGCACGCCGGTGAGCTTGTAGATTTCTGCGCCGCGGCCGCTGAGGTCTTCGATGCGGGGCTCGTCGCCCGGTCGGCCGCCGCGGAGGCGTACGTTCACCGCCCCTGCATCGGACAACAGTTGCAGCCACTGTTGCGCGGCGGTACTTTGCATGCCGCGGTCGGAGATCAGCTCAACGCTCACCGTCGCCCCCCACAGGGGAGCCGCGGACAGGGCTGCAGTGATTTGGGCCGCTGCGAATGCGATCAACACCAGTAATCTCTTCATGCGGCAAGTATAGCCGCGCCTCAGGTCAACCGGAGACTTTCATGGGCCGCCCCGTCACCTTGTTTACCGGCCAATGGGCCGATTTGTCGTTCGAAACCATGTGCCAAAAAGCGGTCGATTTTGGCTACGACGGGCTGGAGCTGGCCTGTTGGGGCGACCACTTTGAGGTCGACCGGGCGATGAAGGAGTCCGACTACTGCCAGCAGAAGCGGGCGCTGCTGGACAAACACTCCCTGCAGTGCCACGCCATCAGCGCCCACCTGGCGGGCCAGGCGGTGTGCGACACGATCGACGCCCGCCACCAAGCGATCTTGCCGCCGCACGTGTGGGGAGACGGCGACCCCGCCGGAGTGAACGAGCGCGCCGCCGAAGAGCTCAAGCAAACCGCCCGCGCCGCGCAGCGGTTTGGCGTTGAGGTAGTGAACGGCTTCACGGGCTCAGCCATCTGGCCGATGCTGTACTCGTTCCCGCCGGCTTCGGACGCGATGATCGACGCCGGCTTCGCGCAGTTCGCGGAGCGTTGGAACCCGATCCTGGACGTGTTCGACGAGTGCGGCGTGCGGTTCGCGCTGGAGGTGCACCCCACCGAGATCGCGTTCGACATCTACTCTGCGCAGCGCGCGCTCGAGGCGATCGCCAACCGCGACGCGTTCGGCTTCAACTTCGACCCCAGCCACCTGATCTGGCAGGGGGTCGACCCGGTGGAGTTCATCCGGGCGTTCCCCGAACGCATCTACCACGTGCACGTCAAAGACGCGCTGGTGACCCTGAACGGCCGCAGCGGCATCCTCTCTAGCCACCTGAACTTCGGCGACCCGCGCCGCGGCTGGGACTTCCGCTCGCCGGGCCGGGGGGGGGTGAACTTTGAAGAGATCATCCGCGCGCTCAACGTCGTCGGGTACCAAGGCCCGCTGTCGGTCGAGTGGGAAGACTGCGGCATGGACCGCGACCACGGCGCCGCGGAGGCGGCGGAGTTCGTTAAGAAGCTCGACTTCGCCCCCAGCAACGTGAAGTTCGACGCGGCGTTTGCGGAGGAATGAGAGGCGAGGGGTGAGGGGCGAGTGCCCAAGAGCTGCCGGCCTACGGTCGGAGCGACCCACGCAGCGGTGAACTACACTAGAAGTGTCCCCGCGATCCATCTGCGGGGGGTACGCGCCGACCTGAGGTCGGCACGATGGGGGTTCTTGGTGACGTTCATGCTCCGCTACTGCGTGCTGCACTGCCTGCTCGTTGCGTCGTGCGCGGTCGCTGCGCCGATGGAGCTGGTGGCGCCCTCGGCGCTAGAGCCCAACACGTCGCCCGATTCCACCCGCGCCGAAGCCCTGTTCGCGGGGGCGCGTGAGGCGGCCGAGGCGGGCCGCGCCGCCGAGGCGTTCCGCCTGGCCGGCGAGGCGCTAGCGCACGACCCGGACCACGCCGAGGCGCGGCGCGTGCTGGGCTACACGCGCACGGGCGACGGCTGGACCACCCCCTACGGCGCGCGGATGGCGCGTCGCGGGTTGGTGTGGGACGGACGCTACGGCTGGATTAAGCCCGACGACCTGCCCCGCTACGAAGCAGGCGAGCGGCCGTTGGGCTCCAAGTGGATCAGCAAAGAGGACGACGCTGCGCGGCACGCCACGATCGAGCGGGGCTGGCAGGTGCAGTCCGACCACTGGCTGGTGACCACCAACGACAGCCTCGAAGCCGCGGCCGGGTTGTCGCAGGAGCTCGAAGCGCTGCTGGACGTGTGGCGGGCGCTCTTCGCCGACTTCAACACCGACCGGCGCGAGGCAGCGGCGTTGTTCGCCGGCGACCGCGGCCCGCGTGCGTGGCGGCGGCCGATGAAGCTGGTCTACCACCGCGACAAGCAGGGGTACGTGGCGGCGCTGCGGAGCCGGCAGCCGCGGATCGACGAGACGATCGGCATCTACTTCGACAACCTGCGCGAGTCGCACTTTGCCAATCTCGACCAGCGCGGCGGCGAGCTGGCCCGCGCCACGCTGTACCACGAGGCGACCCACCAGCTCTTTCAGGAGTGCCAGCCCACGGCCAAAGAGATCGGCCGGCTGGGCAACTTCTGGGCGACCGAGGGGGTGGCTCTGTACATGGAGTCGCTGCGGGGCAGCGGGGATCGCTACACCCTGGGGGGCCCCGACGCGGGCCGGCTGCCGGCGGCGCGGCAGCGGCTGGCCGAAGGCTACTATGTGCCGTTTGCAGAGCTGGCCGCGCTCGGCAAGCGCGACCTGCAACGCCGCACCGACCTGCCGCCCCTGTACAGCCAGATGGCGGGCCTAGCGGCCTACCTGATGGAGGCCGAGGAGGGCGCCCTCAGGCCGGCGTTTGTCGAGCACCTGCGGGCCGTTTACAACGGCGAGGACGACCCGCAAGACTTGCCGAGGCGTCTAGGACGCGAAGCGCAGCAGCTCGACTCCGGCTACCGCCGGTGGGTGCAGAGCTTGCCGGAGGCGACCGCCGACGCTAATTTGCAGGGCTCAGGCGGCGACGGGGCCGAACCTAGGCCCTGATCGCGTGTGTCCTGGGACGAGAATGCCGGTACAAGTGTCCTTCCCCGCGGAGACCCGCTATGCTGATCCTGGCCCATTTGACCCCTGCCGAAGCCCCCTCGTTTTGGCTGGCCTTTTTGGCGGGAGCGGCGCTGGGCAGTTTGGCGGCTTGGACGCTGGTCGGATGGCGGCGGAGGTAGCGCCCCGCGGGCCCGCGAATCGATGTCGTCAAAATGATCGCGGTAGGTCAGGCTGTGCCTGACTTTACGGCAGAAAACAACGCCAGGCCCTGCCTGGCCTACGGTGGCTGTAGCTCAGTCGGTTAGAGCGCCAGATTGTGATTCTGGAAGTCGTGGGTTCGATTCCCATCAGCCACCCTCCTGACAGCGGGGCCCGCCGGGCGGGCCCCCGCGCCTCGGCCCCGCCTCGAAAAGGCCCGGGAAACCGCAGTTTCCTGCGTTTTTTCTTTAATCGCCTGCAACAGGCGCCATCTTTGCTATCTTTCCCTACCGGCCCTACCGTCGGTACGCGCCTCCGGCGTGTGGCCCTATTTTCAGGGATGCCACAGAATCCGATGAAACCGTCGGCGACCCCGGCCGTTAAGGTGAGATAGGCGTCCCACGTCACCGCCCCGTTCCCCTCCCCACGCACTCCTACCGCGACTCGATGGAACGACTCTGCCACGCGCCGGTCGAGCCCCCACGCATCGATGTTCCCGCCGTCGACGGGCATTGGGGCATGCGGTCGCTGGTGGATGTGGCGCGTTGGCGGGGCCAGGCCGCCGCAGACCGCATCGCGTTCCGCTTCTTGATCGACGGCCAGCGAGAGACCCGCGACCTCTCGTTCGCAGAGCTCGACAGCCGGGCACGCATAGTGGCCGCAGAGCTGGCAGCACGGGGCGCCAGTGGCGAGCCCGTGCTGATCGTTTTGGAACCAGGGCTCGATTACGTGGCGGCCCTGGTGGGCTGCTTCTACGCCGGCGCCATCGCGGTGCCGGTGTACCCCCCCGACCCCTTCCGTATCGCCCGCACGCTGCCGCGGCTGCAAGCGATCGTCCAGAACGCCCAGTGCCGGCTGTTGATCGGCTCGTCACTCACGCTGGGGCCTGCCTCGGGGGTCGTCCGCGGGCTGTGCACCGGCGGCGCCATCGAGATCGACATGCTCGACCGGGCCGCGGGACAGACGTTCGAGCCGGTCAAGATCGACCCCTCCAAGACGGCGCTGCTGCAGTACACCTCCGGCACCACGGCGGCGCCGCGGGGGGTGGCCATCTCGATGGAGGGCCTGATGTACAACCTGCGGTCGCTGGAGCAGTTGCTGGACGTGCCCGACGCGGTGGCGCTGCAGTGGTTGCCCCCGTACCACGACCTGGGGCTGATCGGCGGCGTGCTGCTGCCGCTATTCGCCGGTCGGCAGATGGTGTTGATGAGCCCGCTGGACTTCATGCGTAGCCCGGCCAACTGGCTGCGGGCGATCTCGCACTTCGGCGCCACCAGCACCGCCGCGCCCAACTTTGGCTACGAGCTCTGCCTGCGGAAAGTGACCGACGCCGACTGCGAGGGGCTCGACCTGAGCCGGCTGCAGGTAGCGGTCTCCGGCGCCGAGCCGGTGCGGGCCGACACGCTGCGCCGGTTCACCGAGCGGTTTGCGCCGTACGGCTTCCGCGAAGAAGCATTTGTGCCTGCCTACGGCATGGCCGAGGCGACGCTGATGATTAGCGTCGCCGGCCACGGCGCGCCGCCGTTGGTGCGGCAAGTAGACGCCGACGCGCTCTCCGAAGGGCGTATCGAGCCCGCGACCGACGCCTCGACCACGCGCGAGCTGGTGGGTTGCGGCCCGCCGGCGCCGGGCGTTGAGGTCCGCATCGTCGACCCCGAGACCCACCGCGAGACCCGCGGCGTGGGCGAGATCTGGGTCCGCAGCCCCGGGGTCGCGTCGGGCTACTGGCGCAACCCAGAAGCCACCGCGGCGGCGTTCGGCGCCCAGCTACGCGGCGGCCCCGCGGGGGGCTCGGCCGAGGGCTACCTGCGCACCGGCGACCTGGGCGCCATGTGCGACGGCGAGCTGCTGGTCACCGGTCGGCGGAAGGAGCTGCTGATCCTCGCCGGGCGGAACTTCTACCCGCACGACCTAGAGCTCGCGATCCAAGAAAGCGACCCCGCCTTCAAGCCCGATGGCGGCGCGGTGGTGAGCGCCGCGGTTTTTTCTGCCGCGGGGCGCGGCCACCAAGAAGGCCTGATCGTCTACCACGAGGTGCAACGCCCCAAACGGCAAGACCTGGCGGCCCTCTGCCAGCGGGCCCGCGCGGTGCTGTTCGAAGAAACCGGCGTCGAGCCGCTGGGCGTTGTTCTGCTGGCGGTGGGAGACATCCCCAAGACCTCAAGCGGCAAAACCCAACGCGCCGCCTGCCGGCAGGCCCACCTGCGGGGGACGCTCTCGCCGCTGCACCAGTGGTGGGCCGACAGCGGCGACCACGCCGGCGCCGCAACGAGCGAAACGCTTGCTTCCCCCGCAACCGAAACCGAGGCGTGGCTCGCGGCCTGCTGGCGCGAGCTGCTGGGGGTGGAACACGTAGGCCGCGAGAGCGGCTTCATCGCGCTCGGGGGCCAGTCGCTGCAAGCGATCGAGATGCTCAGCCGCGTTTTAGATCGGACCGGCGTGGTGTTGCCGATGGCGGAGCTGATCGCCTCGCCGACGCTCGCAGGGGTCGCCGCGGCCATCGACCGCGCCGCCGCGGCCGGCCCTACCGCGCCGCCACGCAAAGCCACCCAGGCCGAGCGCGCCGCAGAGTTGCCCGTGACCGCGGCGCAGCAGCGCTTCTTGCTGCTAGATCAACTAGGGGTCGCCCCCGGGGGCGCCAACCTGCCGGTCGCCGTGAGGCTGTACGGCCGGCTCGACCTCGATCGATTGGAAGACGCGCTCACGCGGCTCGTCGCGCGGCACGAGGCGCTACGCATTGGGTTCTCCCTGACGGCAGACCGCTGGACGCAGCGGCTCGCGACCCCCGCGCGGGTGCGTGTCGAGCTGCTCGAGCCGAGCGACCTGACGAGCGACCCGGTGCGCTGGGCGCTCGATCAGCCGTTCGTCTGGCGCCCGTTCGACCTAGCAACGCCCCCGCTGCTGCGAGCCGCGGTGGCGCCGCTACGCAGCGAAGACCAGGTGCTGCTGCTGGTGCTGCACCACGCGGTGGGGGACGGCGCCTCGCTGCGGGCGCTATTGTCTGACTTGAGCAAGCTGTACCGCGGGATCGAGCTTCCAGATGTCGATTACCAATGGTTCGACGCGGCGGTGGCGGGGGAGCCAGAGGTTGACTCCGCTTATTGGCGTGCACGGCTCGCGGAGGCGCCAGCGGCGATTGACCTTCCTTTGGAGCGCGGTCGGGCGGAATCGCTGGACGAGGTCGCCCGGGTTGAGGTGGAGCTGCCCGCGGAGCTCACCCGCTCCGTCGATCGCTTCGCGGCTTCGCGCAGCGCCACTGCGTTTAGCGTCTACCTCGCCGGCTTGCACGGGCTGCTGGCCCGCTACACGCGTGACCAAACCATCGTGATCGGCGCCGCGGCCGCGGGCCGCGACCACCCCGCGTGGCGTGACACGGCGGGCTGCTTCATGCAGACCGCGCCGGTCGCCGCACGGGTGGCGGGCGAGCGATCCTTCGCCGCGCTGCTGGCAGAAGTGCAGGGCGCCTTTGCCAACGACGTAGCCAACAGCCGCGGCCAGTGGGACGCCATTGTAGAAGCGGCGGGCGTCGAACGTGTCGCCGACCGGCTGCCGCTGACGCAGGCGTTCTTCTTGTACGACGAGCTGACGCTCCCCGCGGGCCAGACGGGGGACCAGTTTGGGGGGCTGAGGGCCGAGAACCCCGCCACCGACTACCGCGGCTTAGCGGTGTACGACGTGACGCTGGTCGTCGAGCCGGGCGCTGCCGGCCGACGCGCGCGGCTGGTGTACGACCCCAATCGGCTGCCGACGGCGCTGGCCGAGGGGATGGCCCGCGGCTACCGCGAACTACTGGAGCACGTCACACGCCAGCCCGACGCCGCGCTGGCCGAGCTGCCCCCGCCCGGGCCCGACGCCCGCGCCCAATTGTTGAGCCTAGCGGCGCCGGCCGCTGCGGACCCGACGCCGATAGAACCGCTGGCCGCGCTCCAGCGATGGGCCGCAGAGCGCCCCGAAGCCGCCGCCGTCTCGTGCGGCGATCATCTGCTCAGCTACGCAGAGCTGCTGGATCGCAGCGACCGCCTCGCTGCCGGGCTGCGGACGCGGGGCGTCCAGCGGGGCGACCGGGTGGTGCTGCTGGCCGAGCGTTCGATCGACACGCTCACCGCCATGCTGGCCGTGTGGAAGGCGGGCGCCGCGTACGTGCCGCTCGACCCCAGCCACCCTCCCGCCCGCCACGCGGCGGCGATCGCCAACTGCGGCGCCGTGGGGGTGCTGACCGACGCCGCGACGCTAGAGCACGCGTCGCAACTCCATGGCAGTTGCTGGACGATCGACCGGCTGCTTGAAGAAAGCTCCACGTGTGCCACTGCCGGCGCGTCCAGCAGGGACGCCCGGCACGACGAGAACGACCCCGCCTACCTGATCTACACGTCCGGCTCTACCGGCGAGCCGAAGGGGGTCGTGGTGCCGCACCTCGCGGTCGCCAACCTGCTGGCCGCGTTCGCGGAAGAGTTTGAGTTGACGGCCGACGACCGTGTGCTTGCCTCCACCACGGTGGCTTTCGACATCTCACTGCTCGAGTTGATGCTGCCGCTGACGGTGGGCGCCACGGTCGAGATAGCGGGCGACGCAACCACCGCCGACCCGGGCCCCCTAGCGGAAGCCGCCCTCAGCGAAGCCATCACGCTCGTGCAGGGGACGCCATCGACCTACCGCACCCTGCTCGACGCCGGCTGGCGCCCGCACGCCCGCCAACGCGTGGTGTGCGGCGGTGAAGCCCTGGCGGCCGACCTCGCCGAGAAGCTGACGGGCGCGCCGGCCGGCCTCTGGAACGTGTACGGGCCGACCGAGACCACCGTCTGGAGCACCGCCGCCCGGCTCACCGACCTTGCCGGCGGCGTGCCGATCGGCCGACCGATCGCGCGGACCGCGTGCTACGTGCTCGACGCCGTGGGCCGCTTGGCGCCCGAGGGCGTGTGGGGAGAGCTGGCCATCGGTGGCGCCGGCGTGGCGCTCGGCTACTGGAACCGCCCGGAGCTATCCGCCGAGCGCTTCCCGTTGAACCCGTTTACCGCAGCGCCCGACGCACGGATGTACCTCACCGGCGACCAGGTCCGCTGGCGCCCTGACGGCCTACTCGAGTTCCGCGGCCGGGGCGACAACCAAGTCAAAGTCCGCGGCCACCGCGTCGAGCTGGGCGAGATCGAGGCCGCGCTCTCCAGCGAGCCGACGATCGCCGAGGCCGCGGTCGTCGCCGTCGGAAGCTGCGGCGCCGCCGACGCACTGGCCGCCTACTGCGTGCCCGCCGCGGGCGCCACGCTTGACGCTTCGCAGCTCCGCACGAGCCTCGCCCGCCGGCTCCCGGAGTACATGATTCCTACCGCGTTTGTGACGCTCGACCGCCTGCCGCGGAGCGGCGCCGGGAAGGTCGACCGCCGGGCGCTCCCCGGTTTATCGGCCGACCGGCTGGCGCTGTCGCGCGAGCACACGCCGCCGCGGACGCCGGTGGAAGCGGCGCTGGCCGCGTGGTGGCGCGAGCTGCTGCAGCTCGACCGCGTGGGCGTACACGACAGCCTGTTCGAGCTGGGGGGCCACTCGCTGATTGCCATGCAACTGGGGGTCCGCGTTCGGGAGACCCTGGGCGTCGAGCTCCCCATCCGCGAGGCCTACCGCCAATCCACCATCGCCGCCTGGGCCGAGCTAATCGTCACGGCCCAGCTTGAGCAAGCCGAAGACCTAGAAAGCATACTGAACGAGATTGAAAGCAAAGGATAGTTAACCACGGAGCCACTGAGAACACGGAGACGGACGGAGAAAGACGAAGAGGCCCACGAATCAAACGAATGGAAAGAATTGAAAGCTAAGAGTTGAGGGCTGGCGAGAAGGTCGACCGCCCGCGCCCCGACCCTCTTTCCACTAGTTTCTTGATTCGCTGTATTCGTGCAATTTGTGGGCTCCTCCGTCCGTCTCTGTGTTCTCCGTGACTCTGTGGTTCATCGTCAGGCCAACAGAACAACGCAACAATTATGAAACACCACGACTACCTAGTCATCGGCGCCGGGCCGGCCGGCTTGCAGCTTGGGTACTTCCTTGAGAAGGCCGGGCGCGACTACCTGCTGCTCGAAGGGGCGCCCGCCGCGGGGTCGTTTTTTGAGAAGTTCCCGCGCCACGACATGTTGATCTCCATCAACAAGGTCCACACCGGATACAACGACCGCCGCAGCCGGCTGCGCTACGATTGGAACTCGCTGATCTGCGACGACGAGTCGTTCGCGCTGACCGAGTACACAGAGGACTACTTCCCCCAGGCGAAGTTGATGGTGCAGTACCTGCGCGACTTCGCCCAGAAGTACGCCCTCAACATCCAGACCGAGGCCCGTGTCGCCCAGGTCTGCCGGCGCGACGACTCCCCCGAGGGCTACGTCGTGACGCTCGCCTCCGGCGAACAGATCACCTGCCGGGTGCTGGTCATGGCGTCCGGGATGGCCAAGCCGTACGTCCCCGACTTCCCCGGCGCTGAGCTCACCGAGAACTACGCCGACATGTCGGTCGAGCGCCGCGACTACGCGGGGCAGCGCGTGCTGGTGCTCGGCAAGGGGAACTCCGGCTTCGAGACCGCCGACCACCTGGTGAGCCACGCACGGGCGATCCACGTCTGCAGCCCCAGCCCGCTCAAGCTGGCGTGGAAGAGCCACTACGTGGGCAACCTGCGGGCCGTGAACAACAACTTTCTCGACACCTACTTGCTCAAGGGGCAGAACGCGGTGCTCGACGCCACGGTCGAGCGCGTGCAAAAGATCGATGGCCAGTACGTGGTCGACTTCGCCTTCACGCACGCCAACGGGCAGCGCTGCCAGATGGCCTACGACCGGGTGCTGGTGTGCACCGGCTTCCGTTTCGACGACTCGATCTACGCCCAGGACTGCCGCCCGGAGCTGAGCGCGTGCGGGCGCCGGCCGATGATGACCAGCGCGTGGGAGTCGACCAACCTCCCCGACCTGTACTTCGCCGGCACCCTGATGCAGAGCCGCGACTACCACAAGACGATGTCGAACGTGATGCACGGGTTCCGGCACAACGTCCAGTCGTTGGCCAGCATCTTGGAGGAGCGCTACGAGGGGCGGCAGTGGGCGAGCGACCCGTTGCCGCTGCGCACCATTGAAGAAGGCGCCCAGGCGATGGCGGACAAGGTGATCGAGCGCGTCAGTTCCGACGCGGCGATGATGCTGCAGCCGGGGTTCTTGGGAGACGTGATGGTGGTCGGCCCGCAGAGCGTCGATTACTACCCCACGGCCAACATCGACTACATCCACGAGAGCCGGTTCGGGCAGTCGGACGACTACTACGTGGTCACGATGGAGTACGGGAGCAGCGACTGCGACATGCTGGCGATCGAGCGCATGCCGGACGCTACCGAGGGCGCCGGCGACGTCTACCAGCACCCACGCATCCGCCGCTACTGCCGCGGCCGGCTGCTGGCCGAGCACCACATCCCCGAGTCGCTTGAGAACGACTGGCGCCCCGACCGCCACGCAGGCGACCGCCCGCTGGTGCTCGGCATGGGCTTCCCCGGCATCGACCCCACCCGCTACCGCCACGTCCACCGCGACGAGCTGGTGGCGTTCTTCCGCGAACAACTGAGCGAGCGGAGCGTCCGCGTGGCCGAGGCGGTGTGACGAGATTCACCACTGAGCCACCCAGGGCACAGAGACGGACGAGAGGGTGCACGCCTCATCGTTCAAGAACTCTCGCAGAGGCGCGGAGGCGCAGAGTTTGGAGGGGTTGTCACACTAGACTCGCCAGCAGATTGACGCAGAAACTTGGACACCTACGATTTCTTCCCTCTGCGTCTCCGCGCCTCTGCGAGAGGCTCTTTCGTTGCCTCCTTCCGTCTCCGTGTTCTCCGTGGCTCTGTGGTTAACCTTACGGGGTAGTTGATGGACCAGGCCCTCGCCGCTCGCCTCGCGGCGCTGAACCCCGAGCAGCGCGCCGCGCTCGAACGCAAACTGCTGCAGCGCGCCTCCGAGCGGGGCGGGGCGGACGGCATCCCCCGCTGCGCC
Organism: Pirellulimonas nuda; assembly: GCF_007750855.1. Taxonomy (GTDB): domain Bacteria; phylum Planctomycetota; class Planctomycetia; order Pirellulales; family Lacipirellulaceae; genus Pirellulimonas; species Pirellulimonas nuda. The sequence continues at coordinate 299,275 of NZ_CP036291.1, forward strand.
CCCCAGCGCCGCGGCACGCTGTCGTTTGCCGAGCAGCGGCTGTGGCTGCTGGACCGGCTCGAGCCAGAGCACCCTTTCTACAACATGCCGCTGGCGGCGGAGGTGACCGGACCGTTGGACCGGGCGGCGCTCGCCGCGGCCCTGAACGACCTAGTCGCGAGGCACGAGACGCTACGCTACGCGTATGAATTGGTGGATGGGACCCCGCACCGCCGTGTGCTTGAGAGCGCAACCATCGAGCCCGAGTGGATCGATTCCTCATTGAGCCGGAAGCGCCCCGTCTCAGAAACTCAGCGCCCGGAGCTGGTAGCAGATCGCAACGCTAAGCATGCGCAAGGTGCGACAGGAACTCCGGGCGCTGACGCTTCCGGCTCCAACGACGAGGCGCTTTGGGAGTTGGTGCGCGAGCACGCCCGCACCCCCTTCGACTTGAACGTCGCGCCGCTGCTGCGCTGCGTGGTCTTCCAGCAGGCGCCCGAGCGCTACGTTGTGCTGCTGGTGATGCACCACATCGTCTCCGACGGCTGGAGCATGGCGGTGTTGATGAACGAGCTGACCGCGTGCTACCGCGCACGGTCCGCCGGCGAGTCGTCCGACCTCGCGCCGCTTGCGGTGCAGTACAGAGACTACGCGGTGTGGCAACGCGACCGGCTCTCCGGCCAGCGGCTCGACGCGCTGCAGGCGTACTGGAAGGAGCAGCTCGGGGGGGCGCCCCCGGCGCTGGAGCTCCCCATCGACCACGCGCGGCCCGCGGCGCAGGATTTTGTGGGCGGTCTCGTCGAGATCGACCTGGGCGCCGAACTCTCCGGGGCGCTCGACGCCGCGGCACGCCGTTGGGGCGCCACGCCGTTTGTAGTGCTGATGGCGGGTTACCAGGCGTGGCTCGCCCGGCACACGGGGCAAGAAGACATCGTGGTGGGCGCCGTGGTGGCTGGGCGCGAACGGAGCGAGCTCGAACGGCTGATCGGGTTCTTTGTGAACACGCTGGCCATCCGCACCCGCTTGGACGACGACCCGACGTTCGTAGAGCTGGTCGGCCGCGTCCAGCAGACTTCGCTGTCGGCTTTCGAGCACCAAGAGCTGCCGTTCGACAAGTTGATCGAAGCGGTCGCCCCCGGCCGCGACCCCAGCCACGGCGCGCTCTTTCAAACGGCCCTGGTCGTACAGAACCCGCCGCGGGACTTCGCCGCGGCGCCGGGGATGACCGTCCGCCCCGTGATGGTGGACAACGGCACCGCCAAGTACGACCTGACGCTGTTCTTCTGGCAAGACGCCGGTCGCTGGGTGGGGCAGGCCGAGTACGCGACGGCGCTTTTCGAGCGCGCGACCATCGAACGTTTCGTCCTGTCGTTCAAGACGCTGCTATCGAGCGCGCTGCAGGCGTCGACGCAGCGCGTGAGCGAGCTCGATGCCCTCGACCCCTCGCAGCGCGGGCGGCTCGCCGCGTGGAACCAGACCGACACCGACCTGGGTGACGACTGCTTGCTGCACGAGCTGTTCGAACGCCACGCCGCAGAACAACCAAATCACGTCGCGGTCCGCTGGCAGGGCGCGTCGATCTCCTACGCCGAGCTGAACGCAGACGCCGACCGGATCGCGGCCTCGCTGCGGCGCCTGGGCGTCGGGTACGAAGAGGCCGTGGTGGTCGCGCTGCCGCGCTCGGCCGACTCGGTCGTGATGCTGCTGGCGGTGCTCAAGGCCGGAGGCGTTTACGTGCCCGTGGACGCGGACGGGCCGGAGGAGCGATGGGCGCTGGTGGTGGAAGAGACGGGGGCGGCGGTGGTCGTGGTGGGGGAAGGTATCTCCGCTCCGACGCCCCCTCCCCCCGCCCCTCCCCCTGCCGGGGAGGGGAGCACGCGCAAGCGATCCCCGGAACGGACCACCGTCGCTGCGCTCCGCACTCTACCGATCGGCGAAGCCGCCCGTCCCCCAGCCCCCAACCCCAGTGGCGCAGCCACTACACCCCATCGCGAAGCGATACCCCCCAGCAGCGGCGCCGCCTACGTCATCTACACGTCCGGCTCCACCGGTAGGCCGAAGGGGGTGGTGGTTGAGCACCGCAACATCGTGAACTTCGTCCGCGCGCAGATTCAACGGATGGGCGTTTCCCGCGAGGACGTGCTGCAGCACGCTTTCTCGCCGACGTTCGACGGCGGGCTGTCGGAGGTGGTGCTGGGCATGAGCGTCGGCGCCACGCTGGTGGTGATCGATCAACCGGCGCTGCTCGAGCCCCCGGCGTACGCCCGGCTGCTGCACACCGAACGGGTGACGGTTGGCAAGTTCCCGCCGGCGCTGCTCGCGACGCTCGAGCCCGAGGGGCTGCCGCTGCTCACCACGGTGCTCACGGCCGGCGACCGCCAGACCGCCAAGCTCGCCCGCCGCTGGATGCCCGGACGGCTGGTGATGAACGGCTACGGCCCGACCGAGGCGACCGTGGGGGTTTGTATCCATCGGCTCTCGGCAGAGTTCACGGGCCAGCCCCCCATCGGCGCGCCGCTGGCGAACACCCGCGCTTACGTGCTGGACCGAAACCAGCGGCTCGCGCCCATCGGCGTGACAGGAGAGATCTACATCGGCGGCGCCGGCGTCGCCCGCGGGTACTTGAAGCGCCCCGATGAAACGGCCGCCAAGTTCTTGCCCGACCCGTTCAGCGCTCAGCCCGGCGCGCGGATGTACCGCACGGGCGACCTGGGCCGCTGGCGCCCCACGCCCACGGGGAGCGGCGGGATGCTGGAGTTCGTCGGCCGGGTGGACGACCAAGTGCAGCTCCGCGGCTACCGTGTCGAGCCGGGCGAAGTAACCGCCGCGCTGGAGCGCCTGCCGCTGGTCCGGCAGGCGTACGCCACCATCGTCGAAGACGCGGCCGGCGCCCAACAACTAGCGGCCTACGTCGTGCCGCAGCAGTCGTCGGCCGACGAGGAAGAAAGCGAGCACTTGGGCGCGTGGCAGAGCCTGATGGACCAGTCGCACCGCGCGGCCGGCGCGCTGCGCGACCCAGAGTTCGACGTCACCGGCTGGGTGAGCACCTACACCGGACGGCCGATCCCCAAGCAAGAGATGCGCCAGTGGGCCGACGCCACGGCCGAGCGCGTGTTAGCGCTGCGCCCCACGAACGTGCTGGAGATCGGCTGCGGCACCGGCCTGATCCTGCTGCGGGTGGCGCCGCACGCCGCCAGCTATGTCGGCACGGACTTTCTGGACCGCTCTCTGAAGCAACTAACGCACGTGCTTGAGCGGCACGCCGACGAGGGCTGGCCCGCACACGTGGATCTGTTTCACCAAGCCGCGCACGAGGTCGGGCCGCTTGCCGGCAAGAAGTTCGACGTGATCGTGCTCAACTCGGTGGTGCAGTACTTCCCGTCGTTCGACTACCTGCTGCGCGTGCTGCAAACGGCCGAAGGGCTGCTTAACCCTGGGGGCGCCATCTTCCTGGGCGACCTCCGCGACCTACGCCTCGCCGAAGCGATGGCCGCCGGAGTGGAACTGGCCCGCGCCGAGCCGACGCTTACCCGCCGCGAGTTGCTGGGCCGCGTCGAGGCGCGGCTGCGGCGCGAAGAGGAGCTGCTGATCGACCCGGCGTTGTTCGCGACCCTGCACGCCGAGCTGCCCCGATTAGCGGACGTCGACCTCCGCCTGAAGCACGGCGCCGGCGACAACGAGCTGCAAAAGTTCCGCTACGACGCGGTGCTGCGGTTCGATCATGCGCCGGCAATTCCCGCTGCGTACGAATCAACCAACGACGACCCCGCCGCGATCACCGCGTTGCTGCGTAGCGAACGCTACGACCGGTTGGTGGTGCGCGGCGTGCAGAACGCCCGCGTTGCGCGAGACGTGGCGTTGTGGCGGACCCTGAAAGACCCCGCCGGTCCGGAAGACCTGTCCGACGTACGCGCTATCGATACCGCGCCCCTGGGGCTGCACCCCGACGCCTGGCGGATCGATCCCCCCGAGGGGTACGACATCGCGGTCCGCCCGAACCCTGAGCACGCAGAGCAGTACGACGTGTGGTTTGCGTCCGAACAGCGCATTGAGCCGGTAGCGCCCCGTCTCAGCAACCCAGCGCCCGGAGGCTTCGGTGCTGAAGTACCCGCTTTCTCCGCTACAACTCCGGGCGCTGGGTTGCTGGGAGGGGGCGCTACCGGCTCGATGCTGGTGAGTCGTCCGTTGGAGGAGCGTCGCGCGGCGCGGTTGGTTCCTGAGTTGCGTGCGGCGCTCGCTAAAACGCTCCCGCAGTACATGATCCCCGGCGCGTTTGTGGTGCTGGATGAGCTTCCCCGCACCACCAATGGCAAAATCGACCGCGACGCGCTACCGCCACCCCCCAGCGGGCGCCCGGCGTGGGCCACGGGGTACGTGGCGCCGCGCAGCGATGAAGAACGCACCGTCGCCAAGGTGTGGGAGGGACTGCTGGGATTCGCGCCCATCGGCGCTGAGGACGACTTCTTCGCGCTCGGCGGGCACTCGATGCTGGCCGTGCAGGCGATGAGCGAGCTAGAGAAACGGACCGGGGCGCGGCTGCCGCTGGCGGCGCTATTCCAACAACCAACACCGGCGCACTTGGCGGCGCTGCTGCGCGACCCCGAGGGGGCGCAGCGGGCGTCGTCGCTGGTGCCGCTACAGACCGAGGGAAACGGCGCGCCGCTGTTCTGCATCCACCCCGCGGGCGGCGCGGTGTTTTGCTACCGCGAGCTGGCCGAACACTTCGCGGGCAAACGCCCCGTGTACGGGATTCAAGCCGTGGGGGTCGACGGCGCTGCGCCGCCCCACGAGACGATGACTGAGCTAGCCGAGCACTACGCCCGCGTGATCCGCGAGCACACGCCCACGAACCCCATCCACCTGTGCGGCTGGTCGCTGGGCGGAAACATCGCGCAGGCCGTCGCGATCAAGCTGAAAACCGAAGGCGCCGAGGTCGGCCTGCTGGGGCTGTTCGACGCCGGCGCCGTGCCGAGCGAAGAAGACCTCGACGAATCGAACCTGGCGCCGCTGTTGCAAGCCCTGTTTCCGGACCTCGAGCACCTCCCCATCGACGAGCTCCGCCAACTCGGCCCCGACGAGCAGGCGGCCTACTTTACCGAGCGCGCAGTCGAGGCGGGCCTGGTCGACGCCGCGCAGCTCGCCGCCAGCGCCCACATCTACCAAGTGTTCCAAAAGAACGTCGGCGCGGTCCACTCGCACCGCGCCGAGTACTACCCGGGCCGGGTGGCGCTGTTCCGCGCCGCCGAGCAAACCAAGACCAGCACGCTGTCGGACGACCGCGAGCTAGGATGGGGCCCGCTGTGCGCGGGCGTAGACGTTTACGACGTGCCGAGCGACCATGCGCAGATGATGCAGTCGCCGGGGGTGGAGGTGCTGGCGGGGTTGGTGGAGGGGTGTTTGTCTCTCGCGGAGACGCAGAGGCGCTGAGACGGCGCGGTGTTGTGCAAGGCGCCTAGCTACAGATTGATCTGACCCGACAGCCACCCTTCGAGGTAGCGTGCGAGTGTCGGTGCTACCCAAGTCCGGCTGTCGTCTTCGTGATTCCAGGTGAAAACATCGGTTCGGCGAACGCAACCCGCCAGGACACTGAAACCAAATTGGTCACCGTTGCCGGCGTCAGCAAAGAACAGAAGCGGTTCGAAGGGCATGTACAGCTCGCGGAATTCAGGATTCGATCTGAACGCCATGTTATCGTTCAAGATCCGCTCAATCGGCCAGATTAGTGCTACTCCGTACTCCGCGGTAACGCCGTTCGTTTCCGAAAGGAGCGAGCGAAGATCATCCGGCAGACCAGCACCTAGCTCACGCTCGGACGATTCCAGTTGATACTCAGTCGTCGGCGGCGAAAACTCGCAGTCGCTGGAGAGTCCGCGGAGCATCTCCCGCCAAGATTGCACTGCCATTTTGGACCCTGTCACGAGGACTTCAGACTCTTGATATACCGCCGTTCAACTCAGGCGACGGAAACTTTGGCAAACCCATCAACTACAAATTCAGCGTTCACCGTGGCCATAACCGTTGCGGTGTGAGTCAGGCTCAGGCTGTCAAGCGAGGCGGTCGATCTCGCCTTCACGCGCATGGCTAGCCCCGATTCGTCCGGGACGCGGATGTTCGTGTCTAGCCCAGATACGTCGTAAGACAGCTTGTGAACGCCTAGCAGTGGGACTTCGAGTGACGCGGCCATCGCCATGGCCGCATCTTTCGCCGAGCGAACAGCAGTGAGGATCAATTGACGTTTGATCTGGTCGAGTTCTGCGTACTGCCACGCCACAGACAGAATCTTCGAGTTTTTTTGCGAAGAGACTGCCGTCAGCATGCGACCGAGCAGTTCCGTAGATCGGCAATCAATCAGTATTTGGTACGTGGCGGACGAGGACTTTGTCAGAAGCCCGCTCTCTACTTCACTTGAAACAGAAAGCAGGCGGATATCATCCTCTGAAAGTCCGACCTCTTTCAGTGCGGAGACCAAGCTCGCGACTTCGGCGGCCTTCTTGAATGCCTCCGCGCCGGTGAAGAACGACTGCCCGGCGATTCGCGCGGTTAGTTGGGCGCCGACGGCAGTGACGACCGTCGACGACGTTTCCCGAACGCTGATGAGGTGGAGGTCGTTCATTGATTGAGGCGTGCTCTGCTGCCGGTCGTGAAGCGCCCCGCCCGAAAGTCGGCCCGTGCCTCTTCCAACTTCTCACGGATTTCTTCGTCCGACAACGCGGGCCCCGCCGGCGGCGCCTCGACGATGCGAACCACCCGGTTTGTCTCGGGGTCCACCAGCTCCGCGATCCCGTCCCCTGCATCGACTAGGGCAAGCAGGGCGGTAGTCAGCGATACGAGGTCGGTTTGCATCGGTCGTTCTCCTGCCGGACTACGTTCTCCACACCCTAATGCTACTCGTCGGCAGAGCGAATGCAAAGAGAACCGCCACCACCCACCCCGCCGGTTCCGGCACGCTCGCCACGGCGCCCAGCCCCGCGCTCCCCTCGCCAAAATGCGCCCGCCACACCTGGTAGTCGCGTGCATCAACCACGCCGCTCAGGTCGCCATCCGCGGCGAGGCCCAGGCCTGCTGTCCCGAGTGTGTCGCGCCACACTGTGTAATCGGCGGCGTCGACGAAGCCGTCGGCGTTGTAGTCGCCGGGGGGTGGGCCGAGGGTGAAGGCGAAGTTGTCGAGGTCGATCGTGGGGGAGTTGAAGAACGTGCCGCCGAACAAGATCCGCACCGTGAGCGTTTCGACCGCGTTGCGCACCGAGAGTGGCAGCGCGAGCGATTGCGCGATCCAGCCGGCGGTGGTTGTTGTGGCGCTGATCGTCGCCAGCAACGACTCGCCCACCAGCACTTGCAGCACGTCGTCGCTGCTGGCGGCGCCGATCCGCAGGTCGAAGTCCAGCGACAACGCGTTCTGTGGGATGTAGGTCAAGTTGTGCGTACGCGATTCGGCGCTGCCGTTGAGGCGCAGGAACCGCTCGGGGCCGCTCTCCACGATGCGGGCGCCCGAGTCGCCCCCGCCGCCGTGGTGGTTCCAGCCGGCCACCAGCGTGCTGTTCACGGCGCCGTCGTCGAAGCCGCCGTTGACGATCGTGCCGGGCTGGTAGTCGGGGGCGAAGCGGGCGGTGTTGATCGTCTCGCTGGTGAGCCCCAGTGAGGCTAGCCCCGCGGTGTTGGGCGTGCCGTTGGGGCTGCTTAGCAGCGACTCGGTGTGCTCGTGGTCTTGGCCCGGGCCGAAGAACGCCGGCGCCGGCAGCGGCACGCGGCTGGGGTTGTGGATGCTGTGGGCCCAGCCGGTAGTGTTGTAGTTGAAGTTCGGTGTGGCCGACGCGGCGGTTCCTGCGGGCCGCGCGCCGAGCACCGTGCCGCGATAAAAAGTGTTCCAGGCGTAGCCGTGGTCGCTGTCGGTGCTGAACGTGCCGTAGGGGTTGCCGGGGGGCAGCTCGTCGGCGGCGTCGAGCAAGCGGTTCGTGGCGCCGGGGATGGGCCGGCCCTCGGGGTCGGCGGTCACCAGCGAGGAGAGGCCCCCCTGGTTGCCGCGGGTCTGGTAGTAGACGTCCGACTCGGCGACGTTGTCCCACATCGTGACCCCGTAGCCGGCGGGCTTGCCCAGGTCGAACAGCCGGGCCGCCTGGTCGTAGGTCGGCACGTCCGACTGGTCGAAGTCGTGCGGATCGATCAGCGTCACTTGATCCACCGTCACCCCGTAACCGGCGAGCCGCTCCACCGCTTCGCTAGTGACGGCCGTGCCGAAGCTGTGGGCGATGAACTGCACCGGCGGCGCCGAGCGGGTGAGCGGATCGAACAGCCCCAGCTCAACGCCGATCGCGAACAACGCGTCGCCGCTCGACTCGCCCCACCGCGGGCTGGTTTCGTTGCTCTCGGGCGCCCAGTCGTACAGCAGCACCACGTGGCCTGAGAGGCCGCTGGCGCCGGCGGCGGGCAGCACGCTGGTGCCGGTGGCGAATACGCCCGTGCCGCCGTCGCTGGTCAGGTCGTAGTCGAACAGCCACGCATTGGCGCCGGCCGTCCCCAGCCGGCCGCGGATGTCTTGGGCCAGCGGCAGCATGTAGCCGCCGCCGTTGTTGGTGGCGGTGAAACCGTGCGTGATGATGGTCACGCCGGTAATGTTCTGCCCGGCCAGCCGCGCGGCGCCTTGCTGGACGGAGAGTTGGGCGCGAGCGGGGATAGCGCAGCCAGCAACGAGCAGCAGCATCAGCAAGTAGCGCATCGGAAGTCCCTCTCCTGGCACATCGGTCACAACTGGCCCGATTGTCGTCGGGGGTCTCAGGAAGAAGCTACCAGATCGCTCGCGCGTCCCCAGCCCCCAGCCCCCAGCCCCCAGCCCCGGTCGCGCAGCGACCTAGTCGTGCCGCAGGCCGTCGATGGGCTCCATCCGCGCGGCGCGGTAGGCGGGGTAGGCGCCGCCGATGACCCCCAGCACAAAGGCCACGGCGAAACCCTGCAGGATCACCTCCGGGGCGATCTGGCCGGAGATGATCCGCGCCCCGGCGGGGGTGAGTGCTAGCAGCCGGGTGATGAGCACGCCGCCGAGCGACCCCACCACGGCGCCGGCGGCCGCCATGCCCACGGCCTCGGCCAGCACCAGGCTCATCACGCGGCTGCGGCGCCATCCCACGGCGCGCATCATGGCCAGCTCGCCGGTGCGCTCGAAGACCGCCATCAGCATGGTGTTGAGGATGCCGACCGCGCCCACGATTAGCGCCACCGTGCTGGTGAGCCAGGCGAGCGACTTGGCGATCCGCATCTCGGCGGAGTGCGCCGCAAACTGCTGCGAGTCCGACACGGAGAGCTTGCTCCCCGCGGCGGCCAGCGCGCCGTCTTCCGCCGTGATGCGCTCGCGGAGCTGCTGGATGCTGTGGGGGTCGGTCTTGCCGGCGTGGACGCCGAACAGCGTGACCTCCCCCTCGCGCAGCATCAGCTCCTGCAGGTCCGCGAGCGCCATGATGATAGCGCCGTTCTCGTTGACGTTGGTCGACTCGCACACGCCGGCCACGGTGAAGGTTTCGCCGTCGATGACGTCGATCGGGTCGCCGACGGCGAGCTTGAGCCCCTCGGCCAGCGCGTGGCCCACCAGCACCTCGCGCCTGCCGTCGCTGCGCAGCCGCTTGCCGGAGGTGACCTTAAACTGCTGCAGGATGAACTCGTCGGGGCTGAGCCCCAGCACGGGGACGCCGAAGTTGTCGCCGCCCAGGGCCACCACGTCCATCAGCATCGCGGCCACGCTGTCGACCCCTTCGACGCGGGCCAGTTCTTCGCCGATCGATTGCGGCAGCACGCTAGAGACCTGCTGCAGCTTGCCGCTCTGCAGCACGATCAGGTCGACGCCGCGGCTCTCGTACACGTCGCGCAGCGACCGCTCAAAGCCGCTGGCGATCCCCACCAGCGCCACCACGGCGCCCACCGCCACGGCCACGCCGGAGATGGTTAGCAACGACCGGACGGGCCGGTTGAAGATGTTGGCCCAGATCAGTCGGCTAAAACGCATAGGGGAGGGGCGAGGGGCGAGGGGTTAGGGGCGAGGGGCGAGGGGCCAGGGGCGAGCGATGCGCCTCGGGGATCGGCGAGTTTATTCTGACGGACTCGCCGCTTGGATCGACTTAGCCAGCTCCGACGCGAGCTGGAAGAGCGTTTGCTTGTCGAACTCTGCTAGCGCCGCCACCTCCGCCATCTTAGGGGAGAACTTGGCGCGGTCCGCGGCCGGCAGGCTCTCGACCGCAAACGCCCGCTCGCCGGGGATGCCGAGGGTGAACTCGCGGCCGTCGACGTGCAGCCGGCGGCGGTCGATGTAGCCCGAGGGCATCCAGACGAACGAGTCTTCCACCAATCGCCGCCGGGCGGGGTCGGATGCGTCGATCAGCCACACGGCGGTCGCCAGGTCGCCGGTCTTGGGCGAGCACCACACGAAGTGCCGGACGACGCGCTCGACGTGGCGGCCGTCGTCCGCCATCAACGCGGGCACGTCAAACACCACGGCCGAGTCGTAGCGGGCGACGCGGGTGATCGCGTCGAGCTTCTTGATGATGCTCGGCATCGCCTGCCGGCCGACGAAGCCGATCTCTTGCGACTTGGCGTCGACCGTGCGGTAGGCGCCCCGCCAGGGGATCATCACCCCGATCGCGACCCGCCCCAACCGGTGGGCGCCGGCCTGGTTGCGATCGACACTCGCCATCACCACCGTGCCGAACATCTGCGCGTACTTCGACACCAGCCCGCTGGCGGCGCCGGTGTCGCCGCTGCTGATCGACAGCGTGGCGACGATCGGCAGGTGGGTCCAACCCGCGGGGGGGGCTTCGGTGAAGTCGAGCCCCGCCGGCACGCGGTCGATGGGCGCCGGCTGGAGGTCGAGCCCCCCGGCGGCAGCAGCCAAACGGTCCGCCGCGAGGGTTAACCCGATCGCGACGCAGGTCAGCAGTAGCGAGTAGCGTGGCACCTGCCTGTCAGCCCCGTACCTAATAGTTTGCCGAAAAACTGCGGGGTTTGCGTCGCGGAATACTTTCAAAGCCCGCTGATTACCTCGATAATGCCGCCGGCCGAAACGAACCGCGTCGCCGTGCAACCCTCTAGGAACGTAACCATGAGCCTTGTCGATGATCTTGTCCAGCAGCTAGGGGTCTCCGCCGATCAAGCCGAGGGGGGCACGGGGCTGATGATGAAGCTGGCAAAGGAAAAGCTCAGCTCCGGTGACTTCTCGCAAATCTCAGAACTCATCCCCGGGCTCGACGGCATGCTGGGCAAGGCGCCCGACCTAGAAGCGCCCAGCAGCGAAGCGGGAGAGCAGGGGGGGATGCTCAAGGCCCTGGGGGGCATCACCAAGCAGCTCGGCCTGGGCGACATCGGCGAGAAGCTGGGCGACCTGGCGAAGGTCGCCAAGGGCTTCGAATCGCTCGGCCTCGACACGGCGATGATCAGCAAGTTCGCCACCGCGATCCTGGCGTACCTGAAGAGCCAAGGGGGCGAGCAGGTAGCGGCGATCTTGAAGAACGTGCTGAAGTGAGGGCCGGGCGCTAGGCCGACGGTGCGTCGAGCAGGTCGGTTATCGGCTTGGCGACGTATACCTTGTTGCGCCGCTGCCCGGTGATCTCTGTTAGAAAGCCGGCTTGTATCAGCCGCTCGACGTTCTTCTGCGCGCCCCGGTAGCTCGATAGCCCCATCGTCTCCATCGCCTGATTGACGGTGGTGACGGGCGTCGCGAAGAGCGCATCGACCAAGGTAAAGAGCCGCGACGACTGCCCCGATTCCTGCAGTTCCTGCCGCGTCTGTTCACGCAGGGCCAGCAAGCTGCGTGCTCGTCGGGCCGCGTCGCGGGCGACGATGCCCACGCCCTCGACAAAAAAATCGACCCACGCAAGCCAATCTCCGCCGCGGCTTATCCCCAGTAGGCGGTCGTAGTATTCGCGGCGGTTGTGCTCGAAGTGGGCGCTGAGGTACAGCAACGGGTCGGGCAGCAGGCCCGTCTCGGCCAACATCAACGTGATGAGAATGCGGCCGATGCGCCCGTTGCCGTCGGCAAAGGGATGGATCGCCTCGAACTGGTAGTGGGCGATCGCGATATCCACCAGCACCGGGAACGTCCGTGGCCCGTTGACGTACCGCTCTAGGTTGCTGGTGAGCGCCGCCAGTTCAGCGGGAGGCGGCGGAACAAAAGTCGCATCGGCGATGTGCGTCGACCGGCCGATGAAGTTCTGTTGCCGGCGGAACGCTCCCGGCTCGACTCCCGGCCGCCCCAGCCCATCAAACAGCCGCTCGTGCATCTCGCAAAACAAGCGATGCCCGATCGGAAGCTTCGGCAGCAGCGCGACGCCGTGGCGCAGCGCAGTGACATAGTTGTGCACCTCGCGCGCGTCGCGGTCGTCCCCTGTCTCGTCGGCCAAGGGCGACCGGTTCTGCTTTTCAAACACGTAGAGCTGCTCGAGCCCGGTGCGTGTCCCCTCGATCCGGCTCGAAAGCACCGCCTCACGTCGGCTGAAAGGCTCGGTTACGAGCCCCGCGTTCGGGAGCGTTGGCAGCACGGCACGCAGCTCGCCGATCGCTAGAATGGCCTGGTCGTGCTTCCACTGAAGAGCAGAGTCGATCTCTAGTTTGGGCGGCAGATCGTTCGGGCGAAAGGCGAGAACTTCCGCGTCCGTGGGCACCATTGTGCCTGTCGGTGTTGACGCAAAGGCTTCTGTGGGAAAGACTTGTGACATGGATCGAGCCTTATTGCACCCAGGTTCAACACGTCAGCATCCAGGCAATCATAGTTTACTACAATGCGATTTGAGTGCAATAAGATCTTTCTTTCGCCGCGTTGTGCTTCTCTAGGCAACTACTGACCATGCCCAACCTCGACGACCGCAACTCCTTCTACCTCGGCCGCGACCACGACCTCGCCACCGGTCAGACCTCCGCCACGCCGCTGCTGTACGACTCGAAGCACCTGACCACGCACGCCGTGTGCGTCGGCATGACCGGCAGCGGGAAGACGGGGCTGTGTGTGTCGCTGCTGGAAGAGGCGGCGCTGGACGGCATCCCGGCGATCGTGATCGACCCCAAGGGGGACCTCGGCAACCTGCTGCTGGCGTTCCCGAAGCTGCGGCCCGAGGACTTCCGCCCCTGGATCGACCCGGGCGAGGCGGCCCGCAAGGGGGTCGACCCCGATGCGTTCGCCCAGCAGACCGCCGACTTGTGGCGCGACGGGCTGGCCAAGTGGGACCAGGGGCCCGAGCGGGTGCAGCGGTATGTCGACTCCGTCGAGCGGATCATCTTCACCCCCGGCTCGTCCGCCGGCGTGCCGCTGACCGTGCTGCGTAGCTTCAACGCGCCGCCGCAAGAGTTGATCGACGACGTCGACCTGTACCGCGCGCGGGTCGGCTCCGCGGCGTCCGGCTTGCTGGCGCTGTTGGGGATCGACGCCGACCCGGTGCGTTCGAGCGAGCACATCTTCCTATCGAACGTGTTCGACCACGCCTGGCGAGCCGGGCGCGACCTGGGGATCGAACAACTCATCCGCGAGATCCAGCAGCCGCCGTTCGACAAGGTGGGGGTGATGGAGCTGGAGTCGTTCTTCCCCGCCAAACAGCGCGCCGAGCTAGCGATGGCGCTCAATAACCTGTTGGCCTCGCCGGCGTTCGCGGGCTGGATGCAGGGCGCCCCGCTGAGTGTGCCCAACCTGCTGCGTAGCCCGGAAGGGAAGCCGCGCGTGTCGATCTTGTCGATCGCCGACCTGGACGACGCGCAGCGGATGTTCTTTGTCACCATCCTGCTGAACGAGGTGCTGGCCTGGATGCGCACCCAGCCCGGCACGGGGAGCCTGCGGGCCATCTTGTACATGGACGAGGTGTTCGGCTACTTCCCGCCGGTCGGGGCGCCGCCGTCGAAGCTGCCGATGCTCACGCTGCTCAAGCAGGCGCGTGCGTTCGGGTTGGGGGTGGTGCTGGCGACGCAGAACCCGGTCGATCTCGACTACAAGGGCCTCTCGAACTGCGGCACGTGGCTGCTGGGGCGGTTGCAGACCGAGCGCGACAAGGCCCGCGTGATGGAGGGGCTCGAGGGCGCCAGCGCCCAGGCGGGCGCGCAGTTCAACAAGCAGGAGATGGAGCGGACCCTCGCCGGGCTGGGGAGCCGGGTGTTCCTGATCAACAACGTGCACGAGGACGCGCCGCGCGTGTTCCACACCCGCTGGGCGATGAGCTACCTGCGGGGGCCGCTGTCGCGCGAGCAGGTGAAGACGCTGATGGACCCGGTAAGGGATACGCTGGCGCCGCCGGTTGTTTCTTCCGTAGAAGCTCCGCTCCCTGACGGTCGCGGCTCGAGGCGACCGATCGTTCCGCACGGGGTGACGGAGCGCTTTGTCCGGTACGAAGAGAAGCTCCCGCGCGACGCCCAGCTTACTTACCAGCCGGCCCTCTACGCCCACGCCAAGGCGCACTTTGTGCGCACCACGGGAGAGGACATCGACGTGTGGCGAGACCTTTACTGGACGGCGCCGCTTGCCGACGAGGCCGCGGCGGGGGTCTGGAGCCAGGCGCAGCGGCGCGACGACGCGCTGACCCTGGCCGAAACGCCGACGCTAGAGCTCCCGTTTGAAGAGTTTCCGAGCGGGCTGGTCTCGGAAAAGGCCTTCAAGCAGCACGGCCGCGACCTCGAAGAGATGATCTACCAGTCGGAGCGTCTGCGGCTGTGGGAGTGCGCGGCGCTGGGCGAGCGGTCGGGCCTGGACGAAGAAGAAGCCGCCTTCCGCCAACGGCTCGAAGGCGCGTGTGATCGCAAGCTGAAGGCCGAGATGGACGCCATCGAAACGGCGTTCGCCGCGAAGATCAAACGCGCCGACGCGTCGGTCGCCAGCAAGCAGAAGAAGTACGACGAGCAAAACTCGCAGTTCTGGGGCCGGCTGTTCGGCTTTGTGTGGAAGCTGATCGACCTGGCGCTCAGCGCAATCCAGGGCAGGGCCGTCAGCCGCCGCTCCAGCTCCTCGGCCACCGCCGCCCGCCAAGCCGCCACCGAGCGCGGCCAGGCGCAACGCGCCAAGGCCGACCTCGACGAAGCCACCGCGGCCCGCGCGGCGCTCGACGAGCAGCTCGACGCCGCGAAGGTCGAAGCGGCGCTCAAGTACGACCCCCAGCGGCTGGTGCTCGAGCCGATCGAGATCGCCCCGCGGAAGAGCGACATTGATGTGGAGTCGCTGGTGCTGGTGTGGCTGCCAGCAGAGAGGTAGGTCAGGCTGTGCCCGACATGGAGCGGAGCAGATGTTGCTTCTCAGAAGCCGGCAGGCGGGGCTTGTCGTGCATGGCTATGATGCGTAGCGAAGATCGTGATAATTTCGTGGAGTCAATCCTAGATCAGGGCCCTTAGCAATGTCAGATAATCTTCCGTGGAAGACCGCCATCCTCAAAGTTTTGACCGAGCAGGGTGAGGCGATGCACTACACCGACATTGCCGAAGTGATTGTCGATCAAGAGCTTCGCGAAGCGCTGGGCGCCACTCCAGCAAACTCAGTTAATTCGATCATTAGTTTATCGATTCGGGAGGACTACGACTCGCCCTTTTACAAGGCAGGTCGTGGACTGTTCGGACTCAAGATCCATCAATCCATGGCTCCTTCGGTCGATGTTCCGATGGGTGACGCCATTGAGGAAGCCGATGGCGAATCGGATAACATGATCATTCAGGCTCTGGGTATGTTCTGGCTTCGTCAGAATGTTTACTGGAAGTCGGCTCCGTCCATCTTGGGTCGCCAACAGGTTGGCGCCGATACGGTTGATTTTACGGATCAGCGGGGAGTCTATTTGCTCCATGACCGACGCGATGTTGTCTATGTCGGTCGCAGCGTAGATCGAGGCCTCGGTCAGCGTCTGTTCGAGCACACCCAGGATAGACTCAATGGTCGTTGGGATCGATTCTCGTGGTTCGGGCTCTGTGGAGTCGATGACCACGGCCATCTAACCCGCCCGTTGCTGTCATGTGATAGCAACTTGATAATTCATGCATTTGAGGCAATCTTGATCGAGTCATTAGAGCCGCCACAGAACCGCCGACGTGGCGATAGTCTGAACGCGGCTGAGTTTATGCAAGCGCGTGACCCGGAGATCGATCGACGGCAGACTCGCGACCTGTTGCAGCAAGTCATGGCGAAACTCGACTAGCGTCGGCAGTGTAGCCATCTCACTCCGTGAGATGAATCCGCTCACGGAGTGAGCGGCCTACGTTGGCCCCATCGTCCCTTCCGCCAAGAAAGTAGGGTGCGATGAAGCGCAGCGCAATCGCACCTCGGCCGTTCGAGCGGGATGGTCCCCGCCGCTCAAGTGCGCGCGTAACCAGCCCGACGGGCCGGCGCCGCGAGAATGAATCGCAAGCGACGCTTCGATGCCGCCGGCGGGGCGACCGCCAACTCATCATGCGGTCGGCAACGTGCGATTGCGCTGCGCTTCATCGCACCCTACTGGTTGGCGGTGAGTGGCACATCGTCACGGATGTGCAGTAGCGTAGCCATCTCACTCCGTGAGATGACGCCGCTCACGGAGTGAGCGGCCTACGCCGGCCCCATCGTCCCCTCCGCCAAGAACCTCTGGTGCATCTCAAAACATTTGCTCAGGTCCTGCCGGATGTGGCCCGGCGGGCACTGCTCCAGGTAGCGGTACAAATAGTCGCGGTAGCTGGGGTGGGCGCAGTTTTCGATGATCGCCTTGGCGCGGGCCGCGGGCGCTAGGCCGCGGAGGTCGGCCAGACCTTCGTCTGTGACCAGCACCTGCACGGAGTGCTCGTTGTGGTCGCAGTGGCTGACCATGGGGACCACGGCGCTGATGGCGCCCCCCTTGGCGGTGCTGGGCGCCACCAGCAGCGACAGGTAGGCGTTGCGGGTGAAGTCGCCCGAGCCGCCGACGCCGTTCATCAGTTGCGTGCCGACCACGTGCGTGCTGTTGGCGCAGCCGGTGAGGTCCATCTCTAGCACCGTGTTGATGGAGATCACCCCCAGCCGGCGGACGATGCCGGGGTTGTTGGACACCTCTTGCGGGCGGAGCACGATCCGCTGCGCGAAGAAGTCCATCTGGTCGTACACGCGGGCGAGCCGCTCGGGGCTGAGCGTCAAGCTGGTGGCCGAGGCGCCCAGCAGCCGGCCGCGCTCCATCAGGTCGACCAGCGCGTCTTGGAACACCTCGCTGTACATCACAAACGGCGGCACGTCGTCCGCGGCGCCCAGGCCGGCCATCACCGCGTTGGCGATGTTGCCGACGCCCGACTGCAGCGGGAGCCACTCCGGCGGGATCCGGCCCGCGGCCCGTTCTTCTAGCAAGAACCGCACCACGTGCTGGGCGATCCGCTCGCTGCGTTGGTCGGTCGCCGAGAACCCCGCCACGTTGTCCGGCTCGTCGGTTTCCACCACCGCGACGATCTTCTTCGGGTCGACCGACGCGTAGGGGACGCCGATCTTCTCGGTGGCGTGCTCGATGGTGATGGCGCGGTGCGGCGGGCGCGGCGGGATGGCGATGTCGTGCATCTCTGCCAGCCGGTGCGACTGGGCGCGGTTCACCTCAACGATCACCCGCTCGGCGTTGCGCAAGAAGCTGGGCGAGGCGCCGACCGAGGTGCTGAGGAACACCCGCCCGTCGCGCATCACGTCGACCGCTTCGACGACGGCGAAGTCGAGCGTGCCGAAGAACCCGCAGTCGACCATCTGCGGCAGGTGCGACAGGTGCATGTCGACAAAGTCGACCTCTTGCCGGTTGATGCGCTGCCGCAGCGGTTTGCTGCTTTGGTAGGGCGCCCGCCAGGCGATGGCGTCTGCCTCGGCCAGCGCGTCGTCGATGGCCGCGCCGGTGCTGGCGCCGGTGAGCACGCGGAGCCGCATCGGCTGGCCGGCGTCGCGGAGCCCCGCGGCGCGGGCCGCCAGCGCGCGGGGCACGGCCTTGGCGGCGCCGGCGGGGGTGAACCCGCTGAAGCCGATCGTGGCGCCGGGGGGGATGAGGGCGGCGGCCTCGTCGGCCGTCATCTGAGGGAACGTGTGCATCACTAGGTCTCCGCCAAGAAGAGCGTCTGTCTATGACGATACGGCGCAGCGGCGCGGCGCTGTAGGGTGCGACGGAATGTCGCCCATCGTGCAGCCATCCCACTCCGTGAAATGACGCCCGGAGTGTAGCCATCTCACTCCGTGAGATGAGGCCGCTCACGGAGTGAGATGGCTACACCGACGCCGGTTGTTCGCTCAGGCGCTGGAGCGATGCCCGCACGTCGCGGCAGACGTCGTCGAGGCCGTCGATTAGCTCTGCTTCGTTGGGGGCCAACCCTTCTACCGTGTCGGCGAGCGACTGCTGGGGGGCGCCAGCGCCCGGCTGCGTGGCCGCCTGTTGATGGAGCTGCCGGTGCGCGTCGTCGAGCTCGCGGGAGAGCCTCTGGTTGGCCGCCAGCATCTCGCGGACGACGCCGGCTACCAGGTCGGTCAGCGGCAGGCCCTGGTGGGTGGGGCTGGGGCAGGTGTCGCCGTGCGTGTGCTGCACGTCCTGCAGGCGGCGGTCGGCGTGGCGGAGCTGCTCGTGGTGCTGGCGTACCGAGTGCGTGACGGCGCCGGTGATCCGCCGCAGGTCGGCCGCCAGGCGGCGCGCCTCGGCCTTGTCGGTCGAGGCCCCCTCGGCCCGGCGCCGAGCGAGCCACAACCCCACCACCACCCCGGCGCCCAACTGGGCGACGGCAAGCAGCAGGGCGATGATCAGCACGGTCGGGCCAGAGAACATAACAAGCTTCGCGGGGTCGGAGTGGGTGGAAGGGGTCCGAAACCCTACGTCGCAGGCGCCCGCGGTCTGCTTTTCCAGCAGCCGCCGACCAAAGGTTGGCGCGTCCGAAGCGCCGGTTGAAGCGGTCGTAGGGGCGCCCCGGGGGGTGCTCAGGGGCTGCTCAGCGGGCTTTTCGCCCTCCGCTCTGGAGGTATTTTCGTTGGTTTTGCAGGGGGCTGCCGGTTGGTAGAGTAGTGGGGAACTTTCAACCATCCCGAGAGCTGCCTTGAAGACCCTCCGCGACGCGTACGCCGGCGGCCGATTCGGCCTGTCGTTCGAGCTTTTCCCCCCCAAGAGCCCCGCGGGCGAAGCGGCCCTGTTCCACCACGTCGGCCGGCTGGTGGAGTTCGAGCCGAGCTTCATCACCTGCACCTACGGCGCCGGCGGATCGACCCAGCAGAAGACGCTGGAGATCGTCGCCAAGGTGCGTAAGGATTTTGACCTCCCGGTTGCGACCCACCTGACCTGCGTCGGCCTGACGGCGGACCAACTGCGGGACTACCTGCGCCAGGCGATCGAGGCGGGCGTGCTGAGCGTGGTGGCGTTGCGGGGCGACCCGCCGAAGGGGGAGACCGCGTTCACCAAGACCGCCGGCGGGTTCGGCTACGCCAACGAGCTGGTGGCGATGATCCGCGGCGAGTTCGCCGAGATGGGGATCGCCGTGGCCGGCTACCCAGAGAAGCACCTCGAGGCCCCCGACCTGGCGACCGACCTGGCGAACCTCAAACGCAAGATCGACGCCGGCGCCGACGCGGTCATCACGCAGCTCTTCTACCACAACGAAGACTTCTTCCGCTTCCGCGACGCCTGCGACGCGGCCGGCATCACCACGCCGATCGTGCCGGGCCTGCTGCCGGTGACCAACTTCGCCCAGATCCAGCGGATCACCGCGCTGTGCGGCGCCAAGCTGCCGCAGCCGTTCATCGACAAGCTGTCGGCCGCGGGCGACGACGACGACGCGCAGTTCCGCGCGGGGGTCGAGTTCGCCACCGAGCAGACGCAGCAGCTCATCGAGTCGGGCGTCGCCGGCATCCACTACTACGTGCTCAACAAGAGCGAAGCGGCGAGCGAGGTGCTGCGGGCCGTGACGCTGCCGGCGTAGCGTTTAACCACGGAGCCACGGAGAGCACCCAGACGGACGGAGGGGGAACCGCCGATGGACGCGGATGAACGCCGATACGAACGATCTAGGATTCGAGTGGGGTGGCTGGGGTCGAAGGCGTCAGCCTGAGCCCCCAGCGGCGGCTCGAACTACTCTCGGCGTAACGGTTACCGGTTACATCAGCTCGACCGACGTAACCTGCTCTGTGTCCAGATCGACCTTGAGCACGATGGACGGGGGGTCGGTTGTTGCGCTGCGCCCCGTGCAACCATCGTACGCTAGTTCTACTTCCCAACGGTCGGTCGTAGCGCCGACCATTCTTGCAGCGATGCAGGGCCCGTGCCGGTAGCCGTTCTCCGCCACCGATCGCTCGGCGATCTCCACGGCGAGCGCGATCTTGGCCGTCGTAGCCATGGAAAAGCCTCAATCCCTTCGACTAGTCATCGAGCGATTTCTGACTGCGCATTCTCGACAAGACACCACGCTTGGAATACGCACTCCTCGCAGAAAAGTGCTCTTGACTTTGCTTCGTGGCACTTCGATCCAGGCGTCAATTCGCGGCCACACAGAATGCACAAGTCCCGTTGTGCCGCGGATGTGAGGGGGGACGAGAACGGGTTCTCATTAACGTCATTCGGTGAATTAGTAGGATTCAAATGGGGAAGTAGGACGGGCACTTGCGCCGCGATTTCCTTCAGGCAATCGGCGCAAACCAGAAACCCTTCATATCCCTCGATCAACGGTTTGGCTTCCGAGTATCCACGACTGCAAAGGCCGCACCGAGCTTGCCTTTCTCCATGCAGGAGCATACTCAATCGACGTAGAAGCGATGCCAAGTCTTCTGCCTACTGTTAGGGGCTCGAACCGCCGTCGCCATCTCAGTGGCGACCGCCTGGGGGCTCCGCTTCGCTGCGACCCCAGGCACCCGCTACGAGAGCGTGAACGTATCCGCGTTCATCCGCGTCCATCGGCGGTTCCCCTCACGTCCGTCTCTGTGCTCTCCGTGACTCTGTGGTTAACCCCGTCCCCCAGCTCCACGCAAACCACCGACCGCTCCCCGCGCACAAACAGCCGCGTCCCCACCAGCGCCGGGTAGCAGTACAGGTCGGCCTGCTCGGAGTCTTCGAAGAGCCGGGCGCGTGACAGGACGTTGAGCTTGTCGCTCCGCGGATCAACCAGCAGCAGCTCGCCGCCGTGGCCGAGGATCAGCAGCCGGTCGTCGGTCGCCAGCATCGGGGCAAAGCCGCGGACGGCGCGGTCGCGGCCTTGGTAGAGGGTCTTGAAGCCCGCCGCGGGGTCGAGGCACAGCAGCTTGTCGGCCGCGCCGAACACCCGGCCCGCCGCGACGATGGGGGTGGCCGTGTCGCTGCGCAGGGCCATCGTCTGGGCCGCCGGCTCTGGGACGATGCGGCCCGTTTCATCAAAATCGTACAGGCGGGCGCCGTTGTTCTCGGTGACCACCAGCAGCCGGTCGCCGAGCTGCTGCGGCGTGGGGACGTTGAAGTCGCCCGGCTGCGGGGGGTCGAGGCGCCACAGCTCGGCGCCGGAGTCGGGGTCGAAGCCGCGGAGGCTGGTCTTGTCGTAGGCGATCACCTGGTGGACGCCAGCGAAGGTCGCCTCGCAGATCGACGCGTACGCCAGCCCCGCGCCGGCCGCCTGCCAGACCAACAGGCCGGTCTCTGCTTCGAGCGCCACGAGGTTGAACTGGGTCGCGCCGGTGTGGACGATCAGCATGTCCCCCACCAGCAAGGGGGAGCTGCACGTCCCCCACACCAGCTCTTCTTCGGCCAGAAAGTCTCGCCGCAGGTTCGTCTGCCACAGCACCGCGCCGGAGGCGAGGTCGGCGCACGTCAGGTCGCCGAACGCGCCCAGCAGGTAGACCTTGTCGTCCGCGATCAGCGGCGTGGCCCGCGGGGCGTTGTCGTAGTCCAGCAGCCCCGGCGCGGGGTACTCAACGGTCCACAGCGGTTCGCCCGTGCCGGCTTCGAACGAGCGGAAGACGTCCATCGCGTTGGCGGCGTCGCGGTCGCCCAGCACCACATGGTGCTGGGTAGCCGCGAGGCCGCCAAGCCCGGACCGCAGCAGCGGCTGCTGCCAGACGATCGGGGGCGACTCCGGCAGCCGGTCGGGGAGCCAGGGGGCGCGGCCGTTGCGGTCGGGGCCCATGAACTGCGGCCAGTCGGCCGACGCCTGCGGCTCGCTCTTGGTCTGCGTCGCGTGCTCTTCGATCGGCACAAAGCCGGTGAGCGTCTCGAGCGCGATGATCAGCTTCGGATCGCTCGCCATGTCCAACAGCGCGGTGCGGAGCCGTTCTTGCTGAGCCGCGTCGAGCCGGTCGCTGGCCAGCGCGGTCACAAAGGGCACCGGCGCCGTCTCGGCCACCACGCGCAGGTCTCCCTTCTTGATCGTGCCGCACCCTTCCAAGAGCGGCGCGGCGTAGCTGCTGATCACCGCGGCGGCGCGCTCTGAGTCGCCCCACTCGATGATCTTGCAGGCGCCGTCGCTGCACGCGCTGGTGGTCTCACGCTCGGCCGGCGGCGGGACCGCCACGCCGGCCGACTCCAGCAGCGCCAGCGGCGCGGCGTGCTTCTCGCTGCACTCGGCCGGTCCGAACAAGATGCGGTAGCCCTTGAGGTCGGACGCCTTCTTGGCGGGGTCGGCGGAGCGGACGACGATCAGCCCCGTCTGCGTGGTCGAGCCGTCCTTGCCGGTGAGCCGCGCGAGCGCCGTGACCTTCATCCCCAGGGCCTTGGCGTCGGCCCGGGCGACCGAGTCTTTGCCGACGACGATATCGATGGCGTCGCAGTCGTCGCGCTCTAGGGCCTTCTGGAACGACTCGGCAAAGACCACCTTTACCGGGCGGTCGAGCTTCTCGGCCAGGTACACGCCTAGTTGGTCGTAGTCCCGCTGGGCGTACCCCTCAACACAGGGGCACGACAGCGGCGCCGCCAGCGGGTCCATCACCAGCAGCGTCAGCTCGCCCGGCGAGGCGGCGTTGGCGGCAAGGGGCGCGGCGAGCGCGCACGCGAGCAAGAGCCGGAGCATGGCGGTCTCCTAGGGAAAAACGAACCACGGATACCACGTCGCTTCCTTGCAAGGAATGGCCACGGATCAAGAATGGCAACGAAAAGGCACAAAAACGTTCCGGTTGCCAACTCCAATTGACCGTCAATGAAACGCCTGTTCATTGAATTGATAATTGGGGCCTTGGAATCGATCGTTTTCCGTCTTTGTGCTTTTTGTGCCTTTTCGTGGCAATCGTATCCGTGGCCATTTCTTCCGTGGAAACGTGCTATCCGTGGTCAGAGCGTCAGAATCATCTACTGGCCGCTGAGCAGCTTCAGCACGCCCACGATCGGGCTCGATGAGCCCTGGGCGGGCGTCTCGGTCGTGTGGACGTCTTCTTCGTGGCTGGCTTCTTCGTAGCTGGCCTGCGCCACCGGCTGCGCCGCGTCTCCGCTGATGCGGTCCATCCGCACCACGTGGTGGCGGTTGACGTCGATCATGTACACGTGGTCGCCGTCGCTGCTGACGCCGATCGCTACGTTCTTGCAGCCCGGCACCAGGTCGACCTTGCCCACCAGGCCCAGCAGCTCGCCGTCGGGGCTGTAGCGCTTGATGCGGCCGGTGTCGTCTTCGGCGGTGTACACCGCGCCGCCGGGGCCGAACGCTACGTTCATCGGGTTGCAGCAGCTACCGAAGCCCTCCAGGCTCGTGCGGTCCCCGGTGCCCCAATGCTTCTCGGCCTCGCCGTCTAGGTTGTACCGGCTTGCGCGGTGCTTGCTGTTCTCGGCCACAAACAAGCCGCCGTCGCAGGCCTGCACGTCCATCTGCCCGCAGCAGCCGCTCAGGCCCTTGATGATCACCTCGCCGTCGGCGAACTGGTCGTCCATCTTCCACACCTCGTAGCCGTAGCCCACCGTTGAGCGGCAGGCGACGAACACGTGGCCCCCCGCAGAGCTGACCGAAGAGACCGCCATCTTCGAACGCAGCGCGGCCTCGATCTGCTGGTCGACCTGCTCGTCGGTCAGCGGCTTGGTCTCGCCCATCTGCGAGATCATCGTGTCCCACTGCTCTTGCATCCGCTTGTACTGCGTGAGTTGACGCTTGAGCACCGACGTACGCGCCGCGAGCACCGCCTGCTTGCGGCCGGCGGCTACGTCGTCTTCGTCCTTCCCGTCTTTTTGCTCTTCGTCGGCCTTGAGCGCTTCGAGCTGTTGGGTCACCTCTTCTAGTTGCTGCTCCGCCTTGACGACCAGCTCGGTGTACCGATCGGCCTGCTGGGTGTACATCTTGGCCGTCCGTTCGTGCTGGGTGACGATTTGCTCGCGGAGCTTGCCCCGTTCTTCGTCGCTCATCCCGCTTACGTGGGGCGCCTTGGCGCGGTGTAGCTGCTGGCCGTCGATGGTCATCCGCACCAGCTCGCCGGCGCCGGCCACCAGGATGTTGCCGGACGGGTCGACGTTGATCGCGTCGGGGGTGAACGGCAGCGGCAATGCGGCCACCAGGCCGCCGGACGGGTCGAACACGCGGACCTCGTCCTTGTTCTCTGCCTTGCTGTCGCTCGCGTGGCAGCCGATCAGCAGGTTGTCGTTCCCGGCGATGCAGAAACACTCGGCGGTCACTTGGGCGTGGCCCGGCACGTTGGCTTTGATGATGCCGGTCTGCTTGTGCGTGGCGGCCACGCCGTCGGCCGCGCTCTTCGTGGCGGGCGCCACGGCGACTACCTGGGAGGTTTCCGTCTCGCAGGGCTGCTCGGCGCAGGCCTCGGCCTCTTCGCACGCCTGGGCTTCACAGGCCGGCGCGCGGGCGGCGTCGAACATGGTGTCGGCCGACGCCTGCTGGGCGTCCGCGCCACCCGTGTCGGCAGTGGCAGAGTGATGGGTCCACGCGACCAGGCCTACCGCTAGGGCGAGGCCGAGCCACAACTTGCTGGTGTCTGCGCGTAGCATCACGACTGCCTCCATGAGGACGAGATGGGTTTGCCGGCATCGCGGCGACCTTAACTCTACCGGTTTCGGCTGGCCAATGGAAAGCTATTCCCGCGAAAAATGGCGAGCCGCCGGCGTCAGCGGGCGGAGGACCCCTTACGGGGGGCCCAGTGCCGGGAAAGCTCCGGCGGCCGACGCCGACGGCTCGCCTTGGGGGGGCGGCTGCGTACACTAGAGGTGCCGGAGGTCCTCCCCACCCAACCTGTCTGATAGCACCCTCACGTGACCGACCTCAACGGACAGCAGCTAGGGGACTACCGCGTTCTGCGTCGGTTGGGGCGCGGCGCCATGGCCGAGGTGTTCCTGGCGGAGCAGCTATCGCTGGGCCGCCAGGTGGCGCTCAAGGTGCTGGGGGAAGAACTGGCCCGCGACCCGACCTACGTCGCCCGCTTCCAGCACGAGGCCCGTGCCGCGGCACGGCTGGTGCACCCCGGCATCGTGCAGATCTACGAGGTCGGCTGCTGCGACGGCCGCTACTACATCGCCCAGGAGTACGTGCCGGGCCGCAACCTGGGGGAGCTGATCGAACGCGACGGCACCCTCCCCGCTGGCTTGGTGCTGGGCGTGCTGCGGCAGACGGCCGCCGCGCTGGCCAAGGCGGCCGAGCAGGGGATCGTGCACCGCGACATCAAGCCAGAGAACCTGCTGCTGAGCCGCAGCGGCGAGGTGAAGGTGGCCGACTTCGGCCTGGCCCGCGTCGACCAGCCAGACGGCGTCAAGCTGACCCAGGTCGGCGTGACCATGGGCACCCCGCTTTACATGAGCCCCGAGCAGGTGGAGGGCAAGCACCTCGACCCCCGCAGCGACATCTACTCGCTGGGGGTCGCGGCCTACCACCTGCTATGCGGCCAGCCCCCGTTCCAGGGGGACACGCCGCTGGCGGTAGCGGTGAAGCACCTCCGCGAGAAGCCCGAGCCGCTGGTCGACCGCTGCCCCGACCTGCCGGTGGCGCTGGCGCGGATCATCGAGCGGATGATGCAGAAGAAGCCGGAGGATCGCTTCGATTCACCGAGCGAGCTGCTGTCCGAGCTGCGGGCCCTGACCCGGACCGCGATCGACGAGGGGTGGACCGAGACGGGGGACGACGGCGCCGCGTTCGAAACCCTGGCGCTCACCGGCGCCTCGCCCGCGGCGACGCGGCGACTGGATCAATTGCTGGGGGCGACGGCCCAGCTCGACCTGCAGCGCCCCAAACGCCGCGGCTGGATGCTGGTCGTGGCCGCCTGCTTGCTGGCCGGCCTAGCGTTTGGCGTGGCGACGCGCCCCAAGCCGCTGCTGGCGGGGGTGGGCCAGCAGCCGATCGCCAAGCCGGACGTCGCCAGCCAACTGCTGCACGCCAAGTTTGTCGACAACGAGGCGGCCTGGCTGCTGGTGATGGAGCGGTTCCCCGACGCCGACTTCAACTACCACTACATGGCCAAGCAGGGCCTGCTGCGGCTCTACCTCAGCCAAGACCAGAACGGCAAGGCCGAGCGGCTGGCCCGCGAGCTGGCCAGCGCCAGCGAAGACCAGATGCCCACCCGCGTGTTCGGCAAAGCCGCCGAGGTAGTGCTGGCCGTGCGCGCCGGCGACGCCGTCGCCGCCCGCACCGCCTGGGCCCGCTTCCCCCAGCCTGAACGCGGCCTGCTGGACGGCGACATGGCCCGCCGCCTCGACGAAGCCGTCCAACAAATGGGCCTGTAGCGGCTGCGCCGCGGGGTGTGTCCGCCTGCGGCGGACGGGGAGTGTGGCTGCGCCACGGGGGGTGTTCGCTACGCGAACGGGGCTGGGGGACGCGCAAGCGATGGAGCGGGGTGGCTGTCGGGCATCGCTTGCGCGTCCCCCCAGCCCCGGGCCGAAGGCCCAGCCGCGTAGCGGCGAGCCCCGTGGCGCAGCCACACTCCCCGTCCGCCGCAGGCGGACACACCCCCGCGTGGCTCACACGGCGGCTTTCTGGCCGCGGTTGGCACGCCGCCGGAAGTGTGGCGCCGGTTTTGGCGCGGGCTTGACGCTCGCTTCGGGGCGGCGGGTGCGGATCTCGCCGAGCCGGTCGCCGACCAGCATCCAGGCGATCATCGTCCACACGAAGACAAACGCCGCCATCGGGGCGACGTGGGCAAGGTCGTACAACATGGCGGGACCGCTGAAGTTTGCGGTGCGCCCATCCAATGGCGGGGCGCCCGGGCGGTCCGTGCCCAGGCGGCGGCCCTGAGGCCGGCTATCCAAGTGCCATCGGCGCGGCCGCGAGCCGCGGTTGAGCCGGGGTCCTCGGCCCCCTACAGCCCGAACTCTCGGGCGCAGCAGCAGTGGCCATAATCTTGCTAATCGGCGATTGAAAATAGCCACTCGATGGCGCATGCTAGCGGCCGTTAAGTGTTCAGGTGTTCACTATCTCTTCGCCGCCAGGAGCCCCCCCGTGGACCCACCGCTCTCGATTTATGCGCCGCTCGACTGGGACGACATCGACTGGGACCTGGTTCTGCCGGAAGACCCGCCGGAGCCGGACCTACGCGACTTCTGCGTCGACGATGCAGACGCAGGCTAGGGCTGACGCCTAACCACGGATGACACGGATCGCACGGATCGGTCTGCCCCAAACCGATCCGTGCGATCCGTGTCATCCGTGGTTCAGTTCTCTCACACTTGAAGGCTTTACGTTGCTCGCGATCGAAACCATCCAAGAAGTACAGCGGCTGCTCGCGATCGGGGAGCTCTCACACCGCTCCATCGCTCGGCAGGTGGGCTGTAGCCGGGGCGTGGTCGACCAGATCGCCTCGGGCCGCCGCGGCGCGTACGGCCGCGGCGAACCCGAGGCGCCGCCACCCCCGCTACGGCGCTGCCCCGGCTGCGGCGGCCAGGCGCGGGGGGCGTGTGTTTATTGCCGGGCGGTGGAGTACCGGCGGCGCAAAGGGCGTGCGGCTTGAGGGGAACACAATGGTGCGGGTTAGCCGAGGAAATAACTCCCCGTTGCTCTTTACGCCTCGGGAATCGCAATCTAACGTCGGGCAACTTTCTTCCGAGCGATCCACTGCAAGAGCCTTTGCTCGCTATGCGCAACCCCTGCACAATTCTCCTTCTCCTTATTCCACTCTGCTCCCAGGCGAGAACCCTGGTTGTCGATGTGGTTAGTGATGAAGTTTTCCAACCAGACTTCTTAGGCGATGCGCCCAACTTCGGCGCCTTCATCACCTACAACGACGAGCTCTACTTCACTGCGTCTATCGGCCAGGAACCGCTCGGCCACCCCAGCCACAGACTTTTCAAGACCGATGGAGAGACGCTCACCCGCTTCGAGGTCGATCCGGGGTTCCATATTGGAACACAGTTCGTAGAGTTCCAGGGTTCGCTCTACTTTCGCGGCGATAGCGGCAATGGCATCGAGCTGTTCCGTACGGACGGCGTCGACCTAGTGGAATACGACCTCAGCGACGACGAATCGGGCTCTTGGCCACGCAATTTCGAAGTGGTGGGCGATCGGCTCTATTTTGGCGCGAATCGTCTCGGTTCGGACGGAACCGGTGGGCCGTCGTTAATGGTGCTCCAGGATTCGGTTGGCTCCGTCGTGGCAGACGTGCAGGTGGACACGAGCTATGCGTGGCACGCGTCCGTCGATGATACGCTCTACTTTTCCGCAAACGGGTCTGACGGGTACGAGGTGTACCGGACGGACGGGCAGGACGTTTCGCTTGTAGTCGATGCGAACCCGGGACCGGGAGGGTCAAATCCAAGGCCGGAAGGTGTTCTGAACGATGCGTTCTACTTCACCGCGGAGGACGCCGGGGGCCGGGCGCTCTATCGAGCCACCCCTGAGTCGGTTGCGCAAGTCCTCTCGTCCGATGTGCGACTGAGCGCGGGCCTCCGGGACTTTGGTGGGCGCCTCTATTTCAGCGCTGATCGGGGAAGTGGCTACGAGCTCCAGCAAACCGACGGAGGAGAAGTGCGGCAGTTCGACCTCAATCCAGGTCCGCAGAGCTCGAACCCCTTAACGTACGGGGGCGCTGTGCTAAACGGGCAACTCTTGCTCCCCGCGACCGGACCCGAAGGAGCCGCGCTGTTCGTGTTCTCGGAACTGGGCGACTTGGTGCGACGGATCGACATAGGAGACAGCCAGCGGCCGAGCGCAGTGTATTTCCAGGAAGCCCACGGAAGTCTCTACTTCTCTGTCTTGGGGGATGGTGTGGCCCGCCTCTACAGAACGGACGGATTCTCCGCGGAGGAAATCTACTCCCCACCTGAGGTTGCAGGCAGAAGGTTTATTTCGGTCTACGATTCAGAATCCCTTGGCGGCGCGCTTTTCGTTCCGGCAACGACGGAGGGGGGCGACGGTCTCCTGCGAATTACCGAGATGGAAGTCGAGGTGCTTGACCTCCTTCCGGGCCAGGCGCGCTCGTACCCGCGAAACCTGGAGGCGCTCGGCGACCAGTTAGTGTTCATGGCAAACGGTCCGGACGGCGAGTCCGTCTACCGCCTTGATGGAGACGGCATTCACGAACTCCTGCGAACAACTCCCTACCTCACTGACATCTACGGCAACGGGCTCTTGGCGCCTGGCGCTACGACGACCCGGTTCGTGCGATTCCAAGACCAACTTCTATTCCTGGCTAACACCCCCAAAGGGTTTCAATTATTTCGGATACAAGCGGTCCCCGAACCGACTACGCTCCATGCCGCGGCGATTGCTCTAGTCGGTTGTGTGCCGCGCCGGTGGCGCCGAAGCAGATCGCAGTAACGAAGTTGCGCCAGATTGCGTCGCGTCCCTCCAGCTTTGTCGGGCGACCTAGGGCCGGCTAGAGGCCCGCAGACGCGTCCCCCAGCCCCGAGCCACGCCGATTGCTGCGCCGGACGGCACCGGATACGCTTCGGGGGTAGTACGCGCGGCGCAAAGGGCGTGCGGCTTGAGCGCGGCCCGCAGGAGGGCGAGGATAGAACCACTGCGACGAGCAGGCTCTCGCGTTGTCATCCCGCCTCGGAACCCACATGCGAACGCTCATCCGCACCCTGTTCGGCGCAGTGATCCTCGGATCGTTGCTGGCGCTTTGGGCGAGCGCGTATCCTGGCGTGTTGGGCGACTTCGGCAGTCAGTGCGTCGTGTTCTGTCTAGTGCGCTGGCCACAGGTCGTTCTGCTGTTGCTTCTGCTGCTGATCTCGCCTTTGCTTTTCTGGAACATACTCCGCAAGGTTTTCAACACTAGTCGCTGCGGCTGGCTAGATTTTTGGTTAGCGTGCACGATCCCCGGGGTGATCGCGCTCGCTTGGCTGACGGCGCTCACGGGCACGCCGAAGCGACTCGGTTTCGAGTACAGCCGCGATGCGTTCGACGCACAGGTTGCAGAAGCACGCCCCTCGGAGCGACCGCTCGCGCTGAACAAACGGTTGGGCATTTACCAGGTGGACGAATGGGCGACCGACCCGCGCGGCGGAACCTACTTCCGCGTCAACTCCGGATGGGATGGAGCGTTTGGGATTAATTTCGTGTCATACGGGTTGGTCAAGGACCCGAACAACAAGGGCACGCCGTTTGGCGCCGCCAGTTACAAGCTCACGCCGATTGACGCGGGCTGGCACTGGTTCCAGGCATCAAGCGACTACCACTGAGCCGAAGGATTGCCCATCTCACACCCGCCTGTCGTCGGAAGCTCAGGAACCCGCACCCCACCGCTTGCGCGTCCCCCAGCCCCCAGCCCCGGGCCGAAGGCCCCGCCGCGCAGCGGCGCGCCCCCGGCCCCCGCGGCGTAGCCGCGCCCGCGCCGATTGCTGCCCCGGACCGCCCCGGATACACTTGGGCGGGTAGTACGCGACGATCGAAGCACGCAGCGCAGCAAGCAGCAAGAAGGGGGCCGCATGGCCGAAGGCACCACGAGTGGCGGGAACGCGAAGCTCCAGTTCGGCGAGAAGTCGATCGACCTCCCCGTAGTCATCGGCACCGAGGAGGAGCCGGCGATCGATATCGCCAAGCTGCGGGGCGAGACCGGGCTGATCACCCTGGACGAGGGGTTCGTCAATACCGGCTCCACCACCAGCGCCATCACCTTCTTGGACGGCGAAAAGGGGATCCTCCGCTACCGGGGCTACCCCATCGAGCAGCTCGCGGCCAACTGCGACTTTGCCGAGGTGGCGTACCTGCTCATCTACGGCGAGCTCCCCACCGCCGACCAGATGCACACGTTCCGCGACACGCTGCGCCAACACACGATCGTCCACGAAGACATCCGCCGGTTCTTCGAGGGCTTCCCTCGAGACGCCCACCCGATGGCGATGCTCAGCAGCGTGATCGCCACGCTCAGCGCGTTCTACCCCGACTCGACCAGCGTCAAGGACCCTCAGCAGCTCCACGTGTCGATGATGCGCCTGCTGGCCAAGACCCCCACGATCGCCTCGTACTGCTACAAGAAGTCGATCGGCCAGCCGTTCATGTACCCCAAGAACGACCTGGACTACTCGCAGAACTTCTTGCGGCTGATGTTCGGCACCCCGGCCGAAGAGTACGAGATCGACCCCGTGGAGGTCGAAGCGCTCAACCTGCTGCTAATCGTCCACGCAGACCACGAACAGAACTGCAGCACCAGCACGGTGCGGATGGTGGGCTCGAGCGACGCGAACCTGTTCGCGTCGATCTCGGCCGGCATCGGCGCCCTGTGGGGCCCCCTGCACGGCGGCGCCAACGAGGCCTGCGTCGCCATGCTAGACCGCATCCGCCGCGACAACGGCAACGTTGAGAAGTACGTCGACATGGCCAAGGACAAAGACAACAACTTCCGCCTGATGGGCTTCGGCCACCGCGTCTACAAGAACTTCGACCCGCGGGCCAAGATCATCAAGGCGGCCTGCGACAAGCTGCTGGCCAAGATGAAGATCAACGACCCGATCTTCGAGATCGCCCAGAAGCTCGAGGAGGCGGCCCTGACCGACGAGTACTTTGTGGAGCGCAAGCTCTACCCCAACGTCGACTTCTACTCCGGCGTCGTGTACCGCGCGCTGGGCATCCCGGTGCCGATGTTCACGGTGATGTTCGCCATCGGCCGTCTGCCGGGCTGGATCGCCCACTGGCTGGAGATGCGCAACTGCCCCACGACCCGCATCAATCGTCCGCGGCAGGTCTACACCGGCGCCACCGAGCGCGATTTCGTGCCGATCGACCAGCGCAAGTAGCGCGGCGTGGCTGAATCAGACGCGCCGGGGGCGGGGACGCCCCGGCTCGCAAACAGACGGCGCTTGTGAGCCGGGGCGTCCCCGCCCCCGGCGCAGTGCGATAGACATGTACGTCGCCTGCTTGGGTGGACCCGTAGTGCCTGCGAGCCGCACGACGCGGTGGGCTCAAGCCGGCAGCCACACCTCGCCGCGGCCCCCTTTCAGCAGGTCGCCGCTCCATAGGTCGACCTGGCCCGCGGGCGCGTTGACCCCCAGCGTCGCCAAGTCGTGGCGCATCAGCCGCAGGATGGTCGGCTCGGCCCGGCAGGCGTGGCGGAAGCTCGGCAGCAGCGGCGCCGCGCCCCCCAGCAGCGCCAGCGTTCCGCGCCGCATCTCGGCGCCGGCGTGCGGCCCGCAGCGGCCCAGCACCATCAGGGTGCCGGCCAGCATGCGGTAGCCGGCCAGCGGGCCGCAGTCGCCGGCGACCACGATCCAGCCGCGCCGCATCAGCGACCCGGTTTCTGAGCCGGCGTCGCCGCGCACAACGATCGTCCCGCCGCGCATGCCGCGTGTGTCTCCAAGGTACGCGGCGCCGAGGCCGTCGCCGGCGTCGCCGCGTACTTCGATGGCGCCACCGCGCATGGCGGCGCCGCACCAGGGGCCGGCGTCTGCTTCGAGGGTGAGCCTCCCGCCGCGCATCTGGGCGCCCGCGCGGTGACCGACGGGCCCGTCGGCGGTCACCGTGGCGCCGCGGAGCCCCGTGGCCATCCCGTCGACACGCCGCAGGTCTCCCTCGAACCGCCACCGGCCGTCGGCCTTGCCGCTAGCGGCGAACACCTCGCCCAACGCCTCGCGGCGACGGCCAATCAGCACCGGCGCCGCGGCGATCGACTTCAGGGGCCGACCCCCCAGCGCATCGAGGTCCAGGTCGAACAAATCGACCGGCGCCGTGCAGTCGCGGAGCTTGAGCGTGAGTGGCATCGCGGAAAAAGCATAGCCGTCCCCGCGCGGGGGAAGATAGCCCTGGGAGCACGCCGCGAAACCCACACGCAGAACTTGCGTCCCGGGTTCAGGCGGTGGGCTTGGGGAGCTTCAGAGACTCGCAGACCTTGAGGTGCAGGTCGGCCGGCGGCAGGTGGCCGTCAACGCGGAACACCAGCTCCTTGCGCTCGAACACCTTCACCACCGGCGCGGTCTGCACGTGGTAGTTGGCGATGCGGTTGCGGACGACTTCTTCTACGTCGTCGGGGCGCGCCTCGAGCGAGCCCCGGCACACGTCGCACACGCCGGGCGTTTCGGGGCGGTGGTAGATGAGGTTGTAGTCGAGCCCGCAGCCGGTGCAGAGCCGGCGGGCCAGCACGCGTTCCACCACCACGTCGTCGCTCGCCTCGATCAGCACCACCGCGTCGATGTCGTAGCTCTCCAGGAAGAACTCTGCCTGGGCGCGGTTGCGGGGGAAGCCGTCCAGCACGAAGCCGAAGTTCCAGTCGTGTTCCTGCAGGCGGCGCTGCACCACCTCTTCGACAATCTCGTCGGGCACCAGGTCGCCGCCGTCGACAATCCGCTTGATCCGCGCGGCCAGCTTGGTGTGCCGCTGGATGTTCCAGCGGAAGATATCTCCCACACAGATATGCGTCAGGTCGAACCGCGAGGCGAGCACCTTTGCCTGCGTCCCCTTGCCGCAGCCCTGGACCCCCATGACGACGTATTTTCGCATGTGCTGAAGAATGTTGCAGGAGCGCCGGGCGGTTGTCGCGGATCGCAAAGTGTAGCTCATTTTCGGGGCGAACGAGAGCATTTCTTTGCGAAATCGACCCGCGAAAACGCGCAGCAGAACCGGGCAGCCCAGGGGCGCCGCCCCGTCGACTTGCGGTGCGAGTTACAGCGACGGGGCGGGGTCCGTCGGCTAGTCATCCGGTGTGTGTTTGAGCTCCGCCTGGAGGACTATCGTCGTCGGCCGCCCGTTGGACTACCATCAATTGTTCACCCCTGGTCTCTCACCCCTCGCCCTTCACTGATGCGCGTCGGACTGTTCATCCCCTGCTACATCGACCAATGCTACCCGCAGGTCGGCCTGGCGACGCTGCAGGTGCTGCGCCGCTGCGGCGTGGAGCCCGAGTACCCGCGCGAGCAAACCTGCTGCGGCCAGCCGATGGCCAACAGCGGCTGCGTCGAGGCGGCCAAGCCGGTCGCCCGGCACTTCGCCGAGACCTTCGCGGCGTACGACTACGTGGTGGGCCCCTCGGGGAGCTGCGTGTCGATGATCCGCAACCACTACGACGACCTGTTGGACGACGCCGCGGAGCAGCAGCGGCTGGCCGGCAAGACGTTCGAGCTGTGCGAGTTCTTGGTCGACGTGCTGAAGATCGACCGCATCGAGGGCCGCTTCCCGCACCGCGTGGGGCTGCACCAAAGCTGCCACGGGCTCCGCGAGCTGGGCCTGGCGCGGCAGAGCGAGCTGGGCCCGACCGCCACACCGCAGGTCAACAAGGTGCGGACCCTCCTACAATCACTGGAAGGGATCACGCTGGTCGACCTGGCAAGAACCGACGAGTGCTGCGGCTTCGGCGGCACGTTCGCCGTGAAGGAGGCCGCGGTGAGCTGCCTGATGGGCCGCGACCGCATCGCGGACCACCAGCAAGCGGGCGCCGAGGTGATGACCGCCGGCGACATGAGCTGCCTGATGCACCTCGAGGGGCTGATCAAACGCGACGGCGCCCCGCTACGCGTGATGCACGTCGCCGAAATCCTAGCCGGCAACCAACCCTGAAGAAATAGGACGCGGATCGACACGGATTCTAGGGATGATCGCAGATAGATTCAGGCGTTTCATCTGCGTCAATCAGTTTGATCGGCGTTCATCCGCGTCCTATTCTTCGCCCTTGTAAAACTGTTCCTATGTCGCACGCCACCGCCGCCGCTGAGTTTGTTGCCGATGTTGATCGCGCGCGCTGGCACGACCGGGCGCTCTGGTTTGTGCGCTCCAAGCGCGACAAGTGCGCGCAGCAGCTTCCGGAGTGGGAGGCGCTGCGCGAGCGGGCGTCGCTCGTCAAGCAGCACACCGCCTCGCGGATGGCCGAGTACCTCGAAGAGTTCGAACGCAACGCCGTGGCCCTCGGCGCGGTGGTCCACTGGGCCCGCGACGCGGCCGAGCACAACGCCATCGTCTACGGCCTGCTGAAAGAGCGCGGCATCCAGCGCGTGGTGAAGAGCAAGAGCATGCTGACCGAGGAGTGCGGGCTCAACCCGCTGCTCGAGAGCAAGGGCCTCGAGGTGGTCGACACCGACCTGGGGGAGTGGATCGTGCAGCTCCGCCACGAGCACCCCAGCCACATCGTCATGCCGGCGATCCACGTCAAGAAGCAAGAGGTGGGCGAGCTGTTCCACGAGAAGCTCGGCACCACCGCCGGGTCGACCGACGAGAAGTACCTGGTAGGCGCCGCGCGTGCCGAGCTGCGCAGCAAGTTCCTGGCCGGCACCGCGGGCATCACCGGCGTGAACTTCGCGATCGCAGAGACGGGCGGCTTTGTCGTCTGCACTAACGAGGGGAACGCCGACCTGGGCGCCTCGCTGCCGGCGCTGCACATCGCGTCGATGGGGATCGAGAAACTCATCCCACGCATGGCCGACCTGGGGGTGTTCCTGCGCCTGCTGGCCCGCAGCGCCACGGGGCAGCCCATCACGACCTACTCGTCGCACTTCCACGGCCCCAAGCCGGGGGGCGAGCTGCACATCGTGCTGGTGGACAACGGCCGCAGCAAGCTGCTTGCCAACGAAGAGCTGCGTCGCAGCCTCAACTGCATCCGCTGCGGCGCGTGCATGAACACCTGCCCCGTGTACCGGCGCAGCGGCGGCCACAGCTACGGCGTGACCGTCCCCGGCCCGATCGGCAGCGTCTTGTACCCCGCCCGCGACATGCAGGCCCACAAGAGCCTGCCCGACGCGTGCAGCCTGTGCGGCAGTTGCACCGACGTCTGCCCCGTCAAAATCCCGCTGCACCACCAACTGCTGGCGTGGCGCAAGACGCTGGTCAAGGCCAAGGTAACGCCGTGGCATATGCGCGCCGCGATGAGCGTGGTCGGCGGCGTGATGGCCCGCCCCTGGCTGTTCCGCCTCGGCGGCAAGCTGGGCCGCTTCGCCCTACGCTGGTCCCCCCGCTGGCTGACTTACAACGGCCTAAACCCCTGGGGCGCCCAGCGCGAAATGCCCCCGGCCGCGAAGCAGACATTTTCAAAATTGTATGACGACGGAATAGGACACGGATCGGCGCGGATGGACGGGATCGACAAGGATCAGAACAAACTTGACTGATCCGTTCTTGATCCGCTGCATCCGTGCAAATCCGCGTTCTATTCGTCGCCAATGAGCACCATGACCGCACGCGAAACCATCCTAGAAGCCGTCCGCCGGGCCCAGCCCGAGGCGATGCCGCTCCCTGCGCTCGAAGGGGATTGGATCCGCTACGACGACCCCGTGGCGCAGTTCTGCGCGGTGCTCGAAGCGATCGGCAGCCGGGCCGTTGTGGTCGGTTCGATCGAGGCGGCGCAAGCGACGCTCGAGGCGCTGCCGGAGTATGAAGCGGCCCAGCGCGTCTTCTCCGCCGTCGAGGGGATCGGCCGGACGACGCTCGACGCCAACGCGGTCGCCACGCCGCACGAGCTGGCGTCGCTGGAGGTCGCCATCCTGCCCGGCGAGCTGGCGGTGGCCGAGAACGGCGCGGTGTGGGTCACCGACCTGGGTCTGCGGCACCGCGTGACGCCGTTCATCTGCGAGCTGCTGGTGCTGGTCGTCCCCAAGCACGCGATGGTGCACACGATGCACGAGGCGTACCAGCGGATCAGCGCGCCGCGCCGCCCCGACGGCAGCCCCGCGTTCGGCGTGTTCATCGCCGGCCCCTCGAAGACGGCCGACATCGAGCAAAGCCTGGTGATCGGCGCCCACGGCCCGAAAGAGTCGCTGGTGCTGTTGACGGAGTAGCCCGTAGTGAGTTTGTGAGCCGGGGCGTCCCCGCCCCCGGCGCAGCGGAGTAGACGGATCGACTTCGTGTTCTTTCACCACGCCGGGGGCGGGGACGCCCCGGCTCGCACGAGATCATAGCTTCCGCGGACAGCCACAGTTAGAATCGCGCTCCAGACTCACCCTCTTGGAGATCCTCGCGATGAGCGTGTTCGATCTGTGGCTCCCGATCGTCGTCGGCGCGGCGGCCGTGCACATCGCCAGCACGCTGGCCTGGACCGCGCTCCCGCACCACGTGCCGGAGTGGCGTCCGCTGCCGGGCGAGGGGGAGCTGATCGCGGTGCTGAAGAAGATCGCCGCGCCCGCCGGGCAGTACGTCTTCCCCCACCCCAAGGACCCCCACCCCGACCAACAGGCCCCCGACCCGAACGCCCCGTGCCAGGGGAACCTAATCGTCTACGACAAGCCGGTCTCCATGGGCGCCGCGATCGGCAAGACGCTGGCGTTCTTCTTCGTCGCGACGTTCGTCATCGGCTACCTGGCGTCGCTGGGCCTCAGCCCGGCGTCGACGAAGCTAGACGTCTTCCGCTTCGTCTTCGTCGCGGGCCTGCTGACGCACGTCGCGGCGCGGTTCCCGGGAGCGTTCTGGTTCAAGCGCAAGACGCTGCTCGATTCGATCGACGGCACGGTCTACGCGCTGCTGACGGCGGGGGCGTTCGTGTGGCTGTGGCCGTACGCGGCGGCGTGAAGCGGCGCCTCAGTCGCTCCGCCATCACAGCCCGAAGCGTAGGCGAGGCGGCGCAGCCGATCGGTGGGCGCCCTCGCCGGCGCTCTCGCACCGCCAGGAGCGCAAGCCACACGCCGCGTCCAACCGCAGCAGAAAAACGGAGTTTCAATCCGTAAAAACGGATTGAGCCCCCCGTAGATTTGGGCTGCAATGGGAAGAAGGCTTCTCGCACTACTTTTCTTGATGTCTCAGCGAAAGCGTGGCCACGCACCCACGCTTAGAAGGACACCTATCTCGACTGCTTGGCTGACTTACCTTGCCCCGCTACCGGGAGTTTTTTGCAGCGCGACCCTCGTCATTCGCATCCGGGACCGGCAACTACAGGACGAGACGAACGGGGAGCAGGCGTAGTGCCCCGGAACGGCGGATCGACAACGTTGTGATGGAGGCCACCTCGGTTGCCGGGCCGCTGCTTGTGGCGGCAAGGAACGCCGGCAAGCCGACTCGGGCGCCATCCGCTTGATCGGCCAAGGCGCCACACCCCGCTCGCGTGAAACTACCACTCACGCGGCTTCCCCCAGGATACGCAACGATGAAGTTCAACCGTGTTGGCGTTCTCGCGGCGCAGGTAGCCGCGGCGATTGTTGCAGCAGCCGCCTCGACTTCTCACGCCGCAACGTTCAACGTCGCCAGCGCCGCTCAGATCACCACGGCAATGCAATCGGCGATGTCGGGCGACACGCTGATCATGGCCAACGGCAACTGGACCAACCAAAACATCTCGTTCGCCGGCAACGGCGCGGCCGGGATGCCCATCATCCTCCGCGCCTAAACGCCGGGAAGCGTGATCCTCAACGGCACGTCTCAGTTGTTGATCTCGGGCGGGCACCTGGTGGTCGACGGGCTGCACTTCAAGAACGGGACCATCGTCAACTCCGATCACGTGGTCCAGTTCCGCGGGCCCCTGGGGGAGGCGCACGACTCGCGCTTCACCAACTCGGTGATCGAGTCGTACAACCCGGCCGACCTGACCGACAAGTACCACTGGGTGTCGCTCTACGGCCAGAACAACCGGGTCGACCACAACCGCTTTATTGACCAGAAGAACCCGGGCCCCACGGTCATCGCCTGGCTGGACGAGACGGGCGTCATCGCCGAGGCGCGACACCAGATCGATTCCAACCACTTCGCCGACCGCCCCGTGGGCTACGAGAACGGCTTCGAGACCATCCGCTTGGGCGACAGCGATACGAGCCACTACAACGCCCACATCCTGGTAGAGAACAACCTCTTCGAGCGCCAAGACGGCGAGATCGAGATCATCTCCAGCAAGTCCAACGACAACGTCTTCCGGTACAACACCTTCCGTGAGTCCGCGGGCACGCTCACGCTGCGGCACGGCCACCGCGCCACCGTTGAGGGGAACTTCTTCCTGGGCGAGGGACGCGCCGGGTCGGGGGGCGTCCGGGTGGTGGGCGAAGACCACGTCATCGTCAACAACTACATCGCCGACGTCGACGACGAGGCGGACGGGGCGATCTCGCTCACCGCCGGCATCCCGAACACCATCCCCAGCGGCTACCAGCAGGTCAAGAACGCAACCATCGCCCACAACACGATCGTCAACGTCGGCGGCGCGGCCATCACGCTCGACTGGGGCCTGGGCTCCAGCGGCCGCTCGTTGCTCCCCCAGAACGTGACGATCGCCCGCAACCTGATCCAAAGCACCGCCGCCCCGTTGTTTGAGGGCGCCGAAGGGACCGGCTTCACCTGGGCCGACAACATCGCCTTCGGGGCGGCGCTGGGGATCTCCGCGCGGCCGGGCATCAACGTCGTCGACCCGCAGCTCGAGCTCGGCCCGGACGGGCTGTGGCGCCCCTCGGCAACCAGCCCGGCCATCGACGCCGTGGCGTCTGGATTCGTCACGGTCGATTTCGACGGCCAGCCGCGTATCGGGCTGTTCGATATCGGCGCCGACGAGAACTCGTTCGCCCAGATCGTACGCAAGCCGCTGACGACGGTGGACGTGGGCGCGTCGTGGTTCAACTACTCGGCGCCCGACAGTTGGCCGCCGCCGATCCCGATCCCCGCGGGGCCCTTCCAGGTGGTCGAGGCGGAGGACTTCACGTCGGTTACCGACCCCGACGGCAACGGCCAGGTCTGGACCATCGTCCAGAACGGCGCCGCCTCGGGGGGCGCCGCGATCAAGGCCCCCTCCACTGGCAGTAGCAGCAACATCAACCTCTCCACCACGCCGCACGACACCCTTGCGCTGTACGACCTGGCGTTCAGCGAGGCCGGCACGTACACGGCCTACTACCTGGCGCGGGGCTTCGACGGCTCGTCCGACAGCATCTTCACGCCGTCCGGCTTTGGCGTCGATCCCGCGGTCGTCGACAACCTCTCGAGCAACGGGGCCTTCCGGTGGGAGACCGGCGGGCAGTTTACCATCAGCCAGTCGAACGTCGGCATGCCGCTGGAGTTCCGCCTGGGTCGCCGGGAGAGGAACGCAGAGATCGATGCGATCTTGTTCCATCAGAACAGCAGCCTCACCGCGATCCAGCTCGACGCGATCCTCGCCAGCCTGGAGCCCGCCCTCTCCGACGGCGACTACAACGGCGATGGCGTCGTAGACGCCGCCGACTACACGACCTGGCGAGACAACCTGGGGAGCAGCGTCACGCTGCCCGGCGACACCACCCCCGGCAGCGTCACCCAGGCCGACTACGACGTTTGGCGAAACAACTTCGGCGCCAGCGGCGGCGCGGCGCCCGCCAGCGCCGCGGTCCCCGAGCCGGGCGGGTTGGCGCTGCTGACGCTGGCCGTGGGGGTGAGCCTGATCGCGCCGCGGCGTAACGCCTGACTGCTGCCGCTGAGGGCGGGGGCTGCGGATGGGTGAAGCGTTTGGGCGGCGGTGGCTGAACGCATAGCAAAACGCACCCCAGGCCCGGAGGGCCGACGGCGTATAGCCAGGGGCGCCAGCCCCTGGTCAATACGGCCGAATCAACAAAGCCCCGGAGGGGCGACGGCGAGTTGTAGGATAGGTGGTTCCGCCGGCGAAAGCTTCTGGGTTCTCAATGCCGCCGACTCCGGCGGGTTCACCTACCTTTGCACTCGACCCCAGCCACCCGCCGCTACTTGCCAAGCACCGACACGCCTGCGCCGATCAATGCGATCAGCACGCCGGCCCAGTGCATGGGGATAAAGAAGAAGCTGTGCGACGACCTGTTGACGACGAAGCGCTCACCGGTTTGCTCGTCAATGACGGTGCGGTCGGACCGGCCTTTCAATGAGAAGCCGACCAACGCGGAAGCCATGCCCCCGACAACCAGTGCAGTTCCGACCGCCCACGGGTGGGAAGAATAATACCCTTCGCCAAACATCGCATCGAGAGCGACAGCCAGGAGCAGGCACGAACAAAACGTTAAGACCGGGACCAGAAAGCCGTAGCCACTCCAGATCAACATCGTCCTCTCCTTGGAAGTAGCGTGTTTGTCAAACGCCCCACGACCGGGACCGCCCGCGCGAAGGCTACATTGGCTCGCGGGCCGCTGGCGGCGATAAAGCCGCAGTCCGCCGCGAGGCGGCATCGATGATACGGAACAGACGGCGCTGGCGGTAGCTGGAATCTCAGCGATATCGCAACGGAGTGTTCGCGATAGAGCGCGCCGCGGCTGGGGGCTCCGGCTGACGCCTGCGGACCCAGCCGGGCGCCATGGCCACGCTCGCGTGGCCATGCTGCTACTGGAAGGACATAGTGTTGCTGGGTGCCTGGGGTCGGAGGCGATAGCCGGAGCCCCCAGGCGGTCGCCACTGGGTGGCCGGGGTAGTCCGAGCTGCTGCTGGGGGCTCCGGCTATCGCCTGCGACCCCAGCCACCCATGGACTGGATATGCGATAGTGGTTTCAATCTTCCGATGCCGACCAGCTACCGACATCGCCGCAACTATAATGCGCCGGGCCACGCCCACTCCCTCACTTTCTCCTGCTATCGGCAGTTCCCGTTCCTGCGGTCCGAGCTCACCTGCTCGTGGCTTGCAGAGTCGATCGATGCGGCACGTACAACCCAGCGGTTTCTGCTTTGGGCGTACGTCTTCATGCCGGAGCACGTCCACGCCGTGGTCTATCCAACGGAG
The DNA here is from genome assembly GCF_007750855.1 of Pirellulimonas nuda. Lineage (GTDB taxonomy): Bacteria > Planctomycetota > Planctomycetia > Pirellulales > Lacipirellulaceae > Pirellulimonas > Pirellulimonas nuda. Next base: position 341,021 of record NZ_CP036291.1, read on the forward strand.
TCGGACTACGACATCGCAGAGATTCGCAAAGCGATAAAAGGCCCCATTGGCAGACGCGCGATTCAGCACATCGAAGCCAACTCGCCCGAGTGGCTCGACCAGATCACGCGACAACGCGGCGGCCGCACTGAGCGGCTCTTCTGGAAGTCGGGGGGCGGGTACGACCGAAACATCACGGCGCCAAGAACGCTGCTCGCGACGATCGACTACATCCACCTCAACCCGGTCCGGCGAGGTTTGGTCGAACGTGCCGAAGACTGGCGATGGTCGAGTGCGGCAAGCACGCTTTACGGCAAAGAAAGACCCCTGCAGGTCGATCCAATCCCAGCCGACTGGCTAGAGTAAGCTGAGCTTAGTGGGAGCTGGGTGCCTGCGGTCGGAGTCGATAGCCGGAGCCCCCAGGCGGTCGCCACTGAGTGGCGGGGGTGGTTCGAGCTGCTGCTGGGGGCTCCGGCTGACGCCTGCGACCCCAGCCACCCGCGGCTTCGTTTCCGATCGCCTTAGTTCCAGGGGCTGGCGCCCCTGGCTACGCGCTATCGCCCCTCCGGGGCTGGGCCGCCGATGTTCTCGACAAACTGATTGACCGCCTGAAAGTCTTCTTCATCCAGGTCAAACTGCACCGTGATTTCCTCGTCTAGCTCGAGCCGCTTTGCTAGGCCTGGCTCGAACCGGATTCTCAGATAGCCTCGCTGGAGCTCGACGAAGTCCGGTGGTCCATGGCCGGAGCGGATCGGCATGTTTCGCGAACAATGGCCATCAATGTCGATCGTCAAGCCTTCGTTGCCGTACTGCTCGTCGGGCCATTGGATGGTCATCCATCCTTCTCCGTGGTCAAAGTCGGCGATGACACCGATCGAAGTAGCCACGTAGGTAGTCGACATATCGCCATGCCAGAAAATTGACTCAGAACGCCTTTGGCATTAGAGTCCAAAGTGGTCCCAAGGGCGAATGTCTACGCCTTGGCTCTTTCCACAGCGACCGCGAAGTTGCGGTTCAACCAACGTTCCATCGTACCCTACAACTTCGGCGGCGACCGTCTCTCCCCCACGCCGGGGGCGAGGACGCCCCGGCTCGCTGGCGGTTGTCTCCACTCCTGGGTTTCTTCTACCGCTTCGTCCGCCGCCGCGCGCTCTTTCACCCCCGTCATCCACGTCTTCGCGTCCAGCGCCACCGCCAGCAGCGTCGGCACCAGCACCAGCGTAAAGATCGTCGAGACCAGCAGGCCCCCCAGCACCACGCTCCCCAGCCCGCGGTACAGCTCGCTGCCGGCGCCGGGGAAGACCACCAGGGGGAGCAGCCCCAGCACGGTGGTGATGGTGGTCATGAAGATCGGGCGGATGCGGGTGCGGACGCTTTCTAGGATGGCGTCGTGCGTGCTCATGCCGTCTTCGCGCAGGTGGTTCAGCGCCTGGTGCACGATCAAGATCGGGTTGTTCACCACCGTGCCGATGAGCACCACGAAGCCGAGCATCGTTAGCACGTCGAGCGGTTGCAGCACGAAGAAGTTGAGGACGCGCAGGCCCAGGAGGCCCCCTACGGCGCCCAGCGGGACGCTGAGGATCACCACCAGCGGGTAGAGCCAGCTCTCGAACAGCGCGGCCATCAGCAGGTAGGTGATCAATAGCGCCATCATCACGTTGAACTGCAGCGCCTCCCACGTCTGCCGCAGCTTGTCCGCGGTGCCGGCAAGCGCAATGTTGTAGCCGTCACCCAGGGCGCCGCTCTCGCGCATCGGCTGCACGATCTGCTGTTCGATGTTGATCATCGCGTCTTCCAGCGCCACCGTGGGGGGGGGCGACACGTTGATCGTGATCGAGCGGACCCGCTCGCGGTGGTTGATCTGCTCCGGTCCGCTGCTAATCACCACGTCCGCCAGCGCATTAAGCGGCACGAGCTGGCCGATGGGGGTGGCGATGGGGGCGGCGCCAACCAGGTGGGTCTGGTCGGCGTACTTGGCCTCGCCCATCAGCGTGAGGTCGATCTTCTTCCCTTCGTAGAAGTAGTCGCCGACGAAGGCGCCGTCCACCAGCGCGTCGACCGTGAAGCCCAGCTCGCTGGAGCTGACCCCCATCTCGGCCGCCTGCAGCAGCCGGGGCTCGACGTGCACCTCGGGGCTGGAAAGGTCGAGGCTGGGGGTGGGCCGCGCCTGGGCGCCGGGCACCACCTGCATCACCTTGCCGAACACCTGCTGCCCGAGGCCGACCAGCTTCTCGACGTCGGGCCCGGTGATCTCTACGTCGACCGAGCGCCCCGCCCCCAGCCCGCGTTCAAACAAACTGGTCTGCTGCGCGAAGGCGATGGAGCCGGGCAGCTTGCTGCCGATGCGGAACACCAGCGGCACCAGCTCCGCCGAGCGCAGCGGGTCGCGTGAGCGGACCCCCAAGAAGACGCTGCGGCCGCGGACGACGAAGAAGAAGTCTTGGATAGCGGGGGCGTTGATCCCATCGGCGGGCGTGTCGGGGAGGGCATCGGCGTCGACGTCCCAGTAGGGCTTGAGCTCATCCTCAACGATCTTGCCGAGGCTCATCAGTTGATCGGTGTTGTAGCCCGGCGGGGGGATCACGAAGCCGATCACCAGGTTGCGGTTGCCGGTGGGGAGGTACTCGACCCGCGGCCACAGCAGGTAGCTGGCGCCGACGGAGAGCCCCACCAGCAGCGCGATGGTGAGCGTGCGTCGCAGCGGGCCGCGTTGGGCCCAGTCGTTCAGGCCTACTACCGCGCTGGTGAACAGCCCGCCGGCGCCCTGCACGGCGCCGATGGCGGCGTGGCTGGCGGCCGGCGTGTGGCCGTTGGTAGCGTGCGAGGGCGCCGGCGCCTTGCCGGTGCGGTCGCGCTTGAACAACCGCGCGGCGGCCGTGGGGATAACGGTCACCGAGACGATCAGGCTGAGGCCCACCGCGGCGCTAATCGCCAGCGCGATGTCGCGGAACAGCTGCCCCGCCTCTTGCTGCACGAACACCACCGGCAGAAAAACCGCGATGGTGGTAAGCGTGCTGCTGAGCACCGCGCCGGCCACTTCTTGCGTGCCGCGGACCGCGGCGGTGAACGGCGGCTCCTTGAGCTCGTCGAACCGGCGGAAGATGTTCTCTAGCACCACCACCGCGTTGTCGACCAGCATGCCCACGGCGAACGCCATGCCGGCCAGGCTGATGACGTTTAGCGAGCGTCCCAGCGCGTTGAGCACCAAGAAGGTGCCGATGATGCTGATCGGGATCGCCAGCCCCACCACCAGGGCGCCGCGGGCGAACCAGAAGCCGGCGCCCAGCATCAGCGCCAGCGACAGCACGAAGTACCAGGGGGAGAGGTAGGCCGCGGCGATGGCCGTGAACAGGATCAGCGGGATGAAGATCAGCGTGCGCACCCCCAGATGCAAAAACGCCATCAGCACCACCATCGTCAGGGCGCCCCCGACGAAGATGTTCTGCTGCACCAGCCGGACCGAGCTGTTGATGTACTCTGTCTCGTCGTACACCTGGGTCAGCACCAGGCCGCGGGGCGCCAGCAGGTCGCGGTTCAGTTGGGCGTTCACCGCGCGGAGGCCGTCCATCACGTCCAGCACGTTGGCGCCCGTCTCGCGGATGCAGTTGATGGCGATGCTCGACTCGCCGAAGCGGCGGACCAGCCCTTCGGGCTTCTTGTAGCCGCGCTCGACCTCGGCCACGTCGCGTACGAACACGGGGGCGCCGCCGCGGACGGCCAGCAGCTGGTTCTCGACCTGCTCGGGGGTGGTGAACTCGCCCAACGTGCGGACCACGTAGCGGCGTTTGCCGTCGTCGAACGAGCCGGCCGAGGTGTCCTTGTTCTGGCCGCGCAGCACGTCGCGGACCTGGCTCATGGTGAGGCTGCGGGCCGCCAGCTTCTCGGGGTCCACGATCACCTGCATCTCGTCTTCGAGCCCGCCGATCACGTTCGACAGCGACACGCCGTCGACGCGTTCAAAGCGGGCCTCGATCTCGTCCTCGGCGAACCGCTTCATCTGCGGCACATTCAACTCGGGGGGGGGCAGCAGCTCGGCGACCTCCGGGTGCTCGGCCGCCAGGCGCCGCAGCCGCAGCATCATCAGCCCGGCGTTCTCGGCGTTGCGGGCCTTGTCGAGCTGCGGCTTGAGGTCGGCGTGCTGGGCCGTGAACTCGTCGATCCGCTCGGCCGACGGCGGCTTTGCGCTGAGGATGAACCACGCGATGGCGTTGGCGTTGGGGTCGCTGGTGGCGATCACCGGCTCGTCGGCGTCTTCGGGGTACTCCGGCACCTGGTTGAGCCGGCCGTCGACCTTGGAGCGGAGGTTGTCGATGTCGGCGCCCACGGCGAACTCGAGCGTGATGACCCCCTGCGAGTCGGAGCTCTCCGACGAGAGCTTCACTAGCCCCTCGACGCTCTTGAGCTGCTCTTCTTGCTCGACCACGATCTCACGCTCCACCTCCTGCGGGCTGGCGCCGGGCCAGCGGGTGGTGACCGTGATGGTGGGGATCTCGACCTCCGGCGTAAGCTGCATCGGCATCTGCAGCAGCGCGATGCCGCCGAACAGACTGAGCAGCAGCACGCCAACGGCGACCTTGATCGGGTTGTGGACGAAGGCGTCTACGAGATTCATGAGAGAGGGGCGAGAGGCGAGGGGATAGGGGCGAGGGGCTAGGGACGCGCAAGCGGTGGGGTGGACAGGTTCGGAGACGCTGGCCGAAGCGAATTCGTCGCGTCCCTAAACGTGTAGGGTGCACGCAGTGCACCAAGCGGGGGGGCGCCCTTTGTTATTCGACGCATCGATTCCGTTACGGCGGTTCTTCCGCATGGTGCACTACGTGCACCCTACATGTCGTGCACTACGTGCACCCTACATGTCGTGCACTACGTGCACCCTACATGTCGTGCACTACGTGCACCCTACATGTCGTGCACTGCGTGCACCCTACCTGTGGTGCACTGCGTGCAGCCTACGACACCGTGTGCCTTGTTAATTGGATCCCGTGATCCGGTCTGCGATCTTCTCCGGAGGTTTGTCTTCTTTCACCCCTAGCAGCCTCACGGCCGCGTCGGGGCGCAATCGTTCGTTGCCCTGCACGACGACCAACGCGCCGGGCTCGACGGGGCCGATGACCTGGATCCACTCGCCTTGGGCGACCCCCAGCTCGACGGGCGCCGGCTGGATTTTTCCTTCGTCTCCTTGCTTCGTGGCGCCGGCGACGATCATCACCATCGGCCTGGGGCCCCCCAGCACGATCGCGTCCTTGGGGACCATCAGCGCCAACTGCTGCCTGCCGACCGGGAGCGCCGCCCGGGCGTACATGCCGGCCTGGATCAGCGGGCCCGACGGGCCGATCTCGTTCTGCACGCGCACCTTGACCGGGAACGTGCGGCTCCGCGCGTCGGCCTGCGGCACCACCGACTGCACCTTGCCGACGAACACGCGGTCGGGGAGCGCGGGGATCTCTACCCGCACATCGCCCCCCACCTTGATGAACGGCACGCTCTGCTCAACCACCTGCACGACCACGTCTACCTCGTCCATGGCGGCTACCTCGGCCACGGGGTCGCCCTGGTTCACCCACTGACCCGCTTCGGTGTGTTCTTTGACCACGTAGCCGGGGAAGCGGGAGATGATGGTGTGCTTCTTGATCTGATCGGACAGCTTCTCGGCGACCGCTTGTTGGAAAGCGACCTGCGCGCGGGCCTGGGCGATGGCCTCGACCCGCGGGCCGGCGACCGCCAGCTCGTGCTGGGCCTTCATGTCGAGGTAGGTCTCGCGGGCCTCGACCTCCGCGGCGCGGGCTTCTTGAAGGTCGTCTTCGGTCACGGCGCCGCGCGTGCGGTACACGCTCTCGATGCGGTCGAGGCTCGCGCGGCGGAACTCGCCGCGCGCCTTGGCCGCGGCCATGCGGGCCCGCATCTGCTCGATCTCTTCCTTGCGGGTGCCGTTCTCCAGCTCGGCGAGCTGCTGCCGGCGGAGCTCCAGCTCGGCCTCGGCCGAGGCCAGCTCCAGCGAGATCGTCTCGGTCAGCAGTTGGGCGAGCTTCTCGCCCGATTCGACGCGGTCCCCTTCTTCGACCGGGAACTCGATCACCCGCCCCGACACGGCGCTGCCGATCGTGGCGAGCTTGCTCGGCATCACGGTGCCGACAAACGTCTGCGCGGCGGTGACGGTGCGCTCGGCGACCTTGGCGGCCACTACGGGCGCCGGACCCATGCCGGGCTGGGCGTACGCGGCGGCGGCCCCGAGGGCGATCGTCGCCACGGGGCCAAGCGCGACCCAACTATGCCGCAGTGGGCGACGTGGAGCTGACATTCTGGTGTACCTTTTGAAGCAGGGTCTTGAGTTGAGCCACCTCGCTGGTGGAGAGGCCCTTGGCGGCCTGGGCGCGGACCTCGCGGGCGCAGCCGGCCACCTTCTCCCAGATCGCCTCCGCGGGGGGGAGCGGGTAGATCAGCTTCCGCCGGCGGTCGTCCGGGCAACCCCGCCGCTCGACCAGGCCGGCCAGTTCCATGCGGTTCAGGACACCGACCAGGCTTGGGGGTTCGATCAACATGCGACCGCACAGGGCTTTTTGTGTCTGCGGGCCGTCCAGTTCGAGGTAGCCCAGCACCTGGGCCTGACGGTAGGTGATGCCGTGGGGCGCCAGCTTTTCGGTGATCGCCCGGGCAAACCCTTGGTTGGCGATCGCGATCCAGTAGCCGATGCTGTCTTCGAATTCGTACCGCATGCCGGATCACTTCATTTAGTTAGCTTGTTAATTAGTTTAGACAGCCTCGCTAGAATGGCAATCCAAGCAGGGCAGGCAGCGCCGCTGCCCAAACCGTCGCTCCTGAGTATACGAACAGCGGGCGGGCTCCGCCCCGTCGGGGGGATCCGATCGGTGCTTGGTTTGAGACGCGTCGACGGGGCGGCGCCCGTGGGCTAGTGGCTCTCTTCTGTGTGATTTCGCTTACTGGTCCGACGCAATCGCTCTGGCTGCCCGGTCCTGCCCCAGCATATACTCGTTGTATGCGGTTTACTGCCTCACCCATCGCCTCGTGCTTGTTGACGGCGGCCCTCGTCTATCAGATGGGGGTCTGCCCGTGCGGCTGCGATGAGCACAACGTGTGGCTAGAGGCCGTCCGAGCCGCCGTGGGCGACCAGGACACCCATTCCCACCCGCCGACCGACACGCCGGCGTTCGATCACGCCCACTGCGGGTGCGCCCCGCAGGCCGCGTATTGCTCGGCGGTGCGGGTGGCCGCCGACCAGCAGGTTTCCGTCTGCTGCTTCGCCGCTGCCGGAACCCACGGCGGCGACCCCCTTGCGCCGACCCTACCGGGCGCTTCGATCAGCGATTTCGGCGACCCTCTTCAAGACGCGCCCACGCTGCGCGCGCAACTGCAGGTCTACCGGATCTGAGCCCCGCACCGGCTGCTTCTTCTCTTGCAGACGCTGCGTGATTGGCCCCGATCCCTCCCTTAGAACCTGCGGTTCCGTGATGCGCATTGTGCTCTCTTTGTTGGCTTGTTTGGTGGTCGGCCTCGCCGCGGGGCTGTGGTTCCGGCCGGCGCTCGACGGGTGGCGGGGGGCGCAAGAGGTCGCCGCCCCTGAGGACGATCACGAAGACCACGCCGAGCCGTTCATCGGCCTCTCCCAGGCGGCGTACGAAACGCTCGGCATCCGGTTGCAGACGCTGGCCCCCGAGCCCTACGACGTGACGATCCGCCTCCCGGCAGAGGTGGTGGAGCTGCCGGGCCTCAGCGCCGGCAAGCTCGCCTCGCCGGTGGCCGGCGTGGTGACCGACGTGCTGGCCATGCCCGGCATGACGGTAGAGCCGGGCGACGCGCTCTTTGTGGTCCGCGTGATCGACGAACGCGTGATCGAGGCCCAGCTTGAGCTGCTCACCGCGTTGACCCGGCTCGAGAACGTAGAATCGGAGCTGTCGCGTCTGGGCCCGCTCGCCCAGTCGGGCGCCGTGGCCCAACGCAGGCCGCTGGAGCTGGAGTACGAGAAACGCGAGCTGAGCGGGCAGATCGACCGCCTGTCGCAGGAGCTGATCGTCCGCGGCCTGCCGGCCGAGCAGTTGGAGAAGCTGCGCAGCGAGCGGACGCTGCAAGACCGGCTGGTCGTGAGGCTCCCCGCGCCGCAGCAGCAGGCAGAACAAGCGACCGCCATGGCGGTGCGCCCGGCGTCGTGGACCGAGGCGGACCGCCCATCTGGGGAATCGACCGTCGAGACGCTGCTGGTCACCCCGGGCCAGGCCGTGGCGCGGGGCGACGCGTTGTGCGAGCTGGCGCACCACAGGCAGCTTTACCTAGCGGCCCGCGCGTTCGCGGACGAGGTAGACCAGCTCTCCCAGGCGGCCGAGGCGGGGCAGACGGTCACCGCCGAGTTTGTCGCCGCGGGGGGGGGACGCGAGCTCCGCCCGGGGCTTCCGATCCGCTACGTGGCGGGGCACGTCGACCCCGAGACGCAGACCTACCTGGCCTACGTGGCGCTCCCCAACGAGCTGTTGCGCGAAACCCGCGACGCCCAGGGTCGGCGCTACCGCACCTGGCGGTACAAGGTGGGCCAGCGGGCCCACGTGCGGGCGCCGGTGCGGCGGATCGAGGGGGGCTTTGTGCTCCCCCCCGAGGCGGTCGCCACCGACGGCCCCGAGCCGCTGGTGTTCCGCAAGCCAACCTTCCAAGAGCACGCCGCCCACGCCGCGGAAGAAGCCGCCGCGGGGCACGACCACGTCGAGCCTTATATCGAGTTCTTGCCGGTCCCCGTGACCGTGCTGCACCGCGACGCCCACCGCGTGGTCGTGGCGCCGGGCGACCTGCTGCGGGCCGGCTCCCAAACCGCGGCGACCGGCGCCTACCCGCTGTACCTGGCGTTCAAGTCGCAGCAAGAAGGCGGCGGGGGGCATCATCATGACCACGATCATTGAGGGAGGGGCGAGGGACGAGTGATGAGTGATGAGTGATGAGTGATGAGTGATGAGTGAACCTCTTTCCTAACGACTAACACCTAAAACCTAAAACCCAAAACCTAACACCTCTTCATGCTCAACCGCGTTATCCAGGCTTCGCTCGACAACCGCCTGCTGGTGCTGGCCGGCGCCGTGGCGGTGTTGGTGATGGGGGCGTTGGCGGCGCTGCGGCTCCCCATCGACGTGCTCCCCGACCTCACCCGCCCGCGCGTGGTGCTGATCACCGAGGCGCACGGCATGGCCCCCGAGGAGGTCGAGCGGCTGGTGACGTTCCCGATCGAGACCGCCGTGAACGGCGCCAGCGGCGTGATCGCGGTGCGCTCCAATTCCGACATCGGGCTGTCGGTGGTGAACGTGGAATTCGAGTGGGGGACCAACATCTACACCGCCCGGCAGATCGTGCAGGAGCGGATCGCCACGGTCGCGTCGCAGCTCCCCGAAGACGCCCAGCCGCAGTTGGGGCCCATCAGCTCGCTGCTGGGTCAGATCCAGATGATCGGCGTCTGGAGCAACTCGGGCGACACCTCGCCGCTGGAGCTGCGGACGCTCGCCGACTGGCAGATCCGCACCCGGCTGCTGGCGATCCCCGGCGTGTCGCAGGTGATCACGATGGGGGGGGGCCGCAAGCAGTACCAGGTGCTGGTGGACCTGCACGCGATGCACGAGCACGAGGTGTCGCTGCACCAAGTGGAGCAGGCGCTGCGGGAAAGCAACCTGAACGTCACCGGCGGGTACGTCGACCGGGGCGCCCGCTCGATGCAGGTCCGCGGCCTGGGGCGGGTGCAGTCCATCGAAGACATCGAGCAGGTGGTGGTGCGCGCCGGCGGCGAACGCCCGGTGCTGGTGCGCAACATCGCCCGCGTGGTCGAGGGCGCCCAGGTCAAGCGGGGCGACTCGTCCGTCAACGGCCGGCCCGCGGTGGTGATCACCGTGCAGAAGCAGCCCGGCGCCGACACCCGCCGGCTGACCGAGGCCATCAACCAAGCGATCGCCGCGCTGCGTCCGTCGCTCCCCGACGACGTGGTGGTCGACCCCACCATCTACCAGCAGCGGGAGTTCATCGACTTCGGCGTCGCGAACGTGGTCGAGGCGCTGCGCGACGGCTCGGTGCTGGTGGTGGTCGTGCTGCTGCTGTTCTTGATGAACCTGCGGACCACGTTTATCACCCTCACGGCGATCCCCCTCTCGGTGCTCGCCACGGCGCTGGTGTTCCGCTGGATGGGGCTGTCGATCAACGTGATGACGCTGGGGGGCATCGCGGTGGCGCTGGGCGAGCTGGTCGACGACGCCATCGTCGACGTTGAGAACATCCTCCGCCGGCTCAAGGAGAACGCGCTGCTGCCAGAGCCACGCCACCCGCTACGCGTGATCTACCAGGCCAGCAGCGAGGTCCGCGGCGCCATCGTGGTGAGCACCGGCATGGTGATCCTGGTGTTCGCGCCGCTGTTCGCGCTCTCGGGCATCGAGGGGCGGATGTTCAGCCCGCTGGGGGTGGCCTACGTGGTGAGCATCCTGGCGTCGATGGCCGTGTCGCTGACGGTCACCCCCGTGCTCTCCTACTACCTGCTCCCCAAGGCCAAGAGCACCACGCACGGCGACGGCCCCCTGCTGCGGGGGCTCAAGCGTCTGGCCGCGCCGGTGGTGCGGGCCAGCATGACGCGCAGCGGGCTGACGCTGGCCGGCGGGGCGACGCTGCTGCTGCTGGCGGCCAGCGTGGTAGAGATGGCCAAGATGGGCAAGAACTTCCTCCCCCCGTTCGACGAGGGCGCGGCGCAGGTGAACCTGTTCACCGAGCCGAGCGCCTCGCTGGAGGCCATGCGCCGGCTCAGCGCGGTGGCCGACCGTAAGTTCAGCGAGCTGCTGGCCACGCCCGAAGACCCCACCGCGCCGCTGCTCTCCTTCACCTGCCGCACCGGGCGTGCCGAGATGGACGAGCACGTGATGGGGGTGAACGTCAGCGAGTACGTGATGACCCTCAACCCCAAGAGCGAGCTGAGCCGAGAGGAGCTGATCGAGGCGCTCGGCGAAGCCGCAGAAGGCGTGCCCGGCGTCGAGCACGAGGTAGAGCAGCCCATCGCCCACCTGATCAGCCACATGCTCTCGGGCGTGACCGCGCAAATCGCGATCAAGCTGTACGGCGACGACCTGGGCGAGCTGCGCGCCCAGGCGGAGTCGATCAAGGGCGCCATCCAGGACATCCCCGGCATCGCGCCGCCGGTAGTCGAGCAGCAGCAGCAGGTGCCGCAGCTCCGCGTCGAGCTGCGTCGCGACCAGCTCGCTACCTTCGGGCTCACGGCGGCGCGGGTGCTGGAGTTTGTCGAGACCGCCATGAACGGCCAGGTGGTGACGCAGGTGATCGAGGGGCAGCGGTCGTTCGACCTGCTGGTGCGGATGGAAGAGTCGTACCGGACGGACCCCGAGGCGCTCGGCCGCACGCCCATCGACCTGCCCGACGGCGGCGTCGTGCCGCTGTCGGAAGTGGCGCGGATCTACGAGGGCGCGGGGCCCAACACCATCTCGCGCGAAGACGCACGCCGGCGGATTGTGGTGCGTGTGAACACGGCCGGGCTCGACCTGGCCAGCGCGGTCCAGCAGATCGAGGCGCGGATCGCCGAGCGGGTCGACCTGCCCGAGGGCTACTTCATCGAGATGGGGGGGCAGTTCGAGGCGCAGCGGGAAGCGACCCAGCGGATCGGCTGGCTGAGCCTGGTCTCCATCGCCGCGGTGTTCGTGCTGCTGTACGGGGCGCTGGGGTCGGCGAGCCTGGTGTGGCAGGTGCTTGTGTCGCTGCCGGTGGCGCTGGTGGGGGGCGTGTGGGCGCTGGTGCTTACCGGGCAAGACTTCTCGGTCGCCGGCATGGTGGGCTTTATCTCGCTAGGGGGCATCGCGGCGCGCAACGGCCTGCTGCTGGTGGGCACCTACCTCGACCGGGGCCGCGAAGAGGGGCTCACCCAAGAAGTGATCGTCGCCGGCAGCCTCGACCGTCTGGCGCCGGTGCTGATGACCAGCCTCACCACGGGCCTGGGGCTGCTGCCGCTGGTGATCGGCGGCGACCAGCCGGGCAAGGAGATACTCTACCCGGTGGCGACCGTCATCCTCGGGGGGCTGGCCACCTCTACCGCGTGCGAGCTGCTGCTGCGCCCGGGGCTGTTCTGGTTCTTCACCCCCCGAAGCGTGTTCGGGATACGACGCGTGTGAAGCGGGGCGGCGCGCAAAGCGGCGCTGCAAGGTCGCGACGATCGGTTCCACGACGACGCAATCCGCCAAAAGCTGCCGACCTAGGGTCGGCAGCTATTGGGCGCGCGTAGCGCGTCAACAAGCAGGTCGCTGAGAGCCGACAGCTAAAAGCTTCCTTACGCTCCGATCTCGAAGCCCTTGCGCTGCTTGCGTGCGACGAACGATGTGGCTTGGTCGTCGCCGGTGAACTTCATGGCCGCGGGGTCGAACGTCAGCTTGCGGTTGAGCCGCAGCGCGATGTTCACCGCGTGGCAGACGTTCAGGTGGGCGTTGTGCGACGTGACGTCGGAGACGGTCTTGCCGCCGTTCTTCACGCACTCGACAAAGTCGCCCATGTGGCTGGTCGGGGGCTTCTTGCCGTACAGCTTCTCTAGGGCGTCTTCGGGCAGCGGCTTCTCTTTGAGCTGGTCGACCGCCTTGCCGGTGAGCTTGCCGCGGTTGACAAACATCCGCCCCTCGGAGCCCTGGAACATGATGCCGTTGCCGAAGCCGAGGTCGGGCGCTTCGTCGCAGACGTCCAGCACCAGGCCGTCGGCGAACGTCACCCGGCACTTGAACTTGGTGGCGCAGTTGAAGCGGTCGTGCACGGTCGGCATGCCGTTCTCGAACGGCACCGGGTGCTCCACCATCAGCGGATCGAGCGTGAAGGGCTTGTCGAGGGGGGGCTGGGTGGCCCACAGCGCGATGTCCACATGGTGGGCGCCCCAGTCGGTCAGCTTGCCGCCGGCGTACTCGTACCACCAGCGGAAGAAGTTGTGGGTGCGGCTGAAGGGGACCCCGGCGCCGTAGCCGGAGGTCTGGATCTTGGCGCCCGCGCAGTAGGGGACCACCGGCGTCTGGCCGAGCCAGGTCTGGAAGTCGAACTCGCGCGGCGCGTCGGTGGTGGGCAGCGGCGGGCAGGTCATCGAGCCGTCGATGCCGCAGGTGACGTGGTTGACCTTGCCGACGCGTCCGTCGCGGACGATCGCCGCGGCGTTGGCGAACCGCTTGCCGAAGTCGCTCCGCTGCTGCGTGCCGACCTGGAACACCCTGCCGGTTTCTCCCAGCACCTTCTCGATCGCGGCGCCCTCGGCGATGGTCAGCGTCAGCGGCTTCTCGCAGTAGACGTCCTTGCCGGCCCGCATCGCCTCGATGGCCAGCTTGGTGTGCCAGTGGTCGGGGGTGGCGATCACCACGACGTCCAGGTCCGAGCGGTCGAGCACCCGGCGGTAGTCGCGGCAGTGCTCGATCCCCATCGGGTAGCGATGGGTGTTGTGGGCGTCCATGGCCGACTGCAGGCCGCGGCCTAGCTGCACGTCGTCCAGGTCGCACACCACCGCGGCGGGGCCGAACTGCGTGGCGCCGTTGATGAGCTCGTGGAAGCGGATGCCGCAGCCGATGAACCCGGCGACGACCTGATCGTTAGGCCCGGGCCGCTTGGCGCCCGACTGCCGCGACCCCGCCGGCTGGGCGCCGGCCGGCGCCGCCATCGCGGCCAGCCCCATCCCCGCCAACCCCGCGGTAGCCGAGGCGGCGCCCAAGAAACGACGGCGGGAGACGTGATCGATCGGGGCGCTGGGGTCCATCAGGGGCCTCTTGAGATAGAGTCGTTGAGAAGCAGCTTCACGCAGAATCCGTATGTTGCGCAATCGCGGGTCAGAAGTCCAGCAGCGCGTGGCCAGAGTCAACGGAATCCATCGGAACCCACCCTAGCCGACGGGCTCCGCCCCGTCGGGGCGCCGGATGGACGCGTCTACTTCCTCACCCCGACGGGGCGGGGCCCGCCGGCTAGCGGTCGGCCGGCTCGGGGTGGGGGCGTACTGCGCCGCGGTAGAAGCAGGAGAGCAGCGCCGGCAGCGCCACCAGGTCGCCGACCAGCGCCGTGGAGATCGTGCAGCAGGCCATCGCGGCGAAGGTTCGGTGCCCCGGCAGGTCGCTCATCAGCATCGCGCCGAAGCCGGTCACCAGGATCACCGTGGTCATGATCAGCGCGCTGCCGACCGCCACAAACGCCCGGCGGATCGCTGCGTCTACGTCGCCGTCGACCGCCACCTCCTGGCGGAAGCGCGACAAGAAGTGGATGGTGTCGTCGACCGCGATCCCCAGGCAGACCACAAACGCGCACACCGCCGACATATCGAGCGAGCCGTTGGTGAACACCAGCAGCGTCCCGGTGGCCGCCAGCGGGAACAGGTTGGGGACCACCGAGATCAGCCCGGCCCGGGCCGAGCGGTACGCGATCCCCAGCACGATCAGGATCACGACCGACGCGGTCGCCAGGCTGCGGCGCAGGTCGTCGACGATCTGGTAGAGGTCGCGCGACAGCTTCACCGGGGTCCCCTCCAGCCGCCACGCGTACCCGGGGTGGGCGGCGGCCAGCCCGTCGACGAAGGTCTGCTCCAGCCGGTCGAACACCGGCGTGTACTTCGCGATCCCCTTGTCCTGCATCCGCACCGACACCACCGCCTCGCGCTCCGCCGGTCGGTAGAAGAACCCACGCAGCTCCGACGGGAGCAGCGACAGGAACGTCACCTGCGTCTCGAGGTCTTCCGGGTCCCCCGGCATCGAGGCCAGCATGCCGCGTACGCTCAGCGGGTGGGCCAGCAGCGGCTCGGCTTTGATCACCCGCTCCGTGTCGCGGATGGCGGCCAGCACCTGGGGGTCGTCCTCGTCCACCCCCTCGGGCCAACGCATCACGACGCGGAAGAACTCGATCCCGCCGAAGTGCTCGTCGCAGTACGCGAGCGCCTGGTACGCCTCGGCGCCGGCGGGCATCGCCGACGCGAGGCGGTTGTCGGGCCCCAGCCGCAGCGCCACCGCGGCGAGCGCCAGCGTCGCGGCCACCGAACCCGCGGAGACGACCCACTTGCGGGCGATGATCCAGTCGATCAGGCGCCCCAGCCAGTCGACGCTGTGGCTCACCAGGTCGCGCGACTCGCCGCGCTCGACGTAACGCCCCACCCACGTGCTGCACAGCAGGGGCACGAAGGTGATGATGGCCATGAACGCGATCACCACCCCGCAGCAGCAGATCAGCCCGAAGTCTCGCACGTAGTCGCTGCCGGCCAGCAGCAGCGACGCGAACCCCACCGCCGTGGTGAGCGACGTCAGCCAGCAGGCCATGCCCACCTTCTCGAGCGCCAGCCGCGAGGCGTCGATCGGCGCGGCGCCGGCGAGCCGCTCGCGACGGATCTGCACCAGCAGGTGGACCCCGTCGGTGAGCCCGATCATCGACACCATCACCGGCATCACCACCTCGGCCAGCGGGTTGCTCGGCACCCCCAGCAGCTTCACCAGCCCCAGCGACCAGAACACCCCCAGCGCCGGCGCCAGCGAGATGACCGCCACGGCCGCCACGCCGCGGAACATCAGGATCGCCAGCACTAGCGCCAGCAGGTAACCGACCATCTGGAAGAAGGTCTTGTTGCGGTCGAACGCCGACTTCTGCGCGGCGAACAACGGCGTGCGGCCCGTGAGACGCACGCGGATGGGGGAGTCCGCAGACGCGCCCTCGGCGAGCGCCCCGCGGGCGGTGGCGAGCACCTGGTCGACCGTTTGCGCGCTCCCCTCGGCGGCGAGCTCCAGCCAGTCGTAGGTCACCGGCATCAGCAGGGCGTTGCCGTCGTCGGAGACGAGCTGTTGGGCCAGCGGGTGGACGAGCAGCTTCTGGCGCGCCTCGGCCAGCGCCTCGGGCCCAGCCCCCTCGGCGGGGATCAGCGGGTCGGCGAAGCCGAACACGTTGAGCATCGGCACGCGGTCGGCCCAGAACACGCTGTCAACAATCGGCAGCGCCTCAACCGCGTCGACCATCCGCCGCACGGCCGCCATGCGCCGCGGGGTGAACAAGTCGGGGGCGTCCACGACCAAGAACGAGTCGCTGCGCGAAAGGTCGAGGCGCCGGGAGACCTGATCGGCGACCGCCGGATCGGCCTCGCGCAGGCGGGTCTCGTACTTCTCCAGCGGGTGCACAACGTGCGCCGGCCGGACGTACCCGATCGCCGCCAGGAGGGTGACGATCCCAATAAACACGCCGACGACGCCGCGATGCGAAGCAAACCAAGCAGCGAACTTTAGCATAAGAATGGGACGCGGATCGTCGCGGATGAAACAGATAGACGCGGATTCACGATGGCTTCATAACTCGTCCGCACGGCTTATCACTGCTCACACGCGCGCAGCGACTTGCGACAGCGCATGTTCAGTTACTCTGCCACTAGAAGCGTGCTAACGCGGTCTGACGATCAGAGTGTTCGATCTCTACTTATCCGCGTCCCGTTCTTCGCTCGCGCTCCAGCGCCGCTTCGAACGCTTCTTCGCTGCTGATCGACTTGTCGCCGTCCAGGTCGTGGCGCTCGAAGGCGAACAGCCGGAAGGCGTCGGGCATCTCGTCGCGTTGCAGCAGGCCGTCGCGGTTGTGGTCGAAGCGTTCGAACAGCTTGTCGGCGGTCGCCTGGGCTCTGGTCACGGCCTCGGGGGTGATCTGCCGGCCTACCTTCTCGTCGGTCCGCAGGCTGCCGCGCGGCACGGCCACCTCGAAGAACGCGATCATCATCTCCTGGAAGGTTTGGTCGCCCCAACGAACCGCGGCGGTGGGGTCGGGGTTCACCAGGTTCCCCTTCGAATTGTCGAAGTGGGCCAGGCACTCGACGCGGAAGCCGGGCACGGTGGGGATCGACTCCTTCAGCCCGTAGCCGTGCTGCCAGTTGAAGTCGTAGGCCGGCACGTCCAGCAGCACCTTCTGGGCGCCGTCGGGCCAGACGCCGGTCATGCGGAAGCTCTTGCCGCGGACGTGCATGTGG
Source organism: Pirellulimonas nuda (assembly GCF_007750855.1). Lineage (GTDB taxonomy): Bacteria > Planctomycetota > Planctomycetia > Pirellulales > Lacipirellulaceae > Pirellulimonas > Pirellulimonas nuda. Next base: position 357,957 of record NZ_CP036291.1, read on the forward strand.
GGGCCCATCCCCAGCAGCTTCCCCTGGGCGGGGAACCGCTCGATGGCCGCCTTGACCGGGTAGTTGGAGTCCCCCGGCGGGATCTCGAACTTGCCGTTCGCGGCGTACATGGTCACCACTTCTTCGGTCACCGTGTCGGGGTCGGCGAACACCAGGCCCAGCTTGGTGAGGTCTTTCTCGACGCTGCCGGTGGGGGTGTAGTGGACCTGGAAGATCAGCTTCGAGCCGGCGGGGATCAACCGCGCCTGGCCCTTGGGCAGCTCCATGCTGCTCTGACCGGGGACGTAGGCGCCCAGCCACCCCAGCCCGCGACGCCCCTCTTCGCCCGGCGGGCTGATGAACACGATCACGTGGTGCACCACGCCGCGGCAGCCCGGCACGATGTCGGCCGCCTGGATCCACTTGTCTTCGGTAAGCTTGGGGTCTGCCGCGAAGTACTGGTACTCGATGACCCCCTCGGCCGCGACCTCGTAGGGGACGCTGCGCATCGGCACCACCAGGTCGGGCTCGCGCGGCAGCCGCCAGCCGGTGACGAACTGCTTCGGCTCGGGGAGGTCGGCCGGGTCGCCCTGCGGGGCGCCCGCCTCGACCCAGTCGTACACCAACTGCTTCTCTTCGGCGGTCATTAGCCGCTCGCCGTGGTAGTGGCCGTACTGCGGGTCAGCGTGCCAGGGGGGCATCCGTTGGTCGCGGATCACCTCGGCGATGGTCTCTGCCCAGCCGGCCGCCTCGTCGTAGTCGGTCAGCGCGAACGGGGCGATCTCGTCGTTGCGGTGGCACTCTAGGCAGTGCTTCTGGAACACGCGGGCGATCTGATTGCTGTAGGTCACGGGGCTCGACTCGTCGGGTTCGCCCCCGCGCCCGATCACGCAGCCCGGCGCGTGGGTCTTGGCGTTCGCGATCAGCTCGCCCGCCAGCACCGCGTCGATCGCGTCGCGTAGGTCGTTCACCTGCGGGGCGTCGCGGATGTAGCCCACGCCGTACTGGTCGTCGATCCGGCCCTGGTAGACCACCTCCCGCTGGCGGTTGAGCAGGAACACCTCCGGCGTCCGCTGGGCGCCCAGCAGGTCGGCCACCTGGGCGCCGTTGTCCTTGAGCAGCGGGAAGGGGATCTCCAGCCGGCGGCCGTAGGCGGCCAGCTCGGTGAGGGAGTCCTGCCGGTTGGAGTCGACGCCGATGAACGCCACGCCGCGGGCCTCGTACTCTTGCGCCATCTGGGCCAGCCGCTGGCCGTACAGCTTGGCCAGCGGGCACTCGACGCCCAGGAAAGCGACCACAACCAGGCCGTTGTCGTCAAAATCCGCCAGTCGGACCTGCTTGCCGTAGACGTTGGGGAGCGCGAAATCGATCGACTGGGCGCGGGCGCTCAGGGCCAGTGAAGCGAGCACGACGAGAGAACAGAGTCGCATAGGGGCTTCCTACGGAGGGGCGGGCCTGGGGGCGTTACCCTGAGTGTTGGCGCGCCTGCCCCGTCCGGCAAGCGTTGACAGGGGGGGGAGGGGGGCCGACATTCGGTGTTCCGCCCCCCAGACGCGAGCCAACAGCCCGCCGAACTTACATCACATGTCGACTACCCCTTCCAACCTGACGCTCGAGGGCGAGCGTGTCGCGTTCGTGGGGCCGCTCGCTAGCATGCCGCGCCGCGACGCGGCGGCGCTGGTGCGACAGGCGGGCGCCGAGGTGGCGCGGGGGGTCAGCGCGTCGGTCACGCTGCTGGTGGTGGGGGACGAAACCGCCGACTGGCGGTCCGTGCTCGGCGACGACGCCGCGCTGATTGAATCGGCCCAAATCGTTTCCGAGACGCAGCTCTGGCAGCGGCTGGGGCTGATCGAGAGTGAGCAGGGGGTCCGCAGCCTCTACACGCCGGCGATGCTGGCCGAGATGGTCGGCGTCCCCCCCGCCATGCTGCGACGCTGGGTCGGCCGCGGCCACCTGCGGGCCGCGCGCACCGTGGGGCGGATGCCCTACTTTGACTTTGGCGAGGCCGCCGTCGCCCGTCGGCTGGCCGAGCTGCTGGCGGCGGGCTGCTCGGCGGCGCGGATCGACCGCCTGGTCGCCGAGCTGCAGGCCGCCGCGCCGGAGCTCGACCGGCCGCTGGTGCAGCTCTCGATCGTGGTGGAGGACGGCGCCCTGCGGGTCCGCCGCGGCGACGACCTAACCGAGCCCAGCGGGCAGCGGCTGCTGAACTTCGACGCATCCGTAGACGAACCCGCCGACGTGCTGCAACTGACCACGCCGCGTGACCTGGAGCGGGAGTTCTGCGCCGACGGCGCCCGCAACACGGCCGCGGAGCTAGAGGCGGCCGGAGACGTGGCGGGCGCCATCGCCGCCTGCCGCGCCGTGCTGATGAGCGGCCAGGGGGACGCCGCCGACCAGTTTACCCTGGCGGAGCTGCTGTACCGCGTGGGCGACCTGCCCGCCGCCCGCGAGCGTTACTACGCCACGCTTGAGCAGGACGAAGACTACGTCGAGGCCCGCGCCAACCTGGGCTGCGTGCTGGCCGAGCAGGGAGAGCTGGAGCTTGCCGCGGCCAGCTTCCGCGGCGCCCTCGACTGCCACCCGGACTTTGCGGACGCCCGTTACCACTTGGCCCTGACGCTGGAAGACCTGGGACGCACGGCAGAAGCCATCGACCACTGGCGGCGTTTCTTGGCGATCGCCCCAGAGAGCCCCTGGGCCGAAGAGGCGCGTCGGCGGTTGGAGCAGAGCGCTGCTGAGGCGGAGTAAGGGTGTGGCAGGGCAGGGAGAACGTCGAAGCGGTCTGAAGATCGCAAGACGCCAATAGCTGCCGACCTACGGTCGGCGCGTTCGAGTATCGGGTCGCGCAATAGCTTCTAGAAACCAAGCACGTGCCGACTGTAGGTCGGCAGCTACCGACGCTGTGCGCGCCTCAGGCGCTCGACCGCGCCGCTAAAGCGCCTTGCGGTGGCGCTTCCTAGGACGCTTGCCGAACGGGGCGGGTTTCGGGGGTTCTGGCTCGGCGGGCTCCACGGGCGCGGCGGGTTCCGCCGGAGCGGGGGGCGCCTGCGATTCTCCTTTGATCCCGAAGAAACGCGCCTGCCGCTGCTCGGTGGCCTTCTGCGCCACGGGCGCCGCGGCCTCGAAGCCCTCGATCTGGTCGCGGGTCAGCTCCTTGTTGATGAGCATCTCGATCCGCGTCAGCTCGCCGCCCTGCTCGGGGGTCACGAACGTGTAGGCGACCCCGTCACGCCCCATCCGCCCGGTGCGTCCCACGCGGTGGACGTAGTCGTCGGAGCTCTGGGGCATGTCGTAGTTGACGATGTGGCTGATGTTGCTCACGTCGATGCCGCGGCCCACGACGTCGGTCGCCACCAGCAGGGTGACCTCGTCGGCCCGGAACTTGCGCATCACGCGGTCGCGCTGGCTCTGGTTCAGGTCGCCGTGGATGCAGTCGACCGACTTCACCTTGCCGGTGAGCTTGGTGTAGACCTTGTCGGCGCCCCGCTTGGTGCGGGTGAAGATGATCGCCTGGGCGGGGTCGTCCCGCTTGAGCAGGCGGACCAGCAGCTCGAACTTCTTCCGCTCGTCGACGGTGAAGTAGAACTGCTCGATCGTGTCGACCGTGGCGGTCTTGGGGCTGAAGTCGAGCATCGTCGGCTCGATCATGTACTGCCGCGCCAGCCGCTGGACGCCGGGCGCCAGCGTGGCCGAGAGCAGCAGGGTCTGCCGCTGGCGGGGGCACTTGCGGAGGATCTTCTCGATGTCGGGGCGGAAACCGATGTCGAGCATCCGGTCCGCCTCGTCCAGCACGACGCAGCGGAGCTGCTCCAGCACCAGGAAGCCGCGGGCGAGCAGGTCGAGCACACGGCCCGGGGTGCCGACCACGATCTCGGCGCCGCGCTGCAGCTTGTCGACCTGCCCCTTGATCGGCTTGCCGCCGTACACGGCCAGCGTGCGCACCTTGCGGCCGTGGGCCAGCTTGTCGATCTCGTCGCGCACCTGCACGGCCAGCTCGCGGGTGGGCGCCAGCACCAGGGCTTGGGGCGGGGCGCCGCGGCCGTTGTCGGCGAGCATCTCAAGGATGGGGATGCCGAACGACGCCGTCTTGCCGGTGCCGGTGCGGGCCTGGCCGAGCACGTCTTTGCCCTGCAAAGCGACCGGGATCACCCCGGCCTGGACCGGCGACGGGGTGTCGTAGCAGGCGTTCTTGAGCGACGCCAGCATGGTGTCGGAAAGACCCATCCCCTGGAACGTCGCGCTAGGCGACTCGGGGGCGGGCTGGCCGTTGTCATCCGCCGAAGGCTCGGCGGGGGGGGATTGCAATTCCTCGTTTTCAGTCATAGCCCGAAAGAATGGGCTTTTTGAGCAGAAAGAGCAAGGGCCGGCTTTGCGGGCGCCTGGGGCGCTTAGCGCTTAGCGGTCAGCGGTCAGCTTTCAGCTTTCAGCTCGGAACGCGCGACGACCAGCAGCAGACGCCCAATAGCCGCCGACCCTAGGTCGGCGGCTATTGGGCGCGGCTCGCTTCCCAAAAAGCTGACCGCTGAAAGCTGACCGCTGAAAGCTGACCGCTGAAAGCTGAAAGCTGACCGCTGAAAGCTGACCGCTCCATCAAAAAGCAAGGCCGGCGGGGCGAAATCGCCCGGCCGGCCTGCGCATGTTTCACTTACAAAAGCCCGCGGTGCGAACTACTTCGCGGCGGTCTTCGGCGCCCGCTTGGCGGGGGCGCGCTTGGCGGCGGGCTTCGCAGCCGCCTTCTTCTTGGTCGACTTCTTCGCTACCGGCTTGGCGCCGGTGGAGCGGGTCGCCGGCTTCTTCGCGGCGGCCGGCTTGGCGGCCTTCTTCTTGGTCGACTTCTTGGCGGCGGGCTTGGCGGCCGCCGTCTTGGTCGCGGCCGGCTTAGCGGCGGCCTTCTTCTTCGTCGACTTCTTCGCGACCGGCTTGGCCGTCTTCGACGTGGTCGTCTTCGAGGAAGCGGTCTTCGGCTTGGTGGACCGGGTCGTAGCGGCCTTCTTCTGCGTTGCCATTGAGGATGGCTCCTTCCGTGGGTGCGCCCGTGTTGGATTGCCTTTCCCTCGGGCGCGTTTGGCGGGAAAGGCGGACAACGTTTTGCACTCGGGGCAGGGCGTCGTCAGACGCCCCTCACCCGTCGTGCGCGCATTGAAGCAACTACCCGCAATGCTAGTCAAGATGAATCGGCAAAGAACGCGCGGCCGCTACAGCTTTCCTGATCGGAACGAAGCAGTGGTTAGCTTTCAGCTTTCAGCTTTCAGCGGTCAGCTTTATGACGCTCGGGTTCCTCGTTCCAAAGCCGCCGACCTAGGATCGGCGCGCATTCGAGAAGCGCCGACCCTAGGTCGGCGGCTATTGGGTTCGCTTGGCGCGTCAAAAGCAGACCGCTGAAAGCTGACGGCTAAAGCGAAGCGCCGGCCGCCCACGACTCCAGCAGGTCATACTGCTTCACAAAGTCGGCGGTCGGGCCCCCTTGGGGGCTCTTGAAGAAGCTCGCCAGGTGGGTCAGCTCGCCCGATTCGCCACGCTCCGCCGAACGCGCCGCCAGCCGCGCCAGGTCCAGCACCAGCGGCGCCGCTAGGGCCGAGTCGCAGCCCTGCCAGGTGAGTTGCAGCGTCATCGGGGTGCCGAGAAAACCACGGAAATGGACGTGGTCCCAGGCGGTCTTCCAGTCCCCCAGGCTGCGGATGTACTCGATGGAGACCAGCGTCTGCGGGTCGTACCCAAGGATCTCCCCCAGCAGGTGGTCCTTGCTGCGGACCTTGGCGGCCTTGTTCACGGGGTCGTCCAGCACCTGGCCGTCCATGTTGCCGAAGATGTTGTGCCCCACCCAGCTCATCACCTCCAGGTTGCGGCGGGCGAACATCGGCGCCAGCACGCTCTTGAGCAGCGTCTCGCCCGTCTTGCCGTCGCGGCCCATGTGCACGGCGCCGCGTTCGGTCGCCAGCTCTCTCAGGGCAGGACAGTCCGACCCCAGCGACGGGGTGAAGTTGATGAACGGCTGGGCCAGCTCCAGCGCCGCGATCGCGTACAGCGTGCTGGCGCGGGCCAGGCAGGTGGAGTGGTTCTCCAGCGTGGCGTCGAACTCACGCCAACGCTCCGGCAGCAGCTCGGTCGGGGTCGCGGGTTCGGTCGAGGCGACCAGCATCACGACCACGCGCTCTAGCTTGTGGCGTGCCTGAAAATCGCGGAGGTCGCGCTTCACCTGTTCGATCTGCCCGCGGGGCGAGTCGGCGGCGATCGAGAACCCCTCGTCCGCCAGGCCCTCGATCGTCGACCCGCTGCGGTGCAGCACCCCGGGGCGGACCTCGCCGTCGTAGCGGTCGAGGTCGGGGAGGGTGGCGTCTACCAGGTCGCGGTCGATCGCGTTCGAAGCAGCCAGCGCCTCGGCCGTTTCTGCGGCGGGGGCCTGGCGGATGTCGTGCCCCCCCAGCACCAGGTCGGGCCACCCGGTCAGCCCGCAGCCGGCGAACATCGGCAGCTCGGTCACCAGGGCGGTGGGACGGGTCAGGCCACGCCGGACCGCCGCCAAGCCGACCGCCGCGGTCGTCGCCACGCCGCCGCGGGCGCCGATCAGCCAGAGTCCGGTTTTTGGAGACGGCATAGGAGGGTTCGACCCTGTTTGTGGGTTGCGCTGGGGCTTTATGATGCGTCGTTGGTTCGCGCCGACCGTAGGTCGGCTGCTATTGGGCCAAGCGTTGTCTGCTACAGCTAGCTTAGCTGGTTGGTTCTTGGATTCGAGGGTGGTGATGTTTCAGTCAGTAGTGAGTGCTCCCCCGGACCCCATTTTGGGGCTGACCGACGCCTTCAAGGCCGACCCGCGCGCGGACAAGATCAACCTGGGGGTGGGCGTCTACCAGGACGAGGCGGGCCGCACGCCGGTGCTGCCGGCCGTGGTCGAGGCGAGCCGCAGGGTGGTTGAGCGGTCCGACACCAAGAACTACCTGCCGATCCCGGGCGACCCCGCCTACGGGCTGGCGGTCCAGCAGTTGGCCTGGGGAGAGGGCCACGAAGTCGTCGAGAGCGGCCGGGCAGCGACGTCGCACACCCCCGGCGGCACCGGCGCCCTGCGGGTGGTGGGAGACTTCCTGCACCAGAACCTGCCGTCGACGACGCTGTGGCTAACCACGCCCACCTGGGCCAATCACCCCGCGATCTTCGCCGCGGCCGGGGTCCCTACCAAGACCTTCCCCTACTTCGACCCGCAGGCCAACGCGCTCGACCTGCCGGCGATGCTGGCCGCCATCAAGAAGATGCCCGCGGGGGACGCCATCCTGCTGCACGGCTGCTGCCACAACCCCACCGGCATCGACCCCACCGCCGACCAGTGGAAGCAAATCGCCGACGCCGTGTACGCCGCCGGCGTGCTGCCGGTGCTCGACTTCGCCTACCAGGGTTTCGGCGACGGGCTGAGCGAGGACGCCGCGGGGCTGCGGGAGTTCACCCGCCCGAGCGCCGAGCTGGTTGCGTGCAGCTCGTACAGCAAGAACTTTGGGCTGTACCGCGAACGCGTCGGCGCCGCGACGTTTGTCGCCGGGGACGCCGGCCGCTGCGCCGTAGTGCAGAGCCAGGTGAAGCGGGCGATCCGCGCCAACTACTCGAACCCCCCCGCCTTCGGCGCCGCGTTGGTGACCACCATCCTGGGCGACCCCAAGCTGCGCAAGCAGTGGGAGGGAGAGCTCGCCGAGATGCGCGGCCGCATCAACGGCATGCGGAAGCTGCTGGTGGACAAGCTCGCCGAGCACCGCGCGCCGGGCGACTTTGGCTTCATCGCCCACCAGCGCGGCATGTTCAGCTTCTCCGGCCTGACCGAGCCGCAGGTCGCCAAGCTCAAGAGCGAGCACGCGATTTACATGGTCGGCTCGGGGCGGATGAACGTGGCGGGGGTGACCCCCGCGAACGTCGACCGGTTGTGCGCGGCGGTGGCGCAGGTGCTGGGCGCTTAGTCGCGTGAGCAGCGGTTTAACGAGACCGCAATAGCCGCCGAGCTACGCCTCGGCGCGAGGGTGAGCTACTGCCTCGGGTGCCGCTTCAAGAAGGTTGCGACATCAGCCGGAAGCGGCCGCGATCGCGACACCCTGCGGATCGCTCGTCGGGTTGCCCAGCCGGACATGGATGTTCGTGTCGAACAAGATCACTCGCCACGCCCCTGGTAGATTGACTCACGGCTATCGTCCACGAAGTGGTCGACCCCCGGTCGGTTCGCTACCCATTCTTTCAGCTCGGCGACCCAAGCGTCTGCTTCTTCTTGTGCGCGTATCGGGCGTGTCATCGGCGCCACTGGGTCTGGCAAGTTCTCCAAAACAAGTGATTCCACAGCGTCTTGTCGTGAAGCAAAGACGCCCGAGGCAATCGCAGCGTCGAGTTTCTCGATGCAATGTGGGCTGATCTCAATCGTCATTTCGTAGCCCTCAGCAGGTTGGTGTCATCGAGTATCATCCATTGTCCCGGAGTAGATGCTGTCCCGACTATCATCGAAGTTCGCTGGGCCAGGAGGAAGTGTGGCTACCCACTTCTTCAGGTCAGCAACCCACGCAACCGCCTCCTCCATCGACCGGATCGGCTGTGTCCGGTAGCCGGGCGTTGTGGCCGGCAGCCCGCGTGCGATCGCTGCACTCACCGCCTCCTCGCGCGACGCGAACGCCCCGCTCGCCACCGCGGCGTCGATCTTGGCTAGGTTCTCTGCACTGATTTCAATTGTCATGCCACTTTCCTCCACCCTGGTACTCGGCACGCTCACCCTTCCTCCCACCTTCCAATTATACCGCCTGGAGCACCCGCAAGGGCCGCCCCGCCCGTCATCCGCCCTGCCGCGACCCTTCGGCCTGGAGAAACTACGCGCTTTGCCCCGATTGTGTTACGGTCAAGGAACCGCGTGCCCTCGGGCCGGCGGTCTCTCGTCGATCATCCTCCCCACCGTCGCGAGGCGTGCCGCGTGAATATCCTGTTCGCCACCACCGAGGCCGTGCCGTTCTGCAAGACCGGCGGCCTGGGAGACGTTTGCGGCGCCCTGCCGATGGCCCTTGAGCGGCTCGGCATGCGTCCGACCCTGATCCTGCCCGGCTTCCGCCACACGCTCGAGTCGGGCCAGCCGATCGAGCCCACCGGCATCCGTTTCGAGGTGCCCGTCGGCAAGCGCACCGTGGCCGGCGAGCTGCTGCGCAGCACGCTGCCGGGCTCGGCCGTGCCGGTCTACCTGGTGGAGCAAGACTACTACTTCAACCGCCAAGAGCTGTACCGCGAGAACGACCGCGACTACCACGACAACTGCGAGCGGTTCGTGTTCTTCAACCGCGCGGTGATGGAGGCGGTCACCCGCCTCGACCTGGCGCCCGACGTGCTCCACTGCCACGACTGGCCCACCGGCCTGCTGCCGGCCTACCTGAAGACCACGCCCGGCCTGCCCGAGGCGCTGCAGAACGTCGGCACGCTGTTCACCATCCACAACCTCGCCTACCAGGGGAGTTTCTGGCACTGGGACATGGAGCTCACCGGCATGGGCTGGGAGCACTTCAACTGGCGCCAGATGGAGTTCTACGGCCAGCTCAACTTCATGAAGACGGCCCTGGTGTTCGCAGACATGCTCAGCACCGTCAGCCCGCGCTACGCCGAAGAGATCCAATCGCAGCCGATGAGCTGCGGCCTGGAGGGGGTGCTGTCCGACCGATCGGCCGACCTGTTCGGCATCCTCAACGGCATCGACAGCGAGCAGTGGAGCCCGGCTGCCGACGCGCACCTGGCCGCCAACTACTCGATCGACAACTACGCCGAAGGCAAACGCCAGTGCAAGCAGGCGTTGCAGGCCGAGATGAACCTGCCGCAGCGGGCCGGCAGCCCGCTGTTTGCCAGCATCGGGCGCCTGGCGGAGCAGAAGGGGATCGACCTGGTGTGCGACCTGCTGCCGCGCTACGCCCGCGACGTCGACGCCCAGTGGGTGTTCTTGGGGACGGGCGAGTCGCACTACGAGAACCGCCTGCGGCAGCTCGCCGCGGAGTTCCCCGAGCGGATCGCCGTGAAGATCGGCTTCTCAAACCCGCTGGCGCACCGCATCGAGGCGGGCGCCGACATGTTCCTGATGCCCAGCCGCTACGAGCCGTGCGGGCTGAACCAGATGTACAGCCTGGCCTACGGCGCGGTGCCCATCGTCCGCGAAACCGGCGGCCTGGCGGACACCATCACCGACGCCAACCCGGGGGCGATCTCCGACGGCACGGCCAACGGTTTCTCGTTCGCCGACGCGTCGTCGTACGCCCTGAGCAGCACCATCGACCGCGCCCTGCGGGCCTACGTGGCGCCCGGGCTGTGGGAACAAATCGTCCGCACCGGCATGGCCCAAGACTGGACATGGGACGCCAGCGCCCATAAGTATGTTGAGCTGTACCAGCGGCTGATGTCGCGGAAGCGCGAGCCCGCGATGCAGTTTTGATGAAAATGACCAATGACCAAGCCCCAATGACCAGTGCGCGGTGGGTGCCTGGGGTCGAAGCGAAGCGGAGCCCCCAGGCGTTTGCCATCGAGTCGCTGCGGTAGTTCGAGCCGCTGCTGGGGGCTCCGGCCAACGCCTGCGACCCCAGCCACCCCATCATCGGAGTCTTGATTTGGGCCCGCAGCGCGACGACCCCCTCACCGGCCGGCGGACGCTGCTGGCGGAGAGCCGCGCCGGTAGGCCGAACGACCTCGACCCCGCGTCGGGCGCCGGGCCCACGGGCGAGGGCTGCCCGTTCTGCGCCGGCGCCGAACACCGCACGCCGGACCCGTTCGACCAACTGCTGGCCGGCGACGGCGCCTGGCTGGCCCGGGCGATCCCCAACAAGTACCCCGCCGTCGGCCAGCCCGAGCAAGGATTAGCGCCGGGGCTGCACGAGGTGCTCATCGAGTCCCCCCGCCACATCGACCGTGTCGGTCAGATGACCCCACGGGAGCTGCGCGCCGCGCTGACGCTCGCGGGCCGCCGCCTGCAGGCCGCGGCCGACGACGACCGCTTTGCGTACCGGCTGGTGTTCAAGAACCAGGGCCGGTCGGCGGGCGCCTCGCTGGGGCACGTCCACAGCCAGTTGATCGCGCTGGAAGAACTGCCCGGGCTGGTAGTAGAAGAGGTTGGACGCGCCGAGCGGTTCTTCCGCGACCACGGCCACTGCGCCACGTGCGACCTGATCGAACGCGAACGCGCCGCCGGCGTGCGTGTGGTCGCCCAGACCGAGCGGCTGATCGCCCTGTGCCCCGCCGCGGGCCGACAGCCATGCGAAACGTGGGTCATGCCGCGAGGGCACGCGCCGCGTTTTGAGCAGTGGGTCGCCGAGGCCGATGCGCTGCTGGAGCTGAGCGACATGTTGGGCCGCTTGGTCCCCCTGATCGAGGCCGCGATCGCCCCGCACGGGCTGAACTGGTTGGTCCAGACCCAACCCGGCGGCGTCTCGGACGCCGCCTACCACTGGCGGCTCGAGATCGTCCCCCGGGTGGGATCGCTCGCCGGCGCCGAGCTGGCCACGGGGCTGGGGCTGAATGTGCTGGCCCCCGAAATAGCGACGCAGCGGCTGCGTGCTGCGCTGCAAGAGCAAGCACAGTGACTAGCCGACGGGCTCCGCCCCGTCGCGGTGCGAGGAGAACATCGTCTATTCCGGCGCCCCGACGGGGCGCCAAAAAAACGTCCCGGCGTCGGCCATTGGGCTAGCGGGCACTTCTTGGCCGCATGGCTCATTTTGAACGAGTTTACCCAAGTTTATCAGTTGTTGATAAACCGCCATAACCTCGCTATAAACGCACCATGGACCCCATCCAGAACCCCTTTGCTCCCGGCGCCGGCAGCCCGCCGCCGGAGCTTGCTGGTCGCGACGACCTGCGTCAGCAGGTCCACATCGCCGTTTCCCGCGCACGCCTGGGGAACCACACCAAGAGCGTGCTAATGGTCGGCCTGCGCGGCGTCGGCAAGACGGTGCTGCTGGACCGCATGCGCGACGACGCCGAGGCCGCGGGCATCCACACGCTGCGGATCGAGACCCCAGAGAACCGCTCGCTGCCGGCCACGCTCGCGCCCGAGCTGCGGGTAGCGATCCTGCGGCTCTCGCGGGTCGCGCGGGCCAAAGACCTAGCCGGCCGCGCGCTCAGCGGGCTAGCGGGCTGGGTCAAGGCGCTCAAGTTTAAGTACCAAGACATCGAGGTGGCGCTCGACGCCGAGCCCGAGGCGGGCCTGGCCGACAACGGCGACCTGGAGCACGACCTGCAAGACCTGCTCGAGGTAGTCGGCCAAGCGGCCCAGGGCGCCGGGACCGCGCTGGCGCTATTCGTTGACGAGCTGCAGTACGTCCCCGAGGACGAGCTGGCGGCGCTGATCGTCGCGCTGCACCGCTGCGCCCAGCGGCGGCTGCCGATTATCCTGGTGGGCGCGGGTCTGCCGCAACTCCGGGGCAAGATGGGGCGGGCCAAGTCGTACGCCGAGCGGCTGTTCGACTTCCCGGTGCTCGGCCCCCTCTCGCGCGAGGCCGCCGACCAAGCGATCGCGATACCGGCCGGCGACGCCGGGGTAGAGTTCGACCCCTCGGCGCTCGAAGCGATTTACGAGCAGACCCAGGGCTACCCCTACTTCCTGCAAGAGTGGGGCAAGCACGTCTGGGAGGTGGCCGAGCGCTCTCCTATCACGCGGGCAGAGGTAGACGAAGCCACAAGGCTCGCGGTCGCGGCCCTCGACGCCAGCTTCTTCCGCGTCCGCCTCGACCGGCTTTCCCCCTCGGAAAAGCGCTACCTGCGCGCGATGGCCCAGATCGGCCCCGGCCCCCACCGCTCGGGCGACATCGCAGAAATCCTCGGCAAGAAGGTCACCTCCCTCGGCCCCACCCGCAGCAGCCTGATCGCCAAAGGAATGGTCTGGAGCCCCAGCCACGGCGACACCGGCTTCACGGTGCCGCTGTTCGACCAATTCATGCGCCGCATCATGCCGTAGCGGCTGCGCGGCGGGGGTGCCGCGGCTTCGCCGCGGGGGCTGGGGGTGGCGCTGCTGCGCAGCGGGGGCTGGGGACGCGCAAACGATGAGGCGCCGTCGCCCAGCTACGGAGTTCTTGCGTACCGCTTGCGATTCCCCAGCCCCGGGCCGAAGGCCCAGCGGCGCAGCCGCGAGCCCCCAGCCCCCGCGGCGTAGCCGCGCCACCCCCAGCCCCATTGGTGTAGCCGTTATCATCTGACATCTCGCAGTGGCGCTAAGCGATCAGGCAAGGGTTGCCGATCGAGTAGGTTAGCCCGCCCGCGAAGACCTGTGTGGTGGCGCCGATGGCGCCGTGCTGCTTGCGACGATCCTGGCGCTATTGGCGCCTGCATCGCATAGACGACCGGCGCCGGCTAGCGTTAGGATGCCAATCAGGCCGATCCCGCTCACCTTGCCACGTTTAAGCCCCCCGCTCTGCATATGACACCTTCCCTCCGGCTTGTCCTGGTCCTGCACAATCACCAGCCGATCGGCAACTTCGATGGCGTTTGCGAGCAGTCGTACCGAGACAGCTACCTGCCGTTCCTGGACGTGTTCGAGCGGTACGAGGGCCTGCCCATCGGCCTGCACACCTCCGGCTCGCTGATCGAGTGGCTTGAGGCCCGGCACCCAGAGTACCTAGACCGCGTCCGCGACCTAGTCGCCGCAGGCCGCATCGAGGTTGTGGGGGGCCCGTTCTACGAGCCCATCATGACCATGATCCCCAGCCGCGACCGCGTGGGGCAGATCACCCGCTACACCCGCTACCTGGAAGACCGCCTGGGGGCGACCGTACGCGGCATGTGGACCCCCGAACGCGTGTGGGAACAGTCGCTGTGCGGCGACCTGGTGCGGGCCGGCATGGAGTACACCGTGCTGGACGACTTCCACTTCAAGAACGCCGGCTGGGTGGACGGCGAGCTGGACGGCTACTTCGTCACCGAGCACGACGGCGCCCTGATGAGCGTCTTCCCAGGCAGCGAACGCCTGCGCTACACCATCCCGTTCCAAGAGCCGCACGAGACGATCGACTACCTGCGGATGGTGGCCGAGCGTTCGCCCGGCGCCGTGGTGGTGTTCGGCGACGACGGCGAGAAGCTCGGCTCGTGGCCCGACACCAAGCAGCACGTCTACGACAACGGCTGGCTGACGCGGTTCCTCGACACGCTGCGTGACAACGCCGATTGGCTGCAGGTCTGCACCCCCAGCCAGGCGCTCGAGGCGGCGCCGCCCATCGGCAAGATCTACATCCCCGAGGGGAGCTACCGCGAGATGACCGAGTGGGCCCTGCCCGCGGTGCAGCAGAACGTGTTCCACGACGCCAAGCACGACCTAGAAGACGCGCACAAGTGGGACGAGATCGCCCGCTTCGCCCGCGGCGGCTACTGGCGGAACTTCAAGGTCCGCTACCCAGAAACGGACGAGATGTACGCCCGCATGCTGCACGTCAGCCGACGCATCGAGTCGATGCAGAACGACGGCGCCGAGGGAGACCTGATCGACGCGGCCCTGACGGAGCTCTACCGCGGGCAGTGCAACTGCAGCTACTGGCACGGCGCCTTCGGCGGCGTCTACCTGCCCCACCTGCGCAACGCGGTCTACAACCACCTGATCGCGGCCGACAACCTGCTCGACCGCCACGAAGGGCGCGGCCTCGACTCGGGACACGCCGAGTGGGTCGAGCTGGACGCGGCCGACTACAACCTCGACGGCAAGAAGGAAGTCCGCCTGGCGTCGAACCGCTTGAGCGCGCTGGTGGCGCCGGCCGCCGGCGGCGTGATCTACGAGCTCGACTCGCGCACCATCTGCCACAACCTGCTGGCTACGCTCGACCGCCGCGAGGAGGCCTACCACCGCAAGGTGCTGGCCGGGCCGAGCGACTCCGGGGGCAAGGTCGCCAGCATCCACGACCGCGTGGTGTTCAAGCAGCCGAACCTCGACCAGATGCTGCAGTACGACGCCTACCCGCGCAAGGCGCTGGTCGACCACTTCTACGACCTGGGCCAGGACCTGGCCGGCGTGGTCGCCACCACCGCCCGTGAGCAGGGAGACTTCGTCGGCGGCGTGTACGAGACGCGCCTCCGCCGCAGCCCGGAACGGATGCAGGTGCAGATGACCCGCGACGGCCACGCCGACGGCACCCCGATCCGCATCACCAAGGGGATCACCCTCGAAGCCGGCGGCAGCGTGCTGGAGGTGGGCTACCTGCTGGAGGGCCTCCCCACCGGCCGGCCGATGCACTTCGCCGTCGAGTGGAACCTGGCCGGGCTCCCCACCGGCGCCGACGACCGCTACTTCCACTCGGGCGACGGCCAGTCGATGGGCCAGTTGGGCGATTGGCTCGACCTGCACGACGCCCACCGGCTGCACCTGACCGACCAGTGGCTGGGGATCGACGTCGGGCTGTCGGCCGACCGGCCCACGTCGTTCTGGACCTACCCGATCGGCGCGGTCAGCCAGAGCGAAGCGGGCTTCGAGCTGGTCCACCAGCAAGTCGTCGTGATGCCCCACTGGCGCCTGCAAGGCGACGACGAAGGCCGCTGGGCCGTCACGCTCCGCCTAGCGGTCGACACCTCCCTGGCCGAGAGCCGCATGGGGGAGCTAGTTGAGGCCGAGGCGGTGTGACCCATCCTACAAGCGCCAATCCACCTTTGCCCCGTGCCGCACGTGCGCCAGCAGCGGCGCGTCGCAGATGTTTTCCAGCTCGCGCGGATTGGACGCGGCGCTCAAGTCGCCGCTGGCGTTCACGTCGCACAGCACCACCCCCTTCACCTCGAGCCCGTACGCCCGCGCCGCCAGCAGCGTCAGCAGCGTGTGGTTGATCACCCCCAACCGGTTGGCCGCCACCACGATCAGCGGCAGGCCCAGGTCGCGGGCCAGGTCGGCGTTCAGGTCCTGATCGGAGAGGGGCGAGAGCAGCCCGCCGGCGCCCTCGACAATTAGCACGTCGCTCGCCGCGCGCCACGCGTCGAGCCCGCTCCGCAGCAGCGCCGCGTCGACGCTCTTGCCCTGCTCGCGCGCCGCCAAGTAGGGCGCCAGCGGCGCCTCGAACCGCTGCGGGCAGACCGCCTCGAGCGACAGCGGGGCGCCGGCCGCAGCCCACAGCGCCTGCGCGTCGTCGGAGACCAACCCCACACCATCGTGCACGCACCCGCTGGCGACCGGCTTGTATACGCCCACGCGCTTGCCAAGCGAAAGAAAGTACGCAGCAAGCTGCGCCGCGACGTAGGTCTTCCCAACGTCGGTGTCGGTCCCAGTGATGAAGTAACCGCGATGCATGCTGTATCGTTATGTAGGGTGCACGTAGTGCACCAGCCGTGCGCGCCGCATGGTGCACTGCGTGCACCCGACAACAACCCCACCATCCGCGGAGCGCGTCCCCAGCCCCCGCTGCGTTAGCAGCGCCACCCCCAGCCCCCAGCCCCTCCGCCGCAGGCGGACTACAGCCCCAGAAACTCTTCCGCCGCGTCCGCAAGCACCGCGGGGTCTACCTTCACGCCGGTCCAGGCTTCGAGGGTCATCGCGGTTTCCAGGGCCAGCAGCGTCACGCCTTCCACCCCCACGGCGCCGCGTGCGGCCGACTCGCGCAGCAGGCCGGTGCGGACCGATTCGAGCGTGGCGTCGATCACCACCATGCCGGGCCGCAGCGTGGCGAAGTCGATCCACGCCGGCGATACGGTCTTCTCCGAAATCTCCGCGGGGCGGACCACCACCGCGGTCGTCGGGTCGAGGGCCAGCTCGTCCCCCTCGTCGTAGCCCCCCGCCTCGATCTGCGCGTTCGGCACCGCGCCGCGGAGGTCCTCGGCCAGCCGCTCGGCCGGTTCGATGTCTGGCTCGGCCACCAGCAGCAACGCGCCTTGCTGGGCGAGCGCCAGGCCGATGCTCCGCGCGGCCCGCCCGGCGCCCAGCAGCACCGCCCGCCGGCCGTCGATCGGCCCGTGGGCCAGCGCCGCCCGCAGCACCGCCTGCCCCTCGAAGTCCTCCCCCACCAACACGCCGTCACGTTCGGCCAGGCAGCCGACCGACCCGCTGAAGCGGGCCGCGTCCGACAGCAGGGCCCCCGGGATCGCCTCGATCATCGCCGCGGCCGCGCCGCGGAACGCCTCGGCCAGCTTCACGCCGCGGAAGCCCAGGGCGGCCGCCCCGCGCAGCGCCTCGTCCAGCCGGTTGGGGCCGCACTCAAAGGAGAGGAACCGCCAGTCGAGCTCGGCCGACTCGAACGCCCGCTCGATCATGAAGTGCGTCGGGTCGCCGCTGACGCGGGGACCGATCAGGCAGCACTTTTCGATGAGCGGGGAAGCAGACAACGGCCGGGCCGGGTGAGGGTGCGGGGGGTGCTGTATTGTGGTTCGCAGCGGTGATAGATGATAGAGGTTAGATGGTAGAGGTTAGAGGATGGATGGTAGAGACGCGCAGGGCGTTACGCAGCCGCCGGCCTACGGTCGGCGCGTCGCCCCGAGATAACCAGGGTCGCGGCGGCAAGGTAAGATACAGCATCCCCGCATTCGTCCCACGGACCACTCACCAAGAATGCTCGAGCGCCTGCTCCTGAAGCTGCTGATCTACGTCCGCAACCGGCCGATGCTGCCGTTTTTGTTGGCGGCGACGGTGGCGCTGGGGACGCTTGGGATTCTTGCGTCGCGGGAAGGAGTTACGCGAGACCAGTGGCTGCCCATCGTGCTGATCGCGATCGCTTCCTCCCTCCCGGGCCTGTGTGGCGTCTGGTTGGGACAGTTGCGGCGCGGGTTCTCCCTCCGGCTCATCGTCACCCTTGGCGTTGCGTACCTGTACGCGTTTTGTGCGGCCGACGACGCGGTGGTCTTCGCGAGCGACCTGCTGCCGGTCATCTGTATCCATATCGCGCTGGTCGCTGTAGCCGCGTTGGCGCTGCGTTGCTTAAGGCGGGCGCTGGACGGGAACGCCGCGATGGGGGCGTGGCGATTCTCGATTCTTGATGGCCTCGAGCTGATGCTGTCCGTGGCGCTGGTCAGCGGCTTTCTAGCGAAGACACAATTCTCGCTCGC
Organism: Pirellulimonas nuda; assembly: GCF_007750855.1. Lineage (GTDB taxonomy): Bacteria > Planctomycetota > Planctomycetia > Pirellulales > Lacipirellulaceae > Pirellulimonas > Pirellulimonas nuda. Next base: position 375,906 of record NZ_CP036291.1, read on the forward strand.
CGTCCAAGGGCCGTGGTACGCCTGGCCGATTGGCGCGCTGCCGCCCGCGATTGCCCTCGCGGTGTTTCTTTGGATTCGCGAGCCCGTCGCGAGGCTTGCGGCGATAGCCGTCGCGATCGCGATTGGATGGTGGACGACTCCGGCAGAATACGTCGACTTCTCCACGCTTGTCGCAATGTTACTCGTCCCCGCCGTCTGGCTCGCCGGCGTCGAGGTCCGCCGCCACCGCCGCGGGAAGCGCCCGGTGCGCGCGGAGAAGCCGGCGCCTCCCGCGGCGCCGAGGGCGCCCGATGAGGTCAAGGCGATCGACGTGCGGGCGTGAGTGGCGTGGCGTAGGATGGACCGGCCGCGTCTTGTTCCTCCTGAGTACGCCACGATGCTCCAGCGCCAGCTCCTCAAGCTGCGGATCTACGTCCGTAACCGGCCGCTGCTGCCGTTTTTGTTGGCGGCGACGGTGGCGCTGGCGGCTGTGCTTGCACTGCGTCGGATCGAAGCGATAGGGATGCCGAATTCGTACACCTTGCGACTGGTAGACACGGCTCTGTCGACGTTCATCGTGCTTGCTGGTCTATGGGTAGGTCAGTGGCGACGGGGTTGGTCACTACGCCTAGCGTTAGCGATGGGTGCGACAATTCCTGCTGGCGCCCTGATGATTGAACGATTCCGATCCGCTGGATTCGATTGGGGCTCTAGCTACGTCCTGAGTCCGCACTACCTTGTTTTCGTCGTGCTGATCGCCGTGCTGGCGCTGTGCGTCCGCGCCACGCGTATGGTGCATGACAATGGTTTTCCGAAAGCGCCGCTACGATTCTCGATATCTGACGGGCTAGAGGCGATGCTCGGCGTCGCGATTTGCAGCGTCTTCCTTGCGGCGCCCAATGCCGCGGAAGTTCTTCGCATACCGATCGCAAGCTATATCGGCCGAGTTGGGCCACCCATCATCACGCTTGCCGTCTTCACGTGGGTACGCAGCGCACCGGGGCGCTGCGTGTTACTGACGGTCATCTTCCTAGTATGGAATCAAGCGTTTCGGATCATGTACGGCGCCGAGTTTAGGCCGACGTTTGTCGCGCTCGCATCCCTCTCCTTTGTGGTCCCCGCAGTCTGGCTTGCCGGCCTCGAAGTCCGCCGCCGCGGGCGGCGGCCGCCGACGAAAGCCGCGGCGCTCGGCACGCGCCGAGCGTAGGTCGGCTGCACTTGGGCTTGGGGTGCCGCGGCGCGCTTACTTCTTGCCGGCGAACGTCACGGCCAGGTACGCCGCGGCGGCGTCCCAGCTCTTGGCGGCTTGGGTGAAGTCGACTTCCATCGCCTTCACGTCCGCGGGGGTCTTCACGCGCGGCTTCTCCTTGCTGTTCTTGTTCAGCGGGATCTGGGCGCCGCGGCCCATCGCGAGGCGGTCTTCTACCTCGGGGGAGAGCAAGAAGTCGACCAGCGCCTCGGCCTCGCGCGGGTGCTCGCTGTCCTTGATGAGCGCCAGCGTGTTGGGGATGAACAGCGTGCCGAGCTCGTCGTCGGCTTGGTCGGGGTAGACGATCGCCACCGGCGCCCCTGCTTCGACCTCGATGATGGCGTCGTCCGTGTCGGTGAGCCCAAAGGCCAACGCGCCGCTCGCCACGGCCTGGGCCACCTGCTTGTTGCCCGCCATCACGCGGCAGTTCTGCTGGACGCGGTCGAAGAACTCCTTGGCCCGCTCTTCGCCCAGCTTGTCCCACAGCACCGCGGCGTGGGTAGCGGTGGTGCCGAACAGCGGCTTGGCGACGCCCGCCTTGTCGTACCACTGCGGGTCGATGAGGTCGTTGACGCTGGTGGGCCGACGCGCCTCGGGCACGATGTTGGTGTTCACCAGCAGCACCCGCGCGCGGGCCGCCAGGCCGTGCCAGGCGCCGTCGGCCGCGCGGTACTGCGCCGGGAAGTCGGCGCCGTGGGCCGGGGCGTAGGGGCGCAGCATGCCCAGCTTCTCAAGCCGCAGCGTGTGCAGCGCCTCGTTGTTCCAGAACAGGTCGCAGCGGGGCCGGTCGCGCTCGGCGATGATCGCCTGCACCAGCCCGGTGGTCTTGGTGCTCTCGGTGTCGAAGCGGGCGTCCACCTCGATCCCGGTCTGACGCGTGAACGCCGCGAAGATGGGCTCAGAGAACTCTTGGTCGAGCGCGGCGTACACCACCACTTTCTGCGGTTGGGTGGGGGGCGTCTCGCAACCAACCAGCGGCAAGAGAGCGATCAAGGGGATCCATCGGAACATAAGTAGGGGCGAGGGGTTAGGGGTGAGCGAACGCAAACGGCCATGGGGAAAACGGCGGGAGACGGCGCCACGCTTGCGCGGTCTCGCCCGTCGCCCCTTAGTTGGACCCCGCCGCGGTCGCGTGCTAGAGTTTCTATTGCCGCCACACTCTCCGCGGATCCCGCCCCCATTATGCAACTCTACTTCCTCGGATCGGGCGGCTACCAGCCGAGCCTGCGGCGGCACACGGCGTGTCTGATGATACCCGAGATGGGGCTGGTGCTCGACGCCGGCACCGGGGCGTTCCGCATCGCGGACCTGGTGAAGACCGAAGAACTAACGGTGATCGTCAGCCACGCCCACCTCGATCACGTCGCCGGGCTCACGTTCTTGCTGGGCGCCTGCGGGCCCGACGCGGACGACCGCGTGTCGATCCACGCCCACCCAGAAGTGATCGCCGCGGTCCGCGAGCACGTGTTCGCAGAGCCCATCTTCCCGATCGTGCCGGCGTTCCGGCTGCTGGAACTCGACGGCCCGCTCAAGCTGCCGGCCGGGGGGACGCTGACGCACATCCCGCTGAGGCACCCCGGGGGCTCGATGGGGATGCGGCTCGAGTGGCCGGGGCACTCGATGGCGTACATCACAGACACCACCGCCCACGCCGGCGCCGACTACGTTGAGTTCATCCGCGGCGTCGACCTGCTGGTGCACGAGGCCTACTTCAACGAAGATGGCCGCGCGATGGCCGAGCTCACCGGCCATAGCTGCGTCGAAGACGTCGCCACGGTGGCGGCCGAAGCGGGCGTGCGGCGGATGGTGCTGGTGCACGTCGACCCCAAGGCCAACCCCGACGACCCGCTCGACCTGAGGGTGGCCCGCGAGCGGTTCCCCTCGCTGTCGGTCGGCTACGACGGCATGGTGGTGGAGTTCTGAGAATGGCGCCATTCCGTGTGAGCCGGGGCGCCCCCGGCGCAGCGGAGTGGACCAACGACTCAGACGCGCCGGGGGCGGGGACGCCCCGGCTCGCACGCGCTTAGCGCAGCTTTTGGATCTCCCGCTCCAACCGGCGCGCGTAGCTGTGATGCTCGACCTCCAGCAGGTGCCTGGGTGAGTCGAGGTACTTCACCGGCGACTTGAGGTCGTCGCGCCTGGCGTGCTTACGATCGCGGAATCGCGTCGCCGCGGGACGCTCGGCGTGCAGCCCGTGCAGGTAGCGGGCGATCAGCTCGGCCTGGCGGTCGACCAGGCCCCACTGGCCGCTGTCGGGCTGGATCAGGCCGGCGACAAACAGGTCGTCGTGCAGCGGATGGAAGACGTTCAGGTAGAGGTCGGGGCGGCCCCCTCGCCAGTTCAGTTCTTGGGCGTCCACAAACGGCGCGGTGATCTCGAAGCCGGTGGCGTAGACCACCAGGTCGAACGTCTCGCTGCGGCCGTCGGCGAAGGTGATGCGTTGGCCGTCGACTTGTTGCACGTCGGGCGCTACGGCGATGTCGCCGTGCGCCAGCGCGTACATGAGCTGCGAGTTGATCACCGGGTGCGACTCGAACAGCTTGTGGTCGGGCTTGGGGATGCCCAGCGTGCGGGGGTCGCCCATCATCAGGTAGGCGACCAGCCGGGCGAGCTGGCGGCGCACGGCCAGCGGCATCCGCCAGCGGAGCATCGCTTCGCCCACCACGTCGATCGGCACGCCGCGCCAGAACTTGGGGAGCAGGTGGTAGCCGCGGCGGAGGCTCAGCACGGTGCGTGAGGCGTGCTGGGCGCTCTCGACAGCGATGTCGCAGCCCGAGTTGCCCCCGCCCACCACCAGCACGCGTTTGCCGGCCAGCATGTCTGGCGTGCGGTAGGCGCCCGAGTGGACCCCTTCTCCGGTGAACCGGCCGGCCCAGGCCGGCAGCCGCGGCGCGTGGTTGTGGCCGTTGGCGATCACCAGCGCGGCGAAGCGTTGCTGCTGGCCGCCGGCGGGGGTCACGCCCCAACCACCGTCGGGCAACCGGCAGACGCGTTCGATCCCCGTGCCGTACGCGATGTGCTGGTGCAGCCCAAACGCATGGGCGTAGCGCTCCAGGTACTCCAGCGCCAGGGCGTGGCTGGGGTACTGGGGCCACTCGGCGGGCATCGGGAAGTCGCGGTACTGGGTGAGCCGCTTCGAGGAGATCAGGTGGGTCGAGCGGCAGACGCTGCTGGCCGGCGAGCCGTACCGCCAGTTGCCCCCCAGGGCGGGCTGTCGCTCGAAACACCGGCAGGGGATGCCGAGTTCGGCCAGCCAGCGGACGACGGCCAGGCCAGAAGAGCCGGCCCCGACGACGCAGACGCCGGTCGCGGGGCGCTGTTGGGCGTCCCCTGGCTGCTGGCTGGCTGCGTTCATCGGTGGATCGCCCGGGTTGCTGCTTGCCGCAATAAACGAGGTTGACATTTGCTCACGCCCGCCAAAGAATACCAAGTCAAGTATTTTCAGGCGTTCTCGCTTACAACGTTGATCTGGCATCTTAGGAATTGCGGGCCGCTTGCCGATGGTCTGAGAGCGCACGACGCGCCGGGGCCTTCCCTCAAAGGGATGCGTGAATATGGCCAGGAACGCCATTTCTAACGACCGGTACCGCTTGGTCGGCGCCTACGACCGGCTGCGCCGCACGCTGGTCGACCAGCACGACGACGGCCGGCTCGACCGGGCGTTGTCGTTTTGGGTGCTCCCCAGCGACCGCCGGCTGCCCATCGCTTTTCTCGACCGCACGCTCCGCGAGCTGCTCTCCCACCCGCTAGAAGAGCTGATGGCGACCCCCGGGGTCGGCCAGAAGAAGATCCTCGGCCTGTTCGACCTGCTGCGTCGGGCCGCCAAGGGGGGCTCCGGCTACGCCCCGTTCGGCCTGAAGACGCCGATCAAGGCGCTGGAGGACGAGCCCGTCGTGGGGGCGGGTTTCGACGCCGCAACCGTCTCCGAGGCGGTCTGGAGCACGTGGTGCGACACGGTGCGCCGCACCTGCCTACGCGACGAGCCGCTGGGCCGCGTCGCCCCGTCGCTGCAAGCGCTGCCGACGGTGATCTGGCACACGCCGCTCTCTACCTACTCCGACCGCACCCTGGCCCAGATCCGCCGGCTGCGGACGCACGGCGAGAAGCGCGTGCAGGCGGTGCTGGAGGTGTTTTGCACCGTGCACGAGGCGCTCTCGACCGCCGTGCAGCACGAGAACCTCGACCTGGTGGTGACGCCACGGTTCGTGCCTCGGGTCTGCCACTGGCTCAACCAGGTCGTCTGGCAGCCGGAGCTCCCCTCGGCCGAAGAACTGCACCGGGCGCTGGCCATGCCGCTGATCAAGCAGATCGAGATCGACCTGGGCCCGCAGATCGGCAAGCTGGCGGCCGACCGGCTCTCGCTCACCGCGGGCGCCCCCACGGTCAAAGACCAGGCAGACTCGCTGGGGGTCACCCGCGCGCGGGTCTACCAGTTGCTCGAGGACTGCGCCAAGGCGATGGACGTCCGCTGGCCCGAAGGGCGTTGGCTGCTGACCCCGCTTGCCAACAAGCTGGGCCGCTCGAGCCCCGAATCAATGGGCCTGCTGCACGCCATCCGCGAGCTCTTCTTCCCAGACGACCGCCCCCTGCGGCCCGACCCGACCAAGCTGGAAGAATAGCAAACCGGAATACTGGCGCCGGACGGGAACCGCCAAGGACGCCAAGAGCGCCTAGGACGGAAGAAAGAAAGTCAGGAGCAGCAGGCAGGAATCCGTTTGGAGATGCTACGGCGCGAATTACACTCCAACGATTGTCGGTGACTGCCCCTGCCTGTTAGTCCCGTTTCTAGGTTCTCTTGGCGCGCTTGGCGTCCTTGGCGGTCCCCTTCTGTGGTTGAGAACACCCCCATCGGCGTGAACCTCCGGCGGGTGATGGCCCGCGAGGGGCTTACCTACGACGACGTCATGCGCCTGGCGGGCGTCACGCGGCGTACGGTGCAGACGCTGCTCAGCGGCCGCAGCAAGCCCCACCCCGGCACGCTGCGCAAGGTGGCCGACGGGCTGGGGGTGAGCGTAGAAGAGCTCATCGCCGCCCCCGCCGGCGCAACCGGCCCCGAGGCGTTGGACGCGGCCGCCCTCGACGCAGACACCAACCCGGCCGTGCCGGAGCTGGTGGCGGCCGAGCCCGACCTGTTCGCCGGCTGGACGCGCAGCGACTTCGCCGAGCTGCGGAGCCGGTTCGGCGTGGGGGGGGCGTTGACCCCCGAGGGCGCCAGGCTCGCCGCCCAGCACATCAACGCCCGCCGAGAGTCCCTGCGCAAGGCCCGCGTGGTGCTCGAAACCCGCGACGGCCCGTTGCTGACGGAAATGATCGCGATCATGTACGAGCGTGTGGGTTTGAAAGAGTGAGTCCGATGGTGAAAGCCACAAGTACCAAGCCTCAATGACCAATACGCGCAAGCGAACGCCTGCGCGTATTGGTCATTAAGGCTTGGTCCTTGGTCATTGATTCACGGAACGACCCGCCCTAAGCACCGCCAGCGCGATTCGGCACGCAACCGCTCTACCCGCACCAGCGTCCAGCGCACCGCGGCCGAGTCGATCACCACATCGTCCACCACCGGCGCCGCCGCACCCGATGGCAGCTCGAACTGCCACTCGGCCTCTCGCTCGTCTTCTTCCACCTGCGTCCTTCGCCACGCCGAAGGCAGGCCCGTCGTCGAGCTATCCACATGGTGCTCTAGCGTCGCGCTCTCGAGTCCGTCGGCCACCCCCGAAAAATCCCCCGCCGCGTCCCAATCGATCGGCATCACGCGCCCCCCTGCGAACGGACCTCGAACACGTCTAGCTCCGCCAGCTTGCGGTCGCACCAATCGACGGTGCGCTGCAGCATCCCCACATACTCCTCCCAGTGCACCCGCTGCCCATCGAGCCAGTAGGTAGGCTTGGGCTCGGCGGTGAGCTGCTCGAGCTGCGCGATGGCTTGAGAACGGATGGCAGAGATCTGGGTGTCGTCGGGCATTGGAGGGGTGAGGGGCGAGGGGTGAGAGACGAGGGACGAGAGACGAGGGGCGAGAGACGAGGATAGGGGCAGGCAGCCGGAACATCGCTTGCGCGTTCTCGCCCCTCGCCCCTAACCCCTCGCCCCGACCGGCGTCAGCCGGTACACCGCACGATGTACCGCGGGTTCATCACCGCCGCGGCGCCCCGTTCGCTCGCTTTGAACCGCAGCACGATGTCGTGTGTGAAGTCGGCCTCGCTCCCGACGGGCGACTGCGTGACGGTGACGGGCCAGTTCTCCATGTAGGCCAGCGCCCGGCGGAAGTCGCCCAAGAACCACCACTTCTTGGCGTCCGCGGCCGGCTCGCCGGTAGCGACGATCCGCCGGTAGGCCAGCCGGCTCTCCTCTACCCGGTAGCGCCCCAGCGGGTTGGGCGCCGCGGTGATGGTGGCCGCCCCCGAGCCCTGGTAGGTGATCTCGGCCGCGCTGAACACGCGGTGCGCCGCCAGCCGGTACGCGGGCATCACCAGCACGGTGGTCCCCCGCAGCAGCACCGGCTCGCCGGTGGCCGGGTCGAGGATGTCCGCCAGCAACTGCTCGGCCGCGTCTACCTGGGTCCAATCGACCAGGGCGTTGCCCGACAGCTCGTTCACCCAGGGGCCGCTCGACTGGTAGGTGTCGTATGCTACGCCGTCGGCGACGTAGTTGTTGGTCACGCCGATCACCAGGTCGACCAGCCGCTTCTCCTTGTTCAGCCCGAGCACCTCCCCCACCTCCGCCGCGCGGGCCAGCACTAGGTTGGTGCGGTCGAAGAAGACCGCCTCACGCGTGACCGGCACGATGAACCCGCGCTTGGTGGTGCTGGGGGTGTCGATGTACGCCTCGCCGAACCCCAGGCTGGGGTAGGGCATGCCGGGCGCCACCTCGTCGATCGTGTCGGCCACACGCGTCGCGCCTGGGATCCGCTCGCCGTCCAGACGGGTCGGGATCGTCTCCACCAGCTTCGAGACGACAAACGCCTCCTGCGTGTAGGCCTCCAAGATCTTCGCACGCACCACCTGCCCGGCGACGTTCTGGAACGCGGTCACGTCGACGCCGTCTTCCAGCAGCGCCACGCCCCCGGCCTGACGCGGGTCGAGCATGCGGACCCACTCGCGGCCGTCGGGCACGAGCGCCTCGGCCAGGTCGCGGAGGCTAAAGTCTTCCGGCCGCAACGCGCCGATCTCCAGCGATTCGGAAAGATGCCCCACGGTGCGCTGCGGCCCGTCGAGGTCGTAGCGGCGGCGGAGTTCGCGGTAGTTGAGCGTAGGCATGAGAAAGGTCTTAGGTGGTAGGTGCTAGTTGTTAGGAAAGTAGGGTGCACGTAGTGCACCATGCCATGGGGAGAAAGCATCGATCGCGCCCTCTGGTGCACTGTGTGCACCCTACGACTGGCTACGCCGCCGCCTGCGGGCCGCCCGACATCACGGTGCTCTCGATCTGCACCAGCACCCGCGTGCCGGACGGGTTCACACGCCGGGCGCAGCGGCCCAGCGCCGATGAGAGCGCCGCTGCCGACTTGACGGTCTGATTGAGCAGCGCGTTGCCGGCCGTGTTCTCGCGGGCGCCGATCAGGGCGCCCACCTCGAACGTGCCCGAAGCACAGTCGAACTCGAACACGCCGCTGGTAGCGACGCGCACTTGGCCCGCCTCGCCGGCGGGGGAGGCCTGCATCGCCACGCCGACAAACTTGTCGTGCAGCCCCTCTTGGTTGAGCGCCTCGCTCCCCAGGTCGGCCAGCGCGCCGGCGGGCCGGGCGTCGTCTGTCTCTTGGTAGACCAGGTCGCCGATCTCGATCACGGTGCCGGCGTCAACCGCCAGCATCACGGGGTTCGTGTCGCCGTAACGCCATCGCATTGTGTTGGGCATTTTTTTGTGAGTGGTGAGTGGTGAGTGGTGAGGGGTGAACGAATCCCCCCTCCCCGGCAGGGGGAGGGGTTGGGGGAGGGGGTTGGAAGCGGGGAAGAAGCTTGTCTGGGTGGCGACGCGGGAGTAACCAGCGTGCATCGGGCGTCGTTGCGAGGAACGACCGTGGTCCCACCAGCGACCCCTCCCCTAGCCCCTCCCCTCACGAGGGGAGGGGGACAACTAACGGCGGATGATCGCCGCTACAAACTCCTGCGCGCTCGCCGGCGCGGGCTCGTACGCCTCGCCCAGCGGGCGCTGCTCGCGCGAGGTCGGCGCCGCGGTCGCTTCGCCGTCGCTCCACCACGCGGCCCGCATCTCTTGCAGCAGGTCGGGGCGGTGCAGCGCCAGGTGCTCGGTGGTCAGCGCGTCCCAGTCCATGCCCGGGGCGCCCTCGCTCTCGAACAGCCCGCGGGTGGTGGCGGGGTCGGCCACCAGGTCGACGCTCTGCACGCGCTCGATCGCCTCGACCACCACCCGGTCGCCCTCGGTCGAGGTGCGGGCCAGCACGTTGTGGCTGAGGCCGACGTTCTGCGGCGCGTGCGCCGCGTCCCACGCGAGCTGCTCGGCCAGCGGGTGCTTGGGGTTGTACACCAGCGTGCCGAACAGCCCCTCGCCGGGCCGCAGCTCGACGTTCTTCACGACCCCCAGCCGGTCGCGGTAGGCCCGCGGCTGCAAGGGCCCGCCGGCGGGGTGGTCGACGTTCACCTTGGCGCCCTCGTACAGGCCGATCGCCTTGCGGAGCGCCGTTTCGCGGTAAGTGCGTCCGTTGCGGGACGCCAGGCCCAACAGCTTAACGCCACGCAGCAGCCCGGCCTCGGGCTCCACGCGCAGCGCCACGCCGCGGCTATCAACAAACTCTTGAATCAGTTGGGGCATTGGGAAGGTCTTAGGTTTTAGGCGTGAGGTGTTGGTGAACGAAAAAAGCCCACCGAGAGACCGGGTTGGTCTCTTGTGTGGGCTCGAAGGGGGACGCCCCGCGTGGGGCTCGGTTCGATGCTTTGGCTAGTAGGGTGCACGCAGTGCACCATGGGTCGGAGTAGACCCGTCGTGTCGGTAGCCTGGTGCACTGCGTGCGCCCTACACGGCTACCGGATCGTCTTCTCGACACTCACGCGCACCTGCTGGATGGCGCCGTCTTGCACGTTCAGCGTGATGCTTGTCGTCCCGTAGAACCCGCGGCGCGAGGCGTCCGCCAGCAGCCGAGCGAACGCCGCCTGGGCCTGCTCGGTCTTGCTGATCTTGGCGGGGAGGGTGTTGGTGGCGATCATGCGGCCGAGTTTAGCAAAGGAACCAATGTTTACTACAACGGAAAATAGCCAGGGGGAAGAAAGTGATGAGTGATGAGTGATGAGTGATGAGTGATGAGTGATGAGTGGGTGGTTACATCGCTCGGTCACGCCGACTCCCCTCCCCGGAAGGGGGAGGGGTTGGGGGAGGGGGTAAGCAGCGGGCAAAAGCTCGCCTTGGTGGACTCGTTGACCAACAACTGTCGTTCATCCGTCCTCGGCAACGTGGCGCGTGTGCCCACGATCGACCCCTCCCCTAACCCCTCCCCTCACGAGGGGAGGGGAAACTGATGACCTCCGTTCATCACTCATCACTCTTCATTCATCATTCATCACTCATCGTTCATCGCTTCCCGTCTGTTCTTCTGCTCCTGCTCGTAGTCGAGCCCCAACCGCTGGCTCCAGGTCTGCAGCGACAGCACGCCGTGGTCGTAGGCGATGCGGTCTGCATGGGCGGCTTTGAGCGGGTCGCGCAGCTCGAGCGTCGGCGCCACGATCTGGATATCCACCAGCCGCCGGGCTGCGGCCGGCAGGCGCCCCGCCTGCACCGCGTTCTCTACCACGCGCCACAACAACGCGCGGTCCTCCTCGATCATCGCGGCTTGCAGCCGTTGGAACATCCGCACGGCCGGGCCTTCGGCCACCATCGTCGAGGCGTAGTTGGCGTTCGAGGCGTCGCTGCTGAGCATGAACTCCGGCATCAACAGCCGCGCGGCGATGGCCCGCAGCTCCGCCTGCAGGATGGCCACGTAGCTGGCGGCGTCCACGGCCGCGGCGGGGAAGTCGTACTCCAGTCCGGCGGGGGCGTCGAGGATCGTGCCGGGGCCGTACATCGCCAGGCGCCGCGTGCGGCCCATGGCGTCCGGGCCGGCGCCGGCGGTGTTGTCCGCGACGAACCGCTCGACCCCGGCCCGCGTGGCGTGCGGGTGGCGGCGGATCAGGGCGATGGCCGACTGCACCTCGGCCAGGGCGCTCATGTTGCGCAGCAGCTTCTCCGCGCGACGCAGGTTCTTGCGCACCGGCGCGAACAGCGGCACGCCCCGTTTGACGTTCGCGTCGACGTTCGCCTTGCGGTGCTGCACCTCGCCGGCCGGGACCAGCCGGCCCCCGATCCAGTAGCCCACCACCCCCTCCACGTCGCCCGGCGACGTCTGCACGCCAATGCTGGCGTCGGGGTCGAGCAGCCGCTCGCTCGGCGCCGCGACGTCTTCGGGCTCGACGAACCGCACCAGCGTGTCCCCCTGGCGGTCGACGAAGGTCCGCAGCAGCGCCTCGCCGTCGCGGTCGAGCCGGCGGACTACTTCTTGCTGGCGTGCGTGCCAGCGGTTCTGCTCGCAGAAGCGTTCGATCAGGCGCTCGACCGCGGCGGTCAGCCCCGCGGGGGGCGACTGGCCGGCCCGCGGCGTCACGTGGTAGCTGTGGCCGGCGCCCACGACGTAGCTGATGCGGTTCTCGTGGCCGTTGATGGCGAACTCGTTGGTCGCCGCCAGCCGCCGGCATTCGTCGCGCAGCCCGGCCAGGTCGGGCGCCGCCAGCGCGGCGCTGCGCCCGCCGGCCGCCAGCGGGGGCCAGTAGGCGCCGTCGTCGTCCAGGTAGGCGTCGCGTGGGTCGATGAAGTTGGGGAAGAGGTCGTCGAGGGATTCGTGCATGGTTGAGGCTGGGGGTGAGGTGAAAGCTTTCCCCCCTCCCCGGCAGGGGGAGGGGCCGGGGGAGAGGGTTTGCGGCGGAATGGGTGTACTAGGTGATGGTGGTCTATCGCGCTCCGCCCCCTCCCCCTGCCGGAGAGGGGGACTCGCGCAACCTAGTGGATTGATTGACATCCCTTCTCTGGGGCTTGGTGCACTGCGTGCACCCTACACGCGCAGCCTGTCTCCTAAACCGTCGTCGGTGTGGCGGCCGCGCCACAGGTCTTCGGCTAGACGAACGGCCATCTCTAGCGCGTCGGGGCCGTCGTCGTGGGCGCCCAACGGGAAGTCTCTGAGCTGATCCACCAGCAGCCGCGCGCCGGGCGAGTGGCGCTTGAACCGCAGCCGACCCTGGGCCAGGTAGGGGCCGAGCCGGCGGATGCGGACCAGCTTGTTGGTGTGGTTCTCGATCGGCAGCGGCGCGGCGGTTAGCAGGCCCGCGGCGCTCAAGGCCTGGGCGAACTCGCCACACAGCAGCGACTGGTACTGGTTGGCCTCAACGCCGAACACGTCGGGGGCGAACCGCTCGACCAGCGCCACGCCGTCGGCCACCATCTGCGGCGTGGGGCGGCGGGCGAGGTCGGCGTCCACGTGCAGCACCCCCTGGGCGTCGATCCCCAGCAGCACGTACGCGGAGTAGTCTCCCTGCTGCGCGCCGGCGCCCTTGCTGGGGTCGAGCGCCAGCGTGCACAGCCGCAGGTCGTGCGGCCAGTCGTCGAACCACAGCCCGCCGGCGAAGTACGCCTCGGGCCACTCGCACCGCGTGGGGTCTACGGGCGAGCTCTGCTTCTCGCGCTCGAACGCCGTGCGGCCGCTCTCGGCCCGCTGCTTCATCAGCGCGGGCAGGTCTTCTTCCTCGGGCCAAAGCACGCGGGCGCCGGCGTGCATGGCGTCGCGGTTCTGCTGGTAGAACGCCTCGGCGTCGGCCGCTGCGGCGGGCCGGCGGTAGAGCTTCTCCCACTCGCCCCACAGGTCGGTGCGGTCGGGCCAGCGCTCGATGGCGCGGAACAGCCGGCTCCGCCAGCCGGGGGTTTCTAGCAGCTCCATCGCGATCGCCTCGCGGTGCAGAGCCGTGGCTAGGTTGACGAGGTTCGTGCCGCTGCTGCCCGCCTTGAGCAGGGCGCCATGGAACCAGTCGCGCGACGCCGCACGCTGCCGCGCCGAGACGATGTGCGAATCGTTCTGCAGGTCGTCGCACACGATCAGCGTCGGCCGCAGTTGGCGGCGGCGTTTGCCGCGCAACCGCTGGCCGGCGCCGTAGGCCTCGATCACGGCGCCGCTGCGGAGCGTGATCTTGCCGGCCCGCCACACGGGGCCGCGGCCCGTGGCCTGGGGGTAGGCCGCGTGCAGCAGCGGGTTCTCCGTCAACTCGCTCTTGACGTTCTCCAGGTGGGTGCGGGCTTGGCGGGCGGTGTCCGAGACGATCCAGATATACCCCTCGCGGCCGCTGAGCGCCGCGCGTAGCACCAGCGCCAGCGAACCGATGGTGCTCTTGGCGCCGCCGCGCGGGCCGACCAGGTTTACCTTCTGCCCACGCAAGCCGGTGAAGCGGTCGAGCTCTCCGGCCAGCCAGCGGTGCATCGCCGAGGGGGGCTTGGCGAAGTGCGCGGGGAGCAGCCTCCGGCCCCAATCGAGCAGCGGCTCGGCGGGGTCGTCCGGCGGCGCGGCCGGGGCGCGCGGCGCCGGCCGCGCGAGGCGGGTCAGCAGCCGCGACAGGCGGATGGGGTTGGGAGAACGCGTCACGGGGCGCCGTGGGGCAGGGGGGGAGGGGGCGACTGGGCGCCGCCGGCGGCCTCGATCGCTCGATCGATCTTGCGGGCGGCCAGCTCGAGCCGGTCGTACACGCGGTCCCGCTCGGCGGGATCGGCTACTTCTTCTTCGATCGCTTCGCGGATCAGTCCCATCAGTTGGTCGACGTCTTGCTCCGTCACGGCGCCGGCGCGTTGCGGCGCGTAGCGCTCCGGCCGGCAGCGTTCGAGCCACCACACGCTCACACGCCAGTTCTTCTCGTCTTGCGACGCGTGGTGCACGTTCTTCATGTGCGCCAGCTCTGCCTGGGCCTCGGCCCGCACCAGGTCGACCGCGAACCGCGGGTCGGCGTCGATCGCGCCGCGCAACGCCTCGACCGACGCACCCACGTACCGGGACGAAGTCAGCCGGTCGCAGCCAAGCGAAGCGATAGCCAGGAGCTGTTGTTTTTGTTCGTCCGTGAGCATGCCGCTGCGCGACGGAGGATGAGGCTGGGAGTTTAGTTTGGCGGACCGCCGCGCCAGCGGCGCCCGGTCCCCCTCCCCCTTCAGGGGGAGGGGTTAGGGGAGGGGGCTGCCCCGGAGTAAGCGCCCGCAACACCCCCGCTCTTGTTGTTGGCGGGGAATCAAAGGGCTATCGCTTACACCGCCACAGCCCCCTCCCCCGGCCCCTCCCCCTGGAAGGGGAGGGGAGGACGGTGCTCGAAGCTCACCACCGCGCGCACGCCGGCGTTCTTGTAGTTGCTAAATGTCCTGCTCCGCCGCTGGCTGGCGGGTTTCTTGACCGCCGTAGCGATCCAGTCGGGCGAGCGCTTGCAGTGGGCGATTAGCCCTGGGTGGCTGGTGGTGACGCTCACGCGGTCGCCGGCGCCCGCGTGATGCCGGGCGACCGCGGCGATCATCCGCGTGCCGATCCCGAGGCCCTGGTAGTCGGGGAGTGTGACGATCCGCGTGAACCGCCGGCGGCGTTTGAAGCCAATCACCGGCAGCGTGGCGCAGAACGCCACGGGCCGGCCGTCCCAGGTCGCGACGAAGCACGTGGCCACGGGGTTGAGCTTGCCGCTTAGATAGTGATGACGCGCAAAACGGGGCCAAACGCCTCGGCCGCAGCGGCGGATGGTGAGCTCGATGCTGGGTCGCCGAAGACGCCCCCAGTCGAGCCGGCGCTCGCCACTGGTGGACGGGGTCTGGCCCATGTCCAGGGTCCAGTCGGGCTCCAGCCAAGCCGCTACGTCGTAGTGGCACGTGACCGCGACCAGGCGTTTGGCGACCCGCCCCGAGCGGATCGCCTTGGCGACGGCGGCCGAGCAGACCTGGGCGACGGTGCGGTCGACGGTGCTGGTGAACTCGTCGAAGACCACCAGAGCGGCGAGGGACGAGGGGTGAGGAGCGAGGACAGGGGGACGCGCAGCTCGTCCCTCGTCTCTCACCTCTCGCCCCTTCTCCAGCAGCGCACGGGCCAGCTCGCAGCGCATCTGTTCTCCCTGCGACAGCACGCTGAACGGTTTGACCCACGACGGGGGCGAACCAAAACCTACGGCCGTGAGCATCGCGGTGATGTCGCGGATCGGCGTGTCGCCGAAGCCGTCGATCACCGCGCGGCCGGCCGGCCAGGGCGCCGGCCGGTAGAGCACGTCCCCCAGCGCCTGCCGAGCGACCGACGACTTGCCGCTCCCCGACGGGCCAACGATCAGCCCGACCCGCCACGGGCCGTCGCGGTCGGGGAGCTCGACGTCGAACCGCTCGCTCTGCTTCTCTGCGATCGGCACGTCGAACATCCCGGCGACCTGCTGGACGCGGAACGAGTCGTGAACGGGGCAGGAGAGTGTGATGGAGTGGAGGGGCATTCTGGAGTGATGAGTGATGAATGATGAATGATGAATGATGAATGATGAATGATGAATGATGAATGATGAATGATGAATGATGAATGATGAATGATGAATGATGAATGATGAGTGCGAACAGTATTTGCCGACCTATGGTCGGCGCGTCACAGTGATGCGACGCGGCACTTGAAACCCTCGCTGCGCATCCGCTCGTAGACTTGTTGCTGCTGCGGTTCGTCGGCGCACTCGATGACGACCTGGTACGACTCGGGGATGGCGACTTCTTGGGGAGGGACAAAGTCGGGGACCGCCTGGGTCGTTAAGCCTTCTAACAACGCGCGCAGCGCGTCGCTCTGGGTCTCGCAGCGAGCAACCAACTCACCAAGCGTCACCCGATCGGCGCCCGCCATCGCTCCCAGCGGGTCGTGCGTCAGCAGCACCTTCTCGGCCTCGTCGTCGTTGAGGTCGACCACCAGCACCGGCACGATCGCGTCGGGGGTGGTCTCGGCACGCAGGTGCCCGTCGATTAGTTCCAGCCCGCCACCTTCTACCTCGCGCGCCAGCAGCGCGCCCGCGTACCCCACCTCCGCCAGCACCGCGCGCAGCGCCTCGGCCTGCGCCGGCCCATGCGTGCGCCAGTTGTGGGGGTGGGGACGCAGGTCGCCCGCGCGGACGCGGCGCAGCTCGGTCACTCGATCGCGGATGTGCATGTCGCTTCGAGACGGGGCTGGGGCTGGGGGCTGGGGGTGGCGCGGCTTTGCCGCGGGGGCTGGGGGACGCGCAAGCGGTGAGCAATGGTCCTCCCCTCCCCGGCAGGGGGAGGGGGTTCGTGGCGGGGAGGAATCTTGTCTCGGTGACAACTCGGGCACGACGCTCGTGCTGTAGCGATGGTTTCCTACTGCGACCGTGCACCCGCTCCCGCCCCGGCCTGCTTTGTAGGGTGCACGCAGTGCACCATGCAGCGGAATGGCACTTCCGATCGCGGGGCTTGGTGCACTTCGTGCACCCTACAACTACGCCCCCGGTGGGGGTGGGATGATGGGCGCGCCGCCCGCGGCGGCGCCGCTGGCGCCGGCGCCTTGGATCACGCCGTCGCTGCGGCTCGCGGCGTAGAAGTTGCTTAGGTTCGTGGGCCAGGGGCGGATGTCGGCCGGCATCTGGGTGACGGGGATCCCTTCGGCCAACTGCTCCAGGCGGTCTTCAGTGAACACGCGGTCGAGCCTCGGCACGGTGTCGACCATCTCGGTGGCGGTGAAGAACGCCGCCGGGTTGTAGGCGGCCAGGTCGGCGTCGGAGAGCAGGAACCCATCGGCCGAGGCCTCGTCGCGGGTCTTGCCGAACAGCTCGACGGCCATGTTGAGGTAGACGCGCTTGAGGTACTGCCCCACCCCGCCCGCAAAGGCGGTGCTGATCTCCATCTCCTTGCGGTTCTCGGTGTGCTGCATCGCCTCGCTCAGCGAGACCAACACCAGGCCGGCCCAGCGCCGCAAGAAGGGGTTGCGGACCTTGAAGTAGGGGACCGGGTAGACGCGGAACACCTCGCCCGCGGGGCGGGCGTGCAGCACCTCCATGTTGTCGACCCCCGGCGGCACGGCGCGGCCGACCAAGATGCTGGCGGCCCGCAGGTACAGCTTGTGGACGCGCTTGCAGGTGTTGATGGACGGGGGGATCCGCAGGTCGGCGTCCTCGTGGTGCATCACGTGGAACAGGTTGCGCCCGACCAGCTCGACCCAGTCGAGGATCTGCGGGTTGAGGCTCCCCACATCGTTCGACCAGTTCGGCACGGCGTAACCCGCCTCGCCGAACAGGCCGACGTTGTACCAGAGGACGGCGTCTGTGTTGGTGATGGGCATCGTCGCTTCGCTCCGGGGGTGTTCCGCCTGCGGCGGAGGGGTGTGTTCGCTGCGCGAACGGGGCTGGGGGCTGGGGGATGCGCAAGCGGTGCATGTAGGGTGCACGTAGTGCACCATGCCCCGCGAAGCGCGCTGCCTTCTGCTGCTTGGTGCACTTCGTGCACCCTACGTCCTTCACTCATCACTCATCACTTCTCCCCCCCATTCATCTGCTGCTTGATGAGCGAGTCGAGCGTCGTTAGCACGTCGACCGCGCCGGGGAACTTTCTGGCGACTTGTTCGCTGGCCCATTGGTGGGCGCGGGCGAAGGCGTCGCGTTCGATGGGCACGTAGTGCGTCTCGTGCGTGGTGCGTTGCGGTGGGGGAGGGCTGTCGATGGCGATCGGACGCGGGGCCGATTGGGTTTGCTGGGCGCCCCGGCGGCGGCCCAGCAGCAGCCAGGCGGCGCTTAGCGCCAAGCCGACCGGCCCGCTCACTCCCGCGGCCGCGATCCACAGCGGGGCGCCCGCGGGGCAGTCGCAGCCACGCGGTTCGTCAAGTTGCGACTCGATCGACTCCAACCGCGCGTTGATTGCCACGTCGTTCGCGAGCCGGGCCGTCCCCGGCCCCGGCGCGTCAGGTACACGTTCAAGACGCGACTCATTGCTGTCGACCACAGCAGCCGGTGAAGCGGGCGCCTTGATTGACGAAGCAGGCGTTTGCTCTGCCGCGCCGGGGGTGGGGAGACCCCGGCCCGCACGGGTCTTGTCGAGCGCGTATTCCACGATGCGCTTCAGCGGCGCTCCGTAGGCGGCGTAGGTGGAGCCTTCGCGTGCGCCCCACACCACCGCGACCAGCTTGCCTTGCGGGTCCAGCACCGGGCCGCCGCTGTCGCCGGGGCGGACGGCGCCGCGGATTTGTAGGCTGGGGTAGCGGGCGCCTTGGGGGGTGGCCGTGCCTAGGATGGGGCCGGTGATCGAGCGGTAGGCGCCGTTGCTGCCGTAGCCGGCGGCGGTGAGGGCGCCGACGGGGCGTAGCCCGTCGGCTAGTTCGATGGGCCAGGTGCTTGGATTTGCGATGGTTAGGACCGCTAGGTCTTCGGCGCGGTCGATCGCAAGCAGCTTTGCGGTTTGTGGTGGGAGGTTGGGGAAGGTCGCCTCGATGGCGCCCCGGTCGTTGTCGAACAAGTGGCTGCACGTGAGCACCAGCCCGCCGGCGCTGCTGCTTGCGATGAGCGTGCCGCTCCCCAGGCTCGCGGCGCCGGCGCCGCGGACGGTGATCCGGCAGACGGCCGGGTGGGGCTTTTCGATGGGCGCGCTCTGCCAGCCGCTTGTTGGCGGGCTCGTTGGGCAGACGCCGCCGACGCACTGCGCGTCGGCGCCGGTAGCCAGCAGCAACGCTACGATCCAGGGGATGGTGCGCATCAGGCGTCCCCCGTCAGCGTGAAGCGGTACTGGTAGAACGGGCTGCGGGCCAGGTCGGCCGGTTCGGTGACGCGGTCCGCTAGGTGCGGCACGGGGTCGACGCCCCCGGCGATGCGGTCCGCCATCGCGCACGCCTGGCTGCAGAACGGCGGCCGGCGGTCGAGGGCCGTGTCGTCGACGTCGGGCGTCGTCCAGCAACGCACCACTGGCAGGTGACGCATGGCGGCCGACAGCACGGCCGCGTAGCCGTAGTCGCAGCCGGCCAGGCGGCGCATGAAGCGGGTCGCCGCGGCGCGGTCGTACTCGGGCCAGCGGCCTGCGGGGTTCGCGCGGAACACGTCGATCCGCCCGGGGCAGCGCCGCACCTGGCTGGCGAGCGTCACCGCCCGGCCGCCGTGCCACTCGCGTACTTCCAGGCAGAACAGCTCTCCGCCCCACCACGCCGCCTTGGCGGCGTGCGAGTGTTCGCCCCGGCCCGCGATAGAGATCGGCCCCCGGCGACGGAAGAGCAGCAGGTCGCCGTCGAGGATGTCGCGCTGGGCGTGTGGGAGGGGGACGGAGAGCATGAGAGAGGTGTTAGGTGTTAGGTATTGGTCGTTAGGATGCGCGCACGAAAAAAGCCCGGCGCTTGAGGCCTTGCGGCCTGGCGTCGGGCTCTTGTCGGGCGCCCGAAGGCCCCGGCGGATGCCGTGAGTTGTGATGCGTGTTTTTTAGCAGGGTGGGTGGCTACTTTCTACAAGAAAGCCTGCGGCTTTTGGCTTTCAGCGGTCAGCGGTCAGCGGTCAGCTTCTGACGCGGTGCTCGAGGCTCCGATCGCGTCCGATAGCTGCCGACCTAGGGTCGGCGCGCTCCGAGGAGCCTATCCCTACCACTCCAGCGCCGACCTTAGGTCGGCAGCTATGGGTGCCTGCGCGTCGCTGAGAGCTGAAAGCTGAAAGCTGACAGCTGACAGCTAAGAGCTGAACGCTGACAGCCAACCGCTTTGCGTCTACAACTTCTGCCATGAACCAACCGCGTCTCAACCCACGCACCCGGCGTTCGCTCGCTTGGTTCCGCGCATCGCACTACGCGCGGCTTAAGTTTCTTACCGACCCGCTGAACGACTGGCTGCGGCGGGGCCGGTCGTACGTGATGCCCTCGCACTACCGCTACGTGCGGCGCCTCGTGCGGGGCGCCTCCCCCGCGCCGCTGCCGGGAGAGAAGACCGCGCTGGTAGACCTGCACACCCGCGACTTCGACGCCGACGGCGGGCGGTACTTTTATCTGTTGCTGCGGAACCTGCGGCGCTGTGGCTACCGGGTCGTGATCGTGAACAACTACCGCTTCTTGGCGGAGTCGAAGCGGAAGGTGTTCAAGCGGCGGTACTTTGAGGAGTTCCCGTACGAGCTTTGCGATGCGGGGAGCGGGGTGCAAAGCGCCGGGGTCGGGGACGGCGCGGGGGGAGTGGTGGTGTGGACCGACCGGCGCGACCCGCGGCGCTACGAGGGGGTCGACGCCAAGATCGTGCGGGTGCTGCCCATCGCGGGGTGTCGGCCGGCGAACCTGGCGCCCGCTTCGGTGTGGATGCCCTACCCGGCGTTGCAGGAGCCCGCGACGCACGAAGAGCTTGCGGCGCTGCGGCAGACGCCGCGCACCGCGCGTGTGCTGTTTGCCGGGCGGACGGCGCCGGAGTACCACTCGCGGAAGATCACCCGGCTGCACGGCGTGGTGTCGCGGCTCGAGATGATCGAGCTGCTGCTCGACTCAGAGCTGCCACTCCAACACTACGCGCGGCTGGCGGACGTAGCGGCCCCGGCCGAACCCCAGGCCGTGTGGCTGCCGCCGTACGACCGGGGGGCGTTCCGCACGACGGGGGTGATCGACGCGGCCCAGTGGCTGGGGCTGCTGGGCCGGGCGGACTTCTATATCGCCTCGCCGGGGACCGGCATGCCGCTGGCGCACAACGTGGTCGAGGCGATGCAAGTCGGCACGGTCCCGATCATCGAGTACGGCGACTACTTCCGCCCTCCGCTAACCGACGGCGTCAACGCGCTGGTGTTCCGCGGCGCCCGCGGCTTCCTCGGGGCGGTGGAGCGTGCGATCGCGATGGATGCGGCGCGGCGCGCCGCTATGCACGCGGCGGTGGTCGAGTACTACGACACGCACCTGCGCTTCGATTCGTTCCTGCGCAAGGTGGAAGCTTCGCAGGAGCGCGTGGTGGAGGTGCAGTACTACGGCTAAAGCGTGCTACGCACGTGGCTTTCAGCGATCAGCGGTCAGCTTTGACGCGCTGACGCGGCTAGTCACCTACCTACGTGCAGTGTGTGCGTCTCGGGGTTCGCGCGAGCGCGTCAAAGCTGACCGCTGAAAGCTGAAAGCTGACCGCCACGTGCGCAGCACGCTTAGCGCGACGCGGGCGCGTACTGCTGGGCCACCCGTCCCGGGGTGCCCGACTCGTAGACGCTGAACTCGCCCCACACCGGGAGGTGGTCGCTCATCTCTTCGGCCTGCACCTGCGTCAGCCCGAACTGCTGCATCACGTCGAACACCCCGGAGCGTCCGGTGAACTCGGTGGTGGTGTTCTTGCGGATCAGCAGCTCGTCGTGCAGCCTGGTGCCGACGGTGCTGGTCGAGCGGTCGCGGATCAGCGGGTACATGCCCGGCACGTCTGCCAGCCCGCGCAGGTCGGCGGCGGCCAGGGGCCGGCCGGTGCGGGGCTGCGCTTCGGGCGGGCTGCTGGGGACGGCGAGGTTAAAGTCGCCCAGCAGGATGATGTCGTCCTCTGGCGAGCTGCTGCGGCTGACCGACTGCCATACCTGGGCCAGCGCGTCGAGCTCCGTCTTGGTCTCGTCCGGGTCGGTGTGCACGTTGCACAGGATGAACGTGAAGGCCTGCTCCGGGGGCGCCTTGCGGGTGCGGAACATCGCCACCAGCGGCTCGCGGTGCAGCAGGTCGTCGGGGTCGTTCACCGTGTAGGCCACGCTGGGCGAAAGCTCCATCGTGGCGGTGTCGTAGATGAACGCGTACTGTTCTTTGGAGTTGGAACGCCCCAGGCGCGGGCCGACGAACTGCCAATACTGGCGGGCGGGGCCGTTGGGGGTGGCCGGGTTGACGTAGTCTCGCAAGAAATTGGTGACGAAGTGTTCGTCTTTGGTGCGGACCTCTTGGATCGCGACCACGTCGAACTGGCGGATCACCTCGCCCAGGGCCCGCATCACGTGGGGCTTCGAGCCCTTGGAGTCGCCGAAGACCTGGATGTTGTAGCTGGCGATGCGGATCGTCGGCTGGCCCCACTGCGGCGGGGGCTGGTAGGCCGGGGTGGCGGGGCCCTGGCCGCCGCTGGCGCCGTACGGGGCCGCGGGGGCTTGGCCGGCGCCGGGGAACTGCATCCCCCCGGGTCCGCCGATCGGCTGCCCAGCGGCTACCTGCTGGCCGGCCTGCTTGACGACCTGGGCGACGTCGGCCGGCGACATCCCCTTCAGGTAGGCCCAGCCGCCGCCGAGCACCACGGCGAGCATCGCGAATGAGAATATACGTTGCACCGCCGCGCCCCTCCGTGGGCCTCGTTCTCTTGCGTGACGCCGCGCGTGCAAGGCCTCCGGGCCGTGCGCAGCGTCGATCGTGTGGACTCTCCTGGCCTATCCTCTTACTTCTGAGTTTTCCGCGCTGGAAGGTTAGAAGACTTCGGCAAACACTGCCAGATGAGCTTGATATGCTGCTAGCATGGCCCGTGCGCGACCGGGGGGGTGTCCGCCTGCGGCGGACGGGGATTATCCACCTTCGGCGGATGGGGATCATTCGCTGCGCGACTGGGGCTGGGGGACGCGCAAGCGATGGAGGGAGTGGGGGCCGATTGCCGCCGACCCTAGGTCGGCGACTACTACACACTGCTAGCATGCGACCAGAAACCTTACGACTAAAACCTAAAACCTAAAACCTCCTTATGCCCACGCTCTACGACTACCCCAAGTACTACGACCTTGTCTTTGGCTCCGACTGGAAGGCGGAGTTCGACTTTCTTGAAGACGTGTTCGAGAAGGACGCCACGCTGGTGGTGAAGCGGCTGTTCGAGCCCGCCTGCGGCACCGGGCGGTTGTTGTACCGGTTTGGGAAGGTGGGGTACGAGGTGGCCGGCAACGACCTCAACGCCAAGGCGGTGGACTACTGCAACAAGCGGCTCGTGCGGCACGGTTTGCCTGCGACCGCGGAGGTAGGGGACATGAGCCGCTTCCGCCTCCGCAAGAAGGCCGACGCCATGTTCAACACTATCAACAGCTTCCGGCACCTGGGGAGCGAGGAGGCGGCTCGCGGGCACCTGGAGTGCGTGGCCGCGGGTTTGCGCAAGGGGGGGGTCTACGTGCTGGGGATGCACCTCAAACCGACCGCCGGGCCCCCCGAATGCGACGAGGAGCACTGGGCCGCCCAGCGGGGCCACTTGTGCGTGTTGTCCGACATGCGAACGCTGGGGATCGACCCCCGCAAGCGGATCGAGCGCGTGCAGATGGAATTTACGGTTTGTAAGCCGACGGGTAACCAGAGGCTGGTAAATTGTATCGAATTCCGGACCTACACCGCCCGTCAGATGGCCGATCTGATTGCTAGCGTCCCAGACCTCGAGATCGCTGCTACGTATGATTTCGCGTACCGTGTCGATCAGCCGGTGAAGATCGGCGGCGCCACCGAAGACGTCGTGTACGTGTTGCGCAAAAGGTAGGTCAGGCTGTGCCTGACCGGGCGGCTCATTGATCGACACAATTGGCGGGGCAACGTCAGGCGCAGCCTGACCTACGAACAACGTGAAACCATCCGACCCACAACCTGACGCCGCTGTTTGGACCACGCAGGATTGGCGTGCGTTTGCCGCCCAGACCGCCGACGCGATCGGCGGGGCGCTCGAGTGCCGCGAGGATGGCTACAGCGAGATCGCCGCGCCCGCGGCGGCCCCAGCGGCCGACGGCGCCGGCCACAAGAGCGAAGCCCGCGGGCGTCGCCGGTTCGGCGGGGCGAAGCAGAACGAAGTGGTGCTGGCCGAAGAGCCGCCGGCGCCGTTCGCTTGCGGCGCTCCCCCGGCCGCGTTTCTAGAGATGCTCCTCGGGTCGCTTGCCGCCCACGCGCCCATCCAGCTCCGGCCCGCCGATCAGCCCGAAGCGGTTCACGACCTGAGCCCGGGCCTGTTCGCGGCCTACCAGGTCGATGGCGGGGCGATGCACCTAGCCGGGTGCCGGCTCACCGACCGGCCGCTGGTGCGCGTGACGCGCCCGGCCGCTGGCGATCAGGTAGAGCACGCGTTCTTCTTGCCCGATGGCCAGCCGCTGGCGGAAGCGCAGATCGCGGAGCTCGGCCTGGATCGGTTGGCGCCCTCGTCCAGCGCCTCCTACCCGCACGAAACGGTCGCGGCGCCTGCGCTGGAGCGGATCGCGACGCGGCTGGGCGCCCGCGTGGTCGCGGTGGTGTGGGTCAAGCACGCCGAGTGCCGGCTGCGGTTCGAGATCGGCGACGCGTGGCACGACCTGCCGCTGGCCGGCTGGGCCCGGTCGCTGGGGCCGGCGCCGGTCGCCTGCCCGGTGACGGGCCGCGAGACGTTCCACCTAACGGCGCTGGAAGACGGCACGATCGTCGCTGCCGAAGAGGTGGGCGTCTGCCAGCAAACGCGCAAGCGCGAGCTGGCACGCGACATGGCCCGTTGCAGCGTGACCGGCCAAACGGTGCTGGCCGAGCTGTGCGACGAGTGCCCGGTGTCGGGGCTGCCGACGCTGGCTACCGAGTTCGATGAGTGCTCCGGCTGCGGCGAGCGCGTCAGCCGCGCCACGCTGCTGCGGGGCGAGTGCGCGGCCTGCCGCAACCTGCTGAAGGTGAGTGACATAGACGAGGTCATCGCCGAGCTGCTCGGCCGCTACCCCAAGCTGCGCCGGTGGGGGCGTTGGCGGGCCGCGCAGACGGGCGAGGTCGCCATCGTCGAGGGGCGCCGCCTGCTGGGGCGGTTGCGGCTGACGGTGGGGATCGACACGGGCGACGTCCGGCGTGCAGCGATCGCCCGGGGCCCCTGGGGGCAGGTGCGAGCGTTGACCGACGCCGAGCGGGGAGAGCAACTGGGATGAGCGACGCCCCCGGCGCAAGAACCGGCCCGGGCGGGAGCGACGCTCCGCGGCCGCTGCGCGTGGTGCAGGGGATCGCGTCGCTCGACCCCTCTGGGGGCGGCCCCCCCGCCGTCGCGGTCTCGCTGGCCGCGGCGCTGGCCTCTGCCGGCGCCGAGGTGACGTTGGCCCACGCAACCGCAGAGCAGGGCCGCGCGCGGGTGGCGGCGCTCATCGAGTCGACACCCGGCGCCGAGGCGCTGAAGGTGGTGCATGGGCCGCTGCAGGCCGTGCTGGGGGGCGCGGAGGGAGGCCCGCCCGACATCGTCCACCTGCACGGCTTCTGGGAGCCCTGGACCTTCGCCGCGGCGCGGGCCGCGCGGGGCCGAGCGCCCTACGTGCTGGCGCCGCACGGCATGTTCCACCCCTGGTCGTTGCGGCAGAAGCGTCTGAAGAAGCAGGTGGCGTTGCGGCTCGGCTACGGCGGCGTGCTGCGACGCGCGGCCCTGCTGCACGCGCTGAACCGCCCGGAGAAAGAGTTCCTGCTGAAGTACGAGCCGCGGCTCAACGTCACGGTCATCCCGAACGGCGTGTTCCCCGAAGCGCTGCGCTCGCCGTTGCCGGTGGGCTCGTTCCGCGCGGGCTGCCCCGGCCTGGGCGACGCGCCGATGGTGCTGTTCCTTTCGAGGCTGCACCACGGCAAGGGGCTCGACATCCTTGTCGACGCGATGCGTCTGGTGATCGCGGAGCTGCCCGCGGCCAAGCTGGTGGTGGTGGGCCCCGACGCCGGCTACGAGTCGACGTTGCGTGAGAGTGTCGCTCGGCACGGGTTGGAAGGGAGCGTGCTGGTCGTCGGCCCCAAGTTCGGCCACGACAAACTCGCCGCGCTGGGCGACGCCGACTGCTTCTGCCTCCCCAGCCGCCAAGAAGGCTTTTCAATCGCGATTACCGAGGCGCTGGGCAGCGGCGTGCCGTGCGTGGTGTCCGACGCGAGCAACTTTCCCGAGGTAGGCGAGGTAGGCGCCGGGTTCGTCACCTCGCTCGATCCGCGCGACGTTGCCGAGGGGATCCTCAAGGTGCTGCGGGGGGACCGCCGGCAGATGGGCGACGCCGGCCGGCGGCTGGTGGCCGAACGCTTTACCTGGCCCGCCGTGGCCCAGCAGACCCTGGCCGCGTACCACAACCTCGTCCTGCACCGCTAGCGGTAGGACCGGCTACGAGCCCGTACGCCCTCGCTGGGCGGGGCGGCTGGCGAAGTAGGCCGCGGCGCCCACCGCGGCGGCGACGGCCGCCGCCGCCAGCAGCCACATCTCGTAGCTGCGTGCCTGGGCGATCTGTTGCTCAACGCGCTCCACCCCGGGGTTCTCCATCGGCGCCAAGCCGTTGACCGCCAGCGGCAGGTACCGGCCGTGCCAGATGTTGAACAGCATCGCCGGGGGCGCCTGGGAGATCTGCTCGGCGGCGTTCTTGCTGAACACCTCCGCGCTAAAGGGCTCTGGCTTGGGGGGTTCTGTCCAGTAGAGGTAGCCGGCCAGCGCCACCAGGGCGACCGCCGCGAGTATGCCCGCAGAAAGCGCCCCCTGGGCGAACCCCCAGGCGCTCGGCGGCCCGGCGGGGGCCGCGGCTTCGGCGATCGGCAGCTCGCGGAGCTGCGAGAGCTTCGGGGCCTGGATCTGGGCGCCGCACGCGCAGCGGACCATATTTCCGGCCTCTCGGGGCTCTACGACAACCTGTTGTCCGCATTCGCAGGGGAGCAGGTGCTTCACGCGGGCAGTAGCGGGGCAGAGGGGGAAGGCATGGCCAAACGCCCCGGCGAGGGGGGCGCTTGGCGCGACCTGGGCGGCGTGGCCAGACCGACCATCGTAGGGATTTTTCGGGTTTTGCCTATGGACCGGCGCGGTGGGGTGTTTAGAATCTGGGTTGGAGTCGCGGCGAACCGGGCGGCTCCTCCCGCAATCCTGCAGCGCAGCGGTGCGATGTGGCCCCATGTACTGGGGATTCCACAACACCGCATGCGGTTGGCCGATGGAGCGCCGTAGGTCCCGCATTTCGGGGGGCCCGGAGGTAGCGGGCAAGGAAGGAGCGCGCAGAGTCCGGAGCGATGATGCTACGCACGCCGAGTTGTCGCGCCCCGCAGTGGGGATCCCCCAACCGGGTTGGGGGCGACAAGCCCGCGGGCGCAGCTTACGCGGACACCGTGGCCTAAACAGATGTGGCGCCTCACCTACCCCAGCGCACGTCGCACGCCCCGCGTCGAAACTTTCAAGATCGATCCTTCGAGACCAGGCTCGCAAGTCTGGGTTCAAAGGTAATGCTGTCCAAGCAAGGACGGTTGAAGAACGGTCGTTTGAAGCAGGGCGGTTTCAAAACTAGGCGGGCCGCAACGCGGCGCGGGACGAATCGTTTCGTCCGGCCTCGATATGGTTTGTGTCTCGCGTCGTCTTGAAACCGGGCTGCTTGCTGCCAAGCTGCGAACCGGCATTGGAACTAGGCTCTGAACCAGCCTAGGCGCCAAGCGTGGTTCCCAGCCTGGGTTCAGTTTCTGCCGAGAGCTTCATCCGACCGTGGATGCACGTTTCGATTCCGCTTGCCGGGTAGGTCCAACCGCAGGGGGCCGGCCGGCGTTGTTGGGCGCCCCGCCTAGTGAGGGACGCCCCAGCAGACGCGTTATTTTTTTCCCGTGTGACCGAGGCGTCCGAGGTCAATCGCGCAAGATTCGCTCAGCGTCATCTCTTGCCAATTGTTCCGTGCCACGAGCCCAGCAGTCCCTTGGTGTTAGAATTGAAAGACGCTTCCCGAAAAGCCCACGGCCTACGTTCTGCGAGCAGCGACCTGACGGGTTGCGCTCGGGTGGCCGGGGCAGTTCGGCGGGGCGTGCTCTTCGTGCATGGGCGCCTGTGTGCCGCAGCGATGGCAGTCCTTCCCCACCAGGACGCCCGCCGCGCCGCCTTGCCATGGCGCCGCCCGCCAGTGTCGAGTTTTGCTTTTGGCCGTTGGTTTTCGTTTCCCGTAGCGACGCTATCGCGAACACAGGTGTTGGCCCCGGCGTACCGACGTCTGCCTGGCCGCGGCGCACAAGGGTGCGACGCGCGACCCGGATTAGATTTGTAAGTCCGCCAAGATTTTGTCCGCGCGGCCCTGTCCGCCCAGCATTCGACCGACCAGCATTTGTCCGCCCATTAGTCCGCCCGTTTGGTGAGGAGTAACCGAACTTGTTCGACACGCTTTTAGAACACGACCTGGAAGACGAAAACGCCGTTACCGCGGGGGTAGTCGACGAGCTTGAAGACGAGCTTGAGACCGACAGCTCCAGCGAAGAGGACGACAGCGAGGCCAGCGAGTCGGACGAGTCGAAGGACTCCGACGACGAGCAGGAGTCGCTGCTCGACCCCGATAACGAGTCGTGGTCGGACGACCCGGTGCGTATGTACCTGACCCAGATGGGCGAGATCCCGCTGCTCACCCGGCAGCAGGAGATCGACCTGGCGCGGCGCATCGAGGAGACCCGCACCGCCTTCCGGCGCAAGCTGTTGGCCTGCGACTACGTGATCCGCAGCGCGGTGAAGGTGCTGGACCGGGTCCACCGCGGCGAGCTGCCGTTCGACCGCACCGTGCAGGTGAGCGTCACCGACCGGCTGGAGAAGGAGCAGATCCTGGGCCGCATGCCGCACAACCTGCGCACGCTCCACACGCTGCTCGACCAGAACCGCGAGGACTACCGCATCGCCCTCAGCAAGAGCGAGAAGCCGGCCCGCCGCAAGGCGGCCTGGCGTCGGTTGGGGCTGCGGCGTTGTCGGGCGGTGGTGTTGGTCGAAGAGCTCGGCCTCCGCACCCAGCGGATCGAGACCATGATCGACCACCTGGCCCAGTTCAGCCGCCGGGTCGACCAGCTCCAGGCCCAACTGGCCCGGATCCCCGCCGGACGCAAGCACCAGGCCGAACGCGGCCCGCTGGTGCGCGAGTGCCGCACCATCCTCCGCAACCTGCAAGAAACCCCCAACAGCCTGCGGCAACGCGTCGCCGGGCTGAAGAAGGTGTACGCCGAGTACCAGACCGCCAAGCGCGGGCTGAGCGAGGGGAACCTGCGGCTGGTGGTGTCGATCGCCAAGAAGTACCGCAACCGCGGGCTCTCGTTCCTCGACCTCATTCAGGAAGGCAACGCCGGCCTGATGCGTGCGGTCGATAAGTTCGAGTACCGCCGTGGGTTCAAGTTCTGCACCTACGCCACGTGGTGGATCCGCCAAGCGATCACCCGCGCCGTCGCAGACCAAAGCCGCACGATCCGCATCCCCGTCCACATGGTCGAGACCATGAGCCGGGTGCGGAACGTCAGCCGGATGCTGCTGCAGCGTCTGGGCCGCGAGCCGACGCTCGAAGAAACCGCCCGCGCGGCCGAATGCACCATCGACGAGGCGCGTCGCGTGCTGGCGATGAGCCGGTACCCGATCAGCCTCGACCGCCCGGTGGGCAACAGCGAGGACAGCCACTTCGGCGACCTGCTGCCCGACACCGGCGCCGAGAGCCCCTCGGTTGGCGCCGCCCAGGAGATGCTCCGCGGCCGCATCGGCAAGGTGCTCAAGACGCTCAGCTACCGCGAGCGCGAGATCATCAAGCTCCGCTACGGCTTGGGCGACGGCTACAGCTACACGCTGGAAGAAGTGGGGCACATCTTCAAGGTGACCCGCGAGCGCATCCGCCAGATCGAGGCCAAGGCGGTCCGCAAGCTGCAACAGCCCAGCCGCAGCGCAGAGCTGATTGGTTTCCTGGACTGATTGGCTTCATAAACTGAGTTTTGTACAATGGCATCACTCGCAAGGATGCCGAGGCAAGCAGGTGCGGCGGGGCGAAGTGCCCCGCCGCACTTTTTTTGCGCGCCAGAACGACCCCCCTTTCACCCACGCACCAACAGCCGACGGGCTCCGCCCCGTCGGGGCAGCGGAGAAGTAGTTTCTACTGCGCCGCCCCGACGGGGCGTAGCCCGTCGGCTATTGGGGGGGGGTGGATTCGGCCTGGTAGCTGCACGTTTCATGCTCGGTAGTTCACTCCCTCTGCCTTACAACACGGTGCTTCCCTGGTTTGCCCCGTGAGAGTAGCACGACCCTCCCTGCGAAGGGGCCGAACACCCGCGACGGCGGCTGAGCATCGAGGGCTTGCCGGCTTGATGGATGCGCCGCAGAATCCAAGACATGCCTATCGATATCGACGGCCTCACCGAAGCCGACCTGATCGACCTGAACCACCGCATCGTCGAGCGTCTGCGTTTCTTGCAGCAGGCGCGGACGCACCGGGCGATGCTGCGGTTCCGCATCGGCGAGCGGGTGACGTTCGACGACGGCGGCGCCCCCGTGGTTGGGGTGGTGACGCGCTACAATAAGAAGTCGGTGTCGCTGGTCGACTCGGTCGGCCGGCGCTGGACCGTCGCCCCGCAACTTCTCAGCCCGGTCGACGCGCCCGCCGACCAGGTTGTGGAAGCCAAGCGGCTCGGACAGGGATAACGCGGTGGGTCTTGGCCCGGAGGAACCGTTACCCGCTGATGGCGCCGTCGTGACCGCAAAAAACGCGCGGCTATCGCCGTCGGCGCAAGGATTTCGAATTTCGGGTTCTCGGTTTCCGCGCCACAACCGTTGGCCGCAACCGCGGCGTGGGGTTAGACTGGGGTTGCCCCTCTCCCGCTCCATTCCGCCGCTGCGCCCCTCGTCATGTCCCACCGCCCCTCCCCCCGCGCCGCCGGCCGGCGGCTGCGAGTTGAGTCGCTTGAGACTCGCTGCATGCTGAGCGCGGATTTGCGGTTGTTGGCGGATGTTGAGACGCGGACGCAGTCGTCCAACCCAGTGGGCTACTGGGAGCTAGGCGACCAAGCCGTCTTCTTTGCGGACGACGGCGGTGGCTACGACCTGTACGTCTCAGATGGTACGGACGCCGGCACCCAGGCAATCAAGCAGTTAGATGCGAGCATTCTTATAACCGTGTCCGGCGTGACCGCTGGAGACTTGCTGTACCTCAGCTTTGCTGCGCAGCTTTGGCGCACCGACGGGACAGCCGCGGGAACATTCTCGCTCACGGCCGGCATGCCCGACCCAACGCTGCGACCACAGAACCTCACCGCGGTGGGGTCGCGCCTGTTCTTCACCGCCAACGAGGACGACCTTGAGGATTCGGGTCGGCACGGGGAAGAGTTGTGGGTGTCGGACGGCACGGTTGCTGGAACCGCGCTGGTGAAGGACATCACGCCGGGCGTTTATTCGTCGCAGCTAGAAGACTTTGTGGTCGCCGGCGAGCAATTGGTGTTCACCAATGACAAGGATCAGGTCTGGATCAGCGATGGGACCGAAGCGGGTACGGTGCTCGTCCGCGACTTCGACCCCGCGGCGCACCCCGACCTGCAACCTGCCGCCGTCCGCGACGGTTACGGCTACGTCGCGTTTGGCTCTGAGCTGTGGAAGTTCAGTCTAGAGTCAGGCAGCGCAGAACTAGCGATCGATTTGGCGTCGCAGGGGGGCGGTCCTGTCGATGGTCTGACCGCCGCGAGCGGGAGCCTGTGGTTCTTCGCAGCGAGTCAGTTTTGGACGTGGGACGGCGAGTCTGCTTCGGCTGAATCCCTCACCGGCATCGGCTTTGGCTCGCTGAAGGACCCCCGCATCCTTGCTGCCCCGTACGGGGTGTTCGTTACTGCAACGGTCAACGGCGCCTCGACGGCCTGGGTGTCGGACGGCGCCGCGGCCGGGACCCAGCAGTTGTACTCAAACGTTGGCGGCACGCCGCCCGACGCGGTGACGCTGGGCGACTTCACCTACTACGCCCGGACGGGCGTGTGGCGGACGAGCGGGCCGCTTGGCGTAACAGAGCTAATTGCTCCGACGACCAGCTACGCGGACGGATCACTTGCGGTAGTGGGCGACCGACTATTCTATGTCGATGCGTACAAGCTCTATTCCACGGACGGGTCCCCTACGGGGACACACGCTGTACCTGGCGGGGAGAAAACGGAGCTCTGGTTCAATGTGATTGGCGACCAGGTCTTCTTTTCTGCAAGATCGCCAACCTACGACCGCGAGCCGTGGCGGGCGGACGCTTCGGGCGCCAGCTTGATTCGAGACATCCGCACCCAAACGTTCGGTTCTTCGCCCCGCCGTCTAACTCCAGCGGGCAAAGGAATTGCATTCGCGGCCCAGTCTACGCGCATCTACCTCAGTGACGGGGAAAGTGTTGCGTCGGTCGCGCCGCTCCGGGTCGATATCAAAAGCGTTAGGCCGATAGTGCAACACAACGGCGCACTTTACGTATCGGGAGGCGTACCGACGTCATCGTTCCTGACTGAGCTCTATCGAATCGATGCAGAGGGGCCGGTTCAAATTACTGCGCTCGTTCCGGGTGGCAGCGTGTCTCCGCCCGATTGGCTCACGAGCACGGACGACGGACTCTACTTTTCCGCGCGGGGACTGGCGGAGGATGGCCAATACGTGCATGGCGTCTGGCGGACGGACGGTGTATCGGGAAGTACGCAACTCGTGTGGTCAGGCGGTTATGCACCACGTAGTCTTCCCAGCAACCTCGTCGTCAATGGCGACAGCCTCTACTTCTTCTCCAGCAATGGACTGTACAGAACTTACCTCGCGTCGAAAGTAACGGAGCTCGTCAAACAATTTGATCGCTCCGATTCGAATGAGCTGGCGCTCTCCAACGGGACGCTCTTTCTCTTCGGTTCAGCGGGACCGTACGTGCGTGAGCTTTGGAGCAGCGATGGAACCGCAGCAGGCACGACACGACTTATCCAGCTTCAAACTAGTTCCCCTTACTCGGCGGCTGAGCGGCCCGTCGTATCGGGGGGCCAGCTCATTTTCGCAAATGTCCCGCCGACTGGTCCGTCTCAACTTGTACGTTACGTCGGTCCAGGCTTGCCATTAGAAACGCTGGTTACCTTGCCGAATCAGATATTCATTTTTGCCGATGTCGGCGGCGTCCTCTACTTTCATTTTTCCGATCCTGAGCATGGACGCGAGCTCTGGAAGCTCGACCCCACGACCGGCCAACCCGTCATCGTCGCCGACATCAACCCCGGCCCTGCCAGCAGCAACCCGCGCGACATCACCGTCGTCGATGGCCGGCTATACGTCGTGGCGACGACGCCCGAGTACGGCGAAGAAGTCTGGGTGGCCGACATCGCCCCCCCCGGCGACTTCAACCGCGACCTAGTGGTCGACGCGGCCGACTACACCGTGTGGCGGGACCGGCAGGGGAGCGCCGAAGATTACCAGCTTTGGCGGGACAACTTCGGCCGGGTTGGCGGGCTCGACGCGTTGCCGACGCCGCCAGAGCCGGAGCCGGCGCTAGCCGGGGGCAAAGAGGAAGGGGGCACGGCGGAGGGGGATTCCGGCGCGGCGTACTTCCGGTCGCCCGCCCAAACGCGCGTGGCGGTGCGCCCGGCATTCCGGCCCCCCGTTGCGTCGGCGGCCGAGCAAGACCTTGCGTTGCTCGAGCTGCTCGAGGCGGCGACTCTCCCCGCGGGCCGTCCCGCTGGACGCCCCGAGTGGCAGATTGGGGGTGAAGACGCCCCGCAAACCGACGATCTCGACGCCGCTTGGATCGAATGGCCCGGCACAGATTTGGCGTCGGGCCGCCAAATCGCTTAAGATACCAGGGTGCGAGTACTCCTCCCGCTAATTGCGATCTACGCCCTCGCTGCGCCCGCGGCCGCCCAGCACGCGGCCCAAGCCCCCAGCTTCGCGCGCGACGTTCAGCCCATCCTTGCCGCACGCTGTTACGCCTGCCACGGGCCGGACCAGCAGCAGTCGGGCCTGGCGCTGCACAGCCGCGCGGGGGCGCTCGCCGAGGCAGACACGGGGACCCCCGCCGTCACGCCGGGCGACGCGGCCGGCAGCGAGCTGGTGCGGCGTATTGCGTCCAGCGAAGCTTGGGAGCGGATGCCCCCCGAGGGGGAGCCGCTCACCGCGACGCAAATCGAAACATTGCGGGCCTGGATCGACGCGGGCGCCGGCTACGAGCCCCACTGGGCGTTTGTTGAGCGGGGCGATCCACGGCCGCCGGAGACGACCGACCAGCGCTGGGCACGCAACGGCATCGACCGCTTCGTGCTGGCGCGGCTCGAGGCGGCCGGGCTGCGGCCGGCGGCCGAGGCCGACAATCGCACGCTGGCGCGGCGGCTCTACTACGACCTCACCGGTCTGCCGCCGACGCCGCAGCAATTGGAAGCGTTCCTGCACGACGACCGGCCCGACGCCTACGAGCGGTTGGTCGACAAGCTGCTCGACTCGCCCCACTACGGCGAGCGCTGGGCGCGGCACTGGCTCGACCTGGTGCGCTACGCGGAGACCAACAGCTTCGAGCGCGACGGCGCCAAGCCGGGCGCGTGGAAGTACCGCGACTACGTCATCCGTTCGCTCAACGACGACAAGCCCTACGACCGGTTCATCCGCGAGCAGCTCGCCGGCGACGAGCTAGACGAGGTGACCCCCGAGACGATGACCGCCACCGGTTACTACCGGCTGGGCGCCTGGGACGACGAGCCGGCCGACCCCGAGCAGTCGCTGGCGGACGAGCTCGACAACATCGTCAGCACCACTAGCCAAGCGGTGCTGGGGCTGACCGTCGGCTGCGCGCGGTGCCACGACCACAAGATCGACCCGGTTCCCCAGACCGACTACTACGGCCTGGTGGCGTTCATGGCGGACGTCACCACCTACGGCGTGCGGTCGGACCAGACCACCAACAACCAGTGGGCCGCCAGCGGCGAGCGGGTGAACCGCCAGCACGCGCAGGCGCAGCGGAGGCTAGCGCAGCTCGAACGCCGCGTCCACGACCTCGAGCAGCGGGGCATCGCCGAGATGCCTGCGGCGGACCAACGCCGCAGCGAGACCCACGAGCGCCCCGAGGTGCTCAAGAAACTCAAAGACTTCCTCCCCAAGGGGGATTGGCAGCGGTACGAGGGCCTCGTCGCCGAGCGCGACGCGGTGGTGCGCGAGCGCGCGGGGCTGCCGAAGCAAGAGTTCGTGTTGGCGCTTGCCAAGTGCGACCCGCGTCCCGACGTCACGCACGTGATGCTGCGCGGCAACGCCCACGCGTTGGGCGACCCGGTAGAGCCCTGCTTCCCGGAGCTGTTCGGCGACGACCCGCCGCGGCTCCCCACCGCCGCCGAGGGCGCCCGTACCGCCGGCCGGCGGCGGGTGCTGGCCGACTGGATCACGGCGCCCGAGAACCGGCTCACCCCGCGCGTGATCGCCAACCGCGTGTGGCAGCACCACTTCGGCCGCGGCATCGTCCGCAGCAGCAACAACTTCGGCCAGCTCGGCACGCCCCCCACGCACCCCGAGCTGCTCGACTGGCTCGCCAATTGGTTGGTCGATAACGATTGGCGGCTCAAGCCGCTGCACCGGCTGATGGTCACGTCGAGCTCGTACCGGATGAGCAGCCAGGCGGACGACGCGGCGCTCGCCGCCGACCCGCAGAACGACCTGTTCTGGCGGTTCGACATGCGCCGGCTCAGCGCCGAAGAGATCCGCGACACGGTGCTGCAGGTCAGCGGGCAGCTCGACGGGGCGCTGTACGGACCCAGCATCTACCCGCGGCTGTCGCGCGAGGTGCTTGCCACGCAGAGCCAGCCCGGCAACGGCTGGCCGACCACCCCCGACGCCCAGGCGGCGCGTCGCAGCATCTATATCCACGTCAAGCGGAGCCTGATCCCGCCGGAGCTTGCCGCGTTCGACTTCCCCGAGACCGACACGAGCTGCGAGGCGCGTTTCGTGACCACGCAGCCGGCCCAGGCGCTGAACCTGCTGCACAGCGGCTTCGTGCAGCGGCAGGCGGGGTTGTTTGCCCAGAGGGTCAAGAAAAAGGCGAGGGGCGAGGGGCGAGAGCTTGTTGTGTATGCGCTCGAGCTAGCGCTCGGCCGGCCGGCGGATGAAGAGACGATCGCCGACGGGTTGGAATTGATCGAGACCAGCCAATCGCGTCATGGGTTGTCGCCCGACGCGGCGTTTGAACAGTTTTGTTTGTTGGTGTTGAACCTGAACGAGTTTGTTTACCTCGATTGACCTTGTTAAGACTGAGATCGGGCGCCACTGCTGGCTTGTCCAGCAGTGTGAAGTGGGTACCCGCTCCGCACTGCTGGACAAGCCAGCAGTGGCACCCCGTAGGAAGGGCGGCCGTGACCATGAGCAAACCCGACTTCTGCGGCCGCACGCGGCGTGAGTTCCTGTGGGAGAGCGGCGGCGGGTTCGGCGCCGCGGCGCTGGCCGGCATGCTGGGGGCCGATGGGTTCTTCTCGAAGAGCGCCCGCGCCTCGCAGGCGCCCGCCAACCCGCTGGCCGCCAAGCCGATGCAGCTCCCGGGAAAGGCCAAGAGCGTCATCTTCCTCTTCATGTACGGCGGCCCCAGCCACATCGACACGTTCGACTACAAGCCGGCGATGCTGGGGATGGACCAGAAGTCCATCGCGGTCGACACCTTCGGCCGCGGCGGCAAGAAGAACGTCGGCCGGATCATCGAGCCGCGGTGGAAGTTCCGCCAGTACGGCCAGTGCGGCAAGCACGTCAGCGACCTGTTCCCGCACGTCGGCGGGTGTGTCGACGACATCGCGTTCCTGCACTCGATGACGGCCGACTCGCCGATCCACGGCTCCGCGATGCTGATGATGAACTCGGGGAAGCTTACCTCGGGGAGCCCGTCGATGGGCTCGTGGGTGAACTACGGGCTCGGGAGCCCCAACCGCAACCTGCCGGGCTACGTGGTGATGCTGGACCCCTCGGGGGGGCCCATCTCGGGCGCCAAGAACTGGTCCAGCGGCTACATGCCCGCCACGTTCCAGGGGACCACGTTCAGGCACGAGGGCTCGCCCATCCTCGACCTCACCCGCCCCGAGGGGGTGACCCGCACGCAGCAACGCGACCTCTTGGACACGCTCGACCGCGTGAACGCCCGCCACCTGGCTGCACGCACGGACAACACCGAGCTGGCCGCGCGGGTGCGTAGCTACGAGCTGGCGTACCAGATGCAGGTCTCGGCGCCCGAGTCGGTGGAGCTTTCGCAAGAGGCCCAGGCGACGCTCGACATGTACGGCGTCGGCCAGAAGCCGACCCACCACTTCGGCTCGCAGTGCCTGATCGCCCGCCGGCTGGTGGAGCGCGGCGTGCGGTTCATCCAGCTCTACTCGGGGGGCTCACACCTGGACGCCAACTGGGACGCCCACGGCGACCTGGAGAACAACCACAACCAGCACGCCGCGGAAACCGACAAGCCGATCGCCGGGCTGCTGCGCGACCTCAAGCAACGCGGCCTGCTAGACGAGACGCTGGTGATCTGGGGGGGCGAGTTCGGCCGCCAGCCGACGGCCGAGTACGCCAAGGGCACGGGACGCGACCACAACAGTTACGGCTTCACCATGTGGATGGCCGGCGGCGGCGTGAAGGGGGGCGTGTCGGTCGGCACGACCGACGAGCTGGGGAGCCGCGCCGTCGAACGCCCGCTCACGGTCAAGGAACTACACGCCACGGCGCTGCAGCAGCTCGGCCTCGACCCCAACCACCTGACGTACTTCTACGCGGGGCTGGACCAGAAGCTGGTGGGGGTAGAGCCGGTCGAGCCGATCCGGGAAGTCATCGCGTAGGGGCGTGCCACCGGTGTAGGGTGCACGCAGTGCACCAAGCGGCGGAGCACCCTCGCCCGGACGAGCACCCGGACGAGCACCCCGACGGGCATCCGAGTGGCATGGCGCCCTGCGTGCACCCTACAATGGGTCCGATAGAGTTTGTCACTTGTCGCCCCAAAGGTCCGCACCATGCCCGCGCTTCTCCTCACGCTCCTGTTC
The DNA here is from genome assembly GCF_007750855.1 of Pirellulimonas nuda. GTDB lineage: Bacteria > Planctomycetota > Planctomycetia > Pirellulales > Lacipirellulaceae > Pirellulimonas > Pirellulimonas nuda. The sequence continues at coordinate 413,698 of NZ_CP036291.1, forward strand.
GCCGGCGCCGCCGTCGCCGCCGAGCCCCAGCCGCTGTTCAACGGACGCGACCTCGACGGCTGGCACGCCGACGTGCCGGCGCTTGACAAGAACCCCTCGGGCGAGTCTCCGTTCATCGTCCGCGACGGCATGCTGGTGAGCCTGGGCGACCCGCGTGGGCACCTGATCACCGACGCCGAGCACCAGAACTACCGCCTCGACGTTGAGTACCGCTTTGCCGCGAAGCCCGGCAACTGCGGCGTGCTGATCCACGCGTCGAAGCCGCGGGCGCTGTACTCCATGTTCCCGCAGTCGTTGGAGGTGCAGATGCAGTCGCGCGAGGCGGGGGACTTCTGGTGCATCGAAGAAGACGTCACGGTCCCCGACATGGTCGAGCGGCGCGGCCCCAAGCAGAACTGGGGCGTCAACGGCCGCAAGGCGCGGCGCATCAAGAACCTGACCGACGGATCGGAGAACCCGGTCGGCGAGTGGAACCACATGACAATCGAGACGCTGGGAGACCGCGTGCGCGTGTGGGTGAACGGCGACCTGGTGAACGACGGCGCCGGCTGCACCGCGAGCAAGGGGCAAATCGCGATCCAGGCAGAGGGCTCCGAGGTAGAGTTCCGCCGGTTGGACCTGACGCCGATCGAGGCGCTGAGTGAAGAACAATAGGCTCTCGCGGAGGCGCAGAGGCGCGGAGGAAGAAGGGGAGAAGGGGTCGACAAGGAGCGATTGGAGTTCTTTTGGAGCCGGAAGCGTCAGCGCCCGGAGCTTAGACTGGTGGCGTACAATCCTCCGGGCGCTGACGCTTCCGGCTCTGATTCGTTCTTGATTAGACTCATTCTTGTCCGTACTCCGCGCCTCTGCGAGAGATTTCCGTAGCCCCCAGCGAGCCCCCCGTGATCGTCGGCATCGACCTCGGCACCACCAACTCGCTGTGCGCGGTGTTCCAAGACGGGGCGCCGCGGCTTGTGCCCAATTCCTTGGGGGGGTTCCTGACCCCCAGCGTGGTGGCGGTGCTAGACGACGGCGCCGTGCTGGTGGGCGAGGCGGCCCGCGAGCTGCGCGTCACCCAGCCCCAGCGGTGCGCCTCGTGCTTCAAGCGGCTGATGGGCTCGGGGGAGAAGCTCACGCTTGCCGGCCGAGAGTTCACCGCGCCGGAGCTATCGAGCCTGGTGCTGGGGTCGCTCAAGCACGACGCCGAAGTGCTGCTCGGCGAGCCGGTGACCGAGGCGGTAGTGACCGTCCCCGCGTACTTCAACGACAACCAGCGGAAGGCGACCCGGCTGGCCGGGCGGCTCGCGGGGCTCAAGGTGCGGCGGATCGTCAACGAGCCGACCGCCGCGGCGCTGTGCTACGGGCTGCACGACCGCGACGCCGAGAAGCGGCTGCTGGTGGTCGACCTGGGAGGGGGCACGTTCGACGTGACGCTGATGGAGGTGTTCGAGGGGACGCTGGAGATCATCAGCACCTCCGGCGAGAGCTTCCTGGGGGGCGAAGACTTCACCGAGCGCCTGGTGGCGGTGATCCTCAAACGCGACGGCGTGCAACTGGAAGTGGCGGAGCTGAAGCAGCCGCTGCGGGTGGCCCGGCTGCGCCAACAGTGCGAGGCGGCCAAGCGCGCCCTCGGCGCCGCGGAGGAAGCGCGCGTGGCGCTGCCGGACGAAGCGGGCAACGTCGCGCCGGGGGGCGCCACGGTCAAGGTCACGCGCAAGGCGTTTGCGGACGCGGTGCGGCCGCTGGTTGAGCGGATCGAGGCGCCGGTGGCCAAGGCGCTGCGCGACGGGCGGGCCTCGCCGGGCGACGTGGACGAGGTGATCCTGGTCGGGGGCGCCACGCGGATGGCGCCGGTGCGTGAGTTTGTCGAGCGGTACTTCAGCAAGGCGCCCCTCACCAAGATCAACCCGGACGAGGTGGTGTGCCTGGGCGCGGCGGTGCAGGCGGCGCTGATCGCGGACGACCGCGCGGTGGAAGACATGGTGATGACCGACGTCTGCCCCTTCACGCTGGGGGTCGACTCGGCCAAGGAGATCGGCGCCCAGCTCAAGAGCGGCTACTTCGTGCCGGTGATCCACCGCAACACGACGATCCCGGTCAGCAAGGAGCACCCGTTCGCCACGATCGCCGCGAACCAGAGGACGGTGCGGTTCGATGTGTACCAGGGCGAGCACCGCCGGGTGGAGCAGAACCTGAAGATCGGCTCGCTGGAGGTGACCGGCGTCCCGGCCGGCCCCGCGGGGCAGACGGTGTGGGTGCGGTTCACGTACGACCTGAACGGCATCCTCGAGGTAGAGGCCTACGCCGAGGGGGCGAGCGACAAGTTCAGCACCGTCATCACCAGCCACGCCGCGGAGCTGGACGAGGACGATCTGGCCGAGGCGCTCCGGAAGATGCAGGCCCTGAAGTACTACCCGCGCGAGGACATGGCCAACCAGCGGCTGCTGCGGATGGGGGAGCGGCTCACGGGCGAGGTGAGCCCGTTCCACCGCGAGCAGCTCGAGCAGGCGCTCGACGCGCTCGAACGCGCGATGGGCGAGGGGGACAAGGAGCTAGTAGAATCAACCCGGCAGTTCGTGCTGGAGACGTTCTCGATGCTGGGTTTCGAGGTCGATGAAGAGTGAGCACCCCCACCCCAACCGCCGACGAGCGAACCCGCCGGTACCTGATCCGCCAGTTGCAGCGGAACCCGTGGGAGGCCGCGGATCAGATCGTTGCGTCGCGCGCCAAGGCGCTCGGCCAGCAGCCGAAGGTAGAGCAGCAGTCGAGCGTCGACCCGGCCGAGCAGCGCCGTGCGGCGCGCGAGGGGCTCGACGCGGTCCGGGCCGCGTGCTTCACCGGCGACGCGGCGCAGCTCTCGGCCCGGCTCGACGCGCTGCCGCTAGCGGACCTGCCCGACCTGCGCGCCGCGGCCGACCGGCTGCGGGTGATCCTGGCGTCGCGGAAGGACCTGCCGGCGCTTTCGCAGCAGCCGGGGTTTGATGGCGATTTTTTTGAGTGCTTCAAGCAGGTGCTGGTGAAGCCGGCGCGCGAGACGACGGTGATGCGGGAGCGGGTGCTGGCTTCGACTCGACAGCGGAAGCTCCGACGGCGGCTGAACGGGATGATCGCACTCATGGAGCGCGAGATGCCGCAGTTGTGCGCTCTGGAGCGAGACTGGTTGACGACGCTCACCGCCTCGCGGCCCGTGTTGGCGGCTTTTGGTTCGAGTCGGCTCTCAAGTATTGTGATCGCCACGCTTCTCGCGCCGCTTGTGCTTATCGTTGTTTTTTGCATCGTGGTGGGAACGGTCGTGTTCATCAGCGGCTTGGTAGGGGGCTGGGATTCTTCGGGCGCCGCCCCGCCGAGCACCTACCCCAGCACAAGCGGTGTGCCGGGGCGGTCGAGCAGTACTGCCGCGCCGCAGCCCGATCGCGGATTGGAGGAACGACGCGAAGAGATGGAGCGTTTCCGTGCAGAATCGGAGGCGCGACGCCAAGAGTTGTTGCGAAAAGTACAGGAATTGAAACGACCCGAGCCGCACTCGTTTTCGGACCCGCTCCCTGGCGGGTTCGGGCGCCCAAGGCATGTTCCGGTCCCGGAACCGGTGTTCCCCTCGCCGCGGCGGTTGCGGCCGCTGCAAGAAGGTGAACGCGAGTTTTGAGCGACCCACCCGAACACCCTGACGCGGGCGACGAGCCGGAACCCGAATGGTCGCGCCTGCCGCACGACGCGGTGGGCTTCTTTGCGCTCACCGAACCGATCGACCGCAAGGAACTGAAGCGGGCCTACAACCGCTTGATCCGCCGCTACAAGCCGGAGCGGGCGCCGGCCGAGTTCCAGCGGATCCGTGCGGCGTACGAGCAGCTCGACGAGCGGTTGCGGTACGGGGAGTCGGTTACGCCCGCGCCGCGGCAGAAAGTGGTGTGGGAAGAAACGCCGCCCGAGGAGCCGGTTCCCGAGCGCGTCGTCCGTCCGATCGGCTCGGCGCGGCCAGAGCCCCGCGGGCCCGATCCGGTCGCATCGCCACTCAATTCGCCGGCGCCGGCGCCCGATCCCCAGCCTGACACCCCGCCGTCCCATTCGCCGCCGACTCGGCCAAAACCAACGCCGAAGCGGCCTGCGCCGCTCACCCAGCGGTTGACGACTGAGCCGCCGGGAGAGCTTTATGCCCAGCTGATGCAGAAGCAGCATAAGTCGCCGTTTGATTACTATGCGCTAGCGGTGCTGGCGGACGTGGTGGAGCGCAAGGCGCCGCTAAAGTTTGCCGAGTGGCTGCTGGCGGGGGTAAGGGCGCACCCGGGGGACGGCGCGCTGGCGCGGCTGCTGCACGAGTATGTACGCGGTCCGCTCCCCGACGGCGCCGCCGAGAAGCTGCTGCCGGCGGTTGCGCGCGTGGTGCGGAACGACGGGTTCTACGCGTTGACCGAACCGTTGTGGCGGTCGCTGCTGCGTGAGACGTCCGTCGATGAGTTTGCGGGGCTTCTGGCCGCGTGCGAGCGCGAACTGCACGACACGCAGATTGTGGGTCGGATGGTGTTCTACGTCCAGCTCGCGGGGGGCGCGCTGCTGATGGGAGAACACCCGTGGCCGCTGCAGGCGATCGACTACGTCGAACGCAACTTCGAGCAGATCCCGCCGTGGATGGAGCAGGACGTCGACATGCTGGGCGTGCTGCGTGAGTACGCCGCGGTCCGCGCGAGGTTTGTCCAGGGGCATCCGCTGCGGGCGCAGATCGACGCGGCGCTGCGCGACTACTTCACGCAGGACCAGCAGGCCGGCGACCGCAGCGTGGTGGCGTGCCAGGTAGCGATCGCTAGCGACTTAGACGGACTCGCCGCGGCGTTTCCGCTGGAAGAGAACGAGCTGTACGAGGCGTTCTACCCGATCTGGGCGTTCGTGAGCTGGGACGTGGGCGAACGCCACGCGCCGCCGGTAGAACAGGAGTCGCCGGCGCCTGATTGGTCGGGGCGTGTGGTAGAGTTGGTCCGGCTCTTAGGGCGACAGGGCATGGACAGCGTCACAGAGCTCAAGTGGGGGACCGTTGGTTGCCTGACCGGACTGCTTGCAACGGTGATCACGGCAGCCGTGGTCGGCGTGGTTTATCTGGTGCTGGCCGCAGTAGTCCGTTTGATCTATAGCCAACCCCCTGATTGGCTGTTTATCGCCTTCATCATCGCTTGCATCGTGGGCCCTGCCGCGCTCTGGCTGGTGGTGAAGCACAAGCTCAACCCGCGTATACGCGACCCCTACCGCGAGAAGATCGCGAAACGGATGTTCCGGGACGTCTGGCGCCCCGGCGTGCTCCGGTTCTTGCAGCGGTCGCATCTCGACGACCACATCTTCCGCACCCTGCTGGGCAAGACCCCGGCCGACATCCCTATGGCGGCCGAGATTTACAGATTCGTCCAGCAAGACTACGCGGTCCCGATGCTCGTCACGGCGCAGCGCTTCCTCGCGTAGCGGTCTTTTCATAGAGCCGGAAGCGTCAGCGCCCGGAGAGCACGCGCCGATGAGAACTCCGCGCGCTAACGCTTCCGGCTCCATCGCTTCGCGGCGCGTCCTCCGCGCCTCCGCGAGAAATCTCCGTCAACCGCCGACAGCCACTTGCTCGATGCTCGTCAGGTGCCCCTGTTCGGCGGCGCCGCCGATGGCGATTAGCGCGTCTCCCACGGGCAGCAGGCGGTGGAAGAAGCGGGGGGTTTGCAGCTCCGCAACCGGGGTCCACTGCTTGCCGTCGTCGGACAGCTCAACCAGCACCCCCTGCATGCCCGAGGCGTAGAGCTTGTCGTTCATGCCCCAGGCGCTCACCCCAAAACCGTCCATGCCGGCGCCGGGCAGGTCGGCCAGCGTTTGCCACTGGTTCGTCTCGGGGTTCAGCCACTCCACCTTGCGAGAGATCGCGTGGTCGGCGTTCATCCCCCCCAGCAGCACCAGGCCGCCGCGCCACTGGGCCGCTGCCAACGCGCGGCGGCGGGTCGGCGGCGCGGGGATGGCCTGCCAGCCCGCTACGGGGTTGTTGAAGTCGTACACGCAGCCGCTCTCTTGCCACTCGCCCTCGCCCTCGCCGGCCAGCTTCCAGCCGCCGGAGACGTACAGCTTGTCGCCGATCACTACCGCGTCGTGCGACGAGCGGGCCGCGGGCAGCGGCGCCAGCGCGGTCCACGCGCCGGTCTCGGGGTCGAAGGCAGCGAACTCGTCGACCGAGTGCATCTCGGCTTCTTCGTTCACGTCGTTCGTGGCGCTCATGCCGCCGACGCGGTAGAGCTTGCCGTTATGGGCCACCAGCGCGAGGCCTTGCAGCGGGGTTTGCATCGCCAAATCTTCCCACGGCCCACCGGCCAGCGGGGCGCGGCGGAAGTGTTGCGAGAGGTTCTCTTTCGAGTGGTCGTGCGCCTCGCCCGTGTGGCCGCTGTAGACGTACACGTAGTCGCCGGCTACCGCGGCGCCGAAGCTGGAGAGCCCCTCGGCGAGCGGCGCCAGCTTGGCCCGGCCGGCCAGCGGCGTCGCCGGGTCGTAGTCGAGCGTCAGCGTGGCGTACTGCATGGCGGATTCGTACTTGGCGCCGTCTACCTCGCCCTTGGCGTCTTCGTCTACATAGCCCACCGTGAAGCCGACCAGCCCCTTGGAGAGCGAGCGGAAGACCGCCTCGCCGCGCTTGTCGGAGTCTTCGCTGGCGGTCTCGCCGGCGGGGTCGATGAGCGTGACGGTGGCGCCCTTGAGGGGCTTGCCGTCGCGGTAGACGGTGAGCTGCACGCCCCCCTCGACGCGCTCGGCCACGGCGTCGAGCGCCGGCTGCTTCTTGGCTTCGGGCACACGCCACGCGCCGGGCTGGGCGCCGAGGTACGCCTTGGCGTAGTAGGTGAGCAGCGCGCCGTGGTAGACGCCGTACTGGCACTCGGCGGTCACCACGCCGGCGGTCGCGGCGCCAGCCTCAGACACGCGGCCGAGGAACGGCCCCTCTTCAACCGCCTTCATCTCCAGCGTGGTGGTCTTTCCCTGCGGGTTGGTCCACTGCACCTTGGCGTTCTTGACCGCCTCGGGGAGCTTGTAGTCGCGCTCGGCGGGGGTTTCGGAGAAGTAGAGCCGCACGGCGCCGTCGGGGTCGGCCGCGAGCCAAGGGAAGTGTGCCTGGGCCGTGGCGGCGGCGAGGGTCAGTGCTAGTGTGATCGGGAGTTTCATGGCAGTAGGGTGTACGAAGTACACCATGCGGGGGAGGTTTCTTAGGGGAACGCTTCTTTCCGGGGCTTGGTGCACTTCGTGCACCCTACATGGCTTTGTGCACGCTACAAGGCGAGCAGCTCGCCGCCGTCGCGGGTGGCCAGGGCGTCGAGCGCCGCATCGTCTGTTGAATCTTCTACGAACCGTACGCTGCCGTCTACGAACAACATCTCGACGCCCCCCGGGTGGTCGCCGCGGAAGGTTTCCCATTCTAGGAAGCCGGTGATCAGGCGGTCGCTGTTGAACGCCCCGGCGGTGCTGCCCCAGGTGACGCCGGGGTAGGCCATCGCCCAGCGGGTGCTGCCGCCGGCAGACAGGCTGCTGCCGGCGTAGGCCGTTGAGCCGAGCTTTTCTTCAAAGTTGCTCAGGCCGTAGTCGAGCTCCCCTACCAGGAAGGTGTGGCTGCTGCCGTCGGCCGCAGAGATACGGGCCACGGTGGTGCGGCCGCGCACCGGGTCGATGATGGCGCCGTTGTGGCAGCGGGGGTCGGGCCTCCCCGTGGCGATAGCGATGGGAAACCGCGAGTAGCCGCTGCCGGTGCTGACGGCGTAGCTCCCCGCGCCGGGGGGCAGCGAGCCGTCCAGCGTCTGCATGCTGGGGCAGAGGAACACCGGCAGGTGCGCTTGGGTGATGGCGGCGTTGGCGCCCTCGTCGGGGCCGATCGACGGGTCGTAGGCGCCAAACACCGCGGCCTCTTCCAGGAAGGGCAACAGCGGCACCAGGGCGCTGGTGGTGTAGGCGCCGTCTTCGGGCAGGGCCGGGGGCAAGCGGTGGCGGGCGTCGTCGTGCTGGTGCATCGCTAGGCCCACCTGCTTGAGGTTGTTCTGGCAGTGCGATCGCCGGGCCGCCTCGCGGGCCGCCTGCACGGCCGGCAGCAGCAGGGCCACCAGCACGCCGATAATCGCGATCACGATCAACAGCTCGACCAGCGTGAAGCCGCTGCGCTGCGCCTCGCCACGCGGCGGCGCCGGCTCGGGCCGGGTGATCCAGTTGCAGAAGAACATAAAGCCGATCGGCGTGAGCACCGCCGCCAGCAGCGCTAGGGCGCCCGGCTCCGGCACGGCTGCCGCTGCGAAGGCCCCGCTCGGGGGCTGAGTCCAGTGGTCGCGCCACCAGGTGTAGTCGCCGGCGTCGACGAGGCCGTCGCCGTTGCCGTCTGCGTCGGGGCCGGCCGTGCCGAACTGCTCACGCCACCGCGTCAGGTCTCCCGTGTCCACCACGCCGCTGCCGTCGTAGTCGCCGGGGAGCGGGACGCTGTGCGAGAAGATATCGAGCACCACTTGGTCGAGGCTCATCGAAGACTCGGCCGAGGCCAGCCGCAGCAGGAACGCCTCGGGGCCGAGGCCCGTTAGCTCCCAGCAGTAGAGCGTGGTGACCAGGTCGCCGCCAAAGCCCCCCAGCGCGGTGCGGCCGAGCTCCATCGTCTGGGCCGGCGCCAGGCTCTGGCCGCCGGAGCCGTAATCCAGCAGCACGCTCGATGGGTCAAGCTCGGTGCCGAGCGTCACCACCTGGGCGACCAGCGTAGCGTTTGCGCCAAAGCCGACCGCCGACAGGCCGACCTCGAAGTGCATGGGCGCCGAGAACGAGTAGAGGTTCTGCGAGCCCGAAACAAAGACGCCGCTGGGAGGGTCGGAGACTTCTTGCAGGTACGCGGAGTCGGCGTTCTGCTGGCCTGCGTCCGGCGCGTTGGGGCCGGCAGCGGAGGTGAACACGTCCCAGTGGGCGTAAGCAGAGCTCTCGTCGCCGCGCGCCCACCCGGCTGCCGGCCATTGGGCGTCGTTGGGGGTGAGCAATGCGGGTTGGGCGACGCACCATCCGGGGAGCAGCGCCCAAGCGAGCGCCATCGCAAACGACTTCTGGTCGTGTTTGGTCTTCATGGGGGATCCGGGGTCAAGCGGTTTGAAACGCCCGGGCTAGCGGCGGCTGGCTGGGAGGGAAGCAAAAGCACTAGGCATTGGGTCGACGCCTCAGCCAACGCGCCGGCGGCGTGTCAACCAACAGCCACAGCAGCCGGCGAGCGCCAACAGCGCGGCCGAGGCGGGCTCGGGAACCGCGGTGATCGACACGCGGTCCAGGTCGAACGTCACCACGCCGAGCGCTGCGGCGGTGGTTCCCGCCGGGATCGAGACCCCGAACTGGATGTTGCCGATGTCGGAGAACGTGCTGTAATCGCCGCTGCCGACGTACGGCGTCGACGGGCTAATGTCGAACGCGATCTGGGTCCACACCCCGGGCGGGACGAGCAACTCTTCGGTAGACGCCCCCGGCGAGTTGGCCGGCGCGGCGAACCGGCCGCTGAACGGCAGCGCCACCGAGGCATTGTGCCGGACCATCGCGGTTACCTGGTTGACCCCGGCGGCGATCCAGTCGCCGGCGAACGCGCCGCCGCTTGAGCCGAGGCCGGCCTGGCCACGGAACACGATCGGCCCGCCGAACGGGCTGGTAAACGTGGCGAGGTCGAAATCGTAGGAGGCGTACGCGTCGCCGGCGCCCGCCGGGCCCCCGCCGGCCACGTGGCCCAGCACGTTGGCCGAGGCGTTCTGCCGCCAGTTGGCGGCGTCGGCGTCGAAATCTTCTACAAACGGGAAGGTCTGCCCCACGGCCGGAACGGCCGCGGCGAGCAGCAAGAGACAATAAGCAGTACGCATCAGACGGTTCTCCACAACGGCGGCCCGTGGGGGCCGCACGCGATTCGGGGCGCCGCCCGAAGCGGGCTCGCCGACACGGCGAGGGCTTCCAGAGCGGCAAAAGCCAACCAAACGGACGTGCCGAGGCGCCCCGTGGGGGGCGATCGACGCGAAACCTTGGCTGGCGGAGGCGGGGGGGCAGTGGCTGGCGAAGGTATTGCGAATGAGTCGCAATAGCAGTAAGTTAGCGGCCACGACGCCGGCGTCAAGGGCCTTCTGACAACCCAGCCTGTCAAAACTCCGCTCCGATATGGATCACCAAGACAAGCCCGCCCCGGCCCAGACCACCGCGGCCCAGACCACGGCGGCCCAGACCACGGCGGCCCAGCCCCTCCCCTGCCAGGCCCCCCAAGAACGGGTGCTCCCCTCGCAAGAGATCTTCCAGGGAGAAAGGGTGGTCACCATCACCCACGCCGGCGAACGCTACCGGCTGCTTGTCACCAAGAACGACAAGCTGATCCTGCAGAAGTGAGGGGGCTCTCGCAGAGGAAGAGAAAAGCGAGAGGATCAAGCATCGGGGGAGCCGCCCCCTGGAGCCGGAAGCGTTAGCGCCCGGAGGTTCGGGCGTTTGCACAAGAAACCTCCGGGCGCTGACGCTTCCGGCTCCAGACGTTTCTTGTTTCTTCCTCTGCGTCTGTGCGCCTCTGCGAGAGAACCTTTACTCGGCCCCTGGCAGCGCCGCGCCGAGGTCTCCTTCGAGCACGACCGGTCCGGTTGGCTCTGGGCCGGCGGGGCCCGCGGGTTCGCGGGTGACGTACAGCGTGGCGCCGGGCTGGCGGTCGGCGTCCACCCGCACCGCCGCGACGTGCACCCCGGGGGCGTCGCGTCGCAGGTCGCCCAGCGCCTGCCAGCCCCCTGCTTCGTCTTTGAGCCACGCACGCAGCGTGGGGTTCGCGGCGTCGTCCTCCAGCCCGAAGGCGATCAAGTGGAGCTGCCCCGCCACGGGGTCCCACAAGAAGTTGCCGGCGGTGGCGTCGTCGCCGGGGCGGCCGTCTACCAGCACCCCCTGCGAGCAGCGGTTCAGCGCGGCGCCCCCCACCTCTTCGGTCCACTGCGCAACCGACGGCAACGCGACGGGCGCCCGAGCGGGGCCCGAGCGGCTGGCGACCCAGGCGCCCACGGCCGCGAACACCGCGGCCGCAGCGGCGTAGGGCGCCAGCGCGAGCCACCGGGAGGGCGCCTTCTTTGGTTCTCGCTGGGCCTTTGCGGCGCGGACGCGTAGCAGCAACCGCTCGCGGACCTCGGGGGGGGGCGTCATCGACACGTTTAACACATTCAAGCCCTCCGAGGCTTCGCGGAAAGAGGCCAGTTGCTGGGCGCAGCGCCCACAGCCGGTCGCCAGGTGGGCGTCAACTTCGGCTTGCTCGGGGGGGTCGAGCGCGCCGAGCGCCGCGAGCGCCAGCAGGTCGTCCAGGGATTTGCAGGGGTTGTTCACTTCAACACGTCCTAAACGCAGAAAGCGCCACGCGGAGCGATTCGAGCCCCTTACGGATATGACTCTTCGCGGTCCCCAGCGGGAGCTCGAGTTGTTCGGCCACCTCGCGGTGGGTAAGCCCGTCGAAGTAGGCCAGCGTCAACGCCCGGCGCTGCGCGTCGGAGAGCCCCTGGATGGCGCCCACTACCTCGCGGCGGCGTTCGTCGTCCATCAGCCGCTGGTCGGGGGAGTCGATACGGCAGCTATCCACCGGCTCCAGGCCCGCGGGGGCGCCGCCGGTCGGCAGCCGGGCGCGCCGGGTGGTCGATTTGCGGAGTTTGTCCAGCGCCCGGCTGCGGGCCACGGTAAGCAAGTAGGAGAGCAGCGTGCCGCGTTCGGGGGCGTACTTCGTGGGGTCGCGCCACACCTGCCAGAATACCTCGCTGAGCACCTCTTGTGCGTCGGCGGGGTTCTTGAGGATGCGCATAGCGATGCCGTAGACGTTGGGGGCGTACTCGTCGTAGAGCCTGCCAAAGGCCGCTTCGTCCCCCTCCGCCACGCGCGCAAGCAGCGCGACGTGCTCGGCGGCTTCAGCGGGACGTTGGTCCGCTTCAGATTGGGAGTTCGCTGGGGTCATCCGGTTCGCTGGAGGTGGTTCGGATCACGGCGTCGGTCATCCAGCACTCTTCGTAGGGCGCCTGCTGTTGTTTCGAGAGGTAGAAGCGGTAGGCCACGGTCTGCCGGCCCGGGTCGGCGACGGTCACCAGGGCGGTCGCCACCCGCTGGTGCACCACCGGCTGTCCAACGATGGCGGCGCGGTGGGTGACCAGCGGGCCGTAGGAAGACGAGCCGAACAGCCCGGCGAACCGCGCCAGCGGCCCGGTGTTTTGGCGGTTGGCTGGCGAGGCGAACGCGAAGCACTGCGCCACATGGAAACGCCCCTGCCGATCAGCGCGCAACGCGTCGACCTGCAGCCGCACCACGTCGGCCGGGCCGAGCGCGGGGCTCGGCTGGACCAGCACCTGGGCCGTTTCCGACATGGCCGAGGCCTCGCCGGCCGCTAGCACCCACCACGCGAAGCCCGCGTAGTACCCCACCACCACAGCGACCAGCATGCAGCAAAACGAGCGTAGCGCAGGTGTTGAAACGCCGGAGGACACGCGATTGCCTTGGGGTGCGAGAGGGGCGTCGCGGCGACGCTCTCTCTCGGCAGTACGATAGGAACCGGGGCGCTGGACGTCAAATTCTAGCCCACGCCGGCGTAACGCCGGACTGGACGCGGCCTGAGCCGGCTTTTTCAAGAATCTCGCATCCGCCCGCCTCCGCCGGGCGTAACGCTGGTGGCGGTCCGGTGGGCCGCCGACGATCACGGCTGCCGAATCGACGCCCACGGAATCACGGGTGCGGGGCGGCTGCCTTCGTGTGGCTTCCCAGGGGGATAGGTGGGATGAAGAAGTCATCGATCTGGCTGGCCGGGGCAGCCCTGGCGTGCTTAGCGGCTAGTCCCGCGTGTGTGCAGGGCGCTCAGACTCAGTTCAACTTCTTGGGCAACGGCGGTTTCGGGCTGCTGCCCGGGAACGAAGTAGGCGCCAATACGCCGATCGCGGCAGGTGCGGCCCCGTCGGTCGCCCTGGGAGGTGAGTCGGGCGCCGGGCTCCTGTACGACGACGTTACCAGCATGCTGGCGTTCGACTTCGCGTTCTCGGGGCTCTCTGGCGGGCTTGCCGACGCTGCCTCTGGGATCCACTTCCACATCGTCACCCCTGGGGGCGATCCGCTGAGCAAGACCGGCGGGATCGCCTTGAACTTGAACTCGGGAGCCGACGCCAACGTGATGCTCTCGACGCCGACGATCGCCATCGGCTCGTCGGCCGGCTCGGTCGCCGGCAGCGCGTTGCTGACGCCCGCTCAGACGGCCGACCTGTTCGCGGGCCGGATCTACCTGAACATCCACAGCGGCGGCTTCGGCGGGGGCGAGCTACGCGGCAACCTCGTGGCGGTCCCCGAGCCGGCGGGCCAGGCGCTGGCCTGGGTGGCGCTATGCGGAGTGCTCGCGCTGGCCATCGGGCGGCCCGCCGTCAAACAAAGCTAACCAACCACACAATCCTACGCCCGCCGACGACGGGTGGATTACGAACGTGGTTCGGCGCAGCGGTCGGGGAGTCTTGCTCCCCGGCCGCTGTTGCTTTTTGCTGGGACGCTCGCGGCGCTACTCGACGACGGCCCATGCGGGGCGGTCGTCTACTCGGAAGTAGCCGAGCGCCTCGCCCGAGGGGCTGCGCACCAGCCACACGACGCCGGGACGCGACTTCTGGCTCGTGCGTTTAGCCGGCGCGAGGGTGGTGGCTTCTTGGGACTCGGCCCCTGCGTTGGACTGCACGCGCTGGACGACGACGTCGCGCTCGGTTTGGTTCTCGATCGTGATCTCGAACGCGTTGCCGTCCGGCGCCGAGGCGGGGGGGGCTTCCCCCGGGGCCAACGGGTTCCACGGCAGCCTCGTGAGCGATTCGACGGGCGGCGGGGGTTTGGGCGCAAAGGCCTGGGGCGCCGCCGCGCGGAACGCGGCCAGCTCGCCGGCGAACTCCGGCAGCGGGGCGAGGTTCCGCCACTCGTAGCGGTCCTGTGCCGTGTCGTACAGTTCTTCGTCGCCGTTGGCGTAGTGGATGTAGCGCATCCGCTCGCCGCTCAGGCCGTAGCTGTGGGGCTGAGAGAGGAAGGTCACCGCGGGCTTGTCCCAATCGGCGTCGGGGTCGGCCAGCAGCGGCACGAGGCTCGGGCCGTCGTTGTCCGGCTTCGGCGGCAAGCCGGCCAGTTCTGTGAGCGTGGGGTAGAGGCTCAGCGTGCTGACCGGCCGCGTGCAGACGCCGCCGGCGGCGGTTCCCGCGGGGAGCGCCGGCGAGACCCCCTGGGGGACACGCACCATCAGCGGCACCCGCGTCACGGCCCGCCACGCGGTGTATTTTTGCCAGTGCTCTTTCTCGCCGAGCTGCCAGCCGTGGTCGCTCCACAAGACGACGATCGTGTTGTCCTTGTGCGGGCTCGCCTCGAGCGCGTCGAGCACCCGGCCGAGCATCGCGTCCGCGAACGCGATCGACGCCAGGTAGGCCTGCACCCCTTGGCGCCACTGGCCCTCTTTTCGGATGTGGTCGAAGTACCGGTTGCGGGCGGCCTTCTGCCCGGCGGGCGGCACGTCGTCCAGGTCGCCCTCTAAGTAGCCCGGCGGGAGCTGCACGTCCTCCAGCGGGAACGCCTCGAAGTACTTCTTCGGCACGAACCACGGCTCGTGCGGGCGGTAGATGCCGCACGCCAAGAAGAAGGGCCTGTCGTGCTGGGCCGCGAGCTGCTGGGCGACCCACCGGCTCACCAGCCAGTCGCCGCCGAACTGCTGGTCGGTCGCGTCGAGCGGCCCCCAGTCGGTCTCGACGTACTGCCACGGCCCGCCGCGCGGCAGGCTCAGGGGCCGCTCTTGTGGGTAGAGCGTCTGGGGGAGCGGGTCCTCCGACTCCTTCTTGGGGAAGTAGTCGTCCCAGCTCGCGGCGTCGATAAAGTAGTGCAATAGCTTGCCGCTGCCGCCCGCCCAGTAGCCATGCTGAGAGAAATACTTCGGCAGCAGCACCGCCTCGGGGAGCACGTGCCGCATCGGCTGGCCGTTCTCGTACAGCCCCGACACGTTTGGCGCCACGCCGGTCATGACCGCGGTGCGCGAGGGGTTGCAGGCCGGCGCCGCGCAGTGGGCGTTGGTGAACAACACGCCGCTCGCGGCCAAGCGATCGAAGTTCGGCGTCCGCGCCTGCGGGTGCCCTTCTAGGCAACCGATCCAGTCGTTGAGGTCGTCAACGGCGATGAACAAGATGTTGGGCGCGGCGGCGTGGGAGGGGGCCGCGAGGGCGAGCAACGCCAGGACGCAAGCAAGTGATTTCATTCCGAAAAGGATAACGCCTGGGCAACCGCTTGGGCGCCGGGGCGCCCCCGCCCCAGACGCGTGGCCCCTATTCACTCTCGGCCGCGCAGGTTTCGGTGCAGCGATTCCACCTTGCGAGCCAACAGGGGCGCTAGCTCTGCGAGCCGATTCGGGATGTCACGGCTTGCATGAATAACGGTCAGGACCACGACGGACGTGGGCTCGACATCGCAGATCAGCAGGTGTTTATTGACACGGTAGAATCGCATGTGGTCGGCAAGGCCCGGGAACGTTGCAAGGGACTCGGGTTGAACCGCGATCCGAACAAGCCCCGCTTCCAAGTCATCCAGGTAGCCTTGCGCGGTCCGCTCGCCCCACTCCTGCGTCGAGTAATCGAGGATTTCCCGGAGGTCGGCCAGCGCCCGTTGGGTAAGCCGAACTTCGGCGCTGAGTTGGGGGCTCAACGATCGGCCTTTTCGAGCAGGCTCCGCAGGTCGCCCTCGAACTCCACGGTGCGGCCTGCAATCGCGTCTTGGTAGCCCTCCAGAATCCCTTCCCGGGCGGCCGCCGCTTCGGCTTGCATCTTACGTTGGAGCAGCAGCTCGCCGACGAACTCGCTAGGGCTGGCGTAGCGTGCGCCTTCCCCGCAGTTCTGATCGACGAAGGCGCCCAGGTCGTCTGGAAGCAAGATGTGTAGGTTGCTTGCCATGCGTCACTCTCCTAGCTATCAGCCTAGCCAGGCGACTACCGCTGTCAACTTGACCTGAAATTCCTGAAGAGGCAGTTCAAGCAACCGTACGGAGCCGGAAGCGTCAGCGCGCGGGGGTCCGCGGAGGGCAAGCGACAGCCTCCGGGCGCTGACGCTTCCGGCTCCATGCGCTACCTCCTTCGCACTTATTGCGACACCTCTGCACCCCCGCGCGTAACCCCTAGTGCATGTCCCATCGCTCCGACCCCCGCCACATGCCGCTCAATAGCAGCTCGCGGATGAACGTCAGCTCTTTGGGCAGCCGGTCGTAGAGCTTGAAGAACAGCTCGTCGTGGCCGGCGATTTCTTGCATCCAGGTCTCGCGGTCGATGCTCATCAGCTCGTCGAACTGCGCCTCGGTGAAGTCGATGCCGCGCCAGTCGATGTCGTCGTAGCGGGGGACCCAGCCCAGCGGGCTCTCGATGCTGGCCGCCTTGCCGCTGCTGCGGCCGACGATCCACTTCAGCACCCGCATGTTTTCGCTGAACCCTGGCCAGGCGAACTCGCCGGCCGAGTTGCGGCGGAACCAGTTCACGTGGAATACCCGCGGCGGGTTGGAGAGCTTGCGCCCGAAGTTCAGCCAGTGGGCAAAGTAGTCGCCCATGTGGTAGCCGCAGAACGGGAGCATCGCGAACGGGTCGCGGCGTACGTCGCCGGTGGCGCCCAGCGCCGCGGCGGTCTTCTCCGAGCCCATCGTCGCGGCGCCGTACACGCCGAACGCCCAGTTGAAGCTCTGGTACACCAGCGGCGCCACGGTGCTGCGGCGGCCGCCGAAGATGAACGCGCTGACGGGCACCCCCTGGGGGTCTTCGTACGCCGGATCAACGCTGGGGCACTGCGCCAGCGGCGCGGTGAACCGGCTGTTGGGGTGGGCCGCCTTGCGGTCGCAGCCGGGGGTCCAGTCTTGTCCCGTCCAGTCGATGCAGTGCGCGGGGGGCTTGGGGGTCATCCCCTCCCACCACACGTCGCCTTCGTCTGTCAGCGCCACGTTGGTGAAGATGGTGTTCTTCTCCGCCGCGATCATCGCGTTGGGGTTCGTTTCCGTGTTGGTCCCCGGCGCCACGCCGAACAGCCCCGCCTCGGGGTTGATCGCGTAGATCTTGCCGTCGTCGCCCGGCTTGATCCAGGCGATGTCGTCCCCCACGGTGGTGACCTTCCACCCCTCGTCCAGGAACGGCTTGGGGGGGATGAGCATCGCGAAGTTGGTCTTGCCGCACGCGCTGGGGAACGCGGCGCACACGTATACCTTCGAGCCGTCGGGGCGCTCGACCCCCTGGATCAGCATGTGCTCGGCCAGCCACCCCTGCTCGCGGGCCAGGGCCGAGGCGATCCGCAGCGCGAAGCACTTCTTGCCCAGCAGCGCGTTGCCGCCGTAGCCGGAGCCGTAGCTCCAGATCGTCCGCTCTTCGGGGAAGTGGACGATGTACTTGTCTTTCGGGTCGGGGCTGCAGGGCCAGGCCACGTCTTCTTGCCCCTTCGCCAGCGGCATGCCGACCGAGTGCAGGCAGTGCACAAACTCGCCGTCGCCGAGTTGTTCGAGCACCTTGGTCCCCATGCGGGTCATGATCCGCATGTTCACCACCACGTACGGCGAGTCGGTCAGTTGCACGCCGATGTGCGAGATCGGCGACCCCAGCGGCCCCATGCAGAACGGGATGACGTACATCTTTCGCCCCTGCATGCAGCCGGCGAACCGCGGCGACAGGGTCGCCTTCATCTCGCGCGGGTGCATCCAGTGGTTGGTGGGCCCCGCGTCGCTCTTGGCCAACGAGCAGATGAACGTGCGGTCTTCCACCCGGGCGACGTCGCTGGGATGGCTGCGGGCCAGGAAGCTGTCGGGCCTGAGTTCTGGGTTCAGCCGGATGAACGTGCCGGCCTCAACCATCTCGTTGCACAGCGTGTCGTATTCCTGCTGCGAGCCGTCGCACCAGTGCACGGCGTCGGGCTTGCAGAGGGCGACCATCTCATCCACCCAGCGCTGCAGTTCTTCGTTGTCAATTTGAGTGGTCTCGATCTGGCTTTCCATGGCGCTCTGACGGAGTTTGAGTGACGACGATGCCTGTGGCTGCATTCTCCCCCATCGGCGCCGCGGCGCGAATCGTCCAAGCCGTTTCCCGGCCAATTTGACGCACCAGGAGCCAATCACTTCGGGGTCTTACAAGTCTTTGATGTCTTGTGTCGTGCAATTTCTCGCCTGGGCGGCTACGATCGGGCCTTCCCACCCTCCAAGAAAAACGCTCGCCACGCCTATGCCGCTCGCCCTTGCCCAACACCCCTACGGCTGGCTCAGCCTCGCGCCGCCGGTGGTGGCCGTGGTGCTGGCGATCGCCACGGGACGCGTCTACCTGTCGTTGCTGGCGGGCCTGCTGGCCGGCGCGCTGGTCACTACCGGCGGCGACCCCGTGCGGGCCGTGGCCGAGCTGTTCGAGGTCCACCTCTGGCACTCGCTGATCGATCACGAAAAGCTGCGGATGTTCGCCTTCATCCTGGCGATCGGCGCCACCATCGGCCTGTTGTACCGCAGCGGCGGCATGCAGGGCTTTGTCGACCTGGTCGCCCCGCTGGCCCGCACGCGCCGCAGCGGCCAGCTCACCGTCTGGGGCGCGGGGCTGTTGATCTTCTTCGACGACTACTCCAACACGCTGCTGCTGGGGGGCACCTTCCGCCCGGTGTGCGACCGGCTGCGGATCTCGCGCGCCAAGCTCGCCTACCTGGTCGACTCGACCGCCGCGCCGGTGGCGGGGCTGGCGCTCATCTCGACCTGGGTCGCCGTTGAGATCGACTACATCGCCGAAGGGATCGGCAACCTCAAGCCGGAGGTCTCGGCGGACGCCTCGGCGCTCGACCTGTTCCTCGGCTGCCTGCCGTACCGCTTCTACGTGATCCAGGCGCTCATCTTGGTGCCGATCATCGCGCTGCTGGGCCGCGAGTTCGGACCGATGCGCCGCGAAGAGCAAGCGGCGCTGGACGCCCCCGAGCCGCTCAGCGAAGCGGAGTCCACCATCGACGAGCCGGCCCCCCAGTCGTCGCACTGGATCTTCGCCGCGACGCCGCTGGCGATGATCCTGGCGGTGGTCGTCTACTTCTTGTGGACAACCGGCACGGCCGGGCTCGTCGGCGCCGACCTCACTAGCCCCAAGATGGCCGGCTGGGGCTACGTACGCGAGGTGCTGGGCAAGGCCAACGCCACGCTGTCGCTCTTCTACGGTTCGATCGCGGGGCTGGCGACCGCGGTGCTAATCTCGCTGGCGGGCCGCAAGCTCGGCCCGCGCGGCGTGGCGAGCGCAGCGCTGCGGGGCGCCCGCGGCGTGGCGGCGGCGCTGGTCATCTTGTGGCTCGCCACCGCCATGAGCCGGATGACCGGCAACCGCAGCGTGGTGGGCGAATCGGGCGACCCCTTTCAGTTCAGCGACTACCGCTTGTACACGGGCGACTACCTAGGCGAGCGCCTCACCGCGCTCAGCGCGTTGCCGGGCGCCGCCCAGCACGTCGCCCGTTTCTGGCCGACGATCGTGATGATCACCGCGTGCGTGGTGGCGTTCTGCACCGGCACCAGCTTCGGCACGATGGGGATCTTGATGCCGATGGTGCTGCCGCTGTCGCTCAGCACGCTGGAGGCCGCCGGCCTGCCGGCGGACCTGAGCAGCCCGCTGCTGCTGGGCGCCATCGGCGCGGTGATGGCCGGCGCGATCTTCGGCGACCACTGCTCGCCCATCAGCGACACCACCATCCTCTCATCGCAAAGCAGCGGCTGCGACCACATGCTGCACGTCGGCACCCAGCTCCCCTACGCGCTGCTGGTAGCCGGCGTGACGATCGTGCTGGGGACCATCCCGATCGGCTTCGGCGTGAACGTGTGGCTGCTGCTGGCGGTGCAGACCGCGGCGCTAGTAGCGGCGGTGCGGTTGTTGGGGGGGCGGATAGAATCTCAGAGCGGGGGATGATTGGCCGCCGAGCCTGCCAGCCTCGCGAACTCCCGGTCATGCGAACCCCCGCGATCCGTGAGCGATCGACGGACAATTCTGACCGAAGGTTATTGGGCGGCTACGCCTCGCGAGGTATGCTGACAAGATGAACATCGTCATCCAAGCCCATTTCGACGGCGTGCACTTGGTGCCCGATGAGCCGGTCGACCTGCCGGTTGGGGCGCAGCTACGGATCCGCGTCGAGACCACGCCGGACGCGTCCACGCCCGCCTCCCAAGAGCTGCTTTCGCCGGTGATCGTCGGGCTCGACCGCGATCTGGCCCTCGCTATCGGCGGCGAGCCGGAGTTGGAAGCCGAGAACCTCTAGCGATGCCCCTCGACGTTCCCGACGGCCAGCGCTGCATGCTCGACGCGAACATTCTGTACTACTGCTTCGTCGAGACCGCCGGCGTGAGTGACGAGTGTCGCGGCTTGTTGGGCCGCGTGCTCACGGGCGAAGTCGACGCGATCACCAGCAGCCGCGCCCTGGGCGATTGCGTCCACAAGACGATGCTTGCCGAGGTCAGCCAGCGGAACGGCCGATCCCGCGAACGATTGATCGGATGGCTCAAGCAGCATCCAGAGGCTCTGGCCGACCTACCGAAGAGCCGCGAGGTGTGCAGCCGATTGGTGCGGCTGCCACTGGAGGTGGCGAAATACGAAGCGGCGACGCTGCCGCAGGTCATCCGCATTGCCGAGAGGCATCAACTGCTGATGGGAGACGCAGAGATCGTCGCCCTCATGCAGCGACATGGGATCACGCACCTAGCGACCAACGATGACGACTTCGACCGCGTGCCTGGGATAACGGTTTGGAAGCCGCGTCCGTAGCGCACTAGATAATGGTCCTTGTAGAGGGTGCGATTGGAGTTGCGTCAGCACAGGCGCACTCGGCGGACTTTCGTCCGCCGCGCGCAAGGTCATGGCCTCACGGAAACTCAATCGTCTAGGCGGACCGCAAGTACATCTCCGGCGTCACCACGTTGACTCCCATCTGTTCGTAGCGGCGGAAGTCGCGGGCGTTGAGGGTAAGGATTTGTGGAATGTTCGCCGCGACCATGATCGCTGCGAGCCGGGCGTCGTGGACAGCGACCCCGCTGACGCCAAGCTCTTCGACCATCCGTTTCCAGGCCTGATAGGAGCTGGCGTCTTCCGAGACAACGTTGCAAGCGCGCTCGATGATAGCGAGCCGGCGCATCGCACGCTCGGTAGATAGTCCCTGGCCGTTGCGGTCGGTTGGCCGGGTCGTCACGTTCCAGAACTCTGCCGCGTTCTGAATGGTGATAACCAACGACTCCTGGCGATCGATCGCCTTGCGAAGCGATCGGCGGATCGGTCCGTATTCGGCGGAGGCGCGATCGAACGCCCTTAGCAGGACGCAGGTATCGACCAACATCGCCATCAAGGGCGTCCTTCGTAGATATCGCTCCGCGGGTAGCTCCCCGAATAGGGGGCTCCGTCACTCGCTTCCGACTCGATCAACGCGTCGAAGTCGGCGCCAGTCAGGCGCGGAAGACGCCCAGTTGGTTCGGAGTCGAGCCCGTTGTCGCAAGCCAAGTGGGATAGGTACGCGTCTAGCGTCATCCCCTTTGCCTCGGCCTGAGCGGTCAGGGCGGTCGCAATTCGGTCTTCGAGGTGAATGCTAACCATGTCTCTAGCTTACCATGCAACATCTTGCGCCGCACTCGACGTGCCATCGTCCGCCGCTCTGGGTAAGGTTCATCCCGCCCGCCGCCGCCGCGGCCAAGCGATCCGCGCCAGCAGCCCCGGCGCCCCCGCGGCGCGCAGCTCGGCCTCGCGCTGCTTGCGGCGCCAGCGGGCCGCGCCCAGCTCGACCATCTGCTGGGTCTCTTCCAGGTAGGCGGCCACGGCACGCCCCTCGGCGGCCGCATTGGGGGGCGCCGCGGCGTGTTCTGCGATCACCTGAGCGTACAGCCCGACCAGCGCGTCGATCACCGGCGTCATGCCGCACTCGCCGCGGACGCGGGCCGAGGCCTGGGCCGCCTCGGCCGGGTTGTAGCGCGCAAGCTGCGTGCGGACCCCCTCGGCGGTGAGCGGGGTTTGGATCGCCCGGCGGCCGAAGTTCTGGCCGCGGAGCGTGTCGAGCGCCTCGGGGGTGACCATCGGGCCCAGCCGGCCGAAGCCGCACAGCACCACCGCCGCGCCGACCGCCAGCGCCTCCATCGCGCTCTTGCCGCGGGCGAACACCACGTCGTAGCGGCCCAGCATCTGCTCGGGGTGGGCGACCGACCCCCCGGACGCGGCGCCGGCGAAGTCGAGCTCGATCCCTTCGGCCCGGCACGCCGTGCGGAACGGGTCGCGCCGGCCGGCCAGCCGGATCAGGTTGTTGAACACAAGCGCCCGCCGCGGCCGCGCCGGGAGCGGCGCCCGCGGCGTGAATCGGCCCAGGTCGACCCAGTTGGGGAGCAGCAGCGCGCGGTCTTCGGGCACGCCCCCCAGGCAGACGAGCCGGTCGTAGCACGTCTGGTCGACCGCCACGTGCCGCAGCACGCGGGGGTGGTCCAGCGGGCGGTCGTGCCACGCGTCCCAGTCGTGGCAGAAGTAGACGGCCGGCGTGTGGGGGAACGCGGCCAGCGCCGCCATGGTGGGGTGGCTGTGGTGGCCGTGGATGACGTCGGGCGTGGTGGTCATCTTCGCCAGCCGGTCGACCACCGGCACGGTCGAGCGCCGCAGCTCGTCCGCGGCCTGGCCGGGGTGGGGCGAGTAGACCGCCGGCAAGCAGTTGCGTTGCAGCAGCCCGCGCGCCAGGTCGCAGACGTAGCGGTCGGTGCCGCTGGGCTTGTCGAGGAACTGGTTGGTGATCAGCACCCGCATGGACGACCGCTCCGCTCCTGGAAACCGATCCTAAGACGACGATAGCCACGAAAAAGCACAAAGACGAAAAAGGGGAACTAACTAGATGTCAATGACCCACCAACGCAGGCAATGGCCTCGCGCGTTTGGTAGTTTGGGGTTTGGTCATTTCGGACCTCATTTTTTGTGCTTCTTGTGCCTTTTCGTGGCCATCCTTCTTTCATCCGAGCGATCCGTGATCAAAAACTTCGCGGCGTCGTGCTACGCCGCCCTGGCGAGCGTCGCCGTGCCCAGCGCCGGTGCGTACGAAGCGGCGCGCTGAAGAAACGGCGCCACGTGCTGCCGGTAGCGGACCACCCGGGTGTAAACGCCGTCGGCCACGCCCTGCTCGCCGTGCAGCTCGTACTCGGGCTTCTCGGTCGGGCGGTACACCGCTGCGGCGTCGCGGATGGGCCGCAGGCACTCCACGGCGAACGAACCCTGTCCGAACAAGTGCAGCGCCTCTTGTACTTCATTGGCCACCTCGCGGTAGCCGCGCGCCACGTCTAGCTTCCACTTCAACTGCTCGGCGTCCAGACGCATGAGCACGGTCCCGTCACGCCGGTCGGCGGGGCAGTAGCTGGGGTCGTTCTCCAGCGGGTAGTCGTACAGCGGCAGCGGCCGGCCGAGCCGCTCTCCGGCCGCCAGCGCCGCGGCGCGCGCCAGCGCGTTGAGCACGTCGTGTGTCAGGAAGGCGTCCTCGTGGGCGTCGACCACCACCACGTCGATCCGCGCGTCGACAAAGCCGTCGGCCAGGCGGTCGATGATCGTCAGCAACGCGTCGTGCCGGCCCGCGAGCAGGTCGAGGTAGACCGAGCGGTCGGTCAGGTCGCCGAACACGGCGCCCTGCTCGGCGCCCACCTGGCGCAGCAGCGCGGCGGTCCGCGCCAGCCGGGGCCGGCCAACGCGTCCGGCGCCGTCGGTCAGCACAAACGTCACCGGTTTGACCCGCGCCAGCCAGCCGAGCAGCCGCAGCTCGTGGGCCGGGTGCGCGATCACCAGCGCGGCGCGTACGCCGGGGGAATTGGGGTTCATCCGGGTCTCTTGCCTCGGCCTTGTGATGGTTGCGCTGGGGCTACTACCAAAATGCCGGCCGAATAAACAAGGGCAATAGCCGCACGTTGCCGCGGATTTCTGCAATAATGCCCGCGAAGCGGCGAACGACTGTTGCCCTGATACCCCGCAGGATCACGCCGATGCCCAACCGAGAGATCCCCGAGTCCCGCAAGGCGCTCTACCACGCCGGCCAGGTCGTTGCGGTCATCGGTCTGTTGACATTCCTTTCTACCTTCGTGATCGGCGCCTTTTACTTCGGCGACTTCTCTAACTTCCACTCGCTGGTCCGCAATCAGATGCTGCGGGCCATTGGCGGGATGGTGATGATCGTTGCTGGAGGGGCCATGATGAACGTCGCGGCGCGCGGCGTCGCCGGCTCGGGGCTCACGCTCGATCCCCAACGCGCCCGCGGCGAGGTCGAGCCGTGGACACGCATGGCCGGCGGCATGGCCAAGGACGCGCTCGACGAGGCGGGCCTCGACCTGCGGGCGCTCACCGCCGCGGCCGACATCCCGTTCGACGAGAAGCTCCGCCGGCTGCACGCGCTGTGGCAGGACGGCATCCTCAGGGAAGACGAGTACCTGCGCGAGAAGCAAGACCTGTTGGACAAGCACTAGTTGGTAGGATTCGACCATCGGCCCGGGCGCCGCGGAGCAAGCCACCACGCACACACTCGACGGAAGCAGCCCACGAATCGCGCGAATGCAACGGATTCGTTCGATGCGTGCGATTCGTGGCGCCATCCTCCAACTCAATATGACCCCACGGCAACTCGTCGCCGGCTACTTCGCTGTTCAAGCCGCCGGCGTAGCGGCTTGGTGGGGGATGCTGTTCGCGGCGCCCGCGACTGCGGCGTGGTTCCAGCCCGCCGGCTGGCCGCGGCAGGCGCTGATCGGGTTCTGGCTGGCAGACGGATTGCTGGTAGTCGTCGGTTCGGCCGTGGCTGCGCTGGCTGTGGCGCGCGGCTGGTCCGCGGCCTACGTGATCGTCTATTCGGTGTCGGCCTGCGTGGGGTACGCGGCGCTCTACTGCCTGGGCGTGAGCATCGCGACGGACCAGGCCTGGATCGCCTCGGCGATGATGGCCAGCATGGCGGGGCTTTCGCTCGCGATGGCGGCCATCCTTGGCGCCCCGGCGCACGGCCCCGCCACAATCCGCGTCGTGCCGATGAGTCGCCGCGCCGCGGCCCTACGGACGTTTGCGCAGACGGTCGTGTTTTGGAGCGTGTTCCTGTGGATCCTGCCCAAGGGGATTGTTGAGTTGCAGCAGCGCGTGGGTTGGCCACCTTTTGAGCACGCGGGTCAGACCCCGGGTGCGACGATCCTGTTCGGCTTGGCCTCGCTGCTCGGCTTGTGGAGTGCGGCGACGATGGCGCTGCGTGGCGAGGGGACGCCGTTGCCGACCGCCACCGCGCCGAAGCTCGTCGTCACCGGTCCCTACCGCTGGGTGCGGAACCCGATGGCGGCGGCCGGCATCGTGCAGGGGCTCGCCGTCGGCTGGCTGCTGGGGAGCGTGTGGGTGATGGGCGGCGCCATCGCGGGCGCCTTCGTCTGGCATGGGTGGGTGCGCCCAACCGAAGAGGCCGACCTCGCCGCCCGCTTCGGCGAGTCGTTCGAGCGGTACCGGAAGCGCGTGCCGTTGTGGGCGCCGCGCCTCCGGACGCCCGCGGGCGATTCTTGACCGCTGGCGGCAGTAGGCTAGGATGGGCGGCGCTCGGATCGTTCGAGGCGCACTCGCTGCGACCGTTCGCGCAGGCTACTCATTGCAAGGGGAACACGATGAACCAAGAACCTCGGCGCCGTTCGGCTCATTTTCTTTGGACGTTGGCAGCCGTCGCGGGACTCGGCGTTGCTGGCTGCCAGCAGCCGGCGGAGCTAACCGCCAAGGCCGCTGCCGCCGAAAGGAAGGAGGGGGGCCAGCCGGCGGCCAAGACTACCAGCTTCAAGCCGCAGGTCACCGGCGAGCTGGGCAGCCCCAGCGCCACCACCACCATCCCCGCCACGCAGCTCCCCGCCCCCGACCCCAAGTTCGGCGGCAAGATCGAGAAGAACGCCTCCCAGTCGAAGGCCTGGTGGGCGCCGCGGATCGTTCCTCCTAAGCAGGCGCCCAATGTGCTGCTGATCATGACGGACGACGTCGGCTTCGGCGCTCCCAGCACGTTCGGCGGCGTGATCCCCACGCCGGCGCTCGACCGCATCGCCAAGACGGGGCTCCGCTACACCAATTTCCACTCCACCTCGCTCTGCTCGCCTACCCGCGCTGCGCTCATCACCGGCCGCAACCACCACTCCGCCGGCTTCGGGGTGATCAGCGAGCAGTCGACCGGTTTCCCCGGCTACAACAGCATCATCGCCCAGGACAAAGCCACCATCGGCCGCGTGCTGCGCGACAACGGCTTCTCTACCTCGTGGTTCGGAAAGGACCACAACACCCCTACGTTTACCGCCAGCCAGGTAGGGCCGTTCGACCGCTGGCCTATCGGGATGGGGTTTGAGTACTTCTACGGGTTCGTCGGGGGCGACACCAGCCAGTGGCAGCCCAACCTGTTCCGCAACACCACGCAAATCTTCCCCTACCTCGGCAAGCCCGACTGGAACCTCACCACCGCCCAGGCCGACGACGCGGTCCGCTGGCTGAACGAGATCAACCAGATCGACCCGGCAAAGCCGTTCTTCTGCTACTACGTCCCCGGGGGAACCCACGCGCCTCACCACGCGACCAAAGAGTGGATCAAGAAGATCAGCGACATGCACCTGTTCGACGACGGGTGGAACGAGCTGCGTAAGACGATCTACGCCAACCAGAAGAAGCTGGGCGTGATCCCGGCCGACGCGAAGCTCACCCCCTGGCCCGACGACCTGCTCAAGCCGTGGGAAAAGCTCACCGACGACGAGAAGAAGCTGTTCATCCGCCAAGTCGAGGTGTACGCCGCGTACCTGGCGTACACCGACCACGAGATCGGCCGCGTGGTGCAGGCGGTGGAAGACATGGGCAAGCTGGACCACACGCTGATCATCTACATCAGCGGCGACAACGGCAGCAGCGTCGAAGGGACCTTGCTGGGCACCCCCAACGAGGTCGCCGCGTTCAACGGCGTCGACGTCCCCGTCAAGCGTCAGCTCGAAGAGTTTTACGACGTGTGGGGGAGCGACGAAACGTACAACCACATGGCGGTGCCATGGTCGTGGGCCTTCGATACCCCGTTCAAGTGGACCAAGCAGATCGCGTCGCACTTCGGCGGCATCCGCCAGGGGATGTGCGTCTCGTGGCCCGGCCACATCGAAGACGAGGGGGGCGTCCGCCACCAGTTCCACCACGTGATCGACGTCGTGCCGACCATCCTCGAGGCCAGCGGCATCGCCGCGCCCGAGCAGGTAGACGGCATCGACCAGGCCCCGATCGAAGGGGTGAGCTTCGCCTACACCTTCAAGAAGGCCAACGCCAAGGCGCCCTCCACCCACAAGACGCAGTACTTCGAGATGATGGGCGACCACGCCATCTACCACGAGGGCTGGATCGCCAGCACCAAGGTCGTCCGCCCGCCATGGGAGATCGTCGGCGCGGTCAACCAAGACCCGTACGGCAACGTCACCTGGGAGCTGTACGACCTCAGCAAGGACTGGACCCAGTACGAAGACGTCGCCGCCAAGTTCCCCGAGAAGCTGGAAGAGATGAAGAAGCTCTTCCTCACCGAGGCAGAAAAGTACCAGGTGCTGCCGCTGGACGCCTCGGTGGCGACGCGCCTGGTGCAGCCGCGGCCGAACATCACCGCGGGCCGCAACGAGTTCGTCTACACCGTGCCGATGACGGGCCTGCCGCAGGGGGACTCGCCGCTGCTGCTGAACACGTCGTACACCATCAAGGCCGAGGTAGACGTCCCCGAAGGGGGCGCCGAGGGGGTGCTGCTCACCTCCGGAGGACGCTTCGGCGGCTACGGGCTGTACCTGCTCAAGGGCAAGCCGGTGTTTGTGTGGAACCTGCTCGACCTGGAGCGTCCACGCTGGGAAGGGAAAGAAGCGGTCCCCCCCGGCAAGCACACCGTCGAGTTTGACTTCAAGTACGACGGCGACGGCGCCGGCACGCTGGCGTTCAACAGCCTCAGCGGCATCGGTCAGCCCGGCACGGGCGTGCTGAAGGTCGACGGCAAGGAGGTCGCCTCGCTAAAGATGGACCGCACGCTGCCGCTCATCCTGCAGTGGGACGAGAGCTTCGACATCGGCTCCGACACCGGCACCCCGGTCAACGACGACGACTACCAAGTGCCGTTCGCCTTCACCGGCAAGCTGAACAAGCTGACGCTCACGCTCGACCGTCCCGAGCTAACGCCCGAGGACATCAAGAAGCTCGAGGCCGCGACGCGGAACAACAAGGCCAGCGAGTAGCCCAAGCCGTGTAGGATGGGTCAGCGTCCGCCTGCGGCGGACTGGACCCACCCTACTCGGGCACGCTGTCCGCGGCCGCGAACAGCGCCTCGACATCCAGCGCAAAGCCGGTCAGCAGCACGGAATCGGCCTCACCGCTCTCGAAGCGGCCGTGCAGCGCGTACTCGGCGCCCGTCAGCTTGTAGACCAGCACCACACGCTGCTCGGGGTCGATGACCCAGTACTCGGAGATCCCGGCTTGGGCGTACTCGGCGTGCTTGGTCACCAGGTCGCGCTTGCGGTCCTTGGCGTCTCCGCTGACCACCTCTGCGACTAGGTCGGCGCCTTCGAACACCCGGTTGTGCAACCAACGTGAGTTGGCCTTGGATAAGAAGAGTGCGTCGGGTTCGCGGATCTGGCCCGCGGGCGATCGCACGCGGATCGGAGGAAAAGGCACAACGCCGAGATCGTGCTTCGTCACAAACGCTAGCAGTGCGTGGTAGAAGAAGCCTGCTAGGGTCTGGTGCTTGAGGGTCGGCAGCGGCAAGAACTCCAACACGCCGCCAGTAAGTTCGATCCGCCGGTTCGAGCCGTCGGTCAGGTGCAGGTACTCCACCTCGTCCCACGCACCCTGCTGCGGGTATAGCGTAGCCAGTTCCCACGCGTACTGCGGGCCGTTGGCCAGGGCAGGGGGTAGAGAGGGCATGGTCTGAGTCCGGCGTAAGGGTGCAAGCCGCACTCTATCTTAGCATCCGGCCGGGGCCGATCCAACGCGTCCGCCGCTTGCATACCGCGCACGCGGACGGCATCTTGAGCGAGCAGCGGCACACGCGCGGCCCCGGAGCAATCCGCGGCGCCGCAAGCTGGGCCCTGCATATTCAACTTGCAGCGTTCGATCGACCAAGAACCACGGAAACCGTCGTCCCTGAAACTAGAAAAGTGAACCCAAGCCATGCGGTCTTGTCCCAAGTGCGCGCGTGAGGTTGATGATGGTTCGAAGATCTGCCGGGTGTGCGGATCGATCTTGATGGAGGCCCCCCAACCGGTTCCCCCGCAGGCGGTCCCCCCCCAGCCGGAACCTCTGCCGGCGGCGGCAGACCCCTTCGCCGGGCTCGCGCCGCCGGACGACGCCGCCGCGCCCCGCGACGCGTCGCGCGAGCCCTGGACCTGCCCTACCTGCGGCGAGCTCAGCGAGTTCGGCTTCGAAGCCTGCTGGAACTGCGGCACCACGGCCGACGGCGTCGAGTGCCCCGACTTCGTCAAAGAGTGGGAGCCTCAGCCGGAAGACGCCCCCGACCAGCCCGCCGCGACATCTGGGGAGCCGTCCCAGGAGCCGTGGCGTGGCCAGGCCGAACCATCCGTCGCCTCCGTAGCCCAGCGGGTGATCGATTGCCCCGATTGCCGCTCGCCGACCCGCGCGATCGTGCTGATCGACAACTCGGGGGAGAGCCAACGGCACGAGCAGCTCCGGTACGCGGCCCCCGGCGCGGAACGCGGCTGGTTCTTCGGCCAGTACGCGGAGACGGGCCAGGTGTCGGCCAAGATGTGCCCCAAGTGCGGCCGGATCACGCTGTACGGCGAGCCGGGGCAACCCACCTAGGCAACGCACTACCCAACCAGAGCGACGGGCAATAGCCCGCCGAGCGTAGCGCCTCATCGACAGACAAGAAGAAGTGAAGGAGCCGCCGATAGACGCCGATGAACGCCGATAGGCGGTGCTCGATCGAATCGGCGTTCATCCGCGTCTATCGGCGGCTCGCTACTTGGCGATCGGGCGCCTGCGGGACTTAGCGGCGCTCGTGATGGGGTCAAAGCGCTCCGCCGCAACGACCAGCACGGTTCCGATCCGCACAAGCGCCTCGGTGACCTGGCCGTCGTCGCCCCTGCGGGCCTCGGTGCGTTGCGTCACCAGCCCGGTCAGGATGACCGACTGACCCAGCGAAAGCTCGGTTGAGGTGTCGCACCGGCACACGCTCAACCCAGGCGTGAGGGTCCCGTTGACCATGACCTCCCTGCTGGGGTCGATCTCACTGACGCTCGTGCGAAGCTCCAGTCGGACACGATCGTTCCCCAGCGTCACCGCGTTGACTTCAAGCTCGGTTCCAAACTTCAGAAAGTCGACCGCCGAATTCGAGTTGCTGCTGGCGGGGATCGGCAGTTCGCCCCCCGTGTGCAAGGACGCGGGACGGCCGCTAACCACAACGAGGGTGGGATCCGCCAGCGTCTTGGCCAGGTTGTTCTGCTTGAGCCCCTCGATGAACCGCAGGACGCCGCTGGCCGGATCGCCCTCTTCCGTCGCCGTCGCTGCCGAGTCGATGCGCCCTTGCACGAACCAGTCCGTGTCGATCCCCTTCTGTTGCAGCTTCGTTAAGGCCACCTCAACTAGTTGCACGCGCACAAGGACCTGTTCGGGGGTGCCTGTCTCGCTACGCAGTTGAGCGACTTCGCGTTGTAGCCGGTCCAGTTCCGCACACTTGCGTTGCAGCAGCAGTTGCTGCGCGTCCCCCGCCGGACTGGCGGCCTGCCCGGCCGGATGTGGGGCCTGCTGGAGCGGCGCTGCCGACTCGGCTTGGGTCCCAACCGTGAAAACCGCCATTAGCACGGCGCCGCAGACGAGGGTGCGTAGCAGCATAGCGCCTCTCCTGAAAAAATCGCGGCCGTAGTTGTCCCGCTCAGGTAACAAAGCCAAAGCAAAAAAGAAGCCGCCGATAGACGCCGATGCGATCAACGACGGTCTATCGGCGTTCATCCGCGTTTATCGGCGGTTCCAAATCCGGAGCGATCGCTTGCGTGACTCCGTGGTTAACCCCGCGTCACCGGAGCCGTTCTCGAACGATTCCTAGGCTCACCAAGCGTTGGGCGACTGGCCCCAAGCGTTGGTCGCCTGCTGCGGCGGCTGCTGTTGGGGCGCCGCCCCCCAGCCGTTGTTGGGGGCGTTGCTGGGAGCGGCGTTGCCCCCCCAGCCCGAGAAGGCGCCCTGCGGCGATTGAGGCGCCTCCGGCTGGCCGCCAAAGTGCGGGAGGAACCCGGACGCCTTGGGCCAGCCCTGGTTCGGCTCGGCCTGCTGGCCGCCGGCAAAGGGGGCGAAGCGGCGCTGGGCGGCCTGCTCAACGCTCGCAAACGGGGCGAAGCGTTGCTCCTGGGCCGGCGCCGGGCCCGCGAACGGCGCAAAGCGGCCATCGGCCGGCGCCTGCTGGCCGCGGTACTGCTGCACCTCGGCCGCCAGGGCCTGCTCGGCCGCCACCGCCTTCTCGCGGTTGATCGAGAACCGGGGGTAGCCCCGGCTGGTGTCGATCGTCACGATCCCGGTCCACAACAATACCGGAAACGCCAGCACGACCAGCATCGCCACCAACCTCATCTGCAGCACCCTGCGGACCGGCGACGGCATGCCCGTGGTCGCCACCCCAACGAGTTTCTGCGAGAGCGCTTGCTTCTTACGAGCGGCCATCCGTAGTCCTTTCCATGGCAATCCGGCGCGCAGCGCCCGTCGTCCACGACGGAGCGGCGCCCCGGCACGCGAGGCTTGTAGCGGTTCGGGGCCGCGTGGGCAATCGCAACCGGGGCGCTGGCGGGGCGATCGTGTTAAAATCGCGCCCGCCCGCCGCGACTATCCGCCGCCGGGCCAAGACCCGCCCCCCGGCGGCGAAGTCCACGGGCGCCCACGCCGCAACGCTCCCTCCATCGGCCACACCGCATGCATTACCCCCCGCTACGTTTTGCGCTGCCCGCGCTGGTGCTCCTGCTTCCGCTCTTGAGCGGGTGCGTACGGGTGGTTGAAGAGCCGGGGCAGACCGTGTGGGCTTATAGCTGGTTCGCCTGCTTGGCCCCGGTCGCGGTAGGGCTCGGGGTGATGGGGTGCGGCGTGCGGCTGATACGCGGCGACTGGAAACTGGGGAACAAGCCCCACAGGCTGGGCTGGTTCCTGCTGGCGGTCGGCACGCTCGCCGTAGGCGCCGTGGCGGCGACCACGCCCTTCGCTCGCGTTACGGTCAGCGACCAGCGGCTCACGATCCAGGAGGGGCTGATCGGGGTCGGCGTCACCCAACAGGTCGACCTCCAGCAAGTAGCGTCGATCGATCTCTACCGGGCGAGCCGCAAACGCGTCGGAAAAAAGAAACGGGGGCGAAGGATCGTCACCTACGCCGAGTTCACCAGCCGCGACGGAACGACCCAGGAGGTATTCATGGGGGGAGACCTACGCGGCCCCGCCCTGCAGCGCGTGCTAGAGATCGCCCAGCAGCGCGGCGTCGCGATCACCGATCGACGCGCCGAGACGCCGTAGCCGGCGGGCCGGAACCGCGATCGCTTTACGCGGTTGTTCCGGCCCGCGACGCCTCGTTCCACGGCCGGCCGACCGCTGCTTCGAACCGTCCGACGAGGCCCCCGCCGACCGTCATCGGCACGCCGGGCGTCTTGGCGAACGAGAAGGTCACGCGCTCGATCCCCAGCAGCAAGCGGCGCCGGCGTGCGGTGATGTCTTGCCAAGGGATTAGCAGCGGGGGCGCCCCCAACCGCAACGGCGCCATCACCGCGATCCCGAGGCCCTGCTGGTTCGCGGTGAAGGTCAAGCAGCCGCTGTACGCGACGGTCCAGCGGAACTTGGCCGTCCGCCACCGCCACTTCGGCCCCGCAAGGTCGCCCTCGCAGCGGTAATGCTGTGCCAGCAGGCCCCAACCGCTGATGGCCGCGGCCCCCCACGAGGCCAGCGACCAAACCGCCGCAAAGAAAACAAGAAACCCCGGCACGGCCAGCCACGGGGAGATAGGGAAATCGGCAAGGCAGACGTGCATTGGTTGGCTTGGGCGGTGAAATTTGCTGTGATACGGCCGGTTGCTGCAATAGCTATGGCAATCCCAGGTCTTGCCACAAGGTCGAAGACGCGCAGAAGTATCCCAACGCGAACACCATAAACCAGAACCCCAGCGCGAAGGCGCCGATCGCGTTGAGGAGTGCTGGATTCTTCTGGATTCCAGCCAGCAGCAGTCCAGCCGCGATAGCAACCGCGACTGCGCCAAATGCGTAAGCGTTGTCGAGCCCCACCATCACTCTAAGGATGTATGGAAAGTCGAGATCGAAAGTGTTCTCATGCACCCCAGACATCGCACTGCGGTGGATAAGCCAAGCCAGCGCATTGAGCGCCGAGAACACAATCAGCGGAAACGCAATGGAATCGTGGTTCACGGGGCGCCTCCCCAGCATCCACCCCCATGCCAGCCCAGCCACGCCGAAGCCGCCGCTGACGATCAACAACTCCGTTGTGTTTTCGCGGCGCTCGCTCGTCAGCCAGAACGCGGCGAACGCGACAAGCAGCATCGCCAGCAGAAGATGAGTTACGCGAAACTGCATGCCGCCCTCGCCGCCTCATGTCTGTGTCTGCTCGACCCGCAGGCCTTCGGCACTGCTTTGAAGCGCCGCGCCGAGCATCTTGCTGTGCTTCTCGAAGTCTAGGCCGTCTCAATCATTGACGCGACAACAGTCGTTCCTTCACGCCGACCGGCGGGTGTTTCGACTGGTTGGCCGCTCGCACCCGCGATGCGTTCTGCTGGCGATACGCAAGGTAGGCCTGCACCTCGGCTCCATGCCGCAGGTAGAAGGCGATTACGGCATACACGTCGCCCAAGGCGAGCGTTGGGTAGCGCTCCGCGATAGCTTCTGCCGACAGGCCGATCTGGAAGGCGGCGACGACCGTATCGAGCGTCACCCGCGTGGCGCCGACGCGCACTACGCCGTCTGCGTCGGTCGTCAGCGGCGCTCGTTGCGGGCGGGAGTGTCAGCTGCATCGTCGGTGCGTCCTCGAGGCGGTGCGGGCGCAAAACGGGTGGGTCGCCCCGCGGCGACTGCCTGCATTCTATCACCCACGCCCGCCCAGCCAACGCAGACGCTCCGGCATCGCGTGCGCCGCTCGCCGCCGTGGCCAAAAATCATCGTCGCGGCCGACCGGGCCCTCGCCGATAATGCGGGGTCCGTGCGCGCCGGTGCGAACGTCGCGGAGCGGGTGGTTCTTGTTGGCTTTTTAGGAGCGCGGGGTTTTGTCCGTTAGGTGTCCGTTAGGTGTCCGTTAGGTGTCCGTTAGGTGTTCGCTGGGTGTCCGCTGGGTGTCCGATGCGTCCCCCCAGAACCCCCTCGCTGGGGGCGATCGACCCGCGGCGTGCCGGGTGCGGACCGCTTGTTTTGCGGGGTTCGAGCGGACGGGGGTGGGTTTTGTCCGAAAACCCGCCGCGGGAGAGGGGGACAAAACGGACAAAAGTCGGCCGCGCCTCAGGCGGCGACTTGCAGCACCAGCCACGTCATGCCGCCGAAGACCGCCAGCACCAGCGACGAGATCGCCAGCCCCAGCACGCCCCAGGTGCGCGAGCCGGTGGTCAGCGCGAGCGACGCGAACCCAAGCAAGAACCCCAGCACCATCAGCCCCGCCGCCGCAAAGATCGACAGCCCGATGGCCAGCGCGACGCCGGAGTCTTCGTCCATGCCCCCCGGTTGCGACTCGGCGATCCCCGCCGCCAAGAACGTAGTGAATTGCAGCAACCCCGAGACGAGCGCCGCGATGAAAGAACCGAGCCCCAGCGCCGAGCCCCCCCGTGTGTCGCGCGACGGCGGGTCGCTGGCGAGCGGCGACTGGTACGGGTCGAGCTCCACCGGCGGCCTCGGGCTACTTGCCGCAGTAGTCGATGGCGCGGGCCAGCTCGCTCTTCAGGTCGGCGCGGCGGACGATGCGGTCCACATAGCCGTGGGCCAGCAGGAACTCGCTGGTCTGGAACCCCTCGGGCAGCTCCACGCGGATGGTGGCCTTGATGGTGCGCGGGCCGGCGAAGCCGATCAGCGCCTTAGGTTCGGCGAACACCAGGTCGCCCAGCGAGGCGAAGCTGGCCGCCACGCCGCCCATGGTGGGGTTGGTGAGCACGGAGATGAACAGCCCGCCGGCGTCGTGGTGGCGGGCCAAGGCGGCCGACACCTTGGCCATCTGCATCAAGGAGAGGATCCCCTCGTGCATGCGGGCCCCGCCGCCGGAGCCGCTGACGATAATCACCGGCAGGTCTTGGGCGGTGGCGCGTTCGATCAGCCTGGCGAGCCGCTCCCCCACCACGGAGCCCATGCTCCCCATGATGAAGCCGCTGTCGGTGACGCCGATCGCGGCGCGGCGGGCGCGGATCATGCCGCAGCCGGTGAGCGCCGCCTCGGTCAGGCCGGTCCGCTTCTGTTCCTGGACGATCCGTTCTGCGTAGGGCTTCTTGTCGACGAACTGCAGCGGGTCGCCGGGGCGGAGGTCGCCGTCCCACTCCTCGAAGGTGCCGTCGTCCAGCATGAAGCGGATGCGGTCGCGGGCGCTGAGGTACATGTGCCGGTCGCAGACCGGGCAGACGTTCATCAGCCGCTCGACGTCCTTGCGGTAGACGGTTTCCTTGCACTCGTCGCACCGCAGCCACAGCCCGCTGGGGACGCCGCGTTTGACGCGTCCGGGGCGCGCAGCCTCGGCTGCCGGCGGCGCAGCGACGGCGGGCCGCGCCTCGGAGGGAGGCGTCGGCTCGGCGCCAGCGGCTGAGGGGGTGGGGGTGTTGTGTTCGGAAGTCGCCATGCGAGGGGCCAAGGTTGCCATCGTGCCTCGGTCTATCTTAACCGTCTTGGGGGGGCGCCACTATGCCGGGATGGAGAAGCTTTCTGCCCACGGGCTTGGTTATTGCGGCTTTGTCACCGGGGCTTCTCCCGTTGTGGCGGGTTCTATCGGGATCGCTTCCCAGCGGACTCGGTCGGCCTGGGGCTTCCACAGCTCGGCCACCTCGTCGTGCCGCAGGACGTGGCCCACCAGCGTGGCAAGTGGTTCGGGGGCGACCAGCGCGATCGTGTCGTCGTCACGGTGGCGTTTGAACAGCTTGCGGAGCGACTCGGCGATACGCTTCTTGGCGGCCAGCACGCTCTCCCCCTGCGGGGGGCAGACCGTTTCTGGCTGCTCCTGCCACTGGCGGTAGACGCGGGGCTGCTTCTCCTTGACGTCGCTCACCAGCATCCCCTGCCACAGCCCGTGGTCGATGTTGTTGAGCTTGTCCGCGGTGCGGGGCTTGAGGTCGAGCGCCTCGGCCAGCGTGGCGGCGGTTTCTTGGGCGGCGCTGGAGGGGCTGGCGTAGATCGCGGAGACCGCGTCAGCGCCCAGCGCGCTGGTCAGCTCTTGCGCCAGCAGTTCGGCCTGCCGCCGGCCGTCGGGGGTGAGGGGGACGTCCAGCGTCCCCTGGATGCGTCCCTGGCGGTCGTACTCGGTGGCGCAGGCACGGACGAGGATCAGTGTGTGCATGGCTCAGGCCCCTCCGCGGGCGGAACGGGCGTGCGCATTGAGCGTGGCGATACGCTCCTGGTAATCGTCGCCGCCGAAGACCGCGGTGCCGGCCACCAGCAGGTCGGCGCCCGCGGCGGCGCAGGGGCCGGCCGTCTCGTCGTTCACGCCGCCGTCTACCTCCAGCAGGTAGCCCCGGCCGGGGCGATCTCGCAGCGCGGCCAGCTTCTCGAGCGCCACGGGGTCGAACGACTGGCCCCCGAAGCCCGGCATCACGCTCATCACCAGGATCATATCCGCCTCGTCCACGGCCGGCCCGAGCGCCTCGAGCGGCGTCGGCGGGTTGAGGCTCAGGCCCGCCGCGGCGCCGAGCCGCCGGATGCGGTCCAGCAACGGGCGTGCGTCGGGCAGCACTTCGGCGTGGACGGTGATGGAGTCGGCGCCCGCCTCGCGGAACGCCTGCACGTACTCGGCGGGGTTGTCGAGCATCAGGTGGACGTCGAGCACCAGGTCGGTGAGCTTGCGGACCGCCCGCACCACCGGGACGCCGATCGACAGGTTCGGCACGAAGTGCCCGTCCATGATGTCGAGGTGCAGCACCGTGGCGCCGGCGGCCTCGACGCGACGCACCTCGTCGGCCACGTGGCCGAAGTCGCACGCCAGCAGCGAGGGCGCTACTTGCGGCGCTCCGGCGCGGAGCCGGCGGAGCGTGTCGAGGATCGACGCAGCGGAAGCCATCGCGAGCCGAGGTTGAGCAGAGGGGCCGTGCGGCGTGGGGGTCAGCCTGAGGCAGCGCGGGGTTGGGCGGGCGAGCGGACGATGCTCTGCAAGATGGGGCCATTCGCCGTTGGGAAGCCCTTATTTGTCGCACGCTGCCTACCGGCGCCGCAAGCCCTTCGGCCGCGGCGGGCCCCGGTCCGCAGCGGAGGAATCGACCGAACTGCTTTTGTTATAAAGAGATACGTGCCCCGTCGGCCTGCCGGTGCGGAGATCCGCTCAGTCGTCGAGTTCGGCCGTCCGGGGGAGCTGCGAGACGTCGGAGAGCTTGAACAACGCCAAGAACCGCGGCGTGGTGCGGTAGGCCACCGGCGAGGCGTCGCGGTCCGCCGCTACCAGCCCGCGGCGTACGAGCTGCCGCACCAGCGGCCCGCTGGCCGACTCGCGGAGCGTGTCGATCTGGCGTTGGGCGATGGGCTGCCGGTAGGCGATAGCGGCCAGCACCTCGAGCGCCGCCGGGGAGAGCCGGGCCTCGGCCACCCGGCCGTAGAACCGCTCGCTGGTGCGGCGCCACTGGTCGCGGAGCGTCATCCGGTAGCCGGCGGCGGACCGCTCGATGTGGTACGGGGCGTCGCGCCCGGCGTAGGAGTCGTTGAGGGCGTCGACGGCGCGGTCGATGTCCGCCTCGCTCACGTCGCGCATCACGCCGGCGAGCTGCACGGCAGGGATGGCGGCGCCATCGGGCCGGCCGACGAACAGCGCCGCCTCGACAATCGACCGCGGGCCGACCTCGCAGGGGTCGATCGGCGCCGTGGGGGCGTCGGCCGCGCCGGCGGCCGCGGGCTGGCCCAGCATCTGCGCAAAGGCCGCCTTGAGGCGGTCGAGCGACAACGGGGCGGCGGCGGGGGCGTCGGGCATGGGGGCGATGGTAGACGCCCTGCCGCGGAGGACTCAAGGCGGATTGCGGCCCCCATCCGCCGCCCGCGGGGAGGCCCCCGGGTCCTACAACCGCCCCATCCCGCCGGACCGGCGTTGCCAAATGGCAGCATGTTGTTTGCATGCATCGCCAAAAGGCCTATCCTTCCGCAGGCGCTACGACCCGCGCCCCCCGCCCCCCCGCCGCGTTCTACCGAGCCCACCCGAGCGATGAAACAATACGACTGCGTAGTGATTGGCACCGGTCCGGCCGGCCAAAAGGGCGCCATCCAGGCGGCCAAGCTGGGGAAGCGCGTGGCGGTGATCGAGAAGAACTCCGTGCTCGGCGGGGCCCAGATCAACACCGGCACCATCCCCTCCAAGGCGCTGCGCGAAGCGGTGCTGCACCTCACCGGCGCCAGCTCGCGCGGGTTGGTAGGCCACACGAACTCCGTGAAGCGGCGGATTGCGTTGTCGGACCTGGTGGCCGTGTCGCAGCAGGTGATCCGCCACGAGTGGGAGGTGATCCACGACCAGTTCGCCCGCAACAACGTCGACCTGCTGTGGGGACGCGCCGAGTTCACCAGCCCTAACCAGGTGCTGGTGCACGGCCCCGACGGAGTCGAGGCGATCGAGGCGGATCGTTTC
This sequence comes from Pirellulimonas nuda, assembly GCF_007750855.1. GTDB lineage: Bacteria > Planctomycetota > Planctomycetia > Pirellulales > Lacipirellulaceae > Pirellulimonas > Pirellulimonas nuda. The sequence goes on from NZ_CP036291.1 coordinate 452,408, forward strand.
CTGGTGGCCGTGGGGACCCGCCCCGCCCGCCCCGCGGACGTGCCGTTCAACAACCACACCATCTTCACCAGCGACGAGGTGCTGAAGCTGGACCGCGTGCCCAAGACGATGATCGTGGTCGGCGGCGGCGTGATCGGCGTGGAGTACGCCTGCATCATGGCGACCCTCGGCGTGCGCGTGACGCTGGTCGAAGGCCGCAAGCAGGTGCTGGGCTTCCTCGACTCCGAGATCGCCGAGGCGTTCCAGTACTTCATGCGGCAGAAGGGGATCGCGCTGCGGATGGGCGAGAAGGTGGAGTCGATCCGCGAGAAGGAGTTCTGCAACGGCACCACCTGCACGTTGGTTGAGGCCCAACTGGAGTCGGGCAAGACCCTGCGGTCCGAGACGCTGCTGTACGCCGTGGGCCGGCAGGGGGTGTGCGGTTCGCTGGGCCTGCAGAACGTGGGGGTCGAGTTCGACGACCGCGAGCGGCTGCACGTCAACGAGCACTACCAGACCAGCGTGCCCCACGTGTACGCGGCGGGCGACGTGATCGGCTTCCCGGCGCTCGCCTCGACCGGCATGGAGCAGGGCCGCCGCGCCATCTGCCACGCGTTCGGCGTCGACAGCGTGGGGAACTACAACACCACGCTGTTCCCCTACGGCATCTACGCGGTGCCGGAGATCTCGATGGTCGGCAAGACCGAGGAGCAGCTCACCACCGAAGGGATCCCCTACGAGGCGGGCGTGGCCAACTACCGCGAGATCGCCCGCGGCAAGCTGATCGGCGACGACCTGGGGATGCTCAAGCTGCTGATCCACCAAGAGACGCACAAGATCTTGGGCGTGCACGTGATCGGCACCGGCGCCACCGAGCTGATCCACATCGGCCAGGCGGTGATGGCGCTAGACGGCGATGTGGAGTACTTCATCAACAACGTGTTCAACTTCCCGACGCTGGCGGAGTGCTACAAGGTGGCCGCTTACAACGGGCTCAACAAGCTGAATCACGTTTAGGCTTGGTCATTGGTCATTCGCGCTAACCCAGCACCGCCCGACAGCGCTCGACCGTCTCGGGCTTCTCCAGCTCGAGCTTGCCGAACCCCCGCAGCGCGCCGACCTTCTCGGCGGCGTCTTGGTGCTCCGGGTAGTTGGTGATGAGCATTACCGGCAGCTCTGCGGTCGCCGGGTCGGCCTTGAGCTGCTTGATCACCTCGATTCCGTCGGAGTAGTCGGCGTCGAGCTTGCGGTTGACGACCGCCAGGTCGAAGCTCTGCTCCTTCAGCTTCGCGAGCGCATCGGCGGCCAGGTTCGCCTGGGCGACCTCCGCGCCGAAGTGCTTCAAAAAGAACCGCGTGAGCGAGGCGTGGTCGGGTCCGCAGTTGCCGATGTCGAGGACGCGCTTCATAGGGAACACCTACCGATTAGCGGATGGACGGATTCACGCGGAGGCGCAGAGAAAGGGACGGAATGACCAATGTCCAAGCCCGGATGACAAAGACCCAGGCAACGCCCAACTATCGCTTGCGCGTATTGGTCATGCAGGCTTGGTCATTGGTCATCCTCCCTCTGCGTCTCCGCGAGAGGATCCTCAGTTACTCGTCCTTCTTCTCGATCGCGAACAAGTGCGTGCGGTTGGAGATGAACAGCACGTTGTCGACCACGATCGGCGTGCTGTAGACGCTGTTGCTCATGTTGATCTCGCCGAAGTGGGGCGTCATCTCGCCGCCGTCTTCCTTCATGGCCACCTTGGGGTCGGCCGAGTGGCGGAAGATGGCGACGTCGCCGTCTTCGTCGCCGATGTAGACCTTGCCGTCGACGATTAGCGGCGAGCCCCACGCCGCGGCGAACATGTCGTAGCTCCAGTTCTGCTTGCCGGTCTTGGGGTCGATGCAGTGGAAGATGCCGCTGAAGTCGGCGATGTACAGCACGCCGTCCTTGATGGCCACGGTGCCGCAGCTACGGTGCATGGTTTCCAGGTAGGTGTCGATCTCGCCGTCGTCGTTCCAGTCGGTCTCGCTGTAGTGCCACAGCGCGGCCGAGTTGGGGTTGGCGCGGGCGAAGTCGCCCTCTTCGGGCACCACGGCCTGGATCCGCTTGTGGGGGATGGTTTCGTTGGGGCTCTTGGAATTGAACGCCAGCTCGGGGCTCACGTCGCCACGCTTGGTGGGGTCGATGCACCACAGGTGGCCCACCCCTTCGCCGTGCTCGGGGTCTTGGCCTACGGCCACGTACACCAGCCCGTCGTGCACCACGGGGGTGGCGATGATGTTGTTCCGCGTGCCGCGGCCGCCGAGGATCCAGGTGCTTTCTTTGGGGTTGGCGTCGAACTTCCACAGCAGCTTGGCGCCCCCCTGGCCGTCGCCGGCGGGGTCGAAGCTGTAGACCCAGCCGTCGCCGCCGCCGAAGATCGCCTGCGGCTGGCCATCAATGACCGCGTAGGTGGGGCTCGACCACTGGCCGTGCAAGATGTTCTCGCCGGGGCTCTTGTCGGTCCACAGCAGCCGGCCGTCGTTCTTGTCCAGGGCGATAAAGCTGGGGGCGTCTGGCGCGGGGAGGTTGATGTGAGACTCGTCGAGGCCGTTGCTGGTGTTCACCAGCAGCGTGTCGCCGCAATCGGTGATGCTGCAACTGCACATGTTGTGCTGGCTGACGCCCAGCTCGTTCATCATGTCGAAGACCCACAGCACGTCGGCCTCGTTCTTCATGTCGTACTCGGCGCCGGCCGAAGCGGCCTGGGCCTTGATCCTGGATTCTTCATCGGTCACCGCGCCGTCGTTCTCGCCGTCGCGGAAGCCCTCGGTGTCGACGCAGCGGACCTCGCCCCGGCTGGTGACGAACCACAGCCGGTCGCCTTGCACCAGCGGCGCGCAGCAGATGCCCTGCAGCGGCCAGTCGTGAACGCGGCCCGTCTTGAGCTTCTCGCTGGAGTGCTGCCAGAGGAACTCGCCGGTCTCTTGGTCGAACGCCAGCAGGCAGCCGAGGTCGACGTCGCCCGGGTACCGGGGCAGCCAGCCGCCGGAGTTGTTGGTTCCGACAAACGCCTTGCCGTCGGCCACCACGCAGTTTCCGTAGGTCTGCGACCCGAGCCGGGCGACCCACTTGATGTTCTTCGCGGTCGAGGGGTCCCACTCGCCGGTGCGGAAGTCGAACTCTCCTACGTTCCATTCGGTGGGCAGGTCGGTGGCTTCGGGGGTGTTGTTGCGCGTCGAGGAGCCCCCCCACTGGTTCCACTCGGAGGTGGGTTTGGCGGTGGCCGTGTCGCCGGCGGTAGCCCCCCAAGCGGGTGAGAGGCACGGCGATAAAGTGAGCGAGGCAAGCAGCAAGAAACGGATGGCCATGGGGGAACGCCTAGGGTTGATTGGGTATCGTAAGGTTGTTGTCTTCGGGGAAAGCGCGGAGCCGAGCAGCGGCTTCGATTCGGAAGCAGAGGCCAGGGGGGGAGACACTGCGCATCACCACCCCCTACGAACTCTGAAGACGTTCAGTTCGGCGTCACACTCAGGTTGTCTACGTAGAACTCCGCGTCCTTCGAGTCGCCAAACAGCCCAGGCGACCCCTGCAGATTGGGCGCCCGGTCTTCGATCGAGAGCGTCCACTCGGCGGGCTCTTCTTCGTCGCGCTTCCACACCTTGCCGAACACGCGGGCCACACCCGAATCGGCGTCGGGAACCGCCTTGACCTTCATCGTATACCAGGTGTCGGGCTCGAACTTCATGCTCACGGCGGCCTGGGTCCGCTTGTCGTGGGTGCACCAGCTATAGAGGCGAACCTCGTCGTTGGCGCCGAACAGCGAGAGGATGTACCGGCTGTTGATCAGCCCGGCGGCCGGCAGCTTCTGGGCCGAGTTGTTTGCGGCGGCGGGGAACTCCGGCTTGGCGACCGACGGGTCGACCTCCGCGCCGGTGCCGGTCTTCATCTTTACGTCCGCCTGGACCGTGTAGTCTGAGAGCTGGTCGGAGCCCATCCACATCTGGCTGCGGGTCCCCAACTTGGTGGTGGGGGCGCCGGGCTTGGTCGGCAGCTCCATCGGCTTGGCGATGAAATGATTGCCGGGCGTGCCGTCTCCTTCCTGCGCCTCGCGGATCACGTAGCGGACGCGGCCCTGGATCCACGAGAGCGGAACGTCGTCTACCCCTTCGAAGTCGAACGACCACGGCAGTGGCGGGGTGATCCGCACGCGGCCTTGGCCCGACAGCTCGCCGATCTTGCAGGTGACCAAGGCGCACTCATGACCGGCGTCCGACGGGGCCTGGTAGAGCCCATCGGAAGAAACACTCCCCGGCCCGGCGGCCACCGCGAAGGTTACCTCGCTCGGCTTGGCCTCTCGAACAAAGTTGCCCTTGGCGTCAAACAGCCGGGCGCGGAACGGTTGGTCTTGGCCCGGTGTGAGCAGCGTCTCCCAAGGGACAACCTGTACCTGGGCCGGCTCTCCGGGCGAGGCCGCGGCTGCCGTCTTCTTCACTTCGGCCGATCCCTTGTTGGCGTCGATCGACTCATCCGTGCCGATGCAGTACAGGTACTCCGAAGTCGGCAGGTAGATCCGCCCATCGGCCACGATCGGCGAGCCGTTTACCTCGTCGCGCGGCAGCCGGACCTTGGCCGCGATGTCCACGCCATCGGCGGTCGGCTTGAGCGTGTACCAGGTCCCCTCATTGGTGCAGCAGAAGATCATGCCGTCCGCGTGCACCAGCGAGCCGCGCATCGCGCGGCCTAGCGTCTTGCGGGCGACCTCCTCTCCGGATTGAGCGTCGTAGACCAGCAGCTTGCCGGTGTCGGTGACGGCGTACACGCGGCCGTCGACCAGGATCGGGCCGCTCTTGCCGACCATCGCTTGGGGTTCGAGCCACAGCTCGTCCCCCAACTCCATGGCGCCGGTCTTGGTGCCGTCCAGCGCCGCCATCAGCCCCATGGTGCTGCCGACCACGTTCTCTTCACTCTGGCCGATGTAAACGCGACCGTCGGGCCCGACCACCGGGGAGGTGTTGATGCCGCGGCGCGACAGCGGGTAGCTCCACACCTGCTTGCCGGTGCCGGCCTGCAGCGCCCACGCCTTGCCGTCGCCCGAGCCGAAGACCAGCAGGTCCTGGCCGTCGAGTGTCACCAGGGCGGGCGAGCTGTAGGTGGTGTCCTGTGGGATCAACGAGGTGCCGGCCAGCCAGCGGAGCTCGCCGGTCTTCTTGTCGAAGGCCATGAAGCGGTGCGCCGGCTTGGCCATCAGGCCCCACTGCGGCGTGTCGCCCCAACCGATCACCACGGCGCTGGTGATGACGGTGTCCTTGTAGACGACCGGGAAGTTGGTGCGCCCGCCGTACGTGCTGAGGAACCCGAATTCTTCGTGCAGGCTGCGCTCCCACTCTGGTTTGCCTGTCTTGCCGTCCAGGCAGCAGAAGTAGCCGCAAACCCCCTGGGCGTAGACGCGGCCGGTGGCGGGGTCGCAGACCACGCTCGACCAGCCGACGCGGGTGTCTGGAACGTCGGACAGGTAGACGTTGAAGACGTGCTCCCACAGGACTTTGCCGGTTGCGGCGTCTGCGCAGACTACTTTCTCTGCTTCCAGCTCGGTGCCGGGCTTGTCGCGGCACAAGGTGTACAGCTTGCCGTCAAAGACGACGGGGGTCGAACGTCCCGCGAGCGCTTCGCTCTTCCACAGCAGGTTGCTCCCTTGGCCGCCGCGGGGGTTCCAGGTTTCGGGCAAGTCCGTGTCTTGCGACATGCCGTCGTACTCGGGCCCGCGCCAGTTGGGCCAGTCGGCGGCGCCGGCGCTAGCAGAGAAGCTGGCAAGCAGAAGAAGCACAACGGAGGTGCGAAGCAAAGGCGAGGTCATGTATCGGGGCCTGCGGGCTAAGGAGGAAGTCAGAGCAGCGGCGTCACAACCGAGAATACCAGCGCCGACCGCGACCCACCATTATAGGCGCCGGGGCGGCCGGGCAACCGTTACATCTTGACCACCTTCCGTACGCGTTAAATCCTTCGCAACAGTCGTCGTAAACCATTTGTGGGAAAACGGTTGCGAGCACTCAAGGGTGATTTTGACGCCCGCCGATAGGTGCTACTGTCGGTCGCTGTGGTCACCCCCACAGCCGAGCGACAAACGACCCTGCGCGTCCGATCGCCGGCCCGGACTGAATCGAGCCAAGGACTGGCTCGACTGGCGACGACGCTCCCCCGCAGTGCGGCTTACGGATATCCAGCCCGCTTTCCTCTGACTCCCGGTACTTATAAGTGCCCTTCACGCCGCGGCAGACGCCCGGGGTGATCGACCAGTGGTGGTCGCCGCGTGCTCGCGTGGAGCGGCATCGCGCGTTAGCGGAAGTCGGCAGGTTGTGGACTGGAATCGGGACGCCGTGCTTAGAAGGAGTCTTGAGATGAAGTTGAACGTATTGGCAGCGCTTATGATGAGCGCCTGTCTGGTCGGACCCGCCAACGGCGGTCTGCTGGACGGATGTAAGAAGTCGAGCTGCTGCGAGCCTTGTTGCGGCTGCCCCAGCGATTGCTGCGCCAGCGACTGCTGCGAGCCCTCGTGCGGCTGCCCCAGCGACTGCGGCTCCTGCTGTGGTTCGAAGAAGGGTGGTTTGCTGAGCAAGTTGTTCGGCGGCTGCAAGAGCAAGGGTTGCGGCGACTGCTGTGACCCCAGCTGCGGCTGCCCCAGCGATTGCTGCGCCAGCGACTGCTGCTGCGAGCCCTCGTGCGGCTGCCCCAGCGACTGCGGCTCTTGCTGTGGTTCGAAGAAGGGCGGGCTGCTGAGCAAGCTGTTCGGCGGCTGCAAGAACAAGGGCTGCAGCGACTGCTGTGACCCGAGCTGTGGTTGCCCGAGCGACTGCTGCTCGAACAACTGCTGCGAGCCGAGCTGTGGCTGCCCGAGCGATTGCTGCTCGAACGGCTGCTGCGAGCCCTCGTGCGGCTGCCCCAGCGACTGCGGCTCTTGCTGCAGCTCGAAGAAGGGCGGTCTGCTGAGCAAGCTGTTCAGCGGCTGCAAGAAGAACGACTGCTGCGATTGCTGTGACCCGAGCTGTGGTTGCCCGAGCGACTGCTGCTCGAACAACTGCTGCGAGCCGAGCTGTGGCTGCCCGAGCGATTGCTGCTCGAACGGCTGCTGCGAGCCGAGCTGTGGCTGCCCCAGCGACTGTGGGACTTGCTGCAGCTCGAAGAAGAGCTGCCTGCTGGACAAGTTGTTCGGCGGCTGCAAGAAGAACAGCTGCTGTGACAGCTGCTGCGAGCCGAGCTGTGGCTGCCCCAGCGACTGCTGTGGCAACGGCTGCTGCGAGCCCAGCTGTGCCTGTGACCCCTCGTGCGGCTGCCCCAGCGATTGCTGTGCTTCCGCCTCGGGTTGCTGCAGCGGCTCGATGAGCGCTCCGGCCGCCGCGCCGGCCCCGACCCCGGTCAAGGTCCAAGGGGAACCCTCCCCGATGCCGCCGGCGCCGATGGCCGACCCGAACGCCGCGATCGGACGTCAGCGTGACGTGGTTCGCACCTCGTTCGCTCGGTAGTCTCTCGGTAGCGTAACGTGACCCCCTTTCGACGCCCGCCCTGGGAGCTTCGGCACCCGGGGCGGGCGTTTTTTTGTTGGTCAGTCGTCAGTCGTCAGTTGTCCGTTGTCCGTTGATTGCGCCCCCTCATCGCCCTGCGCGTCCAACGGACCACGGACCACGGACAACCCCTCAGCTAGCACCCCCTCCCGAGCGCGGTTGCATCGCTAACCATCCTCCCGCTATCTTCCCCCGGTTTTTTGTCCCGCTGTGCGGAGCCGCATGCCGTCTCGAGTCGCTAGCTTCCGAATGCTGAGCCCGCTGCTGGCGCTAATACTGCTGGCGCCGGGGTGCCGGATGATCCGCGCCCGCCACGCGGCGGCCGACCCCGAGGCGCAGAGCCGCGAGCTCTCCCGCCAAGGGGTGTCTGCGCTCGAGCTGGGCGCCTGGGACCGTGCAGAGCTGCTGCTCCGCAGGGCGGCCGAAGCGATGCCCACCGACGCAGACTCTCGCCGCCACCTGGCCGAGGCGTTGTGGCGGAGCGGTCAGACCGACGAAGCCGTAGAGCAAGCCCGCACCGCCAGCAGCCTCGACCCGTACGACGCCCGGCTGGCCATCGTCGCGGGGGAGATGCTATTGGCGACCGGCGACGCGGACGCGGCCCTCGAGCAGGCCAATCGCGCCATCGGGCTCGATTCTTCGCTCGCCGAGGCGTGGGCCTTGCGCGGCCGGGCCCACCGACAACTCGGAGAGCCGGACCGCGCCCTAGCCGACCTGCAACGGTGCCTCACGCACGGCCCGGGTGACTGCGGCGTGTTGAACGAGCTGGCGCAGCTCCACCAGTCGCGTGGCGAACACCAGCGGGCGCTGACCGCGGTGCACCAATGGCTGGACGCGTACACGCCCGGGGCCGAGCCGGCCGAGGCCCTGGTGCTCGAAGGAGAAACGTATCTAGCGATGGGGCGGCCGAAGATGGCCGTCGACAGCCTGCACGCCGCTCTTGAGCGGGGGGGAGTCGACGCGCCGACGTTGTACGTCCTCGCCGAGTGCGAGGCAGCGGCCGGGCGGTACCCCCAGGCGGTCTCGGCTGTCCAACAAGCGCTGGCCGAAGACGCCTCGCACGAACCAAGCCGGGCGTTGCTGGCCAGGCTCTCGACGGGTCAGGGGCCGACGCTCCGCTGACAGCAACTTCTAGAATCGCCAGAACTCATATCGCCAGTTCCAGAATGCCGAATTAGAATAGTAAAGAGCCGGGCAGCAGACGGGCCCGGTTCAACCCAGACTGTCCAGCTCCCCTGAACGACGGGTAGGGGGGCCCAGGGCAGGCGACCGGCGGCTGTCCGCCCTCTCGCTCGTGGCCAGCCGCGTTCGCGGTCCAGGCGCATGGCGCTCGTATCGAGCGTCTTGCGGAGCGGGATGGAGAAATCGCCGATGCAAGATGGCCGCCCCGAAGAGGAGCAGCGCGCCAGCGCTCTCCGCCGTTACTTTGCCGGACTGACCGAGTACGCCTTCGAGGCAGAACTCGGCGTCGCCGACCCGCCGCTGGTGGACTACGTCGCGGAGCTGCTGCTCCGCTTCGTCCGCTCCGAAGAGGTGTTCAACGTCCGCAGCGTCCGTGGCCAGCGGCTCACCCAGGTGGCCGACATGCTGGCCGAGGCGACCGCCCGCCGCGGCGCCGCCCGCCGCCGGGTGCTCCGGCACATCGGCGACTTCACGCTGTTCTGGACCGGCGTCTACCCCGACATCGCCGAGCGGATCCGCCGCGCCGGCGGCAAAGACGCGCTGCTCAACTACCAAGAGCTGGGCAAGAGAAACTACTTGGCCGCCAGCCAAATCCCCGACGAGGGGGAGAGCGCCCCGGCCGAGCTGTTGCAGCGTCTGAGCGACCAGTTCGAGCTGTGCGCCTACGGCCTCAGCGAGGTGCGTCGGATGTGGAGCGAGGCGGACCCGGCGGGGCCGCAGATCATCGTGTGAGTGAGAGGGGTGAGGGACGAGGGACGAGACTTTCGTGACGGTCTGCTTGTACAATGGCCGCGCGTTCTCGCCCCTCGCCCCTAACCCCTCGCCCCTCGGAATGAAGATCTACACCCGCACCGGCGACGAGGGCCGGACCGGCCTGTTCGGCGGAGGACGCGTCAGCAAGGCCGACGCCCGCATCGAGGCCTACGGCGCCGTCGATGAACTCAACGCCACGCTCGGGGCGGCCCGCGCCGCCATGGCGGGCATCGAGGCGCTCGCGGACGCAGACGCCGTGCTCCACGAGGCCCAGAACCGGCTCTTCGACCTGGGGGCAGAGCTCGCCACGCCCGACGCCGCGAAGCGGGGACTGGCGGTGATCGGCCCGGACGACGCCCAGCACCTCGAGGCGATGATCGACCGTCACGAGGCGTTGCTGCCCGAGCTCAAGACCTTTGTCCTGCCCGGCGGCACCTCCGCCGCAGCGCTGCTGCACGTGGCCCGCACCGTGTGCCGGCGCGCCGAGCGCCAGTGCGTGGCGTTCGGCGAGCAGCACCTGGTGCGGCCCGACGTGCTGATCTACCTCAACCGCTTGAGCGACCTGCTGTTCGTCCTGGCCCGCGCAGTCAACCACGCGCAGGGCGTCTCCGACACGCCTTGGGAAAAGAAGTCCTGACGACGGGAACCGCCAAGACGCCAAGACCGCCACGACGCGCCAAGAATGCAGTTCCGGCCTCGTCTTTTTCTTTGGCGCGACTTGGCGCTCGTGGCGTCTTGGCGGTTTAAGCGCTTTACCGGCGGCGGCGGGCTGCTTAAGCTGTCGCCCAGTCTCTTTCCTAGCTCTTCTCAGCGGAGAAGTCGTATGGTCGCTCGGTTAGCGTGTGCCTTGGCCCTGTTGCTGCTTCTGGCTCCATCGGCAGCGCTCGCGCAGCTCGAAGCCCCCACCGAGGCCCCGGCTGAATCCCGTGCTGAGGCTCCGCCCGAGCCGCCGACGCTCGAGTCGGTCGCCGCTGCCGCGGGCGCCGCGCAGGTCGCCGCCAACAACGCCTGGATGCTCACCTCCTGCGCCCTGGTCTTATTCATGACGGCCCCCGGGCTGGCGATGTTCTACGGCGGACTTGTGCGCAAGAAGAACGTCCTGTCGGTGATGATGCAGTGCCTGTTTCTGATGGGGCTGATGACCTGCATCTGGGCGTTGTACGGGTACTCGCTCGCGTTTGGCAGCGGCGGGCCCTACATCGGCAACGGCGACTACCTGTTCATGCAGGGGGTCGAGCGCGAATGGGACCCGGTCGCCAACGCGCCGACCGAGCCGATGTATCAAGTCGATGGCGTCGACACGATCCCGATGCTGACCCACATGCTGTTCCAAGGGATGTTCTTCATCATCACGCCGGCGCTGATCTGCGGCGCCTTCGCAGAGCGGATGAAGTTCAGCGCCATGACGGCGTTCGTGATCCTGTGGGGCACCATCGTCTACCTGCCTCTCTGCCACTGGGTGTGGGGGGGAGGGATCTTGGCGTTCGGCGCCGACGGCGCCTGGGCCGGAGGCGCGCTCGACTTCGCCGGCGGCACCGTGGTGCATATCAGCTCCGGCGTTTCGGCGCTGATTTGCGCCATCATGATCGGACGCCGCATCGGCTTCGGCACCGCCGACCTGCGTCCGCACAACCTCACCTACACCGCGCTGGGCGCGGGGATGCTGTGGGTCGGCTGGTTCGGGTTCAACGCCGGCAGCGAGCTGGCCTGCGACCACCTCACCTCCAGCGCCTTTGCCGTGACGCACTTCTCTGCGGCCGCCGGGGCGGTCGCCTGGGCCGCCTACGAGTGCGTCACCCGCGGCAAGCCAAGCGTGCTGGGCGCCGCGTCGGGCGCCGTGGCGGGGCTGGTCTGCATCACCCCGGCGGCCGGTTTCGTGAACCCGATGCCCGCGCTCGCCATGGGCGCCGCGGCGGGCGTGGTGTGCGCCTGGTCGTGCGGAACGCTCAAGCACATGCTGGGCTACGACGACGCGCTCGACGCGTTCGGCGTGCACGGCGTCGGCGGCACCCTGGGCGCGGTGCTAACCGGCGTGTTCGCCACGCGGGCGTGCTGGGACATCGACGGCGGCAAGCCGTTGGGGCTGATCGAGGGGGGCTCGGTGATCACCGGGCAGATCGTGGCGGTGGCGGTGACCTGGGTCTACAGCATCGTCGCCACGATCATCCTGCTGAAGCTGGTCGACCTAACGATCGGCATCCGGGTAACCGAAGAAGGCGAACGCCGCGGCCTCGACATCACCGAGCACGAAGAAGAAGGCTACATCATCCCGTAAGACGAAGACCGCCAAGACGCCACGAGCGCCAAGACGGACGGACGTAAGGAACCGCCAAGGACGCCAAGAGCGCAGAGACGGACAATAGAATCAGACAGGATTGACGGGGTGCACAGTATAGGTTGAGAGACGCGCTACTGCACTCCACTGCTTGGAATTTTCTCCTGTCGATCCTGTTAATCCTGACTAGCTTTTCGTCCTTGGCGCTCTTGGCGTCCTTGGCGGTTCCCCCCGTCCTGTCCGCCGTGGCGTGCTTGGCGCTCGTGGCGACTTGGCGGTTTCCTTTATCGCCGTCATTTGTGGTAGGATTACGGCGTCCGCAGGCGGGCGAAACAGACACATACGGAGCTTATTGCGATGAAGAAAGTAGAAGCCATCGTCCGCCACTACAAGCTGGAGGACGTGAAGAACGCCCTTAGCCAGGCGGGCATCGCCGGCATGACCATCACCGAGGTCCGCGGCTTCGGCCGGCAGAAGGGCCACACAGAGATGTACCGCGGCACGGAGTACACCGTCGATTTTGTGCCCAAGGTGAAGATCGAGATCGCGATCGACGACGACCGGTTGCAGATGGCCATCGACACGATCCTGCGCGCCGCGCAGACGGGCCAGATCGGCGACGGCAAGATCTTTGTCTCGGAGCTGGCCGAAACCATCCGCATCCGCACCGGCGAGACCGGCGGCGAAGCCCTCTAGCGGTTGGCGTCCCCCGCCGAGAACTCTCGCAGAGGCGCGAAGACGTAGAAAGACCATCAGAATGACCAATGTCCAAGCCCCAATGAACAGTCCGCGCAAGCGAATTTCTCTTGGACATTGAGGCTTGGATCGTTGGTCATTGTCCCTGCGATGGGTCTGAAACCCTCGCCTTCAGGCGAAGCCTTTAGGTTCATATATTGGGTGGATGGAGAACTACCGCACGGGTGCGCATAGCCGCTATGACATCAAGTATCACTTCGTGTGGGTGACGAAGTACCGGAAGCAGGTCCTTTCGGGTGCAGTAGGCACACGGGTTCGGGACTTGGTGCGTGAGGTCTGCCGGACCAATGACATCGAGATTCTGCAGGGGTCGGTGTCGCTCGATCACGTGCACGTATTGCTGTCGTGCCCGCCGACACTCTCGCCGAGCAAGATTATGCAGTCCATCAAGGGGAAGACGTCGCGGAAGCTGATGATGGAGTTCAAGCACATTGAGAGGCGGTTCTGGGGTCGGCATCTGTGGGCGCGGGGCTACTTCGTGGCGACCAGCGGTAACGTGACCGACGAGGCTATCGCGGCGTACATCCGCGGGCAGGACGGCGCCGAACCAAGCGATGGTGACGACCGATTCCAAGTTACCCCACCATCGTGAGTTGAGGACTTCAGTCCGAATCTCACGGAACGTCCAAACCCACCGGCTTCAGCCGGTGGTAGTTTAGTTCTTACCCCGGACCACGACGTGCCTAGTGGCGACTCCAAGCCCGGCGTCCCGCGCCTTCGGTCGGAGCTGCTGGAGGTCCGCGACGCGCTCGAGGCGGCGCGGCAGCAGTTCCGGCACGGGCACGACCTGGGCGCCGACGCGGTGCGGCTGTGCGGGCGGTTCACCGGCCACGTCGATACGGCGCTGACGCGTTTGTTCGAGTCGGCGGTGGCGGACGCCCCGGCCGGCGAGGCCGCAGCGATCCGCGCCGGGTGCGTGCTCGCGCCGATCGGCGGCTACGGGCGCCGGCAGTTGGCGCCCTACTCGGACATCGACCTGATGATCCTCCACGCCGGCGGCGCCGCGGCCGGCGCCGCCAAGAACCTCGCCCGCCGGCTGACGCAAGACATCTTCGACGCCGGCATGGCGCTCGGTCAGAGCCTCCGGACCGTGGAAGAGGCGCTCTCCCTCTCGAAGCAGGACGCCGTGATCGCCTCCTCGCTGGTGGAGGCGCGTCAGTTGATCGGGTCGGCGGAGGTCTACCAGAAGTTCCGCACCCAGTTCGAGGCCTCGGTCCGCCGCCGGGCCCGCTACTTCTGCGGGATGTTCGTCGAGGCCCGACGCGAAGAGCGGCTCAAGTACGGCGAGACCATCTACCTGCTCGAACCCAACATCAAGCGCTCGCGCGGGGCCCTGCGAGACATCCACCTGCTGCGCTGGCTGTGGTACACCCAGCACGGCGTTTCCGACTTCGATCGGCTGCAGTCGATGGGGGTCGTCTCGATGTTCGACTACCGGCGGCTGACCTCGGCGCGCGACTTCTTGATGCGCGTGCGGAACGACCTGCACCTCGAAGCGGGCAAGGCCCGCGACGACCTGGCGCGCGCCGAGCAACTACGGATGGCGGAGAAGATGGGCTACCGCGGCCGCGACGGCCTGCGCCCGGTTGAGCAGTTCATGCGAGACTACTTCCGCCACGCCTCGCACGTGTGGTTCTTGGCGGCCCGGGTCTCCGAGCTGACGCAGCCCAAGCCGACGGTCGACCGCGTCCTCGGTCCGGTGGTCGGCCGGTACCTGGACCACGACTACCGGGTCGGGGTCCGCGACATCCACGCCACCGGCGACGGGCGGGCCAAGCTCACCAGCCGCGTTGAGGAGGTGCTTCGGCTGGTCGATTTGGCGAGGCTCTACCAGAAGCGGATCGGCGCCGAGACGTGGTACCTGGTGTACCGCGCGAGCCCGACGTTCACTACCGAGCTGTCCCCCGACGCGGCCGCGCGGTTCCTGGCGATCCTCGACAACCCCACCGGCCTGGGCGAGCTGCTCCGCCGCATGCACGACCTGGGGGTGCTGGAGAAGGTGGTGCCCGAGTTCACCCACGCGCGGTGCCTGTTGCAGTTCAACCAGTACCACAAGTACACGGTGGACGAGCACTGCATCCGCGCCGTGCAGGAGGCGGCCGCCTTCGAGACACGCGAAGACGGGCTGGGCGCCGTGTACCGGGCGTTGCCTCAGAAGCGGCTCTTGCACCTTGCGCTCGTGATCCACGACCTGGCGAAAGGGCGGGACGGCGACCACTCCGTGCTGGGCGCCGAGTTGGCCCGCCAGAACGCCCGGCGGCTCGGCCTGTCTGAGGCGGACGGCGAGACGCTGGCGTGGTTGGTGCTCAAGCACCTAGAGATGGCGCTGGTGGCCTTCCGCCGCAACACGGGCGACCCTCAGACCGTGGCCGCGTTCGCCCAAGACGCCGCGACCCCCGAGCGGCTGACGCTGCTCTACCTGATCACCTGTGCCGACTTCGCGGCGGTCGGCCCCGGCGTGCTCAACGCGTGGAAGGTGGAAGTGCTCTCCGACCTCCACCGACGCGCGCTCGCGGTGCTCCAGCCGGAGCGGACGCCCTCGGACGACGAGCGGCGCGGCGCGGTGCGCGGCCAGGTGTGGGCCCGGCTTAGCGAGCCGGAGCGGGACGACCCCTGGTTCGCCCAGCAGTTTGCGGCGCTGCCAGAGTCGTTCGTCACCGGCCGCCCCGCGGGGGACGTGGCCGACACGCTGCAGCGGCTGAAGAGGCTCTCCGACGGACGGGGCGACGCGTGGGGCGTGTCGCGTCCCGAGACCGGCACCACCGAGCTGCTGGCCGGCGTCGATCGCGGCTCGGGGCGCGGGGTCTTCTCTGCGATGGCCGGCGCGCTCAGCGCATCGGGCATGCAGATCCTCGCCGCGGAGACCGCGTCGCTGGCCGACCAGATGCTGCTGCTGCGTTACGTGGTGGAAGACCGCGGTCCGTCCGGCGACCCCGGCCGCGTCGCTCAGGCCGCGGCCAAGATGGTGGCCGCGATCGACAGCGACAAGGCGCCCAAGTTCCCACGCATCTGGGGGGTCGAACAACAACACACCGACGCACGTCTGTCCGATCTCCCGACCGAGGTCCGCCTCAACGCGTCGGTGTCGCAGGAACACCTGATCGTCGAGGTGTTCACGCTCGACCGGCGTGGCCTGCTGTACCACCTGGCCCGGGCGCTGCACGACCTGGAATTGGTGATCGCCGTGGCGAAGATCGGCACCTACCTCGACCAGGTGGTCGACGTGTTCTACGTGGCCGAACGCGACGGCGGCAAACCAGCCGGCGAAGAGCGGTTCGAAGCGATCCGCGCGAGGCTCATCGAAGTCATCGACGCGAGTTGAAGCGACGCGGGTTGCATCGCACGCGCGGCGCCCATCACAACCACCCATAGCCGACGGGCTCCGCCCCGTCGGCTATTCGGCTGGGCGCTCTTCTTCGGTGGGCTGCGTGGGGGTCACCCCCTCGACCGAATCGGTCTTGGCCTCTTCGATGTCCGGCGCGTCCGGCGCCCGCAGCCGGAGCGCCGCGGCCTGGGCCTGTCGGCTGTAGTCGATCGACTCGCCGAGGATACGCGCCGCCTCTTGGTCGGCGTGGAAGCCGCGGGAGTTTTCGCTGCTGATGTAGTCGAGCCGCCACATCGCCTTGCGCTGCAGCGTCAGCGCGTCGGCCAGCGCCGCCTCGTCCGCCCCGGCGGCCTTGGCCTCGAGGATCGCGTCGAGCATGTCGGTCATGGCGCCGGCGGCGCGTTCGAGCAGCTCCTGGTTTCTGCCCTGGATGGTCTCGATCCGCGTGCGGAGGTCAGACTCGCTGGTGTGGTGGCAGTTCTGGCACGCGGCGTTGAGGTTCTCCATCGGCGAGCGGACGTGGTGGTTGCTCACCTTCATGGCGCCGACGCGTTGGTACGGCATGTGGCAGTCGGCGCAGCTCACGCCGCTGCGGGCGTGGATCCCCTGGCTCCAAAGCTCAAACTCCGGGTGCTGCGCCTTGAAGACGTGGGCGCCCGTTTCTGCTTGCACGTAGTCGTAGAACGCTTCGCCGTTGGGGAACTTGGTCTCTTCCCAAGTCTTCTCCTCGTCTTCCATCCGCAGCCCGTTTTTCCACGGGAACTCGAGCGTCATCTTGTTGGCGCAGTAGTACTCAACGTGGCACTGCCCGCACACGAACGACCGCATCTCCTGACGCGAGGCGTCCGCGTTGGGGTCGTACTGCTTGGCGCGGTCGCCGCGGCGCCACTTCTCGATGCTGGGCAGGTGCGGCACGGGGGCGTCCCCCGCCGCGAGCGCGGCGATCCCGTTCACGAACCCGGGGCGGGTGACGCGGATCGCCATTGTGCCCGGGTCGTGGCAGTCGATGCAGGTCACCGGGTGCGCCTCGCCGATGACCGGGTGGTCCTTCGGCACGGGCTGGCCCGCCATCTCGCCCTGGAAGCCCCCGTCGGGCGCCTGGGGGAACACGGGCTCGTTCTCGTCCGGGGTGCCGTCGGGCATCTGCTTGAGCATGTTGAGCACCTCCTCGTAGGTCTTGGTGCTGACCTCTTCAAACCCTTTCTGCACCGCCGCCATGTTGAACCCCGCGGAGAGCGCCGCGTCGTCGGCCGGCTCGCCGAGGGCCTCCAGGCCTACCTTCCTGTACAGCACGCTGATCGACCCGTGGCAGTGCAGGCACGCGCCGGCCTGCGGCTTCTTGGTGACGCGTTCGGTGACCCCCTGGTCGTACAGCATGTAGGCGTGGCCGCGGGCCTTGCGGTAGTCGATGCTGAAGGCGTAGCCCGCGTACAGCCGCTTCAGCCACGGCTGCTCGTCCAGTTTCGACTCGGGCATGGCGTTGCTGCCGCCGTAGAACTTGTCGCCGGCGGTCGACTTCCAGCCGTCGAACTGGTGGGGCCAGTTCTGGCCCCAGGGGATGGGGTCGGTAGAGATCTCGGTCACCTCCGCCACGCGGACGAACGGCTGCCGTTCTGCCTGTTTGTGGCCGAACATGATGACCAGCACCCACGCCACCAGCGCGGTCGCGATGGCCGCGGCCAGAAACGCCAGCATCAACAGGGCGGCGGCGCTCATGCCGGAGCGAACGGGGCCTCGGCGTCGGGCGGGGCGGCGGTTGGTATGTAGATTCATGGCGCGGGCTGGTTAGAACGGCGCGGGGCGATGGTTTGGGCGTGTCCCACGCTGGCGTGACAGTGGACGCAGGAGAGCATGTCGCCCCCCGCCTCGGCGGGGAGCATGTGGTCGACGAGGTCCGCGTGGCAGTAGACGCAGGCCTGCTGCACCACGCGGCTGTTGCGCGGCTTGATCTGGATCGGGTCCTTGAAGTCGCCGGTGGTGAACGCCAGGGAGTGGAAGAAGCCGTTATCCGCCTTGACGACCCACTTCATGATCGGGTGGTGGGGCAGGTGGCAGTCGTTACACTCGGCGACCGCGTGGTGGCTCGACTTCTGCCAGGTGTCGTACGGGTCGCGCATCACGTGGCAGTTGGCGCACGCGGCCGGGTCGTGCCCCAGGTACGCGGCGCCCCCGCCGTAGCCGAACGTGAACACGCCCAGCCCCCCGAGCACGCCGAACATCGCCGCGACCGCGATCGCCAAGACGCCGATGCGTCGGGCCGGGGTCGTGGCTGGTGTGGTCTTGCTCAAGGATGCGTGGCAGACAGACGGGCTCGAGGCGGAACCCCGATGCGAACGTATCGGGAGGGCAGGAGCCATCGGCGGCCCCGCACGTTGCGGCGAGTCTAGCAACGCCCGTCGGCGTCTGTCAAACAAACGCAGCGCGTTTGCTGCAGGAACCAATGAGGTCTCGGATGTCTTTAATAGAAGGCGGCTCGCTGCGACCTGCGGTCAGCACCGGCGCGAGACAATCGCCGCCGACCTACGATCGGCGCGCTGCGAAGGTCAAGCGAGACGCGCCGACCATAGGTCGGCAGCTTTTCGGGGGAGGCGGCGCGTGCCGCGTTACGTCACCAGCCCCTTGGTGACCATCATGAACACGTCCTCAAGGTTGGGCTCCTTGTCCGCGAAGGAGACCAGCCCGACCTCGGCGTTGGCGAGCTGCCGCATCAGCCGGGCGACGTCTGCGTCGTCGCCCGCGAGCTCTACCGTGCAGCTACGGGCGTCGACCTGCACGTTCTGCACCTTGGGGTCGCTGCGCAGCAGGCTGACCCCGGCGTCGGGGGCGCCGGTGAAGCGGATCTCGAGGTGGCGGTTGCGTTGGATCTGGCGGTAGACCGCGCCGATGGGGCCGGCCAGCAGCAGCTTGCCCCGTTCGATGATGCCGATGCTGGTGCAGACGTCGGCCAGCTCCGTGAGGATGTGGCTCGAGATGAGGATCGTCTTGCCCATCTTGCGCAGCTCTTTGAGCAGCGCCTTCACCTCCAGCCGGGCGCGGGGGTCGAGGCCGCTGGCGGGCTCGTCGAGGATCAGCACGGGGGGGTCGTGCACCAGCGTCTTGGCCAGGCAGAGCCGCTGCTTCATTCCGCGGGAGAGGCCGTTGACGTAGTCGTCGCGCTTGTGGGTCAGGTCCAGCAGTTCCAGCACGTCGCCGATGATCGCCTTGCGCTGGTCGCGGGGGATCTCGTACGCCACCGAGAAGAAGTCTAAGAACTCCCACACCTTCATGCCGTCGTACACGCCGAACATGTCGGGCATGTAGCCGATGCTGCGGCGGACGTTCACCGGGTCGTCGGTGACGCTGTGGCCGTTGACGGTCGCCTGGCCGCTGTCGGCCCGAAGCAGCGTGGCCAGGAAACGGATGGTGGTGCTCTTGCCGGCGCCGTTGGGGCCGATGAAGCCGAACATCTCCCCCGCGCCGATCGAGAGCGTGAGGTCCTCGACCGCGACGAAGTCGCCGTAGGTCTTGCGGAAGTTCTGAATCTCGATCATGGACGGGAAGATGATAGAGGATAGAGGTTAGATGATAGATCGCACGCGATGTAGATGCGTGGATCGGCGCGCCACGGGGCGTCCGTCCCTATCATCTATCCTCTATCATCTTTCGTTACTACTCCGCGGCGCCGTTGCCCCGATCCGACAGCCTCTCCACGCGCACGCGGTCGATGCGGCGTTTGGTCGCTTCGAGCACGGTCACGCGGACCGCTTCGTGGTACAGCACGCTCTCGCCCGGCACGGGGACGCGGCCCAGCTCGGTGAAGACGAAGCCGGCGATGGTGTCGTAGTCGCCGTCTTCGGGGAGCTCGACGCTCAGGGCGTCGTTGATCTCGTCGACGTGGGCCCGGCCGAGCGCCTCGCAGACCCCTTCACTGAGTCCCACGATCTCTTGCTCGGCCTCCTCGTCGTACTCGTCGACGATCTCTCCGACGATCTCCTCCAGCACGTCCTCAATCGTCACCAGGCCGGCGACGCCGCCGTACTCGTCCAGCACCAGCGCGATGTGCGTGCGGGTCTGCTGGAACATCTGCAAAAGGTCGTCGACCGCCTTGGTCTCGGGCACGAACAGGGGCTTGCGCAC
Organism: Pirellulimonas nuda; assembly: GCF_007750855.1. Taxonomy (GTDB): domain Bacteria; phylum Planctomycetota; class Planctomycetia; order Pirellulales; family Lacipirellulaceae; genus Pirellulimonas; species Pirellulimonas nuda. The sequence goes on from NZ_CP036291.1 coordinate 472,323, forward strand.
CAGGTCGCGGAGCGAGGGCCGTTGGGCGCCGTCTCCCTTAGCGAATTCGGGGAGCAGGTCTTTGACGTACAGCACGCCGACGATGTCGTCGCGGCTGGTCTCGTACACGGGGATGCGGGTGTGCCCGGCCGCGATCACGTCGGCCAGCAGGTCGTCCCAGGCGATCTCGACCGGGATCATGTGCATATCGGTACGCGGGGTCATGATCTCCGCCACGTCGGCGTCCCCCAGTTCGATCACCCCCTCGATCATGCCGCGGGCCTCTTCTTCCAGCAGCCCCTCGCGGTGCCCCTCGGTCACGATCGTGCGGATTTCTTCGCCGAAGGTTTCTTCGTCCGCCCCGCTGGGGGTGCGGCCCGCGATGCGGTGCAGGGCGGTGTCGAGCACCCGGGCAAACAGCGTCAGCGGGCTGAGCACCACCCCGAGGCGGCGCCACAGGCCCCACGTGTTGTAGAGGAACGGCGCCGCGTACAGACGCGAGATCGACCAGGGGAGCCAGACCTTCAGCACCGTGAGGATCAGCCCCAGCACCACGCCGCCGGCCAGCACGATCGGCCACGGGGGCGGGTTGCCGTCTCCCCAACGCCGGACGGCCCACAGCGCCAGCGCCGCGATCAGCACGCACGTGCCCACCACTTCGAGCATCTCGACCCCCAGGGCGACCTGCTTGTGGCCCCGGAGGATCTCGCCGTAACGTTCGGGCTGTTCTTCGCGCTGGCTGAGCTCTTGCAGCTCGCGGCGGGAGAAGTCCTCCAGGGCGCGGGCCGCGGTAGCCGCGATGCACGCGAACACGGCCGCCGCGATCCCCAACCAGAACAGCGGGTCGCTGATCATTCGTCGGGGTCTCGTTCGGGTTGCGGCTCGTTGCCGGGCGCCGAGGGGAAGCATCGCTGCAGGGCCTCGGCTTCGGCGCGTCGCATGTCGGCCGCCTCGGCCTCGGTCTTGTCGCGGAAGCCGGCCAGGTGCAGCACGCCGTGGATGACGTACAGCAGCAGCTCTTGCTCCGTGTCGACGCCGTACTCGGCGGCGTTGGCGAGCGCCGTGTCGTAGCTCACCACCACCTGCCCCACCTTGCCCAGATCGAAGCTCAAGACGTCCGTCGGGTAGTCGTGCCCTAGGTGCTTGAGGTTGAGCGCGTGGATCGTGGGGTCGTCGACGATGGCCACATCGACCTGACGGAGGAGCTCGCCAGAGACCTCATTCGCCGCGAGCGCGGCCTGCTTGATCCGCATCATCGCGGCCGCGCCGGGGCCGTCGGCGCGTGAATCGTGTTTCCAGAAGAGTCCAACTTCCATCAGTGATCAGCACCCGTGCTGCGAATGGCGTAGGCCGGAACGAGGTCGCCTTGGCGATCGAACTTCCGGCATGGAGCGGGTACACGCGCCGCCGGCCGGAACTGCGCTCGCTTCGCGTGCTTGTTCCGGCCTACGTTTTGCGTTCCGGTCGACTCATTCACGCGGAAACCCCTTTGCTTGGTTCTTGCTCTGGGTACTTGACCCGCCCGTGGTAAACGGCCGTCAGCGATTTGACTAGGCTATCACAAACGCGGCTCACTTCCTGCAGGGTGAGCCCACATTCGTCGAACTGCCCGTCTACCAGCCGTTTGTGGGCCAGCTCTTCCACCAGGCTCTCGATCCTCGCCGGGGTCGGTTCAACCAGCACGCGGCTGGCGCTCTCCACCGCGTCGGCGATCATCAGCACGGCCGCTTCCTTGGTTTGCGGGCGCGGGCCGGGGTAGCGGAAGGCGCTCTCGTCCACCGCCGCGGCGTTCTCGTCCGCCTCTTTGCGGCTAGAGGCCTGGCGGTAGAAGTACTCTACCAGCGTGGTGCCGTGGTGCTGCTGGATGAAGTCGATGATCCGCTCGGGGAGGTGGTGCTGGCGGGCCAGGTCGACGCCGTCCTTGACGTGGGCGATGATCACCAGCGTGCTCATGGCGGGCGCCAGGCTCTGGTGGCGGTTGTCGCCGCGGGACTGGTTCTCCACGAAGTACTGCGGCTTGAGCATCTTGCCGATGTCGTGGAAGTACGCGCCCACCCGCGTCAGCAGGGCGCGTCCGCCGATCGACTCGGTCGCGGCCTCGGCGAGCGAGGCGACGGTGATCGAGTGGTTGTAAGTGCCCGGCGCGCGGCGCACCAGCTCTTGCAGCAGCGGGTGCGCGGGGTCGCCCAGCTCCAGCAGGCTGAGGTCGGTCTGCACGTCGAACACGCGCTCCACCAGCGGCAGTAGGCAGGTCATCAGCGACGCGGCGATCACCGACCACAGGGCGAGCCGCACGGCGGTCTGGGTGGCGTCCAACAGCGAGAGCCCGGCGAGCTGGCCCACGCACAGCGCCAGAGCGGCCGCCACGCCCGCCGCCACGAACCCAACGATCAGCAGCTTGCTGCGGGTGCGTACGGAGTCGAGCGCGATGGCGGCAGCGCTGGCGGGCCCCAGCAGCAGCACGGCGTCGTAGGTCCCCAGCCCCAGGCCTACCGAGGCGATCAGCGTGGTCGCGGCCGACATCACCAGCGCGTTGATCCGCCCGTAGGCGACCGCGGCGGTCATCGCCAGCAGCAGCAACGGGATGGCCTCGGCGCGCCACTCGCGGCTGTTGGCGAGCGTCATCGCGGCGACCGTGAGCAGCACCGTGGCCAGCAGCGTCACCAGCCGGGGGAGCCGGCTCAGCACGCCGCGGTCGTGCCGCCGCAGCACGAAGGCCACCACCACGAACAGCGCCCCATACAGGGCCGTCGCCGCGACGAACCGCAGCACGCTCTCCCACGAAGACCGGGCGTGGAGCCAGGCGGAACGCTCGGCGTCCAGCAGCTTCAGCGACGCCTCGTCTAGCATCTTGCTCCCCGTCGCCAGCACCGATCCGACCGGGAACACCTTGTACTGGGTCACCACCTCGGCCTCGGCGCGGTCCTGCTCTGCGCGGGTGGCGATGGGGTCGAGCTTGAGCGTCTCCGGCAGGGCCGTGCGGATGCGGTTGAACACCCGCGCCGCTAGGTCGAGCGACGGCAGTTTCTGTTCGAACGTCCGCTGCAACTGCCGGGTGGCGTTCTCGACCAGCGTCTCGCTGATCTCAACGGTCGCATCGAACCCTGGACTATCGACGCGGCGGACCTGGATCTGCTTCTGGTTGGCCTCGTGCTCCGGCGGCAGTCGGACCATCAACCCGTGCCGCTCCAGCGGGGCGAACGCCTCGCCCAGCGTCGCCTGGGCGGCGTCTAGCTGTCCCGCTTCGGAGAGCACGGTCCGCAGCTTGGCGAACTGCTCCTGCTCCTGCTCGGGGGTCGGCGCCGGCGTCCCCTCGGCCGGCGGCGGCAGCGCGTAGCTGGCCCAGATCTCTGGGTCGACCGTGTCCAGCGATTCTGCGCTGGCCAGCTCGCTCAGCTCGTTCACCACCCGCGCCTTGAGCTGCGTCACCCGGGCCGGGTCGTGCTCGTAGACCGCGGTCGCCAGCCGTCGGGCCAGGTCGCGCGCTTCGTCCGTCGCTTTGTCGTCTGGCTGCTTGAACTCGACCCGCGCGGTGAGGTTGCGGAGGGGGGTCTGCCCGGCGTGGAACTCGGCCGGGGGGCGCCAGGCGCGGGTGATGGCCGCCAACCCCAGCAGCGTGAGCACCACCAGCGACAGCCGCACCACCACCGAGCCGCGGCGCAGCTCGGACCCCATCGCCCGCCACTTGCCTGGGGGGAGTTCGAGCGCCGCAACACGGTGTTTGCGGGGTCGTTTTTGGGTGGGTTGGGCCATAAATCAATTCAATCAAGGCCGAAGGCCGACGCGTATCCCCCTCCCCTGTAGGGGGAGGGGTTAGGTGAGGGGGTTGGAGCTGGTGAACTCGCTGTGTTGGAGGTCTCGGAAACCTCGTCTAATCTGCTTCCAACCCCCTCCCCCCACCCCTCCCCCTGCCGGGGAGGGGAGTATGTGAGTCTACCGGTGCTCCATGGGTTCTTCGTACGCGTCTACGATCGCTTGCACCAGCGGGTGGCGGACGATGTCGGCCGTGGTGAGCTGGGTGCTGGCGATCCCGGGGATGTCGGAGAGCCGCACCAGCGCGTCGATCAGACCGCTGCGGGTGTGCGGCGGGAGGTCGATCTGCGACGTGTCGCCCGAGATCACTACCTTCGAGTCGGCGCCCATGCGGGTGAGGAACATCTTCATCTGGCTGACCGTGGTGTTCTGCCCTTCGTCCATGATGATGAACGCGCCGTTGAGCGTCCGCCCACGCATGTACGCCAGCGGCGCCACCTCGATCACGTCCTCGGCCATGTAACGCTTGAGCTGATCGGCGTCGAGCATCTCGCCCAACGCGTCCAGCAGCGGCCGCAGGTACGGGTTGATCTTGGCCTGCAGGTCGCCGGGGAGGAACCCGAGGTTCTCGCCCGCTTCCACTGCCGGCCTCACCAGCACAATCTTACGCACGCGTTGCTCGCGGAGCGCCTCGATCGCGGCGGCCACGGCCAGGTAGGTCTTGCCGCAGCCGGCCGGGCCGACGCAGAAAACCATGTCGTGGGCGCGGATCGCGTCGACGTACTTGGCTTGGCCCGGCGTGCGGGGGCGGATGGTCACGCCCGGCTTCTGGACGCCGATCGGCTGGGGCGGGCGGGCGCTCTCGCCCCCGACCGCCGAGTCGATCGCGGCCCGCACCGCGTCGGCCCCTACCTGGCCGGCGTGCGCCAGTTCGTTCTTGAGCGTCTCGAAGACGCCGGTCGCCTGGCGGACCGCCGCGTCGTCGCCGCTGAGGTGGATCCGGCCTCCGCGCGCAGAGATCTTGGCGGGGATCGCTTCGCGGATCCGCTTGAGGTGTTGGTCCGCGGTGCCGAACAGTTGGATGATATGATCCGGATCGCCGACAGGGATCGAAGCTTCAATCATCCTTGAGCGCCCGGGATTGAAGCGGGCGGCGTGAGGTGGGCGTTTGGAAAGGTGTCAGGAGGAAACAACGCGGCAGCCAGTGAGCCGGGGCGTCCCCGCCCCCGGCGCAGCGGGGTAGATGATCTAACGGGCCGGGGGCGGGGACGCCCCGGCTCGCACGCCTCATCAAGCAAAGCGAGCCACTAGAAATATAGTCAATTCCTCGGCCTGCGCAGCGCCCGGGCCTGGGGTTTCTGCGTAAATCGTGCCGTGGAAAGAGGTTGTGGCTTGTGGCGGGGTCGTCATGGCCCCACGACACGTGCTAGCCACAGGATATACGCGACCGGCGCAGCCAGCAGGATCGAGTCGAGCGTGTCGAGCACCCCGCCGAAGCCGGGCATCCAGGTGCTGCTGTTCTTGAGCGCCGCGTCGCGTTTCATCATCGACACCGCTAGGTCCCCCAGGATCCCCGCCAGCGCCACCAACAAGCCGTACAGCACCACGCCGGTCGCCCAGGTGAGCTGGGGCTGGTCGGTTTGCAGTCCCCAGGACCGTGCGAGCGGGCCGAGGAACACAAACGCCATAGCGACCGCCGAGGCGACCCCGCCGATGGCCCCCTCCCAGGTCTTGCCGGGGCTGAGCGAGGGGGTCATTTTGTGGCGACCCAGCATGTGGCCGAACACGTAGGCGCCGGTGTCGCACGCCTTGACCACGGCGATCATCGACAGCAGCGCCAGCATCCCCCAGCGGCCGTCGTCTCCCCAGCTTGCGCCCCCCCACGAGGGGCCGGCCAGCGTCCGCAGCAGCACTAGGCAGCTGATCATCCCGCCGGCGTAGCCGGCCGCGAGCAGCCCGCGCGCCAGCCGGTTGGTGGCGGAGCCGGCGCCCTTGAATCGGATCATCTCCACCACAAACAGCACCAAGATCAGCATCAGCATCCCCAGCCCGATCAGCCCGGCACGGGTGAGCGGAGCGGTGTACTTCATGCCGATGAGCGTCGGCATAAGCGACGTGAGCACCAGCATCGACGCGGTTGTGGAGACCACGTACCGCGACGGCGAATCGAGCGCGCGGCCCGTCAGCGGGTCGATCTTGCCGGAGTGCTCTAGCAGCCGCACCAGCTCATTGCCCCCCAGCACGGCGCCCAGGAACGCCAGCGGCGCCAGGATCAGCCCGGGCCGGGCGTAGTGGAAATCAAGCCAAGCGAGCCCCGCCACCAGCGTGATCAGCACGACCGAGAGGATGACACGCGATTGCAGCACGCTAGTCGCTTGGTTTGGAGAGCTAAGGTTTGACCACGGATCTCACGGATAAGGAAGATTGCCACGAAAAGGCACAAAAAGGCACAAGGTGGGGATGCTCAATGACCAAGTCCACATGACCAACAATCGCCACGCGTCGCACCGCACGGATTGGTCATTGGGGCTTGGTCGTTGGGCATTACTTTCTTTTGCTTTCTTGTGCCTTTTTGTGGCTATCGTCCGTCTTCCGTGCGATACGTGTCATCCGTGGTTACGCGTCGTTCAGCCCGCCGAAGCGGCGTTCTCTTGCGGCGAAGTCGCTGATCGCTTCGTGCAACGCGGCCTCGTCGAACTCCGGCCAGCAGCGGTCGGTGACCCAGATCTCTGAATAGCTTAATTGCCAGAGCAAGAAATTGCTGATTCTTAGTTCGCCGGCGGTGCGGATCAGCAGGTCGGGGTCGGGGACACCGGCCGTGTAGAGGTGGTCGCTGATCGTCTGCTCGTCGATCGCGGGGGCCGACAGCTTGCCGGCCTGGATCTCGGTGCCGATCGCCCGCATGGCGTCCACCAGCTCGGCCCGGCCGCCGTAGTTGATCGCTAGGTTCAGGAACATGCCGCTGTTGGCGGCGCTCAGGGCGATGGTCTTGTCGAGCTCCGCCAGCACGTCGGCCGGGATCGGCCCGCGGCGGCCCAGCATCCGCACGCGGATGTTGTTCTGCATGATCGTGTCCCGCTCGTCGATCATGTACTGCCCCAGCAGCCGCATCAGGAAGTCGAGCTCGCTCTGCGGCCGCTTCCAGTTCTCGCTGCTCAGGCAGTAGAGGGTGAGCTGCTCGATCGACTTCAGCCGGGCGCACTCTTCGGTAATGCGCCGCACGGCGCTGACCCCCTCCTCGTGCCCGGCCACCCGCGGCAACCCCTGCCGCTGCGCCCACCGCCCGTTGCCGTCCATGATGACGGCGATGTGCCGGGGGTATCGGTCTGGCTGCGGCGTGCTCATGGGGCGGGAGATGATAGCGGTTCGAGGATAGATGATAGAGGTTAGATGATAGAGACGCGCTCCGCGGAGCATTACGGGTGGTTGTACTCCATCGCCTGCGCGTCCAGCCCTAACATCTATCCTCTAACCTCTATCATCTCTCGTCCGTCCGTCAGGCGATGGATTCGTCCAAGATCATCGTCTGCGCCCGGCCGGGGCCGACCGACACCAGGCCGACCGGCGCGCCCACCAGCTCGGCGATGCGGTCGAGGTAGGCGTGGGCGTTCTTAGGCAGTTGGTCGTACGAGGTGCAGTGGGTGACTTCTTCCTTCCAGCCCGGCAGCGTCTCGTAGACCGCCTTGGCTTGGCGGAGGTCGTCAACGTGGCTTGGGAAGACCTTGGTCTGCTTGCCGTTGATCTCGTAGGCGGTGCAGATCTTCAGCTCGTCCAGCCCGCTGAGCACGTCGACCAGCATCACAGCGATTGAGGTCACGCCGCTCAGCCGCGCGGTGTAGCGTAGCGCCACCGCGTCGAGCCAGCCGCAGCGGCGTGGGCGGCGGGTGACGGTGCCGTACTCGTTGCCGCGGTCGCGTAGGTACTGGCCGGTGGCGTTGTCTTGCTCGGTGGGGAAGGGGCCCCCGCCGACGCGGGTGGAGTAGGCCTTCACGACGCCGATCACCTTCTGCACCTGCTGCGGCGGCGCCCCCGCGCCGTTGCACACGCCGACGCCGGAGCTGTTGCTGCTGGTGACGTAGGGGTAGGTGCCGTGGTCGACATCGAGCAGCGCCCCTTGGGCGCCCTCGAACAGCACGCGCTTGCCCGACTCGAGCGCGGTAAGCAGCAGCTCGGTGGCGTCACAGACGTGCGCCTTGAGCCGCTCTGCGAACGCCGCGTACTGGTTGTAGATGGCCTGCGGGTCGAGGGGCTCGAACTGGCCAGAATCATCCAGCGCCGCCAGCGACTTGTTCTTCGCCGCGGCGATGTGCTCGATCCGCTGCTTCAGGTTGGGGCGGTACAGGTCGCCCAGCCGGACGGCGTAGGTGCGGCCCACCTTGTCGCGGTAGCAGGGGCCGATGCCGCGTCCGGTGGTGCCGATCTTTTCACCCTCGGTGCGCTCCTCGCCTTCGCCGCGTTCGCCATCGCCCGACACATGATCCATCAGGCGGTCTTCGGCGAAGTGCCAGGGGAAGATCACGTGCGCCCGGTCGCTCATCCGCAGCCCGGAGCAGTCGACGTTGCGGCCGGCCAGCTCGTCGAGCTCTTCGATCGCCTTGGCGGGGTTCAGCACCACGCCGCCGGCGATCAGGCTGGTGACCCCGGGGGTGAGGATGCCCGAGGGGAGCAGCGAGAGCTTGTAGACCTCGTCTCCCACCACCACGGTATGCCCCGCGTTGGCGCCCCCCTGGTAGCGGACCACCAGGTCGTGCCGGGGGGTCAAGAGGTCGACAATCTTCCCCTTCGCCTCGTCGCCCCATTGCAGGCCGATAACACAAACGCCCGCCACGGCAGGTTCTCCAGAGGCCGCGGCCCAGGGCCGCAGCGGGTGCAAAAAACAGCCCCGCGGAGCGGGGCGAGCAAGCCAGTGATTGTAGGAGCGGGGAAAAGTAGGGGTCAAGCGGGTGGCTGCGCCGCCGGGGGGGTGGCTCACTGCGCTCGCGGGGCTTGTCCGCCGCGGCGGACGGGGCTTGTTCGCTTCGCGAACGGGGCTGGGGGGACGCGCAAGCGATCAGGAGGGGTTTGAGCCGGTAGCGCCCCGTCTCTGGAATGGAGCGCCCGGAGTGGAGCGGGTACACGCGCCACACTCCGGGCGCTGACGCTACCGGCTCGATTTGGTGGTAGTTGGTGGTAGATTGGGGGCCCCATGACCGAGCCCAACCCCTACCAGTCGCCGGCGCCCGCGGGCGCCTACACGCCGCCGAGGGTCGAGGCGATCGAGCCGCCGGTGACGGTGCGAGTGCAGGAAGACGAGGACATGATCGCGATCACGGTCGATCGCGTCCTAAAGTACGACGCTACCTATCGAAGCACAGTTGCGGCTCAGAGGAGTCGACAACTGATGTATGCGTTCCTGACAGGGGCCGTCGGTGTTGCGGCCTGGGCGCCCGATCGAAAATCGATGGCTCTCTCGGTTTTTCTAGTAGGGTTGTCGATCCGCTATTTGATCGGAGCGGCGTTCACTTGGCGACGACTAAAACGTGCGATCACGCAGCAGACGATCGCAAGAATTGAGCGTTGCAAGAACTCCCCACAAGACGGTGCGTACTCGCTCACGCTCCAATATGAGGGAGTGCGCATCGCCCGGCCCAATGTCTCATCAGAGATGCGTTGGGGCTATTTCTGCGGCGTGCGCCGCACGGACGAGTTCTTGTTTCTGGAACGTGGAGAAGGCGACGACATCACGATCCCCGCCCGCGCCTTCCACGACGAGGCCGCCTTCGAGGCCTTCTGCGATCTCGCGCGGCGGTTGTGGGAGAACCACCGCCCAGAAAGAGCGATGGAGCCGGAAGCGTCAGCGCCCGGAGTGCGTCGCGAGACGCCTCCGGGCGCTAACGCTTCCGGCTCCATCCAGAGCTGAAAGCTGAAAGCTGATCGCTGAAAGCCAACCGCCACGACGTCAGTCGTTCGCCGTGGCGTCCAGCGCGAAGTTGGCGTGGGGGTCGTGCTTGTAGAAGTAGCGGCCCAGCTCCGACGCCAAGATCTCGATGAACTGGTTCTGGAACTGCGAGACGCTCTTGTCTTGCACCGGGGTGCCGCTGTGCGTGGGGAACTTGAACTCGCCGAGGCGTTCGTCCCACAGCAGCTTGCCGCCGTTGTCGATGTCGTAGACGTAGACGGTGATCTCCGCCGCGCCCTGGTAGAGCGTGGGGCCGTTGTAGAGGTCGAAGTGGTCCATCTCTACCCGCACCAGCCGGTTGGCTTTGACCGCCTTGCCGAGCTCCTTGTACTTGTCGGGGCCGTTTTCATCGACCCAGTTGTCGACCTCTTTGGGGTCGACCACGTCGATCTTCGGCACGTCTTTGGCCAGCTTCGAGCTAAGCCGTTGGGCCAGTTGCCGCGAGGCGCCGGCGTGGCGGAACTCGCTGCTGGGGGGAGGGGGGCAGAACACGACGACGCGCTGGCCCTCCAGCTCGTTGCACTTGGCGGGCACCACGTTGCCCCCCTGCCACATGTAGAGCCCCGAGGCCAGCAGCAGGTGCAGGCATCCGGTGGATGGCAGCACCCCCAGGGCGATGAGCATCAGCACGTAGGGGAGCGAACTGGTTCGCGGCGGGCTAGGGAGTTTCATCGGTTCCTTCCGGCGTCACAGTAGAGGCGGTCCATCGCCAAGCGGCCGGAGGGTACTGGCCACGCCAAGTCGAAGCAAGGCGGGTTTCCCACGCGCCGCGAGGGGCGCCAGAGATTGCGCCCCACCAATGCAAGAATTCCCGAACAGCCGACGGGCTACGCCCCGTCGGGGTGCGTCGATCGATGCTCCAGCCGAGCCACCCCGACGGGGCGGAGCCCGTCGGCTAGTGGCTGCACGCTCGGGGCGCGGTTGGGGCGCTAATGCTCGAGAAACCTTCCGCAGGTGGGGCACTTGGCGTACCACATGGGGACGTTCGAGCCGCACTCGCAGCGGATGTGGTGCCGGATCACGGAGCCGCTCAGCAGGCTGGCGCTGCCGCTGTCGCCGGCCTCGGAGTTGCCCATCGCCTCGTCGAACACGCTCGACCCGGCGGCGCTTGTGCGTTGCTCGCTCTCGTCGACCGCGCGCTGGATCACCTCGGTCACGTCGGGTACGTGCACGAAGACCTGGCCCGGGCATTTCGGGCAGAGGCCCTTTTTGCCGGCGTACTTCTCTTTAATATTCAGCACGTGTCCATTCGGACACTCTACACGGATGCCCATGCCTGGCCCTCCCGAGTGGTCGTTGACCGAGGAGCGCCTCTTCCCTTCCGCGTCTAAGGTTCAGGGTATCTCAACGAGCCGCGGGTCGCAACAAGAATCGTGAATTCGCCGTGCAATACCGCGGCGCCACGCATCGCCGTCCTGCCCCGGTGGTACCATGGGCGGCATGAATCGTGCCGGTGTCATCCTCGCCCTGGCGTGCCTGGTCGGTCTGCTCGCCAGCGGGCTGGCGCCCCGTTCGGCCGGGCTGATGCAGAGCAGCCTCGCCCTGGCCGCGGCGGTCTGCGTGCTCGCGATGCCCCTCGGCGTGGCGCTGGCGGTGCTGGTCTGGAAGACCGACGCGCCGGGCGCCCGCTGGGGCGCGGCCTTGCTGATTGCGCAGCTCTTTTTGCCGATCCAACTGCACGCCGCCGGCTGGATGGCGGCGTTTGGCTTTGACGGCTGGTGGACCCTCGCCCACGCGTCCGACCAACCCGCGGACCCGCTGCTGGCGGGCTTCTGGGGCGCCGTGTGGGTGCACGCCATGGCGGCCGTGCCGTGGATCGCGGTCATCACCGGCGCCGGGCTGAGGGCCGTGGACGCCCAGCTCGAAGAAGCGGCGCTGCCGGTGATGTCGGGCCCGCAGGTGCTGATGCGGGTGTCGCTTCGCATGGCGGCGCCGGCGGCGGCCGCGGCGCTGCTGTGGACCTGCGTGGTGGTTGGCGGAGAGATGACCGTGACCGACCTGTTCCAGGTGCGTACGTTTGCCGAGGAGGTCTACACGCAGTCGGTGCTGGGGGCGTTCGACCCGGCCGCGGGCGACGACCCCGCGTCCCGCGCGCTCTACGCGCAGTCGCCCAACCTCACGGGGCTGTTGCTGGGCCTCGCGTTGCTGACGTTGCTGGCCGCCGCGGCGTTGTTGATCGGCGGCGTGCTGATGACGCGTAGCGACGACGAGACGCGTCCCCCCTGGCGGCTGCGGCTGGGCCCCCTGCGGTGGGTCGCGGGCGCGGCCGCCGCGTCGCTGTTGGCGGTGCAGATCGGCGCGCCGACCGCGAATTTGGTCTACCAGGCGGGGGTCTCTTCTTACCGAGTCGAAGACGCGGCCTCGCCCGAGAAGGTCGCCTGGCGGCGGAGCTGGTCGGCCGGCAAGGCGGCCGAGATGGTCGCGGCGGCGCCCTGGCGGATGCGGCGCGAACTGGGCCGGTCGCTGACGCTCGGCGCCGCGACCGCAACAGCGGCCGCCGTGTTGGGCGCGGTGCTGGCCTACGCGCTGCGATCGGCGGCTTGGCGGGGCGCGGCCGGGGCCGCGATTGCGCTGGGGCTGGCGGCGCCCGGGGTGCTGATCGGGATCGCGCTGGTCCGCGTGTTCAACCAGCCGTGGGACTCGCCGTTGTGGCCCCTTACCTGGTTGTACGATCACACGTCGATCGCCCCTTGGCTGGCGCACGTGATTAAAGCGACCCCGATCGCGGCGCTGGTGCTGTGGCCCGCCTTCGGCTCGGCCCCCTCGGCGGTGCTGGAGGCCGCGGAGCTCGACGGCGCCAGCCCCTGGCGCCGGCTATTCCGCGTGCTGCTGCCGATGCGGCCCGCGGCGCTAGCGGCGGCTTGGCTGGCGGCGCTGGCGGTTTCGCTGACCGAGCTCCCCGCGACGATCCTGCTGCCGGGCGCCCAGACCCTGACGGTCCGGCTCTTCAACCTGCTGCACTACGGCGTCGAGGACCAGGCCGCGGGCGTTTGCTTGTTCCAGATGCTGCTGTTCGGGGGCCTGGCGGCGGTCACGATGCGGTTTTGGAACTCCCGCGGTACCATGGGAAATCCGAAGGACGAGATCCGAAACCCAAAACAAGCATGAAGCACGAATGAGGCAGCGCCTGAAACATCTCGCTGGCCAGAAGGTTTCCAACCCCCGTGCTTCGTTCTTGGGGCCTGTTCCGGGTTTCGGGTTTCGGATCTCGTGTTTTTTACTGGTCCTCATCCCGCTCATCCTCTGCATGCCCGGCTGCAAGGGCTGCGAGCCAGAGACCCCCCAGGCCAAGGCGGCCCGCGAGCTGAAGGACGCCGAGGAGCAAGAACGCGAGCGGATCGCCCGCCTGCAACGTGAGAAGGCCGCCGAGCCGTTCGAGATCGCCGCGCCGGTGCCGCTCCCCAACGAGACCGACCTGGCGTTGCTGCTGGTCAAGCCGGGGCACTGGACCGCGGTGTCGCAGAAGATGGAGTCGAAGCTGGAGGACTGGGTCGGCGAGTCGACCCAGGAGCTGTTGGACAAGCAGGACCGACCGATCGCGGTGCCGCGGACGGCGTTCTCCATCCGCAGCACCCGCCCGGTGGCGCTCCCCAAGCAGCAGGTGAAACAGATCGACACGGTGCTGTTCCCGGCGCCCAGCGACGAGCCGACGCGGATCATCAGCCGCCTGTCCGACCGCGGCGGCGGCGTGCGGCGTACGGACGGCCCGCTGCCGCTGAGCCCGATGCTGGCGCACCAGTACAACCTGGTGGTGCTGGCCAAGGAGCCGGCGCGGTACACGTTCCTCAAGAGCCTGTACGCGGTGAACGCGCCGTTCTCGGGTTTCGAACCGGAGTCGCTGATCGGATCGACGCTCCCCTTCCCGCGGCAGTACCGCGTGGTGACGCCGAAGCTCGACGGTCAGCCCCCGATCCCCGACGCCCCCCTCTGCTGGACCTCGATCGCGTATGTGGTGTGGGACGAGGTCGACCCCGACACGCTCTCGCCGCAGCAACGCACCGCGCTGGTCGATTGGCTGCACTGGGGGGGGCAGCTTGTGATCAGCGGGCCCGACTCGTTGGGGCTGCTGCGGCAGAGCTTCCTCGACCCCTACCTGCCGGCCGAGGGGGACGGGGCGGTGAGCATGACCGCCAGGACGCTGGGCCCGCTGAGCGACGCCTTCCTGGTGGGGCGGCGCCAAGCCGCGGCGCTCCGGCCGACGACGCCGTGGTCGGGCGTCAAGCTCACGCGTCGCCCGGGGGCCGCCGCCGTGCCGGGCTGCGGCGACCTGGTGATCGAGCGTCCCGTGGGGCGGGGCAGGGTGGTGGTCACGGCGTTCCAGCTCGCCGAGCGCGACCTGTTGAACTGGTCGGGCGGGGCCGAGAACTTCTTCAACGCGGCGTTGCTGCGGCGCCCGGGACGCAAGTTTCTCTCCCGCGAGAAGTACAGCGTCGGCAGCGACAGCGGGGTGGTGGTCGAGTGGCTCGCGGGCGAGCCGACGCGGGTCAGCGCCGCAGACAACACCCGCGTCCGCTACTTCGTGCGAGACACCCACGCCGACGGCGACGCCGCGGTGACCTTCAAGCCGCAGGTGGTTGCCGGCGGCGGGCGGTTCAACGCCTTCCCGGGGTTCGAAGAGCAACCGATCGAAGAGTTGACGCCCCCGACGTTCTCCGGGGGCTACGGCGCCTGGAACGATTTTAGCGCCGCCTCGAGCGCGGCCCGCGAGGCGTTGCGCGAGGCGGCCGGCGTGAACGTGCCGGGGCGCGGCTTCGTGCTGGCCTGCCTGGGGATCTACCTGCTGCTGATCGGGCCTGTCAATTGGGCCTTCTTTCAGACGCTGGGCCGCGTAGAGCTGGCGTGGATCGCCGCGCCGATCTTGGCGGTGCTCGCCACCTGGGTCGTGGTGCGTCAGGCGCAGCTCGACATCGGGTTCGTCCGCGCGCAGACCGAGGTCGCCATCCTCGAGGCGCAGCCCGACTACCCGCGCGGCTGCCTGACCCGCTACACCGCGCTCTACACGTCGTTGGCCACGACGTACCAGATGGAGTTCGAAGACGGATCGGCGGTCGCGGCGCCGTTCGCTGCGCGCGACGACTTCACGCTGCTGCCGGGCGAGTCGCTCTCCCCGGTGGAGTTTTCGCGGCAAGAACGGGTGCGGCTCCGCAACCTGTTCGTCAGCTCCGCTAGCACCGGCATGGCGCACAGCGAGCAGATGATCGACCTCGGGGGCGCGGTGTCGCTGACCAAGAGCTCGGCGGGCCTGCCGCAGATCACCAACCGCACCCAGCACACGCTCAGCAGCCTTGCGCTGGTAGAGCGGCAGGACGGCCAGAAGGACGCGCCGCTGCGTGGCTGCTGGATCGGCGAGCTGCTGCCGGGCCAGTCCGCGGCGGTGTCGATGCAGCCGGTGCTGAGCGCGGACGGGGCGCCCTTCCTGAAAGAGCGGGCCGCCGAGGACGCCCAGGCCGAGCGGCTGAACCTAGAGCCGCTGTTCGAGCTGGCGCTCTCCCGCGAGCTGCTGGAGCCCGGCTCGGCCCGTGCGGTGGCGCGAATCAACCGCGCGATCGACGGGCTGACGGTCACGCCCCAGGCGTCGCAGCAGCAGGGCGCCACGCTGCTGGTGGCCCACCTGCGCCACGCCCCTCCCCCGGCGCCCGAGGGGGACGCGAACGCCCCCAGCGACATCGCCAAGGAGACGCGCCAACCCAGCGAGAGCAGGGACATGTACGACCCAAATCAATAAGGCGCACGTGGAGCAGCAGGCAAAGCCGGAGCAATTGAGCCCGTCGGCTATTTGCCTTGGTGTTGCTTGCACTGCGAGCGGCTGCGTTGCTAGCCCCCCAAGCGCTCCCGCGGCGCGGCAGCCCCGCCTTGACGCCCCCGGCCGGTTCTCCTACCGTCCCCGCCGCTTTGCTCCGCGCCCCTTCCGCGCCGTCAGGGAACCGCCATGCGCCGATCGCTACTAACCGTCCTGCTCGCCCTGGTTTGCTCCGGTGTGGGCTTTACGCCATCCGTCTACGCCATCGACTGGCCCTTCTCTAGCCGGGAAGAAAAGCCCGGCAGCAAGGAGTGGTGGGGCCGCCACAAACGCGAGGCAGAGCTCGTGCCCGGCAAGGGCTTCCGAGTCCCCGGGTTCGAGGGCTGGTACGACGGCGAGGGCCGCCCGATCGACGCCCCGGTCGACGAGATCGCCATCGGCGTCTACGGCGAAGACACCGGCAGCAAGGGGATCCTCCCCGGGCTCGACCCCAAGAACGCCTACAACAGCATCAAGACCGCCGTCGGCCTGGGCCCCAACGAAGAAACAGCCCGCCAAGCGTTGGCCGAAGGGGAGGCGCTCTTCAAAGAAGAAAAGTACTCCAGCGCCGAGGGGCCGCTCGAGCTGGCCATCGCCCGCTGGCCCAACTCGGCGGTGTGCGAGCAAGCGATGTTCTTGCTGGCCGAGTGCTACTACTTCCAGGACCAGTACCGCGCCGCCCGCGACGCCTACGACGACCTGGTGTACGCCTTCCCCGGCACCCGCAAGCTCGACACGCTGGTGAAGCGGCAGTGGTCGATCGCGCAGTACTGGGAGGCCGAGTGGGAGAAGGACCAGAACTACACGCTGCAGCCCAACCTGCTAGACAAGACCAAGCCCACGTTCGACATCATCGGCCAGGCGATGAAGACCTACGACAGCATCCGCCTGAACGACCCCACCGGCCCGTGGGCGGACGACGCGATCATGGCGACCGCCAACAGCTACTTCCGCCGCAACCGGTTCTTTGACGCCGACGAGAACTACGAGCTGCTGCGTCGCGAGTACCCGCGCAGCGAACACCAGTTCGACGCCCACCTGCTGGGCCTGCAGTCGAAGCTGCGGATGTACCAGGGCCCCGACTACGACGGCACGCCGCTAGACGACGCCCAGAAGCTGCTCAAGCAGCTCCGCGTGCAGTTCAACAGCCAGCTCAGCAGCGAAGAACGCGACCGGCTCCGCAAGGTCGAGGCGGAGCTGCAACTGGCCGTCGACACCCGCAAACTAAACATGGCGCAGTACTACGACGAGCTGAAGGAGTACGGCGCCGCCAAGATCTACTACGCCGAGCTGGCGCGCGATCGCAGCGAGGCGCCGGTCGGCATCCAGGCGGCCGAGCGGCTGATCGCGCTGGGGGGCCTGCCGGAGAAGCCCAAGGTCCCGCTGCAAGACGTCATCGAGATGTTCCCCGAGAGCCGCGAACGCGCTGCGATCACCAAGCTCCGCCAGATCAGCGAAGAGACCCGCATCGCGAACGAACAGCCGGTTTCCGGCGATGCCCCCATCACCCGATAAGAAATCTAACCACGAAGGGCACAAAGAAGCACAAAGGACGGACAGACGGATCGAAAAGCGACCCAGTTGAGATTGCAAGCTGCCCGGTGGACCATCGTGCGGGCGCGGGACACTGCCTGAGCGTCAAACCTTGGGCTGCTATCTCTGGTTGCCGCTTGCAATCCCCTAGGTTCCAACCCTGATCCATACCGTCCTTCGTGCTTCTTTGTGACCTTCGTGGTTAGGCCTTCCGTCCTGTCCATCGGTGTTATCCGTGCTATCCGTGGTCAAGCCGTCGATCGCTCTGCTGTTGATCGCTGCGGCCGGCTGCGCCAACTACCGTGTGGGCGCCGATGCGCTCTACGCCCCCGACATCCGCACCGTGCAGGTGCCCATGATCGCCTCGGACAGCCTACGCCGCGACCTGGGCGAGCGGCTCACCGAGGCGGTGGTCCGCGAGATCAACACCAAGACCCCGTTCAGGGTGGTCAACGACCCCACGGCCGACAGCCTGCTGGTGGTCCGCCTGCTTGACGACACCCGGCGGGTGTTGGTGGAGGACCCCTACGACTCGCCGCGGTTGTTCGAGAATCAGATCTCCGTAGAGGTGACCTGGATCAACCGCCGCCGCGACCCGATGCTCGCCGACCCCACGCTCGCCACCCGGACGATGGCCCTCCCGCCCGGCCTGGCCGGCTCTGCCCAGAACGCAAACTGGTTCCCCGCGGCGGGTCAGAGCGTCGCCTCGAGCCAGCAGCAGACGATCGAGCGGCTGGCGCAGCAAATCGTCGGTTCCATGGAAGAACCGTGGTGAGGCGAGGGGCGAGGGCCGGAGGGACGGAGGTTAGACGCGCCCGCGTGGATGCTTCATCATGATCGAAGCTCTCGCCCCTCGCCTCTAACCCCTCGCCCCATGCGTCCCGGCTCTAAGCAATTCTGGCGCGACACCATCTGGGTGCTCCCCGCGGTCACCGTGGTCAGCGTAGCGCTGGCGTATTGGTGGACGCCGTGGTTCTTGTTCTACATCCCGTTCACGGCCCTGGTGTTGGCCTGGATGGCGTTCGTCCGTGGCCAGGAGTAGTCCCCGGGACACGATCGCCGTGAGCACGCAAAGCCACTACGCAAACCGCGCCGCCGCTTGGCGCCTACGCACCCGCACGCTGTCGGCGGCCGACGGGCCGCTGCTGATGGGGATCGTCAACGTCACGCCAGACAGCTTCTCCGACGGCGGCCAGTGGGCCGACCCCCAGCGGGCGGTCGACCACGCCATGCAGCTAGTGGACGAAGGGGCGCACATCCTCGACATCGGCGGCGAAAGCACCCGCCCCGGCGCGGCGCCGGTGTCGGAATCAGAAGAGGTCCGCCGCACGGCGCCGGTCATCGCCCGCCTGGCGGAGCTGACCGACACGCCGATCTCTATCGACACCAGCAAGGCCGCCGTGGCCCGCGAGGCGATCGCCGCCGGCGCCGAGGTGATCAACGACGTCACCGGCCTGGCCGGCGACCCCGCCATGGCGCCCCTGGCCGCCGAGACGGGCGCCGGCGTCTGCGCGATGCACATGCGCGGCACGCCGCAGACGATGCAGGACGACCCGCGGTACGACGACGTCGTCCAAGACGTGCTCGACTACTTGGCGGGCCGGCGCGACGCGCTGCTGGCGGCCGGGATCGAGCGGGCCCGCATCTGCCTCGACCCGGGCATTGGCTTCGGCAAGACGCACCAGCACAACCTGGCCCTGATGCAGAACTGCTGGCGCTTGCACGCGTTGGGCCAGCCCGTGCTGGTGGGGCACTCCCGCAAGGGCCTGCTCGCCAAGCTGATCGGCGACCCGGACCGCGACCGCACGGCCGCCACGGTGGGCGCGGCGCTCGCCCTGGCCCGCCAGGGGGTGCAGGTGATCCGCGTCCACCAGATCGCCCCCCTGCAAGACGCCCTGCGAACCTTCACGGCCTGCGGCGGTCTAGAATAGGGGGCCATCGGCCAATAGCCGACGGGGTGGAGCCCGTCGGCTATCGGCAATTCCGCCTGTGCGTGGCCGCTGCCCGCCGCCTTGCGACCGTGCAGATTTCTGCTACCTTTTACCCAGCCGCTCCCTTAGCTCAATTGGCAGAGCAACTGACTCTTAATCAGTAGGTTCTTGGTTCGAGTCCAAGAGGGAGCACTAAAGTTCTTGACGCGGTGGGTTTCGCCGCGGTTTCTGCACCGCGGCCGGCGTGTTTTGGCAGCGGACTGCCGTTCTTGCGGGCCGGTCAGACTAGGTCTGCGGGGACGCCCGCGGGGCTGCTCTGGCGTCCGGGGCGGCTTCCGATCAATCTAGGGTTGGTCTTCGTCCCCCCGCCAGTTTCTGGGCCCCGACGCACGTGTACGATCCCCTCCCCGGTATGGCTAGCTGGCAAGCGATCGCGGCGCTGTCCGCGGTCATGTTCTTGTGCAACGAGATCGGCTTCCGCCTTGGTCGCCGGCTGCACGCCAACGAGCCGGAGCTGTCGCGCAGCGCCTCGGGCGCCATCAAGGCCAGCATCTTCGCGTTGGTGGCGTTCTTGGTGGCGGTTTCCTTCTCTACCACCGCCGCACGGCACGACACGCGTCGGCGTGTGGTGCTGGATGAGGCCAACGCGCTGGGCACCTGCTACCTGCGGGCCGGGCTCCTGCAGGAGCCGCAACGCAGCGCGATCCGCGCCACGCTGGTAAAGTTTGTCGACGCACGACTGGCATACTTTGACGACGGGCTGAACATTGAGAGGTCCAAGCAGGCGCGCGACACGATGGGCGGGCTGCTAAACGACCTGTGGCGCCAGGTCGAGGCGGCGGCGGCCGCCGACGCAACCCAGACGCGCACCAGCCAGATCGTTCCCGCAGCCAACGACGTGATCGACCTGGCGTCGACGCGCGACTTCGCGGCCGCCAGCCACCTGCAGCCCGCGGTGCTGTGGCTGTTGGTGACGTGCGTGCTCGTGTTCAGCCTGCTTATCGGGCATTCCTCGGGCCAGTCAACGATACGCCACCTGGGGCTGTGGTGTGCGTTGAACCTGCTGTTCGGCATGGTGTTGTTCGTGGTGCTCGATTTCGACCGCCCGCGCCGCGGTTTGATCCAGGTGAACCACACGCCGCTCGTCGAGCTCCGCGCTTCGATGGGGCCCGCGTCGTCGGCCCCCGCCGGAAGTGGGGGCTGACGGGTGTTGACTCTCGCGGCGGCCTGTTGTACATTTCGTCATGTAACGAAATAACTCAGTGGCGGGTGCCTGGCATGCGAGACCTGTTGGCGATCACCAAGGCGTTGGGAGACGAGAACCGCCTCCGCGCGCTCGGGCTGCTCGAGGGCCGCGAGCTGTGCCTGTGCCAGATCATCGAGGTGCTGGCGCTGGCGCCGTCGACCGTCTCGCGTCACATGGCCATCCTGCATCAGGCCCGGCTGGTGGAGTCGCGCAAGCAGGGGCGGTGGGCCTACTTCCGCTTGGCGGACGTCGACAGCCGCGCGGGCAAGGCCTCGAAGACCGACGCCCCCCCCGCCGAAGCAGGCCCGGCGCTGGCGTTAGTGCTCGCCAGCCTAAAGTCGAGCACGCAGGGCAAGACCGATCAGAAGCAGCTCAAGCAGGTGCTGAAGCTAGAGCCAGAAGAGTTGTGCCGCCAGCAATCCTGCAGATCGGGCTGTGCCTGACGACGCAGCGGGATCGCGGCGGCGCGAACCGAGTTTCATGGGCCGTCAGGCACAACCTGACTTACGCATAGCATAAGGAGAAGCAGCGTGTCCGAATCCATTCTTGAAGAGGTGCGGCGGCAGTACTCCGCGGTCGCTCAGCAGGGGCTTTCCAGCGATCAAGCAGGGGTGAAGGGGGTCGCCGAGGCGTTCGGCTACTCGGCCGACGAGCTGGCCTCGATACCGGCCGAGGCGAACATGGGTCTCTCCTGCGGCAACCCCACCGCGACCGCCCGGCTGCGGCCGGGCGAGGTGGTGCTCGACCTGGGCTGCGGCGGCGGGCTCGACGTGCTGCTGGCCGCGCCCAAGGTGGGGCCGACCGGGCGGGCGATCGGCGTCGACATGAGCCAGGCGATGATCGACCTGGCCCAGCGCAACGCCGCCAAGGGGCGCGACGGGTCGCCGATCGAGAACGTTGAGTTCCACCTCTCGACCATCGACCGGCTGCCGGTAGCGGACGGCGTGGTCGACTGCGTCATCAGCAACTGCGTGATCAACCTGGCGCCCGACAAGGGCGCCGTGCTGAGCGAGGTGTACCGCGCCTTGAAGCCCGGGGGCCGGCTGGCGGTGAGCGACATCGCGCTGAAGAAGCCGCTGCCGGACGAGGTGCGCGAGAACCTGCCCGCCTACATCGGCTGCATCGCCGGCGCGATCTCCATCGACGACTACCAGCGATTGCTTGCAGACGCCGGTTTCGGGGCGGTCCAGATCGTCGACACCGGCGCCGACCTGAACGCCTACGCCCTGGCCGACGGCGCGGCGTGCTGCGTGCCGGCGGAGCCCGCGCCCCTCGGCCTTGTCGAATCGGGCGGCGAAGGGTGCTGCGGCGGGGCGGCGTCCCCCAGCAGCGAGATCCACGCCCAACTGGCGGACCTGTTGCAGAAGCACAACGTGAACGACTTCGCGGCGAGCGTGCGGGTCTTCGCGGTCAAGCCGGGCTGAGGGGAGCTTCCCAATGGGTTGACCACGGAGACGCGGAGGACACAGAGACGACAAGAGGATGGAATCGCCGATGAACGCGGATAGACGCAGATCAATGAGTCGTTGCATATCTGCGTTCAACTGCGTCGATCGGCGGTTCTCATCTCATTGCCCTCCCGCCGCGATCTTGGTTGACGGCGGCGTATTGATCCGCTTTCCGGTGCGCCAACTGATCTTCTGTCGAGACGTAAGCGATGAAGACGCTATTGATCCCTGCCGCGCTGGTCGCCGGCGTGTTGGTTGCAGGCCTTGCCGCGGCGCAAGAAGAGGTTGCTATGTATCCAGAGCTCGCTAGTTACATCGACGCCCGGATCGCCGAGTTCGAGCAGATCCCCGCCGAGCGCCGCACGCAGCTCGCGGGGCTGGCCGAGTATGTCACCGCGTGTGGCACGACGGGCAAGCCCGCTCGGCTGACGTTTATCTGCACGCACAACTCACGCCGCAGCCACATGGCCCAGCTCTGGGCCGCGGTGGCCGCGGCGCGTTACGGCGTCGGCGGGGTCGAGACCTTCTCTGGCGGCACCGAGGCCACGGCGTTCAACCCGCGGGCGGTCGCCGCGATGCGTCGCGCCGGCCTGGAGATCGTCGGGCCGGAGGCCGAACCGAACCCGCGGTACGAGGTGCGTCTAGCAGCGGGCGCCACGCCGATGGCGTGTTTCTCCAAGGTGTACGACCAGTCGCCCAACCCGGCCGAAGGCTTTTGCGCCGTGATGACCTGCTCGCACGCGGATGAAAACTGCCCGGTCGTATCCGGCGCCGATCAAAGGCTGGTGATCGAGTACAAAGACCCCAAGGCAGCGGACGACACCCCGCGGGAGGCCGCGACTTACGACGAGCGTTCTGCCCAGATCGCCCGCGAGATGCTGTACGCGTTCGCGCAGGTGAAGAAGTAGGGCCCGCCGCGGCGGGCCCTACGACGCTTTCCGTCCGTCGTCCACGATCCGGCCCTCTTCCATTTGGACGATGCGGTCCGCGAGGTCGAGCACGCGGTGGTCGTGCGTCACCACGAAGACCGTCGTGCCGCGCTGGTCGGCCAGGCTGCGGAGGATCTGCATCACTTGATGGCCGCTCTTGCTGTCGAGCGCGGCGGTAGGCTCGTCGGCGAACACGACGTCCGGGTTCCCCACCAGCGCGCGGGCGACCGCCACGCGCTGCTTCTGCCCGCCGGAGAGTTTCTCCGGCAAGAAGTCGAGGCGGTCCTCCAGCCCCACCAGGTCCAGCACGCGCTGGGCCGCGGGGCGCCAGCCGCGCATCGCCCGCGGGCCGTGCACCTCGAGCCCCATGCGTACGTTCTCGATGGCCGTGAGGCTTTCGTGCAGGTTGTGGGCTTGGAAGATAAAGCCGACGCGGCGCCGCATCCGCATGAGCGTGGGGTCGTCGGCGCCGGCCAGCTCCTGCCCCAGCAGTTGGGCGCTGCCCGACTGCACCGACCGCAGGCAGCCGACCAGGGTGAGCAGCGTCGTTTTGCCCGACCCGGAGGGGCCCATCAAGATCACGACCTCCCCCCGGTCGATCGAGAGGTCGATGTCGTGCAGCACCTTCACCCGCACCGAACCGGCGCCGAAGGTGTGGCTGAGGCCGCGCGTGGCGATCGCGGCGTTGTCGGATGGGAAGTCGGCCATCATTAATCTCAATGACGAAGAATGGAACACCGATTGTCGCGGATGAAGCGGATGATCACAGACCGCCTCGACTGTCTCTGAACCGTGTTGATCCCGTCCATCCGCGTTCATCCGTGTCCTATTCGTTGCGCCGCGGATCACATCAAAACAGGTCTGCCGGGTCGGCGGCGTTCAGGCGGCGGGTGGCGATGGCGCCAGAGATGGTGCACATGACGGCCGTGAGCACGAACACCATGATCGGCCGGCCCAGGGTCATGGTGATCGGCAGCGAGGTGGCCCGTGCCGCTACTTGGTAGAGCACTAGGGAGATCCCCAGCCCGGGGATGAACCCCAGCGCCGCCAGCGACACCGCTTCTTGGAACACGACCCCCAGGAAGAACCGCGGGGGGTAGCCGATCGCCTTGAACGTGGCGTACTCCGCCATGTGGTCTTGCACGTCGGTCGCCAGCACCTGATAGACAATCACCAGCCCCACGATCAACCCGATCACCACGCCGAAGCCGAACACAAAGCCGATGGGCGTCTGCTTGGCTTGGTAGCTTTGCTCGGCTTCGACCAGTTGCTGCTTGGTGAACGCCCGCACGTCTTTCTCCGGCCACAGCGCGTTCAGGCGGCGTGCTACTGCCTCGGGGTCGGCGCCCGGGTCGCACCGCACCAGCACCACGGTCGGCGTGCCGGGGCGGCGGCGAGGGAAGAGCCTGAGGAAGGTCTCGTCGGAGGTGATCATCACGCCGTCAACGTCGAACGTGGCGCCCTGCGAGAAGCTGCCGACAAGCGTGAGCTGCCGCCCCGAGACCTCGATCCGCACGGGGCTGCCCGCCTCGAGCCGGTCGCGGATGGCGGCGGGGAAATCCCGCGTCTTGAGGTCGACCAACGCGTAGTCGGGCTGGCGGAGCGGGGCCACCTGGCGTTGCAACGCCGGGTCCAAGAACACCCGCTGGTCGGGGTCGACCCCCATCACGCGGAAGTTGGTGGTGTCGCTCGTGTCGGGGTCGGTCCAGAACATCGTGCCGAGGTACAGGGGCGTCGCGTCGTGAACCCCGTCGACCGCCAGCGCCTGGTACATCCGCGAGCGCGGCACAGG
Organism: Pirellulimonas nuda; assembly: GCF_007750855.1. Lineage (GTDB taxonomy): Bacteria > Planctomycetota > Planctomycetia > Pirellulales > Lacipirellulaceae > Pirellulimonas > Pirellulimonas nuda. Next base: position 496,651 of record NZ_CP036291.1, read on the forward strand.
GTTCGCCTCGCGCAACGAGCGAAAATCCGATGCGGCGATCACGATGTCCGTATCCCAGGTGCGGTGGGTCATGACGCTCGTTGAGAACAGCGCGTTCATGAACCCAAGCTGCATGAAGATCAGCACGTTGGCGAACGTCACCCCGCCCACGGCCGCTACCAGGCGGGTGCGGTTGTGCAGCAACTGCTTCCAGCCGATCGGCAGCCGCCCGGTCAGTCGCATCAGCAGTGCGCTCACGGCAGGAACTCGGCACGGACCTGAAGGTTCACCAGCCGTGCGGCCCGCTCGCTCGAGCCCTCGTCCAGCCGCACCCAGACCTCGACGACGCGGGCGTCGGTGTGGGCCGCCGGGTCGGCGTCGACGATCGTCTGCCCCTGCACCATCGCCTCGATGGACGCCACGCGGCCCGTCAGCGGCTCGGCCAGCGGCGCCGCGGTGATCTCTACTTCTTGCCCCACGCGTACGCGGGCCACATCGCTCTCGTACACCTCGGCGCGGGCCATCATCGCCTGGGTGGCGCCCATCTCTAGCAGCGGCGACTGGCCGGTCCGCTCGCCGGGGTGGAGGTGGATGTCCAGCACCACGCCGTCGATCGGCGAGCGGATGAACGCCTGCCGCCACTCGGCGCGGGCGCGCTCGAGCTGCGCCTCGGCGACCTCTAGGTCGAGCCGCGCCACCGTGACGTCGATCGCCTCCTCGGAGGCCCCGGTGCGGTACCGCCACAGCCGCGACTCGGCCTCGCGGACCGAGTCGACCGCCGAATCGTAGTCGAACTGCACCTGGTCGAGCTGCTCCTGCGAGGTGGCGTTGGTGGTGATAAGCTGCTTCTCGCGTTCCAGCACCATCTGCTTGGTCTTGGTCTGCGACTTGGCCGTGCGGAGCGCCGCCTCGAGTTCGGCCTGCGTCGCTTCGACAACCACGCGCGTCTGCTCGAGCCGCGCCGCGGTCTGCTTCGCCTGTCGCTCGGCGACTAGGCGTGCGGCGCGCAGCGTCGGCTCGCTGTCGAGCACCGCCAGCACGTCTTCTTTGGCGACGACGTCGTTCTCTTGGACACGCAGCTCCTCGATCCGCGACTCGCCCGCTCCGCTGGGGGCGGCCACCGACACCACCTCTCCCTCGGGCTGCAGCCGCGCCAGGGCGACCACCCGCGCGGGGGCCGGCTCGGCGACCGGCGGGGGGGGCTCGGCGATGCCCAGCAACTCGGCGAGCGGGTCGCGCAGCGCCCACGCCGATCCACCCACCAGGGCGATCGCCGCTACCGCCACCGCCGGGCCCCGCCACCCGCTTTTGCGGCGGCCGTTGGCGCCGGCCGGCAGCGACCGGTCTACCGCCTCGAGCGGCAGCCCGGCTTGCGGCTGGTGGTTGGGGGGAGCGTTCCCCTTGGCCAGGGGCGGGCGTCCCGCCTCGGCGGGGGGGGCTGCGGTTTCGCTGCGGGGGTCCATCGACGCTTCCGGCTGCGAGCAAACTTGACTAATGACCAATGGGTCAGTACTGTTGGAATAATGACCGGCGGGTCATTAAAAGTCAAGCGACCAAAGTTAGGGGGGGCGGCATGTCCCGCGGAGAAACCAGCAAACCACGCACGCGGCGTAAGGACGCCCGGCCCGGCGAGATCGTCGAGGCCGCGATGCAGGAGTTCGCCGAGCAGGGCTTCGCAGGCGCCCGCATCGAGCGGATCGCCCGGCGGGCCGGCGTGGCCAAGGGGACGGTCTACCTCTACTTCAAGACCAAGGACGAGCTGTTCGAGGCAGCGGTGCGCGAGAACATCAGCCCGATGTTTGCCCGCCTGGGCGCGTTGGCCGAGGCCCACCCCGGCACGGCCGCCGAGCTGCTCACGCAGGTGATCCACAACGCCTACGCCGAGCTGGTGGACAAGCCTCAGCGGCGGGTGATCCTCCGCGTGCTGATCGCCGAAGGGGCCCGGTTCCCCCGGCTCACGGCCTTCTACCACCAAGAGATCATCACCGGCGCCGTGGGCCTGCTGGAAGCGATCGTCCGCCGGGGCGTAGCGACAGGTGAGTTTGACCAGACGCTGGCGCTGGCGACCCCGCAGGTCGTGATGGGCCCCGCGCTGATGGCAATCGTGTGGAAGCTGACGTTCGACGAGGTCGCCCCGCTCGACCTCAAGGCGTTCGCCGCGGCGCACTGCGACCTGGTGCTCAACGGGCTGCGCAAACGCTAGCGGCTCGCCCGGCGGCAGGACGCCGGCCAATTCGGTATCCTGCTGGGCATCCGTCGCGACACCCCCTCCAGGAACCCCCCATGGCCGACTCCCACGACCACTACCCAACCGACTACCGCCCCGCCGACGACCGTTACGAGCGGATGGTCTACCGCCGCTGCGGCGCTTCGGGGGTGATGCTGCCGGCGGTGTCGTTGGGGCTCTGGCAGAACTTCGGCCACGACACGCCCCACGCTACCAAGCGGGCGATCTGCCTCAAGGCGTTCGACCTGGGGATCACGCACTTCGACCTAGCGAACAACTACGGCCCCCCCCCGGGCTCGGCCGAGCGGGCCTTCGGCGAGATCCTGCGCTCCGATTTCCGCGGCTACCGCGACGAGCTGGTCATCGCTTCCAAGGCCGGCTACCGCATGCACCCCGGCCCGTACGGCGAGTGGGGGAGCCGCAAGTACCTGATCGAGTCGTGCGACGCCAGCCTGAAGCGGATGGGGCTCGACCACGTAGACATCTTCTATTCGCACCGCTTCGACCCCGATACGCCGCTCGAGGAAACGATGGGCGCGCTCGACACGATCGTCCGCTCGGGCCGGGCGCTGTACGCGGGGGTCTCGTCGTACAACAGCCAGCGGACGCGCGAAGCGGTCGCAATCCTCAACCGGCTGGGGACGCCGTGCCTGATCCATCAGCCCAGCTACAGCATCCTCAACCGCTGGCTGGAGCCAGACGGCCTGAAGCAGACGCTCACCGAGCTGGGCGTGGGCGCCATCGCCTTCTCGGTGCTCGCCCAGGGGATGCTCACCACCAAGTACCTGGGGGGGATCCCCGAGGGGAGCCGCGCCAGCCAGGCGGGTTCGCTCAGCCCCAAGTTCTTGACGGACAAGGCGCTGGCGAGCATCAACAAGCTCAACGAGATCGCCCAGTCCCGCGGCCAGACGCTCGCCCAGATGGCCATCGCCTGGACGCTGCGTGACGCGGCGATCACTACCGCGCTCATCGGCGCCTCCAAGCCGAGCCAGGTAGAAGACTGCGCCGCCGCGGTCCAGAACCTCAGCTTCACGGCCGAAGAACTGGCGCTCATCGACCGGCATGCGAACGATGAGGATATTAATATCTGGAAGCGGTCTTCGGAGACGGAGTAGCACGACGCGCGTCACCTGAGCGGCGGACTATCCTCCGCCGCTCGGGCGCGGGTTCACGCCCCCTCCGTTCACCACGCGCTCAGCGGCTTGCCGCCCACTTCAGGCTTCGGGGCATCGACCGAGCCGGGCGTCAGCAGGACCCTCAGCGTTAGCCGGCCCGAGTCGGGGGCGATGGACTCGAACGCCACCATCCGTGTGTTGCGGTTGGGCGAGTCCCACGCGTTGCGGGGCTTCTCGGTGTCGATCAACCGCCACTGGGCGGCGCTAGGGCTCTGGATTTTCATCCGCAGGGTCGCTTCTTCTTGACGCAAGACCATCTCGTCGGCGCCGGGATCAGACTCCGGCCGGCCGGGGGTCACCATCCCCCAGCGTACGTGCGTCCCCGGCTTCAGCCCGGTCAGCTCGTCTTGGATCAGGACTTGGCCCCAGGGCAATAGCCGCACGCCGCGGCGGATCGACCGGGCCTGGTCGCCGTAGGTTTCGGTAAGGTCGACGATGGTCAACGCGTTCTGGGGATCGTCCGAGAACTTGACCACCTCCGACCTCCCCGCCGCGCGTTGCAACTGGTCGTCGATGACCAGCGTGTTGTGGCTGTGGTTCATCTGGCGGAAGATGGTCCACCGGTCGGAGTCTTGCGATCTGTCCCACAGGTTCATGCCGCGCGACTCGATGCCGTGGTAGTTCTCGGCGCCCAGGTCGAGCGCCCAACGCACCCCGTCTGCGTCGAGCACGAACGACCCCGCGTCCATGTGCCCGTGGCTGGCGCTGGGCGAGCCCGCCTTGACCCCCACGAACGTCGCGGTGGCGTCGTCCCACCCGCTGCGGTGGATGGTGACGGGGGTCTCGCCCTCGCTGCTCCAGCTCAGCGGCAACGCGTCAGCGGATGGCGTCTGGTCGTCCTCGATCCACAGCAGCGCCAGCGGCAGCAGCCGGTTGTCTCCTTTGCCTACCGAGCGTGCATTGATCTTCCCCAGCCACGCCCCGATCCGCTCGGGCTCGCCACGCAGCCAGGCGGGGTGATGATAACGCTGGGCGAACCAGAACAGCGACTCCTGCGGCCCGCGGCCCGAGCCGCCGTCGGCGTAGTTGAACGTCATGCCAGAGGGCCCCGTGACGGCAGCCAGGTAGCCGCCCGTTTCCGCGAACCCGGGCGCCTGAGAGAGGCCGAAATCGGTCCCCAGCGCGTCTTCCAAGAGCGCGACCAGCACCACGTTGAAGCCAGAACCGTACGCCCAGTAGCCGGGGCCTTCCGGGTAGCTCCCCTTGGGGGCGAAGGCCTTCATCGAGTTGGGGACGTTGTTCACGGCGTTCTGGATGGTGCGTGCCGCCAGCTCCGGCTCGTCTTCCATCACCGCGAGCGCGCCGGCCGTCAGGCCCGCGTGGCAGACCTGCCCCCAGTTGTTCACAGCCTTGACCCAGCGGTTGTGTTGGGTGTCCCACGGCAGACGGACCCCCTTCTGGACGATCGCGGTGCGGACCGCGTCGCGTGCGTCGGGGGTGAGCTCGTCGTACAGCCAGTCGTAGCCTATCGCCAACGCGAGCGTCATCTCGGCGACGTCGAGGAAGTGGCTCGGGTTCCAGTCGGAGAACGCGGCCGCGGCCAGCATCTCCCGCTCGCAACGCCGGGCGAACCGCTGGTCGTGCGTCAGGTGGTAGGCCATCGCCAGCGTCAGCACCCGCTCGAGGCAGCGCCGCGATTGGCTCAGCAGCCGACGCCCTTCCAGCTTCCGCTCGACCGGCGGGACCTCCTCGAGCAGCCGGGCGCTCTTCACCACCCCTGCTGCCAGCGCGTTCTGCAGCGGCGTGCGCTGAGCCGGGTCTGACAGGCGGCGCAGTGTGGCCGCGTTGGCGAGCAGGCGGGGATGAGCTTTGGGGGCGGAGTCGACGTAGCGCGCAACCACATCAAGCGGCACAGCGGGCGGGTAACTGAACGCGGCGTCTGGCGCCGCGCCGGCGGCGCTGAGCGCCCACGAGGCGCCGATCAGGACCGCGGCTAGGGGGGCGTGGAGCGTCATGAGTAGCAACTTCTTGAGGAGAGCGAACAAGCCGTCGCGGCGAGCGGCGACGGGGGCCGCCCCTGATCTTAGTTGGCGCCGCCGAGGCCCGTCTATCACCCCGCCGCGGCCGGCTCGCTGCTAGAATGCCGGCGTCTTCGCGCCGCGCTCAATCGACCTACACCCCAAGGCGGACCCCCATGCAACCCATTGCCTCCCGACTCCTCTTCCTGGCCGCGGCGTTGCTGCTGTGCGTAGCCACACCGGCCGCCGACCCAAACGCCTTCGTCGATTTCAGCGTCGAGGGCCTCCCCGGCAGGCTGTACGTTCCACCCGAGGCGAGCGAGTCGCGGCGGCCGGTGATCGTTTTCCTGCACGGGCTAGGCGAGACGGGCGACGACAACCGCCGGCAGGTCAATCACAACATCGACAACCTGCTCAAATCGGCCAAGCAGCGGGGCGCCTTCCTTTACGCCCCGCAGGCGGTCACTCGCGGCTGGGGCGAGCGGGCCCGCACCGACCAGGTGGTCGCGCAGCTTGAGTCCTTGCTCGGCAAGCACAACGCCGATCCGTCGCGTGTCTACCTCACCGGCCTGTCGATGGGGGGCGGGGGCGCCTGGACCGTTGCGAGCCGCTACCCGCAGCGCTTCGCCGCGGCGGCGCCCATCTGCGGCGTTCCTCCCGCGGACGACTGGGACCCGGCCCTCCAGCTCAAGACCCCGACCTGGGCCTTTCATGCCCGCGACGACGGCGCCGTCCCCGTCCGTTGCAGCCACGAGCGGATCAACGCCCTGTTGGCCGCGGCCGGCAAGCCGCCGGTCGAGTTCCCCAGCGAAGGGGGAGACGATTTCTCCTTCTCCGACGCTGCGCTCAACCTGCACTACACGGAGTATCCCACCGGCGGCCACGCCATCTGGGGCAAGGCGTACGCTACGCCCGAAGCGATCGAATGGCTGTTCTCGCAACAGCAAGCAACCCCGAAGGCGCAGTGACGACGCCCAACCCGCGCGGCGGACGATCGTCCGCCGCTTGTCACTCCGTCCCTAGCGGGTCGCCCAGCAGTTCTTCCAGCGACTCGTCCCACGCCCCGCTGGAGGTCGCCCGCAGCAGCGCCTGGTTCACCGTCTCGCGTATCGGGCTGCTGGGGGGCAGCGCGAAGGCGTAGTCTTGCCGGGCAAACACCGTCGGGAGGACCGACATCGCGTCCGCGTCGCGTCCGTGCACCTCGTAGCGCAGCAGCGGGGCGTCGTACACCACCGCGTCGCACCTGCCCGCCTGCAGGGCGTCGAGCGCCCCGGCCAGCTCGGCGTGGGTCCGGAACGCCACACGGCGTAGCCGCAGGTAGGCGGCCGAGGTAGAGCCCTCGACCGTCGTTACACGCACCCGCGACAGGTCGGCGGGGCCGTTGATCCGCGAACGCAACTGGTTGACGGTCAGCGCGGAGGTGACCGCCGCGGTGAAGCTGGCGATGATGAACAGCCCGCTGAACATCCACATCATCCCCACCATCCGCCCGGCGGTGCTCTTGGGGACCTTGTCGCCGTAGCCGACCGTGGTGAGCGTGACCGCGCTCCACCACAGCCCCGACGCGACGCCGCGGAACACGCCCCCGCCGAACTGCTCGCGGTTGACGCGCCGCTCGAAGAAGTAGACCGCCACCGCGGTCGCCAGCATCGTGGCCAGCAGCCCCCCGACGATCTTGAGGAAGGTAGGCGACATCACCGAGCCGGCAAAGCTCCACAGCCCCGGCGAGCGCTGGCTGGGTCCGATCGCGATCCCCAGCCCCGAGTTGTAGTAGGGGTGCGAGAAGTCGACTCGCTGCTCACGCTCGAAGCTGACGGTCAGGGCCGCGGCGGCCAGGTCGACCTCCCCCGCCTCGACCGCGGCCAGCATCTCTTCGAGCGTCATCGCTTGCAGGTCGAGCGTCACCGGCTCGTCGCGGACCGTTTCTAGCTCCTTACGCACCGCCTCGACCAGGTCGATGCTGATGCCACGCCACGGTCCCGGCGGCTCGCGCATGGCGAACGGCGGCGCCTGCTTGGTGGCCACACGCAGCACGCCGGTGGGCAGCGGGTCGTCGGCGACCGCCACCGCCGGCCCGATCGCCAGCAGCAGGGCAAGGGCGCGCAGCTCGGTTCGATAGTTCCTCAGACGGTGCATCGGGCGCTCGCTGCGGGTGGAGTTGGCGTGCAGTCCAACCTAGGCCCCGAAGCGATCGGGGGAAACCGCAATCCGGCGGCTGGTTGGGGGCTAGTAGCACGGGGTCCGCCACTGCGACTTCGTGGGCCCCGCCCACGGCGCTACTCCCCGAGGTACCGGTACACCACCTCGTTCCAGGCGTCGCTCGCCCGGAACCGCAGCAGCGCCGTGTTCAGCGGCTTGCGCAGGGGGCTTTCCGGGGGCAACGCGATCGCGTACTCCTGCGCCTGGAACGTCATCGGCAGCACGTGGATCGTCGACGCGAAGCGGTTGTTCACCAAGTAGCTCAGCAGCGGCTTGTCGTACAGGACCGCGTCGGCCTTGCCGGCGTCGACGGCCGCAAGCGCCGCGTCGGCGTCCGGCAACGCGCGGAACGGGATCCGCCGTTGCCGGAGGAACTCGGCCGCGGTGCTGGGCGCCACGGTCACCACACGCAGCCGCTTGAGGTCGCCCAGGTTGTCGATGCCCGCGCCCAATTGCTGCACCGTGAGCACCGACGTGATGACCCCCGTCAGCACCGACAGCAGCAGCAGGCTCGCGATCATCGCCAGGCCCGCCACGATCCGTCCCGCGGTGCTGTTGGGCACCACCCCTTTGTGGCCCAGCAGCAAGATGGTGGACCACCACATCCCCATCTCGATCCCCTGGCGACGCTTGCCGCCGAACAGCCCCTGGTTCACGTCGCGCTCCAACCGCCAGAAGAGCACGCCGCACAGCAGCACCAACGCGATCATCACGCCGATGGCCACCAGCAGCCGCGTAGAGACCACGCGTTCGAGCAGGCTGACCCAGTCGCCGCGGGCGTCGACCCGCACGGCCACCCCCAGCCCCGTGGTGTAGTGGGGGTGGCAGAACTCGATCCGCGTCTGCCGGTCGGCCGTGACGCTGATCGCGGCGACCGCCGCGTCGAGCCTCCCCGCCTCGAGCCCCGTGATCAATCCATCGAGTGGCAGCTCTTGGAACTCGTACTCCAGCCCCAGCTCGTCGGCCGCGTGCCGCCACAGCTCGATGCTGATGCCGGTCCACACCCCGTCGGTGTTCTTTAGCGCAAACGGGGGGCTGTTCTTCGTGCCGACGATCAGCGGCGGGGGGGCGGCGCCCGCGCCCGCCTCGGGCGCCTGCCCACTGCACGCCCCGCCGATGGCCGCCAGCGCGAGCCAGGCCCACACACAGGCTGAGCCCGCTTTGCGTTGCAGAGGTCGAGGCTTGTAAGTAGGCATGCTGCACGGGGGTGTTGACGCCCGGTAGCCTACCCAATCGGGGCGCCCCCAATAAGACGAGTCTCAACACCCCCCAACAACCGATCGCCCCCTAGCCGACGGGCGCCGCCCGTCGGCTATTTCCCCGGAGGGGAGCGAGCGGTGTGCTCGTGGCTATTTCTGCGTGGTATTGCCGCTGCTTTGTCCGACTTTGCTCGACGCATTTGCGACGCCGCTTCTCGAAGCTTTGTTGTCGCAAATAGCCACCTGCGCCTCGATAATACGCGGTCCGTTCCGTCCCGCCATCCGTGCCCTGAGTCGCCCCAAAGATGCACTGCCAAAGCGCCCGACTTTTGTCCCCCTGGTGTCCGATTAGACGGGTCTGGTGTCCACCGGCGGCCGCCCAATGGGGCTCCAGCGGACCAAATCGGGGGATCTGCGGCGGGCCGGGGGGCAAAACCTCGGGGTTTTCGCGGGGCGACCGGGTTTTGTCCGAAAATGGCGCCCGCCGCGGAGCGGACAAAAGGACAAAAGTGCCCCGCGGGCCGCGGACGCTATCCGGCGTAGCCGTTCGGGTGCGCCTTGTGCCACGCCCAGGCGCTGGCCACGGTCTCCTTCACGCTGGTGTGCTGGGCGCGCCAGCCGAGCGCGTCGAGCGCGCCCTGGGGGTTGGCGACCAGCTCCGGCGGGTCGCCGGCACGGCGTGGGCCCTCGACCGTCTTGATCTTCTTGCCGGTCACTTCTTCGCAGGCGGTGATCACCTGGCGGACGCTCGCCCCCACGCCGGTCCCCAGGTTGACGCGGATCGCCTCGCCCGGCTGCACCTTCTCGATGGCGGCCAGGTGGGCGGTAGCCAGGTCTTCGACGTGGATGTAGTCGCGGATGCAGGTGCCGTCGGGGGTGGGGTAGTCGGTCCCGAAGATCGAGATGTGGTCGCGCTTGCCGAGCGCGACGTCCAGCACCAGCGGGATGAGGTGGGTCTCGGGGTCGTGGTCCTCGCCGATCGAGCCGTCGAGCGACGCGCCCGAAGCGTTGAAGTACCGCGGCGCCGCGTAGCCGATGCCGTAGGCGGCGCGGTAGTCCTCCAGCGCCTTCTCGACTGCCAGCTTGGTGAAGCCGTAGGGGCTGATGGGGTTCTGGGGGTGGTCTTCGGGGATCGGCACCTGTTGGGGGACGCCGTAGGTGGCGCAGGTGCTGCTGAAGACGATCTTGCCCACGCCACAGGCCCGCATCGCGTCCAACAGGTTCAGCGTGCCGACCACGTTGTTGCGGTAGTACTTGGCGGGGTCGGTGACGCTCTCGCCGACGTAGCAGAGGGCGGCGAAGTGCATCACCGCCTCGATGGCGTGGTCACGCATCGCCTTCTCGATGGCGGGCTGGTCGAGCAGGTCGCCCACGATCAGCCGGGCGGGGTCGGTCGCCTCGCGGTGGCCGTAAAGGAGGTTGTCGTAGACCCACACGTCGTGCCCCTTGCTCTTGAGCAGCCTGACGCAGTGGGAGCCGACATAGCCGGCGCCGCCGGTGACGAGGATCTTCATGAGGCGGAGGGGCGAGAGGTTAGGGGCGAGCCGTCGCCGTCAGGCGCCGGAGTTTTTTTGTGCTCCCAAGAGTTTACCACAGAGGCACGGAGCGCACAGAGACGGACGGCAAGAACACTTGCCCACGAATGCGCGCGAATGGATCGAATACGGCCAAGGAGCATTGAAGGTATGCCATTCCCACCGGACCATCCGTCACGACCCAGAGGGGGGAACCTTTTTCTGGTTCGTTCGTATTCGCGCTTATTCGTGGGCGAACTTTTCTCCGTCCGTCTCCGCGTTCTCCGTGACTCCGTGGTGAACTACTTTTCGCTAACCCTGGAAGTACAGGTACGCCGCCACGATCAAAACCAGCACCAGCCCAGAGGTCGCCACGTCGAGTGCCGACCAGCTCGAGCGGGTCTGGGCCTTGTCTTCGTCGCTGATGGCGCCGTAGGTGAGGCCGCTGATGCGTTGGTAGTCGGGCGCCCGGGTGGCGTAGCTCACCAGGATCATCGCCAGCGCGCTGGCGATGGTGATCAGCAGGCTGAAATACTGGAAGTAGATCTTGTTAACGATCCACAGGAACGATTCTTCCGGGTACGAGAAGTCCTTGTAGACCTTCAGCGGCGTGTCGACCGCCAGGCGGAAGATGCCCAGCGCAAAGCCGACCAGCAGCGCCGCCAGGCACCCCGCGGCGTTGAGTCGCTTCCAGGCGATGCCGAAGAAGAAAACGACGAAGATGGGGGGCGCCAAGTAGCCCTGCACGCTCTGCAGGTACTCGTACAGCCCGCTGGAGCCCTTGATGACGGGGATCCACGCCATGCCGATGAGCACCATGGCGAAGGTAGCGATGCGGCCGACCTGCACCAAGCGTTTCTCGGAAGCCGCCGGGGCGAACTTCTGGTAGAGGTCGATCGTGAAGAGCGTGCTGCACGCGTTGAACACGCCGGCGAGCGAGCTCATCAACGCACTGAGCAGCCCGGCGACCACGATGCCGCGGATGCCGGTGGGCAGCACGTTCTTGACCATCATCGGGAAGGCTTTGCCGGAGTCGGCGATGTCCTGTCCGTCCTCGGTCAGCATCAGGCCGAAGTCGAGGCCGCCCGCCTCCCCCGCTTGGCTCTTGATGATGAGCCCCCAGCAGATCATGCCGGGCACGATAAAGATGAACACGGGCAGCAGCTTGAGCAGCGCGGCGAAGATGCTGCCGCGGCGGGCCTGGGTCTCGTTCTCGGCGCCCAGGGCGCGCTGCACGATGTACTGGTCGGTGCACCAGTACCACAGCCCGATGATCGGGGCGCAGAACAGCATCCCCAGCCAAGGGAAGTAGCCGTTGAAGTACCACGCCTGGCGGACCAGCTTGCCGGAGGAGTCGACCTCCTCCACGGGCGCCCACTCGAACGGCAGCGCCTTGCCGTCGACCACCGCGGTCAGCGGCTTCCAGAGGTTGAACTTGTCGGCGCCGATGGTCTCTTTCAGCTCGCCCCAGCCGCCGATGGCTTCGAGGCCGTAGTAGGTGACCAGCGCGGAGCCGACGATCAGCACCACGGTTTGCAGCGTCTCGGTGTAGGCGACCGCGCGGAAGCCGCCCAGCACGGTGTAGGCGCCGGTCATCGCCAGTACCAGCAGCGAGCCGATCCAGAAGCTGTCGAGCTGCCCGAGCCGCATGTCGGGCAGCAGCACAGAAAACACGATGCCGCCGGCGTAGATGCCCACCGCGATCTTGGTGAGCACGTAGGCCAGCAGCGAGATCACGCTGAGCGTGTAGCGCGAGGCGGGAGAGAACCGCTTCTCCAAGAACTCCGGCATCGTGAACACCCGGCTGCGGGCGTAGAACGGCACCAGGACCCACGCCAGCACCAGCAGGCACCAGGCGTGCAGCTCGTAGTGGGCCATGGCGACGCCGTCGGTGGCGCCCGACCCGGCGAGCCCGACCAGGTGCTCCGAGCCGATATTCGAGGCGAAGATCGACGCCCCCACGACGAACCACCCCAGGCTGTGCCCGGCGAGGAAGTAGTCGTCGGAGGTGTTCTTGCTCTTACGGATCACCCAGAGCGCCAGCAGCGCAATGAGGGCGAAGTACCCGCCGATAACGATCCAGTCGAGGGTTTCGAGGGCGCCCATAGCGTGATTAATTCTGGAAGAGAGATGGAAAGGAAAAGCCGAAGTTCACCACAGTGTCACCGAGGGCACGGAGACGGGAAGAGACGGACGGAAAGTTTGCCCACGAATGCGCGCGAATACGGACGAACTACGAAGGATGGATCAGGTATGGCGGTCCATGGCCACGAGCGTACGCCGGTTTGTTCCTTGCTATGCAATCACGGCTCAACGCGTAAGGGAGGGAGCGGCGGGGTTGCCGCGCCTGCCTCGCTTACGCGACGGGTTTCCACTGATATTCATTCGCGTGTATTCGTGGGCAACGTCTCTTTTCTTCTCTGTGCCCTCAGTGACTCTGTGGTTAACAATTCACGATCGCCTGTAGGCGCCCACCGCGTCGCTCATCCGCAGCCTGTGCTTGAACTCGCGCAGATTGGTTTGACCATCGATCACCAGCAACTCGACGCCAAGCATACTCGCAAAGTCTTCGTAGTGCTCGGTGGTAAGCGCCTGGCTGAAGACCGGGTGGTGCGAACCGCCCGCGTAGATCCACGCCGCCGCGGCGGTCGCCAGGTCGGGGGCCGGCTTCCACACGGCGCGGGCGACCGGCAGCTTGGGCAGGGGCTGGGGCGGGGCGATCACGTCGACCTCGTTCAGCACCAGGCGGAAGCGGTCTCCCAAGTCAACGATGGTGGCGTTCACGGCGGCGCCGGGCGGGGCGTCGAACACCAGCCGCACGGGGTCTTCCTTGCCGCCGATCCCCAACGGGTGGACCTCACAGCTCGGCCTGCCGGCGGCGATCGACGGGCAGATCTCCAGCATGTGCGAGCCGAGCACCAGGGCGTCGCCGCTAGCGGGGAGGTGGTAGGTGTAGTCTTCCATGAAAGTCGTTCCCCCGGGCAGGCCGGCCGCCATGACCTTCGAGGCCCGAACCATTGCGGCCGCCTTCCAGTCCCCCTCGGCGCCGAAGCCGTAGCCGTCGGCCATCAGCCGCTGCGTGGCGATGCCGGGGAGCTGCTTGAGGCCGTAGAGATTCTCGAACGTGTCGGTGTAGCCGACGAAGCCCCCCTCTTCCAGGAACGCCCGCAGACCCAGCTCTATGCGGGCGGCGTCGCGGAGCGACTGGCGGCGGGCGCCCCCGGAGCGGAGCTGTTCGTCCATGGCGTACGTTTCTTCGTAAACCGCGCAAAGCCGGTCAACGTCCGAGTCGCTCGCCGCCTCGAGGTGCTTCGCCACATCGCCCAGGCCGTAGCCGTTCACCGACACGCCGAGCGTGATCTGCGCAGCGACCTTGTCTCCTTCGGTGACGGCCACTTCGCGCATGTTGTCGCCGATGCGGGCGATCTTTGCGCGATCGAGGTCGTGCCGGGCCGCGGCGGCGCGGCACCAGACGCCGAGCGAGCGCTGGGCGGCGTCGTCCTGCCAGTGGCCGACCACGATCTTGCGGTCGAGCCTCAGCCGGGCGCCGATGAACCCAAACTCGCGTCCGCCGTGGGCGGACTGGTTGAGATTCATAAAATCCATGTCGATCGTGGGCCACGGGATCTCGCGGCCGAACTGCGTGTGCAGGTGCGCCAGCGGCTTCTGCAGGCGGGTGAGGCCCGCGATCCACATCTTGGCGGGGCTGAACGTGTGCATCCACGCGACCAGGCCGATGCAGTTGGGCGTGCTGTTGGCCTCAAGCACAACATCTCGAATCGCGTCGGGGCCGATCAGCACCGGCTTGAACACCACGCGCACCGGGATGTGCCGCGAGGCCTCGAGCTCTTTCGCGACTTGCTGCGAATGCTCGGCCACCTGCTTGAGGGTTTCGGGGCCGTACAGGTGCTGGCTGCCAGTGATGAACCAGACTTCAAGCTGCGAGAGATCGGGGAGCATGTGGTGATATGGTCGAGGTGTGAGGATGGATGGTCGCGGTTGACGCCCACGCGCCGGGCGGTAGGAGGTAGAGCAGGCGGGTCGGCTTCGCGCCGCCGCCCTCTTCTAGCCCCCATCATCTCGCGAAGCTCCTTGGCCGTAATAGGCATTCGGGCCGTGTTTTCGGAAATAGTGTTTGTCCAGCAAGAACTGATCAACCGGAGGCTGATTGGGGTTGAGCGCCAGCGTCCCCAGGGCCATATCGGCGACCGCTTCCAGCGCAACGGCGTTCTTGACCGAGTCGGCCGCGTCCTTCCCCCAAGCGAAAGGGGCGTGGCTGGCGACCAAGACGCCGGGGACCGCGATCGGGTCGATGTCCTTAAAACGCTCGATGATCACGCGGCCGGTGTTCACCTCGTAGGCCTCTTCGATCTCTTGTTCGGTGAGCGCACGTGCACAGGGGATAGAGCCGTAAAAGTGGTCGGCGTGGGTGGTGCCGAAGCAGGGGATTTCTCGACGGGCTTGGGCGAACGTGGTCGCACGTGTGCTGTGGGTATGGGTAATGCCGCCAACCCTTTCGAAGGCCCGGTACAGCAGCCGGTGGGTCGGCGTGTCGGACGAGGGATTGAGATCGCCCTCGGCAACGTCGCCCGACTCCATGCTGACCACCACCATGTGCTCAGCGCGCATCGCGTTGTATGCAACCCCGCTGGGCTTGATGACCAAGTACGCCCGATCCTCAGAAAGTCCGCTGACGTTTCCCCAGGTCAGCGTCACGAGCCCGTGCGCGACGAGGTCGAGGTTGGCTTGGCAGACTTGTTGCTTGAGTTCTTCTAGCATTGTCTTTCTGACGACCGATCGCACGGATGAACGGAGGGCGTCTCTTTTGCGATCCGTGTTACCCGTGGTTAGTCTTGCTTGCGAGCTTCGGCGCGGATGGCGATCAAGTCTTTCATCACGTGCCCCAGTGAACCGGTCCACTCCTTCGTGCCGAAGGCGTCGTGCAGTGTGCGGTAGATCGTGTAGAGCTCTTCGTAGACAGCGACGTTCTTCGAGATAGGCTGGTAGACCGTCTCTTTGAAGCCGGTCATGGCGGTCTGAGCGCCTTCCACGCTTGGGTGGGCGCCGGCGGCCACCGCGCCGAAGATCGCGGCGCCCAGCGCGCACGTCTGGCTGCTGCGGCTGATCTTCATGGGGCGGCCGCAGATGTCGGCGTAGATCTGCATGACCATCGCGTTCTTCTCGGCAATGCCGCCGCAGTTGACGACTTGTTCTACTTTGACGCCGTACTCCTCAACCCGCTTGATGATCGTGAGGGCGCCGAAGGCGGTCGCCTCGACCAGCGCGCGGTACACCTCCGCCGCGGTGGTGTGCAGCGTCTGTCCGACCAGCAAGCCGGTGAGCAGTGGGTCGACCAGGATCGTGCGGTTGCCGTTGTTCCAGTCGAGGGCTACCAGGCCCGACTCGCCGGGGCGCAGCTTGGCAGCCGCGTCGGTTAGCTTTGCGTGGGCCGATGCGTCGTTGCCATAGGCCGCCGGCGAGAGTTGCTTGACGAACCAATTAAAAATGTCTCCCACGGCGCTCTGTCCCGCTTCCAGTCCGTACGCGCCAGGCAAGATCGATTCGGGGACGATGCCGCACAAACCGGGGATGTCGGGAAGTTCTTGGTCCAGCGGCGCGGGGAGGCAGTCGCAGGTGCTGGTTCCCATAATCTTCACCAGCACACCGGTGGCCGCACCGGCGCCCACGGCGCCCATGTGGGCGTCGAAGGCGCCGACGGCCACGGGCACACCCGCTGGCAGTCCGACCTTTTCGGCGATTTCCGCGGTAAGCAGGCCGGCCTGATGGCTGGAAGGAACCGCTTTGGTCTTGTAGCGGAATCGGCTCATGCCAGGCTGCACCGCGTCCAGAAACTCGGCGCTGGGGAGGCCGCCCCACGTTTCGCTGTACATCGCCTTGTGGCCAGCGGCGCAGATCCCGCGGGGGCATGTGTCTGGGTCGAGGTTGCCGGTCACGTAGGCCGGCACGAAGTCGGCCAGCTCGACCCACGAATGCGCCGCCTCGGCCACCTCCGGCGCGGTGCGCATGCAGTGGGCGATCTTCGACCAGTACCACTCCGACGAGTAGATGCCGCCGCACTTGGCCAGATACGGCTCGCCGCGCTCGGTCGCCTTGCGGGTAATCTCTTGCGCCTCGGCGAACGACGTGTGATCTTTCCACAGCCAAGCGTGGGCGGCGGGCGTATCGCGGAAGCGGTCCGTCATCGCCAGCGGCGTGCCGGTCCGATCAACCGGGATGGGCGTTGATCCGGTGGTGTCGACCCCGATGCCAACGACCTTCCCGGCGGAGAACCCCGCGTGCGACCCCGCCGCGGCCACCGCTTTGCGTACGGACTCCAAAAATCCCTGCACGTAGTCTGCCGGATTCTGCTTGGCGGCGTTCGGATCGCGGGGGTCGAGCAGGATGCCGGCCTCGCCGCTCGGATAGTCGAAGACGTGCGTGCCAATCTCTTGACCCGTAGCCGTATCGACGACTAAAGCCCGCACGCTGTTGGTGCCGTAGTCGACCCCGATTGCATAGCCACTCATCCCGCACTTCTCCTGTTCCTGCCCAAGTTCCGTCGGCCCAGCGCTCACTGCCGCGAGGCGGGTTCTGCGCGAACCCTAAGAAAAGTGCAACAAAAAACACCCCCGCCTAGGCGGGCCGCATAATACACTGCAAGCTAGCAGTTTGGCGAGCCGATTCCCGCGAATTCGCGATTTCCGCCCGTCGGTTCTCCCTAGTCCCTCAGCGGCCCCGCTCCCATGCCTCCCAGCAGCACCCCGAAGGTTGCATTGCTTGAAGAGGCGTCTCGAGGGTTCGGTCGGGCGCTGCTCAAGGGGGTTGCGCACTACATACGCGTGCACGGGCCGTGGAGCATTCACCTTCAGCCCACGGCGACCTCGCGCGTGGTCCCAGACTTGGACGCCTGGGAGGGGGACGGGGTGATCGCCCGCGTTGAGACCCCCCAAGCCCTGGACGTGCTGCGGAAGATCAACAAGCCCACGGTGCTGGTCGATGCAGAGCCCGATTGGGACCTGGGCAATGGCGAGTGGCCGGTCGCCCGCGTAGCCAGCGATTCGCTCGCCGCGGCCCGGATGGCCGCGGCCCACCTGGTGGAGCGGGGGTTCAGCGAGTTCGCCTTTCTGGGCTCGGCACAGCGGGTATGGTCGCACCGTCGCGAGCGGGCTTTCACCGAAGCCATCCGGCTGGCGGGCCACGAGGCACGCGTGTTCGACCTGCCGACCTCCGGCAAACGCCGGCCGTGGGCCAAGGAGCTCCGCCACCTGGCGGATTGGGTAGAACAGCTCCCCCGGCCGATCGGCGTGATGACCGCCAACGACGACCGGGGGCGACAGTTGCTTGACGCTTGCCGGCTGGCGGGCGTACGCTGCCCCGAAGACATCGCGGTGATCGGCGTCGACGACGACCTGCTGTTGTGCGAGCTCTCCGATCCCCCGCTCAGCAGCATCGCCTTGAACGCCGAACGCGGGGGGTTCCAAGCGGCCGAGACGCTCGACCGGATGATGCAGGGCAAGGCGCCCCCGCAGGACGAGATGCTTGTCGAAGCGCTCCACGTAGTCGAGCGACGCAGCACCGACAGCCTGGCGATCGCCCAGCCCGAAGTAGTGGCGGCGCTCAGGTTTATCCACGCCCACCGCGACAAGCACGTGTCGGTGGACGAAGTAGCCGCCCACGTCGGCGTCCCGCGGCGCACGCTGGAGATCCGCTTCCGCGAGCAGTTGGGGCGGACGATCTTGAACGAGGTCCAGCGCGTGCGGCTCGACCACGCCAAGCGGCTGCTGCAAGAAAGCGACCTGCCGATCCCCGCGGTTGCCCAGGCCAGCGGCTTTAGTTCCGCCAGCTACCTGATCCAGGTCTTCCGCGCCAAGGTCGGCATCACGCCGGCCAAGTACCGCGACTGCCACCGGCTGTAGCCCGGGGTTTAGGTGTTGGGGCCTGAGGGTTCGCGGTAGGCTATAGCAGTCGGTCGCTGCCCCAACCTCGGTCCCAACACGCAACCTGCCATGCCTGCCCGCCTCGGTGGATTGATCCTCGCGCTGGCCGCCGCGCAGCCGGCGTTCACCCAGCAGCCGGCCGATGGACGGGGGGCGTCCGACGCTCCCACGTCTCTGTCGACCCGCGCCACGGGCAGCGACTGGCCAGACTTCCTCGGGCCGCACCGCGACGGCAAGTCGGCCGAGACCGGCCTGGCGCTGGGCTTCTCCGGCGAAGGCCCGCCGATCGTGTGGCGGTGCGACCTGGGGCAGAGCTACGCCGCCCCCACGGTCGCGCTCGGCCGGCTGTTGCACTTCGGCCGGCACGGCGATCAAGCACGGCTCACCTGCCGCAACGCGGAGACGGGCGACGAGCTGTGGACCATCGAACACCCGACCGACTTCACCGACATGCTGGGCTACAACAACGGGCCGCGGGCCTCGCCCGTGGTCGACGGCGGGCGTGCGTACACGATGAGCGCCGACGGCGTGCTGCAGTGCGTCACGCTGGCCGATGGCAAGCTCGTGTGGCGGATCGACACCACCGAGAAGTTTGGCGTGGTGAAGAACTTCTTCGGCGTTGGCGGCACGCCGGTAGTGTGGGGCGAGCTGCTGATCGCAAACATCGGCGGCAGCCCCGCCGGCAGCCCCAGCGACGTGTACGCCGCCAGCGGCCGGGTGGAGGGGAACGGAACGGGGATCGTCGCCTTCAACAAACGCACGGGCGAGGTCGTCTGGCAGGCGACCGACGAGCTCGCCTCGTACTCCAGCCCCATCATCCACCAGCACGCCGGGCAGACCTGGCTCTTGGCGTTGGCGCGGGGCGGGCTGGTTGGTTTGAACCCGGCTGACGGCGCGGTGCGGTTCGAGTTTGCGTGGCGGTCGCGGAAGCTGGAGAGCGTGAACGCCTCGACCCCCGTCGCCGCCGGCGACCGGGTGTTTATCTCCGAGGCCTACGAGCCGGGCGGCGCGGTGCTCAGGCTCACCGACGCTCAGCCGGAGGTTGTCTGGAGCGACGGCGAGCGCCGACGCGACAAGTCGATGGAGCTCCACTGGAACACGCCGGTCTTGCTCGATGGTTACTTGTACGGCTCTAGCGGGCAGCACGCCGGCCAGGCCGAGTTGCGGTGCGTTGAGTTCGCCACGGGGCGTGTGGCGTGGGGCGAGCCGGGGCTGGGCCGCGCGTCGCTGCTGCTGGCCGATGGGAAGTTGATCTGCTTGAGCGAAGACGGCACGCTGCGTCTGCTCAAGGCGACGCCCGACGCGTACACCCAGCTCGCCGAGTGGACGCCACGCAGCGCCGATGGCGAGCCGTTGCTGGGCTACCCCGCGTGGGCGGCGCCCGTGCTCAGTCATGGGTTGTTGTATGTGCGCGGGGCGGACCGGCTGCTGTGTTTGGATGTGAGCGGCGGTCGGACGCTCAAGAATAATTGAAACTTGCAAATCTACGGACGACCACCGCTCGCGCGTCAATTTGCAACTTGCAATCGCTAGTTTGCAACTTGCAATCCTCAGCCAACCACAACCATCGCCATGAACGTCATCACCGCCGACCTCGCCAACGATTCCCATGCCTGGGCGGTGCTCTCGCTCACAGACGCCTACGCACGCGACCCCATGGGCAACGGCCGGCCGCTGGCCGGCGACGTCTGCGAGCGCCTCGGCCCGGCGCTCCGCGAACACCCCACCACCGTGGTGCTGCTGGCGTACGACGGCGATACGCCCGTCGGCATCGCCACCTGCTTCCTCGGCTTCAGCACCTTCGCGGCCCGTCCGCTGCTGAACGTCCACGACCTGTCGGTCCTGCCGTCGCACCGCGGCCAGGGGGTCGGCCGGATGCTGCTCGACGCGGTCGCTGACAAGGCCCGGGGGCTCGGCTGCTGCAAGGTCACGCTCGAAGTGCTCGAAGCAAACCCCGCCCGCCGGATCTACGAAGCAGCCGGATTTCAGCAGGTCTCCTACGGCCAGGGTGCGGGCGGGGCGTTGTTCTTGAGCAAGCCGCTGGACCCGCCGACCCCGTAGCCGCTGCGGACCTGTCTGGCGATCTTCGTCGGCTCGGGAGGGCCGGTTTGTCGGCCAGGGCTTTTTGTCCCTTTTGTCCAGCGTCACGGGGGAATGATTTTCGGACAAAACCCACCCCCGTCGTCGAAACGCGGGGAAAACGACCCTTCGCCGGGCCTCTGGCGTCTCCATGGGGGCCTCCTAACCAGGTTTCACGGGTCCTGAGCGGACACCTCGGGGACAAAAGTAGCGCACTCCTGACGGACGGCGTCGGTCCCAGGCAAGGGGCGCAGCTCTCCCCAGGCCACGAGCAAAGGGGTCGCCAGCGGTTGGGGGAGGGTTTCGGCGCGGCCGTCGTTGATCGCTAAGCGGCAGCAGGCCCATTATCCCACCTGACTTGGGCGCCGCCACGGCGATTCGTAGCCACCCGGGCCGGACCCCTGGCGTGGGCAATGCGGTTCCGGCCGCGTCGGCGCTCTGCTAAGATGAAACCCCCACGTTCCCCCCGCCCTCGCGTCTGCGCGGCGTTTCCCCCTGCCGCGCAGCCCCCGTAAATCACCTGGCCGCGCCTTGCTGGGCGTCGCCCGTCCGGCTGATTCCCCGCCCAAGCCACAGAGATCCCCCCGTGCTCAACCTGTTCCGCCTGCAAGAACGCAACGTCAAGAACGACGTCCTCTCGGGCCTCACCGTCGCCCTGGCGCTCGTGCCCGAAGCGGTCGCCTTCGCGTTCGTCGCCGGGGTCTCGCCCATCATCGGGCTTTACTCTGCGTTCTTCATCGGGCTGCTGGCCTCGATCTTTGGGGGTCGTCCCGGAATGATCTCGGGCGCCACCGGCGCCATGGCGGTGGTGGTGGTGTCGCTGGTGGGGGTGCACGGCATCGAGTACTTGTTCCCCGCGGTCATGCTGTGCGGGGTGCTGCAGGTG
Source organism: Pirellulimonas nuda (assembly GCF_007750855.1). Taxonomy (GTDB): domain Bacteria; phylum Planctomycetota; class Planctomycetia; order Pirellulales; family Lacipirellulaceae; genus Pirellulimonas; species Pirellulimonas nuda. The sequence goes on from NZ_CP036291.1 coordinate 517,804, forward strand.
CTGGCCGGGTTCGGGAAGCTGGGGATGCTGATCCGCATGGTCCCCCACTCGGTAGTGCTGGGCTTCGTGAACGGGCTGGCGATCGTGATCTTCATGGCGCAGTTCGGCAGCTTCCAAACTATCAACGGCTTGGGCCGGCTCAGCTACATCCAGGGCCCCGCGCTGTGGATCATGGCCGGGCTCACCGCGCTCACGATGGCCATCATCTGGCTGCTCCCCAAACTCACCCGCGCCGTGCCGGCGTCGCTGGCCGCCATCTTGGTGGTGACGGGGTTGTCGGTCGCCCTCAACCACTCTCTCGACCCGGGCCTAGCGGCAGAGAACCAGCCGCGCGTGGTGCTGACCGTCGGAGACATGCTGTTGACCAACGCCAAGGCCCAAGCCGCCGACGAGGCGCTCACCGCAGCCCAAGCGGTTCCAGCCGGCACGACGCTCGCTGCATCGCGTGGGCCGGCCGGTCACGCCCACGCCGCGGCGCCGACGCCCGACACCCCCGAGGCGCGGGCCGCTGTGGCGCAAGCCATCGACGGCGTCACGCCCGACTCGGTCGGCCTGAGCGCCGGGCTGCCGATGCCGTTCTTCTTGGAGTACGCCTTCCCGCCGCTCACGCTCGCCACGCTGTGGATCATCCTTCCCTACGCGCTCACCCTCGCGGCGGTCGGGCTGATCGAGAGCCTGATGACCCTCGCCCTGGTCGATGAGATCACCGAGACCCGCGGCCAGGGGAACCGCGAGTGCGTCGGCCAAGGGATCGCCAACATGGTCTGCGGCCTGTTCGGCGGCATGGGGGGCTGCGCCATGATCGGCCAGTCGCTGATCAACGTGAACTCCGGAGGCCGTGGCCGGCTGTCCGGCATCGTGGCCGCCGTGTGCTTGCTGATGTTCGTGCTGTTCCTGGCGCCGTGGATCGAGATGATCCCGATGGCGGCGCTGGTGGGCGTGATGTTTATGGTGGTGATCGGCACGTTCGAGTGGGCGTCGCTGCGGATGGCCCGCAAGATCCCCATGGCCGACTACTTTGTGATGGTGCTGGTGGCCGGCTACACGGCCGTGATGCACGACCTGGCGACCGCCGTGGTGCTGGGGGTGGTCGCCTCGGCGCTGGTGTTCGCGTGGCAGCACGCCAAACACATCGGGGCCGACATCAAACACAACGAGTTCGGCAGCAAGATCTACCAGCTCCACGGCCCGTTGTTCTTCGCCTCGACCGCGTCGTTCAAGGACCTGTTCGACCCCAAGAACGACCCCGAAGACGTGGTGATCGACTTCTACTACACCCGCGTGTACGACCAGTCGGGACTCGAGGCGATTAGCGCCCTGGCCGACAAGTACGAGGCGCAGGGCAAGCGGCTGCACCTGACGCACCTCAGCCCCGAGTGCCGCCGGCTATTGAACCGCGCGGGCGACCTGGTAGAGGTGAACCTCTCCGAAGACCCGCAGTACCACGTAGCCACCGACCGGATCGAGCCGCTGCTAAGCCTGAAGGCCTAAACGTAGGCCGGAACAAGTCCGCCAAAGGCGGACGCAGTTCCGGCGATCGGCGGGTTCGTGGTTCGGGACGCCAGGGCGTTCTCCGCCCCGTGCCGGAACTGCGACTCGCTGTGCTCGCCTTGTTCCGGCCTACGGATATGGCTCGGGTGATTCTTCTGATTAGAATCGCGTGGTAGTCCCCGAACCGCCCCCATAGTTTCTGTGCTTCTGTATGACTCGATTCATGCGCTTGTGGCCCTGGCTGTTGTGGCTGGCGGCGTTCTACGCGGTTTGGCTCTACTTGGTCTTTGGCCAGGGACGCTGGGCCGACGTCACCGAGCACTGGCCCATCGCGTTGGCGATGGCGCTGGGGAGCTACGTGGCGGGCTCGACCCCGATGGGTGGCGGCACGGTTGGGTTCCCGATCTTGGTGCTGCTGTTCGACCTGCCGGCCAAGCTGGGACGCGACTTTAGTTTCGCGGTGCAGTCGATCGGCATGGTGAGCGCCGCTTTTTTCATCCTCTCGCGGCGCCAGACGCTGGCGTGGGGGGCGCTACGCGGCGCGATGCTGGGCTCGCTCATCGGGACCCCTGTCGGGATGTACTGGATTGCGCCGCTGATCCCCGGGCTGTGGATCAAGGTGCTGTTCGCGGTAGTGTGGGCCAGCTTCGGCCTATTGCACCTGTACCGCATCAACGAGATCGCGGGCCGCCACGGCCACGCCACCCGCATTAGCGACGGCGGGTTCGGCATGGGCCTGATCGTCGGCCTGGCGTCGGGCGCCACCGTCGCCGCGGTCACCGGCGTGGGGATCGACATGGTGCTGTACGGCGCGCTGGTGCTGCTGCTGCACACCGACCTGAAGATCGCCATCCCGACGTCGGTCGTGATCATGGCGTTCGTTTCGGTGCTGGGGATCACGATCAAGGCCGCCACGGGAACCGTCACCCCCGGGGTGTACGAGAACTGGCTCGCGGCCGCGCCGGTGGTGGCGCTGGGCGCCCCGCTGGGGGCGCTGGTGGTCGACCTGATCGGCCGCAAGCCGACGCTGCTGTTCGTGTCGGTGCTGTGCGTAGGGCAGTTCGTGTGGACCTGTTTCCACGAACGCGCCACGCTGGGCGTGACGGGGGTGGCGGCGTCGATGGCGGGGGTGGTGGTGTGCCTGCTTGGCTTTGAGGCGCTGCGGGCGTGGGGGAACCGGCTGGTGGAAAGGCGCGGGGCGGCGGAGCCGGCGTTGGCGATGGAGCAAGCGTGAGCGGGGGACGCAGGTTGTAGGTCGGGTGGTTCGCCAAGCGGCAACCTATCGAAGGTCTCGAAGCGTCCCCGCCGGACAGGCGCCCTACGAACTACGATCTCCATTTCCTTATTCGACTTGACGCCTGACAGGCCCGTACCGAAAATCAGGCTGGGCGTTCTCGAACGATTCTCTCCCGAGCAACCCATGCAGATCACTCTACCGGACGAAACGGCCCTCGTCGTTCAACGTAAGGCGGCCGCTGCCGGGTTTGCGGGGCGCGTCGACGCCTACGTTGCGCACCTGATCGCGATCGATGAGAACGAGGACTACGGCGCCCCGGCCGAGGCTTCGGTGGCGGGAAAGAATCGAGACGTTGTCGAGGCATTGGTAACGGCCGGCGTCGAGAGCGGGCCCGCCACCCCGATGACGGATGCCGATTGGAAGGTGCTTCATGCCCGCATTGATCAGCTCGATCAAGCCAACTCGCCGAAATAGGTTGGCAGTGGGTGCGATCGCTCTCAAATCGCCTGCCGCACTTCGCGACTTAGAGAGAATCTCTGGGTACCTTTGCGAACAGAAACTCGATGTCGCTCACCGTTTCTTGGATGCCGCGGAAAGCGCTTTTTCTCTCTTGGCGTCTAATCCACTGCTTGGGGAACCCTTCGCTCACCCCCGCTATTCTGATCTGCGGTTTCGGACGCTCCGACCACCGTTTCGCAACTACGTCCTTTTCTATCGGCCAAGTGCGGAAGGGGTTGAGATTGTCCGTCTGTTGCACGGGGCTCGGGACTTGCCGATTGTGCTGGAGTAGTTGCTAGGTGAATCCGGGCTAGAGGCGCCCCGCCGGATGGGGGACCGCGAACGTGCGGATCGCCCAAAGTAGGATCTGGTTGATCGTTGCGGCGAACTCAGAGAGAATCTCGCACCATGATCAACACCAAGAAAGTCCCCAACCGCCGCAAGCTGCGATTCAGTTCCATCGACGAAGCCCTGGCCGACGCCAAGCGGCTAGTGGGCGCCGAAGCGGATGGCACGCTCGCGGCGCTGGGCAACTGGTCGTTGGGGCAGGCGCTGGCGCACCTGGCGTACTGGGCCGAGCGCCCCTTTGACGGCTACCCCGAGCTGCGGCCGATGCCTTGGGTGCTGCGGAAGATCGTGAAGCTGATGAAGGGGCGGTTCTTGAGCCAAGGGTTGCCTGCCGGGTCGAACATCCCCGGCGTCCCGGGGGGGACCCTGGGCGCCGACCCGATGCCCGCCGGCGAGGCGCTCCAGCGGCTCGACCGCGCTCTCGCTCGCCTGCGAGAAAACTGCCCGCAGTGCCTGAACCCGCTGTTCGGTGAGATGACGCACGACGAGTGGATCGCCTTCAACCTGCGGCACGCCGAGCTGCACCTGGGCTTCTTTCGAGTGGATTGAGGGGCGGGAACGACGCCCGCCAACGCCCGATGGAGCCGGAAGCGTGAGCGCCCGGAGGCCCAACGTGTCGCGCGCAAGAACCTCCGGGCGCTGACGCTTCCGGCTTCAAGGGGTGTTTGCAGCTTAGCGCGATTGGTTTGTTCGGGTTGGTCTACTCCGCGAGCCTCCACCCCAGCCGCCCCAACAGCCGCGCGTAGACAAGCGCGAGCCACGCCAACAGCGGGCCGAGCGGGATCGCTACGAGCGGACCCAACGCGATCAGCGCCGCAAACCCTCCCGCGGCCGCGGCGCCGATCAGCAGCGACTGCAAGTAGAACAGCAGCGTGGTGACGGCGTGCGCGGCCATCGCCCGCGGGATGCTTGGCAAGAAGAGCGCCCACGCGCTCGACGCGGCGAGCTGCGACAGCACGATCACCGGCAGCGCGAGCGCGGCGCCGATCAGCACCACTGCCGTACGGACGATCGGGTCGTCTGGGCACGCCAGCGACGCCAGCGCGCCGGGGATGCCCGCGGCCAGGCAGGCCGTGACGACGCAGACGGTTTCGCCCAACCACTCGGGCGGGTTGGGGGAGACGGCGCCGTAGAGCTCGCGGTTCCCCTCACTCGACTCGGCGACGATCATCAGCAGCAGGCAGCAGAGGTAGCCGAGCGTGAGCGCGCCGATCATCACGACGCCGACGCCCAGGCAGACCCCAAAGACCGCATTGGCGGCGATCTCTACCTCGCCCCCGCCCACCCCATCGAGCAAGACCACCGCCACCGCTCCCAGCCCGAGCGTCACGGCGAGCGACGTAGACAGCGCGACCCAGCGGACGAACATGGCGCGGTTGAAGAACGAGAACACGCCGGTGAGCAGCGGCTGACGCGGCATCGGCGGGCAGACGACCGACGCGTGCTTCTCGACCGCCACCCGCTGGGCGCCCTCGGCGAGGTACTGCTCGGCCAGGCGGCGCTGCTCGGCTTGGTCGTGGGCGTCTTCGACTTCGAGCTCGAAGTCGGGCCCCTCGTCCGGCGCAGGCGCCAGCGGCTTGGCGACGGGGGGACGCACCAGGTTCGAGACGCCGCAGTCGCCGCAGACCAGTTCTTGCCCCACTTGCTCCGGCGTGGCGTACAGCAGCGACTGGCAGCTCGTGCAGACCACGGCCAGGCGTTTGGGCTGGGCGGCCACTAGCTCGGCGGCCCAGGGCTGACGTTCTTCGGTCCACACCTGGTAGCCGTCGGTGGCGTCGAGCGCGGCGGGGCGCGCCGGCTTGGCGACCGGCTTCGGGGGCTGGATTACCGTGAGCGTGCCGCAGTCGGGGCACTTGATCTTGCGCCCGACGTGCCTAGCGTCCGCGTACATCCGCGTGTCGCAGAGCCGGCAGTTGACGCCGATCTGGGTGCTGGGGGCGAGCCGGCGGGGCGGGGGGGTGACGGAGATCTGTCCGCCGCATTTGGGGCAGGGCGCCGATTGGCCGACCATCGACGCGGGCGCCTGTCCCCTTGCGCCACAGGCCAGGCAGCGGACGGGGACGGTGGGCATGGCGCAGGGCGTGTCACGCGGCGGTTAATCGAGGGAGCCGGCACGGCGCGGTCCGCCTAGAATACAGGAGCAACCGCCGCCGCCTATTCGTCTGTAAAAATCTATGTTAACCGCTGAGCTCCTCCGGAACACTTGCGCCGTGCTGTTAGAACTGGCGCCTTGGCTGCTGCTGGGCGCGCTCGCGGCGGGGCTTCTGCACGTGGCGCTTCCCGAGGGGTGGCTCCGCCGGCAACTGCAGGGGCGCGCCGGCGTGGTGCGGGCGGTGGCGATCGGCGTGCCCCTGCCGCTGTGCTCGTGCGGGGTGATCCCGGTGGCGCTGGGCGCCCGCCGCGCGGGGGCGAGCGACGGCGCCACGGTGGGCTTCTTGGTGAGCACGCCCCAGACGGGGGTCGATTCGGTCTTGGTGGCGGCGTCGTTGCTGGGCTGGCCGCTGGCGTTGTTCAAGGTGGCGGCGGCGCTGGTGCTGGGGCTGATCGGGGGTTGGGCCACCGACGCGACGGCGCCCGCGCGCGGGATGACGTTGCCGATCCTCGAGTCGACGCCGGTGGACCCGCGCGGTTGGCCCGTTCGGCTGCTGGCGCACGCGCTGGACATGCTGCGCTCCATCTGGCGGTGGGTGGCGGCCGGGGTGCTGGCGTCTGCGTTGATCACCACGCTGGCGCCCAGCGATTCGCTCGGGGTGCTGAGCGGCTACGGCGGCATCGGCGCGATGCTCATCGTGCTGCTGATCGCGACGCCGCTGTACGTGTGCGCCACGGCCAGCGTGCCCATCGCGGCGTCGCTGGTGGCCGCCGGTCTGCCCACCGGCGCCGCGCTGGTGTTCTTGATGGCGGGGCCGGCGACGAACGTCGCCACGATCGGCGCGGTCTACCGGGTGCTGGGGCGGAGCGCGCTGGTCGTCTACCTCGCGGTGACCATCCTGGGCAGCCTCGCCGCGGGGCTGCTGTTCGAACGCCTAGCGGCCATCGCCCCCCCGGTCTCGGCGGCCGGCCACGTGCATGGCGGGGCGAACGGGTGGTCGATCACGAGCGCCGTGGCGCTGACGGCGCTCTTCGCGTGGTTCGCAATCGACGAGCTGCGGGCCTGGCTGGGGAGCTCGGCGCCCAGCGACAAGCACGCCACGTGCGACTAGCGGCTCGCCATCCGCTTTACAGAGCCTGGGGGGACTGCTAGTTTGGCTTCCGCGTTGGTGGTCGGCCGCGTCGTCTGGGCGCGTCCGACAAACAGGGAATCCGGTGCAATTCCGGGACGGCCCCGCCGCTGTAACCGAGCGTCAATCGACAGGCACGTCGCGCCACCTTGTGGTTCGGCCATTGTTGAGGCTGATTCGCAGAATCAGCCCCGATGAGAAGGCCCGCCCGTCGAGTGCTCGGGAGTCAGAAGACCTACCATCGCTGCGGATGCGGAAGAGCCTGCGAGGGACAGGCGCCGCGGCCCCGATGCGCGCTGCCAATAGCCACACAGCGCCGAAGCGAACAAGAGTCCCATGAACGCCCCTTGGGCGCCGGCCCGTGCACCGCTGCGCGGCTTCACGCTGGTGGAGCTGCTGGTTGTGCTGGCGGTTATCGGCGTGTTGGTCGGCCTGCTGCTGCCCGCGGTGCAAAACGCACGCGAGTCGGCCCGCCGCGCGCAGTGCCAGAACAATTTGAAGCAGCTCGCCCTGGGGTTATGCGTGTGTGAGCAGCAGGGCGGCGCCTTCCCCGTTGGTTGCCTCGGCAGCGTACGCTCGCCCGACAAGCGGCTGATCGCGTGGAGCGTGCCGCTGCTGGCGGCGATCGAGCAAGGGCCTCTGCTCGACCGGTTCGACTTCGAGCTCCCCTCGTACGACGCGCACAATCTGCCGGTCGCCAGAACGCTGATCCCGCAGTACCTCTGCCCCAGCCAAGCCGACGGCCCCCAGCACAGCGAGTCCGCCCCCTGGAAGCAGGCCGCGTTCACCGACTACAGCGGCCTGTACGGCGTCGAAGGCGCCGGCCGCAACGCGACCGACTTGCCAACCGACCCCGCGACGGCTTGGAAGCAGCAAACGCTCAACCCCCAGTCGCTCGGTGTGATGTTGTACGAGACCGCGACCCGACCGCGCGAGGTGACCGACGGCCTGTCGAAGACCGCGTGCGTCGGCGAGGCGGGCCTACGCCGCCAGCAGCAGATGGAGTGGGTGAACGGCATGAATCTGTTCGCCCAGGAGCAATCCAATCCCATCGGCGGCGTCGGGCTAGGGAACGAGCTGGGGAGCCCCCACACCAGCGGCGCCGGCCTAGCGTTTTGCGATGGGCATGTGTCGTTCGTATCGGACGACGTCGAACAAACCGTGCTAACCGCGATGCTCACCCGGGCGGGCCATGAATAGATGGGTTCACATAGCCCTGCTCTTGCTGTGCGTCGCGCAGCCGCTGCGGGCCTCGTCGTTCGGCTTCGACGACATCGACTTTTGGGTCGGTGAAGGGGCGAACCGCGCCGCGCTGGTGATCGACTGGCGCGCGGAGGGCGCCGAGCCGCTGGCATGGGGCTTCCGCTGGGACGGCGTCGCCACCGGGCGCGACCTGTTGTTGGGCGTCGTGGCCGCCGACCCACGGTTGTTCGTCAAGCTGGGGGGCGCCGTCGACGCGCCGACGCTGCTGTTCGGCGTTGGGTACGACACGGACAACGACGGCGCGTTTGCGCTGCAAGACGAGACTGCGTTCGATGAGCGCGGCGTCGGTTTCGGGCCGGCGCCCTTCCTCACCACCACGTCCGCCGAGGGCGCCGACCGCTACCAGGAGGGGTGGGACAAAGGCTACTGGCGTTACGCCACGGCCGCGGCCGACCCCTACGACGACGGCGCCTGGCAAGAGTCGCACATCGGCATGGGCTCGCGCACGCTCAGCGACGGCGGCTGGGACGGGTGGGTGTTCGAGTCGCCGATTAGCTACACGTTGCAACCAAACCCGCCGACCGCCGCGCCGGCGCCGCTGCTGCCCGGCGACTACAACCGCGACGGCGCCCTCGACGCCGCCGACTACACCGTGTGGCGCGACGCGCTGGGCCAGAGCGTCGCTACGCCCGGCGCCGGCGCGGACGGCGACCACAGCGGCGTGGTCGACATCCACGACTACGCGGTTTGGCGCGGCGCCTTGGCGCCGCCATCGGCCCCCGCCGGAGGGGCCGTGCCCGAGCCCTCGTCGCTCGGGCTGCTGTTGATCTTGTTCGCCGCCTGGCGACTCCGCTGCTTCAACACCCTAGAGAGATGCACCTCATGACCCGATGCTTCTACTTGCTCGTCGTGCTCGCGGTTCCCGCCTGCTGCTCCGCCGCGGGTTTCGCCCAAGCCGTGGTCGACTACGCCCCCGGCGTCGCGCCGGCGCGCAACTTTCCAGACGACCTGCCGTACACGCAGCCGAACGCCGCGATTGGCTGGCCCGAGCGGGTCACCGCGGACGGAACCAACTTCGAGGGGGTCGTCTCTCCCTTCAACCCACCGGCCGGGCTCGACGAGATCGTCTCGATCGGCGAAGGAGGCTTCGTCACGCTGCGGCTCTCCAACTACGCCGTGCCGGTCGACGGGCCCGAGCTTGGCTTCTTCACCAACGCAGGACTCGGCGATCAAGACTACCCCGCCGGCTTGGCCGCGACCGATCTTTCGCAACCGTTCACCACGTTCGGCATCGACTCGGCGATGGTGGAAGTCAGCGAAGATGGCGCCGCGTGGGTGAGCCTGGGGGTTCAAGTGTTCGACATCCCCGCCAACCCGTTCCTCGACCTTGCCAGCCCATTCAGCGCGACGCCGGGCGCGGTGCTCGCCGATCCCGGCCTCCCCTTCGATGGCGCGCTCTCAAGCTTCGCCGGCAAGAACTACGCCGAGATCAAGACGCTGCTGGGCGGTTCGGCCGGCGGGACGTGGCTCGATATCTCGGGCGCCGGCCTGCCGCGCGTCGGCTACGTGCGGCTGAGCGTTCCCACCGGGGGCGGTAGCTTCGAGCTCGACGCCGTGAGCGTGGCGACCGCCGCCCTGGGGGCGCCGGTCCCAGAGCCCGGCGCATTGGCGCTTGCCGTGGCTGCCGCCGGTTGCCTAGCGGCGGTCCGCCGCAGATGAGCGCCGCAGAGTCGGCGGATTGGTATTTGGAGCGGGGCCGCGTGGTGTTTACCGCCGCGTACCACCTGCGCCGCGGGAGCTGCTGCGGCAGCGGCTGCCGGCACTGCCCGTACGGGGGCGGGGCGGCGAGCGTGGGGGAGTCTGTCGGTCGTGAGGAATGGGGGAAAGTTGCCCCCGGTCCTCCGGCCCCTGACGCCGACGGCGCGCCCCCTGCCAATGGCGAGCCGTCGGCGTCAGCCGCCGGAGCAGCCCCGCCAAAGGCCCCCAACCGTACTTTCTAACCGCCCGCACTCCCCCCGCGGGTTGAAATCGCCCCGGCATCCCCTATTCTGCATGGCATGCGGGCGCCCGGCGATCGACCGCGGCGCCATCCGTGCCCGGCAGGGCTGCCCGGCCCTAGGCGATGAGCGAGATCCTCTTCCACTACGAGCGGGTCAACCCCACCACCTGGGCCTACCTGTCCAGCCTGCTGACCCTTGCGCTGTTCTTCAAGTTCAACCGCTTGCTGAGCGTCCGCAACCTCGACCTGCTGCTGCTGATCCTGCTCGCCCCGGCGATGATCTGCATCAAGTGGGGGCTCGACCACCCCGCGAGCGTGGCGGGCGCCATCGGGCCGGCCGGCCCCGACGCGGTCTCGCCGCAGCGGGTCGAAGAGCTCGGCTACCTCTGGCTGTTCGGCATCAACACGCTGCTGCTGGTGCGGATGCTGGCAGACACGATGATGGTCCGCCGACCGCTGCTGGAGCCCAACCTCACGGCCGGGGGGCTGTCGTTCCTCACCGTATCGCTGCTGCTGTTCTTGGCCGCCAACGTGGTGACCGGCACGCCGGAGCAGGCCGACCTGTACGCGGTCCGCCGCGCGGACCACCTGGCCAAGCGCGAGGCGTCCGAGCTTGAGCTCAGCTCGTTGGAGACGCACGGCCCCGGCTTCCCGGTAGTGTTCCAGTTCCCCCACATCGTCACCCAGCGGTTGCTCTCGCCGGAGCGGAAGGGCGCCGCCGACGCCGAAGCGCCGACCCCTAGCGGCACCCCCGACCCCTCGATTAGCGACCAGCCGTTCCCACCCAGCGAGGGCGACCCCACGGCCCCGCGGTTTTCCTCCGCGGAGGAGATTACCGCCAAGGCGACCGCCATCGTCTGCCAGGCGATGATCGTGCTGGGGATCTTGCTGGTCGCCTCGTGGCACTTCGACAACCCCACGGCCGGCATCGCCGCGGCCACGCTCTACTTGATGCTCCCCTACACCGCGATGTGGACCGGCAGCACCACGCACGCCCTGCCGGGCGCCCTGCTGGTGTGGGCCATCCTGTTTTACCGACGCCCGTTTGTCGCCGGGCTGCTAATCGGCCTGGCGTGCGGCACGCTCTACTACCCGTTGTTCTTGCTGCCGCTGTGGATCACCTTCTACTGGCGCCGCGGCGCCGGGCGGTTTGTGGCCGGCGGGCTGTGCGTGCTGCCGGTGCTGATCCTGGTGCTGGTGTTCACCTCCACCGACACGGCGATGTTCTTCGCCCAGCTCCGCCAAACCTTCGGCGTGCGGCTGCCGAGGATCGAGCAGGTCGACGGCATCTGGCAGTTCTGGAGCCCCGAGTACCGCCTGCCGATCTTGGCGTTCCACATCGGCCTGTCGCTCAGCTTCATCCTCTGGCCGGCGCAGAAGAACCTAGCGACGCTGCTCAGCGCATCGGCCGCCCTGATGCTGGGCGCCCAGTTCTGGCACGCCCACTCGGGGGGCCTAGCCCTCGGCTGGTACATGCCCGCGCTGCTGCTGACGGTCTTCCGCCCGAACCTAGAAGACCGCGTGGCGCTGGACGTGGTGCTGCCGGTGAAGTGGAAGGCGCCGTGGCGCGCGGCGGCATAGTCCTACGCGGTGCATGGCGGGGCGATTTGAGGCAACTTGCTATGGGGAAAATCGCAAAGGTCCTCGACGCGGTTTTGCGCGGAAGTTCCGATAGCAACATCCGCTTTGCGGATTTATGCGCTCTGCTGCTGCACCTGGGTTTCCAAGAGCGAATTCGGGGCGATCATCACATCTTCACCCGCCACGGCGTGGAACAGTTCGTTAATATCCAGCCACGCGCGGGCAAGGCGAAGCCGTAGCAAGTAAAACAGATACGAGGGGTGATCGCGTCGAATGGACTGGCGCCGGGCGACAATGAATCAGAACCAATCTCCGAGGGTAGCGACGGTGACTGATGCAAAATATGAGATCATCCTGTATTGGAGCAAGGACGACGAGATGTTCGTCGCCGAAGTGCCAGAACTACCCGGCTGCATGGCAGACGGCGCCAGCTATCAAGAGGCGGTCGCCAACGCCGAGCTTGTCATTAGCGAGTGGATCGAGACCGCCCGAGAACTAGGGCGGCCGATTCCTGCACCGCGTGGGCGGTTGATGTTCGCCTAGCAAGGCGTGGAAAGTCGGACCTCCTCCTATGCGACCCATCCAGCCGCTGCTGTACCTCTGGGCGGCGCCCGCGACGCTGATCGGCCTGTCGTTGATCCCGATCGCGCTCGTCCAAGGGGGAGCGGTCCGCGTGGTCCGCGGCGTGGTCGAGGCCCACGGCGGGGTCATCACCAAGCTGCTCAAGAGGGGCCTGCCGTGGATCGGCAGCGGCGGCGCCGCCGCGATGACCCTCGGCCATGTGGTGTGGGGGTGCGACGCCGATTGCCTGGAGTGGAGCCGCGACCACGAACGGGTCCACGTCCGCCAGTACGAACGCTGGGGGCCGCTGTTCATCCCGCTGTACCTGGCCGCCTCCGTGGCGGCGGGGCGGCGCGGGCTCGATCCCTACCTAGACAACCCGTTCGAACGCGAGGCGTTCGAAGAAACGGACGGGGACCCTCGTTCGGCGTAAGGCCCGGAGGGGCGGCGGCGTATAGCCGGGGGCGCGAGCCCCCGGAAAGCGCGCGCCAATAAGACAAAGCCCCGGAGGGGCGACGGCGCGTCGGATCGTCGATTCGCCGTCGCCACCGGCGGCGGCTCGAACTACGCCCGCCACTGCGTGGCAAAGGCCTGGGGGCGCCGCTTCGCTGCGACGCCAGGCGCCCGGGTTGCTCCCATTGCATCCAAGCGCCCTTCTGCCACGATCCGCAACATTCGCGCAGAAAGAAAGTAAACCCCGCCGCCCGGCCCGCCACTGAGCGGCCACCACATGAAGAGTGAACCGCGTGCCGCCCACTATCCTACAAGTTCCCCGCCAGCACGCTCACGTCCACGCCGAAGAACTCCGCGAACTTGCGGATCATCTGCCGGCTCAGCGGCTTCTTTCCCGCCAAGACCTCCGAGATCGACGACTTCGAGACCCCCGTCCCGCGGTGCAAATCGGCCTGCGAGGCGCCTCGGGAGTCGAGCAGGTGCCGGAGCATGTCGGCGTCTGAGGCGGGTTCAATGGGGCAGTGCGCGTCTTCATACGTCTGGGTCAGGTCGCTGAGCGCATCGAGGTAGGCCTGTTGGCCGCGGTCGAGCTTTTCTTGCGCAAGCAGCCGGTCCATCACCTTCTGGGCGGCTTCGAGGTGTTCTTCCGACGCGATCGCCGTCAACGGAAACGTTTGAATGCAGCGCAGATAGGAGTCGCGCGTCTTGCCCTGGAATCGGTACGAGCTGACTGCGGCCATGGCTTCCGACGCTCCTTTGAAACAATACTACCACGTTTTCCAGAACTACTGACTTGGCGGCGGCTGGTGGCAACCGCACTCCTCTCTCCACTTGCCGTCGTCGTACTCGCGATGCGTCATGATCTTCAGGACAAACACCCTGTGACTCGCGTAGAAGACCCGAGCGACGAGCCGGTACTTGTTCCCACCGATGTTGAAGACGACGCCATTGCCGACGTGGCTCGCGGAGACGAAATCCGCTTTCAAACCGCTCCAACCTGCCCAGGCTACTGTTTTGTTGGCCACATGCGCATGCCAAGCGCGGAGGGGCCCCTCCGAGTCTTCTCGGCCAGGAGTTTGCCAGAAACGGCGTAATCGCGACTTGGAGATAACGCGCACCTCGACCCCTCGCCAAGCATCGGTCCGGAGCACGAATCATAGTTCGCAAAAAGAGAACTTTCAAGGTGGATGGCTGGGTCCGTGGCGCTAGCGGCGCCCCCAGCAGCGGCTCGAACTACGCTCGCCACTCGGTGGCAAAGGCTTGGTGGGGTCGCCGCTTTACTTCGCTGCGACCGCAGGCGCCCGGCGCCTATACCGCACGTTCGTCCGCCGAGGCGGACGCATCTAAGGGGGGCTGCCGTGCAAGACGAACCATTCCCACTAGCCAAACTTGAACCGCGTGAAGCTGTGGTGCGCATGCGCTGACAAGGAATCCGATCCCCGCCAAACCCGCCAACAGCCCCGCTGCAAGAAAATGCATGCGCAGCAGGCTATCTTGTCCGCTGCCAAAGGCGCAGAACACGGCAAGAGAGAAGTAGCCGAGCGCCATCGCATGTTTCTGCATGACAGTTCTCTCAGATTCGCTACATGAGGACAATTCAACCGGGGCGACTTTGCTTCGCACTCACAGACCATCGCAATCAGCGCTAGTCAAGTCCCAACAGAGCTGCATCCTATACCCTATTCGCGGCGATCCACAACATTCGCGAGAAAACTACCCCCGTCGCCGCCCATCCCGCTCCGCTTCCTCCGGCGTCAGCCCCACGATCACGTCGCCGTGGGCCGTGAGCTCGCCGATCGACGAGCCGGGCAGCGGCTTGAAGTCGATCGTGACCAGCTCGCGCAGCTTCGGGTCGATACGGCTCAGCACGCCGTCGCGCTGGTTTTCTGGTTGGCCCTTGATGAAGAACTGGCTGGTCACCAGCCGGCGGTCTCCTTTACGGACCAGGAAATGGATGTGCGGCGTGCGGCCCGGGTAGACGACCGGCTTGATGGTGCGGAAGTAGTAGGCGCCGTCGGCGCCGGTGAGGAATCGCCCGAAGCCCTGGAAGTGCGTGTCGCGCCCGTCCGCGTTGTTGGTGCGCGAGTGCAGGTAGGCGCCGTGGGCGTCGACCTGCCAGATCTCTATGACAGCATTGCGGAGCGGCTCGCCGCTGGCAGTGAGGATACGCCCCGAGAGGTGGGTGATCTCGCCGACCGCGGGGGTGAGCCCGTCGTTGACAACGATCAAGTCGTTGTCTGTATCGAGCGGCAGCCGGTCGGGGTAGAAGGGCCCCTCGGTCATCCGCGGCGTCAGCGACGCCAGCTCCGCAAAGGCGCCGGGCACGGTCCACGCCGAGGCCCCGAGCGCGGCGGCGCCCCCAAGGAAGCGACGGCGAGAAACAAAAGAGGGGAGGGGGGGAGTCTTCATCGCAAACCTGATGGTTGGCTGGGATAGGGCGTTCCCTTGAAACCCCAAACGCCGGGAAAAGTATCGGTTGCTACAAGCAGCTCAAGATCAGGCCCGTCAAGTCGACGCCGACGAAGAAGATTTAACCACAAAGGTCACGAAGGACAACAGAACGAATCCTGTTGTTCTTTCAGCCGATGACCGGCAGGCGCCAGACGCCGCTTGCGCTGGGAGCTGATTGCGGCTTGACCTCTGCGATCCTTCGTTCTTAATTTCCTTCGTGTCCTTGGTGGTTTGTCTTGGGCCGGTCGAATGGAGGCGCTAACCGTCGCGGCGCAGGTCGACTTGCTCGGTCTTCGCGCGGCTTGCTAGCCAGCGGCGCCACGCTACCTCGTCGTAGCCGAAGTTCTCGCCGGTGATCTTGGAGAGCGCCCGCAGCACCGCGGGGTTCTTGAGCTGCTTCTCGAGCCGCTTGGGGCCGCCGCCGCCGAAGCTGGTGACGCCGGCGGTGGGGCTCATCGAGTAGGTGTCCCCACCCGAATTGGCGCCGACCACCGAGACGTGCTTGGTGGTCAGCGCGTCGATCAGCGGGCTTACGGCGCTGGGGCCCGCGAGCGCCTCGATCGCTTCGGCGCCGCGGTTCACTTGGCCGTTGTCGTTGCTCCGCAGCGCTTTGATGAACGGCGTCGCCAGCCCCGCGTGCCGCGAGGCGGCCAGCGCCTCGATCGCGCGGTAGCGCGTTTCGGGGTCTGGGTTGTCCAGCGCGATCGCCGCGAGCGCGTTGAGCGACGCGGGGCTGGGCACGTTCGCGGCCGCGGAGATCAGCAGCAGCCGCGTGCTGTTGTTGCGTTCCTCGGCCAGCAGGCCGGCCAGCGCCAGGCCCGCGTCCGGGTCCTTGAGGTCTTTGAACTGCTGCACGGCCTCGGCGACCCGCTTGGGGTCGCGGTCGCCCAGTTGCTTGCGCCACCGCGCGAGCCGGTTCTTCCACTCGGCCGCGGTCCGCTCCTGTTGCTCTTTGCGCTCGATCAGCTCGATCTCTTGCGGCGTGCGGTAGTCGCCCGAGTGCCGCACCATGCCGCGGGCGGCCATCAAGTCTTCGCGGTCGAGCCAGCGGTCTCCCACGCGGCGGTAGCCCAGTTGGGCGCGGGCCTCCTCGTGGTTGGGGTCGAGCTGCACCACGCGCTCCAGGTGCACGCGCGACTCGTCGGCCAGGCCGTTCTCGCGGCACCACTCGGCGAAGTTCCACTGGGCCAGGGGGGTGTCTGGCACGGTCGGCGCCCGGCCGGCGTAGACCTGCTGCGCCGCAGAGCGGGGCGTGACCAGCGCGATCTGCTTGCGCGTGAGGGTGAGCCGGCCCCCCCCTTCGAGGTCGATCGCCACGGTGTTGCGGTCGTCGTTGGGGACGATCGTGCCTACCACACGCCCGCCGGTGGCTAGCTGCACCACGTCGATCGCCGAGGCCAGCGGGGCCACGGAGGTGCAGGCGATCAGGATGAGCGTTCGTAGCATGGCGGCGCTGGCGGGTCGGCCGGTGGGGGTGCTTCGACTATTATACCGGCTGTCGAGGCGCATGGCCTCAGGTTTCGAGCCCCAAGTTCTGATTGCAGCGGTCCTGTGGATCAAGCCGATAACCCGACGATCCCCCAGCAGCACCGCGGGCAGGCGCCCGCAGCGGCGCGCTGCGCGGTGGTCACCGTGAGCGACACCCGCACGGCAGAAACCGACCGCGGCGGGCCGCTGATCGTCCAGATGCTTGAGGGGGCCGGCCACTTGGTCGTTCGGCGGGAGATCGTGGCGGACAGCCGGCCAGAGATCGAGGCCCTGGTCGCCGCGCTCGCGGTCCAGGCCGACGCGGTGCTGGTGACCGGCGGGACGGGGATCGCCCCGCGCGACGTGACGTGCGAAGCGCTCACGGCCCTGTTCGACAAGCCGATGCCGGGCTACGGCGAGCTCTTCCGGATGCTCAGCTTCCAAGAGATCGGCGCCGCGGCCATGCTGAGCCGCGCCGTCGGGGGCGTGGTGGGGCGCGCCGTGGTGCTGTCGATGCCTGGCTCGCCGGCGGCGGTGCGGTTGGCGATGGAGCGGCTGGTGCTGCCCGAGTTGGCGCACCTGGTTTGGGAGGCTCGGAAGGGGGTGGGGTAAGTGGGAAACGGGCCGACCGTAGGTCGGCTGCTATTGGCTTTTTTGCTATTGGGGAGAAAGGGGTGATGGACGAGACGCTTGTAAAACGCATCGCGCCGGCCGCCGGGGTGATGCAGGTCATCTTGTTCGGACTGCTGAGCGGTCCGCTCTTCTTCGCGGGCGTGGTGGTGTTCTTGGTGAAGGGCCAAGACGCGGTGGCGCCCGGCGCGGCGCACCCGCTCACCACCGCGGCGCTCGTCGTGGGGCTGGTTGCGCTGGTGGCGCAGAACATCGTCGCGACGCTGGTCCGCGAGCGCGCCCAGGCGCAAGCCGCCGGGCTGCCGAAGGACGACGAGGCGTTCGCGCCGCAGTCCAACCGCGGCGCCGGCGTGACCGAGCAACTGGGCGCGTTGGTCTCGGGCTACCAGGTAGCGCTGATCGTCTCTGCCGCGGTGCTCGAAGGGGCGACGTTCTTCAACCTGATCGCCTACCTGCTAGAGCAGGTCCCCTGGAGCCTGGCGATGGCGGGGCTGCTGTGGGTCGCGATGGCCGTGAAGTTCCCTACCGCCGGCCGGGTAGCGGGCTGGGTCGGCCAGTCGCGGCGGGAGATCGAGGAGAAACGCTCGCTGCGGTGACGCATCACGCCCTGCCGGGCGTATAATGGCAAGGTCAGCACGGTTTCGAGGGATCAGTTATGGACACGACCAAGTTCGTACATTGGCAGGACGGCGATTCTTGGATCGGTTACCTTGCCGAGTTTCCGGACTACCACACACAGGGCGACACGCTGGCCGATCTAGAAGACCATCTCCGCGACCTCTACGCCGATCTGTCTACCGGCAAGGTCGCCGGGGCGCGTCGGGTCGGAGAACTTCAACTGCCGTGAAACGAGTCGAACTGGTCCGACGTCTTGAAGAGGCCGGATGCGTGCTCGAGCGGCACGGCGGCAAGCACGACTGGTACCGGAACGCGCTGACCGGAGAATGCCAGCCGGTTCCGCGTCACCGTGAGATCAAGGAGTACTTGGCGCGACGTATCCTCAAGAAGCTCTCCAACGACAACGCCGGCGACTGGATGGCATGAGCAACAGTCCGCGCCTCGCCCCCGGTTGGTCTCGACGCTGCTGCTCACCCGCCGCCGTGGCGGTTGGTCGCTAGCTTCTTCTTGATCTCGCTCTTGAGCCGGTCCACAATCGCGCGCTTGTCGGTGTTCGCCAGGATCTTGGCGACCACGCTCTTGGGGCCCTTATTGCCCCAGCTAGCGCCCTGCTCGAAGTAGAACCGGGCCGCCTGCCCCACGATGTAGCTGCCGAAGCCCGCCGCGGCGGCCTGCGGCACGGCGGTGACGGCCGTCGAGGCGCCCAGCGTGGCGCCCTTGAGCAGCGACGAGCCGTAGCTGGCCACCGCCTCGCCCACCAGCGCCCAGCCGGCCGCCTTGAGGATGCCCTTCACCAGGTCGCCCGCGCCGGCGGTGGAGAGCTCGATGCCGTACACGGCGGCCAGGTTCATCACCATCGTGGCGTCTACGGCGATGCCGCCGGCGATGTCGGCCATCGCCACGGGGTTGAGCGACACGGCGGTCGCCTTCACCGCGGCGTAGGTCCAGATGATCCGGTTCGCCTTGTCGGCCCGCAGCCGCACGCGGAGCGCCGCCACGCGGTCGGTGCGGTCTGCGGCGTACATCGAGGCGGACAGCGCCACCAGCGCCAGCCCCTCGCCCTCGAGCACCTCGAGGATCTTCCCGCGCAGCTCGTCTACCTTGGGCGCCGGCTTGCGCCACTCGCTGCGCTCGGCGCCGTCGGCGGACTGGATGATGTACTCCACCTCCCGCGGCGCCGCGGCGGTGAGCACCACGTGGTCGGGGGGGAGGATGCTAGCAAGCCTCGGCCCGCGCAGCACCCCCAGCAGGTCTTCGAGTTGGGCCGGCGAGTAGAGGTCGGTCTTGTTCAGCACCAGCAGGATCGGCTTGTGGCTGCCGGCGAGGGTGGACAGCGCGCTGAACTCGGTCTCGTTGAGGTCGGAGTCGCAGACGAACAGAATCAGGTCGGCCCGCTCGGCGGCTTGGCGGGCCATCTCGCCGCGCTCGGCGCCCCCCACCTCGTTCAGCCCGGGGGTGTCGATGAGCACCACCTGGCTCTCGGCGAAGCCGGGGAGCCGGTAGCCGGCGCCGGCCCAGTCCAGCTTCCACACGTCTTTGGTCCAGCCGCCGCGGACGCTGGTGCTGGCCACCTGCTCGCCGACCAGGGCGTTGATGAGCGCGCTCTTGCCGGTGGAGATCTCGCCGAACACGACGATCTCGATCCGCCCGGAGCGGAGCTTGACGGCGAGGTCCTGCAGGTCGCGGAGCTCGTCCGCCAGGGCGGCGCGTTCGGCCTCGTTGCAACGCTCGACGTGCTCGATCGCCGAACGCACGGCGCCGAGCGCAGACCAGAAGTCGGCGTCGTCGATCGGCGGGGCGGGGGTGGAACTAGCGGGCATCCCTACAGTGTACCCCGTGGGGCGTGCTCCGCACGGCCGGTCCCGGGAAACCCCAGGCCACGGCCCGTCTTGGTGGCCCGTCTCAGTAGCCCGTCTCAGTAGCCCCTCGAGGCCTAGTGCACGACGGGGGCGACCACGATCGCGTTAACTAGCGTCTCGTCTTCCAGCACGCCGAGCGCCGCGTGTTGGGCAAGCTGCTTGGTGTAGTAGGTGGCGCAGCGGCCGCGGAGCGTGATGGCCTTGTCCTCGACCTGCACGTCGAGCCCGCGGACCCGACCGCCGAGCCGCTTGGCGATGCGGTCGTGGATGCGCTCCGCGAGCCACGCGGCGCGGTTCAGCGCCCGGGTAGTGGCTAACGCGACGAGGGTTCCATCGGCGGGGTCGTAGCGTGGCGGCATGACGATGTACTCCTTACTGGGCAGCGGCCCGGAAAGGGTCACTGCTGCAACCGCCCGTTGCGAGAGGACTCGGGATATCTAAACTCGCCTGCCGCCGAACCGCCGCGGGAGCCGGTCGGCCGGCGCCCGCGAAGGACGCCCGCCACGACTGCGACATCATCGGTTGCGACAAGAATAACGGGGCGCGGCCGATCAATCCATTTGGCTGCCGGACCGGCTCGTCGATACGCCGCATGGTGTGCGGGCCTCGACGAGCGCCGAACAGACACCCTCATGTATAGCGGAGTTGATTAGCCAGTCAACTTACATCTAGGACATGTGACAAAATATCACACGGACTTTACCTGGTTAGCGAATGTCGTGCCGTCGCAGTCCGGGGTCGCTTTTTTCGAGGCATTCGATCACTTGATCGGCCAGCCGATCGGCCGGCAGCTCGCCGGCTGCTAGCACCAGCTCGGGGCGGTCGGGCGCCTCGTAGGGGGCGTCGATGCCGGTGAAGTCGCGGATCTCACCCGCCCGCGCCTTCTTGTACAGGCCCTTGGGGTCGCGCGCCTCACACACCTCCAGCGGGGCGTCAACAAACACCTCAACAAAATCTCCGTCGGCCAGTGCGGCGCGGGCAGCCTGGCGGTCAGCGCGGTAGGGGCTGACGAACGCGGTGAGCGTCACCAGACCAGCGTCGCAGAACAATTGCGCCACCGCCGCAACGCGGCGGATGTTTTCGGTTCGGTCTTCGGGGCCGAAGCCCAGGCCGAACCGCTGTGCGAATCCGGCGCCGTGCAGCTCTTCGAGCATCTTCGGCGTGGCGTTCAGGCCGTGGCGTACGTTGTCGCCGTCCAGCAGGTAGGTCCGCACGCCGCGGGCGTGCAGCTTCTGATCCACCAGGTTCGCCACGGTGCTCTTGCCGGAGCCGCTCAGCCCCGTGAACCAGACGACGCGGCCGCGGTGCCCCCCCTGCGCTTCGCGCATCCCGCGATCGACCGATTGCTGGTGCCAGACCACTTGCGGGGTAGACATGGGGTTGGTCAGTGGTCCGTGGTCAGTTGTGCGTAGGTCGCGATTTTGGGCGACGGATGCTAACCCGCCGAGCACGCCACAAGGCGCGCCCCCAATCCTAACCAACAATGCCCGCCAGTTCACAGAGGTTGGCGTCCAGCACCGGCTGCGGACAGCTCCATACCAGGAAGAACAGCGACTCCCTGCACCACCGCCCCGCGGGGTGTCCCGCTACGTAGCCGGCGCCCTTGGCGGCTGCCAGCGACGCTTGGGCGGCGCGGAGCGCCAGGCTGTTGGCACGTCGGCGGAGCGACTCGGTCGTGCACGACGGGGCGCCGCGGGTGATCGACAGCAGGTCGGCGACCAGCTCGTCCCGCTCGGCGACGATCGCCGCGGTCGGGCCGTGCAGGTTCTCGCGACGCTGGCCCTCGTGGTTCAGCAGCCCGATCGCCGCCGAGGCGAGCCCCAACGCCAGCGTTGACGTCTCGTGCCCCCCGGTGCGGCCGCCGATCCCCTGGGCCATGACGTTCTCAACAGGTCCCGCGAGCAGCAGGTCGTCGCCGATCTGGGCGCCGTCGAACCGCACCGGGCCGGTAGAACTGGCCGAGACGCCGACTAGTTCGAACGGCGCCTGGGCCGTGACCCCTTCGAGCGACCCGGGGACAACGGCAAGCAACTGCTCGCTGGTAGGCTCGTCCCGGTCCATCACGGTCGCGCCGACCACCAGCCAGTCGGCGTGGTCGCCGCCGGTGACCCAAGGGGCGGCGCCGTCGAGCCGCCAGCCCGCGTCGGTCCGCGTGGCCCGCAGCATCGGCTGCTTGAGGTGCCGGCCGCTGGTGGTGAGGTGGCTGATGCCGACGGTGGCCAGCGCCGCGCCGCTGGCCAGGCCAGGCAGCAGGCGGGCGCGCAGCGCATCGCTCCCGCCGCCGGCGATCCTGCGGCACGCGCCGGTGCGCTGGGTGATGACAAACGTGGTCGTTAGACAGGCCTCGCTCAAGGCGAGGTAGCCGCGGACGACCGCCTCTTCGTCCCAACCAAACCCGCCGTGCTCGGGCGCCAAGAACCAACGGAACACGCCCGCCTCGCCGCACAGGCGGAGCTGCTCGGCGGGGAAGGCGCCGGCGCGGTCGGTCTCGCCGGCGCGCTCGGCGAGCTGCTTGCAGAGCGCGGCGAGTTCGGGGGAGTCGGGGGTTTCGATCATGAGGCCTTTACTTTGCAGATGGTTCGAACCGCCGCCAGCCCCGGCCGCGTCGGTGCGGGGTCGTGTCCTTTTGTCCCTCTCCCCACAAACGTTTTTCTCAGCCGCCCAGCGCCGCCGCGACGTAACTCCTTACACAGCGTCGCCCGGCCCGTGCCGTTGCCCCCCAAGCAAGGGGTTTGAGGCGGGGTCGTGTCCATCGCCACGGGACACAAACACCCACAATCGGACACCTGCTGGACACACGTGGGACACGCCGTCCACCAGACGGAGCCGCGTCCACCGAACATCCATCCGACCCCCCCCAGACACTGCGTCACCCGAGGCCCAGCTACAATCGTAAGCGGACGCATTGTCTCACACCCGCCGGCGGTTCTCTAGCGTAAGAAATAGCCACGTGATCCTGGCCACCCGGTGGCGGTTGGACTCGACCCATTCGCGGCTGCGTGCGTACCGGCGGGAACGGTTGCCCGGATCCGGCGCTAACTGTTGGAGTTGTTCGCCGCACGGCGCCAAGTCGAGACCACGAGCCAGAATGAGAACGCGATTTGCGTGAAGTCGGCATCGGGGTCTCGCACCGCGATCGTGGCCCGACGCGTCAAGAGGTGAACCGGCGCAATGAACGCGACCAGTCGGCCCGACCGTTCGACGCGAAAGCTGCGACCGAACGGAGACGCGGCGCGTAGCACGAGCGAGCCCTCCAGCGACCCAATCGTGAAGGTCCGTGTGAACGCAGAAGCCTTTTGCGCCGTGGCGATTTGCTGTCCCGCGCTGCTCAGCGTCCACTGCCCGCTAAACACCCCGTGCTTATGCACTTCCAGCGGCGCCCCGTCGGCCACGATTGATCCCTGCTCGCTCAGCCAGTTGAACTCCAGGCTCGCGCGATGGCCGTCTCCTTCGAGGAAGAAGTTCCACGAGCATAGGCTCTTGGGTTTGCATCGGATCATGGGGCTGCCTGCTTCGCTAAGGTGTCCGCAGGATCTTCTCCATCTTGCGACCTTTCGCCAGCTCGTCCACCAGCTTGTCGAGGTACCGAACCTGCTTGGTCAGCGGCGTCTCGATTTCTTCGATCCGGTAGCCGCAGATGGACCCGGTGATGAGCGACGCGTTGGGGTTGAGCGTGGCCTGTTCGAAGAACTGGGCGAACGTGGCCTTCTCCTTAATCAGACGCTTGAGGTCCTTCGAGTTGAAGCCGGTCAGCCAGGCGATGACTTGGTGGAGCTCATCGACGGTCCGCCCCTTCTTCTCCACCTTGGCGACGTAGTGCGGGTAGACCGAAGCGAACGTCATGTTCGCGATGCGCTGGTCGTGTTCTGGGGTGGTGTTCATGGGCGCCGGCGGAACCACGTGCCTTACTTCGCTGCCACGTCCTGCCTACTCGCGACTCGTCTTGGTTCAGCCACGGTCATCGCGATCGCAGCAACCTGCAAGACGCCGGATAGCGACCCATACCAGAGCATCCGCTCTAGGTAGATGTTCTGCATCTCGCCTGGCGTTACCGCACTTGGCGCATACGCAACCAACCCACCCACCCAGCCACATCGAGAGCAATAAGGCAATCGAGCCGATTAGTAAAGCGACCACGAAGCGTACAGTCATAGGTCTGGCTCGCGGCGGCAAACAGTGACGGACGGCGGGTAGCGCCGTCCCGTTGGCAGCGACATTCCTGGCGGACGGTTATCCTCTTGCAACGGCGCCCGCTGCTACATCGCTGGCGGCCGCGTCCGGTGCATCGCACTGCTCTGCCTTGGTTCCGGGGTCGATGATGCGGTGCGATGCCTCCGACCGACGCGCATTAATCTCCGCAATCAGCCTGCGGATGTCGTGACCGGCCGCGGCCGACATCGCGTGCCGAACCCGCCGTACCTCGCTGTAGCTATTCATCGACGATGTCCTCGTTGAGTAGTTCCAGAGCGACGTAGAGCAGGTGGTTCCGCCGGCGGACGCCTCCGCCATTCTACCCACGCGACTCCGGCGGGTTCACCTACCTTTTGCCTCGACGGTCGGAAGGCTCCGGCCGCCGCGGGCAAAGGTAGGTGAACCTGCCGGCGGGTGGTCGTGTTTCGTGGACGACGATACTTGCGCCGGCAGAACCATGTCCCCTACTTCGCTCCGGTAAGAACCCAAAGCCCGATGCCCTCTGAGGGATCAACCATTTGAAGCAGCGCCTCGCCCAGCCCCGTCAGCTTGAGAAGCCCCGTCACTCCCGACGAGAGCAGCTCCACTGAGTGTTGATACGCCTCGATCCCGTCAACGCGCAGCGTGACGGGGTGCTCGGCAGCGACGTTGTTGTCGCTGGTAGTCGTCGTCGGCGCCCGATCCACCCGAGCCAGGGCGGTGAACACGTCGCCGATGCAAACGTCCGCCTCATAGACCCGCCCGGCAACTGTGAAGTAGCCAGGATGCGGCCAAACCTCATCTACCGCGAACACCTCTGACGTCGCTGCCGGGCGCCACTGCTGGCTTGCGTAGACATGTGTGACGCGAAGGGCACCGGCCTATCGAGAGTCGCATGTCCGCGCGCGTGGCAATGGCGCGCGGGCACGCTGTGTCCACCCGATCGTGTACCCGCTGCTGCTGGGGGCTTCGGCTGACGCCTACGACCCCAGCCACCCGCCTACGCGTCGGCGCAGATTGTTGGCCGTGTGCCCGCTTCGCCCCCTCCCCTAGCCCCTCCCCCTGCGGGGGAGGGGGACTCTGGGGCTCTACCGCATGCTCATCTCGCTGCTCACGCCGCCCGCGGCGGGCAGGTAGCAGTGGCGGACGTAGTCGGTCACCATGCGGTGCGCGCTGAACCTTCCGGACAGCGTGGCGATGGACTCGACCATCGAGTCGATCCAGGCCCGCGGCAGGCCGTCCGCGTCGCGGTCGTAGAAGCGGGGGATGACCTCGTCTCGCAGCACGTGGAACAGGTCCTGCGCGTCGCGTTCGTCGGTGATGTCGTCGTTCACGTGCTGGGTGCCGCGGCCGATGGCGAAGCCGTTGTTGCCGTTGTAGGCCTCGGCCCACCAGCCATCGAGGATGGAGCAGTTGAGCCCGCCGTTAAGCACCGCCTTCATGCCGCTGGTGCCGGAAGCCTCCAGCGGGCGGCGCGGGTTGTTCAGCCACACGTCGACCCCTTGCACCATGTGGCGGGCGACGTTGATGTCGTAGTCCTCCACAAACACCACACGGCCGGCAAAGCGGGGGTCGTGCCGGAGGTTGGCGATCCGCTTGATGAACGACTTGCCCGGCTCGTCGGCCGGGTGGGCCTTGCCGGAGAAGATGAACTGCACGGGGCGGTTCTCGTTGTTCACCAGGTCGGCGATCTCGTCCATCCGGCGGAGGAACAGGTCGGCGCGCTTGTAGGTGGCGAACCGGCGGGCGAAGCCGATGGTTAGCGCCGATGGGTCGAGGGCGCTGCGGGTTGCGTCCACCACCGCCTCGTCCTCGCCGCGCCGGCGGCACTGCCGGCTGAGGCGCCGGCGGGTGAAGTCCAGCAGCCGCAGCTTGAGCGCGTTGTGCGTCTCCCACAGCTCGCCCGGGTCGACGTTGTACATCCCTTCCCACACGCGGCTGTCGCCCATCCGCTGCGGCCAGTCGAGCGGCAGGTACTTGTCGAACAGCGTACGCATCGGCTGCGCGAGCCAGCTAGGCACGTGCACGCCGTTGGTGATGTGGCCGATGGGGATCTCTTCCTCAACACGCCACGGCCACAGGTGGGCCCACATCCGCCGGCTCACCACGCCGTGCAGCGCGCTGACGGCGTTGGCGCGGCGCGAGGCCTTGAGGCCGATCACCGTCATGCAGAAGGTCTCGCCTTCGTTCTGCGGCTCGACGCGTCCGAGACCCATGAGCTGCTGGTGGCTGATGCCCAGCTTCTCGCGGAGCGGGCCGAGGTGCTCCTCGATCATGTCCGCGTCGAAGCGGTCGTGGCCGGCCGGCACGGGGGTGTGGGTGGTGAAGACGGTGTTCTGGGCGACCTCGCGGAGGGCGTCGTCGAAGCTCAGGCCGTCCCCTTCCATCCGCTGGTGGATCACCTCGAGCGGGGCGAAGGCGCTGTGCCCCTCGTTCAGGTGGTAGACGCCGGGGTTGATCCCCAGGGCGCCCAGGGCCTTCACGCCGCCGATGCCCAGCACCAGCTCTTGGCGGATGCGGGTGCGGCGGTCGCCGCCGTACAGCCGGCTGGTGAGCTCGCGGTCTTCGGGGCTGTTCCCTTCGACGTCGCAGTCCATCAGGTAGAGCCGCACGCGCCCGACACTCATCAGCCACACCTTGGCCTTGAGGGCGCCGCCGCGGGTGTCGATGGAGACGGTGATGGGCTTGCCGTTCTTGCCCAGCGCGGGCTGCATCGGCAGGTTTTCTACCTTGGTGTTGAGGTACTCCTCGCCCTGCATCCCTTCTTCGTCCAGGTGCTGCTTGAAGTAGCCCTGGTCGTAGAACAGCCCGATGGCCACCAGCGGCAGACCCAGCCCGCTGGCGCTCTTGATGTGGTCTCCCGAGAGGACGCCCAGGCCGCCCGAGTAGATGGGCACCGACTCGTGCATGCCGAACTCGGCGGAGAAGTAGGCCACCGGTCGGGCGCCCAGCACCCCCGCCTCGCGGGCGGCCCACGTGCCGGTGGTGTCGGTCAGGTACTCCTTGAGCCGGCGGTGGGCCTGGTTGATGCGGGTGTACATCGCCAGCTCGTTGGCGCGCTCGGCCACCTGATCGGGGGTCATCTCGCGGAGCAGCGAGATGGGGTTGTGGTCGAGCTGCCGCCAGCGGACGGGGTCGAGGTCGCGGAAGAGCTGCGTTACCTCGGGGCGCCAGCTCCACCACAGGTTGCTGGCCAGGGCGGTGAGCTTCTGATAGAGCGCCTCGGCGGTGACTTCGGTCCAGTTGGCGCGTTCGGTGGCGGCGGCGCTGGGGGGCGTTGCGGCAGGGCTCATGCTGAATCCTTCGGTCGGGTGGGGCAGGGTGGGGGCGTGACAGACGCCCACGGTTCGGCGCCGCCTGAGCAGCCAAAGCGTGTGCAGTGCCGGATTATAGCGGCTAACCTCAGGGAAGCGACCCACGGACGCGGTGCGCCGCCTCGGGCTGGGCAACGCCTCGGCGCGGCGCCGGACGCCCCCTAGAATCGCCGGTCTGTGCTGGCGCCTGCCGTGCCTAACTCGGGAACTATCGTTTTGATCGCACGCTACTGGCTTCCGCTCGTTTGCCTAGTATTCCTAGGCGCCCAGCTTGGGTGCGGCCGCGTCACCACCACGCAGCGGCTGGCCGGGGAGTGGGTCGGAAGGCCCGAGACCGCCGCGGAGCGCACCGCTCGCCAATCGCCGCAGGCGCTGCTGACGCCCGAAGAAGAACAGGCCCGCCGCGCGCAGCGGGGAGAGCCGACCGACTCGGCCGAAGAGCCGGCGCCCCAAAGCGACCTCGAGGCGTACCAGTTCGAGATCAGGCTCGAACTGGGCGTAGACGGCACGGCCCGCATGAGCCAGGGCGGCGGCGCTCCGCTGGACGGCGTCTGGCGGGTGTTGTCGAGCGAGGCGGGCGAGATCGCCCTGCAGGTGACGGCACTGCGGCCCACCACGGGGTCCGAACACCCGGAACGCGAGCAGCGGCGGTTCCTGGCAGAGCTCATCGAAGAAGACCGGGCGATGGTGCTGCACGAAGAGGGCGCCGACCCCCAGTTCGGCGTGCTGCGTTTTGAGCGCGTAGGGGAGTGACGAACGCTGCGCGTTTGGCTGTCAGCCATCAGCTTCTAGTTCTCGCGATGGTATTGACTCCACCGAATTGTTCACCACGGACTACGGACCACTCCCAATCGAAAGCTGACCGCTGAAAGCTGAAAGCTTAGGGCCAATATCAATGACCGACCGCGAACGCTGGATCATCTACCCCTTGTTGTTCCTGGCGCTCGGCGCCGCGCTGCGCGACAAGCTGGCTAAGCGGACGCTCAGCGACCAGCTAGTCTGCAAGACCTTGTTGGTAGTGGATGAGAAGGGCAGGGTGCTCTCGCAACTGGAGGGAGACTCGCTGCGGATCGGCTCGAAGTCTGGCGAGGGGGAGATCCGCGTCGGCAAGGTGCTGGCCGACGGCGTTCAAGCGGGCACCGTTCAGACACATTTGCTCAACGCGGTGTTCTACACGCGTCCGGCGGCCCCGGAGCCCGTGGCGGCCCCGGTCGCCCCCCCGCAGCCGCAGCCGCAGCCGCAGCCGAAGCCGAAGCCGAAGCCGAAGCCGGCGCCAAAGTTGCAGCCGGCGCCGGCGGAAGACGAGTAGTTTTGCGCGGCTTGTGCGCGGGCGTCGATCCATCCTGCTCCTTCACGCGTACGCTATCGCATGATCGACCCGCTCTATTTCATCGTCCTAGCGCCGGCGCTATTGATGGCCATGTGGGCCCAGGGGCGCGTGCGGGCGACCTACGCCAGCGCCTCGCAGGAGCCCGCGGTGCTCTCGGGGGCGGCGACGGCGCGGCACCTGCTCGACTCGGCGGGGCTATCCAACGTGGCGATCGAGCCGATCGCCGGGCAGCTAACCGACCACTACGACCCCCGCACCAAGGTGCTGCGCCTCAGCCAAGGGGTGTATGGGCAGCACAACATGGCGGCCGTTGGCATCGCGGCCCACGAGGCGGGGCACGCCATCCAAGACGCCCGCGGCTACTTCCCGCTGCGGATCCGCAACCTGGCGGTCCCGCTGGCGCAGTTCGGCGGCGGGGCGGGGATGTTTATCTTGATGGCCGGCCTGGTGATGCGCAGCCCCGTGCTGCTGCTGGTGGGCATCGGCTCGTTCGTGGCGGTCGCCGCGTTCCAACTGATCAACCTGCCGGTAGAGTTCGACGCCAGCCGCCGCGCCAAAAAGCACCTGGTGGAGCACGGCATCATCAGCAAAGCGGAGCTGTCTCACGTCGATCGGGTGCTCGATGCCGCGGCCTGGACCTACGTGGCGGGCACGCTGTACGCCGTGCTGATCGTGGTTTACTTCCTGATCCGCCTGAGGGGCGGCAGCCGGAGCTGACGGTTGGGGGCGAGGCGCTAGGGGCGAGGGCCGCGCAAGCGGACATCGCATGTTAACTCACCCCTCACCCCTCGCCCCTCCTGCCGCAGCAGCCACACCCAGTAGAACGCCATCATCGACAGGATCACGATGCTTAGGTTCTGCGAGATGCTCAGCCCGGTGCCGAGGAAGTTGGATTCGTCGACGCGGATCATCTCGAGCAAGAACCGGCTGACGGGGTAGATGGTCAGCATCAGGCCGAACACTTCGCCGTCGCGGCGGCGCAGCGGGTAGGCCAGCCACAACACCCAGCCCAAGAGCGCCGCGTTGATGGCGCTGTAGAGCTGCGTGGGGTGGACCGGCAGGCTCCTGACGCGCGGCTCGGCCACGGGGAGGGCGACCTCGGCGCCCCCCTCCAGCTCTAGCAGCACGGGGTCGTGCCCCTGGTAGGCGGCGCGCATCGCTTCGAAGCTGTCCGCCAGCGAGTCGGCCTTGCGGCCGTCGATCTTGGCGACTTTCGCGCCGGGCGTGATTTCGAGCTGCTCGTCCCACACCTGGCTCACCGTGAGTCCCTGCTCGGTCTCGCTCAAGCGGACCCCGTGCAGCTCGCCCCGGCTGAGCTGGTCGACGAACACCTGGCTGTCGTCGGGGAACGTGATGGCCCAGGGGCGGTCGCACACGCCGCCGAAGCAGCAGCCGTTGAGCAGGCACCCCAGCCGCCCGATGGCCAGCCCCACCGCCAGCGAGGGCGCCAGCAGGTCCGCCATCCCCAGCAGCGGCAGCCCGTGCCGGCGTACGAACACCACAAACGCCGCCGCGGCGCCGATCAGCGACCCGTACACCACTAGGCCCCCTTCGGTAAACATCAGCGCCTTGAGGATCGCCTCGCGCAGCGGGAGCCCTGCGAAGCTCACCTGCCAGTACTCGATCACGTGGAACAGCCGCGCACCGGCGATGCCGCACACCACCAGCCAGATCACCAGCGAGTAGATGACGTCGTCCGCAATGCCGCGTTGCCGGGCGCGGTGCAGCGCCATCGCAACACCGCTGGCCAGCGCCAGCAGCAGCATCACGCCGTAGCCGCGGATAGGGATCCCCTCGGGGACGAACCTTGGCGCCACGACGAGCGCCGCCGCTACCGCCGCCACGAGCCCCGCGAAGCCGATCCAATCGGCCTGCTCGCCGCGCCGCGCCGCCCCCCTGAGACGCAGCGCGTAGACGCCGGCGCCTACCAGCCACACCGCCAGCGCAAGGCCGAAGCCCAGCAGGGGGATGCCGGCCACGTCGACGGGGATGCGGAAGAGCTCGCTACGCATGCGTGAGTTGTGTACGAGTGAAGGGCCAAGGCGAGCCGTTGGCGTAAGCCGCCGGAACTTTTGCGGAAGGTTTGTGCGGGCCGTTGTGGCGGTGCGAGCCTCGATTGCTCCGGCGGCTTACGCCGGCGGCTCGCCTGGGGAGAGTAGTTGGTTGTCGATCAGTCGGGTGGGCCCCACTTTGGCCGCCACGGCGGCGACGGTGGGGCCCGTGAGTTCGCCGTGGGCTTCTTCTACGCCGCCGTCGTGCAGCAGCACGGCGTACTGCGGTTCTACCTGGGGCTCGCCGGCGAAGACCGCTTCCATGGCGCGGCGGAGCCGGGCGGCGTTGCGCTCCCCCGCGGCGTACGCGTGCTGTGCGGCCTGCAAGGCGTGGTGCAGCGTGAGCGCTTGCCGGCGGTATTCTCCCTGCAAGTAAACATTGCGCGAGCTCATCGCCAGCCCGTCCGGCTCGCGCACCGTGGGGCAGATGCGCACCTCGATCGGCACGTTCAGGTCGCGCGTCATCTGCCGGACGACCACGGTTTGCTGGTAGTCCTTCTGGCCGAAGTAGGCGTAGTTGGCCGGCGCCAGGTTCAGCAGCTTGAGCACGATCGTCGCCACGCCGCTGAAGTGGGTCGGCCGGATGGCGCCTTCGAGCACGCTGCCCGCCGGGCCGACCTCGATGCGGGTCGCGGCGCCGGGGGGGTACATCGTTTCTACCGCCGGGCAGAAGACCGCGTCGCAGCCGGCGGATTCTAGCAGCGCAATGTCCTGCTCGAGGTTGCGCGGGTAGCGGTCCAGGTCTTCGCCGGGGCCGAACTGCGTGGGGTTCACGAAGATCGTGGCCGCGGTTAGGTCGCACTCGGCCCGGGCGGCCCGCACCAGGCTGAGGTGTCCGGCGTGCAGGGCCCCCATCGTGGGGGTCAGGCCCACGGTTTGGCCCGCGGCGCGGCGGGCCAGGGTCCAGGCGCGGAGCGCGTCGCCGTCGGTGAATCGAACGAGGGGCATCGGGAGGATTGGTCGGGTCGTACGCGTGTGGGGTCCGCCGAGAACGAGCATTGTGGCGGGCGAGGCCCTTCCGGCCTAGCGCGAACCGCCGATGCCCCGCAAAACGCCCCGCTAGGGCGCCGCGTCGGGCCAAACGCAGGCGACGGCGGCCAGCAGGTCGGCGTCGAAGTGCGCCGCGTCGGCGTCACTGAGCCACAGCGTCGGCGCCGGCGTGACCGGGCCGGGGGCCCCCGGCCCGCGTGCGTCGATCACCAGCCTGGGCAGCGGGCCGGCCGCGTCGCGCTCAATGGATAGAGACGGATGGCGCTCGCCCAGCAGCCGCTCTACGCGGCGGGCGGCTTGGCTTTCGCCCAGCAGGAGCACGTGATCGGCGCCGTGCTGGAGGGTGTTCCAGAGCTCGTCGATCCGGCAGCCCAGCAGCGGGTGCCGCATGTCGGGGGCCGCCTCGGCGGCCGGCGCCAGCACGAACGGCCTGTAGCTCATCCGCGGGTGCGGCACGGTAAGCCTGGGGGTTTGGAGCACGAGGTCGCCAAACAGCAGCAGGTCGAGGTCCAGCGTGCGCGCGCCCCAACGCGTGCGTCGCTGCCGCCCGCTGGCCTCTTCGATCGAGGCGAGCAGGTCGTGCAGCTCGGCCGCGTCGATCTCGGTCGTCAGCCTCACGGCGCCGTTGAGGAAGGGCTCTTGCCCGGCCGGCCCGCCGATGGGCGCCGTGGTCCGCCAGGCGCCGGCGCGCACCACGCCGTCCGAGGCGACCGACGCTAGCTCGCTGCACGCGCCCTCAATCGCGGCGACGCGGTCCCCCAGGTTGGCGCCCATGCCGATCAGGCAGTCGGTCTTCAATTGGCAGCCTGCGAACCAGGACGCGAGCCGGAAGCGTCAGCGCCCCGAGGCCGCACTGCGACGAACCTCGGGGCGCTGACGCTTCCGGCTCAACCGGCGTTGGGGAAACCGAGTTGAGCAGCCGCTCGGCGCAAAAAAGTACGGCAGGGGGAAGCGATGTTCCCCCTGCCGTAGAGATAAAAGGATCCGAAGATCATAGCAACCCATGGAGGGGACATCCCTTTCGCGAACGCTGTCGCCGACTAGCCGATCCGTCGATGCGTCGCCCCCCAATCGGGTAATCGAGAACGGCCGAAGTCTTGACGGCCGAGTATCGCCAAACAACTCGTTTGAAGAGAAGCGTGCTGCGTTGACTGGTCACTATCGCTCCCCCACGAAACCCACACGATCATCCGCCACGCCCTCTCGACATTTCTGGCGGCCCTTCTGGCGTGAAGGGGCGCAGAGGTAGCGCGGTTCTTCTATTCTTGGCGCCCCTAGACTCCAGCGGCGAGGGCCCGCCCAGGGCCCAATGGCGTGCGCCGTTGGAAGCAACACAAGGCGGGCTGAAGGACTCAACACGCGTTGTGCGATGCAGTGGACGCAGTGTTGCGGAACTCGCGCGCGATGTCAAGCAGCCTTCGCCGCGCTTCGAAAAAGTTGCGCGCGTCCCCTGCAATCGCTGCGCGCAAAGTGCTTGACGAGCCGCGACAAGTTTCCGCGCGCGTCGCTAGAATAAGACTGACCCAACGCCGCACGCGATCCTCTAGAGCAACACAAAGCACCCCGCCATGCCGAGCGAGAAACCAACCTTCCAAGGCCTCCGCGTGCTCGCGCTGGAGAGCCGCCGCAGCGCCGACATGGCGCGCATGATCGAGCGATTGGGGGGCCAAGCGATCAACGCGCCGTCGATGCGCGAGACTTCCGTTGACGACCCACGCCCCGCCGTCGAGTTCGCCCACCGACTGCTGGCCGGGCAGATCGACGCGCTGATCCTGCTGACCGGCGTCGGCGTGCAGAAGTTTGTCGAGCAGGCGGCGCCGCACGTCGGGCGCGAGCGGCTGGTGAACGCGATGTCCGACGTGCCGATCGTCGCCCGCGGCCCCAAGCCGACGATGGCGCTCAAGGCGCTCGGCATTAAACCAACGCACCAGGCGCCGGAGCCCAACACCTGGCGCGAGCTGCTCACGCTGCTCGATCAGAAGATGCCGGTCGCCAACATGACCGTCGGGCTGCAAGAGTACGGCGTCACCAACCCGAGCCTCGTCGCCGGGCTCGAGGCCCGCGGCGCCAGGGTCGACCGGCTGTGCGTCTACCGCTGGGAGCTCCCCGAAGACACCGGCCCGCTCGAGCAGGCCGTGCGGTTGATCGCCGAGGGAGGGGTCGACGTGGTGATGTTCACCTCCGCCCAACAGATCAACAACCTGCTCGAAGTGGCCGATCGCAGCGACCTGGGCCCCGCCGTGCGGAAGGGGATGCAGCGGATGGTGGTCGCCTCGATCGGCCCCACCACCAGCGAACGCCTCGAAGAAGAGGGGCTGCCGATCGACCTCGAGGCCTCCCCGCCGAAGATGGGGACGCTGGTTGTGCTAGCGGCAGAGAAGTCCCACGGGCTCATCACGCAGAAGCGGGGCGCGGCCCCCTCGATCCGGACGCCGGCCCCTAGCGCTACGACTCCGGCTCCCGCCGCCGCGGGGGGGCAGAGCCTGTTCCTCCGTGCGTGCCGCCGCGAGCCGACGGAGCGGACGCCGGTGTGGCTGATGCGCCAGGCGGGTCGCTACATGCCAGAGTACCGCGCGGTGCGCAGCAAGCTGTCGTTCCTCGAGCTCTGCAAGAACCCCAGGCTCTGCAGCGAGGTGATGTGCACCGCGGTCGACTACCTGGGGGTCGACGCCGCGATCATCTTCTCCGACCTGCTGCCGATCCTCGAGCCGATGGGGCTCAAGCTGGAGTTCGCGCCGGGCGACGGTCCGGTGATCCACAACCCGGTGCGAACCGCGGCGGACGTCGACCGCGTGCTCGCGTTGCAGAACATCGACGCGCTCGATTACGTCGTTGAGACGGTCCGCCAGACCCGCGCCGACCTGCCGGCAGACATGCCATTGATCGGCTTCGCGGGCGCGCCGTTTACGCTGGCCAGCTACGCGATCGAGGGGGGCTCGTCGCGCACCTACCTGCATTCCAAGACGCTGATGCTGCGCGACGAGGGCGCCTGGCGCGCGCTGCTAGAAAAGCTCGCGGACTCCGCGGCGCTCTACCTCAACGCGCAGATCGCCGCGGGCGCCGAGGCGGTGCAGGTGTTCGATAGCTGGGTCGGCTGCTTGGGCCCGGAAGACTACCGCCGCTACGTGCTCCCCGCCACGCAGCGGCTGCTGTCACAAATCGATTCTTCCGCGGTCGTGATCCACTTCGGCGCCGGCAACCCCGCGTTGCTGCCGCTGCTGGCCGAGGCCGGGGGGGACGTGATCGGCGTCGACTGGCGGATCGACCTGGCGCGTGCGTGGGAGATGGTCGGCCCCCAGCGGGCGGTGCAGGGCAACCTCGACCCCGCGGTGCTGCTGGCGGACCCATCGGTGCTGCGCGAGCGCGTGCGGTCGGTCATCGACCAAGCCGCGGGCCGCCCCGGGCACGTCTTCAACCTGGGGCACGGCATCCTGCAGCAGACTCCGCCGGAGAACGCGCGGGCGTTGGTGGCGATGGTGAAGGAGCTGAGCGCGCGGGGCTAGGGTTTCGAGGCAGGGGTGTCAGCTCGCAGAGGTTGGAAAGTCGTCTGGCGAAAGTTCTTGCTGCGCCAGGTGTCGAATCGCGATCACCTCGACGACTTCTCCCACGATGCGAAAAACTGCGCGGTGGGTTGGGCGGCCGCCGAGTCCGAAATTGAGTTGACGCAGCCCACCATCGAACTTGTCCGACTCAATCGATAGCGGCTGGCGCTGTGGATGGCGCTGCAGGCCGTTGATGGCTGCTTCGAACCCTTCTAGCCACCGCCACGCTTGGTCCGCGTCTCGGTGTTCGGACCACCACTGGGCGGTACGTATCAGATTAGACCTGGCTTCGTGGGTAAGCGAGACGCGATGCCTCACGGTGTATCCCTTCCAATCGCCCCTCGCGCTGCGTCGAACGCATCGGCGACCGGCACAGTCCGACCCGCATCGGCGTCGGCAATCCCTCGCCTGATCGACGCCAAGTCGTCAGCGTCTTGGCCGAACTCTTGCCAGAGGCGGGCCAATTGCTCGATGGACTCGGCGTTCCCGCCAGAGATATGCGCTTCGGCGAACGCCTGAAAGTTCGCGAAGTCTTCTAGAGTAATCGCCATGACTACATTATTGCTTCGCGAACTGAGGGCAGCAACCGAGCGGTCGCCCGACCCACTGGGCGCTTCCGTCTCCCGGCTGAATGACGCTCTCGCCCTACTCCGCGTTCACCACGTTCACCAGCTCGCGCAACCGGCCGTGGTTCTTGCGGTCGAAGTGCAGCACCAGCCTCGGCAGCTTGGCGGCGCCGTTCTCGTCGGCTTCTTCGGCCAGGCGGTCGGTCTGCTCGATCGCGCCGGAGACCAGGATGTCCGTAAACGCGTCGTTCAGCCGCGCCAGCGTCTGCTCGCTGATGCGCCGGTTGAGCCGCAGCACCAGGCGTTGGCCGACGTACCGCATGCTGTGGTAGACGCGGTAGAAGCCCAGCAGCTCGTCAACCGCCTCGTCGACGCTGCTGGTGACGCGGAACAACGACAGGTCGGGGGGCGAGATCAGCCCCGTGCGGTGCAGGTGCCGCTCGATGAAGGCCAGCCAGTCCTGCCAGTAGCCCTGGCCGGGGGCGTCTAGCATCACCATCGGCAGCAGCTCCCGCTTGCCGGTTTGCACCAGCGTGAGCACCTCCATCGCCTCGTCGAGGGTGCCGAAGCCCCCCGGCAGCGAGACGACGCCGTCGCACTCTTTGACGAACATCAGCTTGCGCGTGAAGAAGTACTTCATGCTCACCAGCTTCGGGTCGCCGGCGATCACCGGGTTGGCCGACTGCTCGAACGGCAGCAGGATGTTCAGCCCCAGTGAGGCCTCGCGTCCCGCCCCCTCGTGGCCCGCCTGCATGATGCCGCCGCCGGCGCCGGTGATGACCATCCAGCCCGCCTCGGCCAGGCGGCGGCCGAGCTCAACGGCCAGCACGTAGGCCGGGTCGGCCGGCGGCGTGCGCGCAGAGCCGAACACGGTCGCCTTGCGGCAGCCACGGTACGGGGCGAACACGTTGAACGCGCGGCGCAGCTCGCGGATCGAGCGGCTGAGGATCTTCAGGTCGCCCGCGTCCAGGCAGTCGGCCTCAAGCCGATCGGTCGAGTCGCGGATCCTCTGGATAAGTTCTCCCGCGCTGGCGGGGCTTCCGAGCCGCAGCACGGGTGCGTGCGGGGGCGTGCCCAGCGGCGGGGCGTCTGGCAGGCGGTCAATCAACGGTGGCGTCCGGAGGCGAAGGATGTACGCCCGGGGCCTGCCGCGGAAGTCGCGTGGGTCAGGCCGAAGGGCGGCGGAAGTATCGGTAGGCCATCAGCACTTCGTAAAGGTCACTTGGCAGGGTCAGCTCGTCGTCCTCGAAGTCTTTCAACCAAGTGCGGCGGCTCTCGATGGCGTCCGCTAGCAGCGGCAGCACCTCTCCTACCGGGACGGTCACGGTGCGTGCGTCGGCGCCCGAATGGTCGGTCGCTTGGGCTTCGGGTCCGTTGTACAGCTTCAGACGGGGGCGAGTCATCGTGGCGAGCATCCCTGCGTAATCGAGCGGAACCGATATCTTGCGTCGGGCCCTCCTGGCCCACATCGGCAGGGATCGACCCTTCTAGTTACGCCGGTTGAGGCCAAATGGGTCGCCCCGTCCGGTTTTTGGCAAGCCGCAGGCCCCGCCTGCCGGCGCCGATTGCAGCGGCGGCGCCGCTATCGCTGCTTGACACGCCCCGCGCCCGACCGCGAGAATCCGCGCTCCCCCACTGCCGCGCAGCCCAACGCGTCATGCATCAAAGGCCCGTCAGCACATGCGAACCAGCGGAACCGCCGATCAGCGTCGGTCCGATACGCCTTGTCTTCCTCCCGAGTTCCATTCTGCTGAACCGACACGCGCGGTTCTGACGCGTCTTGGTCAGCCGGAGCCGCCCCCCCGGCCGGGACCGCCCCCCTTGAGTCGAGCCTATGCCCAGCCCTGAGGTCGATTGCCAGCGGCTAGCCCGCAGTCTGGGGCTCCCGCACAAGGGGGTGCGGAGCGTCGTCGCCCTGCTGGACGACGGCGCCACGGCGCCCTTTATCACCCGCTACCGCCGCGACGAAACCGGCGGCATGGACGAAGAACAGGTCGTCGCGGTCCGCGAGGCCCTCGCGGCCCAGCGCCGGCTCGACAGCCGCAAGGCCACCGTGCTGCGGTCGCTGCAGACCCAGGGGAAGCTGACCGACGCGCTCCGCGACGCCATCGCCGCGGCCGACTCCATCCGGCTGCTGGACGACCTCTACCTCCCCTTCAAGCCCAAGAAACAATCGCTCGCCCAGCGGGCGCGCGAGCAGGGGCTCGGCCCGCTGGCGGACGAGATCGTCGCCGGCTCCATCGCCGACCTCGACCGGCGGGCCGGCGAGTTCGTCAGCGAAGAACGCGGCGTCGCTTCGGCCGCTGCGGCCCTGCTGGGGGCGGGGCACATCCTGGCCGAGCGGTTCGCCGAGGACGCGGCGCTGCGGCAGGGGGTGCGCGGCGTGGTAGAGCAGACCGGCCGCATCACCGCCAAACGGGCCACCCAGGACGACAAGCTCGCCGACGGCTACCGCGACTACTGGGAGTACTCGCAGCCGCTATCCCGGGCGCCGCTGCACCGCGTGCTGGCGATCAACCGCGGCGAACGCGAGGGCGCCCTGCGCGTGGCGGTAGAGTTTGACGTCGACGCCGCCGAGCTGCTGGCGGTCGCGCGCTACGCCCCGCAAGACCACCCCCAGGCCGACCTGCTGGCGGGCGCCGCCCGCGACGCGGCCCGCCGGCTGCTGGGGCCCAGCCTGGCGCGCGAGGCGCGACGCGAGCTGGCCACACGCGCAGAGTCGCACGCCGTGGCCGTGTTCGCCCGCAACCTCCGCGGCCTGCTGATGCAGCCCCCGCTCCCCGGGCGGCGGGTGCTGGCGGTCGACCCCGGCTACAAGAACGGCTGCAAGCTCGCCGCGCTCGACGAGACCGGGCGCGTGCTGGAGACGGGCGCCGTGTACATCATGAGCGACCAGCAGAAGACCGAGGCCCGCGCAGAGCTGGCGCGGATGGCGCGCGAGCACCGGCTGGGGGTGATCGCTATCGGCAACGGCTCCGCGTGTCGGCCGGCCGAAGAGCTGGTCGCGGAGCTCATCGCCGACGAGCTGGCGGGGGCCGAGCTCGACGGCGCCGAGCTGGGCTACGTGATCGTCAACGAGGCGGGCGCCAGCGTCTACTCCACCAGCCAGATCGGCCGCGAGGAACTGCCCGACCGCGAGGCGATCCAGCGCAGCGCGGTCTCTATCGGCCGCCGGCTGCAAGACCCGCTCAGCGAGCTGGTGAAGATCGACCCGGCGAGCCTGGGGGTCGGCCTGTACCAGCACGACGCCAACCACACGCTGCTGCGCGACGCGCTCGACGACGTGGTGCGCTCCTGCGTCAGCTTTGTCGGCGTCGAAGTGAACTCGGCCAGCCCCTCGCTGCTGCGCTACGTCAGCGGGCTGAACCAGCTCACCGCCCGGCGGATCTGCGAACACCGCGAACAGCACGGCCCGTTCCGGTCGCGACAAGAGCTGCGCGGCGTCAGCGGCCTCGGCCCGGTGAGCTTCCAGCAGGCCGCGGGGTTCTTGAAGGTCGAGCGCGGCGACGAGCCGCTCGACGCCACCTGGGTGCACCCCGAGGCGTACGACGCGGCGCGTCAGTTGCTGGCGAACGTGGGGGTAGAGACGGCCGCCATCCGCGAGCCGAGCGCGCGGCGCGTGCTCTCAGAGGTCGACCCGACGGCGATGGCCGAGCGGCTCGCGGTCGGCCGGTTCGCGGCCGAGCAGTTGCTCGACGCGATGGCGCGTCCCGGGCGCGACCCGCGTGCAGAGCTCCCCGCGCCGGTGTTCCGCCGCAACGTGGTGCGGCTAGACGACCTGCACCCCGGCATGGAGCTACGGGGCACAGTGGTGAACGTGGTCGACTTCGGCGCGTTTGTGGACATCGGCCTGTCCGACAGCGCGCTGGTGCACGTCAGCCAGCTCAGCAAGGGCTACGTGAGCGACCCGCACCGCGTGGTCTCGGTCGGCGAGCAGGTGGGCGTATGGGTGACCGGCGTCGACGCGCAGCGCCGGCGCGTGTCGCTGACCATGATCGACCCGAACGTCGCCCCCCCACCGCCGGCGGCCACCAGCCAGCCGCGCCCCGCCCGTAAGAAGACCCCGAAAAAACCCGCCCCGGCGCCCCGGCCCAAAGGGCCGCCGATTAGCGACGCGATGCGGCAGGGCGCCGAGCCGATGCGGTCGTTTGGCGATTTGTTGCAGTATCATGAGCGGAAGAAGGGGGGGTGACCGGCGAGCGCTCGGCTCGCCCAGACGCAATGTCGCCCTCCAAAACTTGACCACGGCTTTGCTCGCATCCTATCCTTGTTGTAGGAGGCTTTGATCAGCATGCGAGTCGATATGCCGGAACCCTTGGCAGGGCAGGTCCTACTTTCGGCGAGGTCGCAGGCAAAGTCCGCTAGCGAGTTCGTGCTGGGGGCGATCGCCAGCAAGCTTGCCGGCACGCCGGTCGCCAACGACCAATCCGACGACGACCCCCTGCTGGGCCTCTTGTCGGACGAGCCCGAGCTGGCCGACTTCATCGAACGATCCGCCATGCAGAGCCGAGAAGCCCGCCCGTTGAGGGCGGGCGGCGAGTAGTTCTGCCTGCGCGAACGACTAGACAATCGGCACACGCCGCAATCGCCGGCAAGTCCACGCACCTTTTGCGGCGCCGATGGAGATCCCCGTGAGGCGCGAAGAAGGGTAGGTGATCCCGCCGAGCTCGCCGTGATGGTTGGCGTTGCGTCTCTCGCCGGCGAGGTCACCGACTCGACGCCACTGAACCGCCAAGCACCCGTCGGCACCTGTACTACGCGCACCGATGATGAACTTCCGATACAGCCTCAAGACATTGTTGATTTTTGGCGCCCTGGCTTCCCTAGCAGCCGTGGCTGCCGCCTACATGATGCGAGATAGTCGGGAAAAGAGGAGTCGAAATGTATTTGGTTCGGTCGACACTTGGAGATTAATTGCGAACCCTGAAAGTGTGCAAGTGCTCGCTGCTCGCCTAAACTCAGGCAATGCATTCGAACAGCCGCAATTGAACTTTGAAGACGAAGTGACCTTGACCCCGATCTGCACGCTCTCTGATGAAGAGTCGGCGGACTTGAGTGAGTTCATGTCGAATCTAAGCCGCTATCCGGCTAATGTCGTGAAGGATTTCACATGGAACCCAACGGTAGCCCTCAGGTTGCGGCGCGAAGGTCATGAAGCGGATGTCTTTATCGATTTTAGTAGCGAGATGGGGGCGATAGTTAGTGCCGACGTGCCGGCGAAGTTCTTTGTTCTGGATAATGTATCGGCCGACCTCAAGAGAGAGCTGTCAGCGTACGGCGCATTTCAGCGCCCTTGAATCTGTGAGCATCTCGGGCAGAAGGATCAGCAGGTGCGAACGAGTGGGCAATCGGAACATGCCGCAATCGCCGGCAGGTTCACCTACCCATTGCAGCGCCGCTCAGGGCTTACGTTAATGCGGGAGTTGTTCGGTGTTATCCAGCGTCGCCCTCTCGCCGCGGATCAAGCCAGGCAGTTTCCTTGACCCAAAAGTCGAGCAACTCCCGGACGGTGCTTCCCGCATCCTTCGGGCTATCAAAGTCTTGAAGATCGTACCACAAATACTTTTGGCGTCGCGTGTCCAAGACGAGGAAGTTGTCTCCGTTGTCGTGATAGGAAAGGACCAATTGCCCCACCGGCGGTGACTGATACATGGCTGCCCAACCAACATCCGTTGCGTCCTGCCAGTCTTGAAGCGGAAGTACTCCGAAGTACGCACGTGAGGTCGCCATATCCGCCCACAGGTGGATGCCGTTCACCCGCGTGAGGAATTGAACCAGCTCTCCGGGCAACGAGTGGCAAGGATGTTCGGTCTGCCAAAGCTGGACTTCATCAAGCGGAACGCCGCGGCCCAAGACGTGGGCGTAACGGAATTCTTTCGATTCCAACTGCTTATCAGGATGGGCCATCAGTTCCGTGAGCAGCATCGGCTTGCCCTCGGCCAGCACTGCTCGGAGTTGGGATCCGGGCACATGTACCGTCCGTTGGACGATCACCGGGGCTTGAGCGGCGGCGAATTTGAGAAGCTCGTCGACGGTCATGGACAGCTCGTATCGAAAACGTGGTAACAGT
Source organism: Pirellulimonas nuda (assembly GCF_007750855.1). Lineage (GTDB taxonomy): Bacteria > Planctomycetota > Planctomycetia > Pirellulales > Lacipirellulaceae > Pirellulimonas > Pirellulimonas nuda. The sequence goes on from NZ_CP036291.1 coordinate 559,454, forward strand.
AGTGGAGTACGTTCGGTCGTTCTGCCGGCACGAACGAGCTGGCCATCGGAACGAGCAACAATCGCCCCGCGGAACCACCTACCCCGCGCCCTCCCCACTATCCTACAATACCCCAAACCATCCCGCCCGCTGCTCCCCAACCGACCGCCATGGATTTCCGCGAACGACTCAAACGCGCCGCCGACCGAGGCGTCCGCACCCGGCAGGCCCGCGACGAGGCCGCGGCCGCGGATGCGCTCAGTGACGAGGAGTGCCGGCGGCGGCACTCGGCGATGCGGCTGGCGTTGTCCGAGACGATCGAGACGCTGCTGGGCCAGTTGGCCGACAATTTCCCGGGCTTCCGCGTCAAGACCATCGTCGACGAGCGTGGCTGGGGCGCCCAGGCGGTGCGCGACGACGTGGGGGTCGCGGGCGGGAAGCGGACCAACTTCTTCAGCCGCTTGCAGGTGACCGTCTCTCCCTACAACGACTACCACGTGCTGGACGTGGCCGCCAAGGGCGCGGTGCGGAACAAGGAGTCGTTCACCCGCGGGCACTTCGAGAAGCTGCGCGACGCGGAGCTGGAGCACTTTGCCGAGCTCATTGAGCAGTGGGTGCTGGACTACGCAGAGCAGTACGCGGCGGCGTAGCTTGTAGCTGTTAGCTTACGGCGGTCAGCTTTCAGCTTGGTTGCTCCACGGCAAGAGCTGACCGCTGACCGCTGAAACGGCAACGCCCCACACCACACAGCGACCCTGAGCGGCGGGCTAGCGTCCGTCGCTCGCGGGGGGGCGCCGATGTCGTAGCGTCGCTACTACTAGCAGCAGCGTGGTCAGCGCCCCCGGCTCGGGCACGGCGATGCCCAGCCCCGCGGCGCTAATCGCCTGGCCCTGCTCGAGGAAGGCCGTACGCAACAGGAACCAGTCGTTCCGGTCGGTGGTCAGGTCGTTGTTGAGGTCCCCCAGGGGGCTGCGTTGCCGCCAGCCCAGGAGGAACTGATCGATGTCGAGCTGGTTGAGCTGTCCGTCCTGGTTCAGGTCGCCCCCCAGCAGCAGGTCGAACGTCACCATGGCGATGCTGTTGAAGGGGAGCGATCCGATCGTAAAGCTCAGGCCGTCTGCGCTGAGCGAAGCGGCCAGGGCGCCGGAGTTGCCCCCCGTGACGCTGTTGCCCGGCCCGGACCAGTACTCCCCCGCGAGCGAGCCGCTGCGGATCTTGCCGATCGACAGGTTCACCGGCAGGTTGTTCTGCGCGTCGCCCGGGTTGGCGAGCCACAGCGTCACCTTGGTCCCCTGCTTGTACGCCTGGTAGAGCGTGGCCTCGCGGTCGGGGTCGAGCTCGTTGAAATCGGGCGAGCCGTTGCCGGGGTAGTCGGGCGAGAGGGTCTCCACGGGCAGGCCGCCGATCATCGAGTTGATGAGCTCGCGTTTGAGCGTGGTGTCGATGTTGCTCTGGTTTTGGCCGTCGCCCCACCAGGTGAACGAGCTGACCCCCTCGATGTTGGCGGAGAAGAGCACCGCCATCCCCTTGCGCATGCGGGTGATGTTGTCCTCGGGGGGCGATCCGTTGTTGGAGTTGGCCGGGTTCATGTGGACCTCGGTGTGCCACATCTCCTTGCCGCCGGAGATGTTGGACATCGTGTTCCAATTGTCCGACGTGTGCCCCGACACGGTGGAGTACTGGTGGCTGCCGACGATGTCGATCGTGTCGAGCCGGCCGGCGCTGCTCAACGCGTTCAGGAAGCTGATGTTCTCGTTGGGGCCGTACGAGTCGGAGCCGATGAATTTGAGCGCGTCGGTGTCGAACCCACGCGCGTCCAGCTTGGTGTTGAGCCGGTCGTAGGCGCTGATGTAGCGGTCGCTGGTCAGCGCGTTCTGCGTCTCGTTGTTCAGGCCGACGAAGTCGATCTCGACCCCCTGGGTCCGCATGTAGTCGAAGTAGTCGGCAACCAGCTCTGCGTAGTGCTCCGGGTTGGGCCGGATGACCGTGTTGCCGAAGATCGAGCCGTTCTGCTGGGAGAAGCCGAACCCCGCCTGGGTGATCCAGTCGGGGTCGCTCGCGGGGCCGATAAACGTGTCGCCCCCCAGCAGCTTCAGGCTGGCGAAGACCTGCACGTTGGGGTTGACCAGCTTGATCTGGTTGATGCTGTCGATGAGGGTGTTGTACTTGCTCTGGTCGACCGTGCCGTCCGCGAAGTGCGCTTCGGCGAAGATCGGGATCCGCACCATGTTGGCGTTCACGGCGCCGTAGAGCGCGTGGGCCTCGGCGGGGGTGTTGGTCCTGCCGACCGCCCCCTTGAGGTCCCACGCCCAGCGATCGACCACCGGGCCGACCGCCTGGTAGGGGTTGATCGTGACCGCGAGGCAGTCGCCCGCCCCCAACCCCAGCACGAGCCCACCCAGCACGACCAATCCCAGCAGCCGTGCGGCGATGAAGCGGGAGCGGATCGATTCTTTCACAGGAACCAGAAGCGTTCGTGGGGCGGGAGCGCGGGGGGCCGAGCGGTTGCGCGTACCTCCGGTTTACGCTGCCGTGCGGGCCGCGTCAATCAAATGGAGGGAATTGCACCTGGGCGCGGCCCGGATCGGGGTCCCCCGCCGAGGCTTCGCTGGGGCGCTCGTGGGGCGCTCGCGGCGCCTCAGGACGTGGGGTCGTCGACCGCTAGGGCCAGCCGCTTGAGCGACTCGAGCACCGCCACCAGGTCGTCGCGGCCTATCTCTTGCCAGCCGGTCAGCTTGTGGTTGAGCAGCACCAGCTTGAACTGCTCGAACGCCTCGGCGACGTCGGCCGGCAGCTCGGGGAGCTCGGCGAAGGGGCGCTCGCGCGGCGGGCGTGGGCCGTCCTCCGGCTCGTGGGTTTCGGACGGGGACTGGTCGGCCTCGTCGTCCTGGGCGCTGCGCTCGCGGGGCTGGCTGGCGACGGCCGGCTCGCTGACGCTCGGCTCGCCCTCGCCCCACGGCGTGGCGGGCGACTGGTCGGCCGGCGCCTGGTCGGTTTCGAGCGGGGCGTGCTCGTCATCGGCGTCCTCCGCGTCTGGGTCGGAGGCGCCCACGGCCGCGTCGCCCAGCGTCTCCCAGCGTTGGGCCCGCATCTTGGAGATGGACCAGCCGTTCTGCACGGCGCCCTCGAGCCACATCTCTGCGTCGGGCCACTCCAGGGCGGCGTAGAAGTGGCTCCAGTAGAGCCCGGCGTACTCACGCCAGACGTCGCCGTACCGCTGTTGGGTGCGTCGCAGCCGGCCGACGTGCTGGCTGGTGACCCCGCCCACAAGCTGGGCCCAGGCCTGGTCGGAGAACTCGGTGGCGTCTGAGCCGGCCTTCTCGAGCTGGTTGCGCCAGGCCGCGATGATCCGTCCCTTCTCCCAGTTGGTGGTGCTCTCGAGCGTCTGCCACTCCCCCACGAAGGGGCGGGCCGAGGCGATGAGCTCCGCGGTCAACTCTAGCGGCGAATCGGCAGACGACTGGTCGGGCGTCTGGGGCTGGGCGTCCCCAACCAAAGCGGCCAGGCGGTTGACGGTTTCCGACATGCGTTGGACTCCCTTCGGGCAGTGCGGGGCAAACACGCCCTAGCGGCGCGAGCCAACGAGCTTACCGCGCGCCGCCCGCGGCCCGACAGGAGCCACACGGCCAGAATGGGGCGGGCGCCGCCGCGGCCGCAACGCGCGACGCGTACAACCGTTGAATCCGGCGCCCGCGGGGCGGCCGGCCGCACGCGCCCGGTGGTGGAGAACGTGTTGGTGAGCCGGAAGCGTCAGCGCCCGGAGGCTAACGCGCCCAGAGCAGTAGCGGCGCACCGGCCTCCGGGCGCTGACGCTACCGGCTCAAGTCTCGGAGGCTTGGCCGGGCGGTGACGCTTCCGACTTAGATTCAGATACTGAAGCTCGACGCAGGAGCGTCGTCAGACCCCCGGGGCGCGTTCGTCGGAGACGAACTCGCAGCCCTTGTGGGCGCCGTCGCAGAACGGGCGGCGGGCCGATTGGCCGCAGCGGCACAGGGCGATGGCGGGCTTGTCCGGGTTCAGCTCGAACGCGTTCCCCTCGGAGTCGATGAGCTTAAACGGGCCCTCGACCAGAAAGGGGCCGCTGGGGCGCATGCGGATAGTGACGTCGGCCATGGCGGTTGCTTCGTGGAGGAAAGGAAGGGTTCCGCCACAGTGTAAACAACACGCGGTCCGCGGACGATGGTCCACAGATCAGCAAACGAGAGGGCAAGGATGGGATCGCGGACGGCTACAGCGCGTCGATGTCTACCGCACCGCGGGAGGGCGCAGGGACCCGGCGGAGGTCGCCCCCCAGCGCGGCCGCGTGCGAGGCGAACAGTTGTTCGGCCAGGCGGTTGTTCTCTACCAGCGTCTTCTCGAAGAGCGCCTTGGCGTTGGTGAGCTGCTGCTGCACCTGCGTGTAGAAGTTGGTGAGCGCCTTGAGGTCGGTCTTGAGGCCCGTCAGCTCCTTGGTCAGCTTGGCGACCTCCGCGGTGCGGTAGGTCACGCTCTGTTTGGCGGAAGCCAGGGCCACTTGCAAGCGGTCGCCGTCGGTCTGGGCCGCGTCGAGCGCCGCCAGCATCTCGATCTTGTGGGCCTGGGCCTGATGGAACAAGTACGCGTAGTCGCGTAGCTGCCGGCTGTAGCGGTACACCGTGTCTGCGTTGTAGTCGTCGGGGCCCACGGGCTGACCGTCGGCGTTGAAGCCCTCGCGGCGTTGCGGCGGGTCGTCGTTGGTCAGCTCGCCGCCGTCGCGGATGTACTCTTCGGCCACCGGCTCGGAGAACCACGTCTTGAGCTGCTCCGGCGGCACCCCCTCGAACACGTCGTGCGTGTCGACGGGCATCGATTCGTAGAGCACCCACGGGCCGCGGCCGCGCATGATACGCGCCAGCTCCCGCTTGTCTCGTTCTGCCTCGGGCTGCGCCTCGGGCGGCACTACCGGCTCTAGCGTCACCACCCCCTGCGCCGCGTTGATGGCGCGGAACTCGCCGATGTACTCGGCCCCCTTGCCGGGGTCGCCCTCTTCAAACGCGAACAGCACCGAGCCGGGCGAGATGCCCAGGTTCGCTTGATCGGCGAACCGCACGGCGATCTTCCCCTGGGCGCGGTCGACCGTCGGCGCCCCCCCCGACCAGCTCCGCCCACGCAGGCGGGTCTTCAGCTCCAGCAGGTGCCGCTTGTCGACGGCGCTGTCGAGCGTCTCTGCGTCTTCGGCCACACGCAGCTCACGCGCCCCGAGCTGAGCGATGACGCCGGGGTCTTTGCTGCCGGTGTCCAGCGCCAGCAGCAGTGTGTTGGTCTCCGCCAGGTCCTTGGCGGCGCGTTCTGCGCGGGCCTGCGACGCAGAGCGTTCGGAGAAAATGTTGGCCGCCAGGATCGCGTAGCCGATCGAGCAGAACACCAGCAGCACGACCACCACCACCTGGCCCCAGTGCCAGCGCTTGGACGCAAGGTAGGCGAGCACCAGCGTGGCGATCACCACCAGGCCGAGCAGTATCTGAAAAACGATGGGGGGCAAGTCGTTGCCTCAACGGGATCGGTGCATCCGGGTGCAGAACGCCAACCCTCACTCTAAATGGGGGGGAGGGCAGGGTCAACGAAACGCTTGGGCGATCTCCCGGGCGGGGGGCGAAAGCCCGCCGATGTTGCCCGCAGAAAGCGCCTAGAACGCACCGCCGGCGCCCATTCTGCCCCCTTTCTGGGGCCCCAGGGGGCGGGCGGGCCCCCTAGCCCGCACAACCCGTCGAGGCGACGTGCGCGGCCAATGCCTGGGTCAGCAGGTCGAGCTGCTCGGGGGTGTGGCGCCAGCTCAGGCTGATCCGCAGCAGCGACTGGCCCTGGGGGACCGTGGGGGGCCGGATCGCCGGAACCCACAGCCCCGCCTCCCGCAGCCTGCGGGCGAGCCGCACCGCGGGCTCGGGGTCGCCGATCAGCAGCGGGATGATCTGGCTCTCGGAGGCCCCCAGCCGCCAGCCCTGGCCCCGGAGCCGGTCGCGGAGCTCCGCAGCACGGCTCAGCAGCTCGCGGCGGCGGTGCGGCTCGTCGCGCACAACGTCGAGCGCCACGAGCGCCGCCGCGGCCGCCGCGGGGGGACCGGCCGTAGAGAAGACGTAGGGCCGCACGCGGTTCGCCAGCCAATCGATCAGCAGCCGATCCCCCACGACAAACCCGCCGGCCGACCCCAGCGCCTTGCTGAGCGTCCCCACACGCACGGCGGCCCGCGCGGCCACGCCCGGTTGCAGGGCGTCATAGTGCTCGACCGCGCCGCGTCCCGCCGGGCCCAGCACGCCGGTGGCATGGGCCTCGTCGACCATCAGCATGGCGTCGTGCTTGTCGGCCAGCTCCGCCAGGCGGTCGAGCGGCGCCAGGTCGCCGTCCATGCTGAACAGCCCGTCGGTGACGATCAGCCGGCGCCGCAGCGGGGCGGCCTCGGCGAGCATCGCGTCGAGCGATTGCCAGTCGTTGTGCGGGTAGATGCGCCGCGCCGCGCCGCTGAGCCGGCAGCCGTCGATCAGCGACGCGTGGTTCTTGGCGTCGGAGAAGACGGCGTCGCCGGCCTCGACGAGCGCGGGGACAACGCCGGCGCCCGCCGCGAAGCCAGAAGGGAACACTAGCGCCGCCTCGCACGACTCGAACTCGGCCAGCCGCGTCTCGAGCCGTGCGTGCGACGTGCTGCGGCCGGTGACCAGCGGGCTGGCGCCGGCGCCCCAGCCCTCGCGCGTCGCCGCCTCGGCCGCGGCCGAGGCCAGGCGTGGGTCGCCCGCCAGGCCGAGGTAGTCGTTCGAGCCGAAGTTCGCCACCGGCTCGCCGGCTAGCTCCGTCACCGGGCCCTGCGGCGACTGCCGCTCAACCAGCACACGGCGCAGCCCCAGGCCCTCGAGCGCTTCGAGCGAGTCCGGAACCCAGCGGAGCGAAGGATGAAGCATCGGCAGCCAACCAGCCAAGGACAATCAGAAAGCAGGAGCTGCCGACCTACGGTCGGCGCGAAACAGAACTCCATCCAACTTGATCGAAGAAAACCACAGCGCCACAGACAACACGGAAGGAGTGAAGAGATTGAAACCGCAGATGAACGCAGATGCATCTAGGTGTGCTGAGTCTCCTTCCCTACCTTTTCTCCTCATCTGCGTTCATCTGCGTCTATCGGCGGTTCCCTTCTACCTTCTTCTCTATCCGTCTCTATGTGCACTTTAACGCCGTGGTTCTTTTGCCTCCGTTGCAGGACGCGTGGCTTGGTGATTGCGGCGACGGGGCAGAGCCCGTCGGCTGTTGGTTTTGGTTTGGATCGTTTGTGGCGGCTCGATTTGACACCGGTCGCGGGGAACCGAACAATGCTTTCTGGGAAACCCTGGGTGCGTGGGAACTATCTTCCCCTGCCACGCGTCTGTCTTTCTAGAGGGCTTCCGAGAGACGTCCTTAGGGGGGAGAAACCAGTCGACCCAGGTTCATAGCCGCTTGAGCGTTTCCGGCCCCCCCGACCTTGCCAGCCGCGACCCCGCGACCGCCGACGCGGAAGCGCGGTGGCTGCGCGCGGCCCGCGGGGGAGACCGCGACGCGTTCGGCCGGCTGGCGGAGAAGCACCAGCAGCGGTTGTTCCACTGCCTGCTGCGGCTGTGCGGCTCGGCGGACGACGCAGAGGAGTTGGCCCAGGACGCGTTGGTGCAGGCGTACGTGAAGCTCGATTCGTTTCAGGAGAACTCGGCGTTTTTTACGTGGCTGTACCGGATCGCGTTTAACCTAGCGGCCAGCCGTGCCCGCCGCCGCAGGCCCCGTGCGTCGCTCAACGCCGCGGTCGAGGCGGGGGTCCCCGAACCGACGGCGCCTGCCGCTCCCCCAGACGGACCTATGATCCAACAGGAACGCGACTCGCTGGTTCAGCACGCGATCGGCCGGCTGGCGCAGGAGCACCGCCAGGTGATCGTGCTGCGGGAGATCGAGGGGCTCGACTACCAACAAATCGCCGACGTGCTCGAGACGCCCGTCGGCACCGTGCGGAGCCGGTTGTTCCGCGCCCGGATGCAGCTCCGCGAGCTGCTGGCGCCGATGTTCGCCGAAGAGACTTCTGCCTGATGACGCAACCACCCGCCAACCCGAACAACACACCCAGCGGCGCCCCCGACGCGCGGCTCGCGGAGCTGATTAGCGCGCTGGCCGACGGGCAGCTCACCGGCGCCGAGCGGGCCGAGGCCGAGGCCGCCGTGGCGGCCAGCCCGGAATCGCACCGGCTGATGAACGACTTCCAGACGCTCTCGTCGGCCATCCGCGCGTTGCCGGCCCAGGCGCCGCGGACCGACCTCGCCGCCGCGGTGCGTCGGCGGCTTGATGCCGAGGCGCCCGCCCGCGGCGGCGGCGGGAGCCTGCCGATCGGGCGTTCGCCCCGGGGCTGGATGTGGGCGGCGCTTGCGATTGCCGCCGCGGTAGCGCTGATGGTCACCACCCGCGACGGCGGCCAGAACGACGTAGCGCTGAAGGCGCCGGCAGAAGGGGCGCTGGCCGATGCACGCGGGCCGGACCGCCCCGCGGCAGCGAAGCCCGACGCGGCATTCGTCGCGGTCGACGAGCCCGAGGGGACCGACAACGCTCTGGCAGACGCTATCGTCGCAGACGAAGCGGCCCCGCCACCCGCCAGGGAGGAAGCAGCCGCGTTGGCGAAGTTAGACAGCGATGCGGGCCGCGCGTCGGATGCTCCGTCCGGCGCTGCGTCTGACGCCGCGACAGACCGCGCGAGCCGTGCCATGGGCCGTCGGATGGAAGCGGTCCAAGAAGACTCGCGGGACCGGTTCGCCGCGAGCGAGCCGGCCGACCCGGCCGGGGTCGCCGTCAATGGCGTCGACGGCAGAGTACCCGACGCGATCGCCGAGGGCTTGGGCGAGGGGGGGCGCGCCGCCGATGGCGCTGGCCTCGACAGGGAGGCTCCGCTGCAAAGCGTCATCGCCGAGACGCAGAACTTCTTTGCCAACAACGCCGCGCCCGAGCCGAACCCGGCGCTGCAGTTGTTCGTGAGCGTTCAGGCCAAGCCCGAAGCGCTGCGTACCGGCCAGTTCGTGCGGACGCTGGGGCGGAACCAGATGGAGGTGGAGCCGATGGAGTCGTTGGGCGCGATCGCGGGCTCCTCCGAAGCCAACGAGCCGGCCGACCGCCAGCGCGGCGCCGGGACGCGGCCCGCCATCGGCGACCGCGCGCTGGCCGCCGACGTTGAGCTGGTGCTGATGGACGCCCCCGCGTCGCAGGTGCTGGCGTGCCTGGCCGACCTCAAGGGGGACTATTCAAACTACGACAGCATCGAGGTAGAGACCCTCCCCGCCCAGCAGCCTCGCTCGGCCCGCTCGCCTGCGGCCCAACCGTCGGTCGCTTCGGCAGGCTCGCCGTCCGCCGAATATAGGTCGCTTCGATCGCCGACCCAGTCGGCTGGCCAGTCGGTGGGCCAGTCGGTGGGCCAGTCAGCGACTCCGTCGCTTGGCGCCCAGCAGGGGGCCGCCAAGCAGTTCCGCAGCGAGGACCGCTGGTACTCGTTCAACCGCGGAAGTGGGGGGCCTGCCGAAGCCGATTGGCAGTACGAACAGGCCGCCCAGCAGCTCAACCGCTTCAATAATCGCGGCGTGGTGCAGCAGGGGGCAAGCCAACAAGCACGCGAGCAACGCTTCGGGTACGCCGGCGGCGAGCTCGGTGGGGGCGCCGGGGGCCGGCCGGCCGAAGCAGACGCCGACCGCACGCTCGACCAGCGCGCCATCGTGGCGCCGCGGATCTTGCTGGCACGGTCGAAAGAGAAGACGCCGGCCTCTGGGGTCGCCGAGCGTGTGCAGGCGTTGTTCTTGCTGCGGGCGGTCGACGCCCCGCCGAGCCCGGCCGCGCCTGCTCCCTAGCGCTGGGGGACGCCGCCACCCGCTGGCTGCCGGTGCTAGCTCGCGCGTCGCGGCGCCAGGAAAACTGCCCTCGCCCCCGCAGCGGCGTTCTTCTAACCTCCCGCGCCTGTTGCGCACCGTGTGCGCGCCCCGAAGGAACGTCAAGGAGGACGATAGCAATGGATACGATTCGACCGCTTGCCACGATCACGATCCTGGCCGTGCTTGGTTTGTTCTTGGCGATGAAGATTAATCAGAGCCCCGTGGCGCCCATCGAAGGCATCAGCGGCGACGCGTGGGAGCAGACCGACCCGCGGGCCACCGAGGTCGCTACCGCTTGGCCGGGCGCTGCCGAAACGGCGCCGCCGGCCACGACGGCCGACGCCGCGGCAAAGCCCGCGGCCAGCGTCACGGCGGCCCCCGCCATGCCGGAGCTGCCGATGCCGATGGAGATCCCCACCGCGCGGTACGGCGCCGCCGAACAGAGCAAGCCGGAGAAGGTCGCCGCGTCGGGGCGAGTGCCGTCGTTGGGGACCACCACGGCCGACATGGCCGGCTCCCTGCCCGCCGTCCCCCCCCAGCCCGAGACGCCCCAGCCGAAGGCGCCCCAGCCGCGGGACCCCCAGCCACAGGACCCGCAGCCCAAGTCGCCCGAGGCGGTCGCCCTGGCGCTCCCCGTGGCAGCGGCGGCCGGCGGGCGTTATGCCGAATCCGAAACGACGCCGATCGATTTCTCGGCGCTCGACTCGATCCCCCCGGCCAAGGCCGACACGCCGACGCCGCGCGAAGCCGCGCCGGCCGACGAGATGGCGTCGCTGCCGGCGCTGCCCAGCCTGCCGGCGATGACCCCCCCCGCTTCGCAGGGGGCGGGAAGCCCCGCGCTCGGGGGCTCTCCGTTCGACCTCGCTAGGCCCGCGATCGACGCGGCGCTCGAGCGTGGCGAACTAAGCCGCGCCCACCTGCTGCTGACGCAGTGGTACAGCGACCCCACACTCACCCCCGCGCAGAAACTCGAGGTCGAGCAGCTCGTGAGCCAGCTCGCCGGATCGGTGATCTACTCGACCGATCACCTGATCGAGCCGGCCCACGAGGTCCAGTCGGGCGAGACGCTCGAGACGATCGCCGCCAAGTACAACGTCCCCTGGCAGTTGTTGGCGAAGATCAACGGCGTCTCCAGCGCGGACGGCGTCCGGCCGGGGCAATCGGTCAAGGTGATCCGCGGCCCGTTCCAGGGGATGGTCGACCTGAGCGACCAGCAACTGGTGCTGATGGTCGGCGGCCGCTACGCGGGCCGGTTCCCGGTGCGGCTGGACGGCGCCGCCAGCAGCGGCGGTGAGTGGACCGTGGAGCAGAAGAAACTCGAACCGGTGCGCGGCACCCCGTACGCCGCCTACGACCCCAGCGCCGCGGCCGCGGCGCAGCAGAAGGTGGTGGTGCTCCGACGCCCGGGGGGAGCGTTCGGCCCCAGCGTGGTGTTGGGCAGCCCCGAGGCGCCCAGCGAGGCGCACCAGGGCCGGATCTCTGTCGCCCAGAAGGACCTAGACGACCTGTACGACATCCTGTCGGTCGGCTCGCAGGTCACCATCCGCCTGTAGTCGCTGCGCGACGGGACTGGGGGAGGCGCTGCTGGCGCAGCGGGGGCTGGGGGTTGGGGACGCGCAAGCGATGCCCGATAGCAGCCGACCCGTAGGTCGTCTGCTATCATCCTTCTTGTTTTCTCGCCCCCCGTCCCTCACCCCGCGGCGCAGCCGCTTGCCATGTACGACCGCGACGCGCTTGCCCAGTTGATCCGTGAGAAGGCGCTCAAGTTTGGCTCCTTCACGCTCGCCTCGGGGAAACAGGCCAGCTACTACCTCGACTGCCGGCAGGTAACGCTCGACTCGGCCGGCGCCCAGCTCATCGGCGAGGGGATGCTCGACCTGATCGGCAACCCGCTCCCCGAGCTGGTCGGCGGGATGGTGATCGGCGCCGATCCGATCACCGCCGCGGTGCTCACCGTCGCCGGCTCGCGCGGGCTCCCGCTCCGCGGGGTGATGGTCCGCAAAGAGCCCAAGGCCCACGGCCGCGGGCAGCAGGTCGAGGGCCCCTACCTGGCCGGCGAGCGGCTCGTGATTGTCGAGGACGTCGTCACCACCGGCGGCAGCAGCCTCAAGGCGATCGAGCACTGCGAAGCGGTCGGGCTGAAGGTGGAGCGCGTGCTGGCCATCATCGACCGCGAAGAGGGGGGCAAAGAGGCGTTCGCGGCCAAGGGCTACGAGCTAACCTCGTTGTTCAAGGTCTCCGACTTCGGTATCGACCCCAGCGGCAACTAAGCAGCAACACGACGCCCCCCCAATAGCCGCCGGGCTACGCCCCGGCCGGTGCGGAGGAGCAACCCGCGGCAATCGAGCGCCAGCGACGCGGCGGAGCCCGTCGGCTATTCACCACTTACTACTCACGATTCACTCGTTTGGAAACCTCGCTCCATCAGCAGCTCAAGGCCCACTACGCCGGCGCCAGCGGTGAGATCGAGGTGCGCCTGGGCCGCTTCCGCATCGACGTGGTGCTGGGCGACGAGCTGATCGAGATCCAGCACGGCGGGCTGGCCGCGATCCGTGACAAGATCCGCAAGCTGTGCGAGACACACCCGGTGCGCGTCGTCAAGCCGATCGTCGCCCGCAAGCAGATCATCAAGTACGACAAGCAGGGGGGCCAGGTCGTGTCGTCGCGGCTGAGCCCCAAGCGGGGCGCCATGATCAACCTGTTCGACGAGCTGCTGCACTTCACCCGCGCCTTCCCCCACCCCCGCTTGAAGCTCGAAGCGGTGCTGGTGGAGGTCGAAGAGCACCGCTCGCCGGGCCACGGCCGCCGGCGCCGGTGGCGGAAGAACGACTTTGTGGTCGACGACCAGCGGCTCGCGGAGGTTGGCGAGAGTGTGACGCTGCGCCGCGCCGCCGACCTGCTGAAGCTGCTGCCGGCGATCCCCCGCGGCCCTTTCGACACCGGCGCCCTGGCCCAGGCCATCGGCGAGCAGCGGTGGGTGGCGCAGCGGATCGCCTACGTCCTCAGGCACACCGGCGCCATCCACGAGGTGGGCAAACAGGGCAACGCCCGGCTCTACCGCCGCGGCGCGGGCCGTCGGCGAGCCGCATAGCGCGGTCGCCCGATGGCCGCCGCGGGGTTGTCGACCGCGTGACGCCGGCTTACGCTTCCCAGGGGTTTTGAGGCAGGCGCGCCCTCCGTGGCGCTACGCGCAATCGGGGCATGCATGGCGGGGGAATCCGACGGGCCACAACAGGCGCCAAAAACGGCGTCAACCACGGCGGCTGCGGGCCCAGCAGTTACGGGCCCGGCAACCGACGCCGGGCAGATGGTCCGCCGCTGCGCCGCCTTCCGCCTGATGGGGGTCCGCGTGCTGGGCTCCGGCTCGTTCGTGCCCGACAACGTGGTCACCAACGACGACCTCGCCTCGCTCGGCTGCGACGCCGAGTGGATCGTCCAGCGGACCGGCATCCGCGAGCGGCGCCACGCCCCCCCCGGCATGGCCACCAGCGACATGGCCGTTGAGGCCTCGCGGCGGGCGATCGCGGCGGCCGGCGTCGACCCCGCCGAGATCGACCTGGTGGTGCTCGCCACCCTCTCGCCCGACCACCTGCTGCCGCAGACCGCCTCGGCGGTGCAGGACCGGCTCGGCCTGAACTGCGCCGCGATGGACGTCTCGGCCGCCTGCGCGGGATTCGTCTACGCGTTGGTGACCGGCGCCCAGTTTGTAGGGAACGGTTGCGCGCGGAGCGTGCTGGTGATCGGGGCCGACACGAACAGCCGGGTCGTCGACCCGGCCGACAAGAAAACCTACCCGCTGTTCGGCGACGGCGCGGGCGCCGTGGTGATCGGGCCGGGCTCGGCCGAGCAGGGGCTGCTCTCCTACACGATGGGCGCCGACGGCGCCGGCACGTCGCTGCTGTACCGCCCGACCGGCGGCGTGCAGCGGCCCTTCGGCGAGTGCCTGACCCAGGGCCCCAAGGCGTGGGTGGACGCCTCGTGGATGAAGATGGACGGCCGGCCGGTGTTCAAGTGGGCGGTGCGGCTGATGGAAGACTCGTTCCGGCAGGTGCTGCAGCACGCGGGACAGACGCAAGACCGGGTCGACCTGTGGCTGCTGCACCAAGCCAACATGCGGATCCTGGACGCCGCGATCACGAGCATGGGGATCGAACCGGGCCGGGTCCCCGCGCAGCTCGACCGCTACGGCAACACCTCGGCCGGCAGCATCCCGATGATCCTCGACGAAGCGCTGCTCGCGGGCCGCATCCAGCCGGGCAACGAAGTCATGTTCTGCGGCTTCGGCGCCGGCCTCAGTTGGGGCACCGCGCTTTGGAAGTGGTGACGGACGATCAACCACTAAGGGCACGAAGACGCAAGAAGGACGGACGGACGCATGAGAGAAGAAAGACAGAGAAGCCGCCAAGTCGCCACGAGCGCCAAGACGCGCCAAGGACGGAAAGGCAGATTGATTGTTAAGTGATGAATCGTTCAAGCGCTACGAGATCGACTTCTGATTTAGATCATCCCATTGAATGTTCGTTCTTGGCGCTCGTGGCGGCTTGGCGACTGCTTTTCGTCCGTCCTTCGTGCTTCGTCGTGTCCTTTGTGGTTAACCTTTAGAACAAGCTAGATTCATGGCAAAGACCAAGAAGCTCCCCCCCCGCAGCAAAGCAAAGCCGGCCGATACGTGGGACCTGGCGAGCCTGTTCCCCTCGGACGCCGAGTGGGAGAAGGCGTTCAGCGCCTGGGAGAAGCAGGTCTCCAAGTACGAAAAGTTCCGCGGCAAGCTGGACGACCCGAAGCAGCTCGCCGCGTGTCTGAGGTTCGACAGCAAGCTCGACCGCGACGCAGAGCGGATCGGCTCGTACGCGTTCTTGCGGACCGCGGAGGACACCGCCAACAGCACCCACCAGCGGATGCAGGGGCGGTTCCAGAACGTCGCCAGCCGCGCGGGGCAGGCCGCCAGCTTCATCCGGCCCGAGCTGCTGGCGCTCTCAGACGCCAAGCTGAAGAAGCTGATGGCCGCCAAGGAGCTGGCGCCCTACCGGCTGCTGCTGGAGCGGATCGTGCGCTACAAGCCGCACACGCTCTCGGACAAGGAAGAGCGGCTGCTGGCGATGCAGAGCGAGATGGCCCACGCGTCGGACCAGATCTTCCGCCAGCTCACCGACGCCGACCTGCGGTTCGGCTTTGTGGAGAATGAGAAGGGCGAGTCGGTCGAGCTCTCCAACAGCACGTTCAGCCTGTTCCTTCACTCCCCCAAGCGGAGCGTCCGCAAGCAGGCCTTCCACCAGTTCTACGACCAGTACCAGGGGCACGAGAACTCCTTGGCGGCCGCGCTGCGGGGCTCGGTGCAGCGCGACATCTACTACGCCCGGGCGCGCGACTACGACAGCGCCCGCGGCATGGCGTTGTTCGCGGACGACGTGCCGGTGAGCGTGTACGACAACCTGATCTCCGCGGTCCGCGCGAAGCTGCCGGCGCTGTACCGTTACTTCGACCTGCGCAAGCGGCGGATGAAGCTCAAGGAGCTCCACCACTACGACACCTACGTGCCGATCCTCAGCGACCTGGACGTCCGCCACACGTGGGAGCAGGCGAGCGCCAAGATCCTGGCGTCGCTGGCCCCGCTGGGAGACCAGTACGTCAGCGTGCTCGAGTCGGGCCTCCGCGGCCGGTGGTGCGACCGCTACCCCAACCAGGGGAAGCAGTCGGGCGCGTTCAGCGCGGGCTCGTTCGACGGCGACCCGTTCATCCTGATGAACTACCAGCCCGACGTGCTGGATCACGTGTTCACGCTGGCGCACGAGGCGGGGCACTCCATGCACAGCTACTACTCGTCGAAGCACCAGCCGTTTGAGTACTACGACTACGTGATCTTCGTCGCCGAGGTGGCCAGCACGTTCAACGAGCAGCTCCTGAGCCGGCACATGATGGACTCAGCCGGCAGCGACCAGGAGCGCGCCTACCTGATCAACCGCGAGATCGACGCCATCCGCGGCACGATCATCCGCCAGACGATGTTCGCCGAGTTCGAGAAGGTGATCCACGAGCTGGCCGAAGCGAACGAGCCGCTGACCGTTGAGCGGTTCAAGCAGGAGTACCGGGGGCTGCTGGAGGCGTACTTCGGCCCCGGCTTCGCGATCGACCCGCAGCTAGAGCTCGAGTGCCTGCGGATCCCGCACTTCTACCGCGCGTTCTACGTGTACAAGTACGCGACGGGCCTGTCGGCCGCGATCGCGCTGAGCGAGCGCGTGCTTTCGGGGGGCAAGCCGGAGCTCGACGCGTACCTCAGCTTCCTCAAGGGGGGCTGCTCGAAGTACCCGCTGGAGCTGCTGCGCGACGCGGGGGTCGACATGACCAGCCCCAAGCCGGTGGCGACGGCGCTCGATCGGTTCGAGGGGTTGGTGGACGAGCTGGACGGGCTGTTGGGGTGACAGAAATGATTTGGCGGCGCGAGGCGGTGCGCCGTACAATACCTTCATGAGCACCACGCTAGTTCAGCCCCAGACGCCCGCCGTCGCTCCCTCTGTCGCTGCGCCGCCCGCCGCAGCGCTTTCGGACGTCCCATCGCCTCGCCTCGCGCAGTTCTCGATCGAGCAGTACCACCAGATCGTGGCCGCCGGCGTGTTCGGCATGGAGCAGCCGCCCCGACGGATCGAGTTCCTCGAAGGGGTTTTTGTTGAGATGTCAGCGGTAGGGTATCGCCATCGTCAGGTTATTGACGAACTCATGTACTGGGCGCTCGGGGCGTTTCCACGCGACGCGTGGCACGCCAGCGTCCAACAGCCGATCCAGCTCATCAACTCACGGAGCGTGCCCGAGCCCGACTTAGCAATCTACCGACCGGGGGGATGGGGTGGAAATCATCCCAAGGCGGAGCACGCCGGGCTGGTGATTGAGGTCGCTGATTCGACCCTCGTGCTAGACCTCGGCTATAAGATGCGGCTCTACGCCAAGGGGGGCGTGGCGGAGTATTGGGTGTGCGACGTAGCGAACAAGACGATCGTGGTCCACCGCGCGCCGGAGAACGGACGTTACGGTTCGATTGAGTCGTTCACCGGGAACGCCACAGTCGCCCCCCTGGCGCTCCCGACGGCGGTCGTGACGCCCGAAGCGATCTTCGGCGGTTCGCACGAGTCGTGACGCGCCGACCCTAGGTCGGCGGCTATTGCTTCTCTGGGTCCGCGCTAGAACTTCCAGCGGTACTCGATCCGCGCGCCGGAGATGTCGCCGGAGTTTTCTAGCCAGCCGTGCATCACGTCGGCACGCACCAGCGAGGCGTTGGTGAGCGCCTTCTGCCAACGGGCGCCAACGCCGTACTGATCGCCGGGGGCGACGCGTCCCTGGTCGCTGTCGAACACCTGCAGCGCGGCGACCTCAACGATGAGTTGTTGGTTAAACGACCGCGACAACAGGTCGGCGCCCAGCGCCGCGCCGAAGCTGTTGTTGCCGGTGGGGTCGAGCGTCGGGTAGCCGGTGAGCGCGTCGCTCTGGAACAAGATGCCCGTGTTGAACAGCACGCCGCCGAAGGCGCCGGCGCGGGCGGCGGGCTGCGGGCGGCCAAAGCCCGCGAAGAAGTTTAGGTAGGGGATCACGTTGTACTGGTTCTCGGTGATCAGCGAGTTCTCCATCAGCAGCAGCACGCCGTCCGCGGTCCGCTCGTCGACCGGGCCGTCCTGGCCGGCGTTGAAGATCGTCCGCAGCGAGTTCGACACCCGCCCGAAGTACCGCCGTGTGTAGCTCAGGCCGATGTTGTTGTAGCTGCGGCCCGCCTGCACCTTGTCGAGCACGTAGGCGTAGCCCGCCTCGAAGTAGCCGCCGCGCGACTCGATGAACGTGTGGGCGCCGAACAGGTTGACGTCGTTCTCGTTGAAGCCGTCTGCCGCGGTGGAGATGCGGTCAAACGCGGCGAAGAACGTGACGTCGAAGTTCGACCAGTCGAGCGCGGCGCTGTTGTTTGCCGGCAGGCAAGCCGCAACGCCGGTCATCGCGTCGAGCATCCACACGCCGTTCTGGAACAGCAGCGGCACCAGCCCCGCGGTCACGGGCAGGTCGATCGGCGCGTACTGGCCGGTGGCGCCGCCGTAGATCTGGCCCAGGTCCCCCTCGAAGAACAGCGTGTCGGTGCCGGCGTCGAAGAAGTCGAGCTCGTTCTTGAACTCGCCGTCCTCGATCCGCATGAAGTTGTTCCCTTCCTGCAGCGGACCCAGAAAAGCGTGAAACCGCTCGGTGGCCGTGAGCCAGTAGTCGACTTCTAGGTTCAGCCGGTGGGCCAGCACGCTGTTCTCACCGACGACCAGGTCGTTCTGACTGAACCCCAGCCGGTAGTCGCCGTACACGTAGAACTTCTGCTGCACCAGGTTGGTGGGGCCAAGGAAGTCTTGCGACACGGGGATGGGGCCGTTGTCGTAGAACGGGAGCCCCAGTTCGACCAGCGGGCGCTGCGTAGGGATGAGGTACTTGTCGCCGTAGATCCCTTGTTCCTGCCGCGGGCAGTAGGGGGCGTAGTCGTAATTTGGATCGGCGCTAAAGTCGCCGGGGCAGGGGACGCCGCACGGCGGAGGAAGACGCACGGGCGCCGCCGGCGCGCCAAACAGGGACGATTTGTCGGCGACCGGCGCCTGGGGTCGGAGCGAAGTGGAGCCGCCAGCAGCCTCGGCGAAGACGTCGGTGGGCGAGTACCGCGGGGCCGCTGGGGGCTCCGGCTGACGCCTGCGACCCCAGCCGCCCTCATCGATCCCAACGATCGATTGCTCCGGCGCAGCGAACAACGGCTCACCGGCGCGCGCGCCGCTGCACGCGACGAGCATCGTCGCGATCAGCAGGCCGAGTTGGGGACCGCGGTTGGTCATTGAAACAGTGTTTGGGACGTGCCGGGGGCGAGGACGCCCCGGCTCACAACTCACAACTCACAACTCACGAATGACAACTGACAACTGACAACTGACAACTGACAACTGACAACTGACAACTGACAACTGACAACTGACAACTGACAACTGACAACTGACAACTGACAACTGACAACTGACAACTGACAACTGACAACTGACCTCACCTCACCTCGAACTCTACCGACCGCGGATGGATATCAAGGATCCCTTCGTTCATCGCCCGCTCCATCTCTGGCGTCGCGTCGCAGAACCGCATGAAGTAGATCGGCTCGACGCGGTTCCGTAGACGGATGCTCAGCCGGTACCGCCCCGGTTGCGTCATCAGGTGGGCCGGCACGTGGTACGGCACCTTCCGCGACCCTAGCGGCGCCAGCGACTGGCTCTCCATGCGGATGAACGGCGGGTGGTTCAGCACGCTGATCGGCAGCGCCCCGGGCCGCAGCAGCGGCACCTGGTCGAAGCTGATGTTCACCGGCAGCGGGAACTCGCGGTCGGTCCCCACCGCGCCGGTGATCAGGAACATGGTCTGCAGGTTGAAGAGCTGGTGGTCGAACGGCAGCCGCCCCGCGCGGACGTCCAGCGAGTGCTGGTTCGCCAGGTCGCCGATGGAGTCGGTGTAGCCCGTCTCCCACAGCCGGCGCCCGTCTGGTCCGATCAGCACCACGTTGGCCCACAACTGCGGCTGGGCGCCCAGCGATGCGGTCAGCGTGTTGTGCCCCTCGTTCATGTTGGTGACGACGTAGTGCAGCCGCAGCGGCCGGCCCGCCTGTGGCGCGGCCGCAAAGAACGGCCCCTCCACCTTCAGGCTGTGGTCCATCAGCTCCTGCCGCACGACGCGCTTCTTCTTGAGCAGATCGAGGTTGTCCTCGACCACGTCGCGGGCGTCCATGCGGTCGTCGCTGTTGGTCCAGGGCTCGGGGAAGCAGTCGGCGACTTGGCCATCCTCCACGGCCTTCTCAAAGTCTTCGGTCCCCCAGCCGGCCCGCCAGTCGAACAGCAGCCACTGGTCCATCGACCACTTCTGCGCGTCCTCGTGCAGCGGGAAGATGCCCGGGTGGGCGATGGAGTAGCTGGGGCCGTAGAAGCTGTGGTTGGCGTGCTTGCGGTCTTCGCACACCTTCTTGCCGCCGACTTCGGCGATGGCGCACGTCTCGTACCCGCACGCCTGGCCGGGGACCTTGCCCATGTGGCAGTCTTGGCAGGTGATCCCCTTCTTGTAGGCGGGGGAGTGGCGGTATTGTTCCCACACCACCTCCAGCTTGATGCCGGGGTGCACCGCTACCTGGTGGCAGCTCTGGCAGAACTCGGCGTGCGAGATCTGATCGAAGAACCGACCCTCGAGGTGGATCGGCTGGCCGGGGCCCTTCTCCTCGGGCGAGGTCTTCACTTTGTAGTCGGACTTGTTGGCGATCACTTCCGCCACCCCAGCGCCCCCGATGCCGCCGTACACCGGCGCATAGATATCGCCCGGCACGATGCGGCGTTCCCCGTTCACCTTGCCGTAGCGCTCGTTCACGCGGTGGCACGCGATGCAGCTAATCCCCTCGCGGGCCGCGCGGCTCTGTTCCCACAGCGGCGTGTCGCGCGACTCGTACATCGCGGTCGCGATCGGGGCGTGGCAACGCTGGCAGAAATAGCCCACGGTCCCCTTGCTGAGGTCGTAGATCTTCTGCTCGAACTTCTGATACATCGGTGAGACGAACGCGTACGCGTGGCTGCTCGTCCGCCACTCGTCGTACTGCTTCGGGTGGCACTTGGCGCATTCGGCCGCCGACGGGTAGCAGTTCTTGGAGTACAGCTCGCGGTGGGCTAGGTTCCCGTGCGGATCATCGCTGTTGGGTTCAGCCCCCTCTTTGGGACTGGAAGCGCCGGCGCCCGTCGGCGAGCCGTCGGCGTAAGCCGCCGGAGGCCGGGCGACCGACGGGTGGGCGACCGGAGGCTGGCCCGCCGAGGTCCCACCCCCAACGCCGGGCGCATGAAACAAGGGCGCCCCTTCCGCACGTGGCGTGGCGCCCGGTGTTCCTACCTGGGGCGCTCCAAAGAGCGGAGTCGCCGGCGAGCCGCCGGCGTCAGCCGCCGGAGTATGTTGCGGCTCAATCGCCGATTCCGCAGGTCCGCTGTCGCGACCCACTCCGGGCCCTGACGCTTCCGGCTCGCTTGAGTGCGCCTGGGGTTCGCGGGTTGGCGACTGCGTTGCGCCTTCGCCGGGGGGCGGGTCCGCCGGCTGGGCAGTGGGGGCGGCGTTGTTTGGATCTACTCCGGCGGCTGACGCCGGCGGCTCGCCGGGCGGGGCAGATTGGGGCGGCGACGCGTGCTCCTCGGGAACCCGCCACGCATCGGGGTTCACCAACCAATCACCGCGGGCGTCGGCGATCCGCACGCCGGTGATGGCCGCCGAGGCCGCCGGCTGGAACGCCGCGGTCTGGTGGTAGGGGGGCGCGAGGCCGGTTGCTTGTTGGGCAAGAAACTCTGCGGCGTGCGGGCAGGCCTTCAGCAGCAGGCTGAGGTCGTCGTCGGCAGGTTCGCTCGCTGCGCAGTGGGAATCCGCTGCTGGCGCCCGTCGCTGCGCAAGCTGGCCGCAGCGGACGACGACCAGGGCCGTCGCCGCGACTAGTACGACCATCAGTGCACGCCGGCCGCGCGACGCATCCTTGCGACTGCTGCCGGACGGGACCGCATCCATGCGATTCCTCGAGGTTTATCCGTGGTTCCCAAGCCATCAACCAGCAGCAAGCCGCTAGCTTTCAGCGTTCAGCTTCCAGCCATTAGCCGACGGGCTACGCCCCGTCGGAGCGGCTGATAAGCTGCATCCATCGCGCTACTCCGACGGGCGGAGCCCGTCGGCTATGGGTCATCTGGCTGCTTGGTTAGGTAGGGGCGTATGTCCGCGACGCTAGCATCGCTGCAATCGGCGCGCTCACTTGCCCGAACTGCAACATCGAACGCGGCGCCCCCGCCGGGCCGGTGTTTCCCTCGCTGCCGGCGAGGAGGGCTTAACCGTTAGAGTCGGCCGCGGTGGGCGAGTGGAACTGTGCGAAGCCCACGTGTCGCGTTGGGCGTAGACGGCCGGCGCCTGCCGCCGCAGCCAGCGCCAGCAGAACGCCGAGCGCCAAACCCGTCGGCTCCGGGGCCGCCACGCCGGCGGTCGCCGCGGGGAAGATCGACTGCCCCAGGTGATCTCGCCAGAGGCTGTAGTCGGCCGCGTCGATCGCTAGGTCGCCGTTGGCGTCCCCAGGCGTGATGCCGCCGCGGGCGATGGACGTGGCCCCAAACCCAGACCTCCACACGGCGAGGTCCTGCAGGGTGACCGAACCGTCCCGATCGAAGTCCCCCGGCAGCAAGCCGGCATCGCTCAGCCACCAGGCCAGGCCGAACGGGGTCGGGGTGGTCGCGCCGGCGACCTCGATCGAGTAGTCGCCGCTGGCCGCGAGTGCTAGCGGCACGTGCAAGTGCTGCAGGTTGTCGTCGATCGACAGGCTCTGGGCGACGACCTGCCCCAGACCGTCGCGGACGAGCAGGCTGAGGTGCTCAAGCGGCGCGGCCGTGTAGCTGTCGCTGGACTCGATTACGCCGTCGCCGTCTGCTTCCATCACCACCCGATCCCAGACCAGCGTCGCGGTCAGGAACGCCCCTTGGGCGGCGGCCGAGCCCAGGGTGTAGCTCAGCGCGCCGGCGCCGCAATCGCATTGAGAGCCGAGGTCCCAGCCGATGGCGGCGACGCTGCCCGGCCCCTGCCGGCCCGCGACGGTTTGGATGACGGACCGCTGGGTGTCGAGCAGGCCGACGCCCTGTTCTTCGTCAAGCGGCCGGGTGGTGGTGAAGACCCCAGCGGCGACGCTCCACTCGGTAGGGGTCCACGACCCCGTGAGCCCGGCAGCGCCGGTCTGCAGCGCCTGGTCGCCGGCAACGAGATAATTACGGTCGTTTGTGGCGTTGTTGGCGCCGAAATCAAACGATTGGCTCAGCCCCGGCGCCGGACCCCCGACGCCGCGTTTGCGGGCCGAGTTAAGGATGGTGGCCCGGGCGAACAACCGTGCGGGGTCGGCGCCAAGCTGGGAATCAGCAATCTCTAGCAGCACCGCGGCGGTGCCGGCCACATGCGGAGCGGCGAAGCTGGTGCCGGTCTGAGACTGGGTCAGACCATCGGTCACGAAGTTTCCGGGAGCGAGAATGTCTGGTTTTGCGCGGCATTCTGCGCAGCCGTTCAAGCGATAGGACGAGTAGGTGGACCGGCCCTGCGTGAGCTCGTCCATCGCCCCAACCGTAATGCCGTTAAAGAACCCGCCCGGATTCGCTATGCGATTGACGGTCTGACCATTGTTGCCCGCCGACTGCACGACAAGGGCGCCCGACGCAGTCGCAATCCAGTCGATGAAAAGTTCGTCGGAGCTTTGCCCGTTCTGGTTCTCTCCGAACCCGAAACTGAAGTTCCAGACGTCCGCCTGTGCATGGTTGGCTAACCAAGCGGCGCCTGCTCTGAGTGAAGGGCTGTCGTTGATGGACGCCAAGTGAATCGACGCGCCCGAAGCAATGCCGGGATGAGTGGCGCTGGCGCCCGCGATCACATCGGCTGCGAGCGTTTCGTGTGGGTCGAAGCCTTCGGGCATAGCCGCGGGCTGGTCTGCTGGGGCCAGGTCCAGGAAGGAGACCTGCTCGATCAGTCTAACCCCTAGGTTGTTCTGCGGCAGAATGCCGTAGGGGAGCGTATCTAGCAGGCCGACACGCACACTACCGCCGACGCCGACCAACGGCGACCACCCCAGATTCGCGCCTGCTGGCAACGTGGAAGTGTTTAGCGCAACTGCCGCCGGGGCGTACGTAGTGCAGAGCAGCCCAATCAAGAAGCAGCGCAGCAACTGCATGTCGAGCCATTCAAGAAGTAAAGGAATAGAGCGTGTGTATTCTCTACCCTACTTGAGGAGATCCGATTTGTCGCCATGCGTGCTCGCCGTTTCGATACCTGCAAAACGTTCACGCGATACGCAAAAAAACAGCCGCCACGGTAAGCACCGTGGCGGCTGTCGATTACTTGTCTACTTTCCGAACTACGAAGCCTTCGCAACTAGGCGACACGGCGACGCAGCATGACGCCGGCGATGGCCAGACCGGCCAGGGCCAGGGTGCTGGGCTCGGGGATATCGGTCGAGCCACCAGGCAGCATGCCGGTGATCTCAACCCGTGTCAGGTCAGCCAGAACAACGTTGCCGCTGTAGGTGACAACGCCAAGGGCGGACGTGGGGACAACCAAACGAGCAACGTTCAGGCTCGAAACCGCTTCGGTCAAGTTATAGGCGCCCTTCAGGAAATTAGCACCCTCAGTCTCGGCGAGAGCGACGTTGACCCCCATTCCGCTGCCCGTGTTGAACAGGAATCGCGAGTCGAGCGAGGGATCGTACTGACCCGGCACTGGGCTGGCAAAGTTATTGTTCACGGTCGGCTGGGAGAAAAACTGCACTTGATTGAGCGGACCGAAGAAGCCCGAGTCAACCGAGGGATCGGTGCCACCAGCAGAGAAGTCAACGGTTGCGATCGGGCCGGTATCGCTCGCGATGTTCACGAGGATCTGCGACAGACCTCCGCCCAAGTCGCTGACTTCACCGGTAACCATAACGGCGGCGTTGGAGTAACCTGCCACCAAAACCGCAAGAGAGCAAATAAGTGTACGCATAGTGGAAATCCTTGAAAGGTAATGCACAAGTTTGTTTCGAATCAGATAGTTGAGCTTCAACAGCTGCTTCACGGTGGCCGGGATTGCCGTGGCTCCCCGACCCAACACTCATGCATTAGCGGTCCAAACCTTCCTTTCCCGACGCAGAGCGGGGAGGAGAACGGGTGCGAAGTTGCAAGGGAGCGGAACACCGCCCTACGTCGATTTCAAACCCCCGCCCCAGCCGTCTGCGAAACAGGCTGGAAGCGGAGGGGAGTTAATACTACCTAAAGACTACTTCTTGTTGCGACGGGCGGCAGCGATCAAGCCGATCGAGGCCAAGCCGGCCAACACCATCGAGCCCGGCTCAGGCACTCCGGCACCGCCGATGGCACCACCCACGGCGGCGGGCGGGATGACGAACGCCGTGAGAACCTTGTTAAAGTTGGCACCGAACACGGTCAAGTCAGCGGAGTCAACCGCAGCTGAGCCAGTGAAGTTTCCTTGAGCCCAAGTGTAAGTTCCGGGCTTGTTGAAATTGGAACCGAAGATCGTGAGGTCAATGGAGTTTACCGGCGTTGCTCCGCCAGAGAAGTTGGCGTCACCACCAAAAACCTGGTACTGGAACTTCTTCCCAGCGTCCAAAAGGGAGTTGGCACCGGCCTGGGCGATCAACCCGCGAGTGCCACCGACAGCAAGAGGGGGGCCAGCCGCACTGTAGACGCCGCCGACATTCACGGTGCTGACGTGGCTGTTACCAAGTCCGCCGGTGGTGATCGTGGGTCCAGGGACGGTTAGCGTGACGGCCTCGAAAGTGCCGGCGCCAGTGAGGAAGGTGCTCCCAAGGTTGACGGTTGCGGCACCAGCGGCAACGGGCGAAACACCATCGGGGCCACTCATGCCGGGGTTGTCATTCGGGAAATTTGCAGCGTTCTTGGCTGCCGCTGACAGGCCCGTTGACGACAGGGTCCACTCAATCGCTACGGAACCCCCGTTCGCCCCACCGCCCGGGTTTGCCCCGTAGAGCGCGTCGTCCGGGTCAACCCCAATCGACCAGCTGTAGTTCGAACCGCTGAGCGTCGGGTTTGTAGCCACGACATTCGGCACGGCCAACACCGGGCTCACCATCGCGGCCAAGGCCGCGGCACACGTTAGACTTTTCCAAGACATTCGATTTTCTCCACCCACTTTGAGAAACCCAGGTTGAAAATAGAGTCGCCGATCGACTTACTTGACGCCCACGGTTGGTTCAGTCGGTTTTGGCCATCGGACCGTGGCCGCTGAACCCTCTCGGCTACCCCCTCAGTGAAAAACTTACTCGGCCCTTACTTTAATCGGACCTGCGAGGAGTTCCAGAGTCAAACTCTGAACGATCCTCAAATCTTCTTACGGTTTGCCGATACGCCCTTCCTGAGAGCAGATACCGCGGCTTCGTACCACGGCGACGCATTCAAAGTGTTGTTCTCGTCAGTCAGCGGTTTGACGGCACAGGCCACTCTCTGCTTGGCGCTGATGCGTGTGTCAAACTGCTAAGCGTAGTTGCCTGGGTCCAGTAGTCGAGAAACACGCGGTTCGTTGCACTCGTATCGGGTTGCAACTGGCCGCGAAGAACTCTGACGTCCCGGTCGCCTAAAGCTAGGCGGACAAGGCTTGGTCGGACTATGCAATCATGATGACCGCGACTACCGACCAACGCAACTACTCTCAGCTCGCTGTTTTAGGACACTCCTAATCTCTAGGTCTCGCGATTCTAAACCTAGTAGTTCCTAAGGCCGCTGCCGAAAACAAAACAACTCTGAATACCTCGGTCCAGAAAAACGCGGCCGATGGAGGCAGCGGACTTCTAGAGCCAAACGCACGTATCGGTCTCGGTTTGACTTGCACGCATTATGTTGGGGCGATTGGGGCCTGTCAAGCAGTTTCTAACGGCTTTGCGGCTTTTTCCCGTTTCGTGCTGACAGCCTTGTTTTTCCGCTGTATTTCGCGATCCCTAGGGGCGCCGCGGCCGCCAGCAGCAGCAGCAACGAAGAAGCTTCTGGTACAGAATTTGCGCCAACGGCGGGGCCCATCATGGCCGGCGCGCCGAAGTTCATCTTCCAAATGTCGTAGTCGGCCTGGTCGATCACGCCGTTGCCGCTGCCGTCTGCTCCGGTGCCGTTGGGGACCGTCAGCGTGAGGGTGTCCCGCCAAACGGTGTAGTCGGCGGCGTTCACGGCGCCGTCGAGGTTGAAGTCGCCCGCTAGGCCCATCAGGTTGTCGCGGACGATCGTGGTGATCGTGGTGGCCGAGGGCATGGACGTGGCGCCGATGGTCGTTAGCGTGCCGATCGACGTGTAGGTCGAGGCGATGTGCGTCTCGCTGCCGCTGGAAAAGAAGTCGGGGAGCTGGCCGGCGGCAAACGTGCCGGTAGCGACGATGGCGGCGGTGTTCCAGGCCGCTTCGCCCAGCACGTCTCCCGGCGCCCAGGGGAGCCCCGGGACGCCAGTCAACGTGGTCAGGCTGGGGCCGATGGAGTTGCTGCCGCCGGGTTTGCCGGGGAAATTAGGCGCGCCGTTTTGAAGCGTTCCGAAGCCGTAAAAGACGCCGGTTTCGGGCGTGGTGGGGGTAGCCGGTTGTGCGATAAACAGCTCGCTGTACGAGCCGCGGTCGATGATGTAGCGCTGTGAAAACCCGGCCGGATTGCTGCTGTTCACCGTGCCCATGGGGGCCATCAACCCGGGGCTAACCGCGTTGTCGTTGAGCAGCACACGCAGCGCCGCGATGCCCGACCCGTCGCTCTTGGCCACCAACTGCCAGGCGCCGGCGGAGTTGGGGTTGGTCGGCACTTCGTACAGCAGGTTGAGGCTTAGATCGACCTGGATCGCGCGGGCCGATTGTCCCGAAACCAGCAATAGACTACCGGCCGCGAGCAGCGTGAGCAGCGCGCTTCGGCCCGCCGGGCAGCGAAAAAAGCGTCGTTTCGCACCGGCGATGGAAAGAGTTTTCATAGATTCCAGTTGCTCAAATGTTGCCTGCCCCGCCCCGTGGCCCTTCTATCGAGCATAACTACGGGTGAGGGTAGCTCAAGCTTTCTGTGAGAATGTTTCGCGCCGCGAGCGGGTGCGGATGCGTTAAGATCGGACGATGCGGAAGGAAGTCGGCGCGGTCGGCGGGCGATTTTGGCGCGTTTTTCGTGGTTTTCGGTCGGGCCGCGTCCAGGCGAGGCTCGGCAGCCACTGGGTTCCCGCGGGCTTCGCTTCCTCCCAGCACAACTCACAGATCCCTATTTTCCTAGCCCCGTCGCGAAGCGACCCCCATGTCTGGTTTGCGGACGTTTCTGTTCACCGACATCGTGAGTTCGGTCGACCTGAAGAGCCAGATGGCCGGCTCCAGCACGATCGAGCGGGACGAGGCGTACGTCGCCACGATCCTCACGCCCCACCGCGAGCGCATGGACGCCGGGCTGGCGGAGCTGGGGGGGCGGGTCGTCTCGACCGCGGGAGACGGGCATTTTCTGGTGTTTGGCGACACCGCACGCGCCGCCCGTTGGGCCATCGCCGTGCAGCGGAGCCACGCCAGCCAGCCGATCCGCGCGCCCGGCGGGCAGGCGGTGCAGGTGCGCATGAGCCTGCACGTGGGGGTGCCGCAGCCCGACCCCAGCGACCCGAACAACTTCATCGGCAAGGCGGTCGACTACGCGGCGCGGCTGTGCGACTACGCGTCGGGGGGGCAGGTGTTGGCGTCGCGCGCGGCCGTGGCCATCTTGGAAGACGCGGGGCTGGCGGACGTGCACTTCCATCGCCACGAAGACCGGCAGCTCAAGGGGATCGGCCGGGTCGAGGTGCACGAACTGCTGTACGACCGAACCTCGCCGCGTCGGCCCCGGCAGTCGCCCAGCGACCCCAGCGAGAAGCCGCGCGAGTGGACCGTGCTGCCGCCCACCGAGGGGCTCACGGCCTGGGGCGGCGCGCGGCCGCCGGTGGGCGCGGACAGCAGCACCCATCTTGCCAGCCCCTCCAAGACGCTGCCCATGGTGCGGCGCGTCGGCAATTACCAGCTCGAGGCGCTGCTGGGCGCGGGGGGCATGGGGAACGTCTACCGCGCCCGGCACACGCAGTTCGGACGCACGCGGGCCGTGAAGGTGATCAAGCCGCACTTGGTGGAAGGGGGACGCGAAGACGTCGTCCGCCGCTTCTACCAGGAGATCCGCGCGATCGGCGCGCTCGAGCACCCGAACATCGTGGTTGCGATCGACAGTTCTGCGCCGGAAGACGCCACGCACTACTTGGTGATGGAGTACGTGGACGGGCTGGGGGCGGATGAGCTGCTGGCGCGTGTCGGCCCGCTGGCCCCGGCGGACGCTTGTGAGATTGTCCGCCAAGCGGCCCTGGGCCTGGAGTACATCGCCCAGCAAGGGATGGTGCACCGCGACATCAAGCCGTCGAACCTGATGTTGGCGCTCGCCCCCAGCCTGCTGCCGGGCGATCCGGCCAAAGCCACGGTCAAGATCCTCGACCTCGGCCTGGCGCTGTTGGTGGGGGACGACCAGCAGCGGCTGACGCAGCTCGACCAGGGCGCCATGGGGACGGGGCTCTACATGTCTCCCGAGCAGTGGCGGACGACCAGCGTCGATATCCGGGCAGACATCTACAGCCTCGGGTGCACGCTGCACCACCTGCTGACCGGCCGTCCGCCGTACGGCGACTCGGACCTGCGGCAGGAGATCGCCCACGAGCGTGAACCGACCCCCGACCTGTCGACGCTGCCGGGTGTTTCTCGCGAGCTGGCCGGCGTGCTGCAACAGATGATGGCCAAGCAGCCTGCGGACCGCTTCGCCCACCCGGCCGACATCGCCGCGGCGCTTGCGCCGCTGGCCGAGGGCGCCGACCTGGAGGGGCTGATCGAGCTGGCCCGCGGCGGCAGCGAGCCCTCGGGCCGGCGCGTGCACCCGGCCGGCGAGACGCACCCCCGCGGCCGCAGCGCCACGCCGGTAAGCACCCGCCCCAGCACACGGGCGCCGCTCTGGCGGCGACTGGCGTTGCCGGTAGGGTTGATTGCGTTGCTGGGAATGGCCGGCTGGTTGGCGGTGATCGACATGGGCCGGCGGCAGCAATCTATCGCGCAGCGGCAGCAGACGCTCGAGGTAGCCGCTGGGTTCGCGGCAGAGCAGCTTGCGATCGAGATCGATAGCCGCATCGGCGTGCTGACCAAGCTAAGCCGGAGCCCAGAGCTGCGAGAGGCGATGCTGGCGATCGCCGACGCGCCAGACAACGAAGCGTTGTGGGCGCCCGTGCAGCAGTGGATCGTGCAGCAGAAAGAGGAGTACGACAACGAGCTCCCCTCGGATAGTTGGTTTATCACCAACGCTGCGGGTCGGCAGGTCGCGCGCTCGCCGGAGGGGGAGAGCATCGGCCGCGAGTACGCCACCCGAGACTACTTCCACGGCTTAGGGACCAACGAGCCGGTCGGCGATGCGGCGCTCGTCCCGATCGAGGCGCCGCATCAGTCGGTGGTGTACGCCAGCACGAGCAGCCGGGGCGACCTGAAGGTGGCGTTCAGCGTGCCTATCTGGAACGGCGAGCGGATCACCGAGCGTCGCAAAGTGATCGGCGTGCTGGCGATGAGCCTCGACCTGGGCACGTTCCGCGTGTTGGAGAACACCAAGCGGCTGCCGCCGCCGCTCGAAGCGGTGCTGATCGACCTGCGCCCGGACGACCTCCCGAGCGGCGATCAGCGCGGCCTGCTGCTGCACCACCCGCAACTCAAGCAGTTCAACTCGGACGAGCAGCCGCTGCGGGTGCGGCCTGAGCTGATGGAACAGATCGAGGCGGCAGGGCGCAAGGAAGGCCGCCCGCTGGGACCGTATCCAGACCTCCTCAGGCGCCGGGGCGAGCCAAACTACCGCGCCGCGATGGAGCCGGTGATGGTCCGCTACTCCGAGTCGGACCCCGACACGCGGTGGTTGGTGCTAGTACAGGAGCCGGCCCAGTAGCTGGGAAAACAAAGCGTTTCGCGGCACGGGCCGGCGGCGTTGTGCGGGCGCCCGAAGGGTGGCGTCGGGAAAACCGAAAGATTCGTTAGATTTTCTCATCCGTGGATCGACGTGCTGCTGTACAACTAGCGATGAGCGTTGCCCCGGTCCGTCACAGGCTGGGGTTAGCGTTCGAAACTTATTTCCTCATTCCAAAGAATCCAGGGGAGTCTCATGCGTTTCAACCTAGCTCTCACCGTGGCCTTGGCCATGGCGGCGAGCAGCGCTCAGGCGGCGCTTCTTGTTGGCGTTACGAACACGAACGACCTTATCGAGTTTGATTCGACGAACCCGGCGCAGCTTACTTCTTCGCTGCCGCTGACCGGTCTCGGCCAGAACGAATTGATCCGCGGGATCGACTTCCGCCCCACCGACCAGCAGCTCTACGCGGTCGGCAGCAGTGGCAACATCTACACGGTGAACCGCGCCACCGGCGCCGCGACCGTCAAGTCGACCATTAGCGGCACGGTGCTCAACGGCTCTGCGTTCGGCGTCGACTTCAACCCGGTCGCGGACAAGGGCGGGGCCAGCAGCCTGCGGATTGTCAGCAACACCACCCAGAACCTGGCCGTGAACGCCGACACCGGCGTCGCCACGGTCGCGACGCCCGTTTCCTACGGCGGCGGTGCGGTGAACATCGTCGGCGAGGCCTACTCCAACTCCATCATCGGCGGCGTCGATGGCCCGCTGACCCCGGCCACCGGGACCACGGGCACGACGCAGTACGCGATCGATTCGGGCACGGACGGTCTTGTGTTGCAGGCCTTCAACGCCGGCACCCTGACGCCGGTTGGCTCCTTGGGGGTCAACACGACCGCGTCGGTCGGCTTCGACATCTTGTCGATCCCCGGCCTCGCCGGCATCACGAACATCGGTTACGCGTCGCTTGAAGTCGACGGCGCGCCCGGCAAGAGCATCCTGTACGAGATCAACCTGAGCACCGGCGCCGCGGTGTCGCTCGGTCAGATCGACGGCGGCATCCTGGTGCCGAACCTCACCGCCGAGCTGGTGATCGATCCCAACTCCGTGGTCCCCGAGCCCTCGTCCCTCGGCCTGGCCGGGCTGGCCCTGGCCGCGATCGCCCTGCGTAGCCGCAAGGCCCGCGTAGCGTAGCGAGCCAACGGAACCTAAGCTGCCCCAGCGGGCGCCGGTCGCGAACCGGCGCCCGCTTTTTCGTGTCAGGATCGTTGCCATAACGCCGGGGTCGGGGACGCCCCGGCTCGCACGCGGACCCGTGTGAGCCGGGGCGTCCCCGCCCCCGGCGCATCTGCCCACCACCATCGAGCCTCGACACCCTCCCCCCGCGAGCCCACGGATGAAGCCCGCAAGCGCAGACTACTCCTGGTGGGGCCGGCCCGCGGGGGGGCGTGAGGTGGCCGTGGTGGCCGCTCCGCTGGTCATCTCGAGCCTGTCGTGGACCGTGATGACCTTCGTTGATCGGGTCATGCTGAGCCACGTCTCCGGCCCCGCCATGACCGGGGCCTTCTCGGCCTCTACCGTGTGGTTCCTGCTGGTCTGCTTCCCGCTGGGGCTCTGCACCTACGCCAACACCTTTGTCTCGCAGTACTTCGGCGCGGGGCGGCTGGAGCGGATCGGCCCCGCGGCGTGGCAAGCGGTGTGGCTGGCGCTGGCCACCGGGCCGCTTTATCTGCTAGCGATCCCTGCCGCCAACGCGCTGTTCACCGCGGTAGGGCACAGCCCAGAGGTGGTGGCGAGCGAGGTCCCCTACTTCCAGGTGCTGTGCGTCGGCGCCCCCGCGATGTTGATCGCCCAGGCAGCCGCGTCGTTCTTCAGCGGCCGGGGCAAGACGCGCGTCGTGATGTACACCGACGCCGGGTTCGCCGGGCTGAACGTGGTGCTGGACTACGCCTGGATCTTCGGCCACTGGGGCTTCCCGGAGTGGGGCGTTGTCGGCGCCGGTTGGGCCACCGTGGTGAGCCTGTGGCTCAAGGCGGCTTGCTACGTGCTGCTGCTGCTCACGCGGCACAACCGCGAGAGGTTTGGCACCCTGCGCGGCATGCGGGTCGAGTGGCCGCTGCTGGGCCGGCTGCTGTGGTTCGGCACGCCGAGCGGTCTGCAGATGCTGCTCGATATGGCGGGCTTCACCGCGTTCATCCTGCTCGTGGGCAAGATCGGCCCCGCCGAGGCCGAGGCGACCAGCGTCGCCTTTAGCGTAAGCTCCGTGGCGTTCATGCCGGTGTGGGGGCTGAGCCTTGCGGTGGGCATCCTGGTGGGGCAGCGGCTGGGGGAAGACCGCGACGACCTGGCCGGCCGCGCCACGCTCACCAGCCTGGTGCTGGGGCTGGGCTACATGTCGATCATCTCGCTGCTCTACCTGTTCACGCCGGGGCTGTTCTTGGCCGGCTTTGGGGGCCCGTCCGACTCGCCGGAGTCGACCAGCCGGCTCGCGGCGGTGCTGCTGCGGTTCGTGGCCGCCTACAACCTGCTGGACGCCACGGCGATGGTCTTCGCCGCGGCCATCAAGGGCGCCGGCGACACGGGTTTCGTGCTGCGTGTGAGCGTGGTGCTCGCGACGCTGCTGATCGCGCTGAGCTGGCTGTCGGTCGAAGTGTGGCAGCTAGGCGTGTACGGCAGTTGGTCGCTGATCACGGTGTGGGTGTGGATTGTCGCCATCGCGTACGTGCTACGCTACCAGCAGGGCGCGTGGCGACGGATGCGCGTCATCGAGCCCCCGCCCCCCGACCTGGTGATGGCGACCGAGTAGCGCGACGAGCCGTTCGAAGTTATCGCGACGCGCAAAAAGAAACGCCGCCGCGACAAGGGGTCGCGACGGCGCTCTTGGGGGGCGTTGGGGTGCTACGCTAGCTGCGCGTCGCGGCAAGCGCCTTGCTCACGTCCTTGCGGAAGGCGTCCTTGTCCAGCTCCGGGTAATCGCTGGGGGTCACCTTCGGAGCGGCGCCTATGACGCGGGCCTCGGCGTTAATCATCACGCGGACATTCCCTTCACGGTCCATCTTGAAGTTGAGCGCCTCGAACGGCACGGCCGAGTACTTCTCGCCGATGCCCAGCGTGGCTCCGTCGCCGATGATCGCGTACTTCGCCTGGTGATCGGCGGCGTCGACAATCAAGGCCTCAAGCGTTCCGCACTCTTCCTCCGAATCGCAATACACGGCCGCGTCGGTCAGCTTGCTGGCGCACATCATGTCGTCGCGGCTAGCGAAGGTTTCCGCCGCGTCGGCGCCATAAAACCGGTTGTTGCGGTCGACAAACGACGCCACGGTGACGTCTTCGTAACCTTCAAGCGACACCTCCGGCGCGGCTTCGAGCTGCTCGGCGGTCTTGTCGATCTTCACGCTGCAATTCTTCTCGCCGTCTACCATCCGGCACTCGCAGTTGAGCGCGTTGACAGGGATGGCGATCGAGTTGCCGCCGAGGCCCAGCGTGGCCCCGACCGTGGCGATGGCGTACACACCCTTTCCGTCCTTGGTCATCACAACGTCGCTGATCGTCGCGACCGATGGGTTGTCCGGCCCGTTGCCGATGATCTCGGCGCCCACGATCTTGTTGCTAGAGATCAGGGCGTGCATCTGCTTGGCGTGGTTCGGCTTTATGGCGGCCGGCTTCTTGGCGGCGGCCGTGGCGTCTGCCGCGGCGGCCGGGCTAGCCGGGCCGATCAGCGGAAGGCACAGCAGTGCCGCTGTCAGTGCGGTGGTCAGTAAGCGGGTCATCACAAACTCCTTGCTTGGGGGAAACGAAGAACATGTCTGCTACGGGGCGTACGCCGCCCCTCGGCGGTGTGAGCGTGTCTGCCCTGGCCGGCTCGCGCTGGGTCCGAAGCCGCCACGCGAACGACGCCACGTCGAATCGATGACGCGGCCTGTGTTCAATCACGACGTATCGCATGACTAGCTCCGGTTCGGCGGGCTTGCTGGGGCGTAGCGGCGGATGGGGTGGGCATCTCGCCGACGCACCCACCGGATGCACATGCCGCGCCGAAACCGCTCGAACCGTGAATCGCCCCGTTTTCAACGCATCGAGGGCCGCACACCGACATCGGGGTGGTCGCGCGCGGGCTCGACTGGTTAGAGGTCGGCCAATCGGCCGCCTGGAGAGGTCGCGGCGGTTGCCGGCCGATCAACGGGGCCGGTGGTTGCCCGCGCCGGTTGCGGACCGCCCCGCCGAGGGGGGCGGGCCCCGTTGGCTGCTTTCTGGGGGAAACCGCTGCTACTGCGGCCGGGCCAGCACCATCAGCCGGTAGGGCTCCAGCGTCAGGCTCTGGGCCGCGAAGATCGCGTCCCCATCGACCATGTCGATCACCGTCTTGCGCAGGCCCAGCGTGCGTAGCCGGCGGCCCTCGATCTCTTGCGGGTGGTCGTCGAAGTTGGCCAGCACCAGCACGCCGTGCTCGCCGTGGCTGCGGAAGTAGCCCAGCAGGTGATCGTTGCCGGTCTCAACAAGCTGTGTGTTCGACGAGTTGAACGCCGGGTGCTGCTTGCGGAGCTGGATGAACCGCAGCAGCCCCTGGAACACCCGCCCGGGGATCGTGTCGGTGTCGTGCCGCTGTTCGGCGCGGTCCCAGTCGAACCGCGGCCGGTGGACCCAGCGCGAGTCCGACGATCGCTCTGGGTCTTGCTGGAACGAATAATCGTTCAGCATCGCGATCTCGTCTCCCAGGTAGATCAGCGGGATGCCCCCCAGCGTCAGGATCACGCCGTGCATCAACAAGATCCGCCGCACCGCATGGTCGATCTCCTTGGGGTCGTCCAGCTCCAACGCGCGTTCCAGCCCGCACAGCGAGGCGCACGCGCCGGACACCCGGCCGTCTCCCGTGGCGGGGTTGAGCTGGAACGGCAGGCCGCGGGCGAACGTGCCGGGGTGAATCCCTGTGTAGAAGCGGGTGAGGAACCGGCGGTGCTCGTCCGGGTCGAAGCCCGAGGCGAGGATGTCTGTGTTGCTGAACGCCCAGCCGATGTCGTCGTGGCAGCGGATGTAGTTCACCCACTGGCAGTCCTCGGGGATCGTCAACCGGCGTTCCAGCGCGTTGTGCAGCACCGCGGTCTTGCGCGTCGCCAGCGAGTCCCACATCAGCGCCATCAGCTCCGGGTTGTAGGAGAGCTGGCACTCGTCGTGGTGGATGTAGCGGCGCACCTCGTCCGGGTGGACGATCGCCTCGCTCTTGATCACCGACGCGGGCGCCACGATCTTCAGCGCCGCGCTCATCGCCCGGATCACCCAGTGGGCGCCCGGCAGGTTCTGGCTGTCGGTGCCGATCTCTTTCCAGAGGAAGGCCACCGCGTCGAACCGCAGCACCTCGACCCCCTGGTTGGCCAGGAACAACATCTCCCCCAGCATGCGGTCCAGCAGCTTGGGGTTCTGGTAGTTCAGGTCCCACTGGTAGTTGTGGAAGGTGGTCCACACCCAGCGGCCCATGTCGTTGCGGTAGATGAATGAGCCGGCGTGGTCGTCGGGGAACACGTCCGCCATCGATCGCTCGTAGGCGTCCGGCAGCTCGCGGTCGGGGAACAGGCGGTAGTAGCCCTGGTGCTCGGGGTCGCCCGCGGCGGCGCGGCGGGCCCACGGGTGCTCGTCGCTGGTGTGGTTGAGCACGAAGTCCACCACCAGCGAGATGCCGTGGTGGCGGAGCTGCGTTGACAGCTCGCGGAGTTGGGCCATCGTCCCCAGCGCCTCGTCTACCTCGCGGTAGCTGCTTACCGCGTAGCCGCCGTCGTTGTCTCCCTCGGGGGAGCGGAACAGCGGCATCAGGTGCAGGTAGGTCACCCCCAGCTCTACCAGGTAGGGGATCCGCTCGCGCAGCCCCGCCAGGTCGTCCGCGAACAAGTCGACGTAGCAGGCCGCCCCCAGGATGCGGCTCGACTGGTACCAGCGCGGGTCGGTCTCGCGCAGCGCGTCTAGCGCTTGCAGCTCGCCGTCGCGCTCCAGCCACGCCTGCGTCACCGTGGTGAGGATGTCTTCCAGGTGGAACAGGAAGTCGTAGTGGCTGCCGTACAGCAGGTGGAGGTACAGGAACAGCTTGGGGAAGTGCTCCTCCAGCCGCCGCGTGAACGCGTCCCACGCCTCGGGCTCGATCTGGTCGTGCACCCGCGCCTCGACCCTGGGAAGCAGCCGGCGGAGCGACTCCGCGGCGCGTCGACGGATCTCGGGGTCGGCGTCCGGAAGCGGGGTCGTGGGGTGCTGAATCATGCGGTGGGGGTCTTAGGCGGGAACGGTTCGGGGGGCCCAATAACCTAGCACGCCGCGGCACGCGGCGACGGCGGTCGGTCGACCTGTGAGGCTTATAACAGTATGGTGAAGCAGCGGTGGCGCACAAACCGGGGCCGCTGCACGCGGCTGCCGCTGGGTCCGGCCCCTGGAGTTGTCCGCTGGGGTCGGCCCGCTCGGCACGCGGTTTGCGGCCTTCTTTCCCGTTTCGGCGTTGGAGGCTTCTTTTGTACTTGCAACTAGTCAGCATCCACGGCTTGGTCCGTGGGACGAACGTTGAGATGGGACGCGACGCCGACACCGGCGGCCAGATCCGCTACGTGCTGGAACTGGCGCGGAAGCTCGCCGAGCAGCCGGGCGTCGACGCGGTCGACCTGTTCACCCGGCGGATCCGCGACCGGCGCTTCTCCGAAGACTACTCGCAAGACACCGAGTCGATCTCCAGCAACTGCCGCATCGTCCGGCTCCCCTGCGGCGGCGGGCGGTACGTCCGCAAGGAGCGGCTCTGGCCCATGCTGGACGAGTTTGTCGACGGCATGATCGCCTTCACCCGCCGCCAGGGGCGCCAGCCCACGCTGGTGCACGGCCACTACGCAGACGGCGGCTACGTGGCCCGCGAGGTGGCCGACGCGTTCGACGC
Organism: Pirellulimonas nuda; assembly: GCF_007750855.1. Classification (GTDB taxonomy): domain Bacteria; phylum Planctomycetota; class Planctomycetia; order Pirellulales; family Lacipirellulaceae; genus Pirellulimonas; species Pirellulimonas nuda. The sequence goes on from NZ_CP036291.1 coordinate 596,655, forward strand.
GCCGTTTGTGTTCACCGGGCACTCGCTCGGCAAGCCCAAGCTGGAGTACCTGCTGCGCGAGGGCTGGACCCCAGAGCGGGCCGACGACGAGCTGGCCATGGGCCACCGCATCCGCGTCGAACAAGAATGCCTCGACGCGGCCGACCTGGTGGTCTGCAGCACACGCCACGAACGCGACCACGGCTACGGCCAGTACGCCAAGGACGACAGCCTGCCGATCCGGGTCATCCCGCCGGGGACCGACCTCGACCGCTTCTTCCCCTACTACGACTACGAGATCGACTCCGCCCACATCGACGAGTCGTACAAGCAGTCGCGCATGGGGATGCAGAACGAGCTGGGGCGGTTCTACTCCCACCCGGAGAAGCCGCTGATCCTGGCGCTCTGCCGACCCGACCGCCGCAAGAACATCGGCGCGTTGATGAAGGCCTACGGCGAGAGCGCGCAGCTCAAGGCCATCGCCAACCTGGCCATCTTCGCCGGCATCCGCACCGACATCGAGCAGATGCCCGAGAACGAGCAACGCGTCCTCACCGACCTGCTGCTGGCCATGGACCGCTACAACCTGTACGGCAAGCTCGCCATCCCCAAGCACCACGACTCCGAGTACGACGTGCCGGAGCTGTACCGCCTGGCGGCCAGCTCGCGCGGCGTGTTCGTGAACACCGCGTTTGTCGAGCTGTTCGGCCTCACCGCCATTGAGGCGGGCGCCACGGGGCTGCCGTTTGTCGCCACCCAGAACGGCGGGCCGCAAGACATCTACGAGAACTGCCACAGCGGCCGGCTGGTCGACGTGAACGAGCAGGACGAGATCACCGCCGCCATCTCCGAGCTGCTGACCGACCCCCAGGCCTGGAACGTCGCCTCGAACAACGGCATCAACCGCGTCCGCGAGCTCTACACCTGGCAGGCCCACTCCGAGCAGTTCCTGGCCGCCGTCCAGGAGCTGGCGCCCGAGAGCGGCCGCGGCGCCGCGCCCTTCAAGGCGCCCCCCACCGGCAAACGCCTCGCCTCGGTCGAACGGCTGCTGATCACCGACATCGACAACACGCTGCTGGGCGACGACGCGGCGCTCCAACAGCTCAAGGAGCTGCTGGCCGAGAACCACGACCGGCTCGGGTTCGGCGTCGCCAGCGGCCGTTCGCTCGAGCTCTGCATGGAGGTGCTCGAAGAGTACGGGCTGCAGAACCTCGACCTGATCATCTCCTCGGTCGGCGCCGAGGTGTACTACGGCGGCGAGGCCTCCCCCGACAAGGGCTGGGCCACCCAGCTCCGCGCCAAGTGGCGCCCCGACCGCATCCACGACCGGCTGGACAAGCTGGGCTTCCTCACCCTGCAAGACCGCGACTTCGCCCAACGCGAGTTCAAGATCAGCTACGACGTCACCGGCGACATCCCGGTCGAGGAGGCCGAGAAGCAAATCCGCGCCGCGCTGGCAGACGCCAAGGCGCCCTCCAGCGTGATCATCTCCCACGGCGCGTTCGTCGACGTGCTGCCGCACCGCGCCAGCAAGGGCAAAGCCATCCGCCGGCTGGCCGCCAAGTGGAACCTGTCGCTGGGGCACATCGCCACCGCGGGCGACTCCGGCAACGACGCCGACATGCTGGCCGGCCAAACCGCCGGCATCGTGGTGGGCAACCACTCGCCGGAGCTGGCCCACCTGAAGGACCTGCCGGGCACACGGGTCTACTTCGCCAAGGCCCACTGCGCCGCGGGCATCATCGAGGGGCTGCACCACTACGGCTTCGTCGGCGCGGACGTAGGCGCAACCGCCGCCACCTAACAGGCGAGCCGTCGGCGTCGGCCGCCGGGGATTAGCCCGGCCTGGGCGTATTGTCCTTTTGTCCCTCCCCCGGCGGCGCGCGTTTTCGGACAAAACCCGCCCCCCGCGCGATTGCTCCGCAAAAAACGCCCCCCCACCCGGCCCGACCCCCTCTGCAGGGGTGGTTTGCGACCGGTTTTGTCCCGACCGGCCGGACACAAGTCCCCCCGATCGGACACCGGGGGGACAAAAGTGCGACCCCTCCCGAGCGCCCCGCGGACGCCGCGGCCTGTTGGCTGTTTGCTGCATCGTTCTGTCCTGGGAGGGGCGACGTGATGGACCCCGCATTCTCCCCGAGCGTGTGGCTATTTGCGACCACGAAATCCCGCCCAGCAGCGGAAGGCGCTTCGTCAGGCGCCGGCGCCGCCGGTGACAACCCATTTGCGGACGCGGCGACTCACCCCGGCGGGGCCACCCACACCTCCGGTCTGCATAACTCCGACCAGTCGATTTCGCTGGTGCGACAAAGCTTGCGGACGGCTGGAGTTACGGCGATATTGGGCGTGGCTGCTTATTGGGTTAGGCAGAATTGTTTCTGTCCATTTATTGTTCGCTAAATAAATGAGCACGTGGAAGTTCTCCTGCGAAACAAAGGATTCTATTCCTCTGCCGCCCGAATACACTTTCCCGCAAGCGTTCAATTACCTGAACCCAGAATGCAATTCGTTCTACATTCTCGAGGCCCCCAACGGCAGCTACCTCCAGTGCGGAGGATCGAAGGAACGATGCACGGTCGAGTGGCGCTCATTCCACGGAAAGAAATACGATCATTTCGTCCTCGGCAAGCGAGACGGACCCGAAGCGGAGACCAAGATTGAGATGAGTGATGGAGGAGTGACCGTCTTGGAGCGGGAAGTATTCAGACACTGGGAAGCGATTGATTTGTTCAAACGCTTCTTTTCAGGAGCTGAGTTCCCTGACGACATCGTCTTGAGAAAGGTGAACCTTTGACCAAGAATATGAAGCGAACCAGGCGCTCCAGTGAACCATCACCCGCCGTCACGCCCCGTGCTTGCTCGCTGAAGCTCGCGGCACGGGTCGCGCCGTCGGGCGATGGCCACTGAGCTTGGACGTTCTGTTGACAAGATGAATCCACACTTCCCCGTCTTGCTGTTACTCATTGCCGTTGGTTGCTCGCCTACCAATCCGTCGGGACGGAATCACGCAACGTCGATTGAAAAGGAAAAAGAAACCGTGCATCCAAAAGTGGACTTTGACCATTGGGCGTCCGTCTTTCCGATCGAGACTTTTCAGAAGACAAGCGGCCCCCGGCAATTCAGCACAACCGAAAAGGGCAGTCCGCTCGACCTGTGGAAGCCGAAAGGGGCGATAATCACTAGTCCTGAACATCTCTGTCATATTGAACTCGTACGGAAGAACTACGCCAGAACAAAGGATTTAGGAGATGCTGTTCCGGTTGACATTTTCATTTGGAGCGTCACACCAACGGACAAACCCTTCCTGACAAAACTTGGCGGTGTTCCACATCGCGAATCCTCAAAGGCTTGGCCCAACGACGAAAGCAACAACCCATATACGTTTGTTGCGCAATACTGTTTTGCTGACTCGAAAGACATTGTTTCAAACAAGATTCCCGGCGATGTGATGCTCGTGTTCTTCAAAGACGCCGACAGCGTCTACGATCCCGAGGCGATCCACGTCGAATGGAGTTCGATCGAATTAGAATCACCGATGACTGCGGATGAATGCCCTAAGCCCTCTTTTGTCGTCCCACAACTCTCAGGGCATATATACCGCACGAACGAATACCCAGAAAGCTGGGACGTGTTCGAGCAAGAAGGACATTATCAGTGCTACTTGTTTCCGACCACTCAGGCTTCGAAAATCGGTCGTGAGACCTTCTTCACACAACACGACGCGCGAGGTGCCGGTGAGGAACTTATTTGCACGCTCAACTCTGTGCATCCATCAAAATCAAAATGGCCGTTCATCGACCTGGAAGAACTGCCCGATGATTGGGACAAACCAGACGACCATTACGGCTGGGGTAAATACCGTATGATGTTTGCGGATGTTGGCTGCCTTTACTTCGTAATCGACGAAGACGGCAATGTCAGTTGGTCAATGGATAGTTACTGAACCCGCAAGAAAGGCAACAGAACAAAAAAATGCACCCGAGTCGCGAAGTCGGGCGTTTTGGCAATGGAGAATCTCTCGTCGCGACCGGGTGATTTTAGACGTTATGTGGCAAGGCCCATCTTCTATTGACTGGCCAACTCCATGGCATCCGATCCTGGACGGATCGCCCGATGATGGCATGGCCGGTGAGTTGTACAGCGAGGTCTGTCAACAGCACGTTCTCTACGGCATCAGGGCTCGTCCAGTTGCACACCGTCAAGATTGTGATGACGTACTTTTCGAATTGCTTGATGAGTCGGGGCGTTTCGCCGTCGTTAACCTAACGTTCGCTCAGCATCCCGAACCTGATCCCCACTGGCCGGGGACAGACGTGTATGCTGACTTCTCTGCGTTCGAGCAAGAGCGGATGCAGCCCGACGCCGAGGAATGGGCCACATAACCACCGGCTGCAGTTGACCGGCGACGCCCGCGAGTAGAATGTAGTTGTCAATTGGTACCCCCCTTCCGCGGGCGGCCGGCAACTCGGCCTTTTACGTTCGACAAGAATATGAAAAACTTGATTCTCGCTCTCTCGCTGTTCGTCGTCCTTGTTCAAACGGGGTGCAACAGGAACCATGTAGATGGAAGACTAATCACGTCTTATAGTGTCGAAACAGCCTCGGGGGATGAGCGTAAGTCTCTTGTGCTGGATTTGGAGGTATATCTTGCGAAGTCGGGAATGAAGAAGGGCGGTAAGGGAAAGGATCCCGGATTTGGCGCCAGTGGATTCCACAATGCAGGAGAAGCCGCAGAGTTTTGGGTGTCTCCCACTGGAGAATACTCTCTTTCGATAGTTCTCAACCCGAACGGAAAACTCCTTAGCGGCGATATTGGATGGGATTTCAATGGGGATCGAGCTGACTGGGTAGAACTTGAGGCAGAGATCGTGGGGTTTCAGACGGATCTAGTCAATTGGTTCAGAAAGCGTCCAGAGGTAATTCAAAAGGAATCATCCTACTGGGATGGCAAACTTTAGTTCCGCAGGGCAGGTGGTTCTGCCGGCGCGGATCGGCGGGCCATCGATTGCGTCCTGCCCGCCGGCAGGTTCACCTACCTTTGCCTGTGGCGGTGGGTGCGTGTCGTGGGTCGGCGTGAAAGGTAGGTGAACCCGACGGCGAGCAGGCGCTTCGCCATGAGATCACCTCCCGCGCCGTCGGAACCACTTGCCCTGCGTCGCTACGTCACTGTTGCGGAGAAGGTTGCGAGCGGCCGACGTTGCGGCGACAATCGGCGTGCCCGACTCTTGGAGTCGGCAGAGTCGTGTCGGCGCCGGTGTTGTTCGGCAACGTGGCTGTACTGCGACGCGACTGGGCCAATCCGCGAGAGATTCATGAGAACGATACTGTTCATCCTGGTCTTCACCGGCGTTGCACAGCAAAGCTCCGCCGCTGATGTAGAGACGGCGGTCCGACGCGGGCTCGCAAGCGTGCAACGCTCTGCGGTCAACTGGCACTCAAATTCCGACTGCTTTTCGTGTCACCACCACACGCTTCCGATGCTGGCCTCTCTCGAAGCCTCGCACGTCGGCCTGCCGTTGGACGGGGACTGGATGAAGTCGCAGGCGGATGACGCGCATGCCTATTTCGAGCAGCAAGTAGACGATATGAACGCCGGATCGCACGTGCCCGGCGGCGCTGCTACCGTCGGCTACGGACTCTGGGCATTGAGCCTGGACCAACGCCCCCGCGACGAGACGACCACCGCCATGGTGAACTACTTGCTCCAGGTGCAGGGCGTCGCGAGGCTGCGAGACGGCGTGCGTCCCGAACGCACGGCGGTCGATAGTGGGCGTTGGATTGCATCGTGCCGACGGGCGCCGTTGCAGGCCTCCATGGTCGCCGACACGGTGTTGTCGCTCATGGGGATCGAGCGTTACGCTTCAGAGCAGCAGCGACCGCGCGCGGCGATCGCTCGCGCCGCCGCCGACAAGTGGCTGGCCAGCGTCGCACTAACGAGTCTTCAGGATCGTCTCTGGCGACTCTACGGGCTGCATCAGCTTGGCGGTGATGACGAGCAGAAGCGCGCCGTTCGAGAAGCGGTCTTGGTTGCTCAACAAGACGATGGTGGTTGGGCCGAAACACACAAGCGCCCCACCGATGCCTTTTCCACCGGCCAAACGATCTTCATGTTGTGCGCCGCCGGGACAACGCCGGACCATCCGGCAATCACGCGTGGCCGCGACTTTTTGTTGCGGTCGCAGCACGCCGACGGATCGTGGGAATTCGAGAGTCACACGAAACCGGTACAGCCGTTCTTTGACAACGGCGACCCGCACGGCAAGAATCAGTTCATCTCAGTTGCCGCTACCGCCTGGGCGACGTCCGCGCTCGTTCATCTGATGCCGCAGAGCGAATGATGAGCCGTGCATGCAGGCGCCGGGCCGAACCACCGGCCGCACCGATCAGCCGCTCCCGCCGCTGCGACAAAGTTCCGTAGGGCAGGTGGTCCTGCCATCGCGAATCGGCCAGCCATGGAATACGCCCTGCCCGCCGGCAGGTTCACCTACCTTTGCCCGCGCCGGCGGAAGCGCCTCCTCCACGAGTTGCGCACTACGCCAACAGCTCCCTCACCACCCGCGCCGGCTCAACCCCCGTCAGCTTCGCGTCCAGCCCCTGGAACTTCACCGTGAACCGCTCGTGGTCGATGCCGAACAGGTGCAGCATCGTGGCGTGCAGGTCGTGGAAGGTGACCTTGTTGTCGACCACGCCGTAGCCCAGCGGGTCGGTCGCGCCGTGGGCCGTGCCGCCGCGGACGACGCCGCCGGCCAGCCACAGGCTGAACGCGTTGATGTGGTGGTCGCGGCCGGTGCCCTGGCCCATCGGGGTGCGGCCGAACTCGCCCCCCCAGATCACCAGCGTGTCGTCCAGCATGCCGCGTTGCTTGAGGTCCTGCACCAACGCGGCCGACGCGCGGTCGGTTTCCTGGGCGCTGATGGGCATGTACTGCTCGATGGCGGTGTGGTGGTCCCAGCCGCGGTGGTAGAGCTGGATGAAACGCACGCCGCGTTCGGCCAGCCGGCGGGCCAGCAGGCAGTTCGAGGCGAACGACCCGTCCCCCGGCTCTTTCACGCCGTAGGCCGCGAGCGTGGCGGCGGTCTCCTGCGTAAAGTCGGTCAGCTCCGGCACGCTGGTCTGCATGCGGAACGCCATCTCGTACTGCTTGATGCGGGTCTCCAGCTCTGGGTCGACCCGCTGCTGGGCGAGCAGCCCGTTGAGGCGGTTCACCTCGTCCACCACCATCCGCTGCATGCTCTGGCAGACGCCGTCGGGGCTGCCGACGTAGTGGATGGCGTCGCCGCGCGAGCGGAACTCGATCCCCTGGTGCCGGCTGGGCAAGAACCCGGCCGACCACTGGCGTGCAGAGACGGGCTGGATGCCGGCGCCGCGGGTTTGCGACAGCAGCACGACAAAGCCGGGCAGCTCTGAGGTTTCGGCGCCCAGCCCGTACACCAGCCAACTGCCCATGCTGGGCCGGCCCTTGAGGATGGTGCCGCTGTTCATGAACCCCTGGGCGGGGTCGTGGTTGATTTGCTCGGTCACCATCGAGCGGACCACGCACAGGTCGTCCGCCATCGCCCCGATGTGGGGGAACAGCGACGACACTTCTAGGCCCGACTCTCCGCGCTTGTGGAACTTGCAGAAGGCGCCGCGGGCCATCAGCTTGGCGCCCTGCAGTTGGGCGAGCTGCTGCCCGTTGGTGAACGACTCGGGGAAGGGCTGGCCGTTGAGCGCGTCGAGCTCTGGCTTGGGGTCGAACGACTCGCAGTGCGAGGGCCCCCCCGCCATGCAGAGGTGGATGACCCGCTTGATCCGCGGCCGGAAGTGGGGCGTAGCGGGCCCACCCGAATTGCCCGCTGCGGCCAGCGCTTGGGGAGCGATCAACTGCCCGAGCGCCGCGCCCCCCAGCCCGTAGGCCGAGTGTGTCAAGAAGCTGCGTCGTGATACGTCGAGCGGCGTGGGCATGTTAGTAGCAACGCGTTACGGGTTGACCACGGATAGCACGGATTTCACGGATACGGATTGCCACGAAAAGGCACAAAAAGCACAAAGAAAAACAATCAGAAGATCGCTCGCAAAGACGCGGAGACGCAAAGGGCTTCGTTTGCAATTTTGCGCCTCTGCGACAAACTGGCGTCTTGTGCTTTTTGTGCCTTTTTGTGGCTATCGTTCGTCATCCGTGAAATCGGTGCTATCCGTGGTTCGTCTCGTGGCTACGGATGTCCGTAGCACTAATAGCGTGTGATGGTCTCGTGCAGGTTCAGCACCACGCGGGCGACATTGGTCCAGGCCGCCAGCTCCGCGGCGTCGATCCCTGCGGGGCGCGGGGCGATGCCGATAGCGATGAGCGCCGCGGCTTCGTCGGGGTGGTTTGCGTAGCGCTGGCGCGCCTTGGTCAGCAGCGCGAGCAGTCCGGCGGCTTCGTCCTGGCTGGGCGTACGTGCGACCGCACGCTTGAAGCACTCCGCTACGCGCTGGCCATCGCTGGCGTCGTGGCTGGTGAGCAGCTCCCCGGCCAGCACCCGTGCACACTCAACAAACGTTGGGTCGTTCAGCAGCGTCAGCGCCTGCTGGGGGCTGTTGGAGATGGTGCGCAGCGCGGTGCAGTCCTCGCGGCTGGGGGCGTCGAAATTCACCAGCTCGGGGTGCAGGAAGGTCCGTTGCCAGTGCATGTACACGCCGCGGCGGTACTGCCGGTTGTCGGTTTCGGTGTCGTAGCCCCGGTTGGGGAACTGCAAGCCCGCGTAGTAACCCTCGGGCTGGTAGGGCATGGCCGGGGGGCCGCCGACTTCTAGGTTGATCAGCCCCGCGATGGCCAGCGCGTTGTCGCGGACAAACTCGGCGTCGAGCCTGCGCGGGTTCTGCGACGCGAGCCAGCGGTTGTGCGGGTCGCGCTCGATGAGCTCCGGCCGGAGCTGCGAGGACTGGCGGTACGTGTCGCTGGTGACGATCAGCCGCACCACGTGCTTGACGTCCCAGCCGCTGTCGCGGAACTCGCACGCCAGCCAGTCGAGCAGCTCGGGGTGGCTGGGCGCCTCGCCCTGGGCGCCCAGGTCGTCGATCTGCGGGCTGAGCCCGGCGCCGAAGAACTGCTGCCAGAGCCGGTTCACGAACACCCGCGCCGTGAGCGGGTTCTCCGGCGCGCACAGCCACTGGGCCAGGTCGAGCCTGGAGAGCCCCTCGGCTTGGACTGGCGAGGGGAGGAAGCCGGGGAGCGTGGGGGGGCATATCTCGCCGCCGTCGTCTTGCCAGTCGCCCCGGTTGAGCAGGCGGATGGTCATCGGCTTGTCGGTGCGCTCGGTCACCATCACGGGCGAGCGGCCGTCGCGCATCGCTAAGATCCGCGCGTCGATCGCCTTGAGCCGCTGGTAGGCCGCACGCGCGTCGGCCGAGTCGCCCCCGCCAGCGCTACGGAGGTAGAGGTTGGCGGCGATCGTGTCGTCTTTGAGTTGTTCCCGCAGGTTGGCCGGCATGCCGCTCGCGCGGATGTCGGGCGGGGCGATCGGCGAGCAGCTCAGCCGCACCGCGCCGGCGCCCCCCGTGAGCTTTACGGACAGCGTCTCCCCTTCCGCAAGCACCAGCGGCTGGTCGAGCACGAACGTCGCGGAGTGGGGCTGGTCGAGGGCGTCTGGCTGCAGCTTCCAGCCGCTCTGCACGCCGATGATCTCGAACGAGTTGCTGTAGCGCGGCGCCGAGCGGTCGGCGGCCGCGTGACGCACGCCGACGCGGCGTTCGCCCTTGTCCCCCGCGACCAGCAGGTCGACGCGCATGTCGCCACGCCCCCCTTTCCGCACGATCAGGCCCGCGTGCTTCGCGTGCGGCAGCAGCTCGACGCGTACGGCCGCGAGGCGCCTTTCGGTTGGGTGGAGCCGGACGATGAGCGGGTCGGGAGACTTCTCGCCGCGGACGACCGCCAGGTCCTGGTCAACTTCCTGCGACTGGGCGCCGCCCTTGCCGGCGTCGATCGCGGGGGTGGGGGTCTCCCAGCCCGTGGGGCAGCGGTCGAGGAAGGCGCCCAGCGCCTCTCTCCACGCCTGCGCCGCGGGGGTGGCGAGGTCCTGCTGCTGGCAGAGCGCGGCGATCTGCTCGTCCGCCTGCTTGAGCCGCCGCATGAGCGTGGGGCTCTCGACCACGATCTCGGGGGGGAAGGGGTAGTCGTTGTTGTAGCCGCGCAGGTCGGGGTTGGGGGTGTACCCGTAGTCGGCGTACACGCCCCACTGCTTCACGTCTGCAAAGAACGCCGCCAGCGAGTAAAAGTCCTTCTGCTTGATTGGGTCGAACTTGTGGTCGTGGCACTCGGCGCAGCCGAAGGTGCTGCCGAGCCACGTGGTGCTCACGGTCCGCACGCGGTCGGCGTTGTACTTGGCCAGGTACTCCTTGGGCTGGGCGCCCCCCTCGCGCGTCATCATGTTCAGGCGGTTGAAGCAGGTGGCGGAGCGCTCGTCGTCGGTGGGGTCGGGCAGCAGGTCGCCGGCGAGCTGCTCGCGCGTGAACCGGTCGAAGGGCTTGTTGTCGTTAAACGACTTGATGACGTAGTCGCGGTAGGGCCAGGCGTTCTGGTTCTGGTCGCCGTGGTAGCCCACCGTGTCTGCGTAGCGGGCCGTGTCGAGCCAGCGCTGGGCCATCCGCTCGCCGTAGTGGGGCGAGGCGAGCAGCCGCTCGACCTCCGCAGCGTAGGCGTCGGGCGACTCGGAGGCCGCGAACGCGGCGGCTTCTTCGTACGACGGCGGCAGGCCCAGCAGGTCGAGCTTCAGGCGCCGCAGCAGCGTCGCCCGATCGGCTGCCGGGGAAGGATCGACCCCTTTCTCTGTCAGTCGCTGCCGGATGAACGCGTCGATCGGGCCCGCGGCCGGCCGGCCCTCTACCGCTGGAAGCAGTGGCCGCTGGAGCGGGGTGTAGGCCCAGTGGACCTGGTACTCGGCGCCCTCGTCGATCCACTGCGTCAGGAGCTGCTTCTCTGCGTCGGAGAGCTTCTTGTGCGAGCGGGGCGGGGGCATCATCACCCGTGGGTCGGGGTCGATGATCCGCTGGATGAGCGGGCTGCCGGCCGCGTCGCCCGGCTTGATGGCGCCGGCGCTGATTGCGTCGTCACGCGCGTCGAGCCGCAGATCGGCCTGGCGCGCGCCGGCGTCGGGGCCGTGGCAGAAGAAGCACTTGTCGGAGAGGATCGGCTGGACGTCGCGGTTGTAGCTGACGCCGGGCTGCGCCGCGCCGGCCGTCGGGCCGGCGCAGCAGCAGGCCAGGGCGGCGATGGCGGGCAGCGCGGCTGGGCGTAACCGTAGACGCATGAGTGAAGACCCGGTTCGGATGAGTGTTTCGGCCCGGGCGAGCGGGGCGATTCGCGTAGGTGGGCCGCGGCCGGCGTGCTAGGCTATCGGGCCTAGCGTCCAGATGCGTCGTGCGATTCAGTGTACCCACGCCGTCGGGGACGGGCCACGCGTGGGGGAGGTGGGACCCACGCCGTTGTTGTCGGCCGTGCCCCGGGCCCAACGGGCGGCCTTCTAGACGCTCCGGCCCCTGCTATGGCATAACCGGTCATCGACAACAGCCCAATGCGTGCCGCGCCGCCATGCTCAACTACCTCATCCGCCGGATCGCCATCGCGCTGATGACGCTGTTGCTGGTGACGTTTGTGGTCTATGCGCTGATCCGCCACATCCCGGGGACGCCGCTCACGTCCGACCCCGGATGATGGACGCAAGCAAGCAGATCTCCCCAGACGAGCTGCAGCGGCTCTACAAGCTGTACGGCCTCGACAAGCCCTGGTATCAGGCCTACTGGGTCTGGCTGGGCAACACCGTGCGGGGGGACCTCGGCAAGTCGATCCCCGCAGAACAACGCGCCGGTCACCGAACTGATCGGCAGCCGGCTCGGCCCGACGCTGCTGCTATCGGTAACGTCGCTGCTGCTGACTTATTTGCTCTCGATCCCGATCGGCCTGTGGAGCACGGCCGCGGGGGGGGGCGTGGCGGAACGCACCGTCAGCACGCTGCTGTACATGCTCTACTCGCTGCCGGCGTTCGTGGCGGCGCTCTACCTGCAGCTGCTGTTCTACGTGAAGCTCAAGTGGCTGCCGCTGTACGGGATGACCAGCGACGGGTTTGCGCAGATGTCCACCGGGCAGCAGGCCTGGGACATCTTCGTCCACGCGATCCTGCCGGTCACCTGCTTCACCTACGGCAGCCTGGCGTACTACAGCCGGTTTATCCGCGCGAACATGCAGGAAACGATCCGGCAGGACTACATCCGCACCGCCCGCGCCAAGGGGCTGGGCCCCAAGACGGTGCTGTGGAAGCACGCCTTCCGCAACACGCTGATCCCGCTGGTGACGCTCATCGGCCTGACGCTCCCCGGGCTGCTGTCGGGGGCGGTGATCCTAGAGCAGATCTTCGTCTGGCCCGGCATGGGCCGGCTCTACTTCGAGGCGATCGGCCAGCGCGACTACGACACCATCATGGGCCTGACGCTGATGTTCAGCGTGCTGACGCTCTTGGGCAATTGATCGCGGACGTGCTGTACGCGGTGGTCGACCCGCGTGTTTCGCTTAGCTAATTGGAACCGCCGATGGACGCGGATGAACGCAGATAGAATCCTGAGCAATCAGCAATCAGCTTTGGGCCTGCTGGGCGATAAAGCATCTTTGAAGGAACCCCCATCGGCGTCTATCTGCGTCCATCGGCGGTTCTCCTTTCCGTCTCTGTGTCCTCGGTGACTCTGTGGTAAATCCGTCCAACCCTACCGATTCCAACCAAGCCCCCAGCGGGTTCTGGACCGAGGCGTGGCGGCGGTTCCGCAAGCGCAAGCTGGCGATGGCGGCCCTGGCGTACGTGATCCTGCTGTCGCTGGTGGCGCTGTGCGCGCCGCTGTTGGCCGGCACCAAGCCGATCATCGTCAAGTACAAGGGGCACATCTACTTCCCCGTGCTGGGTACTACGTGCGGAGCTGGGAGCCGGCCGTCTTCCGGCAGCGGCCCTTCCGCACCCGCAACTACGCCAAGTACTTGCAGCAGGAAGACCCCGATAGCTGGGCCGTCTGGCCGCCGATCTTCCAAGACCCGTACCGCCGGCTCGAAGCAGGGGACTGGCCCGGCCGGCCGGGAAACCCCATCGGGTTCGCCGCCCGCCCCAGCTGGCAGAACCCGCTGGGCGCCAACCAGCAGGGGGTCGACGTGCTGGCGCAGCTCATCTACGGCGCGCAAATCTCGCTGAGCGTGGGGTTCATCTCGATGGGAATCGCCGCGGCCATCGGCATCACCATCGGCGGGCTGGCGGGCTACCTGGGGGGCTGGGTCGACGTGCTGCTCAGCCGGCTGATCGAGGTGGTGATGTGCATCCCCTCGCTGGTGCTGATCCTCGCGCTGGTGGCGCTGCTGGACAACGTCACCAACTTCCACCTGATGGCCGTGATCGGCATCACCAGTTGGACCGGCATCGCCCGGCTCACGCGTGCGGAGTTCCTCAAGCTCAAGGAGATGGACTACGTCACCGCCGCCCGCGCGCTGGGCGCCGGGCGGGTGCGGATCATGGTGCGGCACATCCTGCGCAACGGCCTGGCGCCCGTGCTGGTGCCGATCACGTTCGGCATCGCCTCGGCGATCCTGGTCGAGGCGGGGCTCAGCTACCTGGGCTTCGGCGCGTCTCCCCCCAACCCGAGCTGGGGCACGCTGCTGAGCTCCGGCCGGTCGTCGATCCAAGAGATGTGGTGGCTGATCGTCTTCCCGGGCCTCGCGATCTTCTTCACCGTGCTGGCGTACAACCTGATCGGCGAGGGCCTGCAGGAGGCCACCGACCCCAGGCTGAACCAGGCGGGGCAGTGACGCACGGAAGTTTTTGACCACGGATAGCACGGATTTCACGGATGATCAGACGACAATGCAACTAAGATCCCGCAAGCCGTCCGATGAAGCACGAAGCGTTGAGCAGAAGCGTGATCGGAGCGGCGATGGCGGTGCTGAACGAACTGCGGCCGGGGCTCGATGAAAAGGTTTACGAGAATGCGATGGTCGTCGAGCTCAAACATCGCGGTCATCAAGTCGATCAGCAATCGCGGTTTCCTGTCTACTACCGCGAGTCGCAAGTCGGAGTTCTCGTACCGGACTTGATTGTGGACGGGGTTCTGATCGCAGACCCCAAGGTCGTTTCCGTCTTTAACGACAATCACGTCGCCCAAATGGTCGGCTACTTGGCGATCTCGCAACTGGAAGTCGCACTCTTGCTAAACTTCAAGCACGCAAAGCTGGAGTGGAAGCGGATCGTCCGCTAGTAGGCTTCCTGCGACAGATCATCCGTGAAATCCGTGCTATCCGTGGTCAAAAACGTCATGTCCGAAGCAGTAATCGACGTCGCCGATCTCCGCACCTACTTCCACACCGACGACGGCGTGGTCCCCGCGGTCGACGACGTGTCGTTCCGTGTTGAGCTCGGCCGCACGCTCGGCATTGTTGGCGAAAGCGGCTCCGGCAAGAGCGTTACGTCGCTCTCGATCATGCGGCTGCTCGCGTCGTCGGCCAAGATCGAGACGGGGCGGATCGCGCTGTTTGGACGCGACCTGGTGGGCCTCCCCGAGCCGGAGATGCGCAAGATCCGCGGCAGCGACATCAGCATGATCTTCCAGGAGCCGATGACCTCGCTCAACCCGGTGTTCACCGTCGGGGCGCAGGTAGACGAGGCGCTCCGGCTGCACCAGGGGATGACCAAGGCCGAGGCCCGGGCGCGGACCATCGAGCTGTTCGATGAGGTCGGCATCCCGCACCCCGCGATGAGCGTTGACAAGTACCCGCACCAGATGTCCGGCGGGCAGAAGCAGCGGGTGATGATCGCGATGGCCCTCTCCTGCGACCCCAAGCTGCTGATCGCGGACGAGCCGACGACCGCGCTCGACGTCACGATCCAGGCGCAGATCCTAGAGATCCTCCGCCGCCTGCGCGACTCGCGCGGCATGGCGATCCTGTTCATCACGCACGACCTGGGGGTGATCGCCGAGATCGCCGACGACGTGCTGGTGATGTACCGCGGCGAGGTGGTAGAGCAGGGGCCGGTCTTGCAGATCTTCGAGTCGCCGCAGCACCCCTACACCAAGGGGCTGCTGGCGTGCCGCCCCAGGCTCGACACCCCCTACCGGTTGCTGCCGACCGTCAGCGACTTCATGGAAACACGCGAGGCGAACGGCAAGGTAGAGCTGATCGAGAAGCGCCTCGACGACGCCCGGCTCAACCAGCTCAAGACCACCGGCCGCGGCCGGCTGCTGCACCCCAAGAGCGAGCTCGAGGGGATCGGCCACCCGTGGACCGAGGGGCAGCACGCCCCCGACACCGTCGCCGTGCCCGAGGGCCAGAAGCCGCTGCTCTCGGTCCGCGACCTGAAGGTCTACTTCCCGATCCGCAGGGGGATCTTCTCGCGCGTTTCGGACTACACCCGCGCGGTCGACGGCGTCAGCTTCGACGTCTACCGCGGCCAGACCCTCGGCCTGGTGGGGGAGAGCGGCTGCGGCAAGACCACCACCGGACGGGCGATCTTGCGGCTGATCGAGCCGACCGCCGGCACGGTGCTGTTCGGCGACAAGTCTGTGGGCGAGCTGGGGGGCAGCGGGCTGCGGGCCATCCGGCGGCAGATGCAGATCATCTTCCAGGACCCGTACGGCTCGCTGAACCCGCGGATGACGATCGAGTCGACGCTGGTCGAGCCGATGGTGATCCACCGCCTGGCCCGCACGCGCGGCGAGCGACGCGACAAGGCCGTGGCGCTGCTGGAAGAGGTGGGGATGTCCGCCGCGCACCTGCGGCGCTACCCGCACGAGTTCTCCGGCGGCCAGCGGCAGCGGGTCTGCATCGCCCGGGCGCTTGCGGTCGAGCCCGACTTTATTATCTGCGACGAGTCGGTCTCTGCGCTGGACGTCTCGGTGCAGGCGCAGGTGCTCAACCTGCTGAAGAAGCTGCAGGAGACCCGCGGGCTGACCTACGTGTTTATCAGCCACGACCTGTCGGTCGTGAAGTTCATGGCCGACATGATGGCCGTGATGAACGACGGCAAGATCGTGGAGTTCGGCCCGTCGGAGAACATCTACGCCAACCCCCACCAGGAGTACACGCGGGGGTTGATCGAGGCGACGCCCAAGGACGACCTAGAGCACCTGCGGGCGCGGGTCGCGCGTCGCAACGCAACCATCGCAAGCAACCAATAGCCGCCGACCATAGGTCGTCTGCTATTGGGCGCGGAAGTCGCGGGAGCGGCCTTCGCGTCGGTCTCGGTTGAATCGTGGGTTGTCTTCGTCCGTCAGCTTCTCGAGCTGCATCTGGGCGTCGTCTACCACGCCGTCCATCCGCTCGAGCCAGGTCGAACGCAGCAGGCCAAAGTCGTCGAACGCCTCGGCGCCGAACAGCCCCAGCGCCGATCCGGCGATGCGGTGGTTCAGGTCGCCCGACTCGGCCGGGTGGAGCGCCGGCAGGAAGGCCATCCGCACCGACGCGGTCAGCAGGCGGACCCCCTCGGCGCACTCGAGCTGCGGCGCGTCTTCGGCGAAGTCGCGGGCGCGGTCGGGGTGGTGCGCCACGGCCAGCACACGGGCCTCGCCGTGCATGGCCGCTGCGACGTAGCCCACCAGCATGTCCGACCAGCGGGCCGACTTGATAAACACGCCGCCGATGGCTTCGGACTGCTCGCGGTCGTCCCCGCACCACTGGAACACCGCCGCGGCGCACCGCGACGCGGCGTCGAGGTGCCCGGCGAGCACGTTGCGGCCGATGGGGTCGGCCTCCCCGACCCCGCGGCGGATGTCGTAGCCGGTCGCGATCGCCGCGATGGTCCGGGCCAGCACGCCTGAGAGGGCGATCTCTTCCGCAATGGCGCCCAGGCGACGCAGCGGGCGGTCGCCCGCCGAGCGGAGCCCCGCGTCCCAGCGGTCGAGCCGGCAACGCGAGGCGGCCCAGTACTCGGTGAGCGACGCCTCGCACAGCGGCGTGGTGCGCGAGAGCAGCGAGCCGCTGCCCGAGGCCAACAGCGCGGCGATCTCAACGAGCTCTTGGGCGTGAAGTCCACGGTTGTGCATCGGCGGGGGGCGACGCGCGTCGGCCGGAGCCCGGGGTCAGAGGCTCCGGCAGACGCCACGCCGTGGGTGGTTCGATGGGCGGGGGAAGTGACGCCCCGTCCCAAAGCAGAACCGGCGCCAAAGCCCGCCGAACCGACCGCCGGCGGCCCCAAAGGGCTTGTCGGCAACGACTTACAGGGATCGGCGCCACGCGCCACGCGCCGGGCTGTGGCCTTCGATGAACCCAAAACGCATCACGCGCCGCCCCGCGGCGTTGCGTTCTGGCCCCCGGGTGTCGAGAACGCCGTGCGGTAGGCACGGTGAAGCGGTCGCCGTAGAGCCGGCCGATCGCGCCGGGCTAGTAAGCGTCCCCCACCACGGCCGGGGCGACCCCGGGGGTGGCGGCGCTGTCGCCCAGCACCACGTCGTTGCGGCCGTAGCCGGCGGCCTGCTCGTTCCGCTTGTTGAGGAACAGGTGGTCGTCGCGGTAGGGCGCCCAGGGGTCGAGCCAATAGGAGACGCTCAGGTCGTCGTTGAGCACGTTCTGGCCGTAGCCGCCGTGGTTCAGGCTGCGGTACCCGTTGCCGCGGTCGGGCTTGTCGGCCAGCAGCGGAGCGCTCCTGCCGGGCTGCTTCCGCACCGCAACGTAGCGGCCTCCTTGCCAATAGCCGAAGCGGTAGGCGTAGCTGTTGGGCAGCGCGTCGATCAGCAACGCCCGCGTGTGGCAATCGAGGCCCGCGAGCTGCTGGGTGGTTGGCGTGCTGACGCAGGCGCCGCGGGCCCTCAACTGGGCCGCGATCGGGCTCGACGCGCACACCAGCCAAGTCTGCAACTCGTCGGGGTCGACGCCGCCGTTCTGGGCGAGCCGCACGATAAAGAACCCCGCGTTCTCGCCGGGGCGGATGTGCGGGAAGTAGCCCCCGTGGTTGTCCGAGTAACGGATGCAGGCCACACCCAACTGGCGGAGGTTGTTCTGGCAAGAGAGGCGGCGCGAGGCCTCGCGGCTCTCGACCATCGCGGGGAGCAACATCATGCCCAGCGCCATCACCACGCCCAGCGTCACGACGGTGTCGACCAGCGTGAACGGGCAGCTACGCCCCGGGGCGTCAATGATCCCCAGCCGGTTCGCGGGGTCGGTCCCAAGAACATCGGAGGCGCAGGCCTCGCCCGTGCGGATGCGCCGCAGCGTGCGGGCGCCCAGGTCGCTCGGCGATTGGCCGTCTGCGGGGTCCCCTGCGTCGTTGGCTCCGACTGGGGGCTGGCCCTCCGCAGAGCCTTCGGCAGCGTCTTGAGACTCCTCCCCGAAGCCCATGCAGGAGCGGAGGTGCTGCAGCTCTTGCCGCAACGCGGCGTCGCGCTGCAGCCTGCGCTCCAGCTCCCGACGTTGGTCGGGGCTCTGCTCATCCAGCAAGTAAGCGATCAGTTCGTCGCGCATGGGAGAGTCGGTGCAGGCACGGATGGCCGGCCCAGCACGCGGCGGGCCGGCCCTTGTGATTCTACATCCTACTCCCGGGCGACGCGCTGTCGCAGGGCGGTTTCAGCCGAGAATTGGGGGGGCCGCAACCGCGGACTCCCCCTAGCAGCCTTCTAACGCGGCTGACCCGGCCGTGCGCCATTGCCCTCGTCCCAGGCTTCGCCCAGGCGGCTAATGGCGGAGTGGAGCCGGCTCTTCACCGTGCCCACCGGGACCGCGAGTTCTGCTGCTGCTTCCCGATACTTCATCCCCCGGAAGTAGACCAGCGAGACGGCCGACTGCAGCTGCTCAGGGAGCGTAGCAACGGCCTGCCTCACCCACTCCATACGCTCGCGGAGGTCAAAGCGTTCAGAAGGATTCGCGTCGTCCGACTTTAGCAGGTCCAGCAGCGACCCCACCTCGGCGTGGTCGGACTGATTGGGACGGTCCAGGCTCACGAGGTTGTGGCGGCGGTTGCGACGCTGGATGTCGATCGCCCGGTTGGTGGCCACCGTGTACAGCCAGGGGCGGAAACGACGCCCCTCGTCGAACAGGTCGCTCTTGAGGTGCACCTGCAGGAAAGCCGCTTGAAAAGCGTCTTCGGCCAGGCTCGCGTCTCCCAGGAAACGCCGCAGGTAGCCGTAAAGCTCCTTCTCGTAGCGGTTCACCAGCACCCCCAAGAACGGGCCGTTGGGCTCGTCGCGGTGCGCGGCCACCAACGCCTCGTCGCTCATGGCGACCGGGTCGCAAACGACGGCGGCGTCAGTTTCGGCGTGGCGGGTGGTTGTTTTCACTGCGATGGAAGGGTGTTGAGTGGAAGGGTTCAAAGTCCCGGACCCGGCGGCTGCGAGCCGCTTTCCGGTGCGTTCCTCCGTGCTTCGCGATTTCATGACGAACTCCTCGTATGAGGGTTCGACGTTCTAAGGGAAGTAATCCTTACCTCCCCGCCGTCTCTAAAGTGCCCGACCGGTTCCCCGCATGTCCAGTTGCGATTCCATGGATCCGGCTCTGTTCCGCCAAGTGAGCGGCGACGCCCCTGAAGCAACTCGTGTGCCAAGGTCCGGCCCCGCTCCCGCCTCGATCCGCCTCGAATCTTCGTTAGTCTTTATCCAGCAAGGGCTTGCAGATTAGTTAGTGGGTTAACTGTTGTTGGCCGTCTCGCCCCGCAGGGCTTCGACAGACTGTCAAATCTGCATATTCTTGCAAGTCGCCGCGGCCCAAACGTCGCGAAACTATACGCACGTGCTCGATTTTGAGGCGCTCGCCGTGTGCGACCTCCGCCGCGGGCAATCGCTAGTACGCACGACGCCCCCCAGTGATTCGCTGGTTCGGGCAAAAACTTGCCAAAAAAACCGGCAGAAGCTAGCTCCGCGCCACAAAGGCGCCGCTGTGCCGGCGGACGATCCCACGCATTTCTAGGCCGCTGAGCGTAGAAAGCACGGCCGCGGCGCCCAGCCCGGAACGCTCGACAATCGTGTCGATCGCTGTCGGCGCCGTGCTGACCAAACCCCAGACGGCCCGCTCGGTGTCGTTCAGCTCGGGGGTCGGGGCCGACTGAGGGGCCGGTGCCGCGGATTGCCGCAGGCTGCTGGCGCTATCGATCTCTTCCAGGATGTCGTCCACCGAGGCCACCAGCTTGGCGCCGTCCTGGATCAACCGATGGCAGCCGGCCGACAGCGGGCTATCGATGGGGCCCGGCACCGCGAACACGTCGCGTCCCTGCTCCGCCGCGTGGGTGGTGGTGATCAGCGCGCCCGAACGCTGGGCGGCCTCAACCACCACGACGCCCAGCGACAGCCCGCTGATGACCCGGTTTCGCTGGGGGAACGCCCCGCTGATCGGGGGCCGATTGGGGGGCGCCTCACTCATCAGCCAGCCCTGGGCAGCGACCCGGTCAGCGAGCCCCGCGTGTTCGGGCGGGTAGAGCCGCAACAGCCCGCCGCCCAGCACCGCGATGGTCCGCCCCCCGGCCTCTAGAGCGCCCCGGTGGGCCGCGCCGTCGATCCCTCGCGCCAGTCCGCTGACCACAACCACCCCCGCACGGGCCAGCTCGCGGGCCAGGGTTTCTGCCTGACGCAGCCCGTAGCGGGTGGCGTGCCGCGAGCCGACGATCGCGACCGCTAAGCGGTCGTCTGGCAGCGGGTCGCCGCGGACGAAGAGGACGCCCGGGGGGTCGCAGATCGACCGGAGGGGCTCGGGGTAGTGGGGGTCGTCGAGCGCCAGCGGGACGACCCCCGCCTCGGCGGCCGCCGAGAGCTCTGCTTCGACATCGATCCCCCGCGCCGCGGCCAACGCCTCGGCCAGCTTGGGGCCGATGCCCGACGTCGAGGTAAGCACGCTAACGGGCTGCCGCACGACGTCGTTGGCGGACCCGAAGCGCGCGATCAGGTTGGCGCGCAGACGCGGACCGACCCCGGGCGTGAGCGCCAAACGCACTTCGGCGATTAGTTGTTCGCTGTAGCGGCCCACGCCGGCGCCCCCAGGGCAGATGCCATGAGGACAGAGTAATCAGCCGCTTAGCTTGACACTAACCAAAAACCTGCCGCGGCCTACGCATCGCCCCGGGCTTCAAACACGAAGCGCACGAGCTGCGCCAGGTTGCCGGCGTGCATCTTCTTCATGATCTTCGAGCGCCGCAGCTCCACGGTCCGCAGCCCGATGCTGAACTGCTGGGCGATTTGCTTGTTTGGCATCCCCTCCAGCAGCGAGTCGAGAACGTCGTTCTCGGCACGCGTGAGGCTCGCCAGCCGGCGTTTGAGCTCCTTGGCGGAGTTCTCTTCCCCCGCCCGCCGTTCGGCCAGGGCGATGGCGCGGTCGAGCACCGACTCCAGTTCTTCGGCGGGGCACGGCACCACGAGCACGTCGTCGGCGCCTGCGCGGAGCAGATTCACCGCGTCACGGGCGCTGATGTCCTCGGAGGCCACGACGATCGCGGCGTTCGCGTAGGCGTTGCGGATATCGCTCAGCACCGATTGGTTCAGCACCTGCGCCACGGGCGACGCAACAATCACGCACTGTCCTCCTTGGGAGGAGAGGTGACCGTTGAGGCGGGCGATCTGGCCGCGCCAATCCTCGATGTTCGAGAACCGGCTCCAGTCGGATTCGCGGCCATGTGCGGACTCGGTTACCCGGTGGGCGTCACTGCTGCTCAGTTCGAGCAGACCCACCGAGCCAGTTAAAACGGGGTTCATCAAGCGCCTCTCTGTTCCGGGAGTTTGACCAGCCGCCTGGCCTATGCATCCCCCACCTTTCTCACGATAGGCAGGTAGCCGCAACCGACCACAAGTATGCACTAACTGGCTTGCGCTAAATGCGCAGGAAATTCATTGTTTTACGCATCCCAAGGGACGCGGAAGCAGCCCATTCTTGCGGTTTCTATTTAGGCGCCGGCCCGATCTGCTGTCTGCTGGCGCCGCACAGCACCCGGCTTCGAGCCGGTGGAAAACTTCTAAGCATTAAGGGGAGGGATGGACTGTTGCGCCACGGGGAGTAGCGGCCCTTAACTTAGTGAAACGCGGAACGCCGCAGGCTTTCTACAGCCGGCGCCGATTTTGTCGCACATTTCTTGCTCTGCGGATTCGCTTGGCCGCCCCGTCTGGGCTGTCGCCTATTTTGCGGGACTGTTCTACGGGGCAGGCCCTCACTGACTCTTGCTCGATTCACAAACCCTGAGCGGCCCGGGTGGAGGGGCCGATCGCTGTCAGGATCGCTTCGGACGGGGTGTCTGCAAACAGACCGACATCGCCAAACGTGCGGGCCAGCACCAAGCGGAGCTGGCCCCCTTCAACTTTCTTGTCCCTCCACATCAACTCTAGCAGCTCCTCTGGATCGAGGTCGACCGGCGTGGTCGTTGGGAGCCCAATTGTTTCAAGCAGCGCGCTTTGGCGTTGCGTGAAGCCGCACGGCGCGGCGCCGATGGCCTCCGACAAGCGGGCTGCACACGTCATGCCAATGGCCACCGCCTCGCCGTGCAGCAGCCGCGTGTAGCCGGTAGCGGCTTCCAAGGCGTGGCCGAACGTGTGACCGTAGTTCAGCACCGCACGCCGGCCGGAGGTCTCTGTCTCGTCGGCCTCGACCACGTCTGCCTTGAGCCGGCAGCAGCGCTTGACCACGTGACGCAGCACCTCGGGCAGGCGGGCGTTGATGCCCTCGACGTTCGCTTCGAGGTAGGCGAAAAACTCGGCGTCGAGGATCACGCCGTACTTGACCACCTCGGCCATACCGGCGCGGTATTCGCGCTCCGGGAGGGTAGCGAGCAGATCGACATCCACCAGCACGCCGGCCGGCTGCCAGAAGGCGCCGACCATGTTTTTTCCGCCCGGCAGGTTGATGCCGACCTTGCCCCCAACGCTGCTGTCCACCTGCGCCAAGAGCGTGGTCGGCGCCTGAAAAAAGGGCAGCCCCCGCATGAAAGTCGCCGCCACAAAGCCCGCCAGGTCGCCCACCACCCCGCCGCCGATGGCCAGCACCACGCTCTTGCGGTCGACCCCTTCCTCCAGCATCCGGCTCCAGAGCTCGAACGCCATGTCGGCGCACTTGCTCGGCTCGCCGGCGTCTATCTCCAGCAGCAGCACCTCCAGCCCCTGGTCGGTCAGGCGGTCGGAGAGGGCGTCGGCGTGCAGGCCGGCCACGTTGGAGTCGGTCACCACCACCACGTGCTCGGTGGGCCTGCGGGCCTCGATGAAGCCGGCCAGCGACGCGCTGTTGCCGGAGCCGATCTCGATGTCGTAAGACCGCTCGCCCAGGTCGACGCGGATCAGGTCGGTGGTGTCGCTCACGGCATCCTCTCTAGGTCGCGGACGCTCACCTCGATCCGCCGTTGGAACCCGGTGTGGGTCCTGACATAACTGAGCCGCTCTACCCCCCTGGCGTCTGCGTGCAGGGCCGCGGCGATCCGCGCCCGATCCGCTTGCGGCACGTGCGCCAGATCGGCGGGCCACTGGGTGAGGGTTTCCATCACCAACGCCTCGCGGTACGGGTCGAACTTGTCCGGCATGAATGGTGCGGGGGGGAGTGGTTTCTGCGGCCAATGGCGGCCCGCATTCGTGCCGTGCTATCGTGACCCACGCATCGGAAAAGGGCAATGGCTTCAAAAAGGCGCATCATGATCTACGCGATCGGCATCCCGCTGGCGGCGGTCGCCCTGGCGGCGTTGATCCTGGCCACGCACATCGAGGATTGGAGCCGCGACCTCACCACCAACCGGGCCGCCGCTACCCCAGACGCCCGCGACCCACGGCTCAGGCCGCTCGAGCTAGAAGCGGGTCCGCGCGTGCTGCTCGCCCGGATCGACCGGTTGATCGCCGAGAGCAGCGCCTGGCGCGAGCCCGAGGCCCCCAAGCCGCTGCCGGCCGACTCTCCGCTGCCGGCGTTGTGGACCGGCGAGGTCGTGGAGACGCGTCACCTGGTTCACGTGTCGGGGCTGATGCGCTACCGAGACGACGTGTGGGTGGCGATCGAGCCGGCCCCAGAGGGGCGCTGGCGCGTGTGGGCCGAGAGCCGGTCGCGGATCGGCAAGGGCGACCTGGGACAGAACCCACGCAACCTCCGCGAGCTGCTCTCGGCGCTGGGTGACGCGGGTTAACCACAGAGATGGACAGAGGCCACTCGCCAAGACGCAAACAACTCTCGCAGAGGCGCGGAGGGAACAACAAGAACAACCAGTGACCAAGCCTCAATAGACAAGCCGAGCTAGCGGATGTCTGTTGGACATCGCGGCTTGGTCATCGGTCATGCTTTCTTTTCTCCCTCCGTCTCAGTGTTCTCAGTGGCTCTGTGGTTCATCATCGTGGGAACCGGCGCCCGGCAGCATGCACTCCAGCGGGCAGCCCGCGCAGCGGGGCGTGGGGCGGCAGTGCTCAACGCCGACCTTCACGATCAGCGCGTGCAGCTCGCCCAGCAGGGGGGCGTCGGCCGGCAGCCGCGACTCGAACCACTGCTGCACCGCGGCGTAGGGGGCCTTGGCGTCGAGCCACCCGTGCCGCCCCGCCACGCGCCGGGCGTACGCGTCTACGACAAACCGCGGCGCCCCCGCGCCGTAGTTCATGATGCAGTCGGCCGTCTCGGGCCCGATGCCGTGCACGCCCAGCAGGCTGGCCCGCAGCGTCTGGGGGTCGTCGGCGAACATCGCGTCCAGCGAGCCTCCGTAGCGGTCGACGATGAACTGCGCCACGCACTGCAGGCGCCGCGCCTTGACCCGGTGGGGCCCGGCGACGCGGATCAACTGGGCCAGCTCCTCTTGCGGCGCCCGCGCCAGGGGCCCCGGCTCCAGCAGCCCCGCGGCCTGAAGCTGCGTGATGGCGCGCTCAACGTTCCGCCACGCGGTGTGCTGCACCAGCACGGCGCCCACGATCATCTCCATCGGCGTCTGGGCGGGCCACCAGTGCTGCGGGCCGTAGGCCTCAAGCAGCCGGCGGTAGGCTTGGTCGATCGGCATGCGTCAAGTGGTGGTTGGCGTCGGGCGCTGTGTGCGCGGCGTTGTCAAGCGGGAATCACGCAAAGAAACTTTGCTGCGCGAATCACGCTTTGAGGCTTTCGTCATCGGCAGTTATAATCGCTGATGTGCGACGCGCCCGTCGCCAAGCGTTTACGAACCAACCCTGCCACGGCGCGTCGCGCCGCGTCTGGGCGATGCATACGGAGGCCTGACCGTGCTATCGGTCCGTCCCAAGATCGCGGAGCTTACCGTCCAACTCTTTGGCCGGTCGATCCACCCCGAGCTGTTCCAGGTCTACGCTAGCAAGAGCTACCAGCGGAGCCGCTACGACGCCACGGTGCAGGTAACCAGCGCCGGGCACGTCGTGATCTGGCGCCACCAGGGCCTGGTGCTGACCGAGGTGGCCGCGGCCGCCAACCACCCGCTGCCGCAACGCCGCCGGCTGATGGCCCACCGCGCGCTCGGCGAGCGCGCCGACCGGGTCGAGCTGCGTGGCGGGGGCGTTTACGAGGTCAAGTTCGCGATGGAGCCCGTGGAAGTGGGGCTGTTCAACTTCTACCAGAACGAGCTGGCCCGCTGCGGCAAGGCCGAGGGGGGGATCGCCGAAGGGGTGTTCCACCAGTTCGACAAGAGCGAGCGCTTCGGCCTGGGGGCGCTGAGCTACATGCACGTGGAGTGCCGCGACCGCACCTTCAAGGTGCAAACCCTGCACACCTTCCCCGACGACTGCGCGCTGCTGAAGTGCGAAACCGTGTTCCGGCTCCCGAAGTAGTACCGCGTAGGCCTGCCGTCGGCGGCTGACGCCGACGGCTCGCCTACTTGGTGGGCGTGTGTTGTTCGGCCAGTTTCTGCTCGAACTCTTCGAGCTGGCGCCGCATGACCTGCAGGTGGGGCATCTTGTCGACCGCCAGACGCTGGGCGTCGACCGCCTGCTGGACGTCGCCGACCGCGAAGTAGCAGCGCCCCAGCGTGTCGAGGTAGCCGGCGTTGCCGGGGCTGAGCTGCAGCGACCGCTGCGAGTACCGCAACGCCTTGCCGTAGTCCCCCTCGGTGTTCGCCACGAGCCACGCCCATTGGTTGTAGGGGGTCGGGTCGAGGGGGTCTTCTTCGATCATCAACTGCATCGAACGCGCCAGCCGCTCGATCCGGTCGATCACCCGATCGCGTTGGGCGTCCTCGTCGCCCGCCGCCCGGTGCATGGCGATCAGCACGTCTGCGTTGGTGGGGTCGAAGCCCCAGCTCTGCTCGTAGAAGTCGCGCGCCTGCTTGGCGTCCCCCTCGGCCTGCGCCGCCAGGCCGCGGAAGAACGCCTCGGTCGCCCGAAGGGTGTTGACCTTGGGGATCACCCTCCAGCGGTCGGCGAGCTGGCCGTACGTGCGGCTCGACTCCGGGGTGGCGTCGATCCGCGACAGCAGCGCGGCGATCACCTCGGCCGATTCTGCTTCTTGGCCGTTGTCGTGCAGCGAATCGGCGAGCCAGCTAGCCGCGCACACACTCGAGAGGTTCAGCGCCGCATCGTCGCCCGTCGCCGCGTAGTACTCGCGTTGGGCCCACTCGGGCCGGCCGCGCGTCTCGAGCCACTGCGCCACCACCACGCCGCCGTCGATCTCGGGGGAATCCTCGTTTAGCCGGGCGTCGCGGTCGGTCGCTGGCGTGTCGTAGGCCTCGTCGGCCAGCCGCTGGGCCTGTTCTTGCTGGCCCTGCAGCATCGCGAGGTCGGCCAGCAGGTACCGCGAGCGCTTGGAGGTGAGCGTGTCCTTGTGCCGTTCGACCAACGCCTGAACCACCCCCCACCGCTCTGCCTTGCCGCTCCACCCGAGCACCCGTTCTAGGTAGCCTTCTTTCTGATCTTCCGTAGAGCCGACGAGCGCTTCGGCGGTCTCGAGCACCGCGTCGCGCGGGGCGTCGGCGTCGAGCTCGAGCCGCAGCAGGTTCCAACGCAGCACGCCGGCGCCGGGCGAGCCTCGCCCCGGGTCCTGGGCCGCCATCCGCTGCGACTGGCCGGCGACCGCCTCGCGCCACGGGGCGATCGCGTCTTCGGGCGACTCGACCTGCGCCGCCAGCAGCTCGCACCAACGCCCGGAGGCGCGCTGGCTGGGGCCTGCCAGCCGGTTGACGCGCTCGATCACGGCCGGCAAGACCGCGCGCAGGGCCGCTTCCTCGGCGATGGCGACCTGTTCTATCAGCAGCAGGCCCGCGGTCTCGCTCACGTCCGGCGACGTGTCAAAGCGGGCGATCCGCACCAACGCCGAGGCCGATTCGCCGGCCGGCATCGCGGCCAGCGCCGCCACGGCCGCCAGGCGCCCCTGTTCCGACTGCTGGGCGTACTCCGACATCACCTGACGCACCGAGGGGGAGTCGTCCCACCGCGCCCAGCGGGGCGCCAACCGGTCGAGCAGCCGCCGGCTCGCCGCGGCGACCTCGGGGTCGGGGCTCTCGGCCGAGGCGAGCAGCGGCTCCACCGCCGGCAGCCCCAACGCTTCGAGCTCGATCGCCGCCCCCTGCCGCTCTACGTAGACCGGGCTCGCGAGCTGCGCGATCAGCCCTTCGGCCTGCTGGGCGCGGGCCGCCGGGTCGGCGTCCGCCGCCGCGGCCCACGAAGCGCACCAAAACGCGAGCAGCACAGTACAGATCAAGATCACGTTCGCGCGTCCTCTTTGGCTGATTGCTGAAAGCTGACCGCTACCCGCTCAAACCCCGTCGCGCTTCTCCATCTCTTCGATGTAGCGACGCAGACGCTCTACCTCGTCCGTCACCGCGCTGAGCCGCAGCATGTTCTCGACGCGTTTGAGCAGCTCGATCTTGTTGACCGGCTTGGAGAGGAAGTCGTCGGCGCCCGCCTCCACGGCGCGCTCGATGTCTCCCAGCTCGTTCAGCGCCGTGACCATCAGCACCATCACGCTGGGGAGCTCGCCGGAACCCTTGAGCTGCTTGCACACCTCAAACCCGCTGAGCCGCGGCATCATCACGTCCAACAGCACCAGGTTGGGCTTGAACTCGGCGGCCTTGTCGAGCGTCTGCTGCCCGTCCATGGCGATCTCGACGTCGATGTCGAGCCCCGACAGGTAGGCCTCCATCAGCTCGACGTTGGTCTCGTTGTCGTCGGCGATCAGTACGCGGTGCTTGGGCATCGGGACTCTCAAAGGGTAGGGTGCACGCAGTGCACCATGCGTCGCGATGGAGTGAGTTATTCAGGGGCTTGGTGCACTGCGTGCACCCTACTACCCGGCGTCTTGGCGGTTCAAACCGTCGTCATTTCTTGGTTCAGAGCGGCGGCCGGGACAGGGAAGTCCGCGCACAGCGTTTTTACTTCGCCGCGGATCTTGGCGTGGCGGGCCTCGT
The DNA here is from genome assembly GCF_007750855.1 of Pirellulimonas nuda. GTDB lineage: Bacteria > Planctomycetota > Planctomycetia > Pirellulales > Lacipirellulaceae > Pirellulimonas > Pirellulimonas nuda. Next base: position 624,866 of record NZ_CP036291.1, read on the forward strand.
CTTCGGGGTTGGCCAGCGCGTCCAGCATCCAGGCGCCGATGGTGCGCATCTCGGCTTGGCCCATGCCGCGGGTGGTCAGCGCCGGGGTGCCGATGCGGATGCCGGAGGGGTCCATCGGCTTGCGCTGGTCGTACGGGATCATGTTCATGTTCACCGTGACGCCGCAGCGGTCGAGGGCCGTCTCGGCGGTCTTGCCGCCGATCCCCAGCGGGGTGACGTCGACCAGCATCAGGTGGTTCTCCGTGCCGCCGCTCACCAGCCGCAGGCCGCCGGCCATCAGCGTCTCGGCGAGCGCCTGGGCGTTGTCGATCACCTGCTGGGCGTACTTCTTGAAGCTAGGCTTGAGGGCCTCGCCGAAGCAGACCGCCTTGCCGGCGATCACGTGCATCAGCGGGCCCCCCTGGATCCCGGGGAAGACGCGGCTGTTGAGCACCTTGGCGTACTCCTTCCGCGCCAGGATCACCCCGCCGCGTGGGCCGCGCAGCGTCTTGTGGGTGGTGCTGGTCACCACGTCGGCCACCTCGACCGGGTTGTCGTGCAGCCCGGCGGCCACCAGGCCGGCGTAGTGGGCCATGTCCACCATCAGCTTGGCGCCCACTTCGTCCGCGATCTCGCGGAACGGGGCGTGCTTGATCTCGCGCGGGTAGGCGCTGGCGCCGGCGATGATGAGCTTCGGCTTGTGCTCGCGGGCCAGCTTGGCGACCTGGTCGAAGTCGATGCGGTGCGCATCCTTGGTGACGCCGTAGCCGACGAAGTTGTACAGCATGCCGCTGATGTTCAGCTTCATGCCGTGCGTCAGGTGCCCGCCGTGCGCCAGGTCGAGCCCCAGCACGGTGTCGCCCGGCTCCAGCAGCCCCAGGTAGACCGCGGTGTTGGCCTGCGAGCCGGAGTGGGGCTGCACGTTGGCGAACTCTGCGCCAAAGAGCTGCTTCACGCGGTCGCGGGCCAGGTCTTCCACCACGTCGACAAACTCGCAGCCGCCGTAGTAGCGCCGGCCGGGGTAGCCCTCGGCGTATTTGTTGGTCAGCACGCTGCCGGCGGCCTGCATCACCGCGGGGCTGGTGTAGTTCTCGCTGGCGATCATCTCCAGCCCGTCTTGCTGGCGCTCGATTTCCGAGTCGATCGCCGCCCACACGTCCGGGTCGTTCTGCTCAATAAAGTTCATGCAACTCGCGTCCCAAGAGAAAACCCAACCACAGATCCAATAGCCGACGGGCTCCGCCCCGTCGACGCGCTTGGCCGGCCACCGACGGGGCGGAGCCCGTCGGCTATCGCTCACCCAGTTGGCGCCGCGCCAAGCGTTTCGCTGCCCCTCCAGCATCCCCGAACCCCTAGCGGGGTGTCAATCGGCGCGGAGCGTGGCGACCCGAGGGTTTGGCACGTGCGGGCCTAGGGTCGGCCGCTACTGGGCTGTGCGTTTCACGCGTTGGACGATCACCCGCAGCTCTCCCTGATTCTCTGCGACCGCCGCGGGAGAGTCGTTCACCCGCAGGTAGAGGGTCCCCGAATGCAGCGGGACCAGTTCTGCTTCGGGCCCAACGCCCACGGGCCGGAGCAGGCTCCCCTCGAACCAAGCCGACCCCCCCTCGCCCCCGGCGCTCTCCCGCTGGTCGATCGCCGCTAGCAGCATCCCCAGCGGTCGGCCGGCGAAGTACTCCAGCGTCACCCCCCCCGCCTCGCAGGGCCAGGGCGTACCCTCGGCGTCTCGGTGCACCACAAACCGGCCGCTGGCCGAGAGCCGCACCGGCCGGCCCGCCTCGACGGCCACGCCCGTCGATTGCCAGCCCCGGTCCGCGGCGACCGTCACTTCGGCCGGTTCTTCCGCAAGCGGCCTACCGGGTCGGAAGTCGATCGCTTCGGGCGCCACTTGGTAACCGTAATCCAGCCGCGAAACAAACAGCCGCCACTCGAGCGCTAGATCGCTCCAGTCGTCCGCAAAAGCTGCTCGGAACCCGTCGTCGAAGTCCTCACGCAGGACTTCTTTCGGCAGGTCGCGGAAGCGTGGCTGGTAGCGGGGGTGGGAGTCGAGCAGCTTGGCCAGAGACCAGACCCAGGCGTAGGAGTCGGGGCCGAGCACCTGGCGGTTATCGATCTTCATCACCGCGGGGACCGACAGCGCCTTGCCCGCCGCGAACGCGTCGCGGACCGACTTGACCCGCCCCCAGTACGCAGAAGCCCCGCGGGAAGCCGGCATGACCCCCAGTTCTAGCCTCCCCGAGCCGGGGTCCCAGGCGTGCGTCCCCAGCAGCTCCGCCATAGCCTCCATGTACCAGCCGGGGCCGCAGCCCCCCAGCACGGTGGCCATGTAGCTGTGGGTGGCCTCGTGCAAAACCAGGTGCCGGCGGTAGTAGTCGGTCGACTGCTCGGCGACCCAGGCCTCGTAGCCCAGCGACAGGCCGTTGAGGAAGTCGCCCCCCCGGTCGGGCATCAGGCCGAGGGCCTCGAGCGGCTGGCGGTCGCGCACCAGGTACATCCGCAGCCGCCAGTCGGCGGGGGCCTGCTCGCCGGTGTGAGCGAAGTAGCGATCCCAAGCCGGCATCGCTGCTTCGACGACGCTGGGCAGCTCGTCGATCGCGGGGGAGGGGGGCAGGTCCGTCACTAGTTCCAGCCGCGGACCGGACACGACACGTAAACCAGCGGCGGCGAGGCGATCGGCGTCGAGCGGCGGCGGGGGTGGCCACTCGGCAAAGGCGCTTCGCGTCAACAGGAGCAGCAATAAGACGGTGCGCGTCACCCGACGGTCACTGCCTGTTGACTGAACCGTTCCGCGATGCCCACGCAGCCCGGAAAACGCTCAGCGATGTCATCCAGCGTCGCTGCAAAGTTTTCTGTCTGATCGGTCGGCTCGGCGATCATCTTAGGTAGCAACTCTGCTGCATCGAACAGATCTCCCAACTCCTTGGAGCCGGACTCGTAGGCGATCCATCGGGCGCGAATGAAGATTTCGTGTAATGCCTGCAGCGCAGCCTGCTCTTTGCCTGGGCCAATCATGGATCGCCTCCAAAGTCCAAGTAAACTTGTTCGATCGGAACGCCGCGGACCCCACGAACGACATGAATTGGCGGGAGCGGGGAAGGATTCTGCAATGCGGCGGTCTCGATCTCTCTCCATCGTAGTTCCTGCGTCGCCGTACGACACGCAATCGACAGTTGATTCGGCGAACGAAGGTTCTTCAATTCTATGTCTGCCTCGAACAGGAAAACATAGTCAACGTCGAAGAATCTCGCTCGGATTGTCCGATCGCCGGCCAGCCAGGCAGCCTTTGCTCGACGTACGCCGTCAGTGATTTCGTAGAGCAGGCCGAAGGGCATTCTCTAATTCTAAACTCGGCGGTAGGCGCCCGCTACTTCGACCGGAACAGCTTCTCCAGCGCCTTGCCCACCTCGTTCTCGATCGCCTGCCCCGCCGCGCCCCGCACCGTGTCGCGGGTGAGCGACTCGAACGCGCGGCGGTCGACCCGCGGCTTGTCGAACGTGCCGGTGACCGGGAGCTGGAGGTTCTGGCCCCGCAGCCCCACCAGCAGCGGCTTGCCCTCGACCCAGCGGTCTTGGATCGGGATGGTGAGCGTCAGCGCCAAGGTTTCGTCGAGGCCGACCGAGCCTTCGGTGTTCACCAGCACGTCTCCCACCTCGAACTGCATGCCGCGGTGGTAGACGCGGCCCTCGGCCACGCGGAACTCGATCACGCGGTCGCGGACCGACAGCAGCGTCGGCGCCGGCTTGTTCAGCGCGGCCAGCGGGTCCTGGTTCTTGGCGAGCGCCTCGACCTGCCGGGCGGTAGAGACCCAGTCGCCCACCATCGGCCCGGGCATCACGGTGACGCCGTGGATGGCGAGCTGGCCGGTCACGGAGAGTTTCTTCGGGTCGTCCAGCGGAAGCGTGAGGCCGTCGGTGCGCATCGAGAAGGCGCCGTCCGTTTGCGTTGCCCCTTGCAGCGCGGGGGCGATGTACTTCAGCAGCTTCTCACTCACCTCGGGGGTGATCCGCACGCCCGAGAAGAGGTCGCCCGCCGGGAGCGACAGCTCCATCGGCGCGGGTTGCAGCCGCAACGTGGGCTGGGTGGTGAACTTTCCTTCACCCACGGCCACGTTCAGCGGGTCGCACCGCAACGCGCCTCCGGCGATGACGCCTTGGATGGCGCCCGGGCCGACCGGCAGCCCGTACAGGCTGGCCGAGTCCCAGGGCGCCTGGAACCGGCCTGAGAGGTCGGCGCCCGCGCCGGCCAGCTCGAAGCGGGCCTGCTTGCGGCCCACCAGCTCGATCCCCGGGCCCAGCCGGGCCGCGATCAGCGGCGAGAGGTTCGCCAGGTCGTAGTCTACCGAGCCGCGCAGCTCGATCTGCGTATCGGCCAGCGATCCGCTGAGCGTGCCGGCCAGCGACCGCGACTCGACACGCATGTCTGAAACGTCTATCCGGCCCGACTGGGGCGTGTAGCCCACCGCGCCGCGGAGGCGGACCTCGGGTTCCGACCACACGACCGCTCCCGCGCGGCTGCGATCGATCAGGCTGACCGATTGGCCGGTGAGGTCGACGTCGGCGGCCAGGCGGTCGCCTTGCTGACGCAGCATCAGCCGCCCCACCACTTGGCCCTGCGGCTCGAGGCCGCCCGCGGTCGAACGCCACGCGGCCATGCGCGCCAGGTCGGCCCGGATTGCTAGCTCTCCCTCGGCCGGTTGCTGGCCGGTGGGATCGAACCGCAGCCGGCGGGCGCGGTACGCCACGGCGCTGGTCACGAGCTGGCTTTCTTGCGATTCGATCAGCCCCGTGGAGAAGTCCCAGCCCAGGTCGCCTTGCAGCAGCAGCTTGGGCTCCGCCACGCGGACGCCGGGGACCGCCAGGTCGAACCCGTCCACGTTGGCGTCGATCTTGGAGAAGCGGGCGCCCCCGGGGGTCAGCGTCCCGGCGAAGGTGGCGCTGCCGGCGCCCGCGAGCCGCGTTTGCCCGAGGTCGAAGAACTGCGCCAGGTGTTCCGCCAGGCGGTCGAGGTCGAACCGGGCGTCCCCCTCCATCGACTGGGTGGCGGCGCCGCGGGCGTCGATCGTTAGGAAGTCGGCGTCGCAGCGCACGCCGTCGATGGCGACCCCCTGGGCCGACTGCGTCAGCGCAAAATGCGCCTGCACGGGGTGGTCCCAGGTGATCTCGCGATCGCCGGCGTGGGCGTGCAGGTCTTCGGTCTGCAGCGTGCCGGTGAGGGTGCGGCCGCCGCTGATCGGCTTGGCCGCGAGCGAGAGCCGCAACTGGCCCGCCTCGAGCCGGGTGCCGGCCCGCATCGGCAGCAGGCTGGGCGCCTGCTCGGCGAGCGCGGCCAGGTCGACGCTCGCCCGCACGTCGGCCTGGGTGGCGGTCGTCAGGTCGCGGAGCTGGCTGGGCGAGAGCGACCCGGAAGACTCGATCGTGGCCGCAGGGGTCCGCAGCCAGAGCTGCTGCACCACCAACCGCCCCCCCGCTGCGCGGGCGTTCCACGGGAGCTCGACCGAGAGCACACGCACCGGCGCGGGGCCGAGCCCCGCGGCCGAAGCCTGCAGGCGGTCGATCCGCAGCGAGCCGCGGGTCGCGAAGCCGTCGCGGACCGCGGCGTCTGCCAGGCGCCCGGAGAGGTCGTTGACCATCAACTGCCCGCTGCCGCTCAGGACGCCGTCCAGCCGGATGGTGCGGTCGAAGCGCCGCAGCCAGGGGGCCAGCGAGGCGAGCTGCATGTTTTGCGCGCTGAGGCTCACCTCGGCGCCGCCGGTTTCGCTTGGACCGGTGGTGACCGACAGCGCGCCGTCGGGGAGCGGGCGGGCCTGCAGGGCGATCTTGGGGGGCTGCGAGTTGAGGTCGATCGTGGCGCCCACCGCGTCCCACTGCCACACGGCGCCCGTTTCGGCGTCTAGCACTTGCAGGCCGCCGCCGATGATCTCGATGGTGGGCTTGCGCGCCGCCGTCGCCGAGGGGGGCGGGGCGAGCCCGTCCGCGGGCGACTGGGCCACGGGAGGCGGATCGGCCTGCGGGCCGACCAGGGCCAGCAGGTCTTCGAGGTTGCTGCCGTCGGGCCGGACGACCGCCATCAGCCGCGGGCCCTCGAGGCGGATAGCTCCCAGCGGCCGCTTGGAGACCAACAGGTCCCACACCGAGAGGTCGATCGCCACCGCGTCGGCCGAGGCGAGCAGTTGGTCCTGGGGGTCGAACACCTCGACCCCCTTGAGCACCACCGGCGAGGTCCAGCCCAGCTCTGCGCTACGCGCCGCCACGCGGCCGGCGCCGGCTGGCAGCACGCGGGCCAGCAGCGCGTCCTTGAGCGGCGTCAGCCCCACCAGGGTGGGCGCCAGCACTACCAGCACCACGACCAACACCAGGCCGATCACCAGCCGACGGCGCAGCCGCCCGCCGCGTGGTTTGTCTGCATTGGCCCGCCATCCGCGCATAGAGTGCTCCTCGTGCGCGCGGATTCTAACGTGCGCGGCGGGGGGCACCTATTGCAGTTTGGCGGAGGCATGAAGTCTCTCGCAGAGGCGCGGAGACGCAGAGCGGAACAAGAGCAGACAGAAAGGCGCGATTGACCCATCAACGCAGGGCGACCGCCTTGCGCGGACGGATCACTGGTATTGATGATTCACCCTCTGCGCCTCCGCGCCTCTGCGAGAGACCTTCCAGGCGCGATCAATCGAAATTGAACGTCTGCCAGAAGTACCGCGTGAGGCGTTCCCACAGGGTGCGCGGCGCGGTGTGGATCTTGGCCTGGCCTACCAGGCCGACGCGGAGCATGCCGGCCGGGCCGAGGTCGCCGCGCAGCGGCGCCTCGGCGAAGAAGTGGGGCTCCAGCGGCCGGGGGACCCCCGACTCGTCCGCCTGGGTGGCGAGCTTGCCCCCCGACAGGCTGCTGAGCCGCGGCGGCGTCTGCTCCATCGCTTCGCTCGCCTTGCGGGTGATCTTGCTGCGGTAGACCACGTCGGTTGATTGGTCGAGCATGATCTCCACCGACTGGCCGATCAGCACCAGCTCGTTGTCGCTCTGGTTGATCGCGATCCGCGCCTCCAGCTTGGTGGGGTCGCCCACCTGGCAGAACGCGGCGCCCTGCTGCAGCACGGCGCCGGCGTTCTCGGCGTCGAACGGCGTGCCGATCCACGAGCCGAGCCCACGCGGGTCCTGGCCGCGGGCGTCCTTGATGGTCGGCGGGATCACCGTGCCGGCGATCGGCGCCTTGAGCACCAACCGCGCGGCGTCTTCAAGCTGCCCGGCCAGTTGCTCGCGCGCGGCGGCCAGCTGCTCGTTCACCTGGTTGATGCGGCTCGCGGCGCGGGGGTCGCCGAAGCTCATCGCTTCGAGCCCCTCGATCTGCGTCACCGCGGCGTCGACCTGCGCTTCCAGCTTGCCGATCTCTAGCTCGAGGTCGATGTTCCGCAGCCGCGCCAGCGGCTGGCCCGCCGCCACCCGGTCGCCCGGCTTCACCAGCAGCGCTTGCAGCACGCCCGGCGACGAGACGTACACGGTCTCCGCGTCGTCCAGCGCCACCTCGACGGGGCAGAACACGGCCGACGGGATCGGCGCCAGCAGCACGCCCGCGATTGCCGCGGCGATCACCAGGGCCGAGACCACCATTCTCCAACGTTTCACTTTGTTCAGCCTTCCGGGGACCTTGAGGAACTTCCACAGTTTCACCAGCGGCTGCCCGACCAGCCCCCACGCCGCGCTCAACGCGATCAATTGTCCGATCGGCTTGAGCCCGTACGGCTCGAACACCTGGTTCAAGAAGTACAGGATCGACAGCACCACCACCCAGCGATAGACGGCAGACGCCACCGTGTACAGGGCGAACAGCCCCTGGTGCTTCTTGGGCAGGAACGGGTCGTCCTGGGGCTCGAGGCCCAGGCAGAGCTGCCCCAATTTTCGAGACAGGATGCTGCTGGCCTTCTGCCGCAGGTTGGGGATCTCTAGCAGGTCGCTGAGGATGTAGTAGCCGTCGTACCGCAGCAGCGGGTTGGCGTTGAACATGATCGTGCTGACGGAGCTGACGAACATCACGTTCAGGCAGATGTTGTTCAGCAGCGTCGTGGGGTCGCTGAACCACCAGATGAACGTGCAGACCGAGGCCAGCACCACCTCAACGTACATGCCCGCCGCGCCGATCGCGGCGCGGTGCCAGCGGTTGGGCAGCATCCAACTGTCGCTCACGTTGCAGTACAGGCAGGGCGTGAGCACCAGGAACATCACCCCCATCTCGTGGCACTCGCCGCCGAAGTGCTTGCAACTGAGCCCGTGGCCGAACTCGTGCAGCACCTTCGTGGTCCCCAGCACGCAGGCCAGCAGCAGCCAGTTCTGCACGGAGAAGAAGGTGTGGAAGTCGGGCAGGCGGGACTGGAAGGTGTCTAGCTGCACCAGGATCAGCGTGCCGGCAGCCGCCACCAGCATCAGGCACAGCACCAGCGCCGGGGTGGAGAAGAACCACCGCACCGGCGGCAGGCCGTAGAGGAAGTTGAGCAACCGCTCGGGGTCGAACCCCTTGAAGCGGACCGAGAGGATATTGGCGACCATCGCCATCCGCTCTTTGTTCTTCCGCTCGTCGTGCCGCGTCTTGAGCTGCAGGCCCTGCCCGCCGGCGTCGGTCAGCACCAGCCCGCTGCGGTGCAGCATGCCGATGAACTGCTGCAGCTCCTCGGTGCGGATGGTCTGCGGCGGGAACTCGGCCTCAAACCGATCGGCGATCTCTTCGAGACTGGACTCGCCATCGAGCATCTGCAGGATGGCGAACTCTTCTTCCTCGAAGCGGAAGTACTGCAGCGCCACGGGGTCCTTCACCACCCAGTAAACGCGCCCCTGATAACGGTTCCGCTTCGCCTCAAGATCAGGACGCACCCGTATCGGCAGCGCGCGGCTGGTGGAGGAGACGAGGCTGGAAGCGAGCGTGGCCATAGGGTCGGGGGAGGCGCGGCTACGCCGCGGGGGCTGGGGGCAGCGCGGCTTTGCCGCGGGGGCTGGGGGACGCTAGGGGGCGAGGTTTCGTTTTAGGGCCGTCGCTAGGGCACGTAGCTGTTTTCCTAGTCCTGCGAGGTCGCTGAGCAGCGTTTGTGAGTTGTCCCTGCAGAGATACTTCAGCTCCTCTGCGATCAAGACTTGGGTTTCAACTTCCGCCAGAGAGCCAAGTGCGTACGAGACGTGATGAAGGTATTCCTTCGTCGATTGTCGGGCGTGTCCCTCAGCGATGTTAGAAGGGATCGACGTAGCGGCCCGACGTAGTTGGCTGACCAACCCGAAGCGTTCGTCGTCGGGGAATATTCTGGTCAGTTCGTAAACGCGGAGCGTCACCCGCATCCCCGACTTCCAAACCTCAAGGTCCTGGTAGCTGCGTATCGGGTCTGACATGCACCAAAGCCTCAGTTAGCGTCAACTGCGCCCATCGCTCATCGGCCCTAGTTTGACGCCGACTCCCGCTTGCGCGTCCCCCAGCCCCCGCGGCGCAGCCGCGCTGCCCCTAGCCCCCAGTCCCCCGCGGCGCAGCCGCGCTGCTGATGCCGCCGGTGCCTAAGTGAATGGTCATCTTCGCCGGCAGCCTCGAGAGGATCAGCCAGCGGCCGTCTTCTTGGCGGTTGGCGATCTCGGCACGCACCAGGTAGCGCGAGCCCTTGCCGTCGGTGCCGGCGATGGGGTCGATGTTCACGATCCGGCCCGCGGTGGGGATGGTGCGGCCCGGGCCTACGTTGACCTCAACGGTCACCTCGCAGCCGTCGATCTGCGACGGCGAGTAGTCGTCCAGGCGGACGTAGCCGTCTACCTGCAGGGTGTCGAGCTTGATCACGCGGACGATGGGGTCCCCGGGCGACACCCACTCGTTCTGATGCCGCAGCACCTCCAGCACCACGCCGTCGAACGGGGCGAAGATGGTCCGCTTGTCTACGGCGATCTGCGCCAGCTCCAGCTCGGCCTTCTTGACCCAGTACTCGTGCCCGGCCAGCGTGCGGTCGTGCTGCGCCTTCTCGATCGCCAGCTCCGACCGCTTGACGTTCAGTTCCGCGGTGCGGACCTCGTCGTTCGTGACCGCTTGCAGGTCTTTGTTCGCGTTCCGGATCTCCTTCAGGGCCGACTTGGCGTGTTCAAGCTGCGCCCGGGCGAACCGTTCTTCGATGTCGTCCTTCCAGCGCTGCAGGGCGCTTTCTACCGCGTACTTGGCGGCGTTGCGTTGGGCCTCGACCTCACGGGCGTCGACCCGCGCGATCACGTCCTCCGAGCGGATCACCGACCCTTGCTTCACCGCCAGGTGCGTCAGCACGCCGGCGTCGCTGGCGGGGATGCGGATGTCTTCGACCAGCCCGATGATGCACCGCTCGATCACCGGGTCGCCGGCCGGCCCGGCGGCGGCAGGGGGGGCGTCGGCCGGCAACTGGAACTGCTGCGCAAGGGCAGGCGCCGCCAACGTGATCAGACCAATCAGCAATAGGGGCTTCATCGACAACCGCCGGTTGAGGGAAACTCGCGACGCAGTTAACCACAGAGTCATAGAGAGCACGGAGACGGACGTTGGCCACGAAAAGGCACAAAAAGGCACAAAGGCAAAATGACCAAGGACTAAGCCTCAATGACTAATTTCAAGAGACGGTGGTTGAATCTTTGGTCATTAGAAATTGGCTATTTGCAGGCGCTTTCTTTGTGCTTTTTCGCGCCTTTTCGTGGCAATCCTCCGTCGTTTTCTCCGTGGCTCAGTGGTTAACCCGTCCGTCTAAAACCAGAACAGGATGTTTGACTGCACAAAGTAGATCAGGTCGTGGAAGTAGCAGTACAGGATCGACTGTTGGCCGCAGTGCACCTTGGCGCGGACCCCTTCGCCCACCTTGGGCTCGCCGACCTTGCTGAACAACGCTTGCTTGTCGAAGTCGATGACCAGGCGGACCGTGTTGCCTTCCTCGCCCCGCGGCTCGGCGGTCTGGCCGATCTCGATCACGCGGCCCGTGAATGTTTCTTCGGGGTGCGAACGGGCGTGGAAGGTCACTTCGAGACCCCCACTGGGCCCCCCAGGGGAGCCTTCGTCTGGACCCTTCTCGCCGGCCGCCTGCCAGGCGGATCGGATGTGGCCCATCCGTTTGTCGGGCATGTTCACCTCGACGCGCCAGGGGCCCGTCGGGTCGGCGATCTCCATCAGCTCGTCGCCGGTGTTCACCGGCCGGCCCGCCAGCACGTCCTCTACCTTGTACGTGATCACCCGGCCCGCGATCGGGCTGGTGATGGTGAGCATGGTCTGCTTCTCTCGGAGCAGGTTGCGTCGCTGCTCCAGCGAGGAAAGCTGCCGCTGGATCTGCGAGATCCGCGACTGACGCTCGTCGATGTCGGCCCGGTCGAGCCCCGCGCGGTCGGAGAGCTCGAAGTTGAGCGATTCGATCTGCGCCTCGGCCGTGCTGATCTCTCCCAGCACGCCGGTCAGCTCGTTGGCGAGCTCGATGTTCCGCAGCACGGCCACCGTTTGGCCGGCCGTGACCACGTCGTCGTCGTGCACCTTGACGTCGGTCACGACGCCGCCGACCTGGGCGAACACCTTCCGCGACAGGTCGGGCAGGAACTCGCCGTCCGCCTGAACGGTGAAGTCTTTGTGCACAAACACGCCGGCCAGCGTGAGCCCCGTGAGCAGCGTCAGCACCGCCACGGTTTTCGGCAGCCGGCTGCCGCGGATGAACCAGGTGGCTTTGCCGAGGGTCTTCCACAACGGCATCAAGAACAGGCTCTCGTGCTCGAGCGCGTTGGCGATCGCCGTGGTGCCGTGGCTGCGGACCACGGCCACCCGTTGGCGGAAGCCCTCGGGCTCCTGGCTGTCGACCATCTGCTCAACGATGAGCGCGCCGTACACCTTGGGGGGTTTGCGTCGCTGGCCCGGCTCGGGGGGGGCGTCCTCGTCCTCGGCCTCCAGCAGCGGCAGGATGGCCATCCCCTTGGTGTGCGACTCGTCGACGTAGGCGTCGAGCGCCTTCTCTACCTGCGGCGCCAGGTTCGAGGCGTCGCCGGAGTACCACACGTCTTCGCCGGTGCGGGCCACGGCGCGGGCGGCGCGGGTGAGCAGCGTCGCTACGTTCGACCGCTTGTCGAAGGCGTCCTGCCCGCTGATGGCCTCCATCGTCATGCGGGAGCCCTTCTGCACGGCGACCGAGACGCGGTCGCAGCCAATCAGCCGGCGTCCCTCGTTGGCGATGGTGAAGGCGGTCTCTTTGACGTCTAGCTTGCCGTGGGCGGTGCGGGTGAACGACTCGAGCTGCTCCCACAGGCTCTGCTTCTGGGCCAGGTGGCTGAGGCGGCGGGCCCGCAGGTAGTCGCCGGCGAGGTCGCAGGTTTGCAGCAAGAACTTCAGGTAGCCCTGCTGCACGCTGTGGCGGGTGTCGGGCCGCTGGAAGACCTCGACGACGCCCTGGACCCCCTGGTCGTTGTGGACGGGCGCCAGCACCAGCAGGAAGTCGGTGGGGTTGGCCGCGGCGTTCTCGTCGTCGGTGTCGATGCCGCCGGTGGCGCCGGAGTGGGGCGCCACCAGGGCGCCCTCGCCGGTGGTGAGCGTGCGGGTGAGCAGCCGGCCGTGCTGGGCCTGGCCGATGGGGTTTTCCGCCAAACCGGTGCGTCGCAGGTCGATCTGGTAGGCGAGCTGCAGGACGCCGGTGTCGGACAGGGTCCAGACGGCGCCGCCGATCGCGGCCAGCGCGGCGACCACTTTATTGAGGAATTCGTCGTAAAAACGCTCCGGCGCAGCGTCGCTGCGGGCCAGATCGGCGATCTGGCCGACGATGCCGCGGATCTCCGCCTTGGCGCGGCGGACCGCGTCGTCGTCGGGGCGGGGGGCGTCTGTATATTCGGTGGTGCTCACGGTCATTGCAGTTTATCGCAATCTGGCGATCGGGCAGACGCCATTCTGGCGGGATGCGGAACAGTCTGAATTTGACGTTTGTTTGCCTTGCGCAAGGGGCGCTATCTGGACGCTGCCCGCCAAAGCGGCCTATACTTGCCGAGAATATCGTTTGGCCGCATTGGCCGCTCGTTTTTACCCGTCGTGCGGCCAGTCACCCCCCGTGTGGCCGGTCGCCCCGGTGGGCCAGCCTAAAATGTTGTTGGGCCGGCCCACGGTCGGTCCGGTTGGGTTGACTCCCGAACGGCGGCCGACCGGCAGCGTTACTCGTGTTGTCGATTTATCGGACCCACGGCGGGTCGTCGTGTGCCGGGTTTGTCCAGCGGACAACCCTGCCAAGCCGTCCCGTGACTTAATACCCCGCGTCAGAACACCCCCGTCCTAAGACGCTCCGCGAACAAAGAACAAAGCAGTTTGGCCCGTATGGCAAAGGAAAAGGAAGAGGCTCTCGAAGTCGAAGGCGTCGTTACCCAGGCGCTGGCAAACACCCGGTTCCGCGTTGAGATCGACGGCGGGCACCTGGTGCTGGCGCACGTCGCTGGGCGGATGCGGAAGCACTTCATCCGTATTGTTCCAGGCGACCGCGTCCGCGTCGAGCTATCTCCCTACGACCTCACCAAGGGACGAATCACCTACCGCGAGCGGTAGGGCGGGGCCAGTTGGTCAGGCCCAACCGGGCATGCTCAGCCGGGCAGATGAGGCCGGGCAGATGAGGCCCGTCCGTGGCGGCCCCCCCCGATCACTGCGCGACTACGTTACGCAGGAACCTCGCGATTGTTCCGATAATTCCGAGCGCGCGGGCCGAGGACGGCCCGGCTTGCACGAATAGCCTTCCCGCTGACCGTCCGTTCTTGAAACTCTGATTCTAAAACTCCGCTCCGCATCCCGAGGAGATTGACGTGACCTATCTGACCGCTTCCTGGCGCTGCGCCGCGCCGGCTGTGCTGATGCTTTCCGCAGCCGCGTACGCACCGATCGCCGTCGCCCAGCCCGCCGTGCTCGAAGAGCCGGCCGCCGTGGCGGGGGGCAAGATGACCACCGTCGTCGCCGCCGCGGTGTCGAGTTACGACAACCTGATGGGAGACATCAGCTACCTGGCCAAGGTGTCTGGCAACCCCGACAGCGTGCAGATGCTGCAGGGGACCGCGGGCATGTTCACCCAGCCGGTCGACAAGAAGAAGCCGTGGGGCTTCCTGATGCAGACCGACGGCGCCCAGTTTGTGCCGCTGCTGTGCCTGCCGATGAAGGACTTCGACGCCGCGATGCAGATGCTGGCGGCCACCGGCGTTGAGCCGGACGACCTGGGCGACGGCGTCTTCGAGGCGCAGGTGCCCGGGCAGGCGCAGTCGGTGTACATCAAGCAGCAGGGCCCCTGGGCGTTGCTATCGAACCTGCCGGACGCGTTCGGCGGCGCGCCGGCCGACCCCGGGCCGATGTTCACCGAGATGGCCAAGGGCTACAGCATCAGCGTCAAGGCGATGGTGCAGAACATCCCGCCGATGTACCGGCAGGTAGCGATCGGCAGCCTCCGCGAGGGGATCGAGGCCGGCCTGGAGCAAGAGCCCGACGAGAGCGACGAGACCTTCGCCAAGCGGCAGGAGCTCGCCGAGCTGCAGCTCGCCAACATCGAGCGGCTCTTCACTGAGTTCGACACCGCCACCATCGGCTGGGGCGTCGACCAATCCGCCGGCAAGACCTTCCTAGACGTCGTGTACACTGTCGTTCCCGGCAGCAAGCTGGCCGAGCAGGTGGCGGTCTACCAGAACAGCAAGACCGACTTCGCCGGGTTCATCGATCCGGCCGCCGCGATGACGATGGGGCTGGCAGTCGAGAACTCCCCCGAGTTGATGCAGTCCGACATCGAGCAGATGAAGCTGACCCTGGCCACCGTGCGAGAGAAGGCAGAGAACGAGATCGACAACGACCCCTCGCTCCCCAACGACGAAGCCCGCGAGGTGATGAAGTCGGCCCTGGGGGACGTGATGGAGGTGGTCGAGGCGACCGTGTCCGCCGGCAAGATGGACGCCGGCGCCAAGGTGATGCTGTCCGACGCCAGCGCTACGATCACCGCCGGGGGCCACGTGGTGAACCCGGAGAAGATCGAGACCGCGCTGCGGAAGCTGGTGAAGCTCTCCGAAGGCAAGCCCGACTTCCCCGGCGTGAAGTGGAACGCCGCGACCCACGCCGGCGTTTCGTTCCACACCATGTCGCTGCCGATCCCGGCGGACGCCGCGCCGGCCCGCAAGCTGTTCGGTGAGACCGTGAGCGTCGCGCTAGGCATCGGCGAGTCGGAGCTCTACCTGGCCGCTGGAAGCGACTACATGGACGCCATGAAGAGCGCCATCGACGCCTCGAAGGCCTCGCCCGGCAAGAAGAGCGATCCGCTGATGATGGTCATGTCGCTCAAGCCGTTCATCGCCACGGCCCAGGCGGTAGCGCCCCCCAACCCGGAGGCCGCCGCGGTGCTCGACATGCTGTCCGACGCGCTCGAAGACGCTGAGGGCTCCGACCGTATCCTGATGACCCAGCAGTACATCACCGACGGCATCAAGATGCGGTTCGAGATGGAAGAAGGGGTCCTCAAGGCGATCGGCGCCGCGGCCACGTTGGGCGTACAGCAGCGGGCCCAAGGGGGATTTTAGGTTGTAGGAGTGCGGAGATGACGAAGATAGAAGAATTGGAAGCTCGCATCCTCCGCCTCGAGGAGGCTGTGGGCGTGTTCAAGAAATCCGACAAGAGCGACTGGCTGGAAAAAACTGCCGGAATCTTTGCCGACGATCCTGCGTTCGAAGAGATCGCGCGGCTGGGCCGGGAGTATCGCAAGAACTACGACGAACAGCCCGAACGCGACGATAAGTCGGAGCGTCAGTAGCGCCGTGTACTTACTGGACACAGATCACGCTGCCTTCTACTTCGGATCACTTTCTGCAGAGCGCACTAGTCTCACTCGGAGACTGGCTGAGGTCGCGGGCGAAGACGTGTTTTTGCCCATTGTCAGCTTCCACGAGCAGTTCGCGGGTTGGCAGTCGTATCTCCGCCAGCGTCGCCCGGCACCCCACCTTGTGTACGCCTACAGCCGGCTCGAGGCCCTGGTAGACGCATTCAAGTTGATGCACATTGCGTCCTTCGATCAAGCGGCGTCCGAAGAGTTTGAGTCGCTACGAGCGGATGGGGTGCGCATCGGGACCTTCGATCTGCGGATCGCGTCCATCGCCCTGACCCGCAACTTCACGCTGCTCACCCGCAACGCCGTCGACTTTGACAAGGTCCCCGGCCTCCGGCACGAAGACTGGACCGCCCCGATAAGGCCCAAATAGCTTAACTAATGCCCAGCCCGCTCGTTCAAACCCAAATCGCCGGCCACTCCATCCCGGAGCTGGCGGCCCAGTACAGCACGCCGCTGTACGTCTACGACGCCCAGACGATCGTCCAGCGGATCGCGGAGCTGAAGCGGTTCGACGTGATCCGCTTCGCCCAGAAGGCCTGCTCGAACATCGCGGTTCTCGACCTGATGCGCCGCCACGGCGTGCTGGTCGACGCGGTCAGCTCCGGTGAAGTCGCCCGCGCAGTCGCGGCCGGCTTTAAGCTGGGTCCGGGCGAGCCGGCCCAAGTGGTGTATACGGCCGATATTTTCGACCGCGAGTCGCTCGACTTGGTGATCAACCAAGGGGTGCCGGTCAACTGCGGCTCGCCCGACATGCTCGACCAGTACGGCGCCCGTTCGGCCGAACTGGGCAAGGCGCCGCTGGGGGTGACGCTCCGCGTGAACCCCGGCTTCGGCCACGGCCACAGCCAAAAGACCAACACCGGCGGCGAGCAGAGCAAGCACGGCATCTGGCACACCGACATCGCGGATTGCAAGCAGCGCGCCGGCCGGCACGGCCTGTCGATCACCGGCCTGCACATGCACATCGGCTCCGGGACCGACCTAGAGCACCTGGGCCAGGTGTGCGGGGCTTTAGAAAAAACGGCGCTGGAGATCGGCCCGTCGATCCACTCCATCAGCGCCGGCGGGGGCATCAGCACGCCCTACCGCGAGGGGGACGTCCGCGCCGACCTGTCGGGCTACTTCGAGCTGTGGGACGCCGCACGCCGCCGGCTCGCCGAGGCTTTCGGCCACGCAGTGAGCCTGGAGATCGAGCCGGGCCGCTACCTCGCCGCGGAGTCGGGCTGGCTGATCTCCGAGGTCCGGGCCGTGAAGCAGCAGGGAAACAACCTCTTTTACTTGGTCGACGCCGGCTTCAACAACCTGGCCCGCCCCATCCTGTACGGCGCGTACCACCCGATGACCATCTGTCCGGGAGAGGGGGGCGAGGCGAGCGGCGAGGGGCGAGCATCCACGGGCGAGCCGTCGGCGCCCCGTCTCAGCAACCACACCGACGGAGCAACCCACGGCCACCCCACCCAAAAAGTAGTCGTCGGCGGCCCCCTGTGCGAATCGGGCGACATCTTCACGCAGGACGAAGGGGGCTTCGTCAACCAGCGCGAACTGCCCGAGGCCCGCGTCGGCGACTTCTTGGTGATCGGCTGCGCCGGCGCCTACGGCGCGGTGATGGGGAGCAACTACAACTCCAAGCCGCTGGCCGCCGAGGTGCTGATCGAGGAGGGCAAGGCCCACCTGGTCCGCGAGCGGCAGACAAGCGACGACCTGCTGCGTGGCGAAAAGCTGGTTTCATATTAGCTTTGCGCGGACCGGTCTGCTAAACTGCGGCCCGGGAACGCATCCAGCGTCCGCACGCCCAGGCGTGAGCGGCACGGCAGCGCCCCCAAGGTCCGGTCCGCTACTCGTCACGGTCTTTTCGCAATGCTACGCGCCACGCTGCTTCTGCTCACGCTCGCCACGGTCTTGCCGGCCCTCGCCGACAAACCGAAAGTCTGGATCTACACCGACACCAGCGACAAGACGATCCCGGGCGGCAACAGCGAGGGGACGCTGAACGACCCCGACGACATCTCCGCGATGGCCGGCTACCTGCTGATGGCGAGCGAGTTCGATACGCTCGGGATCGTGGTCGCCAGTACGCACCGTGGCGAGCATCGGGGCACCCCCGATCAGTCCGAGTGGGCGGAGCGCTACTTCGGCGGGGCCTACCGCCACGATCTTCCCGCGCTCAACCGCGAGATCGGCGGCTACCCAGAGAACATCCGCTTCCAGGAGTCGTGCATTAAGCCGACCGCCGAGCGTTTTGATCCGAAGAAAGACTACCGCTCGCTTAAAGATTACGACACCGTCCAGGCGCTGCTCGACGCCGTCGAGGGCCAGAGCGATGCGGTGAACGTGCTGTGCTGGGGTTCGCTCACCGAGCCCGCGATCGCCGTGAGCCATTGCTTGGCGACCGACCGACGCGACCTGCTCGGTAAGATGCGGTTCATCGCCCACTGGACCGACTCGCCCCACCACCAGGGGTCTCCCGAAAAGCCCGAGGACGTGGCCAACTGCCGCGAGGACGCCGCGGCCTGCCGGTACATGAAGCAGCGGGCCAAGGCGGGCGACATCGTTTACCACGAATGCGGCGCCATCGGCCAGCACGGCATCGTCAGCGGCAGCCCGAAGGGTCGCGAGTACTTCGACCGGTTCCGCACCAGCCGGCTAGGAACCGTGTTTGTGGAGGGAAAATACGTGCATAACTGCGTCGATCACTCCGACGCCGCTACCTACTGGACCCTGCTGGGAGGCTGGGGCGTGAACCTGAACGACATCCGCCCCGACGGCTCGAACCCACCCGAGGTCGAGCTGGCTAACGAAGCGAAGTTCGAGGGGTCGTCCAGGCGCATCCACGACGAGCTGCTGCGGCGCTCTCGGGCCGCGTCCGCAGATTGACAGCGCGCGCCGCGCCGCTAGTCTGGGGTTTCAGGACCCCCAGGCCCACAAACAGGCTCGCCAGATGGCCAAAGCACGGAAGCAACCCACCTCTCCTCCGCAACCTAGTGGCGTTGCGCCCAACTGCATCCATCAGGGAGACTGCCTCGAGCTGCTCGCCCGGCTGGAAGACGAGTCGGTCGACCTGGCGTTCGCCGACCCGCCGTTCAACATCGGCTTCAAGTACGACGCCTACCACGACCGGCACGAGGACGAGGCGTACATCGATTGGTGCGCCGACTGGATCGGGCAGCTCCACCGCGTACTGAGGCCCACCGGCTCGTTTTGGTTGGCGATCGGCGACGAGTTCGCGGCGGACCTGCGTGTGGCCGCGCACCGCAAGGTGGGGTTCGAGCCGCGCAACTGGGTGGTTTGGTACTACACCTTCGGGCAGAACTGCAAACGCAAGTTCAACCGCAGCCACGTCCACCTGTTCCATTTCGTCAAAGATCAAGAGAACCACACGTTCAACGCCCTCGACCCCCAGGTGCGTGTCCCCAGCGCCCGCGCGCTGGTGTACGGCGACAGCCGCGCCAACCCCATCGGGCGGCTGCCGGACGACACCTGGATCCTGCGTCCGCAAGACCTGCGCGACACGGAGGGCGCCCTGCAGCCCATGGACGACACGTGGTGCTTCTCGCGCGTCGCCGGCACGTTCAAGGAACGCCAGGGCTGGCACGGCTGCCAGATGCCCGAGCAGTTGATGGCCCGCATCATCCGCTGCTCTTCGAACGAGGGCGACCTGGTGCTCGACCCCTTCAGCGGCAGCGGCGCCACCGCCGCGGTGGCCAAGAAGCTGGGCCGGCAATGGATGGGCTTCGAGCTCTCCGAGCAGTACGCCACGCACGCCGCCAAGCGGCTCGCAGCCATCAACCCGGGCGACCCGCTGAGCGGCCCCGAGGACCCGATCCTCAGCTCACCGAGCACGGCGGGGGGGATCAAGCTGAAGGACCGGGAGGCGCGGAAGAAGAAGCGGGCGAAGAAGCCCGTGGAGGAAAGGGCATTGCCGTTCGGGGAGTGAGGATAGTTGGCGTCCCTCGCTCGGATAGTGCTAGAATAGAGTGACTTCATTGCCCCCCATGGCTCCTACGGATGTCCCAGACGATTCAGTTCGAGGTTGAGATGCCGGAGCACCTCGCAGGGCTAAAGCTGCCTGCCGCCGTTCATAGGCGCCTCCAATTCCTGTTGGACGCTCAGGATTCTGGGCGGGGTCTCAGCGAAGATCAGCGCGGGGAAGCAGAAGGGCTGGTCGAGCTTTCGGAGTTGTTGTCTTTGCTAAAGCTGCGAGCGCAACGGATCGCCGGTGAAAGCTGATGGCGCACGTACCGGCCGCACTTCGTCGAGCGACAATCGAACGCGCCGCGAATCGCTGAGAGTATTGCCAGCTATCTCAGTTGGGGCAGGAGGCCACTTTCCACATTGATCACGTGTGTCCGGTTTCCGCGGGAGGAGCGACCGACGCGGGCAATCTGGCGCTTGCTTGCGTTTCCTGTTCGCTACGAAAGGGCGCCCGAGAGGTGGTTGAGGACCCTGTTGCCAACAGCTCCGTTCAGCTCTTCAATCCCCGCCAGCAACAATGGCAGGATCACTTTGAATGGGTCGGCACGACGGTGCTGGGTCGAACCCCTACCGGTCGAGCCACGATCCAAGCGCTCCAGCTCAATCGGCCGATTGCATTGGCGATCCGCGGGGAAGAGGCCGCGATCGGACGCTTCCCCTAGCGCATCGCGATCCTCCGGTTCTCCTTCCGCACCAACTGCCCGCACGCCGCCTCGATGTCGGCGCCCAGCGAGTAGCGGACCGTTGTCGGCACGCCGGCTGCTTTGAGCACGTTGGCGAACGCCTCGATCGTCGGCCGGTCGCTGCCGGCCAGGTGCGGCGCGTCGGCCACCGGGTTGTAGGGGATCAGGTTCACGTGCACGCGCAGACCCGCACACCAAGCGAGCAATGCCGCAGCGTCTTCTTGCCCGTCGTTCACGCCGGCCAGCATCACGTACTCCAGCATCACCGGGCAGCGCTGCCGGCGGTTGAGCTGGGCGACCGTCAGCCGCAGCTCGGCCACCGTGTGTTTGCGAGACAGCGGGACGATCTCTTCACGCGTCCCCTGCACCGCGCTGTGCAGGCTCAGCGCCTGATGCACCGTCGGGAACGCCTCGGCCAGCCGCTGCATCGCCGCCGGGACGCCGACGCTGCTCACCAGGATGCGGCTCGGCGGGTGGTGGAAGGTGGCGGCCTCGGTCAGCGCGGTCAGCGCCCCGTGCAGCGCGGCCTCGTTATGCAGTGGCTCGCCCATCCCCATGAACACCACGTTGCGGACGCGGCGGTCTTCGCTGCGCAGCAGCTGGTTGGCCTGCACCAGTTGGTCAACGATGTCGGCGGCCGTCAGGTCGCGGGCGATCCCCATCCGCCCGGTGGCGCAGAAGTCGCACGCCGCGGCGCAGCCGACCTGGCTCGAGACGCACAGCGCCGTCCGGCCCGTGGCGGGGCGGAGCACGACCGACTCGATCAGGAACCCGCCGGCGGTGCGGAAGAGGAGCTTCGTGGCGCCGTCGAGCGACGAGTCGATCCGCTGGTCGAGCGAGAGCGAGTGCAACCCCACCCGCTGGGCGAACGCCTCGCGGCGGTCGGCCGAGATCGCCTCGAGCGCCGCAAGGTCGTCGCGTCCGTGCTTGAAGAAGCGGGTCCGCAGCCGGCGGACCTCGTCTGGGTTGATCTTCAAGTCGGCGCGTACGCGGTCGACCGCGGCGGCGTCGTGGATGGGGGACTTTTCGACCACGGATAGCACGGATTTCACGGAACGATGGCCACGAAAATGCACAAGCACGCACAAAAACTACGGGAGTGAGTCGAGGGGTGTCTTGGAACGATTGCCTGGGCGCTCCTCGACGTACCTAGGCACGAGGTAGCCCGGCAGCCGGGCTCGTAGCTCCTCGACCATCGCCCGGCCCTGTTCAATCGGCACGGCGAAGTGGGCCGCTCCTGCGACCCGGTCGAGCTGATGCAAATAATAGGGCGTGACGCCGACCTCGATCAGCCGCTCGCTCAGCTCGGCTTGGGCCACGACGCTGTCGTTCACGCCCCGCAGCAGCACCGCTTGGTTGAGCAGCGGCACGCCGGCGCGGGCCAGCCGGCCGAGCGCCGCGGCGACGGTGGCGTCTAGCTCTTGGGCGTGGTTCGCGTGGACCACCACCACCGGCGCCAGCCGCGTGCCGGTGAGCCAGCCTACCAGGGCGTCGGTGACGCGTTCTGGGAGCACGATCGGCCAGCGGGTGTGGATGCGCAGCCGGCGTAGGTGGGGGATGGCCGCCAATTGGTCGGCCAGCCGGGCGAGCGTTTCGTCCACCAGCGAGAGGGGGTCGCCGCCGCTGAGGATCACCTCGTGGATCGAATCGTCCGCGGCCAGGTAGTCGACGGCCGGCGCCCAATCGGCGAGCCCTTTCGGCGATTCTTCGTACGGAAAATGGCGGCGGAAACAGTACCGGCAGTGCACCGCGCAGGCGCCGGTGGTCACCAGCAGCGCCCGGCCGCGGTATTTGTGCAGCAGGCCGGGGGCCCCCTGGGAGGCCAGGTCGCCGACGGGATCGACGCCAAAACCGGGGGCCTCGAGCGTTTCTTCCCCCACGGGAAGCACCTGCCGCAGCAGCGGATCGGCCGGGTCGCCGTGCCGCATCCGGGCCGCGTACCCCCGCGGCACCAGCAGCCCAAAACCGGCGGCCGCGGCCCGATCGCCCAGGTCCGGGGGCAGCCCCAACAGCCGGCACAGCTCGGCCGGATCGCGGATCGCTTCCCTCAGCGCCTGCTTCCAGGGAGAGGCCGCCGGCCCTTTGGGGCGGACAACCGGCGGGGGGGCGGCTACACTATCCACTTCAAATTGAGCCCACGAATCGAGCGAATGGAACGAATCAAGAGAGAATCCTAGCCGAAACCAGGCCAAGCTTCCACGCGACACGCTCCTCGGGTCGGAGTGTCCTAGGCTTGCCTGAGCAGCGTGGCGGTGTTAACTGCCGCTCGTTCCGCGGCCGGTCATTCGCGTTGTTCGATCGATTTGTGGGCAAGTTTCCTTCAAAACCAAACACGGAACCTACGGCGTGGCAACCTACGGCACCAGCGACTTCCGCAAGGGTCTGAAGATCCAGATCGACGGCACCCCCTTCTTGATGGTGGAGATGAACTTCCGCAAGCCGGGCAAGGGGGCGGCGTTGTACGAGTGCAAGATGAAGAACCTTATCCGCGGCACGATCGTCGACCGCACCTACCGTGCCGGTCAGTCGCTCGAGGCGGCCGACGTGATGGAGTTCACCGCGCAGTACCTGTACAAGGTGGCCGACGCGTTCGTGTTCATGAACAACCAGGACTACGAGCAGTACGAGCTGACCCCCGACCAGATGGGGGACGCCTGGAAGTACGTCAAGGAAGGGATGGAGTGCCAGGTGATGACGTTTGACAACAACCCCATCGCCGTGACCCCCCCCAACCACGTGGTGCTGCAGGTGCAGTACGCCGAGCCGGCGCCCAAGGGGAACACCGCCACCGGCGTCTCCAAGCCGGTCACCCTAGAGACGGGCGCCGAGATCCTGGCCCCGGCGTTTATCAACACGGGCGACTGGTTGCGGGTGGACACGCGTACGGGTGATTACATCGAGCGGACCACCGCGCCGGAAGAGAAGTCGTAGGGGGTGCGGTCGATCCGCTTGTGCGACTTGGGAAAAGTCGCTGCCGACCCACGGTCGACGCGGTCCCCAAGATTCGACGTCGGACAGCGAAGTGATGATGTAGGAATACGGGTCGGGCGACTGCCTGAATCGCGACGGGGCCCAATCGATGACGGGGCGGAGCCCGTCGGCTACTAGGCGATTGCTGTTTCCCTAATGCCTAACGACTAACTCCTAAAACCTAAAACCTCTTCCCCCGAGCTGCACATGCCTCCTTGGATGATCGCCCTGATTGTTGTGGCCGCCCTTGGCCTGTTGTTCTTGATGTTCGGTGTGGGCATCTACAACAAGCTGGTCCAGCTCAAGAACCGCTTCGAGAACGCCTTCTCGCAGATCCAGGTGCAGCTGCAACGGCGTTACGACCTGATCCCCAACCTGGTTGAGATCGCCAAGAAGTACATGGCCCACGAGCGGGAAACGCTCGAGGCGGTCATCGCCGCCCGCAACACCGCGGCGGGCGCCCTGCAGGGCGCCGCGGCCAACCCGGGCGACCCCGACGCCATGGCCAAGCTGGCCAGCGCCGAGCAGGGCCTCGGCGGCGTGCTGGGGCGGCTGTTCGCGGTGTCGGAGGCCTACCCGGACCTCAAGGCCAACCAGAACATGATGCAGCTCTCCGAAGAGCTCACCAGCACGGAGAACAAGGTCGCCTTCGCCCGCCAGGCGTTCAACGACTCTGTCATGGCCTACAACACCTACCGCCAGAGCTTCCCCCCGATCTTCTTCGCCGGCCTGTTCGGCCACGGCCGCGACGCCGAACTGCTGGAGTTCGACTCCGCGGCGATCGCCCAGGCGCCCAAAGTCACCTTCTAAGCGGGGTGTGGTCGCTGACGCGACCGGGGTGTGTGGCCTTGCGGCCACGGGGTGTATTCGCCTGCGGCGGATGGGGTTGGGGGGCGCGCAAGCGATGCAACGACCGGGCACGACCGCTACCGCCGACTTGTGACACGCGTTTCCCCTCCGCCTGCGCGTCCCCCAACCCCATCCGCCGCAGGCGGATAACCCCCGTCTGCGAAGCGAACACTCCCCGTCCGCGCAAGCGGACCCACCCCCGCGGCGAAGCCGCACTGCTATGGCGACTGACTTCTACAAGCGGCAGGACCGGGCCCGGCGGAACACCAGCTTCTTGGTGCTGTTGTTCGCGTTGGCGGTGATCGGGATCGTGGGCGCCGTGAGCGCCGTGACCTACTTCGTGCTGGTCGAGCAGCAGAGCACGCTTGCGCCGCTGGCCGGCGGGTACGACGCGATGGGGCGGCCCGAGTCGTTCCGCTGGGACGCGGTGGTCGGCGCCGGCGTGCTAACGCTGGCCGTGATCCTTGGCGCCAGCGCCGTGAAGGGGGTCCAGCTCCGCTCCGGCGGGGGCGCCGGCGTGGCCGAGCACCTGGGCGGGATGCGGCTCTACCCCAACTCCGGCGGCGTTGTCGAGCAGCGGCTGCTGAACGTGGTGGAAGAAATGGCGCTGGCCTCCGGCGTGCCGGTCCCCCCCGTGTACCTGCTCGAGGACGAACAGGGCATCAACGCCTTCGCGGCGGGCTACTCTCCCAGCGACGCGGTGGTGGGGGTCACGCGCGGCTGCGCCGAGACGCTCAGCCGCGACGAGCTGCAGGGGGTCATCGCCCACGAGTTCAGCCACATCCTCAACGGCGACATGCGGCTCAACATCCGCATGATCGGCTACCTGCAGGGGATCTTGCTGCTGGGGCTGATCGGCCAGTGGCTGTTCCGCGCGTTCATCTACAGCGGCGGGGGCAGCAGGCGTTCCAATAGCCGCGGCTCGGGCGGTTCTGGGGGATCGGCCATCCTGGTCGTCTTGGCCGTCAGCCTGGCGTTGATCGTGCTGGGGGCGCTCGGCTCATTCATGGGGGGGCTCATCAAGGCCGCCATCTCGCGCGAGCGCGAGTACCTGGCCGACGCGTCGGCGGTGCAGTTCACCCGCAACCCGGGGGGCATCGGCGGCGCACTCAAGCGGATCGGCGCGGCGGTCACCGGCGGCCGGCTGAAGGCGCCCGCGGCCGCCGAGGCGAGCCACATGTTCTTCGCCACCGGGGTGTGGGAGGGGCTCTCGGGGCTGACCGCCACGCACCCGCCGCTCGAGAAACGGATCTTGGCGATCGAGCCCGACTGGAACGGGGTGTTCCCCGAAACCCCCGCCGCTGGCCAGGCGGCCTCGGCGGTCGGCGCCGCGGGCGCCATGGGTTTCTCTGGCGGCCTCTCTGTTGCGGCAGCCGCGACGGTTGGCGCCGCGGGCCGCCCGGCGGAAGGCTCGGTGCCGCTGGACGTGGTCGACCACGCCGCCGAGCACATCGGCGCCCCGACCCGCGAGCACCGCTCGTACGCCCAGCGGCTGATCGAGTCGCTGCCGGAAGAACTGATCGACGCGGCCCACGAGCCGTTCGGCGCGCGGGCGGTGATCTACGGCCTGCTGCTCGACCGCGACCCGGCGGTGCGGAAGGCGCAGCTCGCCGGCCTTGCCCAGGGCGCGGAGGCGCCCGTCCGCGAGCTGATGCACAAGCTGCTGCCGGCCATCGACGCGGTCGACCACCGAGCCCGCTTGCCGCTGGTCGACATGACGCTGCCGGCCCTGAAGTCGTTGAGCACGCCGCAGTACGTCGGCTTCGGCAACTGCCTGCGGCTGCTGGTCGAGGCGGACCAGCGGCTGGGGCTGTTCGAGTGGACCCTCGGCCAGGTGCTCTCCCGCCACCTGCGGCCCCAGTACGAAAAGGTCCGCGCCCCCGCGGTGCAGTACTACGGCTTGCAGAAGCTGGGCGCCCAAGTGGCGCAGGTGCTTTCTACGCTGGCGTACGTCGGCGGGGACGACACCCAGGCGTCGGCCGCGTTCTCGGACGCAAGCTGCCACTTCCCAGAGCTGGACGTGCGGTTGCTGCCCCGCGACCAGTGCTCGCTCACCGCGCTCCGCGGCGCGCTCGACACGCTCACCCACGCCGCGCCGAAGCAGCGGGGCAGGGTGGTCGACGCCTGCGCCGCGGCCATCTGCACCGACGGCGAGGTGACGCTCCGCGAGGCAGAGCTGCTCCGCGGCGTTTCGGACCTGTTGGACTGCCCCATGCCCCCGCTGTTGGCGGGACAGAAGGTCGCCCCGTGAACCGGCTCGATCGGCTGCGCATGCGGGCCCAGATGTTGTCGAGGCTGCGGGCGTTCTTCGCCCAGCACGGGTTCTTGGAGGTCGAAACCCCGGCGCTAAGCGCTGAGGTGATCCCCGAGCTGCACATCGAACCATGGCGCGCCTCGCAGGCGCCCCGCAGCTTGCGACCTAGGGTCGGAGGGTCTGCTGGATGCAGCGACCACGACGACCCATCGCTGCGCTACCTGCAAGCTTCGCCCGAGCTACACATGAAGCGTCTGCTGTGCGAGGGGTCGGGCCCCATCATCCAGGTCGCCCGCGCGTACCGGGCCGACGAGCAAGGCCCGCTGCACAACGCCGAGTTTACGATGGTGGAGTGGTACCGCCCCGGGGACGGCATGGCCGAGGGGATCGCGCTGCTCGACGCGTTGGTGCAGCGCGTGGCGGGGGCGCCGGCCGCGGTCCGAACGTCGTACCGCGAGGCCTTCGTTAGGCACCAAGGGCTCGACCCCTTCACGGCAACGCAGTCCGAGCTGTCGTCCGCGTGCGAGTCGCTCGGCGTCGATCTTTCTAGGGACGTGGCCGCAGGGGGGGACCGCGACGGGCTGCTGAACATCATCTTGGCGCTCGGCGTCGAGCCGCACCTGGGCCGGGACGCCCCCGAGGCGCTCTACCATTACCCCGGCAGCCAGGCGTCGCTTGCCAGGACAACCACCGACCCCCACGGCGCCGCCGTCGCCGAGCGGTTCGAGCTGTACTGGCGCGGCGTCGAGCTGGCCAACGGCTACCACGAGCTGTGCGACGCGGAGGAGCTTCGCCGCCGGCTGGAGCGCGTCAACCACGGGCGCGTAGAGCTTGGCCACGCGGCGCTGCCGCTCCCGGAGGCGCTGCTCGGGGCGATGGCCCACCCGGGGCTCCCCGCGAGCACGGGGGTAGCGCTGGGGTTCGACCGGCTGGTGATGCTGGCCGCGGGCGCCGAGTCCATCGACCAGGTGATGACCTACCGCGACTGAGCCCGTCGGCTATTTCCCGCTTACGTGTGGCTCGTATACCTCGTGGGTGCACGCGAACTCATCCTTCGGACCCGCGTCCTGCGGTTCGGACTCGACCAGCTCCCACGCGTCCCAGTCGACCTCGGGGAACAACGCGTCTCCTTCTACCTCCGCGTGCACACGCGTCAGGTAGATGCGATCGGCGCGCGGGAGGGCCAACCGGTAGACCTCGGCGCCTCCGATCACAAACGCCTCGTCGGTCTTCATGCCGGTCTGGGGGAGCCGCGCGAGCGCCGCGTCGAGCGAGTCGACGTAGCTGAGGCCTTCGACCTCCGACGCGCCGGGCGAGCGCGTCAGCACCAGCGAAACCCGCCCCGGCAGCGGCCGGCCGATGGAGTCGTACGTCTTGCGGCCCATGATCAGGCAGCGCCCCATCGTGAGCCGCTTGAAGCGGCGCAGGTCGGACGAGAGCCGCCAGGGGAGCTCGCCCCCGCGGCCGATGACGCCGTTCTCAGCGACCGCGGCGATGAGGGAGATTTGGGTCATGCAGGGCGGACTTGAGTAGTGCGTTTGACTGAGCGCGAGCGCAGCGTCGATCGTAAGAATAGCGGATCCCGGCGCCGACGAGGGGCGAGGCGACGAACCCGATCGCTGCGGCGATCGGCGCCCCGCGTCGAAAGTATTGCTTGAGTTCGGGATCGGCGAACGGTCCGGACCATCCGAGTCCCTCGTAGAAGGACCAGGCGAGGCAGATCAGGGTCCACACAAGCAACGGCGCGGCTAAGCAGAGGACTGATAAGATCAGCCCATAGCCGAGTTGCTGCGGAGGCGGAGGCACGTCGTCCGGAGGCGGCTCGCCGCCTGCCTGCGGCGGTTGGTAAGGATTTGCGTCGTCCACACGTCCAGCGCCTCCACCAGCGCTTGGAGCCGGAAGCGTCAGCGCCCGGAGTCGTGCGATTCGCCCCGCAAAAACTCCGGGCGCTGACGCTACCGGCTCAATGTCCATTCATCATTTATCACTCATCATTCATCACTCTCCGCCACACCCCTCCCCGTCACACCGCCACCGGCGCCTTGATGTGCGGGTGCGGGTCGTAGTTCTCCAATGCAAAATGCTCGAAACGGAAGTCGTCGATCTGCTTCACACTGGGGTCGATCCGCATCGTGGGGAGCGGTCGCGGATCGCGGGTGAGCTGCAGGCGGGCCTGCTCTAGGTGGTTGTCGTACAGGTGCGCGTCGCCCAGGGTGTGGATGAACTCGCCCGGCGCGAGGCCCGTCACTTGGGCGACCATCATCGTTAGCAGCGCGTAGCTGGCGATGTTGAACGGCACGCCGAGGAAGACGTCGGCCGAGCGCTGGTAGAGCTGGCAGCTCAAGCGCCCCTC
Organism: Pirellulimonas nuda; assembly: GCF_007750855.1. Lineage (GTDB taxonomy): Bacteria > Planctomycetota > Planctomycetia > Pirellulales > Lacipirellulaceae > Pirellulimonas > Pirellulimonas nuda. The sequence continues at coordinate 653,740 of NZ_CP036291.1, forward strand.
CGCGACATAGAACTGGAACAGCAGGTGGCACGGCGGCAGCGCCATCTGGTCGATCTGGGCCACGTTCCACGCGCTGACGATCAGGCGGCGCGAGTCGGGGTTGGACTCGATCTGCTCGATCACCCCGGCGAGCTGGTCCACCGCTCGGCCGTCGGCGCCTTCCCACGCGCGCCACTGCTTGCCGTACACGGGGCCCAGCTCGCCGTCGTCCGCGGCCCACTCGTCCCAGATGGAGACGCCGTTCTCATTCAGGTAGCCGGTGCTGGTCTCGCCGCGGATAAACCACAGCAGCTCGTGCAAGATCGACCGCAGGTGCAGCTTCTTGGTGGTGACCAGCGGAAACCCGTCGACTAGGTCGAACCGCATCTGGTAGCCGAACAGGCTGCGGGTGCCGGTTCCGGTGCGGTCGCTCTTGGGGACGCCGGTTTCCAGCACGCAGCGTAGCAGGTCGAGGTAGGGCTTCACGCACTCAGCTCCTGCACCACCTTGGCCAGCAGGGCGGGGTCGTCCTGCTTGCGGAGGTGGCTGATCCGATCGGGCTTCATGCCGGTGTTCTTCAGGGCGCTCTCGACCTGCTCCCAGGTCTTTTCGCGCTTCTTCCCCTCGGCCAGGTAGAGGTCGGTGACCAGCTCGCCCAGCCGCTGGATGCCCAGCGTCTCGCGGTTGTCGTAGAAGTTCTTGATCGCCTTTTGCTGGAACTTCGAATACTGACGGTCCATGGCGGCAGCTCTGCGGGGGGAAGAATTGGGGGGATAGCGGAATTGTAACGCTACCGGGGGGCCGTGTGGCAAGGTAGGCTAAAAAAGGCTGTCAGCGATCAGCGGTCAGCCGTCAGCTAGGGCGGCGAGAGCTGACCGCTGAAAGCTGATCGCTGACAGCTTCTCACGTTCCATCGTCGCTTTTGTTCCTATCCTGAACCCGCCGTCGGTGCCGTGAAACAGGTCGTCGCAGTCGTCAAACCCTTCCTGGTAGAAAAAATACTGGAGGGGCTCCGCCTGGCCCCGCTCGAGGCGGTGGTGGTCCGCGAGGTCAAAGGGGTCGGCAAGCAGAAGAGCTACCTCGACCAGTACGCCGACACCGACTACGCCCGGGCGTTCCTGCCCAAGGTCGAGGTGGCCATGTGGGTAGACGACACGCGCGTCGAGGAGGTGGTCCGCAAGCTGGTTGAGGTCGCCCGCACCGGGCGGATGGGGGACGGCAAGATCTGGATCCTGCCGGCGGACAACGCCGAACGCGTGGTGTCGTTCTGAGGGGGAGTTACGGAAGGGGGAGGTGGAGATGACGGGAGAGGTGGGGAAGGTCTTGAGTAGGTTCACCCCCATCTCGATTGTCGTCGCAAGTCTGGTCGAGACTTGCGCAGAGCTGCAATGGCTCGTAACGTCATCCCCGTATCTCCCGCCATCTCCACCTCTCCCTTCCGGAACTCCGGCGCCTTACCGCGCCGCTTCCCCGACGAGTTTCTCAAACCGCGCCCGCGTCTCTTCGAACCACCGCAGCGCCTCGCGCTCCAGCGCGTCCGGGTCGTCGTAGCCCAGCAGGAACGCCAGCTTCTTGAGCTCCCGCGGGTCGGTCGGCAGCTCGTGGCGGCCGATGCTGTTCATCAGGCGGATGCGGGCCTCGATGTTGCGTTGGAAGCGGTAGCCGTCTCGGAAGAACGCGGCGTCGTCCGCGGCCAGGTAGCCGGCGGCCTCGAGCGCGTCGAGCGCTTCGAGCGTGCCGGGCACACGCACCGAGGCGTCGAGGCCGCCGTGCTTGAGCTGCAGCATCTGCACCACGAACTCGGTGTCGACGGTGCCGCCACGGCCGCGCTTGAGGTTGCGGGGGGTAGCGGTCTCTTCCAGACGCAGACGCATCTCGCGCACCTCGTGGGCAGACTCCGGCGTCCAGGGGGCGCCGTAGGCGGCCTCGGCCACGGCCTGCATCACGTCGCCCGCGGCGGCCGGGGGGCCGTACACCACGCGGGCCTTGCACAGCGCCTGGCGTTCCCACAGTTGGGCCTGCCCCCCCTGGTAGTAACGCAGGAACGCATCGATCGGCACCGCCAACGACCCGCTGCGGCCGGTGGGGCGGAGGCGGACGTCGATCTCGTACAGCTTCCCCTGCGGCCCCATCCGCGCCGCGGCGCGGATGATCCGCTGCCCCAGCTCGCCGAAGAAGTGCCCGTTGGTGGTCCCCTCGCCGGCGCCGCGGCGCCGCGGCACGGTGCGGCCCTCGGCCTCGTACAGGAACACCAGGTCGAGGTCGCTGTGGTAGTTGGGCTCGCGGCCCCCCAGCTTCCCCAACGCCAGGATCACCAGCCCGCACGTCTCGCCCGTGCGGGAATCCAGGTCGCGGCCCAGCGGGTCGAGGATGATCTCGCCGTCGGTGCTGGGGGGGGGCGACACGATGGTCGGCACGCCAAACTTTTCGACCTGGGCGCGGTACTCGCGGTCGACGATCTGCCGCAGGCACGCCTCGGCGATGTCCGACAGCGAGGCGTTGGTGTCGCGGACGTCGTCCTTGCCCAGCAGGTCGCGGACGCCGACGCGCAGGTGGTACGCGTTCTTGAAGCTGTGCAGGATGGGGTCGAGCTCTTCGGCGCCGCGCGTCAGGTCTGCCAGCGCCGCGAAGATGGCGTCCTGGCTCGGCAGCCGGTCGACGATCAGGCTGTCCAGCAGCTCGTCGATCATGCCGGGGCTGCTGGTGATGGTCTCCGCCAGGTAGGGGCAGGCCGCGCAGAGCATCACGTACAGCTTCAGCGACGGCGGGTGGGCGCTAAACAGCTCCCACAACGCCGCCTTGCCCCCCAGCGAGTCGCTGACGCGGGCCAGGTTCACCAGCGTGGCGTCCGGCTCCGGCGTGCGGGCGATCGCCTGTAGCAGCCTGGGGGCGATGGACGCCAGGAAGTGCCGGCACCGCCGGGTCGAAAGGAAGCGGATCCGCTCGGTGGCCAACGCCATCAGGTTCACGTACGCGGTCTCCACGTCCTCAAACGGGTACCGACCCAGCACGCGGACGATCTGCTGCTCGCTGGGGTCGGGGTCGTTCACCAGGTCGACCTCCGGCTCGATCTCGGCGTCGTCGCCGAAGGCGTCGTGCAGCAGGTGGTCGAGGATCCGCCGGTTCACGGTGGTCCGCTCGGCGAAGTCGGCCCGGAACGCGTCGAGCGGCGCCCCGCCGTTGGCCGAAGCGTACCCCATCCGTACCGCCACCTTGGCCAGGTCTTCGTCGTCGGCCGGCAGCGTGTGGGTCTGCAGGTCGTGCATCATCTGCAGGCGGTGCTCGAGCTTGCGGAGCATCGCGTAGTTCTCTTCCAGCAGCAGCCGCTCCTGCGGCGTCAGGCAGCCTACCTCCGCCAGCTTGCGGATGGCTTCGAGCGTGTTGCCGGTGCGGACATCGGGCAGGGCGCCGCCGTTGAGCAGCTGCAAGAACTGGATCACGAACTCGATGTCGCGGATCCCTCCCTGGCCCGTCTTCACGTTCACCGGAGACCGGCCGTCCCCCTCGGCGCGGTTCTCGATCCGCCGCTTGAGGGCCTTGATGCCGGTGATGTCCGCCAGGCTTAGGTACCGGCGGTAGACCCAGCGGTCGAGACGGGCCAGCAGCTCGTCTCCCAGGGCGATGTCGCCGGCGATGGGCCGCGCCTTGATCATCGCCTGCCGCTCCCAGGTGCGGCCCTTGGAGTCGTAGTAAGCGGCCATCTGCTCGAAGCTGTGGCACAGCGGCGCGCTGGCGCCCTCGGGGCGCAGCCGCAGGTCGACCCGATACGCGACCCCCAGCTCGGTGGGCTCGGTGAGCAGGCGGATCAGCTCGCGCGTCAGTCGCTCGAAGAACTCTCGGTTCGTGACGCCGCGGCCGCTGTCGGTCTGGCCCTCGAGCCCGTAGAAGGGGATCAGGTCGATGTCGCTGGAGTAGTTCAGCTCGATCCCCCCCAGCTTGCCGAGCGCCAGCACACAGTAGCGCGCCGGTTGGCCGTCGTCGGGGCCGCCGGCGCGGCGCGGGACGCCGTGCTTCTGCTCCAGCGCCCGGCGGGCGAACGCCAGGGCCGCCTCGACGATGGCGTCTGCCAGGAACGAGATCTGCCGGGCGACCACCTCGATCGACTGGTTGCGGACGATGTCGCCGTAGGCGATGCGGATGGTCTCGCGGCGTTTGGCCTGCCGGAGGGCGGCCATGGCGTCGCGCGGGTCGTCGATCGCCAGCAGGTCGCCCCGCAGCTCCTCGACCAGCAGCTCGCGCGAGACGGGACGGCCCTCGGTCATCCGCAGCAGGTCGAAGCACTCCTGGTCGATCACCAGCAGGTCGCTCACGTACTGGCTCGCCGCGAACAGTTGCAGCAGGCTGGCCAGCGATTCGGGCTCGCGCTCAAAGAGCGCCGCGGTGGAGACGGGGCTGCGCGCCGCGCTGAGGAACCGCTCGAAGTTGTTCCACGCCATGTCCGGGTCGGCCAGCGTGGGCGCGGCCCGCGAAAACTGCCCGATGAGCGTGCCGATCAGGTCCAACGGCACGCGGGCGTCCGCCATCCGCACCAGGCAGGCGTGCCCCGCCTTGGGCCGCCGCAGCCCCATCGACGCCAGCAATGGGCGCGCGGCGTCGCGGTCGTCGAGCAATCGGCGGAGTTCGGCCACATCCATCACGAGGCCAATTGTACCCCGGCGGGGGGGCCTGTGGCAGCGGAGAACCTAACTGAGGTCCCCAATAGCTGCCGACCTACGGTAGGCGCGGTTGAAGTATCGACCCAAACGCGCCGACCGTAGGTCGGCAGCTATTGGGCCTTGCGATGGGGGCGTCGCTACACCCCGCTGCCGCTGAGCTGCACCAGCTCGCCCACCACGTGGTCTGTCTCGACCGTGCCGAACAAGGTGTGGCTGTTGGCGTCGTAGATGGCTACGTCGAGCAGTTGCCCTGTTTGACGCGGGTTGCCCTCGAAAACCACGATCCGGTCGCACAGCGTGCGGCCGGTGAGTTGGAGCGATGGCCCAGCGGCCTCGTGCTTGACGCTCGCGCGGCTGGGGCCCTCGACCAGCACCTGCACGCTTTGGCCCAGCATGCGGTGGTTGTCCTCTTCGCTGATCTGGTTCTGCAGGGCCAGCAGCTCGTTGTTCCGCCGACGCTTGACCTCGTCCGGCACGTCGTCCGCATACAACGAAGCCCCGCGGGTGCCGGGCCGCTCGCTGTACTTGAAGATGAAGCTGTTCTTGAAGCGGGACTCGCGCACCAGCTCGTAGGTGAGCTGGAAGTCCTCGTCCGTCTCGCCGCAGAAGCCCACGATAAAATCGCTGGTGACCGCGACGCCCGGCACCCACTCGTAGGCGCGCTGCAGCATCTCGCGGTACTCGGCCACGGTGTAGCCGCGCTTCATCCGCTTGAGCACCGCGTCGCTGCCGGACTGCACGGGGACGTGCAGGTACTTGGAGACCTTGGGCAGGTCGCGCACGGCGGCCAGCACGTCGTCCGTCATGTCCTTGGGGTAGTTGGTGACGAACTTGATGCGGTCGAGCCCGTCGATGGCGTGCAGGTCGTGCAGCAGGTCGCTAAAGCGGTAGGTCGTTTCGCCCTGGCGGTAGCGGTAGCTGTTGACGGTCTGCCCCAGCAGCGTCACCTCGCGGCACCCCTCGCCGACAAGCTGCCGGGCCTCGGCCAGGATGTCTGCCGGCGGCCGGCTTTGCTCGGGGCCCCTGACACTGGGGACGATGCAGTAGGTGCAGAACTTGTCGCAGCCGATCTGGATCCGCACAAACGCCTGGAACGGCGTCGGGCGCATCGTGGGGTCGCGCAGCGGGTCGAAGCTCTCGTGGCTGCGCTCGATGTCCTCGCGCGCGCCGTCCTTGCGGCCGAGGCTCACTTCGATTCTTTGCCCGCCGCTGGCCTCGATGTCGCGGATCAGCGCAGGGATCTGGTGCAACTGCCCGGGGCCGACAACCAGGTCGACGTACGGCGCCCGCTTGAAGACGCTCCCCTGGTGGTTCTGCGCCATGCAGCCGATCACGCCGATCACCCGCTCGGGCTTGTCACGTTTGGCGTCTTTGAGTCGACCGAGCGCGCTGTAGATCTTCTCCTCGGCGTGCTCGCGGACGCTGCACGTGTTGAACAGGATGGCGTCGGCGTCGGCGGTCTGGCTGGTCAGCTCGTAACCCTCCTTGCGGAGGCTGGCGACCACCAGCTCGCTGTCCAGCATGTTCATCTGGCAGCCGACGGTTTCGATGTAGAGTTTCTTCATGGCGGTCGGCGGAGGACTCAGTGGCAGACGGAGGGAACCACGGAAGTTACGAGCTACGAAGGATAGCCACAAAAAGGCACAAAAGGCACAAAGACATGAACAACCAATGATACAGCCGCAATAACCAACTGGTTTCGCGCTCCCGCGACTCTCACTCCATTAAGAATTGGGTATTCCTTCTTTGTGCTTTTTGTGCCTTTTTGTGGCAATCGCTTCCGTGTCATCCGTAGTTGAATTCTTACGCAGCGTCATTCTTCTTCTGCCGTCGCACGCGGGCTTGTTCGTCCGCTAGCTGCTGGCGGACGTCGGCGATCAGGTGGTCGCGACGGGCCCGCATCAGCCGCACGAGCGAGGTGATCGCCACCAGCGCCGCGATTGCTAGCAGCACCCAGTCGAGGCGGGAGAGTCCATTCATGCGGTCGATGATACCAAGCGGCGCCCCTGAGGGGCGAGGGCGAAGTCGACGCGGAACCGACGCCGCAATCGCAAAAACAAGCGGCTACCGACCTACGGGCGGCGCGGGATGGGAATAAACGGGGAAGCGCCGACCCTACGTCGGCGGCTATTGGCGGGTTTCGAGAGGGTCGCTGGGGACCTCGAATCGGTCGCCTGCCCGCAGCGACGCGCCCCGCAGGAACTCTGCCGCGGTGAGCCTCCGCTTGCCGGGCGCCTGCACCGATTCGAGGCTTACTCCTCCCTGGCCGCACGCCACCACCAGCCGATCGCCCGCCTCGAGCACCTCGCCCGGCGCCCCAGAGGCTTCTGCGACCAGGCTCACCCGGTCGATGTTCAGCCGCACCGGATCGCCGCCGGCCGCACGCCACGTCGCGTACGTCCGGGGCCAGGGCTGCATGGCGCGGACCTGGTTCTTGACCCGCAGGGCCGTGCGGGACCAGTCGATCTGGCCGTCTTCTTTGCTCAGACGCGGCGCCTTGGTCGCCAGCGACTTGTCTTGGGCGACCGGCGTCGCCGTGCCGGCCTCCAGGCGGTCGACCATCTCAACCATCAGCGGGGCGCCTAGCTGCGCGATACGGGCCTCCAGCTCGCCGGCGGTTTCGTCCGGGTCGACCGCCAAACGCGCCACGCCGTGGATCGGCCCCGAGTCGAGCCCGCGCGTCATGGTGATCACCGCGACACCGGCCTCGGCGTCGCCGTTCCACACGGCGTGCTGCACCGGCGCGGCGCCGCGGTAGCGGGGGAGCAACGACCCGTGCAGGTTCACCCCGCCGAGCCGGGCGGCTTCGAGCACGCCGGGCTTAAGGATCTCGCCGTAGTCGCACACCACCAGCAGGTCGGCTCCGAGCCCCGCCAAACACTCCAAGGCGTCCGACGCGTTGATCGTCTCGGGCCGCCACAGCGGCAGACCCAGCTCCTCGGCGCACGCCGCCACCGGCAGCGGCGGGTCGCTCCGCCGACCACGGTGCGGGCGGCAAACAACATGCGCAATCTCGTGGCTGCTGGCGTGGAGAGCGCGCAGCATCGGCACAGCAAACGGCCCGGCGGCGATGACGACTAGTTTCATAAGAATAGGACGCGGATCGACGCGGATAAATCGGATGAACGCAGATACTCAAAGGTGACTTACCCTACTGCGCTGCAACAAACAACTGGCAGCCTCTTGTTCTTATCCGTCTTGATCCGCGTCATCCGCGTTCTATTCTTCACGTCCGCAGCCGCTCGAGCTCGGCGATGCGATCGGCGATCGACTTGTCGCTCGGCACATCGCCGCTTTCTTGCTTGCTGGAGAAGTCGATCTCGAACTCCTCTAGCTCGTCGCGCAGCGACGCCTTGTGCGACGGGGGCACGCGGTCGATGAACAGCGTGCCGTCTAGGTGGTCCGTCTCGTGCTGGAACACGCGGGCCGCCAGGCCGGTGAGTTCTTCATCGATCTCGTTCCCCGCCAGGTCGTAGGCCTGCACGCGGATCGAGGTCTTGCGGACGACCGGTCCGTACAGCCCGGGCAGGCTGAGGCACCCCTCGCTCCCCTCGGCCGTGCCGGCGCCGCGGACGATCACCGGGTTCAGGAACACCCGCTCCGACTCCGGCGAATCCGGGTCGCCCGTCGGGTTGGTCACGAACAGCCGGTAGGGGAGGTCGACTTGGTTGGCCGCCAGCCCGATCCCCTCGTGCTCGTACATCAGCTCGAGCATCTCGTCGACCATCGCCCTCAACTCTGCATCGACCCGCATCAGCGGCCGAGAGACGTGCCGGAGGGTAGGATGCGGGTAGTGGATTACCTTCAGCGCCAAAACAACACCTCAAGAAATATCGGGAACGAACCCCCCCAAGTCTAACATTCCAACCCAGAATAGCCGACGGGCTCCGCCCCGTCGTCAAGCGTAAAAAGCCCCCCAGTGACCACCCCACACCCCCACCCCCGCTACTGCCTCTCCCCGCTGGGCGACGCGGCAATCCTGCTGGAATCGACCACGCAGCACCCAGACCAAGCGGCCCAAGAGGTCGCCCGGCTGTCAGAAACGCTGCGGGCAAACCCGCTCCCCGGGGTGACGGACGTGGTTTGCGCCTATCAGGCGCTCGCGGTGCACTACGCGCCGCTGCGGGTACTGGAAGCGGCCGGCGGCGAAGGGGGGCGCCCCGCGGCGATTGTGGCGCAGTGGGTCAACTCCAACGCAGCCAAGCCCCCTAGCCTCGTGGCTACACCGCGGCAGGTCTCCATCCCCGTCTGCTACGCAGAAGAGTTCGCGCCCGACCTCGCGGCGGTCGCCCAGCACGCGGGGGTCTCCCCCCACGAGGTCATCGCCCGCCACACGCAGGCAACCTACCCGGTGCGGGCCATCGGCTTCTCGCCGGGCTTCCCCTACCTGGCCGGCCTGTGCCCCTCGCTCCACACGCCCCGCCGCACGACGCCCCGCACACGCGTGCCGGCCGGCAGCGTGGCGATCGGCGGCGCCCAGACCGGCGTCTACCCGCAAGACTCGCCCGGCGGCTGGAACCTGATCGGCCGCACGCCGCTGCGGCTGTTCTCGCCCGCGGCCGAGCCGCCGTCGCTGCTGGCCGTGGGCGACGTCGTGCGTTTCGAGCCGATCGACCGCGCGCGGTTCGATGAGCTGGCGAGCGCCCGGGAGTCTGCGCCGTTGGTTGTGGAGGCGGAGGGCGAACCCACGCTCAAAGTCCTCCGGCCCGGCCTGCAAACCACCGTGCAAGACCTCGGCCGCTCCGGTTGTCAGGCGCTCGGCGTCACGCCCGGCGGGGCGATGGACCCGGTAGCGCTGCGGCTCGCCAACCTGCTGGTGGGCAACCCCGAGTCCGCGGCCGCGATCGAGTGCGTGCTCACCGGGCCGAAGCTGCGGGCGCTGCGCGAGACTGTGGTCGCCGTCGTCGGCGCCCAGGCGGACGGCGTCCCCCTCGGCAGGCCGATCCCTCTGCGGACCGGCGACGTGCTCGACCTCGGTCGTTTGACCTCCGGGGCGCGGGCGTACCTGGCCATCCGTGGCGGCGTCGCGGCGCCGGTGGTGCTCGGGGGCCGCGGGACCGACCTGCGTGGCGGCTTCGGCGGCAGCGGGGGGCGGGCGATCGGCGAAGGAGACGTCATCCACGCGCTCCCCGCTACGGCCCAACCCCCTCAGGCAGGCCGGTGGTTCGCCTCGGCGGCCGACCTCGCCCCCAACAGCCCCGAGGGCCGCATCCGCCTGCTCCGCGGCCCGCAGGCCCACTGGTTCGCCCCGCAGGCATGGAAGGGGCTGCTGACGCGGCCCTTCACGCTCAGTCCCCACTCCGACCGCATGGGGCTGCGGCTGACGGGGCCGGAGCTAGCGTGCAAGAGGCGGCAAGAGATGACCTCGCAACCGGTCGCCCTGGGCGCCGTCCAGGTCCCCCCAGACGGCCAGCCGATCGTGCTCGCCGCCGACCGACAGACGATCGGCGGCTACCCGGTGATGGCGGTAGTGGCGACGGTCGACCTGCCGAGCCTTGCCCAGTTGCGCCCGGGAGAAGCAGTAAGATTCACCGAGATCGGGCCCGAAGAAGCCGAGGCGTTGCTGCAAGAATCCGAACATCAGTTCGAACGGCTCCGCTTAGGGATCGCCCAACATGCCTGACGCACACCCGCCACTCGCGATCGACCTGAACGCCGACGTCGGCGAAGGGGAAGCAGACGACGCCCGCCTGATCCCGCTGCTCAGCTCCGCCAGCATCGCCTGCGGCGGCCACGCCGGCGACCCGGCCAGCATGCGACTAGCGCTAGAGCGCTGCGCCGCGGCGGGCGTCTCGGTCGGCGCCCACCCCGGCTACGAAGACCGCGCGCACTTCGGCCGCCGGCCCCTCGACCTGGCGCCGGCCGAGGTCGAAGCGCTGGTCGCCCGGCAGCTCAACGCCTTCCTCGAAGCAGCCGACGGGGCGGGCGTCGCCCCCCGTCACGTCAAGCCGCACGGCGCCCTCTACAACCAAGCGATGCGCGACCCCGCGCTCGCCGAGGCGATCGTCCGCGCCGTCGCCGCGTCGGGCCGGCCGCTGAGCCTCTTCGGCCTGCCCGGCAGCACCCTGCAGGCCGCCGCCGCCGAGGCGGGGCTGCCGTTCGTCCGCGAGGCCTTCGCAGACCGCGCGTACCTCGCCGACGGAACCCTCGCGCCGCGCAGCACGCCCGGCGCGGTGCTCACCGACCCCGAGCAAGCCGTGGCGCAGGCGCAGCAAATCATCGCCCAAAACCGCGCCGATTCCATCTGCATCCACAGCGACACCCCGGGCGCGGTGAAGCTGGCCCAGCGGCTGCGGCAAGCGTTCCGCGGACCCCTCGACCCCCCCCGAGGCAGCCGCTGACCCCACAAGCCTCGCCGCGTTTACGGCCTCCGCTCCCCCAAGTAAGCTAAAGCCGCCCCCGCTGGCGGGCACCGCACGCGCCCGTAGCTCAGCTGGATAGAGCAGCGGACTTCTAATCCGCAGGTCGTTGGTTCGAGTCCAACCGGGCGTGCTCAGAAAGGCCTTGTTTTAGAGTCTTTCGGCGACGCTGCTCCGGCGGGTTCTGTTCAGGTGAACAGCTAGTGTCCACCGAAGTGTCCCCCAAAGCGGTCCAAAGCTCGGCCGCGGTCGCCGCTGCGTTCTGTCCGACGTAGAACGTCAACGTCGTTTCTACGGACGCGTGCCGCATTAGCTCCTTCAAAGTCGCCGGCATCACCCGCCGCGACCACCGGAAGCCAAACGATCGGCGCAGGTCGTGAGCTGATGCCGTCTTCCCTTTCTCCGGGTCCGTGACCACCCCCGCGGCCTTGCCTAGGGCGACGATCATCTTCCCGATCTTGAGCGGGTGCCTCGCCATCACCCCTTCGCCCCGAACCCGCTGAACGTTGAACACGAACCCAGTTTCCTTCCGCAGCGGCGCCAAGAGCTGGACGGCCTCGGGCGCCAATGCCACAAGCTGCACCTTGCCCGACTTCTGTGAGCCGGCATCGAACACGAGAACGCTCTGCTTGCCGTCTAGACGCACGCTAACGCCACCGGGCTGATGGTCCCACCGCAACGCCAGGGCCTCGCCTAGACGCAAGCCAGACGTCCACAGGCCGCGTAGAAGCAGCTTCCACGACTCGGCCGCCTTGGCGCCCACGACGCCAGGGACAGCAGCGATCAGCCGGTCGAACTCTTCGCCGGTGATCGGTCGCCCCTTCATCTTCGCGGCGACGCCCTTCTTCGGCATATCGAACGATGGAACCTTGGGCAGAATCCCTTGGCGGTTCGCCCACCGCGCCACGGCCTTGAGCTGGCGCAGGTGACGTCCGACGCTGGCCTCCGTCAACCGGTACTTCTGGACGGTCGGCTTCTCGTCGGCCTTGCCCTTGATCTCCCGCGTCCGTTCCTTCCGCAGCTCAGCGGCAAACGCCGAGATCCGCGCCGTCGTCAGGTCCGCCACGCGCCGGGGTCGGCAAAGCTGCTCAAACGCGTTCAAGGTCGACGCGTAGTTTCTCAGCGTCGCCGGAGTGACGGTCGGCATCAATTGCGTCTCGTACTGCTCACGCAGCTCGTCCCACGGCATCCTAGCGGTTCGCTCGTACCTTCCGGCCTGTAGCTCGCCCTCCCACTTGGCGGCTTCCTTGGCGGCTTGCTTCGGCTTGTCGGTGCCGGTGCTGCGAGACTCTTCTTTGCCGGTCAGCGGGCAGCGGTAGCGCATGTAGAGGAATCGCCTGCCCTTGTCGACCACGTAGACGCGAATCTTGTCGTCCATCACTCACCCCTTGGTTGTTGAGCACAAACAACCCGGCCGCCCCTCCCTGGGCAGCCGGGCATGATCTCGAATCACCTAGGCTTCCAAACGTCGCCTAGGTCGGGCAGCGTCAACGCGACTAGCAGCGTGTGCATCGCGTCGAACGAAGCGACAGACCTACAGGTCCGCCCCTTGCAGCTCACGCGGACCATCAAGTGCGTGAGACGATCGATATGGCCCTCGCCGCGCAACCGTGCGGAGATGGCCATCGGGTCCATCGTCGGCGCCGGCGTCTTGCCAGTCGCCTGCACAAGCATTTGGCGAAGCGACAGGTCTAGCGCGTGCTGTAGCAGCGGCCAGGCGTCCGTGATCCGGCCGGCGCCGCGCTCATCAACCGCGGCCCTCAGCGTCGCGGCCAGCTCGTTCCGTGTGGTGGAAACACTCATCTTGCGAATGTCCTTTCCCGTCCGCTCCAGCCTTCGAAGGGCCAGCCGGACGAACCCTCGGGCCCGGTAGCGCGCTTCGAAAGGGGCAGCAGGGCTCCCCCCGCCAACGTCTTGCTCCCCGCCTACGCGGATCATCGCTTGTGCGTTGGCACACGCTACCGGGCCCAAAGGCCCTGCTGATGGTGAACATAGAATCCCTGCACTTCTGCCAGTTGATCGGCGGCAAGGTTTCGAAGGCCCGGCCGCCAGGCCCCGGGTATCGGGGGCTTGGCAGGCGTAATTGTGCCGGTGGGCGTCCCAAAATGTCAACAGAGGAAAAACGGCCGCACCAGACGTCGCTGGTGACGCTCCGGCGGGCAGGTTGGTGTCTAAGGTCGTCTGGCGGGGGCGTGCGTTATTCGGGCTGCTAGGGGCTCGGGGCAGGAAGTGAACCAAATTCGGTTCACTTGTTGCCGCCGCGTTCGCCCGCGAGGCTCGCTATTAAGCATCGTTTCCCAAACTTGGGAAACGATGGTGCCCTTCGCGTGCCCGCGAGGCTCACCGGAGATAAATGCAATCCTGCACTTAATTCGATTGACTCCCTTCGCGTGTGCGCGCGAGGCTCGCCTAAGTGGGGTGGTTCCACCCCACTTCCTCCTACGCGTGCCCGCGAGGCTCACTTTTGCAACAAAACGAAAGGTTGCAAAATCTTGCAAAACCTTGTCGAGCGATTGCTGCGTGACGCCAACCTGTAACCGTTACAAGTAGCCCCGGCGCGGCCGTTCACGCACTGACCACCGGGGCACGCTCAGGTTGTCAAACAGCGTCCGCGTAACTGATCTCGGCCACCTTCACCACGGGGATCTCCGCATCTACAGCGTTCTCGGCCTCAGCTCTCGTCAATTGGAATAGCGATCGTCGGCGCCGCCGCTCCGCCGGGCTCCAGGTCGCCTGGAACGCCAAGCACGCCGCCTCGATCTCTTCCGGGCTCGGGTCGACCATCCTGGCTCCGTGTTGGTGTTCTCGTCAGAACCGTCTGGCCCATGCGCGCCGTCACCGCTTGGAAGCCGGCGGCAAAGTCCAACCGGTCGGCCGGTAGCTGGCAGATCTCGACAGCGAACCCTTCGGCCTCGGCGTCGGTCAGCATCCCCAGCTCTATCGCGGTCTGCATGGCGTCCAGGATCATGTCAGCGCCCTCGATAACCCCGCCGTCGACGTCGAGGTCACCGCAAAAGTAGTCGTAGGCTCGCATCCTGATCGCGTGAATCGGGTTGTCCATTACACGCCCACCAGCGGGTTGGGCTTGTCCAGGTTCCGCACGCCCTTTTTGATCTCACGCAGTTCGCGAAGCTGAGCGTCGCCGGTGCTGCCAAACTGCTGGCCAGCGAAACGCGTGTCGAAGATGGCGGCCTGGTTGCTGGTGCCGAACGCCCCGGCGGATTGAGCCCCCTCGACCGCGTCTGCGATCGCCTGGACCTTGTCCGCAACAACAGCGTGTGCGTCGGCTACTGTGGTCCCCAACAACTCCGCCCCGGTGGCGAGCTGCGCCCCGAGGTAGTTGCCGCCCTTGACCATCGCGTCGCCGATCTTCTCCGTGAGCCACGTCCCGGCGCCCTCGATCTTCTGCTCTACCGGTGCGGCCGTCTGCTGCGCCGCGGACAACTGGCCACGGAACGCAGCGATCTTGGCCAACCGGGCTTCCGTGGAGGCGATGTTGCCGCTGATCGCCCTGGTAGCCTCGCCACCGATGCCGCGGAGCCGACCGTCTAGGTTGTTCGTCTGGTAGAGCTGCTTGTCGAGAATAGCCTTTTGCTCGGCCAGGCCCTTACGCAAGATCCGCTCTTCCTCGTCCAGGTCCGCAGCGATCGAGGCTTTACGCTTCTCGAACTCCTCAGCCGGCCCACCGATCGCGGCGTTTAATTCCGCAGACCGCTTCTTCTCGTTCCGCCAGTCCGTGTTAGCGGAGATCTTCCCCAACTCGGCGTTGAGCTTGCGCAGGTCGACCAACAGGGCGGCAACGACAACAGCCACGCCCGCGAACGCCGCGATCAGCGGGTTGGCGATCAGGAACGCCGAGGCCGCCGAGATAGCTGTCAGGCCCGCAGCGATGCCGGGAAGCGCCGCCCCGAACGTGATGGCGGCCGGACCCGCGACAGCAAGCGCCGCCCCGAGATAGCCGACCGTCTTGACCACCCCGGGGTTCTCAGTCGACCACTTCGCCAGGCCCTTCACGACGTCGCGGATCTTGCCGATCATCGCCGTAGCGGCCGGGAGGAAGTTCATTCCGATCTCAGTGGCGTAGTCGCTGATCTGCGTCTTCAGCCCCTTCATCTGGTTGGCGAAGCTGCCGGCCGTCCGCAGCGCGTCACCTTGTGCGTCCGTCGTGCCCGCCAGGATGATGGCAAACCGAGCGAACGCCCTTTGAGCCTCGGTGGCGAACTTGGGGTCGATGTTCGTATTGAGCAACTCCTGCTTGACGGCTGCCTCGCTGACGATGACGCCGTACTTTTTCATGACCTCGCCCGAGCCCGTGAGCGCCGCCGTCAGGTCACGCTGTACGTCCGCGTCGGTCATGTTATTGAAGCTGGCCAGGTCGATCGACAGCTCGGTGAGCTTCTTCGACAGGTCGGCCGCTTCGTTGGGCATCACGCCCATCGGCTTCAGTAGATCCTGGAAGCCGGCCGCGGCGCCGGCGATCTCGTACTTCGAGCGGCCGAGGGCCAAAGCCAACTCGTCACCCCAGCGGCGGATTGCCGGGGCC
The DNA here is from genome assembly GCF_007750855.1 of Pirellulimonas nuda. GTDB lineage: Bacteria > Planctomycetota > Planctomycetia > Pirellulales > Lacipirellulaceae > Pirellulimonas > Pirellulimonas nuda. The sequence goes on from NZ_CP036291.1 coordinate 669,276, forward strand.
TGATCGCCAAATACTACGCCGAACTTGGACAGCGTTTCCTCGGCGTCGGACGCCTTGCTGATCGCGGCGACCAGGGGCGCGGTGATCGCTGCGCCGGCGGCCGTAGCCACCCGGCCCATCGTCTGGAAGCCGGAGCCGATCGTTCTCAGCTTCTTCTGCAAAGTGCGGAGCCCCTTGTCGACGGGCCCGGTGAGCAAACTCATCTCGATGACGGCCTTACCGGCCCGCAGTGCTCCAGCGCTTGCCATGGCAATCCTTTGTAGTTTGAAGTTTAAAACGCCCGGCCGCCGGGAGGTTGGCCAGCGACCGGGCTAATACCCGCGGAGGGAAGAACCGCGGGGCGTTTGTTACAGTGTCAGCATCTCTCGCCGGTTCTCAGCCGCAGCCAGGCGAACGTCCACCAGCATCTTGCCGACGAGGTCCGCCTCTTGGTCCCAGTTGCCAAGCCGCCAGGCGAGCAAGGTCCGACCGGGTTCTACGGCAGACGCAATCGACTCCTTCAGCTCTTTCCGCTTCGAGTCGATTGACTTGCAATAGGTGTCGAGAGTCGTCCCAACGCGATTCAGAGCCGTCCCCTTCTGCTGCAACTCGGGGGGGGCAGTGGCAATCAACTGGTTGTCGAGCACCTCGGGCGTCGCCATCTTCGCCTGTACGGCGGCACGCTCTTCCCGCAGCGGCTTCGTGCGAGACTTCACGTCTTCCACGGTGCGTTCTAGCGTCGAGGTCAGGTCGCCCAACTTGGCGAGCAACTTCTCCCGCTCGGCTTCGAGCTTGGCGTTCGCCGGTCTGCCGTCTGCCATCGCGTCGACAACAGCTTCCTCGATTTCCGCCAGCCGGTCGCGGATGGTGGTCGTCTCCGTCTTGTGGCGAGCGACCGCGGCTTCGCTCTCCCGCTCGAACCCGTCGATGGCGGTGGTCAGGTCCGCTTTGCGGCGACGCAGCAGCCCGTTGGCTGCAATCAGTCTCTTCAGCCGCTTTCGCTCGGCGGCACGCTCGGCGTCGGTCGAAGTGTGGTTGCAGCTTGGGGGAATCACAATCTTTTCGTCGGTGGGGGTGGTCCAGAACATGGGCTAGCCTCTTGATTGCTTGATGCGTTGAAAGTAGTTATTGGCGTCGCGTTCAAAGGCGTCGATGTACCCCGTCGGTGGCGTCACGCTCTCCACCTTGGCGAACGTCCAATTCGCCATCCGGTCGGGCTCGTCGCCTAGCGCCGCGGCGTAGACCTGGGGTGCAGCCAACTGGTAGTCGAGTCCGGCGACGCGCAGGTCCTCGATGTCGACCACGCAGCCCGCCAGCTTCGCCCGATGGTGCAGGTGCAGAACGCGGCGAATCCACAGGATGCCGTGACCGTCCCACGGGGGCAGGTCAAACGTTCCTTCCCAAGCCACAGCAGCCCGCAGCCAGTCGTCACCCGTGGCGTCAAAAGAGCCGCCAGCGTCGTCGTAGGTGCCCGCCTCGATAGCCTCAGCAGCAGCGACCGACTCGGGACCGTCGACCGGCAACAAATGCGCTAGCTCGTGGAGCAACAGCCCGGCGTCGGGCTCCCGGGCGAAGAGGATGGTCGGGATTTGGTCGTCCGCTAGGTCGAAGTGTTCCGCGATACGGGGTCCAGCACAGGGACGTGCGTAAGCCAATGCGTAGCCCGTGTGCCACTCCTCGGGGTGGCGACCGATGAACAGCTCTTTCAGCTCGGGGGCGACCATCTCCGCCAGCCGATAACACTGGCTGATTTTCATTCCTCACCCCTCGGGGCAGAGGCAGCGGTCGGATAATGGCGGGGCACTCCGCGAATCTCGTGTTGGGGCAGAGTCTTGCACTTCACCCAACGCTCGCCCTCCGCGTCGACCCGCCATTCCTGGATGGTCGTTCCGTTGATGACTGCGCCCATGGGCAGGTCCGCCTCACGTAAAAACTCCCACTCGCATTCGTTGGTCACGGCTTCGGCCTCGGGGTGATTGTTCATCATTGGAATCTACCAAACGCCTAGGTCGTCACTGCCACAGTCTGGCAACGACAACACGATGTAAAGCTGGCCGCAGCGTTTGCACACTCGCCGCGATGTTCTGCCGCCGTCCGCGTCCCGCCAGCCTTTAATGCCGATGTACTTCAGCTCGCCGCAGGTCGGGCAGGTCGGGAGCCTAACCTCGACCACAGGGACGGTATCCCACGTGCTTTTTTTCATTGGTCGTCACTCCACAACAACGGCTTGGGGTCGCGTAAGGCTCGCAGGCTCTCCGCCAGGTCACGCCCGGTGTCGGTCAGGCGTAGGTGAGTTACACGCCCACCCCTCGCACGGTAGGCGTCTAGAAAGCCGGCGTCGGCAAGCTGCTCGGCGGCTCGAAGGAATCGCCGCTGCTCGGTCGCGGTCAGGTTGGAACCCCAGAAGTCTGGTCGGACGCGGGGTCCGTGCTCTAGCTCGGTCGTCTGCTCGAGGTAGTCCGAAGCCCACAACGGCAGCCGGGGCTCAGCCTCTAGGGCTTCGGTGCGGCACAGCATTTCGACGAGGATTCTTTTCTGTTCTGGGGTCATTTCTTGTCCGTCCGATTGAATCACTACCTACAAAATTGACACTTCTGTTGCACCAGTGCTGGCGAGAGGTCGTAGAAGTCCCTTGACCATTTTCAAAACGTGTTGGGTCCTGGAAAAAAGAGGCACGCCACCCCGGGGCCAGACAGAAGTGCCAAGGTTTGCCACACACTAGATAGCTCGCCACAGTCCCTAGCGTGCCGCTGGTGACGTTGCGTTGGTTGTTGGTGTTCTGAGTCATGGTGATGGTCAAGCGTGCGTTGTGCGTTGCGTGGTGCGACGTGCGCTAGTCAGGCTCCGGCTCGTCGTCTGGCTCGTCTTGCTCCGGCTGGGGTTCGACAGGGGAGTCGTAGGGGCTGCTGTAGGGGCTGCTGTAGGGGGAGTCGTACACGGCTGGCTCGGGTGGTTAGAACGGGATGCTGGTGGTGTTGTGCTTCAACTCGGCGGCCTCACGCTGGAGGTCAACCGCGATCTGCTCCCTCGCCACCTTGGGGCAGTTGTGCGTGCCGGGTAGCTCGTGCTGGCCACCGAGGTAGTCCAGGCGATCGAGCCTGAGTGCCCGATACGGGTTGTCGTGGCTCCAGGTCTTAGCTTTGGCGATCATCTTGGCGATCTCTTCTCGGGTGAAGGTTGCTTCTATCGGTGCTGGGGGGTGGTCGGTTCTCACTTCTCGAATCCCTCAAAACTCCTTCCGACCGGGGGGGGGTGGGTGGTCTCCCTTTAGGGGGACCACCAACACCCCCGTGGTCGGGGTGGTCGGGGGGGTGGTCGGTTTCAATCGACCACCCCCTCTGTAGGGGCAAGCGCGTACTCGTTAGTGGTGTTCCCGTTGGCGTCCGTCTCGCCGGCAATGATGGTCCCTCGCTTGAGCATCAAGCCGATCAGACGGGCCATCCGGTCGCGGCTGAACCCGGTCGCGTCGCGGAGCTTCCTGGTAGTCGCCGGACCACCAAGCAGGGCCGAGGCGATCTCCGTCATGGCCTCCTGGTCCTTCTCCGTCTGGCGTTGTTCACCACCGGTCAGCCGACCCTTGAGCTTGGAGGCGTCCAGGAGCGCATCGGGCCGCCACAGCGGGAACTCCCACCGAAGCGTGACGGGCTCGATCGGGGCGAAGGATCGGACGGCAGCGTCTAGGACGACCACGCCGGGTTCTTCGTGCTCACGGAGCACTAGGTGGCAATCCGCGGCCCGTGATTGGGCACCAGCCCCGGCCCCTACGTCCGTGGTCCGCTTGCCGGACTGATCGCCCTTGCTGGTGTGATGGATCATCACCAGGGCGGACTGCGTCTTCTCTGCGATCCGGTCAAGCAGGTTATAAACCTGGGTCTCGGCCGCGTTGTCGTTTTCACTTGCCCCGGGCTCGATGAATCTATATTTGGCGTCGAAGAGGATCGCCCGGTAGTAGCCGGCCTCGATCGCCTCTAGCTCGCCGGCCAATTGCTGGAGCGACTTCAGGTTGCCCCGCAGCGGCCAGACGTCTAGCTCGCCCTGATAGTCGTGAGGCTCGATCCCCATAGCTTCCGCCACCAGCGGGATACGATGGGCCAGCGTGCTACGGTGTAGCTCGTTGTCGATCAGCAACACGCGGCCGCAGTGCGTGTCGAAGCGATCGAGCCAGCGACGCCCAGTGATAATCGACAACGCCAGGCTGTAACCCAACCAAGACTTGCCGACCTTGCTCATGCTGATCAAGTTGACCGTCTCGCCCTGCCGGCAGAGCCCGTCGATAACCGCTGGATTCAATCGCGGGTGAAGCTTCAGCAGCTCCCCGAGGTCGAACTTCTCCACCCCGCGGCGTTTGACTCCCGGCTCACGCTGGAAATCGTCCAACGCGGCCAGCATGTCGTTGAGCACGGCCTGAGACGTGCTGCCGTTTAAGGCGTCCTGGGCGGCCGTCTGGGCCAGGTCGTAGAGTTGCCGCTTGCGATCCGCCTCGACCACCAGCCCCGCGTAATAGGGCACGTCTAGGGCGTGTGGCGTGTCGTCCATCGCCAACGCCAGGAACGCGGCGGCCTGTTCACCCAACGCGGGGGATTTCTTCACCTCCCGGAGCACCAGCCCGATGTCGAGCGGCTTGCCCGAGCTGCGCTGCTGGAGGATCGCGAGAAAGGCGTGGCGGTGTGCCGGGTCGCTGAAGTGGCGCGGCCCGACAATCTTTAACGCCTTATCGATTGATTCCGAGTCGAGCAACATGCCGCCGATCAGCAGTCGCTCCGCTTCCGTCGCGGTGGGTAACGTCGGCTCCGCCGAGGGGGACGCTTTCACTTGGAGCCCTCCCCGGGGGCGACTGCGATAGAGAAAACGTCCGCCAGCAGAACGCGGGAGGTCGTTGCCCTGATCTTTCGCCGAAGGTTGCCGTAGTGAATGAGCCCTTGCGTGTCGTGCGGGCCCATCCCCATGCATTGCAGGGCAACCGACAGCTCACTGATGGCAGCAAGCGCCCTCTCACGCTGATCTTCAGAGACGGGAACGGTGGGGAATTGCTGGGCTGTTTTGGTGGTGTTCATTGCTCGCCCCCCACTTCCAGCTCGGCGAGCTTGGCGGACAACGTCCGAAGCCACTCAATGCCGTCGGCGCCTTGGATGTAGACGCGTTTGCCGACAGTGAACGTCGGAAGGGGGACGCCAAGCAACTTGGCTTCGTGGATGCGCGTCTTCGAGACGCCAGCGGCCTTGCACCAGGCTGCCAGGGGGTAGCACGCTTCGGGGTGAAGCGGCTGCGTGTCCTTCGCGTAGGCGGTAATCGCCATGGCCAGACTCTCCTACGGGGTTCTTTGTGTAATCGCACCAAACGGGGTGCAATTCAAACCACGTAGTTAAGTTTGCCGGAAAGACGGCTATGGGTCGGTCGCTAACGGTATATACCGTTCTCAGGCTCGCTTGTAGCCGCGATCTCCCTTAACCGGCACCAGAACGCCACGCGCTTTTAGCTCAGCTAGGCGTAGCTTGATCGATCCCTCAGAAGCGATCTCGCCATCTTCTGCGAGCTTGTCGAGAAGGTCGGTCTGTGATTTCACGGAACCGTGATTGTCAATGCAATCGAGGATCATTTCGTCGACTGCGGTAAGCCGGACCGCAGGCGCAGGCGGTTTGATTTTCTCCGCTGCGTCCACAATCCAGCCGCGGGTGACGTTGTTGCCACCACCGCGGAAGAGCGACTCCCGCACTTGTCGCAACTCCTCGTCGGTGAACGGAATGTCAACCGGATCAACAGTACGCCGTGGGGCTTCGCCCATTGAGAATCCATCCTTTTCCAACCCGACCCCCGCGGCGCCAAGGATGGTAGGCGCCGCGGTGATCGACGGGGGTAGCTACTCCCCCTAGTTGGCTTCGAGTGCCTTGGTGTCCACTAAAGTGTCCCCCAAATCGCTCTGGACCACTTATCCCAAAGCGTTGGGAGGCACGTTTTCTCCGCTACTTAAATATAACGGAATCCAAACGGTTGTACAAATTGACACTTCTAATCCGCAGGTCGTTGGTTCGAGTCCAACCGGGCGTGCTTTTGCGATTTTGCTAGTTGACCGCGACCACCTTGAGCCAGGCGAGCTTTCCATCGCTGCGGGGCACTCCGCTGAACGCAACAGCTGGCTCGCCGGCAGCGAGCCGGGGGGAGGGATTCGCCACTGGAAGGTCCGCGACTGGCCTTTCCTGCTGCTCATGGTAGTTCGTGAGCAGAGAATTATGGGGTAAGGATTGGGCGTCGAAGTCGCGCTGAATTGCGCGCCGTAGACCGCTTCACACCGCTGGCGAGCCAGCAGAGGCGCCCCGGCAGCCTCACCCGCCGTGGAACCAACAATAGAGACATCGAACTATGGCGTTGAACAGTTGGAACAGTGCAGTGTTCGGGACGATCGCCGTCCTCATGTTCACTCAAATCAGCATTGGAAGTGAGATTGAAAGCCGGGCTGGCGAAGCCAGTCACAGAGATGCGGAGCGCGACGCCCTACTTGCAGAGATGAAGGCAGTGGGGCACGCCTTCGAAGTCGAGGGCCTTACTTACCTTGACCTGGGTAGAGGGGCGCAGGTTGCCGAAGTGCTTCATTTGCTGGGAGATTACGATCAGGCGGGGATAGTTAAAATGTCGGAAATAGTACTCGACCGCGGCTTGATCGGACAGCTCTCGAGTAATCGATGTATTTTTGAAGTCAATGTTCACGACTCGATCATTGCATCAGAAGCGTTGTCTGGATTATCTGTGTTCGGGCGGTTGATGAAGTTCGGATGTCCTAACACTACAGCGCTAGGTCACGTCCATCTGCAGCGTATCAGGCCTTTGAGAATGATGCCGTTTCTCCGCAGTTTTTTCAGGGTTCGCTTCCGGTGGGAGGCCCGCGCGGCGGCGTTGCGTTGTTGCCAGTGCTGGATGACGTTGGCGGTGTGCTCGATGAGCGTCGGCGAGGCCCGGCCGTTACGCTGCCAACTCGGCAGCAGCGCGCCGACGGCGGCGTGGACTTGGCAGACCGTGACCTCCGGATTTTTTCCCCCGCAGCCGTTCACGACAGCGGGCCAGGAACAAGTAGCTGACGCACGACAGGATCAAATGGCGTTTGAGACCGAGGTAACAGCGGCCCTCCCACTGATCGAGTCCGATCTCCTGCTTCTGGTCGCGGAAGCACCGTTCGACGCGCCACCGCGAGAACGCAACCAGCAACAACGTCTCGATGGTCGTGTCGGACGGGGCGTTGCTGATGAAATACTTCACCTCATCGTGGTTCAATGCGTTGCGGGCGACGAGCAGGTGGAGTTCGATCCCCGGCAACCCGTCGTCGTTCTTCATGACGATGCGGGCGTGCTTCGCCTCCCACACGAGCGGCCCCTTCTCGCCGTCCTTCACGTAGTACCGGGTCCACGCTTGATCACGCAGCTCGGGCCAGTTCTCGGCGAGGTCTTGCACGCTCTGCGGGGCGCTCGCTGCGGCGACCAACCGCGGGACCTTGCGGGGCCGGCCGCGACCGCCGCGGCGAAAGGGTCGCTCCGTCACGCGCGGCCGGTCGGTCCAACACGAGAACGTCGTCGGGACCTCGGCGACGAAGCGTTGCTTTCGACCGTCCAAGCCCTGCAAAAACAGCGGCTTTCCGCCGTAGCCTTCGTCGAACGTCAGCCAGTCGAACATCACGCCGTGGGCCGCGGCCCGATCGCAAAGCTCCAGGGCGATCTTCCACTTGGAGCGGTAGACCATGTCCTCGGGAATGCCGGCGGCCCGACACCGCTGGCGGTCCTCCGACCAACTCTCCGGCAAGAACAGCTCGCCGTCGACCAGCGCGTGGAAGTCGCCGGTCGCGTAGCCCAAGTGGACCGTGACGATGCCGTTCTCCTGCTTGCCGACGCAGCCGCAGTACTGCCGCTGCACGCCGGGCGTCTTGTCCCCCTTCTTGACGTCGCTCGTTTCGTCGATCAGGCCGATCGAGTGCGGCCCCGCATGATCTCGGAGGACGATCTCTTGGAGTCGCCGGCGCACGGCGTCTTCGTCCCAGCGGTGCTGGGCCAGGAACTCTTGCAGCGTCCGCGGCGCCACTCCGGCGGCCAGCGCCATCGGCTCGCAACTCTTCGCGGGCAGTTCGGAGAGTTGGCCTTCGACGTAGGTTGGCAAGTGCGCACGAGTATCCCGACGCGAGAAACAGGCGTCGAATTCGTGCAAGTAACTCGTCAATTCCGGCTTCAAACGGCGGATCTCATCGGCGTCCATGCTAGCGGCCCTGCGCCAGGTCGCCCCCCTGCGACACCAACAACATGGCCGATCGCCCAAACGCAAACAAGATCAACGTAGCGCTGTAGTACTAAACGGGCGACGAGAACCTCTCTGGGGGTGCGCCAAAGCTAGCCAACCTGGGCCGACGCGTCAACGAATTCGGTTCCCGGCGTCTCTTGGGTCCCCTAGAATGGGAGGCCGAAAAGGGGACGATGTGCTCCACCTGACCTTACGCGCCTATCGAGGATTCCAACCATGCCTTGCCCCGGCGCCCGAACGGCAGCGGCGATTGTAGCGGCGTTGCTTTGCGTCGGCGGCGCGGGGGGCCAGGCCCCCGGCGCCGGCGCACCGGCGGAGCTGCCGCCCGGCAAACTGGGTGAGGCGATCGCGCTGGGGCGGGCGATCGTCGAGAACACCAAGGACCACCCGCTGTCGAAGCCATTCGTGGGCAACGCACTCAACTGCACTTCGTGCCACTTAGACAACGGCACGCACCCCGAGGCCGCCACGTTCCTAGGCGTCGCGGCCGCCTACCCGGCCTGGTCGCCGCGGGAGGCGCGCGTCATCACGCTCGAGCAGCGCGTGCAGAACTGCTTTATCCGCAGCGAGAACGGCGCCCGGCCCCCGCTCGGGGGCGAAGTCGCGACCGCCATCACCGCCTACATCACGTGGCTCTCTACCGGGCAGCCTATCCAGCAGAACGCCGACCGCCCGTTGGGCCCCCGGGCCATGCGGGCGCTCGAAGTGGAAGGCGGCGACGCGGAGCGGGGCGCTGCGCTGTACGCCGATCACTGCGTCTCCTGCCACGGCGATCAGGGCGAGGGAGACGACGTTTCTCCCCCGCTGTGGGGCGACCAGTCGTACAACGACGGCGCCGGGATGAGCCAAGCGCCCAAGCTGGCGTCGTACCTCAAGGTGGCCATGCCGCTAGACGACCCCATCCTCAGCGAGCAAGAAGCAACCGACATCGCCGCGTACGTCAACGGCCACGCCCGCCCAAGGTTCCGCCTGTCGGACCACGCCGAACCGGCGCCTTAGCCCGTCGCGACCGGTCGCCGGCGAACCGAGCTGCTGCTTCCCACACATTCTCGAATCGACGCAAGTTCGTCATGTACGTAGTGGGCTCCGATCCCAACGCGGTGGGCGCCCCCGGCGACTACAACGGCGATTCCTTCGTCGATGCCGCCGACTACACCGTCTGGCGTGACAACCTGGGCCTGAGTCTGACCAACCTGCAGAACACCGACCCGAACAACCTCAGCGGCACGGTGCAGGCCAGCGACTACGACTATTGGAAGGACAACTTCCCCGGCCCGGCCGTTGACGGCGCCATCGGCGGCGCGCCGGTCCCCGAGCCCGCTTCGTGGCTGCTGCTTGCCGGGGGGGTCGCGCTCGCCGCCGCCGTGAGGCGCCGGTAGTACGCTGGGGCCTCGCCAAGGCGGCGCGTTTTATTGCTGCCGCCTTCCGCGGTCGGCCTGCGTGTAGCGTCCGCTTTTGTCTGCTCCGCCCAACAGCGCGCCTGCGCCAGGTCGCATCCTACCGGCGCCGGCCCGCTACGCAGGCCAGCGCGGCGAGCGTAATGAGCGCCAGCGCGCCCGGTTCGGGCACGTATACCACCCCGGGCGAGAACTCGTTGTTCTCGGGCATGCCCAACACCGGCAGCAGCCCCTGGATGGTGGTGTCGACCTGCATCAGGTTGTCGGGGTCGGCCGCGTTCTCGAGGAGCTCCACCGAATCGACCAGCAGGTAGTCCAGGAACATCTCGTCGAACTCCAACCCCAACGGCAGCAACACGCCGTTGGTGCCGATGTGCACCTCGCTGGTCGGCTCGTTGGATTGCATCAGGTTCAGCACGTCCGCGCCGTTGTTGCGGAGCGCCAGCGAGAAGTCGCCCGTCCGCAGCCCGTCCGGGTCGACCGTGAACGCCATCAGCGCAAAGAAATCGACCGCGGCGTCGACGCGCCAGTAGTGGTTGTCCTGCGCGGCGATCGTCCACTGGAACGTGTCGCCGGGCGACAGCGTCACCCCCGTCGGGTCTTGGCTCCCCGGGGCGACCAGAGAAACGTCGTCGCCAAAGTACTGGATGTCGAAGACATAGTTGGCGGCTTCAAGCGGCACGCAGAACAGCGGCGCGAGCCAGAACGCTAGGCCAACGGACAGAGAACGCAAAGCGCCGGGGAGCGTTCCGCGACCGGCACGGTAGAAGTGATTCACTACGCACTCTCTTTGTTGGATGTCGTTCAAGAGGGGCAGGCGGGTCGCTGCCAGAACCGGGCTGGGGACCTGGAAACTGGGCGGACTCGCGCCGCGGCAGCATACCCGTTTGGATTGCCGAAGACAAATCGACTTTCGGCGGGGAGGGTCACACGCACTCGGCCGCGCCGCGGTCGACCGTGGCCATCGCGCGGTTCAGCTCCGCCATGTCGATCGGCTTGACCAGGTGGATGTCGATCCCCGCGGCCTGCGACTGGGCGCGGTCGCGGTCGCTCCCCCACCCGGTGACCGCCACGATGGTCGGCCGGGGGTCGATCCGCTGGGCGCGGATCCGGCGGGCGGTCTCGTAGCCGTCCATGCCGGGCATGCCGATGTCCAGCAGGATCACGTCGGGCTTGAACGCGCAGGCCTGCTCGATGCCGGAGCAGCCGTCGTGGGCCGCGCGTACCGCGTAGCCATCAAGCTTCAGCAACGAGGCGAGCGTGCGGGCCGCGTCAACGTTGTCGTCTACCACCAGCACGCGGGTCGGCCGGCCGCGGTCGGTGGGCGGGGGAGACGGCAGTGCGGCGAACACGCCGGAGAGCTCCGGGGTGGGCTCGGTCATCAGGGCGGGGTCTGCCGCGGGCAGGCGCACCGTGAACCGGCTGCCGCGTCCGGGGCCCTCGCTCGACACGGCCGCCTGCCCGCCGTGCATCTCCACCAGTTGCTTCACCAGCGCCAGGCCGATGCCCAGCCCCTGGCTCTCGCGCGTGCTGGAGGCGTTGGCCTGGGTGAACAGCTCGAAGATGGCGTTCTGCGATTCGAGGGCGACGCCGATGCCGTTGTCGACGACGTGCAGCACCATCTCGGTCGGCTCGGAGTCGAGGAAGATGCGGATCCGCCCCTGGCGCGGCGTGTACTTGGCGGCGTTGGAGAGCAGGTTGGTGACCACCTGGATCAGCCGCAGCGGGTCGCCGTTCACCGCGGCGGGGAACGCGGGCCGCGAGAACTTCAGGTCGTGCTCGTTGCTGTCGATCTGCGGCCTGACCATCTCGATGGCGCGGTCGATCACGTCGCGCAGGTCGATCACCTCGCGTTTGAGCGTGAGGCCGCCGCGGAGGTAGCGCGAGACGTCCAGCAGGTCTTCGACGATGAGCACGAGCTGTTCGAGCTGGCGGCGCATCGAGCGGCGCACCTCGCGGCGTTTGTGCGATTCGAGGTTGGGGCGCTCCATGTACTCGATGCCGGTGCGGAGCGTCGCCAGCGGGTTGCGGAGCTCGTGGGCCAGCAGGGCGAGGAACTCGTCCTTGCGGCGGTCAGAGTCGCTGAGCTGCTTCGACATGGCGTCGCAGTTGCGCGCGTGCTGCTGCGAGAGGGCGTGCTCCTCGTCGTTGCGGCGGAACAGCACGATCGCGACGACGCCCACCAGCCCGTACACAAACAGCGCCACCAGGTGGGCCGGGTCGCCCCCCAGCAGGCTCCCCTCGGGCGGGATCACCCACAGCGCGGTGGCGAAGATCCCCATCACCAGCGCCAGCACGGCCGGCCCCGATCCGCCGACCCAAGCGGTGAGCAGGACGGAGACGTAGTAGAGCGCAAACGGGACGCGGTCTTCCAGCGAGACCGATAGAAAAATCCGCACCCAGGTGACCGCAACAGTGCTCGCGATCGCGAACCCGTACCTACAAACCGCATCCTTCACCCAAGGACTCATCCGCCCCCCCAACTAGTCTGATGCCGCGTTGATACGTCCCCCCGCCCCAAGCCGTCGCGGCCCTAGTGGCCGGCGTGCTCGAGGTCGCCGCTCATCTCACGGACCAGTTCGCCCGGCTTGATGGGCTTGGTGAACCAGCGGTCCACGCCGCGCGGGCCGATCTCTACCCCCCCGGAGCCGGGGTCTTCTCCGGTCACGGCAAACACCTTCACGCCTCGGTAGTCGGGGTTGGCGCGGATGGTGTCGATGGTCTTGCGGCCGTTCATCCGCGGCATGTTCATGTCCAACAGCACCATGTCGGGCCGGTCCTGTCGGGCGAGCTGCACCAGCGCTTGCAGGCCGTCGGCCGCGGTGTCGACCTCGAACCCGCTGAGCCGCAGGTAGCCGGCCAGCAGCTCGCTCTCGTTCTGGTCGTCCTCCACCAGCAGCGCACGGCGCCGCGGCGGCGTGGCCGGGGGCTTGGCGGGGGGGTCTTGCTCGGAGTCGATCCGGTCGAGCTGCGTGATGGCGCGGGCGAGCGACTCGAGGGCGTCGTCTTGCAGCCCCGCCTCGAGCTGCTTCTGCACCAGGCTCAGCCCCAGGTGGGCCGTGTTCAGCCGGTTGCGGAGGTCGTGCCGGCGTTTGGCCGCGGCGGGGTCGTCGGCGCCCTGCTTGGCGGCCTCGGCCTGTAGCTGCGCGCCGAGCGTGTCGACCAGCTCGTGGCGGAGCACTCGGACGTTGTCCGGGGCGTCGACGCCGATCCGCACCTTGTTGCCGCTGACGCGGAGGATCTCTACCGAGATGCCGAGGTTCGGGAAAACCACCTTGTCTTGCGGGCCGCGCGAGAGAACGAGCATGGGGACCTCCGTTTCGAGTTCGGCCGGGAGTCTCCACCCGGCGGCAGACGCCGTCGCTCCGCGATGGCGTTCCGCTGTGTAACATCTGGCGAGCACGTGACGCCCGGACCCAGGAACTACCTCCCTGGCGGCCGGCGTTGCGGAGGTCCCTTCCGCGGCTCGCGACTTTTGGTCAACCAGAAATCTAATCCGCCCCGGCCGGTTTGCCTACGGCAGTTGGCGAAGGATTTTCTTCTGCTAGCACGCCCCAGCGTCGGCCCCCGGCTCCGCGGGGGGCTGACGACCGGCTCACCACGTCCCTACGCCGTAGTAAGGCTCGGCGGTCAAACCGGTTCGGGCGTGAACGAGGCCCACGATCGCGTCGACCTCGGCGTCTTCCAGCGGGCCGACGTACGACTCGGTCGGCTTGCGGGCGACCGTGTACACCTGCACCAGCCGCAGCCGGCCGCCGGCTGCGGTGATCTCATTCAGCCGGTCGCAGAACGCCTCTAGCTCTGCCGCGGGGGGCGCCTCGCCCGCGACGCGCATGAAGAGCGACTGGATCACCAGCGGCCGCGTCTGCGCGGCGGCCGTGATGTTGTCGACGATCCGCTGGAAAGGGATCGTGGTGCGGTCGATCTGCTTGAAGTACTCGGGGGTGCCCGCCTCGAGCTTGGCCCACACCTCGCCGTTGTTCTGGTCGAGCACCTCGAGGCCGCGCTGCACCACGGGGCGGTGGAACATGCTGGCGTTGGTGATCAGCACCATCTTGACGTCGTCGAGCGCCAACTCCCGCTTGACCCCCGCGGCGAGGGTCATCAACTGATCGAAGTTGCGGTACGTGGTCGGCTCGCCGTCGCCGCTAAAGGCGATGTCGTTCAGCCGCCGCAACGCGGGGGGGACGTCGCGGAACCGCGGGTGATCGAACAACTCGCCGGACGCGGCCAGGCGCAGCGACCACCGCAGCTCACCCAGCAGGTCGTCTGTTTCCACGAACCGGGTCTCGCTGCGCGTGGTGCGGTCGACCTGGCAGTAGACGCAGTCGAAGTTGCAGACCTTGTCGGGGTTCAGGTTGACGCCGATCGACACCCCGCCGCTACGCCGGCTGAGCACCGGGTAGACAAACCGGCTGGTCTCGAACGACCGCGAGTGCTGCGTGTGGAGCGGGAGGGGGTTCATGCGGGGGGCTTGTCCGCCTGGGCGAACGGGGCTTGTCGCTGCGCGACGGGGTTGCGGGAACGGCGGATCTGGCGTTGGCAATAAACCGCGGCGGGGGTGCGAAAAAGGGGTAAGGCGTCGGCGGCGGCGCCTCCGCACACCCTTCTCCAGAGGTTCACGATATGACGGCCCCAACACGAAGGCAAACGGGTTTTACGCTGGTCGAGCTGCTGGTGGTGATCGCCATCATCGGCACGCTGGTGGCGTTGCTGCTGCCGGCGGTGTCGATGGCGCGCGAGTCGGGGCGGCGTTCGGCATGCCTGAACAACCTGCGGCAGTTGACGCTGGCGGCGATCCAGTTCGAAGGGAGATTCCAGCGTTGGCCCGGGTCGATCGAGAAACTAGACAACAACCGGCTGGCGTCTCAGGAAGGAGAGCACTTTAGCACGTGGCCGGTGTCGCTGCTGAACGACCTGGAGCAGGCAAACCTGTTCGAGGTCTACGCCGCGGGGGGCGCCCCCGAGCCGTTCCTGTCGGTCATGCTCTGCCCCAGCGACGGCTACAAGCAGCGGTCGGGCGCGGCCAACTCGTACGTCGCCAACGCGGGGCGCGCGGGGCCCGCCAACGCAGAGAAGGCCGCAAACGGGCCGGCGCTAAACCGCGCCTACCGACCCCTGGCCGAGATGCGTGAAGGGATGTGGCGAGACGGCCGCGAGTACACGCTGACCTATTCTGAGTCGCTCGAGGCGCCCCGCTTCGACGAGGTGGGGTGGAGCGGGTTCGACCGAGACTGGCCACTGCCGGACCACACGTTCATCGACGGCGACTATGTCTCGGGGGGCAAAGACCACCTGTGGGCGTCCGTCTTCTTCTGGCACAACAAGCCGAGCGAGTACGTCATCATCAACGGTCGGTCGGCGGGGTGCTCCACCAACTGCGCGTGCGACACGGCCGACTACAGCGTCCGACGCTACACCAGCGATTGTGGGAACGGGTTCGAGGACCAGCGCTCCGCCTGGGCCAGACCCTCCAGCAACCACCCGGGCGGCGTGAACGCGGCGTTCGCCGGCGGACGCGTGGTCTTCCTCAAACAAGACATCAACTACGACGTCTTCCGCGGGCTGATGACCCCCAACGACCGCCGGTCGGACTCGCCCAACCCGGGGATCTTGATTGACGACGCGTCGTACTGAGCGACCGGCGTCGATCGGCGCCGCGTGTGTGCTATAATCGACGCAGCGGTCTAGCCCAGGAGACATTGACGATGACGCTGCCCGTGCCCAACGACCTCGCCCAAGAAATCGCCGATCGCATCGCGGCGGGGCAGTACAAGAGCGAAGAAGATTTCGTGCGCGCCGCGGTCGAAGCGCTCCGCCGCCAGGACACCGAGCTGGCGGCGATCGAAGAGGGGATTGCTGCGTGGCGCGAAGGCCGCGTGAGTGACCTCGACGAGTTCTCAGCCGAACTGCGAAAGGAGTTTGGCTGGGAAGAAGACAAGTGAGTTTTAAACTGCGTGTTACCGATCCGGCCAAGGACGACATCCGTCAAATCGTGACTTGGTGGTCCGAGCACCGAGACGCGGGACAGGCTCAGCGATGGCAAATCGGGCTTGAGACGCGGGTCCGGACGCTGAGGCAGCGTCCGACCTCCAGGCCGCTGGCGCCAGAGAGTCGGTACAGTTCCGTCCCGGTACGTCAGCTGAACTACGGAGTGCGAGGCAGGCCAACGCACCGTGTCTTGTTCATCGTGACCGAGAACGAGGTCGTCGTCCTACGCGTACTCCACTTGGCCCAGGACGCACTCGCTCCCGAAGACCTAGGCTTCGACGGACTTTCGAATCCCTAATCGCCCCTACGCGCTCTCGCGGTAGTTTACGTGGCACAACCTGCGGAACAGGTCGCAACGCGGCAGCAGCTCCTCCGGACGGCCGACGTCGATCACGCGGCCCTTGTCCATCACCACCACGCGGTCGGCCAACGTCAGGGTGCTGGGGCGGTGGGTGATGAGCAGCGTGGTGCGGCCGCGGGTGAACTCTTCCAGCACCTGGTGGATCAGGTGCTCGCTCTCGACGTCGATCTGGCTGGTCGCCTCGTCCAGGATCAAGATCTCCGGGTCGCGCAGGATGGCCCGCGCCAGCGCCACGCGCTGACGCTGCCCGCCGGACAGGCGTGAGCCGCCGTTGCCGACGATCGTGTCGTAGCCGTCCGAGAGCTTCTCGGTGATAAAGGTGTGGGCGTGCGCCTGGCGGGCCGCGGCCTCGATCTCGGCGGGCGTGGGGTGGTCGGCGCCGTAGGCGATGTTCGAGGCCACCGTGTCGTTGAACAGCACGGCGTCCTGCGTCACCAAACCGATCCGCTTGCGGAGGTCTTCTAGCCGCACGTCGCGCACGTTCACGCCGTCGATGGTGATCGCGCCGGAGTCCGCGTCGAAGAACCGGGGCAGCAGGTTCAGCAGCGTGCTCTTGCCGCAGCCGTTGGGGCCGACGATGGCGATCGTCTCGCCGGCGGCCACCTCGATCGTGGCGTCGATCAACACGGGGTGGTCGACGTGGTAGGCGAAGTTGACGTCCTTGAACACCAGCGCCCGACGCAGCGGCGGGAGCGCCACGGGGTTCTTCGGGTCGACGATGGTCGGCTCGCGGTCCAGCACCTCGTAGACGCGGTCGGCCGAGGCGCTGGCGCGTTGGATGTCTTGCAGCAGGCTGCTGAGCCGACGCGCCGGGTCGCTCATCCCCACCAGCATGGCGAAGAAGACGCTCATCATGCCGTGCGTGAGCGGCTCGTTGCTGATCCGCAGGCCCAGCAGGTGCGTCTCCTGGTTGAGCACCAGGTACCCGCCGGCCAGGGCGGCCATCACCACCATCGCCACGCCCAGGTTCTCTGTGATCGGGCTCACCAGCGAGTTGTAGAACGTGATCTTCAGGCTGCGGCGGTAGAACATCCGGCTGGAGGCCTCGAACCGCCGGCGTTCGATCGGCTCCATCGTGAAGGCCTTGATCAGCTTCATGCCGCTGAGGGTTTCCGAGAGCGTCTCGTAGATGCCCGAGAGCTCTTCCATCGCGCGGCGGTTGGCGCGTTTGATCGCCTTGGCGAGCCAGCGGATAGTGATCGCCACGATCGGGGCGATAATCGCCACCACGATCAGCAGCCGCCAGCTAATCATCGCCGCGGCGAAGAAGCAGGTGATCATCTTCAGCGGCTCGAGCACCGCCTGGCCGAACAGCGTCTGCACCCCCCCGCCCACGGCGCCGAGGTCGTTGGTGCAGCGGTTCATCAGGTCGCCGCGGCCGCGCTCGGAGAACTCCGCCATGTCGAGGCGCAGCATGTGCGCGTAAAACCTGTCCCTCAGCTCGCGGCTCACCTGGGCGCCCAACCGGCCCACCAGCACCAGCGAAACGATCCGCAGCGCGTTCTTCAGCAGCGTGCAGCCCATCACGAGCCCGCAGACCAGCAGCAGCGTCTTGAACGGCGTGCTGGGCATCCAGCGCTCGACCCAGGGACGCAGCCAGGCGATGCGCTGCGCCTTCTGGGCGAAGGTGGCCGCGTCGTGCTGGGCGATGGCCAACCGGCGGTGGAGCTCGGCCTGCTCGGCCTCCGGGGCGGCGTCGAGCTGCTGGTTCACGTTCTCGATGGTCGCACGCGCGGCGGCCAGCGACGTATCGGCCTGGGTCGCTTCTTCCTGCACCCACTCGTGCAGCGAGCGGTTCTGCATGATCACGTCGACCACCGGCCAGACCGCCGCCAGGTTGAACGCCCAGAAAAAGGCGACCACGACGGAGCAGAGCACCGCTGCCGCTACGTTCCAGCGGTGTGAGAGGGCGATGCGGAGGACGCGGGTGTAGTTCTTCATCCCAGAACGCACGGCGTGTTAGGGGGGCAAGAAGTGGGAGCGGGGTTCTAGCAGAGACCGGCCCACGCAACCAATGGCGGATGCCGCCGGCGTGCTAGCAGCCCGGGGGCCCTAGTCGAAGGGAGTCCGGTCGTCGTCAGAAGGCCGGCGGCGGAACAGCCGACGGGCCTCGCGCACCAGCCCCGCGAGCACCAGCACCACCAACGGGGCGCCCGCGGCGAACAACACAAAGTACATGCGATCGGCGCCCCCGCGCCGCATGCCCCCGTACCCGGCCGAAGCGATCGCAACGATCAGCGTCAGCAAGAAGAGATGCCGCGTACCGAAGCGGAAGCGATTGCGGGGGGGCTGTGACATCGTCACAGTATACCCAGATCCCAATCGCCGCCGGGCTACGCCCCGGCGCCGCGATTTGATGGGGTATTTACTCCGCCACGCGCCGCCGCGCTAAGCTCCGCAGCTCGCGCACCCTTCTTCCACCGGGACCCGCATCACCACCGTCCGCGGGACGCGGAAGGTGCGGACGAACTCTTCTTGCCGGCAGACCTGCACCGGCACCTCGACCGTCTGGGTCTCGGTCACGTACCGGCAGGTACGCACCGTGTAGGGCTCAACGCGTTCTTCGGCAACCATCTTGCAGGTCACCACGGGCACCTGGCGGACGCGTTCCTCGGTCACCATCTTGCAAACCTGCACAGGCACCTGACGCTCGATCCGCTCCACCACCTGCTTGCACACCTGCACCGGCACCTCGCGGACCCGCTCTTCGGACACCATCCGCACGGTCTGCACCGGCACCTTCCGGCACTGCACCTCGGACACCATCTTGCAGACCTGCACAGGCACCTGCTCAACAACCTGCTGCGCGCACATCTGCGTCACCGGCACCTGCACCGCCACCAGATTGGGGCGGTAGACGCGCTGCACCACCTGCTGCGGCGGCGTCTGGGTGTTCACCCACGACAGCCCCGGCCGGATGGTTTGCACCACGCCGGTGGTCGGGTCGACCGTCTGCTGCGGGCCGACCCAACGGAGCCGTGGGCCGGAGGTCTGGCCGGGGGTGACCGACACCACGTCTTGGAAGCCGCCCTGATCGACCACTTGGGTAACGTTGGTCGTGACCGGCATCATCACCGTGCGGGTCTGCGCCTGCATGACCGTCTCGGTCACGGGCCGCTGGACCACGTACTGCTCGACACGCTCGCTGGTCTCGGTGACTGGGCGTTGCACGACGAAGCGCTCTTGCCGGACCTGCGTCTCGGTGACGTTGCGCACCTGGTTGTAGCTGGCGTCGCGGTACACGGTTTCGTACACGGGCCGCTGCACGCTGTAGCGTTCTTCACGCATGCTGGTTTCTTGCACGGGGCGCATCACGGTGAAGCGGCGTTCGCGTTGCTCGGTCTCAAACACCGGCACCCGACGCGTCACCTGACGCTGCTCCATCACCGTCTCGGTGACGGGGCGGTAGCAGGTGACCTGCCGTTCTTCGTACACGGTCT
The DNA here is from genome assembly GCF_007750855.1 of Pirellulimonas nuda. Lineage (GTDB taxonomy): Bacteria > Planctomycetota > Planctomycetia > Pirellulales > Lacipirellulaceae > Pirellulimonas > Pirellulimonas nuda. Next base: position 688,718 of record NZ_CP036291.1, read on the forward strand.
GGCAGACCGTCTTGAACGCCTGTTGGCAGCAGGGCTCGCCGCAGGCCTCGCAGCCGCTCTGGGCGAGCGCACGGGGACCGGCCAGGTTGCTGCAGCACATCGCCGCGGCCAGCACAACGCGAAAAGGAGTGAGGTTCATCAGAGTTACGACCCAAAAACGGGAACCTGAAAACGATCGGCCAACGCCAAATGGAAAAGCCGTTGAGCAACTGTGCGTGACAAACCGCGGCGCGGCAAATCAATTTTCTTCCGCGCCACCGCTAGCAGCACAAAAACATTCAAGCACAATTCGACTTAGAGCGCTAACGGAGTTTATGACTGCCCCAATTGTGGGACGACACTCCCGGGCGTCCAATGCCCATTGCGCCCCGTTTCTGCGGCCCGCGGCGGGCCGAAACGCTACAATCGGCGCCACCCCCAAAGTCGCCCCCTCACGCATAGCGCCATGCGCCTGGTCTACCTCACCCTCCCAACCCCCGCCGAGAACCTGGCGCTCGACGAGGCGCTGTTATCAGAAGGGGAAGAGACGCTCCGCCTGTGGGAGACCCCCACCCCGATGGTCGTGCTGGGCCGCGCCAGCCCCAGCCAGAGCGAGGTCGACCAACAGGCCTGCCGGCGCCACGGCGCGGCGGTGCTGCGACGCATCAGCGGCGGCGCTACGGTAGTCGCCCTGCCCGGCTGTCTGATGTACGCCGTGGTGCTCAATACGGCCAAACGACCCGAGGCGCGGGCCATCGACGCGGCGCACCGCTACGTGCTGGGGAACTTGGTCGACGCGCTGCGGCCCTTCGAGCCGACCGTGCGGATCGCCGGCACCAGCGACCTGGCCGTCCAGCGCCAGGGGAGGCTGCTCAAGGTCAGCGGCAACAGCCTACGCGTCACCCGCGATCGGCTGCTGTACCATGGCACCCTGCTGTACGCGGCCGACCTGCCCCTGGTGGCCGAGCTGCTGGGAACCCCCGAGCGGCAACCCGACTACCGAGAACGCCGGCCCCACGGGGAGTTTGTCGCCAACCTCCACGCAACCGCGCCACAGCTTGCTGAGTCGCTGACGCGGGTTTGGGGGGCCGCGGAAGAAAGCGCCCCGCGTGCGTTGGAGCGGGTTGAGGGGCTTTGTGCTCAGAAGTACGCGCTGGCGAGTTGGAACCTCGCTCGGTGAGGGGGCGCCCGTCGGCCAACTACGCTCCGCAACTAACAACCGACAACTGGCAACTGACAACTGGCTGGCAACTGACAACGATGCATCGACAACCCTTGCTAGCGCTGCTCGACCGCCACGACGCTCGGTTTCCCGCGGAGCGTGGCATGACCGACCGGGTGCGTGCGTTGGTCGCCGCGCATGAGGACTGCTTCGCGCGTACGTGCGTGCCGGGGCACGTGACGGGGAGCGCCTGGATCGTGTCGGACGACGGCGCCCGCGTGCTGCTGCTGCACCACCGCAAGCTGGGGATCTGGCTGCAGCCCGGCGGGCACGCCGACGGCGACGCCGACGTGCTGCGCGTCGCGATGCGCGAGGCAGAAGAAGAGACGGGCATCCCGGGGCTCAAGGCGGTGGACCCCCACACGCCGCTGGATGTCGACGTCCACCTGATCCCGGCCCGCCACGATGCAGCGGGCGCCCAGATCGACCCGGCCCACGAGCACCACGACATCCGCTTCTTGCTGGTCGCGCCGCCGGGGGCAGAACCCGTGGTCAGTGACGAGTCGCACGCGGTGCGGTGGGTCCCCCTCCCAGAGCTGGAAGCATGGACCACCGAGACAAGCATCCTGCGGATGGCCCAAAAAGCAGCACAGCGCCAAGACAAGTGATAGCCCAATAGCTGGCAGCTATTGGGTTGCGGTGCTACTGGGTTACTGGGCTATTGGGTTGCTTGGGGTTGGGATCCGCGACTCCCGCCGCGTACGATAGCGCATCAAGTCACCACGCGCCCCCGCTATGCAAGAATCCCTCCGCCGCCGCCTCGAAGCGCTCAACCGCGACCGCGTCGACGGCGCACCCGCGCCGCCACCACGGCCCGTGGTGCGCGATGCGCCGCTGCTGCCTGCGACGGCCACGGGGCTGCTTTCGACCGGCGTTGTCGAGTCGACCCCCGCCGGCGAGCACCTGTCGATCGTCGTGCCGCTGGGCGACCTCTGGCCCGGGGGAGAGCGCCTGGTCGACGCCCGACGGCAGTTCTTGATGGAGCTGGACGACCTGGCCGAGCCCTTCCCGGCCTGGCTGTCGGCGTTCCCCGCGCGCTCGGTGCTGCTGGACCTAGAGACCTGCGGGCTGGGGGGGGCGGCGCTCTTCTTGGTTGGGCTGCTGCGTGAGGTCGACCACCGGCTGGTGGTCGAGTTGCTGCTGGCCCGCAACTACGCCGAGGAGGCCGCGGTGCTGCACTCGCTCTGGCGCCGGCTGGAGGGCGCCGAGGCGCTTGTCACCTATAACGGCAAGAGCTTCGACTGGCCCACGGTGCTCGACCGCAGCCGCCGGCACCTGCTGCACAAGTCGCACGCGCTGGCGTGCCCCGCGCTGCACCTAGACGTGCTGCACCCCGCGCGGCGCAAGTGGAAGAACCTGCTCCCCGACTGCCGGCTGCTGACGCTCGAGAGCCGAGTCTGCCGCCGCCGCCGAGCGCTCGACATCCCGGGCGCCCGCATCCCGGCCGCGTACGACGCGTACGTGCGCACGGGGCGTGCGGAAGAGATGGAGCAGATCCTGCACCACAACGCGCTCGACCTGGTGACGCTGCTAGACGTGACGCTGCGCGTGGCGGCTTGAGCTAGTCCATCAGGGAGTCGATGTCGCGGGCGCCGTGGAGGATGCGGTAGACGTAGACGCCATTCGGGTCCGCGGCATAGAAAAGCACGTAGGGGCGGACCGTGAGGCGACGCATCCTTCTTCCGCTGATCTCAAAGCTTTCGCCCATCTCTGGATTGCGTGACAGCCGAGAGAGCTTCGATCCGAAGCAGCATTCGATCCGCCGCTCTCTCATCGAAACCTGCGATATAGGCCAGCGCTTCTGCCAAGTCGAGCTTGGCGAGCGCCGAGAGCGTGTACCGAGTCATTGGCCGTTCGCCCGCTTGGCAGCAGCGGCGATAACCCCTCGGAAGTATTCCGGGTCGAACTCAACCACGTCGCCTCGGTCGACCGCGTCGATCCCCTCCTGAAGCTTGCGCTCGCCCTCGGGGGTCAGCTGAAACGGCTTCACCCGCTCCACCGCGTAGGTGGTTTGTGACTGCGGGTCGAAGAACTCGGCATACCCGTCCCCCGCGGCTAGGGCGGCCCGCTGCTCCGGGGTGATCGGGATGGCGGGGGGAACGGCGATCGGGGGGGTGGGCGTGTCCATGCCCCGATTATAGCCCCCGCCGCCGGGCCGGTGAACATTGGCCCCGCCGGGCGTGTCCTGCGGCCGGTTGCGGGCCCCATGGGCCGTGACTAAACTTCTACCTTCCCTACAGTTAGGACTCCCGCGAGGCGGTTATGCGGCACGTGCTTTCGGCCCTGGTTCAAAACGTACCGGGCGTGCTTGCGCACGTCGCGGGGATGCTCGCCTCGCGGGGCTACAACATCGACAGCCTCGCCGTGGGCGAAACCGAGCAACGCGACCTGTCGCGGATGACCTTCGTGGTCGTCGGAGACGACAGCGTGCTCGACCAGGTCCGCAAGCAGCTGGAGAAGATCGTCACCGTCGTCCAGGTAGACGACATCAGCTCGCAGGAGCACGTGGAGCGCGACCTGATGCTCATCAAGGTCCGCACCCCGTCCGGCAAGCGGAGCGAGGCGCAGGAGCTGACCAACATCTTCCGCGGACGCGTGGTCGACGTGTCGGCCGACGAGATGATCGTCGAGATCGCCGGCCAAGAGAAGAAGATCGAGGCGTTCATCGACGTCATGCGGCCGTTCGGCATCGTCGAGCTGGTCCGCACGGGCCGGATCGCGATGGTCCGCTCGGCAAGCCAGCCGGCGAACGACAAAGCTTAAGCACGGATAACGAAAGACGGACGATGGCCACGAAAAGGCACAAAAAAGCACAAAGACGGAATGACCAATAACCAATAGAAGAACTGCATGACGCAGGCGTCCAGTCTTTGGTCATTGAGGATTTTTTGTGCTCTTTGTGCCTTTTTGTGGCCATCTCCCTTAAGGCATTTTCACTTAACGATTTCTCGGAGATCCTGATGGCCGCCACGGTCTACTACGACAAAGACGCCGACCTCAAGCACCTTGCCGGCAAGACCGTTGGCATCCTGGGCTACGGCTCGCAGGGCCACGCCCACGCGCAGAACCTGCGTGACAGCGGCGTGAAGGTGATCGTGGGTCAGCGCCCCGGGGGCGCCAACTACGACCTGGCCAAGAAGCACGGCTTCGAGCCGGTGAGCGCCGCCGACGCCGCCAAGCAGGCGGACGTGCTGAACATCTTGCTGCCGGACGAGCTGCAGGCCGAGGTCTTCGAGCGCGACATCCGCGCCAACCTCAAGCCGGGCAACGTGCTGATGTGCTCGCACGGGTTCAACCTGCACTTCGGGCTGATCGAGCCCCCCAAGGGGGTCGGCCTGCTGCTGGTGGCGCCCAAGGGCCCGGGCCACCTAGTGCGGAGCGAGTTTGTGGCCGGCGGCGGCGTCCCCTGCCTGATCGCCACCGGCGGCGACAACGAAGACGCCAGCTTCAACATCGGCATGGCCTACGCCAAGGGGATCGGCGGCACCCGCGGCGGCGTGATCCGCACCTCGTTTGCCGAAGAGACCGAGACCGACCTGTTCGGCGAGCAGGCTGTCCTCTGCGGCGGCATCAGCGAGCTGATCAAGGCGGGCTTCAACACCCTGGTCGAGGCGGGCTACCAGCCAGAGATGGCCTACTTTGAGTGCATGCACGAGGTGAAGTTGATCGTCGACCTGCTGTACCAGGGGGGCCTCAGCTACATGCGTTACAGCGTGAGCAACACCGCCGAGTACGGCGACTACCGCACCGGCCCGCGGATCGTGACCGACGAGACCCGCGCCGAGATGAAGCGCATCCTAGAAGACATCCAGTCGGGCCGGTTCGCCCGCGACTGGATGCTGGAGAACAAGGCGGGCGCCCCCAGCTTCAAGGCGACCCGCCGCCGCGAGCGGGCCCTGCCCATCGAGCAGGTCGGCAAAGAGCTGCGCCGCATGATGAGCTGGATCGAAGAGAAAGAAGTCGACTAAGCGAGCCGAGCGTCGCAGTCGGAGCAAGCGTTCGGGAAAAGCGAATAGCCGATGGGCTCCGCCCCGTCGCGGTCCTTCTGTTATCGCGTCCGGTCCGAAGCGCAGCGACGGGGCGGAGCCCGTCGGCTATTGGGTTTCGTGTGTGCTATGACGGATCCACCCGCCATCCGCGTTTGGTACTGGCGCACGTGCGACCCCTGCACCGCGGCCCAGTGGTCGCTGCTGGACGGGGCAGAAACCGCCTGGGCGCACCGCTTGGTGCGCGACGTGAGCCGCACCCGCTACGTCGCCTCGCACGTGGGGCTGCGCACGCGGCTGGCGGAGCTGACGGGCGAGCGGCCCGAGGCGCTGCGGTTCAGCACGGGGCCGCAGGGGAAGCCCAGCCTGGTTGGCGGCGGGAACCCGTCGTTCAACCTGGCCCACTCGGGCGACTGGGCGGCGCTGGCGGTTTCGACCCTCGGCGAGCTGGGGGTCGACCTGGAAGTCTTCCGCAAGGTCCGCGATGCCCGCGCCATCGCCCGACGCTACTTCGCCCCCAGCGAGCACGCGGCGATCGAGGTCGATGAGCCGGACACCCCATTCCTGCGGGTGTGGACCCGCAAGGAGGCGGTGGTGAAGCTAATCGGCACCGGGCTGCTGCAGCCGCTCACGTCGTTCGCGGTCCCCACCTCCGCCGAGCCGGCCGAGTGGATCGACCTGCCGCAACCCAACCCGATCGCCGAGCCACGGTGCTGGGTCGCGGCGCTGCGGGCGCCCCAGGGTTGCCTGGCGGCGTTGGCCACCGCGCGGGCGCCCGCGTCCGTCACGATCGAAGAAGCGTAGCCCCCAAGCAAGCGCCCCTCCCCACTTTGGCGCAAGTAGCCGACGGGCTCCGCCCCGTCGGGGTGCGTCAATGGACGCGTCGTTCGGACGCCCCCTGACGGGGCGGAGCCCGCCGGCTAGCTAGGGGACACGCGTCCCCGGGGGGTGATCGGGCTTGCTTGCTTTGCGACCAGGTTCTATAAGCCGCCCCGCATCCGGAGCCGTGTCGGCTGTTCGGACCCAAAACTTTAGGTGGCGAGGATGCCCCAACCAAATCTGCCCCGAACCGCACGAAACGCCCCTGCTAGCTGGGTGCTGGCGGCCCTGTTGGTCGCGACCCCGGCCGCTGCGCAGGATGCGCTGTGGACCGCCAACCGCAGCGTCCCCGCCACGCCGAGCGCGGACGTGGTGGCGTCGGGAACCTTGGTGGCCAACCCGAACCGCGTCGCGGGGGCGCCCCCCTACGCGATCGCCGACCGCGACGGGAAGATCGTGCGGCTGGTCGAGCCCAACGGCGGCGTCGACCTCCCCGCGATGGTCGGCCAGCGGGTGCGGATCCGGCACGACACGGGCAAGACGCTGCTGGCGACGCAGCTCACGGCGCCCGACCCACAACCCCTGCAGCAATCGCTGCCCATGCAGCGGGCGGACGACCTGGTGCGGCTCGCCCAAGGCTACGCGTACGTCGACACCGGCATGGACTGCCCGCCGATCATGATGGAGCCGTGCGGGCCCGCGTGCCCCACCTGCCCGCCGCCGTGCGCGCCGGTCTGTGTGCCCGTGTCGCCCCCCCCGCCCGGCAGGTGCGAACTCTGCACGCCGCGCAGCTTTGTTTTCGGCGAGTACCTGCACCTCCGCGGCATCGACGGCGACGTCACCCATGCCCAGCAGCAGAACGGGATCGGGGGCGCCGGCACCGTGCCGTTCGGACAGATCGGCACGGTCGATACCGACTACTCTTCGGGCTACCGCGTCGGCGGCGGCTTGTGGCTGGACGAGTGCTCCGGCCTGGCCGTCTCCTACACCCGTTTCCAGGTCGACGGGACCGACACCGTGACGCCCCCAAACATCACGGGCGGGGGGGGCGCGGTAGGCTCGCTGGTGCTGCACCCCGGCGCCGCGCTGACCGCTTCGGTCGGCCCGGTCACGGCCAACTACGACATCAGCTTCCGCCTGGCGGACGTGATGTACCGCGACGCGATCACCTGCTCGCGCTACGTCGAACTGAACTACGCGCTCGGCGCGGTGTTCGCACAGCTCGACCAAACCTTCTCGCAAACCGGCGTCTTCGGCGGCGGAGCGGGGGGGCAGATCGACACGCGGGCCAACGTAGACTTCGAAGGGGCGGGCCTCAAGGCGGGCCTCGACGGCCGGCGCCGGCTCGCCGGGGGTTTCAGCGTGTACGGTCGGACCAGCGCCTCGGCGATGACCGGCCGGGTGAACGCGGACTTCACGCAAACCAACGCCACCACCACCGCCCTGCTGGCCAACTCGGTGTGGGAAGACAACCGCTTCGCGTCGATCCTGGAGTACGAGTTGGGGCTGGCCTGGAGCACCCCCAAGGAACGCTTCATGGTCTCTGCCGGTTACCTCTTCCAGCGTTGGGGGGGCGTGCTCCCCACCGATGAGTGGATCCGCGGCGTGCAGTCCAACAGTTATGTCGACCTCGACAACTCGCTCGGCTTCGACGGCCTGACCGCCCGCGCCGAAGCCCGCTGGTAGGGCCCCGCGATCAGTCCTCTGACCCCAGCCAGGCCCAGCGGAACGAGCCGCGGCCTCGGGCGTCTTTCTGCCCGCGATTGATTTCTCTGCCGGCACGCAGGGAAAGCTTGGGGTAGGCTTCTCGTTGGTGCGTCCGCGCCGGTCGGCCTTGAGCGCAACGCCCCGCTGTGCGACGGCTTGCGTCCCGCTTCTGCCGGGTGAGCCCGCCCCGCGTCTGCCTGGTTCCTCGACGATGCGCCGAGAAGGGTTCCACTAGGCGCGGCCGGCCCGGCCCCATCTCTCAACGCCCCCGGTTATTTTCCCCGCACGGGGGGGAAACGTGACCTACGTTTCTGGTAGAGGGCCAATTATTCATTGCCCTTGAGACTTATCCAACCGTGCTTTTCCAGGCGCTTTGCCCCGCGACCCGTCCTTGGCGCGTCGGCTACTTTTACTCCGCGTTTCGGCCATGCCCCGAACCCCCCGTCAACACGAGCGTCGCGGCACGTCCGCTATCGAGGCGGCGTTTGTGCTGCCGGTGTTCTTGTTCTTCATCTTCGCCCTGATCGAGTTCGGTCACGCGCAGATGGTGAACAACGTTCTCCGCAGCGCGTGCCGCGAGGGCGCCCGGCTCGGGTCGACCACCGGCAGCTCGTCGGCGGGGGTCGAGACACACGTACGCAACGTCCTATCCAGCGCGATCAATCCGGCGTCGGTGACGGTGTACGTGAAGAGCGCCGCCTCGATGGAGACGACGTCCGCCCCAGACACGGCCGCAACACAGCTCGAGGCGATGCCGGATATCGAGCTCGCCGACGCCGAGTCTCGGCAGATGTTCATGGTGCGGGCCAAGGTGCCGTACAACTCGATCGCCCTGGTGCCGATGCCGTTCATGCACGGCGTGGTCCTGCAGGGACAAGCGTTCATCCGCCATGAGTAGCCGCCCAACCCCGTCCGCTGCCAGGAACTTGACCATGACACGAAACAGGTCTCCAAAGACCGACCGCCGCGGCGCCGTAGCGGTCGAGTTTGCCGTGATCGCCCCGGTGCTGATGGCGATCGCCGTGGGCATGATCGAGGTGAACCGCGTCTACGAGGCTCAGAACCTGCTGGCCACCGCCGCCCGAGAAGGCGCCCGTTTCGCGTCGATGGACCGCGAGGGCCTGCTGCGGGACGGGCAGACCGCCAACCAGAAGCTGTCGGACGACGTGAAGACGTTCCTCGCGTCCAACGGCATCCCCCGCGACAGCGTGCAGGTGGGGATCAAAGACCACGACAACCCGTCGCTGGACTTCGACATCGACGAGCCCACAAACGACCTGCGGCTCTTCGAGGTCCAGGTCTCGGCCGACTACTCCGGGGTGAGCTACTCCCCCGTGGCGCCGGGCGACGACTACTCGATGTCCGCCACGATGGTGTTCCGCAACGGCCGTGCGACCATCAGCCAGTAGACAGCAATCCGTATCGTCCGAGTCGTCGCTTAAGAACCGTCGTTTTACTTCCCAAGTACGTGAGCCAGAAGCTCGAACTTTCCCGGAGAAACGTGTCATGAAGTCCTTGGTCCAGAACCGCCGAAGGGTCCCCGCGCCCAGGCGCGGCGTGGTGATCGTGCTCACGGGGCTGCTGTTGGTGGTGATCTTTGCGTTCGTGTCGCTCTCGATCGACTCGGGCCGGATCGTGCTCACCGAGACCCAGATGCAGAACGCGGTCGACGCCGCGTCGTTGGCCGCGTCGCAGGAGATCACCGCGGCGGTCTACGCCGCCGGCCAGGGGCAGGGCTCCGCGAACATCGACGCGAACTCCGACACCGTCGCCCGCGCCCGGCTGATGGCCGCCGATATTGCGGCCGCCAACGGCGTGCACGTCGACGCGGACACCGACGTCTTCTTCGGCAAGCGCGGCTACGACTTCAACACCGATAGCTGGGTGACCCAGTGGAACCAGTCCCCCTTCAACGTGGTGAAGGTGGTCGCCCGCCGCACGGACGCGGACCTCTCTTCCCCCAACGGCGAGCTGCCGCTCGCCTTCGGCTGGGCGGTCGGCCGCCAGAGCGTTCCGTTGCAAACCACAGCAACCAGCTTCGTTGAGGCGCGCGACATGGTGCTGGTGCTGGACTTCTCTGGCTCGATGAGCGACGACACCGAGATCAGCGCCTTCGGTCGACTAGGCCAATCGCAGGTCGAGGCCTCGTTGGACGTCATGTGGGACGAGCTGCGCGACAGCGACGCCCGCTGGCCCGACAAGCCCAGCGTACAGAAGTGGCTTCCGGCGTTCGGCGGGATCAACTCTTCGGTCGGCACGTACATCAACAGCAGCAACACCGACTACATCTACGGCCAACTGAAACTGGGAGAGAAAAAATCGGACGGGACGCTCAAGTACCCGTACCCCCAATCGGGCCGCTACAGCGACGGCTCTCCCAAAAACTTCCCGACCGACTCGCAGAGCGAGTCGCGGTGGAAGAGCTACATCGACTACGTGAAGAGCAACGGCGGAACGTACAAACGCAAGTTCGGCTTCCGCTCGCTGATGAACTACATCCAGCAGAACAACCAGATGACGTGGACCGAGTCCGAAGACCTCTGGCGGACCTCGCACTACCCCTTCACCGCGGTCAAGAACGGCGCCTCGCTCTTCCTGAACTTCCTCGATGAGCTCGGCTACGGCGACGAGATCGGCGTGGTGAGCTACGGCTCCTACGCGGTGTGGGAAGACTCCCACCAAGACGGCGAGGTTAACCTCGACCTCACCAGCGACCCCATCTCCGACGACTACGCCGCTGTAGACGCCATCCAGCGCCGCCACCAAGCGGGCCACTACGACGTCTACACCAACATCGGCGACGGCGTGCTCAAGGCCCGGGAGTTGCTCGTCGGCAAAGAAAGCGACGCCAACGACACCGGCCACTCCCGCTACGGCGCCCGCCCGACCATCATCCTGATGACCGACGGCAACGCCAACCGCCGGCCCAACAACTGGAGCCTGCCCGGCAGCTTCCAGTGGAAGGACTGGACGGACTTCGACGGCAACGGCACCGCCGACTACTCCACCAGCGACAAGAACATCCAGTACGCCTTCTGGGAGGTCACCAAGGCGGCCGAACGCGGCATCACGGTCCACACCATGGCCGTGGGCGCCGGCGCCGACCGCGACTTCATGCGGGCCGCGGCCTTCGCCGGCAACGGCTTGTTCATCAGCGTGCCGGGGGGTTCGACCATCGCCGAGATGGAAGACCAGATGCTCGAAGCCTTCGGCCGGATCGCCTCGAAGGTGCCGCCGGCCCAGCTCGTGTACGAGATGCAGAGCAACTAGCGCGGCAGAGCCGCGGGACGCGCAAGCGAGAAAAGCCCACGGATACTAGAGCCGATCGACGCTATCGATTGAGCGGAGCGAGCCCCGGAGTTGCAACTGTTGCAGCCCCGGGGCTCCTCTCATTGGCGGCCCGCATGGAGGGCGCATGGAGCCGGAAGCGTCAGCGCCCGGAGGAGTGGTTGCTGTGACCTCCGGGCGCTGACGCTTCCGGCTCCAACCACGCGCGTCGCGCAGCGACCTACTTCTTCGAGGCGCGCCGCTTCGCGGCGAAGAAGTCGGTCAGCAGGTGGCCGCACACGTCCGCCATCACGCCGCCGGTGACTTCCGAGCGGTGGTTGAGCCGCGCGTCGCTAAGCAGCCGGTAGAGCGAATCGACGGCGCCCGCCTTCGGGTCGGGGGCGCCGTACACCACGCGCGGGATCCGCGCCTGCACGATCGCCCCGGCGCACATCGGGCAGGGCTCGAGCGTGACGTACAGCGTGCATCCCTCGAGCCGCCAGTCGCCCACGGTAGCGGCCGCCTGGGTGATGGCGATCAGCTCGGCGTGGGCCGTTGGGTCGCGGAGCTGTTCGCGCTGGTTGTGGGCCGCCGCGATGACGCGGCCGTCGCGGACGATCACCGCGCCGATGGGCGCCTCGTCCTCCTCAGCGGCCCGACGGGCCTCCTCGATCGCCTTGCGGAGAAAAAACTGGTCATTTTCTGGCGAACCGGCCGTATCCATGTTCCGTACCTTCAATCGCGAGCAACCGCAGGGGACGCCGCCGCCAGCCAACGGGCTGGGCCCCGTCAGAGCAGCTGAGTCAGAGTAACTAAAACGGGGCAGCAGAGTCGATGTGTTGTTCGTGGCACGCCGACGGGGCGTAGTCCGTCGGCTATTGGCTGCTGTCCGATGCTTGCAACGCTTCGCGCCCCGCTCATCAGCGGAGTGTATGTTAAGAGAGAGGTTGCGGGAAACAGCCCCGCGTCAGCCGCACCCCGCCGGTACAATCGATCGGATGAGAATGTTCCTACCCACCAACCCGCGGTTCTGGGCCCTGCTGGCCGTGGGCTACTGGCTGTCGCTGCTGGTGGCCACGCACCTCCCCGCAGACCTCGCCCCCGCGCACGCGGGCTCCTGGGACAAGGTGGCCCACACCGTCGGGTTCGGGCTGCTGGCGCTGTTCTGCGGCATCGCATGGCGGCTGGTTGCCGGCGCCCTCGGGCTGCGGGAATCCGCAGCAATCCTGCTTACGCTGTCGATCTACGCGGCCATCGACGAATGCACCCAACCCTGGTTCGGCCGCAACTGCGACCCCCTCGACTGGGCCGCCGACATGGCGGGGGCATCTGCGGGACTCGCCGCAGCGATGGTGCTAATCGCCGTCGTCCGCCGCCCCCGCCGCCGCGCCCGACCCACCCCAACGCCGCCGACCGTTCATAGCAGCGGGGAAGAGTTCGCCGTCGGGGCCAACTAGCCGGCGGTCAAAACCCCCGGGCCGGCATCTGCGCCCGGGATCCGGGATCCTCTCGGCGACCTGCATCCCATGCGCGCGTTGATCGCACTGGGACGCCCCCTCGATGCCGACCCCCGTGGGTAAGACGGCCCCCCTCGGCGGCGTCCCAACCGCATGAGAGCGGCCGAAGCCCCGAACCCAGCGGCCGGGCGCCCAGCGCCGGCCTCATGGACCCCCGACCGGCGCCTGGGGTACGATCGCACGCGTGACTGGAACGGATTTGCCCTAGCGAGCCCCGACGTGCCCGAAACCGACGCCGACGATTGGATCAGGCGGCTCCGCTCGTCGGGGCCCGAGCACGACGCCGCGCTGGCCGAGTTGCGGCGGGTGCTGGTGCGTGGGCTGTCGCGGTCGCTGGCCGACCGTGGCGGCGGCGAGGCGTTTGCCGAAGACATCGCCCAGGACGCGCTGTTGAAGATCACCCGCTCGCTCGACACGTTCGAGGGACGCAGCCGGTTCACGACCTGGGCGATCACCATCGCCACGCGGCTGGCGATCAGCGAGCTGCGGCGTCGGCGGTTTCAAGACGTGTCGCTGCACTCCGTCACCAAGCCGGGCGAACGCAGCCTGGAGATCGCTATCGACGGCCAACCGGGGCCAGAGCAGCAGAGCGAGCGCGAAGAGCTGCTCGTGCAACTGCGGCGGCTGATCGACGAGGGGCTGACCCCCCGTCAACGCGAGGCGACCCACGCCCTGCTCGACGGGATGCCGGTCGAGGAGTTCGCCTACCGCACCGGCAGCAACCGCAACGCGGTGTACAAACTTGTCCATGACGCCCGCGCAAAGCTGCGCGTGGGCCTTGAAGAAGCGGGCGTGACCGCGGACGACATCGCGGCAACGCTCTAAAGGGGACCGAGCCATGGCGCTCACCAACGAACAAATCAAAACCCTACTCAGCCTGGTCTGCACAACCTGCGACGACTCGCTGGACTGCGACGGCTGCTACGAACGCGTCGCCGAGTTTGCCGAGGCAGAGCTGACCGGCCGGCCGCTGTGCGAGGCGCTGTGCGCCGTCCGCACCCACCTGAAGAACTGCCCCTGTTGTGCAGACGAGTACCGGGCGCTGCTGGCGGCGCTCGAGGAGCTGAAGCAGGCGGGTCCGGAGGCTTCGCAGGAATGCTAGGGAGCGGCGCCGTCAAACGAGCTGCGCCGGGGGCGGGGACGCCCCGGCTCGCTTGAGCCAAGTGTGAGCCGGGGCGTCCCCGCCCCCGGCCTAGCGCGGGTAGCCGCCGTCCCGCTGCCAACTCACCGCCCCCCGCACGGTTCCGCCATTGTTAGCGTCTTCCTATACTATCGCGTCACTCCAACACCTAGCGTTCCCAAGGATACCCCCTCGTGCCTGAGCATCTGGTCATCATCGGCAGCGGCCCCGCCGGCTGGACCGCCGCCATCTACGCCGCCCGCGCCAACCTGAACCCGCTGGTGTTCGAGGGCGCAATCACGGAAGAAAACCGTCAGGACGGCACGCTCCCCTTGGGCCAGCTTGCGCTGACAACCGAGGTAGAGAACTTCCCCGGCTTCCCCGCCGGCGACATGAGCGGCTACCTCAAGGACGCACTGCACGACGACCACAGCTACCTGGCCGAAATGCATAAAAAGGAGGGCGTCTCCGGCCCCGAGCTGATGCACCTGATGCGTCAGCAGGCCATGAACTTCGGCGCCCGCGTGGTGACGGACGACATCGCCAAGGTCGACCTCTCCAAGCGACCCTTCAAGGTCACCCCCAGCGAGGGTGACGCGGTCGAGGCCCACTGCCTGATCATCGCCACGGGCGCCCGGGCGAACTACCTGGGGCTCACCTCGGAGCAGAAGTACAAGAACATGGGCGTCAGCGCCTGCGCCGTTTGCGACGGCGCCCTGCCCCGCTTCCGCAACAAGCCGCTGGTGGTGGTGGGCGGGGGCGACTCGGCCGTGGAAGAGGCCGACTACCTCAGCAAGTTCGCCAGCAAGGTCTACCTGATCCACCGCCGCGAGGAGCTGCGTGCGTCGAAGATCATGGCGGACCGCGCCCTGAACAACAAGAAGATCGACATCCAGTGGAACAGCGAGGTCGAGGAGGTGCTGGGGAGCGACGAGAAGGGGGTCACCGGCGCCCGACTCAAGAGCACCACCGACGGCAGCACCCGCGAGGTCGAGGCGGCCGGCATGTTCCTGGCCATCGGCCACACCCCCAACACCCGCTTCCTGGAGGGCCAGCTCGAGATGACCTCCAAGAAGTACCTCAAGTGGACGGTCCCCTTCCGCACCAACACCAGCGTCGAAGGGGTCTTCGCCGCGGGCGACGTGGCGGACGACTACTACCGCCAAGCGGTGACGGCCGCGGGGACGGGGTGCATGGCGGCGCTTGACGCGGAGCGGTGGTTGGCTTCGGAGGGGATTTAGGTGGCGCGGGCCGACGCGACCGTGTCGCGCAACGGCGCGTCCGAGATGAAGGTGCTCATCTTCGAACCCCACTTCAACGGGCACCGCAGCATCTATGTGCGGCACATCATCGATGCGTGCCGTGGCCTGGCGATCGAACTAACATTGGCCACCACGGTCGGCGTGCTCGATCAAGAAGAGTATCAAAAATCTCTGGCGCCGCTCGCGGATGAGTTCAAGCTGGACGCGTCGATCGCGCCCGCGACGGGTTCGCACACCAGCATTGCTCGGCACGGCGCCGCTCAACTACGCAAGGCCATCCGCCGCAGCGGTGCGCAGCACGCGTACCTGCCCTACGGCGACGGCGTTTCGCAGTTTGTTTGCCTGGGCGCGCTGCTCGGTCAGCGGCGATTGCCGTGCGAGATTGAAGTGATCCTGCACCACTCGCAGCACTCCTACCCGCAAAGTCGCGTGCGAAAACGGCTGCGTCTGCAGGTGGAACGCGCCGCCTGGCGGGCCAGCCCTTTCGAAAGGGTGCACCACGTCGACTTCCTGGAGTACCGCGGCTGGAGCGAACGCGGCATCGCTGCCGGCATGTGCGTGCTGCTGCCCGACCCTGTTGAATGTCCCCCGCCGATGGAGAAGCGGGTTGCACGCGAGAAACTCGGACTGACGACTGACGGGTTGTGGATGGGGGTCGTGGGCCTGATCGACGAGCGCAAGGGGTGCCACCGTGCGCTTGAGGCCCTCCGACTCGCGGACCTGCCGAGCGACGCGCGGTTGCTGCTGGCGGGCTCGCACAGCCCGCAGATCCGAGAGCTGCTTGCAACCCGCTACAAGCCGCTGGTTGACGCGGGGCGGGTCGTGTCGCGCGATGGGTTCCTTCCGCTGGCCGAGTTGCACGCGGCGCTCGCGGCACTCGATTTGTCGCTTGTAACGCACCAGAACCACATTGGCATCTCTAGCATCGCGCTGCGATCCGCCGCGGCGGGGAGGCCTGTGCTGGGCGCGAACACCGGCTGGATCGAAGCGATCGTCCCACGGTTCGACCTGGGTTGGACCTGCGACGTGACCGATCCGGCGAACCTTGCGCAGGCCATCGAAGCGGCGCTTCCAAAGGCCGCGACCTGGCGGCTGGGGCCAGCGGGAGCGAAATTACTGGCGTTCCACGACGTCGCCAACTTCCGCGCTTGTATTGCCCGCCGCCTCCGAAAGCGTCTGGACTTGCCCGACGATTCGCAGCGGATTGATTGGAGCGCCGTCGAATCCGCCGTCGACGCCTAAGACGACGGAAGCGAGCGTTTGTTGTGCTGCGCGATCGACGCTTCGAGCAGGCCCTCGACGCGGTCGATCATCTGCGACATCTGCAAGCCTTCTTCGACTTCGCGCCGGGCTTGGGTTCTGAGACGCTCGGCCAGCCCATCCTCAATGACCAAGCGGGTCAGGCAGCGCGCCGCCGCTTCGGCGTCTCCCGGCGGGTAGGTCAGACAGTTTTCTCCGTCGCGGCACAGTTCTGTCGTCCCGCCGGTTGTGGTCGCGACGACGGCCAAACCAGACGCCATGGCCTCCATCACGCCGATGCTGAACGGCTCGTGCCATTCGGACGGCAGGACGTAAACGTCGTGCGATTGGTAGACGCACAGTAGTTCCTCTCGCGCCACGTGCGCCAAGAACTCAACCCGCAGCGTGACGCCCCCCTCTTCGGCCAAACGCTGCAGCCGCGTACGGTACGCCTCGGAAGGGCAGCGGCCGACAACGGTCAGGCAGATCTCCTGTGAGCAGTCGCGCGCCGCGACGCCGAAGGCCTCGACCAACGTATGCACCCCCTTGGGTTCCTCAATACGGCCCGCAAAGAGGACCTTTCTCGCGGCGCGGGCCTCGGCGCGGAACGGGAGCTGATCGAGCTCGACCCCCCAGTGCACCACGTGCGGCGACTCGAGTTCTACGCCCGCCTCGGCGGCTTCGTCGCGGATGAAGCCGCTGACGAACTGTGCGTCCCGCGCCTTGAGCGTCGAGGACCGCGGGGCGATCCCCAGCCGGGATAGCAGCCGCCGGAACGCGGACCGGAACGCCCCCTGCCGCTTCTGCCTGGCGCCCGCCCAACCGGCGGTCGCGGTGCGCGTCATCCAGTGATCGCTGACGTAGTAGACCACGAGGTAGCCCTGGTCTTCGGCCAACCAGCCGATGGAAGTCGAAACGCCTACCGGGCTGAACACGTACACGAGCTCGGGCTTGACGTCGCTTAGAGTCCGTGCGAGCTGGCGAGCATTGCGCCATTGGCGGCGTGAGGTTTCCCAGTACCGGCCCAGCCGCGTTGTCGGTTTGGCCACGAAATTCCCCGACAGCCTGCGGAGGACGTGCCCCTGATCGACGGGCGCCGCCACGCCGTACGTGCTTGTCAGGACCGTGACTTCATGCCCGCGGGCGCGGAGCCCCTCGGCCACGTCTCGGCAGCCGAGCTCGTAGCCCCCCAGGTAGTGGGGCGGGTAGAGGTTGGAGATGACTAGGATTCGCATGGCAGGCCTGAGGCTTCACGCTTGGCGCCAGATCTTCACGCCTCGCGGCGGAGCACGGCAAGGTTCGATTGGTAGATGAGCCCGCCGCCGGAGGGCTCCGTAAACCGCGTCATCCATCCGCTACGCAGCGCTTCGTGCGACGCGTGCTTCAACAAGCGGGCGGCGCCGGTGACCATCCAAGAAAGCGGGCCCCGAGTCGCGGGTTTGAACGTGACCGACGCCAGCATTGTGCCGAGCGCTTCGCGACCGCCGCCGAGTTGTTCAATCCGCTCTACCGTCAGGCCGGCGTGCTGCGCGTGCCACGCGATTGCGTGTGGGGTGGCGCGCCAGAAGTCGTAAGGCTGCTCATGCAGGCGGTAAACGAACGGGCACGTCATCAGCACCCGTCCCCCCACGGCCAGCAGCGAATAAAGGTTTGCGAACGCAGCCTTCCAGTCCGCAACATGCTCAAAGACCTCCGTGCACAGCAGCAGGTCGAAGGGTCCGCGCGCAGAGAGCGACGCAGGGAGATCGCCGTCAATCGTGCCGAGCTCATCGACGTCACCTCGGATGTTTTGAAGCACGTCAAAACTGGCGTAGTGGAAACCGAGCCGCTGGGCGAGAGGCCGGAAGGGTTGCTCGCCGCAGCCTACGTCCAGGAGCCGCTGTTTCGGGCCGGCCGTGGAGAGGCTCTCGAGCGTCTGCTCGATCTCCCGTCGGAGGAGCGGCACAATGAAGCAGTCGGGACGGCGTACGCCCGCAGAGTAGTCGGACCTGCGGTAGACGTCGCGCGGGTCCTGGTTGGAATCGGAGGTTTGAGTTTCAGCTGCCATTTCCGCTAAGATGCCCGGTGGTTTGAGGAGTGCGTACCGCGACGGACGCGGTTGGCGAGACCGCGGAGCCGTAGTTGGTCCAACGTGTCCGCCAACAAGTGAGGAGCGATCCACGCCAGCGTAACGGTGTAGACCATGGCAAACAGTGATCCGCCGAGTGTCAAGTCGAGCAGGTCCGCCATCAATCCTTGCGCCGTCGCTCGCACAAGAATCGCTGCGGCAATCAGTGCCGCAACCCCGGCGATGAGCGGTGGAGTGACCTCGCGAATCACCCCCCCTGTGCCGTGGCCGCGGACTGCTAGTCGGAAAATTGCCACCGCGCTTGCGGCGTGCCAAACCGCCACGGCTGCCGCCACCCAATTAACATTGCCGGCCCCCCACGCCGCGGCGGAGACCAGGACGACGTACACGGCTGTCCATCGGAGCCAGAGCACCAAAAGTTCTCGGAACCGAGACTGCGCCATCAAGAGGCTGCTTGCCGGCCAAGCGGGGGCGTTAAGGATCACGGCCAGCGTCAATATCTGGAATGAAGCCAATGCGTCCTGTTTGTCGGGCGGGAAGCAGATGCGGAACAGCGACGCTCCTAACACGACCTGGGCAAGGCAGAACGGGACGATCACCACGGCCAGGATTCGGGCGGCTCGGCGGGTCGCGCCGACCTGCCGCGGCGGATCGCTGCTGAGCTTGGTGAGCGCGGGAAAAACCGCGTGAATAACGGATGAGCTCATCAACTGAGTGGCCTGCGCAGACATGCTGTATGCGAAATAGTAGAGACCAATCGCTGACAGACTAAAGCCGGCGAGCCCGAGAACGACATAGGCGCCTTGGGCGACTAGGGTTTGAAGGATGCGCGTGGCGCCGAGTTGGGAACTAGCACGCACTAGGTAGCGCCAGCGCCTGAATTGGAAGGTTGGGTGAATGGTGGGTCTGGCGAAACGCCAAGCCAACGCAGCCGTAACACCGGAGGCGATTGGAACAGGCGCCACAAAGCTATAGGCGCCCCAGCCGGCCGCGGCGGTGGCGATCGTCAACGACACGGTCACCAATCGCATCACAAACGCAAGCAACGCCAGTTCGCGAAAACGGAGCTGGGAGCGGAGCAGTGCGTTAGGAACGACGAGCAGCGCGTTGGTCGGCGCTGAGAGTGCCATCACGCAAACGAGCCCCATCACGCCTGGCTCACCGTACGCCCATGCAGCAGCGGGAGCGGCCGCAAGCATCCCAACCGCGCCCACAACCCCCAAGCAGAGCCCCATCCAATAGGCCGGGGTCACCCAGTGGCGGATCCCGTGCGTGCGACTCACTAGCACAGACTCGATTCCAGGGTCGCACAAGAGCTGCAGAAACGCAGAAACGGTCAAAGCCAAGCCCACCGAGCCCCAGTCACTCGAGTCGAGCAGCCAGGCCAACGCGGCGGCCTGAAGGGCGCCCAATAGACGCGTCAATCCAGACTGGAAAGATAACCAGAAAACGCCGCCCGTCATCCGTTCGCGGAGTGACGGCTCTCCGGGGAGCAGGCTGCTGGCCATAGTGGATCTCGGACGCCAACCGCGGAAGGCTAGACCTTCAGGCAGAGTCGCGCCGTGTAGTCGATGCGGCACAATAGGGGCGGACGGTCAAGCTGCGCGAAGTATTCATCCACCGCTTTGCGCGCACCTTGCCAGTGCCCGTAGTCGTCAATAATTAGCACCCCCCCCTCGGCGAGACGAGGATAGAGGTGCTCCAGCTCGTGCTTGGTGGACTCGTACCAGTCTGTATCTAGCCGCAGCAGGGCAATCTTTTCCGGCGCTTGCCGGGGGATGGTGTCCTCTACCAACCCTTGAACGTAGTTGATCCGTTCGGCGGGGTAGCCGGTCGAAGACATGTTCTTCTTGACTACGTCCAGCGGTCCAACCGCCCAAACGTCGCTCGTCGCCCGATCCTCGCTCGCCAATGCGTCCTTGGCGGACCTTGTATTGAACTCTCGATCCACGTCCGACGGCGGCGGCATCCCCTCAAACGTGTCGAAGAGGTGCAACGTGCGAATGTCGTTTAGCTCCTGGAGAAGCCGAGCAGCCACCATCATGCTGCCCCCCTTAAAAACGCCGCACTCCGCGATATCTCCCTCAATCCCTCGCGCAGACACGTACCGGATCGCGTCGCGCAGCGCCGACACGCGTTCGATGCTCGTCATCGTGCAAGGCCGCACCGCCTCGAATGCAGAGACCGTCGCCGCGTCCATATCAGGCGGGAAACCAGCGTCCTTCAGAGGGACGATCCGGCAACCCAGCCCGTTCAACAACCGGTTCACCGATCGGGCTAATCGCTTTTGCATGTCCGTAGCTGTTGGTTTGTATGTACGATTCCGGAACTGGATTGGTCGCGGGTGAGGCTGTTCGAAGATCGAGGCGCGCGGCGATGCTACGCGCCAACCGCGCGCTCTAACGCATACCCCCCCACCAAACCACAAACCGCCTCACCCCCTCCCCCAAACCCACCTCCGGCCGATACCCAAAATCCGCCGACAGCGCGTCGATGTCGGCGTACGTCTCCGGCACGTCGCCCGGCTGCATCGGCAGCGGGTTGCGGATCGCCTTGATGCCGAGCTCGGCTTCCAGCGTGGTGATCACGGTTTCGAGCTCTTCCGGGTGGTTGTGGCCGATGTTGTACAGGCGGTAGGGGGCGGCCGTTGGCAGCGGGGATTGGCCGTCGCTGGGGCGGCGCTCGCCCGGGCGGGGCGGGGAGGCGAGCACGCGGAGCACCCCTTCCACAATATCATCGATGTACGTGAAGTCGCGGCGCATCACGCCGTGGTTGTAGACGTCGATGGGACTTCCCGCACGCATCAACTCGCTGAACTTGTAGATCGCCATGTCGGGCCGACCCCACGGGCCGTAGACCGTGAAGAACCGCAGGCCGGTGGTCGGCAGGGCGTACAGGTGGCTGTAGGTGTGGGCCATCAGCTCGTTCGCCTTTTTGGTGGCGGCGTACAGGCTGTAGGGGTGGTCCACCGGGTCGCCCACGGCGAACGGCGTCTTCTTGGCGCCGCCGTACACGCTGCTGCTGCTGGCGTAGACCAGGTGCCCGAACGCGTCGCCGTGCGCCTCGCGTTGCCGCCGGCAGCCCTCCAGGATGTGGCCGAAGGCGACCAGGTTGCTCTGGACGTACGCCGAGGGGTTCTCCAGCGAGTACCGCACCCCCGCCTGGGCGGCGAGGTGGACGACGCTCCCGAACGGTTCGGCGAAGAGCCGGCTGGTTTGATCGGCGTCGGCCAGCTCAAGTTTGCGGAACTCGAAGCCGGGCGACCCTTCGAGCTGGGCCAAACGGGCCTGCTTGAGCCGGACGTCGTAGTAGTCGTTGAGGTTGTCGACCCCCAGCACCGTGTGACCGGCGGCCAGCAGCCGCTGGCAGACGTGCATGCCGATGAACCCCGCGGCGCCGGTAACCAGCACGCGGCGGGCGTCGGTTGCCCGTGGGGTGGGCTGTGCGGTGGGCGAGGGCATGGGAGTGGTCGGTGGTCGGCCGGCGATAGGGTAGACCGTCCATCATGGGCGGACCTGCCAGATCGGGCAACGGCCCTGCCGGGCAGGAAAGCCCTGCGGGGAGGGGTATCGCGGGGGTCTGGGGCGATTGTGCCGGCGACACGGGCTGGCGAGCCGTCGGCGTCAGCCACCGGAGCCTTTCCCCCGCAAAACCTCCGGCGGCCGACGCCGACGGCTC
This sequence comes from Pirellulimonas nuda, assembly GCF_007750855.1. Lineage (GTDB taxonomy): Bacteria > Planctomycetota > Planctomycetia > Pirellulales > Lacipirellulaceae > Pirellulimonas > Pirellulimonas nuda. The sequence goes on from NZ_CP036291.1 coordinate 710,582, forward strand.
GCCTACCCGGGGCGCCCCGGGGCGGGACTGATTACACTGAGGGGCTCACTCCGATTGATTCCCGCCCGAACCCGATCCCACCGCAGCATGCCCCTCAAACGTATCCTCGTGACCGGCGGCGCCGGATTTCTTGGCTCTCACCTGTGCGAGCGGCTCATCGAGCAGCAGCACGACGTGATCTGCCTCGACAACTTCTTCACCAGCCAGAAGTCGAACGTCGTCCACCTGCTCGACCACGCCAACTTCGAGCTGGTGCGGCACGACGTCACCCACCCCATCTGGCTGGAGGTCGACGAGGTGTTCAACCTCGCCTGCCCCGCGGCGCCGGGGCACTACCAGTTCAACCCCATCAAGACGATGAAGACCAGCGTGATGGGGGCCATCAACGTGCTGGGGATGGCCAAACGCTGCCACGCCAAGGTGCTGCAGGCCAGCACCAGCGAGGTGTACGGCGACCCCGAGATCCACCCGCAGCCCGAGAGCTACCGCGGCAGCGTGAACCCCATCGGCCCGCGCGCCTGCTACGACGAGGGGAAGCGGGCAGCCGAGACGCTGTTCATGGACTACCACCGCAGCAACCGGGTCAACGTACGCATCGTGCGGATCTTCAACACCTACGGGCCGCGGATGCACCCGTTCGACGGCCGCGTGGTGAGCAACTTCATCCGTCAGGCGCTACACGGCGAGGACATCACCATCTTCGGCGACGGCAGCCAGACGCGCAGCTTCTGCTACCGCGACGACCTGGTGGAAGGGATGATCCGCATGATGAACGGCCCCGACGACTTCATCGGCCCGGTGAACATCGGCAACCCGGGCGAGTTCACCATCCTCGAGCTGGCCAAGCAGGTGATCGAGATGACCGGCTCCAAGAGCAAGCTGGTCCACCGCCCGCTGCCGGCCGACGACCCTACGCAGCGCCAGCCGGACATCACGCTGGCGCGCGAGAAGCTGGGCTGGGAGCCGAAGATCAAGCTCCGCGATGGCCTCGAGAAGACCATCGCGTGGTTCAAGACGGTGAAGCTGGAAGACTTCCGCGCGCCGACGCCGAACTACTAGCACGGCGTGCGCAAATCGGGCATCCACGCGTGCGAAGATCTTCGTGCGACATTGACGAAATTGCAGCCCACCGCGGCCCGATCCGCTTGCTACACTGCCAGAGTTGGCCCCCCTTCTCTGCTCCCTGCTGCCGGCAAGCACTATGCCCTCGTCTGCTCTCGCGATTGGTCGGATCGGCGTGTTGTTGGTCGCGCCCTTGGTTCTCTTCGGGGGCGCCTCGCTCGCGGCGGCGCGGGCGCCGAACGTGGTGTTGATTCTGGCGGACGACCTTGACTGGGCCGACACCACGCTGTACGGCCACACCCGGCTGTACCGCACGCCGAACATCCAGCGGCTAGCGGCGCGGGGCGTCACCTTCACCCGGGCCTACTCCGCCAGCCCGCTCTGTTCGCCGACGCGGTCGGCGGCTACGCAAAACGCTTCCGTGAACGATCAGGCGGTTGCGACCGCCGCATGATTGAGCCACTGCGTAAGGCTGGTCTGTCCCAATCGCGGCGCGCCAATGGGCCGTAGTTCGCCGTTGTTCGGTCGGGCGCCGTAGTACCGGGCCTCGGGGTCGGCGACCACCTTCCGCGTGTCGCCGCGCGAGGCCAAGAACCGCCGCGCGGCCTCGTCCATCGGGATGTCCTCCGGGCCGGCGATCTCGATGGCGCCGTTGGAGGGGGCTTCATCGACCACGTCCGCAAGCGCCGCGGCGACGTCGTCCGCCGCGATGGGCTGCATCTCAGCCGTGGGGAGGCGGATCTCTTCGCCCGAGGCGGCTGATTCGGCGATGGCGCCCAGGAACTCGAAGAACTGCGTGGCGCGGACGATCGTGTAGGGGACCCCGGAGGCCCGGATCAACGCTTCTTGGGCCGCCTTTGCACGCATGTAGCCGCTGTCGGGCAGCCGGTCGGCGCCCACCACCGAGAGCGCCACATGATGCTTCACACCCGCCGCCGATTCTGCGGCGAGCAGGTTCCGCCCGGAGGTCTCGAAGAACGCCAGCACGTCTTTGTCCGCGAACGACGGCGAGTTCGCCACGTCGACGATTACCTGCGCTCCCACAAGGGCGTCGGCTAACCCTTCGCCCGTGATGGTGTTCACCCCCGTCGAGGGGGCCGCGGCCAGCACGTCGTGCCCAAGGTCACGGAGCCTGCGGGCGAGCTTCGTTCCGATCAGTCCCGTGCCGCCGATGATTACGATGTTCATTTTGGTTTCTCCCGTGTTTCGTGGTTGGGTGGGCAAAAAACAATGAGGGGCGTGCATCCTGCCCCGGTGAACCCGATTACTTGTTCGATGCGCCGGGCGGCTGATAGTTTCCCGGGACCGTCCGCAGAGCGATGTTCACACGGTTCCAGGCGTTGATGGCGCTGACGGTCCAGGCTAGGTCGCTGAGCTCTTGGTCGTTAAAACTTTTGCGGGCTGCTTCATGCACCTCGTCTGGGATCGAGCGGTCGGCCACCCGGGTGAGCTCCTCCGCCAGCATGAAGGCCACACGTTCTCGCTCGCTGTAGTAGGGGCTCTCACGCCAGGCCGAGAGGCCGTAGAGCCGCTGCTCTGATTCGCCAGCCGCGCGGGCGTCCTTCCAGTGCATGTCGATGCAGAAGGCGCAGCCGTTGATCTGCGACACGCGGAGATGGATCAACTCTCGCAGCGGCTTCTCGATGCTGCCCTGCGCCAGCGCCTTCTCCACGCCCAGCATCGCACGGTAGGCAGTGGTGCTTTGTTTATCGACAGTCGACCTGGCAGTCGTGCTCATCGCGTTCTCGCTATTGCGTTTGATGGTTGCTTGATGGCGGGATCGGGCGCCCGCCCTTTTCTTTACTGGCTCTGTTGCCCGCCGTTTGGAATGTTCCAAAGCAACGGGCCCTGCTACTTCAAGGACGGAGGGGACCGCGTTTTTGTGACAGCCACTCAGAAGAAATGTACGGGGGGCGAATCGAGGCGGCTTGCAGCGCCCCCCAGCGCAGCAGGCCGCGGCCACGGGTTGGACGGGAGGCGACTCGCTCAGCAGAGCGGCTAGTCCACTTTGGCGACCGACCAGCGGGCAAGCTTCTCTGGGTTCACGCTCATGTAGACGCCGCTGACGCCGTGCTCGATACGCAAGGACACCACGTGTTTCACCACGCCGTCCTGCGTGAAGAAAACACCGGGGTCGCCGTTCACGGTGGCGGCGTGCATCTCGCAGCCCCTGCGCTTCTTGTGGAACACCACGCTCAGGTACTTTGCAACGCGGGCGCGTCCGCGGACCACGACCCGCGCGGCGAACACCTTGCCGCCGCCATCGGAATGGGCCTCGACGTCGTCCGTCAGCAGCTGTTCAACCGTCTTCACGTCCCCCGCCCGACAAGCGGCGACAAATTGCTCGGCCAGCTCGACCGCCTTCTCGGGGGGCGGTCGGAACCGGGGGACCGCTTCCGCCAAATGGGCCTTGGCGCGGCTAACGATCTTGCGGACGTACGCCTCAGAAACCCCCAGACACTCGGCCACCTCAGAGAACTCGTAATCGAAAACGGTCCGCAATACGAACGCCGCCCGCTCTCTAGGAGAAAGACGCTCGAGCATCAGCAGAAAGCCCTGGCTAAGCGACTCTTCCATGCTTGCGTCGTGCATGCCGGTGGAGGTGTCTACGGGTTCGGGAACCCAGGGGCCGATGTACGACTCACGCCGGCGGGCCGCGCGGAGGTGATCGATGCAGCGCCGGGTGGTTGTCCTGATCAGGAAGCCCTCCGGCGAGCGCACGTCGCGGGCGTTCTGCAAGCGGAGGAACGCGTCTTGGACCGCGTCTTCGGCGTCCACTACGCTGCCGAGCATGCGGTAGGCGACCGACATCATCCGCGGCCGCAGCTCGTGGGCGCCATCGAGCGTGGCGCTGCTTTGCGTGGCGCTGCCGCCGTCAGCAATGGAACCAACCATCGAGTCCTCCTCGCCGCCCGTTGGGGAACCGGCAAAACTGCTTGCCGTCTTTACTGGTGATGTTCGACCGGGACCGCGATCTGGTCGGTGTCGCGGGAGTGCAGCACGACCGCAATCAGGCGGGTCGGTCCCTTGTCCGATGGGTTCCTAGACACCCGGTGCAGGCATCCGGTCGGCTCGTAGAACGTTTCCCCTGCCTTGAAACGCTTGGTTGGCTCATCGTTGATGCCGAGCTCGTATTCCCCTTCGAGCACGTAGACGAACCCCGGCCCCGGATGCCGGTGGGCAAGGCCGCTCTGGCCCGGCCCGATGGTGACTTCCACGATGGTCGCCTTCGCCTCGACGCCGTCGAGCATTTCTTGGATGTCCTGCGAGGAGAGGACGCGCACGTGCTCGCCATCCTCCGGGTGGCGCCCACCGACCGCCCCACCTAGCCCAAGACCGATAACAATTACGCCGACAGAAACCACGAACGTGCGAAGCATCATTCTCTCCCGGAAGACCCTTGAAAACAACTACCCGGCCGAACGCGGTGCTCGGCTCACAAACAAGGACGGACGGCCGGGTCGATTTGTGACAGCAGGGGTCAGCATCGGTCATTGTCCCTGCGATGGGTCTGAAACCCTCGCCTTCAGGCGAAGCCTTTTGGTTCATATATTGGGTGGATGGAGAACTACCGCACGGGTGCGCATAGCCGCTATGACATCAAGTATCACTTCGTGTGGGTGACGAAGTACCGGAAGCAGGTCCTTTCGGGTGCAGTAGGCACACGGGTTCGGGACTTGGTGCGTGAGGTCTGCCGGACCAATGACATCGAGATTCTGCAGGGGTCGGTGTCGCTCGATCACGTGCACGTATTGCTGTCGTGCCCGCCGACACTCTCGCCGAGCTAGATTATGCAGTACATCAAGGGGAAGACGTCGCGGAAGCTGATGATGGAGTTCAAGCACATTGAGAGGCGGTTCTGGGGTCGGCATCTGTGGGCGCGGGGGCTACTTCGTGGCGACCAGCGGTAACGTGACCGACGAGGCTATCGCGGCGTACATCCGCGGGCAGGACGGCGCCGAACCAAGCGATGGTGACGACAGGGCAATCGCATCTAATCCGAACGAGGAGCATTGTTGCGTCGTAATGCTTGGAGTCTAGTGGGTCGGCGGAGCCGACCCGGCGGTAGCATTCCTAGCACGGAGGTCGGAGCATGGCGTCTGCAAACGTTCCTGTAATTCTTACACACTTCGAGGAGCTGTCCGATCCGCGTATGGATCGGACGAAGCAGCACCGTCTGGGCGACATGGTGGCCATCGCCATCTGCGGCGCGATCTGCGGCGCCGACACGTGGGCCGATGTGGAGCGGTTTGGCCGTGAGAAGTTCGAGTGGTTCCGCACGTTCTTGCGTCTTGAGAACGGCGTCCCCTCGCACGACACGTTCGGGCGGGTGTTCGCCTTGCTCGACACCAGCGAGTTCTACAACTGCTTGGCGAACTGGGTCGCTAGCCTGCAGCTCGACCTGAAGGGGAAGACCGTGGCGATCGATGGCAAGACCCTCCGCAGGTCGCACGACAAGTCGGTCGGCCGCTCGGCGCTGCACGTGGTCAACGCGTGGGCGACCGACCTGGGGGTGTCGATCGGCCAGGTGGCGACCGAAGAGAAGTCGAACGAGATCACCGCGGTTCCCCGGCTTCTTGAGATGCTGGCGATCGAGGGGGCGGTGGTCACCCTCGACGCCATGCACTGTCAGAAGGAGACCGCCCGAGCGATCCGCAACCGCGGCGCCGACTACGTGCTGCAGGTCAAAGCCAATCAGCCTTCGATGCACGACGCGCTGCAAGAGTTGTTCATCGAGTTCGGCGACGCCGACTACCGCGGCGTGCGTCGGCACACGACTGTCGAGAAGAGCCACGGGCGGGAAGAACGGCGGGAGTACTACGTCGCGGCGGCGCCCGAGTCGCTTGCCCGCGACTGGCGCGATGTCCGCTCGGTCGGCATGGTGTACCGCTGCCGCGAGGCCAGCGGCAAAGAGAGCCGCGAGGTGTCGTTTTTCCTCAGTCCGCCGCGGCGGACCCGCCGAAAGTGCGGTCGTTGGCCGGGCATGTGCGGGGGCACTGGCGGGTGGAAAACGCACTGCACTGGTCGCTCGATGTAACTTTTTCAGAGGACCAGAGCCGCATCCGCAAGGGCAGCGGCCAAGAAATATGCTCTGGATTTCGCCGCCTGGCGCTCTCGATTCTCAAGCAGGACACTACCCTCCGTGAGAGTCTACGCGGCAAACGTCTCCGCGCAGGGTGGAATAACGCCACGCTTCAGAGGATTCTCACGGGGAATGCCGCGTGATTAGATGCGATTGCCCTGATGGTGACGACCGATTCCAAGTTACTCCACCATCGTGAGTTGAGGACTTCAGTCCGAATCTCACGGAACGTCCAAACCCACCGGCTTCAGCCGGTGGTAGTTTAGTTTTTCGTAGACTGCCGTCGATTTGTGGTGGAGGGAAGACAAACCGGGGGCACCCAACCTCCGAGCATTTCACCACCCCCGTTTGACGACCAACTGTTCGCGTGTGCACGGCACAGCGTGCCGTCCGTTTCCCGCTCACGCGAGGCGCGGCGCCCACGGACCGCCTGGCACGCGCTGACCGGGTCGATCCTGCCGTGTTGGCGGCGCACCACTGCATCAACCGCTGCGTGCGGCGATGTTTCCAGTGTGGGCTCGACCTCTACACTGGCCAGAACTTTGACCACCGCAAGGCGTGGCTCGAACCACGGCTACCGAGCTCGCGGGGCTGCTGGGTGTCGACGTAATCGGCTTTGCGATCATGTCGAACCACTTCCACCTGGTTCTGCGGAGCCGGCCCGGCTGGTCGAGGTGCGGCGCCGGCTGAGCGACATCAGCTAGCTGATACGGATGCTCTCCGGTAGGCAATCGGTATCAGGAACGAATGGCACTGTCGTTCGCAGGCTGTTTCACGTACAGCGTTTAGCGAGTTGAGCGCGGAGCACGCTGCGGGGTTTTTGCATGAGTGGGTAGGGCTTGGGTCGTCGTTTGCGTACGCGGGGTTCGAGGCGCCCGGGTCGGTTGGCGACCTCGCAGGCGGCGATGTGCTCCAGTGCGGTGGCCGCGATCTGTTTCAGCCTGTCGCTGTGGGGGTGATCGGCGCGGATGACCATCCAGGTCGCCAGCACGTACTGGCAGGTGCTGGTGAAGCTGATCTGACGCGCCAGCTTCTGATGCGCCAGCGCCGCGGCGGCGGCCGTGGTGCGGATCAGGTTGTAGGCCAGCAGCGTCGCCCACAACTCGCGACGGACCATCTCCGGCGACAGCGTCCGCACGTGGTTCAGGTTCAGCGAGGTCTTGATATGGTTGATATCGGTCTCGCTGTTCCAGCGGAAGCCGTACAGGTCGGCGATCGACTGCTTGTCGTGCACGGCTGGGTCGAGCAGCGTGGTGATGATGGTGACCGACTTGGTGCGCCGCCCCTTCTCGACAATCCAGTAGCGGATTTCGCGGAGGACCAGCAGCGGGGGGATCAGCTCGTATGCGGCCTGGTCCATCCAGGCCGGGCGTGCGGGCCGGGTCCACGCGATCAGGTGGTCGTACTTGCCCAGCCGCAGGCCACGGCGGAAGTCGCTGTGCCGCTTGTGGTGCTTGCGGGCGCAGACCTCGGCCCCCCGCCCGCGCAGCAGCGCGATCATCATGAAGGAGCAGTAGTAGCGGTCCATCACCGCCACATCCCCCGCACCGAAGCGGCCCAACAGCATCCGCAGCAGCGCCGACTCGCCGGTCTGCTTGCCGCGGTAGCGGGCGATCGCGGCGTCGAGCACGCACGCGGTGGCGAGCGACACCACCACCACGGCCCGCGCGATCGGCAGGCCGCACCCCGGGCGTTGCGTCTTGGGTTGGGGGTACTCGGCCTGGTTGGCGGGGGTGTCGGGCATGGTGAAGGTGAACCCGTCCACAAGCTTCGCGTGCAGCCCCTTCCACAGCCACGCGGGCTTGGCTGCCTGCTCGACATCTCCTGCAACCAACGTGGTCAGCTCGTGCAGGGCGCCCTCGCACAGCTTCGCGCGGGCGCGGCAGTAGTCGCCGGTGTCTTGGGTCGGAGGCTCGATCCCGCTGGCCTGGCAGTAGGCGACCACCCGCGCCACCGCGCCCTGGCACGAGGCCTCCTTCAGGGCGATTGCACGTTAACTCATGCCCCGCAGAGCACTTCGAGTCGGTACTGATCGCTCCATGCCGCGGTGAGGCGTTTGTTCTTTACGCCGAGCTTTCGGGAGGTGTTGTTCTTGAGCAGGCTCAGCGCCGTTCTGCGCAGCAGGCTGAGGTTGGCGTCGGCGTGTCCCTTGCGGACGCGGCATTGGTCTTCGCCGAACGTCACGTCGAGCTGCCAGTGGAGTGAGTTCTCGATCCCCCAGTGGCCGCGCACCGCCTCGGCGAACCTCTTGCCGCTCACGTAGCGGCTGGTGATGTAGTAGCGTGTGTCGAATGTCTGTGCGCCGTCGCCATGGGTGGTGATGCGGACCGCCATGCCGATCGCCTTGAGCCCACGCCACTTCTCACGCTCGGGAAACCCCTCCGGCAGCTTCGTCAGGTAGTAGTAACGGTCTTCCTCGCGGCCGTGCCCCTTCTCGTGCGACTCGTGCCGTCGGCACGCCACGTTCCGGCAGTCGTCTTCCAGTTGCGCGGTGAAGAACGCATCGATCGCTTCGCACAAGTTCGGTTGGTTCCCCTTGGTCGCCAGCACGTAGTCGCCGCCCCCTTCGACGATCCGCTCGGCGATCTCCCGTTGACACCCCATCGCGTCGATGGTCACCAAACACCCCTTGATTTCCAGCATCTCAAGCAGCCTTGGGATGGCTGTGATCTCGTTGCTCTTGGCGTCGGTGACGACCTGCCCCAGGGCGATATGATTGGCGGTCGCCCAGGCGCTCACCATGTGGATCGCCGCCTTGCTGCTCGCTGCGTCGAAGCTGCGCCGCAGCGTCTTACCATCGATCGCGATCACCTGGCCGTCGGTGACCTCATGCAGCGCGGTGACCCAGCTCAAGAAGCACTTCTCGAACTCGGCCGGGTTGAGGGCCGCGAAGACCGCGTTGAAGCGGTCGTGCGAAGGCACGCCCGCCGACAGGTCCAAGAACTTCGCCAGCCACCCTCTCTTCTCCCTCGACCACGCGGCGATCGACACGAAGTCGTCCGCCCCGCTTAGGACCGCGCACAACGCCATCACCACAACGTTCACCAACGGGTAGATCGGCTCACGCCGACGCGGATCGGTTAGCCCCTCGAAATGCCTCGCGATCCCTGCCTCGGAAACCTCGCCCACAACAATCCCTCCGGCAAGAACGCAAACATGACGCAAGCGGCGCTCCCAACGAAATCATGTTCGACTCGCCGTAAGTCTCGCAGACTACCCAGCGTGGCGCAATCGCCCTGAGGCCTCCTTGCCGTCGCGCAACACCTGCCCCAAGAACGACCAGACCATCACCGCCGTGCTGTAGACCGACCTCAACCCGAACAGGTTCTGGTGACGCGCGAAGACCGCCTCGATCCGATCGGCCGAGATGACCTCGGCGAACGGCAGCCCCTCGGCGCTCAGAAATGCCTCGGCGATCTGGCCAAACCCGTCTGGCCGCCGAGGCCGGGGATCGATTATCCCAGACATGAGAAAACCCTCCTTGGCAAGTTCACTGCTCGTGACACCAAGGAGGGCTCTCAAAAAACTACCAAGGCGGGCCAAACTCCTACAAGATCAACCTGCCGGGGACAGCTTATAACAAAAAGCCAAACCGCGGCCAGCTCAGACTGCGCGCCGCGAGGAAATCGACAGTGCCATTCGTATCAGGAACCTTTTCCTCCGACGAGAGAGGGATCCGGACACCGCTTGCCGGCGGGCAAACACCCGAGCCGTGCACGCCAGCAAGCGGAGCAGCGCCACGCCGCACTCCCCCAGCACGGCGTGCGCGAATCGGGCATCCACGCGTGCGAAGATCTTCGTGCGACATTGACGAAATTGCAGCCCATCGCGGCCCGATCCGCTTGCTACACTGCCAGAGTTGGCCCCCCTTCTCTGCTCCCTGCTGCCGGCAAGCACTATGCTCTCGTCTGCTCTCGCGATTGGTCGGATCGGCGTGTTATGGGTCGCGCCCCTGGTTCTCTTCGGGGGCGCCTCGCTCGCGGCGGCGCGGGCGCCCAACGTGGTGCTGATTCTGGCGGACGACCTTGGCTGGGCCGACACCACGCTGTACGGCCACACCCGGCTGTACCGCACGCCGAACATCCAGCGGCTAGCGGCGCGGGGCGTCACGTTCACCCGGGCCTACTCCGCCAGCCCGCTTTGTTCGCCGACGCGGTCGGCGGTGCTGACGGGGCTCAGCCCCGCGCGGACCGGCATCACCGCGCCCAACTGCCACCTGCCCCAGGTGGTGCTGCAAGCGAGCCCCACACGCACCGCCGCGCCCAACCAGAAGGCCACCATCCCGTCGGCCGTGACGCGGCTCAAGACCCAGTACCGCACGCTGGCCGACGCGTTGGGGGAGGCCGGCTACGCGACGGGCCACTTCGGCAAGTGGCACCTGGGGCCGAAGCCCTACTCGCCGCTGGAGCAGGGTTTTGCGGTAGACATCCCCCACTGGCCCGGCCCGGGGCCGGCCGGCAGCTACGTGGCGCCCTGGAAGTTCAAGGACTTCGACGCCGACCCCGGCGTCCCCGATCAGCACATCGAAGACCGCATGGCCCAAGAAGCGGTCGACTGGATAGAGCAGCACGCCCAGGAGCCCTTCTTCCTCAACTACTGGATGTTCAGCGTGCACGCGCCGTTCGACGCGAAGAGTGCATTGATCGACGCGTACCGTGATCGCATCGACCCCAACGACCCGCAGCACTGCCCCACCTACGCGGCGATGGTCCAGAGCATGGACGACGCGGTCGGGACGCTGTTGGACGCGCTCGACCGGCTCGGCATCGCCGACAACACGGTCGTGGTGTTCGCCTCGGACAACGGCGGCAACATGTACAACGTGGTCGAAGGCGCCCCGCCCACCAGCAACGCCCCGCTCCGCGGCGGCAAGGCCACGATGTACGAGGGGGGGACGCGCGTGCCGTGCGTCGTCGATTGGCCCGGCGTCACCCCGGCCGGCGCCCGCACCGACGCCCTGTGCCAGAGCGAAGACTTCTATCCAACGCTGCTGGCGGGGCTGGGGCTCGACCCGGCGCCCGGCCAGAAGTTCGACGGCGTGAGCCTGATGCCGGTGCTGCGCGACCCCACCCAGCCGGACGAGGCGACCGGCCGCAACGCGGTGTTTCAGTACTTCCCGCACAACCCGCCGGTGCCCGACTGGCTCCCGCCGTCGGTGTCGGTCCACCGCGGCGACTGGAAACTAATCCGCATCTTCCACGGCGGCGAAGAGGGCGGGCACCGCTACCTGCTGTTCAACCTCAAGGAAGACCTCGGCGAGCGCGACAACCTCGCCGCCGAAAAGCCTGAGCTGGTCGCGGAGCTCGACGGGCTGATCAAAACGTTCCTCACCGACACGGCCGCCGCGACGCCGACGCCCAACCCCAAATTCGACCCCAAGAAGTACCGCCCGGAGCTCGAGGGGCGCGGGAAGACCCGCTCGTGAGCGGGAGCGGCGCGGCTCCGGCAACCACCGTTGGCAGGACTACTTTCAACCCCGCCAGACAAGCGATCGGCGAAGAGGCATCCTACTGCCCTAGCAGCCCGTTGAAAAATGCCACTCCCCCGACCAACCCCTTGGCGCTAAACTGCGTCGCCGACGAAAGCGTGACTTGAGCAGGAGCGAAGCGATGGGGATGGGAAGGCGAGAGCGGGATCGGCAGGACGTGTTGTTCGTGACGGCAGAGCAGCTGCCCAAGAGTCAGGGGCACGCGTTCTACAAGCGGCTCAATAGGCTGCTTTCCGAGGCGGGCTTCGACCGCGAGGTCGAGAAGCTGTGCGAGCCGTACTACCAGCCGACCGGCACGCGTGGGCGGCCGTCGGTCCCGCCGGGAGTCTACTTCCGGATGTTGATGGTGGGTTACTTCGAGGGGATCGGTTCACAGCGGGGCATCGCGTGGCGGTGCGCCGACAGCCTCAGCCTGCGGGAGTTCCTGGGCGTTCCGCTGACCGAGGCGACCCCCGATCACTCGACGCTCAGCCGGGTCCGCGACCGCCTGCCGCTAGAAGTCCACCAGGAAGTGTTCCGGCTGGTGCTGCAACTGGCGGCGCAGCAGGGGCTGCTAAAAGGCAAGACGGTAGCGGTCGATTCGACTACCCTTGAAGCCGATGCGGCGATGAAGAGCATCGTGCGGCGCGACACAGGAGAAGACTGGAAGGCGTACGTCATTGGCTTGATGAAGAAGGAAGGAGTGATCGAAAAAGAAGACGAGCCGAGCGACGACGAGGTCCGCCGTTTCGATAAGAAGCGGAAGAACAAAAAGGTCTCGAACGCCGAGTGGGTCAGCACGACCGACCCGAGCGCACGGATCACCAAGCTCAAGGACGGCCGCACGCATTTGGCGTACAAGGCGGAGCACGTGGTCGATATCGATACGGAGCTGATCTTGGCGGCAGAGGTCTATCACGGCGACCACAGCGACACGAAGACCCTCTGCGACAGTGTGATGGAGGCGCAGACGCACCTGTCAGAGGCTGGGCTGGAAGCGCAGATCGAAGAAGCGGTTGCCGACAAGGGCTACCACGCTGCCGAGCAGCTGGAACTGGTCACGTCGGTCGGGGTGCGGACGTATGTGCCGGAGCCCAAGCGCCGCGGCGAGTCGCGTCTGAGCGCCAAGCCAGTCGAGCAGCAGCGCGCGGTGAAGGGTAACCGCCGGCGGACCAAGACCGCCAAGAACAAACGGCTCCAGCGGCTGAGGAGTGAACGGGTCGAGCGCAGCTTCGCCCACGTGTGCGACACCGGCGGGTCACGCCGCACATGGCTGCGGGGGATCGACAAGGTGAGGAAGCGGTTACTGACGTCGGCGCTGGTGCGGAACCTGGGCCTGGTAATGCGGAAGCTGTTCGGGATCGGCACGCCGAGGGGCCTGCAGGGCGAAGGTGGCTCCGCCGGGCTTATGCAGCTCGCCTGGCTTCTCATCGCGGCGATGAAGAACTTGTGGGACACACATGCTCGCCTGGGAGCCCGGCCTACAGAGTCACGCCTCCAACTGCTCACAGTTGGCGGGCCGCAGGAGTATGCGCTTAGATCAACGGGCTGCTAGCTCGACCACCACGGGAAAGCCGTCGTCATCGCGGCGTCCACGCACATCAGCGGCTCGGTGCTTCGCAGTGTGTAGACGAACGAACTCTGCCGCGTCTTCTGCCGACACTTTCGCGCCGCTCAGCGAGATTCTGTCTAAGCTTGCGCACCCCAACAGCTCACGGAGCCCCTTTCCGCTGAACTGTGTGTCAGACATATCGAGGTTCTGAAGATTGGGCAATTGCTTGAGAACCTGAGCGCACTCATCGGTCACTGCCGTCGACGCAAGGCCAAGGATCTGGATCGATGACAATTCTCTCAATGCTGATACGCCCGCATCGGTAACGTCCGTCTGACTTAGGCCGAGGTCCGTCAGTTTGTGCGCATCGCAAAGCTGCGTCAAAGCTGCATCAGTTACGTTGGAATCACTCAGATCAAGGCTTGCGAGCCCGTCCTGTGGCTTGAAACCGCCGAGCTCGCTATCCTCAAAACTCGCTTGGTAGAGATCAAGTGACGCAAGCTGGCTGTGCCCCCGCAGCGACGCCAACGCCCCCGCTTCTACCCGCGAGCCCCTGGCCGAAAGCACCTGCAAAGTTGTGATCCGCGCTACCGCCCCCGCTAGCTGCGCGTCGACTCGCGCGGGACCAACAGACGCTGATCGCACCGTGCCACAAGCAGCGAAGCGGTTCACCCACGACTCCGGGGTTTGTACCTGACCAAGATCGATTCCGCCGATTTCGCCGCCAGCTCCCTGGCCGGCGTGTCCACCGGCCTGAAGAAGGGACTTCACCAGTCGTTCGTTGTCCGGCCCTCCCCACCGGGGCAAGCGGTCGATGGCGCGCAAGCCACCCCCCTCACCCACGATGACCGTCACCGCCGGCTGATACCACGGAAGTTCTCTGCTTTCAACTAGCGCTTGTTGTCTCTTCAGATGCGCTAGGCAGAAAGCGTGCAGGGCGATCGCACCATAACTCACCTCCCGCACAGGACTTCAAGCCGATACTGGTCGCTCCATGCGGCCGCGAGGCGTTTGTTCTTGACGCCCAGCTTGCGTGAGGTGTTGTTCTTGAGCAGGCTCAGCGCTGTCCTGCGCAGCAGGCTGAAGTTGGCGTCGGCGTGGCCTTTGCGGATGCGGCATTGGTCTTCGCCGAAGGTGACGTCTAGTTGCCAGTGCAACGCGTTCTCGATCGCCCAGTGGCCACGGACCGCGTCGGCGAACTTTTGGCCGCTGAGGTAGCGGCTGGCGATGTAGTAGCGGGTGTCGTGCGTCTGTGTTCCGTCGGCGTGGGTCGTGATGCGGCACGCCAGGCCGATCGCCTTGAGCCCGCGCCACTTGCTCCCCTCGTCGAACCCGTCCGGAAGCTTCGCTAAGTAGTAGTAGCGATCGTCCTGCCGGCCGTGCCCCTTCTCGTGCGACTCGGAGCGGCGGCAATCGATGCCGCTGCAATCGTCTTCGAGGTGGGCGGCGAAGAAGCCCTTGATCGCTGTGTGCAGATTGGGCTGGTTCCCCTTGACCGCCAGCACGTAGTCCCCCCCTCCCACGACGATCTGCTCGGCGATCTCCCGCTGGCAGCCCATCGCATCGATCGTCACCAAACACCCCTGGATTTCTAGGATATCCAGCAGCTTGGGAATGGCCGTGATCTCGTTGCTCTTCGCGTCGGTGACCACCTGCCCCAGCGCGATGTGATTGGCCGACGCCCACGCGCTGACCATGTGGATCGGCGCCTTGCTGCTCGCCGCGTCGAAGCTCCTCCGTAAGGTCTTGCCGTCGATCGCGATCACCTGCCCTTCGGTCACCTCGTGCAACGCCGTGATGAAGCTCAGCAGGCACTTCTCGAACTCCGCCGGCTTGATCGCCGCGAAGACCGCGTTGAAGCGGTCGTGCGAGGGGACCCCACTGCTCATGTCCAAGAATCTCGCCAGCCAATCCTTCTTCTCCCGCGACCAGTCGGCGATCGCCACGAAGTCGTCCGCCCCGCTCAGCACCGCGCACAACGCCATCGCCACGATGTTCACCAGCGGGTAGGTCACCTCACGCCGACGCGGGTCGGTGAGGCCCTCGAAATGCTCCGCAATCCGCACGCTCGCCTTGGCGCCCATGCCCATCCCTCCAGGTCCCGCCGGCCGCCAGGCAACACCTGCTGCCATTCCAAACGCCGGCTTGCCTAGAGGGTCGCATATTGCCTAGCTTGGCGCAATCGCCGTGGAAAGCGTGCGCTTGGTCACGTGATACTGCGGTCCTCAACGCTCTAACAATTACGAGCTGCGCATTGTCTACTAGCTGAATTAACGCTTCCGCATCAAAGCCCGTAGACGACACGTTGAGCTCGCGAAGCAGCGGCAGTTCTCGCAGTGACTCAGCACAACGTCCGGTGATTTCTGTGTTGTACAAGTTCACTGCCTCAAGCATCTTAAGCTCAGTCAAGCAAGCCACATCGACGTCGCGAACTGCCGCACCACTAACGTCGAGGCGTCGTAGTTGAGTGCATTTCTCGATTCCACTGAGTCCGTCCTTTGGTAGCCCTGCGTTAGTACTACAGCGCTACGTTGATCTTGTTTGCGTTTGGGCGATCGGCCATGTTGTTGGTGTCGCAGGGGGGCGACCTGGCGCAGGGCCGCTAGCATGGACGCCGATGAGATCCGCCGTTTGAAGCCGGAATTGACGAGTTACTTGCACGAATTCGACGCCTGTTTCTCGCGTCGAGATACTCGTGCGCACTTGCCAACCTACGTCGAAGGCCAACTCTCCGAACTGCCCGCGAAGAGTTGCGAGCCGATGGCGCTGGCCGCCGGAGTGGCGCCGCGGACGCTGCAAGAGTTCCTGGCCCAGCACCGCTGGGACGAAGACGCCGTGCGCCGGCGACTCCAAGAGATCGTCCTCCGAGATCATGCGGGGCCGCACTCGATCGGCCTGATCGACGAAACGAGCGACGTCAAGAAGGGGGACAAGACGCCCGGCGTGCAGCGGCAGTACTGCGGCTGCGTCGGCAAGCAGGAGAACGGCATCGTCACGGTCCACTTGGGCTACGCGACCGGCGACTTCCACGCGCTGGTCGACGGCGAGCTGTTCTTGCCGGAGAGTTGGTCGGAGGACCGCCAGCGGTGTCGGGCCGCCGGCATTCCCGAGGACATGGTCTACCGCTCCAAGTGGAAGATCGCCCTGGAGCTTTGCGATCGGGCCGCGGCCCACGGCGTGATGTTCGACTGGCTGACGTTCGACGAAGGCTACGGCGGAAAGCCGCTGTTTTTGCAGGGCTTGGACGGTCGAAAGCAACGCTTCGTCGCCGAGGTCCCGACGACGTTCTCGTGTTGGACCGACCGGCCGCGCGTGACGGAGCGACCCTTTCGCCGCGGCGGTCGCGGCCGGCCCCGCAAGGTCCCGCGGTTGGTCGCCGCAGCGAGCGCCCCGCAGAGCGTGCAAGACCTCGCCGAGAACTGGCCCGAGCTGCGTGATCAAGCGTGGACCCGGTACTACGTGAAGGACGGCGAGAAGGGGCCGCTCGTGTGGGAGGCGAAGCACGCCCGCATCGTCATGAAGAACGACGACGGGTTGCCGGGGATCGAACTCCACCTGCTCGTCGCCCGCAACGCATTGAACCACGATGAGGTGAAGTATTTCATCAGCAACGCCCCGTCCGACACGACCATCGAGACGTTGTTGCTGGTTGCGTTCTCGCGGTGGCGCGTCGAACGGTGCTTCCGCGACCAGAAGCAGGAGATCGGACTCGATCAGTGGGAGGGCCGCTGTTACCTCGGTCTCAAACGCCATTTGATCCTGTCGTGCGTCAGCTACTTGTTCCTGGCCCGCTGTCGTGAACGGCTGCGGGGGAAAAAATCCGGAGGTCACGGTCTGCCAAGTCCACGCCGCCGTCGGCGCGCTGCTGCCGAGTTGGCAGCGTAACGGCCGGGCCTCGCCGACGCTCATCGAGCACACCGCCAACGTCATCCAGCACTGGCAACAACGCAACGCCGCCGCGCGGGCCTCCCACCGGAAGCGAACCCTGAAAAAACTGCGGAGAAACGGCATCATTCTCAAAGGCCTGATACGCTGCAGATGGACGTGACCTAGCGCTGTAGTGTTAGGCCAGAGAGAGTAAATTGAGATCGCCTGGGCGCAAGTTGTTTGTCGTAATCCTTCTGGGTTACCAGCTATTCGCTATTCTCAACGTGTAT
Source organism: Pirellulimonas nuda (assembly GCF_007750855.1). GTDB lineage: Bacteria > Planctomycetota > Planctomycetia > Pirellulales > Lacipirellulaceae > Pirellulimonas > Pirellulimonas nuda. The sequence goes on from NZ_CP036291.1 coordinate 727,903, forward strand.
ACGGATGGGTACTGCCTCCCCGCGACAAACGTGTATGCTCTGTGGGCGTTGTGTATGGCGGCGGCGCTGTGCGCTTTAGGCAGACGTTTCGGATGGGTCATGGCATTCTTGTCTGCTGGTTTGACTGCCAGCCTGTCGCTGATACCTACTCCGTCAAGTTTCTTCGGGCATGTTCTCATGTTCGTGGCATTCGGAGTCTTAGCGGGCATTGTTGTTGATTTCCTCACTTTTTCACCTGTAAGTTTGAGCCCTGACAACGCGAGGAAGGGAAGTGCAAAGCTCTCGCGATAGGGTGCTAGAAGCCGTCGAGAACCAGTAGCCGGGCGCCTCTCTTCCGCAGCTCGCCCCATGCAGCAACCGATCACCGGATACCACACCGACGACGACGGTCATTGGGTGGCCCAGCTCGCCTGCGGTCACAACCAACACGTACGCCACGACCCTCCGTGGCTGATCCGGGTGTGGGTCACCACCAGCAGCGGGCGCGAAGCGATGCTCGGACACCGGCTCGGATGCAAGAAGTGCGACGAGCACGCGGCCCCCGGCCCGCGCCCCTAACATTCGCAGCAGTGGCGCAGTAGCCGCGCGGGTCCGAGGGTCCGCCGAGGGGGCGCCGGCTTACGCCTGCGACCCCGGCCACCCGACCGGATCGTGCTTGACCCAATCCCCCCCGCCCCCTAACCTGCCGCCGCGTCTTCCGGGTCAGACGGGGCGAGGCGGCCATGCAAGCGATCCACGCGGTCACGATCGGCGTTTGCGCGTCGCTTGTCGGTTGTGTCTCGCTCAGCCCCCCGGGCGTGCGTTCGATCGACGACGCCATCGTCTACCAACCCGCGAAGCACTACGCAGAGGCGATTCATCCCGCCGACTTCGTGCCCGAGGATGCGTTCTTCGAGGCAGACGACGGCGTAGCGCTGCATGGCTGGTACTGCCCGGTCGCGTCGCCGGAATCGATCATCCTCTTCGCCCATGGCAACGCCGGGAATGTGGCCGACCGGTGGATGGTCGCCCGGCAGCTCAACCAGCACTGCAACGCCAGCGTGCTGTTGTTCGACTACCGGGGCTACGGCCGGAGCGAGGGGACGCCGTCAGAGCCCGGCCTGCTGCGCGACGCCCGGGCCGCCAGGGCGTGGTTGAGCCAACGCGCGGGCGTGCCGGCCAGCGACATCGTGCTCTACGGCCAGTCGCTGGGGGGCGGGGTGATGGTCGACTTAGCGGCGAACGACGGCGCACGGGCGCTGGTGCTTGAGAGCACGTTCACGTCGCTCCCAGACGTCGCTCACGACGCTCTGCCGCTGCTGCCCACGCGGCTGCTGATGCGCAACCGCTTCGACTCGCTCAAGAAGATCCAGCGGTTCCACGGGCCGACCTGGATCGCGCACGGCGACGCCGACAGGGTGATCGACATCGAGCACGGCAGAAAGCTGTACGCCGCCGCGAACGAGCCCAAGCAGTTCGTTGCGGTTCCAGGACAGGGCCACAACTGGGTCCCCAACGGCATGCACCTCGCGCAGTTGCGAAGGTTCCTGGAATCCGCCGGCAAGGCGGCCGGAGACCCGCTCGGCGAGATCGACGCATCGGCGGCCACTTCCAAGTCGGGCTGGTCGCCCCATCCGCCAAGCCCATCAACCTAGAAGGCGCCCAAGGCGCCTAGCGCCCCGCTAGTTCGGCCGCTCCAAGTGCTCCAGCCCCTTGTCGCCGGTCTCCGCGATCCAGCCATCGACCAGCCCCCTCAGCTCTTCGAGCGTCGGGCGGTGCTCCGCGGACTCCGCTAGGTTGTTCAGCTCGAACGGGTCTTCCACAATGTCGTACAGCTCCTCGGCCGGCTTGGTCTGGGCCACGATCGTCTGTTGAGCGCTGGTGAGCTTCCCCTCCGCCGCGAGCCGCTCGATGACCGGCAGCATCGGGCGGTTCTCTCGCACGTACTCGCACTCGCGGTAGCCGTTTTCGGGGTTGTAGTTGCGGATGTACTTGTAGCGGTCGGTGCGCACGCAGCGGATGTGATCCATCACCTCGTCGATCAGGTCGCGCGCCGCGAACACGTGGTCCCGGGACTGTGCGTTGGGGCCCAGGATCGGCCGGCCGTCGAGCCAATCGGGGAGCCCGTCGGCCCCCCCGTCCGCACCCCCCACGCCGGCGATCTCCAGCACGGTCGCCGAGACGTCGATCATGCTCACCAGGCTCGTCTCGACCGAACCGGGCGCCACGTGGCCCGGCCAGCGGATCACCAGCGGCACGCGGATCCCCGGGTCGTACAGCCAACACTTGCCGCGCAGGTGGCAGCGGCCGTTGTCGCCGATGAAGATCACGACCGTGTTGTCCGCGATCCCCTCGCGGTCGAGCCGCGCGACCACCTGGCCCACCTGGGCGTCCATCGCCTCGATCGCGTCGAGGTACATCGCCCAGTCCAACCGGCACGCGGGGTCGTCCGGGAAGTAGGGGGGGAGCTCGACCTTGGCGGGGTCGACCGGGTGAGGCGAACGCCGCCGCACGTCGGTCCAGCCCCGGCCCGGGTTGCGGTGGGTGCCGTACAGCGTGATCTGCGCAAAGAAGGGCTGACCGGGCCGGCGGGCCTGCCAGTCGGGGCCGTCGAACAGCGGGTCGGCCTCGAAGTTCAGGTCGGTCTTGTCGGAGTAGCCGCAGCCCAGGGCGGTGTAGTAGCCCGCTTCGCGCAGCAGCCGCGTGATCGGCACGACGCCGGCCGGCAGCGTCACGCCGCTGCGCCGCTGGTCCTGCGTGCCGGTGCGGGTCTGGTAGACGCCTGTCATCATCGCGTTGCGCGAAGGGGTGCAGGAGGGGGCGGTGCAGAAGGCGTTGGTGTAGCGGGCGCCTTGCGACGCCAGCGCGTCGAGGTGCGGCGTCTGGACGGCCGGCTCGCCGTAGCAGGCCAGCTCGGTGCTGATGTCCTCGGCCATGATCCAGACGATGTTGCTGCGGGCGCCAGCGGCGAGAACGGCGGGCGCCAGCAGACCGACAAGCAGCGAGGAAGCTACCAGCGTGGAAGCGAGCAGTCGCGCAAGCGCGTTGGATGGTGCGTGTTTCATCCACTCAAACCTAGTTGGCGCGGGGCGATCCTGCCATTGCTTGGGAAAAAGGCGTCAGGAACCTCTTTCGTTGACTTGTGGACGAGCGCCGCGGCCGGCTAACCTCGGCGAGTGGGACGACCACGCCGGGCCCCCTAGTGCGCGACGCCTTCTTGTCACCCGGGGGGGCGTTGTGCCGCTAGCAGCCCGTTGATCTAAGCGCATACTCCTGTGGCCCGCCAACTGTGAGCAGTTGGAGGCGTGACTCTGTAGGCCGGGCTCCCAGGCGAGCATGTGTGTCCCACAAGTTCTTCATCGCCGCGATGAGAAGCCAGGCGAGCTGCATAAGCCCGGCGGAGCCACCTTCGCCCTGCAGGCCCCTCGGCGTGCCGATCCCGAACAGCTTCCGCATTACCAGGCCCAGGTTCCGCACCAGCGCCGACGTCAGTAACCGCTTCCTCACCTTGTCGATCCCCCGCAGCCATGTGCGGCGTGACCCGCCGGTGTCGCACACGTGGGCGAAGCTGCGCTCGACCCGTTCACTCCTCAGCCGCTGGAGCCGTTTGTTCTTGGCGGTCTTGGTCCGCCGGCGGTTACCCTTCACCGCGCGCTGCTGCTCGACTGGCTTGGCGCTCAGACGCGACTCGCCGCGGCGCTTGGGCTCCGGCACATACGTCCGCACCCCGACCGACGTGACCAGTTCCAGCTGCTCGGCAGCGTGGTAGCCCTTGTCGGCAACCGCTTCTTCGATCTGCGCTTCCAGCCCAGCCTCTGACAGGTGCGTCTGCGCCTCCATCACGCTGTCGCAGAGGGTCTTCGTGTCGCTGTGGTCGCCGTGATAGACCTCTGCCGCCAAGATCAGCTCCGTCTCGATATCGACCACGTGCTCCGCCTTGTACGCCAAATGCGTGCGGCCGTCCTTGAGCTTGGTGATCCGTGCGCTCGGGTCGGTCGTGCTGACCCACTCGGCGTTCGAGACCCTTTTGTTCTTCCGCTTCTTATCGAAGCGGCGGACCTCTTCGTCGCTCGGCTCGTCTCCTTTTTCGATCACTCCTTCCTTCTTCATCAAGCCGATGACGTACGCCTTCCAGTCTTCTCCTGTGTCGCGCCGCACGATGCTCTTCATCGCCGCATCGGCTTCAAGGGTAGTCGAATCGACCGCTACCGTCTTGCCTTTTAGCAGTCCCTGCTGCGCCGCCAGTTGCAGCACCAGCCGGAACACTTCCTGGTGGACTTCCAGCGGCAGGCGGTCGCGGACCCGGCTGAGCGTCGAGTGATCGGGGGTCGCCTCGGTCAGCGGAACGCCCAGGAACTCCCGCAGGCTGAGGCTGTCGGCGCACCGCCACGCGATGCCCCGCTGTGAACCGATCCCCTCGAAGTAACCCACCATCAACATCCGGAAGTAGACTCCCGGCGGGACCGACGGCCGCCCACGCGTGCCGGTCGGCTGGTAGTACGGCTCGCACAGCTTCTCGACCTCGCGGTCGAAGCCCGCCTCGGAAAGCAGCCTATTGAGCCGCTTGTAGAACGCGTGCCCCTGACTCTTGGGCAGCTGCTGGGCCGTCACGAACAACACGTCCTGCCGATCCCGCTCTCGCCTTCCCATCCCCATCGCTTCGCTCCTGCTCAAGTCACGCTTTCGTCGGCGACGCAGTTTAGCGCCAAGGGGTTGGTCGGGGGAGTGGCATTTTTCAACGGGCTGCTAGGTCCGACGTGCCGGGGCGCAGGTCTTCCACACCTCCGCGGCTACTCGCCGGACGACCCCCGCGGCGGCAGGTGCGGCTCGGGCAGCGTGGGGGGCGTCGGATCTGAGGGCGGTGATGTCCACCGCCGTCAGATTGGGCGATAATCGAACCTGCCCAGGAGGGTCACTCCTTCGCTAGACAAATTGGCGCAGTTCCCCCCCTATGTGAGTCCCGCCTCGCCAATTCGTCCCTCACTCTCCGGTTCCACACGCACCTGCTATTGATACGTTAAAGGCGCAACTCAATCGCAGATCGTATAGACTTAGACAAATGGCAATTGCAAAACCAGTTCCTTGCCCTAAGTGTGGGCGGTCTATGGTTAGGTTCCTGCGATTCTTTGTTTCCGCGTTATTCTTAATCGGATTCATCCTGGCTTGTGCGTCTTGGGTGCGAGGCTACTGGTGGTCTGACCACGTTGGGGGGAAGTACTCTGGAAATAACTTCAGCCTTCAATCCGCTTGTGGACAATTCCGGCTGTCGACAGTTACCAATCCGCAGCCGCTCGCTTGGAGCTTTTATTCCACGAACCTGAACGCGGAAGAGATTACGTGGGTAGGACTGAAGTTGACACTCCCCGGAGTGAAACCCATAGTCGATTTTCCCGCTTTGAATGTGACTTGGACACCAGGGAGAAAGATCGTCTGGTTAAAGGCCTGGGTGCCAACCTATCTGTTTGCTTCCCTAGCGATTCTCCCTTGGATGAGATGGCCAATACGGTTCAGTCTTCGCGGTTCGTTGCTTGCTACGGCAATCATTGCTATTCTAGTGATGATCGCGAGTGCTTCGTAACCCACAAAAACTTTCCGCTGAGCAATCGCTGTGGAATCACCTTAGCTGTCTCTCCTTTGATTCTGAGATTCCAGCGGAGGCGTGAACAACCGCTTTTGGAATTGTCGGGATGTTAAGTCGCTCAGGAGGCGTCGTCCTGAGCAGGTGCGGCCGACGCGCAGCTCGCGTCGGTGCAGCTCACCCCCCTCAGCTCACCGATAGAGCGCCTCTGCTCATCGGCGCCTCACTCTGGGTGGCTAGCGTCGGCCTAAACCTGCGGCGGTGTCCTCGCGAAGAGGCAGTGACGACGCCAGGAACCCCCGCCTCCCCCCCGGCCTCGCCGGGGCGTGCGTGACCCCGTAGGGCGGCGTCTCGGCGCCGAGCTCGTTCCCTCGGCACGATCCCCCGGCGGGGCCAGTGCAGACGGGTTTTTCGCCTTTTTCTGATTTTGTTGTACGGCGCCGGCCCGGATCCGCCACTAATCAGAGTGGGGGCGTGCTTTGCGGCGGCCGGCCTCGCTTTGCGAGCAGCCGCCCGGCGCGTCCGAGAGACCGCTTTTTACGCTGTTTTGCCGCCCGAGGAGGGGCTTGTCCGGTTTGGAATCGGGCCGCCCGCCGGACACGCAGGACAAAGCTCTACGCAGCAAGACGCCGCAGCCAGAAACCGACAGCCCAACGCCATACGCCGCCCGCCGGCGACCCAACCGAGCCGAACCGCCATGCGACTGACCCTACGAACCCTGCTCGCCTACCTAGACGACGTGCTGACCCCGGCCGACCGCGAGGACCTGCGGCACCGGATCGCGGCCAGCGAGTTCGCCAGCGACCTGATCCACCGGGTCAGCGACACCATGCGGCGGATCCGCTTGGGCGCCCCGGAGGTGCTGGGGGAAGGGGTCGGCGCCGACCCAAACACGGTGGCGGAGTACCTAGACAACACCATGTCGGCCGAAGTGGTGCCGGAGTTCGAGCGCGTCTGCCTGGAGCGGAACAGCCCGCTGGCAGACGCCCAGCTGGCGGAGACGGCCGCGTGCCACCACATCTTGACGATGGTGCTGGGGCAGCCGGTCGAGATCGACACCGCGGCTCGGCAGCGGATGTACGCGCTACTAGAGGTGGCGCAGCGCAACGCGGAGGCCTCGGCCCAGGCCGCCGCCACGCCGCGGCCCGCCCCCGAGCCTGAGGAGCGGATGAGCCAGACGCCCGACTACCTGCGGGCGCCCGAGCGGCCGCTGTGGGTGCGGCTGGCGCCGGCGATCGCGGCGGTGCTGTTGTTGGGCGCCACCTGCTGGTTTGCGTTCCGGCCCGGCGGCCCCTTGGGTCCAGACGTCGCCAAGAACAACCCCCAACCCGCTGCCCCCGCCGAGCCGCAAACGCCCCCGGACGGAGATGGGGAAGCAGACGCCGGCGCAGGCGAGGCAGGACAGCCCGACGCTGGTGAGCCCGAAACTGGACAGGCCGACTCTGGGCAGGACGACGCAGCCACGCCCGAAGCCGGCGCCGGCGACCCCGAGACCGCAACCCCCGCTGCCGGCGATACCCCCGCAGAAGGGACCGCGTCGCCAGACACGGGGGAAGAACCTGCGCCCGGACCTGCTGGGGGACCTGACGCGGGCGCCGACCCGGGGGTGGATGACCCCGAAATGGACGATCTTGGGCCCGCTCTCCCGGTGGAATCGGCCGACCCGTCGGCCACGGCGGCGCCCGGTGCTGAGGGCGGCCCGGGCCCGGCCGAGGGGGGGACGCCCCCCGGCGCAACGGCGGGCGAGGGTGCTGCGCCGGGGCCCGAGACAGCAGGCCCCGAGATAGCAGACCCCGAAGCAGTGGACCCGGACGCAGCAGAGACCGACGCCCCGGTGGCGCCCCCCGAGCCCCGCGAGATGGGCCGGACACTCCCCTCCGACCAGGTGCTGCTGCTGCGCGACCCGATCGACAATAGCTGGGTCCGGCTCGCGGCCAAGCAGCCCCTGTTGACCGGGGACGAGCTGCTGGCGCTGCCCACCTACCGCCCCGCTATCAACCTGGAGGGGGAGTTCGACGTAGAGATGCTGGGCGGGACCCGGGCCCAGATCGATGTCACGGGCGAGACCCCCAAGCTCAAGGTGGTGTACGGCCGGGCGGTGATCACGAACGTCGCCAAGCAGCCGGCCGACTTCCGGCTGGAGGCGGGGGACGCGGGGCTCGACCTGCGTATCGGCCCCGGCGGCACCGTGGCGGTCGACACGGTACGGCCCTTCCGGCCGGGGCTCGACCCGATGCAAGAGCTGGCGCCGGCGGAGACGAACGTCTTCGCCAAGGCGGGCCAATCCCCCATCGAATGGACGTGGGACGGAGAGCCGGGGGGCGTGGCGGCCGGCGCCGAGGCGGGCTGGTCGATGCGTGGCGGCGTGGCGACGCCCAGCGCGTTGGTGGCCTTCCCGCTGTGGGTGGTGAGCCGCGAGGCGCCCAGCACGCTGGACGAGACCGCCTCGCCGCGGCTGGAAAAGCAGCTCGTGGTGGGGGAGGAGGCCTGGCCGAAGCTGCTGGCCGCGTTTAACTCGCCGATGAAGGAAGAGCGTTACCTGGCGGCGGTTTCTAGCATGCACGTAGGCAACTTCGAGCCGTTCGTCACGTCGCTGCGGGACGAGGAGCAGAAGCAGGCCTGGAATCAAGAGATCCAGGCGATGCGGGTGTTCATGAGCCGCAGCCAGTCGTTGGCCAAGGCGGTCAAAGACGAGCTGATCGTGCAGCGTCCGGAGCAGGGGGAGGTGATGTACGAGATGCTGGTGGGTTACACCCCCGAGCAGGTGGGGCTGACCGCGGAATCGCGCAAGAGCGGGGTGCTGAAGGAGCTGATCGACCGGCTGGAGAGCGACGTGCTGGAGTACCGGGTGCTGGCGATCTACAACATCGAGAAAATCACGGGCCGGAAGGTGGGTTTCGCCCCGGCCGGGACGCCCCAAAACCGCGACCGGTACGTCCGCACGCTCCGCCACCTGCTGGAAACGGACGGTTTCGCGCCAGCGGGCGCCCCGTAGCAGCGGGGTTGTTCTAGGTTTCCCATAGCCGCCACTATCGCTACAATCGTGGCTTGGACCGAAGCCCGCGGGCCTCGGGCGCCAATCGTCTCGCGGCCCGCAGACCGGGCGAGCGCGGCCCATTGGCCGTGGGCGCCCAAGCGGGTTCCGGCTCCGATGCGATCTTGGACGAACGACAACTAGAGCGGCTGGAGCAGGACGGTAGTGCAAACGATTGTCACGACGAGGCACGGAGAGCTAAGCGAATCCAGCCGCCAGGTGCTGGTGAAGAAAGCCGAGAAGCTCGGCAGGTTCTTTGAGCGGCTGACCGCGATCGAGGTGATCGTCGACCTCAAGGACGAGCACCGTCCGCGGGTCGACATCAAGGTGTCTGCGGAGCACAAGCACGATTTTATCGGTCACGACCAGTCGGAAAACCTGCTGACCGCCCTGGAATCGGCGGTTCAGAAGGTGGAGCAGCAGCTCCGCAAGTACAAAGAACGGGTCCAGACACGGGCCCGTTCGCCCGAGGCGCGTCGCTGGGACGGCTCGAAGGCCGTGGACGGGGCGCCCGAAGGCACGCCGGGAGGCGACGGGTCCATCGGCGACGAGTCCATTGGAGACGAGTCCATTGGAGACGAGGACCTCAAGGACGACTCGGTCGGGTGACCGGCCCGCGCCGAGCGCACGACCACCAACCGCACGACGACACGACCACTCCGCGCAGGCGATCGACGGATGGACGTCGACCCGCGGGTCACGATCACAAGGCCTGATCATTAGGAAAGGCTCACCATGAATTTTGCGGATTTTATTTGTAAGGAAGCGATCCGGACTGACCTTCAAGCGACCGACAAGGAAGCGGTGATTCGGGAGATGGTGACGGCGTTGCAAGAAGCCGGCTCGGTTTCTGCGGCCAACTTCGAGAGCATCGTTCAGGCGATCCTCAAGCGTGAAGAGCTGGGCAGCACCGGCATCGGACGCGGGGTCGCCGTGCCGCACACCAAGCACCCGACGGTCGACAAGCTGTCGGGCGCCGTCGCGGTGAGCGAGAGCGGCGTCGACTTTAGCAGCCTGGACGGCGAGCCGGTGCACCTGCTGTTCCTGCTGGTGTCGCCCCCGGACCGCCCGGGAGACCACCTGCGGGCGCTGGAGAACATCTCTCGCCGGTTGCGCGACGAGTCGTTCTGCCGGTTCCTGATCCAGAGCAAAACGTCCGAAGACGTCTGGCAACTGCTGGAAGAGGCAGACAACAACCAGTTCGGCTCCTAACCCGCAGGCGCGCGGCGCCATCGGGCCTTTCGGGGTCATTCGACGGCGCCGGGCGACGGCAGCAACCCACGATCGCCATGCCCGTCTACCACGCCACCCGGATCGTCGTGGTCCGACACGCCGATGGGCTCCACGCCCGGCCGGCGGAGATGGTGGCGCGTCAGGCGATGCAGTACAAGTCGCGCGTCGAGTTGGTGCGCGACCAACGCCGCATCGACGCCCGCAGCATCTTGAATATCTTGACGCTCGGGGCGGAGTGCGGCGTGCAGCTAATCGTTGAGGCCGAAGGGGACGACGCCGACGCGGCGGTCGAGGCGATCGCCCGGCTGATCGAAAGCGAATTCACTACCGAGGCGCCCTCGCACGAGCAGCGCCCGTGCGGAGACGGCGGGTGACGCCGCCGTCGGAAAGCGAGCGTTGTGGGAGGCGAGCGTTGGGCAGAGCCCCGGCGTTCGGCCCCACCGCGAATTACATCCAACACACCGATCCCCCCGCAGCGGCGCCGCGGCAACAAAGCCCGCCCGGGACGACGTAGAAACAAGCTCCGCACACGCAAGCCCGTTGTTTTACCGATGACGCACCCGACCCCATCGACGGCCCTCATCGCCCGCGCGCCCCGCGCGCTGGCGCCGCCGGGCGGCAGGAAAACACCAGGCTGCTAACGTGTGTGGCGCGCAAGGGCGCCATGCAACGGCTACAAGGTATCGCGGTTTCGCCCGGCGTGGCGATCGGCGAGGCGATCGTCCTCGACAACGAGGGGTTCCGCATCCCCAGGCGGTTCCTCACCCGTCACGCGGTACGCAACGAGATCAAGCGGCTTGAGGCCGCGATCAACGAATCGACCGCCGAGGTGGAGCGCAGCCGCGTGCGCATCGCGGCCGAGCTGGGCGACGACTACGCCTCGATCTTCTCCGCCCACGCCCAGATGCTCAACGACCCCCGGCTCCGCGAGGAGCTGGAGGAGCTGATCCGCGAACGGCACTACTCGCCGGAATACGCGGTGAGCCGGGTGCTGAGGCGCTACGCCAAGGTGTTCCAGGCGCTCGAAGGCTCGACCATGGCCGAGCGCGCCAGCGACATCTTCGACATCGAGAAGCGGCTGCTCCGCCGGTTGCTGGGGCAGAAGCGGGAGGACCTGTCGCGGATCACCTCCGAGGTGCTGGTGCTGGCCCGCAACCTCACCCCCAGCGAAACCGCCAGCATCAACCCGAAGTTCGTCCGCGCGTTCGCCACCGAAACGGGCGGCCCCGGCAGCCACACGGCGATCGTGGCCGAGGGGCTGGGGATCCCGGCGGTGGTGGGCGTGGGCGCCTTCCTGGCGGAGGTGTCCGGCGGCGAGACCGTCATCATCGACGGCGACCAGGGGCTGGTGATCGTCCAGCCGGACGAGGAGACCCTGGCCCGCTACCGGCACGAGGTCGACCACCAGCGATCGCTCGCGGTCAAGCTGCAGGAGCTGCGCGACCTGCCGGCCGAGACGACCGACGGCGTGCACGTACAGATGCTGGGGAACATCGAGTTCCCCAGCGAGGTAGAGCACTGCCTGGCCCGCGGCGCCGACGGCGTGGGGCTGTACCGCACGGAGTTCCTCTACCTCACCGGCGGCAGCGAGCCGACGGAGGACGAGCACTACGAGGCCTACGCGTCGGTGATGAAGGCCATGGGGGACCGCCCGGTGGTGATGCGCACCCTCGACCTGGGCGCCGACAAGCTCCCCCACCTGCCGACCCCCGAGGACGAACGCAACCCGTTCCTGGGGCTGCGCAGCATCCGGCTGGCGCTGAAGCACGTTGACATGTTCCGCACCCAGTTGCGGGCGATGCTGCGGGCCAGCGTGCACGGCGAGCTGAAGATCATGTTCCCGCTGGTCAGCACACTGATCGAGCTGCGCCGCGCGAAGATGGTGCTGGCCGACGCCATGGAAGACCTGGAGGAAGAAGGGGTCCCCTTCGACCGCAATCTGAAGGTGGGCATGATGGTCGAGGTGCCCAGCGCCGTGCTGATGATGGACCACTTCGTCGAAGAGGTCGACTTCTTCAGCATCGGCACGAACGACCTCATCCAGTACGCGTTGGCGGTCGATCGCAGCAACAAGGACGTTGCGGGGCTCTACACCGCCGCCGAGCCGGCGGTGATCAAGCTGATCCAGATGTCGGTCGATGCGGCAAACGCCGGCGGCAAGCCGATCAGCATGTGCGGGCAGATGAGCGGCAACCCCCTCTACACGATGCTGCTGCTGGGGCTGGGGCTGCGGGCGCTCAGCGCCACGCCGGCGGCGCTGCCGGAAGTCAAACGCGTGTGCCGCAGCGTGTCGATCAAGCGTTGCCAGAAGGTGGCCGCCCACACGCTCAGGCTGGAGAGCGCGCGGGACGTGAAGAACTACCTCCGTGAGGAGCTGAACCGATTACTACCCGATCAACCACTTTAACCCCGGAGCTGCGCCCTGTGCCGGCGAGCCGTCGGCGTTAGCCGACGGACAAGTCCGCGCGAATCTCCGTCGGCTCACGCCGACGGCTCGCCCGGCGGACGCCCCGCCAACCAGAGCGTTGCCTCCGGCGCCAGACAACCAAAGGAAACCTTTTCGATGAAGCAAGAAATGCTCATCAACGTCGCCCAGCCGGAAGAGTGCCGGATCGCGATTGTTGAGAACGGGCAGCTCGAAGAGCTGTACGTAGAACGAACCAGCGCCGACAACTACGTCGGCAATATCTACCGCGGAAAGATCGTCAACCTCGAGCCGAGCATCCAGGCCGCGTTTGTTGATTTCGGCGTGGGCCGCAACGGCTTCCTGCACATCAGCGACGTCGAGGCCCAGTACTTCCGCCAGGGGGGCTACGACCCCGACGTGCCGATCGAGCCCAGCGGCCGCCAGAGCGCCCCGCAGCGCGAGGCGCCGCGGGACGACGACTTCGGCGACGACGACGACGACGGCGAAGAGTCGGCCGGCGGCGACGACGCGCCCCGCTCCAACGGGCGCGCGACCCAGACGCAGCGGAAGATGCGCCCCGGCGTGCGGCCGCGCATCAAGCCCCCCATCCAGGAGGTGTTCCAACGCGGCGACGAGGTGATCGTGCAGGTCATCAAGGAAGGGATCGGCACCAAGGGGCCGACGCTCTCGACCTACATCAGCATCCCGGGTCGGTACCTGGTGCTGATGCCGGCGTTGGGCCGGATCGGCGTGTCGCGGAAGATCGAAGACGACGACGCCCGCAAGCGGCTGCGGACCATCCTCCGCGAGCTCAACCCCCCCAAGGGGCTCGGCTTTATCGTCCGCACCGCGGGGACCGAGCGCACCAAGAAAGAACTCTCGCGCGACCTGGCGTACCTGGTGCGGCTGTGGAAGGTGCTGGTGCGGCGGATCCGCAAGAGCGAGGGCCCCTCGGACATCTACGAAGAGAGCGACATCGTCATCCGCACGATCCGCGACATCGTGACCTCCGACGTTGAGTCGATCCACATCGACGAGCCCCAGGCGTACGAACGGGCCAAGGAGTTCTTGCAGTTTGTCATGCCCCGGCACGTCGGCCGGCTGCACCTGCACGACGGCAAAGAGCCGCTGTTCAACAAGTACAAGCTGGACGAGGAGATCGCCCGCATCAACCAGCGCAAGGTGCCGCTGCGGGGGGGCGGGTCGCTGGTGATCGACCAGACCGAGGCGCTGGTGGCGATCGACGTAAACAGCGGCGCGTTCCGCACCGACGGCGGCGCCGAGGAGTCGGCCTACCAGCTCAACCTGATCGCCGCCAAGGAGATCGCGCGGCAGCTCCGGCTGCGCGACCTGGGGGGCGTGGTGGTGAACGACTTCATCGACATGCGCAAGGAGCGCAACCGCCGCACCGTAGAGCACACGCTCCGCGACGCGATGAAGCGGGACCGCGCCCGCACCAAGATCTTGCGCACCAGCCCATTCGGCCTGATCGAGATGACCCGTCAGCGGGTCCGCCCCAGCCTGAAGCGCAGCGTCTACCGCGAGTGCCCGTGCTGCATGGGGAACGGCCTGGTGAAGAGCGCCGAGAGCATGTCGATCGAGGTGGTGCGGAAGCTGATGATGGCGAGCCAGCTCGACCGGGTCGAGCGGATCACGCTCACCGTCGACGAGAGCGTGGCTACCTACCTGAACAACAAGAAACGCCGAGAGCTGGCGCGGTTGGAGGACGAGAACAACGTGCAGATCTTGGTGCTGGGCCGCGAGGGGCTGTCGCCGGAGCACCTCGAGTTTCAGTGCGTCGACGCGGCGGGGAAGGAGATCGCGTTCGAGTGAGGCCCGCGGCGTTCTGAAGTGAAGCATGCCGGCGTGCGCGGCTCGCAGCAATCGAGTCGCGCACGTCAGTAAGCGGAGCGCCCCGGCAAAGCGCCTAAGCACCCCCCTCGTCCAACCGCTGGAACAAGGTCTCCAGGTCGGCGATGTCGACCGGCTTGATCAGGTGCTCGTTGAACCCCGCCTCGAACGCCTTCTCGCGGTCGGTGTCCTGGCCGTAGCCGGTCATCGCCACGCAGAAGATGTCCGACGTATCGAGCCGGGCGCGGATCCGGCGGACCAGTTCGTAGCCGGTCATGCCGGGCATCGAGATGTCGGACAGCACGACCTGGGGCGAGTAGCTGTCGAGCCGCTCGAGGGCCTGGGCGCCGTTTTCTACGGTCACCACGTGGTGCCCCAGCCTCTCCAGCAGCCGGGCGAGGATCACGCGTAGCGCGTGCATGTCTTCCACCACCAGCACCTGGAAGGACCGAGCGGTTTTCTTTGCCTGGCCGTCGGCGGGCTGCTGCGCGTCGGCGGCGACGGGCTTCGATGTTTCCGGGAGCGTCACGCAAAACACGCTCCCCAGCCCCAGCCCCTCGCTCTGGGCGGTGACCGATCCTCCGTGCAGCTCCATCAGCGTCTTGACCAGCGTCAGCCCGATCCCAAGCCCGGCCGCGCCACGCTCCAGGCTGTCGCTGACCTGCGAGAACATCTGGAAGATCCCCTCGAGCTGGTCCGCGGCCAGGCCGATCCCCTCGTCGGTCACGCGGACGAAGGCGCGGCCATCCTCCGACCCGGTTTCTAGCGTGATGCGGCTGCCGGCGTTGCTGTACTTGGCGGAGTTGTTCAGCAGGTTCGAGACGACCTGCGTCATGCGCGAGGGGTCGGCGTCGATGAAGACGTCGGCGTCGCTGTGGACGACGTCCAGCTCCTGGCCGCTCTCCGCGATGAAGGGGCGGGAGGCCTCCACGGCCGCGTCGACGATCGACCGCAGGTCGACCACCTCCTTGCGCAGCGCGATCTTGCCGCGGCTGATGCGTGAGACGTCTAGCAGGTCGTCGATCAAGCGGACGAGCTGCTCGACCTGCCGGGCCATGGTCTCGCGGAGCTCTTCCGTCTCGGTGTCGAGCTGGGAGAGCCCCATCAGTTGCACGGCGTTCTTGATGGGGGCCAGCGGGTTGCGGAGCTCGTGGGCGAGCGTGGCGAGGAACTCGTTCTTACGGCGGTCCATCTCGGAGAGTTTGGCGGCCAGCTCGGCCAGCTCGTCCTGGGCCAGTTTGCGCTGGGTGAGGTCGCGCATGACCTTGCTGTACCCGATGAGCTGGTCGTCTTCGTCGCGGATGGCGGTGGTGATGCCGGAGGCCCAGATCCGTTCGCCCCCCTTGCGCAGCATCCAGCGGTCGTCGCTGGCGTCGCCGGATTCTCGCGCGGTGCGGAACTCGGCCTCGTGGCTTCCTTCGGCGATCGCCTCTGGGGGGAAGATCAGCTGGCGGATGTCCTCGCCCAGGAATTCCTTCTCTTCGAATCCCAGCACCTGCTGGACCCCCTGGTTCCAACTAGTGGCGCGGCAGTCGACGTCCATGCTGAAGATGGCGTAGTCCTTTACCTGCTCCAGGAACTGCCGCATCTGGCGGTCGAGCCGGCGGTGCATCGCTTCCAGCCGGCGCTGGCCCGTAACGTCCGACAGCACCAACAACACCGAGCCGCGGCCCGGTCGGCCCGAGTCGAAACGCCGGACCGCCATCCGCAGCACACACCGTCCGATGCTGGCGAAGTCGTGATCGACCTCGTCTTGCTGGACGCGGTCCCCCTCTACGGTAAGCCCCTCCAGCAGCGCCCGCAGTTCGGGCACGTCGAGCTGCCCCCCCACGATCTCGAAGACCGAGGCCGCGGCCGAGCCGCGGTCGATAGCGCCGAAGGTGTCTTCGAACGTGCGGTTGTGATTGATGACATTCAATTGGTCGTCGAGCACCAACACCGAAGCCGGCAGCGCGTCGAGCACCGCGCCCAAGAACTGGGCGACTTCCTGCTGCTGCCTTTCTTCCGCGCGTCGGTCGGTTACGTCGCGGAACACCAGCACGGCGCCGTCGATGGCCCCATCGCGGGTGCGGATGGGGGCGGCGCTGTCGTCGATCGGACACTCGGAGCCCTGCTTGGAGATCAGCAGCGTGTGGTTCGCCAGCCCCATGATGACCCCCTCGCGCAGGGCGGGCAGCCCGGGGTTCTCCACCGTTTCGCGGGTGTCTTCGTTGATGATCTTGAAGATGGACTCCAGCGGCTGCCCGCGCGCCTCTTCGTTGGTCCAGCCGGTGAGGCCTTCTGAGATCGCGTTTTGAAACGTGACGTTCCCGTCTCTATCGGTAGAGATCACGCCGTCGCCGATGCTCGCCAGCGTCACTCTTAGGCGTTCGCGCTCGGCGAAGATCGCCGTGGCGGCGTTCTCTGCCCGTCGGCGGTTGTGCTGCAGCAGGTAGACGATCCCTCCCACCAGCGCAAGGCCGGCCAGCGTCGTGACCGCCGTCGTCAGCAGGCTGCTGTTGTAGGTCTGGCTCAGCCGTTGCTTGCGGTCTTCCATGAGATCGATCTCGACCTGGCGCATCTGGGCGAGCCGGTCGCGGACCCTGTCCATCAGCCTGGCGCCGATATCGGTGGCGACCGCTGCTTTGGCCGCTTCGATCCCCCCCTCCTCACGGTAGACATCAATCGGCTCCTTGAGTTCGGCCAGCCGCTGGTCGATCTGGGGCCGAAGGCCGTCTAGGAGTTCTTGCTGGGTCGGGTTGTCGGCCGTCAGCCGGGTCAGGTCCGCTACCGTGGCGTCGATCGCGCCGAGAGATTGGCTGTAGGGTTCGAGGTGGCTCTCGTCGCCGGTGATCAGGAACCCGCGCTGGGCTGTCTCTGCGTCGACCAGGGTGGTCGACACCCGATCAATCTGGGCCAACACCTCGTAGGTGTGCACCACTGATTCTCGATTGGCTCGTAGCCGCATGGCGCCCTGGAGCGTGAGCAACCCCGAGACAAGCAGCAGCACGACCACGATCGAGACCGCCAGCGGCTCGGCGAGGAAGTGCTTCTGGACAGGGGGGGGAGATGCAGGCGCCAAGATTTCCAGACTCCGGTGGGCTTGAGGGAGTCTAACAGTATAGCGACGCGATCCCAATCGGGCGTTGACGCGGCGCCGAGCTACGCGCGCAGTCCCAGCAGCGGGAAGCACAAGATCGGGATCGCCATACTCGCCACGCCGACGACCCACCGCGTGTCGTCGAGCTCCATGGAGTCGTCGGAGGTGGGGGGGTGATGGATCCCCATCAAGATCACCAGCACCAGCATCACGGTCCAGATAGCGGCTTGTTCGAGGTGGATCACGACGTACGCGATCGCCACCATCGTGAACGCCTGCGAGATCTTGTAGCTCTGCCGGCCGAACAAGCCGTGGATGGTGTGCCCGCCGTCGAGCTGGCTCACCGGCAGCATGTTCAGCCCGGTGATCAGCATGCCGACCCAACCCGCCATGAACAGGGCGTTCACCTGAGAGATGCCGATCCAGTAAACCCTTTCGGGGAGCTCCGGGTGGAGGTACTGGATCATCCAGCGGACGATCACCGGGTTGTACAGCTCTACCTCGCCCGGCAGGGGGCTGGAATTGAGGTTGAGCTGCTGGACCCCCATCCACAGCACCGGCACCGCGATCACCAGCCCGGCCAGCGGGCCGGCCAGGCCGATGTCGAAGATCTGCAGCCGGTTGGCCCGCCGCCCGTCCATGCTGATCACCGCGCCCATGGTGCCGATGGCGTTGATGGGGACCGGGATGAACAGCGGGTAACTGGCCGGGATGCGGTGGTGGAGGGTCATGACAAAGTGACCCATCTCGTGGGCCATCAGGATGCCCAGCAGGGCGCCCATGTAGGTGAGCCCCACCTGCCAGTTGGCCGCCATCACTCGGAGCATCGCGGCCGGGTGCTCTAGGCTCAAGAAGTCCTGCGGGCGCCAACCGGTGCTGCCGACCCAGAAGGTAGAGACGCACGTCGCCAGGAACAGCAGCAGCGGCAGCCGCACCGAGCGTTGCGGGGCGAAGCGGCCCTGCCGCTTGCGGTCTGCGTCGTTGCCCTGCGTCAGGCCGGTCGGCGGCGGCGGCGAGGGGCGGCTAACGTCTTGGGATAGGTCGATCCGCTGGCCGGGCTGGTCGGGATCGGATTGGCTTGAAGGCTCGGAGGGGGGCTCGGTCATTCCATCGATCCTAGCGGAAATCGACCCCGGAATTAACCAAGGCCGGGGGGCCCCGCCAGCCAGCCGCAAAGTCGGTGGCAGCGGGGGGCGGGGGGGGCCTCTAGTAGACCTCGATGCTCTTGACGGCGGGGCCGCTCACGTTTCGGGCGGCCGCGAGACAACGCTGCGCCGCGGCCAGCAGTTCCGCGGCGTCAAAGCCCGCCGGCGGCACCGCGACCGTGGCGACCCCGAAGTTCAGCACCCCTGCGCTGCGGTCCTCGGCGTGGATCAGCTTCTTCGCCGCACGGACCGCCTCCTGCCGGTCGATCCCCTTCGCGATCACCGAGACCCCTAACTCGCCGGTGGGCGCGACGCGCGGCCGGTCCGAGTCGGTCGCCAGCTCCTCGCCCAGCACCTGGCGGACCCTTTCGATCACGGCCCCCAGCCGGAGAGGGTCGTCGCCCGGGTCGACGGCCCCCAACAGCAGGCTCAACGAACAACGCCGCTGTCGGCACTCGGCCGCGGCTTGGCGTGTGTGGGTCTCCAGCGCCGCGTCGCCGCGGGCCAGGTGGGGCGACATCGTCTCGGGCCCCTCGGCGCGTCGTGTGTCGGGCCGCGGCTTGCGGTCGGAGTACTGCTTCTCATCGGCGACCAGCGACACCAGCTCGAACGTGGTCGCCAGCATGGTTTCCATCTGGGCCAGCTCTCCCCGCTCGGGCGGGGCGAGCCCCGCGGCTGCCTGCTCGGTGAGCTCCGCCAGCCGGGCGTAGCCCTCCGCAAGCGTCTTGGCGAAGCCGAGCTCTCCCGGCTTGGGGAGACGCAGCGCGTCGCAGAGCCCGACCAGCTTCGGCTCGATCTCTGCCAGCAGCGCGTGGAGCGCATCGGCGTCGAGGCCGGCCGTGTCGGCCGACGCCTCGGTCAGCTCCGGCAGCGCGGTGAGCCGGTGGTCGGCGAGCACGCGGGCCGCCATCTCGGCGAGGTGGACGACCGCCGCGAGGGGGGATTCGGTCTTTTGCTGTGGGAAGGCGCCCGCGATGCGCCACGCTTCTGCGATCGCGTCCGGGAGCCGGTCCGGGATCCCCCATCCCCTGAGCATGGCGCCGGTAAGCGTCCCGCGGTCGAACCCCAGGGCGCGCCGCTCGAGCGACATCGGGTCGAGGGCGTTCTGGTCTGCCTGGTCGAGCAGCGTGGCGAAGGGGGCGCCCAGTTGCTGCAGCATTGCTAGCAGCCCGAGGTCGGCCAGCAGCGCGGCGGTGAACGCCTCGTCGCCGTCGCAGCCGGAAACGAAGCGGGCAAGCTCACGCGCGGCGACCGCGCGGGCCAGCGTGTGGGTCCAGTACTTGGACAAGCGTTCTGCGGGCAGGCCCTCGTGCAGCGCTTCGGGGATAGAGAACCCAAGCACCAGCAGCCGCAGCGACCGGTCTCCCAGCAGCGAGATCGCTTGGCCGAGGTCCGACACGCCCCCGGCGACCCCGAACACCGGGCTATTGGCGACCCGCAGCAGCTTGCCCACCAGCGCCGGGTCGCGCTCCAGCGATTCGCGCAGCGCCCGGCCATCGACCGAAGGCTGCCGCGACAGCTCCAGCGTCTCCATGGCCACCGTCGGCAGGCAGTAGAGCCGCTGGGCGCGCTCGAGTAGCGGGGCGAATGCAGCGGGGAGGGTCGCGGGCATAGAGGCAGCGTCGGAGGCGGCAGTATCGGGGCGGGGCAGGCGTGGTCCGCGGCGGGCACTGTAGCCTAGCTTGCTGCTAGCACGGCTGAAGGCCCGTCGGCCCGCGGACTCCAGCATCCGTCTAGGGAAACCGCGTGGCCCCGGGCTACAATCCCCCGACGGGGCCGAGGCGGCGCAACCCGCAGAACCGCGCCCCCCGATCGATGCTGGCAGGGAGGCCAATCATGCGCTTATCGTTCTTGACTTATCACACAACGCTGCTGGCGGCATGCCTGCTCGCCAGCGCTTGCCCAGCCGGCGGAGGGGAGTCGCACGCGGACGCCATGGTCCGCGACGCCACGCTCCGGCAGATCCTGTTTGTTGATCGCCAGCACGGCTGGGCGGTAGGCGACCGCGGCGCGATTTACCGCACCAGCGACGGCGGCGTCCGTTGGCAGCGGCAGGCCTCTGGGGTTACCGCGCCGCTGTACGGGATCGCTATCTACGGCGGTCGACGCGGCTGGGCGGTGGGGGGAGAGACCACCCCCTACACGCATTCCACCAAGGCGGTGGTGCTGGCCACCGAGGATGGCGGCTGGACGTGGCAGCGGTTGGACGCCCCCATGCTACCGGCCTTGGCCGGCGTGCAGTGCGGCTCGGAGCCCGGCGTCGGGCTGGCGTTCGGCCTCAGCACGGCGCTTCGGCCCAGCGGGTTCGCGATCACCACCGACGGCGGCCGCCACTGGTCGCTCCCACCCGCATCGCAGCCTAGCAGTTGGACCGCCGCCGCGGTCCGCGCCACGGGGTCGACCGGACCCCTGACAGGAATGATGGCGGGGCCCGGGGGCCGCTTGGCGCGGATCGGGACGCCCGTTGAAGACATCGACGAGATCCAGCAAGAACCCCGCACGCCCCGCGGGCTTGCCTACGGCGACCACGGGAAGGTGTGGCTGGTGGGCGACGGCGGCCTGTTGTTGTGCTCAACAGACATGGGCGCCCACTGGCAGCAGCCCGCCAGCCCCCCGCCGGAGGTGACGCGCGACTTCGATTGGCGGGCGGTCGCCACCGCTGGCAGCGAGGTGCGCATCGTCGGCGCCCCCGGCTGCGTGGTGCTGGCCTCGAGCGACTCCGGCGCCACCTGGCGCCTAGAGCCGACCGGCGTCTCGACGCCGCTGGAGACGGTGGCCATGGTCGGCGACAAACACGCGTGGGCCGCGGGCGCCATGGGGGTGGTGATCGCCACCACCGATGGCGGCCGTAGCTGGACCCCGCAACGCGCCGGCGGCGGACGCTGCGGCGTGTGGGTCGCCGCGACCCGCGCCTCGGAGGTCCCCCTGCCGTTGATCGCCGACGCCGCCGCGGGCGAGGGTTGGCTCACGGCCGTCGACGTGGTGAGCCGCACGGTCCGGCCCGGCGATGAGCTCCGCGTTTCTCAGGCGGTGGTACAGGTAGGAGGGTCCCTGTCGCAAGTCGAGGCGGCCTTTCCCGGGCTGGCGCCAGACGCCGGGCCGTCTCCCCAGCAGCTCGACGCCCTCCGCCGCCGGCTGGCGATGCGGATCGTTTCGCTCCGTCCAGAGATCGCCGTGCTGCCGGCGGCCGGCGGCGACGACCCGGTCGCCCGGGCCTGCGAGGACGCCCTCCGACTAGCGGGCGACCCCCAGTACACCGCGGCGTGGAAGAAGGTCGGGCTCTTGCCGTGGAAGCCCAAACGCGTCGCCCGCGTGGCGCCGCAGGGTGGAAGCGGCGCGGTCTCGCGCAGCTTGGTGGACTACAACTCGGAGCTCGGCACTTCGCTCAAGCTGGCCGTCGCCCCGAGCCGCGGCTTGTTGCGCACCACGTACGCGCCGCTGCCAGACACGTACGCGGTGACGCTCGAGGGCGCGGCCGCCCGCGGCGGGCGCCGGCTGACCGACGGGCTGATGCTGCAACGCGGCAGCGACGCGCGTCGCGCCGCCGCCGAGGCGCCCCCCAACCGCTTGGCGGAGCTGGCCCGGTTTGCGCAACAATCGCGCGCCGTTGACGGCCTGCTGTCCGGGGAGGCGCCCGCGGACTGGTCGGGCCAGGTGATGCACGTGACCGGCGGGCTGAGCGAAGACTCGGGCGTTGAGCTCATGCTCTGGTTGGCGGACGCCTACCGCACGCGCGGCCAAGCCGACCGCGCCGCGGACGTGCTCTACCTGCTCGCCCGTCGCTACGGCGACCACCCCACCGCCGAGCACGCCACGCTGTGGCTGCTGCGTTACTACGCCAGCAGCGAGACCGCCCGGGCGGGCAAGCCGGACGAGCCCCCGCTGGGCGCCGCGCCGCTGGCCAACGTTACCGACACCCCCAAGCCCTTCAAGCCGCACAACGCAGAGCCCATCGCCGAGGCCGGCGCGGCCGCGCCGCTGGCCGCCGCCGAGGCCGGCGCGGCCGCGCCGCTGGCCGCCGCCGAGCGTTGGAAGCGGGCCGACCTGCTGGGGACCTACTTAGAACGCGCGCGGCCGGAGCTGTTCGCGGAGCCGAAGGTGCGGTTCCCGCTGGCGGCCGCGCGGCGCCGCCTCGACCAGCCGGCCGCCGACGCGGTGGTGCGGACGCTCAGCCGGCAGGCGGTCGACGAGCCGTGGCGCCGCTGCGCCCACGCCGAGGAGTGGATCGAACACGTCGAGCGCGGCCGGCCCGAGAAGCCCCTGGCCGCGGTCCGACCGCTGGCGAGCCAGCCGGTGCTCGACGGCAACCTCGACGAGCCGTGTTGGGCCGCCATCACGCCGGTCGAGCTGCAGTCCGCCGAGAGCAGCCGCTCCGCCAAGCTGTGGCTGGGATACGACTCCGAGTACTGGTACGTCGCGGCGCAGGCGCCCAAGCTCGCCGGGGTCCCCTACCCGGGGCCCGCCGTCAGCGCCCGGCACCACGACGGCGCCGACTCCGGCCGCGACCGGCTGCGGCTCTCGATCGACGCCGACCGCGACTACACCACGGCCTTCGAGCTGACGGTCGACAGCCGGGGCTGGACCGCCGACGCGTGTTGGCGCGACGCCCACTGGGACCCGAAGTGGTTCGTGGCCGTGGCGGACGCGGCCGACCGGTGGACGTGCGAGGCGGCCATCCCCTGGGAGTCGCTCACCGCCCCCAACCCGCGCGACGTGTGGGCCTTCTCGATCGACCGCATCGCCCCCGGGCACAAGACCCAGTCGTGGCCGGCCGGCGGCGCGCCGGCCGGGTCGCCCGACCGGTTCGGGCTGCTGCTGTTCGAGTAGCGTCAGCGCAGACCACAAGAATCAATCGAGCCGCGCCCGTAAGGAAGCGGAGTGCGTTGCGGCGCACTCCGACTACGGAATTGCACCGCAACCAGCTCCGCTTCCTTACGGGCGCGGCTCGATCCGGGGCGCGTGGCGCTCAGGGGTCCTGCGAGAAGATGGCCACCGAGTAGGGGGCCAGCTTCAGCGAAGCGCTCAACGCCAAGCCGTCGCAAGGAATCTCTTCTGCCGTCAGGTCGGTCGTCCCGCAGTCATCGAAGTCTTCGCTGTAGACCGTAGCGTCGCTGTTGAACCGCAGCCGCCACGGGCCGCACCTCGGCAGGCCGATGCGGTAGTCCTCCCACCCGCGGTTGGCGAAGTTGGCGATCACCAGCACGTCGTCGCCGGGGCCCCCCTCCATCCAGCGGCGGAAGGCGATCACCTTGTCGGCCTCGTTCACGTGCCGGCACTCGATCCGCTGGCCGCACAGCCCGCGGCTCACGCCCCCGCGGTTGAGCCGCAGGCGGATCAGGTCGCGGTACATCCGCACGATCCCCCGGCAGTCTTCTTCCTGCTGCCAGTCGATGCCGCGGGTGTCGTCGAACCACTGCCCGCGCAGGAACTCCTGCCCCTGGAAGATCATCGGGATGCCCGGCGCGGTAAACACCATCGCGGCCGCCAGCGTCGAACGCTTCTGGGCGAACCAGCCGCGCGGGTCGTCGGGGTCGATCTCCGACGGGACGCGCGCCTTGCCGTTGGCCACCTCGTCGTGCGACTCGCTGTAGATGACCCGCTGGAACGCGTCCAGGTTGTAGCGGTGGGTCAGCGCTTCGCGGACCGACTCCATCGAGCGGTGGCCGTCTTCCGGCTGGCACACCGCGGCGCGGATGGGGTGCACGAAGCCGGCGTCCCACTGGCTGTTGAAGCCCGCGCCCCCGTGCCCGGGCTCTTTGGTGATCCAGTCGTTGTTCTGCAGGTCTTCGGCGATCGCGATCTTCCGCGGGAACCGCTCGCGCACCTCGCGGTTGATCCACTGCGTCAGCGACCACCCCTCGGCGATCTTCTCGGCGCCGCTGGCGTCTACCGAGTGGATGTACAGCGTCATGTCGTAACGCAGCCCGTCCATGCGGTACTCGCACAGCCACATCATGGCGTTGTCGTGCAGGTAGGTGCGGACCTCGCCGCGCCCGTAGTCGGGGCGGGTGTCGCCCCAGGGGGTCTTGCTCCGCCAGTCGTTGTAGAAGTAGATGCCCCCCTTGCCGTTCTCGCCCCACAGGTCGAACTGCCACAGGTCGAGGTCGCTCGGGCCGAGGTGGTTGTAGACCACGTCCATGATCACCGCGAGGCCGTGCCGGTGCGCCGAACGCACCATCTGCTTCAGCCCCACGGGGCCGCCGTAGGCGCTCTCTACCGCGAAGATATGGGCCGGGTTGTAACCCCACGAAACGTCGCCGGCGAACTCCGCCGAGGGCATCAGTTGGATCGCGTTCACCCCCAGCCGGCGGAGGTAGTCGAACTTCTTCTCCACGTCTTCAAACGTGCCGATCTCGTCGCCGCTGGGCCGGTTGAAGGTGCCGACGTGCATCTCGTAGATCACCAGCTCGTTGAAGCTGGGCATCACGAAGTTGTCGTCGCCCCAGTCGAAGTGCGGGTCGTGGACCACGCCGTTGCCGACCGAGTTGGTCACTTCGCGGGCGTAGGGGTCGATCCGCGAAACCTGTTTGTCGCCGCAGGTCAGCAAGAAGCGGTACTCCTGGCCGATGGCCGCTCCCGGCACGTCGGCGTACCACGCGCCGTGCTCCTCGGCCTGCATGGGATGGGCCGTTTCGTCCCAGTCGTTGAAGTCTCCTACCACATGGACGGCCGTGGCGTGGGGCGCCCACACGCGGAAAGCCACCCCCGCCTCGTGCGGTATGCAACCCATCCCTTCGCGTGCCGGGGCTTCAACAACTTCTGGGGTCATGGACGTCCTCATTGAGTAGGGCCACGCGGACGCTCATTAAAGCCTACCGGCGCGGCGGATAAAAGCTGCTGAGCGTTAAAAAAAGCCCCGGGGGCTGCTGGTTTCCCAGAGCCCCCGGGGCCGAGTTCGGCGTCAAAGAGTCAGCATTCTCTTCAAATTAATAGTGAGTGTGTTCTGACCTTGTCCGCCTGACTTGTCGCACGCCTACTCGCGGTCGCGGTTGCGGTTCCGCACCGGGCGATTGGCGTCTACGCCGTACAGGGCGTCGTTGGTCGTACGCCACTGCGGGCTGGCCATGTCGGGCCAGTTGTCTTGGTCGAAGCCCTCGGCGTTCTCGAACTGCTCCTTCACGACGTTCAGCACCAGCACGTGCTCGCCGTCAACCGTCTGGTGACGGATGGCCGACCAGGGGACCGCGAACAGCTTGTCGCCTAGGCCCAGGAAGCCCCCCATCGACACCGCCGCGTACTGCACGCGGCCGTTATCGGCGTTGAGCACGATGTCTTCGATCGAGCCCAGGTCTTCGTCTGCGTTGTTCTTGACGTTGGCGCCCATCAGCTCGCTAATGCGTACGGTCTGGCCGCGTTGGGCCGTCCGTCCGTCGCGGTTGTTGCCAACCTGCACGCGTGTGCCGGGGGCGTCGACCGTCACCTGGGCCATCGCCATCGCCGGCGTCAACACGAGCGCCAGTGCTGCAATCAGATTGCGTGTCATCGTTGAAACTCCGTGGTCTGGTGAAGAGGGTTAAACTCACGGGCAGGCAGTAATGCAAACAGTGCGCCAAACCCGCTTTGTGTTTTAAGCCGGCTGAACCGCGAAGAATCCGTACCTCCCCTATGCACGGACGAAGTCAACCGATCGCCCAACGTCCAGCGATTGATCGCCCAGCAATCACCACCAAGGAGCAAACCTCTCTCGAGCCGCACCCCTCCAGAGCCGCGCCCCCCCTCTTGAGCCGCGCCCGTCAGGAAGCGGAGCGCGAAGCAATAAGAATCACGAAGCAGAGACCAGCGCTTCGCGCTCCGCTTCCTGACGGGCGCGGCTCGATGGAAGATTTCTGCTTGCATGGTTATTCTAATTCGTTAGAATAAGCACGCGATCGAGCGACCCGTTTCTCCTCCCACCACGCTCCTGACATGCCCCGACCCCCGAACCCCCACCCCACCGACGGAGAGCTCGAGATCCTCCGCGTGCTCTGGCAGGGGCCGCAGTCGCTCTCCGCCATTTGCGAGGCGCTGCGGGACGAGCACGCCTCGTCCAGAGACCGGGCCCCCTCCACCGTCGCCACGATGCTCAAGGTGATGGCCGGCAAGGGGCTCGCGGCCCGCGTCGGCGCCGGCCGCGGCGCCATGTGGCGCGCCAAGGTGAGCCGCCGCTCAGCCACGCGCGGGCTGGTGGCCAAGCTGGTCGACGGCGTGTTCGACGGCTCCGCCAGCGGGCTGATGGCCTACCTGGTAGAAACCGGCGGCCTGGACGCCAAGCAGCTCGCCGAGCTGAAGAAAGCAGTCGTCGCACAGACGGCGCCCGACGGGCGGGGTGATTGATGTCGCTAGTGCTTCTCTCCTCCAAGTTCCGCCACGGCGGACCCCACCAAGCGCCGAGCAACCCATGAACCCGCTCTGGACCGCCGTCGGCTGGACGATGCTGCACTTCCTCTGGGTCGGCGCCGCGATCCTGCTAGCGGCCGCCGTCTTGCGGACGGCGCTCCGCCGCGCCCCCGCGCGTGTGCGTTACGCCGCCTCGCTCCTCACGCTCGCCTGGCTAGCAACCGCCCCCGTGCTGTGCGGCACGCTGCTAGTCGAGAAGCCCGCAGACCCATCAAGGCCTGTAGGATGGGTTACCCGCGCCAGCGGCAACCCATCTAGCAGCGCGGAAGAAGCCGCGGTCCCATCCGTCGACGCCCAAGTTAATACCGCAAGCGTCGCGCTGGAGGCCGTTGAGGCGTTTGAACCTTCTCCGCCACGAGATGGGTTGCCGCTGGCGCGGATAACCCACCCTACACGCGCCTTGCAGGTTGCGGCGGAGGCAGCGCCGTACGTCTGGCTGGTCGGCGCGCCGTTGACGCTGCTGTTGCTGGCGACCGGCGTCATCGGCGCCGAGCGGCTCAAGCACGCCGGCGCCGCGATCGACGACCCGGCCACGCTGGCGCTGCTGGCCCGCGCGCGGCGGACGATGCGGGTCGGCCGGCGCGTGGCGCTGCTGGCGTGCGACCGGGTGGCGCAGCCGGTGCTGATCGGCGTGCTGCGGCCCGCCATCTTGCTGCCCCCGGCGCTGCTGGCCGGGCTGTCGACCGACGAGCTGGAGCTGGTGCTGCTGCACGAGCTGGCGCACGTCCGCCGGTGGGACAACCTGGTGAACCTGCTGCAACGCGTTATCGAGGCGCTGCTGTTCTTCCACCCCGCGGTCTGGATCGCCAGCCGGTGGGTACGCAGAGACAGGGAAGAATGCTGCGACGCGCTGGTGGTCGACGCCACCGGCCGGCGCCAGGCGTACGCGGGGCTCTTGGTGCGCGTGGCCCAGAGCGTGCTGGAGGGCCGGCCCGCGCCGGCGCTCGCGACAACGAATGGCCCAACCCCCGCTCGCCCGCCGGGTGCGGCGGATCCTGAACCTGGAGGACGACGCGATGCTCGTTTCACGCAGGCTGTTGCTGGTGGTGTTGCTGGCGGTGGTGGGGACGCTTGGCGTGGCGGTGCATTGGGCGACGGCCGAGGAAACCGCGAAGCCGAAGCGCCCGGGGGGCGCCGAGAAGCCTGCGGCGGAGAAGCCGGAAACCGAGGGCTTGCTTGAAGACCTGTTCGGCGGCGGAGTGGGCGAATCCGCGAGTCCCTTTGGCGGGCATGGGGGCGGGGGTGAGGCCGATCCGTTCGGCGGCGGCGGGATGGAGAGGGACGATACGTTCGGGGGAGGGGGCGAGTTCGGCCGTCGGGGCGGAGCGTTTGGAGGAGAGTACGGCGGCGCGTTTGGAAATGAGTTCGCCGCGGAGCAACCGGCCGAAGGCCCCAACAATCAGGGCTTCCAATTCCCGACCGCCGAAGAGCAGCGCTACGCCGACCGCGCGTTTCATCTGCTGGGGTTGGAAGTCGAGAAGCTGTCGGCGGAGGAATCGGAGCGAGTCAAGAAGCTCGGGCTCAAGGGGGGCGTGCGGATCGCCTCGAACGCGGGACCGAACAACGCAACGCGGGCGCCGTGGGTGCAAAACGGCGACCTGCTGGTCGGCCTGCACGCGTCGCCCATCACAGGGTTGAAGGACCTGTACGAGCTGCTCGGCCGCGACGACTTGCAGGAGTACCAGCCGATGAAGATGTACGTGGTGCGTCGCCCACACACCGAGAGTGACGACCCGTTCGGCGGCGGGTTCGGCGGGGAGGAGCGGCCGCCGTCGAGAGACGAAGTCATCAGCGGGCGGATTTATCCCGACGAGAAGGCCTGGCAAGCGACGCAGCCGGAGCTTGAAGCGGCTCCATTGTGGCCACAAGTCGATCCGACCAAACCGTCACCGGCGCAAGCCGACGCTGCAAGTAGCGGTCTGGCGCCGGGCGCCGTGCTCTACGACGGCAAGACGTTCGACGAGTGGCGGGGCTTGTGGAAGCAGGAGCTGAACCCCGAACGTCGAATCGAGGCGGTCCAGGCGCTGGGAGCGTTCGCGAGTAACGGGTACGCGGAAGAAGCGACGGAAGCAATTCTGGATGTGGCGGGGGAGTACGACTTCGCGAGCACCGCTGGCACGTTCGGAGAACTCAAGCAGGAGATCTTGGCGCAGCTCGACGGTCGACGCGGGCCGAAGGCCGGGCAGGTCGCGTGGAGTCTCACAATGCATCGGTATGGTCGCGATCCAGACCGATATCAAGCCCTTATGGTTCGTCTGATCTACGGCGTTCACGAGAATAATGGCAGGCAAGATGAATTGTTCGAGCTTGCTGAAAGCGAAGACAAGCAGATCGCCGGAGCCGCCTTGGTGCGTCTCGCGGTTCTCTACGGTGACGATCCTAGATTTCCCGACCTGCTAGATCGCAACTTGCAGTCGAGCGATCCGGAGCGGGTGGCCGATGGATTGCGAGCGATTGGGACTACCAAACATTGGCCTCAGGAAGCAGACCGAGCGCTACTGCATCCCAACCTGAAAGTTCAAGCGCTCGCGAGAAGAGTTGCTGGAGGTCTCGACCCAAACCGGTACCGCGAGATCGCAGAACGCGCAACGTCACTCCTGACGGCGGCAGAAGATCAGGCCGATCAGATTGCGCTGTGTCGTGCGTTGGCCGCGCTACGACGGGCGTCGACCAAGGGCGCCCGCGGAGCGACAGAAGCCCTGATTCAATCTCAGGACGAGACTCTTAAGTACGCGGCCCTCGTCGCTACGCTCGTGGTTACGAATCCTGACGTCCACCCCACGGCGTCTAACTATTCACGATCGCCGGTCTTTCAGAGTTTCGCCAAGGAGTTAGGTGTTACTGCCCCGGTTGCAATGGGAAGACTGGGGTCGCCTGAGTGGGAGGCGTTTCTTCAACGGATCAACAATGAGATCGCTGTGGTCCAGAGCGGTCGATAGACGAATCGGTGACCTGGTAGGGGAATAAATCCGTCATGAACTGAAGTTGGTCCGGCGGTAATTTTCGGGATTTCCTGGAGGCTTGCGGGCTCCCGACCTCCGGGCGTTAGCTTCCGGCTCGCTTTGGGGCGAACCTGCTTGGTTTGGCGTCTTGGGTCGATCGCTAGTAATCGACGATTCCCAGGCCCGGAGGGCCGACGGCGTATAGCCAGGGGCGCGAGCCCCTGGAATCGGGACCCGTTCAGTGCAAAGCCCCGGAGGGGCGACGGCGTGCGGGGGCGTCCAACGCGCCGCCGCCCCTCCCGGGGCTCTTGTTGCGTCTGGTGCACGGGACCAGGGGCTTGCGCCCCTGGCGATGCGCCGCCGCCCCTCCGGGGCTCTTGTTGCGCCTGGTGCACGGGACCAGGGGCTTGCGCCCCTGGCTATGCGCCGCCGCCCCTCCCGGGGCTCTTGTTGCGCCTGGTGCACGGACCAGGGGCTTGCGCCCCTGGCTATGCGCCGCCGCCCCTCCGGGGCTCTTGTTGCGTCTGGTGCACGGGACCAGGGGCTTGCGCCCCTGGCGATGCGCCGCCGCCCCTCCGGGGCTCTTGTTGCGCCTGGTGCACGGACCAGGGGCTTGCGCCCCTGGCGATGCGCCGTCGCCCCTCCGGGGCTCTTGTTGCGCCTGGTGCACGGGACCAGGCGCTTGCGCCCCTGGCGATGCGCCGCCGCCCCTCCCGGGGCTCTTGTTGCGTATGATGCGCGGGACCATTGGCTCGCGCCCCTGGCTATCCGCAGTCGGCCTTCCGGGCCTGATCGCCGCCGCGTGACGCTGCTTTCTTTTCCTCATTTCTGGCTCGCAAATAGCCACCCGGTCGCAGACAATCGTCGAGCGGCTTTTGCCCGGCTGGCGTGGGAGGACTGCGCACTGGGTGCGGCCATGGATCGAGGTGACGAGTTTTGTCCATGAGGTGTCCGATCGACCTGCTGGGTGTCCGCTTGGAGGTGGCAAAACCCCTCCCGCAGAGGGGGTCTGAGGCGGTCCAGCCGCGGCGCGGCGGGCCCTGTGGGCTCGTTTTCGCGGGGTTTTGTCGGGACGCCTGGGGTTTTGTCCGAGAATTAGCCCCCCGGACCAGTGGACAATAGGACAAAACGATTGCCTGGCCGCACGTCGCGTTCTGGACGCTTTAAGTTATCGCCAATGACCTACCTTCTGGGCGTCGACGAAGCGGGCTACGGCCCTAACCTGGGGCCGCTGGTGGTGGCGGTTTCGGCGTGGGGGGTAGGCGAGCAGTGGCACGAGCCGGCCGACCTGTACGATACCCTTGCCCGGGTCTTCTCGCGTACGCCGCGGGCCGGGCGGGTCGCGATCGCCGACTCCAAGGCGTTGTACAAACCCCGCGGCGGGCTGCGTCGGCTGGAGCACGCGGTGCTGGCGCTTGCGCCGCGTGTGGCGAGCTGGAACGGGCTGGTCGACACGCTCGGCGCCGACCCGGACGGGCGCCAGGGCTCGCTCCCTTGGCACGAGGGGTTCGATCCGCTGGTCCCTGGGGACGCGTCGCAGGCCGAGATCGATTCGGGCCGTGCCCGGGTCGTGCTGGGCTGCGCCTCGGCGGGGGTCGATCCGCCGACGCTGGCGGCGCGGATCGTCCACCCGCTGGAGTTCAACCAGTTGTGCGACCGCTTCGACTCCAAGGGCGCCACGTTGTCACACGTGTCGCTGGGGCTGCTGCGGGGCGCCGTGGACGGGCTCGCCGGGGCGCCCGTCTACTGCGTGCTCGACAAGCACGGCGCCCGCAACCGCTACGCCGAGGTGATCGAGGCCCATTTCCCGCAGCACACGCTGGCGGTCGACGGGGAAGGCCGGGCCGAGAGCCGGTACCGGCTCTCGGGGCCGAGCGACATTACCCTCGTTTTCCGGGCCAAGGGGGAATCGCACCTGCCGACGGCCCTGGCGTCGATGACCGCCAAGCTGCTGCGGGAGGTGGCGATGGCGGCGTTGAACCAGTACTGGGGGGCGCGGGTCCCGGCCCTGGCGCCAACGGCCGGCTACCCGGGCGACGCGGGGCGTTTCCGGGCCGACATTGCACGGGAATGGGCCCGTTTAGGGCTGGAGGAGGACCTGTTGTGGCGCCGCCGATAAGCGTTTGAACCGCCAAGACGCCAAGAGCGCCAAGAATGACGATAAGTGGACAGGATTGCAGGATTAGCTGGATCAACGGAAGTTAGACGCCTTAGTTGAGGGATTCCAACACTTACGTGTTCATCCTGCCCATCCTGTTATCCTGTCAACTTTCTTTCTTGGCGCTCTTGGCGTCCTTGGCGGTTTATCGTCCTTCGTCCCCCGGCCCGCCGTTGACACCCGCCGGCAATCCGGTATTTTGGGTGATTCTTCGATCATCGTCCTCAGCCCGCTGCCCGTATGCCTACCGTCAACCAACTTGTCCGCAAGCGCCGCCGGCCGAAGCGGAAGTTCAGCAAGAGCCCCGTCCTGAACCAATGCCCGCAAAAGCGTGGCGTTTGCCTGCAGGTGCGGACCATGACGCCCAAGAAGCCGAACTCGGCTTTGCGGAAGATCACCCGCGTCCGCCTGTCGAACGGCAAGGAAGTGACGGTGTACATCCCGGGCGAAGGGCACTCGCTGCAGGAACACAGCATCGTGCTGGTCCGCGGCGGCCGGGTCCGCGACCTGCCGGGCGTGCGGTACCAGGTGGTCCGCGGCGCGCTGGACACCCTGGGGGTCAACGGCCGCAAGCAGAGCCGCAGCCGCTACGGCGCCAAGAAGGGCGGCGGGAAGTAAGTTAGCTTTCAGCCGTCAGCTTTTGACGGATTGAGCGAACTGCCGGAAGTTGCTCGCAAGAGTCGGAAACATCTCACACCAAACACTAGCTGATCGCTGACAGCTGACCGCTGACAGCTCCACCGCCATGGGCCGCATCACTTCTAGCCGCAAGCAACTCAAGCCGGACCCCGTTCACGGGTCGCTGCTGGCCAGCAAGTTCGTCAACTGCTTGATGGTGGACGGCAAGAAGAGCACCGCCCAGCAGGTGTTCTACGACGCGTTGGACATCATCAAAGAGAAGCTGCCGGAGGAGGAGGCCATCGAGGTCTTCACCCAGGCGATCGAGAACGTGAAGCCGGCGATCGAGGTCCGCAGCAAGCGGGTCGGCGGCGCCGCCTACCAGGTGCCGATGCAGGTGAACCGCACGCGTCAGCAGTCGCTGGCCATCCGCTGGGTGCTGCTTGCGATCCGCGACAAGAAGGGCCGCCCCGCCGCCCAGAAGCTGGCCGAAGAGCTGCTCAACGCCTACAAGCGTGAAGGCGTAGCCATGGGCCGCCGCGAGAATATCCACCGCATGGCCGACGCCAACAAGGCCTTCGCGCACTTTGCTTGGTAAGGGGTTGGCCCAGGCGGGTTAACCACTGAGCCACTGAGGACACAGAGACGGACGGAGCGTAGTAACAGGCACTTCGTCGTCCTCTTTTTTCCTCAGTGCTCTCTGTGGCTCTGTGGTGAACTTTTCTTGGCGCCGTTGGCGTCCTTGGCGGTTCCCCCTTCTAAGCCCATAGCACCATGGCCACGCCGCTCAACCGCATCCGCAACCTGGGCGTCATCGCCCACATCGACGCGGGGAAGACGACCGTCACCGAGCGGATGCTGTTCGTCTCCGGCGCCAAGCACCGGGCAGGCGAGGTCGATAAGGGGAACACCGTCACCGACGACGACCCCGAGGAGGCCGAACGCGGCATCACGATCTATTCGGCCTGCGTGCGGTTCCCGTGGCGCGAAGCGCAGATCAACCTGATCGACACGCCGGGGCACGTTGACTTTACGGCCGAGGTAGAGCGTTCGCTCCGCGTGCTCGACGGCGCCGTGGTGGTGTTCAGCGCCCGCGAAGGGGTCGAGGCCCAGAGCGAAACCGTTTGGCGGCAGGCGGACAAGTACCACGTGCCACGGTTGGTGTTCATCAACAAGCTGGACCGCGAGGGCGCCGACTTCGAGGCGGTGTTCAAGGAGGTGCGCGACCGGCTGGGCGCCAACCCCGTAGCGATCCAGATCCCCGTCGGCCTAGGCCCGACGCACGCGCCTCAGCCGTTCCGCGCGGTGATCGACCTGGTGAAGCAGCAGATGGTCACCTTCCCCGGCGGCAAGGAGGGCAAGGACGCCGTCTACGAGGCCGTTCCCGAAGACCTGCTGCCCACGGCGCGGAAGTGGCGGGAGAAGCTGCTCGAGGCGCTGTACGACTACAGCAACGAGCTGATGGAACTCGCGCTTTCCGAGGAGCCCATCCCCGAGGCGTTGCTGCACAAGGTGCTGCGCGAGGCGACCATCAGCCACATGATCCAGCCGGTGCTGTGCGGCTCGGCCCTGCACGGCATGGGGGTTCAGCCGCTGCTGGACGGCGTGGCCGCGTACCTGCCGAGCCCGTTGGACGTGCCGCCGATGGTCGGCTTCGTCCCTGAGTCTGCCGGCAAGCATAAGGGGAAGACGGAGGAGGGGGCGCCCAAGAAGATCGTCCGCAAGCCCGACCCCGACGAGCCGTTTTGCGGGCTGGTGTTCAAGGTGCTGCCGCTGAAAACGGGCGACCTGCACTGGGTGCGGATCTACTCCGGCACGCTGAGGGGCAACAGCCGCGTGCTGAACGCCCGGCAGGACAAGAAGGAGAACGTCGCCCAGCTCTGGCGGATCCACGCCAGCAAGAAGGACGAGCAGATCGACGAGGCGGGCGCGGGCGACATCGTGGCGGTGCTGGGGCTCCGCGACAGCGTCACGGGCGACACCTTGTGCGACACGCGCGATCCGATCCTGTTGGAGTCGATCGAGTTCCCGGAGACCGTCATCTCCGTGGCGGTTGAGCCAGAGAACACCACGGAGAAGAAGAAGCTGGCCGAGGCGCTGGCCATGCTCCGCAAGCAGGACCCCACGTTCCGCGCCGAAGAGAGCGAGGAGACGGGGCAGACGCTCATCAGCGGCATGGGAGAGCTGCACCTGGAGGTGATCCGCCACCGGCTGGAACGCGACTTCAAGCTCAACGTCCGCGTCCACAAGCCGCGCGTCAGCTACCGCGAGACGGTGGCGGGCGTCGCCGAGGTGGAGGGGGACTGCCACCGCAATATCAACGGCGTGCAGCATACCGCCGCGGTGCGGCTGCGGGTCGAGCCCTTCACCCCCACCGGCCCGCTGGCGGCCAAGCTGCCGCCGGTGGTGGTGAGCATCGACTCCGGGCAGAACCTGCCCGACCAGTACCTCAACGTGGTGCTTGAGGAGATCGAGAACGCGGCCAGCGGCGGCGGCACGGTCGGCTTCCCGCTGATGCGGATGAAGGCCACCATCCTCGGCGGCACGGTGCACGAGACCGAGGCGACCGAGATCGCGTTCCGCACCGCGGCGTCGCTGGCGTTCGACAAGGCGCTGCGCACCGCCGGCCCCGTGCTGCTGGAGCCGATCATGAAGGTCGAGATCACTACGCCCGACGACCACATGGGCGACCTGGTGGGCGACCTGCAGCAACGGCGCGCCATCATCCACCAGACCGAGCAACGCGGCGTCGACACCGTGCTGCACGCCGAGGCGCCGCTAGCGAACCTGTTCGGCTACTCCAGCGCGATGCGCTCCCTCAGCCAGGGCCGGGCGAGCTGCGCGATGCAGCCCACCGGCTACGCGCCGGCGCCGGACGAGGTGATGCGGACGTTCATGGGGGAGTGACGAAGGTTCACCACAGAGTCACCGAGGCCACAGAGACGAACGGGGAAAAGCAAGACCGGCGAGCCATCGGCGTCACCGCCGGAGCAGCAGCGCGGTCCACGTTCCCCAGCGTCGACTCTTCCCACAAGGCGTACCGTTGCGAGCGATCCTTGCCGCGCTACCGGTTCTGCACCCACCAATCGCGAAACGACCTCAGACGCGCTAGCGATTCCCGATCTTTGGCCCGTCCGCTCGCCTCTTTACTCGCGATGATGTCGTCGGGGTGACAGATGGGGAACCCTTCCGATTCGACCCGTCTGGACCAGGCGTATTCGAAAGACTCGATACCATCGGGCGCAAAGATCAAATCAAAGTCATACGGGCCGCAGCGGAGTTGGACGAAGTCCTTGCCTCGCACGATTTCTTCGACGCGTTCGTCCGTCAACTCGAAGCCAAGCTCACGGAGCGCGACGACGATGCGACCGCCGTTGTCGGGCGACTTCTCGGGGAACACATCGGTGTCCTGGGTCGTATCGGGAAAACCCAGCAAGATCGCCCCCGATTTACCCAGGAACAAGTAGCGGACCCCGTGTCTTGCGAACGCGTCGCGAACCTCTTCCGCTTGGCGGTACTCAAACGTCGCCATGCTAGGTCTCCTCCGCCGGGCCGTACCCTAGCCAGTCCGGCAGGTTTTCCGCGCACCACTTGCGATACGCGGCGGTCGATTCCCACGAGCGGTACTGCGCATCGTCCATCACCGGCTTGTAGGTCTTGATGAACGCGTACTTGAGCCGCTGCTGGAGCGGCCGCCGCGAGGCTGCCTCGAACTCTGCGTGCCACTCAGCGAGCTGTTCAGGCGTGGGAGAATCAGAATCGGCTTGATTGTGTTTACCCTCCATCACCGCAGTATAGCCCTCGAAAGCCCGCGGGTCTCTCGCTGAACGGGGCAGGGGAGGCCGCAGGCCACAACCGCAAGCGGCCACTACCGCTCTCTCGGTTGCGGTCGCCCCGCAACCCCCACGGCTCGGGCGCCCGTCGCCGGGGTTTTGGTCAGCGTGTCGCCGAGATCGCGCCGCGCCTTCTCTGCGAACCCTTGCAGCCGCTTGACTACATCAGGGTGCTCGGCCGCTACGTCGACGGTTTCGCCCGGGTCTGCCTTGAGGTCGTACAGCGACTGCCCGATCTTTGCCTGTTGGTACTCCGCGGGGCTTCCCCCGGCGCCGCCGGGGCGTCCCCCCATGGTGCGGTAGGCGTGGGGGACGTGCAGCTTCCAGCGGCGGTCGCGGACCGCGTGCAGCTCGCCGCCGTAGTAGCAGTAGAACGCGTCGTGGGGGCTGCGGGCGTCTGGTTCGCCCGAGAGCAGGGGCCAGATGTCGCGGCCGTCGATCACCCGGTCTGCGGGGACCTCGGCGCCGATCAGGCCCGCGACCGTGGGCAGCAGGTCCATGGTGGTCGCTAGTTCGTCACACGTTGACCCCGCCGGGATATGACCCGGCCAGCGGGCGACACACGGGACGCGGTAGCCCCCCTCGAACATGGTCCCTTTCCCCTCACGCAGCGGCGCGGCCGAGCCAGCGTGGTCGCCGTACGACAGCCAAGGGCCGTTGTCGGAGGTGAACAGCACGAGCGTTTCGTCGTCGACGCCGGCCTCGTCGAGCGCGTCGAGCACCTGCCCCACCGACCAATCGACCTCCATCACCACGTCGCCGAACAGCCCCGCGCCGCTCTTGCCCGCGAACTTGTCGGAGACGAACAGCGGCACGTGCACCATCGAGTGGGGCATGTACAGGAAGAAGGGGCGGTCCTTGCTGCGCCGGATAAAATCGACGGCGTGCTCGGTGTACTGGGTGGTTAGCTGCGCCTGGTCTTCGCCGGTGACGGCCGCTTTGACGATCTCGTCTCCGTCGAACAGCGGCAGCTCGGGGTAACCCTGCTTCCGCTGCGCCGCGCCGGCGGGAAGATTGGCGTAGCCGGGGTGCAGCGGCCACATGTCGTTCGAGTAGGGCAGCCCGTACCACTCGTCGAACCCCTGGCGGAGCGGCAGGAACTGGGGGCGGTCTCCCAGGTGCCACTTGCCGAAGATCGCGGTGGCGTAGCCGCGCGACTTGCACAGCTCCGCCAGGGTCACCTCGTCTGGGTTCAGACCCACCCTGGACCGCGGCCCAAGGGCGCCCAGCACGCCGACCCGCTCCGGGTAGCACCCGGTCATCAGGGCGGCTCGCGAGGCGCTGCAGACGGCCGTCGCGGCGTGAAAATCCGTCATGCGGATCCCCTCGGCCGCCATCCGGTCGAGCCGTGGGGTCGGGTAGCCCTTGGCGCCGAAGGGGCCGATATCCGCGTAGCCCATATCGTCGATGAAGATGACGACAATGTTGGGGGGGCGGGGGGCGTCCGCGGCTTGGGCCGCGGGGTTTTGGAGCAGAAACCAGCAGAGCAGCAGCGCAAACCGGCCGCAAAGGGTCGTAGGGGGCATGGCGGTTTGTTGAGGGTCGTCGATGAGGGGGGCTTGGGGGCTCTGTCGGCCCGCTTCCGGGGATTTGAGTCTACTGGAAGCAAGGAGGCGTCTCAAACGCTGGGCGACGCCGTGGCGCGGGCTACGGACTGCCCCCGGAAGTGGATTTGCGGTATTTTTGGCGGTTCATTGGGCGCGCCGACGGGGCGGGGCCCGTCGGCTACTTCTGAGAACTCGATGGCAACCGCCATCGAATGAAGCCAGGATATGAAGACCAACGAACTGCGTGAGAAGTACCTGGCTTTTTTTGAGGGGAAGGGGCACCGCCGCGTCGCCAGCGACGTACTGGTCCCTACCTGGGACCCCAGCGTGCTGTTCACCCCCGCCGGGATGAACCAGTTCAAAGACCACTTCCTGGGAAAGGTGAAGC
The DNA here is from genome assembly GCF_007750855.1 of Pirellulimonas nuda. Taxonomy (GTDB): domain Bacteria; phylum Planctomycetota; class Planctomycetia; order Pirellulales; family Lacipirellulaceae; genus Pirellulimonas; species Pirellulimonas nuda. The sequence continues at coordinate 766,071 of NZ_CP036291.1, forward strand.
TAGAGTTCACCCGCGCCACCACTGCGCAAAAGTGCCTGCGCACCGGCGACATCGACAACGTGGGGCGGACCGCCTACCACCACACGTTCTTCGAGATGTTGGGCAACTTCAGCTTCGGCGACTACTTTAAGCGCGAAGCCATCCTGTGGGCGTGGGAGTTCCTCACCGACAAGAACTGGCTGGGGCTCGACCCGGCCCGGCTATCGGTCACCGTCTACCACGACGACGACGAGGCGGCCGACATCTGGGCCGACCAGGTAAAACTGCCGACGTCGCGGATCATCCGCGAGGGGGAGTCCGAAAACTTCTGGCCCGCCAGCGCGCCGAGCCTCGGACCCGACGGGGTGTGCGGCCCCTGCAGCGAGATTTATTACCATCCCCCCGGCGGCGCCCAGAGCGTTGAGATCTGGAACCTGGTCTTCACGCAGTTCAACCGCGTCGGCGACCCGCCGGACAACCTCCGCCCGCTGCCGTCGAAGAACATCGACACAGGGATGGGCCTCGAGCGCACCGCCGCCACGCTGCAGGGCGTGCCCACCAACTACCACATCGACATCTTGATGCCGATCGTCGAGGCGGCCGCCGAGGTGTGTGGCGTCGAGTACGACTACGCGAGCGACACGGGCCGCCGGCTGCGGCGGATCACCGACCACGTGCGGGCCTGCACGTTCGCGGTGCACGAGAACGTGTACCCCGGTCCGAACAAGGAGAAGTACGTCGTCAAGCGGCTGCTGCGACGCGCGGTGCTCGACGGGCACCAGCTCGGCCTGCGCGAGCCGTTCCTGTGCAAGCTGGTCGACAAGGTCGCGGAGATGATGGCGCCCGCTTATCCGGAGCTCAAGGAGACCGTCAAACGCGTCTCGGGCGTGATCGAGAAGGAAGAAGCCAACTTTTTCGGCACGATCGACGCCGGGCTCAACCGTATCGAGCGCGTGTTCGACGACATGCGGCGAGAGAACCGCACCACCGTTGACGGCGGCGCCGCGGCCGAGTTGTATCAGACGTTTGGCGTGCCGCCGGAGCTGTTCGAGGGGCTCGCCGCGGAGCACAACCTGGCGTTCGACTGGCCCGGCTATCAGGCCGCGATGGACGAGCACGGGCTCGCCTCCGGCGGCGAGCAGCACGCCGTGATGGGCGCCAAGGGGCCGATCGACTCGATCAAGACCGCCGTTCACCGCACGGAGTTTGTGGGGTACGACCAGACCGAGTGCGAGGCCACGGTGGTGGGAATCATCGCCGGCGCGCCGCCGCACGACCAGCTCTGCGATCAGATGGACGAGGTGGGGCACGAGCAGGCGGTGCGCGTGATCCTCGACCGCACCCCCTTCTACGGCGAGAGCGGCGGTCAGGTAGGCGACACCGGCCAGATCGAATCGAAAGACTTCCTGTTTGAGGTGATCGATACGCAAAAGGACGGCGAGCTGACCGTTCACTCCGGCCACCTGAAGCGCGGCGTGTTGGTCGGCGGCTCGACGGTGGTCGCCCGCATCGACGCCCCACGCCGCGACGCGATCCGCCGCGCCCACTCGGCGACGCACCTGCTGCACTACGCCCTCCGCAAGCGGCTGGGCGACCACGCGCAGCAGCAGGGATCCAAGGTAGACGCGGACTGGCTGCGGTTCGACTTCAGCCACCAGAGCCCGGTCTCGGAGCTCGAGCTAGCAAGCATCGCGAAGGACGTGGCGGCCCGGGTCTCCGACGAGGCGCCCGTCGCTTGGGAGACCCTGCCGCTGGTCGAGGCCCGCAAGCTGGGGGCGATGATGCTCTTCGGCGAGAAGTACCCCGACCCGGTGCGGATGGTGTCGATGGGCGCCGGACCAGATAAGGTCTTCAGCCGCGAATTGTGCGGCGGTGTCCACCTGGACAACACGGCGGACGTCGCCGAGTTTGCGTTGGTCAGCGAAGAAGGAGTGGCGGCCGGGACGCGGCGGATCGTGGCCCTCACCGGCCCGCGAGCCGCGGACTACCTGCGCGAGACCGAGGCCGCGGCGGAGCAGGCCGCCGAGCGGCTCGGCGTCCCCGTGGCCGACCTGGCCGACGGGGTGAAGCGGCTCTTGGCTAGACAGCGGGCGCTGAAGAAGGCGATCACGTCCGGAGGAACGCCGGCCGAGGCCGCCCCGCTCGCCGGGGACCCCGAGGCGACGCTCAAGCTCCTCGACCCCGCCGGCATGCGCGCCGCGCTTGCCGAGGCGGCTAGGGCGCTCTCCATCGGCCACGCCGGCGTAGTCGAGCGGATCGATGGGCTCCATGCAGAAGTCGCGGCGCTGGAACAACAACTCGCCCAACGCGACCAGGCCGGGCCGCTAACGGCCGACGCCCTGCTGGAGCACGCTCAGGTTGTCGACGGCGTCACCGTGGTGGTGGTGGAGACGCCGGGCGCTCCCGCTAACTTGATGCGGCAGTTGATCGACGCGGTGCGGCAGAAGACGCAGCCGTGCGCCGTGCTGCTGGCAGCGGCCGACGGGGACAAGGTAGTCCTGGTGGCCGGGGTAAGCCGCGACCTAGAGAAACGCGGGGTCGCGGCGGGCAAGTGGATCGGGCCGGTAGCCTCGGTGGTTGGGGGGGGCGGCGGCGGCAGGCCCGACATGGCGCAGGCCGGAGGTAAGCACCCCGAGAAGCTCCCCGAAGCGCTCGAGACGGCCCGCCGGGTGATCTCCGAGATGCTGGGGTAGGGCTCGGGGGCGCTCGCCGGCGGGTCGCTGCTGGGGACCCGCCTCAAAGGCGTGTCCGCGACGGAATGTCGCGGCGCTTGGCGCCCGCGGCTAGGCCTGTGCGTTCATCGGAAAGCGGCGTTGCCAAAACAGGGGTGCGAGCGCAATAATCGTATCAGCGGCTGGCGGGCCGTTCATGCTCTTCCCCGATCGGCGTCCGGAACAACGCCGCAGGTCAGTGCAGCGGGCAGTCGCCACGCGGCAATGCTCATCCCTCTTCTCGGACCACGCCTGAACGGAGTGCGTAGCGATGTCCATCCTCCCCACCAAGACCGTTGCTAGAAAGCTTCTTCCCCAGCGGATCGACCCCGCGCACGTGCACGTGCACGACGTCGATCGCGGCCCCAACTGGCTCTTTGTGCGGCTCACGCAAGAGCACGTCGACGAGCCCCAAGAGCTGATTGAGGAGCTGCGAGACATTTGCGCCCGGCACTTCGTCTATCGGCTGGTGCTTGAGTTAGACCAGCTTGAGACCTTCCCAGAAAAGCTGGGCTGCCGGCTTGCCGAGCTGGACGACCGGCTGGCGTCGCGCGGCGGCGCATTGCGGCTGTGCGGCATGAACCACGATTGTGAAGAGATGCTCGGCGAGTGCCGGCTGTCGCGGCCGTTGCACAACCACCTGAACCGGCACGACGCGGTGCTAGCGGTGCTGCGGCCCACCGGGGAAGGCGTCCCTGCGCGTCTGCATTAGCCGGCGGGGTCCCGAGAGCCCCGCACGCCACTCTGCCAACGACGGGCCCGTGTGCGCAGACGCGCCGCGGTGTGGGCGCCAGCGTTTTGGCACACTGTTCTAGACCCACGGCAGAGATTCCTGGAATAATGCTCCCGGACCGCTTGTTTGAAAACACCGCTGGTGCATGGACGCCCCACTCGATCGATCGTTGCTGGCCGCCGGCGCCGCGCTTTGTGCGTGGGGCGCCGTGCGGACGCTGCGTAGCGTGGTCGACCATTGGCGTCGGGGCGCGCGTCGCGCGGCAGACTTCGAAGCAAGCAAGCAGGCGTTCGTCGCCGAAGTAGCCGCCGCGAGCGTCCGCGCCCGCGCGAGGCATCACCAGGGGCTGGCCTGGGATGGGCAGCGCCCGCTGAGGGTCGCGGCGATCGTGGACGAGGCGCCGGAGGTTAAGTCCTTCTACCTCACCTCGGACGACGGCCGACCGCTGCCCGCCTTCCTGCCGGGTCAGTACCTCACGTTCCACCTGCCCGAGGCCGACGGGCCGGTCGTGCGTTGCTATTCCCTCTCCGACCGCCCGCACGAAGAGTACTACCGCGTTTCGGTAAAACGCGAAGGCCGCGGCAGCACGTACTGGCACGACCGGGTCGAGGTCGGGTCTACCGTCCAAGCCCAAGCGCCCCGCGGCGCCTTCTTCCTCGACCCTGCGGACGCCGCGCCGGTGGTGCTGGTGGCTGGCGGGATCGGCGTGACCCCCATCTTGTCGATGCTGCTGGCGATCGAGCAGACGCGTCCCCAACGCGACGTCTACTTGTTCTACGGGGTGCAGAATCGCGGCGCCCACCCGTTCAAGCGCACGCTCGAAGAAGCGGCCCAACGCTGCGGGCGGCTCCGGCTGTTTGTCGCCTACTCGCGGCCGGACGACGCGTCGGTGTACGGGCGCGACTACCAGCACGCGTCGCGCATCGACGCCGACTACCTGCGGCGGGCGCTCCCCTCCAGCAACTTTCAGTTCTACCTCTGCGGCCCCGGCGAGATGATGCAGTCGCTGGTGAGCGGCCTGCTCGACTGGGGGGTTCCCGACGACGCGATCCACTACGAGGCGTTCGGGCCGGCGACGGTGCAACGCCGGGACGCCGAGCGGGCCGGCGCGGTCGGCGCCACGGTGCGGTTCGCCCGCAGCGGCCGCGAGGCGGTCTGGGACGGCGAGTGGAACTCGTTGCTCGAGCTGGCGGAGTCGGTCGGGGCGATCATTGACGCCGGCTGTCGCGCCGGCAACTGCGGGGCGTGCGCCACCCGTGTGGTGGACGGCGGCGTCTGCCCGATCAAGGCCGCGGGCGCCCAGCCCCCCGCGGGCGAGTGCCTGGCGTGCATAAGCGCGCCCAGCGGACCGCTGGTGCTGGACGCATGATGCCGACCCCCACAGTTTCACGTACGACCTCCCGGACGGGGAGTCGGCGCCGCCACAGGGGGGGCGCCGACGCACAGGACCACCAACGGTTGATGATGAACGGATACTGCTATCTAGCGCTCCTGTCGCTCACGCTCGCCTGCCCTCAGGCGGCCGCACAAGGCGCTGTCGATCTGGGGGCGCCCGATCCCACGAAGGTCGTCGGCCCCGATAGCTGCGCCAAGTGCCACGGCGCCGAGCTGGCCCAGTGGAAGCAAACGCCACACGCCCAGACGTTCGAGCAACTGCACCGCCTCCCGGAGGCCAAGGCGATCGCCGACCGCCTCGGCGGCGGATCGATCAAACGCAACGACACGTGCGTCGAGTGCCACTACACCCAGCAGCAGGTGCGTGGGCGCGACCGGGTGGTGGCCGGGGTGTCGTGCGAATCGTGCCACGGCGCGGCCCGCGATTGGCTAGAAATGCACGCCGACTACGGCGGCGCAGGGATCACCCGAGAAACCGAAAGCCCCGCGCACCGCCAGCAGCGGCGGGACCGCAGCATCGCCGCGGGGATGAACAACCCCAGCAACCTCTACCTCGTCGCCCGCCAGTGCCTATCGTGCCACACCGCGCCGAACGAGCGGCTGGTGAACGTGGGTGGGCACAAGCCGGGGACCACCGATTTCGAGCTGGTGAGCTGGTCGCAGGGCAAGGTCCGGCACAACTTCCTCAGCGGCGCCGGCCAGAACGCCCCCAGCCCCCTCCCGCGCATCCGCCTGATGTACGTGGTGGGGCTGATGGCCGACCTAGAGATGAGCCTGCGAGCCACCGCGGGCGCTACCGAGGCGGCGACCTTCGGCCAGACCGCGGCCGCGCGCGCCGCGGACCGCAAGCAGCGGCTGTGGGAGGTGCAGCGGCGGCTGAACGACCCCCGCGTCGCAGCGGCGCTGGCGCCCCTTGCCGACTTGGAGCTGCGTCTGGGCGCCGGAGACGAGATCCGCGCCGCGGCCGACGCCGTCGGCGCCGCGGCCTTTGAGTTCGCACGGGACGCGGACGGCGCGCAGATGCAGGCGATCGACGACCTGCTGCCGCCCCCTTCTTCCTACAAGTACTAGAAGGCCCGGCCGCCGCGCATGAGCAATGACCCCGTGATCGTCGCCCGTCCGCAGCGCTGGGACGAACCGTTCGGCGCGCAAATGACCGATGCGCTGGCGTGCGCCTTGTTGGAGACGGCCCCCTTCTCTGCGATGGAACCGGCGGCGTTTCCCGCCAAAACCCCGCTGCTGGGCATCTTGCGGAACGACACGCGGATCATCCGCTATCAGGCGGGCGACCTGGTGGTGCGCGAGGGGGAGTACGGCGGCAGCGCCTTCCTGGTGCTCGACGGCCGGTTCCGGGTTGCGTTGGAGCGGCTCCCCGCGTCGATGCTGGGGCACAAAGAGAAGCCCTCCGCGGGGGGAAGGCTCTGGCGGTCGATCGCTCAGCTCTGGCAGGGCGCCCGCCCCCCCGAGGCCCGCAAGCAGGTAATGCGGCTCAGCTTCGACGACCCCGGCGTGCTCGCGCGACCGGGGGGCGACGGCGCCCCGCGCGTCTTCTTGCAGGACGTGCCTGTCGTGCTGTCGCAGACAGCCACCGCCACGGTCGGCGCCGGCGAGGTGTTCGGCGAGCTCTCGGCGCTGGCCCGCACGCCGCGCACCTCGACCATCTTTGCCGAGGGCGCCGGCGCGCTGTTGGAGATCCGCTGGCAGGGACTGCGTGAGTTGATGCGCTACGCCCCGCAGCTCCGCGAGCACATCGACCGCTTGTACCGGTCGCGCGCCCTGGGGGTGCACCTACACGACACGCCGCTGTTGGAGGACCTGCCCCCCGAGACGCTCGACGGCCTGACGGAGGCCGTGGTGTTCGAGAGCTACGGCCAATTCGAATGGCACGCCGAGTCGCCGGCCGACCTGAGCGACGACCTGTTCACCCGCGCCCTGCGTGAGCCGATGGCCCGCGAAGAGGGGGACCAGCCCGACGGGCTGTTGCTGGTCCGCTCGGGGTTCGCCCGGGTGAGTCGGCGAGTGGGCGAAGGGCGACGGACGGTGGGCTACTTGGGCAAGGGAGAAGTGTTCGGGCTCGCGGAGCTAGCCGCGGCCGCCATCGGTCGCCCGACTCCGTTTGCCCACTCGCTGGGCGCGATCGGCCACCTCGACCTGCTGCGGATCCCGCGCGAGGCCGCGCTCCGCTCGGTCCTGGCGGCGCTGCCGCGCGCGCGGCTCGAAGCGCTTGCGGCCGGCGTGCTCGAACCCGAGGGCGAAGACCGCCAAGAGGGCCCCAAGCTCTCTACCGGGCGGCTCGACTTCTTGGTCGACTACCGGCTCAACAACGGCGTGCAGGCGATGGTGATCGACCTCGACCGCTGCACCCGCTGCGACGACTGCGTGCGGGCCTGCGCTGCGGCGCACGACGGCAACCCGCGTTTTGTGCGTCAGGGCCCCACGCACGACGGCTTACAGTTCGCCAGCGCCTGTATGCACTGCGCCGATCCGGTCTGCATGATCGGCTGCCCTACGGGCGCCATCCACCGCGACGCGGCGACGGGCGTCGTCCGCATCAACGAGCCGACCTGTGTCGGCTGCGGGACGTGCGCCGGCAGTTGTCCCTACCAAAACATCCGCATGGTGCAGATCCGGACCTTGGCGGGTCAGCCCGTGGTGGACGGCCAGAACGAGCTGCCGATCCTCAAGGCCACCAAGTGCGACTTGTGCATCGACCTGGTGGGGGGGCCGGCGTGCCAGCAGAGCTGCGCGCACGACGCCCTGGTGCGGATCAACCTCACGTCGCCCGACCAACTAGCGAGGTGGGCTTCGTGAACCGCCACACGAGACGCAGAATCGGCAGTAGTGCGCTGCTGGCGATCTTGATCGCTTCCGCGGCTTGCGGGCTGCGCTGGGCCGACCATGCGCTGTGGCGTTCGACCGTCTGGGGGGGCTACTTGCTGTACGCCTCGGTGCTGTTCCTGGCCGCGTACAACCTGCGGAAGAAGCTCCCGGGCGCGTGGCTGGGGTCGAGCGCCGCGTGGCTGCAGGCCCACGTGTACGTGGGGGTCGCGACGCTGGGTCTCTACCTGCTGCACGCCGGACCACGCGTGCCGGACGGGTGGCTCGAGGGCGCCCTGGCGGGGGTGTACGGGGCGACCTTCGTGAGCGGCGTTTGGGGCCTCTACCTGTCGCGGTCGATCCCGCCCCAGCTACGCCGCACGGGAGAGCAATACATCTACGAACGCATCCCCGGGCTCCGGCAACGCGGGCACAGCGAGGGCAACACGGCGGTGCTGGCCGCGGTGAGCGCCGCGGGCGCGACGACGCTGGCCGACTTCTACGCGACGCGTCTGTACGACTACCTCGCGCAGCCCCGCGGGCTGATCTACTGGCTGAGGCCGACCGGCGCCAAGCGGCGGCGGCTGATGCGCGAGCTGGGCGAGCTGGCGCGGCTGCTCAGCGAGGCCGAGTCCCACGCCGCCGAGAAGCTGTTCGCGCTGCTGCGCCGCAAGGACGACCTCGACTTTCACGAGGCCCGCCAGGGGCTGCTGAAGGGTTGGCTGTTCGTTCATATCGCGCTCTCGTGGAGCCTGCTCACGCTCGGCGCCCTGCACGGCGTGCTGGCGACCGCGTTTCGGGGAGACCTGCCATGAGACGCGGACCCCAACAGTTTGCCGGGGGCGAGTACGACCGGCCCGGCGCGGCGTGGGTGTGCGGCCTGTCGATCGACGGCGCCCCCTGCCCGATCGGGCCGAGCACGCGCGGACGCTGCCCCGGCGCGTGCGAGTGCGCCCCGCGCCGCGAAGGCGATCGTTGGGTCTGCTCGCGCAGCGAGGCGCGGGGCGGCCCCTGCCCGTCGGGGCCAACCCCCACGGGCCCCTGCCCACACACGCACGTCTGCAAGCCGGCGCGGAGCCTGCGGTCGCGGCGGGGGCGGATGATGACCACCGTCATGCTGTTCGCGGTGGGGGGCCTGGCCATGCTGCTGGGTTCTGCTTGGTCACGCGAGGCGATCGTCCCCGGGCCGCTGAGCCGACAGCACGCACAAATCATCGGCGCCGCGGACACGCAAGGGCGGTGTGCGTTGTGCCACGGCGCCGCGGACCAGAGCCTCGCCGGCTGGATCGGCGACGCCGCCGGGGGCGCCCGACCCGGCCCCTCGCAGCCCGAGTTGTGCGTCAAGTGCCACCAGACGCTCATCGATCCCGCGCTCGCCCTGGCGGCGCACTCGCTCCCCGCCGACGCGTTTCCGGCGGGGTCCGACGCCCGCTCGGTCGCCTGTTCCGCTTGTCATCAGGAGCACCACGGCGCGGATCACAACCTCAGCGCCGTCAGCAACGGTCGCTGCCAGGCGTGCCACACGCAGCGGTTTACTTCGCTAGCAGACCACCCCAGCTTCGCGGCCTGGCCGTACGAGAAGCGGACCCCGATCCACTTCAACCACGCCAGCCACCAGGCGAAGCACTTCCCGCAAGAGAAGCAGCAGTTCGAGTGCGTCGCCTGCCACACGCCGGGCCCCACGGGCGACGTGCAGTTGACGGTCGGCTACGAGCAGGGCTGTGCGAGCTGCCACGACCAAGGCGTCCGGTCCAGCACCGAGGAAGGGATCGCGTGGATCGCGCTGCCGACGCTCGACGCCGAGGCGCTGGCGGGCGCCGGCCTCCCCCTGGCCAACTGGCCCGAGGGCGCCGTCGGCGACTTCGACGGCGAACTGCCCGCGTCGATGAAGCTGCTGCTGGCGGCCGACCCAGAGGCGCGTGCCGCGATCCAGCGGCTCGGCCCCGACTTCTCCTTTTTTGACATCGACCCCGACGAACCGGCGCAGGTCGCAGACGCGGCGATCCTCGCCGGGGCGATCCAGCGGCTTGTTGACGAGCTGACCACCGGAGGGCAGCCGGCGCTCGCCGCCCGGTTCTCCGCGATGCTCCCTCCGGGCTACGACGTGACGCCGCTGGTAGGGGGGGCGCCGACGCCCTGGTTCGCCGACCGCTTCGGGCGCTGGGTGCGTGGAGACCCGCCGGACGAACCGGCGGGCGAGGTCACGACCGGCTGGGTGGTTGACGACGCGTCTCTCTCCCTACGCTACTTGCCCAGCGGTCACGCCGACCCCTGGATGACGGCGTGGCTCGACGCGCTCGCCGCGCTCCCGGACGCCGATGCGCCGCTGCGCGACGCGGCGCTGCGCGAATGGGCGGGGCCGAACAGCGCGGGGAGGTGCGCCACGTGCCACAGCCTGCAGCGGCAGGGCGATCACCTCGCGTTCGGGTGGCGCCCCCACGATCGCACAACCGAGGCGCGTGGGTTTACGCGGTTCTCCCATCGCCCCCACCTGGTGCAGCCAGAGCTGCGCGACTGCCGCCACTGCCACCAGATCGACACGGGCGCCGAGGTCTCGGCCAGCTACGCGTCGCTCGACCCCGCGGTGTTCGTCAGCGAGTTCCGCCCGATCGATAAGTCGGCCTGCGCCGGCTGCCACCGCCCCCACGCGGCCGGCGACGGCTGCACGCAGTGCCACAACTACCACGTCGACCCCAAGGGGCTCGATCGCCGCCACGAAGCGCTAACGCGCCCCCTCCGCTAGCGCAAGGACCGATGCAAGCGACCAATAGCCGACGGGCCACGCCCCGTCGGAGGGGCTCGATTGCTGCGTCTATCAAAACACCCCGACGGGGCGGAGCCCGTCGGCTATTGGTCGCTTGCGAGCGCCTGCTTGAGTTTGTGCTTCTGCCTGCGTGCGGGGCGCTACGCGCCTTCATCACCCGCGCCAAACTCTCCCGCCATGTAGCGTTTGGCGAGCTTGACGTAGTGGCCGCTGAGCCAACGCAGGTACGCCTGCTCTTTCTCGTTGACCGGGCGGACAATCCTTCCCGGGACCCCCACCACCAGCATCCCGTCGGGCACGTCGAGCCCGGGAGGAACCACGGCGCCCGCGCCGATCAGGCACCCCTGGCCGATCCGCGTCTGCCCGAGCACCACGGCGCCCATGCCGATTAGCGAGCCGCGGCCCACATGCGTGCCGTGCACCACGGCGCGGTGGCCGATGGTGACGTCGTCCTCGATGACGTTCGGGACGCCGGAGTCGCAGTGCACCACCGCGCCGTCTTGCACGTTCACGCGGGCGCCGATCGAGACGGGGGCGACGTCGCCGCGCACGACCGCCGCGAACCAGACGCTAGCATCGGCGCCCAGCGAGACGTCGCCCGTCACCACGGCGCCGCGGGCGACGTAGGCGCACTGAGGGGTTTCGCGAAACCAGGACATCGCAGGGCCGGGGCTTGGGGCAGAGGGGGGGCAAAAGGGGGATAACCGGCTGTCAGCAAACAGCTTAACGCGGCGCCAGCGGCGGCCCAACCGTCGCTTGCTCCCCCCGGGCAGGGCTTCTATACTCCCGCCGCAAATGTCCGGCGTCGCTGCGCGCACGCGGCGCTCCGGCGCGTCGGACCAGCAACGTGGCAAGGAAGCCCGTCATCATCCTCACCGAGCAAAGCCGCTCCAGCAAAGCTGGCCGCAGGCAATCCGGGGCGATCGCGCTCTGTAGGATTGCTGCGCTGGCGCTCGTGCTGTTGAGTCTCGCCGGCGAGACGGTCGCAGAGGTCCACTTCCCCAAGCCCGACAAGCACGCCGGCATCCGCGTGGCCGCCCGCTCGGCCAGCAAGTCGATCGAGGGCGAGTACGAGGTCTGGCGTCTGGAGGGGGACGTCACCATCGGGCAAGACGCCTCGTTGGTGGCGGGTCGCGAGGCAGTGGTCTGGATCGACCGGGCCGAGAAGTTCGACGTGCCCACGCGGGTGATCGCGTATGTCGAGGGGGCGTCCGAAGCGCCGGTGCGCATCGAACTGCTCGGCGAAGACGGCAAGACCCCGCTCGCACGGCAGCAGGCGCCCCACTGGTTCGGCAGGCTGGAATCGATCGGCGGCCTCACGTGGGACACGCCCCCCCCGGGCGACGGACGGGTGCAGGGCTCCAGCGTTCATGCGCGTGGCCGGGCCTTGATGCAAGCAGATTCACAGCTAACGGCCAGCGCCGCTCAGCCGCGCCTCGACACGCAGGTCGCCCCGGCCCAGTTCGCGCCGCTGGCGCCCCCGCCGTCGCCGGCCGTCGCCAACGCGGGGGGCTTCCGTCGGGTGCAGTTGTTCGGCCGCGGCGTGAGCACCCAGCTCGAGTCGCGCCAGCTCGCGGCGGGTGAGACCGCCGTGGTGCTCAGCGGCGGCGTCAACATCGTGGTGGAAGGGATCCAGGCGGCCGGCCTCCCCGGGGCGCTCGGCCCGATCGACACCATCGACCTCGAGACGGACCGCGCCGTGATCTGGACCGCGGGCGCCGAGGCGCTCGCCGGCGGATCCTTCGAGCAGTCCGAGGACGTGCCGATGGAGATCTACATGGAAGGCAATATCGTCTTCCGCCAGGGCGAACGTACCGTCTACGCCAACCGGATGTACTACGACGTTCGCCGGCGGATCGGCGTGGTGCTGGACGCAGAGCTGCTGACCCCGCTGCCTGAGGTCGGGGGCTACCAGTACCGCGGCTTGGTGCGTCTCAAGGCGGGCGCCATCCGTCAGCTCGACGAGTCGCGCTTCATCGCTACCGACGCGTTGGTGACGACCAGCCGGTTGGAAGAGCCCTCGTACGACTTCTCATCGAAGTCGATCGCGTTCACGGACACCCAGCGGCCGCAGTTCAACCCCGCGACGGGGCTCACTACCTACGACCACGAGCAGCTCGCCGAGAGCCGGGGGAACGTCGTGCACGTCGGCGGCTGGCCGGTGTTCTACTGGCCGACCATCGCCACCGACCTCACCGAGCCGACGTTCTACATCAAGAGCGCCGCGTTCCGCAGCGACAGCGTGTTCGGCGTGCAGGCGATCGTCGACCTCGACGTCTACCAACTGCTCGGCGCCGAGCGGGTCCCGGGAACCGACTGGACGCTCAGCCTCGACTACCTGAACGAACGCGGGTTCGGGCACGGCACCGGCTTCGACTACAACGTCGGCAGCTTTCTCGGGGTGGAGGGCCCCGCTCGGGGGATCGCCGACTTCTGGGGGATCAAAGACGAGGGCAAGGACAACCTCGGCCTCGGCGAACGCTCCGTCACCCCCGAGGCGAGCTACCGGTTCCGCACCTTCTTGAACCACCAACAGCAGCTCGTCGGCGGGCTGCTAGACGGCTGGACCACGCAGGGCGAGATCGGTTGGCTCAGCGACCGCACCTTCCTAGAACAGTACTACGAGTCCGATTGGGACAACAACAAGGACGAGCTCACCGGCGTGCGGCTCAAGCGGCTGCGCGAGAACCGCTCGCTCTCGATCGAGGCCTACGGACGCGTCAACGACTTTTTCACGCAGACGCAGTGGCTGCCGCGGCTCGACCACAACATCATCGGCCAAGACCTGCTGGGGGAGACCCTCTCCTGGTCGGGGCATTCGTCGATCGGCTACGCGGACATCGGCATCGTCAGCACCCCCACCAGCCCCGAGCTGCTGGCCTCGTTTGAACGCTTCCCGTGGGAGCAGCCAAGCGGGGGAAGCCTGTCGGGCGAGCGCCTCGTCACCCGCCAGGAGCTGTCGCTGCCCATCGACGCGGCGCCCTTCAAGGTGGTGCCCTACGTGATGGGCGAGGCCTACCACACCGGCCAAGACCTTTCCGGCAACGACCTGGATCGGCTCTACCTGAACACCGGCGTGCGGGCCAGCATCCCGTTCGTGGCGGTGAACCCCCACGTCCGCGACCCGCTGTTCAACCTGAACGGGCTGGCCCACAAGGTGGTGTTCGATGTCGAGGCCTCCTACGCAGACGCGGATCAGAACTACGAACAACTGCCGCTGTACGACGACATCGACGACGACTCGGTCGACGAGATCCGCCGGCGGTACTTCTTTGCGCCGTTCTCTGGACCACTGGCGGGGCTCTACGTGCCGGGAAACCCCAGCTCGATCGACCCGCGTTTCGATCCGCGGCGCTACTACATCCGCTCCGGCAACCAGAACTGGGTGACCGCGCCCTCCAGCGAGCTGGTGGACGACCTGACGACCGTCCGCTTCGGCATGCGGCACCGCTTGCAGACCAAGCGCGGCGGGGCAGGGCGGGAGCACATCGTCGACTGGGTGACTCTAGACGCAAACTTCACCATCTTCCCCGAAGCCAACCGCGACAACTTCGGCGAGGACTTTGGCCTGTTCGACTACGACTTCCGCTGGCACGTGGGCGACCGGCTGACGGTGGTCTCCGACGGTTTCGCCGACACGTTCGAGCAGGGGCTGCGGACCGCTTCGGCGGGCGTGCTGCTGGGGCGTCCCACCCGCGGCAACCTGTACCTGGGCTACCGCACCGTCCAGGGGCCCGTGGTCGCCGACCTGATTAGCGCCACGCTCAACTACCGGCTCGGGCCGAAGTGGATCGGCTCGGCCGCCGCGGTGATCGACCTGGGCGACGCCGGCAATATCGGCCAGTCGTTCGCGCTGAGCCGGATCGGCGAGTCGCTGATCACCACGCTCGGCGCCACGGTCGACCAGTCGAAGGGGACCGTCGGGTTCCGTCTTCAGGTCGAGCCCAGGTTCCTCCCCAGGCTGAGCGCCTCGCGCCGCACCGGCATCGACATCCCCCCCGCCGGCGCCTACGGCCTAGAGTAACGCAGCACCTTCCATCCTCTCGAAACCCGAACCCCCATCCCCCAATAGCCGACGGGCTCCGCCCCGTCGGCGCGCCCGTACGAACCGCCTCTCATGCGCTACTGGCTCACCAAATTCAGCCACGCCTTCCGCGGCTTCGGCCTGGCCGCGCGGCAAGAAAGCAGCCTCCAAGTCCACTTCGCCGCGGCCGCGGCGGTGGCGGCGCTCGCCGTGTGGTTGCAGGTGTCGATGGTCGAGGCGGCGCTGCTGACGATCTCGATGACGATCGTCATCTCCGCCGAGCTGATGAACGCGGCGATCGAGCGGCTGGCGAAGGCAGTCACGCGAGAACAGAACCCCTACGTGCGCGACGCGCTGGACGTGGCGAGCGGCGCGGTAATGGCGGCGGTGATGGGCGCCGTGCTGGTGGGCGCCGCAGTCGTCTTCGTGCGCCTTGCGTGACGACGCTTACTTGCGTTTGGCGGCGGCGAAAGCTGCGGCGACGTCCAGCGTGAACCCATCGAGCAGCTTCGACGGCGCCTCGCTCTGGGCCACGACATTCGCGAGCTCGACGTACGCGGCGCCTTGGAGCGTCAGCACGCGCACCCGCTGCTCCTGCGGGTCGACGATCCAATACTCCTGGATCCCGGCCGCGGCGTAGGCGACTACTTTGTCCTCGTGGTCACGCGTGTGGCTGCGGTCGTCGGGGCTGACGACCTCCATCACCAAATCGGCGCCGTGGTAGTACTTGTCACTCGCCTCGTGGCGGGCGGTGGTGTTGAACAGGACATCCGGTTCGCGGTACTTCGTTTCGTTCAGCCAAGTCGGAAGCGGGCCAAAGAGCACGACTCCTAAGTCGCGGGGCTCGACGAACGCACGAAGCGCATCCATCAGGAAGCGGACAAGCAACTGGTGTGCGATCGTGGGCATGGGCAAAAACTCGATTACACCGTCCGTAAACTCCATCGGCCAGTTGACCGTCTCCGTCAACTGAAGGTACTGCTCGACGGTCCAACTCCCCTGGCGCGGGAACAGCCGGGCGATGTCCCAGGTGAGTTCGTCAGCTTGTGCAGGCAGCGGCGTCGGAGGGATTTCTACGCCGGTTATCGACATGCCTGCGTGGTCTAGAATGCTCGACATGATTCCGCGGTCTCCAAGTCTGCAATGGTCATCCCTATTCTAGTCCAACCAGTCCTGCGCCTCCAATCGCTCGGGCACGTAAACCTCCGTCACGTAGCTGATATCCTTCGAGATCAACGATTCCACTTCCAGCTTGAAGTCGTTCTGGATCATCTTCTTGATCTCGGTCTGCCACTTGGGCTTCTTCTCGAACCAGGGGTACTTGGCCACCTGCTTCGCGCGTTTACGGTCGGTGTCGTTCAGCGCGATCTTGACGCTTTCGGAGAGCTCGCAGCGGTCGTAGTCGATGCTCCGCAGGCCCAGGTACTTGGCCTCGGGGATCGCCATCCGCTGGCTCTCGAACGCCAGGTTGATCGAGCCCTGCTTGAGCACGCTGTAGATATAGTAGCCCCACGGGTCGTTATCGAGCACGCAGTACACCGGCAGGCTCAGCTCGTTGTGCAGCCGGAACAGCATGCGCCGCACGCCGCGTGGGGGCTGCCCGCTGCCGTGGGTGAGGATGCAGTTGTGCTTCTCCCAGAAGCGGTCTTCGTTGAACCGCTGCCAGACCGTGCCTTTCTCGACGTGCAGGATGAACTTGGCGTCGCACTTCTTCTTGTCGAACTGGATCACCTCTGGCTCGACGATCGACGGGATCGCGTACCCGCCGGAGCCCATGCGGGCGCAGTTGATCTCGTCTCCCTTGTCGGTGAACGTGATGGCGCCCACCATCGCGCCACGGTTCTCGGCGTACAGGTGCAGCTCTTCGCGGATGCTGGTCAGCAGCACCTCAACGTCTTCGATGATCGTGTCGCACTCGTTCTGGTCGTCGAAGGTGTTCTCCTTCGAGCCCTCGATCGTGTGCTTGAGCATGTAGAACATACCCCGGAGGCTGGTGCTCTTGCCCTGGTCCAGCAGCCGCTTGCAGCCCTCGGCGACCAGCATGGTGCGCATGTACGCCTTGGCCTGCGACAGGTCGAAGAGCTGTCGGCGGTTCTTGCCCGTGCCCATTTCGATGATCCGCTTACGCGCCGAGTAGCGGACGTTTGACAGCGTCCGGCTCGGGATATCGACGTACGGGTCGCGCCGCGCCGCCGCGGCTTTCGTCACGCCGTCGGCCAGGCCGACCAGAGACGACAGCGTCTTCTTGTCGCGCGGCGTGAGCTTGACGGGGGGCTTGGGGGCGGGGGTGATGGGGCTTTTTTTTGCCATGTCTTTGACGGATCTCTCGCAGAGGCGCAGAGGGAAGTAGAGTGTCTATCGAGTCAGAATATTGAGTTTGGATGTCAGTTCAACTTGATGTCCGTCAAAGTCGAGCACGACTGCCCGGCGGCCCCATGGACTATCCTTGGGAAGGCTTTGGATCATGGCGCCGATGGCCGCAAGGCTACTCGTTGCGGTTTCGACGCACTCGACTCGAAAACCAATGCGCGTTCCGGCCGTTGATTCAGTCTTGCTTGTTCTTGGGTAAATTTCAAAGACAATGCCATCGCACTCATTGGCCAAGTGCTCGGGGCCATTGCCATGGGAATGTCGGGTGAAGCTCAAGCCAATCGAAGCGTAGAACTGCTCTGCTCGATCCAGGTCGGCGGAACGAATCACGACTAGATTCAACATGGCGCCTCCCGTTCGTACTTCTCTGCGTCTCCGCGCCTCTGCGAGAGAAGTGTGGTTTGCTTCTACTCCGTATCGATCCGATAACTCACATCAGTTCCCGCAGTTTGGCCTTTACTTGTTCGGTGGTGAGGCCTGGTTTCGGCGAGTTTAGGCGCCGGTCAATCTCTTCGCGGCTTAACTTTGGTTCGTCGTCGATCCAGTAGTCGCGCCAGTTCGGCGGCGTTTCAACGCGAACAAAGCCGACCACTTTCCCCTTTGCATCGCAAAGCTCGACCGGGCCGTCGGTCGCTTCTAGCCGCCTCTTCAACTCGTCATCAATGGTGATCCGAACCAACTTCGACCTCGTCCGGGTAAGAGCTTCAGTACCTCCAGTATTGCATCACCACGTTATCCGCTGAAGTACGCCGCGAACGCCGACCAGGCTTGGCTGACTAAGAACAACGCCAGCAACGATAGGCCGACCGCGATCAGCGCCAGCAGGCCATCGTGGGCGGTGATCGCCAGGCCGATCAGCAGGATCGCGCCCCCGGGCGCTGCACAGGCCATCGGCAGGAACTCCAGCGGCGGCAGCGTCAGCGCCAGCACGATGCACAACGCCGCCAGCGCGTACTTGCCGGGGCCCTTCACGAGCCATGTGAGCCGGGGCTTCGTGAACTTGTCGATCCACTCGGCCCAGGGGCGGAACTTTTCCATCGACTCGCGGAACTTTTCGGCGTCGACGCTGCGGTCGGCGATCACGCCAGGCAGCCAGGGGTACTCGCGACCCGCGAGCGTCTGCCCCGCCACCAGCACCACCCACACGCCCATTGTTGTGGGGACGAGCGGGATGGCTCCGACTACCGGGATAAGCGTCACCAGCCCCGGCACAACCAGCAGCGGCCCGAAGAGTCGCCCAGCGAACTCGTCGAGCGCGTCCTGGGCGGACATCTGGCCGTCTTCTTGCGACTTCTCTTTGAGGTCGTCGATGACGTCGGTCAGCTCGCGTGGTTCTTCATCTGCCATCGGAGAACTCTTGCGGAGACGCAGAGGCGCCCAGGAAAGAAGGAGTGGAACCAGCCGGCCTATACATTGTTTATCCGCTCTCAGCGTGCATCGTTGGTAGACTGCCTGATGCGTCCGAAGGCTCCGCGTCTCTGCGAGAGGCCTCCGCCCTCACTCTTCTTCGCCCCCGCCATCCTCGTCGTCTTCGCCCACCGACGAAGCCCGGTTGATCGAAGCCGCGTGCGTTGTTGGGTCGACAATCAGCACGCTCCCTCCCAGGTCCATCTCCTCCGGGGCGATCTTCCGCCCGCGGTCGTCCAGCTTCATGTCCGCGTCGGCGGTCACCTTGTTCGCCACCTTCACGAGCTGGTCGTACAGCTCGCTCTGGTTCGCGCCGTTGATCGTACTAACCGCGCCGGAGACTTCTTTGAGGTAACGCAGGAACACCTCGCGGCGGTCGGTCTGCTGCTTCACCCGCAGCCGGCGGCGGAGGAACATCCCCAGCTTGCGCCCCACCGCTTGCAGCCCCAGGCGGATCTCTTTCTGGATCTCGGGGTACGCGGCGATCGCCTCTTTGCTCTCGCTGGTGAACGGCACCCACACGCTGGCGATGTGCACCATGATGCTCACCGGTCCCTTGGGGAGCGAGCCCCGCGACTGGCTCAGCCCGTAGCCACGCCAGTTGGTGCCGAGGATGGTCTGCGTCACCGCGCAGGCGGCCTGCTGGAACTGCAACGGCACGCGGTTGGCGTACCGCATCACCTCCATGCTCTGTCCCTCGGCGACGTTCACGTGCTTCATCGCGTCGAACAGCTTCTGGCGTTCCTTGGGCTTGAGCGCGCTGGGGTTCTGGCGGGTCTTGAGGCTGGCGGCCTTGACGATCTTGTCCGCGGCGTCGCTCCCCAGGCCATTGAACGTGTGGATGAGAAACTGCCGCACGGTGCGCGTGTCGGTCTCTTCGATCAGGTCTTGCAGCAGGTCCATCGTCACGTTCTGCGTGGCGGCCGACCCGCCGTACGCCAGGCCGACCTCCACCTGGAACGGGTTGCCCCGGTACACGGCCGGAGGACGCGTGGCGGCGGTGTAGAACTCGCCCGGCACCACGCTGTGCAGCCCCTTGAGCAGCAGCTCCTCGCCGATCGGGCAGATGCAGTTGGTCTCCGGCGGGCTGATCTTGGTCTGCTGGATCGCGCGGAAGATCTTGTCCGCCTGCTCCCGCTTCACCTTGCCGACCGCCAGCCGAGAAGACACCTCCGCCTTCTCGCAGATCTTGCGCGCCACCGCGGGCGTGACGCGGCTAAACTTGGTCTTGAGGAACTCGCTCACCCCCATCGGCTCGCTCTCTTCGAGCATCTGCGCCAGCCGGCCCGACTCGGTGCCGTATGGGTGCGGCTTGATCTCCTTCGATTCGGGGGGAAGCTTCTCGGCGCTGCGCGGGTAGTCGTGCAGGTAGTCGTCCGGGTCGTGGTAGTGCAGCGTGACGTGCGGGTTGGCGATCGCCGTCTGGTTCAGGTACTCGTCAACACTGCCGCGGCCGCGGACAAACTTGGCCTCGAGTTCGATGGTGACGCGCGTGCCGTGCGGCTGGTCTTCCCACTCGATGCCGTGCTGCTCGATGTACTTGGCGCCCTTCTCGCCCGGCGGGATGTCAACGCCCTCGCCCTTGCCGTTGAGGATGCGCGGGACGTTGCGCTTGGTGTCGATCTGGATCTCGTAGTAGTGCGCGGGCTTGCGCACGGAGACCTTGCTGATGATCTTCACGGGCTTGCCGGTGGTCTGCACGCCGTACATGCCGGCGGCGCTGATGCCGATCCCCTGCTGCCCACGGCTCTGCCGCAGGCGGTGGAACTTCGACCCGTACAGCAGCTTGCCGAAGATCAGCGGGATCTGCTTCTTGAGGATGCCGGGCCCGTTGTCTTGGATGCCGACCTTGTAGCGCCCCTCGCCGGTGGGCTCGATGTGCACCCAAATCTCCGGCAGGATGCCTGCTTCCTCACACGCGTCCAGCGAGTTGTCGACCGCTTCCTTGACGGTGGTCAGCAGGGCCTTGCGGGGGTTGTCGAATCCCAGCAGGTGGCGGTTCTTGGCGAAGAACTCGCTGACAGAGATTTCCTGCTGCTTGGCAGCCATCGCCTCTGCGGTCGTCCGCCGGGGCGCGGCGGCGCGGGTCGGTGCTGTCTCGGTCTCCGCCAAGGTTCTTGCCTCGTGGGGGATGGGGGTCTGTAGGGAAAACGTAGAGTTTACCGGCCGCGGCGAGGCGGTCCCAGGCGCCGGAGTGGCCGCCCCACGGACCGCACGGTAGGGACGGATTACAGGCGATGGCCATGAGAAGGCACAAGAATGCACGAAAATGAATGACTATGGACCAAGCCGCGGTGGCTAAATTTGCGCACTCTCTGGCGCTCTCGGGCAGGGGACAGGGACGCTGGCGGAGCTCCGCCAATCGGAGACCTGCGGCCGGTGCGCCACAACGGCCATGCGGTCTTGCATCGGCGCACGCCGGCGTACAGCATTGAGGAAGTCGGTGATTTCCTGCGGCGATCCAGCACGAGCTATACGTGAAGGTCTGGGAACTGATCAGGCAGCTCGAAGGTGAGGGCTGGCGCCAGGTTCGGATGCGGGGCAGTCACCGGCAATTTGTGCACGCGACCAAGCCCGGCACTGTCACGGTGTCCGGCAAGCCGAATGTTGATATCCCAGTTGGCACGCTGAAGAGTATACTTAAGCAAGCTGGACTGAACCCATAAGCTCTCTCATGAAGTACACGGTGATTATCGAGCAGGGCGAGAATAGCTGGGGCGCTTACGTTCCGGACCTTCCCGGCTGTATCGCTGCCGCAGACACCCGCGAGGGAGCGATTGCGCTGATCCGCGAGGCGATCGAGTTCCACATCGAGGGTCTAGCCGAGCAGGGTGAGCCGGTCCCTGCGCCCCACTCATCGAGCGAGCTGGTCGAGATTAACGCCGCGTAGGTCGGCGCCAGCAGCACTATCTGTCTCCAAGTGCTCCCAACTTCTTTGTGCTTTCTTGCGCCTTTTCGTGGCCATCCGCCCGAGGGCGTCCGGGTCCGGTTGTAACGCCCGTAGCGGTTGCACGCGGTAGCACGGAAAGTTTCACAGCAACGATTCTCGCACGTCGATGCTTTGCGACAGAACCAATCGGCCACGCGACGCCGGTCGCCGCGGGGGCCCCATCAAGTTCGCCGCAAGGGGGAATCCAAGCATGAAACAAACCACCAGCGCGATAGCAGTCGCCGTCATCGCCGCCGGCCTCTGGTCGACGGTTGCTCCCGCCGAGGCCGCCTACGGCTGGCGCGGCAAGCGGACCGTGAGCCGCCAGGACCCGAACGACCTGTTCTACAACTACTACGTCGGCCCGCAGCCCAGCGGCACGGCGGCCGAGATGTACGTCGCCCCGCTGCCGGTGCCGGTGAGCATGGGGCACACCTACACCACGTACCAGCCGCTGATGCCGCACGAGATGCTGTACCAGCACCACCGCTCGTACTACACGCACTCACCGGGCGCCGGCTGGACCCGCACCAACGTCAGCTATCATTCCAAGGCCAACTGGCTGCAGGCCGCCATCTGGGACTCGCACAACTGGGGCGAGAACTACGGCTACAAGAAGTCCGGAAACGCGTGGTGGTGATCCGGGCCGCGAACGCCGTTCACTGCCTGCCCCCCAGCCCCACGCCTTCCCGCCCGGAGAACCCCATGACCACGCTCAGCAAGCTCACCCTCGTCTTCGGTTTGGCGCTCGCCGCTTGGGCAGCCCCCCCTGCCCAGGCGGAAGCGCCTTACATGTGGCCCCTGCGTCGGGCCGAGAACTACAACTGGAACGCCCCCTACGCCCACGTGCAGTACGGCCAGCCCGTGGCGCTGGTGGTGCCGCCGGTGGTGCAGACCCAGACCAACTGGGGCTGGGGCGTGGGGTCGAGCCGCATCTCGCGGATCGACCACCAGTTCGGACGCGACTACCCCGGCATCGGCCCGCACGGCGGCCCGTTCCGCAACACCCCGGCCTGGCCGCAGGACACCAACCAGTTCGGCGTGTACTACGTCCGCGGCCCCTGGTAGCCCCCGTGTAGGGTGCACGAGGTGCGCCAAGCGGCGGAGAAGTCTTGACTGCTTCGAGACTCGTTCGGGGCCGGTGTACTGCGTACACCCTACGGCTCCGGGCGCTGACGCTTCCGGCTCCAAAAAGAGCACTCACAACGCATTCCCCCTCGTCGGGTAGCCCCGATCGGAAACGATCGGGGCTACTCGTTTTTCCGCGCGCCTGGTTCCTCTGCGATCTCGCGTGCAACCTCTTGGAACGCCGCGCCACTGGCGACGGTCGGTTCGAGCGTGGCGGTGATCTGGAATAGTTTACCCGCCTCTTCTTTACGGCCGGCTGCGAGCAGCGCCCGGATGCGGGCGCATCGCGCCGCCCCCCAGAGGGCGTCCCCCGCGGGGACCTCCTTCTCGAGCGCATGCAACAGCTTCACGGCGCGCTGGCGCTGCGAGGCGTCGGGGTGCCGCGTGAGCAGTTGTGCGAGCCTGAGCCTCGCCGCCGGACCACCCTCTGCTTGGCCCGCGAGCAGTTCGGTCGCCTCGGCAACGAAGCCGAGCGAGACGAGCGCCTCGGCGCGTAGCTCCGCGGCCTTCCCCTTGGCGTCTGTGGTGACCTGAACGATCAGCTTCGCCGCGGCCTCGCGCCCGTGCGGGTCGGCCGATCGAAGCTTCTCCGCGAGGGCCTCCAGCACCGGCCCGGTGTCCGCGGCGGCGAGCCAGGGGGCGGCGCCGTCGAGGTCGCCACGCTCGATCAGCAACTGGGCCAGCAGCGTCGCGGCGTCGCGGCGCCACTGGGGGTCGGGTTCCGGGGCGCCGGCCAGCGCCTTCGCGAGCAGCCTGGGCGAGTAGTCGCTCTCGGGATCGTCTGCGTGCATCCGGGCCAGCGCCAGCGCCGCGTGACGCGCGATGGGGGTCCAGGCATCGGGCCAGCGGTTGTCGCGGCCCGTGACCAGCGGCTGCAGCTCGGCCGTGGCTTCTGCCAGCCACGCGTCTGCCGCCGCGCCGGACAGCGCGGCGTGCTTGCGGGCCGAGGCCTCGATCCGCAGCGACATCCCCTCGGCGTAGCGCGGGTCGCTTTGCGTAAGGCCGCTTGTTTCGCTGAGGATCGCGTCCCACTGCTCGTCGGCCGCCAGCAGCTTGGTCAGCCACCAGCGGGCTTTCTCGGCCGTCTCGGCGCGTGGCCAAGTCGCGGCGTGCTCGCGCAGCATCTCGGCGTACCGCTCTTTGAGGGCCGGATCGCGCCGCGCCGCCTCGGCGGCCGCCAGCAGGCCGGCGTGGTGCGCGGCGGGCGCCTCGGGGCGGTCGGAAGCCGCCAGCGCCGCCCGACGGAACCTGCGGGCCGCGTCCGACAGCTTCCCCTGCTGGTGACGGATGGCCGCCGCCGCCAGCGAGCACTCAAACGCCGACCCGTGCGCGCCGCTGCGGAACGCGTCCGCGGCCGCGCGGTCGTAGGCATCGACCGCCTCGTCCAGCTTGCCCGCCGCGTACAGCTCGGCCCCGCGGCGGCCGGGCTCGTCCGCGGCGCGTGCGGTCTTGGCGTGTGTGTCGGCCGCCGCCAGCCAATCGGCGGGGGCGTCGGCCTTGTACTCGGCCAGCCGTGCTCGGTGCAGCCGGTCGCGTCCCAGCAGCGCCAGGCAAGCAACCTCCACGCCACGCGCACGCCAGCGTAGCGCGTCGGGCACACGGCCGTGCGCCAGCGGCTCGGCCACGCCGAGGGCCCGCAGCGCCGCGTCGTCGCGGTCGGCGCTCTCGGGGGGGTAGGTTTCGGCCAGCATCTGCAGCACGCCGGCGTGCTCTACGCGGGCGTGGTTGGCGAGCGATTCATTCTGTCGGTCGGATGCGCGGGCAAGGCCCGTTTCGATTTCTTCTACCATCCGCTCCAGGCGATCGTCTAAGTCTCTCAGCACCCGCCGGTCGGCGTCGTCTGCTTCTGCTAGGTCGGTCCGCACCATCGCGGCCAGGCTCAGGCAGGCCTGCAGCTCGATCACCCGACGGCTCGCAGTCTGGCGGAGCTCGCCCTGCAGCTTTTCGAGCGTCCGGTTGCACTGCGTCGCGATCCGCCGCCTCTGGGCGCGCGGCGTGCCCAAGGCCTTGCCCACGGACGCCCGCGCGTACTCGATGGCGAACTCTACCCGCACCGCTTCGGGGAGGTCGCTGCGCTCGATCCGCTCAGACGCAAGCTTGATCGCGTAGTCGAACTGCCCCTGCTCGCGGAGCGACCTGGCGAGCGCCAGCTTTTGCGCGGCGTCGTCGGCGGCCGCGGCCGGGGCGACCAGGAGCAAGAAGAGCGCGAGGGTCCTCGCCATGCCTACTCCCCGGCCGCGATCTGGACCTTGGTGAACCCCGCCAGCCGCCCGGCGTCGTAGCCGTCTACGAGGTCTCCCATGGGCACCTCGGACGCCGCGTCGATCGTTACTGGAAGTGACGGGTCGATCTCGGCCAGCGTTCTTAGCAGCGCCGTGGCGTCCGCCAGCGAGGCGGCGGGCCGCTCGTTCACAAGCCACCGCGTTCCACTCGCCCCGACGCGTGCGGCCAGCGTCACCCGCTCGAGCTCCGGCTCCGGCTCGACCGACAGGTCGCTGGCCCCGTCGCTGGCCATCAACAGGCTGGCGGGCAGCGTCTTCTCCGGCCGCTGGAAGCTGGACGTGCAGAGGAAGAAGATCAGCAGCAAGAACACCACATCGATCATCGGCGTCATCACCGCGGCCAGATCGGTGGCGGGAGGGCGTTTGCGGGGGAAGCTGGTTCGCATGGGGGCTTTTGTCGTTGGCGAAGGGTCTCTCGCAGAGGCGCGGAGGCGCAAAGGAAATCAAGGAAATCAGTGACCGCAAATCCTTGGCGTCTTTGCGACTTTTCGAGAGAAACTCGTTGCTGAGAGAGTTACTCCGCCAACCGACCTAGGGCGTCTTTCCGGCGATCCATCACTTCGTTCAGAACCTTGACTTGAGAGTCAACGATCGGCTTCGAGAAGATGAGGATGCGACCGTTCGACCCTACTTCCGTGAGGAGCTCATCCCCGGCGGACGCGTTCAAGTGAGCGGCCAACTCCGGCGACAGCACTACCGCTAGTTGGTTATCGATCGTCGTCACTTTCAGCATCGTCATCTTAGAATCTTCTTTCACTAAGGATCGATTCAGATACAATCGCCGCACTTGGCCGAAGGCCTTGTTCACCGTAGCCTACGGCAACGCCGTAGCTAGACACCCGCGAAGCGCTGTTTGGCCGAAGGCCATACTCACCGTTGCGACTACGGACGCGGTGAATATGGCCTTCGGCCAAACTTCCACCGGCGCCACATCACCTGGGGCGGCGCTCCGCTTGCCCCAGGCTACAGTGAAGGATGGCCTTCGGCCAAACTTGGAAGTTATTGTTGAGCCGTTTCTAAGTATATCACCCAGGCCAGCGGGCGAAGACGCCGCTTTCTAGGCGGCGGCGGTCGGGGGTCCGCAGGTACAGCGTGCCGGTGGCTGGGGGTTGGCCGCAGGATCCGAATAGGCCGTCGCTGAGGTAGGCCGCTAGCTCGGCGGGGCCGACCCCTGGGGTGTGGCAGGTCAACAAGAAAAAGACCGGGCGGCGGTCGACAAGTTCGCCGCAAATCTCCAATAGCGGCAGCAGGTCGCGCTCCAGCCGCCAGTCTTCTCCCTTGGGGCCGTGGCCGTAACTGGGGGGGTCGAGGATCACCCCGTCGTACCGGCTACCGCGGCGCACTTCGCGCTCGCAGTACTTCACCGCGTCCTCGATAATCCACCGCACCGGCGCCCCCTCCAGCCCGCTAAGCGCCGCGTTCTCGCGCGCCAGCGCTACCGAGGGCTTCGACGCGTCGACATGCGTCACCTCACACCCCGCGGCCGCGGCCGCCAGCGTGCTGCCGCCGGTGTAGGCGAACAGGTTCAGCACCCGCAGCGGGCGCCCCGCGCGCCGCGCCTGCGCTGCGATCCACTGCCAGTTCTCGAACTGCTCGGGGAACAGCCCCACCTGACCCGCGGGGGAGAGGTCGAGCTTGGCCCCGAAGCCGAGGGCCTCGCTGAGCGGGATGTTGAGCGGGACGCTCAACGCCGGGCGGACCCCGTCCGCCACGCGCCATTTCCCGTCTCCTACTTTCGCGCCGGTGTAGACTGCTTTGGGTTCGCGCCAGTGGGGCGTATCACGCCGGGTAGCGTCTGCGGCGGCGGGGCAGGGACGGTCGACCAGCAGCCCCCCAAACCGCTCCAGCTTCCGCCCGGCGCCAAAATCGATGAGCTCGTAATCGGGCCAGTCAGACATGATGCAGAAATGTGGGGCTAAGGATCGCTCAAGAATAACGCTCGCGTTTGGCCGAAGGCCTACGTTACCGTAGCCTAGGGCAACGCCCTAGGAACTTGGGCGGTGTCAGCGGTTTGACCGAACGCCGTATTCATCTGCGTCTCAGGTGATTATGGCCGTTGGCCAAACGACGCGCTTGGCGGCGGCTACCTGGGGCGGCGCCCCAGGCTACGGTGAACAAGGCCTTCGGCCAAACCCCGGTGTGGTTCCGGACGCGTGCCCTAGACCGCTGGAGCCGCAATAATCGCAGGGTAGGGGGGCGAGTCCTAGGGTGAGGGGTGTTGGGATGAGGTTCCGGATTGCCACGCTGCTGTATGTGATTGCCTACGTGGCGGTGAGCATCGCCGCGTTTGGAGCGTGGGGGATCTTGGCGGCAGTCGTGCTGCTTGGGCTGTGGGGCGCCCTCCGCTTCGCTGCGGCGAGGACCTTTTTCACTTGGACGTTGGCGATCCTGCTTCCTGTTATCGCAATGGCATTTTTCTTGCCGGTAGTACGGAGTGGTCCAGCTCCCCCTCGATCCACCTGCCGACACCAGATGAGGCAGATGGGAATGGCTCTGCAAACTTATGCCCAAGCGAATGGCGGCCTCCCCGATACGACCATACACTCCGAGGTAGGCGAGCCGCTGTATAGCTGGCGAACGGTAATGCTCCCGCATCTTGAGGAAGAGCCGCTCTACAACGAGCTGGATTTGGCCGAGGCGTGGGACCGTCCGATCAACCTTCCTCTGACATCGCTTCCAGTGATAATTTTCTGCTGTCCTGAGCACCGTTCCGCACCCGATTCGCACTACTTTGCGATCGTTGACGACCGAACGATTTGGTCCGCGAAGAACTCCATACTCAGTGCGGCTGCTGATGGTTTGGAGAGTACAATCCTACTCATCGAGGCGGACCTTGGCGTTTGCTGGGCCGAGCCGCGCGACTTGACGTTCGAAGAAGCGGTTGACCTGCTAACCGGCGCCAATGAGTGGAGCAAGGGCCACGGGCATCAGGTCGACTGCGGCTATTTCTATCGACCGGCTTACGCACTCAACGTGCTGTTCGCGGACGGTAATAGCGAGTCGTTGTGTCGGCCGCTGTCGCGGGAGCTTGCAACCGCGCTGCTGACCGCCAATGGCGGAGAAGAAATAGACCGAACGGCCTTCGGCACGAGCTTCAACCCCCAACTCGACTACGGCCGCATCACCGTCTTCGCCGCGTTCTGCCTGCTAAGCCTGGCGCCGGCGCGGTGGGCGTT
Source organism: Pirellulimonas nuda (assembly GCF_007750855.1). Taxonomy (GTDB): domain Bacteria; phylum Planctomycetota; class Planctomycetia; order Pirellulales; family Lacipirellulaceae; genus Pirellulimonas; species Pirellulimonas nuda. The sequence goes on from NZ_CP036291.1 coordinate 793,786, forward strand.
CTCGCGGCGGGTGGAGGGGGAGGCGTGATGCGGTTCCGGATTGCCACGCTGCTGTACGTGATCGCGTTGATCGCGGTGAGCATCGCTACATGCGGTCCGCGGGGGATCTTAGCTGCGGCCATGGTCTTTGGCGGTTGGGTTCTTGTGCTGTGGTCGACGCCTCCTAAGAGCGTAGGCATAGTCCCGAAAGTTCTCGGCGTGTTCTTGCTAGTCGCCGGTGCGCTTGTCGTCAAGCTTTTGCCCGCGATTGACAGCGCGCGGTCGTCCGCCGGTAGTGGCTACTGCCTCTACCAGATTCAACAGGTCGCGCTTGCTGTCCTTGCATTCGACGCAGCCAACGGCGGGCCCCCCTCGCCCATTGTGCGTTCCGGTTCGGGCGAAGAACTCCATAGCTGGCGTACTCTGCTTCTCCCTCACGTCGGCCAGAACTCCCTGTACCAACGGATCGACCTGACCAAAGCTTGGAACGCACCGGCCAATCGAGCGGCAACGTCGCTGCCCGTGGAAGAGTACCGCTGTTCCGCAGCGAAGCCCGGTTCGTCTACGACCAGCTACCACGCGATCGTAGACGACCGAACTGTATGGTCTGCAAAGAAGACCTCGCTCGCGTCGATTCCAGATGGCGCAGCCAACACGATCATGCTGATCGAAGCCGATCTTGGCGCCGAGTGGGCCGAACCGCGGGACCTATCGTTCGTCGAAGCCGTTGATCTGTTGACGGGCGCAATCGAGTGGAGGTCGCACAGCAGCCACACTTGGGACCATAGTCTGTTCTATCACCCCGCGCCCGTGCTCCATGTGGTCTTTGCGGACGGACACATCAGTACTATCCGCGGAACTCTATCTCGCGAGACAGCCGAAGCACTACTCACTTGCAATGGGGGAGAGACGATAGGTTTCGACTTTCAGGAGAACGCCGTTGAGCCCCAACTCGACCACGGCCGCATCGCGGTGTTCACGGCGTTCTGCCTGCTAAGCCTGGCGCCGGCGCGGTGGGCGTTCTCGCGGCGGGTGGAGGGGGAGGCGTGATGCGGTTCCGGCTTACCACGCTGCTGTACGTGTTTGCGCTAATCGCGGTGGGCATCCGGATCTTCGGCGCCGCGGGGCTGTTGGTAGCGGCGCTCGTGCCGGGGTTTTGGTGGTGGGTGCGCGAATGGCTGCGGCGACCGCTGTTTGCCGCCACCTCTGTTGCACTGCTAGTTGCGACCGCAATCCTGGGCGCACTCGTTTTCCCCTTCGACACAGTGCGCACCCCGAGCTACCGCAACATGGAGGCGTCCGTAATCAAGCAGTGCGCTCTTGCCCTCGCAAGCTATCAACGGGACCACGGCGCCTTGCCGCCTCCCTGCACGAAGGACAAAAATGGGAAGCCGCTGCATAGCTGGCGGACGTTGCTGTTGCCCTACCTCGAGGAGCCAGAGCTCTACAAGAGGATCCGGCTAGACGAACCCTGGGACAGCCCAGCAAATCTAGCCGTGTTCGAGTCGACCCATGTATTGGGCCTGACGAGCCCGACCTTTCAACTCTACGGCTTGCCAGACGACGGGGCCTATTATCTAGCCGTTACCGGTGACGGCACGTTGTGGGGCCCGCCGCCTCTGGCGAACATGCAATCATGCGCCGCGGATCGTGTGCTGGTCGTGCAGACCGCGATCAAGCAAGCGAAGTGGTACGAACCGGTCGATCTGACAATCGACGAGTTCACAAGCCTGATGACGGGAGACGATCAGTACGAGATGAACACAGTCCACCAGGGATACTTCGCGACCAGCTACTGCCAGATTCGCAGACGACAAGGCCGAGCCGTCGCGATGAGAGATTGCTTAGTGCGGTTCGCAAATCGTACCAAAGATGCCGCCGCCGCCAGATCGCTCGTGCTCGTCACCGACGATCCGATCGAGGTCCACGAGATCGCCAACCTCGACTGGCCATCCAAGGGTACCGTCACGCGGCTCGTCGGGGTCCAGGTCCACTGGGGCCGCGTCTGGAACGTGGCGGTGTTTGTGGCGCTGGCGTTGCTCCCGGCGCGGTGGGTGTTCCGCCGACGCGCCGACGCGTAGGTCGGCAGCTATTGGGCTCTGGTGTGCTTGTTTGCTTGCGTCCTCTGTTCCTTCTCCGTGTCCTCTGTGACTCTGTGGTGAACCGTCCGTCGCTACTTCACTTCCAGCATCCGCTCCAGCGCCACCAGGCTCCAGCGCGCCGTCTCTTCATCTACCTCGATCACGTTCACGGGTGACCCCGCTTGCATATTCTCCAGGCTCCAACAGAGGTGCGCCAGATCGATGCGGTACATGGTGGCGCACATGCAGACCACCGGCGAGAGGAAGTACACCTCTTGTTCGGGGTGTTCTTGCTTGAGGCGGTTCACCAGGTGCAGCTCGGTGCCGATGGCCCACTTCGTGCCCGGGGGCGCCTCTTGGACCGTGCGGATGATCTTGCCGGTGGAGCCGGAGTAGTCGGCCAGCTCGAACACGTCGCGGGGGCACTCGGGGTGGACGAGGATCTGGATGCCCGGATGTTTTTCTCTAAGCGAGTGGACGTGCTCGGGGCGGAACATCTGGTGGACGCTGCAGTGGCCTTTCCAGAGGATGACCTTGCTCTTTTGCAGTTGCTGCTCCGTGCTTCCGCCCAGGCCGTCAAGGGCGTAGGGGTCCCACACCGGCATCTGGTCGAGCGGGATGCCCATCCCCATCGCGGTGTTGCGCCCCAGGTGCTGGTCCGGGAAGAACATGACTTTGTCGCCCCGCTTGAACGCCCACTCGATGGCGGCCCGGGCGTTGCTGCTGGTGCAGACGATGCCGCCGTGCCGGCCGACGAACGCCTTCAGGCTGGCGGCCGAGTTGATGTAGGTGACCGGGATCAGCCGCTGGGTGTCGATCACCTCGCCGAGCGCGTCCCAGGCGTCTTCGATCTGGGCGATGCCGGCCATGTCCGCCATCGAGCAGCCGGCCGCGAGGTCGGGGAGGACCACTTGGACACGCTCGCCGCCCCGCTCCGCGAGCTTCTCTGGGCGGTTGGCGAGGATGTCTGCGGTCTCCGCCATGAAGTGGACGCCGCAGAAGGCGATCATCCGGCAGTCCGTGCTGTCGGCCGCCATTTGGCTGAGCTGGTAGCTGTCTCCCCGCAGGTCGGCCCGGGCGATCACCTCGTCCTGCTGGTAGTGGTGCCCCAGGATCAGCAGCTTGGGGCCCAAATCGGCCCGCACGGCGTCGATCCGCTCGACCAGCTCGTCGTTGCTGAGCGATTTGTAGGGGGGGAGCGGGTGTGCGGATTCAAGCATCACGGTCATGACAGCAGCGCCAGCGGTTGGTACGGATCGGAGTCGGCGTCATTATACCCAATTTACAAACCGCAATAGCCGCAGGGCTACCGGGTGACTGCTCTAAAAGGGCGGTTGGCAGGTTGGGGAAAGTCTGCGGGGCAGTTTCGCCGATACTCTTCTGCGTATGCCGGATCCCACACCCACGCCCGAAAAGCCCCGGCCCCGCGACTTCCGCGAGCTGCCCCCGTACGCCCGCACGCTGCTGCAGGTGCGGGTGCAGGTGAGCGTGACGCTGGCGGCCAAGCGGCAGAAGGTGGAAGAAGTGATGGCCCTGGTGCCGGGGTCGCTGCTGATGTTCGACAAGCCTTGCGACGCGATGCTGGAGATGTCGGTCGGCGACCGCCCGTTTGCCGAGGGAGACGTGGTGAAGGTCGGCGAGAAGTTCGGCCTGCGGCTCGACCGCATGCTGATGCCCGACGAGCACTTTCTACCGGTGCGTCGGACGGGGTAGTGCTGCGGTCCGCGTTGGCTAAAAATGGAGGCAGGCACGCTGTCGCTTTTCGCTCCGATGCCGGGGCGGCGTACGACGTGCGACAACGAGCCAGTCCCCATTCTTAGCCCCCATGTCCGCGACGTACGACAAGCACGGCCTGCATTTTCTCTACCCGTCCGACTGGACGCTCGACGAGTCGAACGACGACGACGACGCGACCGCCCAGGTGACCGTCTTGGGCCGCGACACAGCGTTCTGGACCGTGAGCCTTTACAGCGGCCTGCTCGATACGCAGCAGACCGCCGCTGACCTGCTGTCGGCGATGCGCGAAGAGTACCCCGACCTGGAGTCGGAAGAAGTCAGCGAGCCCATCGGCGCCGTGCTGTTGGTCGGCAACGACATGCGGTTCACCTATTTGGACCTCACTAGCACGGCCCTCACTCGCGTCTTCCACCGCGGGCACGACACCTGCGTCGTGCTCTACCAGGCCGAGGACGAAGAGATGGAAGAGGTCGAGAGCGTGATGCGGGCGATGACGCTGAGCCTGGTCGGCGCCACCCCGGCGACGTGATGGAGCCGGAAGCGTCAGCGCTCGGAGTTTTGTCGCGCATGACCCTTCCTCCGGGCGCTGACGCTCCCGGCTCTACTCCATTTTCTTGTTGAGCAGCCGATCGCCCCACTCGGGAAACAGCCTCGAAAGCGCGAACAGCAGCCGCGCTTTCTTGGGAATCACCAGCTCCGCTTTCCGCTTATCGCAGGCAGCCAATATCTGCTCGGCGAGCCGCTGCGGGTCGAGGGCCCGCACCTTGGCGCCCCCGCCCGGTTTGCGGGCTTCGGGGGGGAGGTCGGCGGCCTGGTCTGCGTAGCGATCGGCGGAGTCGGCGCGGGCGATCGGGCCGGGGCAGACCAACAGCGTGTGCATCCCCTCGGGGCCGAGCTCCAGCCGCAACTGCTGGGCAAGGGCCGCCAGCGGGTGCTTGCTCACCGGGTAGGCGCCCAGAAACTTGGGGGCCACGTGCGTCGCCAGCGAGCCGATCAGCACCAGCGACCCGCGTGAGGCGACCAGCGACGGCGCCGCGGCCTGGGCCAGTTCGATGGCCGCCAGCGTGTTCAGCGCCAGCAGCGCCTCGAACTGTTCGCGGGGGGTGTCGACGACGCGACCGCGGGTCGACCGCCCCGCGGCGTGCACCACCAGGTCGAGCCGGCCGAACCGGGCGGCCGTCTCGTTCACCACGCGCGTCGCCTCGCCGCCGACCGCGAGGTCGGCCGACAGCGCTACCGCGCCGGGGAGCCCCGCGCACGCCTGCGCGAGTTGGGACTGGTTGCGGGCGACCAGCACCACGTCGGCCCCGCGCCGCCGGATCGCCCCGGCGATCGCCAGCCCCAGGCCCGCCGAACCGCCGGTCACGAGGGCGGTTTTGCCGGTCCAGTCGGGCATAAAGAACTGATGGGCACGTGGTCGGAACAGGACTAATGACCCAGGACCAAGCCTAGATGACCAAGGACGCCTGTCGGTCGCGTGCGCTGCTTGGTCATTCGGGCTTGGTCATTGGGGATTCCGGCTTCACGCGTCGGGGTGCGCCCCCGCCACGCTTCGCTATCAGTTAGACGACGATCTCGTACCCCTTCCGCTGCTTGCGCTGCTGCATCGCCTGGGCGATCGGGTCGCCGGTGATCTGCTCGCTGGCGGCGTCCCACGCCACGGGGCGGTTGAGCCGCCCCACGATGCCGGCCAGGTGGCAGGAGGTGATGGCGCGGTGGTGGCTGAAGACGTCTGAGATGGGCGTTTCGCGCGTGCGGATGCAGTCCACGAAGTCCTGCATGTGGTTCCAGGGCCGGCCCTTGCCGTGGACCTCGTCGACGGCGCCCTCGGGGAGCGGGTTGTCTTTCAGCTCCTCGACCGGTTTGCCGGTGACGCCGCCGCGGCTCACAAACAGCCGGCCCTTGGTCCCTTCGACCAGCAGCCCGTTGCGGGCTTCGCTGGTGAGGTTTACCTCGACCCCGTTGGGGAAGTCCATTTTGAACGCGAACCTCGTCGCGACCGAGTAGCGGTCGGTCTGCTTGGGGTTCCCCTGCTCGTCGAACTCGACCTGGTGCTCTGCCAGCGTCGGGGTGACGAGCGTCGGGCCTTGGCCGTCGCCGTTCTGGCCGATCAGCCACTGGCAGATGTCCATGTGGTGGGCGCCCCAGTCGGTGAGCTTGCCGCCGGAGTAGGCGTACCACCAGCGGAACTCGTAGTGCCCGTTGCTGGCGTCGGCGCCGCCGTCGCCGCCGGACTTCTTGCCGTACCAACGCTTGAGGTCTTTGCCGAAGCGGTACTCCACGGCCGGCGCCTGGCCGAGCCACATGTCCCAGTTGAGCGTGCTGGGGGCCTCCGCCACGGGGAGCGCCTCGCTGTAGGGCGCCTGATCGATGCCGACGGTCACGCGCTCCAGGTCGCCCAGCCGGCCGGCCCGAACCAGCGCGATCGCCTCGCTAAACTGCCGGTCTGAACGCTGCTGCGTGCCGACCTGGAACACCCGCTTCGTATCGCGGGCGACCTTGCAGATCAGCTTGCCCTCGTCGATGGTGAGCGTCAGCGGCTTCTCGCAGTAGACGTCCTTGCCGGCCTGCATCGCCTCGATGGCGATCTTCGTGTGCCAGTGGTCGGGGACGCCGATGGTCACCGCGTCGATGTCCTTGCGTTCCAGCAGCCGGCGGTAGTCCTCAACAGTGTTGATCTTCTGGTTGTGGTTCTTCTCCATGACGCCGGCGAACCGGGCGGCCCGAGCGCTGTCGACGTCCGCCGCGGCGACCATCTTCCCCAGGCCGGCCGCCTGGTTGGCGATGCCGCTCCCCTGACCGCCGAGGCCGATCGCGGCGAACGCGGGCAGGTCGCTCGGCGCCGTGGCTTCGGCCGCCAACGAGGAAGAAGTCCACCAATACGGGGCCGTCGCTGCGGCGAGCGAACCCTGCAGGAACTGGCGACGGGACGCGGAGTTGCTGCTTGGCATGGTGGGGGGCTGGGCAAGGGGTGGAGCGGGAATCGGAGCGACCGTCTTAGTCTAGCCAGCACAGAAACCGTTCTCCAGCGGTAGGCGACCGGGGGCCGAGCCCCCGGCGTGCCATAGGGCGCCGCCGGCATTCCCAACCCACTAGCATTCCCAGCCCGCCACTATCCGCGCACAATAGGGCCCGTCCCCGCCCCCCCGCCCCGACCCCGCCACACGCCCGCCATGTTTACGTCGACCGAAATCCGCGGCCGCGCCCGCACCAAGATCATCGCCACGCTCGGCCCGGCCTCTTCGGACCCGAAGATGATCGCCGCCCTGGCCCGCGCCGGCGCGGACGTGTTCCGCCTGAACATGGCCCACGGCGGCCCCGAGGAGCAGCAGCCCAAGGTCGACGCCATCCGCGCCGTCAGCGAAGAGATCGACCTCCCGCTGGGGATCCTGGCGGACCTGGGGGGCCCCAAGATACGCCTGGGCGACGTCGAAGGAGACCGCATGCTGTGCGAGACCGACGCCGAGTTCTTCTTTGTCGAGGGCGACGTCTCCAGCGCCCCCAACGAGCTCACCTGCACCTACGAGCCGCTGGTCGAAGAGCTGTCGGTGGGAGACATGGTGATGCTGGCCGACGGCACCGTGAGCATGCGGGTGGAGCAGAAGCTCGCCGACCGGGTCCGCACGCGCGTGATCCAACGCGGCGTGATCCGCAGCCGGCAAGGGATCAACCTCCCCGACGTGCGGCTCAGCGCGCCGGCCATTAGCGTCGTCGACCACCAGCACGCCCTGTGGGCCGCCAAGGCGGGGGTCGACTTCGTGAGCCTCAGCTTCGTGCGGGCGCCCGACGAGGTGCGTGCGTTGCGAGACATCCTCCGCTCCGCGGGGAGCAAGGCGCCGGTGGTGTCGAAGATCGAGAAGCGCGAGGCGATCGAGCGTCTGGACGAGATCATCGAGGCGTCCGACGCGGTGATGGTGGCCCGTGGCGACCTGGGGGTCGAGATCGACGTGGCGCAGATGCCGGTCGAGCAGAAGCGGATCGTCAACACCTGCCACCGCTACCAGAAGCCGGCGATCATCGCCACGCAGATGCTGGACAGCATGCACGAATCGACCCGCCCCAAGCGGAGCGAGGTGACCGACGTGGCCAACGCGGTGCTCGACGGCGCCGACGCCTGCATGCTGAGCGGCGAGACCGCCATCGGCAAGTACCCGCTCGAGGCGGTGCAGATGATGAACCGCATCTGCCTGGCGATCGAGGAGAGCATCGCGGGTCGCCCCCCGAAGGCGGACGCCAACCCGAAGCCGACGCTCCACCCCATCACCCGGGCCGTGGTGCAGGGCGCCGGCGAGATGGCCTACAGCCTCAAGGCGAAGCTGGTGTTCTGCGCCAGCCACTCGGGCGCCACGGCGCTGGGCCTCTCGCAGCAGCGCAGCTTCGTGCCGACCATCGGCGTGAGCACCAGCGAGAAGACGCTGCGGAAGATGAGCCTGTACTGGGGGGTCACCCCGCTACGCCACGCCCCGGCGCAAGACATGCAGCAGCTCATCCGCCACGCCGACCGCTGGGCGTGCAGCGTGGGGCTGGCCAAGAAGGGAGACCGCATCGTCATCGTCGGCGGCAGCCACCTCGCCGCGGGCCCCGAGCAGAAAGAGATGGCCCGCGGGGTGCACGATATTGTGATCGTGCACGAGGTGGAGGGGGAGTAGCGCGAACAGGTAGCGTAGCAGTAAAGATCGTTCATCCGCTCGAAAGGCTTTGGTGTGCCCGCTACACATTTGCTCATCTACCGTGATGAAGACGATGTGCCGCTTGCCACGTGGTTCCGTGAACTCAATGCGAGAAATCGCCCTGCGGCAGCCAAGTGTATCGCCTTGATTGGCTTACTCGAATCGTTTGGAAGCGAGCTCAGGCGACCGCGAGCCGACTACCTCAGCGACGGCGTTTACGAGCTGCGAACGGAGGTCCGCGGCGTAAACTACCGAATCCTGTACGGTTTTGTTGGCAAGAATGTCGCACTCCTCAGCCACGGGTTGACGAAAGAAGGTAAGATTAAGGCGAAGGAGATCGATCTGGCCGTCGCTCGACTCGAGCGCGTGCGGAACGACCCTGATCGGTTCACCGCGAGCGTGGAAGAATTGAGATGAAACGCACCACCGACGCGATGCAGGTCCTGAAGCGAGTGACCGGGATCGATCCGAACACCGATGCTCAGGTGCAGCAGTATCGACGCGCGATGCAACTGGGGCAGGTCGCGCACGACGCCAGGACGGACGCCGGCCTTACCGAGCATCAGCTTGCTGGAATCGTTGGAGTCGAGCCGCGTGTGATCCTCGACCTAGAGGCCGCGGAGTATGAAGGCGATGCGCTTAGCCTGCTCGACGGCATCGCGAAGGCCTTGAATAAGAGAGTCGAGATACGGCTCGAGCCAGCCACAGGCGATCCGGTCGCTCATTAGCCTGCAGCGTGGGGCCGGCCAAGAAGGGAGGCCGCATCGTGATCGTCGGCGGCAGCCACCTCGCCGCGGGCCCCGATCACACGTCACCCGCCCACGGGTCGTACGTCCCCACGCTCCAGACGTGGCCCTCGGGGTCGGCGCAGGTGAAGTCGCGTCCGCCGTACTCTTTATCCTCGATCTCGATCAGCACCTTCCAGCCCGCGGCATGAACCCGGGCGAGCACGGCGTCGGCGTCGGGGACGACCAGGTAGGACGACTGCGTGTTGGCGCCCCCGACCTCGCTGGGTTGCTTCATCAGCTTGAGATACTCGGCATGGGCGGAATCGGTCGCCGAACCCAGCATCACCATCCCCCCGCCCAGGACCAGTTGTGCGTGGACAATCGTGTCGTCCGGCCCGGGGACGACCAGGTGCTCCGAAAACCCAAGCACTTCACAAAGCTGCTTGATCGCGGCGGGGGCGTCGCGGTAGCGGAGGCACGGGATGGCGGAAGACGAGGGTTTCATGCGCCGGCGCCCTGTTGGGATAGTCTGGCCTGCTCCGGCGGCTGACGCCGACGGCTCGCCCCGAGTACGCACTACGTCAAATACTTCTCCCGCACGTCGCGCAGCACCCCGAGCACGGGTTTGGGCGCGCCGGTGGAGTCGAACAGCCCCGCGTTGGGGAAGTCGTGGGGGCGGTCGTCTGCCAGCGTGTTCCACAGCACGATCTGCACGCAGTTCTTGGCCAGCAGCATCGGCAGCCGGCGGCGGGCCCAGTCGGCTTGGTAGTCGGCGTCGATCGTGCGTCCCTCGCCCCCGGCGACTACTTTCACCTTGGGGGGGGCCATCGGGTCGGCGCTGGCGGAACTGGGCGCCGAAACCATCACCAGCAGCGGCAGCTCCAGCCGCTGGCTCCATTGGTCGATCAGCCGGCTGAACGCCAGCGGGTTGCGCGGCGCCGTGCCGAACGGGTGGAATCCGGCGTTGAGCTCGACGCCGAACCCCGAAATCCCCAGGTCGGCCCGCTCGAGCTGGTCCGCGAAGTCTAGCGGCGCCATCTCCGCCGGCTGGTGGGCCATGTACTCTGCCCAAGGCTCGTCGAAACTCACCACGATCGGCGTCCGCGTGTCGATGGCGCGGACCTCGCGCACCGCGCGGGCCACCACCTGCAAACGCTGCTCGTCGGTCAGCCCCAGCACGCGTTGGTGGTTGACCCGGGCCGCCACGTTCCACAGGTGGATCCGGCCGCGGAACCGCTGCACCGTGGTGCGGACGTGCTCCATCATCAGCGACGCGACCGCGCTGTAGTCGCCTTCCCACAGGAACGACCACTCCGGCAGCGACCGCTCGTCGAACTCCAGCAGCGGGCCGCCGATCACCTTCATGTTGTGCTGGTGGGCCCAGGCCACCTGCTCGTCGCACGCCTTCCAGCGTCGCTTGCCCTCGGTCGCCTCGACCGACTTCCACGCCAGCGGTGCCGCTACGATGTTGCAGGCTTCGGCGATCCGCTCCGCCATGGCGCCCTCGGGCGCGGAGTCGCTGAGGCGGACCCCCAGCAGGGTGCCCAGCTTCTCGGTTTCCCCCGCGCGGACGCGGATCGCCTGCTCGCCGTACGTGTCGGCCAGGGCGACCGAACCGGCGGCCGCGGCGGCCATGGCCTCGGTGGCGTAGCGGGCCGCCTCTGCGGGGTTGTCCTGGTTGGTGGCGGCGCGGGAGAAGGCGCGGGTCGCCTCGGCGACGCGCTCGGTCACCTCCTCGGGCGCCTCGAGCCCCAGTAGTTGCCAGGAACCGAGCTGATTACGCAGCCGGAAGACCGTGCCGCGGGCCAGCTCGAGCTCCAGCAGGTAGGGCTTCTCGCGTTCCATCAGCGACGCGGTCGCGAGCTGCCAGACGCCGAATTTGGGGACGTTCCACGGCACGTGGACCGATCCAGAAGAATCGTCACGCCGTTCGACCACCAGCAGGTCGCCCGACAAGTAGGTGCGGCCCAGATAAGGGACTTCTTCCTGGCCAGAAACCGCGAACGTGCGCGCCAGCAGCGACTGCGTAACCTGAGCCCGGTCGTGAACTACGAACCGCATCTGGCCCATGGCGCGCGTGCTGCTTTGTACCGGGAAAGCCTAGATTGTAACTCTGCGCGGTGGGACCAACAACCGTTTCACGCGGGGCGCCAGCGGTGCTAAAGTGTGCGGCTGCCACCCACCCGGAGCCCCACGATGCCCAGCCGCTGCTTGCTTGAATCCTCGATCCCGGGCCTGACCCCCCGGCGGGGGAAGGTGCGGGACGTGTACCAACTGGGGGACCGGGTGCTGCTGGTGGCGACCGACCGGATCAGCGCGTTCGACTGGGTGCTCCCCAGCGGGATCGCCGACAAGGGGCGGGTGCTCACCCAAACCAGCCTGTTTTGGTTCGACCTGCTCGGCGGCCCGTGCCACCTGGTGACGGGAGACGTCGACCAAATGGACCTCCCGACGGGCGCCGATCGGGGCGCCCTGGCGGGGCGGGTGATGCTGTGCCGGCAGGCGCGGGTCGTGCCGTTCGAGTGCGTGGTGCGGGGCTACCTGGCCGGCTCGGGGTGGAACGAGTACCAGCAAACCGGCGAGGTGTGCGGCGAGAGGCTCCCACCGGGGCTGGTGGAGAGCGACCGGCTCCCCGAGCCGATCTTCACCCCGGCCACCAAGGCCGAGCAGGGCGAGCACGACGAAAACGTGTCGTTTGAGCGGATGGCCGCCGAGCTGGGGACGGGCCTGGCCGAAGAGCTGCGCCGCCGCAGCCTCGACCTCTACCGCCGCGGCGCGGCGCACGCCCTAGAGAAGGGGATCTTGATCGCCGACACGAAGTTCGAGTTCGGCCTCGCGGCCGCGCCGGGCGGTGGCGAGGAGCTGATCTTGATCGACGAAGCGCTCACCCCAGACAGCAGCCGCTTCTGGCCCGCGGACGCCTACCAACCGGGGCGGGCGCAGGCGTCGTTCGACAAGCAGTTTGTCCGCGACTGGCTGCTGGCGAGCGGTTGGGACCGCGAGAGCACGCCCCCGGAGCTCCCCGCGGAAGTTGTTGAGGGGACGCGCGCGAAGTACGTCGAGGCGTACGAGCGGTTGTCGGGCAAGACGTTCGCGTGGGGATGAGAGAGCCCGGGGTAGCGAGGAGGAACCAGCGACGCGCCGACCTACGGTCGGCGTGTCCCCGATAGCCCCCCAACCACCCCTCAAGTAGACTGAAACCTCACCCGCTTCCTCCAATATCTGCCCACAACGCATGCTCCGTTACTGGACCGCCGGCGAGTCGCATGGCAAGACGCTGATCGCCCTGGTGGATGGATTCCCCGCCGGGGTGACCATCGACGAAGAGGCCATCAACGCCGACCTCAAGCTCCGCCAGGGGGGCTACGGCCGCGGCGGACGCCAACGCATTGAGACCGACAAGGTGGAGGTCCGCACCGGCGTGTGGCACGGCCAGACGCTCGGCAGCCCCATCGCGCTGGAGGTGGTCAACCGCGACTACAAGCTCGAGCGCCTCGACGACCTCCCGCGCCCGCGGCCCGGGCACGCCGACCTGACGGGCGCCATCAAGCACCTCGGCTCCATCCGCGGCGTGCTCGAACGCTCCAGCGCACGTGAGACCGCGGTCCGCGTCGCCGCCGGCGGGCTGGCCAAGTCGCTGCTCAAGGAGTTTGGCGTCCAGACGCTGGGGTACGTGGTCGAGCTCGGGGGCGAGGTCATCGAGCCGCTCGCCGGTTCCATTGCCGAGCACCGCGTGCTGCGCGAGAAGAGCGAGGTCTACTCGCTTAACCCGGACCGCGACGCAGAGATCAAGTTGCTCATCGACCGCACGCGCAAGGCCGGCGACACGCTTGGCGGAGTCGTCGAGGTGCGTGTCGAGGGGCTGCCGTTCGGGCTGGGGACCCACGCCCAGTGGGACCGCAAGCTGGACGGCCGGCTGGCCCAAGCGGTGATGGCGGTGCAGGCGATCAAGGGGGTCGAGATCGGCCTCGGGTTCGAGGCGGCCCGCCGCCCCGGCTCGCAGGTGCACGACCCGATCCACTACGACGCGTCGCAGAAGCAGTCGCCCAACCTCGGCTACACCCGCCCCACCAACAACGCCGGCGGGCTGGAGGGGGGCATGACCAACGGCCAGCCGCTGGTCGTCCGCGCCGCCAAGAAGCCCATCAGCACGCTCGCCAAGCCGCTGGCCAGCGTGAACCTCGACACGAAGGAGCCGCAGGAGGCCAGCTACGAACGCAGCGACGTGTGCGCCGTGTCGGCCGCTAGCATCATCGTCGAGGCGGTCGTTGCGTTCGAGATCGCAGCCGCGATGGTCGATAAGTTTGGGGGGGATAGTCTGCAAGAAATGCGGGCCCGCTACGAACTTTTTCTCAAGATGGCTCAAGAGCGGTAGCCGGCGTGCCGGCCCGTGGGGGGGCCGCACGGGCAGCCGGTGCTTCACGAAACCACACAGCGTCGCGTCTGCCGCACCGCATTCCTAACGGTCTGCGTGCTGCCCACGCTCCTGGTCGCGGCGTGGGTCGGCTGGCGGGTGCAGCCCGGCTGGCGGGCCACGCGGGTGGCGCAAATCGGCCACGAGCTAGCGGCCCGCCTCGAGTGCCGGCGGCTCACGACGCCGCGCCCCGGGCAGTGGCGGCTGGAGGGCTGCGTGTGCCTCGACCTGGAGTCGGGCGAAGAGCTGCTGCGTGCGTCACGCGTCGACGCCTGGCCGCTGGACGGCGGCTGGCGCGTGGCGGTCGGCGAGGCGTCGCTGGACATCACGCAACTCGAACACGCCGCCGAGAGAACCAGCCACTGGCTGCGGAGCGATTGGCCCGGCGTGGTGCTGGCCTCGGTCGACCGGCTAAAGGTGGTCGACGGCGATACCGCGCTGGCCGACTGGCAGGGGGTGCGGGCTAGGCTCGCTAGCCTGGGCGAGCCGGACGCCCTCACCGGACGCGAGCTGTCGGTCGTGCACCACGGGGTCGGCGGAGAGCTGACGCTGCTGATGCAACGCAACCGCCAGGTCACGCCCGCCACGACGCGCGTGACCCTCTCCACCGGCGACACGCCGCTGCCGGTGCGGTTGTGCGCGGCCCTGATCCCGTGCGCCCCGAGCCTGGGCGACGCGGCGACCGTCACCGGTCGGCTGGTCGCCCACTTCGAGGCAGAACCGCACGGCGAGGTTCAGGGCGAGCTGCAATGCGTCGACATGGCGCTGCTAACCGGCGGGCGCTTCACGACAGACGCCCCCGGCAGCGTCGCGCTGAACGACCTGACGTGGCGTGGAGACAAGATCGCGTCGCTCGACGGCGTGCTGTCGTCCGGCGCGGGACGCGTCGCCAGGCCGCTGGTGTACGCCGCCTACACCAAGCTGGGGTGCGCCCCTTCGGCGACGTTCAGCGAGCAGTGGAACACATCGACCGAGCAGGAAGTGGCGTTCGACCGGCTGGTGCTGGCGTTGCGGCTGGACGAGACCGGCTTCTCGCTGCGGGGCGACGAGCCCCAGCAGGGGGCGGCCGGCGTGGTGCTCTCCCGCGGCGGTCAGCCGCTGCTCTCCGAGCCCACGACCACGCACCTGCCGCTAGCGACGCTGGTGCAGACGCTCGCCCCCGAAGGCCCCGCGATGCTCCCCGCCAGCGCCGAAGCGGGCGCCATCACCCGCCGCCTGCCGATGCCCCCAGCGCCGCGCTAAACCGCCTTGAGAGGGGACGCCGACGCTATGCCCGGGCCTTCTTCTCGCGCTTGAGCGCCCGCTTCTCTTTGGCGGTGTGCTGAGACTCTTTCTTGACTTCCTTACGGCCTTTGTCTTTGCTGCCCTTGTCGCCCATGATCCTGTCGCCCCGTTCGGTGGTTGGTTCTGTCTTTGGTTGGTTGAAACGCTCGGTTGATTCTATCCAAAACCAAGCGATGGGACAGCAGCGCCCGGGTCGATTCCGGGCGAGCCGTCGGCGTCAGCCGCCGGGGGCTTCTCTCGATTCACTCCGGCGGCTGACGCCGTCGGCTCGCCTTCGCAGGGTGACGTCTCTCCACCACAGCAGGGCGAAGCCCAACGCGATCGGCACGCACGCCATCTGGTAGCCGGTGAGCCCCATCCACAGCGGCGGCTCGGGGCGCAGCAGCTCGCTGAAGAAGCGGTACACGGCGTAGGCGATCAGGTAGACCTTCATCAGGTTGCCACGCCATAGGCCGTCGCGGTAGAGCGCGTACAGCACCGCCGCGCAGGCGAGGTGGAAGGCGGCCTCGTAGAGCTGTGTGGGGTGGCAGGGCTGGCCGTCGGAGAGGGGGAACGTGACCCCCCACGGCAGGTCGGTCGGCTTGCCGAAGCAGCAGCCGGCGCGGAAGCAGCCGAGCCGGCCGATCGCCACCGCCAGCGCCACGGGCGCGGCGAACGAATCGCCCGTCTTGGTCTGCACCCCCAGCAAGTGCTTGGCCAGCTCAACGCCGAAGTAGCCCCCCACCAGCCCAGTGAGGATGGTCTTGCCGTCCGAGAGCCAGGCGCCCAGGCTCAGGGTGCCGCCGGGGTAGCCCAACGCAAAGGGCAGCTTGGCGCCGATCATCGCGCCACAGAACGCCCCCAGCCCGATCGCCAGCCGCGCCTCACCGGCCAGCGGCAGCCCCCGCTGGCTGCGCCGTACGAGCACCGCGCAGCACCCGACCGCGGCGAGCATGATCAGCGCGTAGATGGCGTCGAATCGACCGATCATTGCGATGGGTTAACCACAGAGGCACGGAGGGCACAGAGACGGACGGAGACGCTAAGAAAAAACGCTGATGGGTGGCTGGGGCCGAAGTCGCAAGCCTGAGCCCCCAGCGTGGTGCGAACCGCGTTCGCCCTGAAGTGGCAACCGGCTGGGGGCTCCGCTTCGCTGCGACCCCAGCCACCCACCACCCACGTATCTGCGTTCATCCGCGTTCATCGGCGATCATCCGCGGTTTCCAGCTCCGTCTCCTTCCGTTCTCTGTGCGCTCCGTGGCTCCGTGGTAAACCTTTCGTCAGCGGCGGAAGCGGCACGTGCCCGTCGCGGTAGAACAGGTTGTACGCGCTAAACGGCACGATGTGGCCGCTGGGCAGCACGAAGTGGACGCACGACTTCATCACTTGCCTCACGTCGAAGTTGTACGCGTCCATGAAGCTGGTGATCGTGACACGGAACGTGTCGCTGGGGGTTAGGTCTTCGGCGATCGCCTTGGCGAAGAACTCTGCGGCGATCGTGTCGGTCGAGCGGCCGGCGGTTGGTTTGTCGAGGATGTTCAGCAGGCCGTTCGCGGGCGCTGGGCCCGCGGCGCTCGGCCCGCAGCCGCCGGGGCCGCAGCAGCTTCTGGACATGACTTGTTCGATGAGCGCCCGCGCGCGGGGCCGGGTAAAGGTGATGCCGCCGGCCAAGAGGCCGAGGTTGGCGTCGATGTCGATGAACCGCGCCAGCGGCGTGATGGTTTGGCCCGCGCGATAGGCGTACGCGATGGTGTGGGCGTTGGGGTGCGCGCAGGGCAGGGGGGTGAAGTCGGCGCCCCGCCACACCTCGGGCCACTGCCGGGCCAGCTCCTGCAGCACGTCGGGGAAGGTGACGCGCTCTTCGAGTTCTTGCGGCAAGAAGTGCCGGCCGACGTAGCTGGCGGGCTGGAAGCTGACGCCGCTCACCATCGGCTGTGCGGCCGCGTAGCGGACAATGGGCCCCACCTGGTCGAGGTTCACGCCGGCCTGCAGCGTCGCCACCAGGGTGAGCCGCAGCCCGGCCGCGGCGCAGTTTTCCACCGCCTGCTGCTTGACCGCCAGCAGCGGCTCGCCCCGCAACCGCACATACGCCGATTCTTCGGTGCTGTCGAACTGCAGGTAGACCTCCAGCTTGTGCTTGTACTGGGCGAGCCGCGCAACAAACGCCGGATCACGCGCCAGCCGTACGCCGTTGGTGTTGATCATCACGTAGTCGATGGGCTGCCCGCACGCGTAGTCGACGATCTCAAAAAACCGCGGGTGGATGGTAGGCTCGCCCCCGGAGAGCTGCAGCACCTCGGGCTGCCCCTCTGCCTCGACCAGCGCGTCAATCGCTGCCTGGCACTCCTCCAAGGTCAGATGCTTGCCCCCCGGCGCGCTGCCGGCAAAGCACATCGGGCACTCAAGGTTGCAGCTCGAGGTGATCTCCAGCAGCGCAACGCAGGTGTGCTGCTCGTGCTCCGTGCAAAGCCCACAATCGAACGGGCAGCCGCGCTCGGGGAGCGTGGCCATTACAAGAGGCTGCCGGGCGGGGGTCGTGTACCCCGGCCGATCGAACCAGCGGGCGTCCGAGCAGACAAAGTCCTCGCGCAGGCCGTGCGTGGGGCAACGCTTGCGGAAGTAGACCCGCCCGCCGCGCTCGATGATCTTCGCGGGCGTGAGCGCCAGGCAATCCGGGCAGACGCTTTGGGTGGCGCCGAGGTAGGTGTAGTCGCGGAAAGGGAGCATGAAACCAATTCTCTCGCAGAGACGCACAGACGCGGAGGATTTGTAGGATGGGTTATCCGCGCCAGCGGTAACCCATCCGGGGCGGGTACACGCGTGGCTTCGGCTAGGAAGAACCGGTGTAGGAAAGCTGCTCCACCGCAGATGGGTTACCCTTCCTGGGATAACCCATCCTACTAACTTCGCCGGCTGTCGGCGCCCTCGATCCTTCCCCGTAGGTGTTTGGCGAGCCTGACGAGGCCCCGGCTTACGAAGTACCCGACGGCGATCCCGATCGCGCCCGCTACGACCCAGGCGCTCCAAAACACGGCGTCCGCGGCCGGGCCGCGGACTAGGTCCATGGTCGAGATCGTTAGCGTCAGGCAACTGCAGCAGAAGGTCAGTGCAGCGGCTAACAGTGTGAGCGGCACGATCACGATCCAGCCCACAATTCCGATCGGGCGGTGGGGGTCGAGCCGCAGCGCCGGCGGCGCGGTTTGCGGCGGCTCGAACGGGTTAAGCTCCTGGGCGCCTGGCATGGCGACGCGCCTCTAGCGAGAGAACCTGGCAATGAGCCGAAAGAAGACCGACCGCGCCACGCGTATCAGCAGATAGTAGCCGATGGCGGCGCCGAAGCAGAAGCCGATCATCAAGCCGACGGAAAGATGGTCTACCGGCCCGGACGTAGCGCGTGCCGTGGCGTAGGTGACGACGGTGCGGCTCGCTAGGCAGGCGATGGCGCCCGACAGCAACGCCACGGCGCCGATCAGCACCTTGGCGCGGAAGCCCAGGCGTTTGGGCAGCCGCCGCACGGTGGGGCCTTTGGTACGCGGTAATTCGCCAAGGCTGAGTTTGTGGGCGTCGCTTCGCATCTCACGCTTTGCCTAACCAACAAGCAATCGTTGCAGCAAACGTACTGCCGCTTTCAGTCCCCAGCCTACCAGCAGTCCCGCTGTTAGAGACACCAAAAGGCTGAGCAGTGGAGCAACGTCCCCCAGCCAGCTCAGACTGGGCGACTGCGACGTCATGACCAGCGGATAGAGAGTGCATACAAACGCCACCGCCGACGCGAGCAACGCCAGCGGCACGATCACGATCCAGCCCACAATGCCGATTGGGCGGTGCGGGTCGCGCGGAGGGAGCGCGGACCGCGATTGCGGCGGTTCGTACGGGTTCTCGGGCTGGCTGGCGATGGTCATGTGCTGGCAAGGTTAGGAACTGTGCCTTTCGATCGCCCTGCTGAAGACGTACCGGGTCACGAAAACGAGCAATGCAGAACCAACGATTGCGCCCACCAAGAAACCAGCGAACAACCCCAAGTACGTGAGATTACCGTAGCCGCCGATGGCGGTTCCAGTCATGCCTCCGACCCAAAAAATTGCAGTGCAACTCGTGCCGCAGGCAATCGCCCCACAGGAAATCGCAAGCAGTGCAACCAATGCTGTTCCAAACGGGCCCAACCGCTTGGCGAGTGCCTGCGCCGGTTGCTCTTGGCTCTGCGGCGGCTCGAACGGGTTAAGCTCCTGGGCGCCTGGCATGGCGACGCGCCTCTAGCGAGAGAACCTGGCAATGAGCCGAAAGAAGACCGACCGCGCCACGCGTATCAGCAGATAGTAGCCGATAATGGCGCCGAAGCAGAAGCCAATCATCAAGCCGACGGAAAGATGGTCGACCGGCCCGGACGTAGCGCGTGCCGTGGCGTAGGTGACGACGGTGCAGCTCGCCAGGCAGGCGATGGCGCCCGACAGCAACGCCACGGCGCCGATTAGCACCGACACGCGGAAGCCCAGGCGCTTGGCCAGCCGCCGTACGGGGGGGCCCTCGGTTTGCCGGGGCCGGCTAGCGCTTGGTTGTGGTTGGTCCGCGTCCATCTCAGTCTGCCTCACGAGGCGGCAAGTCGGGAGCAGTTTCCGATGGAGACTGCTCTGCCCCTCCCCGATTCAAAGGCCCGACAAAGCTGCCTACCACAACGTACCCGACAAAGATCGCTGCCAGCAAGGCGAAGCAGAAGCCGAAGGCCAGCAGGGCGCCGTTGTTGCTGTGGAACGCGGCGATCGCAAAGGCGGCCGACGTGCAGAGGAACGTCATCACCGCGGCGAACAGCGTGAGCGCATAAATCATTGCCCACCCGAGCGCGCCGATGGGGATGTCTTCTTCGTCGGGGGGCGGCGCGGTGGGGAGCAGCTCGGCGGGAAACGACGGCGCCGACTGCGGCGCTTCGTACGGGTTAAAAGCGGCAGGGTCAGGCATCGGTTGGCGGGCGGTTGTAGCTTGCTTTCAACCGGCGGAACACAAACCTGGTCACAAAGACCAGCAGCACGAGCCCAACAATGGCGCCCGCGACGAAGCCGATCATCAGCCCCCCGTAAACCCCTTTGTCTAGAGCAGCCCCCGTGAACATGATGGCGTAGCAGCTCGTGCCACAAGCGATGACCCCCGAAGCGAGTGCGACCAACGCCACGACCAGCGTCCCAAGCGGCCCCAGCGTGTTCGCCAAGTCGCGCACCGGGCGCTCGTCGCTCTGCGGCGGGTCGTACGGGTTGGGATCGTCGGGTATGCGTTCTGACGGAGCGCTCATCTTGAAAGCCTTTTGGTGAGCCGTCGCTGAACTCGACGCGCAATATAGATGCCGAAGATCAGCCCGGTAAGCTCCGCCACCGGAACAACCAATTTCAATAGCGCAAGGTCGCCCCGCTCTCCCAGCATGCGGATCGGAAGACCTACCGCAACTACCGTAGTGCAGCTCACCAGGGCCCCGATAATCCCAGATAGCACCATCGCCCCTGCCACGATGAACGAACCGACAACCCCCAGCCGCTTGGCCAAGTCGCGCACCGGCCGCTCGTCGCTCTGCGGCGGTTCGTACGGGTTGGGCTCTTCGCCCTCGGTCGGAGTTTCTTCTTGCATCGTGTTGTTGTTCTACCGCAAGTTCTCCTCGGCCATCTGCTTCAATCGCATGCGATCGATCTTGCCTGTCGCGTTGAGCGGCATCGCTTCGAGCAAGACGATCTCTTCCGGCGCCTTGTAGCCGACGTGCTCGCGCGCCGTGCCGATCAGGTCCGCGGCGGTGGGGGGTGGGACGTCGGGGTTGAGCGTCACGTAGGCCCGCACGATCTCGCCGTGCGCCAAGTCGTGGACGCCGATCACGCCGACCTGATCGACCGCCGGGTGCGCGGCCACCGCTTCTTCTACTTCCTGCGGGCAGATGTTCGAGCCGTCGTGGATGATGATCTGCTTCTTGCGGCCGCAGAACCACAGGTAGCCGTCGGCGTCCGCGCGTACCAGGTCGCCGGTGTCGAGCCAACCGTCGACGATCGTCTCGGCGGTCGCCTGCGGGTTGTTCCAGTAGCCCGGCGCGTCGGCCGGCGAGCGGACCCACAGTTGCCCCGGGGCGCCGGTGGGGACCTCGGCGCCCGAATCGTCGCGGATCGACGCTTCGTACCCTGGGCTGAGCCGGCCGATCGACCCCAGGCGGCACTCGCCCGAGGGGGGATTGAGCGTCGCGGCGCCGATCTCGGTCATGCCGTAGCCCTCCTCGATCGGGAAGCCGGCCAGCGCGGTAAACTCGCGCTCCAGTTCCTCGGCCACCTTGTCGCCGCCAGAGAAGCAGAAGCGGATCGAAGCGAAGTCGGACGGCGAGGCGTCGTGGTCGCGCACCAGGGCTGCCAACGCCGCCGGCAGCATCCACAGCACGGTGGGCGCAAACCGCCGTAGCAGCGGGAGGACCTCGTGGCCGTCGGTTGCGCGGGGGATCACCAGCCGCCCCCCGGCGGCCAGCGTGAGCAGCCCGAACAACGAGCCGCCGATGTGCGAGAACGACGCGCCGGGCAGCATCGTATCGGCAGGGGTCATCTCCATCCCCTGGATCGCGGCGGCGATCATCGCGCCGAAAGAGCGACGCGAATGGGTCACTCCCTTGGGGCGGCCGGTGCTGCCGGAGGTGAAGTAGATGAAGGCCGGCCCGTCGGGCTCGGGCGTTGGCAGCGGGTCGTCGGTCGGCGGCTGGGCGACCAACTCCTCAAAACGCCGCCCCGCGCCCGCCGCTGTCTTGTAGCGGACCACTCCCAGCGGGAGGCGCTCCGCCCACACGCTGGCTGCGATGTCTGCGTCGCGCTCGGCGTGGTGCAACAGCAACGCCGCGCCGCTGACCTGGAGCGCGTGATCGATCTCGGGCGGCATGTAGCGGTAGTTGAGCGGCGTCGCTGCCAAGCCCCCCTTGAGACACGCTAGGTAGTGGATGACCAGCGCCGGGCGGTTGGGCATCAGCGAGGCGACCCGGTCCCCCGGCGCCAGGCCGATGCCCAGGTACGCACGGGCGAGCGCGTCGCTCTGCCGATCGAGTTCGCGCCAGGAGAGTTCCGTCTCGGCAGAAACTAGCGCCAGCTCGTCCGGCTTGGTCCGCAGCCCGTGGCCGATCAAGTCGTCGATGGGGCTGGGAGTCGTGAGCGCGGGGCCGGCGAGGGGCATGGGGATTCCGATCCAAACGGAGCGAAGAGCATGTAGGATGGGTCAGCGGTCGCCGTGGCGGCCCCGACCCATCCTACAGGAGTTGCTGCTGCTATGCCCGGTTGGTCGGAAGTAGAATTGGCCGGGCACGGTTGCTCGGTGTTTGAGCCGCTGGAACCCTCACCGCACGGGTATACGCTCATCTACCTGCACAGCGTGGGGCTCGAAGACCTGCGAGACTGCCCGGGGTACGCCGCCCAGCTCCAGCGGCGGGGGCTGCGGATGATCGCGCCGCGCACGGGGCTGAGCTGGTGGGTCGATAAAGTTTGCGATGAGTTCGATCCGGACGTTACCGCGGAGCGGTACGTGGCTGACGCGGTGCTCCCGTACATCGCCGAGCGGTGGGGCGTGCGGCCCCCCGGGATCGGACTGCTGGGCGTCAGCATGGGGGGGCAGGGGGCGCTGCGGTTGGCGTACCGCAAGCCCAGCCTGTTCCCGGTGGTCGCGGCCGTGTCGCCGGCGGTCGACTTTCAGAACTGGATGACCTACGGCGCCGCGGCCTTCAGCGGTGAAGAGCAACGCGGGCGCGAGGCCTCGCTGTGGCAGATGTACGGCGACCCCGAGCGGGCCCGGCAAGACACCGCTACGCTGCACGTTCACCCGCTCAACTGGCCGCGCAACCAGATGTTCGTCTGCGACCCGGACGACCCTTGGCACGAGTCGTGCGACCGGCTGCACATGAAGCTCGGCTCGCTGGGGGTGCCGCACGAGCACGACTTGGAGACGCGCGCCGGGGGGCATAGCTGGGACTACTTCGATGCGATGGCGCCGCGGGTGTTCGACTTTCTGGTCGAGCGGCTCGACGCAGAGCGGCGGCGTCAGCCGACGCCGTGAACCCCCTCGGGGTGGAACCGCCAGCGGATGCGCGACGGGCGCGAGTTGGCGACCAGCTCGTCTGTGCTGAGGTAGCATCGGACGGAGGTGCAGAGCCCCCGGATGTCGCACGCCAAACGGTCCTGGTTCAGCGGCCAGGGATCGACCGCGACGTGGACGGCGCCGTCTAGGTACATGGCGTGGGGGGTGAAGGTGGTCCCGTCGTCGGTCACCAGCGGCTCGATCGGCTGCTCGAAGTCTTGGTAGCCCAGCGGGCCGTAGCAGCAGAGCCACAAGCTGATCCAGTCGAACAGGCGGACCGCGGCGAGCGACTCGGCGGCCAGCGCATCGATGTCTGCATCGGGGCGCCGGGCGGCGTAGCGTGTGAGCAGATTGCTGCGCAGGGCAGCGTTCTTATCGGTCCAGGCGACCGCGAAGGGCTCGTCGGCCTCGTCGGAGGTCTCCAGCAGCTTGAGGAAGTGTCCGGCCACGGCCGACCCGGCTAGCGGGCCGATGGCGGACGCCGCGGCGATCGAGCCTTCCCAGAGTTGGAGAGCGGTAGGGCGGGGCAGCTCGGTGAAGCTGTACGGGGCGCCAGTCGCGGGGTCCAGCTCCGGCCTGCGTTCCCACGCGGCCCAGCCGTCGTCGTGGCGGAGGATCGCTTGTCGGACCTCGTCCTCCGCTGGCGGATAGGAAACGATTGGCGCCCGCCACGCGGCGGCCAGCGCGCCGCTCAGCCCGGCATGGGCCGGCTGCGGGATCAACAGCCAGTGCGGGGCGCCGTCAAGGTTGATCGTGCGGCGGATCACGGCGCGTCACCCTTGCTCAGTTAGACGATTCCTGAAAAGACTTCCGAAACAGAGAGCTCGAAGCCGGGGAGCATGTCGCCGCCATCGAGAGTTTCGTTCTCACCCAGGATCCGAACGCCACCCGATTTGTCGTAGATGGTTACCGTCTTGCGAGACGGTAAGGCCACCCAAGCCTGTTCTGAGCCCGCGGCGATCCACATCCTTGCCTTCGCGTCTACTTCTTTCGCCGAATCGTTCGGCGACGCGACCTCAACGGCCAGGGTGGGCGCGGCGGGAAAGAACTTCTCGGCCGGCCCGACGCGTTCAAGAAGCTCAGTGCTCACAAATGCTGCATCGGGCGCGCGGACAGTGTCCGGATCGCGTCCGATAAGAAATCCGGTTTCAGCGGCGAAGGTCGTGCCCAGTCCCTGTCCTTCAATGAAATAGGAAAGGCGTGTCCCCAAACGCATCGCCACTCGCCCGTGCGTGCTGAAAGCCGGCGACATGTACACAACCTCCCCGCGGATCAACTCGCAACGCTGGCCAGCGCTGGAGATTTCAGCTAGTTCATCCGCGGTCACGAGCCGCGTCGCTGCGTCGGTGCTCATGCGGCTATTCTACCTTGTTCGGCGCGCGAGTCCAAAAACATACTCCGGCGAGCCGATCGCGACGGCTCGCCGGAGTTGCTGGTATTGAAGGCACGAACGCTGTCGTCGGCTGTCCGCCGTGCGGCTACTTGTAGTAGCTGACGAAGTCGCTGATGCTCTTGCACTTGATCTTGCCGGCGTTGCCGGCCTGGCCGAAGGCGGTCATGCGCGCCACGCAGACGTCCTTCATGGCGGCGCGGGCCGGCACCAGGTAGTCGCGGGGGTCGAACTTCTCGGGCTCGGTCGCCAGCACCTTGCGGATGGCGCCTGTGATGGCCAGGCGGTTGTCGGTGTCTACGTTCACCTTCCGCACGCCGTGCTTGATGCCCTTCTGGATCTCTTCGACCGGCACGCCGAAGGTGGGCTTAATCTTGCCGCCGTACTGGTTGATGATGTCTTGCAGCTCTTGCGGCACGCTGCTGCTGCCGTGCATCACCAGGTGGCAGTTGGGCAGGCGGCGGTGGATCTCTTCGATCCGGCTCATGGCCAGCACCTCGCCGGTGGGCTTCTTGCTGAACTTGTAGGCGCCGTGGCTGGTGCCGATGGCGACCGCCAGGGCGTCGACGCCGGTCGCGGCGACGAACTGCTCCGCCTCTTCGGGGTCGGTCAGCAATTGGTCGTGGCTCAGCACCCCCTCGGCGCCGTGGCCGTCTTCTTGCTCGCCGCCGCCGGACTCCAGCGAGCCGAGGCAGCCCAGCTCTCCCTCGACCGAAACGCCCTGCGCATGGGCCGCGTCCACCACCGCCTTGGTGACCTTCACGTTGTAGTCGAAGTCTGCGGGGGTCTTGCCGTCTTCCTTCAGGCTGCCGTCCATCATCACGCTGGTGAAGCCGTTGTCGATGGCGCTCTGGCAGGTCTCCGGGCTGTTGCCGTGGTCCTGGTGCATGACGATCGGGATGTTGGGGTACAGCTCCGCCGCGGCCAGCATCAGGTGCTTCAGGTAGGCGTCCTGCGAGAACTTGCGGGCGCCGCGGCTGGCCTGCACGATCACGGGGCTGTCCGTCTCGGCGGCCGCCTCCATGATGGCCTGGATCTGCTCCATATCGTTCACGTTAAACGCGGCCAGGCCGTACCCGTTCTCGGCGGCGTGGTCGAGCAGAAGACGCATGGGGACCAGGGGCATGGTGGGGACTCCTCAAGAATCGGGCGGGGAATGGGGGCCTGTGTTTGGCCGCCATTCTACCGACGCGAGCCGGTAGCGTCAGCGCCCCGGGGGAGGCCCAGGATGACCAATGACCAAGCCTAAATGACCAACCCGCGCAGGCGATCGCCTGCGCGGGTTGGTCATTTAGGCTTGGTCATTCTGGCTTCAGCTTCAGAAGAGCTTCTCGGCCGGGGTTTGGGCGACGCGGATCAGGATCGCCCGGCGGCGGCCCGATTTTTCGTCGGTGGCGTGCAGGTAGCCACCCAGCCGCGAGCCGGCCTCCTCGCTGCTGACCACCAGCAGGGTCTCGCCCGGCGCCAGGTCGACGCTCATGGCGAGGTCGTCGAATACGCGGGCCTCGCGTTGCATCGACTGGCGGCCGATCAGGCCGGTCTCGTCGGAGACGTACTTGTGCTTGGGGGCGCCGTGCCGCATCTCGGGGGTGAGCCGGACCCGGGCCCGGCCCCCCTCGACCGAGGCGAGCGTCAGGGCGTAGGTAGGGAGCGCCTGCTCGTAGGTGGCGCCCTCCATCCGGCCGTCGGGGGTCATCCACACCAGCGACGCTTCGGCCAGCTCGTCGCACGCCTGCAGGTCGAGCTGCTGCCCCGGGCGCATCTGCTTGATCCGCCGAGAGACGCCCGTCTCGCGGAGCAGATCGCCCGTGTCGTTCGAGCCCGACGCGCCGTCGGGGTTGAGCATCTTCACCACCTCGTCGGGCAGCGCGCCGCCGAACACGCCGGCCCGCAGCCCGTTGTCGGCCAGGCGGCGGCGGACGGCGGCGTCGACGCGGTGTTCGTGCAGGGCGTTCCAGAACGCGGACTCGTCGTGCTCGCCGCCGAGCGGCAGGCGGGCCCAGTAGATCTCGAGCGTGGCGGCGTCGTCCGAGCCGCGCGCGGCGCGCAGCGGGCTCTTGCCCGGCAGCGGGTCGCCCGAGTCGATCACCAGGGTCGTGCAACCGGCTAGGCTGAAGAGGACGGTTAGTAGCAGCACTCGCTGCATCGGGGGTCTCGCTGCGTTGGTTGGGCGCGCAGGGTGCGCGCGGCGCGCGGAAGCTAGCGGTTGGGTCGCGGTGGGTCAACCTCAGCACAACGGGCGCTCAGCGGGCGGCGCTACGCCCCTGCTAGCTGCTCGGCGCGCTGCTCGTCGACGACCACGCGCTCGATCGCGGTGGCGCGCCCCGTGGCGGGGTCGAAATCGACCAGCGAGCCGTTGATGCGGTTGTCGTCGCTCGCGACATCGAAGGGGGTGGGGACGCCGGTAAGCGTGGCGCTGAGCACGCGATCGATGCGTCTCCCAAGGATGCTCTCGTGGGGGCCGGTCATGCCGACGTCGCACTGGAAGGCCGTGCCGCCGGGGAGGATGCGTTCGTCCGCGGTAGGGACGTGCGTGTGGGTCCCCAGAACGGCGCCGCAGCGGCCGTCGAGGTACCGGCCCATGGTCTGGGCCTCGCCGGTGGCCTCGGCGTGGAAGTCTAAGAAGCGGACCCGCACGTCGCTGGGGATCTCGCTCAGCACCCGGTCTGCGTGGCGCCAGGGGTTGTCGGCCGCGTGGGTGTTCATGAACAGCCGGCCCAGCAGGCAGAAGAAGGCGACCTGCTCGCCCGAGCGCGCTTGGACCACGGCCCAGCGCCGGCCGACCGCCTCGTCGGGGAGGTTCGCGGGGCGGACGACGTTCGGCTCGCTCTCCAACAGCGGCAGCACCTCGCGCCGCCGGTAGACGTGGTCCCCCAGCGTGACGCCGTCAACGCCGGCGGCCATCAGCTCGCGATGGATGGCGGGGTTGTACCCGGAACCGGCCGCCGCGTTCTCGGCGTTGGCGATCACCAGGTCGATCCCCTGCTGGGCGATCAACCCCGGCAGCGCCCGGCAAACAATCGCCCGCCCCGGCTTGCCGACGATGTCGCCGATGAAGAAGAGGCGCATGGGGGGAGGAGGTGTTAGGGGTCGGGTATTGGTCGTTAGCAAAAGAGAATGAGGTGAACGCCGCCATGAATCGTCTCTTCCGTCCTAACGCCTAAAGGCTATTACCTAAAACCTCGCACGCTAGTGCGCGATCTCGGTGAACCTTGTCTCGCGTATCATCGTCACCTTGATCTCGCCCGGGTAGGTGAGCTGCTGTTCGAAGCTCCTGGCGATGTCGCGGGCGATCTTGGCGGCCGACTCGTCGGTGGTCCTGTCGGTCGAGGCGATCACGCGCACCTCGCGGCCCGCCTGGATGGCGAACGCTTGGTGGACCCCCTCGAAGCCGGTGGCGATGGCTTCGAGTTCTTGCATCCGCTTGATGTAGCGGTCGAGGTTCTCGCGGCGGGCCCCCGGGCGCGACGCGCTGCAGGCGTCGGCAGCGGCGCACAGCACCGTGTAGGGCATGTCGGGGCGGATGTCGTCGTGGTGGCCCAGGGCGGCGTGCACCACGGTCTCGTTCTCGCCGTAGCGCTTCAGCAGGTCGGCGCCGATCTTGGGATGGCCCCCCTCGGCGTCGTGGTCGGCCGCCTTGCCGATGTCGTGCAGCAGCCCCGCGCGGCGGGCCAGGTCGCCGTCCATGCCCAGCTCCTCGGCCAGCATGCCGGTGACAAACGCCACCTCGATCGAGTGCCGCAGCACGTTCTGGCTGTAGCTGGTGCGGTAGCGGAGGCGTCCGAGCAGCTCCACCACCTTGGGGTGCAGCCCGTGCACGCCCGCCTCCTGCTGGGCCTCTTCGCCGTGCCGGCGGATGTCCTTGTCGACCTCCACGACGGTCTCTTGCACCAGCTCTTCGATGCGGGTGGGGTGGATCCGTCCGTCTGCGATCAGCTTGCCCAGCGCGATGCGGGCGATCTCGCGGCGCACCGGGTCGAAGGCGCTGACGATCACCACGCCCGGCGTGTCGTCGATGATCACGTCGACGCCGGTCTCCTTCTCGAACGCGCGGATGTTGCGTCCCTCGCGGCCGATGATGCGGCCCTTCATCTCGTCGCTGGGGATGTCGACGGTGCTGGTGGTGGCGTCCGCCGTGTGGGCCGCGGCGAAGCGCTGCACGCTGGTGATCACCAACTCGCGGGCGCGGGCGTCGCAGGTCTCGGCGACGGCCTTCATGTGCTTGGTGACCAGCGCGCCCTGCTCGTTGGAGAGCTCTGTGTCGAGCCGCGCCAGGAGCTGCCGCTTGGCCTCCTCGGGGTCGAGCCCGCTGATGCGGTGCAGGGTTTGTCGCTGGACGTTCAGCAGCTTGTCCAGCTCCTCCTGCCGGCGGGCGGAGTCTTCCAGCTTCTCGGCGAGGCGCCGCTGGTTCCCCTCGACCATCTTCTCTTGCTTGCCCAGTTGATCGGCGCGCGAGCCAAGGGCGTCCTCGGTCTTGTCAAGGTGGCGTTCGCGTTCGTGCAGCTTTTGCCGCAGCACGTTGAGCTGCTCTTCCCCCTTGGCTTTCTCGGCCAGGGCGATCTCTTTGGCCTCGACCTCGGCTTCTTTGCGGCGTGTGGCGGCCTCGATGTTGGCGCGGTCGAGGATCTCGCGCGCCTCTTTTTCGGCGTCGCGTTTGCGGAGGTAGCTGAAGACCTTGACCAGCCCCATGCCCAGCACGGCCGCGAGCAACGCGATGATGATCTCTCTGCTTGTCATTCGATTGCCCTTGGCTGTCGCGGGCCCGCAGCGGTGAAGACCGTGCGGGGCTGGCGGGTGCTGTGTGTCCGTTCAGGCAGCCGAAGCGGCGCCGAGCGACACGGCCGACACGCGGCCGCCAACCTGAACGCGCCCCCCAAGAGCGGGGCAGCCGCGTTCACGCCGAGACACAAGAGCTTGCTAACGGACGGTTGCTGCAACCAGCCGCTGACGGCCCGGCGCGCAGGTCGCGGCCGAGAGAGGGATCGTTCCACCGGGCGACGCGGGCGAGCGGCCGAGCCGCACCCCTGTGCGCCAGCGCCGCCCCCAGGGCGAACGCCGGACCGCGTCTACCGCTGCGGCCGCCGCGTAGGTCCGATGCTCCGCGAGGAACCTGCGTCCCACCCGGTCCGTCGAACGCCCCAACGCAAGCAACCAACGGCAGGCCATCGCCCAGAACCAGGCGGCCCAAGTCCAGGCGCCCCAAAGCGGGGCGTCTGCACGGGTCATCTCGGCGGGCAGCGGCTGCGTCAACGGGAAATACCTGTCAAGCTTTGTGTGTCGCTCGGCAGCGACGGGTCGCTGCCTTCCTCTTCCAACGGTCTCGATCGCTTCTAGCTGGATGAACCTGATAACCTGATCTATGAAGCCAGCTACGATAAAATGAAGCCAGCCAGCGGGTTGCGACGATTCGCACGCCCCGCGGGCAAGACGCTAGAAGCCATAAAAAGATACCGCAATGCCCCCTAATCCGCAACGGAGTTCCCCGCCGGAGGGGGAGCTCCACCCGTTGGAACAGGCGGTCGCCCTCGCCCTGCAGGGGAGCGATTGGCGGGCCGTGAACGTGGTGATCGCTGTTTCGGGGGGGGCGGACAGCGTCGCGCTGCTGCGGGCCATCTGCCGGCTGCGCCCGCTGGGGCCGGGCGACGGGGGGCTGATTGCCGCCCACTACAACCACCGGCTGCGGGGCGACGAGGCAGAGGCCGACGCCCGTTGGACCGCCGAAACGTGTGGTCGACTGGGCGTGCCATGCGAACTGGGGGCAGCCGCCACGGCCCCCGCGTCCGCCGACGAGGCCGCGGCGCGCGTCGCCCGTCATCGTTTTCTCTTGCAGGCGGCCCACAAGCACGGCGCCCGGCTGATCGCTGCCGGCCACACCCGCGACGACCAGGCCGAAACCGTGCTGCACCGGGCGCTCCGCGGCGCCGGCGTCGCCGGGCTGGCGGGCATCCCGGCCCGCCGCGAGTTGGCGCCCGGGGTGTCGCTGGTGCGCCCGCTGCTGAGCGTCAGCCGCCAAGAGGTAGAATCCTACCTGGCTTTGCTGGAGCAGCTGTACCGCACCGACGCCACCAACGCCCAGCCCTGCTACACCCGCAACCGGCTCCGTCACGAGGCGTTGCCGCTGCTGCGGTCGATTGTCGGCCCCGGGGTCGACGGCGCCCTGCTGCGGCTCGCCCAGCACGCCTCGAACCAGCACGCGGTGCTGAGCGACGCCGCCAGCGCGTGGCGGCGCCTAGCGGCGTCGCGGGTCGGCCAGCAGTGGCGGATCGACCGCCGGCAACTCGCGGGCCTCCCCGAGCCGGTGCTGTGCGAGGTCTGCCGGCAGTGCTGGCGCGCCGCGGGCTGGCCCCAGCAGGGGATGACCGAGGCGCACTGGAGGCGGCTCACGGCAGCGCTCACGGCGGATGATTGCGAGGCGTTTGACCTGCCGGGCGCGATCAACGTGCGTTTGGTGGATGGCGCGCTAGTGCTGGCGCCAACCAAGTGAGCGCCCTCCGAGGAGAGCCTTGGGGTTCTCTAGGGTACGCAGTTTGCGCGGGGCGCCGCCGGGGCGTAGCCCGGCGGCTATTGCTTTGGGGGGGAGGGGCTAGTACCTTTCCGCGCCTTTGCGCCCCCCCGAGGAAGCCGCGTCATCGTTAGTCGGTTGATCAATTCCTGCTGGTTCTTGTTCCGCTGGTCGATCGCGGTCGTGATCGTTGCTGCGCTGGGGCTGGGGGGCTACCTCTTCTTCCGGCTCGACGACGAGATCCGCCGGCTGGCCGAGCACTCGCTGGCCGAACACTACCCGACGCTCGCCGTGCACGTCGGGGGCGCCCGCTACGTGCCGGGGCGCGGGGTGACGCTGTACGACATCTCGTTCGCGGAGCGGGGCGCCACGGGGCAGATCGAGCCGCTGCTGAGCATCGCAGAGCTCGGCGTGCAGGGCGACTTCCGCATCGAGTCGGTCGTGACGCAGAGCGCCCGCATCGAACGCGTGATCGCCAGCCGCCCCGTGCTGCACGCCACGCGGACCGCGACGGGCCGGTGGAGCGTCCAGCGGCTGCTGCCTCCCCCCAAGGGGAACGGCGAGCCGGCGCCGCTGGAGGTGCACGACGCCGTGCTGATTGTCTCCGACCCCGCGTCGGGACGCGCCCCGCTGGTGGTGCGCGGGGTGCAGCTCACGGTGGCGCCGCTGGCCGCGGCGCCCGGCGCCCCGGGGCGTACGTATCAGATCTCGGGCGGGGTCGAGGGGACCATCGCACGCCGGCTGGTGTTCGAGGGCCAGGCGGGCGCCGACGGTTCGCTCGACCTGCACGTCGAGGCCAAAGAGCTCGAGCTCTCCAACGAGATGCTCGACGCGCTGCCCGGGCTGCCGAAGACGCAGCTCGGCGGCGCCCAGGTCAAGGGGCTCGCGGACGTCACGCTCGACGTCCGCCGCGCAAGCGCCCAGGCGCCGCTCGACTGGCGGTGCGGGTTCGAGCTCCGCGAAGGGCAGCTCGCGCACCCGATGCTGCCGCGACGGATGTCGGACATCGCGGCCCGCGGCAGTTGCGACGCCCGCTCGCTGCAGATCGAAGACCTCACCGCCAAGCTGGGGGTATCCGACATCCGGCTCGCCCTGAACCGCACCGGCTGGGACGCCGCGGCGCCGGCGGCGATCGCCGCGTCGGTGACGGGCCTGCCGCTCGACACCCGGCTGTACGGCGCGCTCCCCACGGCGATGCGCGCCACGTGGGACCGCTTCCGCCCCGCGGGGACGGTCGACGCGTCGGGGACCGCCACGCTGCGTGGCGGGGAGTTCGACCCCAACGTGCGGATCTCTAGCCGCGACCTGTCGTTTGAAGACTCCGAGGAGTTCCCCTACCGCCTCACCGGCGGCGAGGGAGAGATGAACGTCACCCGATCGCACGAGGGAGACGGGGTCGACATGCGGATCGACCTCCGCGCCAAGGGCGACGGCGGCGCCGTAGAAGTGCACGGCGAGCTGCGCGACCTAGACGGCGAGCCCACCGACCAGCCGACCGGCTGGCTGGAGCTGCGCGCCCCCGCGATGCAGATCACCGAGTCGCTGCTGGCGGCGCTCAACGACCAAGCGGAGCCCGCCATCCGCATGCTCAACCCGCGCGGTTCGATCGCCGCGGTGTGGCGGATGGAACGGAGCAACCCCCACAGCTCCGAGGCCGACACCGCGCTCGACCTGACGCTGGTCGACTGCCAGTTCTTGTTTGAGAAGTTCAAGTACCCGCTGAGCCGCGTGCAGGGGACGGTCCATCAACGCAACGAGCGTTGGGGGTTCGACAACCTGTTCTGCGACCTCGGCCCGGGGCAGACGCTCACGGCGGCCGGGTCGCGGACGCGCGGGCCGGACGGCGACACCCTGCGGATGACCCTCCGCGGCGTCTCGGCGCCGCTGGACGAGACGCTGCGCGCCGCGCTCCCCGCGGCGGCGCAGCAGGCGTGGGTCGAGCTGCGGCCGCGGGGCACGATCGACTTCATCGCAGACATCGAGCACCTGGTGGGGGACAAGGGGGTCGACCTCACCATCACCGCCACGCCGCACGAACGCTCCGTCGCGATCGAGCCGGCCTGCTTCCCGTTCCGCCTAGAGCAGCTCGACGGCACGTTCGTCTACTCCGACGGCCACGTGCAGGCCACCGGCATGCGCGGGCTGCACGGACGCACCACCGTCCAGTCCAACGCCCTGTGGAGCCCCGCGCCGGGCCGCGGTTGGCGGCTGGTGATCGACAAGCTGTTCGTCGACCGGCTCACCACCGACCGCGACCTGCTGCAGGCGGCGCCCCCCGAGCTGCGCCGCGCGCTGGAGCGCCTGAAGCCCACCGGCGGCGCCACGCTCAGCGACGGCGCGATGGTGATCGACCACTCGGGGATCGAGGGCGCCAGCCCGCGGTCGCTTTGGCAAGTGAACCTCAACTGCCTGCAGGCCGAGCTGGACATCGGGGTTCCGCTTACCGGCGTGTCTGGCACGATCAAGCTGGAGGGGGAGAAAGACGCAACCAAGAGCTTCACGAAGGGGGTGCTGGAACTCGACTCGGCGTTCTTCCAAGGGTTCCAAGTCACCAACATCCGCGGCCCGTTCTGGGCCGACCAGCAGGTGAGCGTCCTAGGCCAAGGCGTGAGCGCCAAGGACGGACGCCCCGCGCGGCAGATCGAGGCGAACCTGTACGGCGGCGACGTGAAGCTCGACGCCCGCGTGCTGCACAGCGCCCGCCCCAACTACTACGCGCAGGTAGCGTTCTCGAAGGTCGACCTGGGGCGGCTGGCGCGCGAATCGCTCAAGACCGCCGGCGAGGGCGCCGGCACCGCCGAGGGGCGGCTCGACCTGCGCGGCGAGGGGACCAGCCTGCACGGCCTCGCCGGCCAGGGCGAGGTGCACGTCCGCGACGCGCAGTACTTCGAGCTGCCGGTGGTGGTGTCGCTGCTCAAGGTGCTGCGCAACCGCGCGCCCGACACCAGCGCGTTCTACGGCTGCGACGCCGTGTTCGACCTCAAGGGAGAAGACGTCCAGTTCTCCCGCCTAAACCTGCTGGGCGACGCCGTGAGCCTGTACGGCCGCGGGCGCGTCAACCTGGACCACGAAATTGACCTACTATTTCATAGCGTGGTCGGCCCGGCCGAGGCCACGATCCCCGTGCTCCGCAACCTGATGGGGCGCGCGGGGGAGCAGCTCTTGCAGCTCAAGGTGACCGGAACGTTTGAAGAGCCCGAGGTGCGCCGCGAGGCGTTCCCGGTGGTGGGCGACATGCTGCAGCAGTTGCAGCAGGGGCTGACGCCCACCACCGCAGCGGCGGGGGGGGCAGCGACGACTCGAAAGTAGGGGGCAACGCGCCGGGGGTGGGGACACCCCGGCTCACAAAGTGAGCCGCGTGCGAGCCGGGGTGTCCCCACCCCCGGCGCAGCAGAGCAACGCTCAACACCCCAACCCATCGACCCGCCATGAGCATCTACAACTTCTCCGGCGTGTTGGGCGCCGCCGCCGGCGCCCCGCTGGCCCAGACCAAGGGGTCCGAGACCGAACGCGCCAGCCGCGACGCCTCGGCCGCCGAGCGCAAGACAGACGCCGAAGCAAAAGCAGAACGCTCCGCCGGCATCGGCGAGACCAGCGAGGACTCCGCCACCAGCGATCGCGACGCCGACGGCCGCAAGCTGTGGGAAGCGCCGGTCGACGGCGAGCCGGCCGAGAAGCAGAATAAAGAGGCGCACCGCCCCTCAGACCCCACGGGACTGTCGGGACATCAACTCGACCTCACCGGCTGAAGGGATCCGCCAAGGACGCCAAGTGCGCCAAGAAGAGATGGAGACAGGATCGACAGGATGGCCTGGATCGCGGAAAATGTGGGCAAGTAAGGCGCGGCTAGCACGCTGTACGTTCTTTGGCGCCGGAGTGTAGCCGCTTCCAATCGACCCGGTGGTTTCGCGTCATTTTTTCCGTCCTTGGCGCTCTTGGCGTCCTTGGCGGTTTCTTCCTTTTCGTCGTCACCAACATGAAGTTCACCAAGATGCACGGCGCCGGCAACGACTATGTGTATGTCGATTGCTTTGCCCAAGACCCGCCACCCGACCCGGAGGGGCTTGCGCGGCGCCTCGCCGACCGGCACACCGGCGTCGGCGGCGACGGGCTCATCCTGATCTTGCCCAGTGAGCGGGCCGACGCCGAGATGCGCATGTACAACGCAGACGGCTCGTACAGCGAGATGTGCGGCAACGGCATCCGCTGCGTCGCCAAGTACGTGTACGACCACAACCTGTGCCGCAAGCCGAGGCTGGTGATCGAGTCGGCCGGCAAGCTGCTGTCGCTCGACCTGACGATCGAAGACGAGCGTGTCGAACGCGTCCGGGTCGACATGGGCGAGCCGATCCTCGACGCCGCGCACATCCCCACGCTGCTGCCGGGGCCGATGGTGGTCAACACGCCGTTGGACGCCGGTGGGCAACTGTTCGCGGTGACGGCCGTCTCGATGGGGAACCCGCACTGCGTGGTGTTTGTCGAGTGTGCGACCGACGAACTAGTGCTGGGGGTCGGGCCGAAGATCGAGCACGACCCAGCCTTCCCAAACCGCGTGAACGTTGAGTGGGTGGAGGTGCTGGCGCCCGACCGAGTGCGCCAACGCACCTGGGAACGCGGCTCCGGCGAAACCCTGGCCTGCGGCACCGGCGCCAGCGCCGTGTGCGTGGCCGGCGTGTTGACCGGCCGCACGGATCGCCGCGTGATGGTGGAACTTCTCGGCGGACTGCTGGAGCTAGAGTGGAACGAGGCCGACAATCATGTCTATATGACCGGCCCGGCGGTCGAAGTATTCAGCGGCGAGTGGCCGGCGTGAGCCGGGGTGTCCTCACCCCCGGCGACGATTCGAGATGATCGATGACAGAGGTTAGACGATAGAAACGGACGCTAGCAATGTCGTCCTATCATCTATCATCTGCACTTCGACCGCGCCGGGGGCGAGGACGCCACGGCTCACACGTCCTGACAGCAGCGCCTGAATGCTCCAACACGCCAACGGCCTCGTCAGCCTGCTTGCTAGCAAACTGATCCGTCGCTGGATCAAGTCGCTGGACTGCCGCGCGGTGTACGAAGACCGCGACGTCGACCCGATCTACGGCGTCGGCGGGCCGCGGATTTATGTCGTCTGGCACGAGAACCTGCTGGTGCCGCTGTGCGTGCGGGAGAACAGCCGGGCGTCGATCCTATTGAGCCGGCACAGGGACGCGGACGTGCTGGCGCGGGTCGCCCAGATGTTCGGCTTCGACTGCGTCCGCGGCAGCACCTTCCGGGGCGGCGCCGTGGCGCTGCGCGAGCTGGCCGAGAAGGCCCGCCAGCGGCACATCGTCATCACCCCCGACGGCCCGCGCGGCCCGCGTCGGCGGTTGGCGCAGGGGCCCATCTACCTGGCTTCAACATTGGGGATGCCGGTAGTGGCGATCGGCGTCGGCTACGACCGCCCGTGGCGGACCCCCACGTGGGACCGCTTCGCGCTGCCTCGGCCCTTCTGCCGGGCACGGGCGATGATGAGCGAAGAGATGATCGTGCCCGCTGGGCTCGACCGCGACGGGATCGAGTCGTACCGGCTGCGGGTCGAGCAGAAACTCAACGAGTTGTCCGACCGCGCAGAACGCTGGGCAGAGTCGGGCAAGCGGCTGGAGGGCGAAGTCGCCATCCGCGCGACGCCGGCGCCCTTACCACAGCCGCGCGTCGGCTCCGGGCAAGGGGCCCTAGAAGCGGCCGAGCAGCCCCCCGCGTTCAAGGTGGTTGACGGGCGGGTGGTCGCGGGGCGGGCGGTCGCGTAAGACATCGGCATGTCCCAGCTATCCTCTCCCCGAACGGCGCCCCCCGACGCCGCGAAGCCCCTCACCGTTTCGCAGTTCTCTGCCCAGCTCAAGGGGCTGGTCGAGGGGGCTTTTCCCAGCGTGTGGGTGGCCGGCGAGGTGTCTAACTTCTCCCGCCCGCAGTCGGGGCACTGCTACTTCACGCTCAAGGACGAGCACGCCCAATTGCGCGCGGTGATGTGGCGCGGCTCGCAGGCCAAGCTGAAGTTCGACCTGCGCGACGGCGTAGAGATCGTCTGCCGCGGCTCGGTCGACGTTTACGCCCCCCGCGGCAGCTACCAACTGGTGGTGAGCGACGCACAGCCGATGGGGCTGGGCGCCCTCGAGCTGGCGCTGCGTCAACTGCAAGAGAAGCTGGGCCGTGAGGGGCTGTTCGACGCCGAACGCAAACGCCCGCTGCCCAAGTTCCCCCGGCGGATCGGCTTCGTCACCAGCCCCACCGGCGCCGCGATCCGCGACTTCTTGCAGGTGCTGGAGCGGCGCTGGCGTGGCGCCCAAGTGTTGGTGATCCCGTGCCGGGTGCAAGGAGACGGCGCCGCCAAGGAGATCGCCGCCGGCATCGAGCTGGCCCAGCGGATCGTGCCGACGCTCGACGTGCTGGTCGTCGGCCGCGGCGGGGGCAGCGTCGAAGACCTGTGGTGCTTCAACGAAGAAGTAGTGGTCCGCGCGCTGGCCGTGTGCGAGATCCCGACGGTTTCTGCGGTCGGCCACGAGATCGACGTCACCCTCTCCGACCTCGCGGCGGACGTCCGCGCGCTCACCCCCACCGAGGCGGCCGAGCGCGTGGTCCCCTCGGCCGAAGAGCTGCGCGACCGCCTCGGCCACCACGGCCAGCGGCTGGCCGGCGCGTTGCGGCGGAAGCTAGAGCTGTCGGCGTCGCGCCTGGAAGGCTTGAAGAAACGCCGCCCGCTGGCCCGCCCCCACGCCTGGCTAGAAGACCTGGCCCGCGGCCTCGACGACTGCGACCGCGCCGCGCAACAAGCGGTGCGCCGCATTGCCGACGCCCGCTCGCAACGCGCCCGCGCGCTGGCCGGCAAGCTCGACTCGCTCAGCCCCCTGGGCGTGCTGGGCCGCGGCTACTCGCTAACGATGGACGCCGGCAGCGGCGCGGTGCTGCGGTCGGTAAAGCAGGTCGAAGCGGGGCAGAAGATCAGCACGCGGTTGGTGGATGGGGTGGTCCAGAGCGTGGTGGGTTGAGTGGCTCATCGGAGGCTGTGCGTTTCTCACACGCGCCGGGGGCGAGGACGCCCCGGCTCACAAAGCTTGAAAAGCTTTGTGAGGCGAATCATTGTGGGCCGTGTGAGCCGGGGCGTCCCCGCCCCCGGCGCAGCTTGAAACAAGCTTGCTATCGCGATGACTCCCCCTAGGCAGCATCTAGAACCCACGCGCACCACGTGGCACATCACGTTCGGTACGTATGGAACACGTCTGCACGGCGCAGCCGCGCCGACCGTTGATCGCAACCACAACCAGCTCGGCTCGCCGCTGCTCGATCCGTGCGATTGGCGATGGGAAGCGGATCGCAAGCGGATGAACTTCGAGCCGCGTTACCTGACATCAGAACAGCGAGTTCTGATCGAAGCTTCGCTTCCAGATATCTGCGAGCGTGGCGGTTGGTCGTACCGCACCGCCGCGGCTCAACAGGACCACGTTCACCTGCTGGTCGATGTTGAGACCGCGGTGCATGGTGAGAAAGTTCGGCGATTGGTGAAGCGTTGGCTAACGCAATCCCTCAATCCCCGCTGGCCGCTTCCCAAGGGAGCTGTCTGGTGGGCGGAGCAGGGGTCGAATATCGCGGTGAAGGAGGAGGCGTACCTGAATCGTGCGTACAGATATGTTCTGCGGCAGCGTGCGACGGCTGCTCCGGATGAGGCGTAGTGATCCGGATGGTGAGGCGTAATGAGCTGCGCCGGGGGCGGGGACGCCCCGGCTCACACTCGGCTCCCTTTGTGAGCCGGGGCGTCCCCGCCCCCGGCGCGGTTGAGTAAACGTCGCTTCCACGCAATACTCACCCCCATGCCCAAGAAAAAACCCGCCGCCGATACCGACGCCCCCTCTTTTGAGGAGTCGCTGGCCGAGCTTGAACAGGTGGTCGCAGACCTGGAATCGGGCGAGCTGGGCCTCGACCAGTCGCTGGAACGCTACGAAACCGGCGTCGCACGATTGCGGCAGTGCCACGCCCGGCTCGAGGCGGCGCAGCGGAAGATCGAGCTGCTGACTGGCGTAGACGCCCAGGGCAATGCGGTCACCCGTCCGTTGGACGACGACGCCGGGGGATCCCTGGAAGAGAAGGGCGCCGCCCGTGGCAAGCGGCGTTCGACCAAACCGTCCGCCCCATCGGGGGGCGCCGGCGTGGACGATCACGGGTCGCTCTTCTAGGATAAGGGGGCGACGGCCGCTCGTTCGGCGTTGTCGCATCGTGTTGCGATGCCAACACTTAACTCTCGCTGGCCGCGTGTTGGACACATCCCCTTGACTCAGCTCGACATCACCGCTGAAAGCCACACCGGTCGGCTTTCGGACGATCTGCACGCGATCCATGTTGCGCTCGACCAGTCGCTGCGGTTTGGCGCTGGGGCGCCCCCCCGGCTCGCCGAGGCGATGCGATACGCGGTGCTCGGCCCCGGCAAGCGGCTGCGGCCCCGATTGGTGTTGATGGCCGCCGAGGCGGTGGGCGGCGACCCCGGCGTGGCGATGCCCGCTGCCTGCGCGGTAGAGATGATCCACGCCTACAGCCTGGTGCACGACGACCTCCCCGCGATGGACGACGACGACTTACGCCGCGGCCGGCCGACCTGCCACCGCGCGTTCGACGAGGCGACCGCCGTGCTAGTGGGAGACGCGCTGCAGGCCCGGGCGTTCGAGCTGCTAGCGACGCAGATTAAGCCGCCCGCGATCGCCGCGCGGTGCTGTGCAGAACTAGCCCGCGCCGCAGGCGCGGAACAACTGGTCGGCGGCCAGGCGGACGACCTGCAAGGCGCTGCCGGCGGGGCGACCATCGAGCGGCTGCGGGCCATCCATGCCCGCAAGACCGGCGCGATGTTTGTGGTTTCGCTCCGCTTGGGCGCGCTGATCGGCGGCGCGGACGACGATCAGCTCGCCGCGGTAACCGAGTACGGTCAGCAAG
Organism: Pirellulimonas nuda; assembly: GCF_007750855.1. Taxonomy (GTDB): domain Bacteria; phylum Planctomycetota; class Planctomycetia; order Pirellulales; family Lacipirellulaceae; genus Pirellulimonas; species Pirellulimonas nuda. Next base: position 833,560 of record NZ_CP036291.1, read on the forward strand.
TGGGCCTAGCGTTCCAGATCACCGACGACCTACTGGACGTCTCCGGCGCCGTGGAGAAGGTCGGCAAGCGGCTCGGCAAGGACGCAGACGGGGGCAAACTGACCTACCCGGTGGTGCTGGGCGCCGGCCCCGAGGGGATCGCCGAGTGCCGCCGCCGCGCCGAGGGGGCTATTTCGGCCGGCTGCGAGGCGGCCCAGTCGCTTGGCCCCGCCGCGGCGCCAATGTTGGAGTTGGCAAAGTCGATGCTCGCAAGGGATCATTAAGGAGAGTTCAGCGATCAGCGGTCAGCTTTCAGCTTTGTGTGGGCGACCCTGACGAACAAAGAACTGATCGCTGAAAGCTGACCGCTGAAAGCTCTTCGAAAGAACAACACCATGCCCGACACCGAAACCACCAGCGTCCGGCCAGCGATCTTGCCGACGATCGCATCGCCGCGCGACCTCGACGCGCTCTCCTTGGTTGAGACCGAGCGGCTGGCGGGCGAGATCCGCGACACGCTCTGCAACCTGGTGAGCAGCCGCAGCGCGCACTTTGCGTCGAACCTGGGGGTGGTTGAGCTGTGCCTGGCGCTGCACCAGACGTTCGACTTCCTCTCGGACCGGCTGATCTGGGACACGGGACACCAGATCTATCCGCACAAGCTGGTGACCGGTCGCTTCGCGCAGTTCGAGGGCATCCGCACCAAGGGGGGCCTGATGGGCTACCCCAACCCCGTCGAGAGCGACTACGACTTGTTCGTCACCGGGCACGCCGGCTCGAGTGTGGCGACGGCGTTGGGGCTCGCCAGCGGCGATGATCTTTTGCGCGCCCACGAGAACCGCTGGACCGTGGCGGTGATCGGCGACGGCGCCTTCCCCAGCGGCGTGGTGTACGAGGCGCTCAACAACGCCAAGGCGCACGGCCGCCGGCTGCTGATCGTGCTAAACGACAACAAGATGTCGATCTGCCCCCGCGTCGGCGGCGTTGCCGACTACCTCGACCGGCTGCGGATCAGCCGCGTCTACAACGGCGCCAAGACCGAGGTGCAACGCATCCTCCAGCAGATCCCGCTGCTGGGCGACCCCACCGAGCGGCTGCTGGCCCAGGTGAAGGAAGCCGCCAAGGTAGGCCTGCACGGCGGCATGTTCTTCGAGGACCTCGGGCTGCGGTACTTCGGCCCCATTGACGGCCACAACATCGGCCTGATGCGCAAGTACCTGCGGATGTGCCAGAAGAGTGACGGGCCGATCTTGCTGCACGTGGTCACCGAGAAGGGGCACGGCTTCCAACCCGCGGCCGAGGACCCCGTCACCTTCCACGCCCCGCCGCAGTTCCGGCGGGACGTCGACCGCGTGGTCGAGATGAAGAAGGGGGGCTCACGCACCTACACCCACGCCGCCAGCGAAGCCATCCACGAGGCGCTCGGCGGCAACGACCGCGCCACGGTGCTCACCGCCGCCATGTGCCAGGGGAACAAGCTGGAGAAGCTGCGAGACGACTTCCCCACCCGCTTCTTCGACACCGGCATCTGCGAGGCGCACGCGGTCTGCTTCGCCGCGGGGCAGGCAAAGGTCGGCATGCGGCCGATCGTCGACATCTACAGCACGTTCTTGCAGCGGGCGTTTGACCACATCTTCCAAGAGGTGTCGCTGCAGGACCTGCCGGTAACGTTCATGCTCGACCGCGGCGGCCTGGCCGGCCCCGACGGCCCCACGCACCACGGCGTGTTCGACCTCAGTTACATGAGGATCTTCCCCAACATGGTGGTGATGGCGCCGGGCGACGAGCACGACCTGCGGCAGATGCTCCCCTTCGCTCTGAAGCACGACCACCCCTGCTCCGTCCGCTACCCGAAGGCGACCGCGGTAACCGTCGAAGGCGAGCGCACGCCGCTCGAGCTAGGCCGCGCCGAAGTCCTCCGCCACGGCGCCGACGGCGCCATCCTCTGCGGCGGCGCGCTGCTGCCCGAGTGCCTGGCCGCGGCCGACCGGCTCGCCGAGCAGGGGGTCGCGATGACGGTCGTGAACGCCCGCTTCGTGAAGCCGCTCGACACCCAAACCATCCTGCCCCTAATCCGCGACCTGCCGCTGATCGTCACGGTCGAAGAAGGCGCCCTAGCCGGCGGCTTCGGCAGCGCGGTACTCGAAGCCGCCGCCGACGCGGGGGTGAACACGCACCACGTCCGCCGGCTGGGGATCCCCGACAGCTATGTCGAGCACGGCGAGCGTGAAGAGCTGCTGAGCGGCTTGGGGCTCGATGCGGCGGGGGTCACGCGGACGTGCCAGGAGCTCTCCTCGCGCACCGTACCTGTGTGAGCCGGGCCGTCCCCGGCCCCGGCGCAGCGGGATAGACGCTCAATCGAGACGCACCGGGGCCGGGGACGGCCCGGCTCACACTCGCCCGCGCCGCGCTGCTAGAATCCCCTCATGCCACGCCCACGCACGGTCTTAATCTCCGACGGCTCACGCCCCGCTATCGCCCAGCGCGTGGCGGAGCTGCGTCCCACGATCGCCAAGCACGTCGAGCTGGTCGGCGACCATACCGACCTCGACGCCCCTCTGCCGGACGACATCGACGCAGAGCTGGCGGTGGTGCTGGGGGGCGATGGCTCGATGCTCCGCTCCGCGGTGCTGATGGGCTACCGGCAGATCCCCGTGCTGGGGGTCAACCTCGGCAGGCTCGGGTTCCTGGCCGACCTGCGGCCAGAGAACCTCGATAAGGCGCTCCCCGAGGTCTGCGCGGGGGGGCACTGCGTGGTCGATCACTTGATGTTCGAGTGCGACCTGCGCTTCAAGGATGGCCGCGAGGAGAAACGGCTGGGCCTGAACGAGGTGGTCATCCACAACGGGCCGCTGATGCGGATGATCGAGGTAGAGCTGTACGTTGATGGGCAGCTCGCCACCACGTATAGCTGCGACGGGCTGATCGTTAGCTCGCCGGTCGGGTCGACCGCGCACAGCCTGTCGGCCGGGGGGCCCATCTTGCGGACCGACTTGCAGGCGTTTGTGATCTCGCCCATCAGCCCCCACACGCTCACCAACCGCCCGGTGGTCGACTCGGCCGAGCGCGTGTACGAGCTCGCCTGCCCCAGCAGTGAGGGCGCCGCAGTGGTGGTCGACGGCCGGGTGCTAGCGACGCTGGCGCCGGGCGACCGCGTGCGGATCAGCCGCAGCGCGGCCGTGTTCCGCAGCGTGCAAGTAAGCGGGCAGCACTACTACCGCACGCTCCGCGAGAAGCTGGGCTGGGGCGGCCGACTGACCGCCCGCGAGTAGGCGGCATCTAGAAACCGCTGTCGCCCGGCGCCAGCGGTTCGTCTTATGATGGGCCGCTCGCGAAGAGAAGTTAACCACAGAGTCACCGAGGGCACAGAGAAGTACAGAGGAAAAAAAGCCTCTCGCGGAGGCGCGGAGTCGCAGAGAAAAAGTGCTTTTTTGTTCTGTTCTCTGCGACTCCGCGCCTCTGCGAGAGATCTTCTTCGAAGGCTTCTCTCCGTTCGTCTCAGTGCCCTTGGTGACTCTGTGGTTAACTTCTAGTCGCTAGCGCACTCCATCCCGCTACTCAGCAAGGAAGCTCAGTCATGCACCGTTCACTTTATCTCACACTTCTGGTCGTGCTGGCGTGCTCGACGGCCCTCGCCGATGACGCCAAGCAGTACACGCTGCGTTACAAGCTCGCGATGGGGGACGTGCTGCGGTGGGACGTCGATCACCGCGCCAGCATCCGCAGCACCATGGAGGGCAAGACGCAGGAGGCCCAGACCCGCAGCGACTCTGTGAAGGCGTGGAAGGTGGTCGACGTGCTCCCGGGCGGCGACATCGAGTTCCTCAACCTGGTCGAAGAAATCCAGATGACCAACCGCCTCCCCGAGCGGGCAGAGATGGCCTACGACAGCACCAGTGGGGAGACTCCGCCGCCTGGATTTGAGGACGCGGCCAAGGCGGTCGGCGTGCCGCTCAGCCAGGTGCGCATGACCCCTTGGGGCAAGGTGGTGAACCGCACGGAGAAGCACCACCAGCCCGCGGCCGACAACACCGCGCCCATCACCGTCCTGCTGCCGGAGAAGCCTGTGGCGATCGGCGACACTTGGGACGAGCCGCTGGACATCGCGGTCAAGACCGCCGAGGGGGGGACGAAGCAGATCGAGACGCGCCGCCACTACCAGCTCAAGAGCGTGACGGGGCAGATCGCTACGATCGAGGCGGCGCACCAAGTGCTCACGCCGATCGACGCCCACATCGAGGCCCAGCTCGCCCAGCGGCTGCTGGTCGGCGTGATCCGCCTCGATATGCAGAAGGGGCGGATCGTAGAGCAGGACTTCGACGTCGACAAGCGCGTGCTGGGGTTCGCCGGCCCCACCAGCAGCATGCACTACGTGATGAAGCTCCGCGAGAAGCTGCTCGACGGCCGCGAAGACGTGGCCCGCAAACCGTAGCCCGACGCGAAGTTTAACCACCAAGGGCACGAAGCTGCACGAATGACGGGCGAAGGAGGTGCGGAATGAGCGCAGCGTCGTGCTCCCTTCGTGCCTCTTTGTCTCCATGGTGGTTATTCATTCTTCGGCACGGGTGGGTACAATACCGGTATGGAAACTTCCGCCACGCTCCTGCCGTCCGACGCTATCCCGGCGCCCGTGCTGCCTATGTGGCGCTGCACGACGGAGAAGTACCTGCGGATGATCGACACGGGGGTGTTCGACGACCAACGCGTCGAACTGATCGAAGGATACCTTTCTGCCATGGCCCCAGCCGGACCCGACCATAGCGGCGCGACCTACGATTTTATCGAGGCCTTCCTTCCGGTCGCGAAGCGGTTCAAGGTATGCGTACAGGGCACCGTTGTCATCGGCGAAGGCAACGTCTTCGACCCCGACTTTGCGCTTCTCCGACGCAAGCCGGGCGGGTATCGCGAATCGCACGCCCGAGCTGAGGACATCCTGCTGATCGTTGAGGTCTCCCATTCCAGCCTCGCGCGCGACCGCGACGCAAAGCTCCCCATCTACGCGGCCGCGGGGATCCAGGAGTACTGGATCGCGGAGCTCCAGCAGAAGGCGCTGCACGTCTACCGCGAGCCCGCGGGCGCCCTCTACAAGCAGCTCCAAACGCTCACCGGCGACCAGACCATCCGGCCGCTGGCTTGCGAAGACCTAGAGGTCCGCGCCGGCGACCTGTTCGGCTGAGCCCGACTGGCGCGCAAGCCGCCGCGGAGCCGACACCCGCACGGCCGAGCCGGCCGCGTACAGCACGCTGTCTGGGCGGCGGTCGGTGAGCGACGCGAACGCCGGGCCGAACGACCGACCGAAGTCGACGTCGAGTTCGTACTCCGCCGGATCGCAGCACTCCCACGGCGGGTGCTGCACGTGGTACTCGATGGTGCGGCCGCGCCCCCGGGAGTAGCCCCAATAGTGCTCAGTGATGAACTCGCCCAGCGACCCCGCCGCCGGGCGCGTCGGCCCCGGCCGGGCGGCGGCGCAGAACCGGTTACGGAGCCCCTCGCCCCACGCGTACGCCGGGCGGCCCTCGTCTCGGCCGTGATCCATCCGCATCCGCACGTAGTTCTCTGCGAACAGCGCGTTGGCGACCAGCGGGATCGCCCGGCTCGGCACGATCTCTCGGATGAACGTCACCGCGCGCTTCGATCGGTCGGCGTCTGGGCTCACGTAGAACCGCAGGTTCACCTCTTCGAACGAGCGGTGCAGCAGCGCCGGGACGCCAAGCACCCGCGTGTCGCGGAACAAGAAGGCGACCAGGCTGACGTACACCCGCCCCTCAAACGCGTCGAGCGAGGTCCCCGCCGGCACGTGCGGCAGCAACGCTTCGGGCGCGACGGCGTAGCTGGCGAACAGCAGGTGCTCCCAACGCGCGGAAAGAAAGTTCATCGGGAGACTCGTGGGTAGGCCGTAGGACGGACGATCCGCGCCACCGGTGCAGCAGGGGAGGCGGGGTCTGCTGTACTCGACTACGGCTGCTTGATCGGCTCGGCCTTCACGTACAGGTGCTCCGGCGCCTGGGCGTAATACTTGAACATGGCCGGGCAGATCCAGCCCTCCATCGGCGGGTCGTCGATGGAGTAGTAGTTCCCCTCCGAATCGCCCCGCAGCCAGGTCAGTTCTTTCTGATGCCCGGGGAACGGCCGGGCGCTAAACAGCAGGCGGAACCCCTGCTCTGCATCCGGGATGTCCTTCACCAACACGTCGATCATCTCCGGCACCCCGGCCACAAACGGCTCGCGCACCAGCCCCGCCGACGCGTCGTCGAACACCCAGGTCCCCTGATATCGGTACGGCGCGATCACCATGATGGCGTTCGCCCGGGCGCTGGGCCGCGACCCGGGGAGCAGCCCGTAGCGCCACGCAACACCGCCGGCGACGAGGACCAGCGCGGCGGCGACGAGCGCGAGGCGTAGCGCGCGCGGCTCGGGGCGGGGTGGGGTTGGAGGGGCGTCGTCGGGCATGGTTGTCGCCGTGGTCTGGGATCCCGGATTGCAGGGCCAGTAGGATGGGGCGTCCGCGCCAACTGCGCCCATCATGCTGCTTGCCTACCGCCGATAGATGGGCTCCCGCCGCGTGGGCGACCCATCCTACAATCTTACGCTACGCCGCTCGTGCGGGCGACGCGTCACGCCGGCGCCTCAACCGCTGACGAACAACGCCTCGCGCCACACCCAGTGCATGCTCGCCACCGCGACCACGTTCCAGGCGATCAGCACCCACTTCAGCGCGCGGTCGGAGAGCACCCGCTCGCCGCGGAACAAGAAGTCGGCGAAGAACCCGGCCGCGGCCGCGGCGAGGAAGCCCGCCACCAGGCGGCTGTCGAACCACGCGGTCATGATCGCGGCCTCGGCCGCCAGCAGCGCGGCGACTACCAGCTTCGTCCGGCGTACGCCGATCGCCACCGCGGTGGTGCGTCGGCCGGCGAGGCGGTCGGGCTCGATGTCGGTGATCTCGTTCAGCAGGTGCGCGTGCATGGCGAACAGGGCGCCGAACACGAGCGCGGGCCAGCCGAGTTGCGGCGCGTCGTTCAGCCAACTGCTGAGCACGAACACCAGCAGGTAGCCCGCCTGGTTCAGCACGTCGAGCACCGGCAGCCCCTTCAGGCCCAGCGTGTTGTACGCCGCGTTCACCGCCAGGCACACCGCGACCCACAGCAAGAACTTGGGTCCGACGGCCAGCAGCATCAGCGCCCAAAACGGCGCCTGCACCGCCGCGATCCGCAGCGGCAGCTTCCGCAGCTCGCGCCGCGGCAGCCGGGCGCCGAACAGCAGGTTCCCCTTGCGGGGGTTGAGGCGGTCGGTCTGGTGGTCGGCCAGGTCGTTCCAGCCGTACAGCAGGTACGCCAGCGGGAACATCACGTACACGGCGCCGAGCCAGAAGGTCCACTCATCCAGCACCCGCCGCCCCCCCAACGGCAGCAGGTAGAACCACAACTGCGTCGCCCACAGGCCAGGCCGCGCGACCAGCAGCGTGTTCCAGAGCTCGCGACGGAGGGAGAGCCGCGGCGGATCGTGGGAGGGCAGGGGGTCAGTCATGTAGGGCAGGCCCCGCCTGCCGCGTGGCTGGGGTTAGCATAATCTCCGCTCCGCGGCAGCCGGGCCCCGCCCTGCTACTGCGCCAAGCGCTCCGCCACCCGCTTCCACCCCAGGCTCTTCGCCAACTGCAGCGGCGTCAGGCCGTTGGCGGCCTGGGCGTTGTGGTCGGCGCCGTGTTTCAGGCAGACGTCGACCCCGTCCCACGAGCCGGCCAGCGCCAACTGGTGCAGCAAGGGAAACCCCTCGTCGTCCGGTTCGCCGAGCATCTCCGGGGATTCGCCCAGCGCTTGATCGAGCGACTCGCGCATGTTGACCGACATCGGGTGCTCGGCCGCGGCGACCGCGGCGTAGTCCTGCGGCGCCTGTTTTGACGGGCCGAACCGCGACAGAAACCCCTTCGCCTTGGCGGGCGCCTGAGCGATGTACTCCGGCGGCACCAGCAGCACGACGCCGGGGTCGCCGAAGTCGAAGCCCCACGCGCGGTCGTGCTGCTTGCGCTCGCCGCTGTCCATCCGCGAACGCATCAGGTCGACGGTGAACCCCCCGTACACGCTGCCCGAGGCCACGTACATCCAATCACAAATCTGCCGCCCCGCGATCGTGACCCGGTCCCCTTCGCTGACGGACGTGAGCGATTGCGGAGAATTGATCAGCGTCCCCTGCAGGGTGCGGCCGTCGAACCGCACGTCCAACAGCCACATGTGCTCGGCCGAGAGCCCATCGGGGTTGCGGGCCCGGACCTCGGGGGGGTCGGTAAAGGTCGCCTTCACCGCGGCCAGCTCCAGCCCGGGGACAATCCGCCGGCCCTCCCACGCTAACTCGCGCCAGAAGTAGCGGAACGTCTCCCGCGCCTTCGCGGCGGCCAACTGCATCTCGGGGTCGTCGGCGGGGAGTGAAAAGACGGGCGAGTCTTGGCTGCTCATGATGCCTGCGGGGTCACGAGGTGTTGGGGGGGATCGTCTGTGCTGGATGGCCGGCGCCGCGGTCATGGGGCCAATCCTAATCGATCGGCGCGGCGACGACGAATAACTCCCTACGGCGATCACCGGTCCTTGCCAGCGGACTTACCTACCGAACGTCACTGCCCGTCAGCTTGAAATATTGCTTTGTTTGCCCCGGCCGGCGCATTCTTTTGACTACACTGGTCCGTTGCCCACTTAATCCCCGGTGCCGAGCAGCACCGCGTGAACGAAACGAACCCCTACCAGTCGCCCGAATCTGTCGAAGAAGTGACCAGCCCACTAAGGGACGAGGAGGTACCTTCCGGGATCGGCGGGTGGTTGATCCTGCCCACCATTGGTGTCGTGCTTTCTCCGATCAGCCTGTTGGTCGACACGGCGCACATGTTCCGACTGTTCACGGACGGCACTTGGGAGGCCTGTACTACGCCGGGGTCGGAGGACTACCTGCCGTTTTGGGGATCGTTGCTGATCTTCGAGATGGTCGACAACCTTGTGTTCGCAGCGGCCTTCACCTTCTTGGCGGTCTTGCTATTCCGCAAGTCGCGCTACTTTCCAATGGCGTACATCGGGATCGCGCTGGCCAGCCTGGGGCTGATCCTACTCGACGCCTGGCTAGTATCGCTGGTCGTCCCCAACCAACGCATGTTCGATCACCAGGAGCTCGGCGGAGCGCTGGTCGGCGCAGCGATCTGGGTTCCTTACATGCTGATCTCGAATCGCGTGAAGAACACATTCGTGTGACGCTGTAGCTCGGCGGACTATTGTCCGTCGCTCGGGAGAAACGCATAGCCCGTTGGGGGCCCTCCTACCGCACCACCAACCACGCGACATACCCCCCATACCCCGCCAGCAGCAACGCCCCCTCCCACCGCGCGATCTGCCGGCCAGTGGCGGCCAGGGGCAGCAGGGCGGCGCTCAGGGCGACCGTCACCAGCAGGTCCCCCAGGCCGTAGGCGGGGATGTCCATCGGCTTGGCGAGCGCGCTAATCCCGAGGATGAAGCCCGTGTTGAAGATATTGCTGCCGACGATGTTGCCGATCGCTAGGTCGGACTGGTTGCGTCGGGCCGCGGCCAGCGAGGCGGCCAGCTCCGGCAGGCTGGTGCCGACGGCCACTAGCGTGAGCGAGACGATCACCTCGGGGACGCCGAGCTGGCCGGCCAGATCGACCGCGCCGCTGACGGTCGCCTGGCCGCCGCCGATGAGCGCGGCCAGACCGCCGATCAGGTAGGCCAGCGTCCAGCCCCAGCCGAGCGGGGTAATCTCGTCGGTCGATTGGTTCCCCGCGGCGATCGATTCTGAAATGAGGTAGAAGAGGAACACGCTGAAGAACAGCAGCAGCACCACGCCGTCCGCGGGGCCCCACTGGTCGGGCCCGGCGGCGCCGAACCACTGGTCGGCGGCCAGCACCAACGCGGCGATCGCGATCAGCGTCATCATCGGGATCTCGCGGACCACCACGCTCCGGCTAACCGACTGCGGCTTGTACAGCGAGATCGCGCCCAGCAGCAGCGCCACGTTGGCGATGTTCGATCCGATCACGTTGCCGAAGCCGACGGAGGTGGCGTCGCTGGCGGCCGCGATCAGGTTCACTACCAGCTCGGGGGCGCTGGTGCCGAACGCCACCACGGTCAGCCCGATCACCAGCGGCGGCACCCCCAGCCGGTCGGCCAGGGCCACGGCGCCGCGGACGATCCACTCACCCCCGGCGACCAGCAACGCGAGGCCGAGGACAAGAAGCAGCAGGGGGGCGAGCATCGGGGGGCTTGGTGTTCGAGGGGGCAGGTGTGGCAGTGGTAGCGGGGTGCGCGCAGATTATCAGCGGGCGAACTCGCCACCAAGCGCCGGAGGCCCCGGCGGCGGCGCGATCCTGAGACTTGGGCCCTCGTTCCCGGATCGAACCACACGCTAGCTTTGTCGGCTCCTGACCCCGCGGCGGCTAGAAATCGTTGTCGACGCCGGCGGGCCGGTCGCCGAAGATTGGGGGGACAGGTCTGCTCGATCCGCGCCTAAACCCGGTCCTAGACGCCGATGAAGAACCCAACCGGCGAGCCCCCGGGCAGGCCGCGGGCGCTGACGCCGCAGCAGCACGCAGAACTGGCCCGCTGCGTGGCGCTGGGCATGACGCTGGCGGAGGCGGCCGCGCAGGTGGGCTGCTCGGAGCGGACCGTGCAAAGGGCGCGGCGACGCGACGCGTGGCTGGAGCGGTTGCTCCTGGCCGCGCGTCATGTGCGGCGCGAGCGGCGGACGAGGCTGACGCGGCGCGACGGCTGAGGGGCCCTCGCTAGAAGCTGTGCGCCAGTCCCATGGGGGCGCCGGCCAGCTCTGGCTTGCGGACCTTTACCTGCACGGGGCAGCCCTGCTTGGGGCGGATCGCCAGGTCGCGGGCCGCCTCCAGCGAGAGCGAGCCGGGGTCGGCCTGGAAGTCGCACCGCGACAGCAGCGTGGCGAGCACCATCGTCATCTGGGCCATCGCCATCCGCTCGCCGATGCAGGCGTGCGGGCCGTGGCCGAAGGGGAAGTAGGCGCCCGCGGGGATCTCGTCGATCCGCTCGGGGCTGAAGCGCTCCGGGTCGAAGCGTTCGGGGTCTGGGAAGAACCGCGGGTCGCGCTGGGTGACGTAGGGAGACATCACCACCCAGCCGCCTCGCTTGACCTGGAACTCGCCCAGCGCGGTGTCTTGGGTCACCTCGCGGGTGAACAGCACCCAGGCGGCGGGGATCAGCCGCAGCGATTCCTGCAGCACCTGCTTGGTGTAGGCAAGCCGCGGCAGGTCGGCCGGTTCGGGGGAGCGTTGGCCGACGACGTCGCGGACCTCTTGCTTGAGCCGGTCGTAGACCTCGGGGCGCGAGAGGGCCAGCACCCAGAACCACGCCAGCGCGCCGGAGACCGAATGGTTGCCGGCGATCATCATTGTCACCGCCTGGTCGCGGACCATCTTGTCGAGCACGTGCGCGGGGGCGCCCGCGGCCTGGGCCTCTGCCGTGACGCTCAGCAGCAGCGAGAGCAGGTCTTCGCGTGCGTTGGGGTCGGCGCGGCGGCGGGCGATGGCGCGCCCGACGAAGCGGTCGATCGTGGCGAGCGCCTCGGCGCGGCGGCGGGTGCGGCGGGGGATCATCCAGGCGGGGAGGCGGACCGGTTCCTCGATCTCTTTCATAAAGATCTCGGCGCCGGCGCGGACCGCCTGGGCCAGCTCGTCTGCCTCGGGGCCGGGGTCGATCCCCAGGGTCGAGGCGATCGAGACGCTCATCGAGAGCTCCGTCACGGCGTCGGCCAGGTCGACGCGGGTCGACTCGCCCCAGCCGGCGATCATCTGCTCGGTGGTCTCGACGGCCTGCTGGGCGTAGCCCTCCATGGAGTCTGCGCGCAGAGCGCGTTGGATCAGCCGGCGGTCGTCGAACCAACGCTTGCCGCCGCTGGTCAAGAGGCCGTCCCCCAGCACGGGGCGGATGACGCGCATCTGCCACTCGCTCTTGACGAACTTTTCTTTCTGGCGGACCAGCACCTCGTGGATCAACTCTGGGCTGTTCACCAGGTAGACGCGCTGGGTGAGCAGCAGGAAGGTGCTGAGGTCGCCGTATTTGTGCGCAATGCGGCTGAGGTAGCGGACGGGGTCGCGACGCATCGCGGCGAGATGACGCCACGTGAGACCGACGGCCGCGGAGTAGTTCCGCGGTCCCGGGGGGGTCTTGAGCCCCGGAGCAGATTGAAGAGCTTTCACGGTGCAGATCGAGGTGAACGTGGGGCTGCCATCCCTAGCCGATGGCGCTCCGTCGCCTCCGGGCGCTACCATACTGAAAGCTTGCGCGATTCGCAAGAAAAATCCGAGACAATTCCCGTTTGCCGGAGTTGCGGCCGCGGCGCCTAGTCGCGTAGCTGGAACAGCCGGCTCAGCGCCGCCAACAGCCCGTGGGGAGAGCCCCCCTGCGATTCGTCGCGCAGCGACTCCATCGGCGGGTGGAGCATCTTGTTGACCAGCCGGTCGGCGAAGCGCTGCACCTCTTCCCGTTGACGCTGGTCCAGCTCGGGGAGCTTGTTGAACAGCCGCTGGAGCTCTGTCTGCTTGGGCGCCTCGAGCCCCGCACGAAGCCGGGCGATGACCGGCGCGCTGACGCGGTGGCGCGCCTCGGCGAAGAACCGCTGCTGTTCTTCGGCCACGATCCGCTCGGCGGCGGGGAGCTCGCGTTCCCGCTGCTGGCGGTTGCGGGCGCAGGCCTGCTGGAGGTCGTCGATGGAGTAGAGGTAGGCGCCCAACTGGTCGCCGATGGCGGGGTCGAAGTCGCGCGGGATGGCCAGGTCCAAGACGAACAGCGGCCGCTGCTTGCGGCCCGGCGCCACGCGGTTGCGGAAGGCGTCTAGCGACACGATCGGCCGGCTGGCGCCGGTGGTGCTGACCACGATGTCGGCGCGGACCAGCTCGTCGAACAACGCGTCCCACGGGCGGGCCTCGCCGCCCCACGCGGCGGCCAGCTCGCCGGCGTGCTGGGGGTTGCGGTTGACGATCGCCGGCCGGCGGGCGCCGGCGTCGGTGAGGTAGCGGAGCGTCTCGTCGGCCATCTCGCCGGCGCCGATCACCAACACGCGTTTGTCGTCGAAGCGCTCGAAGATCTGCTTGCCGAAGTCGGAGATCGCGACGCTGGCGATGCTGATGCGGTAGCGGTGCACCTGGGTCTCCGACGCCACGCGCTTGGCCGTGCGAAGCGCGGCCTGGAAGCAGTCGTGCGAGAGGGGGCCCGCGGAGCCGAGCTCGGTCGCCAGCTCGTACGCCTGACGCACCTGGGAGGTGATCTGCGGCTCGCCCAGCACCATGCTGTCGAGGCTCGACGCGACGCGGAACAGGTGGCTCACGGCCTGCTCGTCCTTGAGCGTCACCAACTGCCGGCCGACCTCTTCGACCGAGGCGTGCCGGGCGTCGGCCAGCCGGCGGGTGAGCAGGCGCGTGCAGGGGGGCAGCTCGCTGTGGGGCGAGGCGGCGTACAGCTCGACCCGGTTGCAGGTGCTCAGCAGCACCGCCTCGATGCCGGGGTGGTGCGTGCGCCAATCGGCCAGGAGCGCGGAGGCCTCGTCACGGCTGAACGCCAGGCGCTCGCGCACCGAGGCGTCGGCGCCGTGGTGCGAGCAGCCGACCATGCGGAGCTTCATGGCGTCGCCCCCTCGGCGGCCTGGCCGTCGGCCTGGGGCTCGGCCGCCGGCGGGCGCGCGTCGTCGCGGCTCCCGCCGTGCGCGGATTCGATCAGCGTTACCGAGGCGATCGCGATCAGCAAGAATCCGAACGAGGCGAGCGTCAGGTAGGCGACCTTGCGGCCGCGCCGCGCCGCGGGGTAGACGATGCGGAACGCCTCGGCCGCCAGCAGCCAGACCAGCATCGCCGCCAGGCTGAGGGTGACGGGGCTCCGCCAGTCGACGGCGCCCTGCTTGAGCCGCTGCAGCACCAGGCCCGAGCCGAACCCGCCGGCCACCAGCATCGCCGAGGCGCCCAGGGCGTGGGCGTTGATCCGCTGGAGGGTCTCGAGGCTGGGGAGGCGGAACTCACGCGTCGGCAGCAGCTTGTGCTTGAGCCGCCAGCTCTGCACCAGGTACATCAGCCCCGCAAGAAAGCCCAGGCAGACCGTCACGGTCGCCAGCAGCAGCAGCCAGCCGTGCACCTGGGCCCACAGGTCGTAGGCGCGGTTGGGGGCGAACGGCCGGTCGCTGGCGCCCAGCGAGAAGCCGATCAGCCCCAGCACCACCGGCAGCAAGAACAGCCCGGTGGCCGCACGCGGCGCCATCAGCGTCGCCGCCAGCGAGACGGCCGCCAGCACGAGCGCGGCGATCAGGCACCACTCCGCGGGGCTCGACAGCGGCGACGCCTGGGCGCCGGCGCGCAGCCCGAGGTAGGCGACGTGGGCAAAGATGCCGGCCGCGGTAAACGCCAGCATCAGGCCGCGCCGCCACGGGGTCTGCTTCAGCAGGCTCGCGGCCTCGAGCACGAGCGCAACGCCGTAGCTGGCGGCGAAGCACGTGACGGTGATGTTGGCGAGGTTCATGCGGCAACGGTCGAGGCAAACAATAGAACGCGGATGAACGCGGATGACGAGGATTCACGAAAGATAAAGGTGTCGCGACCGGCGACAATCCGTTTTATCGTTGAGGATCCGTGTCCCAGTCGTCGGCCCGCACTATCCCTTGCCATTGGCCCCCGCGTCCGTCTCTAGCCCGTAGTCTTTCAGCTTCTTGTGCAGCGTGTTGCGGTTGATCCCCAGCCGCTGGGCGGCCTGGATCTGGACGCCGCCGCAGCGCTCCAGCACCTGGGCGATGACTTCCTTCTCTACGCGGTCGACGATCCGGCTGTGCAGGTCGTTGTCGTTCTCCTCGGCCCGCGACAGGCCGGTCTGCACCAGTTGCTCCGCGAGCGACTCGAAGTCGAACCGCCGGAACGCCCCGCCGTGCGGCTCCGCCTCGCCGCGCACCACGCCGGGCAGCAGCTCGTAGGTCAGCTCGTCGCCGTGGGCCATCACCACGGCCCGTTCGACGTAGTTCTGCAGCTCGCGGACGTTCCCCGGCCAGTGGTACTCCTGCAGGGCCTCCATCGCCCGTGGCTCGATGTGCACCACGTAGCGGTCGTTCTCTTCATTGTAGACGCCCAGGAAATGAGCGACGAGCTGCGGGATGTCCTCCCGCCGGTCGCGCAGCGGCGGCAGGTAGATGGGCGCCACGTTCAGACGGTAGTAGAGGTCTTCGCGGAATCGGCCCTCGCCCGCTTCTTCTAGCAGGTCGCGGTTGCTGGCGGCCACCACGCGTGTGTCGACCCGGATGGTCTGCGTGTCTCCCACCCGCTCGAACTCACGCTCCTGCAGCACCCGCAGCAGCTTGACCTGAAGGTGCGGCGACGTGCTGTTGATCTCGTCTAAGAAGATGGTGCCGGTGTGGGCCGCCTCGAACCGCCCGATGCGGTTGTCGATGGCGCCGGTGAACGCGCCGCGGACGTGGCCGAACAGCTCGCTCTCCAGCAGGCTCTCGCTGAGGGCGCCGCAGTTGACCCGCACAAAGGGGCGTTTGCGGCGGTCGCTGAGCTCGTGGATGGCGCGGGCGATCAGCTCCTTGCCGGCGCCCGTCTCGCCCAGCAACAACACCGACGCCCGGCTACGCGCCACCTGCCGCGTGATGCGGTACACGCCGCACATGGCCGGCCCCGACCCGATAATGCCGGGCAGCGGCGCGTCGGGTGATTGTGGGTTGAGCTGAGTCATGAACGCCACGGGTCTCACGAACGGAGTTGGCCACAAAAAGGCACAAAAAAGCACAAGAAAGGTATGTCACAGAACATGGGTTCTACGGGCCTTAAGACAGATAGGGTGTAAAGAAGCGGAGCGCATCGCACCGGCGGGGGAAGTGTGAGCGTTGCGGTTGGTGCGGAATTGCGGTGCGATTCCGCTGCGCTCCATCGCACCCTACTTAACTTCTCAACCTCTCTTCTTTGTGCTTTTTCGTGCCTTTTCGTGGCAATCGTCGTCCGTCATTCTGCGTCAACTTGCGGCCGCTTCTCGCTGTCGGGCTGGCGGCGCTCCAGCGCGTCGAGCACGCGGCCGAGCACCTGTTGGGTTTCGGCGTCGGCCGACTCGCTGGCGTTGTAGCGGTCGTACTGGGTCAGCAACTCATTGGAATCGAGCAGGATGCCGTGGGCGGCGATGTTCTCTGCGAGCGCCTCGGCGGCGGCGCGGCGGTCGGCGATGGGGAGCGACGCGGCGTTGACGTAGTCGATTAGCATCCGCTGCGCCTCGGGGGCGCCGGTCACCGCCAGCGGCTTGATGGCCTCGCTGGGGGGGAGCGAGGCGAGCAGCGCCGCTACTTCCAGCGCCTTGCCGGCCAGGTTGTAGAACTGCGGGCCAGAAGTAATCAGGCCGGTGAGCCAGTCGCGCGCCTTGGCGGCGCGGTCGTCGCGGACCTGCATGTCGTCCATGCCGGGGGTGAACCCACGCAGCCGGGCGACGATCGCCTCGACCGCGGCGGGGGTTTGCGGGCGAGGGAAAGCGACGACGCGGCTGTGCTCGCTGGCGATCTTCTTTGCCTCATCGAGGCGCCCCTCGGAGGCCAATAGCGCGATGGGGAGCTCGCCCCCGCCGGGGCCGCGGCGGATCTGGAACAGCGTTTCGCGGACCCCCGGCAGCAAGATCGCCAGGTCGACGAAGGCCATCTCGACGTTCGGCCCCGCGGCCAGGTCGATCGCGCGGTCGCCGCGATTGGTCGGCATGCCGTCGACCTGCTGGCCGTTGAGCAGCCCCGCCAGGGTGGAGGAGCGTTGCTGGTTGGGCATCGCCACCACGGCCGAGGGGGTTCCCCCCCCCGCGGCGAAGTCGATCACCGCGTCGATCAGCCGGTTTGAGCCGGCGTAGGGGCTCTGCGGGTTGATCGCCATGATGGCCGAGAGCGCGGCGAAGCGGACCGATCGGCTCGGCGAGCTAAGCGCCCGCGACAGCGCCGAGGGGAGCCCTCCGCCGCTGTGCAGCGCGGCGACGTCTTTCCGCTCGCCCAGCAGCTCGCACAGCCTGCGGGCCGCGCCGTGGCGGGCGCCGGCCAGCGCGCAGGCGAGGCCCTGGGAGAGGTCGTAGGTGGGCAGCTTATCGGCCTCAAGTTCCTTGTAGGGCGCCGCGTCGACGCCGTGCGACTTGAGCAGCGCGACGCGCTCCAGGTCGAACACCACGGCGTCGATCCGCTTGGCCTCGCTCTGCGGCGCAAGCCGCCAGCGGTCGCGCGCGAGCCAGGCAGAGAACACCACGCCGGCGTCGTGCAGCGGCACGTCGACCCGCTGCGCCCCTTTCTGGTCCCACACCCACAGGGCGACCTGCCCGTTCGCGTTGGGACGCATGACCGGCACGCCGGCCGCAATTTGCTTGAGCTCCTTCGAGATCACGGCGTCTGCCGAGGCGGTGCTGGGGAGTGTGTCGGTGAGCTCCTGCAGCGACCAGCGGGCGGCCTTGGCTTCGGCGCTGTCGTACGGCGCCACGACGGCCGGCGCTACCAGCAGCGCCACGGCCTGCGGCGCGCCGGCCTGCCCCAACGCGTAGGCGGCCTGGGTGCGCACCGCGGGGTTGTCCGACTGCAGCGCCGCGTAGAGCGCGGGGGTCGACTCCGGCGCCAGCCGCACCAGCGCCTCGCGGATGCGGTTACGCTGCTCGTCGTCTTGGGCCGTGGCCAGTGCGGCCACAAAGTACGCGACGCCCGCCTCGCCGGTCTGGCCGATCTCTTCCAAAGCGGCGCCCACACGGGCCGGATCGCTCAGCAGCTTTGTGAGCTCCGCCAGCCGCTCGGGGCTCGAGCGTACGGCCATCGACGCGTCGAGGCACGACTGCACGAACGGGGCGACCGTGGCGGGGAGCGCCGTCGATCGGCTCATCCGCAGCAGCACCGCCGAGCCAACGTGGTCAACCAGTTCCGCCTTGGCCGTGTCGTCGAGGTTCAGCGCGATGAGCTCTTCGAGGATCGGCCCGGCAAGGTCGGCCCGGCCGAGGTCCACCAGCGCGCCGGCCGCCTCGATGTAGTGCCGCGGCAGGGTCCGCGGCAGGTCGAGCGCCGCCTGAACCGCGGGGCTATTGGCGTTTGCCGCGGGTGTTTGAGCGTGGCAGGGTGAGCTGAGCATCGCCAGTGCGAGCAGAACCCCGAAGCCAGAGCGACTGGGCGTCCACGAAAGGCTCTCGCAGAGGCGCGGAGGCGCAGAGAAGTACGGAGAATGTTCAGTGCGCCTGGGCGCCCGTGCGCCTCCGCGAGAGTCTTGCTTGGTTTGCCGATTTCTTAGCATCTGGGCCTACTCCATCTTGAGCCGAGCTCGCCACGCGGCGGCTTGGCTGCGGACCATGTCTGGGTGGGTCGAACCGAGGCTGCGCATCGCCTCGATCGCGCGTTGGGCGCCGAGGACGTCGTAAACCGATTCATCAAGGTCGGCGTGCGCTTCTTGGAACGCGTCGAGCGGCAGCCCCGACAGCGGCACGCCGCGCTGCATCGCCGTGCGCACCAGCGTGCCGATCAGCTCGTGCGCCGTGCGTTGCGGCACCCCCCGGCTGATGAGGTGCTCCATCAGCGTGGTCGCGTCCAGGTAGCCCGCCTCGAGCCGGGCGGCGATCTGCTCGCGCCGCAGCTCGGCGCCGGCGACTAGCGGCGCGGCCAGCTCCAGGCAGCCGCGCACCGTGTCGACCGCGTCGAACAGCCGTTCTTTGTCTTCTTGCAGGTCGCGGTTGTAGGCCAGCGGCAGCCCCTTGGCGAGCACCAACAGGCTCTGCAGGGCGCCGATCACGCGGGCCGACTTGCCGCGGATGAGCTCCAGCACGTCTGGGTTGATCTTCTGCGGCATGATGCTGCTGCCGGTGCAGAACTGCTGCGGCGGCTTGAGGAAGCCGAACTCGGTGGTCGACCACAGCACCCATTCCTCCGCCCAGCCGCTCAGGTGCACCGCGATCAGCGACAGCGCGCTGGCCAGCTCGATGGCGAAGTCGCGGTCGCTGGAGGTGTCGAGGCTGTTGGCGGTGACGCCGTCGAAGCCGAGCGCATCGGCCACGTGCTGGCGGTCGATCGGGATGGACGTGCCGGCCAACGCCGCGGCGCCCAGCGGCAGCAGGTTGAGCCGACCGCGGCAATCGAGCAGCCGGCCGCGGTCGCGCTCCAGCTTCTCGCAGTACGCCAGCCAGTAGTGCCCGGCCAGCACCGGCTGGGCGCGTTGCAGGTGGGTGTAGCCGGGGATGATGACGCCTTCGTCCTGGGAACAGCGGCCGACGAACGCCCGCTGCAGGTCTTCCAGCAAGCCGACCAGCCGGTCGATCTCGTCGCGGCACCACATCTTCAGGTCGGTCGAGACCTGGTCGTTGCGGCTGCGGCCGGTGTGCAGCTTGCGGCCGACGTCGCCGATACGCTCGACGAGCGCCCGCTCGACGTTCATGTGCACGTCTTCCAGCTCGCGGCGGAAGACGAACGTGCCGGCGGCGATCTCGGCCCCGATGGCCGAGAGGCCGGCCTCGATCTGGTGGCGCTCGTCCCCCGTCAGCACGCCGACGGCCGCCAGCATGCGGGCGTGGGCGATGGAGCCACGGATATCGAGTGCGGCCAGGCGCTGGTCGTAGCTGACGCTCTCGGTGAAGGCCTCGACACGCTCGTCGGTGGCCTCAGAGAAAACGCCGCCCCAAGGTTTGGCGGTCACGGCGGGTCGGCAGGGGGGTGTGGTGGGGCTGGTCTGCGCAGCGGTGAGCGCGACCTGTGCCCGCCCGCCCGCGGCTAGGCAGCCTTACCAAGCTGCCCAACCTGTTTACGCTAAACGGCTTACCGTAGGTTGTCAATCGAGGGTGGGCAGCGACCGCTTAGTAATTGGGCATAGTCCACAGGCGGAATCGTCACCATTCCAGCCCGACACAGGCGCGAGTACGAGACTGCAACCGGGAGGGCTTTCTCGCTGGCGCTTCGGGTTGGGATTCTTTGACGCCGCCTGCGGGATTTGTGCCAAGGTTTTCGCGCCCGGGTCGAATAAGATGGACACACCCATCCCCCGGAGACCGACCGATGTTCCTGTTGCCGCTGGCTCAATCCTCAGAACCGCCCCACTTCGACCCGCAGGCGAGCTGGCTACAGAACTTGCTCGGCCAATTGAATGGCAGTGACTTGGTGGCGGTCGTGCTGCTCTCGATCTTATGCGTCACGGGGGTCGCCATCGTTATCACGGTGGTCAGCACGCTGACGATCAAGACCATCCACCGCCGCTCTGCCGAGACCCAGTTGAAGCGAGAGATGCTGGACCGCGGGTTCTCGGTCGACGAGATTGTTAAGCTGATTGAAGCCACGGGGCACGCGGGTCCCGGCAAGGGCGCCGAGCGCGGCTCGGGGCCTCAGTAATTCGACTCTGGATACTGGCATGAACGACGCTACCGATTGCCTGAACGATCCTTTGCCGGAGTTCACGCTCCCCTACCCGGTAAGCCGGTTCTCAGTGGAGAAGTACCACGAGATGATCGCCACCGGCGTGCTGACGGAGGAGGACAATGTCGAACTGCTTGAAGGGTGGATCGTGCCGATGATGCGTCGTAATCCGCCGCACGAAGTCGCCATGGAGCTCGTGGGAGACCACTTGCGATCACTTCTTATCAAGGGCTGGCGCCTACGTGATCAGCTCGCGATCACAACGTCCGACAGTCAGCCGGAACCAGACTTCGCAATTGTTCGAGGAAGTGCTCGGGACAATCTGACGCACCACCCGCTTCCCGCCGAGGTTGCGATGGTTGTCGAAGTCTCCGATTCATCGCTCAGCCGCGACCGCAACAAACGCCGCCTTTACGCACGCGCAGAGGTCCCTGTCTACTGGCTGCTAAACTTGAATGCCCGCCAGCTTGAGGTCTACACACGACCCTCTGGCCCAACAGAGGCGCCCGCTTACGCAGAGCAGGCTATCTATCGCGCCGGGGACGAGGCGCCCTTGGTAGTCGACGGCCAGACGCTCGGCGCCATCAAGCTTGACGACATTCTCCCATGAAGCCCTGCCTCCCATGAAGCTCTACATCGCCCGACACGCCTGGGCCGGCAGCTACGGCGACCCCGCCTGGCCCGACGACTCCGAGCGCCCGCTGGAGCCGGGGGGCGCCGAGCGCTACGCCAAGCTGGTCGCCAGGCTGGCCGAGCGGGGGATGGCGCCGGAACGCGTCGCCAGCAGCCCGCTGGTGCGCTGCGTGCAGACCGCCGAGGTGCTTGCCGACCAGACCCAGCACCGGCCCGAGATCGAACGGCTCGACGCGCTGGCGCCGGGGGTAGAGCTCGACTCGTTGCTGGAGTGGACGGGCCGCTCGCAGGCCGACGCCGCTTGGGTGGGCCACAACCCCGATGTCGAGCACCTGGTGGCCCTGTTGATCGGCCAGAGCGGCGCGGTGCGGTTCGCCAAGGGGGCGATCGCCAGCCTGCTGTTCGAGGGCCCCGTGCGGCCGGGCGCCGGCGTGCTGCAGTGGCACGTTACGGCGAAGGTGCTGGGCGTTTGACCGCGGGGGTCGGCGCCGGGTCTTCGGGCGCCGGCTGCTCGGCCGGCCACGCTTTCGTGGCCGCACGCACCAGCCAGTTGCTGCCGTCTGGCATGCGGTCCTGGCCCAGCGCCCAGAAGTAATAGCCGCGGTAGCCTTCGTCGTGGGCCCAGGCGGCCTTGAGGTGGATCGAGTTGCGGTCGTCGTACGCGATCACCTGCGTCGGCTCTCCCGTGGGACGCAGCCAGGGCGCCTTGCTGGGGTCGTCCCACTCAGCCGGCGCGCCTGAGCTCACCAGCTCGTTGATGCGGGTATAGGTGTACGCGCCGTGCTGGTTGCGGCGCTCGGCGTCGAGCGGCTGGTAGGGCGCCTCGACCGGGTAGATGCGGCCGAACATCGGCAGCCCCATTACCAGTTTGTCCTTCGGCACCCCGGCGTCCTCGTGCCAACGCGTCATGGCGCCCGACACGCTCCGCCACGACCGCTCGGGGTCCTTGGGGGAGGGGAACAGCGGCGCGTGGTGCGCGGCCGTGCGGTCGTACGGGCCGCACATGTCGTAGGCGGCAACGTTCAGCCAGTCGACCAGCGGCGCCACTTTCGGCCCGTCGATCCATTTCATGAAGAAGGGAGAGGGGGAGACCTGCGCGGTCAACAGCAGCGGCTCGGCGCGGCCTTTGGACACGGTGTCTAGCTCTTGTCGGAGCGCCGCGAGCATCGCGGTGAACCCCTCACGCGTCTGCTTGTTGCGGGGCGACTCCCAGGCCAGGTCGACCCCGTCGTAGCCCACTTCTGCGATCCTCCTCGCAAGCGCTCGGGCAAACGTCGTAGTTGCCAAAGGGTCCTTGGTGATCGTCTCTAGCCCGAGCGTGGTCTGCCCCGCGCCGACGGTCAGCAAGATCTTCACGCCGCGGCCGTGCGCGGTCTCGGCCAGCTCGGCGCTTGGAACGGTTTCGGAAGCAATCGGCATCCCCAGCCCGTCGAGCTGCAGGTAGGCGTGGCAGACGTGGGTGAGGTCTTTCCACGGAACCCCTTCAACGGGCGCGTCGGAGTGGTCGGCCAGGTAGCCCACCGCCACCCGTGGCGGCGTGGCCGTGGCCATCGACGTTAGCCCTAAGGCAAAAAACAGGAGGTATCGCATGGGGGTATGTTAATCAGGGCGAGCTGTCGGCGTCAGCCGGGGACGGCTCGCCAGGCGGAGTTCGCTATTCGCCGACCGCAGGGGGGCCTCTACAATCGGGGCGGAACGAACCCTTTGAGAG
This sequence comes from Pirellulimonas nuda, assembly GCF_007750855.1. GTDB lineage: Bacteria > Planctomycetota > Planctomycetia > Pirellulales > Lacipirellulaceae > Pirellulimonas > Pirellulimonas nuda. Next base: position 856,241 of record NZ_CP036291.1, read on the forward strand.
AAACTTGCGCATGGCGAAATCGGCTAGGTACGACGCGGTGGTCATCGGCGGCGGGCACAACGGGCTGGTCTGCGCCGCCTACCTGGCCAAAGCGGGCAAGCGGGTCTGCGTGCTCGAACGCCGCGGTGTGCTGGGGGGCTGCGCCACGACCGAAGAGCTGTGGCCCGGCTACAAGGTGTCTACCGCCGCGTACGTCATCAGCCTGTTCTTGCCGCAGATCACGCGCGACCTGAAGCTCAAGGAGCAGGGCCTTACGGTGCTGCCGCGCACCCCCAGCTCGTTCACGCCGCTCCCCGACGGCCGCAGCCTGCTGATGGGCCCCGACGCCGCGCTGTGCCAACGCGAGATCAGCAAGTTCAGCAGCCGCGACGCCGCTGCCTACCCCAAGTACGAGGCGCTGCTGGAACGCGTCGCCGCGGTGCTGGAGCCGGTGCTCAACGAGTCTGCCCCCGACCCGCTGCCGATGCCCAAGAGCTGGCGGCGCATCGGCATCTCCAAGAAGCTGCGCGACGCACAGAAGCTGTGGCGGATGCACCGCGCGATGGCCTCGCTGGGCGCCGACCTGCCGGCCGCGGTCGAGCTCTTGACCGGCGCCGCGCGGCCGATCCTGGAGCGCTGGTTCGAGTCGGACGTGCTGCGGGCCACGCTGGCTACCGACGCCATCATCGGCGCGTTCACCTCGGTCAGCTCGCCCGGCAGCGCGTACGTGCTGCTGCACCACGTGATGGGCGAGGCCGGCGGCGCCCGCGGCGTGTGGGGCTACGTCCGCGGGGGCATGGGCGCGCTGTCGGACGCGATCGCCAAGTCGGGCGAGCAGCTCGGCGTCGAGGTGCGTCGCGAGGCGCCCGTCCACTCCATCCACGTCCACAACGGCAAGGTCACCGGCGTCGGGCTGGAAGACGGCACGCAGATCGACGCGCCCATTGTCGCCTCCAGCGTCGACGCGAACCTGACGTTCCAGAAGTTCTTAGACCCGGCCGTGCTGCCAGAAGCGTTCGCCGCGGCGATCGCCAACATCGACTACAGCTCGGCCTCGATGAAGGTGAACCTGGCGCTCGCCGAGCCGCCGAGCTTCTCCTGCCTGCCGTCCACCGGCGTCCAGCCCCACCACCACGGCACGATGCACATCGGACCCACGATCGACTACCTGGAACGCGCGTACGACGAAGCCAAGTTCGGCCGCCCCTCCGAGGAACCCATCCTCGAAATGACGATGGCCACCAGCGTCGACGACACCATTGCCCCCGCAGGAAAGCACATCCTTTCGATGTTCGTGCAGTTCGCCCCCTACAAGCTGAGGGACGCCCACTGGGACGACATCAAGGAGGCGTTCGCGGACCGCTGTGTCGCCAAGCTGGCCGAGTACGCGCCGAACGTGCCGGGCGCCATCGAGCACCGCCAGGTGCTCAGCCCGCTCGACCTGGAGCGCGTGTACGGCATCACCGGGGGCAACATCATGCAGGGCGCCATGAACGCCAACCAGTTGTTCTCGTTCCGCCCGGTGGCCGGCTGGGCCGACCACCGCTCCCCCATCGGCGGCCTGTACTTGTGCGGCGCCGCCAGCCACCCCGGCGGCGGCGTGATGGGCGCCTGCGGCAAGAACGCGGCGGAGGAGATCCTGAGAGACGTTTGGTAGCGTCGCCCTCTCGCGGAGCGATCGGGCTACGAACTGTCCTTGCGCATCCGCTCGATCTCTTTTTCGAGCGTGGCGAGCGCTTCACGGTAGTCGTCGATGTCGCGCGCGGTGCGGTGTTGTTCTTCGTCGCTGGTGAAGCTGGCGCAGCTTTGCAGGTACGCCTCGCAGTCGTCGATCGACCGCAGCACTTCTGCACGCCGCGCCAAAAGCGCGGCTAGCCGGAGCGCCCGCGGATCGGCGTTTGCCTCGTCGTTCTTCATTGCGCGGTGGTTGGCGTGGGTGTTTGGCTATGCCGTGGGGGGCGTGCGGCCAGCCGTTCTGGGCATTGTAGCGTTGGGCGGCCGGGTGCCATGCCCACGCTCGCGTGGGCATGCGACTCACCAAAGGCGAACGCCTACCGAGCCACACATGCCCACGCAAGCGAGGAGCACGGCGCCCAGCCCAACCAAAGCGCGCAGCGCCGCTCGCTGCTTCAGTAATCAACGTTCATCAAATCGCCATTGGTGCGCTCGTCAAGAATCGTTAGGCTCGGTGCGCTGTCGCGATCAATCGCGATCGGCTCATCTATGCCTGTCGACCATGCCGCGGCGCTCGACCAATGCCAGTCGGTCGACCGCTTGACTAAACCGCGTCGCACCGGGTTCTCGTGGATGTAGCGAATCTTCTCATGCACGTCGCGCACCGAGCGCAGGTTGCGGTCGTACCCGCCACCGCGTTGCCAGAACCGGTAGCAGTGTGTGCCGTTGGGTTGGGCGTCGCTGAGCTGCGGCAAGTAGTCTGGCGCGTTTTCACGCAGCCACACGAGTGCCCGCTTCGAAGTCGATTGTTTGATCGTCGACAGGATCTCAGCGATGCGGGCGTCGCTGCGCGGCAGCAAGATCACGTGAACGTGCTCCGGCATGATGACATACGCCCAGAGGTCGAACATCTGTTTCGTTTGGCCGAGCCGGAGCGCCTGAAGCAGCCACCGACGCGAGCGGTCGCGATCCAGCAGCGGAAGCCTACGGAAGCAACTGAATGTTAAGAAGTGGGCGTCGCCTGGAGTGTCGTACCGTTTGCATGTCTTGCGGTGCGGAGCCATGCGGCCGATTGTCGCCAGCGATGCGAGGCAACGCAAGCAGATTCGAGCGCCATGCCAGATTCGCGTGGAGGTGCAACTCTCGCAAGGCTGGGCGCCGGGTGCCATGCCCACGCTTGCGTGGGCATGCGACTCACCAGAGGCAAGCGACAACCGAGCCACACATGCCCACGCGAGCGTGGAGCATGGCACCCGGCTACGTCTACGGCGGGTGAATCTTGACAGGCAGTTCGTCCAAACGGCCGACCACGAATGGCTCGTCCGTCCGATGCTCCGACACGAGAGTACTACCGGGAAGTTCCATGGCTGCTATTTCGAATTGTTGGCCACCAAGCTCTTCGTTCACCTTCTTCCAGTCTATCTCCAGATCGTAGGTCGTTGTCTGCTGGGAACTGCGATGTTCCATACGAGCCGACGACGGCACCCACACGTCGGAAACCCTCTTCCATTGCACGACGGATTCTTGTCCCCATTGAGATCCCGGCCCATCGGGTTGAGTTTGTTCCATTCCGTAGGTCAACTTGATAGGCGCAAACTGCTTCGCCTCATCGACCCAAAGTGTGGCGACTACCGCTGGACCCTTGTTGCGAACTCTCCACTGAACTTCCCACACGTCGCCCGTTTTCGAGCACTTCTCAGCGTGTTTCTTTGTCAACGATTCGGCAAGCGACTTTACGGTCGCCGCCTCCTCGCCACCGACAAATGTTGTTAGGCCGAAGACTCTAATGTCGAATGGCATGACGGGAGACTCGACTTCGACGTCAGGATCTCTGATTGTCAATGCCTCGGGGCCGATCCCACTGCGGTACAAGAATGCGCAATCTGGCCTCCGAATTAGCCGAAGCTCGATTGTTACACCACCCTCGACTTTCGCCTTATTTCTTACCAAAGGGATTCGCTCACACCGCTGAAAATTCGAAAGACTCTGCTCGTAGTCGAAAGCGCATTTGACGGTCAGCGGATAGCGTTCGCTCTCTTCGCCCCTTTCTATGTGACGATCGCCTTTGATGTGATAGATGCCGCTCCGCAATTGAGAGCGTGCATCGACTACCCCTTGAAGCACCCATTCCGCGTCTTGGGTCTGTGCTTGGCAAAGCGGGCATAAAAAGCCACATACGACGACGAGCGTTCTAATGAATGCTGCGGATGCCATGCTCCCGAATCTAGAAGTGATCATGTTTGCCAACTGGCTTCACCAATAGTCATTTGGTCTGGATTACCGTGCGTCTAGAATAATCGCAGCCGGTCGCCATACACCACGCTCGGCCTGGGCCGGGCCGGGTGCCATGCCCACGCTCGCGTGGGCATGCGACGGCCGGTGAGCCGTTCCCCACTACCACGGCATGCCCACGCAAGCGTGGAGCATGGCGCCCGTCCGGAGCGCCTGAAGCAGCCACCCACGCGAGCGGTCGCGATCCAGCAGCGGAAGCCGGCGGAAGCAACTAAACGTGAGGAAATGGGCGTCGCCGGGAGTGTCGTACCGTTTGCATGTCTTGCGGTGCGCAGCCATGCGGCCGATTGTCGCCAGCGATGCGAGGCAACGCAAGCAGATTCGAGCGCCATGCCACATTCGCGTGGACGTACAACTCTCGCAAGGCTGGGCGCCATGCCCACGCTCGCGTGGGCATGCGACGGCCGGTAAGCCGTTCCCCACCACAACGGCATGCCCACGCAAGCGTGGAGCATGGCACCCGGCTGGTAGCCGGGCGCCAGCTCCGCTCGCGGAGCGATCGGGCTACGCAGGCCCCTTGCGCATCAGCCCGATTTGTCGATCGAGCTTCACGAGCGCTGCAGGTACGCCTCGCTGTCGTCGTTCGTCCGCAGCGTCTACAATATTGGCTACTCTTCACCCATCGGGGCAGCTCGCCATGATTCTCCAACCGTCGTTTGTCCGTCGGGCTGCGGCCGTTGTGCTCGCGGTGTACGCGGCGGCGTCTAACGCCCTCGCCGCCGGCCCGGCGACCGTCACCCGCAACCTCGACTACATCGCCGGCGCCCCGTACGCGCAGGACCGCGACAAGCTAGACATCTACTCGCCTACCGGCGCCGACGGCGCCCCGGTGGTGGTCTACTTCCACGGCGGCGGGCTGCTCAACGGAGACAAGCAGAGCGCCGCCGAACTGGCGGCCCGCCTCACGGCCGAAGGGGTCGTGCTGGTCGCCGCCAACTACCGGCTCTCGCCCGCCTACGCCCACCCGGCCCACATCCAGGACGCCGCCGCGGCGGTCGCGTGGGTGGTGGCGAACATCTCCCGCTACGGCGGCGACCCCCAGCGGGTGTTCGTCTCGGGCCACTCGGCCGGCGGTTACCTAGCGGCGCTGCTGGGGGTCGACCCGTCGTACCTAACCGCCGCGGGCGTGGCGCCGCAGCAGATCCGGGGCTACGCGCCCATCAGCCCGTTTCTGTACGTCGAAGAAACCGCCAAGGTGCGCGACAGTTTCATCTGGGGCGATGACCCCGCCGACTGGCTGGCGGCGTCGGTCACCCCGTCCATCGGCCCCGGCAAGCAGCCCATGCTGCTCGTCTACGCCGACGGCGACGACGTGTGGCGCCGCGCGCAAAACGAGCTGCTCGAGAGCGAGCTCACCGAGCACGGCAACACGGCCCGCGCCGTCAAGATCCTCAACCGCAACCACGGCTCGCTGCTAAGCAAGATCGCCGCCCCGGACGACCAGATCGTCCCGCTGCTGGTAGACTTCATCCACGCGGGCGACTAAGCGGGGGCAGCCACTGCCGGCTTGCCAGCCACGCGTGCCTTTCGCGTGCTTTACCCTCGTCGATGGCGGCGCGTTGCGCCCGCCAATCCGCACGCGCCGACGATCGCGAGCAACAAGCAAGCCGGCTCTGGGACCTGGGTCAAGCGGTCTAGCTCGGCGACTGAGAGAGCCGGGTCGAGGCTAAACACAAAGGCGTCGAGGTGGATGCCGTCTTCACGGCCAGAGAAATTGAAGACATGCGGGCCCGCCGCCGCCGCGGTGTACTTGTATTGCGGAGAGTTCAACACACCGGGGATCCCTGTCTCCACAGCCACGCCCGCCGAAGCATTGACCCATCCCCACTGCTCAACGCCAATGCCGCCAACGCTGACATCCTGGAAGAGCTCGTTCAGCCTCTCGTTGGCCGCCCCAACGCCCAGGTTCGGGGCCCCGCCAAAGCCATCAAAAATGAAAACGCTGTCGTTCTGATCGGCGCCGGCGGCCATGCGTGCCGGATTGGGATCTACGGCCGTCACGTACGCACGTACGTACAGGGAGTACTCTCCGGCAGACGGGACCTCGACGTTGTAGCTCGCGGGCGCCAACGTCCGGTCGTTGAGCGTGTGGACGGTCGCGGTTGCGTACTGGCCCCCGGACGCGTCGGGGCTGTTCACCACGGTCCAGTTGGTGGCGCTGGCGAATCCTTCGGCCTGCACAACCACGCTCTGAGCGTCGGCAGACCCGGCCAAAGCCATCAACGCCAGACAACAAATCGCCAGAGAACCATGCGCCCGTCTGACGCTCATCAACACCGGCCTGCTCGATAGCATTCGAGTCATTACCACCATCCTCCCTAAGCGAGTAAAACGAACTAGAGCGGGCGCGAAATCCACGCTCCTTGAGGCGTCGCTCCTTTAGCGTCGCCCCTCTAGGCATCTAGGTCGCGCCGCGAAACGAGATTCAATCGATAAGTTGGGGTAGAAAAGGGGGCGTCCGGTCTTGGCGGCGTGGCCGCTGCCGCCCCTGCCCGCCGCCATTCTAGCCCAGGCCCAGCCAGGGCGCCACTACTTGCTCATCCGGCAGCAAGCGGGGGAGCAGGCACTCCCGCCGACGACTGAGCGGGCGCCGCGCCACCCGCCGACCTCAAGCAGGAACGTAGATCAACCGGATCACGTCTCCGTCCATCCGATCATGACTGACCAAGCGGAGCCGCGGGCGGGGGCCGGCGAAGTAGGGCTTGCCGCCGCCGAGCACCACCGGGTGCACATAGATGCGGTACTCATCGATCAGCCCCAGCTCGGTGAGGCTGTGCGCCAAGCACGGGCCGGCGACCTCGATCTCCCCGTCGCGCTCGGCCTTCAGCCCGCGGATGCCGCCCTCGAGATCGTCTGCAACAAGCGTGGCGTTGGGGCCGACCGACTTGAGCGAACGCGAGACCACCCACTTCGGCTGGGCCCGCCACGCCGCCGCGAAGGCGCGTCTGTCTTCGTCCCATTCGGGATGGTCGTCGTCCCAGTAGCGCATCACCTCATACATCCGCCGGCCGTACACGCTCCCCGCCTGCCCCCGGGCCTCCTCGATGAAGTGGCGGAAGAGCGTGGGGCTGGGGCCAAACGCCGTGTGGTCGACGTAGCCGTCCAGGGACTGGTTCATGCCGAACACGAGCTTTGCCATCTTCGATGCCCTTGTAGGTTCGAGTCCCGATGTCGGGTGGCCCGACTGCTTCGGCGCCTAGGCGCAGCCTGTCGGCGTGCTTCCGACTCGCCGCACGCCGGCCGCTTAATGTACAATATCACCGGCAAGACAAACCGGAGTGTCCATGATTACCTACCGCGCAATGTACAAGTTCCTCGACGACGGCGTCCACGCCGAGGCGCTCGACTTCCCCGGCGCTATCTCGTGCGGCAGCGACCTGGACGAGGCCCGGCGGATGCTGGCCAGCGCGCTGGTAGACATGGCAGAAGCCGCGATCGCCAGCGGCGAAGCCCTTCCGCTCCCCGACCCGTCGCTGACCTGCGACGAGTCCGACCTGGAAGAGCCGGTGCACCTCGTGCTGCGGGCGACGCACCGCGTGGCGCAGGTTCCAGAAGGGGCCGCGCCGTGAAGCGGCGCGACCCTCAAGCAGGCGGGTTGCCGGTTCCTGCGCGAAGGGGGAGACCACTCCATCTGGGAGAACCCAGCCAACGGCCGCCGCAGCGCGATCCCCCGGCACCGCGAAGTCTTGGGCTACACGGCGCGGAAGATCTGCGATCAGCTAAGTGTTGGAAGGCCGTAGCCGCGGCGAGCAGCGCCCTGGCAGCGCCACCCACCGGCGATCGCCCGCACGATTGCTTGTCCGCGGGGCGCCGGAGAAGTCACTGGCTAGGCGGCTCCGCGCAAGCGGATAGCGCCGCCAACTCGTCCGCGGTGAGCGCCCGGTCGTACACCGCCACGCCGCCGATCCAGCCCGTGAAACCGACGCTCCGCCCGTTGTGGATGACCCGGCCGATGGTGAACGGACCGCCGGTCGTGGCGTCTTCCGGCGCATAGATGCCGTGGGGATACCACCACGGATTCAACCGCAACGCAACCAGATCGCGGCTCGTTTCGGTCCACACGCCGCGCTTGTTCTTCGCTAGGGTCACTTCGACCCGGGTGTTCCGATAGTCGCGGCGTTCGACCCTCTCCGTCGGGTTCTGGCGCGTGACCTCCATCGCCAAGAGCTCCTCTTCGGGCGGGTTGTAGTACTGGTCCGGTGGAAACGTTTCGTCCTCGTCCGGCTGCGTCCCGGGGATGCGGTGGTAGTGCCCCTGCATGTAGGCGTTGTAGGCGTAGGAAAGCAGTCCGGCCTTCTTGGGGTCATCAAGCCAGCGTTCGCCGGCCACGCCATCGAGCCAGCCGGTCAGTTCGTCGCGGCCGTCGTCGAACGTCATCGCAAAGGTTTGCCAAGAGGCGTCAAGCACTCCGGCGGGAGAATCGCCCGCTACCTCCGGCGACCGCGGGACCGAGTTGCACTTGTGCAACGCGTACTTGTTCAGGAACGAACCGCGTCCGTTCTCGGAGACGTGGCCGCAGGCGCTGCCCCCCTTGTTCAAGCCCGCGAACAACGCGTACTGACGCTGCCCCGGCGCCCCCTTCACCGCGTCCGCGTTGGAGGCGTGTTTCAGGTCGACCCCTTCGTGCCAGATCCCCGCGAGCGCATGGGTGCCGCTCTCGCGGATCGCCCAGACGACGACCGACACCGACCTGCCTCCCCCCTTGATGTCCAGCGGCGTGCCGTGCAATCGCGAACGGGGCACGAGCAGCATCGGTCGAAACGTGGCGTCTTCTTCTTTCCGGATGCGGATGGCCTGCCCGAACGGGCCCCGGCCCAATAGCGGAAAGTCGTCGTAGGTAGCGTCACGCCCCTCACCCCAGCAGTCCTTCACGTAGTTCGCTGCATCGAGCGGATAATCGGTGGGCGACCCCTCCGGCACGTGAGCGGTGAAGCGATGCAGCCCCTCGGGCTCTCGCTTGACGAAGTCCCAAAACGCGACCAGGCCCGGCGTACGGACGACCCGTTGACGGTTGGACGCGTAGTCATCGGCATGCGTCGCTGCGGCAGCCAACGACAGCACGAGCACAAGGGCGATGGTTCGCATGCAGTAGTCCCTTGGGGAGTTCCGTTGACAGCAGCCGGGCGCCGGGCGCCATGCTGGGTGCCATGCCCACGCTCGCGTGGGCATGCGACTCACCAAAGGCGAACGCGGACCGAGCCACGCATGCCCACGCAAGCGTGGAGCACGGCGCCCAGCCCAACCAAATCGCGCAGCGCCGCTCGGCTGCTTCAATAATCGACGTTCATCAAATTGCCATTGGTGCGCTCGTCAAGAATCGTTAGGCCCGGTGCGCTGTCGCGATCAATCGCGATCGGCTCATCTATGCCTGTCGACCATGCCGCGGCGCTCGACCAATGCCAGTCGGTCGACCGCTTGACCAAACCGCGTCGCACCGGGTTCTCGTGGATGTAGCGAATCTTCTCATGCACGTCGCGCACCGAGCGCATGTTGCGGTCGTACCCGCCACCGCGTTGCCAGAACCGATAGCAGTGTGTGCCGTTGGGTTGGGCGTCACTGAGCTGCGGCAAGTAGTCTGGCGCGTTTTCACGCAGCCACACGAGTGCCCGCTTCGAAGTCGATTGTTTGATCGTCGTCAGGATCTCAGCGATGCGGGCGTCGCTGCGCGGCAGCAAGATCACGTGAACGTGCTCCGGCATGATGACATACGCCCAGAGGTCGAACATCTGCTTCGTTTGGCCGAGCCGGAGCGCCTGAAGCAGCCACCCACGCGAGCGGTCGCGATCCAGCAGCGGAAGCCGGCGGAAGCAACTAAACGTGAGGAAATGGGCGTCGCCGGGAGTGTCGTACCGTTTGCATGTCTTGCGGTGCGGAGCCATGCGGCCGATTGTCGCCAGCGATGCGAGGCAACGCAAGCAGATTCGAGCGCCATGCCAGATTCGCGTGGACGTGCAACTCTCGCAAGGCTGGGCGCCATGCCCACGCTCGCGTGGGCATGCGACTCACCAGAGGCGAAGGCCTACCGAGCCACACATGCCCACGCAAGCGTGGAGCATGGCACCCGGCTCGGGGCTGGGGCGGCCGGGCCGCGGGGCGTCCTTCTCGATCGCCGCCAGCCGACCCTCTGCGAACCGCTTCCGCCACACCCCAACCGGCCGACGCGCCATGCCGACCTCGTGAGAGATCTCCAAGTTGGTCTTCCCGGCCGCGGCCAGCAGCACCACCTGGGCCCGCTTCACCAGCCGCATCGGCGTGCTGCGCCCGCGGCTCCACTTCATCAGTGTCTTTCGCTCGTCGTCCGTCAACGTGATCGCAACCGCTACCCGCATGACCAAGGCTCCGTCCGGTGAGATGTGAGGCCTCATCATGCTACGCCGGGGGATCACTTTATGTTCACGCAATAATGACGCAGTACACTAGAAGTGATCATGTTTGCCAACTGGTTTCACCAATAGTCATTTGGCCTGGATTACCGTGCGTCTAGAATAATCGCAGCCGGTCGCCATACACCACGCTCGGCCTGGGCCGGGTGCCATGCCCACGCTTGCGTGGGCTTGCGTCGTACCAGGGGCGAACCTCGACCGAGCCACGCATGCCCACGCAAGCGTGGAGCATGGCACCCGGCACCCGGCTGACGCGGAAATCCCATCCTACTGGCTTCGGGAATCCTTGGAATCAGCAATCTGCCGAAGAACCCCTTCAATGTACGCATCCTTCCGTAGGGATGACTCAATGACGTCTCTGGCAGCTCCATCGAGTCCGGGGAAAATGCTCCTTGCTCGTATGTCGTGCTTAGCCAGAAGCCAAAGAACCTTGCCAGCTTCCGTCGATGGCGCGCTAATTCGCGTGAAGAGTCGTATCTGCCGACATGTCGGGTGATCTTCGAGCGCAATATGAAGGGGAGTGGCGTCGACCACGCCATCCAAGTGTTCTCGACGTTGCGTCAGCACCGTGAAGACACCATTCTGAGCTTGCAGATTTGGGTTCAAGGCAGCGGGCGTCGTGACAATGCGTAGCCTTCTAAAGGAACCGCCCCCGTGCGTGGAACTTCGACTGTCCAGGCCTAGCGTTGGTGGACTAAACCACCAAACAGAAAAGCGGTTGTCAGACTCTCGATCGCCATGCGGCTGGCCAAGTTTATTCCGTTGCGCCGCCGAAAACGCTGCAAAGTAGCCGGCGACCATAGCGCTTCGCGTCCAGTCGAGCATTCGCGTCGGTAATCCATGATGCTGCGCCACACCCATCAACGGAAGAAGTTCAGTCGGGGGCCATTCGATCAGCCCTTCCTCGAAGTCACGTTCCAGTAAGCCATCCTGCGAATACTCGTGGAGGTAGTTTCTGATTGCGTTGCAATCGCCAGGAACAGGCAAGCCGCCGGCATCAAGATTGCGAAAGAACTGAGATATTGATCTGGCCTCCCGCCGAATAACTTCCTTCCAGTGGTCGGTGCCTGGGATGCCCGCGTTGCCGCCGCTTCCTTGGGCGGCGGCCAGACTTCTAAGTGCGCTCGGTATCAACTTGTACGACTCTCTGCTTACCCCCCTAAAAAGCAGCCACTCAGAAGGTGCGAACATCCTAAAGTACGGGCCAGTTGGAAGTATCGCATCAACGAACTCTTCGGCCGTGTCTAGCACTATCGTCATCAAGGCTCGGCTCAGCTCTTCTTTCATCAGCAGTATGCTTTTGGTCAATGGAGAGTGATAAGATAAATTGGCAGCCGGGTGCCATGCCCACGCACGCGTGGGCATGCGACTCACCAGAGGCAAGCGATAACCGAGCCACACATGCCCACGCAAGCGTGGAGCATGGCGCCCGTTCTCCGATCCTCCCCTCTACTCCAACCCCACCACCATCCCCTCCGTCACCTCCACCTCCCCCGCCGCGACCTGTCCGGCCAACATCTCCGCCAGCGGCGCGATCACACTAAAATGATCGTGCCCCGGCACGGGGTAGAAGCGGACGTTGGGGTTCTTGTTCTCTTCTTGCATCAGCCGGGCTGCTTGCCAGTTGCCGCCGTCGGCGCCCTCGAACACGTACAGCGGGCAGCGGACGCCGTCGAGCCAGAACAGCGGGCTGCGCAGCGCTACCTCCTGCTTGTCGTTGGGGTCGCAGTAGATGAACTGCCCGCCGTACTGGCTGGCCGCGGCTACCGGGCCGAGGGCGAAGACAGCCTGATACCGTCCATCGGCAGAATCGTCGCTCTCGGCGACCAGCATCGCCAGCGTGCCGCCGGTGCTGTGGCCCCCTAGGTAAAGCTGCTTGGGGTCGACGTACGGCAGCGCCGCTAGGTAGTCGGTGGCGGCCAGCACGTCGTCCACCTCGCCGAGGAACCCCTCGCGCCGGCCCGGGTTGTCGTTGCCGCCGCGGAGGGAGGGGAACATCATCACCACCCCGGCTTTGCGGAACGCGCTGGCCGATTGGTCGTTGGCGCGGGGCTGCGGGGTCCAGACGTCGCCGATGGAGTTGCAGTCGCCGCCGGTGATCCACACGATCGCCGGGCGCCGGGCGCCGTCGCCGGGGTCCCCATCGTCGGGGTTGGGGGTGACGTACGCCGCCAACTCGCCGACGGGCGACTTGTAGCTGATGAGCTTATAGGCGCCGCCGTGCTGGGGGTCGTCCGCGGGGTCGTCCGGCGGGCCGCCCGGTTCTTCTTCGCGCACCAAGCGGGTTTCAAACCCTTCGCGCACCTCGGCCAGCGTCGGCGCCCCCTGTGAGGGGTTCGGGGCGGGGTGGGCCTCGGCGGGTTCGCTGCGCGTGGCGACCGAGGCGCGACCCTGGGGCGCGGGCTGCTTCGTGCCGTCGCAACCGCAGGCAGCGAGCGCGAGCAGCAGCAGGCAGTGCCGTGCGTGGGGCGAGTGTTTCATGCGTGTAGCCCGGTAGGGTGGGATGAGCGTTCTTCTCGTGCTGCTAACCGCGGCGGATTCCGAGGAGCCCTTCTGGAAGTTCCGGCCGAAGTAAGATTTACCACCAAGGGCACGAAGGACGTACGGAGGTACGCAGCGGTCGCCGCTGGCCGATCTTCGGTAGCGATTTCGACTACCGATCCGCCTACGCTTCTCGGTGACTGGAAATCTCCTTCCTTGCCCTTCGTGTTCTTCGTGTCCTTGGTGGTTAGTCTCGTTGGCGGAGCGATGCGTGGTCCCTTTACTAGGGCGCGGCTTTCGACGTGATTGTAGCGGCCCGTCTGAGGGGTTTGCGCGCGAAAATGGCCAATGCTTTTGCCTCGCTTTTGGCCACCGGCGCCGCGATAATGGGGTTCTGCCGGGCCCCAGGGGGCGGCGTCGGCCGGTGGGGGGTTGGCGGCCCAAAACAGCGGTGCCGGGGGTGCGTGAGTTTTGTCCCTCAAGTGTCCGCTGGGGCCTGGCCAGACCCCCCGCTGGGGTGGCGCCGGAGCGGGGTTTGGCGCGGCCGATGGGCTTTTGGCGGCGGTTGGGGCGCTGTAGGCGGGTGGGGGTGGGGGTTTTGTCCGAAAATCGCTTTTCGGGCGGGGTCCCAAAACGGACAAAAAGAAACAGCAGCGGGCGACACGGCTCCGGACGGAAGCCAATGACCCGTGTCCAAGCCTAAATGACCAAAGACCAAGCCCACATGACCCACGTCCGGACGACTAAGCCCGAATGATCCGGAAGGGGCAGCAGAGCCGACTCGTTGTGCCCAGGGGGGCCTTGGTCATTTACGCTTAGTCATTGGTCCTTCCCTTGAGGGGGGCTTGATCGTTTTCAAACCAGCGGGACCACGACACGCATGGCCAAACCGATGCTCACCAAGCAGGTCTCTATCGCCGCGCCGCCGCGGGCGGTGTTCGACCTGGCGGCGGACTTCCCGAACGCGGCCACGCACGTGCCGGGGATCGACAAGATCGAGATGCTGACCGAGGGCCCGGTGGGGGTGGGCACACGGTTCCGCGAGACGCGCGGGAAGATGGGCGCCGAGACGCTGGAGGTGACCCGCTTCGAGCCGCCGACGCAGATGTGCGTCGAGGCCGACTCGTGCGGGTGCCGGTTCGCCTCGACGTTCCACTTCATCCCGGAGGGGGAGGGGACGCTGGTGCGGATGGAGATCGCCAGCGAGCCGCGGACCTTTTTCGCCAAGCTGATGTCGCCGCTGGGCGGGTTGATGGCGGGGGTGATGGGCAGGATGATCGAGAAGGACCTGGAGGGGCTGAAGCAGGTTGCTGAATCTGGGACGGAAGTTGGTAGAGGTTAGATGATAGGGGAGCGGGTCTGCTGTCGGTTCGCGCCTCGCGCCTCGCGTCGCTGCGTATCCGTGACATCCGTGCTATCCGTGGTCAAATTCCCGTAGCCATGCAACAAGGATCAAACGCTATCAATCGCTTCTGCTATCGGGCCGCGCGGGCGATCGTGTTGTTGGCGTTGGCTGCGCCCAGCGGGGTGCTGGCCGATGGGTTAGACGACGCGGTGGGCGAGCGGGTGACGATTGAGTACGCGTCGGGGCGCGACGCGATCGAGGGGACGCTGGTGCGCGTCGACCGTCACAAGGAGTCGCGCGAGCTGCTGCGGCTACGCGTCAAGGTCGGCGGGCGGACGATGGTGCTGAAGCCCGACGCGGTGGCGCGGGTGACCCACGGCGACGCCGAGGTGTTCGCCGGCGCCGATCCGCAGGCCGAGTCGAGCGACGCCTCGAAGAGCGAAACGACGCGCCCGCGCGGGCCGATGACCCGCGCGGTCGCAACGCCGCAGACCCCCGCGGAGCACGCCGCGTGGGTCCGCCGGCTAGCGGCCCGCGGCGTGCGCGCGTGGGAGGGGGAGTCGCAGCAGGAGCACGAGCGGGCGCTGGCCGGGTACCGCCAGCAGATCGCGGACGTGCAGTCGAAGCTGCCGGACATGCGGCTGTATGAGACGCAGCAGTTCCTGTTCGTCAGCAACATCCCGCCGGAGGAGGTCCGCCCGTACGTTGAGCGGCTCGACGCGATGCACGCGTTCATGTGCGACACGTACAACCTGCCGCGCACCCAGCGGGTGTGGCTGGGCAAGGCGTTGGTGTTTGCGTTCCGAGACAAGCAGCAGTTCCTGGGCTACGAGCGGGCGTACCACAAGAACGACGGCGAGGGCGCCTACGGCATCTGCCACAGCAGCTCGGGCGGCTCGGTGGTGGTGGCCTGCTTCCAAGGGACCGACCCGGACGACTTCGCCCAGATGCTGGTGCACGAGACGAGCCACGGCTTCATCCACCGCTACAAGACCAAGGCCCGCCTCCCCGCGTGGGTGAACGAGGGGATGGCGGAGTACATCGGCGCGAAGCTGGTCCCCCAGAGCAACTCGGTCCCCAACAAGGAACGCGGCGCGATGCGGATGGTGAAGGAGACGCGCAACCTGGGGGGTGACTTCTTCAAGAACGAGGGGGGCCTGGAGGCGTGGCAGTACGGCGTGGCGTCGAGCCTGAACCGGTTCATGATCGAGTCGAACCCGCAGGGCTACGTGCTGTTCATCGAGGCGCTCAAAGAGGGGCAGTCGTCCGAAGAGGCGCTGTTCACCGGCTACCGGGCCTCGCCGCAGCAACTGCTGGCGGCGTACGGCCAGAGCATCGAGGTGCCCGACCTGCGGCCGTGACGGTGGGCTCACCACAGAGTCACGGAGAGCACGGAGACAGACGGAGGAAGCCCACGTAGACGAACGTGGATCGAATGGCGTACCTTCACCGCAACGCTATGGATTGAAAATTGGAAATTGCAATCGTCCGGCCACCTAACGGCGTTCACCCGTGTCCATCGGCGGCTCCTTGATCTGTCTCCGTCCGTCTCTGTGCCCTCTGTGGCTCCGTGGTTAATCCGTCACTACTTGGAACTTCTGTATGCCCCGTCCCGATGGCCGTGCCGCGGATCAGCTCCGCCCTGTATCGATCGAGCGCAACGCTACCGGCCTGGCGGCGGGGCGGGTGCTGATGCGGGCCGGGGAGACGATCGTGCTGTGCACGGCGAGCGTGTCGAACGACGTTCCGCCCTGGATGGCGGGGCGCGGCAAGGGGTGGGTGACGGCCGAGTACAACATGCTGCCCGGCAGCACCTCGCCGCGCAAGCCGCGGGACCGGCAGAAGGTGGACGGACGCACGACCGAGATCCAGCGGCTGATCGGTCGGTGCCTGCGGTCGGTGATCGACCTCGAAGCGCTGGGCGAACGGTCGGTGACCATCGACTGCGACGTGCTGCAGGCCGACGGCGGCACGCGGACCGCCAGCATCACCGGCGGATTCGTGGCGCTGGTCGAGGCGATCCGCTCGACGGGTCTCGACCCGGGTGCGGTGCTCACGGACACCGTGGCGGCGGTGAGCGTGGGGCTGGTGGGCGAGTCGCCGCTGCTGGACCTCTGCTACCAAGAAGACTACGCCGCGCGGGTCGACATGAACGTGGTGGCGACCGGCGCCGGACGGTTTGTCGAGGTGCAGGGCGCGGGCGAAGAGTCGACGTTCACGCGCCAGGAGCTGGACGCGCTGCTGACGCTCGCCGAACAAGGCGTGGCCCGGTTGGCGGCCGCCCAGCGCGAAGCGCTGGGCGCCGACTGGCCGGCGTAGGCCTTGGTGAGGATCGCGTAAAAAACAATCCAGGCCGCAGGAGACGCCTGGGCCTGGATTGCGAAATAGAACGGAGCAGAACAGCGACGGGGCGACGCTACTCGTCGCCGAGCTCTTTGAGCTTGACGTTCTTCCAGCGGACCTGCTTCCCGGCATGGGCCGCGTCGCCGATGCCATGCACCTGAAGTGCGATGAAGCCCTCGCCGGTCACGTCGTCGGTGAGGTCGGCGGCCGGGACGCCATTAATCCAGGTTTGGAGACGATCCCCCTTGGCCACAACGCGGTAATGGTTCCATTCAGCCGGCTTGAAAGCCGCACGCGCGTCGGCGTGCTCGGGGCCCTTGAGGTCGTTCAGCCAACCGCGCCGGGCCTCGTCGTAGATGCCGCCGGAGTAGGCCCGCGGCGTGGGGTCGATCTCGACCTGATAGCCGTGCACGCGGCCGGCGGGGATCTTCCTTCCCTGGCTGGTGGTGGGCTCGTCGAAGCACTCGCTGCGGATCTGCACGCCGGAGTTCAGGCCCGAGTCGATCTTCACGTCGAACTCGAGCACAAAGTCGTCGTACAGCTTGTTGGAGCAGAGGAACGAGTTGGGGGTGTTTGGGACGCTGGTGCCGACGATCTCGTCCCCCTCAACGTGGTACGTCGCCTTGCCGCCGCGCTGGGTCCAGCCGTGGAAGTGATCCGCGTGAAAGTCCTTTGGGCTGATCAACGGCTTCAGCCCATCGTCGCCGGCCTGCGTGGCGGCGGGGGCGGCATCGGTAGCCGGCTGTGCTAACGCAAAGGGAACCAACACAAACGTCAACGCGAGCGTTGGTAGTAGAAATCGTGGCATCGCGAAAAGTCTCCAGGATTGGCGTCCGAGATCACGGGGGGCGTCGTCGGTTACACGGCGCGGGAAATGAGAGAACGCATTGTAATAGGAAAACCGTCGGAAGTCGTGTCTGGGAGGAAGGATTGCGCGCCGGCGTCTGGCGGATGAGCTGTGGGGGCCACGCGGGCCGCGTCCCGGCGGCAATCGGCCGGTCGCCAAGGCTCCTCACCCTACCCAGACGGAGAAACAGCCGATTTCCCGATGCGAGAGCAGGCTGTGCAGCGGCGGCGGCTTTGCTGCCGCCTATCGGCAGGTAACGCAAGTGCTGCGTTCGGCAAGACTTAGGGCAGTGACCCCGGGTGGATTCGAACCACCAACCTTCGGCTTCGGAGGCCGACGCTCTATCCAATTGAGCTACGAGGCCGGGAAGCCTTCTAGAGTATCGCTCGAGGTTAGAGTCTGCAACGGCTCGGGGTTGGGGCGGGCGGCTAGGCGACCAATACTCCTTCGACCTCTGCTCCTTCGAGCCGTTCTTGCGATTCGATCGGCGAGTCGATGTTCGGAAAGTCTGGGGCGGCAGGAACGGGGAGGTGGGCGATGACTTCGCCGTTGCGGCGGACCAGGTCCATCGAGCCGTCGTGGTACTCCACCAGCGCCGAACAGTTTTCTACCCAGTCGCCTGTGTTGCAGTAGGCTAGGCCGCCCACCTCGACGATCCGAGGGGCGTGCACGTGGCCGCAGATGATGCCGCTGCAGCGGCTGGCCAGGGCGCTTTCGATCACCTTCTCTTCGAACTCACTGACGTGACTTACGAGGTACTTCACGCGACGCTTGATCATGCCGCAGAACGCGTACGGGTCGTCCTTCTTGCCGCGCAGCTTGTTGACCAGCCAGTTCGTCGATAACAGCACGTCGTAGGCGTAGCTGGCGACCAGGGACAGCCAGGGCATTCCTTGCTCGACCTTGTCGAATTGGTCGCCGTGCGTGACCAGGAATCGCCGGCCGTCGGCCGTGACGTGGACAAAGCGATCGCGGACCTCAACGACGCCAAAATTGGCGAGGAAGTTCCGCAGGAAGGCGTCGTGATTGCCGGGCGTGTAGAGGAGCTCTGTGCCGCTCCGCTTTAGGGTCATCAAGCGCTGAAGGATGCGGTCGTACACCGGCAGCCAACGCCAGCGGCGTTTGAGCTTCCAGCCGTCGATAAAGTCTCCAACGACGTATAGGTAGCGAGGCTCGTAGCGCTGCAGGAGTTCCCGGAACGGCTCTGCCTGAGAGTGCCGGCAGCCCAGGTGGATATCGCTGACAAACAGGGAGCGGACCACGCGCGGCGATGCAGCCGTCGATTTGGGCTTGGCTGACGGAGCCTCGCGGGGCTCCGCGGACCGGTTGGATTGCGGGCTGCGGGGTGCTGCGGCGGTTAGCACTTCGTCGCTCCTGGAAAACGTGGCCGAGGCATCCATGACCGCTCAGGCAGAGGGCTTCTATGGCCCCTTGCCGATCCTAGTGTCGCTGATGTGTGTTACGAGACCACAAGGGCCTGAGGGTGGAAACGGTTAAACTCTGGTTCAGATCGCGTGAAGATGTTGGCGGCGGCGTCGCCTATCCGTTAGCTGTGCATCCTGGGCTCGCTTTCTCCTTGCTCGACGATTGCGGCTTCTAGCAACGCGAGCTCGTCCAGCCTGCGGTTCACTTCTTCTGGCGGTGCGTAGTTGCGGGCGAGCTTCGTGTACGTGGTGTGGTGCCTTGCTTCGGACTCGAACAGGCTTTGATAGAACGTCGCGAGTTCTTGATCGTCGACGTGGTCGGCAAGTTGCTGAAAACGTTCACAACTGCGGGCCTCGATCAGCCCGGCGACCAGCAGTCGATCGACGGCGCGGGCGGGTTCTTGCTTGCGCACCAGATCGTTGAGCTTGCGTCCGTAGGCGCTGGGGGTCAGACGGCGGAAGCGGATGCCGCGACGCCGGAGCAGGTCGAGCACGAGGTGGAAGTGCTCCAGCTCTTCATTGACGATCTCGGTCATCGCCCGGCACAGTTCCTGGTCTTCGACGTAGGCGAAGATCAGATTCAGCGCCGTGCTGGCCGCCTTCTTCTCGCAGTGAGCGTGGTCGATCAACACCAGGTCGAGCCGCTGGTCGACCTGGCGGAGCCAGCGTTCGGAGGTGGGTGTGGCGAGGTGGAGCATCGACTTGGGCTTGGGCGGCTACGTTGAGGGGGGAGCGGGGGGGCGGAAGGCTTCGGCGCCGATCCGGCGCAGCGCCACGGCCGCCACCCGATCTATCGTCCGGCCTGGGGCTGCTCGTTTCAAGGTCCAGTACCAACGGGCGCGACGCCCGACCACAACATGCGGGCGATTTCGAGCAAATCCGTGCAGCCCGGCGTGCGCCACGGCTTCGGGCGCCAGCACCGACTCACTTAGGTACTGGCTTGCTGCTTGCTGGAAGGGTTCGCTCGCGTAGGTCGCCCGGGCGAACAAGCCGGTGCGGACCACTCCTGGCAGCACGGCGGTTGCCCGGAGCCCCAGGGGCCGCAGTTCGCCGCGGAGCGAGTCGCTGAGCGACAAGAGCCCGGCTTTGGACGCGCTGTAGATGGCAAACCCCGGCGGGGCCAGCGGTGCGAAAATCGACGCCACATTGATCACCCCCCGCGGCCAAGCCAAGGGAGGGGCTTCTGCCATCCAAGGGCCGAGCGTCTGACATCCGAACACTGCGCCCAGCAGATTGACGTCGAGGATGCGTCGGGCCGAGTCCGCGCTGGTCGTCAGCAGCGGACCGCCGTGCAGCATGCCCGCGCAGTTCACCAGAAGGTCCACACGGGGCCACCGCGACCGGAGCGTGCCCTCTAGCTGGGCCCAAGCAAGGTCGTCTGAGACGTCGAGTTTGTGGCTGATGGCCCCGGAAAGCGATTGGGCGACGGATTCGGCGGCTCCCTCGTCGCAGTCGACAATCGCGACCACGAATCCATCCTCTGCTAATCGGCGTGCGAATGCTTCCCCAATACCCGCTCCCCCGCCTGTGACGACGGCATACCGCTGGAGAGTCGGATTGAGGGGAGTCGCCATGGATTGCTGCGTGTAGTAGGTGCGATGGAGAATCGTATCTAAAGGCCACCGGAAAGCCCGGTCGGCAGCGCGGGCAGTGTGACAGATGGTGGGTGAGCGCTGTGGTCTCGGCTTAGTCCATTGGCTGCCCCTGCAAGCAAGCCTCGTATTGGTCGAACCGTTGGATTCATTCCGCGCACGCGATCTCGCCCACGCCCCCTCTTGCCGTACCAGAGCACGCCGACCGCCAAGATAACCGCGACGGCGCCGCCGACTGCCATGCGTAGCTCCCTCGCGCGACGCCTTTCTCCGGGGACGTTGGCCCGGAACCTATGGGCGGCGCCGACCGGAGAGGTGTCCCAAGTGATGTTCGGGGTCCGCCGGAGCCGGTCGCACTACTCCACGCACCAAAAGGTCTCAATCATGCCTTAGCGGTTTAGCCGCCGGGCCTGGGAGCGGGAGTATGTGTGAAAGGTGGCGGCTCGCCATCTTACCCCCGTTTGGTTTCCTGCGTCCCGCGACAGGTCGCCCCTACCCCCAGTAGCCTCCTAGAGAGTGGTCGAAGCGGGCTTCTTGGCCGCGTACCGAATCATCTACCCGGCCGTCTTGAAAGACCTGTTGTCCCAGCACCCACGTCCGCACCGGCCATCCGCGGAGTGTTTCGCCGTGCCAAGGGCTCCAGCGGCACTTGGTGAGCTGCTCGCCATTGAGAACCTGCTGTTCTTTGTTCAAGTCGACCAGCACCAAGTCGGCGTCGTAGCCGGGCTCAATTCGGCCCTTGTCGACGAAGTCCCATACCCTGGCGGGCGCCTCGCACATCCAGTGCACGATCTGGCGGAGCGTGCAGCGGCCGCGGCTGGCTTGGTCGAGCATCAAAGCCAGAGAGTTTTCCACCGCCGGGAGTCCCGACGGCGATTGGGGGTACGGGAGCAGCTTCTCTTCGAGGGTGTGAGGGGCGTGATCGGTCGCGACAACCTGCAGCAACCCGTCCCGCAGGCCCTGCCAGATCTTCTCGTTGTCGCCGACGGTCTTGAGCGATGGGTTCATCTGAACCAAGGTACCCAGGCGGGCGTAGTCGGCGGTACTGAAGAGCAGATGGTGCGGGCACGCCTCGGCGGTCAGCAGGCCGGCGTGGTCGGCGAGCAAATCTACCTCATCCCCGGTCGAGACGTGCAGCAAGTGAAAGCGGTGGCGGTGGCGGCGCGCGAGGTCGAACGCACGCTTGGTTGCGATGAACGCGGCCGCGTGGTCGCGGATCTTCGAGTGGTCTGCTACGTCGGTCGTGCCGGCCAGCCGCGCCGCGTTGGCGCGGACTGTGGCTTCGTCTTCGCAGTGCGCGCAGATCGGCAGCGTGGTTTCGGCGAAAATGTGTTCCAGGGCCTCCTGCTCATCGACTAGCAGGTCGCCGGTGCTGGAGCCGATGAAGATCTTGATGCCCGGGGAGCGCTGGGCGGCTTTCAGCTCAAGCAGGTTGGCGCCTGTGGCGCCGATATAGAAGCCGAAATTGACGCGAGATTCGCCGGCGGCGAGCGTCAGCTTGTCCGCCAATCGGTCGCAGGTGGTTGTCGTCGGCTTGGTGTTGGGCATCTCCAAGAAGGTGGTGACGCCCCCTTTGGCGCACGCCCGGCTGGCGTGGGCGATGTCCTCTTTGTGCGTTAGTCCCGGTTCGCGGAAGTGGACCTGGTCGTCAATTACTCCGGGGATGAGGTGTAGCCCCAGTGCGTCGATCGTCTCATCGACGCGGAGCTGCGGGGCGGGATCGACCTCGGCGATCTTCTGCCCCTCGATTACCACGCCGGCGCGCAGCGTTTCTGTCGGGAGAACGACGGTCGCGTTCTTGATGAGCGTTCGCATGGCGGTGTGATTGAGCGCGTTTGCGGTCGGGCGGAACTCTTGTGGCCCGGGGCTGCGGCGCCACCTTGGTGATTCTGCGCGGGAAACCAGGGGTTTTCTACTTCCGGTCCTTAGCGACCGGGCTTGCCGATCCGGCGTTGTTGCCTGGCGGCATCATCGCTCCATGGCCCGTTGTTGCAAAGTACCAACGCGCCTCGCGACCCCAACTTGGACGCGGTATTGAAGCTCCGCGGCGGGGTTGCCGTCGCCGCTTCGCGGGGTCGCGCGACCTAGGTTTGCATCGGCAGGCGCCCCGTGCCGGCCCCTTTTCATGAGAACTTGTCACCTTAGCATGCGTCGTGCGGCCTTCGGGTCCGCGGCGCCCACTCCCATGGCCCGTGCCCGCCGTACCGAGCCGCGTCCCCGCCGATTGGAGGCCCTGGAAGCCCGCCAGGTGATGTCGGCGGACCCGTTGGCCGACCTGTTGGGGGGGGCGATCAGCCATCACAGCGCGCTCGATCCGCCGCCCCTGCTGCAACACGCGGCGCTTGATGCGCCGCCACTGGTTCAACACTCCGAGCTCGACCTGCCGCCGCTGGCGCACCATGAGCTCGAAGAGCCCGACTTCTGGCTCGACCCGAACGATGGGTTCACCCTCGAGTCGCAGGTCGGCCAGATTGAGCAGACACTCGCCAGCGCCCACTTGCTGACGGGGCTCAACACGGTCCGCGACAACTACGGATTCAGCGGAAGTGGACAGACCGTCGCGGTGATCGATTCCGGCATCGCGTGGGATCACTTCGCCCTCGGCGGAGGCCTGGGCTCCGGGTATCGGGTGGTGGGCGGCTGGGACTTCACAGAGAACGACGCGAACCCGTACGACGATGGCCCTTCGGGGTTCCACGGCACACACGTTTCAGGCATCATCGGCGCCAGCGGCGGCGTAAATTCCGGGGTGGCGCCGGACGTAGACCTTGTCGGCCTGCGGGTGTTCAGCGACACGGGCGCGGGGTACTTCAGTTGGGTAGAGAGCGCCCTCAAGTGGGTGCATACCAACCGCAACGCCTTCGAGAACCCGATCACTGCGGTCAATCTATCTCTGGGCACCAACTGGAACGCCAGCACCGTTCCCAACTGGGCCAATCTAGAAGACGAGTTCGCCCAGCTTGAGGCGGACGGCATCTTTATCTCGGTCTCCGCGGGCAATGACTTTGCCAGCTACAACACGCCCGGCCTCAGTTACCCGGCCGCCAGCCCCTATGTGGTGCCGGTGATGAGCGTCGACGATTCGGGGTCGCTCAGCTACTTCAGCCAGCGGCACACACGCGGCATCGCGGCGCCGGGGCGGTTCATCACCAGCACCGTGCCGGACTATGCCGGCAACAACAACGGCATCGCGGACGATTACGCCAGCGCCTCGGGCACCAGCATGGCGGCGCCCTACGTGGCCGGCGCTAGCGTGCTGGTCCGCGAGGCGATGCAGTTCGTGGGGATGAGCGGCATCACCCAGGATATGATCTTCGATCACCTGACCGCGACCGCCGATACGTTCTTCGATTCCGCGACCAACCAGAACTATAAACGGCTCAACCTGGGCCGCGCGATCGACGCGTTGATGCCGGACGACGATTACGGATCGAGCGTCGAGACCGCATACAACCTGGGCTCGCTGGGGGGCACGCTGCAGAGCCAGAGCCAGATGGCGATGAACGGCGTGATCGGTAAGCTGGACGACGCCGACTACTTTACTTTCACCGCCGCGGCAACGGGGCGGGCGACCTTCAACACCGCCGGCGGCACCCACCAATTCACCGCGAGCTGGCAGGGCATGGGCGCCGCGGGGTGGAGCGTTAATTCGGGCTCTGGCTACGCGATGGACGTGGTCGCGGGGCAGACCTACACGGTCTGCCTCAGCTCATCGAGCGGCCTGGGCTACTATGGGCTCAATGTATCGTTCGAGAATACCTTCAGCTTCACCGACTGGGGCGCGGTAGGCGTACAGCAGACCCAGTCGAACCTGACGATCGGCGGCGAGCAGTGGTACCGCCTTGCCGCTAGCCGCAACGGGTACCTGACCGTCGACGCGGTAGCGGACGGGGCGAACGTCTCGATAGAGCTGTACAACGCCAACCTACAGCGCGTAGCAGAGGGGGGCGCCACCGACCGCGTCGACGTGCTGTCCACCGCCGGCACGGAGTTCTACGTCCGCGTCAGCGGCACGGCCAGCGGCGTGGGGCTGCGTCTGACCAACGCGGTCGCCGTCTCGGGCGCCACGGTGCACGTAATCGGCACCGAAGGGGACGACGCCATCGCTTTCAGCACCGGCACCGGCGGCACGCACAACGGTCTTTCGATCAACGGGCTGGTGTACGCGTTCAGCACGTCTGTGTACCGCGACCTGGCCGTCAGCGGCGCCGGGGGCAACGACTCGCTCGTTCTGCACGGCACGCCCCAGAAAGAGACGGTTCATCTCGGCGTGAACAGCATCAACCTGACCGGGCCAGGTCACGTGTTAGCCGGAAGCAGCTTCGAAAGCATCGTTGTTGTGGGCATGGGTGGGGGCGACGTCGCCTACATGTACGGATCGTCCGGGGCGGACACCTACCGTACGTACGGCGACCGGGTCGTGATGTCTGGCGCCGGGTACTCGAACCGCGCCGTCGGCTTCACCATGACGTACGGGTACGCCAATGGGGCCAACGACGTCGCCTACATGTACGGTTCCGCCAGCGCCGATACCTACCGCTCGTACGACAACCGGGTCATCATGTCTGGCCCCGGCTACTACAACAGCGCGTTGGCGTTCGCGGCCACGCACGGATTCGCTGATGGCGCCAACGACGTGGCGTTTATGTACGACTCGGCCGGGAACGACGTCTATCGCGCTTACAGCGACCGCGCCATCATGTCCGGCACGGGGTACAACAACCGTGCCACAGGCTTCGCCAGCGTGACCGGGTTCGCGTCGACCGGCAACGACGCCGCGTGGCTGCACGACTCGGCCGGAGCCGATCAGGCCACGGTCCGCGATTGGGGTGGCGCCATCGACCGCGCGCTCGGCGGACGCATCGAGGCGCGCGGGTTCGACACATTGCTGCTGTACGGCAACGAGGGGGGGCTGAACTCCGTCGATGAAGACGCAGTGGACTATGTCTTCTCAAAGATCGGCGTTTGGTCGTAGGCCGACCCTAGGCGGCCCGTCGCGCTGGTTCGATCGCATGCGCTTCCGGATGCACCCCGTCGAGCACCGCTGCCAAGAAGGTGCGGCGGCGATCGAAGCGGAACTCGCTGTCGATCCTCGCCGCCGCTCTGGCGCCGAGCGCCTGCGCCTCGGCCGGTTGGGTGAGCGCCCGTTTGAGCGACTTGGCGATCGAAGCGGGTGATTCGTCATCGACGTAGTAGCCGCAGTCGCCAACGACTTCGGGGATCGCGGTGTTATGGTTCACGACAACCGGCGCGCCGCAGGCCATTGCTTCTGCCAGGGCCAGCCCAAAGCCTTCGTGCCTGGAGCACTGGAAGTAGGCGCCGCACCGCTGCATGTAGCTGATCTTTTCTTCTCGCGAGATCTTGCCGAGGAACTGAACGGATTCACCCAGCCCGAGCTCAGCACAACGCCGCTCGAGCGCCGCCTGGCCGTCCACCGGCTCGCCGGCCAGCAGTAGTTGGGCGTTGGGTAAGTCGCGACGGAGCAGCGCAAAAGCCTCGATCAACTCGGGCTGCATCTTCCGCCGGACGTTGTTCTTGGTTTTCCAACAGACGTTGAAGATCACATTCGGCAATGCGCGTGTGTTCTCGGCGCCAGCCGGGCGATAGGCGTCCAGCACGATGTGCGGACAGTAGAGCGGGTCTTTCAGCGGCATCATCGCGCTGAGGCGATCGATCATGTACTGGCTGACAAATACGCTGCGGTCTGCGAACCGCAGTCCGGCCCGCACCAGCAGGCGGTAGTACCAAGGCTTCTGCTCGTAGATGTCCGGCTCGAGCGACCCGGTCACCACAATCGGCAGCCCGCGGAGCTTGAGCACGGGGCCGACCAGCCACAACCAGTTCCACCACCACAGGAAGACAACGTCGGTCTGCTTGGGAACCTCACGCAGCCGAGTGGCGATGTGAACCTCGTGCCCGAGCGACCGCAGGATCTCTACGTCCTGGCGGTAGAACTCCGTGGTCATCAAGCGGTCGCGCTGCAACCGGTAGACGAAGAAGGTGATGCGCATCGTAGGCAAACTCGGCGTGGGGGTGCGAGCCGTTAGGCCGCCGAACGTTTGGGGAGCGCGCCCGCCGCGGCCGCCGGCTTCTGGAAGCACAGCATGACTCCCAGATGTCCGCCGTGGTTGGTGAACCGGCTCGTGACGTCTTCTATCCCTTCCTCTTGCAGCATGCGGAACAAGCGGTTGAGGTTGTAGTCGTTCATCTGCATCGCCGGGTACGACCACGCACGGCCGCGCGCCACATTGATTAACTGCCTCCCGAACGGCGCCCGTGTCTGCAAGAAGCGGGTGACGTGCCGCTTGAACGAATCTTTGCCGTAAGTGAAGTGCAGCAGTCCAACCCCGCCCGGCGACAGGCGGTTAAGGATTTCCCTTGCCAACGCCGCGCCCCGGCCGGCCGAGATGTGCTGGAACACGATGAAGGAGTGAACAAAGTCGAACGGCCCCGGCGCCGCGCTGAGAGAATCGTCCGACACGCCGAAAGAGACGTTGGTCACGCCGCGCGCGGCGCAGTTCTTACGGGCCTCTTCCAGCATGGCAGGCGAGACGTCGATCGCGGTGACCTGCTCGGCGAGCCCCGCCAGCGGGATCGCTAGCCGGCCGACGCCGCAGCCGAAATCGAGGGCCGAACGAGGGCGGAATCCGGCGTCGAGCTTCGACCGCACCAAGGCGATCGCGCTGTCTACGTACGTCGCGCCAGACTGGAAGAACCTCGCGCGCGACTCATCCGATAAGTTGGCCGACTTGTAATCATTCTCTACCAGCACGCCGTAGTACGGGTCTTGGGCGCCAAAGCGCTCCCAGTGCCGGTCCGAGTTGTAAGCGAACATCCGCTGGTCCTTGGGGAATCGAGCTTGGGCGGCGGAACGTCTCAGGTTACGGCGTTTGCGGCAATACCAGTGGGGCGCCAGCGTGCGGGAACGCGTTTGCGGACGAGGCTTCGACGCCGCGACCCCGCGAGCGACCGACACACTACAAACACGCTCCCCATCAGCAGGAAGAACATTGAGTACAGGAAGAACATCTCGTAGGGCTCGCCGCGGTGCACCAGCACCAGGAATCGCCCGCTGAGCGGTCCCAGCCACAGCAGCCCGAAGAGGGTGGTCTGCATCGTGCGGAACATCCAGCGGTAGAGCATGCCGTGCAAGCACAACGCCGGCAGACCCCACCAGCCCCAGAAGTTGATGTATACGTCGCCCAGGATCGACGGCGGCACCGTGACTTCGAGGTCCTCGTCGCGGCCATGCACCACCAGCCCGAACAGGATGTTGGTGTCGGGGGGCTTGAGCTCCGGGAAGCGAGACTCTTGCAGATAGAACACCGCCATCCGGCGGTACGTGGCGCCGTTCAGGAACGGGTGCTCCGCAGGGAAGGCCGCGACCGCGCCCACCAGGTGCATGCTGTAGCTCAGCGGGTCGCGGTCCCACATGTCCTGGTAAGCCGCCGCAGAGAATAGTACGCCCACCCCTTCGGTGAACGTCACGGTGTCCTGCACGCGCCGAAGCTCGTACAGGCCTACCGCCATCATCATCACGAACAGCCCGATGGCGCAGGTCGCCACGATACGGCGGACTGGGAAGCGGTAGCGGATGCTGGCCGCGACCAGAAACGTGGCGACCATCGCCAGCGGCACCGAACGCGTGCCCTTGGAGAAGATGAAAAAGTAAACCATGCACGCGGCCGGGATGTAGAGCAACGTGACTATCCGGTGGCGTTTGCCGAGGAACAGCCCAACGAACGGCGGCACAAAGCAGAAGGTGGTCAGGTGCAGCCCGAGGACGCTGAGGAACCCGCGGTTGTTGAAGCGGTACTCGAACCGGCCGCCTCGGATGATGTCGAGCAGCGTCACCCCCTTGGCGTGCATCACCAGCGCGTGCCCGGCGACCGTGATGCCGATCGAGACCCAGAATACCAGCATCAGCATCCGCTGCGTCTCCGGCCTTGCCAGTTCTTCCAGCAGCCGGCGTTTGCGGGTCGCGAGCCGCTTGAGGGGCCAATCGGCCAGCGCGAAGCCGGCCATCAGCATCAGCAGCCCGGCCAGCGAGTACCCGGCGGCCGCGGCGCGGGCGCCTTCGCCGAAGACGTGTACATACGCCTCGTCCGACTGCATCATTGGCGCCAAACCGAAGATCAGCCCGAACGTAGCGAAGAAGACGCACTCGCTCATGCGGTGTTCAAAGTGCGGCAGGCTCCGCAGCACCATCGAGGCGCACAACCCAATCACTAGAATGCAGGCTAGGTACATCATTCTGTTTAGGCGGCCTCCCGATCGGGTCGGAGCGTCGGCCGCGCGGAGGCGCCCTCTGGATTGCTGTCAGCGGGGGCGCCCGTCACCTTCGCGAGGATGCCCCTTGCGATGCCCCGAACCACCCGCTGCTCATCGCGCGACAGCAGCCAGGTCCAAAGCAGGACCGGCGCGGTCAGCAGTTGCGCGCCGACAAGCACGCCACGCAAGGCGGGCGACGTTAGCTGCATCGTGGCGATCGAATTGAACAACAACGCCGCGGAAGCCACGGTCGGCTTCAGCACCAGCGGAACGAGGACCCCGCGAAGCGGCAGGGCGAGCTCGCGGCAGAGCAGCAGCGGGAGGGGCAGGTTCCCCAACACCGTCCCGGCAAGCATGCCCCAGGCAAGGCCGGCCAATTGGTTGCTCGCGATCCAGCCGCCGGCGAGCGCCAGCCCGAGCGTCAACGCCGACTTACCCGCCAGGCAGCACGCCAGCCAGCGATGCCGGTTGACGGCGATTAGCAGGCTCGCTGGCGCTAGCATCAATGCGTCGACCAAGAACGCCGCGGCGATCAGCGTGAAGGTCGTGGCGCCTAAGGCGTGCTGGGGTCCGATCCAGACACGGGAGAACAAGTCGAGCAGCGGAAGCGTGGCCGTGACAATCAACGCCGCACCCGCCACAACCCCCTTGGTGCAGAGCGAGAGCGCCCGCTGGACCGCGGCGCGGTCGCCACGGGCGTGCCAAAGCAGCACATAGGGGCGCACCCCCATCGGGATCGCCGATACGAGCGACCATCCGGCAACCCGGTACAAGTTGAGCGCCAAGAACAGCGGGGGCGCCAGCACCAGGCTGTCCATCCGCGTCGCCAGCACGCACAAGGCGGTGCGGTCGAGCACGTACGATGCGCTGATCAACAGGAAGAAGCCCGAATTGCTCGCCAGCGGCAGCAGCAGACCGGGACGGAACGCCCGCAGCCGCAGCCGCGCCCAGGGGCGATCGCGGATGGTGGGCCGATAAACGGCCAGCGTGGACAGGAGCAGCGCCAAGTTAGTCGCGATCACGACCCCAATGATGCCGCCTCCGCTCCAGGCGACGGCAATCGCAGCCACGGCGGCCAGCACCGTGCCCGCCAGCTCGTAGGCGAGCCGCACCGGCATCAGCCGGATGCCGATCAGCACGCCGGGGATCACCAGCAGTGGAATCCGCAGCAACGCCAGCGGGATGGCGACCGCCAGGCAGCCTATTAGCAGCGGCCGGTACGCGGCGTCGGCGTCGGACAGCAGCCAACTGCCGACTGGGAACAAGTAAAGACACGCCAAGGCCGCCAACGTGGTGGGCGCCACAACCATCCAGTAAAGCACGTGCGCGGTCGCTTGCACCTCGCCGACGCGCCGCAGGTCGCCTTGGGCGAACGCGGCGCCGACTTCATTCACGACCGTTTGCCCCAGCCCGCACTCGGTGAGCCCCAGGTACATGCCGACGGCGCCGACCGTGATCCACAGGGCGTACTGTTCCGGGCCGAGCAACGCGATCAGCACCGGCATCAGCACGAGCGCCGATCCGCTACGCGCCAGCGTGTTCGCGGCGAACAACCCCTGCGCGGCGAGGGTCCGGAAGACGATCGGTTCGGGACGGGGGTCGTCGCCAGAGGCGGGTTGGCCCCCGCGGCGCACGGGCACGATCCTGGCGAGGGTCGAGACGATCAAGCCCATGTCGGTCCAAACCGTTGCCCGATGGGCGTACTCCAGATTGATCCGCAGCTTTTCCGGCATCACCACGTCGCGGTACAGCCGCTCCGGGTCGGCGCTGCCGGCGAGGCGGCGTTCTTCGTCGATGAACTCGAGCGAAGCCGGGTCGGTGATGCCCGGGCGCCAATCGAGCACCCGGCGCTCGTCAGCGTTATACAGGGCGACGTAGTAAGGCACTTCGGGCCGTGGGCCGACCAGCGACATCTCGCCTACCAGCACGTTCCAGAGCTGCGGCAGTTCGTCCAGCTTGGTGCGTCGCAGCAACCGGCCGAGCGGCGTGACGCGTGGGTCGCCGCTGGCGGTGACCAGCGGGCCGCTGTGTGTTGGCTGGTTGCCCATCGAGCGGAACTTAAGCAGCGTGAACGGCCGGCCATGCCGCCCGACGCGTTGCTGCCTAAAGAGCGCCGGCCCCCGACTCCCCAGCCGCACCGCGATAGCGATCCCCAGCAGCAGCGGCGCAAGCGCCAGCAGACCTACCGCAGAGACCGTGATGTCGACCAGTCGCTTCATCGACTCAGGCGGCTCTCCTGGCGCGGCGTCCGACAAGCTCGCCCACGCTCTGGATGACGGCTTCGACCTGTGCGTCGCTGAGTGCGGGTGACAGCGGTAGGCTGAGCATCCGGCCGTAGGCGTCTTCGGCGACCGGGAAGTCGCCCCACCCGTACCCGTACGCCTGCCGGTAGTGCCGGTGGAGGTGGACCGGGATGAAGTGGAGCGAGGTTCGCACGCCCCGCGCCGCCAGCCCAGCGATCAACTGGTCGCGATCGACCATCGCGCCGGGGCGAATCCGCAGCACGTAGAGGTGGTGAGCGTGATCGACGCCCGTTCGCGTCGCCGGCGTCTGCAGGCCCGGCAGGCGGTCAAACGCTTCGTTGTAGGCGTCCCAGATCGCTTGACGGCGTGCTTGCATTGCGGGGAGCTTGGCGAGCTGCACCAAACCGATCGACGACTGCACGTCGCTGAGGTTGCATTTCTGCCCCGCTTCGAGGACCTCGTAAAACCAGTTTCCCTTTTCGCCGTAGCGGTTCCAGGCGTCTCGGCTCATCCCGTGAAGGCTGAGGCGGCGGGCGCGTTCAAGCAGCTCTGCCGATCCTGTGAGCATGCCCCCTTCGCCTACGGCGAGATTCTTCGTCGCGTAGAAGCTGAACGCCGTGAGCCGGTCGCTGGCCCCGATCATCTGTCCGCGGTGCGCTGCCGGGACCGCGTGCGCCGCGTCCTCGATCAGCGGCACGCCCGCTTCGTTGGCTGCCTCCGCCAAGCGGTCCAGGTCCGCTGGGTGTCCGGCGTAGTGGACCGCGATGATCGCTTTGGTTCGAGGAGTGATCGCTCGCGCAACGGCCCGCGGGTCAATATTGAGCGTGTCGGGCTCAACGTCGACCAGCACGGGCCGGGCGCCGACGTGCTGGACCACGTTCAGGGTCGAGACAAACGTCATCGTGGTCGAGATCACCTCATCGCCCGGCCCGACGTTGTGCAACCGTAGCGCAAGCCCAAGCGCCGCGGTGCACGAGTTGACCGCGATCGCTGCCGGGGCGCCGACGAAATCGCGGAAGTCTGCCTCAAACTGGGCCGTCTTTGGGCCGGTCGTCAGCCAGCCGGAGCGGATCGCTTCTGCCGCTGCGGCGACTTCTTCTTCGCCGACGCACGGGGGGGAAAATGGCACGGAGATAGTTGTCGTCATGCCGCGGACCGATGGGTTGGAGAGTTCAAGTAGCCGTGCCGCACCAGGGCGAGGCCAAGCACGCCGTCGATCGCGGTGCGTTGGGCGGCGGCCAGTCGCCGGTGTCCGCCTCGGAGGTCCGGCTTCACCCCGTGGGCCGCTGCGTCGATCGAGACTGATCTAGCAGGTAGAGCCAGCTCATTAAGCACCCGGGTGAGCGTCTCGGTCGGTTGAGAGACGAGCTCCTCGTACCGCACCTCGACCCGTCGTTCGGGCGCCAGGAGCTGGCGGTCCCGTTCGTACGCTTCGACACAGCGCCGCCACTGCCAGGCGCACACTTCGGCCAGCGGCAGGTTCCGCGCGTCGTGTTGCATCCCGCGATAGCAAGGCCCCCAGCAGGGCGCCGGGCCTCGACCGACGAGCCGGATCAACGACCGGCCAGCCTGGCGCACGCCGTAAGAGAAGCATTGGGCCCACGGGAAGCTGAACGCCTTGCGCAGCGCGTAGCCGGCGGCCGGGGGGCTCTGCCAGCAGCGCATCGCCGACTCGGTTACGTCACGCCCGTCGCGCAGCAGGTGAACAAAACGAGCCTCGGGGAGGGCGCGCAACACGTAGGGGATCCGCAGCACATTGCTTACGGACTTCTCTACAAACGTCCCACGAGCGTTCTTTGAGAGGCCGGCGGCTCGATTCAGACTGCGGCGAAGCCGATCGGCGACTTGAGAGGTCAATTTCTGGGCGCACAACTCATCGTCCTGGCAGGCGGGGTCCGCCGCCCGCCAAAGGTAGTTGACATCATACGGAACCATGGCGACGCCGGCGGCTTCGGCTAGCATTCCGCGCAGCAGTTTCGTGCCGGAACGAGCGGCGCCGAGAACAATGATTGGAGAGGCGTGGGTTGCGGACATTGCCTAGAGGCGGGAGGTTTACGCGGCGCGGGTCAATGTGATGGTTTCCTGGTCTAGCTCGCTGATTATCTCTTCCCAGGCTCGCAGCATCCGTTCTCGCCCGAACAGCGAATCTGCGACCCGCACGATCCGTCCGCGTTCGCCTTCAACGCGTGGCGTGCGTGACGCGAGCGCCTGGGCCATTGCCGAGGCTACGGCTTCTGCGGAAGGGGCCTCGGCGACCGTGCCGAGTCCGAAGCGACGCACGGTGTCGGCGAGACTCGATTGTGGATCAACCACGGCCAGCAAGGGACAGCCGGCGGTGAGATACATCAGCGCCTTGCTGGGGTAGGCGACCCCGGTCATCCCGGGCGCCAGAGAGACGATCCCCAGGTCGGCGGCCCGCATCGCGGCCGCGGCGATCTCGACCGGCGCTTGATCGACGAAGAACACGCTGCGTCCGACTAGCCCGTGGGCTCGACGCACAAGTTCTTCACGGACCGCCCCGGAGCCCATCAGCACAAGCCGGGCGCCGAGCGACTCGGGGAGCAGACGCATTGCGTCAACCAGCGTCGGGAGCGATTGGAATCGCCCCAGGTTGCCGGCGAACAGCATGGTCGGCCCGGTAGCCTCAGCGATCTCGGCGGGCGTTTCTGCCTCCACTTCCATGTCTGTGTCGAGCGCGCAGTTGTTCACCACGCGGATGCTTGACGACGGGAGGCGCCGTTCGAGGAGCGTGTGGCGCATGTCGTCCGACAGCGTCACCACTCTTTCCGCGGCGCGGCAGTTGGCCGTTTCGATACTCAAGAGAAGGCGTTGCCTCCAGCCGGGTTTGAGGGCGCCGACTACGCACTGCGCCTCGGGGTGCAGGTCTTGCAGGTGCAGGACGAACGGCGTGCCGGTCAATCGACGGATGACCCGCAACGCGACGCCGATCGCGATCGGAGGGTGGCTGTTGGCGATGACCAGGTCGTAGCGGCGCCAGACGCAGGCGTGCGCGACGGCCCTCAGAAGAAACCAAATGAAGTTGACTCCCCGTAGGAGACGCCAACGCTTGCGTTCGGGCAGCAAGCGGACACGCTTCACCTCAACGCCCCCGAGTGTTTCTTTCCAGGGTGAGGGCGCCTGCCTTGCGTTGCTGTAGCTGGGCTGGCCCGTCAGCACGGTGACACGGCAGCCGCGCGTCGCCAACCGCTCGGCGATCGCCCGCGAGAGCCGCGCGTAGGGCGTGGCGTCGGGCCAGTAGTGGCGGTAGACAACGAGGATTCGCACGGCGGTTCTGGCTGGGGAGGGGGCGGTCAGGCCGCGTCGTTGCTGTTGATGCCGTCCCATCGATGGCTGAGCCCTGTCAGCCCCAGGATCAGCTTGAGCACCCGCTGCGATACGCCCGCTATTTGGTACTCCGCCGGGATCGGCTGGCGGCGGCTCTGCTCGCGGTTGGCGATGACAAAGTCGACCGCGTCTAGCACGGCCCCTTCCTCGAGCCCTGCCAGTACCATGTGGCCCGAATCGAGCGCTTCGGGACGCTCGATCGCGTTGCGGGTGGTCACGGCCGGGAAGCCGAGGATGGCGCTCTCTTCGCTGATGGTGCCGCTGTCGCTAACCGTGCAAAGGGAGTCGCACTGCAGGCGGATGTAGTCGTGAAAGCCGAAAGGCTTGAGGAAGCGGACCCGCGGATCAATGCTGGTTTCGACCGCGTCGATCCGTGCTCGGGTGCGGGGATGCGTGCTGACGACGACCGGAGCGTCGTGTCGCTCTGCGATCGCGTTGAGGAGCCCCAGCAGCTTGAACAGGTTCGACTTGATGTCGACGTTCTCGGCCCGATGCAGGCTAACCAGCACGTAGCCCTGCGGCTTCAGCTCGAGCTGTTTGACGATCGCTGAGGCGCCGATCGCATCGCGGTTGGCGTCCAGCACCTCACGCATGGGCGAGCCGGTGAGGTAGATCTTGCGGGGGTGGATCCCTTCGGCCAGCAGGTTCCGCCGGGCGTGCTCGGTGTACACCAGGTTGAAGTCGCTGATGTGGTCCACGATCCGCCGATTGATCTCTTCGGGCACGTTGAAGTCAAAGCAGCGGTTGCCGGCCTCCATGTGAAAGACGGGGACCTTCATCCGCCGGGCGATCACCGCGGCCATTGCGCTGTTGGTGTCGCCCAGGATCAGCACGGCGTCGGGCTTCTCCTGGCGGAGCACGCGCTCGGCGCCCAGCATCACGTCGCCCAAGATCTGTCCGAGCGACTCGCGGCCGATGTTCAGGAAGTGCTTGGGCTGACGGACGCCGAGGTCTTGGAAGAAGACGTCGTTCAGCTCGACGTCGCTGTTCTGCCCCGTGTGAACCAACACGTGCTCGACGTGCTGGTCCAAGAGCGCCATCACGCGCGACAGCCGGATGATCTCCGGTCGCGTGCCGAGGATGGTCATGACTTTGAGCATGAGGGGCGAGGGGTTAGGGGCGAGAGGCGAGAGGCGAGAGGCGACAGCGAACCGCTTGCGCGTTCTCGCCTCTCGCCCCTAACCCCTCGTCCCTCTCAAGCGACCTTCTGGTAGTGCGTGTCGGGGTCTTGCGCGTCGAAAATCTCGCTGGTCCAAAACATCGTCAGCAGTTCTTCGCTCCCAGTGTTCTCGATGTGGTGCGTGTGCATGACGGGGATCGAGATGAACTCTGGTTGAGCGCCAGAAACGCGGAACTCACGCACGGTCCCTTCACCGACGCGTCGGAGGCGGATCACCGCGTCTCCCCGCAGCACGCAGAACCATTCCACCTTGCGCGTGTGGTAGTGGTCGCCGCGGATCACCCCCGGCTTGGTGGTAGAGAAAAACACTTGGCCCCCCGCGGCCAGCTTGATGATCTCGAACAGCTCGCCGCGGTGGTCTGCCCGCACCGGCGGCCGGTGGCGGTGGTCTTCTAGCTCAACGTAGCCCAGGAAGGTTGCGTACAGCTTGGCCCGTAGCGGTTCGCTCAGGTCGGGCACAACCTGCCGCTCGAAGTAGCACTCGCGGAAGTCGCGCAGCATCGTCAGCAGGTCGCTCACGCAAAGCGGCGCCCCGCCGGGTACGTCGATCGTCTGCACGCCCGTTGGCGGGTCGTAGATCGTTTTCTTCACGTGATCCACCAGATCGCCGACCCACAACAGCGACACCTCGCGGTTGTCGATCACCCGCGGCTCTTCGCCGCGAGCAAGCTGGTGGCAGAACGTGGCGACCACAGAGTTGTAGAACGGCTTGCAACCCGCGCCGTAGACGTTTGGCGTCACCAGCACCGAGAGCGGGGCTCCGGTCGATTCGCTCCAGGCGCGGAATCGTTCTTCGGCGGCGCGCTTGGAACGTCCGTACGCCGTGGGGCTCTCACGCAGCGTGGTCGACGCGTACAGAACGTGGGGCGTCGAGTCGGTCCGGGCGAGCGCCTCGACCAGCCTCTCGGCGAGGTGGAGATTCACCCGCTCGATCTCGGCGTCATCGCCACGGTTCATTCCGGCCAGGTGGACGATGGCGTCGCAGCGGGCAGCGAAGAACTGAAGCGCCAGCGGGTTGTCCCAGGCGTCACGCGGGCACAACGCAATGGTGACGTCGGCCTCGCGGCCAAGCCGTTCGATAAGGTGCCGGGCGATGAAGCCGCTCGGGCCGGTGATTCCAATAACTTGCTTCTTCACGCTGCTGCCCTCCGTGGCGTGGCATTTGATCGCCAGCCGTTCAGCTCGGCCCGTACTTCAGGCAGTTCCATCAGCAGCGCCGCCGTCTCGTCCACCGATAGCCGGCGGGCGTTCTCGGAAGTGTAGCCATCGCGGGCGAACGCGGCGGAGCGCTCGCCGCGGACAAAAAACTTGTCGTAGTCGCGGTCGCCGTCGCAGGCCACCCGGTAGTAGTCGTCAAACTCTTGGGCGCGGGTCAGTTCCTCGGCGGTCACCAGCACCTCGTGCAGCTTCTCGCCGGCGCGGACGCCCACCACGTCGATCGGGTTGTCCGCCTCGAACAGCCGCAGTAGCGCCTCGGCGAGGTCTTGCACCGTGGCGGCTGGCGCCTTGCGGACCAGCAGGTCCCCCTGCTCGCCGTGCTCCATGGCGAAGGTGACGAGCGTGACCGCATCCGCCAGCGGCAGCAGCAGCCGGGTCATCTTGGGCTCGGTGATGGTCAGCGGCTTGCCGGACTTGATCTGCTGGATGAACAGCGGGATCACCGATCCGCGGCTGTACATCACGTTGCCGTAGCGGACGCCGCAGTAGGTGGTCTGCGATCCGGGCGCCCGGGCCCGGGCGAGCGTGAGCTTCTCCATTAGGGCCTTGGTCTGGCCCATGGCGTTGATCGGGTAGACCGCCTTGTCCGTGCTCAGCACCACCAGCTTCTCGACACCGCACTGCTCGGCCGCTTCGAGCACGTTGTGCGCGCCGATGACGTTGGTTTTCACAGCTTCGATCGGGAAGAACTCGCACGACGGCACCTGCTTGAGTGCTGCGGCGTGGAACACGTAGTCGACGCCGCGCATGGCAGAAGTTACCGCGGCGGCGTCACGCACGTCGCCGATCACAAACGCCACACGGTCGTCCGCGAGCGCTAGACGCATGTCGTGCTGCTTCTTCTCG
This sequence comes from Pirellulimonas nuda, assembly GCF_007750855.1. Classification (GTDB taxonomy): domain Bacteria; phylum Planctomycetota; class Planctomycetia; order Pirellulales; family Lacipirellulaceae; genus Pirellulimonas; species Pirellulimonas nuda. Next base: position 893,704 of record NZ_CP036291.1, read on the forward strand.
TCGCGGCTGAAGACGACGACACGTTTGGGGCGGTGCTCGGCCAGCACCAGCCGGACAAAGTCGTTGCCGAACGATCCGGTGCCGCCAGTAACGAGGATGGTCTTGTGGTCGAACATGGCAGGGCAGGTGGGGTCGGGGGATCGAGCGCGGCGGGAGTCTAGGCAGCGCGGGGGCCCGTCACAAGGTCAGTCGTCGAACCACGCAAGAACCCCGACCGCAGGCGCCGATAGCCGCCGGGCTACGCCCCGGCGGCGGGCTTCGAGTGGCGTTGCTTGCATAGTGACCCCGCTGGGGCGTAGCCCGGCGGCTATCGGGGTGAGGGATGGAGTCTTACTTCGCGTGACTCATGTTGTCGGGGGCTTTCGATTTGTGTATTTACCGCCGCTCGCACACCCCGTGACGCAGCTCCAGGAACCCGCCAACTCGTGGATCTTCAGCTCATACCTCGCCGTGCGTTGGCGGCAGCCGTACTTCTCTCGGCCCTGGCGGGCTGCCAGAGCGGCGGGTTCCGCGCCGCCAACCTGCCTCCGGAGCTCATCGCCCAACCCACAACCGGCCTCCGTCAGATGAAGCTGGGCACGCTCGCGACCAGCGGAAACCGCGGGGCCGCGATCGCCCCGGGCGACCTGCTAGCAGTCCGCGTCGTGAGCGGCGCCGAGGCGAGCCCCCCAGAGCCGTTCCTCTGCCGGGTCAGCGACGCGGGGATCGTGGAAACCCCGGTCATTGGCGCCGTGAACGTAGTTGATCTCGAACCGAGCGACGCGGCGACGCGCATCGCAGCCGCCGCGGTTGAGCGCAGCATCTACCGCCAGCCTCAGGTCACCGTTGAGTTTCAAGAGCGCGCCACCAACCGCGTCACCGTGCTGGGCGCCGTTTCCGAGCCCGGCGTTCACGAGATCCCCCGAGGCGCCTGCGACGTGGTGGCCGCCATCGCCGCGGCCGGCGGCATGACCGAGAGCGCGGATTTCCAGGTAGAAGTGCTGCGTCGTTCGCAACCGCAGCCGCTGGCCAGCGCCGAGTCCGGCGACGGGTCGGAAGTACAGCAAGCGTCGTTCGCCCCACCGTCGCAACGCAGCGCCTCGTACCCCGAGGCGTCGCAGCCGAGCATCGAGAGGCTCGACCTGGCCGACACCGGCCCCGGCGCGCCGCGCGACCGACCGCTCGGCGATGGCGACGTGTTGATGGTGATCGAGAAAGAGAAGCGGTTTATCCACATCACGGGCCTGGTCGCCAAGCCGGACCAGATCGAGCTGCCCGTCGACCAGGACATCCGCCTGCTCGACGCGGTGGCGATGGCCGGCGGCAAGACCTCGCCGGTGGCCGATAAGGCGATCGTTATCCGCCAGGTCCCCGGCGGCGGAGAGCCGGTGGTGATCAACGTCAGCCTCAACAAGGCCAAGGTCGATGGCCGTGAAAACCTGTTGCTTGCTCCTAACGACCTGGTGAGCGTCGAGAACACCCCGGCCACCGCGGCGCTGCAAACCGTGAAAGACTTTGTCCGCGTGACGATGGGGGTCAGCGGCGGGATCGCCACCTTCTAGCATATGAAACAATCGCCCACGGCCGCCTTGGCCCGAGAAGAAGAATGGCAGGACGACTCCGGCGCCGCCGGCGCCGCGCTTGAGGGCGTGCTGCGCTTCCTGCGCGTGGTGCAGCGTCGCCAGAAGCTGGTGGCCTTGATCGTGGCGGGTCACCTGGCCGTCGGCGCCGCGTACTACTTCACCGCCACCCGCTACTACGAGAGCACCGCCAAGCTGCTGGTGATCGAACAGAACCCCGATCAGCTTTCTTCGATGGGGGACCAGGCCGGGTCCGACAACGTGACGGCCAATCATCAGCAGATTGTCCGCAGCCCCGTCGTGGTCCGCGAGGCCATCCAGGCGCTCGAGCCTCAGCACCGCCTCGATCTGCTGGGGGTCCCCTCGCAGCGCTGGTTGGAGGACATCCTCTCGCGGCTCTCGGCCAGCTCGGTCCGCAAGACCAACGTCATCGAGGTCCGCTACCGATCGAAGGAGCCTGAGGCGGCCACCGCGGTCGTCACCTCGGTCATCAACTCCTACCTGGCGTTTGTTGATCGCACGCACCGTGGCGCGGCGCTCGATATCCACGAGATGCTCACCACCAAACACGCTCAGCTTGTCGAGGAGCTCGACGCCAAGCAGCGCGAGCTGCAGCAGGTGCGCAACGAGGTGGGCCGGCTGGTGGCCGCCGGCGACTCGGACGCCGTCGACCCGATGGTCGCCCGGGCGCTCAAGCTGAACGACGCCCTGATGGACGCCCAGGCCAAGCGGCTGGAGGTAGAGGCCTCTCTGGCCACGGTGCGGGAGGCGCTCGCCAGCGGGCAGGACCTGCGGCGGTACGTCGCCCTGGTCGAGGAAGCGGTCGGCCAGCAGATGTTGATGAGCGCCATGGGCGTCGCTCCAGACGACTTGGCGCTGATCGCCCAACAGCGTCAGAAGCTGCTGGAAGACGAGCAAGAGCTGCGGCGGGTGGCGCCCTTCTTGGCAGAGAACAACCCGACCGTGACGGCCCTCAACGAACGCATCGCCGCCACCAAACAGTACCTTGCGGGCCGCCACGTCGGCGCCGGCGAGGCGCTCGGCGGCATCGGCGACAGCGAGCTCGGCCCGCTGCTGATCTCGATGCTCCAGCAATCGGCGCAGCAGCTCGCCCGCCTCGAAACCCAGCTCACCGACTCGTTTGAGGCCGCCCGCGCCCATGCGCTGGAGCAGAGCAGCGGCCTGATCCGGCTTTCCATGCTGGAGCGCGACGTCGCCCGGCTTGAGAAGCTGCACGACGTGCTGTTCGAGAAGCTGGAGACGGTCGACACCCACCAGCTCCAGGCGCCCGTGCGGGTGACGGTGATCGAAGAGGCCATGCCCAACGAGCGGCCCGTTTCGCCGCAGCTTCGGCTGGTGGTGCTGGCGTCGCTGTGCGGCGGCCTGGCGGTAGCGGCCGGGGTGGTCTACGCCCAGGACCTGCTGGACGACCGCTTCGGCTCCCCGGAAGAGATGTCGCGCGAGCTCGGCCTGCCCATCCTTTCGATCGTCCGTCAGCTCAACCCCACCGGCGGAGAGCGCCTCGAAGCGGTCCACATGTTCCGAGACGGCAACTCCCCAGACGCCGAGGCCTTCCGCACACTCCGGACCGCCCTCACGCTCACCGGCGACGTGGCCGACCGGATCGTGGTCTCCAGCGCCGAGCCGAGCGACGGCAAGACGACCGTCTCGTCGAACCTGGCGGTCGCGTTCGCCCAGATCGGCAAACGCACCCTGGTGATCGACGCCGACCTCCGCAAGCCGGGGCTTACCGCGCTGCTCGGCCTCAAGGGGCAGCCGGGCGTGACCGACCTGCTGACCGCCCGCGGCGAGATGTCCAAGCTCGCCCCCGGGGTGGTCCGCAAGACAGACCAGCCGGGCCTCGACGTGATCCCCGCCGGACCGCGGCGGCCCGACCCCGCCGAGCTGCTGGTCGGACCGGCGCTCACCGAGCTGCTTGCCTGGGCCGACTCGCGTTACGACCAGGTGCTGATCGACTGCCCACCAGTGCTGGCGGTGAGCGACGCGCAAATTGTCGGCCGGCTGGTCGACGGCGTGGTGTTGGTGGTCAGCCCCGAGAAGAACCACCGCCGCTTGGTGTCGCGGGCATGCGAGAGCTTCCTCTCCGCCGGGGTGCACGTGCTGGGCGTCGTCGCCAACCGCATCACCCAGGGCGGGGGCCACGGCTACGGGTACGGTTATGGCTACGGGTACGGCTACGGGCACGATGAGCCCGACACAGAAGACGACACCCCCATCGCGCCCCTCCGCGCGGCCTAACCCCAGCGACAGGGAATCCCCCACGCCGTGAACTGGTCCTCTGCACACCGCCCGTCGCTGAACACGCTGCGCCGCGCGCCGCGCTGGCTGAGCGACGCCGGGCTGCTGGGCTGCTTGCTGCTTGTGCCGCTGGCGCAGGGCGGGCGCCACGGGCTCGGCACGTTCCTCTACGCCGCGTGTGTCGCCGCTGCGCTGCTGGGGTGGATCGTCCATTGGCTTCAGTCGGGCCGGCCGGCGCTGCGAGGAAGCTGGCTGCTGGCCGTCGCGGGCGGGGCGGCGCTGCTGGTCGTGCTTCAACTCATCCCGCTCCCCACGGGGCTGCTCCACCGGCTGGCGCCGTGGCAGGCCGATGCGCTGCCGCTCTGGCAGGGCGTTGGCGAGGCGTCGTTCGGCACGTGGCAGACCCTGTCGATCGTTCCGCACGAGTCCACCGAGGGGCTCGCGCTGCTGGTCACGCACGCCCTGTTGTTGTTCACCGTGCTGCAGCGGATCGACAGCCGAGAGGCCGCGGCGCGGCTGCTCAAGGGCGTGGCGATCGCAGCCTTCGCGGCGGCGTTGATCGGGCTGGCCGGCGCGGCGCAGAGCCAGGGGGCGCTGTTTGGCGTCGACCGGGGCCCGCAGACCGACTGGCTCCGCGGCAGCTTCACCAACCGCAACCACTTCGCTCACTTCCTCGCGCTTGGCGTCGGGCCGTTGGCGGCGCTGGCCTGCGGCGCGCTCGCCAGCAGAAAACCAGAGCCGCAGCTCGGTCGCCCTGCCAATCCGCTCGCCTTCGATCCACGCCGCTGGGCCCCCGTGGTGGGTCTGGCGACCGTCATCGCGGCGGTGCTGCTGAGCGGATCCCGCGGCGGCACGCTCGCCTCGGCCGCCTCGCTCGGCGTGGCCACGCTGTGGCTGGTGCTGCGCGGCATGCTCAACCCCCGCTTCGGATGGTCGCTGTTGGCCGTGGCGGCCGCGGTGCTGGGGGTCGTTTCGTGCACCAAGTACGAAGGCGTTACCGACCGACTGGAAGACCTCGCCTCGGTGGAAGAAGTCGATCCCGAAGGGGGCCGCCGCGTGGTCTGGGCCGCCAACATCGCGGCCGAGAAGCACAGCCCTTGGCTCGGCTACGGCGCCGGGAGCCACCGGTTCGTCTACCCGCTCTACCTCGACGTCCCCTGGCCGCGCGAGTTCACCCACGCCGAGTCGGGGTACTTGCAGGTCGCCACCGAAACGGGCCTGGTGGGCGCGGCGCTGCTGCTTGCCGCCCTGGGGGTCGTGGCGGTTTGGATCCTTCGGATGGCCAGGCCCGCGAGGGCGCCCGCCACCGAAACCTGGCTCGAGCCCGCGGTCGCCGGCACGCTGGTCGCCAGTGGCCTGCACGCGCTGGTCGACTTTGTCTGGTACGCCCCGGCACTGCTGGGGCTTACGGTGCTGCAGCTCGCGGTTGCGTGCGAGCTCGCACGCCGCCCGGGCGGCGCCCAGGTCGCGTGGCGGTGGCGCCCCTCGCCGCTGGGCGTCACGGCCGGCGTGGCGGCGCTTGGGGTGTGGGCGATCGCGACGCTGCTCCCCGCGGCAGCGGCGGCCGGCGCCTGGGACCGCTACGTCCGCGCGTCGCAGACCGCGCGTCAGCTCTCCTTGCAGCTCGCTCAAGCGACCGAGGACGATCAAGCCGTGCAGTCGGCTTCGCACGCACGCTACATCAACGCGCTCAAGATCGAGGCGCTGCGCGAAGCCGTCGCGGGCAACCCACACGACGCCCGTGCCCGGGTGCGGCTGGCGGGCGCGTTGTTGCAGCAGTTCGAGCTCACCGCGACCGACGCCGGCAACGTGATGAGCCACACCCAGGCGCGCGACGCGGCCCTGACGGCCGGCTTTGCCGGCCCAGACGAAACCATCGCCTGGCTCCGCCGCGCGTTCGGCGAGCGAGGACTGCTGCTCTCCGAGGCGTACGGCCACGCACGCCAAGCGGTCCGCTTGGCGCCGCTGGAAGGGGAGGGCTACCTGTACCTCGCCGACCTCACCCAGTTCGCTCCGCCGGCGCAGCGAGACCGCGCCGCGCTCACCCAGCAGGGGCTGGCGGCGCGCCCCTACAGCGGGCGTGTGCAGTTCCTGGCCGGCGTCCAGCAGCAGTCGCTCGGGCGCTACGACGAGGCGCTGGCGCTCTTTCAGTCTGCGTTCGCCCGGCCCGGATCGCAGCGTGAGAGGATCGCGCTCATCTTCGCCACTCAGATCTCGGCCGCCGAGTTCCTCGAGGCGTTCCAGCCAGACGGGCCGCTGCTGCGGACGGTCTTCCTGCAGTACGCCGCGCGGGGCGACGAGGGAGACATGAAGGCGCTGGCGAACTACACCCAGCGCCTGGCCGACGAGAGCCACGACCTCACGCCGCGCGGGCGATCGGCCATCTGGCGTCACGCCAGCGAGATCTACCGCAACCTTGGCGACAACGAGCAGGCGATCGTCTGCGCGACGCGCGCCTACGAGTTGGCGCCGGGCGACTTCTACAACCGTCTCCACCTGGCTGCTTCGTTCGTCGCGGCCGAGCGCTTCGACGACGCCGACCCGCACCTGCGTTGGTGCCTGAGCCGCCGACCCGATGTCGAGGCGCCCCGCATCTGGCTTGCGCAGGGGACCAAACACCGCGCCCGGCAGGCCCGTGCAGAGCTCCACCAGCGGAGGCGAAACTAGCCCGTGCAGCTCCAACAGCTCTCGACGTTGCTGCTCTACGCCGTGCTGGCCGCGGTGTCGTACGCCGCCGCCTTTGCGTTGCGGTTCGGCGGCGTCGTGCCGCCGCAGTATGTTGATGTGCTGATCGGGTCCATCGGCCTGGCGACCTGCGCCAAGCTGGCGGCCTGCTACTGGTTCGGCCTCCATAAAGGGTTCAGCCGGTACCTGTCGTTCGACGACCTGATCGTCATCGGCAAGGCGACCACCCTCGGCTCGATCGCGCTCACCTTCGCCGACGCGCTGCTGATGCCCCTGGCGTCGCTGCCGCGCGGCGTGCTGGTGATCGACTGGGGCGCCACGCTGATGACCCTCGGCCTGGTGCGCGCCGCGCCGCGGGCGCTGCGGCACTTTCCCGGTTTCGCCGCCGCGGGGCGTGGCCCCCGGGCGCTGATCGTGGGCGCCGACGACGACGGCGAGGCCCTGCTGCGCGCCCTGCGCGGCTCGCGCACCGCGCCGCGTCGGGTGGTCGGCTTCCTCGACGCCGACCCACGCCGCCAGGGACGCCGCATCGGCGGCGTGCCGGTGCTGGGCGCCGCGGACCGGCTGTCGTACTGGGTCGCTCGGCTGCATATCGAAGAAGTCCTCATCTCCGGCGGCATGAACGGCCGCGACGTGCGGATGCTGGTCGACGCCGCCGAGCAGTGCGGCGTGCGCGTTTGTGTGCTGCCGAGCTACGACCGGCTGCTCCAGGGCTCGGTCGCCGTGCAGCCGCGGCCGGTCGCCATCGAAGACCTGCTGCGCCGCGACCCCGTGCAGCTCGACCAGGCCAGCCTCCACGGGTTCGTCGGGGGCCAAACGGTGCTGGTGACCGGCAGCGCCGGCAGCATCGGGTCGGAGCTCTGCCGACAACTGCTGGCGCTGGGGCCCAAACGCTTGGTGCTGGTCGACCGCAGCGAGACCGGCCAGTTCTTCCTGGAACGCGAGCTCACCCTGGGGGGCTCGGGCGTTGAGGTCACCGCCATGCTGGCCGACATGACAGACGTCGACCGCCTGCGCGTGGTGTTCGACCAGACCCGCCCCGACGTGGTGTTCCACGCCGCCGCGTACAAGCACGTGCCGCTGATGGAGTCGCACCCCGGCGAGGGGATCAAGAACATCGTGCTGGCCACCCGCAACGTCGCGGAGCTGGCCCACGAGTTCGACTGCGGCACGCTGGTGATGATCAGCACCGACAAGGCGGTGAACCCCACCAGCGTGATGGGCTCGTGCAAGAAGCTGGCCGAACGGTACGTGCAGGCCCGCGCGGCCGCCGGGCGGCGGTTCATCACCGTGCGGTTCGGCAACGTGCTCGACTCGGCCGGCAGCGTGGTGCCGATCTTCCGCCAGCAGATCGCCGCGGGGGGGCCGATCACCATCACCCACCCCGACATCGTGCGGTACTTCATGATGATCCCCGAGGCGGCCCAGTTGGTGATCCAGGCCGGAGCGCTGGGCGCGGGGGGGGAGATCTTCGTGCTCGACATGGGCGAGCCGGTCCGCATCGTCGACCTGGCCCGCGACATGATCCACCTGTCGGGGCTGAGGGAAGGGGAAGACATCGAGATCGAGGTCGTCGGCCTCCGCCCGGGCGAGAAGCTGTACGAGGAGTTGTACGGCGACGAAGAGACCCACGCCCCCACGTCGCACCCCAAGATCATGGCCGCCGCCAGCGCGGCGGTGTCGCTGTTGAAGGTGACCCGCGACATCAACCGGCTCGAGGCGCTGGCCAACGCTCCGGCCGACGTGGTCCGCGCCGCCCTGGGCGAGGTGGTGCCGCGGCTCGAGTCGCAGGCCGCCGAGCGCCGGGCCGCGTAGCGGGGCCCGAGGCGCCGCCCCGCTGCCTGCGGGTTTTTGCGCGAGTCGAATTTTGTCCGTTTGTCCGGTCCCCTGGGGGGCGCGTTTTCGGACAAAACCCTCCCCCGACCCCCAGACACCCCCCAAACCGCGGGGTTTTTGCGGGCCCGACCCCCCCGGCCGGCGGCCCTGCCCCCTCCGCGGGGTCGTTTTCGGACTTCCGAGTGGACACCTGAGGGACAAAACGCGCGCACCTGTCTGGGTGAAAACAATCGCCGAGAAATGAGCGTGTGCGCGCATAGCTGCGGGAGCGGAGGGGACTCTCGTCCCCCGCTCAGGCGTGGATTGGTGGGTGGTTTTGACCTCGTATTATTGCGACTCTTTGGGCTGACGCGACCGCGATTTTGAGCCACCGGCTGGCGTGCTATAATCCAGCAAGGGCCGCGAGCCGTGAAGCCAGACGCATGTTATGAAGACAATCGAAGTTTCCGACGCCACCTACAGCGCGATCGCCGCTCATTTCGGCGACGTGGGAGGGTTTCTTGATCGCGCGGCTCAATACGCGCGTAGCAAGGGGGATGAGCAACCCCGGTTCGACGCCGACAGCCTGTTGGGCGACTTCCGCCGGATTGAAGGGATGTTCGGCGCCGCTTCGCTGCAAGAAGTGCTCGGCGACCGCCGCTTAGGGCGCGAGTAATGCCGCTGATCGTCGATGTGTCGGCCCTAGCGCCCCTCGCCTTCCCTGACGAAGATCACCACTTCGCGGAAGCCGTGGTGCGTGAACTGTCTCGAACGGACGGCCTGATTCCTGCGCTATTCTGGTTCGAGATTTGGAACGTGCTTTCCGTGAACGTCACAAGACGTGATCGGCTCACCGAGGACCGCGCGATTGAGTTTGTGACGCTGCTTGAACGTCTCGGCCTAGAAGTTGATCCGCCCCCCAAGAGCAAAGAGCTGTTGGCTTTGACGTTCAACTACCGGATCACTGCCTACGACGCGGCTTACCTAGAGTTGGCATTGCGCGTTGACGCTCCCCTAGCGACTCAGGACACAGACTTGCTCGAAGCGGCTCGTGCTTCCGGTGGCAGGCTGTTCCTGCCGCCATCATCGGCGTGATACTGTAGGAGAGGGCGGCCGCCGCGCCGTTTCGTTCCTCTGAAGGAACTGCTCAGCTACGGCTCCTCATCGAACGGACAATCACATTGCCGCCGAGGACGCGCAGCCGACTCAGAGAAAGAACGCGTTTGGAAACCGCCGATGGACGCCGATCAACACGCCGATTGGATCATGTGCGCTTATCTGCGTTCATCGGCGCGTATCGGCGGTTGCTTTTTGCGTCCGTCTCCGTGTTCTCCGGTTTGCGTGGCGAGCGGGCTTGGTTCCCCGCGGCCCCGCGGGGAGTGTACGATGACGGCGATACGCCGGCGGGGACCGGCCCCGCGAACGATTGCACCCTCGGACTTTGGCCACTCATGCGATCCGTCTATTGCTGCTTGATGCTGCTCGTCGCGGGCGCCGCCTGCGCCACGGCGCCCGTCGCCTCCGACGACGCCATCGGCCCGCCCCCCGGGGTGACGATCACCGACGATGGCGGCGTCGATACGCCGGGGCTGCCGGGGTTTAGAACGTACACGCTCACGGCACAGAGCACCGGGACGAGGATTGTTGCCTTTGACTTTGTTGGCGACGCCATGTTGCCCGCCGATTTCGGGTTCTTCGGGGCGATGAACCAAGTTCATCCCCTTGGATTCGATACGCCTTTCAAAGACCAGAACGGCTTTTTCGCCGCCGTCGGGGCGCTGCCGTCTCAAGACTCGCAGTTCCTCTTCGTCTTGAGCGACCTGGCGTTTGCCATCCCGGGGTTAAGCACCGACAGCCACAGCCGCTTAGAGGCCGTCCTTGCGCTGCTCCAACCGACCTCCTCGGTCCCGTTTGTCCAGTTGGTGCTGCCGGCCGGCCCGGGCGCGGGGGGCGTGCTGTACTCGGGCCTCGTCGCCCTTGAATCCGGGGACGTTCTCTTCGTGACAGGCAGCGTTGGCGTGCCCGTGCCGGAGCCCGCCGCATTGGTGCTGGCCGGCCTGGCAGGTTGCGGCGCGGTTGGGGTTTGCTGTCGTCGATCGAATAGGGGCCGCCGATGATCCGCAAAGCATTCGTCATGCAGGTGGACCCAGGCCGGCTGGACGAGTACCGCGACCGGCACCGGCCTATCTGGCCCGACCTGGAGGAGGTGCTGAAGTCGCACGGCGTGCACAACTACTCCATCTTCCTCCTGCCCGGCACGCGACAACTGTTTGCGTACGCCGAGGTCGAGGACGAGGCGCAGTGGCGGCAGATCGCGCAAAGCGATCCGTGCCGGCGGTGGTGGGCCTACATGCGAGACATCATGCCGACCAACGAAGACCACAGCCCGGTGTGCGAAGACCTGGAAGAGGTGTTTCACCTCGATTGAGGGCCGCACGCCACTGGCTACCGATTAAACACAGAGCCACTGAGCACTCGGAGACGGACGGAGAAACAGAAGGTGAAGTAAGCCGCCGATGGACGCGGATGAACGCCGATGAAAGTGAAGTAGGATGGGTTATCCGCGCCAGCGGTAAACCATCCGGCGGCTCACTTCGCGCTCCATGATGGGTTACCGCTGGCGCGGATAACCCATCCTACAAGTTGCTAGGCCACCCCGAGGTGGACCGCTGCTTCGTGGCCGATGCGGATGACGAACGATGTACGGTCTGGGCTGGCGTGTTTCGCCGCGAGGGCCGCTTCGATGAAGGTCTTGGCGACGTAGAAGTCGCGGGAGAGCGGTTCGATCGCCACGAACTCCCCAAAGTGGTCCGCCTCCAATCGCACCCGGAGGTCGCTCTCGTAGACGGCCTTGGCCTGATGCGTCACGGACATGGGGGATGCCTGGATGGATGGAATTGGGCAGACGCTTTGACAATGGCCCTGAAGTAGGCGGCGCGAAAGGCAGGTGAACCCGCCGTGGGAACCGTCTCGGTGAGACGGGGTGCCATGCCCACGCTTGCGTGGGCATGTGCCATTTCAAGAGACTTGCGTGGTGGGGCCACGGCATGCTCACGCTAGCGTGAGCATGGCACCCGGCTCAGGGGGTGGGTAGGATAACTGATAGGCAGAGCGCCAGTCCTCAGCGGAGTGTGGATTGCGCTACGTCGTACTCATACACCCAAGGTCGACCATGCGGTTCACTAGGATCACCGTATCGCCCGAACAGATGGGGGGCGTCCCCTGCATCCGCGGACTGCGGATCCCTGTCGCGACGGTTGTAGGGATGGCTGCCGACGGGATGACGGCGGCGGAAGTCGTCGCAGCGTACCCGGACCTTCAGCTCGACGACTATCGCGAGGCGCTCGCGTACGCCGCGGAGGCGCTTCGTGAACGCGAGCTGCCGCTGCAGGGCGTCGCATGAGGCTGTTGGTTGACAACGCGCTCTCGCCACTGGTGGCGCTCAGTTTGACGGAGGCGGGTCACGACGCAGTGCACGTCCGCGACTTGGGGATGTCCGCTGCCGCCGACGAGGCGATCTTTGATCTCGCAGCGAGTGAAGAGCGGATCGTGGTTTCTGCGGATACCGACTTCGGCACCTTGTTGGCGTTAAGGCGAGAATCAAAGCCCTCGGTGGTTCTGTTGAGAGGGGCGACGCCGCGCCGCCCGCTGGAACAAGCAGAACTCTTGCTCGCGAACTTGCCTGCCGTAGAAGACGACCTAGCGAAGGGCGCTGTGGTCGTGATTCAGCCAGGACGTGTGCGGGTTCGACGGCTGCCGATTTCGTCCGATGAGTAGGATGGGTTATCCGCGGAGCGGCAACCCGTCATCGAGCGGGTACAGCGCTACGGGATGGGTTACCGCTCCTCGGATAACCCATCCTGCAAACTGGCTCGGGCAACCCATCCTATGAGCAATACGTCTAGGGCGACGTTGGCGGGTGATACGGCGCCCAGTCGTTCGGCTCGCCGAACAACGCAACGAGTTCCTCCTTCGTTCTGGGCATCCGCACAAACGGACCGCCCTTGTTCGAACTCAGGAGGAATGGGTCAGATCTCGGCGCCTGGTTGCTGCACAGCCTGAACCATCTAAGTGAGCCACCGTCAAACCTAAAACTGTTGTCATCCTGAGTAAACAGCCTACCGCTCGCGTGTGGTGCTAGCTGCATCTCTTTCCAACCAAGGTCATCCGCGACATTCTCGGGAGTAATGTCAGGCAAATAGAACGTCTTTCCATCCGCCGTCTGGATATACACATCCGCGAGTTTGTTTCCAGAAACGACGTGAGTGCCAGGTTCCCACGTGTACTCGAAACCATCGTAGCGAACTCGTGTGAATCCTCCTTGATCACAGCCACTCCCCAAGAGGGTGGCGATCAGCAGCAAGAACGTTTTCGGTTTGACGAGAATGGATCCGCGATGGTCCGTGTGCAAAGCGACCACCGTAGCCGGTAGAGGTTTGTATGTTCGGTTCATGGCTCCCCACTCACATCTCCAGCGCCTTATCCGAAATATCCTTCCGACACCAAGCCCCCTGCCAGCGGATCGCCTTCACCGCGCGGTACGCGTTCAGCTTCGCCTGAGAGATCGTATCGCCTAGCGCGGTGACGCTTAGCACGCGGCCGCCGGCGTTGACCACGCTGCCGTCGATGCTGGCGGTGCCGGAGTGGAAGACTTTGACGTTGGGCATCTTGGCGGCATCGTCCAGGCCGCGGATCACGAAGCCAGTTTCGTACTTGCCGGGGTAGCCGTCGCTGGCCATCACGACGCACACGCTGGGGCGAGGGTCCCACTCCAGCGGGGGGAGCTCTTCGAGCCGGCGGTCGGCGGTGTATTCCAGCAGGTCGACGATGTCGCTCCGCAGCCGCATCAGCAGCGGCTGGCACTCGGGGTCGCCGAAGCGGACGTTGTACTCCAGCACGCGCGGGCCCTGCTTGGTCATCATCAGCCCCGCGTACAGCACGCCGCTCATCGGGCGGCGTTTGCGTTTCATGTGGTGGATGGTGGGGACCAGCACGTCTGCCTCGATCTTCTCGAGCAGCTCGGCGGTGATCGCCGGCGTGGGGCAGTAGGCGCCCATGCCGCCGGTGTTGGGGCCGCGGTCGCGGTCGTAGGCGGGCTTGTGGTCTTGCGCGGGGGGCAGGGTGACCAGCGCTTGGCCGTCCGTGATGGCCAGCACGCTTACTTCTTGGCCGACCAGGCGTTCCTCGATCACCAGCTTGGCGCCCGCTTCGCCGAACTCCCGCCGGCCCGCGATCGCCTCGACCGCTTCGAGCGCGTCGGTCCGCGTGCGGCAGACGATCACCCCCTTGCCCGCGGCCAGCCCGTCCGCCTTGACCACCACCGGCACGTCCTCGCGGTCGTTGAGGTAGGTCTTGGCGCTCTCGGCGTCGGGGAAGGTCTGGAAGTCGGCGGTGGGGACGTCGGCGTGGCGGAGCAGGTTCTTGCAGAAGACCTTGCTCGCCTCGAGCTCCGCGGCCGCCTTGGTGGGGCCGAAGACTTTGAGGCCTTCGCTCTGGAACGCGTCGACCATGCCGGCGGCCAGCGGCGCCTCGGGGCCGACGACGGTCAGGCCGACCTCGTTCTTCTTGGCGAACGCGGTCAGCCGGGCGGCGTCGGTGGCGGAAATATCTACATTCTCGGCGTCGAGCCCGGTGCCGGCGTTGCCGGGGGCCACGAACACCGTATCCACGCGCTTGCTCTGGGAAATCTTCCACGCCAGCGCGTGCTCACGGCCGCCGGCGCCGATGACTAGAACCTTCATGCTTTTTGCTCCTGGGAATCCAGAAGTTTTACCACGAAGGGCCGGAAGACGCACGGCGACGGACGATGGCCACGAAAAGGCACAAAAAGCACAAGAAGATCGGGTAAGATGGGTGGTTCGTTTCCCCTTGGATTGGCCAGCTTACTTCGTCCTTCCGTCGTGCTTCTTCGTGTCCTTCGTAGTTAGCTCCGTCCCGAGAGAATCCCCATGCGAACCGTCTTCGCCCTAGTACTGCTTCTCCCCCTCACCGCCGGCGCTCAGGAGTGGGGGTCCATCAAGGGGCGGTTCGTGCTGAAGGGGGACGCCCCCGAGCCGCAGCCGGTAGAGGTGCGGACCGATGCGGTGTGTATCGCGGCGGCGCCGGTCGACCTGACGCTGGCCGTGGGGGATGGCGGGGGGCTGGCCAACGTAGTGGTGATGCTGCGTCCCGGGATTGGGGAAGAGGTGGCCGTGCATCCGGACTATGCGGCGGGGAAGGAGGAGCCGGTGGTGATCGACAACACCTGCTGCCGGTTCGACCCGCGGATCGTGCTGGTGCGCACCGGGCAAGAGCTGGTGATCAAGAACAGCGACAAGACGACGCACAACACCAACCTGGCGCTGTTCAACAACCCGGCGATCAACATCGTGCTGGCCAGCGGCGGCGAAGAACGCGTCACGCTCGCAGAGCCGGAGTCGGCGCCGATGCCGGTGGCCTGCAACGTCCACCCGTTCATGAAGGGCTTCGTGATGGTGCGGGACGATCCCTACGCCGCGGTGACCGACGCGGACGGCGCGTTCGAGCTCAAGAACCTTCCGGCCGGCGAGCACACCCTCGAGCTGTGGCACGAAACGGGCCGGCTGAAGGGGATCAGGTTCGCCGGAGAAACCAGTGACCGGCGGGGGCGGGTGACGGTTAAGGTTCCCGCGGGAGAGGCGTTGGACGTGGGGGAGGTGGTGGCGCCTGTGGAGATGTTGCGGTAGAGGGGCGAGGGGCTAGGGGCGAGGCGCGAGGACGCGCAGGCGGTGGGGGAGGTATTCGAGGGGTGGCTGGGGTCGCAGGCGTCAGCCGGAGCCCCCTGGCAGGGGCTCGGACCACGTCTGCTCAAGCAGTGGCGAACGCCTGGGGGCTCCGCTTCGCTACGACCCCAGGCACCCGGCCAAGGACGAAAACCTAACGACTAAGACCTAGAGATTAACGCCTTCCCAATCGCTATGACGTTCAATCGACTGCCCTGCTTGCTGACTGCGCTTGTGCTGGCGGCGGCCGGGTGCGCGGAGCCGGAGTTCTCGCCCGATCGGATGGTGCGGGTCGAGCTTGAGCCGCGTTCGACTCAGAACTTCTCGGCGACCGTAGCGCTGCGTTGGCTGTTTGGCGCCCCCGCCGAGCCGCGGATCCCCGCGGGGTCGGGGCTGGACCCTGCGCTGATCGAGCGGGCCGCGGGGAGTGTCGAGACGCAGAAGGTAGGCCACAACGAGGGGCTCTACCGCCAGCACTGCGTCCGCTGCCACGGCGTCACGGGCAACGGGCTGGGGCCCGCGGCGCTGTACCAGGCGCCCTACCCGCGGGATTTCCGCAAGGGGATCTTCAAGTGGAAGAGCACCTACCGCGGCCAGCCCCCGACGGTGGACGACCTGATGGCGGTGCTAGAGCACGGCGTGCCGGGGACGGCGATGCCCTCGTTTGCGAACCTGCCCGAAGACGAGCGGCGGTCGCTGGCGGAGTACGTGCGTTACTTGGCGATCCGTGGTCAAAGCGAGCAGGCGATCGTTTATCTCATGGTCGATTCGCTCGACGACGAAGAATCGCTCGATGTGGAGTCCAACCCCCGCCATCGCGACGCCGTACAGCAGGTCGTCGCCAAGCTAGACGCACGCTGGCGGCCAGAAAACCTGGATAGCGTCACTCCCCACGGCGACCGCCCCGCTACGCCCGACTCGGTCGCCCGCGGCCGCGAGTTGTTCCTCGGAAAGACCGCGGCGTGCTCAACGTGCCACGTCGACCAGCGCCCCCGAGGCGACCGGCACGACGACTACGACGATTGGAGCAAGCCCGTTTGGGAGCTGGCCGGCGAACGCGACCGGCTGGCGGCTCGCTTGGCGGATATGGCGCCGACCGACAGCGGATACGTGATGCTCGCCGAGGATGTAAAGCTCCGGCGGCAGACGCTCAAGGAGGCGCTGCCGCCTCGGCCAGTTTCGCCGCGGGTGTTCCCGGTACAAGCCTTTCACGGCGGCGGCGAGCGGGTCGACCTGTTCCGCCGCGTCCACCAAGGGATCGCCGGCACGCCGATGCCGGCCGCGGGTCCGCCGACGCCCGCGGGGGAGGGGGTCCTGAGCGAAGAAGAACTGTGGTGCTTGGTGGACTACATCCAGTCCACCAGCGCGGCGTGGGGGCAGCCATGACCGCCATGACCGCGCTTTCGCCGTGGCCGCACCGTTGGGCGGTGCTGCTGTGCGTGCTCACCTTCCCGCTGGTGTTTGTCGGCGCCCTGGTGACCAGCACCGACGCCGGCATGGCGGTGCCCGACTGGCCCGGCACGTACGGCTACAACCTGTTCCTCTACCCCTGGACCACCTGGCTGTTTGGCCCGTGGGACTTGTTCATCGAGCACGGCCACCGGCTGCTGGCGTCGCTGGTGGGGCTGGTGGCGATCGTCACGCTTGTGGTCTGTGTGCGGACCAGGGCGCCACGCGCCGTGGTTTGGCTCGCCGTGGGCGCCCTGGTGCTGGTGATCGCCCAGGGGGTGCTGGGGGGCATGCGGGTGGTGCTGGGGGACCGGCCGCTGGCGATGGCCCACGGCTGCCTGGGGCCGCTGTTCTTTGCCTGGACGGCCCTGCTGTGGGTCCGCTCGTCGACGGGCTGGGCACGCGCAGCCGAGCCCGGAACCTACCGCCTGGCCCGTTGGACGGCTGCTGCCTGCGGGGTGACGTACGTACAGCTCTGCCTGGGCGCCTTCCTCCGCCACGTGCCGGGCGACCCCTCGCCGCGGGCGTTCGGCCACGCGGTGCTGACCCACGTGACGCTGGCGGTCGTGATCGTGGGTCTGGTCGGCCTGGTCTGGCTGCTTAGCCGCAGAGCCCCCTCGAAAGGGCTGCGACAGATTGCCACAGCGATGGCGTGGGTAGCGGCTGCGCAGTTTACGCTAGGCCTTGGGTCGTGGGCGGCGCGGTACGCCCTCCCTGGTTGGGTGCAAGCCGCGGCCCCTACAATGACGGGGTCGGTCGGCGCCGCCGCGGCCCTCGGGTGGACCCAGTCGCTGGTGCTCACCGCCCACGTAGCGGGCGGAGCGCTGCTGCTGGCCCTCTCGGCCGCCGCGGCGCTAATCGCCTGGCGCGACGCGAAAGATGGTCACTGAGCGCACACCAGGACGGATAAAAGGATCGCCACGAAAAGGCACAAAAAAGCACAAAGACGGACGGGGACGCCGAATCCTCACTCGATGCAACATTACGCGTGCTCGCTTACCTTGTTTGGTCGTTGGGGATTCTTTTTTGTGCTTCTTTGTGCCTTTTCGTGGCCAACTCCGTCCGTCTCCGTGACTCCGTGGTTATCCCGTTGCACGTAACCTCCAAACCTTTCAGGTCCGTAGCATGAACTCCGCCGCCGACACGCTTGTGGCGACTGGCGCCCGCACCGCTGGGTGGGCGCGGCTGGGCGACTTCGCCAGCCTGACCAAGCCGCGGATCGTGGTGATGGAGCTCATCACCGTGGCCATCGCCATGCAGGTGGCGTCGGGTGGGGCGTGGACGCCGTCGGCGTTCTGGGCCGCCATCATCGGCGCCGGGCTGGTGGCCGGCAGCGCCAACGCGCTGAACATGTGGATCGAGCAGCCGTACGACGCCCAGATGCGCCGCACCCGCCGCCGGCCGCTCCCCGCGGGCCGGCTGGCCGCCAGCGAGGTGATGACCTTCTCGGCCGTGACGCTCGTGGCCGGCACGGTGCTGCTGGCGCTCTTTGTGAACACGGCCACCACGGTGATCGGCGTGGCGTGCTGGCTGACGTACGTCGCCCTCTACACGCCGATGAAACGCCGCACGGCCTGGAACACCACCGTCGGCGCGGTGAGCGGGGCGCTGCCCATCCTGATGGGGTGGACCGCCGGCGGCGGGGCGCTCGACCTCACCGCCTGGGCGCTGGTGGGTGTGCTGTTCTTCTGGCAGTACCCGCACTTCATGGCGATCGCCTGGATGTACCGCGAGGACTACATCGAGGTCGGATACAAGATGACCACCACGGTCGACCCCACCGGCTGGCACGCCGGTTTGCAGGCGGTTTTTGGGTCGATCGCTCTTTGGGGGGTCTCCATCCTGCCGGCCGTCTCGCACGAGGCGGTTTACGTGTCGATCGTCAGCGTGCTGGCCCTGGTGATGCTGTGGCCCAGCATCCAGTTCTGCCGCGCCCCCAGCGACCCGGCCGCCAAGCGACTCTTGCGGGCGAGCCTGGTTTATCTTCCACTCTGGCTCGTGGCCTTCTGGATGTGCTGGTAGAGAAGCGGTCAGCTATCAGCCGTCAGCGATCAGCTTTTGACGTGACGTTCCTTGCTGACCGCTGAAAGCTGACCGCTGAAAGCTCCTTATGCTCGCTATCCGTATCGCCGACGTCCGCTACCGCTACGGCGACCGAGAGGCGCTGTGTGGGCTCTCGCTCGACGTGGCGCCGGGGGAAACGGTCACCGTGCTCGGCCCCAACGGCAGCGGCAAGAGCACGCTGTTCCGGCTGATCTCGACCCTGATGCCCATGCAGCAGGGCGAGATCGACGTGTTCGGCTGCAGCGTCCGCACAGACGCCGCCCGGGTGCGCGGCGCCCTGGGGGTGGTGTTCCAGTCGCCGAGCCTCGACAAAAAGCTGACCGTTCGGGAGAACCTCCGCTGCCACGCCGCCATGTACGGCCTCGGCGGGCTGGAGCTCAAACGCCGCATCGGCGAGATGCTCGGCCGGCTGAAGCTAGAAGACCGCGCCGGCGACCGCGTTGAGACCCTCTCCGGCGGGCTGAAACGCCGCGTCGAGCTCGCCAAGGGGATGCTGCACGAGCCGCGGCTATTGGTGCTAGACGAACCCTCTACCGGCCTCGACCCCGCGGCCCGCAGCGACCTGTGGCGCTACCTGGGCGAGGTTAGCGAGCAGGACGGCGTGACCGTGGTCGCCACCAGCCACCTGCTGGAAGAAGCCGAACGGGCCGACCGCATCGCCATCGTCCACCAGGGCCAGGTGGTGGCGTGCGACACGCCGACGGCGCTCAAGAGCTCGCTGGGTGGCGACGCCATCACGCTCCGCTCGGCCGACCCCAAAGCGCTGGCCGCCGCGATCGAAGAAAAATTCAACTGCCCCGCGCAGGTGCTGGACGGCGTGGTGCGGCTCGAACAACCCGACGGCCACCAATGGGCCAGCCGGCTGTTCGAGGGCGTGGGCGACCGATTCGACGAGCTAACCATCGGCAAGCCGACGCTCGAGGACGTGTTCATCGCGCGCACGGGGCACCGGTTTTTTGCGGAGTAGCTGTGGAGAAGATGATAGAGGTTAGAGGATAGGAACGGAC
Organism: Pirellulimonas nuda; assembly: GCF_007750855.1. Classification (GTDB taxonomy): domain Bacteria; phylum Planctomycetota; class Planctomycetia; order Pirellulales; family Lacipirellulaceae; genus Pirellulimonas; species Pirellulimonas nuda. Next base: position 913,282 of record NZ_CP036291.1, read on the forward strand.
GCGCAGGCGATCGCTTGCGCTTCTCTATCATCTAACCTCTATCATCTCAACCGCCGACGCTCCGCGCAACGACACTACTGCGAACCACACCATGACCGAGCTCGCCCTCCGCCGTGCACCTGCGCTCCCCGCCGTCGTCGCACTTGCTTGGCGCGAGCTGGTGCGGTTTTTTCGCCAACGCAACCGCGTGTTCGGCGCCCTGGGGCAGCCGATCATCTTCTGGTTCTTGTTCAGCGAAGGGCTCAAGTCGAGCGACCTAGACTACGCCCACTTCTTCCCGGGCACGCTGGCGATGATCCTGTTGTTCACCGCCATCTTTGCGACGATCTCGATCATCGAAGACCGCAACGAGGGCTTCTTGCAGGGGGTGCTGGTCTCCCCCGCGCCGCGGTGGGCGATGGTGCTGGGCAAGGTGCTGGGGGGCGCCGCGATCGCATGGATCCAGGGGATCGCGTTCATGCTGCTGGGCTGGATCGGCTTCTCGAGCATCGTCCATCCATCGGCCCTGGGCGCCGTGCAGGCGGCTTTGCTCATGGGGCTGATGGCGATTGCGCTCACGGGGCTGGGGTTCGCGATCGCGTGGCGGATGGAGTCGACGCACGCGTTCCACGCCATCATGAGCGTCTTCTTGCTGCCGATGTGGCTGCTCTCGGGCGCCTTCTTCCGCCAGGGCCAGGCCGGCCTGCTGGGCTGGGTGGTGTCCATCAACCCGCTCACCTACGGCGTCGCCGGGCTGCGGCGTTACCTGACGCACGCCGACGGGCTGACCACCTTCGCCAACGATCCGATCCCGGGCGTCCCCCCGCTGTGGCTCTGCTGGCTAGTGACCGCGCTGTTCGCGGCGGCGATGCTCACGCTGAGCTGGCGCGTGGCGGCGACGCGCGTGAAGGGCGACGTGCAGTAGGGGGGAGGTGTTAGGTGTTAGGTGTTAGGCGTTAGGCGTTAGGCGTTAGGTCTTCGTTGGTGGGAAGCTTGCGACTAGCGCCGGTAGCTGCCGACCTACGGTCGGCGCGCTACTGTGTTTGTTCACTACTTAGCCACGCGCCGAACTTAGATCGGCAGCTACCGGGCTCTTCTTGTTTGTTGGGCGCTCACTTGGGCTGCATTGGGTTCTTCTGCTTCGGTGACGTCGAAGCAGACCATCTCTCGCCCGTTCCGCACCAGCAGCTTGCCGTGGGCGATGACCGGGTGGTTCCAGGTTTTCCCCTGGGCCGCGGGGATGCGGGCCAGGACCTCGGGCTTGGTGGGGTCCGCGCGCAGCAGCACCACTTCGCCGGTCAGCTCGGTCGTGACCACCAGCAGCCCGGAATCCGCAACCAGCAGAACCTGGCCTTGGCCAAACTCGACCTCCCGACGGCTCCGCTTGGGCCAGCTCGACTCGCCCGTCTCGGGGTCGATGCAGGTCAGGAAGATGCCGTCGAACCCGTACAGGAACCCCTCGTGCTCGACCAAATCGTTGAAGTAAGGTTTCAGTTCCTTACTCTGCCAAACCGTCTCCGTGGTCCAGAGATCGCCGTTGGCCGCGACGCGCAACGGAGCGCTTTTTGAAGGATCGCTGTCTGGCGGGGCACTATCCGGTGGAGCACTGTCCGACGGCGCTCCGTCAGACGAAGCGCTCCGCTGCGCGTCGCGGCTAACGGTGTGGTTGAGCTTTATTGCGTGCGTGCCGGCGCCGTAGCCGGTGGCGATGATGAGGGTGTCGTCGCCGCGGACTAGGGGTTGCACGATTCTTGGGAAACCGCCGATGGGCCAGTCGTAGAACCACAACGACTTGCCCGTTTGGGGGTCGAGGGATTCGGCCCCGGCGTTCGACGTAATCACCACCTGCGGCACGCCCAGCAGGGTGGCGAGGTGGGGCGAGCCGTAGCCGTGGAAGCCGGCGCCGCCCCGCCAAACCGGTTCGCCGGTCTGCGTGTCGTACGCGATCGCTGCCTCGGGTAGGTTGGACTCTAGGGGGAGCGATTTGGTCCTGGGGTCGCCGGCGTACACGATCGCGAGCTTGCCCCCATCGGCCCGATCGACGATCAGCGGCGAGCTCGCGAAGCCCCACTCCGGGGGGACCTCCATCGGCGTGTCGTCGATCAGCGACCGCTGCCACAGTTGCTTGCCGGTCCGCGCGTCGAGCTTCTGCACCACGCCCGAGCCGCCGGTGGTGTACAGGAACCCCCCGTCGAACGTCGGCGTGCCGCGCGGCCCCGCGCCGGCGGTCGACTCGTCGAAGCGGGCCTCGACGCCGCTCGCCCAGCGCTCGTCGCCACTATTCAGGTCGTAGCAGACCACCATTTCTTGTTCGCCGCGTTGTTCCTGCGTGAAGACGTTGTCGCCGATGACGCAGAACGAGCTCCAACCGGGCCCGACGTCGCGTCTCCACAGCTCCCGCGGCGGGTTCTCGGCCCAATCGTCGCGGACCTCGACGCCGACGAGCCGCCCGTCGCGGTGCGGGCCGCGGAACTCCGGCCAGTCCGTGTCGCTGGCTACCAGGGGCTCGCCGATCGAAGAGTCGCCGGGGGAGTCGGGCTTGGCGATCGAGGCGTCGGGATCCGCCAGGTTAGCGAGGAACTCTTGCTCGGCGGTGGGGGTCCACCGCCACGCGAAGTCGGCGGCCAGGTAACCCGACATGCCGTTGGAGCGGAGGCAGCACCACACCACGATCGGCAGGAGCGACGCGACCAGCGTCGGCCAACGGGCCCGCCGCCACCCTAGTGGCCGCGTCACCACCATCGCGGCGACGGCCGCCAGCAGGATCGAGGGGAGCAGGTAGAACGCGACCGGCATGGCGCGCATGTACGGGTGGAACCCGCCAAGCAGCCCCGCGGCGAGCGCCGCGATCACGATCGCCAGCCCGCGCCAGCGGTCGCCCCACGGCACCCGGCTGAACCCCAGCCACCAGATGAGGAACAACAGCGTCCCCCCCAGGGCGCCGAGGATAACCCCCTCCATCACGCCGGGCGCGGTCATGCCGCTGGAGGAGAAGCGGGCCGGGAGGGTGGTCGACAACCAAACCAGCGCCACGATCAACACGCCGGGCCACACGCGGGGGGGGCGGCCCCATTTGCGGGAGCGCGACTTCTGGGGGGCTGCGGGCATCGTTTGGCGTATCTCATGGTCGGATCGGGCGTCCCGTCGATTGTAGAGCCGCCCCGTCGCAGGGTGCAGGCGCCGGCGTGCGGCTTCTCGCCCTGGTGGCCCGCGCTATAATCGCCCATCGCCCCGCGGGGCGTCCCGTTCGCCCGCCCCACGGGCCACAGTTCGCCCAGACCCGTCAGGAAAGCCAGCCGTATGTCGTTCGCCGCCGATCAGCCGACCACCCTCGCCCAGCTCCGCGACGCCGGATGGGTCTCCAAGACCGTCAAGCAAGAGATCCACGACAACTTCCTCCGCCGGCTCGCCGCCGGAGAGGAGCTGTACCCGGGCATCCTGGGGTTCGACGACACGGTGATCCCGGAGCTGAACATCGCCCTGCTGGCGCAGCACGACATGCTGTTCCTGGGCGAGAAGGGGCAGGCCAAGAGCCGGATGATGCGCGCCCTGATGACCTTCCTCGACCCCTGGGTGCCGTACATCGACGACAAACGGATCCCTCTGCACGACGACCCCTACAAGCCGATCACCCGCCGCGGCAAGCAGATGATCGGCAGCACGCCGGCCGACGAGGTGCCCATCGCGTGGTGGGCTCGCGAGGATCGCTACGCGGAGCGGCTGGCGCCCGGGACCAAGTTTGCCGACATCATCGGCGAGATCGACCCCGCCAAGCTGGTGGGCGGCGTGAGCATGGGCGCCGAGGAGGCGTTGCACTTCGGGCTGATCCCGCGGATGCACCGCGGCATCTTCGCGATGAACGAGCTGCCCGAGCTGGACGAGCTGGTGCAGGTCGGCCTGTTCAACATCCTGGAAGAACGCGACGTGCAGATCCGCGGTTACCCGGTGAAGTTCGACATCGACGTGATGATCCTCTTCTCCGCCAACCCGGCAACCTACAACCGCTCCGGCAAGGTGATCCCGCAGCTCAAGGACCGCATCGGCTCGATCATCCACACGCACTACCCGCTCGAACGCGAGACGGGGGTGCGGATCTTGGAGCAAGAAGCAGGCGAGGGGCGAGGGGCAAGTGAGGGATTAGGGGCGACGGGCGAGGGGCGAGTGACGGACGGGGGTGGAGAGGATGGAGCGACAGGGGCTCACCCCTCGCCCCTCGCCGGTAGTCCCCCGGGCGTCGTCGTGCCCTATTTTATGAAAGAGCTGATCGAGGAGATCAGCCGCGCCGCGCGCAAGAGCAAGTTCATCGACCACGAGTCGGGGGTGAGCGCGCGGTTGTCGATCGCCAACTACCGGACGATGGTCGCCTCGGCCCGGCACCGCGCCGCGGTGCTGGGAGAGACCCCGGCGGTGCCGCGGGTCAGCGACCTGGGGCACCTGTACGCCAGCTCGCTGGGGAAGCTGGAGCTCGACCTGATGGGCTCGCACCAGATGAGCGAGCGGCAGGTGCTGGACTCGGTGATCGCCGAGGCGATCGCCACGGTGTTCGGCGAGTACGTGGACGAGTACGGGCTGCCGGAGATCGCCCAGTCGTTTAGCGAGGGGGTGAAGCTAGAGGTAGGAGACATGCTCCCCTCTTCGCACTACGCAGAGCTGGTCAAACGTGTGCCCCCCGTCTGGGACAAGGCGTTCGAGGTGAACGCCAGCCAAGACCCGGCGGTGCGGGCGAGCTGCGTTGAGTTCGTGCTTGCGGGGCTGTACGCCACCGACCGCATCAGCCGCAGCCAGCAGCACGGCCGGATCGTGTACGAGGTGTGACGGGTGAGCGTATAGTAGAGTGAAGGAAGGGCGGCAAACCTCGAGGAAACTATGCCAGTTATCACGTTTTTTCGCCAGAAACGGTACGACGATTCCATTCGAGCTGGGCTTGGTCTGGGCGAGCGATCGGTTCTTCAAAGTTTCGTGCCATCGGGAAACGAGCCGGACCCCGCCCTGTTGTGGTATGTGGATCTGCGGGTTGAGGGATCTCACCTTCCCACCGAAGTCGAAGCCGCCCGTCGTTGGCTTGTTGAGCATGAGCAGCAGCTAATGCGTGAGCTCGCCGACGCGGCAATGAAACTTCAGATAGGCCTCGATCAGGTTGAGTCGGGCCCTTGCGTGCGACGATTCGATCTTCAAGACGGGGTTTCTGGCACTCTAACCGTGTCCGGCATCCGCGCTCTAGATGAGGGAGAGTTAAGCGCAGCTGTTTCGGAGACCGGCCAAAACTTGAGGGAGATCATCGAATCTCTTGAACCCGTTCTCGTGGCGTGAGCAGAGCGTGGCGGACCGAATCCTCGACACTTCAGTTCTCATCCAGTTCTGGGCAACCAAGCGCCCGTCGCCCGGCTACTGCCCCACCCAAAAGGAAGCGGCCGAGTGGGCTGCCGACCTGATTCAGACGCACGGCACGAGGTCGCTCGTCACTCCCGTTTGCATCGAAATGCTGGCGGGTTGTACAAACTCGGATTCGTTACTCGCTACCCGCGCGTTCTTGGCCGCTTTTGAAGTCGTGGACGATGGCAGCCTGTCTAAAGAGACGGTCGTACTCGCTACAAGCATCGCGGAACGGATTCCCCATGGCGGACGAAGACAGGATGTCAGAAAGCGCGACCTCGGCGACTGCTTGATTCGCGCATTGGCGGATCGGCATAGCCGCGACGTGCTGACGTTGGACAGAGGGATGCCTCGTAGTCGCTCCTGAGCGGCCCTTCCTGTTGGTCGTCGCACTACGCCGGCGGCTCGCCTCGAGCGAGTCTGTGCCTCTAGAATCTCTCACATTGCCCCTCAGCCCCCTCGGAGCCACCTCGCATGGACACCCTCACCGCTATCCAGGAACGTCGCAGCATCAAGAAGTACGACACGTCGTTCACGATGCCCGAGGCGGACGTCGAGAAGCTGATGGACCTGGCGCTGCTTTCGCCGACCAGCTTCAACATCCAGAACTGGCGGTTTGTGCTGGTCCGCGACCCCGCGCAGAAGAAGAAGCTGCGCGCCGCGGCCTGGGACCAGGCGCAGGTAGAAGAGGCCCAGCTCACCATGGTGCTGTGCGGCGACGTGAAGGCGTGGGCCAAAGAGCCCGAGCGCTACTGGAAGAACGTGCCCGAAGGGACCCGCGACGTGCTGGTGCCGATGATCGAGCAGTTCTACTCAACCTCGGGCGAGCAGGTGCAGCACGACGAGGTGATGCGTAGCTGCGGCATTGCAGCGCAGACGCTGATGCTGGCCGCCAAGTCGATGGGCTACGACTCGAACCCGATGATCGGGTTCAACACCGAGCAGGTGGCCGAAGTAATCGGGCTGCCGCCGGGGCACGTGATCGCGATGATGCTGGTGATCGGCAAAGCGGCCAAGCCGGCCCACCCCCGGGGCGGGCAGCTCGCCAAGAGCGAGGTGGTGTTCACCGACCGGTTCCCGGGATGACGCGAGGGCTCGCCCCGCTAGTCGAGTTCGCCGCCGGCGCGGGTGCTGAGGGCCCGCCAGGGGTTGGTCCCGATGTCGTCCGTCACGAACCGCACCGAGCCGTCGGCCATCCCGACGTTCACCCCGCCGGCGTGCACGCTGCGGGCGGCGCGCCAGCCGTACGGCGTGTAGCGCGTGGCGACAGAGCCGCCGATGGCGGCGCCGACGCAGTCGAACTCGGTTGAGTTCGGGGTGCGCCAGTGGTTGTACAGCGCACAGCGGAACTCGCCGCTGGCCCAGGAAAAACCCAACGGCTCGGAAAGGTTCCACTGGGTGGTGAAGTCGCACATCCCCTGATTGAGCGTGTTGAGCACGAGCACAAACTTGTACTCCCGCTGGGGGTTGTGCGAGTCGTCGCTACGCTCGCCAAGCAGGCTCTCAGAGAACAAGGCCGTCTTGCTGAGGCCGTCGGTGATCTCTGACGGCTTGAAGTCGGAGTTTACGCCGAACAGGCCATCGACCTTGCGCGGCGTCCCGCCGCCGGCGCCGGTGCCGGTCGAGGCGACGTAGTTCGTGGGGCCAAACGCGGGGGAGACGCGTTCTTGCCGGTCGCTGGGGCAGAGGTACTGCGGGATGACGGTGCGGACGATCGCCTCGTTCTCTTCGGTCACCCCGCCGCCGAGGTCGCGGTAGAGGGGCAGATCGAGGTTCAGCGCGTCGTACTCGGCGCCGTTCTCCAGGTAGGGCGCCAGGTGCGCAAGGGCGCTCCAGCGGAAGAACGTCCACTCCTGGACGCCGAACCCCGGAGGGGGGGGCTTTGCGTCGGAGCCCGACGGCAGCCGCCCGGTCGCGGAGATGTGGTTGTTGGCCGCTAGGCCCAGTTGCCGCAGCCGGTTGCTGCAGTCTGCCCGGCGGGCCGACTCGCGCGTCGACTGCACCGCGGGTAGCAGCAGCGACGCCAGCACCCCGACGATGCCGATCACCACCAACAGCTCGACCAGCGTGAACGCACCGGGGGGGCGGCGGGTCGGCGGGTGGCGGAGCGGGGTGGGCATCTAGCAGATTCTAGCAGCCCCGCCTGGTTCGGTAACCGACGCCCGCCAGGAGCGCGGCCAGCGCCAGCACCTCAGAGGCGGGCTCGGGGACGCTTGCGGCGCTTGCATCCAGGGGCGCCGGCAGGTTGTCTCGCCACACGGTGTAGTCGGCGGCGTCGATGACGCCGTCGAAGTTGCCGTCGGCGTTGCTGCCGGGGGTCACCTGCCGGCCCAGCCCGGCGGTCCACATGGCGTAGTCGCCCGCGTCGACGAGGCCGTCGCGGTTGAAGTCGCCCGGCGTGCCGGTGAGGCCGTCGACCAGCGCGATCGACGAGGGGGCGAACAGGCTGTCCGCGAGCCGCTCGATCAGCGTGCCGTCGGGGGCGTAGCGGAGCAGCGAGCCGTAGTTCTTTGCGGCGCCCTGCACGACGCTCGAGATGCCGAGGTTGACGACCAGCACGTTCCCCTCTGCGTCGCGCCGCATGTCGGAGGGGAAGTTGGAAGAAAACGAGGCGCCGATCGGCGGGTTCATGGGATCGACGTCGCTTGGGTACTCAATCTCGGCGAAGGGCCCCTGGGGGCTCCCGTCGGCGCCGAAGCGGAAGATGTAGTTCGAGAGCAGATCGGTCACCAGGAAGCTGTCGTCTGCGTTCACCAGCAGCGAGTTCGGGCCGTAGAGGTTGGTCGCGGCGCCGGGCGTGAGCACGGAGGGAGGATCGCCGCCGCCGGTATAGATCGTGTTGAGCCCGCTGCCCAGCGTGTTGCTGGTGGAAAGCAGCGCGTCGGTGCTGCTGAACCCGATGCCCCCCACGCCGGCCAGGCCGTCAACCACACGATCGACCAGGGCGCCGGTCTGCAGGTTGTAGCGGAGGATGGAGGTCCCGAACCCGTCTGCGACATACAGCAACCCATCGGGGCCAACGCGCAGCGCGGAGGGTTCGGGCCCGCGCGGCGGGTCCTCGCTCAGCCGTGGGTCGTCGGGCTCCTGCGGCAGCGTGGCGAACACGCCGCTGCCGATCGGCGCGCCGCTCGCCAGGTCGAACTGAAGGACCTGCCCGGTGTTCAGGCTGCTGACGTAGCCGACGCCGTTGTGCGTCTCGAGCCCCGAGAGCTGACCCACGGACGGGTTCACCCCCTGCGGGTTGAACGACCAGCCGGGCACCTGGGCGCCGGTCAGCTCGTCGTATCGCACCACCTGGCCCCCGGCGAAGCCGAACGCCTGCAGCGTGAGGATGTCGCCGAACGAAGCGTGGGGAGCAATCGCACATAGTGCGGCGGTAATCAGCAGCTTCTTCACGGGGGGGGCGCCTTGGTGAATCTTGGGAGGGGCACGGGGCAGCCCTCTACGATACGCAGCCGATGTTCAAGAGAAAAGCCTCAAAAATCGCCGCCAAGTGCGGTTCGCCCCCTCTAGGGCAGCGGTCTGCGCGTCACATCTTGATCGCGTCGTTCAGGATCCCCAGGTAGAACGACGCCAGGCGGAAGATCATCACCACGATCAGCGTGGCGACTGCGCCCCACACCAAGAAGCCGCTGACCACCGTCAGCGTGTGGATGGCGCCCTCGGCTTCTTCTTGGTACTGCCGGCTGAGCCGGGCCATCGACTCGACGATCTGCCCGCTCTCCTCCGCCACGGCCAGGGAGTCGAGGAACGGGGCCGGGAAGACCCCGGCGTGGGCGAACGCGTGGTTCAGCGGCCGGCCCGCCTCGACGTCGGCGACCATCTGCGGGGCGTGCGACTTGTAGTAGTCGCTGCCCGAGGCGCGAAGCGCCAACGGCACCAGCCGCCTGAGGTCCATCTCTACGTTCAGCGTCAGGTGCAGCGCCCAGGCGATCTGCGCCAGGCAGATCTTCTCGATCGCGGGGCCGACCACCGGCACACGCATCACCCAGTGCTGCAGCGGGCGGGTCCACAGCCGGCCGGAGCGGATGGCGCTGACCACGATGCCGATGCTCACCGCGATCGCGATCAGCCACAGCGTGTAGATGATCAGCCCCGGCACGCCGATCAGCCCCCAGCCCAGCACGTCGATCGGGCGGCCATCGGCGCCGGGGGGGATCATCCCCAGGATCAAGATCAGCAGCCCGATGATGCCGACCGCCGCGGCCAACTGCAGCAGCGGCCACGCCAGCTCTGCGCGGAACATGCGGGCCATCTTCCAGCGGTGGTCGTAGTGCTGCGACAGGCGTCGCATCACCTCGCTGAGGGTGCCGGTCTTCTCGCCGACGTCGACCATGTCGAGCATCAGCCGCGGGAACACGGCGCCGGCGTCGTGCATCGCCTCCGAGAGGGTCTCGCCGCGGGCCACTCCGTCACGCACCACGGCGAAGCGCTCCGCCACACGGCCCGAGGCGCTCTGGGCCTCGCGCTCCCAGGTGCGGCGGATATCGATGCCCGACTCGGCCGAGATCGCCAGCCGGTGGCACAGCTCCGCCAACCGCTTCGATCCGAGCGTGGGGGAGCCGAAGATCATCGTTGCCCCGGACAAAGACCCTACTTACTCTGAGGCTCAGTGGTTAACCGTCGTCAGTTGTTGCTGAAGTCGAGGTTGGCGGCCACGCCGCGGCCCAGGGGGTTCTTCACGAAGCGCTTGCGGCACGCGCTGCAGAGGTCGTAGCGGGCCTGGTGGTAGACGTCGGCGCCGACGTCGGGGTCGCTGAGGTCGTCGACCCCTTCGAGGATGTCTTCGATTTCTTGCAGGTGGTCGCGTTCTTCCCCGGGGTCGGCGTCTGCGTCGAGCGACGCGTAGACCTCCAGTCTCACCACGTAGCGCACCTCGTCTTCGCAGTCGATCGCTCGGTGACACAGGTCACAGGTGAAGTGGATCATCTCAGCGTGCCCCGGGAACATCGGATGGATAACGACGCGTGCCGTCTCGTAGGCTCCATCCTAGTGAGTCGGCGCGCTGGGGGGCAAGTCGAGGTGGGGGCGGCGCCGGTCGGAACGCCGGCCCGAACAATGGGTCGTAACGTCCACGCGCGTCTGGGCAAGAGGAGGATCGCGCTTCCGGAAGGGGCCTCGCGGCGCCCCAGAGAACCTTCTGCGCTCCCCCGGGGTCCTAGGGTAAAGAATTGAGGAAGGCGCAAGATTCGCTGGCACGAGCGAACCTTCCCGGTTAGGATCAAAGTACTGTGCCAGCCCGATAGCCAGGGGCAACCCCGCAAGCGAGGGAGCATGTCGACCGCGTCACCCGCAGCGCTTAACGCCAGCGTATTGGTCCTCAACCGCCAGTACCTGGCGATCCACGTTATCGACGTCCGCCGGGCGTTCGCGCTCCTGCTCCGCGAACTGGCGGAAGTGATCCACATCGAAGAGGGCCGGTTCGGCAACTACGACTTCGCTAGCTGGCGCGAGCTCAGCACGCTGGAGAGCGCCTACAAGGGCCCGCACGACGACTGGGTGCGGAGCGTGAACTTCGAGATCCGCGCCCCCCGCGTGCTGCGGCTGCTGGAGTTCGACCGCGCCCCCAAGCAGCGCGTGCGGCTCAATCGGCGCAACCTGTTTGCCCGCGACGAGAACCTGTGCCAGTACTGCGGGAAGAAGTTCGCCACCAGCGAGCTTTCGATCGACCACGTCGTGCCTAGCTGCCGCGGCGGCGAGACCACTTGGGAGAACGTGGTGTGCGCGTGCGTGCGCTGCAACGTGCGCAAGGGGGGCCGCACCCCCACCGAGGCGAACATGAAGCTGATCAAGAAGCCGGTGCGCCCCAAGCGCAGCCCGCTGCTGTCGATCAAGCTAGCGAGCCCCAAGTACGCGAGCTGGAAGAGCTTCGTCGACGCGGCGTACTGGTCGGTCGACCTGCGGTAGGGCGCCCTCAAGAGCAGCAGTCGCTCAGCAGCGACTGATGCTCAGAAACTACTGGGCAGAAACTGTAATGACCAATGACCAAGCCTAAATGACCAAGGACACGTTGCCTGCGTCCTTTGGTCATTCAGGCTTGGTCATTGGTCATTCACCCCCGCCCACAATCGTGGATTCCCAAAGCGGCACGTTGAGGACCGCCTACTCCTCCGCGCCTTCCTTCCCGGCCAGCGGCTCCTTCTTCTCCGTGATCACCTCGCACTGAGGCGACATCTCGGCGTTCAGCGCGGTGTATTCCTTCCACTCTTCGGGGACGTTGTCCTCGTGGAAGATGGCCTCAACTGGGCACTCGGGGACGCACGCCTCGCAGTCGATGCATTCGTCGGGGTGGATGTAGAGGATCTTTTCACCCTCGTAGAAACACTCCACCGGGCAGACCACGACGCAGTCGGTGTACTTGCAACCGAAGCAGGGCTCACAAACGACGTGCGTCATCTCTGCGAAACTCCAAGAAATCAAGGGTTGTCGAAACAGCCGATCCTAGAAACGCGCCCCGCGAGTGTCAAGCGACTCTACCGATCGGGCAGAGTATGCAAGCCGCCGAGGCCCTTCAACGGGCAGGCAGCGGAACCGGGGCCGGACGGAGGGATTGGCTGGATCGACTGGACATGAACTTCCGTATCGATCGTCTGCTCTGGCCGATCCAGTCAATTTCCTCGATTCCGATCAGGTTTCTGACCGGCCCGCTGCGCGCGCCGCGGCGCCGTCGGCGAGCTGGCGGCTCCAGCCGTCGTAGAACTCCGAAAAACGCCCCGCTTCGATCGCCGTGCGCATGTCCGCCATCAGCCGCTGGTAGTAGCTGAGGTTGTGGATCGACACCAAGATCGGCCCCAGCATCTCGCCCGATTGGAACAAGTGCCGCAGGTAGCCCCGGCTGTGCCGGCAGGCGGGGCAGGGGCAGCCCGCCTCGAGCGGGCCCCGGTCCTCGGCCCAGCGGGCGTTGCGCAGCCTCACGGGGCCTTGGGCCGTGAATGCTAGCGCGTTGCGGCCGTTGCGGGTGGGCATCACGCAGTCGAACATGTCGACCCCGCGGGCGACCGCTTCCACTAAATCCTCGGGCCGGCCCACCCCCATCAGGTACCGCGGCCTGTCCGCGGGGAGGAACGGCTCGGTCGCCTCGATGGCCCGGTACATCAGCTCCGGCGCCTCGCCGACGCTCAGCCCGCCGATGGCGTAGCCCGCGAAGCCCATCGCCGCGAGCCCCTCGGCGCTCTCGCGGCGGAGGCTCTCATCGAGGCCCCCTTGGACGATCGCGAACAGCGACTGGTCGGGGCGGTCGGCCGCCTGCTGGCAGCGGTGGGCCCAGCGGAGGCTGCGACGCATCGCTTCGGCCACCACGCCCGGCTCGCCCGGGAGCGCCACCACGTGGTCGAGCACCATCGCGACGTCGCTCCCCAGCCGCTGCTGGATCTCAACCGCCCGCTCGGGGGTGAGGTCGATCAGGGCGCCGTCCAAATGAGAGCGGAAGCGGGCGCCCCGTTCGTCGATCGTCATGCGATCGCTGAGGCTGAAGACCTGGAAGCCGCCGCTGTCGGTCAGGATAGGCCCGTCCCAGCCCATGAACCTATGGAGGCCGCCGAGCCGCTCAACGGTCTCGTCTCCGGGCCGCAACGCCAGGTGGTAGGTGTTGCCCAGCACCATGTGCGCACCGGTGGCGCGGAGCTGGTCGATGGTGACCCCCTTCACGGTGCCGAGCGTGCCGACCGGCATGAAGGCCGGGGTTTGCACGTCGCCGTGCGGGGTGCGGAGCACGCCGCGGCGGGCGGCGCCGTCGGTGTGGGCGAGCTGGAAGGTGACAGCGTGCGGCGGCGCGTTGCCGTCCGTCCCTCGCCCCTCGCCCCTCACCCCTTATTCTCCACGCAGCTTGAGGCCGTTCTGGGTGAGGCGCTCGCGGACCTCGTTCAGGCTGGTGACGCCGAAGTTCTTGCACTCCAGCAGGTCGTCGCCGGAGCGGCGGACCAGCTCGCCGATGGTCGTGAGCCCCAGGCGGACCATGCACTTGCGGGCACGGACCGAGAGGTTCAGGTCGGCGATCGGGCGGTCGAGCAGCGCCCGCTCGTCGGGCGAGAGGGCGTCCGGGTCGTAGGCGGGCTCTTCTTCGCGGCGTTGGCCGGAGAACTGGCCGAGCTCCAGGTTCTTCGACTCCAGCATCTCGCGGATCTCGACCAGCGAGGTCTCGCCGAAGTTCTTGCTGGCCAGCAGCTCCTGCTCGGTGGTCTCGGTCAGGTCGCCGAGGGTCATGATGCCCATCTTCTGCAGGCAGTTGCGGCTGCGGACGCTGAGCTCGAAGTCGGTGACCGGGATGCTGAGCACCTGCGACAGGCGGTCCTGCTTCCGGCGGGCGTCTTCGTCGTAGAACATGTCGCGCGAGGCGTCTGCGTCGCGGAAGAACAGCCGGGCCCGCGTGTGGCTGGGGTAGGCGTCTAGGATCCGCTGGTAGCAGCCGCGGGCGCGGTCGTACTGTTCGTGGTCTTCGTACAGGATGCCCAGGTTCAGCAGCGTGCCGACGTGGGCCGGGAACTGGATGCTGGCCCGCTCGTACAGCTCACGGGCGTAGTCGTCGTTGCCGTGGCGGTCGTTGGCCAGGGCCAGGCCGAACAGGGCGCCGGCGTGGGTGTTGTTGGCGGCCACGGCCCGCTCCAAGAGGGCGATCACCTCGCCGTCCGGGGCGTCCATGGTCTGGATCGTGGCGGCCCGCTGGTAGAGGTACTCGGCGGTCTGCTCGACCGCGCCCGAGAGGCCGTCGAGCAGCTTGATCGACTCGTCTAGCTTGCCGGCCAGGCGGAGCGTCTCGGCCTTGGCCAGGGCGACGATGTCTTTGCCGATGCCGGCCCGTTCGGACTGGTCGAAGGCCTTCATCCCTTCGTCGTGCTGGTCGAGCGACAGGTAGGCCTTGCCCAGGTAGAAGTGGGTCAGGGCGCCGCCGTCCGCGTGGGTCAGCGTCTCGGCAGCTTCCGAGTAACGTCCCAGCAGGAACTGGCAGACCCCCAGGCGGGCGGCCGCGGCGGGGGACTTGCCGGTTTGGGCCTCGAGCTCGGCCACCGCTTCGCGGAGCTCGCGGTAGCGGGTGTAGTTGGCGGCGATCCCCGAGACGATCTGATCGATTTCCCGCGGGCCGAAGCCGCTGCTGGAGAGGACGATGTTCTTGATTTCTGCGGCGTCCTGAACGGGCGTCATAGCGTGCGGTTCCGGTAGGGCCAGGGGGGACCTGAAGGGAGGGGGTCAACCTGAACGGGCGGGGCCGCCGCAGGTGGGGGGCCCGGATTGAAGAGCCAGCGGTGGGATTTGAACCCACAACCCCCGCATTACGAATGCGGTGCTCTGCCGATTGAAGCTACGCTGGCGGCGTATTGGTCGAATCCAAGAAGATACCGCGGCCGGCCGCGGCGGGCAAGTCGGGCGCCCCCCCGCGACCGCGGACCAAGTGCACGCCCTAGCCGACGGGTTACGCCCCTTCGGAATCCCCGTCGGCGTCCCGTCGGTATCCCTCGGCGCCCCTCCAGGGATCCCGTCTACTCCGCTGCGGTCCGACGGGGCGGCGCCCGTCGGCTATTTTCCTTTTTCCCTGGGGGGGCCGCTTTTGCTGGGTTTTACGGCTTGGCGGGCTCGTCGTGCTCGACGCGTTGGTCCTCGGGGACCAGGGCCTCGAGCTTCTCGATCGCGGCGTCGATGCCGTCGCCCACTTCGTCGTAGGCCACGTCCGCGCCGTCGTGCAGCGAGCCGTCGAGCTTGCCGAAGGCCTCAAACAGGCTGTCCACGGCGCTCTTCGCAGACTCCTTCGCGTCGTCCTTGAGGTCGCCGGCCATCTTCTGGGCGGCCGTCAGCACGCCGCCGACGTGGTGCAGGGCGTCGTGGGCGACCTCGGGGGTGCCGGCCTCGAAGGCCTTCTTCACCTCGTCTCGCAGCTCTTCGAGCTGGTGGACCGCCTCGCCCAGGGTGGTGGGCGCCGGGTGGTCTGCGTGGTCTTGCTCATCGCCAACGGCGGCCTTGGGGGGCGCGGCGGGCTGCTCGCAGCCGCTGGACAGCAGGGCGAGGGACAGCAACAGGGCCAAGGGGGTGGTGCGGAGGATCATCCGTGTGCCTTGAGAAGGGTAGGGGGAGGTTTCGGGGGTGGAGGCCGTGGGCCCCACGACGCGGGGGCGACGGGGCGCCACGATTTCGGGGGCCTAACGAGCCGGGCCCACAAAGCCGGTGGCGAGGACGCCCCGGCTCACAAGCGCTTGTGAGCCGGGGCGTCCTCGCCACCGGCGCAGTGCGTACTACGCCAGCTACAAGTACCGGACCAACAACAAGTACCGGGCCAACAACCAGTACCGGAGGTGGGACTTGAACCCACACGCCCTTGCGGGCACTGGATTTTGAATCCAGCGCGTCTGCCAATTCCGCCACTCCGGCATCCTCGTTACGACCCCTAGCTTAGGAACAAACCGGTCAGGCTTCCAGGCCGCGAGCGGGCAAACGGGAAGTGAGGCCCGCCACTGGTTGATTGCCACGGCCGAGCCGACCATAGTGACGCTTTCTGCTAGCAGTGGATTGCCTACCCTTTACGTCCCACCCAGAGAGAAGTCATGTCCAAGTTGCATTTGTTTGCCGGTACGTTGATCCTTGGCGCATCGCTGGCCGCGGTCGGTTGCGAGAAGCCGGCCGCCGCGCCCCCCGCCACCCCCCCCGCGCCGGCTGAAGGCGACAAGGCCGACGCCCCCGAAGTCGACGTCGACGTCGACACCGACAAAGAGCCGGCGGCCGAATAGGCCCGCGAGGGAAACAAACATCCTGGCGGCCGCCGCGCAAAACGCGGCGGCCGCACCAGGGTACCTCTGCTCGGCGCGTCCGAACCCTTCGATTCGAGACCTTCTGTCCGAGCCCTACCAATCGTCCGGCCATGGCCGGTCTGGCTGCTCCCTTCATTGCGGCAGCGGCGCCACCCGGCTGAGCGTCCGACGCCCAGCGTGGCGGCTCACGTTGCGCCCCAAAGCGGCGCCGTCACCGTCGTTGAACCGCTGTGCCCCCTTTGGCACGTTTCATGCAGCCGCTCTTGGCTGCGTCATGGCGCCGGGCCATGCAGACGAATTTCTGAAGGAGAATCCAAGATGAGAAAGTTTTACCTACTGGGCGCGTCGTTGACCTGCTTGTCGCTGGCTTCGCTGGGCTGTGTCGAGCCCCAGGGCGCCTTGCCCGAGGCGCGGACCTCCAACAAACCGGCCTTGGCGGACGACGATCCGTTGGCCACCGAAACCCAGGACAAGCAAGACAGCGAGGCGATGACCGAGGAAGACACCCAAGAAATGAAGAACCAAGCGTCTGGCGCCGAGAGCGAGAACGCCAACGAAGCGGGGGCCATGAATTCTGGCGCCATGAGCGATGACGCCATGGACGACGCGACGGACGACGCGGCGGACGCAACCCCCGAGAACTAGCAACAACCGGCGCCCCTCCAGCCGACCGCCCGCCCGTCCCCCACACGACGGGCGGGCCCAGCGGGAGATCGGCGTCGCGCGGCGCCAAGTGGGCGAGCCGGAAGCGTCCGCGCCCGAAGGGACCACCGCCGCAGTCTCTTCGGGCGCGGACGCTTCCGGCTCGCTGCGTGAAACCGGTTCGAGCCCTTGGTCAGGGGTTGTTCCCCCCGCAACCGGGCGTCATCTTGCACGCCTTACACCGATGTTTAACTCAGGCGCCCCCGTGCTCCTCGGTCGGCCGCCCGGCTCGCAACCTACTACGAAGGAAACCCCGATGAAAGTCGCTACGTTCACCACGCCCCAGGGCGAGATCCGCGTCGAGCTGTTCGAGGACAAGACTCCCAAAACGGTCGCCAACTTCGAGAAGCTGGCCGGCGAGGGTTTCTACGACGGTCTGAAGTTCCACCGCGTGATCGAGGACTTCATGATCCAGGGGGGCTGCCCCAAGGGGACCGGCACCGGCGACCCCGGCTACAAGTTTGAGGACGAGTTCCACGCCGACCTCAAGCACGACAAGCCCGGCATCCTCAGCATGGCCAACAGCGGCCCCAACACCAACGGCAGCCAGTTCTTCATCACCCACGTCCCGTGCCCCTGGCTCGACGGCAAGCACACGGTGTTCGGCGCCGTGCTGGGCGACGGCCAAGCGGTGGTCGACGCGATCAAGCAGGGGGACAAGATGGAGAAGGTGACCGTGACCCAGGAGTGATCTTGCGCGGAGGGCGCCCAATCGCGTCGAGTAATCCGCGAGCCCCAATGACCGAGCCTGAATGACCAATAGGCGCAAGCGATCGCTTGCGCCTATTGGTCATTCAGGCTTGGTCATCGGTCATCCTGCTTCTCCGCGCATCTGCGAGAGTTTTCTTCGCTGCGCGGACGCACTAGAATATCGGGCGTCCGCCCAACACTCTTCCCCGGAGTCCTCTCATGTCGACCACCGTTACTACCGTCCGTCGGCCGCAGGTGAAGCAGACCCAGTGTTTCATCGGCGGCAAGTGGGTCGACTCGGCCAGCGGCAAGACTTTTGAGACGATCCACCCCGCCACCGAAGAAGTGATCGCCGAGGTGGCCGAGGGGGACGCCGAGGACATCGACGCCGCGGTCGACGCGGCCCGCGAGGCGTTCGATCACGGCCCGTGGACGAAGATGGACGCCCGCGACCGAGGCCGGCTGATGTACCGCTTCGCCGACCTGCTCGAGGAAGAGGCGGACGAGCTGGCGGGGCTCGAGACGCTGGACAACGGCAAGCCGATCCGCGACAGCAAGGGCGCCGACATCCCGCTGGTGATCGACACCATCCGTTACTACGCCGGCTGGGCGGACAAGCTGCAGGGCTCGACGATCCCGGTCCGCGGCGACCACTTTTGCTACACCCGCCGCGAGGCGGTGGGCGTGGTGGGGCAGATCATCCCGTGGAACTTCCCGGCGCTCATGGCGGCCTGGAAGTGGGGCCCGGCGCTGGCGACCGGCTGCACCATCGTGATGAAGCCCGCCGAGCAGACGCCGCTGTCGTGCCTGCGGATGGCCAAGCTGGCCCAGGAGGCGGGCATCCCCGACGGCGTGATCAACGTGGTGCCCGGTTACGGCCCGACCGCCGGCGCCGCGCTGGTGCGGCACCCGGGCGTCGACAAGATCGCCTTTACCGGCGAGGGAGCCACGGCCAAGATTATCCAGAAGGAAGCGGCCGAGACGGTCAAGCGGCTGACGTTCGAGCTGGGGGGCAAGAGCCCCAACGTGGTGTTCGCGGACGCGGACCTGGACGCCGCGATCGCCGGCGCCCACTTCGGCCTCTACTTCAACCAGGGGCAGTGCTGCTGCGCCGGCAGCCGCGTGTTTGTTGAGGACTCCGTGCACGACCAGTTCGTCGAGCGTCTGGCGGGGATGAACTCTGCCCGGCAGGTGGGCGACCCCTTCGACCCTGCTACCGAGCAGGGCCCGCAGGTCGACAAGGACCAGTTCGACAAGATCATGAAGTACGTCGAGTACGGCCGCGAGGACGGCGCCGAGTGCGTCACCGGCGGCAAGCGCTTCGGCGAGAGCGGCTACTTCATCGAGCCGACGCTGTTTACCGGCGTGAAGGACGAGATGCGGATCGCGACCGACGAGATCTTCGGCCCCGTGATGAGCGTGCTGAAGTTCAGCGACGCCGAAGAAGCGGCCGAGCGCGCCAACAAGACCATCTACGGCCTGGCCGCGGCGGTGTGGACACGCGACATCTCGAAGGCCCACCGCTTCGCCGCGAAGGTGCGGGCCGGCACCGTGTGGGTGAACTGCTACGACGCCTTCGACTCTGCGGCCCCCTTCGGCGGCTTCAAGCAGAGCGGCCTAGGCCGCGAGCTGGGCGCCGCGGGCCTCGACGCGTACACCGAGCTGAAGACGGTGACGGTGAAGTTGTGAGAGAGGCGTTAGGTTTTAGGCCTTAGGCGATAGGTGTTAGTGGCTGCTCGTTGGTTGCGAGACACTTGGCGCCGCACGTCGTCCACTGCTAGCAGCGCGTGCTTCCGGTCCAGAATTCCCTCTCGCCCCGCTTGGGGCCACTTGGTACCGTCCGCGCCCCGCTACGACCCTGGCGCTCACCCGTGGGCGCCCGACTAGGCCCGGAAGGATCCGCGGCCGCACGCTAAGGAGCAGAGCATGGATGCTCGCCGCCCCCGGGCTACCGCTACGGCCGCACTTGCGGCCCTGTTGCTTTTGATCGCCCCCGCCGCGTTGGCCACGTCTGGCTACCGCACGGCCAACTTTGTGGTCTCTGCCCCGTCGGCCGAACTGGCCCGTGAGATCGGCGAGACGGCCGAGATCCTGCGGAAGCAGCTCGCCGTGGAGTGGACGGGCAAGGAAATGCCCAACTGGCCCAAGCCGTGCCCGATCAAGGCCCGCGTACATCCGAACCTGGGCGCCGGGGGCCAAACGAGCTTCGTGTTCGACCGCGGTCAGGTGTTCAACTGGGACATGGAGGTGCAGGGCTCGCGCGAGCGGGTGCTCGACTCGGTGCTGCCGCACGAGATCACGCACACCGTGTTCGCGTGCCACTTCCGCCGGCCGCTGCCGCGCTGGGCGGACGAGGGCGCCTGCACCACCGTTGAAGACCGCAGCGAGATCGCCAAGCAAGAGCGGATGCTGATCGGTTTCCTCAAGGCTGGCGACGGGATCCCCTTCTCGCGGATGTTCGCGATGAAGGAATACCCCGCCAAAGTGCTGCCGCTGTACGCACAGGGCCATTCACTGACGCAGTTCTTGCTCGAACGCCGTGGCAAGGAAACCTTCATGGCCTTTGTCGCGGACGGCATGCAGGACGAGAACTGGCCCCGCGCCGTGAAGGCGCACTACGAGCACGAAAACCTGCTCGAACTGCAATTGGCCTGGAACGACTGGGTCCGCGTCGGCCGCCCGCGGCTGGAGCGCGAAGACGGCGTGGGGCTGGCGTCTGCCACGCGGCCCGCGTCCCAGCCGGTGCAGGTCGCAGCGGCGACCAACAGTGTCTATTCGGCATCGCTCACCCCCGCGGAGTCGGCCAAACCGGCCAGCGGTGCGGTGAAGAGTGGCTCGATCTACGACGCCTCGAACACCAGCGGCACGATCTGGCGCTGATCTGTCCGTGGTCCGTTGTCCGTAGTCCGTTGCACGCGCAAGCGATCTGCAACGGACAACTGGCAACTGGAAACTTGCAACGGACAACTACCCCACCAGCAGCAGCTTCGACACGTGGTAGAACACGGGCGCCGCGAAGCAGATGGCGTCGATGCGGTCGAGCACGCCGCCGTGCCCCTCGACCAGCGTGCCGAAGTCGCTCACGCCGCGGTCGCGTTTGATGGCGCTCATGGTCATCGCGCCGGCGAAGCCCATCACCGCCACCAGCATCGACACCAACGCGGCGTGCCACAGCTCGGTGTAGGGGGTGGCCCAGTAGAGGGCCATGCCGATGAGCGCCGTGGTGGCCGACCCCCCCAGCAGCCCCTCCCAGGTGCGGGCCGCGTTGATTTCCGGCGCGATCACGTGCCGGCCATACAGCCGGCTCCAGACAAACTGCACCGCCTCGCTGACGATCGTGATGACGATGAAGAAAAACAGCAGCCGGGCGCGTTTGGCGTCGTCGAGACCCGGGGCGTCTAGGTACAGCAGCGCGGGGGCGTAGCTCAGGCAATAGACGCACACCAGCAGCGCGCACTGGATCTTGGCCACCCGCTCAAGGAACCGCTTGGCGTCGCCGGCGATCGCTACCCGCAGCGGGATGAACAGGAACGCGTAGACCGGGATCAAGATGCTGTAGACGCTGTAGTAGTCCATGCCGACCAGCAGGTACTGCAGCGGGGTGAAGAAGAAGAACACCCAAAATAGCGCGCGGTGGTCGCCGGGACGCGTGGGGGTGAGCGTGATGAACTCACGCAGCGCCTGGAAGCTCACCACCCCGAACATCGCCACGGTGAGGCTCTTGGAGATGAACGCCACGGCCATGAACGAGCAGATGGTCCACCAGGCCCGCAGGCGGCTGTTGAAGCTCTCCACCGCTACGGGGTTGAGCCCCAGGTGGTGCATCCGCGTCAGCAGCCGTCCGATGAGGGTCGCGGCCCCGAGCAGGCCGACCACCGTTGCGGCCAGCGCCCAGCTTGATTGGTTCATCCCGCGGCCCCCGCGGGCGGGGTGGGTCCCAGCGGCGCCGGCAGGCCCGTGCGGCTGTGATCCGGCTCCTCGCGGTAGGCCTCGCCCAGCTTGATCACGGCGCTACGGGCCCGGGCTAGGAAGTCGACCTTCGACTCGCCCCGCTCGAGCCACATCGGCGGCCCGAAGGTCACCGTGGTGAGCAGCGGGATCGGCAGGTACTCGTCCCGCGGCAGCACCCGGTTCATGTTGTTCAGGTAGACCGGGATCAGCTCGAGGTCGGGCCGCTTGCGGGCCATGTAGTACAGGCCGCTCTTGAACTCGCCGATGGCGACGCCGTCGCTGCGGCCCCCCTCGGGGAAGATGATCACGGAGTGCTCCTGGCCGATCTCGCGGAGCATCACGTCTACGGGGCTCTGGTGCACCTTGACCTCGTGCCGGTCGATCAGCAGCGCGTTGTAGGCCCGGGCCAGCTTTCGGCGGAACCAGTTCTGCGACCAGTAGTCCTTGGCGGCCACCGGGCGGGTGATCTTGCGGACGTGGGCGGGCAGGGCGGACCAGACCAAGATCACGTCGATGTGGCTGGTGTGGTTGGCGAAGTAGACCCGCTGGGTCGTGTCCGGCTGGGAATCAACCCAGCGCACGCTCGCCCCCCCCATAAACTTGGCGAGCAGGTTGATCGCGATTTCGGTGAGCATTGCTCGTCAAAAGGGGGGCGTGGCTGCTTTGATTATGCACAGCGGGGCGCCCGCGGACGAGTGTCGCCCGAAGAGCCTTCGGCCCTTGGCAATTAGCCGTCAGCGGTCAGCTTTCAGCCGGATGAACCAGGAGCGCCGGCGCCCGCAGGTCGAGCGTCGCCAGATCGCCTGGCGCCCCCGCTGGCTGGCGCATCGGGCGACGCGAGGACTTTCTTTGGTAGAGATCTTCGAGCAATTCCTCGTACCCCTCGACCATCACGCTGAGCGACCGCTGCTGCACCACCCACGTGCGGCCGGCGCGGCCGTAGGCCTCGGCTCGCAGGGGGTCGCACAGCAGCTCGGCGACGCGGTCGACCATGGCGGCTTGGTCGTCGCTGTCGACCAGGCAGCCCGTTTGGCCCTCGGTGACCGTTTCGGCGACCGATCCGACCCGCGTCGCCACCACCGGGCGGCCGACCGCCATCGCTTCGAGGATGGACACCGGGCTGGCCTCGATCCGCGAGGTGAGGGTCATCACGTCCGTGGCGCCGATCACGCGGGGCACGTCGTCACGATTGCCCAGGAAGCAGACGTAATCGGCCAGGCCGAGCTCTTGGGCCAGCGCCTCGAGCTCTGCGCGGCGCGGGCCGTCGCCGATCACCAAGAACCGCGCGTCGCGTAGCTGCCGCCGGACCAGGGCCGCGACGTGCAGGAACATCTCGTGGTTCTTCTCGGGCCGCAGCGCGGCGAGGATGCCAACCACCGGCGCGGTGGGGTGCAGCCCCAGCTCGGCCCGGATGGCGGCGCGGTCTACCGGCGGCGCGAACCGCTGAGTGTCGACCCCGTTGGGGATCACAAACACCTTCGCGGCGGGGAAGCGTTCCTGCTCTACCAGGAACCGGCCGTGCGAGGGGGCGCAGCCGATGAAGGCGTCGGTCCACGGCGTGAGCATGCGGTTCAGCCGGCCCACCACGTCGGGCCAGCCGGTGCTGTGCAGCGCCGCGGCGATCACCGGCACGCCGGCCCGCTTGGCCGCGAGCCGGCCCCAGAACATCTTGTCGCCGGCGCCCACGGTCACCACCGCGTCGATCTTGCGCTTGCGCAGCAGCCGCGCGAGCCGGGGCAGCACCCTCAGGTCGTGCTTGCCCGACAGCAGGTTGGCGTGCACCGGCACCTCGTCGGCCAGCAGGTCCCCCAGCGGGCCGCGGTCCTTGAGGCAGACCAGCTCTGGCTGGAACCGGGTGCGGTCGAGCCGGCGGATCAGGTTCACCAGCAGCGTCTCGGCACCCCCGACGATCATGGTTGTTTGGATGAAGGCGACGCGCATGGCGGAGGGAGTGGTGAGTGGTGAGTGGTGAGTGGTGAGTGGTGAGTGGTGAGTGGTGAGTGGTGAATGGTGAATGGTGAATGATGAATGATGAATGATGAATGATGAATGATGAATGATGAATGATGAATGATGAATGATGAATGATGGGGAACGCCCTTTAGCCGTGGGGCTACGCTCCCGCGGCGCGGGGGAAAACGCCCAGACGCAACGTGCCCGCCTTGGCGAGCTCCTCCGGAGAGAACACCACCCGCCTAGCAAGCATCGCGACGCACAGCATCAAGGCCGCGGCGGCGGGGCCCGCCGTCAGCGCCGCCGGCGCTGCGCACAGCAGCAGCGTGCCGCGGTGCAGTCGCATCCCCAGACGTTGGTTGACGATCAACTGGCCGACGAGCGCCAGCAGCGTGGCGAGCGCCGTGGCGACCACCGCCCCCAGCAGCCCGAGCCGCGGCAGCAGCAACAGGTTCAGCAGCACGTTGGCGAGCAGCCCCGCGGCCAGCGGCAACGCACAGCGGCGCGACTTCTCTGCACAGAACGCGTAGGTCTGCGCCACCATCATCACGCCGAACCACACGCAGGCCACGACCGCCCACGGCAGCACGGCCAGCCCCTCGGCGTACTTGCCCGGGAAGGCCGTGGCGAACAGCCAGGGGCAGCCGACCAGCACGGCGCAGCCGCCGGCGAGCATGCCCAGCGCGGTGAGCTTGAGTGTAAGGTTGAGCTGGTCGGACACCTCGTCGCGGCGGCCCTGCTCCCAGGCGTGGCTGAGGTGGGGCGTCACCGCGCCGACCAGCAGGTTGGCGATCGACACCATCAACGCCGGCACGATGTTGGCCGCGTGGTAGTTGCCCACCTGCGCAAGGGCCGCAGTCGCGTCGAAGCCGCCGAAGTGGAGGATCATGTAGCGGTCGATCACCGCAAACAGGTTCGCCAGCAGGTTGGCCACCCAGATCCAGATGGCGAACCGCATCAGCGGGGGCCAGAACTCGCGGTGCGCCACCGGCTCGGCGGTGTCCTGCTCGCCGCGGGCCTCGATTGCCGCGCGGACCCCCACGGCCAGCAGAGACGCCACACAGGCCAGCCCGTAGGCGACGACGATGCTCTCTGCACGGGGGCCCCAGGTCAGCAGCAGCGTCACCGCAATCAACGCAAACGCGGTGCTCTGGAAAAAGTGCATCGCGGAGACCAGCCGGAACAGCCGCATCCCGGCCAGCACCGCCTCGGCAAAGTGGTGCGCGATCACCGCGGCGAGCGTCAGCGCCACCAGCGTCATCAGCCCGGCCCGCGCAGGGTCGCCGAACACCAGCTCCGCCATCGGCGCGCGGAACAATATCAGTGCAGCCACCGCGGCGGCCGACAGCAGCGCCGTCCACAGCGTGGTGCGTCGCAAGAAGAGCCGCAGCCGGCCCTGCTCGCGGAAACGCACCAGGTACCTGCCGAACGACCCCGGGAGCCCCAGCACCGCCAACGGCGCCGCCAGCAGCAAGAACCCGTAGGCCATCTCCCAGCGGCCCAGCGCCTCGGCGTCGAGCCACCGGCAGAACAGCACCCCGCGGCCGAAGCCGATGGAGCGCTGCACCACCGTCACGGCGAGCAGCACCACCACGCTCGAAGCGAGCGTCTCGGGGACGAGCGATGGGCGAGCGGGTTTGATGGGGGTGGTAGGTGTTAGGTGTTAGGTAGTAGTCGTTAGCAATTCATGGTGGGTAGCGCCCCACGGCAGAGCCCGCAGGGCGACCCGTATCCCCCACCCCCCGCAGGGGGAGGGGGCGGGAGCGGGTACACGCGTCGCCCCCGCATCCGCTAGTCAAGTCGCGTTGAGTGATCGAGTTGGCCAGGCTGTGTACCCACGCCAACCCCCTCCCCCTGAAGGGGGAGGGGGGTACGTGATTGGCTCCGCCGCTCGTACTCGTACCGCTCCACCGCCCCCAGCTTTCTTGGGTCGATCGTGAGCCAGTTCTTCAGCCGGATCAGCTCTGGGTCGGCGTGAAAGCGTTGCAGGTGGAAGGGGTCGTCACCCGGGAAGTTGTAGCCGCCGTAGGCGCTGCACACGCCGGCCAGCCCCGCGGCGCGGGCGATGGCGAACGCCTCGTGGCGGAGGTTCTGGTGCAGGCCGAACGGGAACGCAAAGTACCGCACCGGGGCGTCGAGCATGGCGTGTAGGTCGCGCACCGAGCCGACGATCTCGTCGTGCAGCCGGGCGGAGTCTTCGATGCTCCCCAGGTCGGCGTGGCTGCGCGTGTGGGCGCCGATCTCAACGCCGGCGCCGTGCATGGCGCGGACCTCCGCGGCCGTGTTGGGCCGCAGCGGCGCGCCGGCCTGAGAGTCGTGCGGGAAGGGGAGCCCCTGGGCGATGTGCCGGGTAGCGACGAAGTAGGTAAACGGGAGCCCCATCCGCAGCAGCAGCGGGATGGCGAACCGGCAGTTGTCTGCGTAGCCGTCGTCAAACGTGATGCAGGCGGTCGGGCGCTGGTTGTGGCCGCGGGCGATGCGTCGCTGCGCCTCGGCCAAGGGGACCACGTCGAACCGCCGCGCCACCCACTCCATCTGCCTACGGAAGGCCCGCGTGCCGATGGTCCAGGCGTTGGGCGTGTCGTCCGCCACGCGGTGGTAGAACATGATCCGCACCGGCGCCTGCCCCGCGGCGCAGCGGGCCCGAGACTGCCAGGAACGCACCGGCAGCGTAGCGGCGTAGTAGGCGGACAGCGCGAGTTGGCGGTCGATTCGCATGATCTTTCTTGTCCGTGGTTCGTTGTCCGTTGCCAGTGGTGCGAGGTGGATCGCCTGCGCGTACAACCGACAACCGGCTGCGGACAACCGACTACTTGAGCGCCCGTTTCGCCGCGGAGCGGAGCCCCCGGTAGGCGCCCTCTGCCGCGGCTCGGACACGGGCGCTGACGCGTGGCGGCGCTACGCGGTAGTGGACGGCGGCGCGGTGCGTGCCGCGCCAGTGGGCCTTGTAGCTCTCGTCGCCGCGCATCATGTCGAAGTGTTTGAATCCCGCCTCGACCGCGCGGCGGGTGCTGAAGACCCGCATCAACCGGCCGGGGGAGTCGGGCAGGAACTCGAGCGCCAGCCCCCCTTGGTAGCCGTGGATCGTGTCCGCGGCCTGCAGGTTGTAGTCGATGGCCGCGGGCCTGCCGTCTAGCAGGATCATCTGCATGTGCAGCATGCCGGCGCCGAGCAACCGGCGGGTCGCCTCGTGGTGGAACGCGGTGAAGCGGGCCGACGCGAAGCAGCCCGGCTCGCCCTCCGCTTCCCAACGCTGCTGGTGCAGGTCGATCAGCACGGGCCACGCTTCTTCGAGGTCGGCCTCGGTCCGGACCACGCGGGCCTCGCAGCGGTCCGAGCTCAGCACGTTCCGCTCGGCCCGACGGAGTTGGCCGCGGTGGCTGCGCGACTGCATGGCGAAGAACTCTTCCCAGGTCGCGGGCAGCTCGAGCGTCCAACTGCCGCTGGCCGGCAGCGTCACGCCGCCGCAGCCGCCGTCGCGTAGCCGCTCGATGAGCCGCAGCACGCGGAGGTTGTCGGCGTCGGTGTTCTCCAGGCAGAGGCAGTCCCAGGCCCCGGAGTCGGCCAGCAGGAACCGGGCGATCGCCTCGACGACTTCTTTCTCTTGCCCGGGGGCGGCGAGGATCGTGGTGTGGTCGCTGCACACCTCGCCGTCGCCCAGCCAGCGGATGGCGGCCCCTTCCCGCAGCGAGCGGCTCTTGCGCCAGGGGGCCAGGCCGACGAGCTCGCCGGCTTGGTCATGCACGGTCAGCACGTACGGCGCCGAGTCCGAGTAGTGGCGGGCCCACACGCCGAGCCAGTGGTGGCTGTTGAGCGGGTCGCCCGCGGCCAGCGCGTTCCACGGGTCGGCGATCGACTCGAGCGCGGCCGGGTCGGTCAGGGCGTGGACTTGCATGGGTTCGGCTCGTGGTGCGGAACAGGCGGGGCGGGCGAAACAGGCAGCGCTGCGTAGTGCGCAACTCTGCGGTACGCAGCGGGGATTGCAAGTCGGCCGCCGCCGGTTGGGGCCCGATGTTGCGAATCGGCAACACGCCGTGGCGTCGCCGCCACGCGCGCCACGTGCGGCGGACCGGTTTGCCCCGGTATTTCCGGGGCAAACCGGCGATTGGCGCCACGGTTGCTTGAGAGCGTGGCCTACCTTTCCCTATTCACGCCCCGGAGCCACGCATGCCCCCTCAACCCGAAGCCGGCCTCTCGCCACGCGAAGTCGTCCGCCTGCTCCAGGAACACTGGCGGGTATGGGCGCTCCCCGCGCTGGCCGGGCTGCTGCTGGCGGGCGCGTACGCGGCGCTCTCTACCCGGCAGTGGAAGGCGACCCAGGGCCTGTTGGTCCGCTCCGAGGCGGCCGGCTTCGCCGAGCAGCGCCTCGGCAAGTTCACCGACCTGGCCGAGATGAAGACGCTGCAAGAAACCGTGCTGGAAGTGGCCCGCAGCCAGAGCGTGGTGGAAGCCACGCTGAAAGAAGTAGGCCCCCCGCCGTCGCGGTTCGGGGGCTGGTTCGGCAACCGCGACTGGCCCACCGCACAAGACGTGGCCGACTTCCGCGACGACCTCCGGCTGACCCCCCCCGGGGGCGCCGAGTTTGGTAAGACCGAGATCTTCTACATCTCGGTGCTGAACAAGAACGTCGAGCGCGCCCAGAAGCTGGTAGACGCCCTGGCGACGCAGCTCGAGGACCGCATGCAGCAACTGCGTAACCAGCGGGCCGAGAGCATGGTGGCCGAGCTCCGCCAAGGGGTAGAGATCGGCACACAACGCCTCGATGCCCAGACCCAAGAACTAAGCCGGTTCGAGGCGGGCCTGGGCGCCGACCTGTCCGACCTGCGTTCGCTGGTCTCGCCGATCGGCGGGCCCGGCGAGATGGGGCAGCGCGCGCTGGCCATCGAGGGCGAGCTGCGTCAGCACGACGGCGAGCGTCAACGCCTCGAGCAACTGCTGGCGACGGTCCGTGCCGCCGAGTCCGACCCCAACCTGTTGCTGGCGACCCCCGCCGAGCTGCTCGCCTCGCAGCCCGCGCTGCAGCGTTTGAAGGACGGGTTGGTCGACGCACGCATCGCCGTCGCCCGCCTGTCGGGCGCCCGCAGCGCCAGCCACCCGTTGGTGCGTGCCGCCCAAGAAACAGAACGCGGCGTCGCGGTGCAGCTCCGCGAGGAACTCCCCGCGGCGGTGGCCGGCATCGAGCTGCAGCTCCGCAACAACGCCGCCCGCATCAAGACGCTTACCGCGAAGCTGAGCGACGTGCACGGCCGCGCCGGTTCGATCGCCCGTCACCGCTCGGAGTACTCAGAGCTGATCGCCGCGGTCGATCATCAGACGCGACTGGTAGACGCCTCCCGCAAGCAACTCTCGGACGCCGAAGCGCTCCGCGCCGGCGCCGGCTCGGCCAGCGTGCTGGAGCGGATCGACCAGGTCGAGGCCGGCATCCGCCCGGTAGGCCCGGGCCGGGTGACGATCGCCGCGGCCGGCGGCCTCGGCGGCTTGGTGCTGGGGCTGTCTGTGCTGTTTGTCTTCTACACCACCCCGGCCCCGGGCGCGGCGCCCCCGGCGGTCCGTACGGCGACGCCCCGAATGACGGCCGCCGACTACGACTACGCCTCCCGCCCCGCCGTCACCCCGATGCCGTACGACACGCACGAAGCGTTTGGTTATTCCACCTATGCCGGCACGGCCTCACCCCGCTGAGGGTAAGGCCAACCGCCCACCAACGGGGGGGCGACGTAGGGTTGTGCTAGAGGGGGAGAGATCCGCGTGAGCCGGGGCGTCCCCGCCCCCGGCGCGGGGGAGAGTTCGTCGAGCCGCGAACCGTTTTCCCAGGACCGGCGCTTTCTCCACCGCGCCGGGGTCGAGGACGACCCGGCTCTCACGTTTCTTTGTTCTCTCTTTGACGCTTTGGCCTTTTCGACCTGTTCGATCCCGTCCCACGATGCCCATCGCCCTCGCACTGATCGCCGTGGCCGCGCTGTTGCTGGCGGCGGCGTTTGCGCGGCGGGCGTCGCTGCTGTCGATGGCGGCCATCGTGCTGGTGGTGGGCTACGTGTTTGGCCACTCGTTCTGGCACGCAAACCTGGGCCCCATCCCGCTGACGCTCGACCGGCTGCTGCTGATGGGCCTGGTGGCGCTGCTGGCGTGGCGGTGGAAGCGGGGCGAGCTGTCGCCCGCGCCGCTGGCCGGCGCCGACTGGGCCCTGGCGGCCTGCCTGGCGTGCCTGTCGATCAGCTTCCTGCTGAACCGGCCGGGCGAGTTCGTGCCGCAGCCCACCTCGATCTTGTGGCGGTTGATCGTCGCCTTCTGGGCGCCGGCCGCGCTCTACCTGGTCGCCCGGCAGGCGCCCCTGGGCCCGCGCGAAGTGCGGGTCTTCTTCGCGATCCTTGCCGGCCTGGGCGTCTATCTCGCTTTCACCGGTCTGGCGGAGACCGCCGGCGCGTGGGCGGTGGTCTTCCCCCGCTACATCGCCGACCCCGAGCAGGGCCTGCACTTCGGCCGCGCCCGGGGACCCGAGCTCAACTCCGTGAGCATGGGCGCCTACCTGGGCATCTGCCTGTGGGCGACCTGGATGCTCGTGCCCAAGGCCTCGCGGTTGATGCAGTTGCTGCTGGTCGGCGCCTGCGGAGCCATGGCGCTGGTCGTGCTGCTGACCTACACCCGCAGCACCTGGCTCGGCCTGGGCCTCAGCGGCCTGGTGGTCGCCGGCCTGCAAACCCCCCGCCGGCTGAGGGCGCCGATGCTCGGCATCGCCTGCCTGGCCGGCGGCGTGCTGCTGGTGGCTGCTTGGGACAAGATCATCGGCCTGGAGCGTGAAGACTCCGGCAGCGTCTCGGCCCACTCCGTGCAGCAACGCGAGGCGTTCGTCTACGTCTCGATGAACATGTTCCGCGACAACCCGCTGTGGGGGGTCGGCTTCGGCCGGTTCTACGACCGCAAGCTCCCCTACCTCTCCGACCGGTCGCAGTCATTCGAGCTGGAATCGATCCGCGGCCTCCACCACCACAACACCTACCTGGGGCTGCTGACCGAGACGGGGCTGCTGGGGCTCGCCAGCTACGCGGCCCTGTTGGGGGGCATCGGCGTCTGCGGTTGGCGCCTCGCCACCGCGCCCGAGGCAGAGCCAGAGCTCCGCGCCCTCGGCCAGTTCGCCCTGGCGGCGCTGGCCATCTACAGCGTCAACGCCGCGCTGCACGACATCACCCACATCCACCCCGACCAGTGGCTGCTAATGACCATCGCCGGCGCCGCCGTAGGCGCCGAGCGGAGGTTGATGGCCCGACGAGCGGTCGGCGTTCAGCAATCAGCTTTCAGCGGTCAGCTACGCGACGCTCCCGCAGCCTGCTGACAACCGGCGCCCAACAACTCGGCGGACGATCGTCCGTCGCTCGGAAGTAACGTCACTCATCATTCATCACTCATCACTATGAAATCTCTCCCCACCGTTCCGCTGTTCGGCATGAACATCCACCGGCTCACGCTCAACGAAGCGGCGGGCGCCGTACTCGACTGGGCGGCCGCGCCGCGTGGTGCCACGTGCCGGTACGTGGTGACCCCCAACGTCGACCACGCGGTCATGTACCAAGAGAACGACGCGCTGCGGCGCGCCTACCGCGAGGCGTCGCTGGTGCTGGCCGACGGCGCGCCCATCGTCGCCGCCTCGCGGGCGCTCGGCCGGCCTCTGCCGGAGCGGGTCGCCGGTAGCGATCTGGCGCCGCGGCTGTTCGACCTGGCGAAGCAGAAGGACGGGCCGCTGAGCGTCTACCTGCTGGGCGCCGCGCCCGGGGTCGCCGAGCGGGCCGCGGCGAACATCGAGCGTCGCTGGCCGGCGGTGCGTGTCGCGGGGTGGTACTCGCCCCCGCTAGGGTTCGAGAAGAACCAAGCAGAGAACGACCGCATCCTGGGCCTGATCGCCGACGCCCAGCCCGACGTGCTGCTGGTAGGGCTGGGGGCGCCCAAGCAAGAGCTGTGGGTCCAGCGGTTCGCGCCGCTCATCGAGGCCAAGACCGCCCTGTGCATCGGCGCCACCATCGACTTCCTGGCGGGCCACCGCCGCCGCTCGCCCCGCTGGCTCCAGCAGGCGGGCCTGGAGTGGCTGCACCGGCTGGCGAGCGAGCCCCGCAGGCTGGCCGCGCGGTACGGGCGCGACGCGATGATCTTCCCCCAATTGCTGTGGCGCGAGATCCGCGGCGGCTTCCCGGCGCATTCCTTTGCGGGCTACACTCGCACGGATGCCGCCCACGCCCGCTGAACCGCGCCTCGTGCTGGTCACCATCGACGGCCTGCGGGCCTCGTCGTTGGGGGCGTACGGCAACACCTGGTTCGCGACCCCCGGCCTCGACCGCCTCGCGGCCGAGTCGCTGCTGTACGACTGGCGGATCGTCCAGTCGTCCGACGCGCAGGCCCAGTTGCGGGCCTGGCTGGCGGCGTTGGGGCCCGGCGCGTGGCTGCTGACCGACGACGCCCAGGCCGCCGCCACCCTAGAGGAGGGGGGCGACAGCCCACGGCTGGCGGATGTGACGCTGGTCGACATGGGCCTCCCCAGAACGCCGGCAAAGCGGTTCGAGCAGACCCGCGCAGCGATGGCGTGCGCGCACTTTCTTGACGCCCTGCCCACGGGCGACGCGCCGGCATGGCTGCACCTGGGGGTGCTGGGCCACGCCTGGGACGCGCCGCACGAAGCGGCGCTGGCCCTGTGCGAACCAGACGACCCGGCCCCCGCGCCCAGCGTATCGCCCGCCAGCGGAGGCGAGGCCGACGCCGACGCCCGCTTCGCCCAGGGCTGCCGGTACGCGGCCCAGGTGATGGCGCTCGACGCCTGTGTCGAGGCGCTGCTGGAGGGGCTCGACACGCAGTTGGGCGCCGGCCGGTACGACCTGGCGCTGGCCGGGCTGCGCGGCTATGCGCTCGGCGAGCACGGCGTCGTGGGCCCGGCAGACGCCAGCGGCCCCTACAGCGAGGCGCGTCACACGCCGCTGGTGGTGCGTCGCGCGGACGGCGACGGGGCGCTGCTGCGTACCGGCGCGCTGGTGGGCGACCAGGAGCTGGCCGGCGTGGTCCAGCGCAGCGGCGGGCTCCCCGGGCGCGAGGCGCTGCCGCTTACCGGCGGCGGCTGGCGGGGGCTGCGGACCAAGGACTGGCTGCTGATCGAGCAAGACGCCCGCCGCGAGCTGTACGTCAAGCCAGACGACCGCTGGGAAGCCAACGACGTCGCGACGCGGTGCGAAGAAGCGCTAGAACGCTTGCGCGCCGATCTGGGCGCACAATGCCAGTGAGCCGGGGCGTCCCCGCCCCCGGCGCGGTGAAGTAGACCCTAGCACTGGGTCCGGTCCACCGCGCCGGGGCCGAGGACGGCCCGGCTCGCACGGACGGCGCAGGCTATACAGACGGCGCGGCGCTTGCGTGGTTCGCGGTGCGGGTCGCGTGGCGCACGAACGAGAAGTGGTAGCCCAGCGTGATCGCGAGCCCGATGAAGGGGCCGACGATCTTCCCCAGCGGCAGCGCTTGATCTTCCGGGTACAGCAGCGAGGTCGCAACGATGTCGTGCACCCCGCCGTTCACCAGCCCGACCGACACCCCCACAAACACGCACCACACCACCAGCCAAAAGCTGCGCTGCGGGTGCCCCAGCGAGGCCTCTTCAAACGGCTGGATGAACATGCACATCGGGAAGGCGCACAACCCAAAAACCAGCGCTAAAAAGCCCACCGACAGCAGCAACTGCACCTTCAGCAGCAGCCCGGCCGCCAAGCAGACGGCGCTAACGGCAAACAGCAACCAAGTGAGCCTAGCGAGCGTGAAGCGGGGCATGCGATTCCACGAGGGTTGATGGAGGGGTGTTCCCGATTCTAGTGCCTAGGACCCAGGATCGCCCAGCGTCGCGCAAAACCCCCAAGAAGTGTCTAGAGCCGGAAGCGTCAGCGCCCGGAGGATTGCGTGGCGTCTCCTTCCGCACTCCGGGCGCTGACGCTTCCGGCTCCAGCACTAGGCTTGGGCGGCGCGCCGACGACGAGTTGCACCAGCTTCAGGTCCCGCTGTCGATTCTCGCCGAACGCGTAGAAGTCGATCGGTTCACCCAGGGGGTAGACCCCCGACTCGAGGTCGAAGCGGAAGTGATCCTCGAGCGTTGCCCGCTGGTCGACGGATACCTTCGTTCCGTGGCCGGACGCAAACTCGCCGAACATACCAATGTTGAATATCAGTGTCGGAGAAGAGTCGCTGGCGAGGGACGAGAGGACATTGGCGTACACGCTTACCGTGCAGGACGAATCGGCCGCCCCGCCCTGGGGCTGCGTGGCGCATTTCACATCAATCTGATAGGAGGAGGGGTCGGGCGATTGCGTCTTCACGGCCTCGGGGGCGTGGGTGACGATAATCACCCGCTGAGCAACGACCGAGTTGTCGCGGACCGCGGACCGCCCCTTCCCGTAAATGTCCACAATCACAAGCCGGAACTCGTTCGGCCCGAACGGGGCGTTGGCGCCCTCGAACCCCATCGCGGCCAGGTTCGCCTCGGTCTGGCGCACCAGCCGTTGGGCGTCGGCCATCTCCGCGGCGTGCTGGCGCCGCTCATGGACGTTCATCAGCAGCACCGCCACGAAGGCGATAACGATGAGGATCATCCGGATCGAGAAGCGAAACTTCATGCGGCGCCGGCGAAAAGGGTGCGTGACAAGTGCGAGCGTTAGGGGGCCAGTATAGAGACAGCCGCGCCGGAAGGGAGCCGGAAACGCCCCGTCTCAGTCACTCAGGGGCCGGACGTCTCGCGTTCGCTGTCCGGCACACTCGAGGCGCTCACGCTTCCGGCTCCAGCACTAGGCTTGGGCGGCGCGCCGACGACCAGTCGCACCTGCCTCAGCTCCCCCTTTCGGTTCCCGCCGATCGCGTAGAAGTCGATCGGTTCTCCCAGGGGGTAGACCCCCGACTCGAGATCGAAGCGAAAGTGATCCTTGAGCGTATCCCCTTTGTCGATGGTTGCACTTAACCCGGAGCCGGACGCCGTCCCGCCCGCCATCTGCAGGTTGAATATCAGCGTAGGATAAGAGTCGCTGGGGCGGGACGAGGGGACGTTGGCGTACACGCTTAGCGTGCAGGACGAGTCGGCCGCCCCGCCCAGGGGCTGCGTGGCGCAGATCGTCTTTGCCAGGGAGGATGGGGCGGCCCCCTGCGTCTTCACGTCCTCGGGGGCGTGGGTGACGACAATCACCCGCTGCGCAGCGATTGATGTATCGCGGACCGCGGACCGCCCCTTCCCGTAAATGTCCACAATCACAAGCCGGAACTCGTCCGGCCCGAACGGGGCGTTGGCGCCCTCGAACCCCATGGCGGCCAGGTTCGCCTCGGTCTGGCGCACCAGCCGTTGGGCGTCGGCCATCTGTGCGGCGTGCTGGCGCCGCTCGTTGACGTTCATCAGCAGCACCGCCACGAAGGCGATAACGATGAGGATCATCCGGATCGAGAAGCGAAACTTCATGCGGCGCCGGCGAAAAGGGTGCGTGACAAGTGCGAGCGTTAGGGGGCCAGTATAGAGAAAGCCGCGCCGGATACGGAGTGCTTCTGGCTCCAAGGGCCGCGGCGCAGCGCGTTCTGCTTGCCCCGGGCCGTGAGGCGCGGAACAATCCAATTGGCGAACCCGCTTTCCGCCCCCGCGCCACGCAACGCCCAGGAGGGCGCTATGCGATTGTTGCTTGTTGCTGTTTGCTCGCTGCTGGCGGTCGACGCCTGGGCGCAGAACGTACGCTTCCCGGGCGACTCGCCCACCCGGCCGCGGTTCGAGCAAGACGCGGTCGAGGGCGCCGGCGCGGGGTCGCGGGTGAATCGATCGACGACGGTCGTGGTCCCCCGCGGCGGGATAGGGTTCTCGCCCTACGGCGCCTACTCGCGGTTCGGCGGCTACGGCTACGTGCCGGGGAGTTTCTCGAACCGCACCGCCTACTACAGCAGCGGCGGGCCTTCGTATTCCTACGGCTATGACTACCGGTACGACAATGGCTACCGGGCGGCCTGCTGCCCGACGTGTGGCTTCCCGTGGGCCAGGTGCCGCTGCCGGGCCCGGGTGCCGGTGATCTTCCCGCCGATCGTGCTAGACACCGGTCCGCTGTACGGCCCGCAGGCGGTGCGCAACTTCTTCTGGGGCAACAACGCCGCGCCCACGGGCGCCGATTTCGGCGGCAACGTGCCGATGGTTCAGGCGCCCCCGCAGCCGGCGCCTGGGGGCCCGATCGCTGCGGCCCCGGCCGTGGAGGAGCGCCCGCCACCCCCCGGAAACCTAGAACGGGCGTGGCGTTCGATCGATCAGGGAGACGACCTGCTGCAGCGCGGCCGGCTCCGCGACGCGGCGGCGCGCTACCGCCGGGCCGTGTCGGCGGCCGACACGCTGGCCGACGCCCACTTCCGCCAGGGCCTGGCCGAGGCGGCCCTGGGCCTGCACGACCGCGCCGCCGAGACCATCCGCGGCGGCCTGCGGCTCGACCCCAAGTGGCCGGCGTCGGACTTCCAGTTGTCGCAGTTCATGCCGGCCGACGTGCAGCAGACGGTCGAGGAGCAGCTCGAGGAGCGGCTCGCCGACCGGCCCAACGACGCCGAGGCCATGTTCCTGCTGGGGGTCTTCCAGCACTTCGGCGGCGACCGCGCGGGCGCCGAGCCGCTGTTCGAGCGCGCTGCTAAGCTTACTGGAGGGG
Organism: Pirellulimonas nuda; assembly: GCF_007750855.1. GTDB lineage: Bacteria > Planctomycetota > Planctomycetia > Pirellulales > Lacipirellulaceae > Pirellulimonas > Pirellulimonas nuda. The sequence continues at coordinate 949,325 of NZ_CP036291.1, forward strand.
GCTGGCACGCGACGCTGTTCTTGCCGGCGCCTTGAGGCGGGATGAACCACGAAGGGCACGACGCAGCACAAGGGACGGGGCGTGGGGATGGGCCAGCTTGAGTGGATGGCGCGGGGCGCAACGCTGGCGGCGCTTGGCTTGGCGACGGTCGCGTTCCAGTATTTCGCCTGGCGTGCCTGCCGTACCGAGGCAGTGACGCCCCGCCACCTGCTGCGCGAAGAGGGCGCCTGGTTCACCGTGGTGTTCGTGCTGCTGACCACGCTCATCACGCTGGGCGTGCTGGGCTTCGCCACCGGCGCCCCGTGGCTGGCGCCGACGATGATCGCCATGCCGGCCGCCGTAGAAGCCGCTGGCGCGCTGCTGGCGTTGGCCGGCGCCGCCGGCATCGCCTGGACCATGGCGACGCTGCGAGACAACCACACCATCACAACGGTGACCCGTGCGGAGCACCAGCTCGTGACGACCGGACCCTACCGCTGGGTCCGCCACCCGCTGTACGCGTTTGCGCTGCTGATGTGCATCGGCTTCACGCTGGCGACCGGGAGCCTGCTGGTGGCCGCGGCGACCCTCGCCGGCCTGCCGTTGGGGAGGGTGCGGATGGAACGCGAAGAAGCCGCGCTCGTCGAGCGTTTCGGCGACCGCTACAAGGAGTTCATGGCCAGACGCGGAAGGTTGTGGCCCCGCGCTTTGTAGGGCGACTCCAGAAGTAGTCAGTAGTTAGTAGTCAGTAGTCCGTAGTCCGTTGCAAATCGCTTGCGCGTTCAACTGACTACTGACAACTGACCACGGACGAACCCGCTACCGCATCCGCTCTAGGCGGTTCGATAGAACGTGCACCTGCGCCCGCAGCGTGGCGAGCATCGTGTCGGGGCTCGCGTCGGCCGCCAGGGCGGCAAAGAAGCCCGCCGCGGTGGCGTTGCGGTCGCCGCTGATCGCGTCGGCGGTCCGCTCTACGCGGCGGAGGTCGCGGTGCAGGTCGGCCAGCTTGTTGGCCGAGGCCCGCGTGGTCTGCCACATGCTGGCCAGCATCTGCACCAGGCCGATAATCATCAGCCCCTGCCCGCCCAGCGTCGCGGCGAGCCCGGCGTTCCACAGGCCCGACTGCCACGCACCTTCTTGGCCGCGTAGCAGGCACCACAGCATCATCCCCAGCCCCGCGCCAAGCGCCGCGGCGCCCGCTACCGCGAGGGTCCACGCCACGAACTGGGCGAAGCGGTCGCGGCTCGGGCGGGTCGCCTGGATCGTGGCGGTCGGCGCCGGCGTCGGCGGGCCGGCCAGGGCCGCTACGGAGCCGTCGTGCGGCAGGTCGAAACGCAGCGTCCTTGGCCCCGTGGGCGCCGGCGCTACGGCCGACCTGGCCCGGCGGATGGCGCGTTGCAGGCGTGCTTGTTCGTTGAGGACCGCGTCGCTCTCAACCAGCGACGCGGCGCTGCGCAGCGCGGCGCCGGAGTCGTCCAGGGCGATGCCCGCGTCGCTGGCGATGGTCAGGGGCCTCCGACAGCGGGCGCACTGCACGTCCCCCCGCGTCGCGGCGGCGACGGCCGGAACGTCTTGTTGGCAGTGGCGACACCACATGGCAGAGCGGCCGATCCGAGGAGTGAAAGTCGCGGCGGCGCGGCGCCGCTCCATCCTAGTATCGGCCAATCGAATGGGCGGGCTGCAACGATTCTAGGGGCGCCGCCAAGCTAGCCGACGGGCTCCGCCCCGTCGGAGTAGCGGAATGGAAGCGTTTTCTCCGCTGCGCCGACGGGGCGACGCCCGTCGGCTGCGGCGCGTGCGTTTTTTTTGCTTTCCAATACGCTACGCGCCCAGCGCCGCGGTGACGGCTTCTGCTAGCACCCGCTGCGCCTCGTCGATGCCGGCCTCGACCCGCACGCCGGCCGCCTTGGCGTGGCCGCCGCCGCCGAAGGTCTCGGCGATCTGCCGCACGTCCAGATCGCTGCGGCTGCGGAGGCTCGCCTTGGCGAGCTGCCCAGAGAGCTCAACGACCATGATCGCGGCCTCGACCCCCTCGACGCTGAGCAGGCGGTTGACGACGTCCTCGGTGTCCGACGCGATGGCGCCGGTGGCGGCGAAGTCCTCCGCGCGGGCGACCCCCACCGCCAGCCGGCCGTCGGCCGCCAGCCGCATGCCGGCCAAGATCCGCCCGTGCAGGCGCACGCGCGCCAGCGAGTTGCGGTCGTAGAGGGACGAGAAGAGCTCGCTCGGCTTGGCGCCGGTGTCTACCAGTTCGGCCGCGGCGCGTAGCGTGGCGGCGCCCACCGAGTCGAAGCGGAACCAGCCGGTGTCGGTGGCGATCGCGGCCAGCAGCGGACGGGCCATCGCTTCGCTGAGCTTCGCGCCCAGCGCGTGGGCCGCCTCCAGCACCAAGCGGCCGGTCGCTTCGGCCTTGGCGTCCTTGAACATCACGGCGCCCAGGTCGTCGCCGCTGATGTGGTGGTCGATGACCACACGGGTCCCCTTGGCGGAGCGCAACTGGTCGGCCATCGGGCCGAGCTGCTGCCAGCTCCCGGTGTCGAGCACCATGAACACGTCCGCCTCTGGCGCCGCGGCGCCAGAGGCCAGCGTCTCGATGCGGCGCTCGGGGTCGATGAACGCGATCGACTCCGGGGTCGTATCGCCGTTGACGATCCGCACCCGCTTGCCGAGCGACTCGAGCGCCAGGGCCATCCCCAGCTCGCTGCCGAGCGCATCGCAGTCGGGCCGCATGTGGCTGGTGAGCACAAACGACTCGGCCTCGGCGACGATCTTCTTCAGGGGTTGCCAATCAATGGGCATCAGGGACGCTCCGGGGGAAGTACTCAGGCCAACCAATCGTCGGACGCCATTCGAGCGAGACTGAATCTCTCGCGGAGGCGCGGAGGGAATGAACCGAGTTAATGCACTTCTGAGAATCACGGCGACTTCGGGAACGCAATCCTACTTGGTTTCGTCCTTCTCTGCGCCTCCGCGACTCTGCGAGAAGCCTTCTGCTTCGAGGTTCGACGCACGGCTCTCTAGGAATCGCCGATACACATCGAGCGCCGAGGCGATGTCGCTCTTTAGTTGCTGGGCGAGTAGCTCCGCCGAGGCGAAGGGCCGGATCTCGCGCAGGTGTTCGAGCAGGTCAACCTCGAGGGTCTGGCCGTACAGCGCCTCGTCGCAGCCCACCAGGTGGGCCTCGACCTTGGTTTCGTGCTCGCCGAAGGTGGGGTTCGGGCCGACGTTCACGGCCGCGGGCCACCGCTGGTCCCCCAGCCGGCCGACCCCGGCGTACACGCCGTGGGCGGGCAGCAGCGTGTCGATGCCCGCCAGGTTCGCGGTCGGGAAGCCGATCTGCGCCCCGCGCCCCGCGCCGTGCGACACCAGGCCCCGCACGCGGTAGGGCGCGGTGAGCAGCCGGGCCGCGGGCCCCACGGCGCCCTCGGCCACCAGGCGACGCACGCGCGAGCTGCTGACCAGCTCTCCTTCGACCTCGATCGGCGGCACGATATCGAGCGACAGGCCCGCCTCGGCGGTCAGGCCGCGGAGCACGTCGATCGTCCCCTCGCGGTTGTGGCCGAAGTAGAAGTTGGGCCCCTCGACCATCGCCCGCGCGCCGAGCGCGTCGACCACGATCCGCTGAAAGAAGTCGCGTGCAGACAGCGCCAATAGCGCCTTGTCGGTGGGGTAGGCGATCACCCAGTCGACGCCGAGCGCTGCGAGCAGTTGGGCCTTGCGTTCGGTCCAGGTGAGCGGCGGGGGGCACTCGGCGGGCCGCAGCAGCCGCACGGGGTGGGGGTCGAAGGTAAACACCACCGCCGGCCCGCGGGCCGCACGCGCCCGTTCTACCAGCTTGCGGATGAGCGCCGCGTGCCCGCGGTGGACGCCGTCGAAGTTGCCGATGGCCACGGCGCCCCCGAGGGCGGCTTCGGGGCGGTCTTCGAGGTGGCGGATAACGTGCATGCGGATTCCATCATTGTAGGGTGCGATGACACGCAGCGAAATCGCACCACAATGCGGCTCCCATTCGCAACGCTCTTTCCCCCGCAGGTGCGATTCCGCTGCGCTTCATCGCACCCTACGCCCTCACGCTTGTTGCCTAAACGCCACTGGGAGGGACTCGAGCAGGTCGGTGGCGATCAGCGAGACCGGGCCCACGCGCTCGGCCGCCAGGTCGCCCGCGGCGCCGTGCAGGTGGGCGGCCAGCCGGGCCGCGTCGTACGGCGCCAGCCCTTGGGCCAGCAGCGCCGCCAGCACGCCGGTCAGCACGTCGCCACAACCGGCGGTCGCCATGCCGGGGTTGCCGGTCGAGTTGATCGCGTGGCGGTCGCCGTCGGTGACCACCGTGCGGGCGCCCTTGAGCAGCAGCGTCGTGCGCGGGCCGTGCTCGGACGCGAACCGGCGCGCGGCGGCCACGCGCTCGGCGTCGGACGGGCCGGGCGCCGCGCCCGCTAGGCGTTTGAACTCGCCGGGGTGGGGCGTTAGCACCCGCGGGGCGGGGGCGTCCGCCAGGGCCGGCAGGTCGAGCGCCAACGCGCTGAGCGCGTCCGCGTCGACCACCATCGGCCGATCGACCTCCGCCACAAGCCGGCGCACGATCAGGTCGAGCGACACCGACCGGCCGAGCCCCGGCCCGAGGGCCACCACGTCTGCCTTGGCCGCCAGGTCGAGCAGCGGGTCGATCGCCGGGCCGTCGAAGGAGCCGTCGTTGTCCATCAGCCCGAGGGTCATCAACGCCGGGCAGAAGCCGGCGACGGTGCGCTGCGCCGCGCGTGGCGTGGCCACCGTCACCAGCCCCGCGCCGCTTCGCAGCGCGGCCATGCCGGCCAGCGCCGCGGCGCCCGCCATGCCGCGCGAGCCGGCGATCACCAGCACGCGGCCGTAGTCTCCCTTGTGGGAATCGGCGTCGCGCGTCGGCAAGCGGGGCAGGGGGGTGGTGTCGGGTTGGGTGCTCACGCCTGGTTCTCCTGCGAAGGCGCCGGCGCAAAGCGCTCCGGGGTGACGGCCCGCAACGCGATCAGCCCCGCCAGGTAGCCGCCGCGGAAGCCGGCGTCGATGTTCACGACCGCCACGTTGGACGCGCAGCTATTGAGCATCCCCAGCAGCGCCGAGAGCCCACCGAAGTTGGCGCCGTAGCCGACGCTGGTCGGCACGGCGATCACCGGGCACGCCAGGTGCCCCCCGACCACGCTCGGCAGCGCGCCTTCCATGCCAGCCACCACCACCACCGCGTCGCTGTGGCGGAACTCGGGGAGCCGCTCGAGGAGCCGGTGGGGGCCCGCGACCCCCACGTCCTGAACCAGCAGCGTCTGGACCCCCATCCAGTCGAGCGTCTCGACCGCTTCTTCGGCGACGCCGCGGTCGGTGGTGCCGGCGGTGACCACCGCCACGCGTCCCTGCTTGGCGAGGGTTGCCTCGGCCGGAAGACGCAGCACGCGGGCGACGGCGTTGTGGCGGGCGGCGGGCAGCTCGGCCAGCAGTGTTTGGGCCGCCTCGGGGTCGATCCGCGTCACCAGCGCGTCTTCCTGCTTCGCGGCGTACTCGGCAAGGATCGCCCGCAACGCGTCGACGCTCTTCCCCTCGCCGTAGACGACCTCGGCAAAACCGCAGCGCTCGCGGCGGCGCCAATCGAGGTAGACCCCCTCGGCGGCGGAAGCTTGGCTAGATGGATCAGGCATCCCGCCAGTTTATCGCGGACTGGGACCAACCCGTAGGGCAGGCTCAGTCCGGCGTTGAGACCATCAGCTCTTCGTTGACCGCCTCGATCTGCTCGGCGGTGATGCGGGCCCGGCCCTCGGCGTAGCCCACCAGCAGGGCCATGTCGCACAGGCGGTCGATCTTGCGAGGCGCCCCGCCGGAGCAGGCGTGGATGCTGCGCACCGCGTCGCGGGTGAAGATCTCTTCCGCGCCGCCGCAGGCTGCCAGGCGGTGGCCGATGTACTCGTCTGTCTCGTCCTCTACCAGCGATCGGACCAGCGCCTTCACGGCGAGCCGCTGGTCGAGCCCCGGCGTGCGCAGCAGCGTGCTGATCAGCGGCATCTGGCCGACCAGCAGCAGCGACAGCGGCCGGTGCTTGGGGCCGTTCAGGTTCAGCAGCAGCCGCAGCGTTTCGAGCGTGTCGGAGTCTTCCAGCAGGTGGGCCTCGTCCACCACCACCAGCAGGCGTTTGCCGGCCGCGGCCAGCTCGTCCAGCCGGACGCGGAGCCGCGTCAGCGACTCGTCACTGGTGAACCGCGGCGCCTCGGGGCGCGGCGCCCCCGACTCGTCGGCCAGCAGCGTCAGCAGCTCGCGCGAGTTGAGCCGCGGGAAGACGATCCGCGTGATCAGCGTGTTGTCGTCCGATTCGTCGGCCAGGCGGTCGACCAGCAGGGTCTTGCCGACCCCGGCCGGTCCGGCCAGCGCCGCGGCCTCGCGCCCCTCATCCAGCACGTAGCGCAGCTTGAGCATGGCGCTCTGGTGCGACTGGCCGGGGTAGAAGAGCCCGGGGTCGTCGACCGGGCCGAACGGTTTGCGGTTGAGGCGCCAGTGTTCTAGGTACATCGGTCGGACCGGTGGTTTGAGCGATCGCCCGGGGCGTGGATGGATCGCTAGGCTTCGGGACGGACGACCACGCCGAGCGCTGCGGCGCGGGGCCAGCTAGCGGCTACCTCGGCGCCCAAGCGAGAGCCGGTCGCGTCGCTCTGGGCCACCGCCACGATCGCGCGGCACGCGGCGCCCAGCGGCGAGCGGGCCGAAACCAACCCCAGGTCGCACAACGCCATGTCGTGTTCTTCGGAGAGCGCCCCCAGCGACTCGAGCAGCGGCCCGGGGGTCGCCGGCGTCTGGCCCAGGGTCCACGACTGCACCACGGACAGCCCGTCCTGGCGGGCGTGGACGATGGCGCTGCGCAGCGAGCCGGCGGTCGCCAACGTCGGCGTACGCACCAGGCCCAGCGACCGCAGCACGGCGCCGTCGCCGCAGTCGACCACGGCAACCCGGGCGCCGTCCCGCGCCGCGGTCCGCGCCAGGGCGAGCAGCAGCGTGGTGGCCCCCGCGCCGCGACCGGCGCTGGCCAACCCGATGAGCCCCTCGACCTGGGAGAGGTCTTCAATCATCCGCGTCAGTTGTTCGTGCTCGGCGTCGGCCAGCTCCAGCACGTCGTCCGACCACGAGAGCCGTTCGACCACCAGAGCCGCCTCGGGCGTGGCCCGACGACGGAGCGTCGCCGCTGCCGGACGCCCAGCGGCGGGCGCGACCGCAAAGTGCGGCGGGGCGACCGCTGGGTGCTGCGCGGCCTGTTGGGGCGCGGCCTGAGGCGACGCCTGACGCTGCGGCGGCAGGGGCGCCTCGACGACCCCGGCGCCCCCTTGGTAGGCGCGGATAAACGCTTGATCGATTGAGCTCATCGCTGGCCGATTGGGTTTTGGGACTGAATCTCTTGCGAGAGACGGGCCACCGGGCCGTCGGCGCCGGTCGAGGGGTACGCCGTGGTTGTGGGGTAGAACGCCGGGGCCGTGTTGGCCGCGGGTTCAACAACCGGCGTGTGGGTCGCCACCTTCAGGCCGGACGGCCCCGCGGCGGTCGGTTCGGCCGGGGCCGAGGCCAACACAGCGGCGGGCGCCGGCTGTGCAGCCGCTACGTGCGCTTCGGTTTGCTGCGCCACCTGGATGTCGGGCGTCTTCACCACGGCGCCCGAGGTCTCTGCGTCACCCCGCGACGGCCCGCCGTACAGCAGCAGCAGGCTGATGCCCGCGGCGGCCAGCAACGCAAGCAGCACGATGACTTGAGAGTAGGGGGCGATGGCCGCCTCCAACCGTAGCAGCGTCTGCTGCCAGCCCGCGTCGTCGGAGTAGGGCTGGGCCGCGGGCTGCTGGGCGAAAACGATGGTCTCGGGGGCCGCCTCGGCCACGCTTGGGGCAGCAACCGCGGGCGCCGCGACGGGCGTCAGCACCGGCGTGGCGGGCTTGGCGGCCGGCGCAAAGTGGGGCGCTGTGATCGGCTCCGCCGCCGGCGGATGGGTCAGTGTCGGCGCCACGCTGGGAGTCGGCGCGGGGGCTGGGCGCGGCGCTTCGGCAGGCGCGGCGACCCTGCCGCGGCTACGCGGGATGGTGGCCAGCACCGCCAGCGGCGGGGCGGGCAGCTCGCCCGGCCACGCGTCGCCCTGGGCGCTGAAGGAAAGCGTGTCGAATCTGGAATAGGTTGCCGACATCCCTTCGCCTCGCTACGGAGCTATCGATGCGCGCACGTCCTGGCGCGCCCGCTCTGATGGTTCTATCGGTACGGTTTGGCGCGGTCTTGAGGCTCGTAGCGTTCGGGCCGGCAGTCTGGCCCCTGCGGCGCCCTGGGCGGCTCGACATTGCAAGCGCTGCTGGCATGATGGTGGCATGCTCCGCAGCCTGCTGTTTTGGAAGTTGTTCCTCTGGGCGTTTGGCCTGGTCGCCCTGGCGGCGATCGCCATGTCGCCCGGCGCCCGCGCGCGCTGGGGCCTGCCGGCCGACCCGGACGGCTACGCCAGCTCCGCCCTGCTGGTGGGGGGGGGCGCCCTGGGGCTGGCCGCACTGGCCATCTCTCACGTGGTGCGTCCGGTGCTGGCGCTAGGGCGGGCCGCACGCAGCATCGGTCAGGGGGACTACCAGCAACGCGCCTACGTCTCCAACAACGACGAGCTGGGGCAGATGGCCGAGTCCCTCAACCAGCTCAGCCACGAGCTGGGGGCCCAGCTCTCCGAGCTCCGCGAGGGGAACCAGCAGCAGGCGACCGTGCTGGGGGGGATGATCGAGGGGGTGATCGCCATCGACAACCGCGAGCGGATCTTGTTCGCCAACGCGGCCGCGGGGAGACTGTTCGGCTTCCTCCCCCCGCGGGTCGAGGGGCGGCCGCTGCTGGAGGTGGTCCGGCACCACGCGTTGCACGAGGCCGTGGCAGCGACGCTCACGTCGCAGTTGCCGCAGCGGGTAGAGATCGACTGGGAGGGGGACGAGGCCTTCGCCCTGAGCGTCCAGGTGACGCCGCTGCCGGGCGAACCCTGCCCGGGGGTCGTCACCGTGCTGCACGACGTGACCGAGCTGCGCCGCTTGGAGACCATCCGCCAAGACTTCCTCGCCAACGTGTCGCACGAGCTGAAGACCCCGCTCAGCTCGATCAAGGCCTACACCGAAACCCTGCTCAACGGCGCCATCGACGACACCGAGAACCGGGGCCGGTTCCTGCAGCGGATCGAGGAGCAGGCCGACCGGCTCAACAACCTGATCCAGGACATGCTGAGCCTGGCGAGGATCGAGTCGGCCCAGCAGGCGTTGCACTTCACCGCCGTGGGCGTCGCACAGATCGTGGCCGCCTGCCTGGAGGACTACACGCCCCAGGCCCAGAGCAAGCAGATCGACCTAGCGATCGTGCCGGGGGACGCGTCCCTGGCGGTGAAGGCGGACCCGGAGGGGCTGCGGGTGATCCTCAACAACCTGATCGACAACGCCATCAAGTACACCCCGGAGGGGGGCCGGGTGCGGGTCTCTTGGCGTGGCGAGGGGGAAGCGGGCGAGATGGTGGCGATCGAGGTGGAGGACACCGGCATCGGCATCCCCAAGAGCAAGCTCCCGCGGGTTTTTGAGCGATTTTACCGGGTCGACCGGGCCCGCTCGCGCGAGATGGGGGGGACCGGGCTGGGGCTCTCGATCGTCAAGCACCTGACACAATCTTTTGGCGGCCGGGTGTCGGTGCGGTCGGAATCCCAGACCGGATCGACTTTTTCGGTCCACCTGCAACGCGCCTAACCGGGGCGCCGGGTTGCATTGGGCCGCAGGATCACCGATTCTTCACGCGCTCTTCACAATTGCCGTTTAGCTTGTAGAGGACTTGGCCAGGGAGAACCCTCGGCAAGCCGGGCCTTCTTCGGTCCGGCCGCCGCAGCGCGAAGCATACCCGGAAACCTCCTCGCCGGCGGCGAGGACGCCCCGGCCCACACGTCTCGAATGCTCGAATCCAAGGCGAACTCCCGTGCACCGATCCCCACGACTCCCTCTGCTAGGCGGCACCCTCGTGCTGTTGAGCCTCGGCTGCCAGCCGGCCGTGAAGAACGAGGTGGCCATCGATGGCTCTAGCACCGTGTACCTGATCAGCGAAGCGGTCTGCGAAGAGTTCGCCGGCGCCAACCCAGACGTCGAGGTGAGCGTCGGGAGCCACGGCACCGGCGGCGGTATGAAGAAGTTCTCGGCCGGCGAGCTCGACATCTGCGACGCCTCGCGAGAGATGAAGCCCTCCGAGGCCCAGCTCTGCGAGGAGGCCGGCATCGAGTCTATCCGCCTGTCGGTGGCGTACGACGGCATTGCGGTGGTGGTGAACCCCGAGAACGATTGGTGCGACTCGCTCACCGTCGAGCAGCTCAAGGAGCTGTGGCGGCCCGAGAGCCCCATCAAGAACTGGAGCGACCTGGACAAGAGCTGGCCCGACGAGCCGATCAAGCTGTACGGCCCCGGGACCGACTCGGGCACCTTTGAGTACTTCACCGAAGTGGTTGTGGGCGAAGCGGGCGCCAGCCGCAGCGACTACTCCCCCAACGAAGACGACAACATGCTGGTCACGGGGGTCGCGGGCGACAAGTACTCCCTGGGCTACTTCGGCTTCGCCTACTACGCCGAGAATGAGGAGCGCCTGAAGCTGCTGGGGATCGACTCGGGGTCCGGGCCGGTAAAGCCCTCGCTGGAGACGGTCCGGTCGAACGCGTACGCCCCGCTGTCGCGTCCCTTGTTCATCTACGTGAAGAAGCAGTCGCTTAGCCGGCCCGAGGTGGCCAAGTTCGTCAGCTACTACGCCGAGAACGCCGCCAGGCTTTCACAAGAGGTGGGCTACGTCCCCGCACCCGAGGCGACGCACGCCGAGAACCTGGCCGCGATCAAGGCGGCCCTCGCCGACAAGCCCCAAACGACCCCCTGACCCCAACCGCTTCGCGAAGGCCCGAGTTGAGCAGCCAAGCCGCTACCGTCAACCGCGATCCGGGCTCGATCGCCAACCCGTCAGGGAGGCGGCTCGAGTCGTTGATTTCCTTTGCGCTTTGGGGCTGTGCGGCGGTGTCTGTGTTCACCACCATCGGCATCGTCGTGGTGCTGCTGACCGAGTCGCTGCAGTTCTTCCGCGAGGTCTCCTTGATTGAGTTCCTCACCGGGACCAAGTGGACCCCGCTGTTCAAGCCGGCCCACTTCGGCATCCTGCCCCTGCTGTGCGGCACCATGCTGGTGACGGTCGGCGCCGTGCTGGTGGCGGGGCCGATCGGCCTGGGGACGGCCATCTACCTGAGCGAGTACGCCTCGCCCGGGGTGCGCAACTCCATCAAGCCGGTGCTGGAAGTCCTGGCGGGCATCCCCTCGGTCGTGTACGGCGTGGTCGCGGTGACCACGGTCACGCCGGCGCTGCGGTCGGGCGTGCAGGCGATCAACGCCGCGTTTGGGACCGAGGTCAAGGTCGACGTGTTCAACGCCGCCTCGGCGAGCATCGTGGTGGGGTTCATGATCTTGCCGCTGATTGTCTCGCTCAGCGAAGACGTGCTGCGCTCGGTGCCGCGCGCCCTGCGTGAGGCCGCCTACGCGCTGGGCGCCACCAAGTTTGACGTCACGGCCCGCGTGGTGACCCCCGCGGCGCTGTCGGGCATCGTGGCGGCGTTCTTGCTGGCCATCTCGCGGGCCATCGGCGAGACCATGGCGGTCACGCTGGCCGCGGGCGCCAGCCCCACGCTCACGCTGAACCCGCTGGTGAGCGTGCAGACGATGACCGCCTACATCGTGAACATCACCTCGGGCGACACGCCCACCGGCACGCTGGAGTACCGCACGGTGTTTGCGGTGGGTCTGACGCTGTTCCTGATTACGATGTTGATCAACGTGGCTGCGCAGGGGGTGCTCAGCCGGATGCGAGAGAAGTACGACTGAGCCGATCGTAGTTTTCCTTTTAGAACCACCGACCGCTGCTTATGCCCAGCCCCGAAACCATCAACGACGACTCGTGGCGGATCGACTCCCGCACGCGCCGCCGGTACTTCTGGTCGAACGTGTTTTCTGCGCTCTGCCTGTTGTCGATGGTCACCGCGGTGCTGGTGCTGGTGGGGCTGCTTGCCGCGGTGGTTTACAACGGGGCGCCCGCGCTCCGCTGGGGGCTGTTGACCGACCTCCCGTCGCGCAAGCCCGAGGCGGCCGGCATCTACCCGGCGCTGTTGGGGAGCCTGTGGCTGATCGCCCTGACCGCCTTGTTTTCCGTGCCGTTGGGGGTGGGCGCCGCGATCTACCTTGAGGAGTACGCCGCGGCGACCCGGTGGCGCAAGCTGGTGCAGGTCAACATCGCCAACCTGGCGGGGGTGCCGTCGATCGTGTACGGCCTGCTCGGCCTGGCGTTGTTCGTACGCTACATCGCCAAGTTCGACTTGGGGGGCCGCGTCTGGATGGTGGGGCTGAACCTCGACCGGGTGATCCTGGCCGGCGCGCTCACGCTGACGCTGGTGGTGCTGCCGATCGTGATCCTGGCCACCCAAGAGGCGCTTCGGGCGGTGCCGAACTCCATCCGCCAGGGCTCGTACGCCCTGGGGGCGACCCGTTGGCAAACCGTGTGGCGGCAGGTGCTGCCGGCCGCGACGCCGGGTATCATGACCGGGGTGATCCTGGCGGTCGCCCGGGCGTTGGGCGAGGCCGCCCCGCTGGTGGCCGTGGGAGCGGTCGGGTTTATCAACCAGGCGCCCTCGGGCCCCATGAGCAAGTTTACGGCGATGCCGCTGCAGATCTTCAACTGGGCGGCCCGGCCGCAGGAAGAGTTCCACGCGGTGGCCTCGGCCGCCATCCTGGTGCTGGTGGGCGTGCTGATCATCATGAACGCCGGCGCCGTGTGGGTGCGGTACCACTACGGAAAACGGATACGGTGGTAGGGATCCGCGGCGGGCCGCCCCGCCGCGTCGGACCCAGCCCCCGCACAACGCGACAAGCAAGACCCCACGACATCGAGAATCGGCCTCCGGCGATCAATCAACCGCGATGAGCCCCAACTCTCCGCCAATGGCAGTACCCGAAGCCGATAACGTCCGCTCCAGCGAGCCGCGGACCACGCTGCGCCCCCCCACGGCCGAGGGGCGTGCGGTGCGCACCGCCGAGGAGCTGCGCACCGCTCGCCGCAAGATCGAGGCCCGCGGCCTCGACTTCTTCTACGGAGAGAACCAGGCGCTGCACAACATCAACCTCGCCATCCCAGAACGCTGCGTCACCGCCTTTATCGGCCCCTCCGGCTGCGGCAAGAGCACCTTCCTGCGGTGCATCAACCGCATGAACGACATGATCGAGGGCGCCCGGCTATCGGGCGAGCTGGTGTTCGAAGGGGTCGACCTGTACGCCCCGCGGATCGACGTGGTGCAGCTCCGCAAACGCGTGGGCATGGTGTTCCAGAAGTCGAACCCGTTCCCCAAGAGCATCTTCGACAACGTCGCCTACGGCCCGCGGGTCTCCGGCGAACGCAACAAGGCCACGCTCCGCACCATCGTCGAGCGCTCGCTCCGCCATGCCGCGTTGTGGGACGAGGTGAAGGACCGGCTCAAGGATTCGGCGCTGGCGCTCAGCGGCGGCCAGCAGCAGCGGCTCTGCATCGCGCGGGCGCTGGCCACCGACCCCGAGGTGCTGCTGATGGACGAGCCCGCCTCGGCGCTCGACCCCGCCAGCACGTCGCGCATCGAGGACCTGATCGACGAGCTGAAGCAGAGCTACACGATCGTGATCGTCACGCACAACATGCAGCAGGCGGCCCGCGTGAGCGACCAGACCGCCTTCTTCTACCAGGGCCGGCTGATCGAGGTCGGCCCCACCAACGCCTTGTTCACCAACCCCACGAACAAGCAGACCGAAGACTACATCACCGGAAGGTTTGGCTAAGAAAGTGATGAACGATGAGTGATGAGTGATCAGCGCTCCGTGCTCAGCGTCCTCTGGTTTTTATTCATCATTCATCATTAATCGTTCATCACTCTGCTATGCGTAACCACCTGCAACGCGACCTAGCCGTCCTCGAACAGGACATCCTTGCGCAGTCGTCGCGCGTCGAAGAGGTGATCCGCATCGCCTGCCGGGCGCTGGCGCGGGGCGAGACGGCGCGGTCGCACCGCCTGGCGGAGCTGGAGCCGGAGATCAACGCACGCGAGGTGCGGATCGAAGAGGAGTGCCTAAAGATCCTGGCGCTCCACCAGCCGGTGGCCATCGACCTGCGGCGCGTCGCCACGGTGCTGAAGATCAACGGCGACCTGGAGCGGATCGCCGACCTGGGGGTGAACGTCGCGGAACGGACGATGGCCCTGGGGGACGACCCCGGCTTCCCGGTCCCCCCGCTGCTGGAACGGATGGGAGAGCTGGCGCTGCAGATGGTGGGGGACGCGCTGGACGCGTTCTGCGCCCTCGACGCGGACGCCGCCCGCGCGGTCTGCCGCCGCGACGACGAGGTGGACGCCTGCAACCGGGAGGTCATCCACCAGCTCTACGAAGTGATGCGCGAACGGGCCGATCTGATCGAGTCTGCGCTGCATTTCTTCTCCGCCTCGCGCCACGTGGAGCGGATCGCCGACCACGCCACCAACATCGCCGAAGACGTGATCTACCTCGTTGAGGGAGAGATCACCCGGCACCGCCACTCCGACCTACCTAAATAGCACGCCGGTCGTGTGAGGCCGCTGCGCCGCACCCGCGGGGCGGGCCCCCCGCCTGCCCGGGGCGGGGCGGGCGTCTCGAAGCGACCGACCGTTCACCCACCCCGTCGGCGGGCAGGGCCCGCCCTGCTTGCAATCAACCCTATGTCGGGCGCCGCCCGACCCACGCAGCATGGCCAAGCCGCAGGTCTTGATCGTCGAAGACGACCGCTCGCTCAGCGAGGTGCTCGACTACAACCTCCGCCAGGAGGGGTACGAGACCTTCTCCGCGGCGAGCGGCCAAGACGGGCTCAACCTCGCCAAGCTGCGCGTCCCGGACATGATCGTGCTCGACCTGAACCTGCCGGTCATCGACGGCCTGGAGATCTGCCGGCGCCTGCGGGCCGACCCCGTGACCCGCGAGGTGATGGTGTTGATGCTCACCGCCAAGAGCGAAGAGACCGACCAGGTGGCCGGCTTCAGCGTCGGCGCCGACGACTACGTCACCAAGCCCTTTAGCGTGAAGGTGCTGCTGGAGCGCGTGCGGGCGCTCATGCGGCGGCGGATCGGCTCTTCGCGCGACGCCTCGGTGCTGGTCAGCCAGGGGATCCTGGTCGACCGCGAACGCCACCGCGTGACCGCCGGCGAGGAGGCGCTCGACCTGACCCCCAGCGAGTTCGGCCTGCTCGAGGCGTTGCTCCGCCAGCCGGGGCGGGTCTTCTCGCGGTCGGAGCTGATCGACGCGGCGCTGGGGGGCGACTCGTTGGTGCTGGAGCGGACGATCGACGTCCACGTCCGCGCCCTGAGGAAGAAGCTGGGGCCCTACGCGGCGCTGGTAGAAACAGTCCGCGGCATCGGCTACCGCTTCCGCGACCCCGCGGGACGGTCGTAGCGACCCGCTAGCCCGCCAGGCGCCGCCGCCCTTCGCTCGGCGCAAGCGGCTCACGCGCGTGTCCTGGGCGGGTTACGATAGGGCGTAGCGGCGCCCGGGCTTCTCCCGGGCCGGTTCTGCTGGCAGGGCAGCGGGGTTCATGGTGAAGCAGCTTCTGGCGGTGTTGGCGTTGTGGTTGGCCGGGCCGGCGTGCGCGCTCCAGCCGTGCCGCATCGAGGTGGTCGACGCCGAGAACGGTTGGCCGGTCCCCCTGGTCGAGCTGACGACGACGCACAACGTACGCTTCGTCACCGACAACGCAGGCGTGGTGGCCTTCGACCTGCCCGAGCTGATGGGGGTCGAGACGTGGTTGTCTGTCGAGGGGAGCGGCTACAGCGTCGCCGAGGACGGGTTCGGCTACCGCGGCGTCCGCCTGACCCCCCGGCCGGGCGAGACCCGCACCGTACGGGTCGATCGCGCCCTGCCGGCCAAGCGGCTCGGCCGGATCACCGGCGCCGGTCTGTTTGCCGAGAGCCAGAAGCTGGGCCGCGAGCTCGACTGGCGCGAGCAGAGGGTCGTCGGGTGCGACAGCGTGCAGAACGCCCTGCACAACGGCCGGCTCTACTGGGGGTGGGGAGACACCGCGCTGCCCGGCTACCCGCTGGGGCTCTTTCACATGACGGGCGCCACGACCGCGGCCAGGCCGCTCGGGTCGTTCGAGCCCCCGGTCCGGCTGCGGTACGACTACGTGGCCGATCAACGCGGCGCGCCCCGGGCCGTGGCGCCGCTGCCGGGCGACGGCCCGACCTGGCTGGGGGGCTACGCCAGCCTGCCGGACGCCCAGGGGAAGAACCACTTGGTCGCGTGCTACGCCAAGATCCGGCCCCCGCTGGAGGCGTACGAGACGGGCCTGTGCGTGTGGAACCAGCAGAACCAGGTGTTCGAGAAGCTACGCCGGCTGTGGACAAAGTCCGAGGCAGAGCCCACCCCGCCCCCCGCGCCGACCGGCCACGCGGCGCTTTGGCGCGACCCGTCGGGCGCCGACCTGCTGTTGTTTGGCGATCCGCTGCCAAGCCTCTCCTGCCCGGCGAGCTTCGAGGCCTGGTCCGACCCGGCGACGTGGAAAATTCTCGAGCCGCAAGTGGCCGTGGCCACACGCGCCGGCGGCCAGCGCGTCAATCCGCACCGCGGCGCCATCGCCTACAGCGGCTACCGGCAGAAGTGGGTCGCTGTCTTCACGCAGCAGGGGGGCGAGGCGTCGCTGCTGGGAGAGATCTGGTACGCGGAGGCCGACAGCCCGCTGGGGCCGTGGGGAGACGCGGTCCACGTCGCCACGCACCCAAACTACACGTTCTACAACCCGCAGCTCCATCCAGAGTTTACGGGCCCCGAGTCGCCCGTCTTGCTGTTTGAAGGGACCTACACCCACACGTTCTCGGGCAACCCGCGGCCGACCGCGCGGCACGACTACAACCAAGTGCTCTACCGGCTCGACCTGGATGAGCTGGCCGCCGGGGGAAAGTGAGGTGGCCAGTGAGGGGTGCGGTGCGGGGGCCGACGTGTAGCCCGCTCGCTCCGCGAAGGCCCGCGTTTAGGGCGACAGGAACACGGCGTAGGGCTTGAGCGACTCATTGCTCTCGCAGACGATTTTCGCCACGATCAGCATCGGCACCGCCAGCAGCACGCCCCCCATGCCCCAGATCCAGCCCCAGAAGAAGACCGCCAGCAGGATCACGACCGGGTTCAGGCTGATGGAGCGGCCCAGCACGGCCGGGGTGATGAAGTTGGCTTCGATGCCGTTGGCCAGCAGGTAGATCGACGGGGCGGCCAGCGCTTGGCCGATGGTGGGGAGCTCTGCGAGGCCGACCACCAGCGTCAGCACCACCCCGATCAGCAGGCCGGCTACCGGGATGAAGTTCAGCACGCCGGCCAGCACCCCCCACAACACGGGGTTGGGCATCCCGACCCACCACAGCCCCAGGCCCACCACGATGCCCAGGCCGATGTTGATGAGCGTGATCATCCCCAGGTAGGAGGCGATCCGCGACTGAACGTCGCGGGCCAGCATCACCGCGTCGCGTTTGCCGCGCCAGGTGGGGATGATCTCAACGGTCTTCTCCAGGTAGCGGTCGCCGGCGGCCAGCAGGAAGAACAGCATGAACAGCGTGATCGACGCGCTGGCCAGGTAGGCGCCGGTGGCGTTGATCGTCTCGCTGGCGATCGCGGGCTGCTCGACCCGCACCGTGTCGGGGTTCTTCTCCTCACCGGGGAGCTTGGTCATCTCGTCGACCTGCTGCTGGGCGGCCTTGATTTGCGCCAGCGGCTTGAGGTAGTCCTTTACACGGGAGCCCGCCTTGGCGAAGCTCTGCGGCGCCCGTTCGAGCCAGTCGCTCACCGGGCCGCTCAGCCGTACGGTGCCAAAGATGGTGACGGCGGTGAGCACCAGGAAGATCAGCGAAGCCGACAAGATGCCCGGCAGCCCGGCAGCCTCCATCCGCCGGGTGACCGGCTTGAGCACGATGCTCCCCATCAACGCGAGGGTGAGCGGCAGCAGGATGGCGCGGGCGAAGTAAAGCGTGTAGAAGACCGCGAGCACGGCCAGGATGACCAGGCACACGCGCGGCACGGCGTCGAGCGTCGGCTCGTCACGGGCTGCCCGTTGTTCGGGTGAGGGCGCCTCCGAGTCTGAGAAAGAGGGCTCGGGTTCAATGAGTAGTTCGGACAATGCGGTTCGGAGGTCAGAGCGCTTGGTTCGGGTCGATGATTCTATTACACGGTTGCCGCAGAATCGACGATCAATAGCGGTACGACGCCGCGACCCCGGTTGGGCCGGGCATCCGCTCGGCCGGCACGACGATCACGTCTCCCTTCATCCGCAGCACCACCTCCGCCAGGTCGTCGAGCACGTCGTCTACGTCTGGCTCCGATAACGCGGCGGGTTCGATCTTTCCGGTCGCGGCGTCGATCCGTCCCGGGATGGTCCGATCCGCCTCGACCAGCAGCGTCCCCACCCGACCGGCGACCGCCTCGCGGGCCGCTTCGACCAGGTCGTCCGATCCCCGTTGTTGTGAACGCGCGAGGTTGAAGTCGTCGACAAGCCCTTCGAGCCGCGCGTGGTAGTTGGGTTCGATGGCCTCCCACGCCCGCTGGCGTAGTTCTTCCACGTCCAATGCGTCCGGGTTAATCGCCAATCCTTCGTCCATCAGCATCGGGTTGTGACTCGCCTCGCGGAACTCTCCCTGGTGCTCCGCCAGGGCGACCAGCATCAACGGCAGCCCCGACGGGCGCGAGTAATGGTCCAAGACACCCTGTTCGATGACGCGGAAGAACCGCTTCGTATCGATTTCTTCCTCGTCTTTCTTTCCACCGTGCCCGTGGTGCATCGCCCCGTCCGCGGCGCCGCGGGCCGGGCCTTTGCCGTACGAGGCCACCGTCTGGTGCGGCTCCGTAAGCTCGTGGCCCAGGGCCCCCGTGAGGGTGGTAGGAAAGGCGGTGACCTCAACCGGGTCGAGCGCGTAGCGGTTGCCCTGGTAGAGCTTTGCTTCCTGTCGGCTGAGGCACAGCACCTGAAAGCGATCCGCCGATTGCGCCTCGCGCAACAACGGCTTCACGTGGAAGCTGTCGGCGACCACGGCGAGCTGATCGACCGATCGCTGGAGGTCGAAGACCTCAAACACTGTGGGAGACCCCAGTACCGCCAGGCCTTCCGTGCGGTGGTTCCAGAACTCTTGGTCATCGACGAGGGCGCGGAACTTCTCGAGCACGCCGGCCGCCTGCTTCGAGTCGGGATGGCTCTCCAACGACGATTCAACCCGCTCTAGCAGGTTGCGATACCGGATGGGGTCTTGTTGATTCTCTGGGTGCCGGCGGTGCGTTGGCTGGTAGATCGAGACGCAAGGTGGTTGCTGGTCGATCAGCAAGCTCGTCAAACGTTCGGAGGAGGCAGACGGCATGGGCTCGATGCTCTAGGGGTAGAGTAGCTCGAATCAGAAACCTTCGAACCCCTCAACGTGCAATCCGCATGCCGGCAAACGATAGCCCGTAGCAGCGACAACGCCTATCGCTGCTGAGCTGGGGGCGACAACGCCGGGGCCAGTCGCGGAGAAACCGCGTTGCTGCTCACTGGCGCTGAGGCGGCTCGGCGGACTAGCCGCCGCCGTTGGGGGGGAGGTCGAGCAGCGCTCGGGCCAGCTCTACGTCTACAAACAAGCAGTTGCACATCCGCGCCGCGATGACCCCCAGCACGGTGTCCCGCTTCGCGGCCCCGGACGCTAGCAGGCAGATCGAGCGGTCGGCGTCCTCGGACAGCTCGCGCAGGTCTTCGATGAGCAGCGCGTGGCGCATCGTGTCGTGCACCTCGGGGGCGTACACCGGTTGGCCGTCGGCCGAGAGGGGCTGGTAGGCGCAGGCCCCCACCACCTGCGGGTGGCGGCGTCCGACTTCGGGGGGGTCGTAGCCAAGGTGGTAGAGGAACTCCTGGGCCGTGTAGCCGCTGGCCCAGGGGCCGCAACCCAGCATCACGAAGTCGGCCTGCCGGGCGGCCTGCCGGCCCTCTTCGTAGATCGGGTCGAGCTGCCGGTGCAGCGAGTAGGGGAGCTTCTGCTTGATCGCGCGGTCGAAGCGCGCGGCCAGCCGGGTCATCAGCTCGTAGGCGCTCACCGAGTAGCTGGGCGGGTCGGTGGCGATGGGGATGATCGTCAGCCCCGCCACGCCGCCGGAGGGGAGCGCGTCGACAAACTGTTCGACCGTGCGGCCGCCGTCCAGCACCACGGTGGCGCCCGGCTCGACGGTGGCCTCGAAGTACCGCGCGGCCGACTGACCGACCGAGGCCTGGCCCTCGCCGGCGGCCGAGGCGTGCCGCACCCCCTGCGGGCCGAACCGCTCGACCAGTTGCTGCGCCAAGGCGATATCTTGCGGCGGGTGGATGGTGATCCGCACGATCCCCTCGTCGCGGGCCGACTGCAGCAGCCGGCTGACCGTCGCCGGGCTCACCCCCAACTGCCTGGCGACCTCCTTCTGCGGCAGGTTCTTGCCGTAGTAGAGCTCGCACGCCGTGAGTGCGGCGCGTGTGCGGTCGTTCGACGATTCGGTCGATCGGTCCATAGGTGACGCGTCGGTTGGCGGGCCGGGCTTACGCCCGACCGGCGGGGGGGGCGGGTTGTTTGTTTCTTGCTTTGTTGGCGCGCTGCTTCTTGGCGCGGTCGATGGACTCGGTGTGGGTCCGCTTGGCGATCGCGTCCCACCGGGCCGCCATCGCGCGGACCCGGTCCGGCTGCTCGCCCGCCAGGTCGTGCTGCTCGGTGCGGTCGGCGCGCATGTCGTACAGCTCCCACGGCTGGCTGCCGAAGGTGACGATCTTCCAACGGCCCTCGCGCAGCGCGCGGTTCCCCTCGTGCTCGAACAGGATGGGGTTCGTGCGGACCAGCGGCTCGCCCCGCAGCGCCGGCAGCAGGCTCACCCCCTCGAACGGCTCGATGGCGTGCCCCCCCAGCTCCTGCGGGTAGGCCGCGCCCGACGCGGCCAGCGCGGTGGGCATGACGTCGATCACGTGGACGGGCTCGCGGTTGAGCGCGCCACGCTCGGCCCCCGCGACCCGCTCTGGCCAGCTCAGGATCAGCGGCGTCGCGATCCCCCCCTCGTGCGTGTGGTGCTTGTAGCGGCGGAACGGCGTGTTGCTGAGCGTGGCCCAGCTCTGCCCCAAGAAGACATTGGAATCAGGGCTGCCGATCGCCCCGTCGCCATCGGTTCGGCCGTTGGGCCCCGACTCTGCGTTGCCCCCGTTATCGCTGAGAAACACGATCAGCGTGTTCTCCAGCTCGCCCCGCTCGCGGAGCCCATCCACGACGCGGCCGACGCTCACGTCGATCGATTCAATCATCGCCGCGTACACCGCCATCATGTTGTCGAAGCGGTCGCGTTGGGCGTCGGTCAGGTCGTCCCACGCGGCGACCCCTTTCGGGCGGGGCGCCAGCGGCCAGCCGGCGTCGACGATCCCCAGCTCGATCTGTTTGGCGTGCCGCGCTCCGCGTAGCTTGTCCCAGCCCTGCGTGTACTTGCCGCGGTAGCGGGCGATGGCTTCTTCCCGCGCCATCAGCGGGAAGTGCGGCGCGCAGTGGGCTAGGTACAGCAGGAACGGCTTGCCGGCGTCGCGGGCCTCGTCGATGAACTTCAGGCCCCAGTCGGTCCACAGCTCGGCGCCGTACCAGTCGTCGCCGAACCGCGGGTCGTTTAGGGCCAGCTCCTCGCCGTCGAGGTAGAGCTTCGCCCCGGCCTTGGGGGTTTGGTTCGGGAAGTGGGTGCCGCCGGCCTGCAGGTTGAGGCTCCGCTGGAAGCCCCGCTCCCACGGCGGCGTGCCCCGCTGCTGGCCCAAGTGCCACTTGCCGCTCATGGCGGTGAAATAACCGGCGGGGGCCAATACTTCCGCCAGCGTGACGCTGGTGTCGGCGATGCGCGCCTGGTACCCGAGCGAGCCGGCCACGAAGGTGCCGTCCAGGTGCCCCATGCCCGCCTGGTGCGGGTAGTGCCCTGTCAGCAGCGACGCCCGTGTGGGGCTGCAGCGGGCCGTGTTGTACGCCTGGGTGAACGCTACACCCCCGGCCGCGAGCGCATCGATGTTCGGCGTCGGGATCTCGCTGCCGAAGCAGCCGATGTCCGAGTAGCCCATGTCGTCGACCAAGATCACGACGATGTTGGGCCGGTCGGCGGCCCGACCCCACGCGGCGCCGCAAATGAACAACAGGAGGAGACCAGCGCGATGGTAGGTCATGCAGTCGTCGCCAGCGGGTCTTGGAAAGCCCAAGAACAAGGGTTGTTCCGTCGGGAGCCATCAGGCTAACCTCCCCCCCACGGCAATGCTAGGAATCTCCCCAGGCGGCCGCGCTACGCGGGCAGCGCATGGTTGTAGGTGCGACGGCGGTTAACGAAATTGCAGCAGGCGGTGCGCCCGGCAGCGAGGCGTCGTGTACAGTACCGGCCTGGACCGGACCTTCTACCGAGCGGGGGGCGTGATGTCGGGCGGACTTGGCGAGGGCCTGCGGGCCCGGTTGGCGTCGGTGCAGACCGGCATGCCGCAAACGCGCGGCGAGCCCGGCGCCGCGGACGTGATGGACCGGCCCTGGACCACGGCGTTCTACAAGACGCCGGTCGACGGCCGCGTGTGGCTCGGCAAGACCGGGCTGGCCGGCGACGGGCAGGCCGACCAGAAGAACCACGGCGGGCCCGACAAAGCGGCCTGCGTCTACCCCGCCGACCACTACGGCTACTGGCAGGCCGAGCTGGGCGTTTCGCCGCTGCCCCATGGGGCGTTCGGAGAAAACTTCACGACCCTCGGCGTGACGGAGGCCGACCTCTGTATCGGCGACGTCTTCTCGATCGGCCCGGCGGTGGTGCAGGTCTCCCAGCCGCGCCAGCCCTGCTGGAAGCTGGCGCGGCGGTGGCGTGCCAAAGACCTGGCGCTCCGCGTGCAGCAGAACGGCCGCACCGGCTGGTACTTCCGCGTCCTTCAGGAGGGCGAGGTCGAGCGTGGGGCAGAGCTGCTGCTCAAAGAGCGGCCCCACCCGCGCCTGACGCTGGCCGACGCCAACGACCTGATGCACCACCGCAAGCACGACCTGGCGGCCGCCGCGACGCTGGCCGCTTGCCCGGCGCTTTCCGCGAGCTGGCAAGCGACGCTGAACAAGCGCGTGCAGAGCGGCGAGTCAGAGAGCATCGCGTCGCGCGTCGAGGGCGCCAACGGCGGCGGAGCGTAGGGGTCCCACGCCCCAGAGCGGCGGACGGCTGCACCGTAGCCCGCTCACTCCGTGAGCGGAATCATCTCACGGAGTGAGATGACTACACTGGTCGGTACGCAAGCTCGCAGGCCCGGGCGGAGTACGCCTGGGCGACCAGGTCGTCCCAGCCCTGCTGGGGCTCGAACAGCGAGCGCTCGATCCCCATCATGCCGACGAGCCGGCGGTCGGTCTCGGCGTGGGGCTCCAGCGAACCGTCGGCCAGGATGTGCTCGACCCGCCAGCCGGCCAGCGCCAGATAGCGGGCGATCAGCACCGAGCGGTGGCAGTCCAGCGGCTCCTTCTCCGCGCACATCAGGGCGATGCGGAACCGCTGGGCGCCGCGCCGCAGCCGCTCGACCCCCGCGGCGAACGCCGGCAGCCGGGCGACGCGGTCGTACACCGCTTGTCCGTCGACGTAGCACTCGGGCTCGTCGCGCCGCGCGCCCAGCTCTTGGCCGAGGTACGCGTAGCGCACCCCGGCTTGCTCCAGCGCGATGCGCAGCGGCGCCTGGCAGAAGTGGTCGGTGCGGCTGTGGGGGGTCGAACGCACGTCCGCGATGGCGGTGACTTGGTGCGCCTGCAGCAGTTCGAGGAACCGCTCCATGGAGTGGCGCGAGTGGCCGATGGTCAGCACGTGGCTACGGATTGCAAATTGCAAATTAGTCATTGCAAATTGCGAATTGAAGGTAGCTCATGAACAATTTGCAATTTGCAATTTGCAATCGTTTCACAGCCGCTTGATGGGTCAGCGGCCGCTGCGCGGCCTCGACCCAGCCTACTTGTAGGAGCGCAGCGCTACGTCTTCTGGCGCGCCTCCTTCTAGCAGCGGCGTTAGCCGGAAGGTGTACTCGTAGTGCGACTCGCGGGGGCGGTACTTGTCTAGCGGCTTCTGGCCCCAACTGTTTTGGCCGCCGACGCCGCGTTGCACGCCGTCGATATAGAGCGTGGTGAACCAGTTGTTCTTGAGCTCGTAGTCGTGCGCAGCGCTCATCAGGTTCTCTTGCGTGTAGCGGCTGGCGCCCGCCTGCACCAGCGGCTGGCCCACCACGGCCAGGCCGCGGCCCTGGCGGTTGGTTAGCGCGAACCAGCGCACGTCGGTGCGGTTGCCGTTCTCTTGCGGGCGGACGTACGGGAAGTGCAGGTCGGCGACCGGCATCTCGTACCGGCCCACCAGCGCCGCGGTCTTGCGGTCGGGGTACGACTCGAACGGCCCGCGGCCGTGCCAGGCGGCCCGGTCCATCCAGCCGGGGACCCCCAGCCGCATGCCGAACCGCAGCAGCTCCGGCAGCTCCTTCGGCCCGTCCAGCGTGGCGGAGACCACTACGTCGCCGTTGCCGTACACGTCGTAGGTGTTGGTGTAGGCCGCGTTCCACACCGGCAGACGCAGCTTGGCGGTCAGGCGGGCGTGCCCGTCGGCGACCTGCTTCTTCTGGAAGCTCTCCAGCTTGCGGCCGACCTGGGCGTCGCGCCACACGAACATCTCGCGCGGCATGTTGTTGGGGTTGCTGGCGTCCCACTCGTTATCGACCTGGGCCCGCCAGAAGTTGGGCTCCAGCGGGCTGATGACGATCTTCTGACCGTCGCGTCGCCACTCGTCCAGCGCGCCGGTCTGCTTGTTGAAGCGGATCTGGAAGCCGGTCCCCTTGGCGTAGACGTGGCCGTCGTCTTCGCTGAGGTTCACGGCGCCGACCACGTCTCCCGAGACGGCGTCGGGCGTCTTGCTCTTGTACGCGATGGGCGTTTGCGCCTCGGCGACCACGAAGCCGGCGTCTGCCCACGGCTCGTCCTCGGCCAGCGCGAAGCGGAGGTTCAGCATCAGCTCGCCGTACGCGCCGGGGTCGGGGAGGCTGAGGGGGACTTCTAGCTTGCCGGTCTCGCCCGGCTCGAGGTCCAGCGGCGACAGCTCGCCGCTGGCGAGCTGCTTGCCGTCCGCGATCAGCTCCCACTTGGGCTTGAGGAAGCCCAGGTTGCGGTGGAAGTAGCCGTTGGTGACTTCAACCACACCGTTCTCGCCCTCCACGGGCCGGACCTTGACGAACTGCTGCACCTTCTTGACTTCGTGCAGGTGGGGGTTGGGCTTGCGGTCGGGCTGCACGAGGCCGTTGATGCAGAAGTTGCTGTCGTTGGGCTTGTCGCCGAAGTCGCCGCCGTAGGCGAAGTACTCTTCGTCACGCAGCGTGCGGCGGCGGAGGCCCTGGTCGACCCAGTCCCAGATGTACCCGCCGACCAGGTGGTTGTCCTGCTCCATCACGTCCCAGTAGTCCTGGAAGTTCCCCATGGAGTTGCCCATCGCGTGGGCGTACTCGGTGAGCACGATCGGCCGCTGCTCGTTTGAGCTGGCCCGTTTCTTGAGGTCGTCCGGCGAGGGGTAGAACAGCCCCAGCACGTCCGCGTGCTCGTTGCCGTCCTGGTAGTGGATGGGGCGCGACTTGTCGATGGCGAGCGCCGCCTCGCGCATCAGCTTGAAGGTCTTTCCGGTGCCCGCTTCGTTGCCCAGCGACCAGAAGACGACGCTGGGGTGGTTCTTGTCGCGGTGGACCACCGCCTCCATCCGAGCCACCGACGCGTCGAACCACTCCTCACGGTTGCCCGGCAGGCTGCCGCCGCCGCCGGGGCCGCGCGCCCGGTACTCGTGCGATTCCATGTTCGCTTCGTCCATCACCAGGATGCCGTACTGGTCGCACAGGTCGTACCACGCCGGGTGGTCGGGGTAGTGGCTGGTCCGCACCGCGTTGAAGTTGTTCTGCTTGAGCAGCTTGACGTCCTCGACCATCCGCTCGTAGGGGATGGCGCGGCCGTGGTCGGGGTCGTGCTCGTGGCGGTTGACCCCCTTGAGCAAGATCGGCTTGCCGTTGAGCAGCAGCTTGCCGTCCTTGATCTCGAACTCGCGGAAGCCGACGTTGATGGCGACGGCTTCGAGCGTCTTGCCGTCGGCGTCTTTCAGTGCGACGGCGAGCTTGTAGAGGTTGGGGGTTTCGTCGGTCCAGAGCTTGGGGTTGGAGATTCTCGCACGCAGCTCTTCCGATTGACTCGGCGGCTCAAGCCGGCGCGGAGTCGCGAGCCGGTCTTCGCCGCCGGAGTCGACCAATCGGACTTCAACCTGCGCCGCGTTGTCGTTGTCAAACCCTTCTTTCTCAACGAGGCAGCGCACCTCGGCGTTCTGATACTTGTCGTCTAAGTCGGTTGTGAAGAAGACGTCGCGGATGTACGTCTCCGGCCGCGCCACCATGTACACGTCGCGATAGATCCCGCTCATCCGCCACATGTCCTGGTCTTCCAGGTAGCTGCCGTCGCTCCAGCGGATCACCTGCACCGCGATCAGGTTCTTGCCCGGATTCAGATACTTGGTGACGTTGAACTCGGCGGGGGTCATGCTGTCTTGGCTGTAGCCCACCTTTTGGCCGTTGACCCACAGGTAGAAGGCGCTCTTCACGCCGTCGAAGTGCAGGAAGACCTGCTTGCCGTCCCAGTCCGCCGGCAGCTCGAACGTCTTGCGGTACAGCCCGCAGGGGTTGTAGCGCTGGCCGACCTTCGGCGGGTTGGGCGGGAAGGGGTAGTTGACGTTGGAGTAGACCGGGTAGTCGTAGCCCTCCATCTGCCAGTTGGCCGGCACCTTGATGGGGAGGAAGCCCTGGGCATCGAAGTCGGGCTTCCAGAACCCCTCCGGCACGAGGCTCGGCAGCTTCACCCAGCGGAAGTCCCACTCGCCGTTGAGGCTCTTGTAGAGCGGGTTCTTCTCCAGGTCGCCGGCCAGGGCGGCTTCAACAGAGGGGTAGGGGAGGAACGTCGCGTGCGGCGGCTCCTTGTTGACGGCGAAGACTCGGGGGTTCTCCCAGTCGTTTTGGGCCGAGGCCGAGAGCGTCAACACGCACAGCAGGGAGAACGTCAAACAGCAAGGAGTCTTCACGGCGGCAATCCTGCGAAGAGGGGTTAGGGAGGATAGACCGCGATTATACGTTCCCCGCCATTACTTACGGAACCGCCAAGACGCCACGAGCGCCAAGGACGCCACGACGGACGCAAGAAGGTGGGAACCGCCAAGGACGCCAAGAAGCGCCAAGACTAACCAAGGGTGTCGAACGTGGCTCGGGCGGACCGACGAGGCGACAGTCGTACCGGCGAGCCCTACGAATCTGCCGCTGATCGCAAGGCATCGGGCAACCGGTTGCTTTCCTGCTTGGCGTCCTTGGCGCTCGTGGCGTCTTGGCGGTTCGGGTCGGTTCGATCAGACTTAGGGGCCTCCCCCGATCGCCCCAGGACCGCCGCCGTGGATACCGCACCCAGCCTCGATCAACTCGTGCTCCAGGCCCGCGAGCTCTTCCGCGAGCAGTACGGCGCCGACGCCCGGTGGACCGTCGCCGCGCCGGGCCGCGTGAACCTGATCGGTGAGCACACCGACTACAACGACGGCTACGTCTGCCCGATGGCGATCGAGCGGTACGTGGTGATCGCCGCAGGGCGGGCCGAGGGACGCGACGCCGGGGTGCGGTTCTTCACGGCCCTCTCGCAGGAAGAGACCACGCTGCGCCCCGGCGAGCAAGAAACGATCGACCTGCCCAAGTGGGCCGTCTACCCGTACGGCGTGCTCGACCTGCTGCGTAAGCGCGGCATGATGCTGGGCGCCATCGACGCGGTCGTGGTCTCAACCGTGCCGCTGGGTGGGGGGCTCTCCAGCAGCGCGGCGCTCGAAGTCGCCACCGCCACGCTCGCCGAGGCGGTGTCGGGCCAGCCGCTGGACGGCCGAGACAAGGCGCGGCTCTGCCAGATGGCCGAGAACCACTACGTGGGCATGCCGTGCGGCATCATGGACCAGTTCAGCTCTGCGCTGTGCAGCGCCGGCGAGGCGATGCGGCTCGACTGCCGGTCGTTGGAGATCCACCCGGTGCCGCTGGCGGACCCGGCCGTGTCGGTGCTGGTGACCAACAGCAACGTCAAGCACGAGCTCACCGGCAGCGAGTACCCCACGCGCCGCAAGCAGTGCGAGCAGGCCGCCACGGCGCTCGGCGTGCCGATGCTGCGCGACGCTACGATCGAGCTGCTGGAGGCGAAACGCGACTCGATGGAGGACGTCATCTACCGACGGGCCAGGCACATCATCGGCGAGAACCAGCGGGTGATCGACTTCTCGGCCGCCGCGGCCGTGGGCGACTGGGCCAAAGCGGGCGAACTCATGTACGCCAGCCACGCCGCGATGCGAGACGACTTCGAGATTAGCTGCCCCGAGATCGACGCGCTGGTGGAGATCGCCCGCGGGATCGGGCCGGCCGGCGGCGTGTACGGCTCACGCATGACCGGCGGCGGCTTCGGCGGCTGCACCGTGACGCTGGTCGAGACCGCCAAGGTAGACGCGGTGGTCAAGCGTCTGCTGGACGAGTACCGCCAGCAGACCGGCGCCGAGGGCGCCGCGTTCGTGACCCGCCCCGCGGGCGGGGCCCACGCAATCAAGTAGGATGGGGCTGAGCGCTTCGCTGGGCGGCGCGGCTAACTCGCGGCGGGCGTCTGCCTTACTTTGCCACTTCGAGCTCCTTCGCCAGCTCGGTCAGCCGTTCGTCCGCGGACTCGATCTGCGCCTTGGCTTCTTCTAGCTGCGCCACGGCGGCCTTCTTTTCTGCTTCGAGCCGTTCTTTCTCTTGGGTGAGCCGTTCGCGGGCCACCTCGGGGTGGTTCCAGCCGAGGTTGATCTCCAGCTCGGGCCGCGAGGCCATCGCCTTCTTGGCCGCGGCGTAGCTCACCGGCGTTTCGTACACGTACAGCCGCCGCAGCGCCCCGTTCTTGGCGAGCGGCTCGAGCACGGCGTCGGTCACCTTGCTGCCGTAGACGTTCAGGTAACGCAGCCGCGGCAGGCCGGCCAGCGGGGCGACGCCGGCGTCGGTGACCGCGGTCTGCTCCAGGTGCAACGCCTCGAGGTTCTCTAGGGCCGCCAGGCGGGCGGCGCCGGCGTCGGTGACCGCGGTCCGCGCCAAGCTGAGCTCGCACACGTTCGGGGCGACCGCCAGGATGGCGTCGACAACGTCATCGCCTGTGTTTGCCGGTTGGCTCGGGAAGCTGATCATCAGCAGCGGGCTGCCGGCGTACCTGGGCAGCGCCACGCCGCCGGCCTTCTCGATACGCGTAATCGCCGCGGGGTCGGCCGGGTCGGGGGTCGGCTCCTTGGCCTCGTCGGCCGGCGCAGCAGCCGCCGCCGCCGGTGCGGGGGCGTCTCCCGCTTCGAACAGCTTCTCGTGCTCAAGCCACTTGCGGAAGGCGTCGATCTCCTCGGCCTTGAGCGGCGGCGCCCCCTTGGGCATCCGCAGCTTGTCGTCTTCCGCCAGGGTCAACCGCGCGAACACCTCGCTGTTCTCCGGGTCGCCCGGCAGCAGCAGCCCTTCTTCGATCAGCGCCTCGACGGCCGCGCGGCCTTCCAGGTTCAGCCCGCCGAGCGACTTCGCCGCGCCGTGGCACTTCACGCAGTGCTGTTGGAAGAGCGGCTCGACCTGGGCGAACCCAACCTCGGCGGCCACGACGGAGGGGGCCCCAAACAGCAGCAAAGAGAAGCAGAGCGTGAAGAGTGGTTTCATCGGTAGGATGCTCGGTGTGATTTCGGTCGCAAAGATTCGAACATGGGACGCGCGCCCGGCCCCGATCCAGAGGCCGGGGTCGATGGGCGGCGCCGGAAGGGGCTTCTCCTTGATAGCGCAAATCCACAAGAACCGCGATAGGCTGATTTTTTCTGGCGCCCCCTGAGTTTAGTCTCGCCGCGAGCACGCCGCCAATCGGCGCCCCGCCGCGTGATTTGTCGCTCTACCCCAGCCGGATCAGCACCGAGCCCCGATGGCGCCTTCGCCCGGGGGATTGCCGTGGTTGGGGCTCAGTTCTGAGACGCGATCAGTATATGATACGGGCCCTCCGCCGCTCCCCGCATCCCTCCCCCCGCCAAGGCCACCTTGATGCCGCACCTGTTTTGCTCTGCGTTTTTGCTTGTTTGGCTCGTTCTGCTGGCGCCGGCCACCCGCGCGGACAAGGTCGCCCCCCAGCAGGCGCTGGACGACGTGATCGCGCAGTCGTGGGCGTTCGACCTGGCGGAGTCCCCCGAGTTTGCGACCCGCGCCGGGGTGCACGACCACAACGACCGGCTCGACAGCGCGCGGATCGAGGACTTCCAGCGCCGCGCATCGACGCGGCGGGGCTTCCTCGATCGGCTCAACAAGATCGACCGCGGGGCCCTCTCCCCCTCGGCCAGGCTCAACTACGACCTGTTGCGCCGCGACCTGACGGACGGCCTGTCCGAGCACAGCTTCCGAGGCTTCTTGATGCCGATCAGCAACCGCGGCGGCTTCCACATCGACTTCCCCGACCTGCCGAAGCACGTCCCGCTCGGCACGGTCACCGACCTAGAGAACTACATCGCCCGGCTGCGCGACTTCGGCCGGGTGACGGACGAGCAGATCACGCTGATGCGTATCGGCACGGACGTGGGGATGACCGTCCCCGCGGTGATCTTGGAGGGGTGGGAAGACTCGGTCACCACGCACATCGTCGCCGACCCGACGCGTAGCGCACTCTACGAGCCCCTGAAGAAGCTGCCCGATTCGATCCCCGCGCCGCAGCAGAAGCGGCTGCGTGCCGCCGCGGCCGCGGCCATCGCCGAGGTGGTCTCGCCCGCGTACCAGCGGTTCTACGACTTCATGAAGGACGAGTACGTGCCGAACTGCCGCTCGGCGATCGGCGCCTCGGCGCTGCCCAACGGGCGGGAGTTCTACCGCCACCGCGTGCGGATGTTCACCACGCTCGACACCACGCCGGACGAGGTGCACATGCGCGGACTGGCGGAGGTAAAGCGGATCCGCGGCGAGATGGAGGCCGTGATCGAGCAGCTCGAGTTCGACGGGGACTTCAAGGCGTTTGTGCAGCACCTGCGAGACGACCCCGAGTTCTACGCCAAGACCCCCGAAGAGCTGCTGCAGCGCACCGCGCTGGTGCTCAAGCGGGCCGACGGCCAGCTCCCCAAGCTGTTCGGGCGGCTGCCACGCACGCCGTACGGCATCCGCGAGATCCCGGCCTTCATCGCCCCCAAGACCACCAGCGCCTACTACATGCGCCCCGGCGGCGACGGCAAGACGGCCGGCTTTTACTACGTGAACACCTACAACCTGCCGAGCCGGGGGCTGTTCGACGTCGAGGCCCTCTCGCTGCACGAGGCGGTGCCGGGGCACCACCTGCAGCTCGCGCTGCAGCAGGAGCTCGAAGGGCTCCCCGAGTTCCGCAAGTACAGCGGCTTCACCGCGTTCATCGAGGGCTGGGGGCTGTACGCGGAGCGCCTCGGCCTAGAGATGGGCTTCTACGAAGACCCCTACAGCAACTTCGGCCGCCTGAACATGGAGATGTGGCGCGCCTGCCGGCTGGTGGTCGACACCGGCATGCACTACCTGGGCTGGAGCCGCGAGCAGGCGATCAAATTCATGCTAGAGAACTCCCCGATGAGCGAGCACAACATCCGCGCGGAGGTGGACCGCTACATCGGCTGGCCCGGCCAGGCGCTGGCCTACAAGACGGGCGAGCTAAAGATCCGCGAGCTGCGCGCACGGGCAGAAGAAGCGCTCGGCGACCGCTTCGACATCCGCGCGTTCCACGACGTCGTGCTCGGCAGCGGCGCGGTGCCGCTGGACGTGCTGGAGGCGAACGTGGATGCGTGGGTGGCGGGGGAGATGATCGATGATAGAGGATAGATGTTAGAGACGCGCAATGCGTCGCGTCCAAGTCGTCCCTATCATCTATCATCTAACCTCTAACCTCTATCATCTAAACTTACCTCGCCCCGCCACCATCTCTCACGACACAGACCAGCACCGCTCCGGCCTCGGCTACGCCCTCGCGGCGTTTGGCTGGTGGGGCTTCGTGCTGCCGCTGTTGATGCTGGCGCTCAACGCCGCGCTCGCCGGGTTCGACGGCAAGGGCCCGGGCGCCGCGAGCCGCGTTGACTGGACGCTCGAGGTGCTTGCGCACCGCACCGTCTGGACGCTGCTTTTCTGCCTGCTGCTGGTCGGTCGGGCGGGGCAGGGGGGGCAGGTGCTGGCGATCGTCCGCTCACGCCGCCGGCTGGGGCTGCTGGCCGCCACCGCGGCCTGCATCGCGATGAACTGGGGGTTCTTCGGCCTGGGCGCCGCCACCGAGCGGCTCAGCCAGGCGAGCCTGGGCTACTACCTCAACCCGCTGCTGAGCATCGCGCTGGGGGTGGTGGTGCTGGGCGAGCGGCTCCGCCCGTTCCAGGTGCTGGCCGTCGGCCTGGCGGCCGCCGGCGTGGCGTGGGAGACCGCCCGCGTGGGGCAGGCGCCCTGGATCGCTATCCTGGTGGCGCTGGCGTTCGGCCTGTACGGGCTGTTCCGCAAGCAGATCGCCGCGGGTGCGCTGACGGGGCTGACCACCGAGGTGCTGCTGCTGACGCCCCTCGCGCTGGCGTACTTTGTTTACCGCGAGGCCTACGGCCCCGAGCTGGCGTTCGGCCGCGGCTGGCTGGTGAGCGTGCTGCTGATCCTCAGCGGCGCGTTCACCGCGGCGCCGCTGATCTGGTTCAACCGCGCCGCCAAGCGGCTGCCGCTGAGCACGCTGGCCTTCCTGCAGTTCCTCACGCCAACGGGGCAATTGTTGACCGCGGTGCTGGTGAACGGCGAATCGCTTCCCACCGGCGCGCTCATCTCGTTCGCGCTGATCTGGCTGGGCGTGGCGGCGTTCTTGGCGGACGCGGGCCGCGTGGCGCGCGACGCGCCGGCGGCGGTGTGAGTGCACGCTCTCACCACGCAGAGCTGGGGGGTGTTAGTTCCCCGGAGCCGCCACCGCAGTTGCCTCAAGTAGCCATCAGCTCGTCGCGCAACGCATCTTGATAGCATTCAGAAGTGATGCTACGAGCGCAGCATGAGAACCACAGTCACGATCGACCCCGATGTCGAGCAGATTCTGCGTCAGGCGATGCAGCAGACAGGGCAGGGCTTCAAGACGGTCCTGAACGAAGCCGTGCGGAAAGGGCTTGCCGGAACGGTGGTAGAGAAAGACGAAGCTCCATTTGTCGTAAGGGCGAAGGACATGGGTTTGGCGCCTGGGATCGATCTAAACCGCATCAATCAGTCCATCGATGAACTTGAGGTCGAGGGTTACCTAGAGGTCACACGCCAATTGGTCGAGCGCCGGGATCAGGCCGGTAGGTGATCGTTCCCGATACCAACCTGTTGATTCACGCCTACAATTCGGCCTCACCGTTTCACGATCGGGCCAAAGCGTGGTGGGGCGCTTGCCTCAGCGGAGTTGAACCGGTTGGCTTGGTGCACCCGGTCGACTTCGGGTTTATTCGAGTCGTGACGATGACGCGTGCTTCTCCCGCGCCAATGACCCTGGCCGAGGCGACGGAAAGAGTTGACGAGTAGTTCGTCTGCAAGCCCGCGCGCCGGCTCCTGTAGGGGCAATCTGGTGACCGACGCGCAGATCGCATCCATCGCAATCGCCCACAACGCCACGGTCCACACCGCCGACCATGATTTCCGGCGCTTCAACGGGCTCAAGACATTCTATCCATTGGGCTGATGGCAGGCGGACGGAAGGCTTGGGCGACGCACTCCGCGACCTGACTCGGTGTGCCGAGTACTTGAAGCAGCAGCACGGATTCCTACGGCGTTGCCGTAGGCTACGATGAGCATGGCCTGCGGCCAGGCGCCATGTGTGGCGGACCAAGCCCCGGTCCCACATACTATCGGATGCCCACGCAGGCTTGGCGCCCGGCTGTCCTCCCCAGATCCCTATTCTCTTCCAAGGCTACCGCGATGCGGCGACTCTCTTGCTACCTCACGCTATTGCTGCTGAGTCAGACGGCCTTTGCCGACGATTGGCCTCAATGGCAGGGCCCGGACCGCAACGCGGTTTCGCGGGAGACCGGGCTGCTTCAGGAGTGGCCAGAGGGGGGGCCGCCGCTGGCTTGGCGGGTGGACGGGCTCGGCGGCGGCGACAGCGCGCCGGCGGTTGCCGGCGGCAAGCTCTACGGGATGAGCCATCGAGACGGGAAGGAGATCGTGTGGGCGCTGTCCGAAGCAGACGGCAAAGAGCTCTGGGCCAGCCCGCTCGGCGACGCCGCAAAGCAGGGGGTGCCCCAGTCGAAGGAGGGCCCCG
Source organism: Pirellulimonas nuda (assembly GCF_007750855.1). Lineage (GTDB taxonomy): Bacteria > Planctomycetota > Planctomycetia > Pirellulales > Lacipirellulaceae > Pirellulimonas > Pirellulimonas nuda. The sequence continues at coordinate 983,670 of NZ_CP036291.1, forward strand.
GCGGAACGCCCACGGTCGAAGGCGATCGGGTCTACGTGATCGGGATGAGTGGGCGGCTTGCCTGCCTGGACGCGAGCGACGGCAAGATCGTTTGGCAGAAGAGCCTGGTCGATGACTTCGGCGGCGCGCCTCCCATGTGGAGCTTCCGGGAGTCGCCGCTGGTGGATGGCGACAAGGTAATCTGCACGCCCGGGGCCGCCGGCGCGATGCTGGTTGCCGTGGACAAGACAAACGGCGAAGTGATCTGGGAAACAACTGCGCCCCCCGCCGAAGCGTCGAGCACGCCGCCGACCGGCCCCGGGCCACCCCCCCGGGGCGAGCGGGGCCCAGCCGATGCGCCGCCGCGTGGCGGCGGGTTCGGTCCCCCCGGTGGCAACGCCCGCGGGGGCGGGGGCCGACGCGGCGGCTTCGGCCGCAGCCGTTCGGGCGCGGCCTACTCGTCCGTCATCGCCATCGACTACCAGGGCAGCCGGCAGTACGTGCAGATGACCTCGACCACGCTGGTCGGCGTGTCGGCAGACACGGGTGAGCTGCTCTGGCAGTACAACAAGCCGGCCAACGGCATGGGCGTCCACTGCACGACCCCGATCTTTCAAGACGGCCTGATCTTCGCGGCGTCCGCCTACGGCGCCGGCGGCGGCGCGATCACGCTGAACAAAGACAGCGAAGGCAAGTTTGAACCCGAAGAAGTCTACTTCACCACCAACATGCAGAACCACCACGGCGGCATCGTCGTTGTCGACGGCGCGCTGTACGGCGCCAACGGCGGGAACGGCGGCGGGATGATGGCCTGCATCGATTTCCAAACCGGCAAGACGCTGTGGAGAGACCGCAAGGGTCCGAAGGGGTCGCTGCTGTACGCCGACGGCAGGATCTACTTGCGCAGCGAAGAGGGGCCCATCGTGCTGCTGGAACCATCCACCGCAGGCTTGATCGAGCACAGCCGGTTTGAGCAGCCCGATCGGACCGACGCGCCCGCATGGGCCCACCCGGTGGTGGCCAACGGCAAGCTCTACATCCGCGACCAAGGGCTGCTGCTTTGCTACGACGTGCAATCGGACACGCCGTAGCGGCGCTGCCCTCTCAATCGGAGTCCTCCGAGTAGGAAAGAGCCGGGCGCCATGCTCCGCGCTTGCGTGGGCATGCGACCTCCGACGGCAATCGCCCAATCCGCCACCCATGGCCACGCAAGCGTGGGCCATGGCACCCGGCGACGGCACGCTTTACAGTTGCCGCCGAACGCCCTTTCTACGACCTGGGCTACGGTGGCTGTTGTGTCTGCATCGCGATCGGCAGGATCGACAAGCCGACCTGCTCGATGCGCCCGTCGGCCCCCACGTTCAGCACACGCAGCTCGAGGGGGCCGAAGCGGGCGGAGGCGCCCACGCCGGGCGTCTCCTTCTTGAGCGCGTGGCACAGCAGCTCCGCCAGCGTGCGTTCGCCGGACGCGTCGATCTCGATCGAGTACAACTCTTGCAGCTCGCGGACCGTCGCGGACGCACGCAGCGGGAACTCGATCCTTGCGGGGATCAGCCCCCGTGCGTCGGAGTCGCGCCCAAAGATCTGGCTCACCAGCGGCTGGACCCCCGGCCCCAGCACCAGGATCACGTGGTCCCCCGCGTGGATGCGGGTGCTCCCCTTCGGGGGGATGATCTGCTCGCCCCGCGCCACCATCGCAATAACCGCGCCGTCCGGCAGCGACAGCTCCCTCACCAGGCGCCCCGCGGCGCGCGAGTCGTCCCCCACCGCGTAGTCGACCACCTCGCCGTTCACGTGGCGTAGCGAGCTGATCTCCAGCGTGAGCGGGGGTTCCGGGTCGCGCGGCCGCTCGAGCCCCAGCAATCGCGCCACCGGCGCCAGGCTGGTCCCCTGGATGATGGCGGACACCACGACGATGAAGAACACCACGTCGAACAGCAGCGGCGCTTGCAGCGGTCGCTCGGGGGTGGCGAGCATCAAGGGGAACATCGCCAGCGTGATCGGCACCGCCCCCTTGAGCCCCACCCACGACATGAAGGTCCGCTCCTGCCAGGTGAAGCGGAACGGGAGGGTGGACAGCAGCACCGCGACAGGTCGCGCGACGAAGATCAGCACCGCGCTGATCAGCAGCGCCTTGGGCCCCACCTCGATCAATCGGCTCGGGAAGCACAGCAATCCCAGCACCACGAACATCACGATCTGCGAAAGCCACGCGATCGCGTCATGGAACAACCGGATGCCGCGCCGGAACACCAGCGGCCGGTTGCCGATGACGATGCCCGCCAGGTAGACCGCCAGGAAGCCGCTGCCGCCAAGCTGCGCGGCCATGCCGAACGTCAACAGGCAGAACGCGCTGATGAGCACCGGGTAGAGCCCGGGGGCGTTCAGCTCGATGCGGTTGGCGGCCCACCCGCCGGCGTACCCCCCCAGCACGCCGCAGACTCCGCCGATGAGCATCTGCGTCGCGAACAAGCCCAACAGCGCCGGGCCGAACCGCATGTCCCCCAGCAGCACCTCGATGCTGCCGATGGTCAAGAAGATCGCCATGGGGTCGTTCGAGGCGCTCTCGATCTCTAGCACCGAAGCGAGCCGTTTGGGCAGACCGATGCCGCCCGAGCGGAGCACCGAGAACACGGCCGCGGCGTCGGTCGACCCCACGATGCTCCCCAGCAGCAGCCCGTGCAGCCAAGAGATTTGCAGGATCCAGGCCGCGGCCGCGCCGGTGATCGCCGCGGTGACCAGCACCCCCCAGGTCGCCAGCAGCGCGGAGGGCCTCCAGGCCAAGCGGACCGCGGAGAGCGCGGTGCTCAGGCCGCCGTCGAACAGGATCATGGCCAGCGCCAGCGTCCCGACGCCGTGCGCTAGGCGGTAGTCCTCGAACTCGACCCCCCCCACCCCTTCGGAGCCCGCCAGCATCCCCAGCAGGAGGAACAGCACCAGCACGGGCACCCCGAGACGCGCGGAGAGCTTGCTCGACGCGATGCCCAGCAGCAGCAGGACCCCGGTGACCAGGATCACGGTATCGATCAAGAACATCGGCAGCAAAGCCCGGTGGCTGGTTGGGACGCGGCGGGGCACGCTCCCGCCGCGACTAGGCGGGGGCCCTCTCTCGGGCAGCGCCATCGCGGGAGAGCAATGATGTCAGGGACCTGCTTTCAGCCAATCCGAATCCGAAGGGGTTTGCGTGCTGGAACTGTAAGGCCTGCAATAGGCCGGCGCCATGCGCAACTGGTAGACGCCGGGCGCTGCGGCCCGACGCGTGCCGACGCAAGCGAGCAGCAGCACGACCCCGGAACTACGCTTATTCAACGGACGGAAACATCGCGGCCACGCTCTGACCGGAGGTGGGACGGGGGCGTGGGGCGCGCGTGCCGCGACGCGTGGGGCGCGCGGGCCGAGGCGTAGGGGTGGGCGTTGGCGGGTGTCGGCAGGATTGACATGCCCCGAGTATAGCCCCGGCCCTGGGCCGGCCCAGTCCAATCCAGAAAGTCACGGTGGCGCACAAGGCCGAAGGGCGTAGGATGGGCGTTCGGTTTTGCCACGAAGACTTACCCACCCGCCGAATATGTCTGAGAAACCCGCACCCGCCGTCAAGGTCCGCCGCTGGAAAGCCGCCGACATCCCGGCGCTGCTTGCGTGCCAAAAGGCGTCTTATCCGAACATCTCCATCGAGAGCCTGCAGGACGACCGCAAGCTGAAGATGCAGCTCGCCGCGTTCCCCGAGGGGCAGTTGTTGGTGGAGGCTGATGGCAAGATCGTCGGCTACGCCACTTCGCTGATCGTCCAGCTCGACGACGACTCCCCCTGGTACTCGTACGACGAGATCACCGGCGTCGGCACGTTCAGCACCCACACCCCCAGCGGCGACACGCTGTACGGGTCGGACATCGCCGTCCACCCGGACTACCGCGGGCAGGGGATAGCGCAAAAGCTGTACGCGCGGCGCAAGGTGCTGCTCAAGCGGCTTAACCTTAGGCGGATGGTGGCCGGCGGGCGGATCCCCGGGTACGCCGAGGTTTCTAAGAAGATGACCCCCGACGCGTATGTGCAGTCGGTCGTCCGGGGCGAGCGAAAAGACCAAGCCCTCTCGGCCCACCTGAAGGCGGGCTACAAGGTGCTGAGCGTGAACTTCGCGTACCTGAACGACGCGGAGAGCATGAGTTACGCCACGCACCTGGAGATGGCCAACCCCGACTTCGACCCCGCCAAGCGGATGATCGCCGGCGGGCCCATCCGCCGCCCCGTGCGCAAGGTGCGCGTGTGCGCGGCCCAGTACCAGATGCGCAGCATCACCTGCTGGGACGACCTGGAGCGGCAGGTGCACTTCTTTGCCGAGACCGCCAACGAGTACCACTGCCACTACCTGCTGATGCCGGAGCTTTTCACCGCGCAGCTCTTCAGCGCGCTGCCCCGCGACATGACCTCGCAGGACGCGGTGTGGGAGGTCGCCAAGCACGCAGAAGACTACCGCAAGATGTTCATCAAGCTGGCCGCGGAGTTCGGCCTGTACATCATCGGCGGCTCGACGCCGGTCGAGGTAGACGGCGAGCTGCAGAACATCTGCTACTTGTTCACCCCCAGCGGGGGCGTGTACCAGCAAGAGAAGCTGCACATCACCAGCGTCGAACGGCTGTGCTACAACACCCAGCCGGGGGACAAGCTGCGGGTGTTCGACACGCCGCTAGGGCGGATCGGCATCGTGGTGTGCTACGACGTTGAGTTCCCGGAGCTGGTGCGGCTGCTGGCGCTCAACGGCATCGAGATCTTGTTCGTCCCCTTCGCCACGGACGAACGCAAGAGCTACTTCCGCGTGCGGCTCTGCGCCCAGGCCCGCGCGGTCGAGAACGTCATTTATGTGGTGCTGGCGGGCTGCGTGGGGAACCTGCCGCAGGTGAAGAGCTTCCTCATCAACTACGGCCAGGCGGGCGTCTTCACGCCGTGCGACGTGCCGTTCCCGAAGGACGGCATCCTGGCCGAGGCGGAGCCCAACGCCGAAACGGTGGTGGTTGCGGAGCTGGACCTGAACAACCTCACCCAGCAGCGCGACCTGGGCTCGGTGCTGCCGATGCAAGACCGCCGCGGCGACCTGTACCAACTCACCAGCCGGGTGCCGGTGGAGGTGGTGCACGTGCGTTAGGGGGCGTAGCCAAGAGCGTACGAGCCGCTAACGCGGGTCGTCGTCTGGCTCCGGAGAGAACTCAACCCGCTGGTAGAGCTCCGCCAGCGGGAGCTCGGCCGCGATCTCTGGCAATGGGATCACAGCGTCGAGGCCGAGGTGTTCTTCGCGAGCGAAACCCTGGTCAACGCGGCGGTGCGCAACAACCCGTGGTTCTTCTTGCTCAATGACAAGGTAGACCCGCAGCGAAGGGATCATGCGGTAGTAGTCTAGCTTCTCTCCTTCGTCGGTCCGACGTGACGATTTAGAGAGCACTTCTGCAACGACGACGGGTTGATCCTGATGCGAGTCGTGCTGTGGGTTCGGGGAACAAACCACCATGCCGTCTGGGTAGTAGAACCGCGTCTGCGTGGGAGTATAAATCTTAACTTTGGTGTCGGAGTTGAACGGCTGGCAGGGTTTGCTACGGAGCCGCACTCCAAGTGCGAGAAAAAAATTACCTGCGATGAGATTGTGAGCGTTCCTCGCACCCGCCATCGCGTAGACGTGCCCGCCCAGGTACTCGTGCTTCACATCGGAGGTGAGTTCCCCGGCGAGGTATTCGTCTACAGAGATAAGCTGGTATTGTCTCAGCGCGGCCATGATTAGTCCTTCCCGTAGTGCTTCACTTCTTCCCAGTACGGCTGGAAGTCGAAGTCGGGGGAGTTGTCAAGGTCGTGGCACTCCAGGCAGTTGTTGACGACACGGCCCAGCACCTGGCCGGTCTTGTTGCCTTCGTTCTCGAGTATCTCCATGCGGAGCGCCTGGCGGAGCGCCTCGCGGCCGGCGTCGTCGATGTCGATCTCGTAGTTCTCCGCCGCCACGTGGCGGGCGGCGGGGCCGTGGCAGTTCTCGCAGCCCTGGTCGAGCAGGTGGGGCGTTGCTTCGAGGCTGGTGTAGCCCGAGGCGTAGGGCTGGTACTTCTGCGGCGACCAACCCACCACGTGGCAGCTCAGGCACTCCGGGTCGAAGTGCCGGGCGGGTTCGAGGTCGACCAGCGTCTGTGTCGCGTGGGCGTGCGGGGTCTTCTCAAACACCTCCCAGGCGGCGGAGTGGCAGTCTTGGCAGGCGGCGCTGCCGGCAAACTTCTGCCCCCCGGGGTCGGGCAGCGGCTTCGCGCCCAGGGCGTTCAGGCCCAGGTTCTTGAGCTCCAACTGGTAGCTCTCCAGCATGGCCTGCATGTCCTGGGCGTCCTCAAAGCGGTGGTCTAGCGGCACCTTCTGGTAGCGGAACGGGGTGTCTCCCGTGCGGTAGAAGCCGATCGTCACCGCGTACATCCCTTTGTGACCCACCTCGATCAGGTAGGCGTTGGTCCCTTCGATCTTGGTCGGCAGGTGCGGGGGCTCGTCCGCGCCCAGGGCCGCCACGACCCAGCGGAACTGGGGGAACTTCTTGGCGAGCGCCGTGGCCTCGTCGCGGTTGCCGTACACCATCAACACCAGTTCGTCGCAGCCGGCTTGTTCGAGGCCCGGCATCGCCTGGGCGAGACCGTCCGCGGCCTTCAGGATGGTTGCGTCGGGGACCTCCCCCAGCTTGGCCGCCTGCGCATCGGCCAGCACCGAGGTGTAACCGAACTTCATCCCCCCCGCCTCGGCCGTGGCGAACCGGCGGCTGAAGTCGGGGTCGAAGTCGAGCAGGCCGACGTTGGCGGACACCAGCGGGTTGGCGCCCGGCTCGAAGTTGAGCGCCACCCCCAGCACCTCCATCCGCAGGTCCTGCGCCCCCAGGCCGACCCCCTGGTAGCCGAGCTCCGCCAGCGACTCGAGCGCCCGGCGGAACTTGATTTGCGCCTGCGGGCCGTAACGCTTCACCTGGCCGCCGGCGTCGAGGGCCACCACCGGCCAGCCGTCGGCCCGCAGTTGTTTGAGGAACGTGCTGCGGCGTTTCAGGCCCCCCTTCTGGTTGGTCAGGCCGGCGCAGCCGCACGGTTCTAGGTAGCCCTGCTGCTCGCCGGTGAGCACCAGCGCCGCGTCGGGCTTGGGCCAGTCGACAAAGATCGGCCCGTTGGCCTCGATCGGGTCGGGCGGGGGGGCGTGCTTGCGGTTCAGCGGCTTCTTGGCGTCTTCTTGCCCCGTGGCGACAAAACGCACCGGCGGGGCGTTGGGGTCGACCTGGGCCTCTCCCTTCAGCTCGACCGTGCTCTGGCCGGCGGGGCCCGCCGCGCGTGCCGGGCGGGTAGACTCAATCCAGATCACCGCCGCCAGCCCGGCGAGCGCCACGCAGGCGCCCAGCCATACCCGGCCGGTTCGAGGGGCTGGCATGCTTCGTTTACGTCGATCGTTTCGCACGGGCGCACCGTTTGGGGGTTTAGCGAGGCAGGGCGTATCTTCTCAGATTCTGCCCGGCCCCTCAAAGGCCACTCGCCGGGGGGCACGGCTCGCCGCAGCGCGTCTATTGAACGGCCACGCGAACGCGGAAGTTGACAACCGGCGAATCGGGGTGATTTGTCTTCAGGCGGACCTCGCCGTACTCCGTTTGGTCGTTGCCGAACCGGATGACCGGCGGCGACCCGGGGGGGACGCGGACTTCCATGCGAACGTGGGCCAGGCCCGGCTTCGGGTGCTCGATCTCACCCAAAGAAACCTCGATCTCGGCGGGGTCGACCTCGGCCACCTCCAGCGTCAACGCGTCTGCGTGCTCGCCCCGCAGCACGATCAGCATCTTGGTCGCCGTCCCCACGCTGCCGGAGACGACCCCCAGGCTCAGCAGGCTCGCCTCTTGATTGAACAGGGGGCCGCGGATCGAGAAGTCCCCCTCGACATGGGCCAGGGCGTAGGGGCTCACCTCGGGCAGGTCTTCTAGGTCGGTCTTAAGCGTCACGGTCTCGCTAAAATAGCCCAGCGGAAGCTGGCCGTCGGCGCCCAGCGTGATCCGGTAGCCCGACTTGGCGCCCTCGGGCAGCTCGTCCGCCGTCAGCGGCGTGGTCTCGGCGGTCAGCAACGGCTTGCCGTCGGCGTCGGTGGGGGTCTCGACCGACAGCTCGAACGCGTCCCGATCGTTCGAAGTGATCAACGCCGAAGCGGTCGCCGGCTCGCCCGCGCGGATCCGGCCGAAGTCGAACTGCTGGGGTTCGAGGCCGGCGGTCTCGATCACTTCACCGTGGATCGTGAGCTCGATACGCGGCGCCCGCAGGTCGTTGGTGATGATCGGCGCCGTTTGGCGGAAGTCTCCCAACGCCCGCGGGGTCCAAGAGACAAGCACGTCCGCCGACCCTCCCGGCGGGATCGGCTCGCTGGGGACCTCGCCGATGGTGCACTTGCAGGTCGGCTGGCCGGCGATCAGCTCCAGCGGGGCATTGCCGCGGTTCTCAAAGTGGAACTCGCGCGACTGCGTGGTGCCGTTCTGCATCACGCCGAACTCGTAGTGCTGCAGGTCGACGTACGCCCGGGGGGCGGGCACGGCGGCCGCCGGCGCCTCGCCCGGCACGGGGGCTTGGGCGGTGTCGATCATCTGCTCCACGCTCGCGGAGGGGCCGATACGCAGGTAGCCCCAAGCCCCGCCGACCGAGGCGCCGAGCAGGATTGCTATGAGGAAGGTGAGGGGGAGACGCATGGGCCAAGTCTATAGCATTCTACGGAGTTCGTCGGCGGATAGGTCCGCGCTTCGAAGGATCGCTCTGAGCGTCCCTCGCGGAAGCTCAGAGCGCCGGGGGATGGTGATCGAAGTAGGCGGATCCTCGCGTGTCAAAAAATGATGGCTCCCTTTGCCGCGGTCGGCTAGTTCGCTGAACCCGCACTTGCTCAGCACCCGGATTAATTCCCGCGAGGAAACCACTGGAAGCTTCGCGCTCATCCCACGACCGCCCAAGCTAGATAACGCGCAACTCTGCTTCGAGTGTGTCTTTGGGCGCCTCAACGCCTGTCCGTTGAGCGCCATCGATCCACGTCTCAATCGCGTCGCGAGCGTTGGTGATCGCTTCCTCCCGGGTGGCTCCGCAGCTTATGCAGCCAGGGAGGCTCGGGACTTCCACCGTCCAGCCGCCGTCTTCGTGATCGGGATAGAGGAATATCTGTCGCATGGTCCAGAGCGGGGGTACGGTCTGTCTCAATCCTAGCACCGGCTGGTCTTGGCCGGCTAGCATTCTTTGTGGGGCGCCGGGGCCTCTCCAGGGTGGAGACGCCACACGCCCCATTTGTATTGTACCTAGTAAGCCCGAGCGAAGAGGGCCCGCTTCTCGCTGGGCGCCCCGCTAAAGATGCACTTGCCCGCTTCCGCCTCGCCGTCGATCGGCACGCAGCGGGGGGTCACCTTCAGCGCTTTGCAGTGGGCCTCCATCTCGGGGCCGTCGGTGAAGTGGCAGTAGGCCAGGCCCCCCGGCGCCCCCTCGGCGAAGAACGCGTCGAAGTCCTTCAGGCTGTCGATCGTTTGGGTAGCGGCCTGCCGCTCGGCGTTTGCGCGGTCGAAGAGCGACTGCTGGATCTCGGCCAGCAGCCCCGGCGCCGCCTCGATGAACTGGGCCGCAGACATCTTTGGGCCCCGCTCGCTGCTGTCGCGCCGGCTCACCGGGAACGCCCCGTCGGCCAGGTCGCGCGGGCCGATCTCGACCCGCAGCGGCACGCCCCGCCTGACCCATTGCCACTTCTTGTCGCCGCCGCGGAGGTCGCGGTCGTCGATGCGCACGCGCACCGGCTCGCCGTCGTATTGCTGGGCTTCCAGGCCCGACTTGAGCTCGCCGACGTACTTCAGCACCTCGGCACGTTCTTCGTCACTCTTGTACATCGGCAGCACCACCACGTGCGCCGGGGCCAGCTTGGGGGGGAGCACCAGGCCGTCGTCGTCTGCGTGGGTCATGATTAGCCCCCCCACCAGCCGGGTAGAGACGCCCCAGCTTGTGGTCCAGGCAAGCTGCACTTCACCCGCTTGGTTCTGGAACTTGATGTCCTGCGCCTTGGCGAAGTTCTGGCCCAGGAAGTGGCTGGTGCCTGCTTGCAGGGCCTTGCGGTCCTGCATCATGGCCTCGATGGAGTAGGTGGCCACCGCGCCGGGGAACCGCTCGCCGGCCGTCTTTTCTCCCTTGATCACCGGCATCGCCATGTGCTGCTCGGCGAACTGCGCGTACACATCGAGCATCTGGCGGGTCTCGGCACGGGCTTCCTCCTCGGTGGCGTGGACGGTGTGCCCCTCCTGCCAGAGGAACTCGGTGGTGCGGAGGAACATCCGCGTCCGCAGCTCCCACCGCACCACGTTGGCCCATTGGTTGATGAGAATGGGCAGGTCGCGGTAGCTCTGCACCCAGCGGGCGAACGTGGCGCCGATGATCGTTTCGCTGGTCGGCCGGACGATCAGCGGCTCGTCTAGCTTGGCGCTGGGCGCCGGCTGCAGGCCCCCTTTGCCGTCGGGTTCGAGGCGGTGGTGGGTGACCACCGCGCACTCCTTGGCGAACCCCTCGACGTGCTCGGCCTCCTTCTCGAGGAAGCTCATCGGGATAAACAGCGGGAAATAGGCGTTCTCGTGCCCGGTGGCCTTGAACATCGTGTCGAGCCGACGCTGGATGTTCTCCCAGATGGCGTACCCCCACGGCTTAATGACCATGCAGCCCCGCACATCCGAGTTTTCCGCCAGGTCGGCGCCCTTGATGACCTGCTGGTACCACTCCGGGTAGTTTTCCGCACGAGTCGGAGAAATCGCCGTCTTCGCCATAGGTAGCGGGCTGCGCCCGCGGGGTTGGGGGTGGTCCGCCTGCGGCGGAGGGGCTAGGGGCTGGGGACGCGCAGGCGAACCAGCGGCGCTAGGCGCCGGAGTGACCTGCGGATCGACCGCCAGGGGACAAATCTCAGCCCCGCAGTCTACGCGAACCGCCGCGCCTGCGGAATCGCGTCTCGATCTGCTACCATAGCAGGCTGCCCAGGGCCGAAATCACCCGTCCCCAGCCCCCAACCCCCAGTCCCCAGCCCCTGGGGCGAAGCCCCATGTCAGAGCGTCGGTACGTTACGCAGTTCGCCCACAACGAGCAGGTCCGCCAGACGTTCATGGCGAGTGAGAAGCAGTTGCGCCCCAACCGCAACGGCAACCTCTACCTGCAGCTCGAGCTGTCGGACCGCAGCGGCGCCATCGGCACGCGGATGTGGAACGCCAACGAGTCGGACTTCAAGGGCTTCGACAACGGCGACTACGTGGTGGCGGAGGGGACCACCCAGCTCTTCCAGGGCAACATGCAGATGATCATCAAGAGCATCCGCAAGGCCCGCCCCGACGAGGTGATCGAGGCCGACTTCTTGGTGCTGCAGGACGCCGAGGTCGAGAAGATGGCCGCCCGCCTGGCGGAGGTGCTCCGCGGCATCAACACGCCGGAGCTGAAGAACCTGTGCGAGTGCTACCTGATGGACGACCAGTTCATGGGCAAGTTCACCCGCGCCCCGGCCGGCATGAAGAACCACCACGCCTACACCGGCGGGCTGTTGGACCACGTGCTGAGCCTGTGCGAGCTGGTGCTGCTGATCGCGCCGCGCTACCCCCAGCTCGACGGCGACAAGCTGCTGGTGGGCGCGTTCCTGCACGACGCCGCCAAGACCGAAGAGCTGGCCTACGACCGGGACATCTCCTACACGGACGAGGGCCAGATGCTGGGCCACATGGTGATCGGCATTACCATGCTGGACGACAAGATCCGCGAAGCGGAGCGCTTGTCCGGCGAGCCCTTCCCCAAGGCGCTGGGCATGGAGCTCAAGCACATGATCATCAGCCACCACGGCGAGTACGCCTACGGCAGCTCGAAGCTGCCGATGACGCTCGAAGCGATCGCGCTGCACCAGCTCGATAACCTCGACGCCAAGCTGGCCAGCAGCAGCCAACTCATCAACGACTGCCTCAACGGCGAGAGCCATTGGACGCAGTATTTCCCAAACATCGACCGCAAGCTGTGGAAGGGCGAGCGGGAGGGGTGACGTTGACCATGGCCGGCCAGCGAACTACGATAATTTGGGCGGCGTCGATCAACGTAAGGTTTTGCTATGCCGAAACTTCAGTATGATGTCGAAGCAGCAATGCGGATCGAGGATCCACGCGATTTACCCGCATACACTCTTTCCGAGTTGAGCCGCCATTTGAGGGTCCCGCGGTCGAAGGTCCGTTCTTGGCTAGGCGGCGAAGTGGCTGGGGGGCTCCATGGGACGCCAATCATCCATTTGCCCGCGGCAAAGGGTCGCATTTTTAGCTTCTTCAATCTCGTCGAGGCCTTTTTGCTTGCCGGAGTCAGCAGGCCGGACATCCCACTGTTTCGTGTCCGCGAAGCGCTTCAAGCGGTAGGGATGGAAACCGGCTGGGAGCGTCCCCTGATTCAAGAAGAGTTTCAGTTGCGGGGAACGCCTCTGTTCATTGAGAGGCTGGCCCCCTTTGTCGAGCCGGCCGTTTGCGAAAGCGTCTTGAAAGACGTATTTCCTGTCCGGTTTCAACGGATTGAATGGCAAGACTCGCTGGCCGCCTGCGTTGCTCCGTTCACGCGGCGCGAAGGCCGATCGCCCGCCGATCGACCAATCGTGATCGACTACCGACGGTCTTTTGGGCGCCCCATCCTATGCGCAATCGGGGTTCCTACAGAGATCATCTACGGCCGCTGGATCGGGGGAGACACTCAGGAAGAGATTGCGGACGACTTCGGTTGCGATCGGTCCGCTATCGAGGAAGCGCTTTGCTATGAAGCAGCCGCCCAAAGGGCGGCCTAAACGGCAGCCGATCTTCTTTATCGACCAGAGCATCGGCGCAAAGGTGCTGCATCACGCGCTCATGCGACTGGGCGCCCGGGTCAGAATCCATGATCATCACTTTGGCCAAGGCACCCCAGACGAAGAATGGCTTTCGAAAGTTGGAGAGAAGGGCTGGGTCGTGCTGACGCAGGATGAACACATTCTCACACGGCCGATCGAGGTAGAGGCGCTCTTCAGAGCAAACACCCACGTCTTCGTGCTCCGAGGGAAGAACCTGAACGGCCAAGAAATTGCAGATGCATTCTGCAAGGCACTTCCCGACATGACGGCGCTAGCCTCTGCGAAGCAGCCGCCATTCCTCGCCAGAGTAACAAGAGACGGGACGATTGCTGCGATTGAATGCTACGGCCAGCTTGCTCGGCGAATCGTTCCTCCCGACTAGCGTTTACGGACGGTTCGAGAACGATTCTCGCAACGCAAGCCGACCAAACCAAGCACGCGGCGCAAACAAGTGAACCCATCAGCATCCCACCAAGGTGCACCCGCCCATTATCTCACCGATTCGTGTTCGCGCGATTGCCCCGCTTGTGCGGTGTGCTCGTGTTCGCGGGCTCGCAGTTGGCTCCGCTCCACTTCAGGCCCAGCCTGACCTACCACCGTCTGGCACTGCCTGACCTGCCGCTATGGACCAAGACATCCGCAACGCCGTGCTCGCCTACACGGGAAGCGCCGCCTACAAGCCGGTCAAGCCGAAGGTGATCGGTGAGCGGCTCGGCCTGGCGGGCGACGCGCTCGAGCTGGCGCGCAAGACCATCAAGAAGATGATCAAGGCGGGCGATCTGGAGTACGGCCCAAACCACATGGTGCTGCCGATGCAGCCAGGCCACGCGGCCCGCGAGGGGATCGCCGCCGCGCTCAAGCCGGGCGTGCCCAAGGTAGACGGCGCGCCGTCGGCAACCGACAAGCAGCCCGGCACCCGGGCGGCCTCGGGCGCCAAGAGCGTGGTCGGCACCTTCCGGCGGATCGGCTCGGGGGACGGCTTTGTACGCCCCGAGGGGACCCCCGCCGCCACCGGACGCGACTCCGACGTGTACGTGAACAAGAAGAACGCCGGCGACGCCGCCAGCGGCGACATTGTCCGCATCCGCATGGACAAGCGGACCGGCTACAAGGGGAAGCCGGAAGGGAAGGTCATCGACGTCGTCGAGCGGCAGACCAACACCTTCGTCGGCACCTATCTCGAAGAGGGGGGGCAGGGGCTGGTGATGGTCGACGGCGGCGTGTTCACCGCGCCCATCTACGTCGGCGACCCCGGCGCCAAGGGCGCCAACCCCGAAGACAAAGTCGCCATCGAGATGGTCCGCTTCCCGTCGCACATGCGCGAAGGGGAGGGGGTCATCACCCAGCGGCTCGGGGCCAGCGGCGCGCCGGGGGTCGACACCATGGCCATCAAGATCGAGTTTGCGCTCCCCGGGGAGTTCCCACCCGAGGTGCTGGAAGACGCCCGCGGCCAGGCCGAGCGCTTCGACGAGTCGATCCCCAAGACCCGCACCGACCTGACCGGCGAGGTGGTGGCCACCATCGACCCGGTAGACGCTCGTGACTTTGACGACGCGATCTCGCTCCGCCGGATCGAAGGGGGCCACTGGGAGTTGGGGGTGCACATCGCGGACGTGTCGCACTTCGTGCAGCCCAAGACGGCGCTGGACAGCGAGGCGTACGACCGCGCCACCAGCGTCTACCTGCCCGACGAGGTGATCCCGATGCTGCCGGAGATCATCTCGAACAACTTGGCGAGCCTGCAGCCAGACAAGGTGCGCTACGCGATGACCTGCCGGATCGAGTTCACGCCCGAAGGCGTGCCGGTGGGCGCCGACGTGTTCAAGAGCGCGATCAAGAGCCGGCGCAGGTTCACCTACGAAGAGATCGACGCGTACCTGGCTGAGACAGGTTTGGTCAAGGCGAGCAAAAGCTCCCCTCCTCGGCAGGGGGAGGGGGCAGCCCCGGGGAAAACCCCAACCAAGGCAAACGCTAAGCGAGCCACCAACCCCCTCCCCAACCCTCCCCCTGCCGGGGAGGGAGTAAAGGCGACGCTCACCCCCGAGGTCGATGCGCTCGTCGCCGACATGTTCGAGCTGGCGATGATGCTCCGCCGCCGCCGGCTGGAGCGGGGCGCCCTCGAGCTGAACATGCCGGAGATCAAGGTCGACCTCGACAAGGACGGGCGGGTCTCCGGCGCGCACCTCGAGACGCAGACCGAGAGCCACCAGATCATCGAGGAGTTCATGCTGGCCGCCAACGAGGCGGTGGCGCGGAACCTACGCGACGCGGGGCTGCTGTTCCTACGCCGCGTGCACGGCGCCCCCGACCCGAAGAAGATGGCGGCCCTGACCGCGTTTGTCCGCGACCTGGGCTTCCAGGTCGAGAGCCTGGAGAACCGCTTCGAACTGCAGAAGCTGCTGGGCGAAGCGCACGGCGACCCGCGCGAGCCCGCGCTCAATTTCGCGGCGCTGCGGTCGATGCAGCGGGCCATCTACAGCCCCGAAGAAGAGGGGCACTACGCCCTGGCGAGCGACTGCTACTGCCACTTCACCTCGCCGATCCGCCGCTACCCCGACTTGACGGTCCACCGGCTGCTCGAGGCGCTCGCGATCGGCAAGAAGCCGGTGCAGGACGAGGCGGCGCTGTTCGCCGAGGGAGACCACTGCAGCGACCGCGAGCACCGGGCCGCCAGCGCCGAGCGCGAGCTAACCAAGGTGAAGCTGCTGAACTACCTGAAAGACAAGATCGGCCTGGAGATGAACGGCGTCATCACCGGCGTCGAGAGCTTCGGCATGTTCATCCAGGGAGACAAGCTGCCGGCCGAGGGGATGGTGCACATTTCGGCCCTGACGGACGACTACTACAAGTTCGACCGCGCCAGCCACTCAATTACCGGCTTCCGCGGCGGCAACAGCTTCCGCCTGGGCGACCCCGTGCGGGTGGCCGTGGCGAGCGTCGACGTCGACGGCCGCAAGCTCGACTTCCGCCTGCTGGGCCGCGGCGAGGGCAAACGGGCGCCCAAACCGAAGAAGACCTCCGGCCGTCCCCCCAAAGGCCGCAGCGACAAGACGGGCAAACACCGGCGCAAAAAGGGCTAGGCAGGCTCCCAGAAGCCCAGCAGCAGCCGACCTAGGGCCGGCGCGTCTCGCGAGAAGTCGGGCTCAGAACGCGCCGACCGTAGGTCGGCTGCTATTCTCGTTATTTCGTTGCCGCGTCGCCCCCGCCCCCATGACGCCCCGCGCCCCGCCTCCTAGAATGCCCCCATGAGCACGCTCGCACGCACGCCGCTTCACGACTGGCATTCCGCAAACAACGGGCGGATGGTCGACTTTGCCGGCTGGAGCATGCCGGTGCAGTACGGCTCGATCGTCGCCGAGCACCACGCCACACGCCGCGCGGCGGGTCTGTTCGATATCTCGCACATGGGGCGGATCGACATCCACGGCGAGGGCGCCCAGGACCTGCTGGAGTGCCTGCTCACCCGCCGGGTGAGCGACATGCGGCCGGGCCAGATCCGCTACAGCCTGATGTGCAACGCCGAGGGGGGCGTGCTGGACGACGTGCTGGCCTACCGGGCTTCTGAAGAGGGGGCGCCGGGGGGTGGGTCGCCCCTGTTTCAAGGCCCGATGCACCTGGTGGTGAACGCCGGCAACCGCGCGAAGCTGATCGACTGGATCACCGACCGCCAGGTAGAGTTCGCCGCGCGGATCGAGGACCTGACCACGCAGACGGCGATGATCGCCGTGCAGGGGCCCAAGGCGATCGGCATTGTGCAAGCCATGGCGGACCGCCCCATCGACGGCCTGAAGAACTACACCGGCATGGCCGCCAAGGTAGACGGGGTCGATTGCTACGCGAGCCGCACCGGCTACACGGGCGAGGACGGCGTCGAGCTGATCTGTGCTTCGCCGGAAGCCCCGGCGTTGTGGGAGAAGCTGCACGCCGCGGTGGTCGCGGCCGGCGGCTCGGCCGTAGGCCTGGCGGCGCGTGACACGCTCCGCCTCGAGGCCGCCATGCCGCTGTTCGGTCACGAGCTCTCCGAGGAGATCACGCCGTCGCAGGCGGGGCTCGGCTTCGCCGTGAACCTTAAGGGACGCGAGTTCATCGGCAGCGAAGCGATCGCGCAAAGCGGCGAAGAAGCGCACCCGACCCGCGTCGGCCTAGTGCTGGACGGCAAACGCTCCCCCCGCCAGGGCTACCCCGTGATGGCCGGCGACGCCCAGGTGGGCGTGGTCACCAGCGGGGGCTACTCGCCGACGCTCGATCGGCCGATCGCGATGGCGTATGTTGGCCCCACGATGCACGCCGTGGGGACCGGCCTGGAGGTCGACCTCCGCGGCCAACGCCTGCACGCCACGGTGGTCGAGCTGCCCTTCTACCGGCGGCCGTCAAGCAGCAAGTGAGAAGGGAGAGGCGGGGATGAACGGCGATTGGGGGATGCCCCAACGAGGGCTTGGAGGTCGATCGCGAGAAATCGAACAATGGGTAAGGGGATGGCCGGCGGAATCGGCGTCGGTAACCCCGCTTCCATGAAGATGCATACAATCGGGCTCCTAGACGCATCGGCCTCGGCCCGCCAAAACGCCATCCCCCCATCTGCATTCATCCCCACCTCACCCTTCCAAACTTCGCCGGCCCAAACCACAAAGACAGGATATCTCCCATGAACCCCGAGCAGTTGCTGTACGCCAAGAGCCACGAGTGGGTGCACGTCGAAGAGGCGGGGGTGAAGCAGGTGGCCACCGTCGGCATCTCCGCGTTTGCCGTTGAGGCGCTGACCGACCTGGTGTTCATCGAGCTCCCCAGAACGGGCCGGCCGGTCACGCCGCAAGAGTCCTTCTGTGAAATCGAGTCGGTCAAAGCGGTTAGCGACATCTACGCCCCCGTGGCGGGCGAGGTGGTGCAGGTGAACGACAAGCTGGCCGACCACCTAGAGCTGTTCAGCGACGACCCCTACGGCGAGGGCTGGATCTGCAAGATCGAGATCACCGACCCCGCGGGGCTGAAGGCGCTGATGGACTACGAGGCGTACCAGAAGATGTGCGCCGAAGAAGCTCAGTAGCCCGCCCCACCCCCCCGCTCCCGCCCCTCGCGCTGCTCCCGCCCCATGCCCTACCTCTACAACACGCCCGACGAAACCCGCGAGATGCTCGACGCTATCGGCGTCGGCTCCATCGAGGACCTGCTGGCGATGGTGCCGGCCGACTTCCGCCTGCGTCGCGCGCTCGACCTCCCGCCGGCGATGGGCGAGATGGAGCTCGACCAGCACATGCAGATGCTCGCGGGCCAGAACCACGACGCGTCCGACAAGGTCTGTTTCCTCGGCGGGGGGGCGTACGACCACTTCATCCCGGCCGTGGTCGACGCCATCGGCGGTCGAGGCGAGTTCTACACCAGCTACACGCCCTACCAGGCCGAGGTCGCCCAGGGGAACCTGCAGGCGATGTTCGAATACCAGTCGCTGGTCTGCCGGCTCACCGGCATGGATATCAGCAACTCCAGCCTGTACGACGGCGCCAGCGCCGCGGCCGAGGGCGTGATGATGGCCCTGGCGAGCAAGCCGGGCCGCAACCGCGTGCTGGCCCCCGCGAGCCTGCACCCGGAGTACCGCGAGACGATCGAGACCTACCTGGCGAACCTTGATGTTGAGGTCGTCACGCTCCCCACGCCCGCCGGCGTGCTCAGTATTGACGAGCTGCGCGCGGCGCTCAACGACCAGACGGCGTGCGTGCTGCTGCAACAGCCCAACTTCTTCGGCTGCCTGGAAGACGCAGACGCCGCCACCGCCGCGGCGCACGAGGCCGGCGCGCTGCTGATCAGCGTGTTCGACCCGATCAGCCTCGGGCTGCTGAAGCGGCCCGGCGACTACAACGCCGGCGACGGCGCCGACATCGTGGTCGCCGAGGGGCACTCGCTCGGTTCGCCGCTGGCGATGGGGGGCCCGTACCTCGGCATCCTGGCCTGCAAAGAGGCGCTGGTGCGGCGCATGCCGGGCCGCATCGTCGGCCAGACCACCGACCGCCGCGGCAAGCCGTGCTTCGTGCTCACGCTGCAAACCCGCGAGCAGCACATCCGCCGCGACAAGGCCACCAGCAACGTCTGCAGCAACCAGGCGCTGTTCGCGCTGCGGGCCGCGGTCTACCTGGCCCAGCTCGGCCCCCAGGGCCTGCAAGAAACCGCCGGGCTCTGCCTGCAGAAGACCCGCTACCTGGCCGATCGGCTGGCCACGACCGAGCGATTCAAGCCCGCCTTCAAGGTGCCCGTGTTTAAAGAGTTCGTGCTCCGCGACCGCGAGTGCGACGTCGACGCGTTCATCGCCGCGGCGCTCGACGCCGGCTTCCTGGCCGGTGTGCCGCTGGGCCGCTGGTACCCGGACCTCGACGACTGCCTGCTGATCGCGGTGACCGAGAAGCGGACCAAAGAAGAGCTCGACCGCTTCGTCGCGTTCGTCGAGGCCCTGGCGAAAGACACCGAAGCCGCCGAGCTCGGCGAGATGGCGGAGTCGTTCGGCTAAGCCGAGCGCGCCGCAGGCGTCGAACAGTGAGTTTCACCACGAAGAGCACGAAGGATCACGAAGAAGGTGGTTCGGTCTGTGCTTGGACCAGTGCAATAGAGTCAGTCAAACTCCCCGCTTCTAAGGTTCCGTCCTAAGAGTTTCCGGCGTCCATGGCGGTCGAGCGCCTTCGCTACCGACGGTGCTCCCGTAGTGTTCCTTCGTGCCCTTCGTGGTTAAACCCTTCGTGGTTAGAAAATGCGTAACACCCAAGACACCCAGCTCCTGTTCGAACTCTCCCACGCCGGCCGGCGCGCCACGCGGCTGCCGGCGTGCGATGTTCCGGAGACGCCCGTGGCCGAGCTGCTCCCCGCCGGCGTGCTGGCCGCGGCGCCCCCGGAGCTGCCCGAGCTGGCCGAGCCCCACGTGGTGAGGCACTTCACCAACCTGTCGACGCAGAACATGAGCGTCGACACCCACTTCTACCCGCTGGGCTCGTGCACGATGAAGCACAACCCCAAGCGGAACGAGCGGGCCGCGGCCTACTTCGGCGCCCTCCACCCGCTGCAGCCCCAGGAGTCCATCCAGGGCATCCTGCGGCTGCTGTACGAGGCGCAGCAGTACCTCTGCGAGATCTCCGGGCTCCCCGCGTGCAGCCTGCAACCCGCGGCCGGCGCCCAGGGCGAGCTGGCCGCGTTGCTGGTGGCGGCCGCCTACTTTAAGGACCAGGGCCAATCGCACCGCCGCAAGGTGCTGGTGCCCGACAGCGCCCACGGCACCAACCCGGCCAGCGCCGTGATGGCGGGCTTCGGCGTGGTGACCGTGAAGACCAAGACGTCCGGCGCGGTCGACATGGACGACTTCCACGCCAAGCTGGACGACGACATCGCGGTGTTCATGATCACCAACCCGAACACGGTCGGGATCTTCGAGCCGAACATGGGCCCCATCGCCGAGGCGGTCCACGCCCGCGGGGGGCTGATCTACCTCGACGGCGCCAACATGAACGCCATCCTGGGCATCGCCCGGCCCGGCGACTTCGGCGTCGACATGCAGCACTACAACCCGCACAAGACCTTCAGCGGCCCCCACGGCGGCGGGGGGCCCGGCGCCGGTCCGATCTGTGTGACCGACAAGCTGGCGCCCTACCTGCCGGCGCCGGTGGTCGCGAAGAGGGGTGAGGGACGAGAGGCGAGCGGCGAGAACGGGGGCGCCGAGTACTTCCTGGATTTCGACCGCCCCAAGACCATCGGCCGGCTGCGGTCGTTCCTGGGCAACGTCGGCGTGATGGTGCGGGCGTACGCCTACATCCGCTCGCACGGGCCGGACGGCCTGCGGGCCGTGAGCGACAACGCGGTGCTCAACGCCAACTACCTGCTCAGCCGGGTGAAGCACTTCCTCCCCGTGCCGCAGGGAGACCGCTGCATGCACGAGTTCGTCGCCTCCGGCGCCAAGCTCAAGAGCGAGCGCGGCGTCAGCGCGATGGACCTCGCCAAGCGCCTGCTGGACTACGGCTACCACGCCCCCACGGTCTACTTCCCGCTCACCGTGAAGGAAGCGATCATGGTTGAGCCGACCGAGACCGAGAGCAAAGCCACGCTCGACGCGTTTGCCGAGACGCTGTTCAAGATCACAGGCGAAGACCCCGACCTGCTGCACGAAGCCCCCCACACCACGCCCATCAGCCGCCCCGACGAGGTGCAAGCCGCCCGGCAGCCGCGGATGTGCTATTGCGGGTAGAAATGACCAATGACCAAGCCTAAGTGACCAATGACCAAAGACGCGCAGGCGGTCGCCTGCACGTATTGGTCATTCAGGCTTGGTCGTTGGTCATTCTTTCTCAAGGCGCTTTTGCGAGAACGTCTATGTCCCCCACCCGCCTGATCCTCGATCCCCCCGCCGGGGGTGTGTGGAACATGTCGGTGGATGAGGCGCTGCTGGAGCGGGCCGACCTGGAGGGGGTAGCGACGCTGCGGTTCTACCAGTGGGAGGCGCCTACGCTTTCCTTGGGGTACTTCCAGGCCTACGCCCAGCGGCGGGCCCACGCCCCCAGCGCCCAGTGCCCCGTGGTCCGCCGCCGCAGCGGCGGCGGGGCGATCGTGCACGACCAAGAGCTCACGTACAGCGTCGCCCTGCCGGCCGATCGGCCGCTGGCGCGTCGGCCCCTCGACCTTTATTGTGCGGTCCACCGGGCGCTCGTGGCGGTGATCGGCGAGCAGTCCGGGCTCGCGTGCCGGGTGTTTGGCGACTCCGAGCCGCCCCCCCCGGGCGAGCCCTTCTTGTGCTTTCTGCGTCGTTCCTCCGGCGACGTGGTCGCCTCCGACTGCGGCGCAAAGCTGTGCGGGGCCGCCCAACGCCGACGCCGGGGGGCGGTGCTGCAGCACGGCAGCATCTTGTTGGGGCGGTCTGTCGCGGCCCCAGAACTGGCCGGGCTGGCCGATCTCTCTGGCCGGGCGGTCGACGCAGACCGCCTGCGCGACCCCCTGATTGATCGCCTGACGGCCCTTCTGGGGGGGCTCGAACCAGCGACGCTCGGCCCCGCCGAGCAAGAAGCAGCCGCTCGGATCGCCGACCAGCGGTTTGCCGATCGCGATTGGACCCAGCGTCGCTAACGTCGGCGCTGCCGGCGCGCCGATCGGACTAATAGCCCCCGGCCGGCCCCTGCGGGCGTCGCGGCATCCGCGGTCGCCGGTCGGGCAATAACCTACGGCCTTCCACAACTGGGATAGGCGGTTGGGAATCCTGCGTTAGAATCCGAAACAGGGAAAACTTCCCGCCCCGGTTTCCGTATACAATACAGGAGCCGCGGCCTGGTCTGCGGTTTGCACTCATCCATTTAGCAAGTACGGAACGATCGACGCTGCTGCCGCTTTGCGTGCTCTCTTACGTTTCATCGGTCACTGGGCGGAGCAGACAAGAGGTCCGACATGAAGTTGAAGGTACTAGGGGGCGCCAAAGAAGGCGCAGAAATCCCGCTCAAGAAGGACCAGTTCCTGATCGGGCGTTCGAAGGAGTGCACCCTGCGCGCCGGCAGCGAGGCGATCAGCCGCAAACATTGCTTGATCGCGTTGGCCGACGGGCGGGCCACCATCCGCGACCTCGGAAGTCGCAACGGCACCATCGTCAACGAGAAGAAGATCGGTGGCGAGACCAGCCTGAACCACGGCGACGAGATCCAGGTCGGCCCGCTGAAGTTCCGTTTCGAGGCCGCAGAGATCAAGTCGGGCAAGCAGCCCAAGGTGGCCAACGTCGCCGACGCCGTCGGCCGGGCGGCCTCTCAGGCCAAGTCGACCGAGCGTGGCAGCGAGGGGGTGTTTGAGGACGATATCAGCAAGTGGCTGATCGGTCCGAGCCACTCCGACCTCGCGTCGAACGAGACGCAGACGATGCAGCTTGACGAGACCCGCGCCGCGGGCCTCAAGTCGGTGCGTCTGGACCAGGCCGCGGCCGGCGAGCCGGAGACCCTCGAGGAAGAAGACCTAGAACGCACCCTCGCCGGCGGCGAGGACGCAGACGACCAGGACGCCCAAAAGAAGGCGGGCAAGAAGCAGCCGGGCAAGCTCCCCCCGCTCCCGCCCAAGTCGCAGGCCAAGGACAGCCGCGAGGCGGCGGCCGACATCCTCCGCCAGATGTCGCGCAGGCGCTAGAACGCGGCGACGCGTCAAGAACCACCCCACCACACCGGTCCTAAAACCACTGGCCCCACAACGCCGGCGCCAAGCAGCATGCCCCGCAACCGTCTCCCTTCCGCCGGCCCGACCGGGCTGCTCGGCGTCGCCTTCGACGCGGCCGATGGCCACAAGCGTCTCACCCGCGGGGAGAACTTCCTGCTGGCGGGGGGCTCGCACGAGACCCACGCCGTGATGCAAGAAGCAGTCATCAAGACGATCGAGCAACTCGCCCTCCGCGGCAAGGAACTCCGCAACGCCTCGCCCGAAGAAGTGCGCGACCTGCTGCTGCGGGCCCACAACCAGTAACCGCTGCCCGCGAACCGCCAACGAGCAAGCCCCAACGACCGAGCCAGCGGCTTCGGTCCTTGGGGCTTGCGGTTTTTCTATAGCGTGGGGCCGCGTCTAGGCGTCCCTGCTTACCCTTGGGGGCGAGAGGGGGCCCGCGGCGCGGTCGCCCGATCGGGGCCTACAGCGAGTCGTCTTGCTCGCGGTCGTCGTCCTGGGGTCCGCCCAGCGGCTCAACCTCGACCTCGCCGGTCGCCCGAGCGGCGGCCAGTTCTGCGGGGCTCAGCTTCACGTAGCCCAGGCCGCGGACCACCTCCAGCACCTCGCTGCAGGTGGGGAACATCCGCCCGCTGGCCCGCTTGTACTCGTCCAGGGCGTTCATGAACTGCACCTCGTCGTCGGAGTAGTCACGTTCGCAGGTGGTCGGGTCGATCTGCCGGCGACGGACGACCTTCTTGCGACGCTCCAGCTTGGGGGGGGCCGCTTCCTCGACCGCCTGCTCGCCGCGGCGGCGGTCGACGGTCACTTCTTCCTCGCCCACTACCTTCTTCGCCGGCTTGGCGGGCGACTTGCGGGCGGCGGTCTTCTTGGGGCTGCTCTTGGCGGCGCCGCTCTTCGCGGCCGGCTTCTTGGTCGCGGCAGCGGCAGAACGCGTGGGAGTGGTTCGCTTGGCGGGGGTGCGGGTAGCCATTGAGGGGGGGGCTCCGGGCGGGCGGCTGGGGGGGCTGCCGGCGTCACCGGCGGGGCGCCGGGGAGGCCGAATAGGCAATCTGGGGACATAGGAACATGCACGCGCCGTGGCGCCCACGCCACGATGTGGCGGTTAGGAAACAAGAAACGGTCAACAAAGAGTGCGCAATTGGGGGGAGATGCCGGCCCTGCCGGAACTTCCGGATGGCCATCAGCCCACGGGTTCCGCACCGCCGCGGCAACCCGAAGAACGCGTTCGTCCGGAAACTCCGACGGGGCGGCGCCCGTCGGCTAAACCCCTATCCGCTCGATCTAGCGGCGCGAGGGGCCCCTACGACCGGCGCGAACCGTCTTGCCCCGTTTTGCCCCGGTTGCTAGGGTTCTGCCGATTTCGACCCTGCCGCCGGCCCCATCGGGCAAGGAGCGTAGCGAAGTGAAACCCGCGAATCCCCGCCCCACGCTGCTAGGCCTGTGCGCCGCCCTGACGCTCGCTGCCGCTGCCGGTTGCAACACAGTCGCCAGCCAGACGAACAACGCCGAAGGGGTCCGTCTGTACCAGCAGGGCGCCTACCACCAGGCAGCCGGCAAGTTCCAGCAGGCGATCGCCAACACCCCCGACCAGCCGGACGGCTACTACAACCTGGCTGCGTCGCTGCACCGCAGCGGCATCCAGCAGAACCGCCCAGAGGACCTCCGCCAGGCCGAGGTGGTCTACAACCAGTGCCTGGAGCGGAACCCCAACTACCCGGAGTGCTACCGCGGGCTGGCCGTGCTGCTGGTGGACACCGACCGCCGCGACGCCGCGTTCCGCCTGCTGAACAACTGGGCGGCCGCGAGCCCCACCGACCCGGAGCCAAGGATCGAGCTGGCGCGGCTGCTGGAAGAATCGGGGCAGCCCCAGCAAGCCAAGACGCAGCTCGTCGACGCGCTCGCGATCGACGTCAACAACAGCCGGGCGTTGGCGGCCCTGGGCCGCATCCGCGATCAAGAAGGGGACTACCAGCAGGCGCTGGCCAACTACCAACGCGCCCTGGCGATCGATGGGTCTCAGACGGCGCTGGCCGCACGGATCGCACAACTACAAGGGGCCTCGGTCACGACGCCCCAGATGGCCGCGGCGCCCACCGGCACGCGGGTGTCGCAAGGGTTTCAGCCGACCGTGAAGTACTAACCCCGCGCACGCGGCGCCGGTTTGCCCCGGGAGTGGGTGGCTAAAAATGGCGCCCCATCGCACGATCGGCTCTGCGATACTACGGGGTTGGTGGACCGGACCAGAACCCCCTAGAGGGTGCGCCACTTTTGTCCCCGTGGTGTCCGCTGGCGGAGGCGTCTGGTCGCCCTCGGGTGATTTGTGTCCGGCGGGTGTCCGATCGGCGTCCTTTTTGTCCGCTCGGTCACCCCGCTGACGCGACGGCACGGCGCCCTAGACGGGAGAGGGGGGTGGTTTTCCCCGGAGATTGCCCGGTGGGGGGTGGGTTTTGTCCGAAAACCGCGCCGCCGACAGGTGGACAAAAGGACAAAACGTTTGGACCGCCCGGCGGGCCTCCGAACCGGCTTGGAAAACTTTGGCTTCGGTCAACCGACGGTGGTATCGTGCAGGTGCTAACGCCCTGTCGCTCGACTCTTGAAAGAAGGCTGCTCGTATGCTTCGCCCCGTTTGCCGCGTCGTGATCGCGACGGCTTGCTTGATCTGCGCCTCGTCTGAGGCTCAGGTTGCGCTGCCGGACACCCCGCCGCTCCCCGCCTTGTTGAGCCGAGGCGACGGCGGATCGATCCGGCTGACGCTGCCACGCGTGGTGATGGAGCAGAAGGAGGTGCAGTACTCGGTGCAGGTCCCCGCCATCGTCGAGAAGACGATTGCGGGCCGCACGGTGCGGGTAACGGTGATGCAGGAGCAGGTGCGGACCAAGACGGTCATGGACCGCAAGGTGGTAGGAGAAGAGGTCGAGGTCTCCCCGGGGCAGTTCGATGTCCGCCGGGCGAGCGGCGAAAGCATCCAGATCCTCAGCTCGGGCCGGAGCGAGAGCCGCGTGGTGCCGGTGATCGTGCTGGAGGTAGAACAGATCGACCAGCCGCAGGTGCCGCCGTTCCTGGCAGCGGTTCTCAGGCCCGACGCGGTGGTGGTGTTTCTTCCGGTAGGCGCCCTAGCGGGAGGGCCTGCGGACGGCGGCGTACCGAACGGGGATGGCCAGCAGGGGGGCGACGCCCCGGCCCCGCCACGGCCACAACCCCAGCAGGGGCAGGTGACGCTGAGCGTGCACAACGGGTCGGGTCGGGAGGTGAGCGTTTATCGTGTCGACGATGGCAAGCAGAGCGAGGTGCTGGTCCAAAGGTCGTTGGGCGACGGGCAACAGATGACGCCCCAGACCTGCAGCGAGGGGAGCCGTTGGTTCGCCAAGGCCGGCGACCGGATCGTGTCGGACTTCTGGACCCCGGGGGAACAGGCCGCTACGTGGCGGATCGGCCCGCTGGTCGATTTCACGACCTGGGATTGCCAGGGTGGCGAGCGCTTCCGCCGCCTCGACGACCGGACCTGGCGTCACTACGACCGCAACGGCCGCTCGATCGGGATGCTGTACGAGGAAGAACGCACCGACCAATGGGTGGCGATGTACGACGAGGGACGCGAGATGTGGGTGCGGCTGATGGAGGACGAAGCGATCTACGACTCTGCTGCATCGAACGGCTGGCAGACGCTGGCGATGCGTGCCGGCGCCGCGCCGCCGGTTCCCCAGCCGGGCCCGGCCCCCGCGGCGAATTCGAAGCTGACCAAGGCAGAGATCGCCGTGATGCTGGACATCCACAACCAGGCCCGCCGCGAAGTCGGCGCGCCGCCGGTCGCCTGGTCGGACGGCATGGCCCAGTACGCCCAGCGTTGGGCGGACAAGCTGGCCCAGGAGGGCAAGCTGGAGCACCGCCAGAACTCGCCGTACGGCGAGAACTTGGCGATGGCCAAGACCGCCCGCGACGCCGCCGGGATGTGGTACGGCGAGAAGGACAAGTACGGCGGCCAGAAGATGGACAACCAGAACTTCTTGGTGTTCGGCCACTACACGCAGATGGTGTGGAGCGGGACGGCGAAGATCGGCTGCGGCAAGGCGACCGTGGGCGGGCGGACGATCTGGGTGTGCAACTACGACCCCCCGGGGAACAAAATCGGCGACAAGCCGTATTAAGGGTGTTTGGGGGACCTGCTGGCGCCCCCGGGCAAGTTTCTCCGGACAGCCCCTTTTGCCATTGCAATGCACCGAGCCATATGATTCATTAATGCGTAGCGGCAGCGCCGCTGCGTTACGCGTGTTTGGGCAACGGAGGTTGGCCGGCGCGTGGCGTCAGGCAATCCGCTTTCGGGCGGCCAATTCGGTCGTTTAGCTACCAAAGTCTTGTTCCGCGTTCGTAAAGCGTAGAGCGCCAGGTTGGTAGAGCTCGGCTTCAATTAGCCCTTTCGCCCAGCGGCCTTGGGATGGCCGCCCCCCGCGTACCCCCATGGCTGTGACCGCCGCGCCTGGCTGCGCGGTCGGTCCTTTCCGCATTTCCCCTAAGGTACCCCAACGGATGATTGCAGAGCGTGAGTACCGCCTCATTGAGCATCAAGGCGAGCCGCACTACGGCAAGCACCTGATCGCCACGGCGCTGGGCTGCAACGACAGCCTGCTGTCGATCGAGAGGCTCTATGAGTTTCTGGTTCAGATGGCCGACGACATCGACATGGTCCGCTTCGGACCGCCGATTGTTGCTCGGTTCGGGACAGGGATCGGCGTCGGGGTCTCGGGCGTTCAGCTCATCGAGACCAGCGCGATCATGTTCCATACCAACGACGCCCACCGCGACATGTACCTCGACGTCTTTAGCTGTAAGGACTACGAGGAAGAAACGGTGCGGAGCGTTCTTGAGTCGTATTTTTCCCCCCAGTCCGTAACCTGTGAGGTGCTGTACCGGAAATGAGAATCTACCCTAACCACCTAGCCCAAGTGGCGAACGAGCCACGCGGCGAGGACTTCCGCGTAGTGAATGTGGATGGCGAGCGTGGTCAGGGGGTTCTGGTGCTGCGGGAGTATCGCAGCGGGGACGTCCTGTTCCGGATGAACGGCACGCTTTCCAGGAAGATGACGCTGCACTCGTTGCAGATGGCGCCGGGGCTGCACCTGGACGACCCGTACTTTGCGGGCAAGGTGCTGCACTGCTGCGAACCCAATTCGTGGCTCGACGTCAACACGAGGCTGTTCCATGCGGTCCGCGACATCGCCCCCGGCGACCTGCTGACGATGGACTACGACGAGACGGAAGACGTCCTCTTCCGCTCGTTCGAGTGCCGGTGCGGCGCCGAAGGCTGTCGTGGCCTGGTCGCCGGTCGGCACGCGAGGACGCCGGCTTCTGTCGCGGGTTAGCCCAAGACGGGAGCGGTGAATTGAGTTGAAAACCACGGGGCCGCGGCGCTCGCCGCGGCCCCGTGTTTGTTTTATGCATCTTGGAAGGCCTGTTCGTAGATCTGCAGGAGCTTTCGGCACGTCGTGTCCCAGCCGAAACGCGTTTCAACGTGCCTGCGTGCGCGGGCGCCCATCGCCCGCCGCTGGTCGGCGACGCGCAGGATGTTGTCGGCCATCGCCCGCGCATCGCCAACCGGGCCCAGCAGCCCGAGCCCCTCGGGGACGCGCTCCACGAGCGCCCCGCCCGCTACCCCAACCACCGGCAGCCCACACGCTTGGGCCTCGACCACGGAGAGGCCGAAGGTTTCGTGCGGTCCGGCGGTTACGTAGATGTCTGCCGAGGCCAGCACGCGTGCCAGGCGACCGCGATCGCTTTCGTAGGGGAGTACGATCAGGCGCGCGTCCCGCTTGGAGCGCACCTCCAGCTCCTCGCGCAGCGGCCCTTCTCCCATCAACACCAGCGCTGCGTCGAACCCGGCGGGCAGCATCTCTAATGCGTCGACGAGTAAGTGGACTTGTTTTTCTACATCGAGGCGCCCGGTGAAGATCAGCACCAGCGTGTGGTCGTCAACGCCCAACAGCGCCGCCCGTTCTTCGCTTCGCTTCTCCGGGCTGAAGACGTCGAGATCGACCCCCAGCGGCAGCACGCGGACTTCCTCAACCCCGTACTCCCGCAACCGGCCGGCCTGCGCTTCCGAGGCGGCCAGGCGGATGTCGCACTGCTCGAACGCCGATCCCACGTACGCCTCTGCGCCACGCTCAGCGGCGTCGGCCAGTTTGTCTCCCACCCACTCCACTGCGCGGCTCCAGCCGTGAAACGCGTTGCGCAGCGGCCCGCCAACGTACGCCTCCGCAATATCGGTGTGGAAGTAGCCGCTAACCAACGGTCGACTTCCGATCTCGGCTCGGTCGCGTTGGTGTCGGAACGCGGCCCACGGCGCCACGTAGAAGCTCCCGAGTTCGATTACGTCTGGCAGCGACTCGGCAAGGGCGTCGCGGATTTTGTCCGGTCGTAAGAAGAACCGGTAGGGCTCGCAACCCGGCAGGATCGGGCTGGCAACCGTGTAGGTGGTGTTCCGCCCGTCGGACGCGCACTCGTCTGTTTCTCCTGGGATAATCAGAACGTGGTCGTGCTCGGTCTCGCTCCGAAGGAACTTCCGCTTGGCGTCGATATACGTGCGGATGCCGCCGCTGGTTTCGGTGTAGCTTAGAGTGATGTCGCAGAGTCGCATCGAATATCCCTCGCGTTGTTCCCTGCCGCTCCAATCGCCATCGCTTCGCCGAAAGGCGCGTCGAAGCGTTGTATCCCCGTGGCCGATCGCACCACGCCGCAGACGCCGCCGGCCGCGGTCCTTTCTACGGTGATCGCCAGCCCATAGGCAGGCAGACGAATCGAGAAAGCCATCCCGGCTAGCCTCTGCGGGATCAGCGGGCGGAGTTCGAGCGTCCCGGTTGCGCCTTCCCGGAGGCCGATGAGGTTCTCGATGACCAACGTATTCACCAGCCCCGACCACCCCACGAACTCAGATACGGGCTTTCCGCCGAGCGTAAACTGCTTCCATCGGTTTCCCTGTTTGCGGTGGAGCCTGCAAATATCGAACCGTTCGGGGTCGTAGAACTCGAAAACCCGCCGCTCGTTGGCAAAGGTCCGGTATACCCCTTCGCAGAGCCGAGCCGAAAGTTCCCCGGCCTCCTCGAGGCGCCCGTAGCGCTCCAGGCCTTGGATTACGGCAAACGCGGTGTTGATCCAGACAGGGCCGCGCCACATATCCAGAACGAAGTCTGGGCTGTCACGCGCCACCGAGGGCAGCGGGATGGGCGTCCCGAAACTCCGTGGGTCGACCGCGTGCTCAATCAACCGTCCAGCACGCTCATCGTCGGGCACGCCGGCCCACAGCGGCAGCAGCGCGGCGATTGTCTTGTGCCTGAGCAACTTGCCGCTGGCGACATCGCGGTCGTAGTAGAGGCCGTCCTCGTCGCTCCAGAGCAGCGCGTTCATGGCGTCGCGGATCTCTTCGGCCTGCTCGCTGAACCTCGCGGCCGCTTGGAGATCGTCGACCCGCCGGGCAATCTCTGCAAGAGACTCGTTCTGAAGCACCATGTACGCAGAGAAATCCGGCGACTCCATTGAACGAGTGTCTACAAAAGCGCTCTCGTCCCGGGAACTGAAGCGGGGGGAATTATCGATTCCAGACTCATAGGGGTGCGCCCACGCATAGAGGCCGTGCTGCGTCCTGCGATTCCCGTTGAGCCACTCGTTGTAGTCGCGAAGGTGAGGATAGGCCCGCGACAAGACCGCCAAGCCCTCCGCGTCTCCTAGAGGACAGCAGCGCAACAACGACCATGCCAGCAATGGGGGCTGCGTGTACTTCGACGAAACAAAGTCGGCCACAACGTGCTGCATTCGAGCCCCGTCTCGCAGTTCAAGCACAGCTAGGATTGCGTCCCTGGCCGCCTCCGGCTCCCACAACCGCCAGACCTGCGCAATGAAAGCGGAATCCCATAGATAAACGCCCTGGAACGCGGGCGCTGGGTGAGCGTAACGGACGCTCGATAGCACGTCGGGCGCATTCAGGTTTAGCAACAGTGTAGCGTTGACCGCTGCGAACCCGTTGTCCCATAGAGAAGCAGCTTCGTTTGGCCCAGAGACATGAAGGGCCGGCGGTTGGCGTGACACTCCCTTTTCTTGCAGCACGCGATTAGGAAACTCAATCGGGATTGGATCGTGCTTGCGGCCCAGCATGTGCGACCAGAACACCATATCCCACCCGTAGCGCCACACCCGATTGAACCGTGAAGCAAACCGTGCAACCCGCCCCGAACGAACGCGGACGTAGCTGAGCAGTTTCCTCAATCCGGCGGTCAGGAACGACACTTAGCCCTCTGGTTGGTCGTCAGATATCCGACGTCAATGGCGTGCAAGATCTACGCCAAAGTCGACGGCGCCAGCTACCCCGTACGGCTACGCCCCGAAGGGCGAGTCGATTGCGGGGCTCGGCTGGGTAAACCAAACGGCGCCGGAGTCCGTGACATAGAAATGGTCCTCCAGCCGAACGCCTAGCTCGCCGTAGACGCAGATCATCGGCTCGATGCTGCCCACCATTCCGGGCGCCAGCGGGAGATTGTTGCCACGGACCATGTAAGGGCGCTCGTGGATGTCCATCCCCAGGCCGTGACCGGTGCGGTGCGGCAGCCCGGGCGTGCGGTAGTCGGGGCCAAGGCCGTGCCGCGTAAGTACAGCGCGGGCCGCGTCGTCCACCGCGGAGCAGGGGACCCCGGGTTGGATCACGGCGAAGGCCGCCTGTTGGGCTTCGCGTTCGATGTTCCATACTTCGCGTTGGCGCGCCGAAGGATCGCCGAACACGTAGGTCCGCGTCATGTCCGCGTGGTATCCGTGCACGGTGCAGCCGGTGTCAACAAGCACGGTGTCGCCCTCCGCGAGCGATTGCACGCCGTCCGGTCCGTGCGGAAACGCCGTCGAAGGACCGAAGGCGACGATGCAGAACGTGCTGCCATCATCCGCGCCCGCTGCGCGGTGCAGACGGTCGATCTCGCCAGCGATGTCGGTGGTCCTAACGCCGGGACGCAGCGACTGGTGCGTTTGCCGATGGACGTCGAGAGTAAGGTTCATCGCGTAGCGGATGATCTCGATTTCGGCCGCACTCTTGTGCATCCGGCAGCCCGACACGACCGGGACGGCGTCGGCCCATTCGATCGATGGCGCCGCGGCCGCGAGGCCGCGGACGAACGCGTAGGGAGTCGTCTCTTCGAGCCCCACGCGCTTTGCGTTCAGGTCGCTCAACAGCCCCGCAACTACTTCAAACGGCGACTCGTCTTCCTGCCAAACCCGCACCTCATCGCCGATGGAAACCAGTTGTCGGACCTTCGGCTCCTCAAACGCGGGCGCCACGAAGCGCGGGGGCCCCTCAGCCGGCAGCACCGCCGCCAGCAGCCGCTCGCTGAGCGACCACCGCACGCCGGTGAAGTAGCGCAGGCTCGTGCCGGCGGGGAGCAGGAGGGCGTCGAGGTTGTAGTCGCGCATCAGTCGCTGCGCGCGTGCGATGCGGGCTTGGAGTTCGGTCGAGGAGATAGGCAGCGGTCTCATGGTTTGCTTAAATCCTGTGCCTTTTCGACTATTGGCCTTGCTGCCTTGTCGTCTTTGCTCCGGCGGGCAGAGCCCGTCGGCTGCTGGCTGCTTGAGGTGGGAACCATTTGCGGCTAAACCCCTTTGTTCGGTTTCGGAACCCGTGCGCCACCCTTTCCCTTCCGCCCACGCTTCGACCCCCCCTTCTTGATTTGGCTCTCGACCGCGTCGACGCTCTGGCCGATGCTTTCGCGCATCTTGCCGATACGGTCGCGGATGGTCGCGGCCCGCTCGAACTCCATCTGGTCGGCTGCTTCGTACATCTCTTTTTCCAGCTCGGAGATGTACTCCTCGGTGACGTAGCGGGTCTCGTCGTTGCGACCAACCGCGGCGTTTGCGCGGGCGTGGGCAGACGCCTCCTGTTCGATCCCCATGCGGATCGCCTTCTTGATCGTTTCGGGCGTGATATTGTGCTCTTTGTTGTACTCTTGCTGCAGCGTCCGGCGTCGATCTGTTTCATCCATCGCCCGCTGCATGCTGCCGGTTACCTTGTCTGCGTAGAGGATGACCCTCGCGTTCACGTTCCGGGCCGCCCGACCGATCGTTTGCATCAACGAGGTTTCGCTCCTTAGGAAGCCTTCCTTGTCTGCGTCGAGGATTGCCACCAGCGACACTTCGGGGAGGTCGAGCCCCTCGCGGAGCAGGTTGACTCCCACTAATGTTTCAAACA
The DNA here is from genome assembly GCF_007750855.1 of Pirellulimonas nuda. GTDB lineage: Bacteria > Planctomycetota > Planctomycetia > Pirellulales > Lacipirellulaceae > Pirellulimonas > Pirellulimonas nuda. The sequence continues at coordinate 1,016,869 of NZ_CP036291.1, forward strand.
GTCCTTGCCTCAGGTCACGCAGCAGCTCGACCCGTTCGAACGCGTCCAGCTCTGAGTGCAGCCACTTGCACTTGACCCCTTGTTCTGACAGGTAATGAGACAAGTCTTCGGCGAGCCGCTTGGTGAGGGTCGTAACCAAGGTTCGTTCGCCCACCGCGGCGCGCTTACGGATCTCTTCGAGCAAGTGGGGGACCTGGCCGCGTGCGGGGACGACCTCGATCACGGGGTCCAGCAGCCCCGTGGGACGAACGATCTGCTCTACCACCTCGCCGCCGGACTGCTCCAGCTCGAAGTCGGCCGGAGTCGCCGAGACGTAGACCACCTGCTTGGCCTTGGCCCGCCACTCTTCGAACTTCAGCGGGCGGTTGTCCAGCGCGCTCGGTAGGCGGAAGCCGTGCTCCACCAGCGTCCCTTTCCGGCTCCGGTCGCCGTTGTACATGGCGCCGATCTGCGGGACGGTGGCGTGCGACTCGTCGATGAACAGCAGGTAGTCGTCCGGGAAATAGTTGAAGAGCGTAGACGGCGTCTCGCCAGAAGGCCGGCCGGAAAGGGGCCCGCTGTAGTTCTCGATGCCGGGGCAGTAGCCCATCTCTAGCAGCATCTCGATGTCGTATCTTGTGCGGGCGTTCAGGCGTTGGGCTTCGAGCAGTTTGCCTTGTGACTTGAACAGTTCGAGCCGATCCGCCAACTCAAAGCGGATCCGCTGAACCGCCGCCTCGACCCGTTCCTCGGGCAACACAAAGTGCTTGGCTGGGTAGATGTAGATCTGCTGGAGAGTGTCGATGACCTGCCCAGATGTCGGGTTGATAATGCTGAGCTTTTCAACCTCGTCCCCCCAAAACTCCATCCGATAGGCGAACTCCTCGTAGGCGGGCCACACCTCAACGCTGTCTCCCCGCACACGGAACTTGCCCCGTTGCGGGTCGAGGTCGTTCCGCTCGTACTGCACATCGATCAGCCGGGCGAGCACCTCGTCGCGGTCGACCACGTCCCCGACTGTCAGGCCGACCATCATCGCCTTGTAGTCCTCGGGCGACCCCAGGCCGTAGATGCAAGAAACGCTCGCCACCACGATCACGTCCCGCCGGCTCACCAGGTTGCTGGTGGTGGCCAGGCGGAGGCGGTCGATTTCTTCGTTGATCGAAGAGTCTTTCTCGATGTAGATGTCCCGCTGGGGGATGTACGCCTCGGGCTGGTAGTAGTCGTAGTAGCTAACGAAGTACGAGACCGCGTTGTTGGGGAAGAAGTCGCGGAACTCGCCGTAGAGCTGGGCTGCGAGCGTCTTGTTGTGGCTCAGCACCAACGTCGGGCGTTGGAGCTGCTGGATGACGTTCGCCATGGTGAACGTCTTGCCGCTGCCGGTGACCCCCATCAGCACCTGCTGGTCTCGGCCGCTCTTGAGGCCTGCGACGAGCTGCTCGATGGCCGCTGGCTGGTCGCCCGCGGGCTGGAATTCGCTGTGGAGCTGGAATTGAGGCATTCAGCGATTATAGGGGGCGGTTGCCCGGAACCCAGCCTACCCGCGCGTGGGACGCGAGGACCGGCCGAGACTCTCAGCTAGCTGGCGCCGGTTCCGCGGCGGCCTCTGCCGGCGTTTCGGCGCCTTCCGATCCGCTTTCTTCGACGGACTCTGCCGCCGGCGACTCCGGCGGCGACTCCGGCGGCTCAGCCGGGCTTTCGGCCGGCTGCTCGGCCTCTTCTGCTTCGCTATCGTCGGCTGCGTCATCTGCTTCGCTATCTGCTTCGACTGGTTCTTCCTCGGGAAGCAGGGCCTTCACGCCGAAGCGATGAACCAACTCGCCTCCAGAATGCGCCGCGTTCGCCAAGTAGCCCAACGACGGCGCCCAAACGAGCAGAACCGCCAACTGTGGGATGACGCGCCCACGCCAACCCGACGAGAGCGAGCCCGTCGCAAGCACAATGGCGTACAACACGGTCAACCCGGTGAAGATATTCCGGGCCAGCTCTGTCTGTTCGCCATGCGCCTGTGCGGCGAAGTCGGCTTCTTCGTAGAGTTCCCAGTCGTCCATCGACATCGTCTGGTCCATCACGCTGTAGGCCGCTTCGCCGGAACTCGTCGCGACCCAGGCGCTGGCCGTCCCCAGCACCATGAGCACAAGCGCCCCGATCGAGAACCCGCGGCGTGGAAACAGAATGCCCAGCAGCACAAACAGCGGCGCGACCATCAGCAGGGCGATGGGGAAGTGAACCACCAACGGGTGGATGCCATCCCAGCTCGGGAGCGGGGGAGGAAGGATCTGCATCAGAACGCCTCATTCAGTCGCGGAAACCAGTCGCCGGTCGATGGCCTCTAGTAGAACAAATCTGTCGTCCAGGGGCGATGCCAGCCGGTGTTCAGCGCCCCGCGGCGCCCATCTTGTGAACCTTGGCGAGCCAGCCCTCGCGTCGGTGATCGGAAACCGCCTCGGCCATGCCGAAATACGCAACACGGATCGGCTTGAACCCACAAAACCCCAGCACCATTCCCCGCAGCGATCGCACCGGCGCGTCGCCGTACGCGAGCCGGCCGTACCAGCGTGGGGTCGCGGCGGTGAGGATCATCCTTGCGCTCCTGCCGGCCAGCAGGCGGTCCCACCAGGGCCCCTTCTCATGGAACTTGAACGCGAAGCCCGGCAGGAGGGTACGGTCAAAGAATCCCTTGAGTTGCGCCGGCGTCGAACCCCACCAAACGGGGTACACAACCACCAGGTGCTCGCACCAAGCGATGTCTTCTTGGGCCTGGGCTAAGCACGCCTCGAGCGGCTGGTTGCGGTCGTACCCGCGGTGCAGCGTCGCGTCGAAGTCCAGCTCGCGCACCGCGATCCGGCGCGTTTCGTGGCCCGCGTCGGCTGCGCCGTCCTCGTACTGACGTGCGAGCGCGGCGCAAAAGCTCGACGCGGAGGGGTGGCCGTCGAGGATGGTGATGCGCATGGGGGTCGTCCGGGGTCCGAGTCGCTAACGCGCAGCCACCATCTCGTCGTCCGGGAGGGGCGCCAGGTAGCGCCGCACTCCCGCCAGCGTGCGTGGGCCGATGCCCGGCACGCGCTGCAGGTCTTCCGCCGATCGGAACGGACCGTGTTGATCGCGTGTCGCGACGATCCGCTTGGCTAGCACCGGGCCGACCTTGGGGAGCTGAGCCAGCTCCCCCCAGTCCGCCGTGTTCACGTCGACTACAAACGCGTACCGAAGCGGCCCGGCGTGGTCGATATCTACCAGGTCGCCACGCAGTCCGCCGCGGGCCGCCCACCACCACGCCATGCTGGCGATGGCTAGGCATGTCAGCGAGGCCAACACCCACTGGTCGCGCGGGTGCAGCAACGGCTTTCGTTCGCGATCGCCCGGGGGGGTCATCGGGCGTTAGCGGACGCTCACCTTCATCGTGCGGCCGAAAGTCTCGAAAGCGAGCTTGTCTTCGCGGGCGAGCCACCCCACCGCGGCCAGCACCAATTCGGCCGACACCGGGCAGGCCTGCTTGAGGGCCGCTAGGGTCAGCGGGCCTTGGTCCGCCAGGGCGCCCCAGACGTGCCCCGCGGCGTCGCCGATTTGCTCGGTCGAAATCGCCGGCGCCGCTGGCGCCTTGGCTACCTTCTCCTTGGCCGCTACCGGCTTGGCCGCGGGCTTCTTGGCGGCGGCCTTCTTGGGCGCCTTCTTTGCCGGGGCTTTGGTCGTGGGGGCGGGGGCGCTGGCTGCGCCGTTGGTGGCGGCTTTCTTCTTGGCCATGGCAGGGCTCTTCGTCGCGGTCAATCGGGTGGGAAGCGGGGGCTGGTATCATAACCCGGGTAGGGGTCGGTTCCAAATGGGCGCCTGAAAAAGGGAAGGATTCCTTGATAACCGGACCTCGTGTTGGCGGGGCTCACCCCGTCGACAACGCGGGGGCGACCACGCTGTACAGCACGTACACCAGCAGCAGCCCCCACCAGCCGATCGCCACGTTAGGCGGCGGCTCGTAGCCCAGCACGTTGGCGATCAGCCCCGCCAGGGCCACCAGACCGATTAGCATCGCCAGCACCTGGGCGCCGCCGGTCACGACGATCAGCCCCAGCAGCAGGGGCGTTACCGTCATGGCGATCATCAGGTGCTTCAGCGAGAACTGAAGTCGGACGGGCACTTTCTCGTCCGGCTCGTCGTCTAACTCTTCGCCGATCTCTTCCTCGATCTCGGCTTCGCTCAGCCCGTCCGCGACGCCCTGGCGGCGGATGCGGTCGGCCCGGCGCATGCGGTCCGCCCGCCGTTCGCGGGCCCGCTCCTGCCACGAGATGTACAGGTGCCCCGTCACCAGCAGCATGAAGGTGAGCGTGATCGCCGCGACCGCGGCGCCCTGCAGCTTGGCCAGCGAGATAAACACCGCGATCAGCCCGGTGGCGATCAGCAGGTGCTTGATCTGGAACCGGTACTGGAATCCCTCGTCGGGAAGGTTCAGCGGGTCGTCTTCCAGCCGTTTATAGGCGTCGTTGATGTCGATCGCGGCAGACGCTTTGCGGATGTCGTGCTCGGCGCGTAAGCGTTCTCCCTCGATGATCGCCTGGTCGGGGGCCTCCAGCTCGTACTCGTCGCCATCCTCTGCGTCGGCGTCCAGCCACGCGTCCGCCGGCGGGCGGGTCGGCGCCAGGTCGGGGGCGCGGGGCGCTGGCTCGTCGTCGGCCATCAACTCGAAGTCGTCGCCGTCGTCTTCGGGAACTCGGTCGGGTCCGGTGCTGTTAGGAAGCGGCATGTATATCGGTCCGTGGTGTCCGGCGGTCGAACGCTCAGCCGAGAAGGCATACACTTCTCTTTCCGAGCCCGTCCTCTATTCTAGTTATCTTCGGTCACGCCCACGCCCCAGGCAACCGCGACGCACCCATGCGCCTCATCCTCTCCGGCCTGGGAAGCTACGGCGACGTTTTCCCGATGATCGGCCTGGGCGCCGCGATGCAGCGCCGCGGCCACGGCGTCACGCTGCTGGCCAACCCGTACTTCCGCAGCAATGTCGAATCGGCCGGCCTGACGCTCGCCCCTTTCTCTACCGAAGCAGAGTACCTCCGGCTGACGCAGGAGCCCGACCTCTGGCGCCCCCGCGGCGGCATGCAGGTGATCTTCCGCGAGTCGATGCAGCAGCTCCGGCCGCTGGTTGAGCAGGTCCGCGGCATGGTGGCTTCGTCGTCTGAGCCCGCGGTGCTGGTCGCCCACCCGCTGGATATGGCGAGCCGAATCGTTTCCGAGCAACTCGGCACGCCGCTGGTGGCGGTGGCGTACGCGCCGATGGCGCTCTGGAGCCGCCAATCGCCGCCAAGGCTCGCCGGGGTCTGGGTCGGGCGCGGCACCCCCAAGTGGCTGCTGGACGCCCAGTTTTGGTTGGGCGAGAAGCTGTTGGTCGAACCAACCGTCCGCCGCCCGCTGAACCTGCTGCGTGCTGAGCTAGGCCTCCCGCCGATCGGCCGCGTGTTCCCCGAGTGGTGGTACCGGGCCGACCACGTGCTGGGGCTCTTCCCCGAGTGGTTTGCGACCGCCTCGGGGGAAGACCTGCCGGGCGACTGGCCCCAGAACCTCACCCTGGCCGGCTTTCCGTTTTGGGATGGTCCGATCCCGGCCGACGGCGCCCAGCGGCCGCCGCTTCCCGCCGAGGTCGAGGCTTGGCTGGCGTCCGGCGATCGCCCCATCGTTTTCGCGCCGGGCACCGCCAACCGCGCCGCGGGGCCCTTCTTTCGGGCCGCCATTGACGCCTGCGCCAGGCTCGGCCGGCGTGGGGTGCTGCTGACCAAGTACGCCGAGCAACTCCCCGACCCGTTGCCAGACCACGTACGCAGCTTCGAGTTCGTGCCGCTGAGCCTGTTGCTGCCGCGGTGCGCGGCCCTGGTGCACCATGGCGGCATCGGCACCACCTCGCAGGGTCTTGCCGCGGGGATCCCCCACCTGGTGCAGCCGATGGGTTTCGACCAACCCGACAACGCCGAGCGCCTCGCGCACTTGGGGGTCGGCGACTCGCTCCGCCCCGCCCGGTTCACCGGCGCGCGGGTTGCGGCTAGGCTCGACGCGTTGCTGAGTTCCCGCACCGTGCCCAAGGCGTGCGGCAGGCTCGCCGAGCGGTGCCGAGAGAACGACCCCTTTGCCGCCGCGTGCCTGTGCCTGGAGTCGCTCGCGGGATCGTAACCCGACCCTTCAATCCACTGGCCCCGAGCCCCTTCATGCCCCAGAAACTGCCGCTGTCCGGAATCCGTGTGCTCACGTTCGTGGGAGACATCTACGAAGACCTGGAGCTGCTCTACCCCAGGTTGAGGCTGATCGAGGCGGGCGCCGAGGTAGTGGTGGCCGGCGAAAAGGCCGGGGCGACCTACGCCGGCAAACACGGCTACCCCTGCGCCGCAGACGTCGCGATCGCCGACATGAAGAGCGACGACTTCCAGGCCGTGGTGGTCCCCGGGGGCTTCATGCCGGACAAGCTCCGCCGCGACCCCAAGGTGCTGTCGCTGGTGCGCGAGATCGCGGACGCGGGCAAGCCGGTCGCCGCGATCTGCCACGGCGGCTGGATCCCCATCTCGGCGGGGGTCTACAAGGGGGTCCGCGTGACCGGCTCGCCCGGCATTAAGGACGACCTGGTAAACGCCGGCGCGGTGTGGGAAGACGCCCCCGTGGTGGTCGACCGCCACTTCATCTGCAGCCGCAAGCCAGACGACCTGCCGGACTTCTGCCGCGCGCTCATCGAGATGCTGGCCGGCTCGCACGCGTAGCCCCGCTTCGGGAATGCCGGTGTCTGGGCGCCCCGCGGGCGCTAGGAGCGTACGCGGACGTGTCCAGTCGCGCCGCGGGCTTGTTTTGTAGGGGCGGACCGCTGCGGCGCGGTCGCATCGGTGGCCACGCAGTCGTGTTTTTGGCGGCTTTTTGGGGGCGCCGAGTTTTGTCCGGTTGCTGGGCTGCTGGCGGATCGATTTTCGGACAAAACCCTCCCCCTGCGGCAGTCCGCGTTCGTATTCCCCGGGGTTTCCGCAGTGACGCTGCGCGGGCTCGGCGGACCGGCCGACCGGAGGGGGAGCGATCGACGTTCGGGTGGACACCTCGGGGACAAAACTCTGCGCGGTTGTTCGTGGCTTCATCCCCGCATTATCCCCGATCGATCCGGGGCCGCGCGGGCCATTCTTAGCCACCGGCGATTTTGCTCGTTGGGCCGCGAAAACGCTCACCCTGCGCGAAAAAAAAGGCAGGCGTCCCGCGGTGCGGAACGCCTGCCCTAGATCAGTGGTCGATTAGCGTATGCCCTAGCTGCGGCGACGCCGCACGAGGGCCAGTCCGCCCACCGCCAGCAGCACCAGCGTGCCCGGTTCGGGCACGGCGGCGACGTCGAAGCCGGAGCCGGTGAGGAAGAACGCCCCCATGTCAAAGTACTGCGCGGCGTTGAAGGCGGACGAGTCTTGCTCGTGACCGCCGAAGCTGCCGACCTTGGCGAAGTACGAGCCGGCGCCGAGCAATTCCGAGTAGGAAACAAACAGCGTGCTCACGTCCTCCATCCCCATGCCGACCATGGTCCCCATCGCGTCGAACACCATCAGCGTGCTACGCAGCGTGCCGACGCCGTCGGCCACGCCGGCCGTCAAGAAGTCGGTGCTGTTGTTCACGGTCAGGCTGATCGCGTCGCCGCCGTCGGTGTAGAAGGAGAACCAGTCTTCGGTGTAATTCGAGGCGCCGATCGGGGCCGGGTTCGCCTCGCTCAGCGGCACAATCACTCCCTTCGAGGACGAGGAGGTGACGTCAATCACGCTGCCAACCAGCGGCAGCTCGGTAGCGGCGCCCAGCGAGTGGCCGATGCCGTCGTCGATCAGGTGCAGGTTGACGGCGCCCGCGCGTCCGTTGCCCGCCACGTTGATTGACAGCATCAGTTGGACGTCGTTCTGGACGGTCTGCACGTCGTCCGGGTGGGTGTCGCCGACGCGCCAAGTGACGCGCTGACGGTCCGACGCTTGGCCAATGATGGGGACGTAGGTCCCGGGGTCGGGGCCCGCGGCGTCGTCGCCGAGCGAGTACTCGTTAACCAACGTCGAGCCCGTCCAGTCGCCCTGGTGGTAGAGGCCGAACGAGTGGGCGTTCTCATGGGCAGAGATGGCGCCGATGTAGTCGCCGTTGATCACACCCGCCGTGGCGGCGCCCGCTTGGGCTTCGCTGAACATCCAGTTGGTGTGCTGACCCGGGCCGCCCGCGACCCCCGCAACCACGCCAATGCCGGGCGAAACGCCGTCCGCACCGTCGTCGAACCACTTGCTCTCCGCGGTCAGCTCGCCCGGGCCGTAGTCGGCCGGGTTGCGGATCTGGGAGCCCACGACCGTGTGCATCAGGTTCGGGGTCGCGTCGTAGTACGCTTGCCGCTGGGCGTCGGTCGCGCCGGGGCCGAGAGCAGCAATCGCCGGGTCGATGGTGGTGACGTTGACGTTGAACCCAATGTACGACTGGGCGGTCCGGCTCCAGATGTTCTTGATCTGTTCGACTTCGGCGGCGTCGAAGGTTTCGGCACTGGTCCTGTCGTTCACTCCCAGCGTGAGGCCGGGGGCGGTGGCGTGGTCGTACCAGAGGCCGTCGTAGTCGAATCCGGCGACGTTCAAGTAGATCGTGTACTGGGCGCCGGGGCGGCTGCTGAGCTGCGGGACGCTGGCAGCGAGCTGTGCAAGCAGCGAGCTTGCGGGAAACAAAAGAAGCGCGGCGAATACGCCGGCGCGCACCAGTCTACAAAGCATTAGACAACCCCCACCCAAAGAAAGATAATCCGCCCTCTACCCCCGGCCGTCAGCGAGAAACGCCAAGACGATAACCCGGCTCGGGTTTCCGCAGAGTAGCTGCGCCTTTGGAAATTTGCAAGGGAATCTCCGATTCTTCCTTGCGGATTGCCCCAGGCGCCACAGCCCGGATCCTTGGGCGAGCCGTCGGCGTCAGCCGCCGGAGGGATTTCGGAAAAACAACCGTGTGGCCGGGGTGGGCGCTGCCGCCAAAGCCTCCGGCGGCTGACGCCGACGGCTCGCCCCGGGGGGGCTACATGTTCTCGGGGGGCTCGGGCTGAAAGTGCTCTGCGTTCTGCTTGGGGAGCGACTGGGCGAGCCGGGCCTTCACCCGGGCGTACGCCGGGTCGCTGGCCAGGTTTTTCCACTCGTTGGGGTCCGTCTGGTGGTCGTACAGCTCCTCGCCGCCGTCGCGGTAGTGGATGTAGCGGTAGCGGTCGTCCTGCACCGCGTGGTTGTCTTTCCAGTGAGTGACGAGCGCGGGATAGGGCCAGTCCGAGCCCGGGTCGCGCACCAGCGGCGCCAGGCTGCGGCCGTCGAGGTCGTCGCGCGGGGGGAGGCCCGTCAGTTCGAGGAGGGTGGGGTAGATGTCGATCAGGCTCACGGCGCTGGCGCACCGGCCCCCCGCTTCGGAAACATTCGGCGCGTAAACCACCAGCGGCGTGCGGCTGGTCTGGTCCCAGAGGGCGAACTTCGACCAGTGGTCCTTCTCCCCCAGGTGCCAACCGTGGTCGCCCCACAGCACCACGATGGTGTCGTCCGCGTTCGGCCCCGCCTCGAGCGCATCGAGCACATGGCCCACGCAGGCGTCGGCGAACGTCGCGCAGGCCAGGTAGGCGTGGACCGCGTCGCGCCAGTGGCCGGAGGCCTTGATCACAGGAAAATCGAGCCGCGCCAGGCGTCGGCCCATCGCCGGCACGTCGTCCAGGTCGGTCTCTAGGTAGGGGGGGAGCGTCACGCCCGCCAGGTCGTGGGCGTCAAAGAACTCGGCCGGGGCATACCAGGGGAGGTGAGGGCGGTAGATGCCGCACGCCAGGAAGAAGGGGCGGTCGTGCTCCTGCGAGAGGAGCTTGGCGGCGGTCTCGGCGGTCTGCCAGTCGCCGGTCTGCTCCTTCGGTTGGTCGATGGGCCCCCAGTCGAGCGCGTTGTTAAAGAACGCACTGGTGGTGAACTTGCCGCGCATGCCGTGTTGGAAGCGGCGCTGCTCCGGCGGGTTCGGGGCGCCGACCGCATTGCTGTACTGCTTGTCCCAAGACTGCCGGTCGCTCATCCGCCCGCTCGGCTGGTGGAACACCTTCCCCCCGCCCCAGGCGGCGTACCCCTGCCCGGCGAAGTACTGCGGCAGCGTCACCCAGTCAACGTAGTCCGGGTGGTCGCGGAACCAGCCGTTGTTGCAGTAGACGCCCGTGGTGCTGGGCCGTAGCCCGGTGAGCAGCGCGGTGCGCGACGGGTTGCACAGCGGCGCCGCGGCGTGGGCGTTCTCAAACAACACCCCACGGGCGGCAAGGCGATCGATGTTGGGCGTCTTGGCCTGCGGGTGCCCCCCCATGCAACCGACCCAGTCGTTGAGGTCGTCGATGGCGATCATCAGGACGTTGGGGTGCGTGGCGGCCGAGGCGGCCGACGCGGCGAGCAGCAGGAGGACGAACAGGAGTGTTCGCGAGGCCATGGCGGAGGGCTCCGACGAGAAAAGCGCTGAGAAAGTGGTTCGGGGTCGGATGAAAGTATAGGCGACCATCGGCGGGGGGGGCCACGGCATCAGGCCTACTGACCGGCGAGCTTTTGCACCGCGTCTGACAACGGGAGGAACAGGGTACGCGGCGTGCCCGTGAGGGGTAGGAAACCGTGATGAGCGTAGAAGGCGGCCGCGGTTGCGTCTCGCGCATCAACCACCAGTGCATGTACACCGAGGCCCGCAGAGCAAGCCCGCTGGACGGCATCGACCAGCAGGGCGCCCCCCAGGCCTCTCCCCTGAAAGCCCTGATCGATCGCGAGACGACCCACACGCGCGGTTGGGACGCTTGGATAGCGGGGAAGCCGCTTGGCCGCCGCGATGGGGAGATCGTCGAGCAAAACGCTGCTAGCCGAAAGCGTGTAAAAGCCGGCGACTCGGTCGGCGCCATTCTCAAGCAGCAGGTAGCAGGCCGCGATGCGCCGGCGTTCGTCCTGGCCCGCTTGCTTTAATAGGTAGCGGTCGAGTTCCGGGGCGCCGCTGTCGAACCCGTCGCGGCGCTGTTTCGCAAGCCGCTCGACGCGGAAGGGCGCGCTCACGACGGTTCGATCAGCTTACGGCGGTTCTTGGCTGCCCGCTTGAGCGCAGCAACCGGCTTGGCCGGCGCCAGCAGCGCCTCGGCGAAACGCTGTTGGTCTTTGAGCGACAGCCGGATGAGGTCGTGGTTGGCGATCGCCTGCTCGGCCGCGGCGCGGGCCGAGCTGACGACAAAGTCGGAAACGCTACGCCCCTGCAGGGCCGCCGCGCTGCGCAGCAAGTCATACACCGACTCTGGGAGCCGGGCTTCGAGGCGGGCGGTTTTTGATTCTGGGGCGGACATATCTCTATGGCTAGTGTACGGCGGAATGCCGGCTTTCGTCAATTCATGTCCAAGGCGACCGCGCCTGTTGAATGAACTTGCTAGCTCTTTCAAATCGCTGTGTGGTATTATCCGTTAGTAGCCGTCACGGGAAGGGATTGATGGAATTAAGCGAGAATCAGATTCCGGAGTTCCGCTCCGATGGCTACCTTCCCGAAGGGCTCTATGTCGCGACGGAAGCCGAGGTGTCATTTCGATTTGGCGGGACGGGGCGGCGGCGACGGCTAGTGCTTCGGGTGCGTCGGTGGATTGAGTTAGCCCGGGAAGTGGAAGCCAAACGGATGCTCATCGACGGCAGCTTTATCACAGCCAAGTCGGAACCAGATGACGTAGACGCTGTCGTTTGGCTTCCCTTAGATTTCGAGTCGCAGGTCGCGACCGGTTCAGAGGGCGCAACCGAACTTGAACAGATGCTGCTGACGCGCCGCCCGGAAGAGCTTTTCGCGGCCGAAGACGAGACGGACTGGCAGGAATGGATCAAATTTTTCAGCCGGACGCGCGAGGCCGACGGCAGACGAAAGGGACTAGTTGAGGTAGCGCTATGATCGCGACGCCGATCCAGTATGAGAAAGCACAGGAAGAACTACGAGACCTTGAGCAGCGTCTTGCGGTGCTGCAACGGTCGAACCCGGTCGGATCGAAGGGCTTCACGAAGGCCGGCGTCCGCAAGATGATCGCACGGCTGCACGAAGAGCTGGCCGTGTTTGAGGGGAGCGAGGAAGCGCGACGATCGGAAACCTAGCCGGAAGCCACGTGCTCCACTGTCCATGAACTTCCTGTCCGATCAATCTTGTGTTCAATGGCGCGTCGATCGCGGTTATCCCAGCTCTCCGCCGGAAGGTCGACCAAAGCCACGTTCGGTAGAATTGCAGTCGCCGCCATTCCATTCTGTCGATTTCGTGCTGCCGCAAGATTCTGGCCGACGGGTTTGGCTGACGCGTCAGCTGCTCTCATGCATCGATTCTCAGACCTCGACTCTTTACTGGCTCGACGATTGGCTGGTTTGGGAGTCTCACATTCCGCTCTTCGACCGCTTTCGACAATCGCTTGGTGAAACTCGACCGCTGATCGAAACGCCAGGGCACTTGTCGGAGCCCTGCGAGCGGGACGACGGGCTGTCGATCCTCGTCATGTCGATGCTTTTCTCTTGGGACTGCGGCGTCTTTTCTTCATCGGGGCGGGACGCCTTGTTTGTGTCCCACGACGAGTGGGGCTGATTCGCGAGTCGGGACGAAGCAACCGCCCAGTCGGCGCGAGCGATGCTGGAGACGTAGGCCTCAAAGTCGCCCGTTGTCGTTCATCTATTCAGATTGCAGCGCTAGCCCTGCCTTCGGGCTGCTGACGCCGGCGGCTCGCCATCGGTGGCCTACGCGTGCAGCGCCCGGCCATCCACCGCCAATGCAGCTTCCTTGAGCACCTCGGAAAGCGTGGGGTGCGCATGACACGCACGGGCCAGGTCTTCCGCGCTGGCGTGGAACGTCATCGCCGTGGCGGCTTCGGCGATCAGGTCGCCCGCGCGGGGGCCGATGATGTGCACGCCCAGCAAGCGATCCGTCTCGGCGTCGGACAGCACTTTGACGAAGCCGTCGGTCTGGTTCAGCGCGCGGGCGCGGCCGTTGCCGCGGAAGTGGAAGACGCCTTTTTTGTACGCGATGCCCGCTTCCTTGAGCTGCTCTTCGGTCTGTCCGACCGCGGCGATCTCGGGGTGGGTGTAGGCGACGCTGGGGATGGCGTTGTAGTCGACGTGGCCGTGGCCGGTGGCGATGATTTCGGCGCAGGCGACCCCTTCTTCCTCCGCCTTGTGGGCCAGCATCGGGCCACGGATGACGTCGCCGATGGCGTAGACGTTCTCGACGCTGGTGCGGAAGTGGTCGTCGACCTCGATGCGGCCGCGGTCGTCGGTCGCCAGGCCGATGGCTTCGAGGTTGAGCCCCGCGGTGGTGGCCATCCGGCCGGCGGCGACCAGCACGCGGTCGCACTCGATGGGCTCCGCGCCCTCGATCTCGACGGTGCACGTGTTCTTTTTCACCGAGACGCCGGTCACCTTGGTCCCGAGCTGGAACGAGAGCCCCTGCTTCTTGAACAGCTTCTGCGCCTCGGCGGCCACCTCGGCGTCGGTGCCGGGGAGGATGCGGTCGAGGTACTCCAGCACGGTCACCTTGGCGCCGAGCCGGCTCCAGACGGCGCCCAGTTCGAGGCCGATGTACCCCGCGCCGATCACTACCAGGTGCTTGGGGACCTCGGGGTAGGAGAGCGCCTCGGTGCTGGTGCCGATGCGGTCGCCGTCTGTCTCTACGCCGCGCAGCTTTGAGGGGACGCTGCCGGTGGCGATCAGGATGTGTGTGGCCTGGAGCTTGGTCCGCTTGCCATCGGCGTCTTCGACATCCACCCGGCCGGGGCCGGCAAAGCTGCCCGTGCCAAGATAGCGGGTGATCTTGTTCTTCTTGAGAAGGCCATCGATCCCTTTGGTCAGCGCATCGACCACGCCGTCCTTGCGCTTAAGCATCGCTTCGAGGTCGAGCGACAGCTTACCCACCTTGATGCCGTGCTTGCTAAAGCCGCCGGCCGCCTCGGCGTAGATCTCGCTCGATTCCAAGAGCGCCTTGCTGGGGATGCACCCCACCCGCAGGCAGGTGCCGCCGAGCTTAGGTTCCTTCTCGATGCAGGCGACATCCATCCCAAGCTGCGTCGCGCGGATAGCCGCGACATACCCGCCGGGCCCGGCGCCGATGACGATAAGATCGTGTTGCTGCATCGTTACGTTAGATTTACCACAGAGGCACGGAGGGCACAGAGACGGACGGAGACGGAAAGGAAAAAACTGGGAGGGTGAGGCTAGACAACTCGGCGTATGATTCCGTCTTTCAAGAGGGCAACATTAAAGTTGATGAGCAAGCCTACTCGTTTACCGGAGAGTCGGAGGTACGTTAGCAGTTGAGCTTCGTGAACGCTGTTGAGTTGTTCGATGCTCTTTAGTTCTAGAATGACTAACTCTTCTACGACGATATCGAGACGATAGCCAGCTTCCAGTAGATGGCCTTTGTAGCTAACTGGTAGTGGTACTTCGACAGCGAAAGCAATCCCACTCGAGGCAAGCTCTCTGCACAGGCAAACCTGATAAGCCGACTCCAAAAGTCCAGGCCCAAGGTGCTTGTGAACCTCGATCGCGGCGCCAATGATCTTTTCCGTCAGTTCCGAGTGCGGATAAGCAACCGGAGACACAGAGCATTCCTCATCATCCTTTTCTTTCTTTCGTCTCAGTCCGTCTCAGTGCCCTCCGTGCCTCCGTGGTTAGCCGTCGTCAAACCTCGATCAACATCCGCGCCGGTTCTTCGATCGCTTGCTTGATCTGCTTGAGGAACGTTACGGCGCCTTTGCCGTCGACGATGCGGTGGTCGTAGGTCAGCGCGAGGTACATCATCGGGCGGATGACGACTTGGCCGTTCAGGGCGATGGGGCGTTCCTGGATGGTGTGCATCCCCAGCACGCCGCTCTGGGGCGGGTTGACGATGGGGGTTGAGAGCAGCGAGCCGTAGATGCCGCCGTTGCTGATGGTGAAGGTGCCCCCCATCATCTCGTCGACCTTGAGCTGCCCCTTGCGGGCCCGGCCGGCGAAGTCTTCGATGGAGCGCTCGATGTCGGCGAAGCTGAGGCGGTCTGCGTCGCGCAGGACGGGGACCACCAGGCCCCCCTCGATGCCGATGGCGATGCCGATGTCGTAGAAGTTCTGGTAGACCAGCTCGTCGCCGTCGATGCGGGCGTTCAGCTCTGGGCAGCTCTTGAGCGCCTCGACGGCCGCCTTGACGAAGAAGCCCATGAAGCCCAGCCGCACGCCGTGCCGCTTCTCAAAGGCGTCGCCGTGTTCTTTGCGGAGCTGCTTGATGGCCGACATGTCGGCCTCGTTGAAGGTGGTGAGCAGCGCGGCGGTCTTCTGGGCCTCGACCAGCCGGGCGGCGATCCGCCGGCGGAGCGGGGTCATCGGCCTGCGCTCTTCACGGGCGTCGGCGTTCTGGACGGGGGTGTGCCGGACCGTGACGGCAGGCGCGGGCTTCGACGCCGGCGCGGGGGGGGCTGATTTCTGGGGGGCCGGCGGCGTGGACCGCTGGGGCGCGGCGATGTGGCGGAGCACGTCTTCCTTGAGCAGCCGGCCGCCGGGGCCGGTCGCCTCGACCTGGCCGGCGTCGAGGTCGTTCTCGGCCAGCAGCCGGGCGGCCGCGGGCATGACGGCTGGTTCGGCGCCGCCGGTCTGCTTGGGCTCGGGCTGTTTTGGCGCGGGGGCTCGCTCGGCCTTGGGGGGCTTGGCTGGCGCCGACTTGGCGGGCGGCGTGCTGGCCGCCGGGGCCGCCGACCCGCCGCCGCCGGGCACGCGCTCGATCAACGCGATCACCTCGCCCACCTGCGCGGTGTCCCCCGATTGCTTCAGGATTCGTCGCAGCACCCCCGCCACCGGGGCGGGGGCCTCGAAGGTGGCCTTCTCGGACTCCAGCTCGACGATCTCTTCGTCACGCCCCACGGAGTCCCCCTCCTGCTTGTGCCACTGGCCGATGACAACCTCGGAGATCGATTCCCCGACTTCTGGCACTACGACCTCTTCCTCGGTCGACTCTACAGCTGCTGCCATGATGTTCCTTCGTTACGGCCCGTGGAGAGCCAACGGTAAAGTCTCTCGCAGAGGCGCAGAGACGCAGAGGACATTGAGTGAACGATTTTCTCCGCGTCTCTGCGCCTCTGCGAGAGACTTGGTTAGTGTCTACACGCCGAGCGCCTCGGCGATGAGGTGGTCTTGTTCCATCTGGTGCGACGTTTTCGAGCCCGTCGCGGGGCTGGCCGAGGCGGGGCGGCAGACGTCGGAGAAGGGGAACCGGCCGAAAAGCTGGTCACCCATCCGGATCCGCAGGTACCGCCAGGCGCCCATGTTCTCTGGTTCTTCCTGCACCCACACGGCGTGCGTGCCGTCGTGGTAGGGCTTGAGGCACTCGATCAGCTCCGCGGTGGGGAGCGGGTAGAGTTGTTCGACGCGCAGGATCGCGATGTCTTTGCGGTCGAGCTGCTCGCGCTTCTCGCGCAGCTCGTAGTAGATCTTGCCGGTGCAGAGCAGGATCCGCCGCACGGCCGCGGGGTTCTCGATCTCGCCGTCGGGGATCACGCGTTGGAACTTCCCCGCGGAGAGGTCTTCCATCGACGACACGCACTGCTTGTGCCGCAGCAGGCTCTTGGGGGTCATCACGATCAGCGGCTTACGCCAGGGGCGCACCACTTGCCGGCGGAGCACGTGGAAGAGCTGCGCCGGGGTCGAGGGGTAGACGACCTGGATGTTGTCCTCGGCCGCCAGCAGCAGGAAGCGTTCGAGCCGGGCGCTGGAGTGCTCGGGCCCCTGGCCCTCGAAGCCGTGCGGCAGCAGCAGCACCAGGCCGCTGAGGCGGCGCCATTTGTCTTCGGCGCTGGCGATGAACTGGTCGATCACCACCTGGGCGGCGTTGGCGAAGTCGCCGAACTGGGCCTCCCACACCACCAGCCCGTCGGGGCAGTCGAGGCTGTAGCCGTACTCGAAGCCCAGCACGCCCGCCTCGGAGAGGGGGCTGTTGTGGATCTCAACCGGGCCCTGGTCGTCGCTGAGCTCGGCCAGCGGCATGTACACCGAGCCGTTCTCGTAGTCGTGCAGGACCGCGTGGCGGTGGCTGAAGGTGCCCCGCTGGGCGTCCTGGCCGGTGATGCGGATGCGGACGCCATCGGCCGCCAGCGACGCCAGCGCCAACGCCTCGCCGGCCGCCCAGTCGAGCGGCGCCTTGCCGTGGGCCATCTCTTCGCGGCGTTCGGTGGCGCGGGCGATCTTGGGGTGGAGCTTGAAGTCCTCCGGGAAGGTCGCCTGGGCTTCGAGCAGCCTCACCAGCATGTCGTGCGGCACGTGGGTGTCGACGTCGGGCGCCTCGGACTCGGGCCCGCCGGTGTAGCGCTGCCAGTCGCCGCTGAGCATGTCGCGGCGGGGCACAAAGTTCTTGGCGCGCGACGAGGCCAGCTCGCGCTCGAGGTGCTGGTAGCGTTCTGCGACGATCCCCTCGGCCTCCTCGGGGCTGATGCCGCCGAGCTTCAGCAGGTGCTTCAGGTAGCTCTCGCGGACCGGCCGGTGGGCGTTGATCTCGCGGTACTGCATCGGCTGGGTGAACGAGGGCTCGTCCCCCTCGTTGTGGCCGCGGAGGCGGTAGCAGAGCATGTCGATCACCACGTCGCGCTGGAACTCGCGGCGGAAGTCCATCGCGAGCTGCAGCACCTGGGCGACCGACTCGGGGTGCTCGCCGTTGACGTGGAAGATGGGGATCTGCAGCATCTTCGCCACGTCGGTGCAGTAGACGCTGCTGCGTCCCTCGCTGGGGGTGGTGGTGAAGCCGATCTGGTTGTTCACCACCACGTGGATGGCGCCCCCCACGCGGTAGCCGGGCAGCTCGCTGAGGTTGAGCGTCTCTTGCACGATCCCCTCGCCGGCGAACGCCGCGTCGCCGTGCACCAGCAGCAGCAGCCCGCGGCGGCGATCATGGTCGCCGGCGTGGTCCTGCTTGGCCCGCAGCCGGCCCATGGCCACGGTGTTCACGAACTCCAGGTGGCTGGGGTTGAAGCAGAGCGACAGGTGCAGCTTGTGGCCCGAGCCGGTGACGAACTCGTTGGAGCAGCCCAGGTGGTACTTCACGTCGCCGCGGCCCACGTGCAGCTCGGGGTCGACGTCGGCAAACTCGCGGAAGATCTGCCGCGGGTCCTTGCCGCAGATGTTGGCCATCACGTTCAGCCGGCCGCGGTGGGCCATCCCCAGCACCACTTCTTCGGCGCCCTCGTCGCCGGCGCGTTCGATTGCCATGTCCAAGAGCGGGATCAGGCTCTCGGCGCCCTCCAGGGAGAAGCTCTTGGCGCCGAGGAACTTCTTCTGCACGAACTCTTCGAAGATCACCGCGTCGGTCAGCTTGCGGTGGATGCGGAGCTGCTGGTCGCGGCGGAGCTGGATGCGGTTCTGGCTCTTCTCCATGCGGAACTGCAGCCACTCGCGCACCGCCAGGTCGTCGATGTGCATGAACTGCACGCCGATGTACCGGCAGTACGTGGTCCGCAGCATGCTGATGATCTCGCGCAGCGGACGCTGCACGGGGCCCTCGGTGTTGCGGACGGAGAAGACGCGATCGAGGTCCGCCTCGCTAAAGCCGTAGTAGGCGGGGTCGAGTTCCGGCGCGTAGGGGCGGTCCTGCTTGAGGGGATCGATGCGCGCGGTGATGTGGCCGCGGACGCGGTGGTTGCGCACTAGCTGGTCGACCCGCTCCTGCAGGGCGACCCACTTCAGTTGGTCTTCGCCCCGCTCGTCGTAGTCCGTGTGCGCGCCCGACAGGGCGACATGCGGCGCCGGCGGTTGACGCGTCGGCTCTGTGGGGGGCGCCGCTAAAGCGGCCGGCGGCGGCGCTACGCCCTGGCCGGAGCCGTTGCCATTGCGGTGGGCGGGCGTCAACGCGAAGTCCTGGCCGTTCTCCATTTCTTGGAAAAACTGACGCCATTCTGTCGGGACCGACGCGGTGTCCGCCTGATAGTCGGCAAACAGCCGCTCGGCGTAACTCAGGCTCTGACTATTCATTACGGCGACGAGGCCACCGGGGGCTCGGAGTTTCTGGGGCGAGTCATCCGTGGCCCCTGGCTGCCGTGCATTATGCAGCATCACGCAGGGTTCTGGCAATCGGCGTGTGGCTGCGCAGAGGGGATGATTCGCTGCGCGAACGGGGACCCCGCCAAAGAGCGGCCGGGGACGGCCCCCGGCGGCGGGGCAGGGGGGGCGGGGCGGAGCGGGCTTGTAGGTCCGGGCGCCACCGAGCTGGGATGGGACGCCGGGCACGGCTTGAACAACCAACCAGCCAGAACTCAATCAGGCGTTCAGGATTGCAGCGGTGAAGTCCGGCATCCAAACCAGACACACCCCGACCCGCCCTACTTCTTGCCAATCGGCCGTACCCGCTCCGCGAACGGCGACCCCTCCAGCGCGTGGCAGAGCCGCTCGTCTGCCGTCACCAGAGTCGCGTCGACCTCGATCGCCGCGGCCACGTACAGGCAGTCGTACGCCGTCCGGTCGGTGGCGGTTGCGATCTTCACCGCGGCCCGGATCAATCGCTGCCCCTCGACGATTTCGATTGGCATCCGCAGCATCTCATCCAGGACGGCGTCTGCCTCGTGGGCCTCAAGCTCACCCCGGCGGCAGTACTTCCAGAGGATGTTGCCCGTCTCCGGCCAGAGCAGGTCGGGGGCGAACAACGCGTCGGCTTTCCTGACCGTCAACGCAGCGGACCGGGAGCCCACCTCCTCGATGAATAGCTTGACCAGGACGCTGGCGTCGATAACCAACCGATTCACCGGTCGCGGTCCTCGTTCAGGGCCTGCACGCTGTCGACGCCGCGATCGCCTAGCTTTTTCCGCCACCGGGCGGCGGCGAGGAGCGATTCGTCGAGGGTGCGCCCAGCCGCTTTTTCGAGGATCAATCGAGTCTCGCTCTGCAGCGATCTGCCGGCGGCCTTGGCGCGTCGCTTGAGTCGGTCCAGCGTGCTGGGGTTAAGCCCGCGGATGAGAATGTCTGCCACGGAATTGCCTCGCCTAAGCGTCAATATGGGGATCTGTATAAATGATAGCATAGTGATATCACGCGGATAGCATTGCAGCGCCAAATCAGCGCCGGATCTACCCGCGTCACACCCCGATTATCCCCCCATCACATTCTGCTGCATCCGCTCCCCAAGCCGCTGCAACGCCCGGCTGGCGTCGTCCCGCGGGATGGTGGCGTGGATGATGCTCGGGCCCGACAGGTCCGCCCAGGCCGCGTTCAGGGCCTCGTCGAACTGGCCTTCGGTGGCGGCCCGGTAGCCCGTGCCGCCGCCGAGCACCTCGGGGAGCTTGCTGTAGTTCCACGCCGGGATGTCGTTGAAGCGGTACTCGCCCGGGTGCAGCAGCCGCTCGGTGCCGTAGCCGCCGTTGTCGATCACGATCACCACCACGGGCGCCTTGCGGCGGACCAGCGAGCTGAGCTCCATGCCGGTCATCTGGAAGGCGCCGTCGCCGACGATCGCCACCACCCGGGCGTTCGGCCTAGCGACGCTGGCGCCCAGCGCCGCCGGCGTGGCGAAGCCCATCGACGTGTAGTAGGCGGGGCTGATGAACTCGGACCGGCCGTGGGTGGTCAGCTCCGTCGAGGCGAACAGGGAGTCGCCGATGTCGGCCACCACGATCGTCTCGTCCTGAAGCTGCTCGTCGAGCCGGTCGACCAAGCGGGTGATGGTCAGCGCGTCGTCCGGCCGCAGCACGAACGGCTCTTTGTTCCAGTCGGTCGGGGCAGGGGGCAGCGGCGAGGTGCGGTGCAGCTTCCGCGCCGCCAGCTCCTCGATAAAGTCCTTCAGCAGCACGTCGTGGTAGTGGTGGTGGCGGATCCGCAGTTGCTCGCTGGTGGCGTAGATGCAGTCGGCGACGTCCAGTTCTGCGGTGAAGATCCCCAGGTTGATGTCCGTCATGAACGTGCCGAGCATCACGACGCAGTCGCTCGATTCGATAAACTTGGTCACCTTCTCGTGCCCCATCGCCCCCTCGTACAGCCCCATGTACAGCGGGTGGTGCTCCCCCACGACCCCCTTGCCCAGCATGGTGGCGGCCATCGGGATGCCGCTCGCCTCGGCCAGCCGGAGCGCGGAGTCCTGCAGGTTGAACCGGTGCAGCTCGACCCCCAGCAGCAGCACCGGCTGGCGGGCCTGCTCGATGCGCCGCGCCGCCTCGTCCACGGCCTCGGCCAACGCGCGCCGGTCGCTACGCAGTTCCGGGGCGAAGAAGCGGGGCGCGTCGTGCGGGACCACCCGCACCTGGTCCCGCGGGATCTCCAGGTAGACCGGCCGGCTGAACCGCTTGCAGGCCGCTAGCACCCGGTCGATCTCGTGGAACGCGGTGGCCGGGTCGTCGAGCTCGGCGCCCGCCACGCACAGCTTCTCGAACACGTCGTGCTGGGTGCGGAAGTTCCGCACCATGTGGTGCAGCAGCGGGTTGTTGACCCGCTCGCCCAGGCCCGGCGATCCGGTGATCATCACCACGGGCGACTTCTCTGCGTACGCCCCCGCGATGCTGTTGCACACGCTCAGCCCCCCCACGCAGTAGGTGACGCACAGCGCCCCCATGCCGTGCACGCGGGCGTAGCCGTCCGCGGCGAACCCGGCGCAGTCTTCCCGCGTGCAGCCGATCGCCTCCAGCGGGCTCTCTTCCAGCATGGTGTAGAAGGAGAGCACGTAGTCGCCCGGGATGCCGAACACGTGGCCGATGCCGTAGTCCTGCAGGCGGCGGATGAGGTACTGACCGATAGAGAGGTTCGATTCGGGCATGATAGGGAGTACTTGGTGCTGGAATGAAAACCTGAGCGGGGGGCCGGGGTCCCCCGAGTAGTGCGGGATGATTGTCGGGCGTGAAGTCGATCGAGCCCCGGCGCGGCTCGCACTGCATCGGGCAATGATAACGCCCTGTCCCGCGCGACGCGCCTCGAACTCCTCCCTATCGCTTCAATAAGCAACTCCGTGGACTTTCGTCCACCGCTCGGGGGCCGTCGTCTGTTGCCGCGGCTTTACATCCGCGTTGGCCGCGTCGATCATGGCCGCATGGCAGAACCCGCAGCTTCAAGCACAATTAGCCCCACGCCGGTCGCCGTTGGCGACCGCATCGCAGCCATCGACATCGGCTCGAACAGCGTCCGCGTGGTGGTGGCCGAGGTCCTGGAAGGAGACGGCTACCGGGTCGTTGACGAGGAACGAGAGAACACGCGGCTTGCCGCTTCGCTCAGCGAGACGGGCCGGCTGAGCCCGACCGCCATGGACGCCACGCTCGCCGCGCTGGGCAGCTTTGCGACCATGGCCAGCGGCCAAGGGGTGAAACGCGTGCGGGCGATCGCCACCAGCGCGGTCCGCGACGCCGCCAACGGGCAGGAGTTCTGCCAGCGTGTGTACGAGAGCCTGGGGCTCAAGGTTGAGGTGATCAGCGCCCGCGAAGAAGCCCGGTTGGCGTTTATGAGCGTCGCCCGCGCGTTTGACGTGGCGGGTCGCGAGGTAGCCATCGCCGACATCGGCGGCGGCAGCACGGAGATCGTGCTGGCATCCAGCGGCATGATCGACCAGTGCTACGCCACCCGGCTGGGGGCCGTACGCGTGTCAGAAGACCACGGCCTCTGCGGCGCGGTGAACGAAGAGCAGCTCCGCGAGGCCTCCGACGCGGTCGATCGGCAACTGCGCCGCCACGCCAAGAAGCCGTCGTTCGAGCCCGAGATGCTGTACGGCACCGGCGGCACGTTCACCGCGATGGCGTCGATGCTGATCGGCAAGAACGGCGGCGACGGGTCGAACGTGTGGGGCTACCGGGCCGGGCGGGTCGAGATCCTCCACCTGCTGACCGACCTCAGCCAGCTTCCGCTGGAGAAACGCAAGAAGGTCTCTGGCCTCAACCCGCAACGGGCCGATATCATCGTCGGGGGGCTGCTGGTAATCGAGCGGATCATGAGCCACCTGAAGGTGAACACCGTGCAGGTGCACACCCGCGGCGTCCGCGACGGCGTGCTGCTGACGATGGTCCGCGACGGCCGCAGCCAGGGCAAACCGGTCCCCCCCGAGGCCCGCCGCGACGCGGTCGAGCTGTTCGCCAAGAGCTGCGGGGTCGACCTGACGCACGCCCGCCAAGTGGCCCGCATCGCCGCGCGGCTGCTGGAGCAGCTCGCCGAGCCGCTGGGGCTCGACCCCGCGGACCGCGAGCTGATGGAGACCGCCGCTATCCTCTCGAACGTCGGCTACCTGATCAACTTCGACAAGCACCACAAGCACTCCTACCAGCTCATCCTCAACAGCGAGCTCTCGGGCTTCGAACGCCGAGAGCTGCAACTGGTGGCCAACATCGCCCGCTACCACCGCGGCTCGCACCCGAAGAAGAAGCACGAGGGTTACGCAGAGCTTGGCGAGGAAGACCGCGAGCGTGTGGCGCAGCTCGCCGCGATCCTGCGGCTGGCGCTCGCGCTCGACCGCACCCACCAGCAGCAGGTGGCCGACCTAGCGTGCGCGGTCAGCGAGGGGCGTGTCGAGATCGCCGTAAGCAGCCGCGAGAACGCCGAAGGGGACCTGTGGGCCGCGCGGCGGAAGGTCGACTTGTTTGAGAAGGTGTTCCGCCGGCAGGTGGTGTTCGCCGAGGCTGGGTGACTTGCGTATGGGTGGCTGGGGTCGAAGGCGTCAGCCTGAGCCCCCAGCAGTGGCTCGAACTGCTTCTCGACTCCAGTGGCAATCCCCTGGGAGCTACGGCTGGCGCCTCCGACCCCAGCCGCCCTAGGTTCCGAGCCGCTCGCGCACCTCGCCCGGCGCCATCACGCCACGCTCCGTGATAATCCCCGCAATTAGCTCCGCCGGCGTCACGTCGAACGCCGGGTTGTAGACCGGCACCCCTTCGGGCGCCGTGCGCTTGCCGAACGGTTCGGTGATCTCCTCCGCGCCGCGTTCTTCGATTGGGATGGCGTCGCCCGAGTCGAGGGTCATGTCGAACGTGGTCGCGGGCGCCGCCACATAGAACGGCACTTTGTGCCAGTTGGCCACGATCGCCAGGGCGTAGGTGCCGATCTTGTTGGCGGAGTCGCCATTGGCCGCGATGCGGTCGGCGCCCACAATCACCGCGCCGACGCGCCCTTCGCGCATCACCTGGGCGGCCATCGAGTCGCAAATCAGCGTGCAGCGGACGCCCCGCTGCATCAGCTCCCAAGCGGTCAGACGGGCGCCTTGCAGTAGGGGGCGGGTCTCGTCGACGAACACATGGGGATCGCTCCCGGCGGCGGCCAGCGCGAACATCACGGCCAGCGCCGTGCCGTCGCCGCCGGTCGCCAGGGCGCCGGTGTTGCAGTGGGTGAGGATGCTGCGGCCCTGGAGCAGCGGGGCGATGGCTTCTGCGCCGTGGCGCCCGATCGCGGCGCACTGCGCGGCGTCCTCGGTGTGGATGGCTTGTGCTTCGCAGAGCAGGTGGGAATCGAGCGGCTGACTCCCTGGCCTCGAAGCGAGGATCGCGAGCCGCATCCGCTCCAGCGCCCAGAAGAGGTTGACCGCTGTGGGTCTCGATGTCGCTAGGTAGTCGCACGCCGCGAGCGCCGCATCGGCGCCGTCCCGCGCCGCCAAGCACACGCCGTACGCGGCCGACACGCCGATCGCCGGCGCGCCGCGGACGCTGAGCCGCTTGATGGCCTGCCAGACGTCTTCGACCGTCGTGCAGCGCAGCCAGACCTCCTCGCCCGGCAGCCGGGTCTGGTCGAGCAGCAGCAGGGCGCCGTCGTCGGCCCCTTCCCAGCGGATGGCTTCGTGCATGGCGTCCCCGGGGGTCAGTCGGTTTCGAGCTCGGCCAGCACGGCGTCGTCGATGTTGAAGTTGGCGCTGGCCGATTGCACGTCGTCGTGGTCTTCCAGCAGTTCCATCATCTTCAGCACCTTGCGGGCGTCGTCCGCGCCGATGTCGACCGTGTCGCGGGGGATGTAGGTCACCTCGCGGCTGTCGGCGGTGACCTCTGCTTGCTCGAACGCGGCGCAGACGTCGTTGAACGCATCGACGGGGCAGATGACCTCGAACACGTCGCCGCTGTGCTGCACGTCTTCCGCGCCCGCCTCGAGGGCCAGCTCCATCAGTACGTCTTCTTCCGCGGCCGACTCGGGGACCACTAGCAACCCCTTGCGGTCAAACATCCAGGCCGCACAGCCGGTGGCGCCCAGCTTGCCCCCGTTGAGTTCGAAGATCTTGCGGATCTCCGGCGCGGTGCGGTTGCGGTTGTCGGTGAGGATCTCGCAGATCACCATCACGCCCGACGGGCCGTGCCCCTCGTAGAGCACCTCTTCCAGGGCGCCGCCGCCGAGCTCGCCGGTCCCCTTCTTGATGGCCCGATCGATGTTGTCCTTGGGCATCGAGACGCTCTTGGCGTCGTTGATGGCGTAGCGGAGGCGGAGGTTGGCGTCGGGGTCGCCCCCCCCCATCCGCGCAGCGACGATGATCGCCTTGGAGAGCCGGCTCCAGAGCCGCCCTCGCTTGGCGTCGATGACCGCCTTCTTGTGTTTGATGCCGGCCCAGTGGGAATGCCCAGCCATCGCCTCTCCTAGCGTTGTGTCGAATCTGCCATGGTATCGCACGCCCCGGGTGTGTCCGAGGGCGCCCCTGCGCAGGGGCCCGTTGCGGCATGCGAGCAACCCCCGCCCCATCGGGTCAGTCTGCTTTGGCTTTGGCGGCGGCTTTCTTGGCGGTCGGTGGGTCGGCTTCCTTCAGCATGGCCGCCGCCCGAGACCAGGCGCGACGGGCTTCTTTGGTCCGCCCCGCCGCCGCGTAGGCGTCTCCCAGGTGGTCGAACATCACGCCGTCGCCCGGCGACATGCCCGCCAGCTCGGCGAGCGCCACCGCCTTTTCCAGCGACTCGGCCGCGGCGCCGAAGTCTCCCAGGCGGTAGTCGGCCCAGCCCAGGCTGTCCCAGTAGGCGCCGTTGTCGGGCTTCTCGGTCACGGCCTCGGCGGCCAGCCGCCGGGCCAGCTTGAGGTTCACCCCGCGGTCGGCCCACAGGTAGCCCAGGTCGTTCTTCACCGCGTAGTCGTCTGGGAACTCGTCGAGCGCCTGCTCGAGCCACTCCTCCGCGGCTTCGTGCTTGCCCTGCGTCTGGCAGATGTTCGACAGGGCGGCGCGGGCGTCCATCAGCACGGCCCGCGTGGCGGGGTCTTGGTCTTCGTCGAAACGCTGGATGAGCGCCTCGTACGCAGCGGCGGCGTCGTCGTAGCGTTTGGCTTGATAGCTGACCCAGGCCAGCCGACCGGCGAACTCCGCCGAGTCGGGGTCGAGCCGAACCGCTTCGCGCGCCGCGTCGATCGCGGCGTCCGTCTCGTCGCTCATCGCCAGCGAGCCGGCCAGGTGGTAGTGCGGCGCGGGGTCGTCCTTCTCCCAGCCGCGGTGCTGCAGCGTCCACGCGATCGCCTCGGCCGACTCGGCGAACTCCCCCTGGCTCAAGAGCTGATCAATCCACTCCGCGGTTAGCTCCTCGCGCTGCTCTTGCTCGCTTGCCGCGTTGATGGCGTCGCGGTAGTAGGCGCCGGCGGTGCGGTACCGGCGGGCGGCGATGGCGAGCCGCGCGGCGAAGCGGGGGTCGAAGGCCCCCCCGCCTACCTTGCGTGACGCCGCGAGGCGGTCGAACACGGCCTGGGTGAAGTCGGCGTCGTCGAACGTCTCTTCGATCGTTGGGACGCTCAAGACCCACGCCGCGTCGACCCGACGGTACAGGTCGAGGGCGCCGCCGGGCTGGCCTTGGCGCCGCTGCTCCTCCAGCAAGCGGGCCGCCGAGGTGAGGTACGCCTCGCCGCTGACCGCTACGCCTTGCGACCCCGTGGAGGGGTCTTCCTCGGCGTCGCCCCAGGCCACAACCCGTTCGTACAACCCCGTCGCTCCCTCCCGGTCGCCCGCCCGGTGCTTGGCCTGCGCCAGGGCGAACACGGCGTCCGGCTGGTTGGGCCGCGTCGCGACGATCTGCTCCAGCAGCGGCACGGTCCGCGCCGAGTCGCCCAGCCGCGTGAGCGCCTCGACCAGAAGCTCGTAGGGGGTCGCCCCGACCGGGTCGCGATGGCGGTCGAAGTACTGCATCAGTTTGTCGACCGCGGTCACCGCGTCGCCCCGGGCGAGCGCCACGCGGGCCTGCCAGTAGGGGGCTTCGGTCACGGCGTCTGGCTCGGCGGCGAGCAGCGCGACGGCCTTCTCGGCGTCGGCCTTGCGGCCCGCCTCGAGGAAGCAGAGCGACATCACCTCGAGCACGCTGCCGAACGAGCCGCCCAACGCGGCGCGGAAGCGGTCGGCCGCCTCGCCGGCGCCCTGCGAGATCGCGGGGAGCGTTTCGGCGTAGAGCTGTGCCGCGGCCTGGACGTCGCCGTCGATGTACTCAAGCTGGGCCGCTTCTAGGCGGACCATCAACGCGTTGAGCCCCTTGGCCTCGCCCGTCGGCTGCTGCGCCAGCCAACGGCGGTAGAGCCGCGCGGCGCGTCCGTAGTCTTCCGTCTCCTTGGCCAGCAGCGCCATCCGCCGCAGCAGCGCCGGATCGACCGCGCCGCGCTCGGCGCCCAACAGCGCGTACCGCATCGCTTCTTCGGGCCGCTCGAGGCTGAAAGCCAGCGAGACGATCTCCGCCAGCCGCTCCGGCTGGCGTGGGTCCCACCGCCACGCACGCTGGTAGCAACGCAACGCGGCGGACAGGTCGCCTTGGTCGTAGAGCCCAACGCCGGCGGCGTGGTAGGCGGCGGCGCGGGCCAGTTGCGACCGCTCTGGCGGCGCCGGCGTGGGCTGGAGGGGGGCGGTGAGCGCCGTCAGGCACGCCGCGACGGATGCGAGGCGCGCGGCGTTCACGGCAAGGCGTCGCAATGGCATCGGATACCCGTTCGGGCCGTGGGCGCTACTTGGGCTTTTGCTTGGAAATCTTCGCGCTCTTTGCGGCGGCCTTGGTCTTTGCCGGGGCCTTCTCGGCGGGCTTCGCCTTCTTGGCGGGGGCCTTCTTCGCGGGCTTGGCCTGGGCGTCCGGCTTGGCCGCGGACTTCTTCGCCGCGGCCGGCTTGCCGGCCTGCGCGGGCTTGGCGGGGGCTTTGCCCGCCGGCGGTTTCGTGCCGGACTTGGCGGCGGGCGCCTTGGCGGGCGTCGCGGCCGCCGGCTCCTTGACCGGCTTCTTGGGCAGGCGGTCCTTGCAGGCCGGGTCGATCGCCAGCAGCACCTTCCGCGCGTTGGTGCCGTACGGGTTGCGTCCCACCTCGACCCCGAGCTGGTGCAGGATGCTGCCGATCTCGACCCCCTTGTTCTTCGGGACGGCCCGCTCGAGGCCCGGCACGACCCCCTTGGCGGCTTCGGCTTCGCTGATCACGTCCAGCGACACAAGCGCCGTGAGCAGGCCGTTGTTGAGCGGGATCGAGTGGCCCCCCAACGCGTTCTGCGTGGCGTACGCCACCACAAAGGGCGTGACCCCCTTGAACGACTGCAGCTTGGAGACGGCCTGCCCCAGCGTGAGCTTCTTGAGCGGCTCGAGGTCGAAGCTGTAGTTGTTGCCGTCGAACATGCTCTGCGACGCGGTCTTGAGCCGATCGGCCGCTTCGACGGGGTCGGTCAGGTGCTGGAAGAAGTCGTCCGCCAGGTGCTGACGCAGCGTGACGCGCGTCTCGTTCCAATCGGGCTGCGCCTCGCGCAACGCCTCGAACGCCTTCTCGGCCGCCTCGTGCGTCGAGTTCTCGAGCAGGCAAGCAAACAGCACCTGCTCGAACAGCGGGCGCGGGGTCGGCGGGGCGGCCGGCTTGTAGTGCTTCTTGACGGCCGCCACGATTTTCGTGATCCGGGCCGAACGGTTAGTGGCGGACATAGCTGCTGGTGTCTGAGTCGCTGGTGGGTCTATCAGGCGGTACGGTTCATCGAGTCGGAGCGGTCGGAGAGCCGAAGGGTCGCGGTCGGCGCCCCCCGTCGAACACGCTTCTCTCCTTCCGGCCTGGGCGGCGTTTCGACCCTTACTCGCTGGTCTCTTGTTCTTCTGACTCTTCGGGCTCTTGGTCGGCCGGCGCCGCCCGGTCCTTCTCGAGCACCTCTTCGAGCAGCTTGGCGATGGCGATCGACTTCTTCACCCCGTCGTCGAGCTCGAACACCAGACGCGGGGTGTAGCGGGTGTCGATCCGCTCCGAGATCTTGCTCTGCAAGAAACCGGCGGAGCTCCGCAGCCCGTGCAGCGAGAGCTTCTGCTTCGCTTCGTCTCCCATCACCGAAACGTGCACCTTGGCCTGACGCATGTCGGGCGAGACCTCGACGTGCGTCACCGTGACGTCCTGCACACGCGGGTCGCGCAGCCCCGTGAGGATCGTCATGCTGACGACCTCACGGATCGCCTCAGCGGCTTTGAGGGTGCGGCGGGAAGTCATGGGCGGAACGGGTTGCAGATAGCCTTAGCCGCTGAGGGCGCCGAGAAACGACGGGCGCCAAACGCCTAAGAAACGACCAAGGACCAAGCCCGAACTACCAAACTTTGGTCATTCGTCGTCTGCGTCGGACCTCGGCGCTCTTTGGGACTCACGGGTGAATCTTCGTTCTTTTTGTTTACCGGTCGTCGAACGTCCGGCTGATCTTCTCGATCTTGTAGCACTCCAGCAGGTCGCCTTCCTTGATGTCGTTGAAGCCGACCAGCTTGATGCCGCACTCGTAACCGTCACGCACCTCTTTGGCGTCGTCCTTCTCGCGTTTGAGCGAGTCGATCGCGTAGTCGCCCACCACGGTGCTGTCGCGGATGACGCGCATCCGGCCGTCCCGGGCCACGACGCCGGAGATCACGCGGCAACCGGCGATCACCCCTAGGCGGCTGATCTTGAAGGTGGCCTGCACCAGCGCCGTGCCGAGCGTGAGCTCGCGCTCCTCGGGCTTGAGCATCCCTTCCATCGCGGCGCGGAGGTCGTCGGCGATCTTGTAGATCACCTCGTACCGGCGGACCTCGACGCCCAACTGCGCCGCCTTGGCGCGGGCCTTCTCGTCCGGCACCACGTTGAAGCCGATGACCACCGCGTCCGAGGCGTCGGCCAGGGTGACGTCCGCCTCGCTGATTCCACCGACGCTGCGTTGCAGGATGCGGAGCCGCACTTCGGGGTGCTGCAGCTTGGAGAGCTCTTTCTCGATGGCCTCGATCGAGCCGCGCACGTCGGCCCGTAGGATCAGGTTGAGGGTTTGCACCTCCTCGTCGCCGTCGAGCCGCTCAAACAGCGTCTCTAGCGTGACGTGCTGGAACCCGTTCGAGCCGAGCATCGTGGTGCGGCTGCGGTCGGCGCGGTCCTCGGCGATCTCACGCGCCTGGCCGATGTCGTCGAGCACGTAGAACCGCTCGCCCGCCGAGGGCGCCGCGTCGAGCCCGAACACGTCCACCGGGCGGCTGGGGCCGGCCGCTTCGATGCGCTCGCCGCTCAGCGGGTCGACCATCGCCTTGACCTTGCCGTAGCCGTCGCCGCAGACGACGACGTCGCCCACACGCAGCGTGCCGCGTTCGACGATCAGCTTGATCGCCACGCCGGAGTCGGAGCCTTGTTGCGAGTCGAGGCAGACCCCCACGGCGGGCCGGTCGGGGTTGGCCCGGTAGTCTTGCAGCTCCGCGATCGTGAGCAGCGTTTCCAGCAGGTCTTCTATGCCGGCGCCGGTTGCGGCGCTGGTCTTAACGACTTCGACGTCGCCGCCCCACTCGCTCGGCACGATGCCGCAGGTGCTCAGGCCGGTGAGGGTTTTGAGCGGGTCGAACCCGGGGAGGTCGGTCTTGTTCATCGCCACCACGATCGGCACGCCGGCCGCCTTGGCGTGGCTGATGGCCTCTTCGGTCTGGGGCATCACGCCGTCGTCGGCCGCCACCACAATCACGGCGATGTCCGTCACGTTGGCGCCGCGGGCGCGCATCTCGGTGAAAGCCGCGTGGCCCGGCGTGTCGACAAACGCGATCGGCTTGCCGCCGTTGTCGATCTGGTAGGCGCGGATGTGCTGGGTGATGCCGCCCGACTCGCCCTTGGCGACGTCGATCCCGATAATCCGGTCCAGCAGCGACGTCTTGCCGTGGTCGACGTGACCCAGGAACGTGATGACCGGCGCGCGGGGGACCAGCGAAGCCTCGTCGTCCTCGCTGTCGTCGATCTCGGACAGCAGCTTGTCTTCGAGCGTCTCGGCCAACTGGAAGTTGACCTCGGCGCCCAGCTCCGCCGCCACGAACTCGGCCAGGTCCGGCTCGATCATCGCGGTGATGGTGGTCATCACCCCTTCGGTCATTAGGACCCGCAAGATCTGAGCCGCGGGCACGCCGATCGCTTCGGAAAGATCGCGGACCGTGCACGGAAGCTCGACGGTCACCGCGTCTTTCCGCGGCGCGGCGGTGTTGACGCCGCTGCGGCCACGGCGGAACGAACGCCGGCGTCCGCCGTCGTAATTGTTGCGCGGTCCCCGGCTGCGGGTGCGGCTGAGCTGACGCTGCTCGCGGCCACCCAGCATCGGGCGCGACTTGTCTTCTGCCGGAGAGGCGGCGCCGCGTCCGCGGCCACGCCCCTTGCCACGGGCGGTATC
The DNA here is from genome assembly GCF_007750855.1 of Pirellulimonas nuda. Taxonomy (GTDB): domain Bacteria; phylum Planctomycetota; class Planctomycetia; order Pirellulales; family Lacipirellulaceae; genus Pirellulimonas; species Pirellulimonas nuda. Next base: position 1,048,306 of record NZ_CP036291.1, read on the forward strand.
GTCGTCTTCAACGTCTTTCCGCACGCCGACGCCGCTCTTGGCGCGGATCTTCTCTGCTTCCAGGGTCCGCTCGGCGCGCTTCAGGTGGGCAGCCAGCGGCTTGGCGCCGAGCCTGCCTCCCCCCATGACTTCTGCCGGGAGCTTCATGTCCGGTTTCTGTGCCGGGGCCTCGTCTTCTTTCTTCTTCTTGGGCGCGGCGGGCTGCGCGGGGGCGGGCATGGCCGCAAGCTTGACCACCGGGCGCGGCTTGGGGGATTCTCCCGCTCGCTTCGGCTTGGACGCGTCGCGGAGACCTCCGCCTCGCGAGCCGCTCAGCATGGGGGGGCGTCCGCCGGCGCCGCCGGGGCCGATGTAGTCTTCGCGCCGCAGCATCCCGGCCAGGGGGCCTTGGCCCGCCTCGTCGGGGGTGGGCTTCGACTCAGGCTGGGGGAGTTCGGCGGGCGCCTCGGCCGCGGCAGCGGCCGCCGGCTTCTTGGGCTCGTCGGCCGTCGGCTCCGTCTTCTGCGGAGGCGCCGGTTCTGGCTCGCTGGCCGCCGGGGGCTCGGGAGTGAGCGGCCGCGACTTGGGCGCGACGATCACGCGCATCCTGCCGCCGCGGGCGGGTTCGGCGGGGCGGGTCGGCGGGGGCGGGGCCTGCTGGGTAGCGGTCGCCTTGGGGGCGTTTCCGCCGCCGTTCATGAATTGCTTGAGTTTATCGACCTCTTCGTCGGAAAGGCTGGCAAGCGCAGAGCCCTTGCCGGTCACTCCGGCGCGCGCGCAGATATCAACCAGCTCTTTGCCGTCGATATTCAGGTCTTTCGCAAGTGCGTAAATGCGAACCGCCAAATCAGTCTTCTCCTATGTGGCGCCCTCGGGGCGCCCCAATTGTTTACCGGATCATGCGCAACTCTCCCGATAATCGACCGGTCTAGTTGGTGGACCGCCGCACAAAGCGGCGCATCCGTTTGAACTTACCATCATTGTCGGCTGGGGCCGCATGGGGAAGGGCACGGCCCGCTTCCGCTCGCCCGCCCGATCGCCCCGCCCGGCACAGGCCCCGCGGTTGGATCGTCCCCGGCCACAAGCCTAGCTTACGCGGGCGCTCCCCCCGCTGGGGGCGCGGACGCCTCGGCCGGAGCCGGCGAATCGACTGTTTTTTCAGGCTCAGACGGGTCTTCTGCCACCTCTTGTTGGTCTGGTTCGTCCGCCTCGGCGGGCGACTGCTCAACGGCCTCCGAGCCGGCGGCCTCAGCGGCCTCCGAGTCGGCGCCCTCAGCGGCCTCTTCGGTAGCCTCGCTGGTTTCTCCCTCGGCCCCTTCCGCCGCGGCTTCTTCGGACGCTTCTTCGGGCGCTGCTTCAGGCGGCGGGCCCTCGATCGCGGCCCGTTCGGCGTCGGCCTGAGCCTGGAGCTCCGCGACGCGTTCTTTTTCCTTCTTCAGCCGGCGGGCGGCGTTGGCCTGCGCCTCGGCTTCTTCGGCACGGGTTTCGGCTTGATCGACGATGTGCTGGGCCTGCTCTTCGGTCAGGCTGCCCATCTGCATCAGGTCTTCCGGCTCGATAATCGACAGCTCTTCGTAGTTCAAGAAGCCCTCTTCGACCAACCGTTCGGCCAGCTCCTGGGTGATCCCTTCGATCATGCTGAAGCCCTCGACCGCCTGGTCGATCGACTGGGCCAGCTCTTCTTGGGTCATGATCTCAATGTCCCAGCCCGACAGCTTGCTAGCAAGCCGCACGTTCTGGCCGCGGCGACCGATGGCCAGGGACAGGTTGTCTTCTCGAACCAGCACCACCGCCTTGCCGAGGATGCGGCAGAGGATCACCTGATCGACCTCGGCCGGCTGCAGGGCGTTGGGGATGAGGACCTCAAGGTCGTCGTCCCAACGGACGATATCGATCCGCTCGCCGGAGAGCTCGTCGACGATGTTCTTGATGCGGTTGCCGCGGACGCCGACGCAGGCGCCGACGCAGTCGACGCGGGCGTCGCTGCTGGAGACCGCCACTTTCGAGCGGTAGCCGGGCTCGCGGGCCATGGCGCGGATCTCGATGACCCCGTCGGCGATCTCCGGGATCTCTTGTTCGAATAGCCGCTGCACGAGCGCGGGGCTCCGGCGGCTGAGGATCACCTTCACGCGGCTGCCTGCCTTGCGGGCCTCGTACACGGTGGCGCGCACGCGCTCGCCGGCGTGGTGGGTCTCGCCCGGGATTTGCTCGCTACGCGGCAGCAGCGCCTCGACGTTGCCCAGCGTCACCGTGGCGGCGGCGCCCTCGTAACGCTGGATGATGCCCGAGACCATCTGCCCCACCAGCTCGTCGTACTCGTCGTACAGGGCGTCCCGCTCTGCCTCGCGGATCTTCTGGATCATCACCTGCTTGGCGGTCTGGGCGCCGATGCGGCCCACCACCTCTTCGGAGTCCAGCACTTCCCCTTCGCAGGTGGCCGACACCGAGCCGTCCTGGCGGTTGATGGTGACGTACGTTTCGGCCTCTTCGCCGTAGACCTTCTTCAACGCTGAGACGAGCGCCGCCTCGATCCCCTCGAAGACGATTTCCTTGTCGATGTTCTTGTCGCGGTGGATCGCATCGACAATTCGCAGGATTTCGCTGGGGTTCATGGCTTCCTCGTGGAGCAGCCCCGACACAAGGGCAGCAGGCGTTTCGGGTTGTCAGGTTGTACGCACGCTCTAGCGACGCAAAAGGCCGGCGATCGCCGGCCTAAACGCTGCCGGTCGCTGTCCTAGCGGGCGGCAAATCGCTAATTAACCACTATGACGCAGCCCCAGCGGTGCTGTCAATCGACCGAGCCGGTCGCATGGCGGGAAACCGCGCCTGGGCGGGGGGGCGCACCGCGTAGCCGTAGCCCCCGCTGGAGCGGAGCCTCAGCCGCTGCGGGGGCTGGGGCTACGCGGCGCGGCCCCGCCACCCGGTGCACCGGGTGGCTACGACGCGGCGCAGCTCTCTAGGCCGACGACCGCGGTGTTGGCGTCGCACCCCTCGTAGGTGTGGCCCAGCAGCCGCTCGGGGATGGGGCACGCCTTGGCGAGGAAGCCGGCCCGGCTCTGCCACGAGCCGGTGTGACTGGTCTTGAAGCCGGCCGAGTCGAACGCCTCGACCACCGCCGACACGTTCGGGCCGAACCAGTTGCTCTGGTCGTCCTTGTGCAGCTCGAACTCCCGGTACTGCCGCCATAGGGGGGTGGCCCGCAGTGTGCTGCCCCCCACCAGTTGCGTGAGCTTGGCCCACGGGCCGCGCAGCCACTTGTGGTTGTCGACCACGTGGGTCTCGACATACACGTCGCCGGCGCTGACGCCGCGCAGCCGGTCGATGGCCAGCAGCGGGTAGCGGAGGTGGTAGAGCACGCCGAGGAACAGCACCACGTCGAACGTGCCGAGCTGCTCTGGCGAGAGCGTGTAGACCGAGCCGGTGAGGTACTGCACGTCCGAGTCGAGGGCGTGCTTGAGCCGATTGAACCCGGTCTCTTCGGGGTCTTCCAGGCTCATGGCGACTACCTCGCGGGCGCCGCGGCGTTCGCACTCGAAGCTGAAGCAGCCGTTCCAGGCGCCGACGTCCAGCACACGCTTGCCCGTGAGGTCGGCGGGCAGCTTCACCGCGTCGCACAGCGTGGCCACGTCGTTGCGGCCCGGCACGGTGACGCCGTCGAACATCTCCCAGCGTTGGTGCCAGAGCACTCCCTTAAACGTAGATTCGGCGGAGAAGCCGGCTGGCGCGGCGGCGGGGCGGGGGGCATCCATGCGGGGCCTCGGGCGTTCGGGTGACTTATCGCGGCGTAAGTAGTACCCGCAAGCACCAAACGGGGCAACCGCGATCTCGGGCGAACCCGCCCAATTCCGACACCCCCGCGGCTATCGGGTTTGGTAGACGGTCACTGGGAAGCTAGTCCAGCTTCCTCCAGCTCTAGCAATCGCCGGTAGCCGGAAACGACGCGTTTGGAGGCGACGGTTTCTAGGTTCTCTGCTAGCACGATCGCCCGGCAGGTCCGCAGCAGCCGACGCAGCTTCGCCTCGCGGCGTTCGGCGTCGAGGGCCTCATCCGCGGCCCGGTCGACGTTCTTGCTGGCCTTCTGGAAGACCCGATACGCGCCCATCGCTCGCACTTCGTCGGCGAAGGCGTCTGCGCCGCTTCCCAGCAGGTCGGTGAGCACCGCGGGGTAGGTGTCGTTCAGCTCCGGCCAGCGCCTCAGCACGGCCGAGCTGAGCGTTTGGTGCGCCTCGGTGTAGAGCCCCAAGGCCAGGCCCACCTTGGTTTCCTCGGTCCGGATGCGCTTCTTTGCCAGACGGAGCTCGTCGCGTAGCTGCTCGATGTCGGTCTCTTCCGACAGGCCGACCAGCGGCGGGAGCCGCTCGAGCACCGCCCGCTGATCGGGCCGCCCCAACTCGGCCAGCTCCGCGAGCGTGCCGGTCATGGCCCGCAGCGGCTGGACGGCGGGGAGGTCTTCTTGCTCTGGTTGCGTGGGGGGTCCTTCTTTGGCCGCACCGCGTCCGTCGAACAGGCCGCCGAAGATGCTTCCCACGGTACTGGGGGAGCCGTCGGACGGGTCTGGCTCTTCCTCGGCCAGCCCCTTTCCGACCTTGCTGTACTCCCACAGCAGGGCGTCGCTGGTGCGTACGGGGACGTCGATCGTGTCGCTGGCGATCATGGCGTAGGCGTGCGCCTCGGCCAGCGAGACCCGGCCGTCGGCGTCGTAGTCGGCGTCTTCGACGGGGCCGCCGAGGCGGTCCTCGCCGGCCAGCGCCGCCCAGAAGAAGCTGCTGTACTCTTGGTAGTCTGCCTCGTCGACGTCCGCCGAGCAGCCCGCCGAAGCGCGGCTGTGCAGCTGCGAGAAGAACCCGCAGCGGGGCCGCGACGCCAGCCCGAGGGACGGGTCGCCGCCGTTGAAGATGGCGTGGGCGAAGCCGCCGGAGTGGCACTGCACCATCACCAGGGTCACCTCGACGCCGGGCCGGAACTCGTCTAGCAGGGAGGTGAATTCGGCCTGGGAGAGGTCCTGCTCGTTCCACATCGCCAGCGTGGTGTTGTGGGGGCGCTGCTCGTCGTACGACTCGCCCCCGTGGCCCGTGTAGTAGAGGACCAGCCGGTCCCCCGACCGGAGCCTGGCGGCCAGCGACCCGAGCTCCTTGCGCAGGTTGTCGCACGTCGCCGCGGCCCGGACGCCCGCCACGGCGTGGTCGCGGTAGCGGATGTCGGACGCATCGGACTCGCCGAACAGCTCCGCGATGATCTTCACCGCGGCGTGGGTGTCGTCGTCCGCTGCGCGGTATTGCAGGTCGCGGTCGGGCCGCTTGCCGTCGGCAAACAAGATGCGGTGCGCCGGCTCATCGGGCCTGGTCTTGGCCAGCACCCGCTGGAAGAACTGCACGTTCTTCTCCAGCGACACCTGATTGCCGTACGGCGCGTAGCCGCCGCCAACGGTGAGGAAATAGTCTTTCGCCTCGGACCGGCCGCAGGCGAGCAGCAGCAGACAGGCGATCGGGTAGCGGAGCGGCATCGGTTGGCAGCAGCGGGGTAAGGGTCGCGTATATCGCCTACCAGCATACCCTGCCTCGAGCGGCAACAAGAAACCGCCAAGACGCCACGAGCGCCAAGACGCGCCAAAAAAGTCAGGACAAGCGGCGAGACCCGCGTACAAATTCGCGAAACTGCGATTGCAGTCCGAGCGTACCTCCAGATCGACAGGCATCCTTTCTTCCCGGTCCAATCTCATCGACCGGTCCGTTGCTAGTCGGATTTCTTGGCTCGTCTTGGCGCTCGTGGCGACTTGGCGGCTCCCGTCTGTCCGTCCATCAAACGGGCGCGGCGCCGATGCAGACGGCGGCCACTTGGCCCTGGGGGGTGCTGCTGATCTTGAGCGCCGTGCAGCCGGCGGGTTGGTCGTCCGTGGTCACGGGGCGGACCGGGCAGTCGGGGTCGGGCGTTTCGTAGTTGAGCACGCGTGGCAACCGATCGGCGCCGAACGCCAACAGGCTGGCGATCAGCTCGACCACGCCGCTCGCGGCGCCGACGTTCCCCTGGTAGCTCTTGATCGCGATCAGCGGGGGCTGTGAAGCCGGGTCGCCGAACACCCGGGCGATGCCCTGCGCCTCGAAGCGGTCCGACAGCGGGCCGGAGAGCCCGTGCGAGTTGATGTGGCCCACCTGGCCGGGGTCGAGGCCGGCGTCGGAGAGCGCGGCCCGGCAGGCGTTGGCGATGGCTTGATCGATATTGGCGCCCATCGTCTTTCCCGTCGCTTGGCTCGAGCCGAAGCCCAGCACCTCGCCCAGCACCCGGGCGCCCCGTGCGCGGGCCGACTCCAGCGACTCGAGCACCAGCATCGCCGACGATTCTCCCAGCACCGCCCCGCAGCGGTCGCGGTCGAACGGGCGGCTGACGGCGTGGGGGTCGTCTCCCTCGTGGGCGACCTCTTCGCTCTGCCAGGCGTGGATCGCCTGCATGGGCATCACGCGGGTGCCGGTGGCGCCCGCCACGATCATGTCTGCATGGCCGCGGGCGATGGTGCGCATCGCCTCGCCGATGGCCATCAGGCCGGAGCTCTCCCGCATGGTGAGCGAGTTGTTCGGCCCGCGCAGGTCGTTGTAGATGGCAATGTGGCTGGCCGGCATGTTGGGCAGGTACTTCAGCATCCACAGGGGCTGCATCTCATCGAGCCCCTCCTCGCCCCAACGGCTGAAGTTGACGGCCTCGCCTTCGAGGATCTTCACGATGCCGGCCAGGTAGTCTTCGGGCAGCGTCATCATGTAGTCGCTGCCCAGCACCACGCCGGCCCGTTCCGGGTCGGGGTAGTTCTCGGCGAAGCCCGCGTCGGCCAGCGCGTGCTGGGCGGCCGCCACGGCCATCTGTGTCTCGCGGCACATCAGCTTCAGGCCCTTGCGGATGGCCTTCTTCTTGGCGCCCTCGAGGGGCCCAAAGTCGTCGATCTCCCCGGTGAACTGCGGCGCGGCCGCGACGAACGGGTAGGGCGCCTTCTCGGCGATCGTCCCGGCGGTGCGGGTCACCACGCTTTGGCCCGCGGCCAGCGCATCGGCGAGCGCTTGGGGTGTGGAACCGAGGGGCGAGATCTGCCCGAACCCGGTGACAACGACACGGCGGGCGTTTTGCGAAGGATTGCTCATGCTCGGACAAGTTTAGCAGCCCCCCGAGCGGCGGACGATAGTCCGCCGATCCGCCGGCGCGAGGGGGCGATTATCTCCAGAGCGTGCTTGGCTGGATCCGAAGCGCACTGGGCGGTCTATCGACCGCCGCTCTGGAGGGGATTGAGTGCGTTAGTAGCGGCCCATGTACCCGCCCGGCGTGCGGGCCGCGGTCGACGCCCCGCCGGTCGACGAGGCGGCCGGCGTGGTCATCCCCTTGGCCTCGACAAACAGCAGGCCGTCTGCCCGTGGGGGTGCGTCGACCCCCGGGATCATACTCAGAAAGTTCCGGCTGGTGTCGGGCGCCGGGGTAGCCACCACCCCCATGCTCAGCAGCAGCACCTGGCCGGCCGGCCAGCGGAAACGCTCGTGCATGCTGGCCATGGTCATCTGCGGCACCTCGATCTTCATCCGCTGGTTGGCGCCGGCGGGGGAGGGGATGTCCATGTCAACGCTGTTCATCTTCTCGATCTGCAGCAGCCGGATCTTGATCACCGCGTCGGCCGACGACAGGTCGTGCCCCATCAGCGGGCTGAACTCTAGCGTGATCCCTTCTTCGATCTGCCCCATCTCCGGCTGGAACCCGGGCCAGGCGTTGGGCGTGGGCGTAAGGCCGCGGATGTAGCTGCGTGGACGCATAGTGCTGACCACGGCGTGCTGGCCGTTGAGCACGATTTGGTTTGACGAGCTGTGCTCGCGGAAGTCGCTCCGCCGGCTCAGGTCCGCCAGCAGCATCGCGGCGTTCTCCTTGGCCATCACCCACCCCTGGATGCCGGGCGACTGGACCGGGATGGGCGTCAACAGCGGCAACGCCTTGGCCCGCCAGTTCGGGCTGCGGATGGAGGCCATCCGCAGCGAGAAGCCGAACGGCTCGGCGTGGCTGTTGACGAAGCGGTCGACGATGTCGGCCACGATCGCCTGCATCTGCGGCGTGTGGTACACGCGGAGCGTGTCGCGGCTGGCGCTCAGCACCCCCAGCGGGTCGCTGTGCCACGCCTCGTAGCCGGTCTCGCGGAGCACCCAGTCGACGATCGTCTGCTCCGGCTTGTTGGTGTTGGCCACGCGGAGCGTGTAGGGGCGGATGTCGTACTCACGCCACACCTGGCCGTGGTCGTGGGGCAGGGCGCCGACGCCGCTGGTGACCTTGGCGCGTGTCGGCGCGTTGGGCCCCACCGGGGCCATCCCGCTGGCGGCGCCGTTGCCGCTGGGCAGGGGGGTGATGTCTCGATTGGACGCCGTCGCGGGGAGCGACGCCGGCTGCTGCAGCGGTTGCGCCGCCGCGCCGCCCGCAGAGCCGTAGCGGTCTTGGCCCGCCGTTGGGGTCACGGCCCAGTCGCTCTGCTGCGCGGCCGCCGTGCCGACCAGCAACAACCAAGCGGAAAAGATCGAACCAATAGTCGCTGCGCGCATCGTCGGCCTCCATGCCGGGGATCGGGGCGGGGAGATTAGCGGGGCGCGGCCAGCGGGTCAACCAGAACGCGCCAAAGCCGCTAGCCCCAAGAAAACCAGCGACTAGCCGACGGGCTCCGCCCCGTCGGCTAGGGGGCCAGAAGGAGCGGGGGCTTGGGTGCTAGCTTTGGACGCGTCTTACGCGTCGCGTTAACAGCCCCAGCAGCGAGCTGCCCAGCAGCCACAGGGCGCTTGGCTCCGGGACGCTGGTCGATGCGATCCCGGCCCCCAGGGCGCCGGCGGCGCCCCCCAGCGAGTGGCCGTAGTTGTTCTTCCACAGCGTGTAGTCTACGGAGTCGACCATGCCGTTGCCCGACGCGTCCGCGGCCAGTCCGGCGCCGCTCTGGCCCAGGGTGTCGCGCCACACGGTGTAGTCTGCGGCGTTCACGTAGCCGTCGCGGTTGTAGTCGCCGACCAGCGCGGGCGACTGCAGCGTCCAGCCGATGTCGTCCAGCCCGGCCGCGTCGAGCGTGGTGAACAGCTTGCGGACCCCGTACTCGATCTCGGGGTCCATGGCGGTCTCTTGTGGGATGTTGGTCCCGTAAACGGTGCTGTTGGTGCCGTTGGTCCAGTGCCCGCCCGTGACGGTGGGGTAGACGTTGCCGTTCGCGGCGTACGACTTGGGCCCCAGGAACAGCCCCCCCGAGACGTACGCGTCCCACTCGGTAGGCGCCGCGGGGTTGGAGATGCCGAACCCGAGCGCGTGGGTCAACTCGTGCAGGGCGACGGAGTAGAAGTCGCTCTTGCCGCCCGGCACCGTGAGTGAGGTGTGGTCGTACTGCCAGTTGGTCGAGCCATCGCGATCGAACGTAATCGCGCCCCCCCAGTTGCCGTAGTCGCCGTCGGGCTCGCCCCGGTTGGAGACCGCCGCGTCGAAGGCGTCGTTCGTGGCGGTGATTTGGTTGATCTCCGGCTGCGTGTACGTCCCACCGCTGGAAGCGGCGTTGTAGCTCCAGCCCCCGGGCCCCCCAACACCCAGCGTGTTTCCGCCCAGGCTGCGGGCGCCGGCGTAGATGCGGTACTCATCCGCCGCGATCGTCGGGTCGGTCAGAGAGATCTGGTTTGAGCCGCTAGGGTTGGTGAACGACAGCGACCAGGTCCACGTGTAGACCGCAGAACTGACCGAGCTGTAGAGCGGCGCGGGCGTTTGGATGGCGTCGAACGTGTCGGTGAGGATGCCCGACAGGTAGCCGGCGGCTGCTTCGAGCGAGGCCCGCGCCTGCGCGCCAGAAGCGGCGCCGCTGGGGTTGCCGGACCCGAAGAAGTTGGTTGAGTCGTAGGAGTAGTCCAGGACGATGTTGATCGCCCGCGTGTCCGTGACCCAACCCAAGGCGAGCGCCGCAACAACCAGTCGAGTCCAACGCATTCACCTGCTCCGGCAACGGCCGGCCAACGGGCCCGCCCCTCCCCAGACTAGACGGGGGGGCCGGATCGGACAATCAGATAGCGAGAAAGTGGCCGAATAGGGGCCGCCAGCAGCCCGACCAGGGCAAGCAGCAGCCCATTGGGCTCTGGCACGGCCGCCGCCTGCGGCAAGCCGCCGCCGGCAGTGTTGCCGAACCGCCCCCGCCAGAACTCCAGGTCGGCGCCGTCGACGACCCCGTCTCCCGTTCCATCGGCGGCCAGCCCCGCGCCCGTTTGGTCCAGAGAGTCCCGCCACACGGTGTAGTCGGCGGCGTCCACGGCGCCGTCGCCGTTGTAGTCGCCCGGCAGGGTGCTGATGATCCGCAGGAAGACGGCGTCCGGCTGGTAGTCGACTCGCCAGCCGAGGTCCTGGGGCAGGGGGTCGAGGTCCAGCGTGTCGAACTCGCCGGTGACGCTGGCGCCCACCAAACCGGTAGCGTTGATGATGCGGAACGACTGCCCCGCCTGCGGGCCGGACCCAGAAAACGGAAGCAGGTTTACTTCCAGCGTACCGCCCAGCTCGAACGCGGCGCCACGGACGGAATCGAATCGGAACGGGGCGACGCCGGCGATGTCGATCTCGAGCGTGGCGGTGTCCGCGAACGTAGTCTTGCCCAGCGTCGTGTGGAACTGCTGGGTGTCTGGCCCGTTGCCGAAGCGGGCGAGAAAGGTCGTCTCTCCTTGGTTCTCGGCCCACAGCCCGCCGGTTACGTCCCCCTCAAACAAGACTGCGGCGCCGTCGCGGACAAACAACTTGCCGCCAGGCTCGACCGATCCGCCGAACGTGGCGCTGCCCCCCTGGACATCGATCCTCCCCGGAGACATCAGCGACACCGACCCGTCGACTCGCGAGTCGCCCTCGAAGAAATAGAGGCCGTCGGCGATGGTTAGCCCGCCATCTGCGGCGATGTCGGATGAGCGGATGTTCGTCAATCGAGTTAGCGCAATACTGCCCGTGCTCACGAGCGAAGCATTGGTCAGGTCGGCAAAGGGCAGCTCCGCGGCCGGTTGCATCAGGCTCACGGAGCCGCCATCGACCGTCAGGTGGCTGCCGCCGAACCACTGCCAAGTCGCCTCGTCCGAGTTCTCGATGAACCGCCCGCCGCTGATGACCAGGTCGCGGCGGAAGTCGATCAGGCCCCCAAGGTTGCGGATCGTCCCGGTCGGACCCACGGTGACCGTGTCCCCGGCGACGATCGTCCCGCCGCCGCTCACCGCCAAGAGGCCCGTGGCGCCGGCCGTTGCGGGGCCGACGGTGATTTCGCCGGAGGCGCCGAAGCCGCCGCCGATGACTTGTAGCACCCCTTCTTGGCCGGCGATCGTGGTCGGAGAGATCGTCACCGAGCCCGCTCCAACGCTGGAGTTGCCGAATACCGAGAGCAGGGCCTCTCGCCCGAGCGACGCTACGTCGGCAATCGTCACATCGCCCAGCGTCGCTTGCGTGTCGTCGTAGAAGGCGACCTCGGTCGGCTTGGTTGCGTGGTTGCCGATATGCGTCTGGCCGGTGTTGACCACCGAGCGGTCGCTGGCCTCGAATAGGCCGCCGGCCGAAACGAACAAGCGGCCCGCGTAGAGGTTGGTGTCCCGAGGGCTTCCGGCGGGCCGTTCGAGCCGCAGGGCGCCCCCCGTGACGAACGCGTCTCGGTCAACATCGATCTCGCCGAACGACGCGCCGACGGTGTTGAACGTGTAGTCGCCGTTGCGTACGTCGAGGTCGACCAGGTCGAACCGGAAGGCCGGCAGCGTGATGGTCCGCGTGCCAAACAACGCGAACTTGGCGGTCTCGTCGGCGAGCACCGCGCTGCCGGGCACTAGCTGGGGGCTCCAGTTCGTGGCGGTTGTCCACGAGCCCCCCTGGGTGTTGCCCCAGGAGACAACGGTTTCTGCCCCCAGCGGGGAGGTCAAGGCAACGAAAAGGCAGCAGGCAGCGATTCGCATCGGAACGGGCCCTGGGTGTCCGTCCGACGTTAGTTAGCGGGTTCCGGGGGTGCAAGCTTTTTGCACCCGGAACGCGCCGGACGTATCAGCGGGCGGACCCCCTAGAACGCGCCGACCGTAGGCCGGCAGCTATTGGGCACAGGGTGCGCGGGCGACCGACGAGGTTCAGCGCCTAACGACTACTACCTAACGCCTTGATCCAACGCCTCAAGCCCTCAGTCCAGCTTGCCGACGATCAGCGACGCGTTGTGGCCGCCGAAGCCGAAGCTGTTGCTCATTGCGATGCAGATATCGCGCTGCTTCGGCTGGTTGGGGGTGTAGTCGAGGTCGCAGTCGGGGTCGGGCGTTTCGAGGTTGATCGTCGGGGGCGCCACTCGGTCCCGGATCGCTAGGGCGGAGAAGATCAGCTCAACGCCGCCGCTGGCCCCCAGCAGGTGGCCTAACTGGCTCTTGGTGCTCGAGACGCTCACCTTGTGGGCGTGCGGGCCGAAGACGCTCTTGATGGCGACCGTCTCTGCCTTGTCCCCCAGCGGGGTGCTGGTGCCGTGGGCGTTGATGTAGTCGATCTGGTCGGGGTTGAGCTGAGCGCTCTTGAGCGCGCCGGCCATGGCCCGGGCGGCGCCGGCGCCGTGCGGGTCGGGCTGGGTGATGTGGCCGCCGTCGCCGCTGGCGCCGTAGCCCAGCACCTCGGCGTAAATCCTGGCGCCACGCGCCTGGGCGTGCTCCAGCTCTTCAAACACCACCACGCCGGCGCCCTCAGACAGCACAAAGCCGTCGCGGTCGGCGTCGAACGGCCGGCTCGCCCTGGGGGGGTCGTCGTTGCGCTCCGACAGGGCCCGCATGTTGGCGAAGCCGCTCAGCCCCATCGCGGTGCAGGCCGCCTCGCTGCCGCCGGTGAGCATCACGTCTGCGTCGCCGTACTGGATGCTCTTAAAGGCGTCTCCCATGGCGTTGGTGGCGCTGGCGCACGCGGTGGCCACCGCGTAGTTGGGGCCGCGCAGCCCGTAGCGGATGGAGACGTGGCCGCTAGCGGCGTTCACCATCAGCTTGGGGATGGTGAAGGCCGAGACCTTGCTGGGCCCCTTGGCGACCATCCGGCCGTGCTGCTCCTCGATCTCGTTCAGCCCGCCGACTCCGGAGCCGATGATCACGCCGCAGCGGAACGGCTCGACCGTGCTAAAGTCGATCCCCGAGTCGTTCACCGCGTCGATGGCGCTCACCAGCGCGAACTGGCTGAAGCGGTCGACCCGCTTCTGCTCCTTGCGCTCGATGTACGCATCGGGCTGCCAGTCCCAGATGTCGCCGCCAAAGTTGACTTTGTGGCCGGTGGTGTCGAACGCCTTGAGGCGGTGCACGCCCGACTTCCCGTCGAGGATGTTCCGCCACAGCTCGTCGACCTTCTGACCGAGCGAGGTAACGGCTCCCACGCCAGTGATGACAACGCGTCGCTTCATGTCGCATGCCCTCCAGTGCGGGCGCGGTAGGGGCGTGAATCAAACGCGCCGGGGGCGAGGACGACCCGGCTCACAACTGAAAACCCTTTGTGAGCCGGGGCGTCCCCGCCCCCGGCGCCTGTAGGCACGCCTACTTGTTCGCGTTTGCTTCGATGAACTCGACCGCCTGACCGACGGTTTGGATCTTTTCCGCGGCGTCGTCTGGGATGTTGATGTCGAACTCTTCTTCGAGTTCCATCACCAGCTCAACGGTGTCTAGCGAATCCGCGCCGAGGTCGTTCACGAACGAGGTCTCGGCGTTGATCTTGTCCTTGTCGACTCCGAGCTGCTCCGAGACGATGTCGCAGACGCGCTCCATGACGGAAGCCATGGCTTGTCTCCTCTAGAATGCCTGAGTTATCTACTGAACCGGGTTCCGATGAACCGTGATACGTTCTTGCCGTGTGACGCCGCCCATCGACGGCGATCCGGGTCGTTACGCTACTTCACGGCTGAGCGCGAGGGGCGTGACCGAGAGACGTCCCAAGAGACGTCTTTCGCCCGTTGGGGCTCCCGCCGTCGGTAGACTAGCTACCAAATTGGCCGGAACGCAACAAGATAGAGTGACTCCGCAAGACAGGTCAAGCCGTGTAGCGGCCGGGAGGGGGTCTCATGGCGGGTAAAGCGGCGGCGGGTTGGTCGATCGCGTTACGCCGGAGGCGGGGACGCCCCGCCCCTCAAGGCAAGTGGTTGGCGAGCCGGAGCGTCCCCGCCCCCGGCACTCGACCCCCGCGATGCGCCGGGAGGCCGACCCCCCCGGCTGCTAGCCGGTCATCCCGCCGTCAATGGTGAGCACCTGGCCGGTGACGTACGCCGCCGAGTCGCTGGCCAGGAACAACACCCCGTCGGCCACTTCTTCGGCCTCGCCCAGCCGCTGCAGGGGGATCCGCTGCTTGATGGCGTCGTGGAACGCGTCGCCCCCGGCTTCGGCCAGCACGTCGGTCATGTCGGTGCGGATAAAGCCGGGGCAGACCGCGTTGACCGTGATCTGACGCCGCTTGCTGGCCAGCTCCTTGGCCACGGTCTGGGTGAAGCCGATCACCCCCGCCTTCGAGGCGGAGTAGTTGGCCTGGCCCGGGTTGCCCATCAGCCCCGAGACGCTGGAGATGTTGATGATTCGGCCCGTTTTCTGCCGGATCATGACCTGTGCGCCGGCACGGGTGAACAAGAACACCGACCTCAGGTTCGTGGCGATCACGGCGTCCCAGTCGGCGTCTTCCATCCGCGGCAGCAGGGTGTCTTTGGTGATGCCGGCGTTGTTGACCAGCACGTCGAGCCGGCCATGGGCGGCGACGACGTCGTCGACCGTTTTCTGGGCCGCGGCCGAGTCTGTCACGTCGCAGACGTGGATGCTGGCCTTGCCGCCGGCGGCCTCGATCTCGCCAGCCACGGCTTCAAGCTTCTCCTGGCTCCGCGCCACAAGCGCGGTCGTGGCGCCAGACGCCGCGAGCCGCAACGCGATCGCCCGGCCGATGCCGCGCGAGGCGCCGGTCACCAGTGCTACACGCCCAGAAAGGTCTACCCGGATTTGCCCCGCCGCTGGTTCGCTCATCACTTTTTTCCCTGCACGCCGCTCGAGTTGTCGGCCACGCCACCGTAGCGGGCCGCAGGCCGCAAGCTAACTCGCGGGCCGTGCCGCGGTAAGGGGGATCGCTCCGGATCACGCAGCAGCGAGCCGGGCCCGTGGGGCTGTAGGGTCGGCCATTGGTTCGGCCGGCGTTTTGCCGTTCTGCCCCTCTGGCCGCTAGCCGTCGAGCAGAAACTGGCCTCCGATGTCGTAAAACCGGGCGATCGGCTGGCACCGGGTGACGCGGATGGCGACACACAGTGTGGTCGAGGCGATGCATTCCGCCGGCCAGGCGAGCGCCAGGTAACCCTCGGAGACCGCCCGGGTGTTGAGCAGGCGGATGCCGCTCTGAGACAGGTCTCGGATCGCGATCTTGAACGGATCGCCGGCCGGCTCCAACGCGCGGGTGATGGGGGCCGCGACGGCGGTCGCTAGGCACGTGACCCGTTTGGCCGACCGCCGCACCTGCGTGGAGCCGTCGCGCTGGGCCTCGGCGTCGGCCGCAGCGTCCGCGGCGGCCGTGCGGCTCGCGAACTCAGAGATCGCCGGCGGTGGATCGGCTAGCGGCGCCGGGCTAGCGTCAAGGGCTTCTTTCAGAAGGGCTTCGGACGCCTTCGAGCGCTCGAGGATCGATTCCTCGATCCGCAGCAGGAGCTTCTGCGGCGCCGCGGGCCGGCCGTCGGCGCCCTCGCCGGCAAGCTGCTCGACGCGCTCGGCCAGAAACCCGAAGTCAACGGGTTTCACGTAGGTGTCGTCGACGCCGCGGGCGCGCAGGTCCGCCAGCAGCCGCGGTTCGTCCAAGCCCGACAGCACCACGATCCTCGGCGGGTCGGGGCGGTCGAGCAGGTTGCACGCCAACGCATGGCCGTGGAACTCGGGCATCCAGAGCTCGGTCACCACCACGTCGTAGGAGTGGGCGTCGAACATGGCGAGCGCCTCGGCGCCGTTGCTGGCCCGATCGCACTGCATATTCCGCCCGGTCATGGCGCGGTGCGCCACGTCACGAACCGTGGGTTCGCTGTCGACGATGAGCGTGCGGTAGCGCGTCTGCCCCATGACCCGGGATCGAAAGAAAAGTGTAAAAATTGGACAAAAAAACTGAGGTGATCGCGGGCCCAGCGCACGTGGCGCCTCGCGATTGCTCCCCTGAACTTTAGGTCGCGCGCCGGCTTCACTGTGGCCGTTCCCTCGGCTTTTCGGCATCCCGCGGCCGCGCTTGTGGCGCGGGGCGCGCTCTCGCAACCGTTACCTTCGACAAAACAGGAGTGCAATCTGCGGGCCAAGCAGCTTTGACAGCGTGCATTGCCGACCTAGGGTTCAGCAATTCAACGTCCAAACGACCCCTGTCGAACCTCGGATTCCGACCGATGCCCCCCGAAACCCCCGATATGCTGCCGCTGCTGGCCGTAAATCTAGCGTTTGCTGTCGTAGCGCTTGCGATTGGTTTCGTGGCCGGCGCCTGGTTTCTCGGCGGCCGCCGTGCTGTGGCCGCAAAGCCAGCCGGGCAGGAACCGACCGATACCCGGCTAGACAAGCAGGTAGCGATCGAACGCGCCATGATGGCCAGCGACCGCCTGCGCGACCTCGCCTCGGGCGTCGCCTCCAACGTCGGCGAGCACAGCTCAAGGATCGAGGCGATCAACCAGGGGCTCGTCGCCGCTCGCAACTCCGACGAGGCCACGCGCGGGGGCGTCATGGCCCAGGCGCTCAGCGATATTGTCTCCGCCAACGAGCAGCTTCAGCAGCAGCTCGCCAAGGCCGAGCGGCAGATCCAGTCGCAGGCCCAAGAGATCCGCACCTTCGAGTCCGAGGCCCGCACCGACTCGCTGACTCAGCTCAACAACCGCCGCGCCTTCGACGACGAGCTGGCCCGCCGCTACGCCGAATGGACCCGCAAGCAGACCCCCGTGTCGCTGCTGCTGCTAGACGTAGACCACTTCAAGAAATTCAACGACACCCACGGGCATCAAGCAGGCGACGAAGTGCTGCGGTCCGTCGCCAAGACGCTGCGGGCGAGCACCCGCGAGATGGACCTCGCCTGCCGGTACGGCGGCGAAGAGTTTGCCGTGATCCTGCCGGCGACCCACGCCCGGGACCTGGCCGCGCTGGTCGATCGGATCCGCACCTCGATTGCCGAGACCAAAGTGGTTTTTGAAGGCAAGAAGCTGAGCGTTACCGCCAGTTTCGGCCTGGCCGAGGTCGCCGCGGGAGACGAGGTGAACACCCTGCTCAAGCGGGCGGACGAGGCCCTGTACGCCAGCAAGGACGCCGGCCGCAACTGCGCCCACCTGAACGAGCAGGGCGCCAACCTCCTCTTCACGCCGGGCGCCGCGATGGCGGCGCCCCCCGAGGTCGTCGACACCCCCAACCTCGACGCACTCCCCAACCGCACCAAGTTCGCGGAGGAACTGCGGCGGCGGATCGCCGAAGCCAAACGCACCGCGGCTGATATCGGCGTGATTGCGTTTGAGGTGCGTGACATCGAGCAGATGAAGCGGCAACTGGGCGAATCCGTGGCCGTGACGGCCCTCGACGCCGTGGCGCAGTTCCTTGCCTCGACCATGCGAGAGATGGACCTGCTCGCCCGCCTCGAAGAAGCCCGTTTCGTGCTGATGCTTCCCGGTTCGGGCGCCGAAACAACCGACATGGTGGCAGAGCGCATGAGCGCCACCCTGGCCGGCTGCCGCTTCCCGGCGGGGGGCCGAGAAGTCTCAATGTCTGTCGCTACCGGCGCCGCCTCGATCCAGGGCGACGACACCGCGGCGAGCGTCATCCGTCGGGCCGAAGGGGCCTTGGCCAAAGACCTGCAACCGGCGCCCGTCTAGTCGACGCCCGAGGTTTCTCCGAGAAAACGGCTGAATCGCGAGCCGAGGAAGGGGGATATGATCGCCCCGCACGCCGCCAGCGGCTAACCTGATCGGCGATCAGGATAGCCAGATAACTCAGGCGGGACCCGTGCCGTGACAACCTCCCAAACGCCGCCACCGGGCCTGCGCTTCGGCATGCGTGGGCTGCTTGGCGCCATGACCGCGGTCGCGGTGCTCGCGGCCATCGGCTCGATCCTGCCCGGCTCGGCCGCCTCGATGTTGGCGTCGACGCTGTTGATCGGGATGGGGCCCTCCGCCTCAATCGCCGCGGTCGTCTACGGGAGAGGCTGGAAGCAAGCGTTCGGGATCGGCGCCTCGGTCCCGTTCGCGATGTTCTTGCTCCAGGGGGGATGGCGTCCTTCATGCTCCGCCAGAACGACGGCATTTGGCTGGTGCTCATCTGGATCCTGGTGCTCGCGGGCCTCTGTGGCGCGGTCGCCGTTTGGGTACGCAGAGCGGTAATTGAAGCCCCTGGCGAGTAATGCCCCGGGCGCCCCTTGCTCTCCGGCCAGACGCCGATAGAATTCGGGACTTCGCCAAGTGACCCATGCGGTCGCCGCGGCCCCTGTCTCTCCGAAAGTCGGAGAGACGCTTCCTCCCGAAAACGTTTCAGGGGGGAGTTGACGGGTCGAGGCCCCGCAGGTAATCTTTGCGATTCTCCGCTCCGGGCAACCGGGGCTCATGTCAGCCGATCAGTCGGCCGACTTGAAAGCGGAGGCCGGCAGGATGTGGCCGGTGTTGCGGCGACCAAGAAGGGCTTCGGCCCGAGGCGGTTGTCGCGGCGAATGCTGTTTGACAATTTGGTGATGCAAGAGTGGCATCTTTAAGATTCGAAGGGTGCCCTTCGTTCCCAGGCCGGCGTCTGTGGCTTGGTCAAACGAAGGGTGTTCATTCGAACGAGCTCAATTAGTTCTTAGACAAGAAGTTTGGTTACTCATTTTCGTGGGTTCCGTTTTTGATTAGGCGGCCGCCTGTTTTTCAGGTGGAGCAGACCCACGAGACATGTTTGGTAGCAAGCTTCGGTCGAAAAGCTTGGGCTCCGATGCTTTGCGGGGTGCGAAAGCGTTCTGTGGGGCGGAGGAAAACAAGAGCGTTCGATCGATGCGGCCAAGCTACTAAGGGCGCATGGGGGATGTCTTGGCATCAGATGGCGATGATGGGCGTGGAAGTCTGCGAAAAGCCCGGGGGAGTTGACAAACAAGCGATGATCCCGGGATGCCCTAGCAAACGCAGGGAACTGAAACATCTAAGTACCTGCAGGAAGAGAAAGAAAACTCGATTTCCTAAGTAGCGGCGAGCGAAATGGAAATAGCCCAAACCGCTGAGGTTTCCTCAGCGGGGTTGTAGGGCCCTTCACATGGGAGTCATAAAATCGTCGGGAAGCGGAACCTTTTGGAAAGTTGGACCAAAGAGGGTGACAGTCCCGTACGCGAATCTTGACGATCTCCCGAGGGGTACCTGAGTAGGTCGGGTCACGTGAAACCCCGACTGAATCCACGGGGACCATCCCGTAAGGCTAAATACTCTCTGATGACCGATAGTGAACTCAGTATGGTGACTGAAAGATGAGAAGAACCCCTTTTAGGGGAGGAACGTGAACCTGAAACCATGCGCCTACAAGCGGTCGGAGCACTATGAATCAAGTGTGACGGCGTGCCTTTTGCATAATGATCCGGCGAGTTACTGTCCACGGCTTGGTTAAGGTCTTACGGACCGAAGCCTCAGGGAAACCGAGTCTGAATAGGGCGATTTGTCGTTGGCAGTAGACGCGAACCCAGTGTGAACTACCCATGAGCAGGTTGAAGCGCGGGTTAAACTGCGTGGAGGACCGAACCCACTTGGGTTGAAAACCGAGGGGATGACTTGTGGGGAGGAGTGAAAGTCTAATCAAACCTGGAGATAGCTCGTTCTCTCCGAAATGCCTTTAGGGGCAGCGTCGAGCCACTACGTGGTGGGGGTAGAGATACTGATTTGGTTTGGGGCCCTTCGCGGGGTACCCTGCTGAGCCAAACTCCGAATACCATCACGACTATCTCGGCAGTGAGTCCGCGGGGGATAAGCTTCGCGGTCAAGAGGGAAACAACCCAGACTACCGGCTAAGGTCCCGAATCTATGCTCAGTCACTAAGGAAGTTGAATTGCTGAGACAACCAGGATGTTGGCTTAGAAGCAGCCATCATTTAAAAAGTGCGTAACAGCTTACTGGTCGAGCAATTCTGCGCCGATAATGAACGGGAGTAAGCATAGAACCGAAGCCGTAGAATCCACCTTCGGGTGGTTTGGTAGGAGAGCGTTCTTGGTCAGATACAAGCCGTACCGTAAGGAGCGGTGGTGGGGCCAAGAAGTGATTATGCCGGAATGAGTAACGATAAGGCAGGTGAGAATCCTGCCCGCCGAAAGCCTAAGGTTTCCTGGGGAAGGTAATTCCGCCCAGGGTGAGCCGGTTCCTAAGGCGAGGCCGAAAGGCGTAGTCGATGGATAGCAGGTTAATATTCCTGCGCCCGTCGTGTGGACTGAAGCAGGGACGGCACTCGGATGGTGAGGGCACGGATAGAAATGTGCCTGGCCGCAAGGCTAACCCCGTTTACGTTGGGTATGTCACCTGAGGAGTGTCCAAGAAAAGCTGCGTAGGATCGAAGCACGCGGACCGTACTAAAACTGACACAGGTAGGCGAGACGAGTAGTCTAAGGCGCTCGGGAGAATGGTGGTTAAGGAACTCTGCAAAATGGCCCCGTAAGTTCGCGATAAGGGGCGCCCACCGCAAGGTGGGCCACAGCAAATCGGCTCTATCGACTGTTTATCAAAAACACAGGACTCTGCTAACACGCAAGTGGATGTATAGAGTCTGACGCCTGCCCGGTGCCGGTAGGTTAAGGTAGGAGGTTCGTTCTTTAGAACAAAGCTTCCAACCGAAGCCCCGGTAAACGGCGGCCGTAACTATGACGGTCCTAAGGTAGCGAAGTTCCTTGTCGGGTAAGTTCCGACCTGCATGAAAGGCGTAACGAGTGGAGCACTGTCTCAACCACCAACCCGGTGAAATTGTAGTCGTGGTGAAGATGCCACGTTCCCGCAGCTAGACGGAAAGACCCCGTGAACCTTTACTGTAGGCTGATATTGGGTTGTGGCCTGTGATGTGTAGGATAGGTGGGAGGCTTTGAAGCCGTGGCGCTAGCCATGGTGGAGCCGTCGTTGAAATACCACCCTTTACATGCTTTAATTCTAACGTTGATTCCCGTGAAACCGGGCAACGGACAGTGTCAGTTGGGCAGTTTGACTGGGGCGGTCTCCTCCCAAAGAGTAACGGAGGAGCCCAATAGGCGTCCTCAGCCTGGTTGGCAATCAGGCATCGAGCGTAAAGGTATAAGGATGCTAAACTGCGAGACTGATAGGTCGAGCAGATGTGAAAGCAGGGCTTAGTGATCCGGTAGTCCCGTATGGAAGGGCTATCGCTCAACAGATAAAAGGTACTCCGGGGATAACAGGCTTATCGCTCCCGAGCGTCCACAGCGGCGGAGCGGTTTGGCACCTCGATGTCGGCTCATCACATCCTGGGGGTGGAGAAGCTCCCAAGGGTTTGGCTGTTCGCCAATGAAAGTGGTACGTGAGCTGGGTTCAGACCGTCGTGAGACAGGTCGGTCCCTATCTACTGTGGGCGTACGAAACTTGAGAGGGTTCTTCTTTAGTACGAGAGGATTTAGAAGGACGTCCCTCTGGTGTTCCTGTTGTCGCGCTAGCGGCACGGCAGGGTAGCTAAGGACGGAACGGATAAACGCTGAAAGCATCTAAGCGTGAAGCCCGCCTCGAGATTAGGTTTCGTTGGTCAATGACCGAAAGTCCCCTGGAAGACTACCAGGTTGATAGGTCGGATGTGTAAGCATAGTAATATGTTCAGCTAACCGATACTAACGGACGAATGCTTGGCCGCATTGATCAAACGCTCTTGGTTTGATCCCATCCCCAACCCGTCTTCGCCCGAAGACGACGTTGCGGCTGAGATCGCTAAGAACTGATTGAGCAATCCACTCTTGCAACACCAGCCACTTTACAGTGGCGTCAAACATTCACATCCAGCCTGGGTCGCACCTGCGACTCGGCTCGCGATCAAGCCCGCCCGGGCCTACCGGCCCGGCGGGTTTCTTCTGGCGACCATATCCGAAAGGAAACACCTGTCCCCATTCCGAACACAGTAGTTAAGCTTTCGGAGCCGATGATAGTGCCTACCAGTGCGAAAGTAGGTATCGCCAGATTTTATGACCCCGTCCGACCCTAAAGGTCGGACGGGGTTTTTTTGTGCTCGTACTACCCGGATCGGTTGATCACGATGAATAGCGGCGACTCTTGGAAGAAGGTCTTCACCGGCTGGCCTGCGGCCCTCCCGAAACGCGGCTACGCCGTGACCACGCTCAACGAGGCGATCCCGTTCAAGGGCTTTGTTGTCTCCGGTGAGATGGTCGCGTTTGACCGCACCAATCCGGACCCCGTTGGCTCTCGCGTGATCTTGGTGGAGTTCGCGTCGATCGCCCTGCTCCGGATCATCGATCCGATCGGCGCCGAAGCGCTCGCGCCCTTTGGGTTCAGCGGCGCGTTCTCGGCCAATTCGTAGCCGCTACAGGTCGTCGGTCCGTTTGGGCTGCCGCGACATCGCTTCCCGCAGCAGGTCGTCGGAGAAGAACCGCAGCCGGGCGGGCGACCGCGGGCGAATCTTCCCGTACGTTAGCTCGACGCAGGCCGCGAGCCGCGTCCAGGTGAGTCGCTGCGGATCGCCTCCGGAGCTCCCGGGTGGGCCGTACTTCTTGCGGAGCGACTCCGCCAAGTGGTGCACCGCGTCCGGCGGCAGGAACGCCGTGATCTGGAACAGGCTGCCGTCGAGGAACTGGTAGAGCAGCAGCTCGGTCGGTTCTCCAGCGATCGTCGGCGGGTCGTTCTCTTGAGGGTACTCGATACGCGCGTGCACGATCCCCGCCGCCGAGTGCCAACGCTCTGCCAATAATGCGTCGTCGCGCACGCCCGGCGCCGCGTCGGAGCAGTAGGGCGCCGGGTGGGGTGAGGTCGCCACGTTGCGGCGGTACTTGGTCTTGAACTCGATCAGCGACATGCCGATCTTGTCCCCTTTCAGCTCGAAGGGGTCGTAGTAAGCGTCGCTCTCGGCCGCCGCGGCGGGGTCCGCCTTGCGGGCCAGGCCTTCGGCGAGCATCCCGTAGATCCCTTGCCGCTGAGTAGCAGAGAGCGGCTCGGTCATCCGGCACTCGATGCCGGAGGCCAGCTTCTGACCCGAAGAAACCAGGTCGGCCAGGCTGTCTACGCCGAATTCGTCGAGGTCGAGCAAGCAGAGGACGCCGGCGCACCCGCGGCGACCCAGCTCTTGCAGCATCTCATCGAGCGTGGCTTCGCCCAGCGGCCGCTGCCCGGGCTGGGTGATCTGCGACTCACCCCCCAACGAGGGGATCCGGAGACGGGCCCCGCACTTCATGCACTTGCCAGTCTTGCCGGCGAACTCGTCCTTGATCAGGAGGGTCGCGTGACAGCCGGCGCATTCGAGGGTGATGGCCATTCCCGTAGGTGGTTAGAGGGGGAAGACGGCCCGCCGAGTTTGCCCTGATCTATCTTAGCCTCCGCGTGTGAGGGAGTCATTATCTCTTTCCCGAAGTGAGCGGAAGCGGCGGTGTTGGCCGCCCGCGAGGAGGGGACACGCCGTCGTACTGCCGCCATTGGGCGGACAGAAATCTACCGGCGAGCCAGAAAATGCTTGAGTTCGGCAAGCCGCAATGTTAGTTTCTTGGCGCGTCCCTCCCCCCTTCTCAGCGGAGCGCTCGGCGCCATGAACGCGCAATCCCTGCCGGCGGCGGCCCGTTTCACCCGCCTGCTTGGCCTGATCGTCTCGGTCACCTTCGTTGGCGGTTCGGCGAAGGCCACCAACTTTGTCGCCAGCGGGGCGACGGCCGTCGGCGACTTTTCCAACCCGCTTGTTTGGTCGCCCAACGGCGTTCCGGGCCCGAACGACACGGCGCTGCTCAACGACAACTCACTCGAGGCAGGGGGGCCTTCGCTGAACCTCACCGCTAACACCACCGTGCAACAGTTGACGTTGGGCGCGACGAACCCGCTTGGAAAGTCGGCGCGGCTCGACCTGAACGGGTTCAACCTGGTCGCTTCTGGCTCCATCACGTTGGGATTGGGGGGAGGGCTCAGCTTCCTCGATGGCCGCTCGGCAGGCGGTTCGCCCCACCTCGAGACCCCCTCGCTGCTGATCTCTGGCGTCAAGAACGACGGCTTCAAGCTGTTCACGAACGACCGGGCGACGAATCTGACGGTGCAATCGGGGGCGCGAGCAACCGTCACAGATTCGCAGAACGTCTCGACATCGGTGCTGTTGGCGGGCGAGGCAACCATGCTGACCCTGGAGACGCCCCTCACGCTGGGCGCCGATCTGCTCATCCGCGGCACGGGCGCCAATGAAGCGATCGTCGACGCCCAGGGCCACGCGATCACCGCCCGCCACATCCGGATCGGTCAGTTCGGTTCCGCCGGCGACATCCAGAACGACGGGGTGATCCACGCGACGCTAGACCTAGAGGTGAGCCGGGGGACGTTCACGCTCGACGCCAACGACGTGGTCGATCGCGGCGTGGTGGCCACCAATGAAGGGGTGTTGACGCTCGACGCGGCGACCGCCTCGCTCGATGCTTCGGCGCTGAGCGGGGGGCGGATTAACACGGTGGCCACGGGGAACCTGTCGCGTTCGGTGCTGGTGGACGGCTTCCCAAACGGTGGCCAGGGCAGCCTGCTCGACCTGGGCGCCGACCTATCGTTGACCGAAGACCTGGTCATCCGTGGCAACCAAGCCAATCAGGCGGTGGTCGACGCACACGGCTTCGACATCGTAGCGCGTGACATCCGGATCGGTCAGTTCGGAAGCGCCGGCACGATCCAGAATGATGGCGTGATCCACGCCACACGCGACCTGGAGGTGAGCCGAGGGACGTTCACGCTCGACGCCAACGACGTGGTCGATCGCGGCGTGATGGCCACTAATGAAGGTGTGATGACGCTCGACGCGGCGACCGCCGCGATAGACGCGTCGGTCTTCAGCGGGGGGCGGATCAACACGGTGGCCACGGGAAACCTGTCGCGATCGGTGCTGGTGGACGGCTTCCCAAACGGGGGCCAGGGCAGCCGGCTCGACCTGGGCGCCGACTTGGCGTTGAGTGACGACCTGGTCATCCGCGGCAACCAAGCCAATCAGGCCGTGGTCGATGCGCATGGTTTCGACATCGTAGCGCGTGACATCCGGATCGGTCAGTTCGGAAGCGCCGGCATGATCCAGAATGATGGCGTGATCCACGCCACAGGCGACCTGGAGGTGAGCCGCGGGATGTTCACGCTCGACGCCAACGACGTGGTCGATCGCGGCGTGGTTGCTTCCAGCGAGGGCGTGCTGTCGCTCGACGCCTCGACCGCAGCGCTAGATGCTTCGGCGCTCAGCGGGGGGCGGATCAACACGGTGGCCACGGGGAACCTGTCGCGTTCGGTGCTGGTGGACGGCTTCCCGGCCGGGGGCCAGGGCAGCCGGCTCGACCTGGGCGCCGACTTGGCGTTGACGGAGGACCTGGTCATCCGCGGCAACCAAGCCAGCCAGGCCGTGGTCGACGCGCACGGTTTCGATATCGTAGCGCGAAGCATCCGGATCGGTCAGTTCGGTTCCGCCGGCGACATCCAGAACGACGGGGTGATCCACGCGACGCTAGACCTAGAGGTGAGCCGGGGGATGTTCACGCTCGACGCCAACGACGTGGTCGATCGCGGCGTGGTGGCCACCAATGAAGGGGTGCTGACGCTCGACGCGGCGACCGCCTCGCTCGATGCTTCGGCGCTGAGCGGGGGGCGGATCAACACGGTGGCCACGGGGAACCTGTCGCGTTCGGTGCTGGTGGACGGCTTCCCGAACGGTGGCCAGGGCAGCCTGCTCGACCTGGGCGCCGACCTGGCGTTGACGGAGGACCTGGTCATCCGCGGCAACCAAGCCAGCCAAGCCGTTGTCGACGCGCACGGTTTCGATATCGTAGCGCGAAGCATCCGGATCGGTCAGTTCGGCTCCGCCGGCGACATCCAGAACGACGGGGTGATCCACGCGACGCTAGACCTGGAGGTGAGCCGGGGGGCGTTTACTCTAGACGCCAACGACGTGGTCGAGCGCACCGTGGTGGCTTCCAGCGAAGGGGTGTTGACGCTCGACGCGGCGACCGCCGCGCTAGATGCGTCGGTAGCTTCCGGCGGTCGGATCAACACGGTCGCGACGGGCAACCTTTCCCGTACGGTCTTGGTCGATGGGTTCACCAGCGGGCAGGGGAGCCGGCTCGACTTGGGGGCCGACCTGACGCTTTCCGTAGACCTCACGATCCGCGGCAGCGGCGCGAACGCTGCGGTGGTCGACTCGCACGGCCATGACATCACGGCACGCAATGTCAGCGTTGGTCAGTTCAACAGCAGCGGCGCCCTGCTGAACGACGGCCTGCTGAGGGCCGACCGCCTGTTCGTCGAACGCAGCACCCTCACCCTCACCGGTGGCGACGACGTTGTGCAGGCAGAGATCGACCTCCGCACCGCCGCGACGTTGGCCGTTACGCAGGGGGGCGACGAAGAGAAGGGTCTAACCTTCAACGGCGCCACGCTCGACATCCTGGACACAAGCGTGCTGAGCCTCAACTTCGACGCGAACACAAGCCCCGCTCAGCTCGAACTCGACTTCGCCTTCCGCTGGAAGAACCCCGTCGGCGGCGACCGCATCGCCGCGATCAACAGCCTGGTTTCGGCCGGGCGGATCGTGATCAACTCCCCGGTGCAGACGGTGGTGTTCGACAACGACGACGGCTACACCTACGTCGGCCTGACCCCCGACCCCGCGATCCTGGCCGGCGACTACAACGGCGACGGCGCCGTGGACGCGGCCGACTACACCGTGTGGCGCGACAACTTGGGGATGCCCGAAGGAACCCTGATCAACGACATCAGCGTCGGCCCCGTCGGCGAGGCGCAGTACCTGGTGTGGAAGAACCGCTTCGGCAACACCCTGACGCCGGCTGTAGGCGCAACGGCCGTCCCGGAGCCGAGCGTTGCAACCCTCTGCCTGCTGTTGCTAGCACTCTCGGCGAGCCGTCGGCGTCAGCCGACGGAGTGCTTCTGAGAGCCTGCGGCGGTGGGCGAGATCTGTCGCTAGTTTAAGCACACCGGTGGCTGACGCCGACGGCTCGCCTAAAGTTCTACATCCACCGCAGCGCCCAAACGCACCACGCCGTCACGATCAGCGGCCCCACCGTACCCAGCAGCAGCCCGCCGGGGAGGAAGTCGTAGGCCCGCAGGCGGCCCGAGCTGAAGACGATGGCGTTGGGGGGCGTGCTGATCACCAGGCAGGCCGCCAGCGATGCGCACAGCGCGATGGGCACGATCAGCCGCTCGTCGCTGCGGGCCATGAATGCAAGCGCCAGCGGCAGCACCATGTTGGCGGCCACGGTGTTGCTCATCAGGTTCGACAGCGCGACGGTCAGGTAGCCCAGGCCCAGCACCAACTGCCACGGCGCCAGCCCGTCGAGCGGCAGCCGCTCGACGATCCACTCAGCCAGGCCGGTCTGGTCGATCGCCACGCCAAGCGACAGACCGCCGGCGATCAGCAGCAGGATGTCCCAAGGGATGCGGCGCAAATCGAGCGGCGTGAGGATGCCGGCGGTGGTGAACACGCAGATCGGCAAGAACGCCACCACCGCGGCGGGCACGCCGTGCCAGGGGCTGCTGAACCACAGCAGCACGGCCGCCAGGAAGACTACCTGCACGACCCACAACTGCCACCCCGGGGCGGGCCTCGCGGTGCGTAGCTGGAACGTCAGGGCGTCGCCCGGGCGGAAGGCGCCGCCGCGCAGGTAGAACGCCGTCAGAAAGCCCCACAGCAGAACGATCAATAGCGCGGCCGGCGGAACCGCCAGCACCATCCAACCGAAGAAGTCGACGGTGCGCGCGCCGGTCGCAGCGCCGCTCTCAACGCCGTCGGCCAGCACCCCTACGGCGATCGCGTTGGGGGGCGTGCCGATGATGGTCCCCATGCCGCCGATGCTGGCGGCAAACGCCACGCCCAGCAGCAGCGCGCGGCCGAGCCTGTCGCGCTGCCCCGGCGCTCCCATTAGCGGACCAATGATGGCGAACATCAATGCGGCCGTGGCGGTGTTGGAGATGAACATGCTGAGCACGCTGGTGATGAGCATCACCCCCATCAGTACCATCGCGGGGCGCGTGCCGAACAGGCCCAGCGTGCTCAGGGCCAGCCGGCGGTCGAAGCCGGTCTTCTCGGCGCCGGCGGCCAGGCAGAAGCCGCCGAAGAAGAGCCAGATAAGGGGGCTCCCCCAGGGGGCGACAAACGCCTCCCAGTCGCGCGGCCCCGTGGCGAACACGCCGCCGGGGTGGCCGAGGATGGCGATCTCCAGGCCGATCACCAGCAGGCTGGTAGCGACCGCCGGGATCGCCTCGGTCACCCACATGCCCGCGGCGAACACCAAGATCGCCAGCGTCCAGCGGCCCGCCGGTGAGATGCCGGCGTGCTCGGGCACGATCGCCAGCCCCCAAGCCAGCGCCACGCAGGCCGCGATCAATGCCAGCGTCCGCGGGGCGCCCCGGAGCGGCCAGCCCGGCGTGTCGGCTGGGTCAGCGGTGGTCATCTTGGGGCGGTCCTGCGGGAGGAGGGGAGCGATCGAGCAGGCCGAAGTCTCTTCCCTCGGCCCGCGGTGTGCAACCTGCGCCGGGGGCGAGTCGCGCTGGCCCGCAAGAGCGATTAAGATACCCTCTACCCATGACGCCGAACGAACCCCAGCTACCCCCGAACCAACAGCTCGTCGCCGCAGGCAAGTGGCCCGTGGTGGGGGAGCGTGCGCCGCGGGCCGACGAAGCGCCTTGGGCGATCGCGATCGAGGGGCTCGTCGACCGGCCCGCCCGGCACGCCCTCGAAACGCTTTGCGGCCGGCCGCTGGTCGAACGCACCGTTGATATCCACTGCGTGACGCGGTGGTCGAAGCTGGGGGCGAATTTCGGCGGGTTGCGGCTGTTCGAGCTGCTCGACGAAGCGGGGGTCCAATCTGCCGCGCGGTATGTCTCGTTCGTGTCGCGGAGCGCGCGCGGGCACTCCACGTCGTTGCAGCTGGACGAATGCCGGGCGCTCGACCCGCTGATCGTGTTCGAGCACGAGGGCCGGCCGCTGGAGGTAGAGCACGGCGGCCCGGTGCGGGTGGTGGTCGAAGGGAAGTACTTCTACAAGAGCGTGAAGTGGCTCGAGACGGTCCGGCTGCTGGCCGACGACCGCTTGGGCTACTGGGAAGCAGAAAGCGGCTACCACAACGGCGCCGACCCTTGGCGGGAAGAGCGGTACATGGCGCCGTCGCTGTCTAAACGCGAGGCAGAGCGTCTGATCGCCAGCCGCGACTTCTCGCACCGCGACCTGCGGAGCATCGACGCCGCGGACCGCGACCTCACCGGGCTGCGGGCGGTGGGGGCGCTATTGCGCGACGCCAACTTCCGCCGCTGCCTGCTGACGGGCGCCGACCTGCAAGGGGCGAACTTCTCCAACGCACACCTAGAAGACTGCCAGGCGCGTGACGCGTCGTTCCGCAACGCCGATCTCGAAGGGGCAAACCTGAACGGCGCCGACCTCAAAGGCGCCGACCTGCGAGGGGCGTCACTGCTGGGCGCAACGTTCAGCGACGAAGACGGCATCGAGACAGGCCGCGGCGCCCGCATCGACGGCTCGACCCGGATGGACGCCGCAGCCATCGAGCAACTGGCGCCTCCGCAGCGGCTGTACGTCGAGGCGCATCGGCCGGACGTGGGAGGTTGACCCAACGACGCAGCCCCAATGACTAACCATCGCTTGCGCGGTTTGGTCATTGGGGCCTGGAAATTGTGGCTTTCCACCGACAGTGGCCGAGGCGGGAGTCGAACCCGCATGGTGGTTGCCCACCGACGGATTTTAAGTCCGTTGCGTCTGCCATTTCGCCACTCGGCCAAGTCTATGCATGGCAAGGGTTTGCGTCGATTTGCCCTGGCTCCGCCAGGGCGCCGAACCGCTGCTTTCCCGCCATCCACGCCCCCGCAATCGCTCCGGCCGCTACCGGCAGCGCGCGGCGGGCCGCGGCATTCTAGCCGCTAAGGCGACCCGAATGCGAGTCGCGTCTTCCTGGTGCAGCGGCCGCGGACGGTTTCCTACGGCGTGCCAGGTGAGAGCGACTATTGCGCAAAGGCGTTTCGGATAGCCTCCAGGCCGACCCCGAGCATGGCTTGGGCGATTGGGTCCAGCGCCTCTTCGCTCCCTTGCAGGTGGATCGTCCGGTGCCGGTGGGTGGCGGACGCCCCCGGCCGCAGGGCCAGGGCGGGGGACGAGCTTTCGAGTTCGTAGAAGCTGCCCAGGTTTCCGTCGTCGTTGTAGCTGTTCACCGCGTCGCCGCTGAACGGCTCGTCCTGCAGCTCCCACATCGAGTTGACGTAGTCGGAGGCGTCGGGCGGCAGCGTGAACTGCACCAGCGTTAGCGTGTGGGTCGCGGAGTCGTAGCTGCCCAGCACCGGCCTGGCGCGGCTCGGCGTGAGCCCGATCTTGCTCCGCTTCTGTGCGTCGGCGCGGAAGAAGAGGACGTCGTCTTCCACCACCAAGCGATCCGCGGGCACCTTGCCGAAGTAGTCGTCGTTCACCACAACACCGCGCTCAGCGACCGACCCCTTCTGGTAGGGGATCACGACGGCCGATTCCGGAGAGGCCCGGAACATGCCGAGGACCCAGATAGAAAGCAGCCCCGAGTCCTTCTTCCACGCGTTCTGCCCCGCGTTGGCGATCGAGTTGATCGACTCAAACGCGACCGCGTCGACCTTCGGAGGGAGCTCGGTCCCCAACTCCTTGAGGGCGTCCCCGGCGTCCAGCAGCCGCACCTCTCGCTTGACATCGATGTTGAATTGGGCGCCGGAGTAGTTCACCAGGTCGATCCGACGCGACAACGTGACATGCTCGTCGGACTTGCTTTCTACCTCGAACGGCTCGGTGTCGAGCGACGGGGGGGTGAACCAGTGCTCGAGGTCGAACGGGGCGCCCTCGGCGAAGAAAATCGAGAACTGCCCCCCTTCGGGCCCGAGCCAGAAGCGGTCCTCTCCGCCGAACACATTGATGTGGGGCTCGACCTTGCCCGACGCGATCAGCTCGCGGTTGATCCAGCCGAAGCTATCGCCCTGGGCGCCGCGGGCGGTGCTGGTCATCACGCGCCCTTGCCAAGCGGGCGCCACGATGAGCTGCGACTGGCCCGAAGCATCCTTCAGCACGACGACTTCGGTGTGCGGACGCAGGAACGCCGCGTCGTCGCCAAACGTAGCGGCATGGCCTGTAGCACCGGCGCCAGTAATCGTCATGAGTGTCAACACGAGCAGGTGAGGGTGCAATCGCTTCATAGCAGGGGCGCCTGAGGGTCGAAGAGCAGTCAAGTTGCAGGGTACAACGCACCATCGGCTGGGCCGTGTGGACGCATAACGCTGGTCCAATGGCGGGGGCAGCGCCGGGCGCCATTATTTGCTTCCGCGGGGCATCCTCGCAAGCAGGGCCGCTGCGGCTGGGGCGTTGGCCCTCGGATCAGGGACGGCCGAGCCGCTCTTGACCAGCGTAATTGGAAGCGGCCGGCCTTGCTTCTTTAGGCGGGCATTTGGGACTCGCGGCCGATGGCTCCATCACATTCGTGCTGATAGACTGCTCGCCAAGGGGTCATCTCGGCCCCCGCTAGTCTGAGTTAGGTCGCCCCTTGGACGACAATCTTCAATCCCGCATTCAGCCGAGACAGGTAACCGTATGCCAGGCCTGACCAGCACGCCCCCGAGCAGCAATGAGGGCGATCCTTCTACCGGCAGCGGCGCTTCTGGCGGCGTCGCCTACGCGGCGGGGCCGTTTGCGATCGTGACAGTGCTGTTCTTCTTCTGGGGGTTCATCACCGTGATGAACGACGTGCTGATCCCCTTCCTAAAGGAGAGCTTCACCCTCACGTATTTTCAGGCGGGGCTGGTGCAGTTCGCGTTCTTTGGGGCGTTCTTTGTCGTCTCGCTGATCTACTTCCTGGCGTCGCTTTCTAGCGGAGACCCGATCAACCGCATCGGCTACCAGCGGACGATTGTCATCGCGCTGGTGATCTGCGCCGCCGGCTGCGCGTTGTTCGCGCCCGCCGCGGGCGCGGTGTCGTACCCGTTTTTTCTCGGGGCGTTGTTCTTGTTGGCGACGGGGGTGACTATCCTGCAGATCGCGGCGAACCCCTACGCGGCCATCCTCGGCAGGCCGGAGAACGCCTCGGCGCGGCTCAACCTGGCGCAGGGGTTTAACTCGCTGGGGACCACCATCGCGCCGATCGCCGGCGGACTGCTGCTTTACGAGGTGTTCGCCACGGGGGGCGAGGTGACGCTCGACGCCATCAAGACGCCGTACCTGATCTACGCGGGCATGTTCCTGTTGCTGGCGGTGTTGGTTGGCCTGAGCAAGCTGCCGTCGATAGGGGGGGGCAAGAGCACGGGGGGCGGCAGCGCGCTGGCGTTCCCCCAACTCCGGCTGGGGATGGCGGCCATCTTCCTCTACGTCGGCGCCGAGGTGGCCATCGGCAGCTACCTGGTCAGCTTTATGTCGCACGAGAGCGTGATGGGGTTTGCCGAAGGCGTCGCCAGCGGCTTCCTGGCCTACTACTGGGGCGGAGCGATGATCGGCCGGCTGTGCGGCGCCATCGCTATGTCCGATTCGAAGGACCCCGGCAACAAGCCGCTGTACATGGTCCTTACCGCCGTGGCCCTCTCGGGGCTCATTTACCTGGTGACCGCAGTCCGTTTTGAAGAGGGCCAGCTAGCGCTCCGGTTCATGCCGATCATCGACGTTGCGCCCTACCTAGTGCTGGTGGGCCTTTGCCTCGCCGCGTTTGCGATCTCCCGGGGCAAGCCGGCGGTTGTGCTGGCGGTGTTCTCGGTGGCATTGGTGGCGCTGCTGCTGGTGGCGGCCGTGTCGACCGGCAAGATCGCCCTGTGGGCCGCGCTCGGCGCGGGGCTGTTCAACTCCATCATGTGGTCGAACATCTTCACGCTGGCGATCGACGACCTCGGCGAACACACCTCGCAGGGCTCGTCGCTGTTGGTGATGATGATCGTCGGGGGGGCCCTCATCCCGCTGGCGATGGGGCACGCGGCCGACCTGTACGGGATCCGCGCCGCGTTCTTCGTGCCGGTCCTTAGCTACGTCTACATCGCCTTCTACGGCTGGTGGAGCCACCAGCGCCTCGCCCGCAAGCACCGGATGGCCTAGCCGTGATCTCGAACGACAACCGGGTTGTGCTGACGCTCGACGCCGGGGGGACCAACTTCGCCTTCGCGGCCATCCGCGCAGGGGAACGGATCGCTGGGCCGGTCACGCTCCCCTCCGCGGGCGACAACCTTCAGCAGAGCCTTGCCAACCTGTACGAAGGGTTTGAACGCGTGGCGGCGCTCGCGGGGGGCGCGTTCTCGGCGATTAGCTTCGCCTTCCCCGGGCCGGCCGACTACCGGCAGGGGGTGATCTACAACGTCGGCAACCTGCCCGCGTACGCCGGCGGCGTCCCCCTGGCCGAGCTGCTGGGCCAACGGTTCGGCGTGCCCGTGCACATCAACAACGACGGCGACCTGTTCGCCTTTGGCGAGGCGATCGCGGGGATGCTGCCCGAGGTGAACGCGCGGCTCGAATCGATCGGCGCCGCGCGTCGCTTCCGCAACCTCATCGGCCTGACCCTGGGGACCGGGTTCGGGGGCGGGGTGGTGCTGGATGGCAAGCTGCTCGCAGGCGACAACTCCCTCAGCGGCGAGGTGTGGCTGATGCACAACGGCGGGCAGCCCGGCGTGAACGCCGAAGAGGGGGCGAGCATCCGCGCCGTTACCCGCGCCTACGCGGCCGCGGCGCCGGGGGCGCCCCCCGAGCTCACCCCCCGTGATATCGCCGAGATTGCTCGGGGCGAGCGCGACGGCGATCGGTCGGCCGCGCGCGAAGCGTTCGCCCAGCTCGGCCGCACCGTCGGCGACGCGGTCGCGAACCTCGTGACCGTGCTAGACGGCCTGGTGGTGATCGGCGGAGGCCTCTCGGCCGCGCACGCGCTCTTCCTGCCGGCGTGCCTTGAGGTAGTGAACGGCCGCTTCCCTTCGGCGCACGGGGCGTCCCGACGGTTGGTGCAGCAGGCCTACAACCTAGAAGACGCACCAAGCGCCGAGGCTTTCTACAACGCCGCAAACGCCACGGGCGCGTCAGGCCAACTGCCCCCGTACCAGCCGATCACCGCGATCGGCGTCTCTCGGCTAGGCGCCAACGAGGCCGTAAATGTTGGCGCCTACGCCGTGGCGCTCGGCGGCGCGTAGCTTGGCGGGCCGCCTCGTTCTTAGGAACAGCTCCGCCAGCTTAAAATCAACCACGAAGACCACGACGGGGCACGAAGGACACACGAAGGCATCGCCATGGACCGATCGTGTCCTTCTCGTCCTTGGTGTCCTTCGTGGTTAAGTTTTTAGATGGATGGACTTGTTCTCGATCCATCTCTCAACTTCACGAGGCCGGCAACAAGCTCAGCCGCCGGCCTGCGACCCGTCGCAGATTCACTCGGGCGCGCCCGCTTCAGCGCGGTGCGAACGGTACTGGCCCCCGCCAAGAAAGAACTCCAGGCTTGCGCCCTGCCGGTCGGCGTCGTCGTAGAACAGAACGTGGCCGTCCGTGTACCGCAGCAAGAACTTGTTGTCGTCGGCGGGCATGAGCTCAAGCGGGACCCTCCCCGGCGCTTGCAGTCGCAGGCGCCCTTCTTTCAGTGAAACCTCGAAGGGAGTCTCGTCTCCGACCCCGTAGCTCCCGACCAACGCTTCGAGCCGGGCGAGCGAAACCGGCACGTAGGGCCGGATCACGGAGGGGCCCCGCGTGTCGGCTTCGGGCAGGTCCCGCACCCAGATATTGCGGTAGCGGACCGGGTTGCCGTGGTCCTGCAGGGCGAGCGGCAGACGCTCCGCGTGCGGCTCGTAGGGGAAGTTTTGCAGCCACGAGGTGGGCCCCCACAACCGGCGATCAATCTGCACCCACACGCCGTTGTGGATCACGTCGATCCGCGCCGGCTGGAGCAGATCGCCCTGATGGTCGAACCGGGGGCGGCGGAACAGGATGTCGTACGACTGCCACTCGCCGGGGGGCAGGCAGGCGTTTACCAGCGGCGGGTACTGCCCGTAGATCGCGGCGGCCTGCCCGTCGGGGTAGGTCTCGCTCTGAAACGAGTCGAGCACCTGCACCTCGTACTCGCCCATGAGGAACACCCCGCTGTTGCCGCGTGCCTGCCCAACCCCCGCGGGCTTGGCAGGCGCCGCCCACTCCAAGTGGAGCTGGATGTCGCCGAATCCGTCCGCCGAGATCAGCTTGCCGCTATCGGGCACCGATTCCATGTAGCCGTCGCGGATCACCCAACGCGCGGGCCCTCCCTCCTCCGAACGCCACTCAGTCAGATCGGCGCCGTCAAACAACACGCGGGCGTCGGCCGGCGCCGGCGTCGGCAGCGAGAGGGGCGCGGGTTGCACTACCCTCGGCTGCGGGCGGTCCATGTCGTGGATCAGCCAGCCCGAAGGGGTCTGGGCCGATGCGTCAACTCCCAGGCCGATCAGCCCGAGCACAAACACGCACGCCCAGGGGGCGCAGGAACATCGGTCGAAAGCGGGCGTTCTTGGCTGCATCTTTGATGACTGCTCTGGTAGAGAAATTATCTGGGAGAACTGGAGCCTGTTTGTCAGCCGCGATCGCGCCCTTGCACCCTGGTGCAAACGAACGTTGGCGGTGCGTACGGCCCGGGACGAACAGGGGACGATTCTTGGCAAAAAGGGGGCGCTTCGACCCGGTCGAAGAAGGCGGACGGGTGCGGTCGACGCCTGGCACGGGCTTGGCAGGCGCCGCTCCGCGCGGGGTCGATACGCCTGGGGCGACTCCGGGCATTCTAGTCACAGGGTCAGTGAAGAGAAAGAACGGCGGAACGTTGGGGGCGCCCGGGCCTCAGGATAGGCTGTACTGCTCGTGACACAGCCCTGGCGGAAGTCGCCAAACCAGCAGGCGGAGATTAGACTGGGCTTCTGTTCTGTCGGGGCGCGCCGCCGGGGTCCAAGGCCCGGGTCTGCCGCGCACGCTAGCTCCCTTCACCCGGACCCGAGAATCCGCATGAGTTGCAAACCGAACGCTGCTGGTCAGCGACGCCTTTTCTCCGTACTTGTGGCCGGCGCGGCGCTTGCGGGCGTTGCGACGCTAACGGACGCGTGCCAAGCGGCCGACGCGTCTTCGTCGAAGCCGAACATCGTGTTCATTCTTGCCGATGATCTTGGCTACGGGGACGTGCAGTGCCTGAACCCCGAGCGGGGCAAGATAGCGACCCCCTCGATGGACCGGCTGGCCCAGCAGGGGATGACGTTCACCGACGCCCACACCAGCTCCTCGGTTTGCACGCCCACGCGTTACTCGATCCTGACGGGCCGCTACAACTGGCGGACCCGTTTGCAGCAAGGCGTGCTCTACGGTTATGACAAACCGCTGATCGCCGACGACCGGCTCACGGTGGCGGGTTTCTTGAAGCAGCACGGGTACGCCACGGGCGCCATCGGCAAGTGGCACCTAGGGATGGACCTGCCGACAACCGACGGCGCGCCCATCAACAACAACAACCCCAAGAACATCGACTGGCAAGCAAAGGTCGAGAACGGCCCGGTCACGCGAGGTTTCGACTACTTCTACGGCATCACCGCCTCGCTCGACATGCCCCCCTACATCTACATCGAGAACGACAAGTTCGTGGGCCAGGGGACGGCGACCAAGGCCTTCAACCGAAAAGGGCCGGCCGAACCCGATTTCGAAGCGGTCGACGTGCTGCCGATGATCGGCAAGAAGGCGGTCGAGTTCATCTCCAAGCAAGACGCCTCAACGCCCTTCTTCGCGTACATCGCCTTCACGTCGCCCCACACGCCGATCCTGCCGTCGGCCGAATGGCAAGGCAAGAGCGAGCTGGGCAAGTACGGCGACTTTGTCATGCAGACCGACGCGGTGGTGGGAGAGATCATCGACGCGATCGACGCCGCGGGGCTGGCCGACAACACGATCGTGATCGTCACCAGCGACAACGGGTGCTCCAAGGCGGCAGACATCGCCGGCATGCAACGCAAGGGGCACTACCCCAGCGCTCACCTGCGCGGCTCGAAGTCGGACCTCTGGGACGGCGGCCATCGGGTGCCCTTCTTTGTCCGCTGGCCCGCGGTGATCGAAGCCGGCACGACGTCCGACCAGCTCGTCGGCCAGCTCGACCTGATGGCCACCTGCGCCGACATCCTTGGCGAGTCCGTCCCCGACGGCTCCGGCGAGGACAGCGTCAGTTTCCGGCCGGCGCTCAGCGGGCAACCGATCGATTCAACGCGGGCGGGCCTCGTTCACCACTCGATCGGCGGCTACTTTGCGTACCGCCAGGGCAAGTGGAAGCTGCTGCTCTCGCGAGGTTCCGGCGGGTGGTCGGCGCCCAACGAGAACCGTGTCCCCGAAGGAAGCCCCGTCGCTCAGCTCTACGACATGGAGTCCGATCCGGGAGAAACCAACAACCTCTACGAGTCGCGTCCCGAAGTCGTCAGCGAGCTGCTCGGCCAGCTAACCGCGGATGTCAAGAATGGCCGCAGCACGGAAGGGGCGAAGGCCAAGAACGACGTGGATCGCGTAGTGGTCTGGAAGGGCAAGAAATAGGCCCCGCTTGCGGCCCACCCGCGGCGTTCCATGCGGTGCGCCATGCCGTCCGGCAGCACCGGCGGGGCGCCGCCAGCAATCCGTGGGCTTTGCTCGCATCGCCGTTGGGTGGTCGAGTGGGGCGCCGCTACAATCGGGGTTCGCCCCGCCCCCGGCCCGCCCCCTATGCCCGACGCTGTCGCTCCGCTTGAACTGCTCGCCTCGCTCCCCGGCTACGACGGGTTCTTGGGGACGCGGGCCTCGTTCATGCTCGATTTCGTGTTCGTGGCGATGCTGGCTGTTCTACCCGTAATGGGCTGGAGCATCTGGATGGTGCGCAGCCGGCGCGCGTACACGCTGCACAAATGGACTCAGGTAACCTTGGCCGTGGTGCTGCTGGCGGCGGTGGCGGCATTCGAAATCGATATGCGGATGCACGGCTGGCAAGAGCGGGCCGTAGCGACCGCCGCCGGGGGAGTGCCCGCGGCGGTGTGGGGCGCCCTCTATGTCCACTTGGTGTTTGCGATCAGCACGGCCGTGCTTTGGCCGATCGTCATCGCGCGGGCGTGGCGCCGGTTTGCTTCGCCGCCGGCGCCCGGCGCCCACAGCCGCAGCCACCGCTTCTGGGCGCGGCTGGCGGCCATCGACATGACGCTGACGGCGCTCACCGGCTGGGCGTTCTATTGGCTGGCGTTTGTGGGGTGAGCCCAGTAGTGGGTCAGCGCCCGGTTAGATTGCCCCGGGGCGTTCGCCGTCCAGCGGTTGGCCGCTGCCAACGGCCACCCGGTTTACGGCCGCCAGGAACGCCAGCACGCTGGCCTCAACGGTGTCGGTGGAGACGCCCCGTCCGCGGTAGAGCTTGCCGCCGTGCTCGGCCTCGATGGTCGTTTCTCCCTGAGCGTCTTTGCCCCGGGTCACGCTGCGGACGCGGAAGTCGCGCACCACGATGCTGGTGCCGGTGATCTTCTCGATGGCGTTGAACAGGGCGTCGAGCGGGCCGTCGCCGCCGAAGAAGGTGTCGGAGACAGACTCGTCGGCGCGGCTGAGGGTGACGGTCGAGCTGGGCGTCTGGCCCGAGGCGGCGCGCACCTCGTAGCTCACCAGGCTCCAGGCGTCGTCCTCGGAGCCGATGCGCTTGTCGATCAGCGCGGCGATGTCGGCGTCAAAAATCTCCTTCTTGCGGTCGGCCAGCTTCTTGAAGTCGTCGAACACGCGGTCGAGCTCTTCGCTGGAGACGTGGTAGCCGAGCGCCTTGGCGCGGTCGGCCAGGGCGGCGCGGCCGCTGTGCTTGCCGAGCACCAGGTCGGTCTTGCTAACGCCGACGTCCTCGGGGCGCATGATCTCGTAGGTGCTGCGTTGCTTGAGCATGCCGTCTTGGTGGATGCCCGCCTCGTGGGCGAAGGCGTTGCGGCCGACGATCGCCTTGTTGCGTTGCACCTGCATGCCGGTGATGCCCGAGACCAGCCGGCTGGTGGGCGCCAGGCGGGTGGTTTCGATGCCGGTGTCGCAGTTGTAGAAGTCGCCACGGGTGCGGAGCGCCATCACGATTTCTTCGAGCGCGCAGTTTCCGGCCCGCTCGCCGATGCCATTGATGGTGCACTCCACCTGTCCGGCGCCGTGCTCGACGGCCGCCAGGCTGTTCGCCACGGCGAGTCCCAGGTCGTTGTGGCAGTGGACGCTAACCACCGCGCGGTCGAGGTTGGGGACCCGATCGACGAGCGTCTGGATGACCCCCCCCATGTGCGCCGGCGTGGCGTAGCCGACCGTGTCTGGGATGTTCACCGTGGTGGCGCCCGCGGCGATAGCGGCTTCGACCACCTGGCAGAGGAAGTCCGGCTCGGTGCGCGCGGCGTCTTCGGGAGAGAACTCGATGTTGTCGCAGTACTTTTTGGCGCGTCTCACGCCGGCGGCGGCGCGTGCGATGATCTCTTCCTTGCCCATCTTCAGCTTGAACTCGCGGTGGATGGCGCTGGTGGCCAGGAACACATGGATCCGGGGCCTCTCGGCGCCGGTGAGCGCCTCCCACGCGCGGTCGATGTCTTTGTCGTTGCAGCGCGCCAGCCCGCAGATCTGCACGCCGCGGACCACGCCGGCGATGGCGCGGACCGCCTCGAAGTCTCCGGGAGAGGCGATGGGGAACCCCGCCTCGATCACGTCGACCCCCAGGTCGACCAACGCCTGGGCGACCTCCAGCTTCTCGTTGAGGTCCATGCTGGCCCCGGGAGACTGTTCGCCGTCGCGGAGCGTGGTGTCGAAGATGGTGATGCGGCGCATGAGAGGTGCTAGGTGTTGGTCGTTAGGTATTAGGAAGTTGAGGGCAGCGGTAGTACCAGCCGGCTTAGGGTCGGCGCGGTCTGGCTACAAGCACGAAAAAACCCTGAGGCCTTGGGGAAGGCCTCAGGGTTTTGGTGTTTCGCGAGTCTTGCCGACAGCGCCTACCGTCCCAGGGCCTTTCGGGAAAGGCTGACTAGTAGCAGGCATAGTAGCAAGATCGGCATCGTTGTTCCTTTGGAGTCGTTGTAAGGGACGGGAAGCAGCGGGTCAAGGTTCGCCGGCCGGGGTGAAAAAGTCGCTCTTGGCGGGTGGGGCCGAGAGGGGCAAAATTGGGGCTTCCTTGGCCAAATCAACCGTTCCAGCCCACCGCGATGCCCGGCGAACACCTAGACCTGTCGAGCGATGCAGGGCCCCCACGCGGGGCAAACCGGATGACCGGACGCCCGTTTATCGGGGTCCGGTTCGCCTGTTGCGGGGTCTATACCCGGGTCTACCGCAACCAGGCCGCCACGGCCTACGAGGGACGCTGCCCCCGCTGCGGCAAGGCCGTGAAGTTCCCCATCGGCCCCGGCGGCACCGGCGAGCGGTTCTTCGAGGCCTTCTGATCTGCCCCATTTCAAGCTCAAGCCCCCAATAGCCGACGGGCTCCGCCCCGTCGGGGCGTCGAAAAGCAGCGGCCCCCCACCAGGTTCACCGTCAGCGAGCCCCCCGACGAGGCGTAGCTCGTCGGCAAGGGGGCTTTGTCCTATGCTGCTCTCGTCTCTCCCGAACCCTGCTTCCGGCCCCGCCCCATGCTGCTTGCCGCCGTTGCTGCCCACCCGATTGTCCACCTTAACGCCTCGCTCAACGCGGCCGCGGCGGTGCTGCTGATGGTGGGCTGGGTGCTAATCCGCCAGCGGAAGGAGCAGGCCCACAAGTGGGTGATGATCTCCGCGACCGTTGTTTCCTCGGTCTTCTTGGCGTGTTACCTCTACTACCACTACAACGTCGGCTCGGTGGCGTACGACGGGCCGGTGCGGCCCGTCTATTTCGCGATCCTCATCTCTCACGTGGTGCTGGCCGTGGCGGTGCCGCCGCTTGCGCTCACCACCATCTATCTTGGTCTCCGAGCCCTCGCCGGCTCAGAGGCCAGCCCCCGCTACCGCGCCAAGCACCGCCGGCTGGCCAGGTGGACGTTTCCGGTCTGGATGTACGTGTCGGTGACCGGGGTGATCGTCTACGTGATGCTCTACCACCTGTAGGCCGGCGCCCGAACCGGACGCTTTAACGCCCGGAGGTTTCGTGCTGCAAACCTCCGGGTGCTAACGCTACCGGCTCAATAGGAACGACCGCTAGCGCGTCCCCCAGCCCCGGGCCGCAGGCCCAGCCGCGTAGCGGCGAGCCCCCACCCCCCAGCCCCGTCGCGCAGCGACCAGCGTGACGCGCTGGTCGTCGGCGGGTAGGCTGGTGCGTAGACTTGCGGGGTCCGGCCGCCTCAACCCTTAGCCCATTTCTAGCGTATGCCCCAACGGACCCGTTCGCTCCGTTGCTACGCGACCGCCCTCGCCCTGGCGGCCATGACCACCAGCGTCGACGCGCAGCTATTTGCGCCTCCGTTCGGCGCAGGCGCCGCAGAGACCTTCCCCCCCGCCGCGCCGACCATCGCCAAGGCCCCGGGCGAGGCCCGCCGTCGGCTGATGCAGGTCCAGGCGCTAATCGACGAGCAACTGTGGGAGGAGGCGATCGACGGCCTCGACGAGCTTGCCGCAAGCGGCGAACGCGGCCTGGTTGAAACGCGGCCCGACGTTTACGTTCCGATCGCGGACGTCTGCCAGTCGATGCTGGCGCGCCTGCCGGCCGACGCGCTGGCCATCTACCGTTCGCGTGTCGACGCCGGCGCCGAGCGACAACTCGCCCGGGGCGTCGCCGAGCGCGACCCGGCCCTCCTGCGGGTAGTGACCGGCCAGTGGCTCGCCAGCTCGGCGGGGGACGAGGCGCTGGCGGCGCTCGGCGAGCTGGCGCTGGAAGCCGGCGCCCCCGGGCAGGCCCGTGCGTACTTTCGGATGGTAAGCCCGCTGCTGGTCGGCCCCACGGGGGCCGACATCCCGCGGGCGCTCCGCGGCATCGACCTGGCCGAGCACGCCGATCACGTGCGGCGTATCTGGCTCGAGTCGCCGCGGCCGGAAGAGCTGGTCGTCTACCCCGACGCATCGATCGCCCC
Source organism: Pirellulimonas nuda (assembly GCF_007750855.1). Lineage (GTDB taxonomy): Bacteria > Planctomycetota > Planctomycetia > Pirellulales > Lacipirellulaceae > Pirellulimonas > Pirellulimonas nuda. Next base: position 1,090,384 of record NZ_CP036291.1, read on the forward strand.
GGCCGGCGCGCTGGGGCGGATGATCGTGGCGAGTATCCGCGAGCGAGACTTCGATCGCGCCCAACGCGAGCTAGAACTGCTCACACTGCTCTGGCCCGATGCAACCGGCACGATCGCCGGCCGCGACGGCCCCCTGGCCGGGCAACTGGAGGAGGCGCTCGCGGCGGCGCGCGATTGGCCCAGCGCGTCTCCCGACGCGACGCGCGTCCCCCCGCTGCTCGGGCGGGTCTGGGCCAAGCCGGTAGAGCTGTTGCACCCGAACCAGCCGGCGATCGAACGCCTGCGGGCTATGGCGCCGGGCATCCGCTTTCAAGCCGGCGTGCTGTTGGCGGCACGCGAGGAGAGCCCCCCGGCCGCCGAGGTGGTGGCGGCCGACGGGCTGGCGATCTTCCGCGACGGGGGGCTGATCCGGGCGGTGTCGCTGGCTGCCGGCCAGCCCGCGGTGACCCCCGAGGGGGTGCTGCTGGACGACGGCCGCGGGGGCGCCGTGCGAGACGCAGCAGCCGGGGCGGGGGGCGGGCCGCTGGGCGCGGGGGTGGGCAACCGACTAATGATCGACCCCCGCCTGCGTCGACTGGTGGTGCAACCCAACATGGCGCCGTCGGTCTTTGCCGCGACGGCCGCCCCCCCGGTCGTTGCTGGCCACGTGGTGTACGCCCAAGAGCCGGCTTACGGCCTGGGGGTCGAGCTGCGGGGCCTCGACCTGCGTCGGGAAGCGATCCTCTCGTTCAAGGCGGCGCCGCCGGAAGGCTGGGCGTTCGCCGGACCACCCTGGGTTGAGGGGCCACGGCTCGTGGTCGCGATCCAACAGAGTGAGGTCCGCGCTCAAGTCGGGCTCGCCTGCTACGCCCGCGACAGCGCACGGCTGCTGTGGCAGACGCCGCTGTGCAGCGGGGCGGCCGGCGGGAGTGCGGCGTCTGGGCAACCGGTGCAGATCGCCGTCGACCAGGGGCTTGCGGTCGTGAACACCAATGTTGGCGCCGTGGCCTGTGTAGAGCTGCAGACGGGGAACGTCCGCTGGTTGCGCACGTACGCCCGGGTCGCCCCCGGGTCGGAAGGGGCGGCTCCCGGGGCATGTTTTGTCGCCCGCGGCATGGCTTATGTCGCTCCCAGCGACAGCGACTCGATCCTGGCGATCGACTTTGCCGACGGTACTCTCCGCTGGCGCCGGCCGGCGGTGGACGGCGGCGGACAACTGCTCGGCGTGGTCGACGGCGTGCTGGTGGGCGCGGGGCAGAAGGTTTTTGGCATCGATGCCGCGTCGGGCTCGCTCCGGTACGCGTGGCCAGACGCCGAGCGGAGCGGCATCCTCGGGGCGGGCGCCGCGGCGCTCGCCGGGGGCGAGCTCTTCTGGGCGGCCGGTGGAGAGCTGCTGACCATGGACCCGCGGACGGGGACGCAGGTGCGGTTGCCCGTGCCGCTGCCATGGAAGGATGCCGGCCCCACGCGGCTCGCACCCAGCCGGGCGGGGATCCTGATCGCAAACGCCCGCCAGCTCGAGCTGCTCGGGCCGGTCCCCGCGACGCGTGAGCCGGCAGAAGAGGGCCGGCTGTCCATCCGCTCCATGGGAACGAGAGATATCGAGTAGACTAAAGAGTTCATCAACAAGGACCTTGCCTCTCAGGCCGGGCAGTGCCGGAGGCCATCCCCCTTGAACGCCCCCACCACTCCGCAATCAAACGAGCTTTACCCTATGAGTGACACTTCTGATCGTGAGGCGATCGCCGAGCTGGGCGAGGCGTGCGGCCGGTTGCGGGCCGAGTTGGGGAAGGTGATCGTCGGCCAGCGCGACGTGGTCGATCAGCTGCTGGTCGCCCTGTTCGCCCGCGGCCACTGCCTGCTCGAAGGGGTGCCCGGCCTGGCCAAAACGCTGCTCATCCGCACGCTTGCCGATGCGCTCTCGCTTGAGTTCAACCGCGTGCAGTTCACCCCCGACCTGATGCCCTCAGACATCACCGGCACCGAGGTGATCCAGCAAGACAAGGCCACCGGCGAGCGGCTGTTCCGTTTCCTCCCCGGCCCCGTGTTCGCCAACATCGTGCTGGCCGACGAGGTGAACCGCACCCCGCCCAAGACGCAGGCCGCGCTGCTCGAAGCGATGCAAGAGAAGCAGGTGACCGTCGGCGGCGAGCGGCACGCGCTCCCCGACCCGTTCTTCGTGCTGGCGACCCAGAACCCTATCGAGCAAGAGGGCACGTACCCGCTCCCCGAGGCGCAGCTCGACCGGTTCATGTTCATGGTGCGCGTCGATTACCCGACCGAGGCCGAAGAGCTGCTGATCGTCAAGCAGACCACGGCCGACGTGGTGGCTAAGGTCGAGCCGACGCTCTCGGCGGACGACATCCAGCGGATGAGCCACTTGGTGCGTCGCGTGCCCATCGCCGACCACCTAGCGACCTACGCCATCCAGTTAGTGCGTAAGACGCGCGTGGCGGGGGACGGCGCCACGGAGATGGTCCGCAAGTACGTGAGCTGGGGCGCCGGCCCGCGGGCGAGCCAGTTCCTGGTGATGGGCGCCAAGGCCCGCGCGGCGCTGGACGGGCGGTACTGTGTTGAGGCAGACGACCTCCGCGCCGTGGCCGCCCCCGTGCTCCGGCACCGCCTGGTGACCAACTTCAACGCCGAGGCCGACGGCGTAACGGCGGACGACGTGATCGCGGCGCTGGTTGAGGGAACAGCCGTCGGCGCGGCGGCGTGACGGACGGTTAACCACGAAGGATGCGAAGCGACACGGCAACATCAAGAAGATCGTCGCAGTATTCGCCGTTTTGATGGGCGGCTGTGACGATCGCCGAGAGATCAAGCACATGAACTGGGATGAGCTTTGGGATAAGTATCGAGAAGTGGACTATGAAGGCCTGAAGCAACCAGAGCAGGTTTGGCTCAACACACGTGCGTTCATCGACTCAGTGAACAACGGTGGCTTAATCAGCTTCTTCTACAATTCGGGGGCAGACTTGTACGACGACACCGTTTTCGCTCTTGGTGAATTGAAGGCGTTTGAAGCCCTCGAAGCCCTCGAATCGTTCGGCAAATTATTCGGAGATGATGTTCCTTTCGACATCGACGAACGAAATAGGATTATCAGTGCGTGGGAAGATAATGGACCCGAAGTCAAGGCCTGCGAGAATGTCGATAAGGTCTTGTATCCCCTTTTTCCTAAGCTTGAAGAGACGCTGGAAGCCTATTTGATCGAGCACGGGCTTGACCCGGATTATGGGTTTTAGTCGCTAGGCAGGCGGGGCCTTCCCTACAGTGCTATCCTCCCTTGTGTTCCGTCGTGCTCTTGGTGGTTAAGTTTTCGTGGTTGAAGAGACCGTAAACCCGCTCGACCCCGCGGTCCTCGCCCGCATCAAGGGCCTGCACCTGCGCGCCCAGCGGATCGTCGAGGGGTACGTCGCCGGGCTGCACCGCAGCCCGTTTCAGGGGTTCTCGATCGAGTTCGCCGAGCACCGCGAGTACGCCCCGGGGGACGACCTGCGGTACGTCGACTGGAAGGCGTTCGCCAAGAGCGACAAGGTTTATCTGAAGCGGTACGAGGAAGAGACAAACCTGATCGCGTACCTGGCGCTCGACGTCAGCCAGAGCATGGCGTACCGCAGCGAGGGCGCCGCGATGAGCAAGCTGGAGTACGCCCAGACCGCGGCCGCGGCCATCGCGTACCTGGTGCTGCATCAGCAGGACAGCGTTGCGGTGTCGACCTTTGACGCGTCGGTCCGCCGCCACCTGCGGCCCAGCAGCAGCCCCAGCCAGTTGAATCAGGCGATCACGGTGATGCAGGAGACCGACGCCCAGGAGAAGACCGCGCTCGGGCCGATCTTCCACGACCTCGCGGAGCGCTACACCCGCCGCGGCGTGGTGATTGTGCTGAGCGACTTGTTCGACGACCCCGCGCCGCTGCTGGCGGGGCTCAAACACTTCCACCACCGCCGGCACGACGTCATCGTGCTGCACATCCTCGACCCGGCCGAGCTGGACTTCCCGTTCCAACAAGCAACGCTGTTCAAGGGCCTGGAAGCGGCCGGCGACATCCTGGCGGAGCCCACCCGGCTGCGGGCCGCGTATCAGGAAGAAATCAACGCGTTTACTAGGCAAGTCGAAGTCGGCTGCCACGCCCAAGCAGCCGAGTACGTACAGGTCCGCACCGACCAACCGCTAGACGTAGTGCTGACGGCGCTGCTGGCGAAGCGTTCCAGAAGGTTGAAATGACAACGGCGTATTCCCCTCCCCCCGCAGGGGGAGGGGCTAGGGGAGGGGGTTAGCCACGGGTACACGGCGGGTGTCCCAGGCTTGCTCCGTCAGCAAATGAACACAACCGCGGCAGACGTAGGCTTAGTACCCGCTTCAACCCCCTCCCCCGGCCCCTCCCCCCGCAGGGGGAGGGGAGAAACGATCGCCTGCGGCGACTCCTAACTCCAACTACTTACTCAGTGCCTAGTTTTCTTCTTCCCCTCGCCTTCGGCTTCGCGAACCTCGCCGTAATGGGCTGGGTGGCGGCCGCTGCTGCGCCGATCATTATCCACCTGTGGATGCGGCACACGCACCGGGAGACCCCTTGGGCGGCGGTGCGGTTCCTGCAAGCGGCGATCCAGCGGCGGGCCCGCCGGCTGAAGCTGCAGGAGTGGGTCCTGCTGTCGATCCGCACGCTGCTGATCCTGCTGGTGGTGTTCGCGGCGTCCAAACCGTTCTTAGAGCGGTGGGGGCTGTTGGGGGCGAGCGTTCGCACCCACAGGATGCTGGTCGTGGACGCCTCGATGTCGATGGCGATGGAGAACGACGGCGTCACGCCGCTGGACCGCGCCCGGCAGTTGGCGGCTCAGTTGGTCGACAAGTCGGGGTCCGGCGACGTGTTTACGCTGGTCGAGATGACCCAATCGCCCCGCGCCACGCTGCCGTCGCCGGTCGCCGACCGCGCGCGGGTGCGGCGGATGCTGGGCGCCGTTGAGCAGGCCTACGGGGCCGCCAAGATCGCCGAGGTTCTGCCGGTGGTGAAGACCACGCTTGAGACGGCGCGCGCGGAGCTCCGCGGCATCGACCGGCACGAGGTGCTCTTCTTCACCGACCTCGCGCGTTCGTCCTGGGATCTCACCACCGCGGGGGGCCAGGCCGACCGCTTGCTCACCGCGCTCGCAGAAGAGGCGCAGGTGAACGTGGTCGACACGGGCGTGGCCGGCGCCACCAACGCCGCCGTGACCTCGATCGAGCTTGTCGAGCGTCTGCCGACCGCGGGCCGACCGATGACGGTCCGCGCTACGTTGTCGGCCTTTGGCCGAGGGGGGGGCGCCACGGTCGAGCTGCTGGCCGACGGCTTGCCGATCGCCGAACGGCAGGCGACGCTCGATCCCGCGTCGGCCGTGACGGTCGAGTTCGCCCACCGGTTCGACCGGCCCGGGATCCACACGCTGGAGGCGCGGCTCGGCAGCGACGCGCTCCCGCCGGACGACGTCCGCGGCCTGGCGATCGCGCTGCAGCGGCAGGTCAGCGTGCTCTGTGTCGAAGGACGCCGCGACGATGCACGGCTGGTTTCTCGGGCGCTTGCGCCAGAGGGGGCCGCAGACTCAGCGATCCGAGTCGAGGTGGTGTCTGACGCCCAGTTCGATTCAACCAAGCTCGACCGGTTCTCGGCGGTCTTCTTTTGCAACGTTCCTCGCTTCAGCGAACCCAGCGCCGACCGATTAGCGGGCTTCTTGCAGGGAGGGGGCGGCGCCGCCTTCTTTCTGGGGGACCTGGTCGATCCCGCCAACTACCGTCAGGTGCTGGGTCCCATCGGCGCCGACGGGGCTGCTCCGACGACGGGCCCGCTCTCGTTGAACGGCCCGTCGCTGGGGGTCGCGACCGCGCTCACCAGCGCCCTCCTGCAGGCCCCCGCCACGGCGGGCCGCCCGGCGTTGTTGCCGGCGCTTGTCGGCGAGGCGGTCTCGGATCCCTCGTATCGGCTCGACCCGCTGGACTACAAACACCCGATCGCGGCGCCGTTTGAGGGGCGCCAGCGTGCCGGCCTGCTCACGACCCCCGTGACGCGGTTCTTTCAGCTCACGCCTACGCCTGGGGTCGGCGAGGTCGCGCTGGGGCTCCCGAGCGGCGCGCCGCTGATCGTGACCGGCGGTGGGCGCGGGGGGGGACGCGTGGCCGTAGTGGCCACCGACGGCTCGCTCAACTCGATCGATCCAGCGACCGGGGGCCCCTGGACCGCCATGCCGGCCTGGCCCAGCTTCTTGCCCATCGTCCGCGAGCTGCTGTTTGACGTGGCGCAGTCCGAACAGGCCGCTGCGGTGCTGCCCGGCCAAACGCTCAGCGGGCGCTTGAGCGGCGATGCAGCAGGGGGACCGCAGGGGATGGACCTTTCGGTCCTGCGGCCCGACGGAACCCAAGAATCTATCGCGCTGCCGGCCGGGGCGCGTCAGTGGCGTTACCCACGCACCGACCGCCTGGGCGTCTACCGCATCGCCGCGGGCGACTCCTCGCAATCGGTCGGCGTGGGGATCGTGAACGCCGATCCGGCCGAGAGTGATCCGCAGCGAATCGCGGCCGGTTCGATGCCCGCGGGGGTAAACGTGAGCCGCGTCGCCGCGTCGGACGACGCCCCCGCCACGATCGACCAACCCGCCCCCGTGCACCGTGGGCTGCTCTACAGCGCGCTCGGGCTGGCGCTGCTAGAGACGGTGCTCGCCTCGCGGTGGGGCAGGGGGGGCAAGTAACCATGGACCCACGCACAACCGACGTCGTCTGGAAGCTCGAAACGCACTGGGCGTGGGCGCCCTGGCTCACCACGCTGGTGGTAGCGGCCGCGGTGGCGATTGTGGTGCACGCGTACGTACGCGAGTCGTCGCCGGCGGGGCGGTCCTACCGCACGATGCTGGCGCTGTTGCGGCTGACGACGCTCGCCTTGATCGCCGCGATGCTAACCGAGGCGCTGCTGGCCGGCGTGCGCACCGCGCGTCCCAGGCTGGCGGTAGTGCTCGACCGCTCCGCCAGCATGAGCACCGAAGACTACTACCCCGCGGGGGAGTTGCCGGACGCACTAGCGGACGCGCTGCCCAGCAATCCTTCACGCTACGCCCTGGCCCGCGCCGCGCTCACCGCCGAGAACGGCCGGCTGCTCAAGGCGATCGGCAAGAACTTCGATGTGGCCGTCCGGGACACGGGCGGCGGAGAGGTGTCGCTGGAAACAGAGGATGACGCGGCGCCGGCCTGGGCCGGAGAGTCGCGGCTTGGAGACGCGGTGCTGCGGGCGCTCGACGACCCGTCGGGCCCCCCGCAGGGAGTGCTGCTGCTTTCCGATGGCCAGAACACCGCCGGCCGATCGCTGAGCGAAGCGGCCGAATCGGCCCGCCGGCTAGGGGTGCCGCTGCTCGCCGTCGGTGTGGGCCGCGACTCGGCGCCGCCGGACGTAGAGCTGGGCGACCTGATTGTCGACGACGTGACGTTTGTCGACGACCTGCTGGCGTTCCGCGCCACGCTGCGCGTGCAGGCATCGACCGCCGAGCAGGTGCGTGTGACCCTCACCCGCGACGGGGGGGCCGCACCGCTGGCCGAGCAGACGATCGACGTGCCGACCGGCGCCTCGTCGCACGACGTGCTGCTGGTCTACCGCCCCGAGTCTCCCGGTTCGCTCCGCGCGGCGATCTCCGCGGCCGCGGTGACCGGCGAACGCGACGCGTCGAACAACAAGCTCACGCGCACGATCGACGTCCGCGACCAGAAGATCAAGGTCTTGCTCGCGGCGGCCTACCCCAACTACGAGTTCCGCTACCTCAAGAACCTGATCGACCGCGACTCGACGGTCGAGTCGTCGACGTTCCTGCAGGAGTCGGACCTCGACTACACCGCCACCGACCCCACGGCCGTGGCCCGGCTGCCGATCACCGCGCGAGAGCTGGCGCAGTACGACGCGGTGGTGCTGATCGACTTCGACCCCCGGCAGGCGCCGCGGTCGTTCTGGGGGGGGCTGAGGCAGTTCGTGGTAGAGACCGGCGGAGGGGTGGTGTTCGTCGCGGGGCCGCGGTCGCTGCCGCACGACTACGCCGCGATCGCCGACTTCGCCGAGCTAGCGCCGATCGACCCCAGCGGGTCGCCCGCGGCGGCCGGCAAGCCTGTCGATGCGTTCCGCGTGGCGCCGACTCCGTTTGGATTGCAGGCGCCCAGCTTGCAACTGGGGACCGCGCCCGACGAGACCCGTCGGCTGTGGACCCAGCTCGAGCCGCTCTATTGGTGGACCGACATCGGCCAACTGAAGCCGGCCGCGCAGGTGTGGGCGACGCACCCCACCGCCCTCACCGGCGCCGGCAAGCCGGCCCCGCTGATCGTCGCCCAATACGCGGGGGCGGGTCGCGTGGTGATGCACGCGATCGACTCCACGTGGCGGTGGCGGCGCCGGACCGGCGACGCGCTCTTCGCCCGCTACTGGGTTCAGACCCTCCGCTGGCTCGCCCGCGGCAAGCTGCTGGCCGAGAACCGATCGACCCGCCTGGCGACCGACCGCACCAACTACGAGGTAGGCCAAACCGTTCGAGTCGAGGTGCAGCAGGGGTCGGCCGGCGATCAGCCACCGGGCGTGCTGCTGCAGACCGACGGGGGAGAGCAGCAACGGCTCGAGCTCTCCCCGGTCGCCGGCGCGGCCGGGCGCTACGCGGCGTCGCTCGGCAGCCTAGCGGCGGGAGAGTACCGGTTGCTCCTGGCCGGCGCCGATCCAGACGCCCCGCGGGGGGCCGGCGCCGTGTCGGCCGCGTTCCGCGTCACCCCCCCACCCGGCGAGATGAGCCGCCTCCAGCGCAACCGCGAGGCGCTCCGCGCCGCGGCCGATCGCTCCCGCGGCGCCTACTTCGACATCGAGCAGGTCGATCAGCTAGCCGGAGCGCTGCCGCCGGGCCGCGCGGTGGCGGTAGAGCCGCTCCCGCCGGTCGAACTCTGGAACCGCTGGTGGATGCTGCTGGCGATCACCGGCTGCCTGACGACCGAATGGATTTTGCGTAAACGCAAGGCGATGCTCTAATCCTACTAGACCATGACGGAAAAAAGGAACGCGGATCAACGCGGATGAAGTGAGATCAAACGGAACCTTGATCCGTGCGGATCCCTTCAATCCGCGACAATCCGAGTTCCATTCTTCGTGATTGAGAACAAATAGACAGCTCAATGCACCCACTCAAGCAACAAGTCGAACAACTCGCTTCGCGGCTCCGGCGGCGGGGGCGGGCGGCGGCTGGGCTGACGGTGGTTAGCCTGGTGGTTGGCGCTGCGCTTGCGTTGATGCTTGCCGACGCGTTGCTGCGGCCAAGCGACCCCGGGCTGCGGTGGATCGCTCTGGGCCTGGTGCTTGGGCTGGCGGCTTGGGCCCTGTACCGCTGGCGGGAGGGCCTGTCGGGGCGCGGTTGGACCCCGCTGGCCGCGGCGCGCCGCCTAGAGCAGCGGCAGCCGGCGCTCGGCAGCCGGCTCTCCAGCGCGCTCGCGTTTGTCGATCAACGAGAAGACGATCCCCTGGCCGGGTCGTCGGACCTGCGTCGGGCGGTCGTGATGCGGGCGACGTCCGAGCTTGAGCGCGTCGACGTAGAAACGGCGCTCGACCGGGCGCCCCTCCAACGCGGCCTCCGCGCGGCGGGGGCCGTTGCGGCAGCGGCTCTGCTGTTCTTGTTCGTGGCGCCGCACGCCTTCTTGCTGGCCGGGCAGCGGCTCGCCGCGCCGTGGGCCCAGGCCTATTGGCCGCGGCTGCACCACTTGGAGGTCGTCGACCCCCCCACACGGCTGGCCCGCGGCGGACGGTTCGAGACGAGTGTGATCGATGCCAGCGGCACGCTCCCCGAGTCGGTTGCGTTGCAGTTCCGCAGCGAGACCAACGGACGCAGCCGGGTCGATGAAACGCCGATGCGGCCCGCCGGCGACCGGTTTGTCCTCGACCGCGAGAACGTGCAGCGTTCGTTCGCGTTCCGGGCCGTAGGGGGCGACGACGAAACGATGCGCTGGATCGAGGTGGAGGTCGTCGACCCGCCGGCCGTAGAAAAGTTCTCGGTAGAAGTGGCGCCGCCGGAATACACCGGTGTGGCGCCGGCCGGCAGCGACCGCCACCTGAGGGTGCTCGACGGCAGTCGTGTGACGCTGCGGGGCGAGGCAAAAGCGCCGATCGCCGCAGCCCAAGTCCGCGTTGGCGGCGCCGTCGCGACGCCGCTGGAGGTCTCCGCGCCTCGGGCGTTCGCCACGGGACCGGCCGGGTGGCGTGTCAGGCTGCAAGAGTCCGACGCAGAGTCGCTTCCTGGCTCTGAATCGACGAGCTACGCCATCGGCCTGGCGGCCGCCGATGGCATGCGTGGCGAGAGCAAGCCGTGGCGGTTGCGGATCGAGGCCGACCCGCCGCCGGTGGTGGAGTGGGACACGCCGGGCGAAGACCTCTACTTGGCGCCTACCGCCGTGATCCGGGTCTCGGGGCGCGCGGCAGACAACCTAGCGGTGGCTAACCTAACCCTGGTCGCCAAGAGGGGCGTTGGCGAAGCAGCCGTGACCCAGCGCGTCGCCCTGTGGCAGGGCGCCGCCGACCCCCCGAAACGCGACACGGCATTCCCCGCCGCGGCCGATCGCCAGACCGGCGCCGCGGAATTGCCGCTCGGTCCGATGCAACTGGCGTTCGGCGAGCAGTTGTCGCTGACCCTCGAAGCAGAAGACTACCGCCCCGGCACCGGCCGCGCCACCGCGGAGCGGCGGGTGACGATTATCACGCCAGAGGAACTCGATGAGTTGCTGGCAGACCGCCAGACCCAACTGCTGCAGGCCATGCAGCGCGCGCTCGCCGACCAACGCCAGGCCAGGGAAGACGCCCGCCGGGCGGACGGGGCCCTGCAGGCGGGCGCCCCGGCAGCCGAGGCGCTCGACGGCATCGCGCTGGCCGGCGACGCGCAGCGGCTCGCGGACCAAGCGGTGTCCGAACCAAAGCGGGGCGCCGCGCAGCTCGCCCGCGGGTTGCTCGAGCAGCTCACGATGAACGGCGCCGCGCGGCCCGAGTTGCAGTCGCAGCTAGAGCAGGTAGCCGAGCGGCTCGACGCGGTCGCCCAGCAGGCCATGAACGAGGCGTCGCGGGCCCTCGCCAAGGCCCGGCAAGCGGTCGCTGCCGGTGAACCGGCCGACCGGTCGCGTGAGCCCTTGGCCGAGGCGATCGATCAGCAGTCGGCCGCCGCCGCGGAGCTGGAGGCCCTGATCGACGAGCTCGGGGACTGGAACCAGCTTGAGCGGCTGGCGACCCGTCTGGGCGAGCTGCGAGACGATCTGCAACAGCTTCAGTCCCGCACCGCCCGTGGAGCGGCCGCGCAGGCCGCCGGCGCCGCCGCCGAAGACGGGGAACAAATCGCCGAGGAGCAGGCCGACATCGCCCGGCGTTTCGAGAAGCTCCAGCAGGCGATGAAGGACGCCGCCCAAAGCGGCGCGCCCGCGTCCGACCGGGTGGCCGACGCGCTGGCCCAGTCGCAGTCTCGCGGCACCGCGTCGAAGCTGCGCGACGCGCAGCGCGACGTGCAACAGGACGCCCTGGGACGGGCGTCGCAGTCGCAGCAGTCGGCCGCAGAAGACATGGCGCAGATGCTCGATGCCCTGCGCCAGCAGACGCCGACCGACGCTGACAAGCTAGCCAGCGAGCTGCGTGAGGCCCGCGACCAGTTGCAGAAGATGCGCGACCAGCTCGATCAGGCCCGCGACCAGCAGGCGCGCGGCGAGAACGTTTCTCCGCAGAACGAGCAGCTTGCGCAGCAGGCCCAGCAGATGGCGCAGAAGCTCGATCGGCTCACTGCGCCGGACGCCTCGCAGAGCGCCCAGAGCGCTTCGGGAGAGATGTCGCAAGCGAGCCAGGCGGGCGAGCAGGGGGGGCGCCAAGAGGAACGCGAAGCGATGGAGCAGGCAGACCAAGACCTGGCCGACGCGCAGCAGAAGATCGACGAGCGTCTTGAGGAGCTGGAGGAAGAACAGATGCGGCGTATCCTCGACCAGGTGGCCGAGCTGGTCGAGGGCTTCATCAGACGACAGACCGAAGCGCTCGACGGGACGCTGAGGGCCGACTCCGAGCGGCAGTCTTCGGGGGTAGAGCCTGCTGCGATCAAGGACGCGATCGAGACGCTGGCCGGGGACGAGCGTACTCTGGCCACCGATGTAGAAGACGCGGCCCAACTCGCGGCGATGCGGAAGGTGTTCAACCTGGCGCTGCTGGCCGCCGCGGACGAGCTGCGGGCCGCGGCCGAGCTGCTGGACCGGGGCGACACGGGACGCGAGACGCAGCGGCGAGAAATGGCGGCGTTGTCGCGGCTGAAGCATGTCGCCCAGGTGCTGCGGAGAGAGCCGCCGGAACCCGACCCGGACGCCGAGCAGCCCCCCGGCGACGGCGGAGGCCAGGGGGGGCAACAACCGCCGGAGGGCGAACCCCCGATCGATATCGCCGAGCTGAAGCTGATCCGGCTGATGCAGGTGGAGCTGAAGGCGCAAACCGCGGTGCTCACCGCCGATCTGGCGGACGCCGCTGGCGATGGCCCCCCCGCCGAGCAGGCGAAGCAGCGTTCGGCGGAGCTAGCGGCCCAGCAGCGGCAGCTTGCCGAGCTGGTCCAGGAGCTGATGCAGCGTAATAATAATGCCCAGGGCGGCGACGACGGCTTTAACCTATAGTGGATTTGGTCAGGCGAACCCTACTTCCGGAAACCCCACTCGGAGAGACACGGATGCGATACCTGCCCGCCGGCGTTCTGACCTTGGCCGTGCTTGCTTGCGTCCTGCCCTCTCCGTGGGCCTGCGCCGCGCCGGAGTCGGCGTTTGGCGGCCTGGGGGGAGCGCCCCTGGAAGGAGGCGTGGCGGACCTGCTCCGCGCGACCGAACCCGAGGCGCCGCCGGCGGACGCCGACGCCCCTCCGGCGATCGAGCCGGGCCTGCTGGAACGTTTGCTCCAGGGTGGACCCGCCGAAGGCGGAGAAGACCTTGGTCAGCCCGCCGCCAATCCGCTCGACGGCATCCAGTCGAAGATGCAGCGTGCCGAGTCGCTGATCAACGCCCGCGATGTCTCCGGCGATGTTGGCAAGGTTCAGCAGCAGGTTGTGGACGACCTCGACGAGCTGATCAAGAAGGCGGAAGAACAGTGCAAGAACTGCCAGAGCGGCAAGCCCGGAAAGCCGGGCGAGAAGCAGGCCAGCCAGCGTTCGAAGCCCAAGCCGGGTTCGAAGCCGGGCCCGCCCCAACAGGCGAACCAGAACTCGCAGGCGCCAGCCAAAACCTCTAGCACACGCCTGGGCGATTCGAACGCCACCGGCAGCGGCGGCCGGCCCCCCGAGGAGCTGATGAAGGAAGTCTGGGGTCGGCTCCCGGCGCGGATGCGTGAGCAGATGCTGCAATCGTCGCCGGACGAGTTCCTGCCGGAGTACCGCGAAGAGATCGAGGCCTACTACCGCGAGCTGGCCGCCGAGCCGGTCAAGTGACTACGGACGACGGGCTGTCGCGGAGACGCGGTGACGCAGAGAACGAAGGAGCGCGGCACACAGTGGTTTCACCGTTTCTCTCAATCTCTCTGCGCCTCTGCGCCTCTGCGAGAGGTTTTCTGCGTTGCTACTGCGCCGCAGCGTTCCCGTGGTGCCTCCTGGCCGGCGCCGCGCTCGGCCAAGGGGAGCTGATCACCCCCGCCACCGACGCCGCCATCGATCGGGGATTGCGCTACCTCTCCGGGGCGCAGCTCCAGGATGGCTCGTTCGGCACCGTGGGCTATGGCCGTAACGCTGCGGTGGTCGCCCTGGGCGGGATGGCGATGCTGGGCTCTGGGAGCGAGCCGGGCCGCGGCCCCTACGGCAAGCAGCTCGACCGCTGCATCGAGTACCTGATGGCCAACACGGACGCCAGTGGGTTCATCAACGCAGACGGCGCCAGCAGCCACGGGCCCATGTACGGTCACGGCTTCGCGACACTGTTCCTGGCCGAGGCCTACGGCCAGAGCGACCGCCGCGAGCTGAGGGACAAGCTGGAGTCGGCGGTGCAGCTAATCATCAGCGCCCAGAACGATGAAGGGGGCTGGCGTTACACGCCGCAGCCGGTGGACGCGGACCTGTCGGTCACGATCTGCCAGATCATGGCCCTGCGGGCGGCGCGCAACGCGGGCGTCTTTGTTCCGAACCAGACGGTCGACCGCTGCATCGCCTACGTGCGCAGGTGTCAGAACCCCGACGGCGGCTTCGGCTACACCCCGCAGGATCGATCGAGCCTGTTCCCACGGTCCGCGGCGGGCGTTGTGGCGCTGTACAACGCGGGCGTGTACGAGGGGGCAGAGATCGACCGCGGCCTGAAGTACCTGCTCGCCCAGCGGCCCGACGGTCGGCTGGCGGCGCGGCAGGGGCACTTCTACTACGGACAGTACTACGCGGTGCAGGCGATGTGGCAGGCGGGCGGCGAGCCGTGGGACACTTGGTACCCGGCGGTCCGCGACACCCTGCTTGGTCTCCAGCAGGGGGACGGCTCTTGGGCCGATTCCAACGGCCCGCAGTACGGCGCCGCGATGGCGCTGATCGTGCTGCAGACCCCCAACGACATGATCCCCATCTTTCAGCGATGACGCCCCGCGTGACCCATTCATTGATGCTCGCGGCGGCGCTGATGGCGCTCGCGGCGTCGGCTGCACGGGGGGCGCCCGACGCGGCGCCCGATCGCACCGCGGCGCCCACGATCGACGCCGACGGCCGGGTGTCGACCCCCGGCGCCGACGGCGAGACGGTGGAGCACGAAGCGGGGGCCTTTGTCCGTTGGGGCGCCCCTCGCGAGTCGCGCGGCCGCTGGGTAGCGGAACTCGCTGACGGCTCACGCGTGGTGTTGTACCCGGCGTGGACCCGTCGGGCTTCGGTTTCCATCGACGCCGAACGGGTCTCGCTGCGTGGCGAGTCGCTCTTGCCGATCGAGGCGCCAAGGTCCGCCCTGCGCCGGCTGCTGATCAAGGCGGCTGACGACACGCTGCTGCTCGACGCCTGCACCGAACGGGGAACCCCCTCCGCCGACCTGCTGTGGACGGCCGCGGGCGACCGGCTCGAGGGCCGGTTGGCAGGCGTGCAAGAACGGGTGGTGAAGTTCGAGGCCGCGGGGCAGCCGGTCGAGCTCCCGTTGGCAGAGATCGCGGCGCTGCGGCTCGCGGGCGCCGATCGAGAGCACGACACGGCGCGACTAGCCATCGGGTTGGCCGACGGTTCGTTGCTGTTGGCGGCCGAAGCGGTGCTCGACGCGTCGGGTCTACGCGCCAAGCTAGCCGGCGGTTTGGAGGCGGCCTCGGACAACCCCGAGTCGGTCGTTTTCGTGCAGACGCTCGCGGGCGGGTTTCGCTACCTCTCCGACGCCCGCCCGGTCGACTACGTGCAGACGCCGTATTCAACCATCAAGTGGCCCTTTGCCGTAGATCGCTCGCTGACCGGCGGGCCGCTGTGGGTCGACGGGCAGCGACGCACCAAAGGGATCGCGTGTCACTCTGCGTCGCGGATTATCTACAAGCTGGAGCCCAACGACCGCCGCTTCCGCAGCGAGGCCGCCCTTGAAGACGACGCCGGCCCCGGGGGGAGCGTTATCTTCCGTGTGCTGGCGATCCGCGACGGAAAGTTCGAGCCGCTTTTTGCCAGCGAGACGGTCCGCACCGGCGATCCGCCGATCGCGATCGACGTAGACGTGTCGGGGGCTCAAGGGATCGCGCTCGTCGCGGACTACGCCGACTACGGCGATCAGTCGGACCACGCGGCGTGGATCGACGCGCGGCTTGAAGAAGGTGAGCCACAGAGTCGCTAAGGCGAACCCTTCGGCGCCCTATTTTTGCAATTCACGGCGGCGGACCGACGCAGACCTAACCGGACCGCCATGGCCCAGGCGCCAAACGCCCGGCGCTTCGTCTAGCATTCGACCGATGCTCTGCTTCAGCAGCGGCACGTCCTCGGCAAAGTACGGCAGCCGGGGGACCGCGGGGGCGATCAGCCCACCCAGCAGGCCGCCGATCACAAGGTCGCCCACCACCGCGTCGCCGTCGTCGAACACCAACGAAACCGAGCCGGCCGAATGACCGGGCGTGTGGACGACGCGTGCGCTCAGCCCCAACCCGTCGAGCCGATCGCCGTCTTCCAAGGGCTTGTCGGCCCGCAGCCCAGGGAAGGGGTGGTCCACGATGGGCAGCAGCAACCGGTGCCTGAACCGCAGCGGTCGTAGGGGGCCCATCACGCCGCGGGCCAGCATGTCGCCGTCGGCCGGGTGCAGGTAGACCGGCGCGCCGCTGGCTTCGCGCAGCGCGAGCGCGGCGCCGGCGTGGTCTGTGTGGGCGTGCGTCAGCACGATGGCCGCCAATTCCTGGGGCTCCACCCCGAGCGTGCTGAGGCCGCGGAGGATCCTCTTCCCTTCGCCGGGGCTGCCGGCGTCGATCAGGACGGGCCGCTCGCCGACCACCAGCAGGGCGTTGGAGAGCCTGAGGGGCAGTGTGAAGAACTGAGTCATGAAAGCACCGGCTGGCCGCCAAGCAGGTTGGATTAGATCGGTTCAACAGGCGGGTTGCAATCTGGATCGACGGCCGCTGGCCGTCTACAAAGCGGGCGCCCCCCTTGTTTTCGAGGCCTTGGCTTTCGGGGTCCAGGCGCCTTGCAGATCGCTCTGTTGTCGCGAACCCAAGGGCGTTGGCGCCGTAAGCTAGAATTGAGGGGCACACGGGGCCGACGCGGGAGGCCGCTCGCCCGGAGCCGGCTTCTTCGGCTAGAATGCCCGGATTGCCTGTCTTACGAAAGCACCTGCCACCTTAGGCCGTCATGAAGGGATACTTCCTGCTGTTCGGTTTTCTCTTGGCCAGCGTCGCGTCTGCGGCGGACCGGCCCCCCAATCTTGTGGTGATCCTGGCCGACGACGTTGGCTACATGGACCTGGCTAGTTACGCGGCGCGTGTGCGCGAGGTTCCGACGAGCGAGCTGTACTACGAGACCCCCAGTCTCGACCGGATGGCGGCCGAGGGGCTTTCGTTCACCCAGTTCTACGTGAACCCGCTCTGCTCCCCGACGCGCGCCTCGCTGCTGACGGGCAAGTGGGCGGCGCCGATGGGCTTTACCACCGCCACCCCCAGCAGCGTCACCACCTATTACAACCAGGGCCTCGAGCCCCCCAGCGGCTACCACGAGCAAGACGTGGTCCGCCACCGCGACCGCATCGACCAGCAGCAGGCGCTGCTCAACGCCCGCACGTTGACCGCGCTGCCTTCGGGCCGATCGCAAGACCACGGACGCAACGAGGTATCGCTCGCCGAGGCGCTCCCCACCTACCATTCGGCCTTCTTGGGCAAGTGGCACGTGGGGGGGCACGGGGCGTTGGGGTATCAGCCGTCGGATCAAGGTTTCCAGTCGCTGGCGTACTACGACTCGGGGAGCTCGCCCTACTTCCGTTGGCGGCCCCTCTGGAGCCGCGAGCGACTCGTCTTCTCCAAGATGCGGCAGAAGAAACTGATGTGGGGCAACCCGGGCCCCGAGACCGGTCAGGAGTACCTCACCGACGACCTCGCCGAGCAGGCCGCAACGTTCATCAAAGGCCGCGCGCTCAAGCCGGACCAGCCCTTCCTGTTATGGTTCGCTCACTTTGCCTGCCACGCGCCGATCGAAGCAAAACCAGAGATGATCGCGGCGTTCGACGCCCGGGGCGCCATCGAGGACGACGGACGCTCGAACTCTACCTACGCCGCGATGCTCAAGAGCCTCGATCAGTCGGTCGGCCGGATCATGAAAGAGCTCCGCGACACGGGCCAAGCAGAGAACACGGTGGTGGTGTTCCTCAGCGACAACGGCGGCGTCGACTGGCTCGAGGGGGGGCCCACGTCGAACGCGCCGCTCAAGGGGGGCAAGGCGACGCTGTTTGAAGGGGGCATCCGCGTGCCGATGATCGTGTGGGCGCCCGGCCGCGACGGGATCGCCCAAGGGGGCGCGCTCTGCAACAAAGCGGTGCACGGCGTCGACCTCTACCCCACCCTCACCGCGCTGGCCGGCGCCAAGCCCACGCCCGAGATCGACGGCGAGAGCTTTGCGACGTTGCTCAAGGACCCGACCGGCAAGACGCCCGGCTACAACCGCCTCAAGATGTACTGGCACTACCCGTTCAACGTAGACGTGCCGCACCCCGAAGACCGCCAGCCGCTGACGCCCCACTCCGCGATCCGCAGCGGCGCCTACAAGCTGATCGTCGACTGGCACGGCCGGCTCCGGCTGTACAACATCGAAGAAGACATGCGGGAAGAGCACGACCTCAGCGAGAAGGAGGCCGACCGCGCAAAGCGGATGTTCGCCGAGCTGTGCGACTGGCTCGACAAGAACGTCGACGAGCGCTACATGCCGAAGAAGAACCCCAAGTACGACGCGAAGGAAGACCCGCGGGAGTACCCGTTCAAGGACCTGCGGAAGGAGCTGCTGGGGAAGGCGGGGTTTGAGGGCTAGGCGGACGCGTGAGGGCTGAAACCCCTCGCAGGAGCGCGCCGCCGCGCTCCTGCGAGAGGTCCTTCAGCTGCTACGTCGGGCGCCGCCGGACCTACGCGCCGTACTTGCCTAGCCGGCCGGCGTTGGCCAGCGCCAGCGTCATCAGGTGCTTGGCCTCGAACTGCCCCAGGCCGCCGGTCACGCAGTCGCGTTCGCCAAACGCGGTCGCCGCGTCGGGGCGGCAGTGCTTGGCCCACAGCAGCGTGGGGACCGGGTGCCAACTATGGCTCGCCAGCATGCTGGGGGTAGAGTGGTCGCCGGTGGCGATCACCACGTCGGGCTTCAGGGCCAAGATCTGCGGCACCGCGGCGTCGTACTCTTCGGTCCGCTTCACCTTGGCGTCAAAGTTGCCGTCTTCGCCGGAGGAGTCGGTGTACTTGAAGTGGATGAAGAAGAAGTCGTACTTGTCCCAGTTGGCCTTGAGCACCTGCATCTGCTCGTCGAGCGTCTTCGCGTCGCCCACGATGTCCATCCCCGCGAGCCGCGCCAGGCCCTTGTACATCGGGTAGACGGCGATCGCCGCGGCCCGCAGCCCGTACGCCTCGTCGAAGCTGGGGAGCGACGGCTTGCCCGCCACGCCGCGCAAGGTGCAGCCGTTGGCCTTCTTCTCGTCCTTGAGGATCTGCTGCGCTTGTTTCACAAACTCGTTGCAAATCTCAGCGGTCTTCTTGCTCCCCGGGTCGGTCGGCTTGGCCGCTAGCGGGGGGACGCCGGTGAGCTGCGGGTCGGTGTCGGCGACGGCGCCTTCAAGCCCCGGGCCGCGGAACACGATCACGAAGCGGTGCTCCTTGACCGGCTCAACGAAGACCTCGATCCCGGGGATCTTCACCTGACGCAGCTTGATCGCCAGCGGGGCGCTCTCTTCGGAGGGGATGCGGCCGGCGCGGCGGTCGGAGATGTTTCCTTGGGCGTCGAGCGTACAGAAGTTGGCCCGCACGGCGACGTCGCCCTCCCGCAGCTCAAAGCCGATGCCGGTCGCTTCAAGCGCGCCGCGGCCGATGAGGAACTTCACGGGGTCGTAGCCGAACAGCCCCAGGTGCCCCGGGCCGCTGCCGGGCGAGATGCCGGGCGCCACGGGGATGCTGCCACCGAGCACCCCTTCGCGGGCGAGCTGGTCGAGGTTGGGGGTGTTGGCGGTCTCAAGCTCCGTCTTGCCCCCCGGCTCCTGCGGCAGGCCGCCGAGCCCGTCGCCGACGTACAGGACGATCTTGGAGTCGTTCTTCACCAACAGGGGCTTGATGAGGGCGTGGGTGTCCATGGCGGTCGCGGTCAGGATTTGAGATGGGTTAGGTAGGCAGTAACAATCAAGGCGCCACAAGGGCCCCTAGCCGCCGGGCTACGCCCCGGCGGTGGGGCTCGATGGACGCTGCGTCTCAGCCCCTCCGCCGGGGCGTAGCCCGGCGGCTGTTTCGGGTTCGATTGGGGCCGCACTTGTGTTTTTTCAGGCGCCGGGGCGTCGTTCTCCCCACAATCCTCTCCATCTTCCCCCGGTCAGCAAGTGCCCTCCCGGGGCGTTTGGCGATATACTCGCGACGAGACCCGCGCAACCCACGCACCGCCAAGAAATATGGACATGATTTCCTACGATCCCTCTGGTGTGTTCCTCCCCGAGCACGGCATCACCCCCGCGACGCTAGCGGCCCTAGCGCCGAAGCTGGAAGAAGCCCGCGACGACGTGATGGCCGACACCCAGCTCTGGGCCGACGCCGCGGACGTGCCCGCCCAGAAGCAGCCGCTAGACGCCGGTTTTCACCTGCTCCCCGATCGCCTGCTCGACGAGCTGGCCAACCGCGGCGCTGAGAGCGAGGTCGCCCGGCTAAAGGCGACCGCCGACCGGCTGGCCGGCGAGCTGGGGAGCGTGGTGGTGCTGGGGATCGGCGGCAGCTACATGGGCGCCCGGGCGTTGATGGAGGCCTGCTGCCACCCCTACCACAATCAGGCGCCCCCGACGCTCCGCGGGCAACGGCCGAAGATGTACTTCGAGGGGAACAACGTCGACAACGACGCCGCACAGGGCCTGCTAGACCTGCTCGCCAGCGAGACGAGCCGGTGGGGCGTGGTGGTGATCTCCAAGAGCGGCGGCACGCTGGAGACCGCGGCGGCGCTGCGGATCTTCTTGCGCAAGCTGCACGCCGACTACGGCCCCGGCGAGCTCGGGCGGCTGGTGGTGCCGGTGACCGGCGAGAGCGGCAAGCTGTTCGACCTGGCCGGCGCGCTCGGCTGCACCGAGATCTTCCCGGTTCCCGACGGCGTCGGCGGCCGGTTCAGTGTGCTTTCGGCGGTCGGCCTGCTGCCGGCCGCGATCTTGGGGCTCGACATCCAGAAGCTGCTCCAGGGCGCCGTGGCGATGAACCACCACTTCCGCAACGCCGCGCCCGCGGAGAACGTGGTGATGCAGTACGTTGGCGTCTGCCACGCCCTCGAAGCCGAGCGTGGCTGCACCACACGCATCCTCAGCACCTGGGGCAAGCGGCTCGAAGCACTTGGGCTGTGGTACGACCAACTGCTTGCCGAGAGCCTCGGCAAGCAAGAGCGTGGCGCCCTGCCGCTGACGATCGTCAACACACGCGACCTTCACAGCCGCGGGCAGCAGCACCAGGAGGGGGTCCGTGACAAGCTCATCACGAACGTGATTGTCGAGTCGCACGAGCGCGACGCGCTGGCCATAGGCCCCAGCGACAACAACCAGGATCAGCTCAACGCGTTGGCGGACAAGACGCTGCCGGAGATCCTCTCGGCGGCCATCGCCGGCACCAACCAGGCCTACCGCGAAGACAACCGGCCCACGGCCGACCTCAGGCTGCCGCGGCTCGACGAGCACGTCATGGGGCAGGTGTTGCAGATGTTCATGCTGGCCACGGTGCTCGAAGGTCGGCTGATCGGCATCAACCCCTATGGCCAGCCCGGCGTCGAAGCCTACAAGAAGAACATGAACGCGATCCTGCGGAAGTAGTCGGTCTACGCAAAGAGTCGGTCCATATCGCAGGCCGGGGCAGCCGACGGGCTCCGCCCCGTCGGCGCGTCTTGATTCCCGTATCCCCCCGGCCGCTTCCGACGGCGCACCCCGTCCACGCGGAGCTCCACTCCCTATGACGAAGATCACCTGGCACGGCCACAACACGTGGCAGATCGATACCGGAAAGCACACGCTGATTGTCGACCCGTTCTTCGACGACAACCCCGCCGCCAAGGTGAAGGCCGCCGATGTGTCGGCCGACTTCATCCTGGTCTCCCACGGGCACTTCGACCACGTCTCGGACGCGGCGAGCATCGCGGTGCGTACCGGGGCAACCGTGCTTGCGCCGTTTGAAGTCGCCAACTGGCTGAAGAAGCAGGGGGTCGCTGAGTCGAAGGCGGTCGGCATGAACCCAGGCGGGGGCGCCGCTCTATCTAAAGATGGGAAGCCCTTCGGTCGGCTGAAGATGACCGTTGCGCATCACAGCTCGAGCCTCCCCGACGGATCTTACGGCGGAGTTGCTTGTGGGCTGTTGGTCGATCTGCCTGGAGGTCGGGTCTACTTTGCCTGCGACACGGCGCTCTTCCTCGACATGAGGCTGATCGGCGCCGTGGGGATCGACCTTGCCGTGCTGCCGATCGGCGACCTGTTCACCATGGGCCCGGAAGACGCGGTCGAGGCGGTGCGGATGCTCGGCCCGAAGCGCGTCGCCCCGTGCCACTACAACACCTGGCCGCCGATCGAGCAGGACGCCGCCGCGTGGGCCCAACAGGTCCGGCTGCACACCTCCGCCGAGCCGCTAACGCCGGAGGTGGGCGAACCGTTCGAGCTCTGATTCCGAGTGCGTCCGCCGTTTGGAGACAAAGTTCGATGGCTCCCCGGCCCAACGGGCGGATGTTTAAGACCTGCTGCCTGGCGGCTCGACCATCCGGGCGAGGGGTTTTCCGTTACTTCGTGACTTCATTCCTACCGGAACGAATCGATGCTACGTCTGATTGCCTGCTGCGGGTCGCTCTTGATTTCTGCGGGGGCGGCGTTTGGCGACGCACCAACCCGTTGGAAGTTCGCTGAGGGGGAGTCGCTGCGGATGCGTATGCGGCAAGAGATGACCACCCAGGTCAACACGGGCGACGATCCGCCGGTCGCGACCGAGATGACCCAAGAGACGGTTGTCCGGTTCGACGTGACGGAGGTAAACAACGACGGCAGCGCGCAGGCGACGCAGACGATCGAACGCGTCGTGGTAGACGCGGGGAGCGCCGCTATCAAGAACACCCACTACGACTCTGACAGCGACGAACCCGCCGACGGCTTGGGCGCCATGACCGCCCCGCTCTTTGGCGTGCTGGTGGGGGCGCCGATCACTATGACCATCGGCCCGACGGGCGAGGTGAGCGACGTGACGCTCGACTCGAAGCTGGCAGAAACGCTCAAGAACAACCCGTTGGCCAAGACGTCCGGTACGGTCTTCTCCGAAGAAGGGATCAAGCGGATTGTACAGCAGTGCGTCACTCAGCTTCCCGCGGGAGCGTTAGAAGTCGGGCAAACGTCGACGGACCAGGTAGAGGTCGAGTCGCCGGTGGGCGTGCTGCGTCTCTCGACCACCTACACCTACGCCGGCCAGCGAACAGAAGCAGGCCGGACGGTCCGCGTCTTTGAGACGCGGACCGAACAAGCGATCGTCGATGGCGGCGAGCCCGCGGCCGTGAAGGCAGAGATTGTCGACCAAGACGGTGTGGGCGAGTTGGTGTTCGACGCCGAAGCAGGCCGGCCCGTATCGTCCAGCAAGCAGTCGTCGTTCACGATGAAGCTCAGCGACGGTGTCGACGGAGGCGCTAGGGAGACCCGCACGAAGCTGAAAGTGAGCTCCGCTTGGTCGGTGATCGAACCGGACGAAGCAGAGTAGTCCCGCCGCCGCCAAATGGGGCCGCTACCCGACCCGCACTTGCACCTCGCCGTCGACCTCGCGGACCTCGAACACGTCCACCCCGAGCCGCGGGTTGTCACACCACTTTCCGTCGGTGACCGAGAACCGCCAGGCGTGCCAAGGGCAGGTTACCTCCCCCTGCTCGTCTAAGTGGCCCGCGCTGAGCGAGGCGCCTTGGTGGGGGCAGAGGTCGTCGATCGCGTGCAACTTGCCGCGGAGGTTGAAGACCCCGACTTGCCGACCATCGACCGTGAACACACGCCCTTCACCCTCGGGGATGTCCCCTATGCGGGCGACCGTGACGAATTCGCTCATGGCGTTGAACGTCAACCATTGCGGGAGACGTGCATTCGGTTCAGGGTTCCAAGGCAGAGAAACGAGTTCGGGCGAGCGGGAAGTCCCCGCTCGCCCGCGATAGCGCTGTGTCGTTGCGTTCTTGGCGTTCTGGCTAGGCGACGGGCGGTTCTTCTGCCGGGGTCGCTTCCACGTCTGCCGGCTTGTGGCCGCGGGCGAATTCATATGCCAAGAAGACCCCCACCGCGATAAAGACAAACTGGTAGGGATTGGGGCTGGGTGGACCCCCCTTATCGTTGCCGGCGCGGAAGTCCGCGGGGACCTGACCCACGGCGGGAGCGGGCGCCGCCGCGACTTCCGGCTCGGCCGGCTCTGTGGCCTCCTCGCCTTCTCCTTCGCCCTCTCCAGCCTCGGGCGTCACCACGCGCGGGGTTTCCGGAGTAACGGGGTTCACGGCGTCGGCGCTCCGCTTGACCGCGGCGGCCGAGATCGCCTGCGCGGCGCCAATAATGCCGCCGAGGGCCACCAATGCCGCCAGCGCCCCGCGTAGGTAGCTGATCTTGTGGATCGACGCGCCGGCCGCCTTCCAGGCGCCGATCCCTGCAAACAGGCCGATGACGATCGCCATCCAGGATGCCTCCTTGTTCATGCCGAGCTCGATGCCCGCTTGAGCCGCGGCGCCTACTAGGGCCCCTACGATAGCGCCAATGATCGCTGGTCCGATGCCCATGGCGATTCCTCCGGAGACAAGATGGATTGAAGGCCGCTACTGGGCCAGGTTCTATGATACCGCACCGAGCCCCCATCGCGAAACGGCGCCGCCACAGAATTGGCGAGATTCTCAGCGGGTTCTGGGGGGCCCGGGGCCGCCTGACCAGACCGTCGCACGGCTGCTAGAATCGGTGCCTGGCCACGCTGGCCGGTTCGATCCACCGCTCCAAACCGCACCAAGAAACTTATGCCCAAGAGCTACCAGATCGCCGTGATCGGCGGCGACGGCACCGGCCCCGAAGTGGCCGCCGAAGGCCTTAAGGTCCTCAACGCCATCGCCAAGGACGAGGGGTTCTCCTGCAACGTCACGCAGCTTGACTGGGGCGGCGACCGCTACCTGAAGTCGGGCGAGGCCCTTCCCGCGGACGCGTTGGACCAGCTCCGCAAGTTTGACAGCATCCTGTTGGGCGCGGTCGGCCACCCGAAAGTGGCGCCCGGCATCCTCGAGCGCAAGCTGCTGCTCGACCTCCGGTTCGGCCTCGACCAATACATCAACCTACGCCCTGTGAAGCTGTTCCCCGGCGTCGAGACGCCGCTCAAGGGGAAAGGGCCGGACGACATCGACTTTGTCGTCGTGCGAGAGAACACCGAAGACCTGTACTGCGGCGCCGGCGGCTTCATGCACAAGGGCACGCCCAACGAGGTCGCGACGCAGACCGCCATCTACACCCGCAAGGGGTGCGAGCGGGCCATCCGCTACGCCTTTGAGTACACGCAGCGGCGTAACAACCCCAAGGGGAAGAAGCTGACCCTGGTCGCCAAGACCAACGTGCTGACCACCGGGCACGACCTGTGGTGGCGTGCGTTCCAAGAGTGCGCGGTCGACTACCCGGACGTGGAGACGGATTACAACCACGTTGACGCGTGCTGCATGTGGATCGTCAAGAACCCCGAGTTCTACGACGTGATCGTCACCACCAACATGTTTGGCGACATCATCACGGACCTTTCTGGGATGATCCAAGGGGGGATGGGGGTCGCGGCCGGCGGCAACATCAACCCCGAGCCGGGGGGCGTCAGCATGTTCGAGCCGATGGGGGGCAGCGCCCCCAAGTACACGGGGCAGGGGGTCATCAACCCCATCGCCACCATCAACGCCGTGAGCATGCTGTTGGACCGCATTGGCGAAACCAAGGCCGCCGACCGCGTCATGCAGGCGATCATGAAGGTCACCGGCACGAAGATGAAGAGCCAGAGCGCCGGCAAGATGGGCTACTCCACCAGCGAAGTAGGCGACCTAGTCATCGACGCCCTGTGAACAAGGCGAGCCGTCGGCGTAAGCCGCCGGAGTTTTCTTCGCACCGGATATCGATCTCATCCGCACGAAACTCCGTCGGCTGACGCCGGCGGCTCGCCCCTTAATTGCAGTTGCAGCGGCAGCAGCGGCCTTCGAGGCACGTGACCGCGGCGTAGCCGCATTCGACGCCCAGCAGGTGCTGGGCGCGTTTGAAGCGCACGTGCGCGATGTTCAGCTCCACGACCCGGTCGATCAGGTCGGATTCTGCCTGGAACACCCGGGCCCGTGCGGCGCTCCGCTCGAACACGGTTGTATTGTCTAGGTCGCGTCGCTTCTCGAGACGGAGCAGGCCCCGGCGTTGATCTTCCGCGGCGGCGGCCGCGAGCCGCACGCGTTGCTGCGCGGCGGCGATGTCGTACACGGCGCCCTTGATCTCCGCCGACGCCAGCACCCGCGCCTCGCCGATCAGCATCCGTAGCTGCCGGCAGCGGATCGGAAGCTCTTCCTGGGCACAGCCGTAGCACAGCAGCTTGTGGACCGGCTCGACCCGACCCAGGCTGCTGTCTGCGAAGGCCAGCACCGCCCGCGCCACCGGCAGCGTGTGCTGCTGCAGATTGCAGTAGACCACGCTCAGGCTGCGGACGTCGGTCCGGCTCGCGAGCCCCGTCTGCACGGCTTCTTCTGCGGACACGGTTGCGAAGTCGGGCGCCCAATCGACCTCGGGGCGGAACATCCGCGTCTCGTCCAGCGGGCAGCCGAGCAGCTTCTTCAACCGCCCGTTCAGTTGGATCCGGGTCTGCTCAAGCACCAGACGCGTGTCTTGCAAATCGGCGATCCGGACGCGGACCTCGTCTGCTTGGATGGCGTCGGGCGTCGGCAGCCCACGCTCGGCGAGCCGCTCGATCCGCGAGAGCGTCGTGCGCGACTCGGCGACCGCCATGTCGAGGTAGAGGCTCCGCGCCTCCAGGCCGGCCAAGTTATAGAACGCCTCGAGCGCCTCGCCGGCGGCCTTGTTGCGTGCGTCGGCAGCGCGGAGGGCCAGCAAGTCGCGGTTCAGGCAGAAGGCGTCGTCCACCTTGTCTGAATCGCAGGAGATCAGCAGCCGGGCGTAATGCCGCTCGAGCTCGATCGCCGCCGCTACGGTCGAGGCGGCCGCCGCTTGGCACTGTGCGGTCGGGGCGTCCAGCAGGTCAAACTCGTCTACCGGGGCGGGGAGCAGGCAGACCGGGCCGTCGCTGGGGGAAGCGGGGTCCATCGACAGCAGCGAGGCCAGGTCGGGAGGCTCAACCTCCGGGGCGCCCGGAGCGAACGAACACGACACCACCGGCCGACCGGGCATGCAGCCGCAATCGTGGCACCGGCATCCGGCGGCGAAAGCTAGCGCCGCTAGCACGATCGGTAGTATGCGAAAGTCCGCTGAAAACATGACGACCGTTGCGGCAGGAGTAATCCGGACCCAGCACTGGGTATCGAGTTTCGCTCGCGCCGCGCACAACGCCTGTCTGCGAAGTTCCGCAAGCGCCGGTGGAGCGGAGCTTGTCGGTTATGCACGTGGGAAGAGTTAGTCGCATTGTCCCGCCGCCAACGGGCTGTCGGACGTGGGGGCGAACACCGCGATAGGTTCCTCACGCCCCTTCACCCATTGGGGGGGGAGCGCCTCGATCGGGAAGTCGGCCGGAAGCCTGAGGCGGGTCGCCTCGGTGATCAACAAGCAGCGGGCCAGCGGCTTCGTGAGCGTCTCGACGCGGGAGGCGATGTTCACCGTGTCGCCGATAGCAGTGAATTCCTGCCGCCGCGGCGACCCGATGCTGCCGACAATCGCCGGCCCCGTGTTCACGCCGATGCCGATCCGCAGCCCGGGCCAGCCCGCTTGTTCCAGCTCCCGGGTGGCGCTGCGCAGCCGCTCCTGCATGGCGGTGGCCGCGCGCACAGCCGCCAGGGCGTGGTTCTCCGACCCGCCGCTCACGCCAAAGAGCGCCATCAGCCCGTCGCCAAGAAACTTGTTCACCATCCCGCCGTGCGACTCGATGGTCTCTACCGCCTCGCGGAAGAAGATGTTCAGCACGCTCACCACCTCGTCTGGGTCGTGCCGCGACGAGTGGGCGGTAAAGTCGCGTACGTCGACAAACATGACCGTGACGATCATCTCGGTCCCCCCCAACCCGGCGCCGCGGGCCAGGATCTGCCGGGCCGCCTCGTGGCCGACGTGGCGGCCGAAGGTCTCCTGCAGCCGTTCGCGTTCCCGGAGCCCCTCCACCATCCGGTTAAATCGGTCGATCAACGGGCCGAAGTCGTCTGCGCGGAGGTCGTCAACGCGGACGTCCAGGTCCCCTTCGGCCACGCGGACCGCCGCGTCCTTGAGCCGCCGCACCGGCAGCGCCACCAGCCGTCCCAGCATCCAGGCGGTGGTCAGACCGAAGGCGATGGCCACCGCGCCCACCGACAAGCCGAACTCGGGGGTCTGCCGGGAGGCTTCCGGCAGCACCAACAGCAGCACCAGGGCAATGATCGGGCTGGCGACGGCCGACACGCCGAACATCAATCCCCGCCCAGTGATCGAGAGCGGGTACGCCCCCGGCGTGTCGCAGGGGAGGTCGTGCTGGAAATAGACAGGGAACAGCAGCCGCTGGCTGGCGAGTTCCACCGCAAAGAAGCACTGCGTCACCGCGATCATTCCCGCGATAACAAACGAGGTCGCGAGGTGCCACAGCACTTCGCGGTCGACCGGTTCATCGCCCAGCAGCAGCGCTGCCCCGAAGACCGGGATGCAGATCAGCCAGCACACGCTCACGATCCGCAGCACCCACCACGGTAGGTTCACCGCAAACCGCTGTGCGTACAGCAGCGATCGCGGTTCGACCGGCCGCCCGGCGACCAGCGCGCGGTGGACGGGCTCGACCCACAACAGCGGGGTCGCCAGCACCAACACGCCGATCGGGTAGATCACCAAGTTGAACAGCCGCCAGCAAGCGCCGAACCGATCAAGCTGATGCGGCTTGAGCATCGGCTCGATCTGAATTTGATTGTAGGCGATATTGAAAGCGCTCCCCACCAGGTTGGGCGCCACGGCCGCAAGGGCCACGAGCAGCAGCCCGTATCGCTGAGCGGGAGAAAAACCAGGCGGTAGTTCGTGCGACGTGGTCATGCGATGGTTGGTTTGGGCAACACCTCTATCCTGGTCTAGTCTAATCCAACGAGCACCGAGGCCGTATCGCCGATGCCTACCCGCAAAACAGAACCGCCGGTACGCCAACTCGTGCTGGTGCTGGGAGACCAGCTCGACGTCGATTCTGCCGCATTTGACGGATTCGACGCCCAGCAAGACGCGGTCTGGATGGCAGAGGTCGATCTCGAAGCGACCCACGTTCGCTGCCATAAACTTCGGATCGCTGCATTCTTCTCTGCCATGCGGCACTTCCGCGATGAACTGGTGGGCCGAGGGTGGCGTGTGGACTACCACCAACTCAACGCCGACGGGCGCCGGGACTCCGGGCCCGACTTTCCGGCCGTGCTGGCAGCCGCGGCGCGCCGGCTCAATCCAAGAGCGCTTGTCGTCCTTGAGCCGGGCGATTGGCGGGTGCGGCAGTCGCTTCAGCAGAGCGCGGACGATCTCGGACTGCCGCTCGAGGTCCGGAGCGACCGACACTTCTTCGACACGATTGAACAGTTCGGCGCCTGGTCGGAAGGCCGGAGGACCTTGAAGCTAGAAGACTTTTACCGCAGCGCCCGCAAGCGGCACAACGTGCTGATGACCAGAGATGGCACGCCCATCGGAGGAGCTTGGAACTTTGACAAGCAGAACCGCAAGTCGTTTGGCAAGTCGGGTCCGATCGAGGCCAAAGCCCCACGCTCCTTCCGCCCCGACAGCGTCACCCAAGAAGTAATCGAACTAGTCGCTGCCCGCTACACGGATCACCCAGGATCGCTCGAGAACTTTGATCTGCCGGTAACGCACAAACAGTCCCTCGCCGCGCTCCGCGATTTTATCGATCATCGTCTCCCGCTGTTTGGCGAATACCAAGACGCGATGTGGACCGACCGGCCCTTCCTAAATCATTCGCGGCTATC
The DNA here is from genome assembly GCF_007750855.1 of Pirellulimonas nuda. Lineage (GTDB taxonomy): Bacteria > Planctomycetota > Planctomycetia > Pirellulales > Lacipirellulaceae > Pirellulimonas > Pirellulimonas nuda. The sequence goes on from NZ_CP036291.1 coordinate 1,120,095, forward strand.
GTTTGCGCTCAACTTGCACCTGATCGACCCGCGTAGGTGTGTTGATTCCGCGGTCGAGGCCTACGAGTCGGGCCATGCACCTCTTAATTCGGTCGAAGGCTTCGTGCGGCAGATTCTTGGCTGGCGAGAGTTTGTACGCGGCGTCTACTGGACCAAGATGCCCAACTACGTCGATCGCAATGCGCTCGACTGCGACGCGGACACGCAGGTTCCGGCTTCCTACTGGGATGGCGAGACCGAGATGGTCTGTGTACGGGACGCGATGCGTTCTGTCTTGAGCCACGGTTACGCCCACCATATTCATCGACTGATGGTGCTGGGACTCTTCGCACAGCTTGTGGGGGTCCACCCGCGGCTCTTCCACGACTGGCATATGGCGATGTACGTGGACGCGATCGACTGGGTGAGCCTCCCTAACACGCTGGGGATGAGCCAATACGGCGACGGCGGCGTCGTCGGCACCAAACCGTACTGCGCCAGCGGCGCGTACATCAATCGGATGAGCAACTACTGCAAGAGTTGTAAGTACGATCCTTCGGCCGCTACCGGCGGGAAGGCTTGCCCTGTGACGACGCTCTACTGGGACTTCCTTGATCGCCACCGCAAGCAGTTTGAGTCAAACCGACGGATGGTGTTTCAGGTGAAGAATCTAGAGAAAAAAGAAATCGAGCTGCCGGAGATCCGCGAGCGTGCGGAGGGGTTGCGGGCCCGGCTCGCTGCGGGGGATGCGCTCTAAATTAACGACGCGAGACGCCTGTCGGCTAAACGGGGTGGCGGGGACAGCTAGTCATTGCCGCGGCGGCGGTCTCCTCCGCGGTCGCCCCGGTCGCGATCACGCCGCGAATTGCCGTTGTCCCTCCCCCTGTCTTCACCCGATTCTGCCTGTTGGGGCTTGCCGCCGATCCAAGGGGTGCCCAGCGCGTCGGCCAGGGCCTTTTGCAACGATTCGGGCTGAACGGCGCCCGAGATCTGCCGTACCTGTACGGCGTTGTTGGGCTTTGCTTCGCTGTCGAGCAACTGGATCATGTCAACGATCCCGTCGAACAGCTCTTCCTGCGCCGAGACGATGATGACGTTGGAGATCTCGTCGACCCCCACGGACAGGGCGCCTTGGAAGCCTACCTTGACCGGCGCCGATTTCTTTTTTGAGTCGTCGGAATCGGCGCCCCCGCCGCCGTAGCGGATGACGGTGGTGGTCTCCTTGGCGCTGCCCGCCTTCTGGTCGGCGTCGTCGAACTCTTTGTCGCGCGAGCTCAGCAGGTCGCGGTACACTTCCTTAAGCGCCGCGGCGATCGTCCCCGCCTGCGAGTAGCGGATCTTGATCGTCGCCGTGCGTCGGCTCTTCACCGAGTCGTCTGGCGCGGGGATGTCGTAGGCCTTGATGAGCCGCTCGATCTCGGCGAGTTGCCCCGCCGACGCGTTTGCGGCCAAGATAGTGTTGGTGGCGGTGTCGTAGATAAGCCGCAGCTTGGGGCGTTTGGAAAGCCGCATCGCCGGCTGTTCGCCCCCTTCCCGGCGCCACGTGTCGCTCCAGTAGTCGTAGTACTGATTGCCTCCGTCGGACATGTCCTCCTCGAAAAACTCCGTCAGGTTCAACCAGACCGAAAAGGCAGAGACATGATCGACCTGGAAAATCTTGAACCGCTCTTCCTGCGGCGCCAGCGAACCGACCAGTTCTTCTAGCTTAGCGACCGAGTCGGGGTCGGACCCCGTGAGCACGATCCGGCCGTCTGGGGTCACCGTGATGGTTACGGCAGGGGGCTCGGCGGCCGTGGCCACCTCGGACCTGGTCGCCTCGGAAACAACCCGTGCCGGGACGCGGCGTTTGTCGGTCGATCGGTCGGCCGGCGGCGTCTCAACGGGGGGCGGCTCTTCTGCCGGCGCCGCCGCGGGCTTCGGTTCGGCCACGGACTGGTCGTCGATCTTCAGCTCTACCCCTCCGCCGACCGACGGCCACAGGGCGCGGAGCTTCTCGAGCAGCTCGTCGGTCGCCTCGGCGCCGATCGGATCGAGCACCTGCATCGGTTTGGCTGCGTACCCTTCGCCGGGGATCTCGCCCAACTTCACCAGCAGGGTTCGGACCTGCTCGATCTGCTCGTCGGCGCCGCGCACGATCAAGCGGTTGTTCTCGATGTCCGCGTCGACGCGCAGAGTGGGTTTGGGCGTGTCTTCTTCCTCGGGTTGGTCGTACCACGAATAGAAGTACCCGTTGCGGTTGTTGTCCTTCTTTTTTTCTTCTTCTTGGCCCCCGATGAGTGCCATCACCGTGCCGGCGACCGCGTCGACCGGGCGGCGTCGGATGTAGAACACCTCGATCCGCTCACGGGCGCCGTCCAGTTGCGAGATCATCCGCTCGATCGTCGCGTGGTCGTGCAGCGACGCACGCGCGAAGAGGATCTTCGCCTTGTTATCGGCGCGCAGCTCGGTGAGCGGATCGAGGTCGCCGATCTCTTCGAGCGTCGTCTGCAAAGTCTTTGGTTCGATTGTCTTCAGTTGGTAGGTCTCTGCCGTGCGCGTGGTGGGCGACCCGCTACTGCCCTGGCTCGATCCCGGGGGGGGGACGTCCAGGTACTCGATGGCGCGCTCAACGATCTCCATCTGTTCCCGCGGGGCGTTCACCAGAACGCTGTTCTCGTTGCGGTTGAAGGCGATGAAGACGGGCGGGCCGTCTTTGTTGAGCAGCTTCGACACGTCCTTGCCGGCGCCTTGCATCTGCGTCATCAGTTGCATCTTCTGCTGCTGGATCTGCAGCTCCATCTGCGACGGCCGCGACGCGGGGTCGAGCCCCAGCACCACGTAGAGGGTGTCGATCACCTTCTCCGCACGCGCGTGCTTCAGCACGAACCGTCGCGGGATCTGTTGCGGGGTGTTGGCCAGTCGTTCGTCGTTCAGCACCGCGCTGACCATCCGCAGGTTGGCGACCGCGTCGATCGCCAGCACGCGCCCGGTTGCCGTGAGCGGCAGCACCTTGGCGTTTGGGCTGAGCACCTGCTTGAGGTCCTCGACCACCTGCTTTGCTTCTAGGTCTTTCGGGAGGGCGAACGACACCTTCACGATGTCGTGCGGCTGGCGGTCGTAGAGCTCGTCTTCTTCGACACGCGGGATAAAGCTGGGATCGATCTTGTCGAGCTTGAAGACGCTCAGCACTTCCCCCTGCAAGAAGAGCCCGTAGCCGCGGGCCTGCAGGTGGCGGTTGATCAGGTCGCGCGACTCCGCGATCGTGTAGGCCCGTTGGGTCGATAGGTTCAGGTAGTCGCTAGGAAGCTCCTGCCAATCGAGGCTGAGGTTGCTGACGCTCGCCAGCCACTGCAGCACGTCCGGCCAAGGCTGCCCGGTAAACCCGAACTGCACGCGGCCGGTCTTGTCCGGTCTGACGTCGAACTCGCGGGGGTCGGGGGTGCGGGGCGGCTTGCTGGGGCGTTTGACCGGGCCGTCTTTGCCCTCTTCCTTCTTCTCATCCCCCTCCTTCTTGGCGTCTTCTCCTTCTTTGGTCTCCTGCTTGTTCGCCTCTCCTTCGGCCGGCTTGGCCTCGCCCCCCTTGGCGGGCTGTCCGGGCTCGACCTGCACCGGCTGACCCGGGCTCACCGGCGAGACGCGAACCGTGCTCGTCGCGCCGTCTGGCGTTTGGACGAACACTGCTTCTGCGGAGGCCCTCACCGGCAGAGAACAAACAACCGTCAAGAGGATCGCAAACAATGTTCTGTGATCGTGCATGACGGATCGGTCCGGAGGTAAGCCGGCGGGCTCAGTAGATAAGCAGACCGCGCCTTGGGGATCAGTATAGAACCCCGCGGACGCCAACACCAACTACTCGCGGTCACACCTCAGACGCGACCGGGCCGGAGAGCCATGCTAGGGCCCGACAGCCGGCCCCCATGGACAAAGAGCGGCGCCGCCGCCTGTTTTGTTCAATTATTTGTCATCGCAGCGATTACCGCGTCGGTGTACTCGTCCGTGCCGGCCGACCCCCCCAGGTCGCCGGTTACGGTCTCCGCGGCGCCGATCACGCCGCGGACCGCTTCCTCGATGCGGTCCGCCGCTTGTTTTTCGCCCAAGTAGCGGAGCATCAGAACGCCGCTGAGGATGATCGCGGTGGGGTTGGCCAGCCCCTTGCCGGCGATGTCGGGCGCCGTGCCGTGCACGGCCTCGAACACCGAGCCGTGGGCGCCGATGTTGGCGCTGGGGGTGACCCCCAGGCCCCCCACCAGGCCGCTCGCTAGGTCGGAGAGGATGTCGCCGAACAGGTTCTCCATCACCAGCACGTCGAAGTTTTTGGGGTCGAGCACCAGTTTCATCGCCGCGGCGTCGACGATGCAGTCGTCGAACGCGATGTCTTTGAACTCCTCGGACACCTGCCGGCAGGTGTCGAGGAACAGCCCGTCGCTGAGCTTGAGGATGTTGGCTTTGTGGACGCAGGTAACCCGCCCACGCCCCTGCCGGCGCGCCGTATCAAAGGCGAACCTTGCGATCCGTTCGCTCGCGACCTGGGTGATCACTCGCAGGCTCTCAACCACGCCCGGCACGACCGTGTGCTCGAGGCCGCTGTAGAGCCCCTCGGTGTTTTCGCGGACGACGATCAGGTCGACGTTGTCGTACCGGCTGACGATGCCGGGCATCGATCGCGCCGGGCGGTAGTTGGCGTAGAGCTGGAGTTTTTGACGGAGCTCGACGTTGACGCTCCGGTACCCCCCGCCGCTAGCGGTGGCCGTTGGGCCCTTGAGCGTCGCGTCCGCGGCGCGGATCGCCTCGAGCGTCTCGGCCGGCAGCGGCGAGCCGAGCGTCTCGAAGGCGCCGGCGCCGATCTGACGCTCCGACCACTCGATTTCAATTCCGGTAGCGGCAATCACGCGTTGAGCGGCGGCGGTGACTTCCGGGCCAATCCCGTCTCCGGGGGCCAGCACGATTCGGTAGGGCATGGTGGGTCGCTCTGGGGGGTGGGGTCGCGGGGGCTGTATCGTATCGCGCATTGCTTGCAAGCAACACGGCGAGCCAGCGACGGTCCGGCGACCAGACCGATCGGGGGCAACCGCTAAGGGCGGGCGTCCGGCGGCGCCACCAACGCCGAGGCGCCCCCCGCCGTAACGCCGATCACCAGAACCCCTTCCGTCGGGGGCTGGTCGAACACGGGGGCCAAGTACGGAAAGACCTCGGGCGCCTCTCGGCGGCAGTCGTCCCAGGCGATCGCCCGCGCAAACAACGTGGCGTCTTCTTCGTCGGCCTCGGCCAGGGCGTCGTCCACGGCCTCGTCCCCCAGCCAGCCCCGGGCGATGGCGCCCCCTACCTCGTCTTCGCAGTCCACCAACCACACCACGGGCTGGCTGACCCCTTCTGCGACCGCGTCGTCCAGCGTTTGGAACACGAGCCCCAGCGAAGACTCGACCATGGCTTGTTGCTGTTCAAGAGGGTCGTCGTTCATGGAATGGACTTTGTGAGCCGAGGCGTCTCTGCCCCCGGAGTGGTAGACGGGATGGCTGCATCAAGCGAGCCGCGCCGGGGGCGGGGACGCCCCGGCTCGCACGGAGGCACGACGCCCCGAGTCGCGAGGCGCGTTCGCTGGGCACGCGAGAGGATAATGCGCCGCGGGCGAAATAAAACAAGGCCCGACGCCCCCCGAAGGAGACGCCGGGCCCTGGTATCGTTTTGCTTTGAGATCAGGCGTTGCGGAGGCTGCTAGCGGCCCCCGCTCGGCGGGAACTCAGAAGCAGGTGGTGGTCGCCTGGGGCGACCCGTCGGCCATCTCAGGCGTGACCACCTCGCTGGCTACATGGACAATTAATCAAAGACCACCTCCTTTTGAAACTAGGTTACGGCGGACCGTGGAGTGAATGCCAGAGACGCTCCCAGGCCGGCCCTCTAGTCCGTCACGCGTCGTCCGCGTGACCTCTACTAGTAATTATAGTCGGCCGTTGGGGGCCGTCTATGTGAATCTGCAAGGTTTTGCGCCTTGCAATTGGTAAGAGCCCCCCCGGCGTGGCGGGGTTCGCGAAAAAATGGCGGTTTTTTCTCGGCGTCTAGTTCCGCCGCATGGCCGAGGATCGCCCGACCGCTTCGGGCGTTCCCTCCTGCGATTTCCTAGCAGAGATGGCGCCCAGCCGGGGCGCGCCGGCCTCCGCTGCCGCTCGGCCCGCCGGGTTGGTTCGGGAATTCCTCTTTGACTTGGCCTCGACAGCCGATAGAAAACCGTTAATCTTCCCGCATTCGCGTAACACGGTTTTCCGCCCGAAGTCCCCTAGACCTCCGCCGCCGCCCCCTAGCGGCGATACCCATGATTGGCACCGCGGCGCTGCTCACCACCACCGGCCTACTCGTAGGCAGCGGGATTGTGGAGCTGGCGCGCCATCGCGCCCGCCTCGCGAAGATACCGGTCCGCGTTCACGTCGCCGGCACGCGGGGAAAGAGCAGTGTGGCCCGCCTGATCGCTGCTGGCATGCGCCACCACGGGACGCGGACCTGCTGCAAGACCACCGGCACGCTGCCTCAGATGATCCTGCCGGACGGCACGGAGTACCCCGTGTTCCGCCCCGCCGGCGCCAACGTGATCGAGCAGATCCGCATTGTCGACACGGCGGTCGATTTCGGCTCTGAGGCGTTGGTGATGGAGTGCATGGCGCTCATCCCCTACCTGCACTGGCTGTGCGAGGACAAGCTGGTCCGCGCCACCCACGGCGTGATTACCAACGCCCGTGAGGACCACCTCGACGTGATGGGCCCGGGCGAGCGCGACGTCGCCAGGTGCCTGGCCGGCATGACACCCGTTGGCGGCAAGCTGTACACCGCCGAACGCGACCACCTCGATATTTTTGACATGGCGTGCCGCGACCGCGGCACCGAGTTGATCGCTGTGACCGAAGAAGACGTGGCCGCCATCACGCCGCTCGACCTATCGGGCTTCCCCTACGTCGAGCACGCAGAGAACGTGGCGCTGGCGCTGCGGGTCTGTGGCGACCTGGGGGTCGCCCGCGGCACGGCGCTCGCGGGCATGTGGCAGGCCAAGCCCGACCCGGGGGCGATGACCGCCCACGAGATGAACTTCTTCGGCCGGGAGATCAACTTCGTCAATGGGTTCGCCGCGAACGACGCCGAGTCGACCGAGCGGATCTGGAAGATGGCGCTCGAGCGGTACCCCGACGTCTACCGCCGGATCGCGGTCTTCAATTGCCGCGTAGACCGGCCGGACCGTTCCGAGCAGCTCGGCAAAGCCGTGATGAGTTGGCCCGCGGCCGATTACTACGTGCTGATCGGCACCGGGACGTACATCTTCGGGCGGGCCGCGGCCAAGGCGGGCATGGATTCGCTGAAGCTCGTGTTCGCCGAGGACCGCAAGGCGGACGAGATCTTCGAACGGATCATCGAGCTCTCCGGCGGTTCTGCACTGGTGATGGGCATGGCCAACATCGGCGGCATCGGCCTCGACGTGGTCCGCTACTTCGCGAACCGCAGCACGACGAGAATGTTCAAGTGACGGGCTTTAGGCGTTCGGTATTAGCCGTTGGGACGAAAGCCGCGCAGGCGAACGCACACGCGGCAGATACCGCGACCAACCATTCGTTTCCTGACGACGCAAACCAAAAACCTAACACCTTAGAAAAACCCGAAGGGGATCAACGTGGCTGAGTTAATCGCGGTCTCCATTGGAATCGGGCTGGCCGTAAGCCTGCTCTTCTCCGAGGTGTTCGGCCTGGCGGCCGGCGGCATGGTCGTGCCCGGCTACTTTGCCGTGTACCTCAACCGGCCGATCGACGTCACCCTGACGATCGTCTGCGCCCTGGCGACCTACTTCATCGTCCACCTGCTGTCGACCTTCATCATCATCTACGGCCGCCGCCGCACGGTGCTGATGATCCTGGTGGGGTACCTGATGGGCTCGCTGATCCGCTGGTCTATGGTGAGCGTCTCGCCGATGTTCACCACCGGCCCGGCCGGCGAGGAAGCCGCCAACAGCCGGGTCGACCTGCTGGGATCGCTCGCTTACACCTTTGGCCCGGGGCAAGACAGCTTCGAGCTAATCGGCTACATCATCCCCGGATTGGTGGCCATCTGGATCGACCGCCAGGGGCTGGTCGAAACGCTTGGCGCGCTCGCCAGCGCCGCCGTGGTGGTCCGACTGATCCTCATCCTGATCTACGGCGCCCAGCTCAACGCAATCCTATGAAAAAAATCTATTGGCGGCCGCGCTCCGTCTCACGCACCGCGCTCGTGCTGATCGGCGTCATCTCTGTGATCGGCCTCGTGATGGTCGAACGCCTCAAGGTGTTCGGCGACCGGCCGTTCTATCAAGAGAAGACCATCGCCGCTCAGATGGCTGAAGACGCGATGGAAAAGATCCGTGCACAGCGGGTGCTGGTTGGGCCCCCCATCGACTCGGCGACCGATATCGCCCAGTCGGGCCTGCTGGGCCTACCCAACTCGGTGGTGACCAGCGTCCACGGCGAGATCAGCGCCAAGCAGACGTCGATCAACCCGAACTTCGCCGGCGCCGTGGTTGAGATGCTCAAGAACGCCGGTGTGCAGCGGGGCGACGTGGTGGCGCTGGGGGTCTCAGGCTCGTTCCCTGCCTTGAACGCCTGCACGTATGCCGCCATCGAAACGCTGGGGCTGGAGCCGGTGGTGATCGCCAGCGCCAGCGCCTCCGAGTGGGGCGCCAACGTGCCCGACCTGCTATGGATCGACATGGAGCGTGTGCTGTTCGACGCGGGCATCTTCAAGACCAGGTCGATCGCTGCGTCGCTCGGCGGGTTCGACGACAACGGCGGGGGGCTCTCCGAAGAAGGGAAGAAGGTGGTCCGAGAGGCCATCAAAGAGAACGGCCTCAGACTGCTGGAGACCCCCAGCTTCACCGAAAGCGTTACCGACCGGATCGACATCTACCGCGAGGCGGCCCGCGGACGACCCATCACCTGCTACATCAATGTCGGCGGCGGCACCGTCTCGGTCGGCACCAGCGTCGGCAAGAAGCTGTTTAGCCCCGGCCTCAACCGACGCCCCCCGGGCCTGCTAGGCGACATCGACGGCGTCATGCCGCGGATGATCAACCAAGGCGTCCCCTGCATCCACCTGATCAACATCATCACACTCGCAGAACTCTACGGCCTGCCGATCGCGCCGGCCAGCATGCCGGAAGTAGGCGTGGGAGACGTGTTCCGTGGCTACGACTACGACAAGAAGAAAGTGATCGCGCTACTGGCGTTGATCTTAGCGTCGCTGTACGGCTTCATCCGCTCCGACATCGGTTTCCGCCTGCTCCGCGCCCCGGCGGCAGGGAAGAAGCGTGGTTCGGGACACCCCGAGCCGATGGTGTAAGGCGTGCAGGACGAAGCCGCCTACGTCTGCGACTCCTGCGGCGAGGAGATTGTCGTCCCGGTCGATCTTTCGGCGGGCGACGATCAACAGTACGTGGAAGACTGCCCCGTCTGCTGCTGCCCCAACGTGGTGCATGTCCGCGTCGATGACGACGGCCGGGTCGAGGTTTGGGCCGAAGCGGAATAGGAAACCGCCAAGACGCCAAGAGCGCCACGATGCGCCAAGACGGGACGGGGTGAACCGCCAAGGACGCCAAGAGCAAAAAAAAAGTTGAAGGGAAACCGGATTATGGGGCCGGCTAGATCGACAGGGCTACCACGAAGTGTCGTCCAATGCCCAAACGGGTTCTTGCGACGAATTTTTCTCGCATCAATGCTTGGTTGATCCCGTAGATCCAGCCGATCCGTCACGCGGTTAGTCGTTTGTTTCCTTGGCGTCCTGGGCGGTTCCCTATCCGTTGTGGCGTGCTTGGCGCTCGTGGCTTCTTGGCGGTTCTTCTGTCAGACTGTCTGCATGACACACCCCACCACGTTCAAGCCCGGCAGCGACGCCGACATCCACAAGATTGACCCCCGCCACGTGGAGGGGGACTGGGACAAGGAATCGGCCGCCGCGCAAATCGAAGAAAACACCGCCAAGAGCCGCGAGCTGGCGTACAAGCTGTACGCCGAGGACCGCAGGGCCCTGCTGGTGGTGCTGCAGGGGATGGACACGGCGGGCAAGGACGGAACCATCCGTGTGGTGATGACCGGCATCAACCCGCAGACGTTCCAGATCAAGTCGTTCAAGCAGCCGAGCGAAACGGAACTAGACCACGACTTCTTGTGGCGTATCCACAACGCGGTTCCGCGGCGGGGCAACATCGGCGTATTTAACCGCTCGCACTACGAGGACGTGCTGGTGGTGCGCGTCCACAATCTGGTGCCCGAGGACGAGTGGAGGAAGCGCTACGACAAGATCAACGCCTTCGAAGAGCTGCTGGTCGAAGGGGGCGTGACGCTGATGAAGTGCTTCCTGCACGTCAGCAAAGAAGAACAACGCGAACGCCTGCAATCTCGCCTCGACGAGCCTCACAAACGCTGGAAATTCAGCCGCGCCGACCTGGCCGAGCGGCTGCTGTGGGACGACTACCAGAAGGCGTACGAGGACGCGCTGACCAAGTGCAACACGAAAGACGCCCCGTGGCACATCGTACCAAGCGACCGCAAATGGTACCGCAACCTGGTGGTGAGCCAGTTGTTGCTCGAGACGCTGGAGGGGATGGACCCGCAGTTCCCGGCGCCCGAAGCGGGGCTGGATGGGATCGTAGTGGAGTAGATCACCAATGCGTGTGAGCCGCGTCGTCCTCGACCCCGGCGTGGTGAAGCAAACTCCGCTCGCTAATCGGACGTGACCTCGATTTCACTTACCGCAAGCCGAGCTCGAGTCGCTCCGATCTCGCTGGCAAGCCCGGTCCGCAATTGCGTCAACTGCTGTTCGCTGACCCTGCCCCGGAGGATGATATTCCCGTCGCCATGCCGATCAATCTGCAGCGCCGGAAGAGTAGGGTCGTTGTGAAAGATCGAAAGAGCAAGCGATTCTTGGAAAGTAAAACGACCGTTGAACTCGCTCATCTTTCCATCAAACATGCCCTGCATGTAGCCAGCTAGCCACCCGACAGTCCAAATGAGCGCCGCGGCAATCAATAGTCCGATCGCCTTAGCAATCTTGATGCGCATCTTGCGATCGTCCGCTGCTCAGTTGTGCCCCGCCGACGCCCCGCCGTTGCCGTCCAGATGCCGGCGTAGGTAACTCGCCCGTTCGATGTTGCGGTCGGAGGTGTCCAGCTCCATCCCGGCGATCTTCTGTAGGTGGGCCGGTTGGGTGTGGATGAACAGCTTGTTGATCGTGGGGATTTCGACGTCGCGGATTAGTCCCAGGTTGATCCCCATCCGCACGCTCGAGAGCAGGTGAAGCGTCTCCTCGCTGCTGATGGTCTGGGCGGTGCGGAGGATGCCGTAGGCGCGGCTCACGCGGTCGTGCAGCGTCTGCTGGCTCTCCTGCATCAGAAAGTCGCGGGCCTTGCGTTCGTACCCCAGCAGCACCGGCACGATGTCGGCCACCTTTTTGGTCAGCTCTTGCTCGCTCTGGCCCAGGGTCACCTGGTTGGAGATCTGGTAGAAGTCTCCCATCGCCTGCGAGCCTTCGCCGTACAGGCCGCGCACCGCGAGGTTGATCTTCTGCAGGCTGCGGAACACCTTGTCCACCTGCCTGGTGATCACCAGCGCCGGCAGGTGGAGCATCACGCTGACGCGGACCCCGGTGCCGACGTTCGTCGGACAGGCGGTCAGGTAGCCCAGCTTGTCGCTCCAGGCGTAGGTGATTTGTTCTTCCAGCAGGTCGTCGAGCGTGTTGATCTGTTCCCAGGCGGTTTCGAGGTCGAGCCCGCTGTGCATCACCTGGATGCGGAGGTGGTCTTCCTCATTGATCATCACGCTGAACTGCTCGCCGCGGTCGATCACCACGGCCCGGGCGCCGTCCCCTTCGGCCAGCTCGCGGCTGATGAGTTGCCGCTCGACCAGGAACTGCCGGTCGATCTCCTCGAGCCGGCCGACGTCGACGTACGCCAAACTGGAGGGGAACTTCTCGTTCTCCTTCTGCAGCGTCTCGATGCGTGTGCGGAGCTGCCGCTCGATTTCTTCGCGGTCCGACTCGGTCGCCCGCGCGATGAACGGAAAGTCCGCAAGATTACGCGCCAGGCGCACGCGACTGCTGATGACGATGTCCGACTCAGGACCGGCGCCGCGGAGCCATTCGCCGCTGCTGGGCGCCAGTTCTTCGAGGTTGAATGCCATAGGGGCGGCGTCGCCGGTCCGCTACCGCCAAGCTCTTGGCGGTTGGGGCGGGCGTCGGGTTCATTCCTGGCTGAGGGAGGGCTTGGCGGGGGTCTCACGCGTCTTTTCGACGACGCGGATCTTGTCTCGTAGTTCCGAAGCTCGTTCGTAGTGCTCTTGGGCGATCGCTTCCTTCATCTCGCGACGCAGGCGTATGAGCTGCGTCCGCTGTTCGGCGTTCTCCGAGCAACGACGCGGCGCCTTGCCCACGTGCTGCGTCTCGCCGTGGATGCTCACCAGCAGCGGCTCGAGCTCGCGGGCGAAGCATACGTAGTCGTGCGGGCAGCCGAGCCGCCCCTGCTTGCGGAACTCGAGGAAGCTGATCCCGCACATCGGGCAGACCCGCTCGTCGAGGCGCGCCAGCTCTTCGGCCGTCTCGCCGACCGCCTGTGCAAGCAGGCCGGCCATCTCGGGCATCATGTGGGGGGCTTCTTGCTCCGGCGGGGCCAGAAACGCCTGGGCGCACCCCTCGCAGAGGTGGACCTCGCTGGGGGCGCCATCCACCATGTCGGTGATGTGAAACGTGGCCGGTTTATCGCACTTCTGGCATTTCATGACGGATAACCCCGCGGGCGTCGGCCCGCTCGCTCCGACACAGCGTCGGCAGTCTCTTAAGTGTACGCGGCAGAAAGACGATCGGGCCAGCGTTGAGGCGGTCGCTGCACAGAGAACCGGCAATCGGCCAGCCTGGCCCCTTCGTCGGGCGGCCACGGCGGTGTCGATGGGATTCTATCGGGGCCCCCCCGCGTGTCAAGTTCGTTTGATGCGCGTAAAGCGTTCCGCAGCAAATTGTTACGAGTTCCGAGCCGGAGCGTTGTTGGCGGCCTGCGGGGTTGCTATCGTGCGGCAAGTTTACTCACGCTACGGCCACCGCTAGCGCGCCCCAAATGCAGGGGGCTGGCGGTCCGTCCCGACCGATTCCGCCCCGATTGCGCGCATGCCACACCTGCCTGACTACGAATCCTTCGAGAAGCTTGCGGCAGGGGTCGATGCGGCGCCCGTCTATCGCCGGCTGCTGAGCGATAGCCTGACCCCGGTCACCGCGTTCCACCGGCTCGATACGGGGGGGACGGCTTGCCTGTTTGAGAGCGTGATCGGCGGAGAGAAGGTCGGCCGATACAGCTTTCTGGCCAGTGAACCCTATCTCACGCTCGAGGCCCACGGCGAAGAGGTGGTGCTGCGGCACTTCGGCAACGTCGCCGGCGGGGCCCCTTCCAGCAAACCGGTACGCACCGAGACCCAGCGATTCGAGAACCCGCTCGACGCGCTCCGCAAGCTGGTTGCATCGGTCAAGGTGGCCCACGTGCCGGGCCTGCCGCCGTTTGTTGGGGGCGCGGTCGGTTACGCCGGCTACGACACCGTGCGCTATGTAGAAGACCTTCCCAACGCGCCGCAGGACGACCGGTTGCTCCCCGATCTGGCGTTCGCGTTCTACGACCACATGGTGGTTTTCGACAACGTGCAGAAGACGGCCGTGGTAGTGGCCCTGGCGCGCGTGGGGGAGGGCGCCGACCTGAGGGCCGCGTACGACGACGCCGCTGCGCGTGTCGACCGGCTGGTCGACCGGCTCTCGGCGCCTCCGGAGAAGGAGCCGCTGCCGATGGCCGACGTCAATTTAGTTGGCGCCCCGACCGCCCAGTATCAGTCCAACTTTACCCAGGCCGAGTATGAGGCCGCGGTGCGGAAGTGCGTTGAGTACATCCGCGCCGGCGATATCTTCCAGGTTGTGCTAAGTCAACGTCTGCAAACGCCGTTGGCCGCGTCGCCGCTGGAAGTCTACCGCACGCTCCGGGTGGTGAACCCCAGCCCGTTTATGTTCTTCCTGCGGACCCCAAGCTGTACACTAGTCGGGAGCTCGCCAGAGATCATGGTCCGCGTGGCGGACCGCAAGGTCACCGTCCGCCCCCTGGCCGGCACCAGGCCCCGCGGACACGACGAGGCCGAAGACGACCGCCTCGCCGCCGAGTTATTGGCCGACCCCAAGGAACGCGCCGAGCACGTGATGCTGGTCGACCTTGGCCGCAACGACGTTGGACGGGTCGCCAAGTACGGGACCGTGGAGCTGAGCGACGTGATGTCGATCGAACGCTACAGCCACGTGATGCACATCACCTCGAACGTCACCGGCGAGCTGCGCGACGAGGCAGACGCGTTCGACGCCTTGGCCGCCTGCCTGCCGGCGGGGACCGTCTCTGGCGCCCCCAAGGTGCGTGCGATGGAGATCATCGACGAATTGGAGCCCCACCGCCGCGGCCCGTACGCCGGCGCGGTAGGCTATATCGACTTCACCGGCGCCATGGACACCTGCATTGCGCTCAGGACGATGGTTATCAAGGATGGCGTCGCCTACATCCAAGCCGGCGCCGGCCTTGTGGCGGACAGCAACCCGACCGCCGAGTACGAAGAAACCCTGAACAAGGCCCGCGGCTTGCTCAAGGCGATCGAGATCACCAAAGAGCGAACGGAGCGATAGACGTTCGACGGCAGGCGACGCGTAGCCTAACGTTCATCAGACATCGCTCTGGCCAACGAACCGTTGCAAACGGCCCCTAACCTCTGACGCAGCGCGATGACCTCCTTCCTCGCCGGAAAGCTGCTGGTTGCTTCACGTCACTTGCGGGACCCAAACTTCCTGCGGACGGTGGTGCTGATACTGGAGCACACGGCCGACGGGGCGTTGGGCGTGGTGCTGAACCGGCCGAGCGGACGCACCGTTCAGGAGGTGTGGCGGGCGATCGAGGCCCCCCCCTGCGACTCGCAGGCGCCCATCTACGTCGGGGGGCCGGTGCCGGGGCCGCTGATCGCCCTGCACACGGACGCCCAGGTCGCCGAAAAGCGGGTGCTCCCGGGCCTGTTTATGGCGATCGAGCGGGAGAAGATCGACGCCCTGGTGCGGCAAGACGACAAGCCGTTCCGGCTCTACTCGAGCAACTCCGGCTGGGGCGCCGGCCAGCTCGAAAGCGAGCTGGCCGCAGGGGGATGGCTCACGACCGACGCGTTGGCGGGCGATGTCTTCGCGTCCGCGGAGTCGCTGTGGACCGACGTCACCAAGCGCATCGGACTCAAGATCATGCTCCCCAAGACCCCCCCCGATCGGCTGCCCAGCGACCCCTCCATGAACTAGGTCAAATTGCCCGGTCTGCCCGCAGCGCCTAAGATCAAGCTGGCGCCGCTGGCGCGAGCCGAGGGAACCGCTAAGCACGCACCAACCGCAAAGACGATAACCACCAAGGACGCTAAGAAGCACAAAGGAGTAGGATGTAAGATCGATGGTTCCTCCATCGTCCTTTCTTGGTACTTCTTCGTGTCCTTGGTGGTTGAGTTTTTTGAACGTTTCCTTTCGTTAGGCGAAAGCATGGCCACCGACTTCCGGCTCAAAGATCAGCTCCCCGAGCTCACCGAGCGGCTCGTGCAGACCTACGACCAGGTCGGCAAGATCGACCACCTCGATCACTGCCCGCTGCCGAAGCACGCCGAAGTAGTGGCCGCCATCGGCGACCTGCAGGAGGTGCTCTTCCCGGGCTACCGCCAACGCGAGGGGCTGCACCGCGGGAACGTCACCTACTACATCGGTGAGGTGGTCGACCGGCTGCACGACCGGCTCACCCAGCAGATCGGCCGCGCCCTGCGGCACGAGCAGCACGCCGACTGTGACGACGAGCGTGACTACGAGAAGCTGGGCCAGGCCGCCACGATCGAGTTTCTCAAGAAGCTGCCCGACCTACGCGCGGTGCTGGCCACCGACGTCGAGGCCGCCTATGTGGGCGACCCCGCGTGCCGCGGCGCCGACGAGGTGATCTTCTGCTACCCGGGGCTCGAAGCGGTCACGGTCTACCGCCTCGCCAACCTGCTCTACCGCATGGGGGTGCCGTTCATCCCGCGGATGATGACCGAGTGGGCCCACGGCCGCACCGGCATCGATATCCACCCCGGCGCCACGATCGGCGACCACTTCTTCATCGACCACGGCACCGGCGTGGTGATCGGCGAGACCTGCCAGATCGGCCGGCACGTGAAGCTGTACCAGGGCGTGACGCTCGGGGCGTTGAGCTTCGCGACCGACGAGAACGGCGACCTGGTGCGCGACACCAAGCGCCACCCGACGATCGAAGACAACGTGGTGATCTACGCCAACGCCACGATCCTCGGCGGCAACACGGTGGTCGGCGAGGGCGCCGTGATCGGCTCGAGCGTCTGGATCACTCGCAGCGTGCCGCCGCGCACCACCGTCGTGCTGGAGAAGCCGGGCCTGCGGATGCGCAGCGAAGACGCCGGCGTGGCGTAGACGTGGGTCAGGCCTCGGCTGCCAAGCCCCGGGGCAACCGCTTACCCAACGAAAGGCAGGCGAGGCCTGCCCTACGAAACTGGCTAAGTGCTTCCGTCCCACCGGGGCTTTGGTACAATCCGCACGATGGCCCCCGAAACGCCGACCGCCGAAGCCGTCCCGCCTCGCACGAACACACTCGGCGTGATCGAGGTGGTTGAGCCGCGCGTCGCGGAGATCTGGCGCCGCATGACGCCGTTAGAGAAGATGGCGCTCATCGACGGCGGCTATCGTTTGGCGCGGCAATGTGTTCGAGGTGGGGTGATGTATGATCACCCCGAATGGACCGAGCAGCAGGTCGAAGGCGAAGTCTCGCGGAGGATAAGCCGTGGAGCCGACTGGCCTGCTACGCATCGCGGTTGAAGTTCTCGATCGCATCCGCGTCCCCTACGCCGTGGTTGGGTCGCTCGCCAGCGGGGCGTGGGGAGAGCCACGCGTGACGCTCGACGTGGATATTGTCATCCAGCTAACACAGATCGACGTCGCGGTGCTGTGCGCCGCATTCCCCGAAGAAGAGTTCTACGTCAGCCGTTCTGCCATCGACGAAGCAGTACGCACGCAGGGGCAGTTCAATGTGCTGCAGCTCACCACCGGCATGAAAATAGACTTCATGGTAATCGGCTTCGAGGGCTGGCCGGCCGAGCAGATGCGGCGTCGCCGCCCGACTCGGCTGCTAGAGGAGCGAGAGGTGCTCGCGGCGTCGCCAGAAGACGTCATCCTTGGCAAGCTCATCTACTTCAAGGAGGGCAGGTCGCCCAAGCACCTGCGTGATATGGCCAGTATACTAAACGAGCGCAAGGATCGGCTCGACAGTGACTACATCGTGCGCTGGGCGACGACGCTCGGCGTGTTAGCGGAGTGGGAAGAGCTTCATCAGCGGATGGCGACCGGCGATTTTACGGTTGTCTAACCCCGAGCAGCTCCATGCCCCGCCCCCGCTTCTCCCTGCTGAACCTGCTGTTGCTCACCACGATCGTGGCGCTCGGACTGACGACGGGGATGCTGTGGCGGGAGGTGGGGCCGTTACGGCAAGAAGTACAGCAGCTTCGCAACGAAACGGGCAAGCTGATCGTCGAAGACCCGACACGACTCGCGGCAGTGCAGTGTCCGCAGACGGACGAGCTCAGTTGGAAGTGGCGTGTGTGGTTGCCAGCAGGGCACAACTATCTGGTACGGACGGCTGGTGACGATGGCGGGCAAGTGGTGCCCGCTACCGGATTCATCCCGAGTCTCTCGGGGCAAGTCCTTGAGTCGGGGACGGAGAACGTGATTGAGTACCGCATCCGTCGTGACTTGCAGACAGACGTTTGGCGTGGATCGGTTCGAATCGCCGGCCAGTTAAGGGTGACAAGCGGTAATCACGACTGGGTAGATTGGCCGATGCGTTGCTCAAAGACAGGTGGCGTTAATGGTACTACGGAATCGCAGGACGCCAAAAATCCAATGGTGCTCATGCGGTTTCAGATAGCCGAGGTGAATAGGTCAGATGAAATACCGGACCCGGCACGTGGGTTCTTGATTTGGATCGAACCGCAATAGCCGGATCCGTCAGCAGCACTGTCCCAAAAGCCCGACCGCGCTTCGCAGGCTCGGCAGGCGGGGCCTGCCCTACGACTACGCGTCCGTCGGCTCCCCATACGGCGCCGTCGGCCGCGGCATCCACTTGCACAGCCCGATCCCCCCGAAGTACAGCACGCACAGAGGCACGGCCATCAGGATCATGCTGTAGATGTCGGCCGGGGTCAGGAAGACCGAGATGATGCAAATCACGATCACCGCGATCCGCCAGTTCTTGACGTAGTCGGCGGTCTTGAAAACCCCGATCCGCTCCATAAACAGCATCACCAGTGGGAGCTGGAAGCTGATGCCGAACCCCAGCGGAAGCAGCAGCACGAAGCTCAGCCACTCGCTGATCCGCGGCGTGGCGTCGATCTTCATCCAGTCGTAGAACAAGAACAAAAAGTCGACCACCAACGGCAGCGCCATAAAGAACGCGATGGCCGCCCCGGCCAGGAACAGCGTGATGCTCATCGGCATGTAGGTGTACACCATCTTCCGCTCGTTCTTGTACAGCCCGGCCGCCACGAACTCCCAGATGAAGTAGAAGATAAAGGGCCCCGCCAGCACGGCGCCCACCAGCAGCGACGCCTTGATGTACACGCCGAACGCGTCCGGCACCCCGGTGCCGATGGTGTTGGTGCGGGGGTCGTCTTCGATCCGTTCGTACAGGGTGAGCGGCACGAGGTCGGCCGGAAGCAGCTCACGGGGCACACCCTCGGGAGCCGGGTCTCCTTCCACGGCGGCCTGCGCCGCGCCGCCGCCCAGCAGCCGCCTAAGCTCTTCGCGGCTGAAGAAACGGAGCTTTGGGATCAGTCGGCTGTCTTCCGGGAGCTGGCTGAGCTCTGTGAGCGTCGCTTCGTCGATCCCCTGCCGGCGTAGCTGCTCGATCCGCTCGACGTGAGCCTGCTTAACCTGCTTGGCGCGGAGCTTCTCGAGGCTGGCCCGCAGCGGGGTCTGCACGTAGTCCACCACCCAGCCGCCGCACCACAGCCCGACGCTGAACCCCAAGGCGAGCGCGATCAGGCACTTCCACAGCGTCCCCCGCAGTTCTTCGAGGTGCTCCCCGAAGGACATCTTGCTCTGCTCGAACAGGTCTTCGTCGCGTTCGCGTTTCATCTCGGTCGGGTACTTCTACAAATAGGACGCGGATCAGCGCGGATTGGGCGGATCGAGACGGAGGATGGATGCGTATCCGCCTAGATCCTGATCACCCGCGATGATCCGCGTCCGATTCGTCGCCTCTTGGCGGTTGGGGCCGGTTGGATAGACTGAGCCAAAGTAGCTTCCACCAACAGTTTAGGTCAAAGGTCCGCGCCGCTATGCAGACGCTCCCGCTGCTGACGTTCGAGCCGCTTTTTCAACGGTATTTGTGGGGAGGCCGGCGGCTCGGGGGGGTGCTCGGCAAGGCGATCGGGCCCGGGGACAACTACGCCGAGAGCTGGGAAATAGTCGACCACTCCGACGGCCAGAGCGTCGTCGCCGACGGCCCGCTGGTCGGGAGGACGCTGGGCGAGGTCGTTGAGGAGCACAACGCCCTCTTGTTTGGGCGCCACGCCCCGCAGCAGAAGTTTCCGCTACTGCTGAAGTTTCTTGACGCTAACCGCACGCTCAGCGTCCAGGTCCACCCAAACGACGCGCAGGGCGCGAAACTCGATCCTCCCGACCTGGGCAAGACCGAGGCCTGGGTCGTGCTGGCCGCAGAGCCGGGGGCCAAGATCTACGCGGGGCTGCGGGCGGGCGTCGATCGGGAGGGGCTGGCCGCGGCGATGGAAGCCGGGACGTGCGACGCGTGCCTTCACGTTATCGAGCCAGCGGTTGGCGACTGTGTGTTCATCCCCGCCGGCACGGTCCACGCCCTGGGGGAGGGGATCGTGATCGCCGAGATCCAGCAGGCCAGCAACACCACCTTCCGGCTGTTCGACTGGAACCGTGTCGACAAGGATGGCCAGCCCCGGCCGCTGCACATCCGCCAGTCGCTGGAAGTAACCGATTTCGACCGCGGACCGGTCGAGCCGCAAACGCCGGAGCCAACCGGCGATGGGGCCCAGCGGCTGGTCACCTGTGACAAGTTTGTGCTCGAACGCCGCGAGCTGGCCGAGGGCTGGACACTGCCCCAAGACGACCGATTCCATATCCTGGCGGTGGTGGCCGGAGAGGCCGTCGCAAACGCCGGCGAGCAAAGCATCGCGCTGACGTTGGGAAGCGCCGTGCTGGCGCCAGCACGCCGGCCGTCGACCGTGGTGTCGGGCGAGGCCGTGCTGCTAGATATGTACCTCCCCTAAACCCCCGGGGCGAGCTGTCGGAGTAACCCGGCGGAGTCGTCACGGGATAGCGCTGACTGCTCGCACAGCGGGCCCAATAAGAAGAACTCCGGCGGCTGACGCCGACGGCTCGCCTGTGGAGAGAGTGGTCTCGGGCGCGGCGGGCAGACTTGCTACGCTTCCGCGATGCGCCTCCTGCTCTCCATCGCGATCGTCTGCTCCGCCGTTGGTTGCAGCCCGTTTACGCGCCGCCCGAACTTCCTCCATCCCGGTCCGGCCGGGCCGCAGCAGGTCGAAGCGATCTACCACGACCCCTATCCGCTGCCAGACATCGGTCCGGCGGTCGTGGGGGGCAGGCCGCGCGAGTACCAGCAACCGGTTCCGGAGGTCGTCCGCGGTCGGCTATCCGGGGACGCGCCGCAGCTCGTGCCTAGCTTCTAATCGCGGCTGGGCGACTAGGTCGCTGGCGCCGGTCCAGCTACGATGGACGGGATGAAACGCCGCCCCGCAAAGAAACGCCCCACCGCCGGCGCCCGGCCACCGGGCAAACCGAGGAAACCGTCCGCCGGCCGTAGGCCGGCTGCTGCTGGGGGGGCGTCTGAGCAGACGGGGGAGAGGTTGCAGAAGGTGCTGGCCGCGGCCGGCATCGCCAGCCGGCGGGAGTGCGAGGCGCTGATCCTCGAGGGGCGGATCGAGGTCGACGACCAGGTCGTCACCGAACTGGGCATGCGGGTCGACCCCACGCAGCAGAAGATCGAGATGGACGGCGAAGCGATCGCTCGGCCCAAGCGGATCTACTACGCGGTCAACAAGCCCGAAGGGGTGGTCTGCACGGCCCGCGACCCGTCGGGTCGCCCGCGCGTGATTGACCTGTTGCCCCCCGACCTGGGGCGGGTGTTCAACGTCGGCCGGCTCGACATGTCAAGCGACGGCCTGATCTTGCTCACCAACGACGGCGAGCTGGCCAACCAGCTTACCCATCCCAAGCACGGGGTTGAGAAGATCTACCACGTGCAAGTGGCCGGGATGCCGACCCCCGAGGTGATCGCTCAGCTCAAGAAAGGGGTCTACCTGGCCGAGGGAAAGGCGCACTTCGAGCACGTGAAGATCAAGTCGCGTCGCAAGAAGTCGACGGTCCTGGAGGTCGTCCTCGACGAAGGCCGCAACCGCGAGATCCGCCGCCTGCTGGCGCGGGTGGGGCACAAGGTGCAGAAGCTCACGCGGGTCGCGGTGGGTCCGGTCAAGCTGGGCGAACTGCCGAGCGCCGCGTACCGACAATTGACCGACGCCGAAGTCAAGTCGCTCCGCAAAGCGGCCGAGGGGGTCGAGCTAACCCCTCGCCCACGCCGACGCAAACCGACCGGGAGCCGGACCTCGCCGGAACGATCAAAGCGGGACGGGGCCTCTCGCGAGAGGCCCGTAGGGCAGGGGGGGGGACCCCGGAAGGCCGGTCGGCCTGCCGCGGGAAAGCCCGTCAAGAAGACAGCCAAGACGGCCGCTAAGAACGCCAGGCCGGCCGCCGCCAAGAAGGGGCCCGCTCCGCGTCCTCCCATGAAACGTAAGACCATCGAATGAACGCCGCGTCCCCGATCCACGCAACGCACTGCGCCGACAACGCCCGCTTCATCCAGGCCGAGATCCTTGAAAACGAGCCGGTCGCCCAAGACACGTTCCGACTGAGGGTCGAAGCCGCCGAAATCGCGGCACGGATCGTCCCGGGACAGTTTGTGATGATCCGGCTCGCGGGGGTGAACGACCCGCTGCTGGGCCGGGCGCTTGCCCTGTACGACGTATCGGCCAGCCGGGCCGCGATCGACGTCGTGTACCTGCGGATGGGCAAGCTCACCCGCGAGCTCGCTCGGCGGCAGCCCGGCGACGCGGTTGAGCTGTGGGGGCCCCTGGGCAACGGCTTTGTGCTTCCCGCTGCGGATCGGCTGGTCATGGTCGCCGGGGGCATCGGCCAGACGCCCATGCTGGCCCTCGGCAAGGAGGCGCTCGGCGTCTGTTCGTACGGCAGACCCAGCCGCACTGCGCCAAGGTTTGGCTCTACCGTGCTCTGCTACGGCGTCCGCAACGCGTCGCTGCTGGCCGGCGCCGACGACTTCCGCGCCGCGGGGATCGACCTGCGCATCGCCAGCGACGACGGCTCGATCGGACGACACGGGCTGGTGACAGAACTACTGGTGGAAGCACTGCAGGAGTGTGGCGACCAGAGCGTTGTGGTCGCTACCTGCGGCCCCGAACCGATGATGGCCCGTGTGGCGGAGATTTGCGCCGACCGCGGAGTGCTCTGCTTTGCGTCGCTGGAAACGCCGATGGCCTGCGGCATCGGCATTTGCTTCAGTTGCGTCGCTCCGGTCCGCCAGCAAGACGGCGGATGGGACTACAAACGCACCTGTGTCGAAGGCCCCGTATTCGACGCAGCGAGCCTCGTCTGGGAGTAGGGTGCACGAAGCGCGCCAAACGGAGTGAAACACTCCTTCCCTCTCTATTGCGACGCGGCGAGTTCCCTCGCTTGACTCACCCTAGGCTGAGGCGGGCTGCTTGAGCGCCTTGACCGCCTTCGACAGCCGGCTCTTCGTGCGGGCGGCGGCGTTGGCATGGATCAGGTTCTTGGCGGCTGCTTGGTCAAGCTTCTTCTGAGTCGCGATCAGCTCCTTGCTGCTCAATTCCACATCCCCGGCAGCAATCGCTGCGCGCGTCTTCTTGATCTGGGTCCGAAGAGCGGAACGGCCGGCCCGGTTGCGGGCATTGCGGTCGATGCTTTGACGAAGACGTTTCTTGGCGCCGGCTGAGTTAGGCATAACGGGGCAGATCGAGGATTTGACGTGGAGACGGGGTGGTGCGGCGGCCCAAGCCCGGAAGGGGGCGGCGCCGGCGAAGCTACGGATTTTGCCGCATTCGGGCGAGTTTGTCCAGCCGGTCGCCCACATCGCGGTACCCGAAGTCGATGGCCGCAAGGTCGGTTAGGCACTTTTCAGCCCGCTCGAACTCTCGCATCCCGCTGGCGAGCACCCCCGCTCGGTAGAGCAGCAGCTTGTAGAGGTCCTCGCTCGCTGGG
The DNA here is from genome assembly GCF_007750855.1 of Pirellulimonas nuda. Lineage (GTDB taxonomy): Bacteria > Planctomycetota > Planctomycetia > Pirellulales > Lacipirellulaceae > Pirellulimonas > Pirellulimonas nuda. Next base: position 1,143,474 of record NZ_CP036291.1, read on the forward strand.
TCACAGGCCTCCAAACCGGCCGTATAACTGGCCAGGGCGAGCTTGTACTGCTCGATATGCTGGAAGCACTCCCCTAGGTGGAGCTGGACCTCTGCCGCCCGCTTGCGGTCTCCCCGGGCCTTCTGGAAGTAGGGGATCGCCTCGCGGTGCTTGCCCAGCTTCTTGAAGCGGACGGCCAGCTCGATCTGGGGGCGGGGGTCTGCGGGGTGACGATCTGCCCGGGCCGCGAAGATTTCTAGCTCGGCTTGGGTCGCCTGGGCGAGCATCTGGCGGGCGAGATGCTTGGCCTCGGGGGTAGCTTCCTCGGCCGCTCGCCGGTCCGCCACCTTGACCTGGGCGTGGACCCGGCACAGCTCAACGTCTTCCCATTTCTCGCGTACCCGTAGGTCGCCCCCGCCCGTCGCAGACAGGGCTTCGGTCAGCAGTTTGGACGCCTTCTCCAGCCGGCCGGCGCTTGCGTAAACGTCTGCGAGTTGCAGGTAGGCCTCTGGGTCGGCCGGATCGGCATCGATGGCTGCTTGCAGCCTAACCGCCTCGTCGCCGGCGGACACGGAGTCGCCCTTGCCGTCGCTTTGGGCGAGGTCGGACACACGGACCGCCGGCCGGGCTTCGACGTCGGCGGCGCCCTGCAGCAAGTCTGCGTTGTACCCGCCGCGTTTGATGGCGTGCTCAACGCTCAGTCGCGACATCGCCTTGGCGGACTCTTCGTCGCCCGGCTTCTGGTGCTGGACACGCTGCCAGCAGCTTATCGCCTGTTCGAACTGGCCTACCTGCTCCAACGCGATGCCGGCTTGGCGGTTGACCTCGACGTCCTTCGCATCGATATCCAGGGCCCAGCGCAGGTAGAACAGCTGGCATTCGCGGCGGTCGAGCTGGCCGCACGCGTCCGCCATCGCCAGCAGCGTCGCAAGGTCGCCGGGGTTCTTGCTCAGAGCCGCGCAGCCCAGCGTGAACGCCTCTCGCCAAGCGCCTCGCGTGATCGCCTTGAGCATGGCCGAGGGCGCCGATCGACTCCGAAGCCCTCCTAGCATTCCTCGACGCCCCGCGCCGGTGTAGGCGCCCAGGTTCGACCGCATCTGCTGTGCATACACCAAGTTCCCCGGGTCTTCGACGACGCATTCGGAGTAAAGCTGGTGCGCGTACTCGCTGTCGCCGCGTTGCTGGCTCGCCCGCCCGCGCTCAAACACCTGCTGCAGCCGCTGGCGGACAGCCAGCGTTAGCGGTGCGGGGCCGCGGGGCGTCGCTTCGTTTGGGGTCGCATCGACGGTCATCGGCGTGTCTTAAACGGGTAAGAACGCGGGAAACTACCCTGTTAGTCTAACACCCGAACGCTGTTCCGGCATGCGAGTCCGGGGCCTGCTGGCGCCCCGGACTCGCTCACGGCCCCGACGAGGGGCATAATCTACCGAGATGCCTCTACCCCAGCCCCAACCAGCCGCCTTGGCGAGAGTCTTCCTGATCGGCGCCGGACCCGGCGATCCCGGGCTGATCACGCTGCGTGGGCGCGACCGGCTGCGGCTGGCCGACGTGGTGCTGTACGACTACTTGTGCGGCGAGGGGGCGCTGGCAGAAACCCGCCCGGGGGCGGAGCTAATCTGCCTCGGCCGCCACGGCGCCGGAAAACTGTGGAGCCAGCCCGAGATCATTGCACGCATGCTGGCCGAAGCCCGCGCCGGGCGTGTCGTCGCCCGCCTGAAGGGGGGCGACCCGAGCGTCTTTGGCCGGGTGGCGGAGGAGATCGACGCCCTGGTGGCGGCCGGCGTGCCCTTCGAGGTCGTCCCGGGCGTAACAACCGCCTCGGCGGCCGCGGCCTACGCCGCGATCCCACTCACCGATCGAGACCACGCCTCGTGCGTCGCCCTGGTCACCGGTCAGGTGCAGGCGGGAAGCGAGTTGACCGAAGCGATCGACTTCGCCCCGCTCGCTCGTTTTCCCGGGACGTTGGTGCTTTACATGGGGGTTACCTCGGCGGGCGCCTGGTCGCGAGAACTCATGGCGCACGGGAAGCCCCCCGAGACGCCGGTCGCGCTGGTGCGGCGTTGTACGCACCCCGATCAAGAAACCTTGGAGACAACGCTCGGCGGCGTCGCCGAGGTGATCCTCGATCGTCGGCTTCGCCCGCCGATCGTTGCGATCGTGGGCGCCGTCGCGTTGCGTGGCGCCGCCGGCTGGTTCGAGTCGCGGCCGCTGTTCGGCCAAACCGTTCTGGTCACGCGGCCCGAACGCCAGGCCGACGCCCTCGCGGAGCGCCTTGCCGACCTCGGCGCCCGCGTGATTCGACAACCCGCGATCGAGATCGAGCCCCCCGACGATTGGGCCGAGGTAGACAGGGCGATCAACCGTCTGGCCACGTACGACTGGGTGGTCTTCTCCAGCGCCAACGGGGTCGAATCGCTGATGAGCCGGTTGGAATCCCGCGGCCTCGACGCACGGCGTTTCGGCGCCGCGAAACTGGCGTCAATCGGGCCGGCCACCACACGGGCGCTGCGCGACCGGGGCCTGATTGCCGACGCGCAGCCGGATACCTACCGGGCAGAGTCGCTTGCGGGCGAGATCGCTGGCGGTGCGGAGGGAAAACGCATCTTGCTCATCCGCGCCAGCCGGGGCAGAGAAACGCTGGCCGAGATGCTCTGCGGGGCGGGGGGGCAAGTCGATCAAGTGGTAGCCTACCAGAGCAACGACGTCGTCGAGGCGAACCCCGAAGTGCTCGGCGCGCTTTTAGACGGGCAGGTCGACTGGATAACGGTCACCAGCAGCGCCATTGCCCGTTCGCTCGCCGCAATGCTTGGCGAGCGCCTCCGCCAGGCGAAGCTGGTCGCCATCAGCCCGCTGACCGCAGAGGCGCTGACACAGCTCGGCTACCCTCCCAAAGCGGTCGCCAGCGAATACACGGCCGACGGCGTGGTCGCGGCGGTGCTCGCCGCCACGACGCAGGCCTGAGCGACCGCCGCGCAGCGGCTCCGGCTATCGCGCGCGCCACGCGACGCGTGAGAGCCGCAGCCGTTCTGCCCGCTTCGTGATGGCTACGAGCACAATCGATAGGTCTCGCTGACTTCGCATCCAGCCGCGTAGCACGCTCCCAGTTCGTGCAGTCGACCGTCGTTCAGCCGATAGATCAGACCGTGCACTTCGATCTCCTGACCGGCGGCCCAGGCGCTCTGCAGGATCGACGTGCTGGCGACGTTCTTCACTTGCTCCACCACATTGAGCTCGCACAAGCGATCGACGCGTTTCGCGAGCTGGTCAATCTGCGACAACGCTTGGCTGTGCGCGGTGCGGACGTCGCGGATATGCCTCAGCCAGTTGTCGATCAAGCCCACGGGTTGATCGCCCATCGCCGTCGCGACCCCACCACAGCCGTAGTGCCCGCACACAATCACGTGCTTAACCTTGAGCACCTTGACCGCGTACTCCAGCACCGACAGGCAGTTGATGTCGGTGTGGATGCACAGGTTCGCGATGTTGCGGTGCACGAAGACTTCGCCCGGCAGCAGGCCCAGGATCTGGTTCGCCGGCACGCGGCTATCAGAACACCCGATCCACAGGTACTTGGGCTCCTGCAGCTTCGCCAGTTCCTCAAAAAAACCTGGCTGGACCTTGGAGACTTCGTTGGCCCAGTGCTCGTTGTTGAGCAGCAATTTATCGATTCCAGACATAGTGGTTAATCCTTGCGGGCAGGTTGAAAGACGGCGCGGGCTAGCCGCTTCTTGCCGTTGCGTTTCTCGGAGTCTGTGAACGTGGCGGTGAGGTCGTCCCAGTCGATCACCAAGCGGCCCCCGTTGGCCTCGTGCTGCTTCTCCCAGTTAACAAACTGCTCGAGCACGGCGTGATCGACGTAGGTCACGTCCTCAAGATGCACGTGCAGCTCCGTGTCGGGGGACACCCGATCGAGCAGCGCCGTGAGCCGCGGCAGTGCGAGGAAAGTCGCCGCGCCTGAGAGACGCATGATCACCCGCCCCCGCACGCTGTCGTTATCGACCTCGATCTTCAGACGGGTAAATCTCCACAACAGCCGCGCGGCGGCCACGGCGATCCCCGTCAGCACCCCGGTCAACAGATCGACACCCACCACCAACGACAGGGTGAGCACGCAGATGGCGCCCTCGATCCAGCGGACCTGGAAGAGCTTCGCGATCGCCCAAGGGTTGATCAGCTTCCAGCCGGTGAACACCAGCACCGCGGCCAGCGCAGCCATGGGGATGTAGTTAAGCACCCACGGCACGGCCGCCACGAGCACCAGCAGCCACACGCCGTGCAGGATGGCCGAGAGTCGCGTCCTGCCGCCGGCGTCGACGTTTGCGGCGCTACGCACGATCACCCCCGTCATCGGCAGCACGCCGAGGGCGCCGCAAATCATGTTGCCGACCCCCTGCGCCCAAAGCTCGCGGTCGTAGTCGGTGCGAACGTGAGACTGCATCTGATCGACCGCGGTGCAGCAAAGCATCGTCTCGGCGCTGGCCACCAGCGCGATCGTGAGCGCCGCGATCAGCATCGCTGGTGTCAGCAGCAGCGACAGTGATTCACGCGTGGGCAGCAGGATCCCGTCGGTGAGGTTGTCGGGCACGTCGACCTGCGTGATCTTCACCCGGCCGCCGTCGCCCGCAGTGGAGGCGGGGTCGGCCTTCCTTTCCGCCAGCACATTGTGCGAGTGCGTGAGGCCCAACGCCGCGGCGACGATTGTAGCGGCCGTAACCGCCACGACCGGCGCCGGGATGATCTTGAGCTGCTTGATCGGAATAAACTTCCACAGCGCCAGGATCAGGATCGTGCCGACCCCGATCGCCGCCGCCAAGTGGTGGGGCGAGCCATCGAGCGGCACAACCCCCTTCATAAACGACGCGGGGATGGTGATCAGGTTCGCTAGGCCCTTGCCCCATGTCTCGACGTAGGGCTTGGCGGCGTTCTTGTCGTCCACCATCACGTGGAACTGGCTGGCGAGGATCAGCACGCCGATGCCGCTGAGCATCCCTTGGATCACGGCCGGCGAGACCGCTCGGAACAGCCCGCCGAACTTCAAGACCCCGGCCACAAACTGGATCAGGCCGGCGGCAAGCACCGCGATGCCCATCGCGGCCATGCCGCGCGTGAGGTTGAACTCACCGTCCACGGTCCCGAAGTTGCGGATGATCTCCGCCACGATGACAAACAATCCGGCGGCCGGACCGCTGACTTGCAGCGGAGAACCGGCGAGGAACCCCACGACCAAACCGCCGACGATACCGGTGATGAGCCCCGCGGCCGGCGGGGCGCCCGAGGCGATCGCGATGCCCATGCAGAGCGGCAGCGCAACCAGAAAGACAATGATGGACGCAGGGACGTCGCTCCGTAGGGTCTCGCTCCAGGATAGACGCCCGTTGCTGCTTGGTTCAGAAGACATGGATGTGGTTCACAAAGTATGAGAAGGGCTTCCGGCGACCGCGCGCAGCCAGCGGCGCAGGGGCGTGAAAAACGGGTGAGTTGGCAAGGGCGCCGGTCGGCCCGAATGGGCCGACGATACTCTCTGGCGGGCGCTCGGCGCTGGGCGCTCGCGCAGGACGCCGCTAGAGCCGCAGAGGGCCGCCAGAGCCGTTGCGGAGCGCGTGTTGGCCGCCGTCGAGCGCCGGCGTGAGGGGCGCCGGTCGTCCGGCGCCCCGAGGGTCGCGGTAGATGCACACCGTGTAGCAGCCGGCAGAATGACCCCCGCCGCCGGAGCACAAGTGCCGCGCCGACTCGCGACGCGGTACGCCGACGAGCACCACCTCGGCCGGCGTCTCTGTCTCGCTCTCGACCTCAGAAGGCCGGAGGAGGTACGTTGGCGCGAGCATCGCCGGGGCCACCAACAACGCCGCCGCGAGCACGCACATCGCTGATCTCCAACGCAGCAGCAGGCGGGCTAGCGGGTTTTGCGTGGTCGAACTCATTGGTACCGACGAAGAGCGGATGGCGTCCCAGTCGGACGCTCGTTGGGCGCGTCCCGCATTGTACCCGAGGAGCCGACGCCAGCAAACAGCGAAGAAAAACCGGCGAGAACCGGTCGTTCGGCCCCGACTGGGCGCCTCGACTGGCGCCTCGACTGCGGCCCTGCGTCGGGGCCTGCGCCCCGCGGGCAAGGCCCCGGCGCACGCGGTATGCTGGCGGCGGAACCCCTCGCCCCCAGCACCCACGGCCGCCCCCCGCCCATGCCGAGCACGCCCCCCGCCCCCGCCGCGCCGCTGGACTGCGTGGTCGTTGGGGCCAGCTTTGCCGGGCTGGCGTGCGCCACGGTGCTGGCGCGGGCCGGGTTGCGCGTGCGGGTGGTCGAGCGGAAGGCCGACCCCGGCGACGGGCTGCACACCACCGGGATCATTGTCAAAGACGCGGTCGAACAGGTCGCCCTGCTCGACGCGCTGCCCCCGCAACTGACGCGCAGGGTGCCCGGCGTGCGGCTCTACGCGCCCAACATGCGGCACGTCGACCTCGACGCCCCCGGCTACTACTTCCTCACCACCGATACGCCGGGCGTGATCCGCTGGCTCGCCGAGCAGGCCCGCACAGCGGGCGCCGAGGTCGTGTGCCAAACCCCCTTCACCGGCGCCCAGCGGGTACAAAGCGGGTTCGAGCTCGCCGGCATCGGCCAGACACGGTTCCTCGTCGGCGCCGATGGGCCCAACTCCAACGTCGCCCGTGCGCTGGGTCTGGGTCAAAACCGGAGGTTCCTCTTCGGCATGGAGTACGAAGTAGCAGGCGCCACGATCGACGCCCCCGACAGGCTCCACTGCCTGCTCGACCGCCGACTCGCGCCGGGCTACATCGGTTGGATGGTCCCCGGCGTCGACGTGCTTCAGGTGGGGCTCGCCCGGCGGATGCGGCCCGACCAGCAAGCCATCCGGCCCGTGATGGACGCCTTCCTGCAGAAGCTGGCCCCCGTGTGCGACCTGCGTCCGCTGATCGACGACGCGAGCAATCCTCCCGGCATCCGCGCCGGGTTGATCCCTTGCGGCGGCGTCGTGCGGCCGGTCGCTACCGAACGCGCCCTGCTGGTCGGCGACGCCGCTGGCATGGTCTCGCCCGTCACCGCCGGGGGGATCCACACCGCGCTCAAGCACGGCCTGGCCGCCGGCCACGCGATCGCCGACTTCCTCACCGGCAAACGCGAAGACCCCAGCCGGTGGTTTGTCGATTCGTACCCCAAGTTCCGCAGCAAACGGCTCCTCCGCTGGTTGTTTGATCATTTCCAGAGCGATACTGCATTCAACCTGCTGTTGGCGACCGCCCCGATGCGGGCCGCGGCCAGCCGGGTTTATTTTCATCGCAAGGGGGTCTTCAACCCGCCGGCACGCGGTACAAAGCCGACATAAACAAACCCCGGCAGGGGAGGGAAGCCTGCCGGGGCGCGCCCGTGTCGACACGGGCCATCGGGCTAGCGGAGCATCGCGCTCTTGGACGATGTCAGGGTCGAGCCGTACGCGCTCCAAAAACTCATCGAGGGCTCAAAGTTCACCTCGGTCTTCGAGTTCACAGGCCCGTCCTGCGAACGGGTCAGCTTGTCGGTCCCGGCGCCGCCGTCCAGTTGCATGTGGTCCGCCCGGCAGTACACCAGGTCTAGGTTGTCGTCGCCGTTGCCCAGCGACACGTAGAAGTCGTCGATCGTCTGCACTTCGCGCAGGCGGACCGTGTCGGCGCCGTCCCCGGTGTTCAGGAAGAGGTTGCCCCCCATCGTCACGCCGGTCATGTTCAACACGTCGTTCCCGGCGCCGGTGTTCATCGCGAGCGTGCCGTAAACCACGGCGCCCACCATATCAACGTAGTCGGTCTCGTTCTCGTTGACGTTGTTGTACGTCGACACACCCATGCCGCCGCGGAAGCTGCTCCAGCCTTCGACGCGCAGCGAGTCCACCCCGGCCCCGGTGCTAATCGACGTAAAGTCGCTCGCGTCGTTGCCGATGCTCGAGTTGTAGAACGACACGTAGTCGTTCCCGGCGCCGGTGCGCACGGTCATCCCGCCCGTCGTCCTGATTGACCCGACGAACACCTGGTCGGCGTCTGCCGGCCCCCCCAGCTGGTCCATGTTCAGCGTCACGTTGCGAAAGTTCGCGCCGCCCGCCAGCACCACCTTGTCGTTGCCGGCGCCCAGGTTCACTTGCAGGTCGCCGGTGACGGTGAAGTCTTTGTACGCGGCGCCGTTCACCTTGGTGACGGTGCCGTCGAGGTTCGTGATCCCTTGCACCCGGATCTGACCGTTGGAGAGCTGCGACACCTGCACGGCGTTGGCCGTTTGGTAGTTGCCGACCGCCTCGCCGATGTAGAGGTGCCCCCCCGACTGGATGCTGGCGGTGACGTCGCCCGCCATCATCTCGCGCTTCTCCATCGTTTCCATGCCAAACCGCGCCGGCTTCTTCGTGATGCTCTTCGACTTCTTGGACATTCTCGTAACCTTTTCCGTCAGGGACCCGCAGCGGGCGTCCCGAGTTGCAAGGCCCCACTGGGCCCGATGCAATACGTACGCGCTTTGAACCCCGCCGTTACCGGTCGGCCGACGCTCGATGTCTGGCGTTCGCACAACCTCTCCGCTGCGGCCGGCCCGATTCTTTTTGTCCGAATGTCCACCGCCGGCGGGATTCAAAAATCGGACAAAACCCCCCCTCGCTCACCCACCAACCGCGTAAATCCCTGCGTTTTCGCCCCGGCCGACCGGCCGGCGCCCCCCGCCAACCCCTTCCGGACGCGCCGAAGCCCCCCGCCAGCGGACAAAACTCCCCCCGATCGGACACCTCCGGGACAAAACCCCGCGCGGGTTTCTCGAGACGCAATCGGTAGGTCAGGCTGGGCCTGACGCCGCGGGGCGCACGACGCCGCTACGTCAGGCACAGCCTGACCTACCGATTGCCCCCCGGCGCGCATACTCTTGCGGCGTCATTGTCGCGGCGCCGGTGGCTATTTGCGACCCAAAACTCCCGTACGCCCGGCCGCCGCAGATTTTTCCTGTGCCGGGCGTCGATTTGGCCCCCGACCGTTCGACTACTAGTAGCTGCAAACCAATCCGCCCCGTCGTTCGCCCGTCGCTCGTCGGCAGCGGCCACAACCCAAGGAGCCCCCGATGAACAAGAGCATCTTTATCAACCTTCCGGTTGCGGACCTCGACAAATCGATCGCGTTTTACGCGGCGCTCGGGTTCGAGCAGAACCCGCAGTTCTCCGACGAGACGGCCGCGTGCATGGTCTGGAGCGACGCCATCTATGTGATGCTGCTGACGCACGCGAAGTGGAAGACGTTCACCAGCCGCCCGATCCCCCCCAGCACCGCTAGCGAGGTCATGCTGGCCCTGGCGTGCGCGGACCGCGAGGCGGTCGATCGCCTGAACGACGCCGCCGAGCAGAACGGCGGAACGGCCGACATCAACCCGAAGCAAGAGCTGGGGTTCATGTACAACCGGAACCTGGCCGACCCGGACGGCCACGTCTGGGAGATGTTCTGGATGGACCCCGCGGCCATGCAAGGCTAGCCGCCCGCGGTCCGACCGACCCGACCGACCATCCCCTTTTTGCAAGGAGCGCCCCTCATGTCCGATCCATCCAACACCGTCCGGCTCCACCGCGTGCTCCGCGCCCCGGCAGAACGCGTGTACCGCGCGTTCGTCGACCCGGGGGCGTGGCAGCGGTGGCTCCCCCCCTACGGCTACGTCGGCGAGGTGCACGAGCACCACGCTAAGGTCGGCGGCGCCTACCGGATGACGTTCACCAACTTCGCCGCCGGCGCGGGCCACACGTTCGGCGGCACGTACCTCGAACTAACCCCCCACAAGCGTATCCGCTACACCAGCCGGTTCGACTCCCCCGACCTGCCGGGCGAGATGACCACCACGATCGACCTCGACGAGTTCTCGTGCGGCACAGAGATTAGCATCGTGCAGCAAGGGATCCCCGAGCCCATCCCCGCCAAGAGTTGCTACCTGGGCTGGCAAGAATCGTTGCTGCAGTTGGCCCGGCTGGTCGAGGCGGGGCCGCCGCACGAGTCGCCGGACGGTGAGCAGGCGTAGCAAGGCTCGGTACAACTCAATTTCAAACCACGGGGTTTCTTTATGTCTGCCAGAACCAAACAGATCACCGGCTGGGTGCTTACCGGGCTCGTCGGGCTGTTCCTGATCGGCGTCAGCGGCGTCCCAAAGTTCTTCGACTCTCAGCAGCTTCGCGAGATGATGGCCCACCTGGGGCTGTCCATGGAGTTGCTCCCCGCCCTCGGCGTGCTCGAGATCACGATCACGCTGCTCTACCTCATCCCGCGCACGTCGTTTCTGGGAGCGATCCTATTGACGGGCTACCTCGGCGGCGCGGTGCTGACGCACCTGCGCGTGGGCGACCCGTGGTTCTTCCCGGTCGTGATCGGAATGCTGGCGTGGCTGGGCCTCGCGCTGCGGCAGCCGGCGATTCTTCGATTGGCGATGGACGGCCGGGCGCCGTTGCCGGCTCGGGAGGTGTAGTCAATCGTAGGGCAGGTGGTTCTGCCGGCCTAAAAGAGCCGGCAATCGAAATCAGCCGACTCGCCGCCGGCCATCACCTACCTCTTACCAATGCAGCAAGTTGAGACGCTAAGCGTCGCCATGAGAACTGCCCCGGAGGGGCAGCGGCGTATAGCCAGGGACGCCAGTCCCTGGAGCGCCACGCGACCGGGCCACGAAGCCCCGGAGGGGCGACAGCGCGTTGCGTCGACCGACGCGCCGTCGCCCCTCCGGGGCTCTTGGGATTGCCGGCCCGGCTACCAGGGACTTGCGTCCCTGGCTATACGCCGTCGGCCCTCCGGGCCTGAGCCACGCCGGTAGAGCGGCAGCGGACTAGTGGCGTTCGCCGCCTCATCGCGTCCTGCGTCACTGCCGACCCAGCCGTGCTGCCCGGGCGTCACGCGCGGCGTCGCAAGCCTGCGCACGCGAAGGCGCCCAGCCCTAGCAGCAGCAGGCTGGTCGGCTCGGGGACGGCTTGGGAGGAGAAGAAGATGCCGGTGGCGTTGGCGGTTCCGGAGAACTCCTCTCCTTCGGCAAACCCTTCGCGCAGGCCTTGCACCACATCGAAGAACTCCAGCACCGCCAGGTACTCGCCGCCGGCCGCCAGCGTGCCCGCCGGCAGCACCGCGCTCGACAGCCCGGTGGCGTCCACGGCCCAAACCTCCAGGTCGGTCGTCTGGTCGATGATCAGCAGGGACTGCTGCTGGATCCCACCCGTCGCCGGGGGCGCCTCCCACGTGAACATAAAGTCCTGGCCCGGGGCGACGCCCCCCAGGCGGCTCACGGCGTTGCCAGTGAAGAACGGGATCGCCCCGGGGAACTCGGCGCCCACCAACACGTCTTCTCGCACCGTGCCGGCCGACGACGTGGCGACGATCGTTAGAATCCCGTCGCCCGGGAACTCGGACAGGAACGCGGCCTCGCCGATGAACTGCCGGCGGCCTTCCCAGTCGTTTGCGTTGAAGTTGACCAGCGGCGCTGGTCCGCCGCTGAGCCCCTCGAGCGAGACGGTATCGAAACCGTCGCCGTTGAACTGACCGTCTACGTCAAACAGGAAGGGGACGGTGGGGGCTACGACGTCGCTGGTCTGCTCGAAGGCGCGGACCTTGGCGACGCTCCAATCGACGACCGCCGCGCAGGCGAGTTGCGCGAAGCAGCAGAGCGCAAGAAAAAACACAAACGCACGATCGCGACACTTCATTAGAACGGTCCGGTTGCAAGAGCTGGGGGGTCCATCAAGCCGGCCCCCAACTTGGGGGATGGGTCCGCTGCGGTCAACCACAAATCGGAGCCCAGACGAAAGAAAGAAAGGATTGGCGGCACGCCAAGAACCAGCCCGCCGGCCGGGCCGCAGGGCCGCCGGGCGCCGCAAACCGTCGCCATGAGAACTGCCCCGGAGGGGCAGCGGCGTCTAGCCAGGGACGCCAGTCCCTGGAGCGCCACGCGACCGGGCCACGAAGCCCCGGAAGGGCGACGGCGCGTTGCGATCGTGTGTTTGTGGACATCGAAACCGAAGTAGCGTAGCTTGGCAGTCATTGGACCAGTCCTGTCGTTGTGGCTCTGACGGGCGGGGAACAATACACCCCCACGTTAACCCACGTCAGACGCCGGGGCTGGTCCAACCATTTTGTCTACGTCACTCGGCAATGTCAGGTAAGATGGCGCTAACGACGTGCTTGAACTTGAGTTGTTCTAGGCTGCCTACAATGCGGGCAATGGCCCCAACGGATTTACTACCATGACCGCACGATTCTCTGAGTAGAAACGCGGCAGTGCTTGTCATGTTCGCGATTGCGACTTTCGGTATTCGGAGCCGCGAAATCTCAACTTGGAAATACGACAGCTGAGGTAAACGTGATCAATAGCCAGCATCTAGCCGTGACGAATTACCTGGTTGGCGCTCTCTTTTGTTTGTCTCTTAGTTTGACAGCAGCAAGCGCTACGGAGCTTCCAGACCCCGGGCAGCGCGTCTGGTCGGATCGTCTTGAGTTTGTTGGCGTTGCTGTAGAAGAGCCCGGCTATCATGTTTGGGGGTCTTCTGCCGTCATCGGGTTAGAAGGAAAGACTCACTTATTTGTCTCCCGTTGGCCAATCACGGCGGGCTTTGGAGCTTGGCTAACTGACTGCGAGGTCGCTCGCTACATCGGCGACAGACCGGAAGGACCGTTCACGTTCTGCGAAGTCGTGCTCAAAGGGAGTGGTCGGGAAACTTGGGACCGTGGGTCTCCGCACAATCCGACCGTGCACAAGGTGGGCGATCAATACGTGCTTCTCTATATCGCTAATCAAGGAGGAAACAAGAAGCAAAGGGTCGCCTCGCAACGCATCGGCATGGTGGTCGCTGATCGCCCCGAAGGCCCTTGGAAGAAGGTCGGCGCCGACGGGCTGATCCTGTCAATCCCTGAAGAACCGACGGTATGGAGCTACGGCTCGACGGTGGGTGTAAACAATCCAGCCTTGCTGCTCCACCCTGACGGTCGTTTCTTTCTTTATTACAAGGCGATGAAGCTTGGCGACGTGCGGCGGATGGGAGTTGCAGTCGCTGACAATCTGGAAGGTCCTTACGTCTTTCACAAAGACCCACTTACCAGCAATCGTTCAGAAATAGAGGATGGATACGCCTTTGTCGAAAATGGAACAATCTGTCTACTCACGACCAATAATCACGCTGGGACGGGATACTTGTGGACATCCGAAGATGGCATCCATTTCGACGAGCCGCTGGTTGGTTTCGAAAAAATTGAAAAGTATGTTTCCCCCGACCTGTTAAAAGACGCCACGACGCATCGTGGCAAAAAATTTGAGCGCCCGCAGGTCTTGCTGCAGAACGGCAAGCCCACGCATCTTTACGTTGCATCAGGAGTTAATCTCCGAGGTGGCCGAGGCACTTGTTCCTGTGTGCTAAGAGTGCATGAGGGCTCATCCAGAAGTAATGTGAGGTCGGGTGAATAGCTTCCCGGCGGCTCGGCTAGCTAGTGCTAGCCTTAGGCCCATCCTGGACCCTAGCGCTGGGTTCACGGTCGCCTGCACAAACCGCAGCCCGTAGACAGAATGGTTGGACCAGCCCCGGCGTCTGACGTGGGTCAACGTGGGGGTGTATCGTTCCCCGCGCGTCAGAGCCACAACGACAGGACTGGTCCAACCATTTTGTCTACGTCACTTGCTGGGCATCCGAGGTACGCAAAAAAAGCGGCCGCCGGCTTCGCCGGCGACCGCTTTGGTCATTCAACTTTTAGCCGCTCCGCCGGCTCAATACATGTCGTCCATGCCCGGCGCTCCGCCGCCGCCCTTCTTGTCCTTCTTGGGGGCGTCGGCGATTAGCGCGTCGCTGGTTAGCATCAAGGTGGCGACGCTCGCGGCGTTTTGTAGCGCGGTGCGGGTCACCTTCACGGGGTCGATGATGCCCGCGGCCACCATGTCGACGTACTCGTCGGTCGCGGCGTTGTAGCCGTGGTTGCCCTTTTCGTTGGCTACCTTCTCGCACACGACGCCGCCGTCTTTGCCGGCGTTTTGGGCGATGGCGGTCAGCGGGGCGCGGGCGCTACGCAGCACGATGTTGTAGCCGACCGTTTGGTCTTGGCTGAGCCCCTCGGGCTTCACCTTGGCCGCACAGCGGACCAGGGCGACGCCGCCGCCGGGGAGGATGCCCTCTTCCACCGCGGCGCGGGTGGCGTGCAGGGCGTCTTCGACGCGGGCCTTCTTCTCCTTCATCTCGCTCTCGGTCGCCGCGCCAACGTTCACCTTGGCGACGCCGCCGCTGAGCTTGGCGAGACGCTCTTCGAGCTTCTCACGGTCGTAGTCGCTCTTGGTATTGTCGATCTCGCGGCGGATCTGGTCGATCCGGCCCTTGATGTCGGGGCTCTTGCCGGCGCCTTCGATCAGGGTGGTGTTGTCCTTGTCGATGATCACCTTCTTGGCGCGGCCCAGCTCCTTGAGGCCGACGCTCTCGAGCTTGATCCCCAGGTCCTCGAAGATCGCCTGGCCGCCGGTGAGGATCGCGATGTCCTCCAGCATGGCCTTGCGGCGATCGCCGAAGCCGGGCGCCTTGACCGCCACCACGTTGAACGTGCCGCGGAGCTTGTTGATGACCAGGGTGGCGAGGGCCTCGCCCTCGATGTCCTCGGCGATGATCAGCAGGGGCTTGCCGCTGTTGACGACCGCTTCGAGGCAGGGGACCAGGTCCTTCACGGAGCTGATTTTCTTTTCGTGGATCAGCACGTAGCAGTCTTCCAGCACGCACTCCATCAGCGTCTGGTCGGTGACGAAGTAGGGGGAGAGGTAGCCGCGGTCGAACTGCATCCCCTCGACCCACTCGACCTCGGTGGCGAGGCTCTTGCCCTCGTCGACGGTGATGACGCCGTCCTTGCCGACCTTCTCCATCGCTTCGGCCAGCATCTTGCCGATCTCGGTGTCGCCGTTCGACGCGACGGTGCCGACCTGGGCCATCTCTTGGCTGCTCTTGACCTTGATGCTCATCTTCTTGAGCTGGTCGGTGATGTCGGCCACGGCCCGCTCGATGCCCTGCTTCATCTGCACGGGGTTCACGCCGGCGACGACGGCCTTGAGGCCCTCGTTGAAGATGGCCTCGGCCAGCACGGTGGCGGTGGTAGTGCCGTCGCCGGCGATGTCGGAGGTCTTGGCGGCGACCTCTTTGACCATCTGGGCGCCCATGTTCTCGTAGGTGTCTTCGAGCTCAACTTCCTTGGCGACGGTGACGCCGTCCTTGGTGACGGTCGGCGAGCCGAACGACTTCTGCAGGATGACGTTACGCCCCTTGGGGCCGAGGGTGACCTTCACCGCGCGGGCGAGCTTGGAGACGCCCCGACGCATCGCGTCGCGGGCTTCCTGATCAAAAGCAATCATCTTGGCCATGTTGTGGCTCCGTGTTTGGTGGGTTGGAGTGGTTCGCCGCTGGAGGGCGGTTCGGTTGTTTGACTGTGTCCCGCCGGGTCCGCCACAGGGGCTGGGGGTGGCGCGGCTGCGCCGCGGGGGCTGGGGGCTAGGGACGCGCAAGCGTTCCGGAGTAATGCTTCTGCATCGCTTGCGCGTCCCTAGTCCCCAGCCCCCGCGGCAACGCCGCGCCTCCCCCAGCCCCGCGGCGTCGCTGCTACTCGATGACGGCGAGGATGTCGCTCTCGCTGAGCAGCAGCATTTCTTCGTCGCCGATCGTGATCGTCTCGGGGGCGTAGCTGGTGAAGAGGACGCGGTCGCCTACTTTCACTTGCATGGGGCCGCGCTTGCCGTCGTCGAGCATCTTGCCGGGGCCGACCGAGGCGATGGTGCCGCGGTTGGGCTTGTCCTTGCTGGAGTCCGGAAGCACGATGCCGCCGGCGGTGACGTCTTCGGACTCGTCGCGGCGGACAACGACCTTGTCGCCCATGGGCTGGAGCTTCACTTTGCTCTGCTTAGCGGCGGCGGGCTTGCTCTTGGTGGCGGTGGCCATACGCGGGTTCCTCCTGAAGGATGCTTGGTTGAAGGGTTCTTGAACGCCTGGCCGCCCGGGGTGGGCGGCGTGGTTTGCGGTAATGCTCAGCGGCCTCGCCTGGAGGCCCCGTCCGAAGGGCCCGACCGGACGGCCCGTCCGGAAGGCCTGTTGGCAGGGCCCGGGGGCGCACCCCTGCCTCAGTCGTTGTCTTCGAGACGCTCGTTCGGTAAGCAACTGCTGCGCCAAACTTGTGACGGGGCGCAACGTGTTGGGACTACCTAACTTACAGAGAACGGCCCAATTCTCAAGCCTGCCAGAACCGGCGCGGGGGGGCGGAAGGGCTGCTTTTTGCCGGCCACCGGCTGTCAGATTGACAGCCCGGGCCCTTCCTTCCCGCGGATTCTGAGCTATGGTTTTCCAGACGTTACCGGCCCGGCTTCGCACCACGCACCTGCTACTTCCCATGAGCACACGACTTCTGGCCCTTGCGGCCTTGGCGCTGCTGATCCCCACCCCCTCGGCCGCCCGCTGCAACTGGCTCGATCGCGTACGCGACGACTGGCAGAGCGTGCAGGGGACTCCGCTGGAGAACCGCAGCAACCGGCTGGGGCACTTTTACGGCAACAACGTCCGCCGGGTGCAGCAGCGGAAGGTGATGGTGAACGCGGGGGTCGAGAGCGACCCGCTGCGGACGTACTTCTACGCCAACTGAACCAGCGCGCGTCGGCCGGACCAAGTCCGCCGTGCGTCGCTTGTTCCGGCCTACGGTTAGACGCTTAGGCCCGGGAGCGGGCCGGTGCTGTCGCCGATGCGGTCGACGGGGGCGCCTACCCGTTCGAGCATCGACAGGTAGAGGTTGGTCATGGGCGTTTCTTGCGGGTAGGCGATGTGCCGGCCCGGGGTGAGCAGTCCGCCGCCGCGTCCGGCGACCACCACCGGCAGGTCGTGGTGGTCGTGGCGGTTGCCGTCGCTGATGGCGCCGCCGTACACGACCGCCATGTTGTCTAGCAGGACGCCGTCGCCGTCGGGGGTTTCTTTCAGCTTCTGCACGAAGTAGGCGAACTGCTCGACCAGGTAGCGGTCGATGCGGCCGATGGCGGCGATCTTCTTGGGGTCGTTTTGGTGGTGCGAGAGCTGGTGGTGGCCGTCGCGGACATCGACCATCGGGTAGGTCTTATTGGCGCCCTCGTTGCTGGTCATGAAGGTGGCGATGCGCGTGCTGTCTGTGCGGAACGCCAGGGTCATCAGGTCGTACATCATGCGGATGTGCTGGCCGATGTCGGCGGGCTCTTCCAGCGGCTGGGCGGCCGCGGCCTCGGCGGGCAGCGAGGCGCCGAAGTCGCGTTCGATGCGGCGTTCGATGTCTCGGACGCTCTGGAAGTACTCGTCTACCTTGTTGCGGTCGGCGCCGCCGAGCCGGCCGCGGAGCTGGCGGGCGTCTTCGGCCACCATGTCCAGCACGCTCTTGCGGGAGAAGAGTCGCTGGTCGCGGGCCTCCATGTCGCCCCGCAGGCCGCCGAACAGCCGCTCGAAGGCGAGCCGGGGGTTGGTCTCCTTGGGCATCGGCTGCGAGGGGCTGCGCCACGAGATGTTGTTGGAGTAGGCGCAGGAATAGCCGCTGTCGCAGGCGCCCGCTGCGCGGCCCGCTTCGGTGCCGAGCTCGAGCGAGGGGAGCCGGGTGACGCTGCCGTAGGTTTCGGCGGCGAACTGGTCGGCGCTCTTGCCGGTTTGCATCCCCTCGCCGGAGGTCTTGCGGGGGTGGGCTCCGGTGAGGAAGGCGCCGGCGCTGCGGGCGTGGTCGCCCGGGCCGTCGCCCAGCGAGCGGGCGTTTACGTGGGCCAGCCCGCTGACGATGGTGACGTCCTGCCTGAGGTCGCCGGCCAGCGGCTCCAGCGTGGGGCCGGGCTTCCAGTCGACCCCCAGGCCCTCGGGCTTCCAGCGTTGGTAGTTGGTGCCGTTGGGGAAGAAGACCCAGGCGAGCCGCACCGGCGGGGCGGCGGCCTCGGGTCCGGCCACGGCCGCGGCGGCCGCCAGGGCGGGCCGCATGGCGTCGAGCATCGGCAGCGCGAGCGCCGCGCCGGCGCCGCGGAGGAAGGTCCGTCGTTCTAGCGAGAAGCGGTTCATCGTTCGTGCCTTAAGGAAAGCAGGCCGAGTGCGGCGCCGAGGTCGGCGGCCGGCGTTGGCGGAGGGAGCATCGCGGTGCGTTGGGGACGCACGGCGGGGGCGCTGCCCGCGGGCTTGGGCTTGGTGTGGCCGCTCATGCGGAACGGCTCGCTGACCACGATCGCGGCGACCAGCGACGAGAAGCGGTAGTTGTCCTTGGCCGCGGCGGCCACGATCTCTTCGACGTAGCACTGGTCTTCGAGCCGCAGCCCCCGGCCCAACGCGTAGGTCAGCATCCGCTCTACCGCGTTGCGGACGATCTCCTGCTCGCGGCCGCGCAGCACGGCCGCCATCTCCAGCGGCCCGGAGAAGCGCTCGCCGTCCAGCGCGCCGGCGGGGTCGATCGGGTGGCCGTGGAAGTCGTCGCGCCACCGGCCCACCGCGTCGTAATTCTCCATCGCTAGGCCGATGGGGTCCATCCGCACGTGGCAGCTTGCGCAGCTCGGGTTGCTGCGGTGGATCGCTAGTTGGTCGCGCAGCGGCAGGTCGTGCGAGCCGGCGGCCGACTCTTCGAGGCTGGGGACGCTGGGGGGCGCCGGCGGGGGGGGATCGCCCAGCAGCGCCTCAAGCACCCACTTGCCGCGCTTCACGGGGCTGGTCTCGATCGGGTTGGCGGTGAGCGCCAGGACGCTGGCGTGGGTCAACACGCCGCGGCGGTGCGGGGGGGAGGGGACACGCACCCAGCGGTCTTCGTCTACGTAGTCTCCTTCGCGTCGGCCGCCGCGCTTGCGGCGGTTGGCCGGGAAGCCGGGGCCGTCGTAGTACATCTGCTCGGGGTCGCGGCCCTCGAACTCGATGCCGTAGTGCTCCGCCAGCCGTGGGTTCACGTAGGTGTAGTCGGCGTCCAGCAGCTCTAGCAGGCTGCGGTCTTCGCGGATGATCTCTCGGCACAGCTCCTGCGTCTCGCGCAGCATCGCGGTGCGTAGGCGGCCGCTCCAGGCGGGGAAGTGGTCCGCGTCGCGGTCGATCGTCGCCAGGTTCCGCAGCCCGAGCCACTGCTTGAAGAAGCTCTCCACCAGGGCGTCTGACCGCGGGTCGGCCAGCATCCGGCGGACCTCGCCCCGCAGCCGGCTGGGGAGGTGCAGCGTGCTCTGCCTGGCCAGGTCGTACAGCGGCGCGTCGGGCGTGCTCGCCCATAGGAAGTACGACAGCCGGCTGGCGAGCTGGTAGTCGGTGATCAGCCGGGGGTTGTTGCCGCTGCCGTCGGGCCGGTCTTCAACGCGGAACAAGAAGTACGGAGAGACCAACGCCGCTTGCAGCCCCACGCGCAGCGCTTCTTCGTACGAGGCGCCTTGCAGTGTCGACCGCACCACGATGTCGGCCAGCCGAGATACCTCCGTCGGCGTCGCCGGCCGGCGGTACGCCAGCGGCGCGAACGCCGCGAACACCGCCTCGGCGGCGTTCCGGGTGTCTTCTTCTTTTTCGCCCTTGGGGGTGGCGATCACAAAGCGGTGGTGCGGCCCGGGCAGGGGCGCCGCGCCCTCGGCGGGCCCGACCACTTCTAGCCAATCGACCTCCAGCCGGCGCTTGTAGTCGTGGCGTCGGGCGCCGGCGGGGTCGTCTACAAACTTGATCTCGATCTGGCCGTCCGCGGGCCCGTCGACCGCGGTCGACTCGAAGTCGAGCTCCAGGGTCTGCCGCTTGCCGCCCGCGTTGAGCGTGCCGATGGGTCTGCCGTCGAGCGTCACCTCGGCCGGCACTTCATGCTGCTGGTCGGCGCCGTAGCGCATCGACGCGCGGAAGCGGTACTTGCCGGGCGCCAGCCGAACCCGGGCGCCGAACGACTCGCCGACAAACAGCGTCTGCCCGTCGACGCGCTGCTCACGCAGCCCCTCGGGGTCGAGCGACACCACGCGGCGGGAGACCACCTCGGCGGCCTTGAGGTACTTCTCTAGCAGCAGGGGGGAGAGGGAGAGGACGTCCCCCTGGTTGTCGAAGCCGTTGCCGACGTCGTCCATCGGGAAGCCCACCACCTCCGACGGCGAGAAGTCGATGCCCAGCAGGTCGCGGACCGTGTTGTTGTACTCGTAGGCGTTGAGCCGCCGGATCGTCACCCAGCCGGGGCTGTCCATCGCGTCGCAATCAACCCGCTCCATCAGCCACTCGATGGCGCCCACCATGGCCTTGCGCTCGTCGTCGGTCGGCAGGTCGTAGTGGTCGGACGGCGGCATCGCGCCCAGCTCGATCAACCCCTTCACCTGGCGCCAACGCGAGGGGTCGCTCTGGGCTTGGGCCAGCGTCTCCACCGACGCCAGGTCCACCCCGGCCTCCGACTCGGCGCCGGTGTGGCAGTCTGCGCAGAACCGTGTGAGGAACGGGGTCACGTCGCCGGAGAACGTCGGCTCGGGCCGCGGCGCCTCGTCGGCCGCTGCGCAGGCGCTGCCTAAGAGCATTGCCGCCAGGAGTACTCGGCATGCGGGCATAGGACTGCGGGCGAGGAGGCAGCGGGAAGGGTAGCGGTGGGGCTGTTGGAAACTATACCGCGGCCGGCCGAGAGAACCAAACACACAAGGCGCAGAAAAAACGTACAATCCCGCAGAATCACCTTCCCGACGGGGCGCCTGGGGGGGCCAGCAAACCTTCGCCGGCCGGGAAAAGGAGCGAATCACACCCCCGACTGACGCAGGAAATCTACGAGCGCTCGGTAGTAGTCGGGGGGCTGTGGGTCGTTGTGGCCGGTGTCGGTCATCTCAAAAAACTGCTTCTTGTCGGTCGGGGCCGCCTCGAACAAGCGCCGCGAGTGTTCGAAGGGCACCACGCCGTCGGCCGTGCCGTGGCTGATCATCACGGGCCCCCGGTAGCGGGCGATCCTGCCGAGCGAGTCGTAGCGGTTCTTCATCAGCAGCCGGACGGGGAGCCACGGGTAGTGGATGGCGGCGGCGTCGGTCAGGCGCGTGAACGTGCTCTGCAGCACCAGCGCGGCGGCGCCCTGCTCGGCCGCCGCCGCGACGGCCACGCCGCCGCCAATCGATCTGCCGATGAGGATCACCTCGTCGGTCCGCCTGCCGGTCTGCTCGGCCAGCCAGCGGTGCGCGGCCAGGCCGTCGGCGATCACGCCGGCTTCGTTGGGCTTGCCCCCCGAGAGCCCGTAGCCGCGGTAATCGAACACCAGCACCGCTGCGTCCAGCTCGTCGCGCAGCAGCTCCATCAGCTCGCGGTTGTCGGCCACCTGCTCGCCGTTGCCGTGGAAGTAGAGCGCCACGCGCTTGGGGTTCTGGTGGGAGAAGTACCAGCCGTGCAGCCGGGTGCCGTCGGCGCTGTCGAACCACGCGTCGGAGATCGCCTCCTCGGGGGCGAGCTGCCAGTCCCCCTCGGCAGCGGCGGGGGCGGGGTAGACGAGCCAGCGTTCGATGAAAGTCATGCCCAGCACTACCAACAGGTAAACGATCAGCACGCGCCGCAGCACGCCCGCCGGCCAGCGCACCCACCACGCCCACCGGGGCCGATCAGGATTGTTGTTGCTCGTAGACGGCATGCAACAGCGCCTCGATGTCTTTGTAGGACTTCTTCTTGGCCAGTGCCGACTCCACCAGCCGACGCGCCTCGGGCTCGCTGTGGCCCAACGAACGCAGCACGTCGAACGCCTCGCCGGCAAGGTCGCGTGCGCTGTCGCTGCCGGGCGCGCCCCCCGAATCCAGCCCGCGTCCCACCAGCAGGGCGAACTTGGGCGCCCGCCGGCGGAGCTTGGCGATGATCCGCTCGGCCGTGGCGGGGCCGATGCCGGGCAGCGCCGACAGGCCCTTCACGTCCTGCTGTTCGATCAGCGTCGCCAGCTCGGCCACGGGGCGCACCATCGCCCGCAGGGCCTTCTTGACGCCGACGCCGTCGACCTCGCAGAACATCTCGAAGAACTCGCGTTCGACCCCGTGTAGGAAGCCGACCATCCGGGGGGTGATCCGGCCGCCGGCCGCGTTGCCCTCGAAGTACTCGATGGTGAACAGGCTGGCGTCGTCGCCGACGCGGCTTTGCAACTGCCGGCGGGCGAACTCGGGGATCATTACCGCGCGTTCGTAGGGCCCGACGCCCAGCGTGAGCACGTCTCCCGTTACCCCGATGACGGTTCCGGTGATCTTCGTGATCATAAAAGCAAGGTCCTTCGCGCAGTCGCGGGTCGTCTAGCAGCCAATCGCTGCCGACCTACGGTCGGCGCTTTCCAAAAACGCATCTAGTCCGATACGCGCCGAGGGGCTTTTCGCTACGCGCCGACCGTAGGTCGGCGGCTGCTGGCCCAGGTTGCTACAGCTTGATCGCGGGGGTGTCGACGCGGTCGGAGGCCACGTACTCGGGGCCCCAGCAGACCGGTGCGTAGGCGCCGTCGACCCCGTCCTGGGCGTACTCGGGGGTCCAGCCGCTGGCGTCTTCGAACAACCGGATGCAGCGGATCGACCGGTTGGTGCACAGATGAAACCAGTGCCGCGTGCCGGCCGGCACGTTGATCAGGTCCCCCGCCTCGACCTCGATCGAGAACACGGGGCCCTCGACCGGGTTGATCCAGAACACGCCGCGGCCGGCGACCGTGAACCGCACCTCGTCTTCGCTGTGCGTGTGCTCCTTGTCGAACTTGGCCAGCATCGCGTCCAGGTTCGGCGTGTCGGGAGAGACGTTGATCACGTCTGCCGTAACAAAGGCGCCCCGCTCTTTGAGGCGCTCGATCTCCGGCGCGTAGGCGGCCAAGATGTCGTCGTTAGTGGCCTCGGCCCCGATGCGCCCCTCGACCGGCCAGCACTCGTGCCAGATGCCCACCGGCGCCAGATGCCGGGCAATCTCGTCGCGATCGGTAATGCGGCGGTCTTCGGCGGGGATGGTAATCGTGGCCATCATAAACTCGTTCGGATGAAGGACGGACGGTTAACCACAGAGTCACTGAGAACACTGAGAACGACTGAGAAAGAAACCCGCAGTATTCTCTCGCAGAGTCGCCCACAGACGCAGAGAAACAAAATACGCCATCCGTCCTCTGCGTCTCCGCGAGAGCATCTACTTTCTCCGTCCGTCTCCGTGTTCTCTGTGACTCAGTGGTTAAAGTCTAACTGATTCACCGCCCCAGGCGAGGCGCCGGCCCTCGCATTCGAACAGGAACTCCAGCACCTCGATGTGCCGGCGGGCGGCGTCGATGTCTTCTCCCCAGGCGTACAGGCCGTGCTTGCGGATCAGGAAACCGTGGCGGAGCGGGTCGGCGTCGTCTTCTAGCCGGCCGCGGACCTGCTGAGCGAGGGTGGGAATGTCCTGGGTGTTTGGGAATACCTCGATGTACTTGGCCGACTGGTGGGTCGTGATCCCGTCGAGCCCCTTGAGCATCTCGTACCCCTCGATCGCCCAGCCGCCGGCGTCGCCGTAGCGGTCCGATAGCAGCGTCCCCCACACGGAGTGGGTGTGCAACACGGCGCCGGCGCCCGCCGCTTCTGCCAGCACGACGTGCAGCATGGTCTCGGCAGACGACTTCTTGTTGTCGCCGGCAGCGGGCTTGCCGTCGGCGCCGACGTGCACAAAGTCGTCCGCACTCAGCCGCCCCTTGTGCTTGCCGCTCACCGTCACCAGCAGGTCCAGCGGGTCGCGCCCCAGCACCGCGCTGTAGTTGCTGCTGGTGCCCAGCGACCAGCCGCGGTGGTGGAAGTCCGCGCCGGCGGCCCGGAGGGCGTCGGTTGCTTCGGTTGCGCTGGGTCGCGTCGGGGGCTGATTCATCGCGTGCGTCGGCTCGATGGGGCCGTCTCGATTTCGACGGGGGGTTCCGCGACACTGTACCGGGTCGCAACGGCCCGGGCCAAGGGCGGGAGAATCAAGGTGTCGAGTCGATTGTCGCTGGCTACCCCCGAGGGGTTCGCGTTCAACCGGGCGGTTTGCTCGTACGGCTACTTCCTGCTGGCCCCCAACCGCTGGCGGCCGGCCGAGCAGGCGCTGGAGCACACCGCCGCGCCCGAGGGCGCCGGCCCGACCCTGCTACGGGTCACGCAGCCCAAGGGGGCGGGCGCTCCGCTGCGGATCGAATGCGCGACGAGGCTCGACCGCGCCCAAGCAGGCCACGTCAAGCAGGCGCTGCGGCGGATGCTCCGGCTAGACGACGACCTGTCGGCCTGGCGCCGCCTGCACCCGAAGGCCCGGCGCCGTGGCTTCGGGCGGCTGTTCCGCTCGGCCTCGTTGTTTGAGGACATGGTAAAGACCATCACCGGCTGCAACGTGACGTGGCGGAACACGATCGTCATGAACCGCCTGCTGGCGGAGCGCTTCGGCGCCGGCGCCTTCCCGTCGCCGGCGCAGCTTGCGCGTGTCGCCCCCGAGCGGTTGAAGGCCGAGGCCAAGGTCGGCTACCGGGCCGAGCGGATCATCCAGCTCGCCCAGCGGTTCGAAGAGGGGTCGATCGAACCGGGCTGGTTCGAGTCGCCCCAACACTCGACCGGCCAGCTCCGAGAGGCGCTGCTGGCGATCCACGGCTTTGGCCCCTACGCCGCGGCGAACATGCTGCAGCTTTTGGGCCGCTTCGACCACGTGCCGATCGACACCGAGACCTACCGCCACTACTGCCTGCAGCAGGGGGTAGAGCGTCCGGCCGATGCGGCGGCGCTCGACGCCCAGATCCGGGCCCACTACGACCGCTACCACCCCTACCAGTTCCTCGCCTACTGGTTCGACCTGTGGCGAGACTACCAACGCCGGTTCGGAAACGCCTGGACCTGGGACCCCGACACGGCCGCCGGCAACTTCACCGCCTCGGTGCTCAATCGCACCCCCTAGCAGCGGGCTACACTAGAGCTACGGCATTGCCACCAAGAGGCACAAAAAAGCACAAAAAACTAGAATGACCAGCAGCGATGCGGCGATCAACCTACGCCCGCTGGTCATAGGGGCTTGGGCATCTGCTGTCCGTTTCTTAGTGCTTCTTTGTGCCTTCTCGTGGGCAACCGTCGTTAGGTCAGTGTTCACCCAAGGCGAGTGACCCATTGAGCCTCACTATCGTTACCATCCCGCTGGCCTCGATCACCCAGGCCCAGGCTGCGCAAATCGGCGCGCTGCTGGCGCGTGTGTGGGTGAAGCCCGAGAAGGACGCGCAGTTCCGCGCCAGGCAACTGCTTGACGCCGGCAGGGGAGGGGACCCGCGGGCGCTCCTGCCGCCGCAGTCGTGCGTGGTGTACGACGGCGACCAAGTGGTGGGGCACGCGATGACCGAGCAGCGGACCATCGCCACGGCCGCGGGGAAACTCGACGTGCTGGCCCTCAGCAAGGTCTGCACCGACCCCGATCGACGCGGCATGGGGATCGGCCCGATGGTGGTGCACGCCGCGTTCGCGCCGGTCGACTCGGGCGTGCTGGCCTTCTCGCTGTTCCAGACCACGTGCGCGGTGCGGCCCTTCTACGAGCGGCTGGGCGCGCGGCTCGTCGAGCAGCCGATAACCAACTCGCTGGCGACCGACCCGGGCGCGTGCCCCTTCTGGGACGAAGTGGTGATGCGGTACCCCTGGGGCGGCGACTGGCCCGCCGGGCCGATCGACCTGCTGGGACCGGGGTACTGATGGGGGGAACCGCCAAGACGCCAAGAGCGCCAAGACGCGCCAAGGAGAGAAAAATAAACAGGCACAGAAAGAGTTGGTCTTCCATCCTGTCGATCCTGTCCGATTCCTTCTGACCTTTTCTTTCCGTCTTGGCGCTCTTGGCGTCTTGGCGGTTTTCTAATCTTCCGTCGTGCTTCTTCGTGGCCTTGGTGGTTAAGATCGTGGAACCACCCCGCCCCCCCCCCCAAGATGCCATGACGCCGTTCCGCTCTGCGCCGCTTGTTGGCTTGTTGATCTTCATGGGTCTTTCGCCGGCCTTGTTGGCCCAAGGGACCCGGGCCGACTACCAGCGCGCCAACGCGCTCGGCGAGCGGTTCCGCAACAAAGTAGTGCGCGACCGGGTAGAGCCGCACTGGGTTTCGCCGACGCGGTTCTGGTACAAGAACGAGCTGCCGGGGGACACGGATGAGTTTGTGCTGGTCGACGCCGAGCAGGGGACCCGCGAGACTGCCGCGACGCGCGACGAGCTCCCGCTCAACAACGGCGAGAAGCCCGACGAGAGGCTCGACGAAGGGCCCAAGGCGCCCAGCCCCGATCGCCCACGCTTCGGCGATCGACCCCAGTCGCGTTCGCCCGACAAGCAGGTGAGCGTCGCCCTGCGCGATCGGCAGCTCGTGCTCAAGCGCGGCGACGCGGAGACGCTGCTCACTACCGACGGCGCCGAGGACAACGCGCTGAGCGACCGCGTCTACTGGTCGCCCGACTCGAAGTACTTTGTCGCGCTGCAGACCAAGGCCGGAGGCGACCGCCGGGTGACGCTGGTCGAGTCGTCTCCCAAGGACCAGGTGCAGCCCAAGATCAAGACGCTCGCGTACCTCAAGCCGGGCGACGCGATCCGGCAGCCGCGGCCCCGCTTGTTCTGCGTGGAAGAGGCAAGAGAGCTGCCCATCAAGGACGCCGCGCTGTTTGAGAACCCGTGGGACATCAAGACGCTCCGCTGGGCGGCGGACAGCTCTGGCTTCACGTTCTTCTACAACCAGCGCGGCCACCAGACCTTGAGGATCGTGCGGGTCGACGCCCCCAGCGGCGAGGCG
Organism: Pirellulimonas nuda; assembly: GCF_007750855.1. Classification (GTDB taxonomy): domain Bacteria; phylum Planctomycetota; class Planctomycetia; order Pirellulales; family Lacipirellulaceae; genus Pirellulimonas; species Pirellulimonas nuda. The sequence continues at coordinate 1,170,093 of NZ_CP036291.1, forward strand.
CGGGCGGTCATCGAAGAATCCTCGCCGACGTTCGTCGACTACGCCGGCAAGTTCTTCTGCTGCTACCTAGACGACACAAACGAGATCCTCTGGATGAGCGAGCGTGACGGCTGGAACCACCTCTACTTGATCGACGCCGGCACGGGCGAAGTAAAAAACCAGGTGACCCGCGGGCCGTATGCGGTGCGGGGCGTTGACTGGGTCGACCCCGAGCGGCGCCAGGTGTGGCTGCACGCCGGCGGCGTGTACGCCCATCAAGACCCGTACTACGTGCACTACTGCCGGGTCGACTTCGACGGCAAGAACCTCACGCGCCTCACCGAGGGGGATGGCACGCACGCCGTGAAGTTCTCTCCCGACCGGCGGTGGCTGATCGACACGTACTCCCGCGTCGACATGGCGCCGGTGACCGAGCTGCGCAGCGCCGAAGACGGCTCGCTGGTGTGCGAGCTGGAACGCGGCGACCTGTCGGCCTTGCAGGCCGAGCTCTGGCGGGCGCCCGAACGCTTCGTCGCCAAGGGCCGCGACGGCAAGACGGACATCTACGGCATCATCTGCCGTCCGACCCATTTCGACCCCGCCAAGAAGTACCCGGTGATCGAAGAACACTACGCCGGGCCGCACTCGGCGTTTGTGCCGAAGGGGTTCGCGCCGCTGCACCGCTCGCAGGAGTTTGCGGAGCTAGGGTTCATCGTCGTTCAAGTAGACGGCATGGGGACGTCGCACCGCAGCAAGGCGTTCCACGACGCGTGCTGGCGCAACCTGGCCGACGGCGGCTTCCCGGACCGCATCGCCTGGATGAAGGCCGCCGCTCAGAACCACCCCGAGATGGACCTCACCCGCGTCGGCATCCGCGGCACCAGCGCCGGGGGGCAGACCGCCATGGCGGCGCTGTGGCGGCACGGCGATTTCTACAAGGCGGCCGTCTCCAACTGCGGCTGCCACGACAACCGGATGGACAAGATCTGGTGGAACGAGCTGTGGATGGGCTGGCCGGTCGGCCCGCACTACGCCGAGCAGTCGAACGTCACCCACGCCGGCAAGATCGAGGGTGACCTGCTGCTGATCGTCGGCGAGATGGACGACAACGTCCCCCCCGAATCGACGCTGCAAGTGGTGAACGCGTTGATCGAGGCGGACAAGGACTTCGAGTTCCTGCTGGTCCCCGGCAAAGGCCACGGCGCCGGCGGCCCCTACACGCAGCGTAAGACAATGGACTTCTTCGTACGCAAGCTGCTGGGTGTAGAACCGAGAGCCGAGTAGCGATTCGGATCAGAGCGGAGCCCAAGGGCTACGCCCCTTCGCGGCGTCGGCCTATAACCACTGCGTGAGCAAACCAACCGGCGCCCGCGTCATCCTCCGCAACCTCGCGACCGCCTGCTTCCGCTGGGCGTTGCTGATTGTTGTCTGCGTCCTGATCGCTATCGGCCTGGCCGTCCTCGGATGTGCCCCCCACGTGCTGCTGGGTTACGGCCTCGGCGGCGTAGGCGCGTTCGGCGCCGCGGCCGTGGTTGTGATGCTGATGGGGGTAGCGCTCGCATTGCTCTCTTGGAGCTTCGGGCCGAAGCGGCTGCTGCTTTCTCTGCTGCTGTTGTTCGTTGGGGCGTCGCTGTTGCTGACCTTCCCGCCAAAGTGGGCCATCCGCTGCTTCGAAGAACCCGGCGGGCCCGTGTTCTTCTTGCCGACCGCGGAGCCGCTCGCGGCGCTCACGATCGACGACGGCGTTGACCCCGCCACCACACCCTTGATCTTGGAGGTGCTCCGCACCACCGGCGCCCGTGCGACGTTCTTCGTGCTGGCCGAGTCGGCCGAGGCGCACCCCGAGCTGGTCGAGCAGATCGTCCGCGAAGGGCACGAGCTCGGCAACCATCAGATAAGGGATGTGCCGGCCGTCACGCTGACGCCCGACGAGCTCGCGCGGCAGCTTAACGATGCAGACGCCATCCTGCGAAGGTTCGGCCCCGTGCGCTGGCTCCGCCCAGGCGGCGGGTTTGTGAACGACGACGTGAAACGCGTCGCCAAGCGGCTTGACTGCCAAATCGCCTTGGGTTCGGCGTTCCCGATGGACCCCTACATCCACTCGCCACGCTTTGTGGCGGCGTACCTGTTGGGGCGCGTCCAACCCGGCGCCATTGTGGTGCTGCACGACTGCGGCGCGCGGGGCGAGCGTACGGCGACGGCGCTCGCGGCGGCGATACCGCAGATCGAAGCGCAGGGGATCAAGCTCGTCACCCTCTCCGAGCTAGCAGAAGCGTCAAGAAACTAGGCGGCTATCGGGCGCTGCTTGCAGGGGAGGTTTGTTTGAGCATCGCCTCGATCGCCGCGGCTGCTTCGTCGGTTCCGTCGAACCGCACGCTGCTGGCCGCGAGTTGACCGCGGTACTTTTCGCGATCGTCCAGAAACTGTTGGAACACCGCGGCGGTGACCCCCTCCAGCGTGCTGGCTACGCCCCCGCCCAACTGCTGGACAAAGTACGCGTTGATCATCTGCTCGTGGTGCTTCTGCTCCGGCAGCGCCAAGATCGGCTTGCCGAAGTAGAGCGACTCCCCCATCAACTGGTTGCCCGCGGCCGCGACGATGCAGTTGGCGGTCGCTAGGTCGTCCAGAAACGTTTGCTCGTTGATCGCGTGGAACGTGATCGCCCCCCGCGGCGGGCGTTCGCCGAGCCCGTACACGCGGACCGGTAGCGGCGACCCCTCCAGCACCTCCAGCACGCGCGGCGGGGTGCTCTTCCGCAGGTAGCTGAGCACGTGATCGCCCACGCTCGGCTGCCGCGCCCGCACCGCCGGCCTCAGCAGCGGGCCGACCTGCGTCACGTGCTTGTAGTCACGCCGCAGGGGAGGGCGGTAGAACGCGCTGACGACGGTCTTCTGCTGCCCGATGCCGAACAGCCACACGCTCCACCCCATCGCCCACGCCCACCACTGCAAGCCGCGCGGTAGGCCCGATAGGTCGTAGGTGGTCATGAAGTGCTGGTGGTCGAGGCTCATCACCGGCACGCCGCAGCGGTGGGCCGCGCGGGCCACGGTCGGCTCGAAGTCGCACACCACCAGGTCGGGCCGGTCACGCCGCACTTCGACCTCGCGCTCGCTCACCACCCCCCGCAGGTTCCACCACATCGCCAGCCCGTGGCGGATGGTCTTGATCAGGTCGAGCCGGTCGGCGGTGTAGTGGAACTTCAGGCCGCTGGTCTCGCGGACCTCGACCTCGGGATCATCCGCGTAGGCGTCCCGCAGAAAATCGAGCGCGTCGAACGAGGTGTACAGCACAATCCGGTGCCGGTCTCGCAGCCGCTCCACCATGGACCGCGCCCGCGACGCGTGCCCACGCCCCTCGCCCATCACGCTGTAGAAGAGGGTGGCCATGGGAGTGCAGACGCATTGAAGCAGGGTGCCTGGGGTCGTAGCGTAGCGTAGCCCCCAGGCGGTCGCCATTGAGTTGGCAGAAGCGGTTCGAGCTGCCGCTGGGGGCTGCGGCTGACGCCTCCGACCCCAGCCACCCTTAGCTGAACGCTGATCGCTGACAGCTGATCGCTATCCTGCCTTCGTCCCCACGTACGTGTAGTACGGCGCCCGCACCACGGGGATCCACGGCAGCTTGCCGTAGTGTTGCTCGACGTCTTTCGGCTGGAACTTGTTCGCCAGGTACGGCAGGTGGTCGGCGCTCGGGTAGACGTTGTCCATCGAGAACCACACCGGCCAGAAGCTGCGCGTGAAGAACGAGTGCTCCTTGTGCCCCTCGTGCGGGTACTTGCGGGCGATGAAGAAGTCGGCCACGCCGATCGTCCCGCCAGGCTTCAGCACGCGGTACGCCTCGTTCACGGCGCCGAACCAGTCGGGGATCATCGTCAGCGAGTAGGTGAACGTCACCAGGTCGACCGAGTTGTCGGGCTGGTCGAGGTTGGTGACGTCCGAGCACACGGCCTCCACATTGGTCCAGCCGTGCCCCTCGATCCGCTTGTTCGCCACGGCCAGCAGCTTGGTGGACAGGTCGACCAGTTTGGCGCCCCCCAGCTTCGGCAGGCGGTCCGCCATCAGCTCTGCGTTGCTGCCGGTCCCCGAGCCCAGGTCCAGCCACACGCCCCCCTCGGGCGGGTCGACCTTGGCGAACAACGCTTCGCGGCCGTGCAGCATCCGCTTGCGGAACGCGTCGTAGTCGTCCGCCTGGCCGCCGTAGAAGCTGTCGAGCCGCTCTTGGTGCGTCTCACCCCGAATGGGCGAGAGCGTCAGATGATACAGCGTCTTGAGTTGCGCCAGTGCGCTCATCGCGGTGGGTGGTTGAGTTAACGGCGTACGGGGGCGAAAGCCGCAGGTTGGCGATGGAGAAGCTGCCGTAGGTGTTCACACGGTCCTTGGCGTGCAGCTCGTCCGCCAGCCCGCGGTCGTATTCCAAGAAGTCAGAAAGCGGCCGTTGCTTGCCGTCCACCTTCACCAGCACCGGGTCGACAAACTCGCACTTCACCGCGGCGCTGCGCCACAGCACGCGGGCGCCGTCGTCTGCGCGGTCGATAATCGCCTGCCACTGCTTGGCCAGCACCTCCTTGCGGTGCTCGGCCAGCCAGTCCATGTGGTCCAGCAGCACGTAGTGGGAGTACTTGCGCTCGGTTTCCAGCAGGAAGCTGAGGATCGACGCGTGGTGCGGCTTGACCCGGTCCACCAGACCACCCTTGAGCCGGTCGAAGTTGTCCTGCCGCAGGTAGCTGGGGCAGCATTCCTCGCTGTACTCGCCGGTCAGGTAGACACGCCAGAAGTAGTTGTCCTGCAGCGGCAGCGACCCGAACACCGTGTCGAGGCGGTCTTCGACAAACTGGGCGATCCCGCCCGGGTAGTAACGCTCGAGCTGCCGACGCTGGGCGCGTGGCACCCCCAGCAGGCTCAGCGTGCTGTCACGCCGCATGGTCCACTTGACCAGCGGGCCCCAGAACTTGGGCTTTACCTGGGCGTAGGCGTCTTGCTGCTCTTCGACGCTGGTCGCCTGCAGCATCTTCTCCACCTGTGGGCGGATCCGCGCGATGCGGTTGATGTAGGCGTTCATGCTCCAAGCGAACGCGCCGCTCGAGCCGCGGAAGTAGAAGCTGGGGCGCCGACCCACGCCGGTGAAGAACTTGCCGTGCTTGTCCCAGTACTTGCGGGCGCTGGGCGATAGCTGCTCGCGCAGCGAGCCGTGGTAGTAGTCTTGCCAGTGGTCGGTGCGGCCGCGGCCGAACAGCTCGAAGAACTGGTCGAACTCCAGCCCGCGGATGCCGGCCAGCTTCAGCTCCAAGAGCGCGTTCTGGCGCGGGTTGATGTCGACCGTGTCGACCCGCTCCGGCTCGTCCAGCGCGTAATCCAGCGCGTTGCAACCCGCGGAGGTGATCACCAGCAGCCGGTCGCCCGGCCCCAGGTCCAGCGCCACGCGGTCTAACCGCGGGTCTTCCCAGCAGGTGTTGTAGACGAGGTGATTCGAATGGCAGAGCTTAAAAACAGCCTTGCTCAAATAGCTTGCCAGCATCGGCGGAGGACCCTCGGGGCGGGCGCGGTAGCCAGAGTGGGGGGAAACTTGACCCAGTAGTCTATGCCGAAGCCCGCCGGGTTGGGAAGTGTGTCCGCCGCGGCTTTTCCGCTGTGGGAGAAAGGGCCTGGGGAACTGTAGCGATCGGCGAAACGTCAGTTTTCCGACGGGGGAGCGTTTTTCCGGTGCGCAGCCGTGGTCCACTTCATTCGGCCTTCACGTTTGCCAGGTAAACTCCGGGTACCGGCACGATCGCCGTCGAATGAGCGGACTTCGTTCCTCGAACCTGCCAGATACCAGACCACCATGCTCGACTACGAATCGCTCCGAACGGCCGTTCAATCCGAAGGGGGCGTCAGCCGCCGCGCCATGCTGGCGTACAGTGCGGCGCTTGGCTCGCTGCCGCTGTTAGGCCGCACGAGTTGGGCAGAAACGCGGCCGGCCTTCGCCAGTGATCCGTTTACGCTGGGGGTCGCGTCGGGCGACCCTACGAGCGACGGGATGGTGTTGTGGACCCGCCTGGCGCCGGCGCCCCTCGACCCAAACGGGGGCATGCCCACCACGCCGGTCGAGGTGCCGTGGGAAGTAGCCGAGGACGACGCGCTCAATCACGTCGTCCGCAAAGGGACCGCGACCGCGACGCCGCAGTTGGGCCACGCCGTGCATGTGGAAGTCGATGGTCTCAAGCCCGACCGCTGGTATTGGTACCGCTTCCGCGCGGGGGACGCCCAAAGCCCTGTGGGGCGGACCCGCACGTTCCCGGCGCCAGACGTGATGCCCGCCAAGCTGGCGTTTGCGTTCGCCTCGTGCCAGCACTACGAGCACGGCTACTACACCGCCTACGAAGGGATGGCGGGCGACGACCTCGACCTGGTGGTTCACTTGGGGGACTACATCTACGAGAAGGGCCCCTACAAGCTGCGGAAGGGGGAGAAGGACCCCAACGTGCGCAAGCACGTAGGGGGAGAGATCGAGTCGCTGGGGGACTATCGGGTGCGTCACTCCCTCTACCGCAGCGACCCGTTGCTGCACGGCATGCACGCCCAGTGCCCGTGGATCGTGACCTGGGACGACCACGAAGTCGACAACAACTACGCCGACGGCACCTCGGAAGAGAAGCGCGTCGACCCGGTCGACTTCCTCCTCCGCCGCGCCAACGCCTACCAGGCCTACTACGAGATGATGCCGCTGCGGAAGCGTTCAATGCCCAGCGGCCCCAACATGCGGCTCTACCGCGGCGCCGATTTTGGTCGGCTGGCGAGGTTCCTGACGCTCGACACTCGGCAGCACCGCAGCGACCAGCCGAACGACGACGGCAAGACGCCGCTGAACGCCGACGCCCTGAACCCCAGCAACACCATGCTGGGGGCCGACCAACGGCGTTGGCTGGAGCGGCGGTTGATCGATTCGTCCGCAAACTGGAACGTGCTGGCCCAGCAGGTAATGATGGGCACGGTCGCCCGCTTCGAGAAGGACGGCGTGCCGATGTACTCGATGGACCAATGGCCCGGCTACGCCGCGGAGCGCGCCGCTCTGATGCGGTTCCTGCAAGACCGCCGCGTCCCCAACCCCGTGGTGCTGACCGGCGACATCCACTGCAACTGGGCCAACGAGCTCCGCGTCGACGACCTCAAGCCCGAAACGCCCATCGTGGCCAGTGAGTTCGTCGGCACCTCGATCACTTCCGGCGGCAACGGCGTCGACCGAGCGGACGACCACGACGCGACGCTCTCCGCCAACCCCTGCGTCCGCTACTACAACCGCGAACGGGGCTACGTCCGCTGCACGGTCACCCCCGACGCTTGGGTGAGCGACTACATGGTGGTAGACGACGTGCAGCGCCCCGGCGGCAATGTGACGAAGCGGGCTTCGTACGCCGTCGAGTCGGGCAAGCCGGGCGTATCGCCGGCGTAGGGCGGGGGAGGGGTGGCCGAGACATCGCCTTTGCTCGGCGAGAGAGCCGCGAGGTTTCTGCGGAAAACCGCTGGCTGCGGGGGCTTGCTCCGGCTAGCCTGTAACAGGTCTGGCAGTGGCGCGTTTGTGCTACAGCGACTTGGGGAGCTGGCCGAACGCTCCGTGTGACCGAGTCCGACGTCCACGGCGCTCGCCGCCTAGCACTTCTACCCCCAAGGTCCTGTGATGGCTTCTAGCACCCCCCTTGCGCGCTTGCTCGAGGAACGCTCCAGCGGCCGCGTCGTCAAGCACCTCGCGGCGATCCTCGATCAGCTCCCCAACTCCTACTGCCAGCTCGAATCGCTCGGGCGGCACGAGTGCGTGATCCGCGGCCGGCGGATGCTCAACTTTAACGCCATCAACTACCTGGGGCTCGAGCAGCACCCAGAGATGATCGCCTCGGCCCAACAGGCGCTGGCGACCTGGGGCACGCTGGCCGGCAGCTCGCGGGCCGCGGCGGAGGTGGGGCTGTACGAGAAACTCGAGAGCAAGATCGCCGAGAAGATCGGCGTCGAGAGCGTGATCGTCTACCCGACCGTCACGCTGGCCAACCACGGGGTGATCCCGCTGCTGATGCGGAAGCGGTCGCTGCTGCTGACCGACCAAGAGGTGCATAACAGCGTGCAGCGGGCCGCCATCGAGGCCAAGGGCGCCGGCGCCACGCTGGGGTCGTTCATCCACGACGACTTCACGCAGCTCGAGCAAATCCTCGAAGCCCAGCGCGGCCAGCACAGCCACGCCATGATCGCGCTGGACGGCGTCTACAGCATGGCGGGCACCTACCTGAACCTGCCGCGCTACGAGGCGATCGCCAAGAAGTACGACGCGATGCTGTACATCGACGACGCCCACGGCTTCGGCGTGGTCGGCCCCGAGGGACGCGGCATCGTCAGCCACTACGGCAGCAACTACGACAACACGATCTACGTCGCCTCGTTGGAGAAAGGCCTGGCGAGCCTCGGCGGCTTCGTCGCCGTGCCGCAGGCCGCCCGCGACTACTTCCGCTACAACTCGTACACCTACACGTTCAGCGGGCAGTTGCCCCCGCCGTACCTGGCCAGCGCGCTGACCGCGATGGAGATCCTCGAGCGCGAGAAGGGCGCCCGGCTCACACGGCTGCACGAGCTGATCGGCCGCGTGAAGACCGAGGTGCAAGAGATCGGCTTCGAGGTGATCGGCGAAGACCACCCGTTCCCGCTGGTGATGGTCAAGGTGGGCGAGTTTGAGAACATCCCCGAGGTGTCGCAGTTCTTCTACGACGAGGGGGTGCACATCCTTACGGTCGGATTCCCGGTCATCCCGCAGTCACGCGGCGCCATGGTGCGGATCAGCCTGTCGGCCACCCACGCCGACAGCCAGATCGACCGGCTGATGGCCGCGTTCCGCAAGCTGCACGCCAAGCTCAACCCGTCGCGAACCCAACAGGACAGCCGTGAATGCCTTGCAGATACTGCCAGCTCGGTCGCGGCGTGATCGGAAGCGGTTCCTCGGCCTGCCGGCGCGTATCTATCAAGGCGACCCGTTGTGGGCCCCCGCGCTGGCGGCCGAGGAAAAGGCGCTGGTGGGCTTCAAGAAGCACCCCTTCCACGCAGTGAACGACGCGCAGTGCTTCCTCGCGGTGCGGGGCGACGAGGCGGTCGGCCGGATCGCCGCGATCCACAACCGCGAGCACAACGCCCAGCACCAAGACCGCACGGGCTTCTTCGGCTTCTTCGAGTGCCAAGACGACGCCGAGGCTGCCGCGGCGTTGTTTGCTGCCGCGAGCGGATGGCTGGCCGAGCGCGGCCTCGACCGAATCCGCGGCCCGGCGAACCCCAGCATCAACTACACGCTCGGGACGCTGGTTGAAGGGCACGACGTGCCGCCGACGTTCATGACCCCCTACAACCCGCCGTATTACGCGGGGCTGATCGAGGGCGCCGGCTTCCAGAAGGAGCACGACCTGTGGGCGCTGCGGATGACGATGCCGCAGATGGAAACTATGGCGAGCAGGGTCGAGCGAATCACGCAGCGGCTCACGAAGCAGTACGGCCTGAAGCTGCGGACGTGGTCCGCCACCCCGCGTCCAGAAGAATTGCGCGAGTTCCTCGGCGTGATCAACAGCTCGCTTCAAGACCACTGGGGCTTTGTGCCGCTCACCCAGAAAGAACTGCAGCGCGCCGCCGCGGGGCTGCGGCTGCTGCTAGTGCCGGAGCTGGTGATCGGCATCGAGATCGAGGGCCGGTTGGTAGGGGTCACGCTGGCTCTGCCCGACTACAACCCACGCATCAAGAAGATCGGCGGCCGATTGTTCCCGTTCGGCTTCCTTCAACTGCTCGCCCGCAAGCGGAGCATCAAGAAGCACCGCGTGATGGCCGCCAATGTGCTGCCGGAGTACAACCGCGCGGGGCTGGGGGTAGTGCTGATCCACGCCTTGATCCTGCGGGCCCGCGAGCTGGGCTGCCAGGAGGTGGAGTACTCGTGGATCGCCGAGTCGAACGCGGCGTCGTTCGGCACGCTGGAGAACGCGGGGGCCCATAGGTGCCGGACGTTTCGGGTTTGGGAGCAGTTCATCGCTTATTAGGCACTCTATTGCAGTTCCATCGATCAACCTGAGCGGTGGCCGAATTTCATTGACACCACCCCTCTTCGGTGATAACTTCCTGTGGAATCTCATCAATTAGTGGGGACAATCTGATGTCAATCTTTGCTCCGATACTCACATCTGCTAGTTGTGGCGGGCCCTTTCGCGGTTTCTATATGGGATTAGTTGTTCCCTGGCTGCTGTCCATTTCGGCTGACAGCGCTTCGGCGATCCAACTGTACTATCACCTAGACGATCCAGGAAGTCTGACGACGGCGGAGAAGGAGGATCCAGTTCGGTACGAGCGGCTACTGGGCAATCCAGAGTTCATAGGGAATGACGTTTCACTTTTTTCGTCGGCGCCATTCTATGGGGCGAACCCTTCACAGTTCCGCCCGCACATCAATAGCTATGCAACATGGGACCTTTCGGGTGTTGGTCGCAAGTATGCAGGTAGTGGCCCACTAGGCAATCCAGAGGGTAATCACGCGACTATGATAACGGAGAGTTGGTTTCTAACCTCTACTCACAGAAGCAGCAATCTTCTGGGGAACCCAATCCGTTTCTACCGTGACAACACTGCTTCCAGTGAATGGTGGGAGGGAACTGTTCGGGAGGTTGGGGCAGTTGGCAGCAGTACAGACGTGTCCATAGCTCAGGTTCTCGGCTCAAATGACGAGCCTCCACCAGAATGGGTGCGCCGATACCCGGTGATGAAGCGAAATATTGCTAGTTGGGACAAGTTCCTTGACCCAACGATAGTCCTCGTTGGTACGGCTACGTTCGGCGACCTGCTTGACACTTGGGTAGGTTTGAATCGAGTTGACGACGTCGTCGGCGCCAGGACTGGAAATTACACGGGTCCGGGCATCGCCTTTTCAATGACTGAGGATGGTGAGTTCGGACACGATGAAGCCGTCACGATCGGTGGTGACTCGTCGGGTGCGACATTCGCATACTCGCCAGCTGGGCTCGCGTTGCTTGGAATTCACTCCCAAGCGGGCATGGATGCGGGCATGGATGCAGACGTCTCTGCGATGTCTTCAGACCTGGAAGCAGCCTTTATTAGTAAGCCTGGAGAGTCAGTGAGATTTGTCACTGATCTTAGAGGAGATATGAATGCCGACTTCTCGGTTACCGTGTCAGATCTGCAAATTGTTGCGTCGAACATCGGACAGCCGCATCCTACTGGCGGAGTCTATACTTATTTTGAAGGTGATTTCAATGGAGACGGAATGGTTAGCGTCTCTGATCTGCAGGTTATTGCAGCGAGTTTGAACCAAGGACCGTTGACTCTTCCGGCCGACTTCAATAAGGACTTTCGAGTGGATCGGGATGACGTAGCAGAGCTAGGCAATCATTGGAATCAGTCCGTTGCTCCAGGTACCGCTGGTGATGCGAATCGTGATGGCGTGGTGAATCAGTTGGACGTGTTCCTGGCTGACATGCATAGCAGTATTGATGTCTTTGAACTGCCGACTCCTCCTAGTGGCGCCCCCGTGCTTCCCGGCGACTGGGTGTACTCAGGATCCGTTAATCACCTCGATCTAGGTGTGTTAACGGCACATTACATGGATGGAATTCAATACGATCCGGGAACGAACGGCGACTTAACCGGTGACGGATTTGTACGCATCGCGGACCTTCAGGCGTTTGCAGGTATTCTTGGAGATCCAGAGAGGGTGAGGATTCAGTTTGACGTGAACTTTGACGGCAAGGTTACAGCCGAAGATTTGGATTCGTTCGCAGTGAATTGGGAAAGCAGTGTATCGGGCGGTTACTCGGATGGCGACTTTGATCTCAGTGGATATGTGGACAACAATGACTTTATCCTGTATGCACAGTGGTGGGGGTACGGCACTGGGTCTTCCATTGTTCCGCCTGGATCGGCGGTGCCAGAGCCGAGTGGCTTTGCTGTGTTGGTCATGGTCTGCTTCGGGGCGACTTTGGTGAAGCGTCTCAGGAGGTGAGGTAGTCGGGGTGGGCTTCTTCCATGGCGACTTGGTTGCTTTTCGTTTCTACCGCCGACTTGCGCCGTTCGGACGGCGAAATCCCCCGTATTCCAGATTCCCCAAAAACCGATCTTGACCCCTTCCCCACTCCGCCCCTAACATCCCGCCAACCGTGCAGGGGATCTACTACTGGTTGGCCTGATGGCCCGCCTCCCTGCCGGGAAAATCGTTGTTGGAGTTACGACGATGGCTGCTAAGCCGACCAAGCCCGCTGCTTCCACCAAGACCCCCGCCGCCCCCACCAAGGGCAAGCCGCAGGCGAAGAAGGGCAAGTAACCCCCTTCTTTGAGCTACGTCACACACCAGGCGTCGCGGGCATCTGCCCGCGGCGCCTTGTTTCGTTTCCAGACGGACGCTTGACCACGGATAGCACGGATTTCGCGGATACGGAAACGCCCTATCCGTGAAATCCGTGCTATCCGTGGTTCAACCCCGTAGAATTGCCGGCATGGCAACTCCCCACGCAATCGAAGAAGTCGAGCTCCGCGGGCACATCATCGATAGCCTGCTGCTCCCCAAGGTGCTCGACGCCATCACGGCCGGAGGCGCCGCGTTTACGATCAAGCAGGTCGCTATCGGCAACGGTCGACACGACCCCAGCTACGCGCTGCTAGAAGTGACGGCGCCGACGCAGGCGGTGCTCGACGCGGTGCTGGCGCAGGTGAGCGACCACGGCGCCGTGCCGACCTCGGCTGCCGACTGCACGCTGGTGGCCGTCGACATGGACGGCGTCTTCCCCGAGGGCTTTTATAGCTCCACCAACCAGAAGACCGAGCTGCGGCTCGGCGGCAAGTGGCTGCCGGTGGCCGATCAAGAGATGGACTGTGGCGTCGTGGTCGATCCAGACACCAACGCGGCGCGGTGCGTGCCGATGGCCGACGTACGCGTGGGCCAGCAGGTCGTGGTGGGGCACGCCGGCGTGCGCGTCTTCCCGTTGGAGCGGATCGACGCCGGCCACGCGTTCGCGTTCATGAACAGCCCGGTCTCGACCGAGAAGCCCAAACGCGTGGTCGTGCAGCAGGTGGCGCGCGAACTATTCAGTAACCGCAACGGCACAGGAAAGAGCCTGCTGGTCGGCGGGCCCGCGATCGTGCACACCGGCAGCGGGCCGCTGGTGAGCGAGCTGATCCGCCGCGGCTACCTCGACAAGCTGTTCGCCGGCAACGCGTTGGCGACGCACGACATCGAGCAATCGTTCTTCGGCACCAGCCTGGGCGTGCATTTAAGCGACGCCCACCTCGCCGAGGCGGGGCACGAGCACCACCTGCGGGCCATCAACCGGGTGCGCCGCGCCGGGAGCATCCGCGCCGCGGTCGAGTCGGGCCTGATCAAGTCCGGCATCATGCACGACTGCGTGAAGCACAACGTCCAGTTCCTGCTCGCCGGCAGCATCCGCGACGACGGCCCGCTGCCGGACGTAGTGACCGACGCCCTCGAAGCCCAGGCCCAGATGCGCGCGGCGGTGCGCGATGTGACGTTCTGCCTGATGGTCGCCACCACGCTGCACTCGGTCGCGGTGGGGAACCTGCTCCCCGCGTGGGTGAAGGTGGTGTGCGTTGATATCAATCCATCGACCGTGATCAAACTCTCCGACCGCGGCAGCTTCCAGACCGTCGGCCTGGTGACCGACGTGGAGCCGTTCTTTCGTTCGCTGCTGGCGGAGCTGGACGCGCTGGAGAAGGACGCTTAACCACGGATAGCACGGACCAGCACAGATGAGCGGGGCCAACAGCACTCCCCTCCCCGGCAGGGGGAGGGGCCGGGGGAGGGGGTTGGAGCGGTACACGCGTTGACGTTGCAATAGCGCGTCGGTCGGAGTTTAGTCCGACAGAACCCGGAGCGTGTACCCGCATCAAACCCCCTCCCCTAACCCCTCCCCCTGCCGGGGAGGGGGACAGCGCGAGGCCTGCGGCCTTCGCTCGTCCGTGCTATCCGTGGTCAAACTTTGTCGCATCAGGAACTAATCATGCCCACGCCGCGGATCTTGATGTGCCCGCCGGACTACTTCGGCATCGAGTACGAGATCAACCCCTGGATGAACGTGGCGGTCGACGCCGACCACGCGCTCGCCAATTCTCAGTGGCGTGGGCTGCACGACCTGCTGGTTGATTCGGGCGCTACCATCGAATTGATGGCCCCGGTGAAGGGGCTGCCCGACCTGGTGTTCACGGCAAACGCGGGGCTGATCTACCAGGATCGCGTGCTGCTGTCGCGATTCCATCACACGCAGCGGCAGGGGGAGACGCCGCACGACCGGGCGTGGTTCGAGGCCGCCGGGTTCGAGGTGGTCGACGACCCTCAGGTCAGCGCGGGCGCCTTCGAGGGCGCCGGCGACGCGCTGTTCTGCGGCGACACGCTGCTGGCCGGGTACCGTCAGCGGAGCGACGCCCTGTTCCACCAAGCGATCGGCGCCCTGCTGGGGGTCCGTGTGCTGCCCGTGGAGCTGGTCGACGCGCGCTACTACCACCTCGACACCTGCTTCTGCCCGCTGGCGCCGGACGAGGCGGTCTGGTTCCCCGCCGCGTTCGACCGGTACGGCCAAGAAGCGATCGCCGCGGCGGTGCCCAAGCTAATCTCCGTCGAGCGGGGCGAGGCGCAGCGGTTCGCCTGCAACGCGGTGGTTGTCGGCCGGCGGGTCGTCACCAACACCGGCTGCCCCAAGCTGCACGCAGAGCTCGCCCGGCGCGGCTACGAACCCCACGAGACGCCGCTCGACGAGTTCGTCAAAGCGGGCGGCAGCGCCAAGTGTCTGACGCTGCGGCTCGACGGTGAAGAAGCCGCCGGGTGGCGGGCGCCCCCGTCGGCCGCCCCCTAGTTGCTCGCGCTGCGTTGGTCCTTCATCTGTTGGAAGAGCCGCCGCACGTACTCGTCGGTCGACCGGTCGGACAGTGCGCGGTCGATCCAGGCGTCCGGCGCGTCGTCCATCGCGTCGGCGTCGCGCACCGCGTTGAGCAGCAATACGGTCTCTTCGGCGTTCAGCCCGCGGTCGAACTGCTCGAACAACGCGGCCTTGCCCCGCCCGGCGTCGCCCAACGCGGCCAGGGCCCGCGCCGCGGCGACGCGGTTGGTCGCCTCGTCGTCGTCAAGCAGCTTCTCGAGCGCCGGCTTGGCGGCGAGGGCGGCTTTGCCTAGCGTCATGCACCCCACGGCGCCCCAGTAGCGGGTCACCGGATTCGGGTCGGCCAGGGCCGCCTCGATGGCCGGAAGCTTCGCCGGGTCGCCCGAAGTGGCGTCGAGCGCGAGCGTTAGCGTACGCGACACGTCGAACCGGTCGCTCCGCACGTAGTCGTACATCGTCCCTTGGCCGGCCAGCGACTTGAACATCGACTCCGGCACGAGGCCGGTGTCGACCGCCTCGATCATTTCAGCGCTCAGCCGCGACCTCATCCGCCGCAGGACGGCCGTGTGCGCGGGGTCGTCCGCCAGGTTGTTCACCTCCCACGGGTCGGCCGCGGTGTCGAACAACATCTCTACCGGCTGCGGCGTCTCCCAGATCTGGTTGAAACGCTCGGGCAGCGTGCCGGCCTTCCAGGCGTCGCGCCAAGCGACCCAGGCGGGCTGGCCGAACAAGTAGGTGCTGTAGGGCGCCGCGGGGAGGTAGGGGGTGAACCGACGGATGTACTTCCAGCGCCCGTTGGTCACGCCGCGACGCATGCCGACGATCTCGTCAAAGCGGTCGCCGTACAAGAACGCTACGTCGTTCTTGGGGGGCTCGACGCGGTGCTCGCCCAAGAACGCCCGCCCTTGCATCTGCGACGGCTTGTCCAGGCCGACGAGCGAGAGCGCCGTCGGCGCCAAATCGACAAACGCCACTAGCTCGTCCACCTTCTCGCCGGCGGAGAACGGCGAGAGCCCCCGCCACTTCTCCGGCACGTGGATCAGCATCGGCACGCGCACCCCCGTATCGGTCAGGTAGCGCTTGCCGCGCGGCGTCACGCCGCCGTGGTCGCCGTAGTAGAAGACGATGGTGTCTTCGGCCAGCCCCAGGCTTTCCAGCTCGTCCAGCAGCTCGCCGACCTGGGTGTCGAGTGCGGTGATGGTGTCGTGGTAGATGGCGATGTCCTCACGCACCTCCGGCAGGTCGGGCAGGTGGGGAGGGACGGTCACCTTGGCGGGATCGTTGCGGGGCTGCTGCGGGATCAAGCCACGCTTGCGGTTCTGCCGCACCTTGTCGGGGAACAGCGAGCTCTCGTGCGAGGTGGTCAGGTTGAAGATCGCAAAGAAGGGGCTCCCCTCGGGCCGGTTCTTGTAGTGGGCCTTGCCGGAGCACGCGTCCCAGTACGAGGCGTCGTTAACCTTCGCTCCCGGGACGCGGAAGTTGTAGTCGGTCTTCGAGTTGTTGGTGCAGTAGTAGCCCTGCTCGCGCAGGTAGCTGACGTACGGCTTGATCGACGCCGGGATGGCGTGCCGGCTGCGCATGTGCTGGGTCCCCAGCGAAACGGCGTAGACCCCCGTCAGCAGCGTGCAGCGGGCGACCGCGCACACCGGCGCGTTCGAGTAGGCGTGGTTGAACTGCACCCCCTCGGCCGCGAACGCGTCGAGCCTCGGCGTCTGGATCTCGCTGCGGGCTTCGGGGGCGGCGTAGCACCCCAGCCAGTAGGCGGCGTTGTCCTCGCTGGTGATCCACAGCACGTTGGGCCGATCCGCCGCCGCCGACCGGCCGGCCGCGGGGCCCAGCAGCAACAGGACGGCGACAGCAGCAGCGAAAGCCCGGGAGTGAAGAGGCATCGAAACTCGGCGTGTTGGAGGAGAGGTAGCGGCCGGCCCTGCGGCCGCCCCAGCCGCCAGTTTACGAACCAGAAGCCCGCGCCGCGACTCTTCCCGGCGACCGGGCCCCCCACCCTTGCCCAACAACCCAGCAGCAGAGAAACTAGGGGGCTGTCACCGGCGCCCGGCCCAACACGCCCCCATCGTCTAGTGGCCCAGGACACCGCCCTCTCACGGCGGAGACAGGGGTTCGACTCCCCTTGGGGGTATTTCTATGGCCTTGGGGCCTGCGGCTCCTAGAAATCAACGGGTTTCCTGCGAAATCCCCGGTTTCTCCACCCAGGCGAGTCGCCGGCGTCAGCCGCCGGATTTTTTTCCGGAAGTTTCTCCCCCGGATCTCCCGAGAACTGACACATCGTCGCCCCCGGTCCCGGCCGCTAGGCGGCTCCGGCTCGCCTTGGCTCGGTGGGGGCGTTTCGCTACGCTCCCGCGCATGTCTCTCAACCCCCTCGCCCCCGTCACCGATTACCCGTCGATGCTCAACCGCATCTTCTGGTTCACCTCGGCGGCGACGCTGGGGGGCGTCTGGCTGCTGCGGGCGCACGTGGCGGGCATCGAAGCGGCGCTGGCGCCCCTGGACGGGCTGCTGGTGTTTGGCGAGGACCGTGTCTCCCCCGTGCCGGCCGGGTCGCTGGCGCCGGCGCTGGCCGTGGGGCTGCTGACGCGGGCGTGCCGGATCCATGCGCAGCTTTCGGACTGGTTGGGGATCCGAGAACGCTTTGATATCGACGTCATCCTTCATCGGCTCGCGGGCCGCACGGGGGTCGACCTCACCGGCGTGCCGGACGAGGCCCTGGTGCGGCGCCGCCACCGCCTGATGCGCGACGCGTTCTACTCCCACACCGGCGGCCGCCACGCGGTGGTCGACGAGTCGCTGGTGCATCAGGCGCTCGACGCGTGGAGCTGGTTCTGGGTGGGCCTCGAGGCGGCGACGGTGCTGTCGGTCGTGTCGCTGCTGCTGGTCGCCTGCGGCGCGCAGGCCGTTGGACTCAAGACGCTGGCTTGGTCGATCGCGTTCGCGGTGATCGGCCTGCCGATGCTGCGGAACCAGTGCAAGCGCTACGCGTGGGCGCAGGTGAGCGTGATCGTTTCCGATACGAAGCGCGCCGAGCAGGTCCGGCGTGCGTTCGATTGCTTGGACGATCGAGACGAGAGCGTGCGGCTCGCGGCTTGATGGAAACTATCAGGGCCGGCTGCCCACGATACGCTCCAAAAAATCTGGTAGGATGCTGGCGCGGTCGCACATTCGCCTACTCGTGAGGAGCCCTGCCATGAACGCCGTCGACGTTATCCGCCAAACCAACACCACCAGCCAGATGGTGGTCAAGGCGTACGTAGAAGACCTCTCCGACGCGGACCTGATGCGTCGCCCCGCGGCGGGCTGCAACCACTTGGCCTGGCAGCTCGGTCACTTGATCAGCTCGGAGTGCATGCTGCTCAACAGCCTGGCGCCCGGCGCGGCGCCGGAGCTCCCCGCGGGGTTTGCCGAGCAGCACGCCAAGGACAAGTGCGGCAGCGACGACCCGTCGCAGTTCTGCACCAAGGCCCAATACCTCGAGCTGTGGGGCCAGGTTCAAGCGGCCATGATGGGGGCGCTAGACCACGTCAGCGAGTCCGACCTCGACAAGCCGGGGCCAGAAAACATGCAGCCGATGTTCCCCACGGCGGGCGCGGTGTGGGTGCTGTTGGCGACGCACGCCCTGATGCACGCCGGTCAGTTCGTTCCGGTGCGACGCGCGTTGGGCAAGCCGGTGGTGATCTGACAGAGTGTCGGTGCTCTCGCAGAGAATTGTTCATTCCGAAACCGGGCGATTTTCCATCGTCAAGCGAAGTAATGGATCGGGTCCGCAAGCCCCGCGTCGGCGAACCCCTGCAGTCTCAGTTGGCAGGCGTCGCACGCGCCGCAGGCGGCGCCGTCCTCCGGGTTGGGGCTGTAGCAGGTGTGGGTGAGGGAGTAGTCGACCCCCAGCGCCGCGCCGCGGCGGATGATGTCTGCCTTGGTCAGGTCAATTAGCGGCGCGTGGATGCGGAACTTAAGCGTCCCCTCTACTCCCGCCTTGGTCGCCAGATTGGCCAGCCGCTCGAACGCCGTGATGTACTCGGGCCGGCAGTCGGGGTAGCCGCTGTAGTCGACGGCGTTCACGCCGACCCAGATGTCGGCGGCGCCGATTACTTCCGCCATTCCGAGCGCCACGCTCAGCATCACCGTGTTGCGGGCCGGCACGTAGGTGACGGGGATCCCGCCCGCCATCTCGCTGGCGCTGCGGCCCTGGGGCACGGGGATGGCGTCGGTCAGGGCGCTCCCCCCCATCTCGGCCAGGTCGACCCGCACGGTCCGGTGCTCCGCGGCCCCCAGCGACTGGGCGACGCGCCCCGCGGCGGCAAGCTCGAAGCGGTGGCGCTGGCCGTAGTCGATGCTCAGGGCGTGCAGGGCGTAGCCTTGGGAGCGGGCGATGGCGGCCGTGGTGGCGGAGTCGAGGCCCCCGGAGAGGAGCACGACGGCTTTGGGTTGGGGGGGCATCGGCGTGCGAGGGTGGGGGGAGGGTGATCGGCAATGGCGGACGCGACGCCCGTCGACGGGGCGGAGCCCGTCGGCTGTCCCTGGTTGGTGGGGGTTTATCGTGCCACAATGGCCCCCCGATCGGAAGAGAAGCCCCCTGGAAGGAGAAGCCCGCCCGTGTCCGCCACGCGTGACTTACTAGAAGTTTTCGACAACGAGTTCCCCGAACGCGACTACCTGATCGAGATCGTGGCGCCGGAGTTCACGTCGCTCTGCCCCAAGACGGGGCAGCCCGATTTCGGCACGGTCACCATCCGCTACAACCCGAACAAGAAGTGCGTCGAGCTCAAGAGCCTGAAGTTCTACCTCGGCAGCTTCCGGATCGAAGGGATCTTCTACGAACACATCACCAACACGATCCTCGACGATCTGGTGGCGGTGATGAAGCCGCGGTGGATGAAGGTGGAGACCTCGTGGAACGCCCGCGGTGGGATCACGTCGAAGATCACGTCCCAGTACACCGCGTCTGTATAACGACGACGGCTTCCCCCGTACGTCTCTGTGCCCTCCGTGGCTCTGTGGCTAACCCACCCTAGCTCATCCCAACCAAGAGGTTCTCGTGCCCGACGCCCCGCAGATCATCATTTCTGGCATCGCCGACGAAGCAGCCCCGCACCGGACCGCGCTCGAGCAGTTCGCGGCGCTCAGCGCGTTGGGGCTCCAGTACTACACGATCCGGAACATCGAGGTCGGCACCGGCGTCAAGAACGTGATGGACCTCTCCAAGGCCGACATCACCAAGGTGCGGCACCTGGAGGACGAGTTCGGCATGAACGTGGCGTCGATCGGTTCGCCCATCGGCAAGGTGAAGCTGATCAACAAGGATGACGGAACCAAGGCCCGCTTCGTGCCGTTCAAGAAGTACTTGGAGAAGGACGTCAAGAAGGCGTGCGAGCTGGCGCACGCGTTCGAGACCAAGCTGATCCGCGGGTTCTCGTTCTACCCCCCGCGCGGCGCCGACCCCTACGAGCACCTCCCCCAGGCGGTCGATCAACTGGGCCAGATCGCAGAGGCCTGCCACCGCAGCGACCTGACGTTTGGACTGGAGGTCGAGGCGAACCTGGTCGGCAGCACCGGCCAATTGATGGCGGAGCTGCACCGCCAGGTGGGCCACCCGGCGATGGTGACCGTGTTCGACGGCGGCAACCTTATTAGCCAGGGCTTCTCTACCACCGAGTGTTACGAGCAGTACCTGGCGATGAAGCCGAGCCTCGGCTGGATCCACGTCAAAGACTACCGCAACCCGAACCCCCAGCTATCGACGCAAGAAGACGGCTCGAAGAAGGTGCGGGAGGTAGACGAAGAAGCGCTCAAGCACTTCGTGCCGGCAGACCGCGGCGACAGCGGGTACGACCTGATCCTCCGCGACTTCAAGGAGATGGTCCCCAAGCTCGCCCGCAAGCTGAAGCGTCGCGGCATCCCCGGCGTGTTTGTTGAGCTCGAGCCCCACCTCAAGGCCGGCGGCCAGTACGGCGGCTTTAGCGGCGCCGATGGCATGGGGGTCGCCCTACGCAGCCTGTGCAAGGTGCTCGACTACGTCGGCCTCGACTACCACCTCCGCGACTTCGACGACGTGTGCGTCGCCCGCGGCGTGTAGGGTCGGCCGGCCGCGTTGGTCAATCTTCGGCTTCGTCGCGGCTCGGCTTGGGCGCGGGGAGACGCTGCGTCTGCTGCATGGCCCGGATGGAGACGACGCCCCAACCCCCGGCCGCCAGCATCAGCGTCACGCCGCCCAGTAGTTGCAGGCTCAGCAGCTCCGTGGCGAAGAACGCCGCCGCGGCGCCGACCGCCGCGACGATGCCGCTGATCGCCAGGTTCGTGGTCCCTTGGTCCTTGCTCTGGCGGAGCGACGCCACGTCGATCGCCTGGCGGGCCGACTGGTTGGCCAGCTCGCGCAGCAGGCTCATGTCCGCCGGCCGCTCGGGCTGGGCGGTGCGCTGCATCTGGTCGAGGCTCGTGAACGGGGTAACGGGGGCCGCCGGGGGAGCGGCGACCGCCGCCGCTGCCGCGGGGGCCGGGGCGAACGGCTCTTCCGAGTCGCCACGTGAGCGACGCAGAAGCTGAGACATGTAGTCCTCGATCGACGACTCATCTGCCGCCGCCGGCGGGGCCGCTGGCTCGGGGGGGGCGGCGACCGCCATTGGCGCGATCGGGGCCGCCGGCTGCTCCGCCACGGCGGGGGCCGCGTCGTCCGCGAACAGGTGCGCGTAGCGAGAGATGAACGACTCGGGCTCGTGTCCCCCCGCGAAATCGACCGGCGCGAACGGGTCTGCCTTGAGCCGCGGCGGCTCTACGTCCGCCAGCGGCGCCGGGGCGTCCGCGTCAACGGCGGAACCGACACGCTCCGGCTCGGCCTCGGTGGTCGGCTCGAGATCGGCACGAGGCTCGGAAACGGGCTCGGCTTCGGCGACCGGTTCGGCCGCGTCCAAGGGCTGGCCCTCGGCGCTCGGCAATGCGTCGGCGTCGGGCTCGGCCGCTACCGCTTCGGGCTCTGCGGGCCCGTCCCACGGCGAGTCGGCCGGCGCTGGGGCGGCCTCCGCCGCCGGTTCGGCGGCGGGGGCGTCTTCGTGCGGGGTGAGGATGTCTTCCGCGGCCAGCGAGGCGGGCGCCCACCAGTCGGAAGAAGCGGGCAGCGGCGCCACGGCCGCGGCGGCCGTATCGGCGTCTTCTTCCGACGGCGCCGGCTCATTGGCCTCGGCTTCCTGCCGCGGCGCGGAGGCGTCCGCGGGCGTCGGCTCTGGGCCCGCGTCGCTGGGCTCCGGCACGGGGAACCGGTGCTGCAGTGCCTCGATCGTGTCGGCCGCGGTGGTCAACTCGTCGCTGAGTTCGTCCAGCCGCTGACGGTCGTCCGCGCTGTTGGCCTCGAGCCGCTCGCGTTCCAGACGTAGTTGGGCCACTTGGCTGGTGAGTGTTTCTAGTTCGGCGCGGAAGGCGTCGCGTTGGGTTGTAGCTTCCAGCAGCTCCGAGGCGCGTGCCTCGAACCCCGCGCGTTCGCGGCGTAGCGTCGCCACCAGGGCGCGGACGCGCGTCCGCAGCGCCGCGACACGCAGCCCCGCGTCCGCATCCGGGACGCTCTCACGGGCTTCATCCGTCCAGGCATGGACCGCCTCCGCGGCGGGGGCCTCGTCTTCCGAGAGGTCGTCGGCCTGGGCGGTCGCGCACGGCAGGGGCGCCTCAACGGGGGGGCTGGCGGCCACGGGGGAAGCGGGGAGATCGAGCGACCAGACGTCATCGGCCGCGGCGCCGGCGGCCGGCGCCGGCGAGGGTTCGGATGCTTCGGCGTCGGCGGGCCCAGCGGGTTGGCGGTCGAGCCACGGCTTGAGCAGCTTGGCCGGCACCGGGGGGACGAACGAGGGCGCCGTGCTGGGGGCGTCGTGGGCCGGCGCCTCGGCCGCTTCGGCCTCCGGCGCGGGCTCCACCCGCCACGGGTCACTGCTCCAGTCGTCCTCTGCCTCTGCCTCGACCTCGACCTCTAGGGCGTCCTCTTCACAGGCCAGTACGCTTGAGACGGGCTCGGCCTGTGGGACGACCTCTGGCTCGGCGGGGGCCAGCTCCTCCTGCACGGCGGCCGACTCTAGGCGGATCGTGGTGGCGCCCAGGGTCAGCTCGTCGCCGTCGTTCAGGTCGCTGTCCGCGAACGGCCGGCCGTTGAGCGTGGTGTCGCTGGCCCAGCGCCGCACGCGCAGGCCGTCGGGGCCGCGGGTGATCAAGCAATGGAGCGGGCGGGCGCCCCGGTGGTAGACACGCAGCGTGCACTGGGGGCCGCCGCCGATGGAGACCGAGTCGCGGTCGATCGGCACCACGCGATCGGCCTGGCCCGGAGTCGCCACCCGCAGCAGGTGGGTCGAGACCGAGTCACAGCGAACGACAGGGAGGGCCGGGGTTTGGGTCGCCATAAGTTCTTGAGCGGCATAAAGGTTGCGGTATCGGCGAGGCAGGCAGGACGCGGCCTTGTCTGGGCCACGGACCTTCCGCCATGGGGATGTAGCTTTCGCCTGCCGCACGGTCAAAACCGCTGGCGCCACAGGGGGGGAGATCGGCAACCCGTCCAGAACGGCTCACCGGATCGTTCCGGTTGTGCCGATGTAAGAGTCGCTGGAAACCGTGGCCAGCGTCTTCTGGGCGGGGCCGAGGGAGGCCGGAAAAGGGCGTATTTTTCCTACAATCGGCGGTTGCTGCGGAAAAATCAGCCGGAAGCGAGAATTGCTTTTTTCGGGCGCAAACCTTTTTCGGCGTGATGCGTACTATAGTTCGGTTGCAGACCGACTCGGACCCAGAGGTCTCGGGATGCAGCCAAAGAAGAAGCACCGGCCGCCGACACCCCGTCGTAGCGGCCACCCAGCAGAGCACCAGGCGAACCCCAGAAGCCCCGCCGGCGTCCTCCCTCAGAGGCGCACCGACGGCTGATGCGGCGCCTCCGGCACCGAGGCAGACCAAGATGGCCCGAAACGACTCAATCCAGAAGATGCGCGACCTGCTGGTGATGCGCCGCGACGCCCTGCGCAAGGCCCTGTCGGGCGACCTGAGCATGCTCAAGCAGATGCGCGACCAGACCAGCGGCGACGTGATCGACGCCGCCCTCGACGCGGCCCAGGACGAGATCAGCTCGCAACTGGCCGAGGTCGAGAGCCGCGAGCTGTCGCACATCGAACGCGCTCTCGAGCGGATCCGCCTGGGCGTGTACGGCGTGTGCGAGTACTGCTCCGGCAAGATCCCCATGGCCCGGCTCAACGCGCTCCCCTACGCCACGATGTGCATCGAGTGCCAGCGGGCCGCGGAAGACGGCAGGCTGGACGAGAACGACCGCGCGGACTGGAGCCGGATCATCGACGAAGGGGGCGACGCAGAGCTGTCGATCTCCGACCTCGAGATGTCGTAATCCACGACCCGGCTGGCCAGCGATCACGCAAGCCCCGATGATCAAGCCCCGCAGGTAGCTGCGCGTCTTGGTCATCGGGGCTTTGCATTTGGCCACCCAATTTGGCCCCACTACGGTCGCCCCGCCGGCCCCAACCGGGCTATACTCTTCTGGCGCTGGCCGGTGGTTCCCGTAGTCCGTTCGCGAGGGTGCGAACGGCGCCCCCGCTAGCGCCGTGTTGGGCAGCGCCGAGCATGGATCATCGTTTACTTGCGTTCGCGACCTCGCTCGCGATTACCCTCGGCGGCGGGCCCGCGCTGGGCCAACGCGCCCCGCTGTCGGCCGATAGCGAGCGCAACCAGCAGTTCGCCCAGCTCGCCCGCGACGTCGAGGCGATGGAGCGCGAGCTGGGGATCGTCAAACGCGTCGTCGCCCTGGTGACCCCCACCGTGGTCCACATCGAGGCCCGCCCGCTACGCGAGTACCGCGTGCGGAGCAACGTGCAGGAAGCGGGATCGGGGGTGATCGTTCGGTTTGGGGTCCGCGACTTTGTGCTCACCAACCGCCACGTGGTCAAGAACTCGTCGGAGCCGTACATCCGCATCCAGCTAGCGGACGGCCGGGTGCTGACCCCGCAGCGGATCCTGAGCGACCCGCTGACGGACGTCGCCGTGTTGGAGGTCGAAGCAACCGACCTGATTCCGGCCCGGCTGGGGGACAGTGACGCGGTGGAGATCGGCGAGTTCGCCCTGGCGGTCGGCAGCCCGTTCGGCCTGAGCCAGAGCGTCACCCGCGGCATCATCAGCGCCAAGGGGCGTTACAACCTCGACCTCGGCGACGGCGAGGTGAAGTACCAGAACTTCCTGCAGACCGACGCCGCCATCAACCCCGGCAACAGCGGCGGCCCGCTGATCAACCTACGCGGCGAGGTGATCGGTCTGAACACCGCCATCGCCAGCAACTCGGGCGGGAACGAGGGGATCGGCTTCTCCATCCCGATCAACGTGGTCATGCGCATCGCCCGGCAGTTGGTCGACCGGGGCGAGGTCCGCTGGGGCTTCTTGGGCGTCACGCTCGACGGCCTGTTCGACGACAAACGGGCCCGCGCCATCGGGCTCCCCCGGCTGGTGGGCGCCCGCATCAAGGAAGTCACCCCCGGCTCCCCCGCCGAGTGGGCCCAACTGCGGCCGGACGACGTGGTGATCTCCTTCGCCGGCACCCGCATCGAAGACGACGACCACCTGATCAGCCTGGTGAAGCTGACCGAAGTAGGCCAGAGCGTCGAGCTGGTGGTCTTCCGCGACGGCGCTCCGATGCGCACCCGCGTCGAGATCGCCGCGGAAACCGGGGCAACGAATTAACCACCAAGGGCACGAAGAGCGGGAGATGATAGATGATCGAGGCTAGATGATAGAGAGGAACGACCCAACGTTTCTATCATCTAGCCTCTATCATCTAGCCTCTATCATCTAGCCTCTATCATCTAGCCTCTATCATCTATCATCTCCAATACGTCCCTCAGCCCTTGACGCCCCGCAGCAAGCAGTCGCGCACCGCCGCCACGTCCATCTCGGTCACGACTTCCATGTTCGGCTGCGAGTCGGGCTTCGACCGGCGGTCGAACACCGTGGCGCCGTAGGTGAGGTCGCCGGCGGTTTCGACGTCGCCCGACATCGGCTCGGTGGTGAACAGCTCGGGGTGCATCGCCATCACCACGCCGACCGCGTCGTGCACAAAGATCCCCTCCATCCCCATGCGGTGCCGGTAGGCGCGGTAGTAGCCCGGGAGGATGCGATCGAGCAGCCTGGCCGTCCGCCCGTCGCCCTGCTTGACCAGGTCGAGCAGGTCGAAACGCATGCTGAGCTGACGCGTGACGTCCAGCGGCAGCAGCGTCTTAGTGATCCGCGACCGCAGCACGTCGCGGGCGCTCTCCGCGTCGCAGTAGATGTTGAACTCCGCGGCCGGGGTGATGTTGCCCCCGCACGCCACGGCCCCGCCCACCACGATCACTTGGCCGATCGCCTGGGCGATATCGGGTTCGCGCTGCAGCACGGCCGCCAGGTTGCTCAGCGGGCCCGAGCAGACCACCGTCACCTCGCCCGGCGCCTGCCGGATCTCGTCGGAAATCACCTTGATCGAGGCGTGGCGGTTGGCCAGCTCGGCCACCTGAAACTCGGCGCCCCCCAGCCCGTCCGACCCGTGCAGGTCGCGCCCGTCGGTGCGCAGCGGCTGCTCGGCGGTTGCGGCGCCGATCCGTGGCCAGCGCTGCGGGTCGAGGTTTTCGATAATCGCCTGCACGTTCCGCGTGGCCAAGGCGGGCAGCACGTTCCCGCCGGTGGCGGTAACGGCGACCACCTCCAGCTCGTTGGACGCCAAAGCGACGCACAGCCCGAGCGCGTCGTCGACGCCGGGGTCCATATCGAGGATGACTTTGCGGGGCATAGCAGAAGAGGTATGAGGCGTTAGGTTTTAGTCGTTTGCAAAGATGGCCTGCCCAGCCGCGCGGGC
Organism: Pirellulimonas nuda; assembly: GCF_007750855.1. GTDB lineage: Bacteria > Planctomycetota > Planctomycetia > Pirellulales > Lacipirellulaceae > Pirellulimonas > Pirellulimonas nuda. The sequence goes on from NZ_CP036291.1 coordinate 1,196,804, forward strand.
CGCGCACGCCGGTTAGCGGAGAATCGGTCCTCCGCTATTTTCTTGGTCATCGGGGCTTGGTCATTGGGTATTCTGTGCATTAGCCCCCTTTATCCTGCAATGCGCAGCGGCTAGCAACACGGATATCCCCTACTTAACGATGGATTTTGCCTTGAACGAAGGCCTGAACGCGTTGATCGGCCAGGTTTCGGCCGGGCAAAACCTGACGCTCGAAGAGGCCTCGGCCGCGATCGAGGCGCTCATGCGGGGCGAGGCCGCCGAGCCCCAGATCGCCGCGCTGCTCACGGCGCTGGCCCACAAGGGAGAAACCGTAGACGAGGTGGCCGGCGCGGCGCTCGCCATGCGGCGCTGCATGACGCCGATCCGCAGCAGCCGTCGCGGGATCGTCGACACCTGCGGCACCGGCGGCGGGGGGTCGCAGACGTTCAACATCAGCACCACCGCGGCCATTGTTGCCGCGGCGGCCGGCGCCGTGGTCGCCAAGCACGGCAACCGCAGCGTCACCAGCCGCAGCGGGTCGGCCGACGTGCTGCAAGCGCTGGGGGTGAACCTCGACGCGTCGGTCCCGCAGGTCGAGGCCTGCCTGGAGGAGCTGGGCCTCTGCTTCTGCTTTGCTCCGCTCCAGCACCCGGCGATGCGGCACGTCGGCGCGGTGCGCAAGAAGCTGGGGATCCGCACCATCTTCAACACGCTGGGCCCGCTGGCGAACCCCGCCGGCGCCGAGCACCAACTGCTGGGGGCGGGACGCTCCGAGCTCCCCCCGCTGCTGGCCGGCGCCGCCGCCAGGCTGGGGACCCAGCGGACCCTCGTGGTCCACGGCGCCGACGGACTGGGTGACGTGTCGATCACCGGTCCCACGCAAGTGATCGAGGTGACCCCCGCCGGTGAGCGACGCCTGGAGTGGACCCCGGCCGACTTCGGCGTCGCCGAGGGCCCGCTCTCCGCGCTGCTGATCGAGTCGGTCGAGCAGAGCGCTGCGGTCGTCCGCGCGGTGCTCGCCGGCGAGCAAGGGCCGCCGCGCGACATCGTGGTCCTGAACGCCGCGGCCACGCTGATCGCCGCCGAACAAGAAGCCGACCCCAAGCTCGCCGCGGAGCGTGCGTCCGAGGCGATCGACTCGGGCGGCGCGGCTCGGCTCCTCCAACGCCTCGTCGAGCGATCGCATGAGCCCGCTTGAAGAAACGCCCGACCGCGATGGGCCCGTTGCGCCCCCCGCCAGACGCGAGCGTTGGCGCCCGCCGAAGGACATCTACAGCGTGCCGCGGCGGTTCGACCTGGCGTCGATGCTAATCGTGGCGACCGCGTACGCGCTGCTGCTAACGGCGCTCAAAGCGCTGGGCGCCGACGAGTGGCTGTCACTCTGGATGGTGGTTTTCGTTACATGGGTTGGGGGGGCCCAGGTGGTGCTGTTTCGCGGCGACGACCCACGCAAGGCCTCCTGGATCGCGGGCGCCGTGTTCTGCGGTCTGACGCCGGCGGTCTATATGGCGTGGGGGTACTGGCGCGGCCAACTCGCGGTCGGCCCGGCGTTTGTCGCCACGACGATGCCCGCGATTCTTTCGGGGGCTGTGCTTGGCTATCTGACCGGGGGGCTGGCCGCGGGGGTGTTCCTGCTGATCGACTTGGTGCGGCACTGGATGGAGCGTTCGAAGCGTGCAGAGTGACGGACTCCGCCGGCTCACGCCGGCGGCTCGCCCCTAACGCGTTGTGCTTTCTTGTGCTTCTTCGTGGCTATCCGTCACGTCGCCCCAACTCTCGACGCCGATCACCGGCAGCGCAAACCGGAACGCTTCGTCTTCTTGGGGCGTCCCCGCGGCGCGGTACAACTCCCACGCCGGCTTCTTGCCCAGCGGGTCGTCCTTGTCGTCCGGGAACCGACGCAGGCCGATCCGCAGGCCCCCTTCGTGGCGGTTGTCGATCCAGTTGTGGTACTGCATCGCTTGGATCTCCGGGAGCGCAGCGGCCTTCTTCCAGAAGTACGCCAGCCCCGCGGCTTGCAGCTCGAGCTGACGGGGGCTGTAGTCGCGTGAGTTGAGCCCCTGCTCGGAGAGGTGGATCACGCGCTGCCGCTCGCCTCGGAAGAACGTGTCGGGCCGGCAGGCCCACTCGGCCAGCACTTCGAGGTTCTTCGGCGTGATCTTGGGGGTGTCGAGGCGCCGTGTGGCGCCCGGGTCGTCCCAGGTCGCCGGCTCCAACAGCGAAGCAGGGTAGGGATGGTACGCCAGCGCCCAAGCGAAGTCTCCCTCCGTGCGGCAACGCTCTAGCAGCAGGTCGAGGATCGCCCGCGAGCTGTAGCCGTGGTTGGGGTAGGCCGCGTTCCAGTGGTGCGTGAGCGACACAAACGCCTGGGCGTGCGGGTCGTACTGCCGCGCGGTGAGGTGCACGGCGCGCAGCGATCGGTAGTAGAGGTCGAAGAACTCCGCCAGCGGCAGTTCGCCCGCGTTGGTCCACTCCCACCCGGCGTCTACCTCGTTGTGGACGATCCAGTGGTGGATGCGGCCATGCTCGCCGCTGGGGCGGCTGTACCGCTCGCACAAGAAGTCGAGCGCCGCCGCGTAGAGCCGCATCCCCTGCTCGGAGCGGACGTTGGGCATCGCGAAGTGCGCGCCGGGATCGCAGTTAGGGTCGGCCATCACCGCGACATCGGGGGGCAACTGGTCGGGCCGGGGCATCAGCAAGATGCCAAGCACCAACAGGTTGCGTTTGTAGGTGTGGGCCATCGTGCGGTCGAGCCGCGCGATGGCGCCCGCATCTGCCCAGTACTCCCGGCCCGCGTGCCGCAGCGCGATCGCGCCCCGCTGGGGCGTGACGCGCAAGAAGCTCAAGGGGATGTTCACCGTCACGCTGGTGATGCCCAGCGCGTCGAGGTCCTGGTCGGGGCCGCGCCCGGCCGAGTAGCCGCCGAGCCCCTTCTTGCTGCGCGGCAGGACGCGGGGCAGCTCGGCGCGCGGCGCTACTTCGTCTGCGAAGCGTGGCGCGGAAAGCGAGCGGCCTGCGCCCTCGCCGCTCGCCACGACCCACCGCGAGAGCAGCCGGTCCCGCAACGCGCCGGCCTCGCCCGCGACGCGGTCGACCGTCACCTCCGCCACGCCGGGGGGCAGCTCCTGCACCCGGATCAGGTCGGCCGCGTCGCGCTCGTCGGCCCAGAGGGGGGCTTCGTACAGCGTCGCGCCCTGCGGGGCGTCGCTCGCGAGAACGATGCTGGTGGGCGTCACCCGGACCTGGGAGACCCGGGGCGGGGCGCCGACCGCGGTGTGCGGGAGAAGGAGCAACGTAAGCAGTAGAATCTGGGAGCGCATTAAGGCCCTCGGTTGGTTCGGCTCAGTCTCGCCAACGGTTGGCGGCAAGGGCGTTGGCCAGCAGCAGCACCGCCAGCGGCGAGTAGGGCAGCAGCTTGACCGCGGGGGCGTACACGCCGTTGAGGAAGGCCGCGGGCAGCACCTGGGGCGCGCGGTCGGGGCCCAGCAGCTCAACGCTCATCACGCTCACCGACAGCACGGCCACCAGGGCCGTCACCCCGATCATAATCCGCAGCGGCTTGGGGTGTTCGAACTTGAACGCCATCGTGGCCGGCACCCAGGTCAGCAGCAGCGCAATGGCGATCGAGGCGTAGACGTGCGAGTTGGTTACCGCCGCGGCGACCCCGATCCCGATCCCCACCGCCAGCCAACCGACCACCACCACCGCTTCGAGTTTCTCTTTCGGGCGCAGCGCCAGCCGTCCGAACGGGTGGAGCAAGAGCGCGGCGTTCGACAGCGGCCGGGCGATCCAGGTGGTTAGGCAGAACAGCCCGTACAGCACCAGCACCCCGTACAGCACCGGCGCCGCCTTGGGCCAGCGGTCGGCGGCGCCGCCGACCATGCGGGCGCCGATCCAAAGCCCGAACAGCACGCCCATCTGCACCTGCGGCGTCTGCCGGCTCATCCAGAACAAGTAGCTGAGCCACCAGCGGTACGGGGGCGCCTTGGCCTTGACCGTCTCGAGCACCCCCTGCCGGGCCGACTCGAGCGAGGGCTCCAGCCGGATCGCCTCGCGGAAGTGCCGCTCGGCGTCCTTCAGCTCGCCCCGTTCTAGGTGCGACCAGCCGAGGTTGGCGTGCGACCAGGCGTTCTCCGGGTCGCGCCGCAGCGCCTCGGTCAGCGTCTGGCGGCCCGCGGTTGTGTCTCCCACGCCGCGTTGGGCGACCGACAGCAGGTTTAGCGCCAGCGCGTTGTCTGGCTCGAGCTGCAGGGCGAACTTCAAATCGACCATCGCTTCACGCCACGCGCTGCGGGCCACGCTCACCTGGGCGCGGAGCGCAAAGTAGTCGGCGTCGTGCGGGTTGAGCTCGATCGCCTCGGTCGCTAGGCATTGGGCGACCGGCAGGTCGTTGCGCATCAGGGCAACCTGGGCCGCCAGGTAACGGATCGGCGCCGAGTCGGGGGCTAGCCCCACGGCGCGTTGGCTCAGCTCGGTGGCGTCGTCGTAGGCCTTTTGTTGCGCCCGGCAGATGGCCAGCAACGCGTGCGCCTCGGCGCTGTCGGGCTGCTGGGCGAGCGCTTGGCCGAGCTCGCGCTGGGCCTCCGCCACCATGCGGCGGCCCAACAACATCTGGGCGCGGGTCAGGTGCGGGTTGTCGGCGTGCGGCATGGGGTCGGGTAAGAAACGAATGGGACGCGGATCGGCGCCGATGAAAAAAATGGTGGCGCCTCAAGACGCTGCTTTGGCAATCCGCGCGTGTCCGCGTCATCCGCGACAATCCGCGTCCCATTCTTTAAGCCTGAACCCTTAAGCGCGCAAGAGTTTGGCCAGCTCTTCTTGGATCGAGCTCTCGACCTTCCCCTTGAAGGGGGCGGCCATCATCGGCAGGTCGCCGGCGACAGACACGCCGCTGTCGGTCGATTCGACCACGCCGCCGATCTTGAAGCCGAACGTGGTGAAGCCGAAGTTCAGCTTGTCGCCGTCCCAAGACTGGCTGATGTCTTTCACCTGCCCGGCGTAGCGATTGCCGATCAGGTCGCTGAACCGCTTCAGGCGTTCGAGGGCTTCTTCCTTGGACAGCGTGTGCGGGACAGTCACGTTAAACTTGGGCATCGGCGGCGGCCTGTAAGCTGAGCGACAAAGTGGAACCACGGATAGCACGGATCACACGGATGAATGCACTCCGAGAGACCCCCCTTCGTCTTGATCTCGGCGGTTCGACATCAAAATAAACTTTCGGGGGGGTCATCCGTGTGATCCGTGCTATCCGTGGTCAAGCGTCATTCCAGCAACTTCTCGTAATCTAGCCGATCCTCTTCGTGCCACAAAGGCAGCCCGCGTTCGGCCCGCGCCGCCATGACGGCGATCTTCTCGTTGCTTCCCGGCAGCGCGACGGTTGAGTCGTACAGACGCGACGGTAGCTCCGCCGGTTCAAAGTCCCACTGACCCTCTCGCACCGCATCGACAACACTTCTTCGCATGGCGTCCCCTCCCAATAATTCGACCAGTGGTTCTGCGTCGTTGGATCCGCCTCTCTCCATCGGCAACCTCCGGGTCGCCCGCGAGCGCGTCCTTGGAAGAGTGGAACGACTCGGCCAACCCCCGATCGCTCCCCGTCTGCCCCTCGCCAAGCAACGCGCAGTATGCCCCTTCGCGCGCCGGTGTCAAGCAAATCAGCCGGCGTCCGCGGCCTCTGCGCCGCCCGGGTGGTTGACAGCGGCGCGCACAGTTGATCCCAAAATCGTGCGCCGCGCGGCCGCTACGCGCGGCCGCGAAACCACCCCGCCGCGTCCCCCGTCGCACGCCAGCGATCGCACGCCGACCACCGCGGGGCCGAGCGCCGCCGCGACGCGCAGCGCGTGCTCGTCGAGCCGCCCGGCGAGCACCACGCGCAGCGTCGTGCTGCGCAGCGCAGCGTCGGCGTCGCGCTGGGGCCAGTGGTCGAAGAGGCTTCCGCGCGACTTGTCGAACGTGTCGATCACGACCCACCCGAGGCCCGCGCCCAGCGCAGCATTCATCACCGACTCAACACTGGGGCACCCGGCCGCCGCGTGGTCGGCGTAGGCGACCGGGACCACGCGGACCCGCGCAGGGAGCAGGCGTTGGGCCGCGCCCAGCGCGTCGGTCCAATCGTCCAGCGCCGCCGCGCCCGCCAGCCCCAGCTTGAGCACGCCGACCCCCGGCACGCCCGCCAGCCCCGCCAACCACCGGGGCGCCAACCGCGTCAGCTCTCCGCCGGCGACCGAGAGCGGGCGGCGCCCGTGCAGGGCGCGTGCGACCGCGCGGACGGCGCCGATCGCGGGGGCGCCCATCGGTCCGCGGGCGGGCTCCTTGACGTCGATCCAGTCGGCGCCGCCGTCGAGCGCCGCGCGTGCTTCCGACGCACAGCGGACGCTCACCAACAGTTGCGGCCCGGGGGCAGTGGGGGGCATGGGGTCTCTTGGAAGGGGCCCGCCGGCCGCGGCGGGGGCGCTCCCCGGGTTCGGGATGCGCCGGTTGTGCGGCCGGGTGGGGTGGGGGTGTGGCGGAAAAGCCACGGCGTTTGGCCGCAGCGTCGCCGGGCGTTGCTAGCGGCCTAGGCTTTTTCGCCACACGCTAGCTACGCGCCGCCGTACCGGGCGCAGCCGATAGACGAGATTTTACACGACCGCTAGTCTTACCGCCTACGCTCCTCGCGAGTGGCGGAACGATTGAGATCATGAAGGAAAACGGAATGTCGATGGATCCCGAGCACGCTGGCGACCACCACCACACCCCGGGGGGCGCGCGCACGGCTGTGGTTGTTCCCATCGTCGTGACGATGGCCCTGTACGTCGGCGCCCTGGCGATGGGGTTCCCGCAACTGGGCACCCAGATGGTGGTCGATGGCGAGGCCGCCCACGCCGCGGCCCACGACGAGCACGCCGCGCTCGATGGGCAAGCAGAGCACTCTGCCAGCGAGCTCGAGACAGGTGAACCTGCAGGAGTTGAGCAGGAAGCAGCCGAGCACGCAGAGGGCGAGGGCGAGACGCAAGCCGCCGAGCAGCCCCACGAAACAGAACACCTGACGCCGCCGCCGATCTGGACGGTCGTGCCGTTCGTGCTGCTGCTGGGCGCCATCGCTATCTTCCCGCTGGTGCCCGCCATCGAGCATTGGTGGGAGTCGAACGTCAGCCGGCTGATCGTCGCCGGGGGCTTGGGGCTGTTGGTGCTGGCCTACTACGGGCTGGTCCACAACGCGCCGATCGAGGGGCACTGGCCTGCGCACAAGATCGTGGCCCCCAACTCAGGCGGCTTTAACCTCGCGGAGGTCAGCACGGTCCTCGAGAACGCGCTGCTGCAGGAATACATCCCGTTTATCGTGCTGCTGTTCAGCCTGTACACCATCAGCGGCGGCATCCGCATCCAGGGCGACCTTCAGGCCAACCCGATGACCAACGCCATCTTTATGCTGGCCGGCGGCGTCCTGGCGAGCTTCATCGGCACCACCGGCGCGGCGATGCTGCTGATCAGGCCGCTGCTAGAGACCAACCAGGAACGCAAACACGTGGCCCACACGGTGGTGTTCTTTATCTTTATCGTCTGCAACTGCGGCGGCTGCCTGCTGCCCATCGGCGACCCGCCGCTGTTCCTCGGCTACCTGCAGGGGGTCCCCTTCTTCTGGACCCTCGGGCTGTGGCAGGAGTGGGCCGAGTGCGTCGGCATGCTGCTGGTCGCGTACCTGCTGATCGACGAGTACTTCTACTCCCACGAGACCGAAGCGGACATCACCCGCGACATCCGCCACATCCGCCACCTCAAATACAGCGGCATGGCGCTCAACGTGCCGTTGCTGCTGGGGGTCGTGCTGGCCGTGGCGTTGCTCGACCCCTCCAAAACGGTCCCCGGCACCCAGTGGCACCCGTGGATGTACCTCCGCGAGATCGCCCAGCTCGCCCTGGTGGCGGTTTCGCTGTGGTTCGGGAGCCGCGAGGTGCGGATCGCCAACAACTTCAACTTCCACGCGATCGTTGAGGTGGCCGCGTTGTTCGTCGGCATCTTCATCTGCATGCAGCCCGCGCTGCAGATCCTCAAGATCGAGGGCGCCTCGCTCGGCATCGAGTCGCCGATGCAGTTCTTCTGGATCACCGGGGGCCTTTCCAGCGTGCTGGACAACGCGCCCACCTACCTGGTGTTTTTCGAGACCGCCCGGGCGCTCCCCAGCGTCGACGGGATCCACCAGATCGCCGGGGTCGACGAGCACCGCCTGGTGGCCATCAGCCTCGGCGCCGTGTTCATGGGCGCCATGACCTACATCGGCAACGGGCCGAACTTCATGGTCAAGGCCATCGCCGAGAAGTCGGGCGTGAAGATGCCCAGCTTCTTCGGCTACATGCTGTGGAGCGTCGCCATCCTGCTGCCGATCTTCGGCTTCCTGGCGTGGCGGCACCTGTTGTAGGAGGGGGCTCTCGCGGCGACAAAAGAGCCTCTCGCAAAGGCGCGGAGACGCAGAGGACGAACGCGGTGTTCGAAGACACAAGCCTCAAAGATCAATCTTCGTGATCAACAGCGATTGACCATCGAGGCTTGATCGACTCTCTGCTGATATCTCTGCGTCTCCGCGCCTCTGCGAGAGACCGCCCCCTCCGCGTCCCTTGGAACCCGTCTGGGAGTTTCCACCCCGGTTCGCTAAACTCTCCCAATGCCCCAAACGAACGACTCCACGCACGACACCATCAACTCCCCGGCGCAGCTCGCCGAGCTGTGCGAGCGGCTCTCTTCCGCCAAACGGATCGGGTTTGACACGGAGTTCGTCTCCGAAGACACGTTCCGCCCGGAGCTGTGCCTGGTGCAGGTAGCGGCCGACGGCCTGCTGGCGGTAATTGATCCCTACGAGGTGGGCGACCTCACCCCCTTCTGGCGCCTGCTGGCGGACGGCGACCACGTGACGCTGGCCCACGCCGCGCGGGAGGAAATCAACTTCTCGCTGGAGGCCATCGGCGCCCCCCCGGCCAACCTGTTCGACACGCAGCTCGCCGCAGCGTTCTGCGCAGCAGAGTACCCGGCCGCCTACAGCTCGGTGGTCACCCGCTTCCTCGGCATCCGGCCGGAGAAGGGAGAGCAGCGGACCGACTGGCGCCGCCGGCCGCTCACCACTGATCAAATCAACTACGCCCTGGAGGACGTCCGCTACCTCGACGCCCTGCACGACGCCATCGGCGGAGAGGTTGAGAAGCTGGGCCGCACCCAGTGGCTGGCGGACGAGACCGCCGGCTTTGTCCAAGAAGTCACCGAGGCCCGCGGCCGCGAGCGTTGGCGCCGGGTGTCGGGCATCGGAAACCTCGGCCCGCGCAACCTGGCGGTGGTCCGCGAGCTGTGGCGTTGGCGCCAAGCCGAAGCAGAGCGACGCAACCTTCCACCCAAACGGGTGCTGCGGGACGACCTGATCGCCGAGATCGCCAAACGCAAGCTGTCCAGCGCCGACAAGATCAAAGCCATCCGCGGCATGCAGCACGGCCAGCTCAAGAAGGCCACCGACGAGATCGCGGCCTGCGTGCAGTGCGGGCTCGAGGCCTCCCTGGACGGCATCCGGGGCGGCAGCCGCAAGCCGCCACCCCCGCAGTTGAACCTGCTGGGGCAGTTCCTGGCGCCGGCCGTGAACAGCATCTGCCGCGAGCAAAACATCGCCGCCAGCCTGGTGGGCTCCGCGACCGACCTACGCGAGTTGATCGCAGAACGCCTGGGCTTCGCCTCGCCCGAAGACGACCCCCCCGCGCTCGCGTGCGGCTGGCGGGCCGAGCTGATCGGCAACCTGATCGACGACCTGCTCGCGGGCAAGACCAGCATCCGCATCAGCAACCCGCGTAGCGAGCACCCGCTTTCGATCGACGGTCTGTAAGCAACCTGGCCGACGACCCATCCTGGGCGCCAAGCCGCCAATCCCCTCTCGAGCCAGCCGACGGGCTCCGTCCCGCCGGAGCGGCTCGATCGAGATAGCGCTCTTGCCCCTGCCGACGGGGCGGAGCCCGTCGGCTAGCGCTGACCGATTACACAGCGTGCCGGGCGCTGCCTAGTGCGTACCACGCCTGCGGCGGAGGAAGTAGACCCCGGAAACGGCCCCGAGTCCCAGCAGCACGGCGCTGGCCGGCTCTGGCACGACTTCGGTGACGCTGATGTTGTCGAACACGGTGTAGACCCCTGCGCCGGCCGCGGAGTTAAAGGCGTCGGTCAGCCCGAGCATGATCGAGCCGCCGGCAAATGCACCGCCCGAATTATCAAAGGTGTTGATGGTGGCGCCGTTAATGCCGAACGAGACCAGGCCGTTGATGCTGGTAATCGAAAACGTCACCCAGCGATTTTGAAAGCCGAACTGCTCAAACGGATTATTAGGGTTGCCGGCGCCCGTCGTCACACCGGGGATCGTGCCAAAGGGGATGGAGTCCAGGGAGCCAAGGTTGCTTTGCGACCCAGTATCGGCGTTGCCGGCGTCTTCGTAGCGGACGATGTCGGTTGCAGAGCCGCCGTCGCCCGTGATCTGCCATGCAAGCCCGTTGCCGTTGGAGACGGAGAACCGGAACGGGACCTCATCGTCGGGCGCTGCCGTGGCGGGAGACTTGATCGGGCCGGTGAAGGCGCCGAGCGTGACGTACTCAGTCGCGGAGTCCTCGGAACCCGGCAGAACCCGAAAGTAGACGTCGGCGGAAAGAACGAAGTTGGCGGCGGGCAGGGTTAGCCCGCTGGCGATGATGCCGATCGCCTCGCCCTCGTCTCCGGCGCTGTTATCGGTCGGGTTTGCGAAGAACTGCACGCCGATGGAGCTTCCTCCTCCGGGTGCGGCCGGGATCCCAGCCGCGCCGTAGTCGAACGCGTAGTCGACCGATCCGTCCTGCACGCCGGTTTCCTCATCCACAATGGGCGCCGACCAACGCGTCGAGGCGACTCCGTCGTCAAAGGTTTCAAGGAAAGGGAGTTGTGCTTGAACCGGCGCGGCTGCCAGCCCCAACAACGCGAACGACTTCCACATTCTCATCAGGTCTTCTCCAGTCGAGGAACAACAGGGGTGTTTTCGAGTCGCCTGTTCGAATTGAGTAACCCGCACAAGGGAGTTACCGCTTAAAGAAAAATCGCCGGGTCGCCGGAGCGATCGCTAGGCTTAGAATCAACCAAGCCGAGGGTTCTGGCACGGAAGAACCCGCGATAGCAGCAGAAGCAGGCATGCCGAAGTTCGCCCTCCAAACGTCGTAGTCGCCGGCGGTGAAGGTGTCTCCGAGCCCGTCCCTCCAGGTGGTGTAGTCCGCGGCGTCCACGAACCCGTCGAGGTTAAAATCGCCGGGTTGTGTAGTCGAGGACTGCGTCACCAGCACGTTGTCGAACAAAGCGAACGACAGGTTCAGGTTCGAGCCGGCCCCCGCGAAGAAGTCGACCAGGAACAGAGCGATGCGACCCTCCATGTTCACCGGCACGTCGCCGGCCAGGGGGTCCACCGTGTTGACGCAAATGTCTTCAGACCCGGCCGAGTCGTCGCAGTCGTCGCCGTCGCCGTCGTCGTCCAGTACGTCGGGAACGCTGTTGTCGACGGTCCCGATCACCAACACCTGAGACGTGGCGGGGTTGATGACCGAGAATTTGGCAGTTCCCAGTGCAGTGCCCGGCCCTATACCGACGGCTGTGGGATCGACCTCGGCCACAATCGTAAGCCACTGAAATCCCGCGGCGCCGGCCGGTTGCGCAACGCCGGCGTTCTGTAGCCCGCCGGTGGCGGCGTCGATGTCGAAAGTCGGCAAAAACGCCGGCAGATTGATGAGGTCACCGTTGGCCGGGTTGGTGTTCAGGTCGTCCGCATCAATACCCGGCTGGTTACCAAAACCAAAGTCTCTGACGGAATATTGGCCGCTAAACGTGTCCATCTCAAAACGGTCTTTCAGCAGGATGTAGTCGCAGTTACCACAGTCGCCGTCGGTGTCTGCAATGAAGCCTGCGCCGCGTTGAGCGGGGAAGTTGGCGTTCACGTTCCCGGGCAGCGAGTCGCCGACATACATACCCCCGTGGATCGTAGTGCCGACCGCGGCGGGATCCGGGGGCCAATTCAGCCACATATCGACCTGTACGGAGTACTTGCCGGAGAAGCTTGCGTCGGTGAGCGACAGCGCCGCTTGATCGCGCGGCAGGCCCGTAGTGTTGGTGCGGAGACGGACGCCGCGCGTCGCTGCATCGGCTACGCCAGAATTTGGCGCCTCAGGGATGCCTAGCGCCGAGTAATCAAACCCAAACACCGCATCGCTGCCGGCCAGGCCGAAGCTGCCCGTGAGTGACTCAAGGACCCAACCCGAGGTGTTGTCGTCCAGGTCGTCCTGGAACAAGACCTGAGCAGAAGAGGTCCGGGAGATCGCAAAAAGAGCTACGCCGATCAATAGCGCACGAAGCGCGCTAGGGCGCAGGAAAAACCGGGGGATGGACATCAGCCTGAATCCTTCGAGGGCGATACGCGAAGGCAGAGGCAGGCAGCTCATCTGCTGCACCGCCGCCACACTCCGCTTAAACAAACGCACGTTCGCCTGAACTCTGTCCAACCGCAGGTCACCTTAGAGTAAAAAAACTTAACGTCAACGAACTTCTGACTCGCGTGCGCCGGAGTGAGAAACCGCTGCGCGAATGTGTGAATCGCTGCAGCTCTGCATCGGTATACTCGTTTGCGGTTGGATCTTCGCGCGATTCGCAATGAGCGGCCGTGCGGGAAGAGGCAGGCGTTTTACACCCTGAGAGGCGCTCGCTGATTTCGCGTGCGCATCGCTTCCCCCTCTGGAGACCGCTATGCGCTCGGTTAGTTTCAGGAACCCGCATCGGTTGTCCGCATTCACGCTCGTTGAGCTGCTTGTGGTGATCGCCATTATCGGGATCTTGGTCGCTCTGCTGCTGCCCGCCGTTCAAGCCGCCCGCGAAGCTGCCCGGCGCGTGAGCTGCCAAAGCAACGTCAAGCAGATCGCACTGGCGAGCCTAAATTACGAATCCGCGCGGGGAGGGCTACCGTCGTTTTCCAAGTTTGGCGAACTCCCCTTCGGCGACGACTTGTTCGTCGGCCCCACCGACAGCGGCTCCTCACAAGGGGGGCTCATGTACAGTTGGGTGGTTTCGATCTTGCCTCAAATCGAAGAGCAGGCGCTTTACGATCAATTCGATCTTGATCTGCCGGTCGACAATCAGGTGCGGGGCGGCGTCCAGATTGATCCTCAGGCCACGCCGATCGCCTCGATGCTTTGCGCCTCCGATCAGGCCTCCCAGCGATTCTACCAAGACGCAAGCAAGAACTTTGGAAGGAGGTTCGCGCGATCGAACTACGCCGCCTACGTGAGCCCGATCCACCTGGAGTGTCTCCGACACTACCCAGGCGCTATTGCGGAGATCGAACAGCCGCTCCGTAAGCTCGTCGACGGAACAAGCCACACGATCGCCTTCGCAGAAGTGCGCACGCGAGAAGACCCGACCGACGAGCGCGGCGTGTGGGCGCTCAACTTGGCCGGCGCGTCGCTGCTGGCCTTCGACATGCACAACAGCGCGAAGATCACCGGCGGCAGCGTCGCCACGGCTTGCAGCGGAGACGTACGCAAGCGGGGGACCAAGCCCTATTCACCCGCCCAGCAGAGCGCCGGCGGGGACGACTCTACTAAGACGCCCAACCTGGTCGCGAACACCAACAGCGGCCTGATCCCGGAAGAGCTGCGCACCTGCCCGGCCGACGCAAGGTTTGAGGGCATGGGATGCCGCGCCAGCGGATCCAGCGGTTACGCGGCGCCACGCAGCCTGCACCCGGGGGGGGTCAACTCCGCGTTTGTGGACGGCAGTGTGCAGTTCCTGCCGGACGACGTCGATCCGTGGCTGATGGCTCGCTATATCAGCATCAACGACGGCGAGACCGACATCGAAGGCCAGACGAACTAGCCGGCCGACGTCGCTGGCGGTGTTGAGTCGGTTGTAGAGCGCCCCTTTAGGTCCGTTGTAGAGAGAGTTTGATGAAGCAAGTCTTGCCTATGGCGCTGATCGCTCTCGGAGTGGTTTTGGTTGGCGCGTCGTTCTTGCTTCCGATGATGTCCTCGCCGCGCGCTGCGCTCGATCCGGCCGAGTACGACGAGCTCGAGATGCTGGAGGACAAAGTGGTCGCTCTCTACCAGCAGATTGAACGCGTCAAATCCCGCACCGGCCAAACCGCCAAGGCCGAGGAGGCGTCCGCCGGGTATAACCTAGCGGTCGAGCAGCGTGACGCCCTGCGGGCCAAGCTGGAGTCCGGTATCGAAGGCCCCAAGACTACCGCGTCGATCCTGTTTTACTCTGGCCTTGGTAGTCTCGCCGCGGGCGCGATCGCGGCCGTCGTCATGAAACGCGAGGTGTGATCCGCTCTTAGGTCACACAGGCGAAAGCTGGCTCCGGTTGCCGCAAGCCGCCTAGTCAAACCACTCATCCGTTTCGTCAAAGGCCGGCACCGGCACGTTTAGCACCCGCAGTGGCCCGGCCGACGGCACCGCCCGGTGGCGGCACCCTGGTTTGATCAGCACGGAAGTGCCCGCCACGATTGGAAATGATTGGCCGTCGAGCTCGATCGTCCCTTCCCCCTCCAGCACGTAGTACAGCTCGGTCAGACGCTTGTGGTAGTGGGTGCGAGAGTTTGCCGTCACCTCAACCACGTGCATCGACGCGACGCCGTCTGGGTCTTCCACGAACGCGCGACGCGTCTGACCGCAGGGGCAGGGGACGGGCGGAGCGTCGTTCAGTTGAGTGATGGCGTAGCGGGGCATGGCAATGGGCCTAAGGGGGACGCTCGACACAACCCCGGGGTCTGGCTAGCTTACGCCGACGCGCTGGGGTAGTCGACATAGCCTTCGACGCCGTGCGAATACCAAACCGACATCGGCGCCGGTTCGGCCAGCTCGATCCCGTCGCGGAAGCGCGTCACCAGGTCGGGGTTGCTGATAAACGGCCTGCCGAAGGCGATCAGGTCGGCGTCCCCCGCGGCGATCGCGGCCTCGGCGGTTTCCTGGTTGTAGCCGACGTTGCCGATCAGCGGGCGATCGAACACGCCGCGGAACTCGCGTAGCGTTATCGGCTCGCCTAGCTCGTGGAAGCCGAAGCCCAGGCCGTCCATCACGTGCAGGTAAGCCAGCGGGAATCGGTTGAGCCCGCCGGCGGCGGCTAAGAACTGCTCGCGGAAGTCGGGCGAGCCCATATTGTTGTACACGCCGTTGGGCGACAGCCGCACGCCAACCCGCCCCGCTGGGAAGACGCTGCACACCGCCTCGGCCAATTCGAACAAGAACCGACACCGGTTCTCGATGCTGCCGCCGTAGGCGTCCGTGCGGTGGTTGGTTTTCGACTGCAAGAACGAGTCGATCAGGTAGCCGTTGGCGCCGTGGATCTCAACGCCGTCAAATCCCGCCTGCTGGGCCCGCTCGGCCGCTGCGCGGTACTCCTCGACGACACTGGCGATCTCAGCGGTTTCGAGCGCGCGAGGCGTCTCGTGTGGCTGCTTTCCTTGCGGGGTGTGGATGTACTCTTCCTCGATGGGGATGGCCGACGGCGCCACAGCGCGACCCTCCTCGAAGAAGGCGCTGTGCGAAGCCCGGCCGCAGTGCCATAGCTGGAGAAAGAAGGGCGCCCCAGCGTCGTGCACCGCTCGGACGATCGGCGCCCAACCGGCGGTCATCGCGTCGGTGTAGATGCCTGGCGACTGCACCCAGCCGCGGGCGCGGGGGCTGATCGATACCCCCTCGCTGATGATGAGCCCTGCGCCGGCCCGTTGGGTGTAGTATTCCCGCATCAGCTCGTTGGGAAGACGCGATTCGCCGGCCCGCGCACGCGTCATCGGCGCCATCACCACGCGGTTGCGCAGCGCGAGGCCCGAGAGGTCGAACTTAGAAAGTAAGTGGGGCGATTGCATGGCGGCGGTCGGTGGGTGAGCTGGGTCAAACGCACGGCCAGATGGTAGTGCGGAATCCCAAATTCGGCCACCATCGCTCGTCAGGCTTTGCTTTACGGGGGCCCGTTACCCGGCCGCACCGTCACCCGCTGCCTGGAGCCCAGCCTACCCTAACGCGGCTGCGAGAAGCGGTCGGCGGCCGCGCTGGAGCCGCTGGCTACCGCGTCGCTGCGGTAGAACCGCGTGGTCTCTTCGGCCGCCAGCTTGAACTCCTGGTCGCTGCACTGCGCCTCGGCCCGGAACACGTGCGTCCCCGGCTCGAGCGGCTTGGCCCGCACGGTGAGCACCAGCTCGCCGCCGGCCGGCAGGCTGGCGATCGGGTCGAAGGCCACCCGGCCGTCGGAGATGGCGTAGCGGCCCCCCTCGGCGGAGGTCGGTTCGATGCCGCGCGAGAAGAGCCCCGCGACCCGCACCGACTCGGCCGCGATCTGGCCGCGGTTCTTCACCTTGATCTGGTAGACCACCTCTTCGCCCAGCGGCAGCGGCCCCTTGGGGTCGAGCACTTCGAGGCGGATGTCGGCGATAGCCACCACGCTCATGCTGGCGGTCTTCCGCGCGGTGGCCAGACCGTCGCTGGTTTCTGCGGCGATCTCCATCGCGTTGGCGCCCGGCGTGTTGGCGCTGCCGGTCACCTGCAGGTAGAAGTCGTCGCCCGGCAGCAGCGTGCCGACGTTCCACGCCAGGCGCCGGCTGGCGGCGTCGAAGCTGCGGCCGTCGCCCGCGGCGGTCGGCTCGAAGCCGGGCGGCAGCTCAACGGTGAACGTGGTCCCTTCCGCGGCGGCCGTGCCGGAGTTGTGCACGCGGAAGTAGTAGGCGCCCGACGCGCCGGCGTAGCTCTGCTGCGGGCCGCGCCAATCGACCTCGAGTTCCGGCTTCACGCAGCGGAGCGGTTTGGTGCAGTTGGCGGTGAGGCCCCCGGTGGCGTCCGCGCTCGCCTTGACGTAGAGCTGGCCCGCCTCGCGGGCGGTCAGCTCGACCTCAACGGACCGCGACGTTCCGGCCGGCAGGTCGCCGAACACGTGGCTGCTAACCGCGCCGTCTCCCTGGCCCGGGGGCAGCAGGTGGACGCGGACGTTCTCGGCGACGCCGGTGCCCGGGTTGGAGAGCGTGAGGCGGTAGCGTTGCGAGCGTCCGAACAGCACCTCCTCGGGCCCGGTGACGCTCATCGCCAGCTTGGGTTCTTCGACCACCACGGTCGCCGCGGAGCCGACCGGAGCATGACTCCAGCGGACCCCCAGCTCGATCGGCTTGCCGGCCCGGGCGATGAGCGTCAGGTCGAGGTTGGCCTCGGCGCCCGCTTGCAGCGTCGGCATCCGCCACGAGAGCGTCCCGGCCGGGGTCGACGTGCTCGGGTCCATGGCGCCCTGCGACGGCGCAATCGACGCCACTTCGGCCCAGCTCGGGATGCTGATGGCGGCCACCAGGTCATCGGCAGCGACCTCGCCGCGGTTCTCGATGGTGACGCGGAACCGCGCCTCGCGACCCACCACGATACGCTGCGGGCCGGCGACACGGGACTGGATCTGCGGCATCCGTTGGCTGATCAACAGCGGCCGGCCGTCGGCGGCGGTGCGTTGCTGCGAGAGCTCACCGGGCGCCGGGCGCTGGGCGGGCTGCGGCGTCATCGCCGGCGTGGGGGAGCCGATCGTGATCGGCGACATCGTTTGCGCAGTGTTGTCGGCGGCCGCAGCGCCGTAGCGGTCGTCGCCCTGGGGCGCGCCGCTCGTCGGGCGGGTTTGAAGGACGTCCAGCGTGGGCCCGTCGCCCGCGCCGCTGTCGGCGTCCGCTCCGAACTTCTTGCTCGCGGCCCAGTCAGACTCTGTTTCTACGACTGCCGCCGGCGCAGCAGGGGCGACTTCTTGGTTCTGGCCGGCGCCGGTGGGCCCCAACCTAAAGGCGGGCTTGGCGGCGATCGGCGCCGCGACGACCGGCTGTTCCGCGACCGGCTCGGCGGCCTTCGGCTCGGTGGTTTTTGGTTGGGTGGTCTTCGGCGCGGCGGCCGCAACCGGCTGCGCGGCGGGCTCGGCCATTTGCGCGGCTACTTCCGCGGCGATCGAACGCGACAACGCCGCCCGCTCGCTCGTGGGGGCTGGGCTTTCGACGAGCTGCTTACGCATCGTCTCGACGTCGGCCGGCTGACGCGGGGCCGACGCCGGCACGCCGCCGGTGAGCCAGTCGGACTCGGACGAGAGGACACTGCCCGCCCGCGGAGCCGCACGGCGTCGGAGCGCCGTCGGCGATTGCGGGTCTTGCGACGGGTCGGCATCGCTCTGCATGCCTGCCGCGACGCTTTGGCTAGTCGAGGCGGCCTGGCTGGGCTGCATGGCGGGAGACTGCTGACGCATCTCGCGGTAGAGCCGCGACTGGGCCGACCCGCTCGTGGCGGGCTTGCCAGCCGAGGGCTGTGGCGGGGTAGCGGTGCGCCGCGCCGCCGCGGGATTCGGCGGGGTCGTGCTCCCCCCGACGCCGGCCGGAAAGTCGCTCGGCAACAGGTTGCGCTCGTTGATGCGCGGCAGCTTGGTCGTCGACGTGCCGGCCGCGGGGCGGCTCCCCACGGCGTTGGACGTCGAGAAGCCGGGGGACGACGGCATGGGCATCACCGGCATCTCGGCGATCGTGTCGCCGCCGATCGGGGCGGGCGCCTCGTCGGTTTCACTCCCCCAGCCCTGGCGCAGGGCCGCGATCCGGTCTCGCAGAGACCAGCCGTGGCCGCTGGACGTGTCGTCCGACTGCGCTAGCGAGATCGACGGGAGTAAGACCAGGGCCGCCGCCCCAACGATGAGATTCAGCCGCGTCATATTGCTGTGCGTCCTTGCCGGTTCTCGCGGCCCGATCGGGTCGGGTCGGGGAGGAGGTTTATCGAGCAAACGCCCCCGGCTCGGGCCGGGGAAAGTCCGCTATCGATGTTCCATCGGCCAGAGCGCCCGAAGCGGTTGAATCAAAAGATCCAACTTTGCCGGTTTTGTCGAATGGGATACCTGGGGGCTTTGCGTTCACGCGCGGTGCGTGTGAGCCGGGGTGTCCCCGCCCCCGGCGCGTCGGGTTGGAGAGCGCCTCGCGCCGCGCCGGGACCGAGGACGGTCCGGCTCGCAGAGGGGCTGCCGCTGCTAGCAGGCGGCCGGCTCTTCGTTCTGCACGATCTCGAAGCCCAGGTCTTCAAGCATCGCGTAGTCGGCCTCGGGCGTCTGGCCGAGCGTGGTCAGGTAGTCGCCCACGAAGATCGAGTTGGCCGCGTACAGCCCCAGCGGTTGCAGGCTGCGGAGGTGCAGCTCGCGGCCCCCGGCGATGCGGATCTCGCGGTCCGGGTTCACCAGCCGGAACATCGCTAGCACCTTCAGGCAGTAGCGTGGGTCGAGCTCTCCCTTGCCCGCGAGCGGCGTCCCCTCGATCGGGTTGAGGAAGTTGACCGGGATCGAGTGGACCCCCAGCTCCCGCAGCTCGATCGCCATGCTGACCACGTCGTCGCGAGTTTCGCCCATACCGACGATCCCGCCCGAGCACATCTCCATGCCGGCGTCGCGCACGGAACGCAGGGTATCTACGCGGTCTTGGAACGTGTGCGTGGTGCAGACCTGTTGGTAGAACTCGCCGCTGGTGTTGAGGTTGTGGTTCACGCGGTCGACGCCGCACGCCTTGAGCCGGCGGGCCTGGTCGTCGGTCAGCAGCCCCAGGCAGGCGCAGATGTGCAGGCCGTACTTCTGCTTGATCTCCGGGACCAGCGTCTCGACCGCCGCCATCTCGCGTTCGTTGGGGCCGCGGGCAGAGATAACGATGCAGTAGGTGCGCGCCTGGCGCTCGGCCGCTACGCGGGCGCCGTCCATCAACTTGTCGCGGCTAAGGATGTTGTACTTGGGGATCTCGGCGTCAGAGACCTTCGACTGCGAGCAGTAGCCGCAGTCCTCGGGGCAGAGCCCGCTCTTGGCGTTCATCAGCAGGTAGAGCTGGACGGTATTGCCAAAGTGATGGCTGCGGACCCGCCAAGCGGCCGCCAGCAG
Organism: Pirellulimonas nuda; assembly: GCF_007750855.1. Lineage (GTDB taxonomy): Bacteria > Planctomycetota > Planctomycetia > Pirellulales > Lacipirellulaceae > Pirellulimonas > Pirellulimonas nuda. The sequence goes on from NZ_CP036291.1 coordinate 1,216,682, forward strand.
CGCCAGCAACTGGTCGTCCGGGCACTCGAGCACGGAGCGGGCCTGATCGGCGCTGAGCGGATCGCCGGCGAGCACCTGGTCGGCGAGGTCGTTCCAGCGGCTGGACGTGGTTGTGGGGGCGAGCATGGATTGGCGTGTGTTAGGGCTTGGGGGCCCGTAAGTATTGAATGTGGGCTGGGTGGTCGGAAGGGGGGCGATGCAATAGGTTGGAAGTTGAGGGATCTGCGACGGGGCGTAGCCCGTCGGCTAGCGGGTGTTTTTTGGTGGAGCCTTGATTGAACTATCTGGTCCGCTACGGGGTGCTGGGAGACGTGGGGCGGTTTCGGTCGCCCGAGCGGAGGGTGTTTGCCCGCGCCGACCGTGTGGTGCTGCGGACCGCCCGGGGGCTCGAAACGGGGCTCGTGCTGGCCGAAGAGGGAGAATCGGGCCCCGGGACCGACGGCACCGTGCTACGCCGGATGGGGGTCGAGGACGACCTGCTGGCCTCGCGGATCGAGCGCCGCCGCGAACGGGCCTACCAGGCCTGCGCCGACCTGCTGGCCCAGCACGGCTCCAGCGCGGTGCTGATGGAGGTGGAGCACCTGTTCGACGGCCAGACGCTGCTTTTCTACTTCTTGGGCGAAGTATCGCACGAGGTCGAACGCCTGACGGCCCAACTGGCCGAGGCCTACGAAGCCAAGGCCCAGTTCCGCAAGTTCACCGAGACCCTCACCCAAGGCTGCGGCCCCGGCTGCGGCACCGCCGAAGCGATGGGGCAGGGGGGGTGCGCGTCGTGCAGCGGCTGCGCGGTGAGCGGCGCGTGCGGCACGAAAAACAAAGAGCCGCGGATGGCCGCAGATTGACGCGGATCAATGGTAGTCGCAGTCTTTCGATACGGTGCGAGAGCCTGCCTCCCGGAGGAGACGAAAGCTGTAGGTTGTGTCGGTCTGCCTAAGTATCTGTTTGGGTGTCGTACCAGCCGCCTCCGCGATGTCGGTGACCGATGCGTTCGGGTGCTTCAGAAGGTATCGCATCGCATCGACTTGCTTTCTTGGAGTGCCATTGTGGCCTCCAAAGGATCGGGAATACTCGTCTTGTAGCAGGCCTAGAGTCGTACGGGCGCCACCTTCAATTCGGGCAATTTTGGCTCCGTCTGCGGATGTCTCCCTGGCGAGAAAAACTTCGAGGCATTCGAGCACTTCCCGCCATTCGCAGCGGAAAAGGTTCCGACTTGTGAGTCGGCCTAGGTAGAAGGGAACCGCAACTCCCTCTCCTCCCAAATTGTAGGAAGCGTCGTACTCAATCTCTCTAAAGAGCGGGTGCGCTGGTCCGGCGTCAAATACGTTCGCCAGTTTTCGGCTCCAATCGCTCGGCATCACCTGTCCCTCTGCGTCTCCGCGCCTCTGCGAGAGGCAATCACTCCCCCGCCGCCCCAAGCGACGCCAGCAGTTCGCTCATCTCCCCCGCGGCGTGCATGTCTTTCTGCTGGCGGGCGGCGTCGATGCCGTCGCGGAGCATCGCGCGGGCTTCGGTGATGCGTCCCAGCCGCGCTAGCTGTTGGCCCGACATGAAGAACGCCGGCACGTAGGGGGGCTCTTCTTTGGTCAGCTCTTCCAGGCGACTGAGGCTGGCGTCGGGCTGGCCTTCTTTGTCGAACTCCATCGCCAGGCTGTAGCGCAGGAACACGTCGCCGGGCTCGTCGGCCAGCATGGCTTCTATTTTTTCTCTTCGTGTCGGCATGGTTGGGTCTTGGTCTGGGCGTCTGGTTTAGGTGTCGGGTTTAAGCGTGTCTGGGGCGGCGTGACAAACTGTGCGGGTCGACCCGGTATGGCCAAATGTTCGTGTTCCAGTGGCCGATCTTCCCTTTGCGTCACCTCCTGGCAAGGGCAATCAGCATGGCCGCCATCGGCAAGCTTGGGTACTACCGACTCGCTTTCTTCTCGAAACCGAGAGAAGATCGCGCGCTCTACCGGCTCGTCAAGAAGACGTCCGCCCGCGGCATCGTCGAGATCGGGATGGGGACGCTCGGCCGGGCGGTGAACCTGGTGCGGGTGGCGCAGCGTTACTCGCCCGGGGAGAAGATCGCCTACACCGGCCTCGACGCGTTCGACGAACGCTCTAGCGGCCAGCCGCAGATCCGCTTGATCGACGCCCACCGGGCGCTCAAGGCGACCGGCGCAAGCGTGCGGCTGATGCCGGGCGGCCCCGCGGGGGTGCCGGCCGTGGCCAACGCGTTGATGGGGACCGACCTGCTGGTCATCGGCCCCGACGCCACCGATGCCGAGCTGGCGCCGGTGTGGTTCTACGTGCCGCGGATGCGGCACGAGGGGACCGTGGTGCTGCGGGCCAGCCGCGACCCCGAGCAGCCCGCGGTGGTCCACTGGCGGAAGATCCGGGCAGAAGAGCTCGAGTCGCTGGCCGGGACGACGCGCCGGGCCGCGTAAAACCCCTTGCCACAGCGCCAAATCGCGCGAGCCGGGCCGTCCTCGGCCCCGGCCCCGCTCGGTGGCGGACCCTTTTTTGACGCGCCGGGGCCGAGGACGGCCCGGCTCGCGCCCGGGCGAATCGCCTGCTTTTTAAAGCGGCGAACCGAAACCGGGCCCCGCTTGTCTGTGCCGCTGGTGATTCTCCGCTTGATCGGGCGCGAACCAGGTACGATGCTGGTGCGTACCTACCCGAATGCGGTAACCCCAATCCCGGTTGGCAAGGTCATGGCCGGCACTTCGCTGGAAAACGCCGAAACGATGGTGGCGCCCACGCCGCTGACCCCGGTCAACGGGACGGCGTCGGGCAGCAGCCGCACCAGCGGCAGCTCGCTGCGCGCCGCGGCCCGGGGGATGATCGCCCTGGTGGAGGGGAGCACGCCGCACATGAGCGGCGAGACCCGCAGTCTGCTGCGGCATCGGCTGCGACTGGTGGCCGCCATCTTCTTCGGGGCGTTTGCTGCTTGGCTGGTGCGGGGTTTGCTGATCAAGGGCCCCGAGGAAAGCTTTTGGCTGCTGGGCTGGCACGCCTCGGTGACGCTGGTCATGGGGTTGATGGTGGTCGTGCTGACGCAGCTCAAGTCCCCGAGCTTGCCGAAACTGAGGCTGTTCGAGCTGATCGTGTTCGGAGACCCCGCGGTCTATTTCGTCATCCTCAGCCAGCACAGCCTGCACAGCGCCGCCAACCTCAGCGATGGCGCCCACCTGCCGATCGTCGTCGTGCCGTGGATGATTCTGATCTTCACGTACGCGTTGTTCATCCCAAACACCTGGCGACGAGCCCTCCCCATCGTGGCCTTGATGGGCGTTGCGCCGCTGGCGGTGGTGCTGTTTCAGCGGCAGATGTGCCCCGCCTTCCAGAGCTGCGTGGCCGGCGGAGAGTACCGAGACTTCTTTACCGGCCAGGCCATGGAGATGCTGCTGGCGGTGGTGATCGCGGTCGCCGGCGTCCACACCATCAACACCCTGCGGCGCGAGGCGTTTGCGGCCAAGCAGCTCGGGCAGTACCGGCTGAAGAAGCGGCTCGGCGCCGGCGGCATGGGAGAGGTCTACCTGGCCGAACACCAAACCATGAAGCGGCCCTGCGCGATCAAGATCATCCGCCCCGAGAAGGCGGGCGACCCGATGATCCTCGCCCGCTTCGAGCGCGAGGTCCGTTCGACCGCCAAGCTGTCGCACTGGAACTCGATCGACATCTTCGACTACGGCAGCGCCGCCGACGGCACCTTCTACTACGTGATGGAGTACCTCCCCGGCCACAACGTGGGGGAGCTGGTGAACGACTACGGTCCCCTGCCGCCGGCCCGCGTGGCGTACCTGATGGACCAGGTCTGCAAGGCGTTGATCGAAGCCCACGGCATCGGGCTGGTGCACCGAGACATCAAGCCGGCGAACATCTTCTGCGCCTACCGCGGGGGCGAGTTCGACGTCGCCAAGCTGCTCGACTTCGGCCTCGCCAAGCCGATGACCGAGGCGGCCGACGTGGCGCTGACCCAAGAGGGATCCATCACCGGCTCGCCGCTGTTTATGTCGCCCGAGCAGGCGACCGGCGAGCGCGAGGCCGACGCCCGCAGCGACATCTACTCGCTGGGATGCGTGATGTACTACCTGCTGACGGGGCAGCCGCCGTTCGCCTACAAGCAATCGGTGAAGGTGATCATCGCCCACGCGACTGAGGAGCCGCTGCCGCCGCGCGAGCTTCTGCCGGAGCTCCCCGAAGCGTTCGAGGACCTGGTGCTCCGCTGCTTGGAGAAGGACCCCGAAGACCGCTACCAGGACGCCCGCAGCCTGAGCCGCGCCCTGCAACACCTGCCGCTGGCCGACGTGTGGACCAGCGAGATGGCGGCCGATTGGTGGACCTGCCACGGCTGCCCGGAGCGCAAGGCGCTGGCGGCCGCGGCGATCGAGGCGGCGGCGGTATAGCGGACGGGTTGTGGGTATACTCGCGGGGGTGCGGCCGGTGCTCGGCCAAATCTACCCCCCTCATCTGGCGTACCCAATGAAGACCCTGCTGTCCGTCGCTCTGATCCTGGTCTGTCCCACCGTCGAGGCGATCGCCCAGTCCACACTCACGGGCTACGTCGCCGTGGCAAGGCGTTCCGGCCAGCGCTACGCAGAGCTGCCGAGCGAGACGCTCAGCAGCATTGGGCAGGCTTACGAGTTTCAGAAGCGACTGAGCGACACGGAGCAGCAGTGGTTCGGCCCAAAGGTCGGATGGAAAGTCGGCTACGCCAGCACCGCGGCCCAGCAGCAGTTCGGCGTCGATTCTCCGGCGCGCGGGCCGTTGTTCTTGTCGCAGCAGGTGCAGAGCGGATCAACGATTCCGGCCGACGATTTTGTCGAGATTATGCTGGAGACAGAGGTCGCGTTCACCCTCGGCAAGACGATCAATGCGCCGGTCAAGGATGTCGCGGAGCTCAAGTCGTACGTCCGGTTCGTGCACCCGGCCTTCGACGGCAGCGACTACCGGTTCGAGGCAGACGCCGCGCCGACGCCCGTAGACATGATCGCGACCGACCTCGGCTCGCACCGCTTCGTGCTGGGCCCCGGCGTCGACCCCAGCAAGGTCGACGTAGACAACCTTCGCCTCAAGTTGATACGCAACGGCGAAACCCTCCGCGAGAGCCCCTCGTCTGAGGTAATGGGCAGCCCCTGGAACTCGCTCCTGTGGTGCGTGAACAGCGACCTTGAACTTCAGAGGCGGTACAGAAGCAGCCAACCGCAGAATGGCATCCCCGCCGGCACGGTCATCCTCACCGGCACCGCCGACAAGGCGTACAAGGTGACCGGCGACGCCATCCGCGGCGAGTACGTGGCCGACTGCGGCGAGCTGGGGCAGGCGCGGATGACCATCGAGTAGCCAGCAACCGGCGGTCTTGTTTCAGTCTCCGCCTACTGGTTCGCCCCGCGCATCGCTGTCGGCTCGGCCGAGTTCCAGCGGCTGCTTAAACGTGAGCGTGCGGTACGGGAACGGGATCTCGATGCCCGCCTCGTGGAGCGAGCGCTTCACGGCCGCCACTACTTGGTCGCGTGAGCGTCGCACCTCGGTCGGCGTCGGCCCGGTCCACCAGGTCACCTCGAAGTTGATGCTGCTGCTGGCGAACTCCTGGGCGAAGACCTCAATCGGTCGGCGGTCGTCGATGCTGTCGCAGGCCGCGACCGCTTGCTCGATGACCGCACGCGCGGCGTCTACGTCCTCGCCGTAGGCCACGCCGCAGATCACGGTGACGCGTCGGTGGGGCCGGTCGGTCAGCACGTTCACCGGCTGCTTAAGCAGTGCGGCGTTGGGAAGGATCACCAACTCGCCGTCGACCTGGCGGATGAGGGTCATCCGCACGGTGATCTGGTCGACCCGCCCCACGATGTCTCCCAAGCGGATGTAGTCTCCCGGGTCGAACGGGAACCGCCACAAGATCAGCACCCCCGCCAGGAAGTTCTCGACGATGTCCTTGAACGCGAACCCGAGCGCCACCGAGCCGATCCCCAGCCCGGCGAGCGCCTTGGTGGGCGTCATGCCGGGGAACACCACCACCGCGGTCACCAGCAGCCCGATCACCCAGACGGCCGTGACCCCCAGCTCGCGGAGCAGGTCCTTGAACCCGCGTTTGCCCCGCTGGCGCTCCAGCACCCGCCGGGCGACGGAGGCAAACAGGTTGGCCGCCGCCCAGGTGGCTGCCAGCACCACCACGCCGGCGACCAGCAGCGGCGCGTGGGCGACAAAGTCGCTAGAAATACCGACCACGTTCTCAACGGCGGCATCGAGCGAGGGTTCCTTGTTGGGCGCGTCGGCCATGCCGCTCCTGGGGTCAAAACGGTCGGTGTGGCCGCGAAACGCGCAGTTTTCGGGGCCGGATCGTCCGGTGTGAGACCTCCGCAACCGCCGTGCCGCTACCTCAGAGCGAACCAGTAACGTATCCTTAGAGTCCCGTCTGTCGCCGAGCAGTCTTGGCCCAAGCACTCCCCCTTTCTCCGCCGCAATCGCCCGTTATGTCCGCTCCCCGCACGCTTTTTGAGAAAATCTGGGACAACCACGTCGTCCTCAACGAACAGGGGCGGCAGACGATCCTCTACATCGATCTGCACCTGGTGCACGAAGTGACCAGCCCCCAGGCGTTCGAGGGGTTGCGGCTTGCCGGCCGCACGGTCCGCCGGCCCGCGAAGACCATCGCCACGGCCGACCACAACGTCCCCACCAGCGACCGCCGGCTGCCCATCGCCGACCCGATCTCCAAACAGCAGATCGACACGCTGCGGGCCAACTGCAAGGAGTTTGGGGTCACCTACTACGACCTCGGCGACCCGCGGCAAGGGATCGTGCACGTCATCGGCCCCGAGCTGGGTTACACGCAGCCCGGCATGACCATCGTCTGCGGCGACAGCCACACCAGCACGCACGGCGCGTTTGGCGCGCTGGCGTTCGGCATCGGCACCAGCGAGGTAGAGCACGTGCTGGCCACGCAGACGCTGCTGCAGTCGAGGCCCAAGACGCTTGAGCTGCGCGTCGACGGCAAGCTCGGCAACGGCGTCACGGCCAAGGACATGATCTTGTACCTGATCGGTCAGCTCACCACCTCAGGCGGCACCGGCTACTGCATCGAGTACACGGGCGACGTGGTCCGCGGGCTCTCGATGGAAAACCGCATGACCATCTGCAACATGTCCATCGAGGCGGGCGCGCGGGCCGGCATGATCGCCCCCGACGAGACGACGTTCGCCTACCTCAAGGGGCGGCCCTTCGCGCCCGAGGGCGCGGCGTGGGACAAGGCGCTGGCCGAGTGGCGCAAGCTGCCGACCGATGCGGGGGCGACGTACGACAAGTCGCTCAAGTTCGCCGGCGCCGACATCGCCCCGCAAGTGAGCTGGGGCACCAACCCTGGCCAGGTGGCCAGCGTCACCGGCGCGGTCCCTAAGCCGAGCGATTTTTCCGACCCCACCGACCAGAAGACCACCGCCCAGTCGCTGGAGTACATGGGCATCCAGGGGGGCCAGCCGATCACCGAGCTGAAGCTCGACCGCGTGTTCATCGGCAGTTGCACCAATGGCCGGATCGAAGACCTCCGCGCCGCCGCCGCCGTGGCCAAGGGGAAACACGTCTCTAGTCACGTCAGCGCGATGGTGGTCCCCGGCAGCGGCCAAGTGAAGGAGCAGGCCGAGGCCGAGGGCCTGGACGTGATCTTCAAGGAGGCCGGCTTCGACTGGCGCGAAGCGGGCTGCAGCATGTGCCTGGCGATGAACCCGGACAAGCTCGAGCCGGGCGAGCGCTGCGCCTCGACCTCAAACCGCAACTTCGAGGGCCGCCAAGGCCGCGGCGGGCGGACCCACCTGGTAAGCCCCGCGATGGCGGCCGCGGCCGCGGTGGCGGGGCATTTTGTCGATGTGCGTGAGTGGGAACCCTCTAGCTAGGAAAGAACCATGCTTGCAAACGCCCAATCGTTGAGCGGCCTGGGGGACCACATCACCATCGTCCCAGGAGGAGAGGCGCCGTGCGCCGCGATCCCTACCGCCGCGCTACAGAGTCACGATGCATTTCGAGACTGGGCGACATCGCCTTTGTTTCCCGAGCAAGTGGTGGTCACATACCTCAACGGCGAAGTGTGCATCGACATGAGTCCGGACAATCTTGACACGCACAATCTGCTTAAAGGGAAGGTGTTTCGAGTTCTTGACGAACTGGTTGAGCGAGAGGACCTCGGTGTGTTATTTGCCGACGGGTGCCTACTGTCCAACGCATTCGCCAAGCTCACCACAGTTCCCGACGCGTTGTTTGCCTCTCACGAGTCACTGGAATCAGAGCTAGTACGCCCCACCGCAAGCAAGGCACAGCCGGGATCCCACGTTGAACTCAACGGTTCGCCGGATTGGGTGCTAGAGGTGGTTAGTGCCTCCTCCGTCCATAAGGACAACCAAACCCTGCGTGACGGCTATTACCGGGCCGGCGTGAAGGAGTACTGGATCATTGATGGTCGAGATGACGACCTCAGTTTCGTCATGCTGGTCCGCGGCCCGAACTCCTTCGTTCCCGTTGCGGCTGAGGGCGGCTTTCTCAGCTCGCCGACTTTCAATGCGAGGTTTGCTCTCACACGTCGCCGCGACCGGCATGGATTCTGGCAATACAGCCTCTCGACTCAGTAATGCATTTAGGAAGACTTGCAGTCTCATGAACCCCTTCACCACCCACACCGGCCTGGTCGTCTCTCTCGACCGCGCCAACGTAGACACCGACCAGATCATCCCCAAGCAGTTCCTCAAGCGTATCGAGCGCACCGGGTTCGGCGAGTTCTTGTTCTGGGACTGGCGCCGGAACGAAGACGGCTCTGAGAACCCCGACTTCGAGCTCAACCGCCCGTCCGCCAAGGGCGCCAGCGTGCTGCTGGCCAGGCGCAACTTCGGCTCGGGTTCGAGCCGCGAGCACGCCCCTTGGGCGCTCGAGGACTACGGCTTCCGTGTGGTCGTGGCGCCCAGCTTTGCCGACATCTTCTACAACAACTGTTTCAAGAACGGCATGCTGCCGATCGTGCTCAGCGAAACGCAAGTCGATGACTTGTTCGATCGCGCCGAGCGGCACGCGCCGTACCACCTGACGGCCGACCTCGACAAGCAGCGGCTCACCGACGAGCACGGGCTCGACATCCCGTTCGAGGTCGATCCCATCCGCCGGCACTCGCTGCTCAACGGGCTGGACGACATCGGCATGACGCTCGCCCACGCCGACAAGATCTCCGCCTACGAGGCGGCCCACGGGGTGGCGTAGCCGGCAGGCAGATGGGTTTGTTCCGCTTGGGGCGTCTCTTGCAGGAGGGTAGCGATGCGATGGCCGGCCGGCGCGTTCTTGCTGTTGCTGCACGGCGTCTGGCTGGCGTCAGCGACGCTGGCCCCCCAAACGCTGGCCGCCGAGCCTCACAGCGCGATGCCGGGCGTCGCCGTGTCGACCGCGCTCCGCGGGCTTGATCGGCCGATCGGGGTCGCCGCGCGCCCTACCGCCGAGGGCGCCGGCCCGAACGTGCTGCTGATGGACGCCGAGGGGGTCGCGCGACTGACGACGGAGGGCCCGAGGCGGCTGATCGGGGCGCTGCCAGAGGGCTACGCCGCCGCGCCGGGTTGCTTGTTGCTGATCGACGCCGACTCGCTGATCGTGGGCGTATCGTCAACCGACGAGGGCGCCGCGGCCGGCCCGGCGCTGCTGGTGTACGACCTGCCGGCGGAGCCAGGCGCCGGCGACGTGAAGCCGGCCCAGACGATCGCGATCCCGGGCGCATCGACCGCCGCGGCGCCGTCGGCGCTCGCCGAGAACGGCCGCTACCTGTTCGTCGCGACATCCGGCGGTGTGGTGGCGCGGGCCAGGTACAGCTCGGGAGGGGTGGGCGCGTTGGCGCCGCTGCTTGCGCTCGGCGAGCCCGGCGCGCGGTCGGCCGGGTTCAGCAACCAGGGCTACCTCGTGCTCGGCCTCGTGGGCGAAGCGGGCGTCGACCTGTCGTTCCGGCGCCCCATGGGAACCTCGCCGGACGAAGCGCTGCGCGTCGCGACAGGCCTCGAAGAGGTGAGCGGCATGGCCTACGGGCTGGCCGGGCGTCCGAGCGATCGGCAGCTCTACGTGCTCAACCCACGCAGCGCCGAGCAGGGGGGGGGCGTCTACCGCATCGACGCGAACCAACAGAGCGGCAAGATGGGGTGCGACGCCGTGCTGGCGGCGGCCATCGACCGCCCGACGTCGCTGGCCTTTGCCGGCGAGAACGTGCTGTACGTGACCGCGCTCGGCGAGGAGGACGGCGGCGGCGTGTTGCTGCGGATCGAGGGGGAGCTCTGACCCCCTCGGCAGGCGTCACGGGGTGCTTGGGTCGTCGTCCTGGTTGGCGTTGTGGATCGCTACCGGGATCGCGACGGCCGTTCCGACGATGCCGGCCACGGCCAGCGGATGGGCCAGCACTTTCTTGGCGCCGCGTAGGAAGCGGTTCGTGTGCGGCGGGGAGTACTGCCCCAGCACCGCGTCGCCGGTCGGCACGATCAACACGCTGCTGAGGGCGTTGGGGGGCGCCGTTTCGGGCGTCCAGACGCGGCAGGCCTGCACCGTGTCCCCTTGCTGCAGGCAGTAGACGCCGGGCGTTACCCCCTGGAACCCGAAGGCGCCGTCGGCGTTGGACGTGGCGGCGACCGAGCGGCCGAACGAGTCGTGCAGCAGCACGCGCGACTCGGCCCGGGCGACGCCCTGGGCGCTTGTGACCTGGCCGGTCAGGGCAGCCGGCTCGCCGAGCACGACGTCGAGCACCGTTGCCGGCGCGGGGACAAGCGGCAGGCGGACCGGTTGTGGCGGCCCCTCGGCCAGGCCGCTGCCGGGCGCCAGGGCGGCCAAGGCAGAGAACAGGAGAACGCGGGTGCGCGTCGGTGTGTGTCGGCCGGCCATGGCGTATTCCTTTGCGGAACGGGTTCTCGGAATCCTTTCGGGGGCGGGAGGATAGCCGACAACGCCTGGCGCCAAAAGAGCAACCCCCGCGGGCCGGGTTCGGCTCGCGGGGGTTGCGGCAGGTTGGACTGGTCGGGCGACGGCTACGGGGTGCCCGGGGTGTTGACGGGATCGTCGTCGTCGGCCAGGGCCAACGGGATGGCGATCGCGGCCGCCACGCCTGCTGCCACCAGCAGCGGGTGGCTCTTCATCCAGCCGAGCGCGCCGCTGGCGCCGCCGCCGGTACCGCCGGGCGGGCAGCCGCAGGGATCGCAGCCGCCGCACTGACCGCTGATGATCTCGTCACCGGTGACGATGAGCGCCCCGTTGTTGGCGGTGGGGGGCGCAGCGCCCGCGTCCCACAGCCGGTAGGTTACTTGTCCGCCGCCGGCCACAACATCGTACTGGCCCGAGCGGAGGCCCTGAGCGGCGAACACGCCGCGGGCGTCGGTGGTGCAGCTCACGACTTCCTTGCCGGCGAAGCGGACGGAGACGCCGGCTTCGGCAAGCGGCGCGCCGTGGGCGTCGACCACCTGGCCGACAAACACGCCTCCGGCGCGGAGCGCAACGTCGGAAACGACGACGGCTTGATGGCTGGCGACCGGCGCCGGCGCCGCTAGCGCCGCCTGCGGGATCATCATGCCGCCCAAGGCGAGCGCGATGGCGAGCTTATGGATGAACGTTACTTTCATGCTGGTTCCCCTTCGTCTGCTGTGTAACTACGGCCGGGTGAAGCCGTAGCGAGTTTGTGCGATCCAACGAGCGTCCGCCCCGAGCCGCCGGCATCCTGTCCCTTCGGTTGCATCGGCGCGCGCTAGCAGACCGCTGCAGAAAACCGCGCCCAATCCAGCGGTTTTGGCGGAACGCTGCGCTGCGCGCCGTGCTGGCTTACGCAACCGTCGCGGTTTAACGCCGCCCGGCCTTTCTAGCGGAGCTGCACCCGCTCGGAGGCCGTCTGGCTCTGGGGCCAGTAGCGGAAGTGGCGCGCGAACCGGCCTTGCAGGTCGGGCACGCGGCTGGCGAGCCGCGCGGACAGCCGGCCCGGCGGCTCGCCCCGGCGGATCGAGGCGATGAACCCCCACAACGCTTCGGAGGCCTCGGGGGGGCCGTGCAGCATGAAGTGCGTCCACGCCCAGGCCGAGCGGTACTCCTCGGCCGACATCTCTTCGAGCTTCGTGTTGGCTTCGAGCTGCGCCACCGAGTGGACACGGCCCAGCGACAGCTCGCGGCAGATGGCCGCCGCGTGGGGGTGCCCGAAGGCCCGGTCTGTTTCCTGGGGCTCGAAGTACTCGGCCAGCCCCTCATCCAGCCACAGCGGCAGCATCGCCAGGTCGGCGTGCAGCAGCGCGTGCGTGCACTCGTGGCGGAGGTCGACCGCCAGCTCGGGCTGGCGGTACGCGAACACTACCGCGGCCGCCCCCTGCTTCACGTACAACGCGCGGCGGTACGGCAGCCCCGGGAACCGCGCCGCGAGCACCGCGCGGTGCTGGTCCTCGTCCGCGGCCAGCATCACGGTCACCGGCGCGTTGCACGGGCGGGTCGCCAGCACGCGTCGGATCTCGCGCTCAAGCGCCGGCAGCTCGGCCAGCATCGGCTCGTACTGCGACAGGTCGAACTCGGCGGCGATGGCGAACGGCCCCACCTGGCGTTGGTCGATCCACCGCCCGGCGGGCTCGGCCGCCAGGGCGCCCAGCGCCGCGCCCCACGCCGCGAGCAGAACAACGCATCGGCCTAGCCGGCTTTGGCGAAGAAGCGCCAAGCGGACCTCCGGGGCGTGTTGGTGGAGACCACGCCCGAAGGAACCTCGCGTCCCTCCGCGACCAGTCTGGGGAACTCGCAGCACCACTGCAGCGCGGCGTCTTCGCCGGCCAGCTCGCACGCCCGAGCGAAGGCCGCTTGAATCTTCGGCCTGCGCGACTTCGATCCGTGCGCGTCGGTCGCCAGGAAGTGCACCAGACCCCTGCGGGCCATCTGCTCGGCCAGCGCGCGGCTCGCCGCGCCGAAGTGCCCGGTGAGGCTCCCGGCGGTCACCTGCATCAAGCAGCCGCCGGCCACCAGAGGCTCGAGCAGCGACGGCCGGCTGAGGATCCCTTGGTTGCGTTCGGGGTGGGAGAGGATGCCGGTGATGCCCTTGGCTTCCAGCGCGCCCAGCAGCGGCTCCAGCGGGAAGTAGACCTCGTGCGGCAGCTCCAGCAGCACGTGCCGGCCGTGCCCGCCGAGGGTCTCGACCTCGTCGGCCGCGATCCTTTCCGGAAGGTTGTTGTCGATCCGCACGTCGGCGCCCGGCAGCACGCGGAGCGGGATGTTGGCGCTATCGAGCAGCTCCTGCAGTTCCGTCACCGCCGCGCCCACGCGCTGCTTCGTGTTGCGGGCGAACTGGCCGAGTTGGTGCGGGGTGCAGATGACGGTGTCGAAGCCCTCGTCCACGGCGATCTGGGCCATCGCCAGCGACTCGTTTGCGTCGCTGGCCCCGTCGTCGATGCCGGGGACCATATGACAGTGAATATCAACGAACGGCGCATCCATTGCGGAGCCTGTGGGGCGGGGGGGTCACGGTTGGGGGGCGGCCAGAATAGCAACGCCCGCCACCCCGTCAAGGCCGCTGCGCGGCCGGGGTGTGTTCGCTTCGCGAACGGGGCTGGGGGCTCGCCGCTTCGCGGCTGGTCGCTGCGCGACCGGGGCTGGGGACGCGCAAGCGGATTTGGAGACCGCTTGCGCGTGGCGGCTAAGATAGGATCGCGACGGTGAGACTTTAGCACTGCAAGCAGACCCCAACATCCGCTTGCGCGTCCCCCAGCCCCGTCCGCCGTCAGGCGGACAGCCGCGAAGCGGCGAGCCCCCAGCCCCGTTCGCGAAGCGAACACACCCCGGCCACGCAGCGGCCCGCCGAGATCGCTAGCAGCGTCTCACTCTCGGACGCTAGTCTCATTCTGGGACGCTTGTGGTTCGGGGGATAGAGGTACGGGCCGCCGATCAAGGGCGTGTTTCTCGGGAGTTTATCTCAAGTCGCAAATCCCGGGGGCATCGGTACAGGCTTTGCTCCTTTATTGCCGGCGGAGAAGGCCGACGTGCTGTCGGTTTGCCGGAACAGGAACTCAACCGAGGTAGCAAGATGCTGGTATTAAGTCGCAAGGCAGGCGAGAAGATTCAGATCGGCGACGGGATCACGCTCGAGGTGCGGCGTGTAGCGGGCAACCGCGTCACGCTGGCGATCGAGGCCCCCAAGGACGTCCGCATCCTGCGTGGCGAGTTGGAGAAAGTGGTCGCCCAGTTTAACGAGCCGGAGCCGACCGTCCGCACGGTCCCCCCCGTGCCCCGCTCCGACTCCCGCTTCGGCGTGAACGGCCGCGGCTTGGCCGGGGCGGTTGCTAGCGCCCGGATGCGCGGACTGCGGATCGGCTGATCGCGTCGGCGCTTGCGGGCGCCGGCGCCCCGCTGCGCGCCGATGAGGTGCGCAGCGTCCCTGGGGCCGATCTTAACGCGTCGATCTAGACGTACCCCGGGCCATCCGATACGGTCCCGCCTCACTCCGGGCAAAGGATTGCCCGGCTACACCGTCCCCCGAGCGGGGGCGCTACTGCGCAAGGACCGCACAGTTGGGTTCCGCTACGTCATCATCGCAGGGTTGGCTCGCGCGGCTGGGCGACCTAGTGCTGCCGGTCGCCATCATCGCCAGCGTGCTGGTGATCCTGGTGCCGCTCCCCTCGCCGGTGATGGACATCCTGCTGGCGGGCAACATCGCGGTGAGCGTGCTGGTGTTGCTTACCACCATCTACGTCCGCACCCCGCTTGAGTTCAGCGTCTTCCCATCGATCCTGCTGGCCACCACGCTGGCGCGGCTGGTGCTGAACGTCGCTACCACGCGGCTGATCCTCACCCGGGCCAAGAGCGACGGGCTCGAAGCCGCCGGCGGCGTCATCACGGCCTTCTCCGACTTCGTGGCCGGCGACGGCAAGATCGTGGTCGGGCTGATCATCTTTATCATCATCATCGTCATCCAGTTCGTGGTGATCACCAAGGGCGCCACGCGCATCAGCGAAGTCGCGGCCCGGTTCGCCTTGGACGGCATGCCCGGCAAGCAGATGGCGATCGACGCCGACCTGAACGCCGGCGTCATCGACGAGAAAGAAGCCACCCAACGCCGATCAGAAATCACCCAGCAGGCCGACTTCTTTGGCGCCATGGACGGCGCCAGCAAGTTTGTCCGCGGCGACGCCATCGCCGGCATCATCATCACGGTGATCAACATCATCGGCGGTTTGATCATCGGGGTCAGCCAGGAAGGGATGGCGGTCAGCGAGGCCGCGTCGCTCTTCACGCGGCTGACCATCGGCGACGGGCTGGTGAGCCAGGTGCCGGCCTTCTTGGTGTCGCTCGCGGCCGCGCTGCTGGTGACGCGCAGCACGCAGAAAGTGAACATGCCCAAGGAGTTCTTGGCGCAAATCTTCTCGCGGCCGCAGGCGCTGGCGGTCACCGGCGCGTTCCTGGGGGTGCTGATCTTCACCAGCCTGCCGCGGACCCCGCTGATCACGCTGGGCGCGGCGTGCCTGGGCCTGTCTCGCGTCATGACGCGTAAGGAGCAGCAGGCCGACCGGGACGAGGCCACCAAGACCAAAGCAGACGCGGCCAAGCCGACCGAGGAGCGGGTGGAGGACCACCTGGCGGTCGACCCGATGGAGATCGAGTTGGGGGTGGGGCTGATCCGCCTCGCCGACCCCTCTCGCGGCGGTGACCTGCTGGACCGCGTGGGACGCGTCCGGCAGAACGTGGCTGCGGAGATCGGGCTGATCATGCCCAAGGTGCGGATCCGCGACAACATGCGGCTCGCAGAGAACCAGTACCGCATCAAGATCGCCGACATGCCGATCGCCGTAGACACGGTCGAGCCCGCGCTGCTGATGGCGATCGACTCGGGGGTCACCACGGGCGAGATCGACGGGCTCCCGACCAAGGACCCGGCGTTCGGGGCCGACGCCAAGTGGATCAACCCCTCGCGCGCCGAGGAGGCCGAGCTGTTCGGGTACACGGTGGTCGAGCCCGGCGCGGTGCTGGCGACCCACCTGACCGAGGTGTGCCGGCGCCACGCAGACGAGATCCTCACCCGCGACGCCACGAAGCACCTGGTGGACGAGCTCAAGGCGACCTCACCAACGGTGGTGAGCGAGCTGATCCCCGACCTGATGCCGCTGGCCGGCGTGCAGGGGGTGCTGCAGGGGCTGCTGCGGGAGCAGGTGTCGATCCGCCAATTGGGGCTGATCCTGGAGACCCTGGGCGACCACGCGGCCAAGACCAAAGACCCGGTGATGCTGACCGAGTTCGTCCGCCACCGCCTGGCGCGGCAGATCTGCACGCGCTACCGCGACGCCGACGAACGCCTGCACGTGGTGGCGCTCGACCCGGCGCTCGAGGACGCCATCCGCGGCGGCTTCGACCACAACGAACGCGGCATCTTCTTGCGGATGGCGCCCCCCACGATCGAGGCGCTGTGCAAGAAGATAGGGGACGAGGTGCAGAAGCTGGTCACCCAGAACCACACCCCCATCGTGCTGGTGAACCCGCAGATCCGCCCCGCGCTCAAACAAATCACCGAGCCGCACCTGCCTCAACTGGTGGTGCTGAGCTTCAACGAAATCACACGCGACACGAACATCGTCACCCATGGACTGGTTGTTCAGTAATGGTCCGTGGTCCGTGGTCCGTGGTCCGTGGTCCGTCGTCCGTTGCACGCGCAAGCGTCAAACCACTGACCACTGACCACTGACCACTGACCACTGACCACTGACCACTGACCACTGACCACTGACAACTGACAACTGACAACTGACAACTGACAACTGACAACTGACAACTGACAACTGACAACTATGTCGTCCATCCACACCTTTCGAGCCAAGACCCTGCGTGAGGCGCTCGACGCCGTGCGGCGCCAGCTTGGCCCCGACGCCGCGGTGCTCGACGCGCGGGAGCGCGGAGTGGGCCTGATGGGGCGGCTGATGGGGACCCGTTGTGTCGAGGTCACGGCGGCCGAGCGCCGCGAGCTCACCCCGCCGCCCGAGCAGCGCGAGCTCGACTACCGCGGCCGGTTCCAGGACCAGCTCCGCGAGCGTTACGCCCCCCCAGCCGATCCCGGCGACGTGCAGCGGACCCAGCAGCAGGCCCTCGGCAGGCTTCTTGAGCGGCTTGGGCCGGAGTTCGGCCGCGAGCGGGCCCAAGCGTTGTTGGACGGCTTCCCGCCCCCCCCGGACGATCAGTTCGACGCGCGGCTCGAGGCCTGGGCCGCCCAGCGTCTGGCCGATCGCCTCGAGGTGACCGGCCCGATCGAGCCGGGCTCCGGCCGGCCCCGGGTGGTGGCGCTCGTCGGCCCGACCGGCGTCGGGAAAACGACCACCATCGCCAAGCTGGCCGCGGGCTACCGGTTGCGGCAGCACCGCCGGGTGGGGCTGGTGACGGTTGACACTTACCGCGTAGCCGCGGTGGATCAGTTGCGTGCGTACGCAGAAATCATCGACCTGCCGATGGAGGTGGTCTCCACCCCCCGGCAGATGATAGCGGCCATCGGCGGCATGCGGGGGCTCGACCTGGTGCTCATCGACACCGCCGGCCAGAGCCCACGCGACGCCGCCCGCCTGGCCGACCTCCGCGGCGTGCTCGACGCCGCCGAGGCCGACCAGACGCACCTGGTGCTCAGCGCCACCTCGAGCGTGCTGGGCGCCAAGGCGGTGCACAAGGCGTTCGCCCCCACAGGCTTCGACGCGATCCTGTGGACCAAGCTAGACGAATCGTCGTGCATGTCGGCCGTCGCGGCGCTGGCGCTCGACGGTGCGGCGCCGGTCAGCTACGTCACCGACGGCCAGGGCGTTCCGGATGATATCAGCGTTGCGGCGCCCGAGGCGCTGGCGACGCGTGTGCTGGAGGCGCGCCCGTTTTGACCACACCCTCCCGCTCACCTGACCGAGATCAGGCGGATCGGCTCCGCGCGCTTGTCGCGGAACGCCGCGCGCCGCGCAGCCCGGAATCGGCCGCCCCCGTCTTGTTCGCCGGCGCCAAGGGGGGCGTGGGGGTCACGTCCCTTTGTTGGCGGGCGGCTCAGTCGCTAGCGGGCGCCGGCACGCCGGTGCTGGCGGTCGACGCGTCGCTCGATCGTCCCGACCTGACGGTCGCGGCCGGCGCCAGCCGCGGCAGCGGGCCCGACCTGTCGGACGTCTTCGCACTGCGTTCGACCTTGGCAGAGACTTCTATCCTCGTGGCGCCCGGCGCCCGGGTCGCGCCTGGGCAGTGGGGGCCCGAGTCTCCGCCGGTCTCCCTAGAACAGACGCAGACGCTGGCCACGCAGCTAGCGCAGCACGACCAGGGCCTGACGCTGCTGGACGCCGGCGCAGGGCTCCGGCCGCTGCTGCTGCCGTTGTGGCGGTCGGCGGGGCTGGTGCTGCTGGTCACCACGCCCGACGAGCTATCGGTGCTCAATGCCTACGCGACGCTGAAGCTGGCCCAGTCGCGCGGCGTGTGCGACGCGGCGGCGCTGCTGGTCAACCGCTGCTACGACCAGCAAGAGGCCGACGCCACGCACGACCGTCTGGCGGCGGCCTGCGGCCGCCACCTCGGCTTCGAGCCCCCGCTGGCGGGCTGGATCGCGGAGCTCCCCCGGGGCTCGCTGCGCAGCCCCGCCGCCGCGGCCGCTGGCAGCCGGCTGGCCACCTACGTGCGCTACGCGCTGCGTCCGGCGGGCCGCGCGGCCGCCTGAACCTTGTTTTTTCTGAGAACTCCTCAAGCCCACGTGCCCCCTTTGACGATCCATCACGACATCCCATCGGCGCGCCCACGGGCGTCAAGATGGAACGGTTGCTTCGACTTTAACGGCACGCCGAGGGCTTTCGATGGCTCGCGCATACGCCCGCACCCTGGGCACGTTGGGCATGGCGGTCACGCTTCTGCGTGCCGCGGCGTCCGGCGCCGGGGTCGAAGAGGCCATGACGCAAGCCCTGGCGGCGCTGGCTGGATTGGCTGCGGTAGGACTGGTGGTGGGCTGGATCGCTCAGGCCACGATCGACGAGTCCGTGCGGCAGAGACTAGAAGCCGAGCTAGCTGAGACGCAACCAGCGACGTAAACGGATACAAAACCCCCGGGACGGAACCCGGGAACTCCGCGCGGCGGGCCTGGCCCTACCGCGCGGGTGTTGGCATCACGGAGGATTGAATGACGACGACCGTTGCCCCGACGCCTGTTGCTTCCACCACTGCCAGCCCCACGGATACGCCGCCAACGGCGAAAGAAATACGCGAAGCCGCCATCGCCGGCGTGTGGCTTCAGTTCCGCGAGGCGCCGAGCCAGCCTCTGCGCAACAAACTCGTTGAGCACTACCTGCCGCTCGTCAAGTACAACGGCGAACGCATCTGGAGCCGGCTGCCGGACGGCGTCGACCTCGACGACCTGATCTCGGCCGGCGTGTTCGGCCTGATGGACGCCATCAACGCGTTCGACCACAACCGCGGCGTTAAGTTCGAAACCTACTGCGTGCCGCGTATCCGCGGCGCCATGCTCGACGAGCTCCGCAGCATGGACTGGGTGCCCCGTTTGGTGCGCTCCAAGGCCAGCAAACTGAACGAGGGCGTCAAGCAGCTCGAGGCCAGGCACGGCCGCTCCCCGACCGAGATCGAGCTGGCCGAGCACATGGGCCTCAGCCGGCAAGAGCTCGAGAAGATGATGAGCGAGGCGAACGCCGTGGGCCTCATCAGCCTGAACAAGAAGTGGTACGAGACCGACAGCTACAAGGACGTCCGCGAGATCGACATCCTCGAGGACAAGAAGGGCGAGGATCCAACCCGCCGGGTGCAGAAGTCGGACCTGATGAAGCTGGTCACTAAGGGCCTCAACCGCAACGAGCGGCTCATCATCATCCTCTACTACTACGAGGAACTGACGATGAAGGAGATCGGCGCCACGCTCGATCTGTCGGAGAGCCGCGTCAGCCAGATGCACTCGGCCATTGTGTCGCGGCTGCAAAACCAGCTCGGCCGCCGGCGGCCTGAGTTCGGCGCCGCCTAGCCACAGCGCACGGCGAGCCGTCGGCGTCAGCCGCCGGAGTGATGCTCCGATGGACGTTCCAACGCGACGCACTCCGCCGGCCGACGCCGGCGGCTCGCAGTTTCTTACGCAAAACGAAGAACGGCCGGCGCAAGCCGGCCGTTTTTTGTTGTACTGCGGCCGTGTTCGAGCGGATAGAATTAGGGGTGTTCAAGCAGCAGAGTAGCCTAAGGAAAGTCACCACGGACTCACCGAGGGCGCTGAGAAGCGACGGATTTCGCCCACGAATCTCACGAATTAGACGGATGCGGCTGATGGGTGAGCTCGAAGCCGGCCGGTAGTCGTCACTCTTCGATTCGGACGTGTCCGATCGATTCGTGGGCAACGTCTCCGTCCGTCTCCGTGCTCTCCGTGACTCTGTGGTTAAATCTTGCATGCACTCCCCCAAACGCACTTTCGCCCCGTAGTTCAACCGGAGAATCAGGCGTGACGACCGATCAGTTTTTCGATCGCTTGTGGCTCGACTACACGTCGATGACCCCGCAGGCGCAGCAGATCCGCAACGCGTTCGAGCAGCGCGGGGAGAAGATCGTCAACGATCACGTCGCCTTCCGCACGCTGGCGCTCGAGCCGATCGGCATCGGCCGGCTCGAGCCCCACCTGTTGAATCTGGGCTACAAGCGTTTCGAGCCGTATCGGTTCGAAGAGAAGAAGCTGAGCGCTTGGGGGTACCTCCCCCCGGACCCCGGGCTGCCGCGCGTGTTCTTGTCGGAGCTGCTAGTGGACGAGCTCTCGCCGGCGGCCGCGGCCATCTTGCGGCGCATCGCGTCGGAGGTAGACGCCGGGCGCGTCGAGTCGCCGGAGGTGTTCTGGGCCGGCCGGCTCTGGCCGGCCGTGAGCTGGGAAGAGTACCAGACCCTCGCCGCCGAAAGCGAATACGCGGCCTGGTTCGCGGCGATTGGCGTCCGCCCCAACCACTTCACGATCAGCGTGAATCACCTCCACGGCATGGACCAGGTAGAGCAGGTGCTGCAAGTAGTCGAGGGGCTTGGGCTGCCGGTGAACACCTCGGGCGGGCGGGTGAAGGGTTCGCCGCAGGTGCTGCTCGAACAGGCCTCGACGCTGGCCGACGAGGTCGAGCTGGAGTTCGCCGGCGGCGTCAAACGCACCGTGCCGTCGTGCTACTACGAGTTCGCGAAGCGGTACCCCGACCCCCATGGCAAGTTGTTCCAGGGGTTCGTTGCGGCCAGCGCGGACAAGATCTTCGAATCGACCGACGCAAAGCGTGGGTGAAGTAGCCGTTCGGGATCGATTTTTCCGCTGCGCCGGGGGCGGGGACGCCCCGGCTCGCACGCGGCTCGCTTTGCGAGCCGGGGCGTCCCCGCCCCCGGCGCCCCTCCAACCATCCCCTCCCTCCGTAACCCCCCGCTATGGCCGAAAAACTCCCCGTCCTGATCCTTGGCGCCGGCAAGATCGGCGGCGCCATCGCGCGGCTGCTGCACATGCACGGCGGCTACCGCGTGCGTGTGGGCGACCTGCATCAGGAAGCGCTCGACTACCTCGCCAAGCAGACCCCGGTTGAAACGGTTCAGCTCGACGTAACCGACGCGGCCGCGCTCAAGCGGCATATGGCGGGCCAAGCGGCGGTCGTCTCGGCCTGCTCGTACGACCAGAACGTGGCGATCGCCGAGGCGGCCCTCGCCACCGGCGCCAGCTACTTCGACCTGACCGAAGACGTGGCTACCACCGTGGCCGTGCGAGCGATCGCGGCCGAGGCCAAGGCGGGTCAGGTGTTTACTCCGCAGTGCGGCCTGGCGCCCGGGTTCATCGGCATCTTGGCGCACGACCTGTGCGAGCGGTTCGAGCGGCTCGACCGCGTCAAGATGCGTGTCGGCGCCCTGCCGCTCTACCCGACCAACATGCTCAAGTACAACCTCACCTGGAGCACCGATGGGCTGGTGAACGAGTACTGCAACCCCTGCGAAGCGATCCGCTCCGGCGAGCGTGTCGACCTCCAGCCGCTCGAGGGCCTCGAGCGGTTCGCCCTGGACGGCGTCAGCTACGAGGCGTTCAACACCTCCGGCGGGCTGGGGACGCTCTGCGAGACCCTGGCGGGCCGCGTGGTCGACCTCGACTACAAGACCGTCCGCTACACGGGCCACCGCTACCTGATGATGTTCCTGCTGCAGGGGCTGCGGCTGAGCGAGCAACGCGAACTCGTAAAGCGGCTGCTCGAAGAAGCCATCCCCTGCACCAACCAAGACGTGGTGCTCGCCTTCTGCACCGCCACCGGATGGCGCGACGGCCGCTACGAGCAAATCGCCGACGCCCGCAAGGTGTACCACGGCGACATCCACGGCCTCCCGTCGAGCTCGATCCAGATCACCACCGCCACCAGCATGTGCGCGATGGTCGACCTGTGGCGTGAGGGCAAGTTCCCCAAGCAGGGATTCGTCCGCCAGGAAGACGTCCGCCTGGCCGACTTCCTCGCGAACCCGTTCGGCAAGCCCTACGCCAACGCCCAATCGGTACGAGAGCCCATCGCCCCCGACGACCGCACCGGGCCATTGCTGTGATGGCGTAAGCGTTCAACCGCGAAGGGCGCCAAGGCGCACCGCGCAGTCAAGCCAACGGCGCAGGAGTCGCAGAATCGCGACTTGTTCCGCTTGGCTGCCTTTCTCCCATTGTCTTCCCTTCGTGCGTCTTCGTGTACTTTGTGGTAAATCTTTCCTTGGCGCTCGTGGCGTCCTTGGCGGTTCCCTTCCCTCCCAAGAGACCAGATCATGCCGCTGCCAGATGCTGTATTGCCCTCGCTGCTGCATGGGGCGTTTCCCGGGGTGATGATCGGCGACAAGGCGATCGTCGGCCACGGGCATCGGTTTGAACCCCGCAGCCCCATCGACGGCCAGCCCACCGCCCAGGTAGGGGCCGCCGGCCTTGACGACCTGGACCACGCGATCGACGCGGCCGACGACGCCCACGCGAGCTGGCGGACCGTGCCGGCGCCGCGCCGGGGGGAGCTGGTGCGGCGGGTGGGCGACCTGGTGCGCCGCCACAAGGCGGAGCTGGCCGAGCTGATCACCCTGGAAGCGGGCAAGATCCCTGCCGAATCGGCCGGCGAGGTGCAAGAGTGGATCGACATGTGCGACTTCGCGGTCGGGGTGTCGCGGCAACTGCACGGGCTCACGATCGCCAGCGAGCGCCCGGAGCACCAGCTCCTGGAACAGTGGCGCCCGCTGGGCGCCATCGGCGTGATTAGCGCGTTCAATTTCCCGGCCGCGGTGTGGGCCTGGAACGCCATGCTGGGCCTGGTGTGCGGCGACTCGATCGTGTGGAAGCCGAGCGAGCAGACGCCGCTGATCGCGCTGGCGTGCCACGAGATGGTGCGCCGCGCCGCGGCCGGCTTCGACGAGGCGCCCTCGGCGATTTCGTGCGTTGTGATCGGCGGCGCCGACATCGGCGCTGCGCTGGCCGCAGACGAGCGGCTGCCGTTGATCTCGGCGACCGGCTCGGTCGCCATGGGCCGCAAGGTAGCCGTGACGGTCGGCGAGCGGCTGGGGCGTTCGCTGCTGGAACTCGGCGGCAACAACGCGATGATCGTCACCCCCTCGGCCGACCTCGAGATGGCCATCCGGGCGATCGTTTTCTCGGCGGTCGGGACCTGCGGGCAGCGTTGCACGTCGCTGAGGCGGCTGTTCGTGCACCGCAGCATCGCGGACAAGCTGGTCGGGCGGTTGGAGCAGGCCTACGCGTCGCTGTCGATTGGCGACCCCCGCACGCCGGGGGTGCTGGTGGGGCCGCTGGTGAACGAGCCGGCTTACGAGCGGATGCAGGCGAGCCTGCGTGCAGCGGTCGCTCAAGGGGGAAAGGTAGTGTGCGGCGGCGAACGCCTGACCGCCGGGGCGCCTAGCGGCGTGTACGTGCAGCCGGCGATCGTGCGCATGCCGGAACAGACGCCGATCTTGCAAGAAGAGACCTTCGCCCCGCTGCTGTACGTGGTTGAGTACGACGAGCTGGAAGAAGCGATCGAGCTGCAGAACGACGTGCCCCAGGGGCTATCGTCGGCCATCTTTACCAGCGACGTCCGCGAGGCGGGCCGGTTCACCGGGCCGGCGGGCTCCGACTGCGGCATCTCGAATGTCAACATCGGCACCTCGGGCGCCGAGATCGGCGGCGCGTTCGGCGGCGAGAAGGACACCGGCGGGGGCCGGGAGTCGGGCTCCGACTCGTGGAAGCAGTACATGCGGCGCGCCACCACCACGATCAACTATGGCTCGACGCTGCCGCTGGCGCAAGGGATCAAGTTCGGAGAGTGAGGCCGCTACTCGGCCCGGGTTGGGGTTCAAGACCTCCGCGGACTGGTCCGCACGCTGCTCAACCCCCCGTCGACCGAGAAGACCTGCCCGGTGATCCAGTTGTTGCTGGGATCCAGCAGCCAGACGACCAGCGACGCCACGTCAGCCGGTTCACCCAACCGGCCGAGCGCGTGAAGGTCTTCCGAGGCCTTGGCCGCGGTGTCGCGGGACCAGATCTGCTCGGTCATCGGCGTCTTCACCAAGCCGGGCGCTACCGCGTTCACCCGGATATTGCTGCTGGCGTACGTTGCAGCGGCCGAGAGTGTTAGGCCCGCGACGCCCGCTTTTGCCGCGGCGATCGCCTCGTGATTGGGCAGCCCTAGCCGAGCTGCCGCCGAGGAGAAGAGCACCACGGACCCGCCCGTTTTGCGCATCGTCTTGGCCGCTGCGCGGACAGCCGCGAACGCCGTGGTGAGGTTGGTCGACAGCGTTTGCTCCCACTCTTCCGCAGAGGTCAGGTGAGCCGGTTTGAGCAGAAGCGATCCTGCGCAGTTGATGATTCCGTCGAGTCGGCCGAACCTTTCGGCCGCGCCCGATGCACAGGCCTCTACGGCGTCCAGGTTGGTGGAGTCCAGTTGTTCGGATTCGCAGGAGATCGACCGGGCAAGCGCTTCTAGGGGCGCCACCGATCGCCCGGCCAGGAGAATCTGCGCGCCGGCGGTCGTCAGCCGCTTGGCGACCTCTGAGCCGATGCCGCCGGCGCCCCCGATGATCAAGTAGGCCGCGTTGTCAAATGCCATCTCCGCTCCCGAGGCTCGTCCCATCGAACTGTTCCAACAACTGATGCGCCGCGGCGATCCCCGACAGGAACGCCCCTTCTACCCGGGGCCCGCCGCACCAATCGCCGCAGGCGACCAGCGAGCCTTCCGCCGATTCAAGCACACGCGAAGGGAGCGCCGGATCGGGCAGGGCGTACCGCCAGCGGTGAGCGGTCCAAGACCCGATCGCCGAGGCCGGCAGGTCCATCCTCTCCAAGAACTCCGAAACCAGCACGTTGCCCGCCTGCTCCTGCGATTCATCCACATGTTCGTCGGACCAAACGCCGAGGGCGTGCAGCACCCAGCTCTCCATGGCGGGCCTGCCGGGCTTTGAGTTGTCTCGCGCCGCCCAGGCCAGCGGCCCGCCATTAATGAACAGCCCGTCAAATTCGATCGGCAGCAGATCGGGGCAGGCCGCCATTACCGCCCAGCAGGACCGCATCTTGGCGCGGCGAGCGCTTTCGGCCATCTCGGGCGCCGAGGTCTCGAGCAGCAGGGCGGCTTGCGGCGCCGGCACTGCGATGACCACGGCATCGAACTCGCCCCGATCGTCGCCGAGGTCGTCCCGAAGCGTCCACTGCATCTCGCGACGAGAGATTGATGCGATCCGTACGCCAAACGCAACCCCAAGCCGCTCCCTCATCAGCTTGCACACCGCGTTCATGCTGGGGACCCCCACATAGCGAGGCTTCGGCGCGGAAGCGGCCGCGGCGGCCAGCCCCTGGCCTGGGGCGATCGACCCGATTATCCCCTCCCACGTCTCGACAACTCCGGCCCGCTCCCACGCAGAGACCGCCCGAGCAAACGTCTCGTCTTCGACCGTGAAATACTGGGCGCCGTGATCGAACTGGCGACCGTCGGCCGCTCGGCGGGTGCTCATCCTCCCACCCGGTCCCCGCCCTTTGTCTAAGACGCACACCGAGTGTCCCGCATCAGCCAACGCAGCGGCCGCGGTCAACCCAGACAACCCTGCTCCGATCACGCCAATTCTTGCCATGGCTGTTTCCTTCTCCTAGCGACGCGGGCGCCCACACTATACCCGCCGCAGCGAAAACGCCACGTCGGAACACCTCGGTCCCGCGGAACCGGCTGTGTACCATCCGGGGCCTATCGGTTAAACCGAAGGGGCACGCGCCGTCGGAAACCGGAGAATGAAATTGGACGCTGACAACGAAAAACGCCCCCCCTCGGCCCCCACGCGGCTGCTGGTGGTTGGGCTGGGAGAGTCGCTGTTCGACTGCTTTCCGGACGGAGAGCGGCTAGGAGGCGCCCCGCTCAATGGGGCGGTTCATGCGCACGCGTTGCTTTCGCGGCTCGTGGGTGGAGCGATGGTCGCCACACGCGTCGGCCGCGACCGGCGGGGGGACGAAGTCCGAAGCATGCTCGCCAGCCGCGGCATTGATACGGCGTGCGTGCAGTCAGACCCAGACCGTCCGACCGGAACGGTCCGCGTGACGTTGGACGGCGATGGCCACGCGAGCTACGTATTCACGTCAGACGTTGCTTGGGACGCGCTCGCCATGGAGGGCGCCTGGCGGTCGCTGGCCGAGTCTTGCAACGCGGTTTGTTTCGGCACACTCGCCCAACGCAGCGAGCCGAGCCGGCGTGCGATCGGCCAGTTTCTTTCCGCGTGCAGCGGCGCGCTGCGGGTGTTCGACGTGAACCTGCGGCAGGACTTCTATTCCGAGACGGTCCTCCGCGACAGCCTTGTCGCCTGCACGGCCTGCAAGATGAACGAGGAAGAACTGGGGGTCGTATGCGAGTTGCTGGGGATTGCCGGGGACGCTGCGGACGACGACGAGCGAGCCGAGAACGTGCGCAGCGCCTTCGAACTTGCGTGGCTGGCGGTCACGCGGGGCGAGCGTGGCGTGGCGCTCTACCGCCCCGACGGGAAGCACGAGGGGACCCCGGTCCCGCTGAACCCGCTGCCCGGTGCCGATACGGTGGGTGCCGGCGACGCGTGTTGCGCGGGATTGATCGTCGGCAGCCTGCTCGGATGGCCCGCCGCACGCGTCGTGGCGCTAGCGAACCGGCTCGGCTCTGAGGTGGCGTCGCGCCCCGGCGCCACGCCGGAACTCCCCGAAGAAGTGCTGGCCCTGGTCGACGGCTAGCCCCAGATCGGCCAGAGCCGGCCGCCCGAACGCTCGATCCGCTTGATCGGCGTCGCGTAGACGCGGCCGAGCAGTTCCGGTGTTAGCACGTCGGCGGTCGGTCCCGCTGCGGCGACCCGACCCTCGGCCATGACGAGCGTGTTCTCGAATCCGGGGGTGATCTCTTCGACGTGGTGGGTCACCAACAAAACGGCAGGCGTTTGCGGCGACGCGATGAGCGACCGCAGCCACGCTAAGAACCGCTCACGCGCGCCGGGGTCCATGCCGGCGCACGGCTCATCGAGCACCAGCAGCCAGGGGTCGGCCATCCGCGCACGGGCCACAAGAACTTGTTGGCGTTCCCCCTGTGAGAGCACGCCCAGCGGCTTCTCTTCCAGCCCTTGGCATCCCATTGCCCGCATCAACGCACGCGCGGCCTCAAAGTCGCCGGCCGTCGGCCTCCGCTGGCCCACGCCACGTAGGCCCAGTTGGCCTATCCGCCCCGAGGTGACTGTCTCCACTGCCTTCTCTGCGGGCCTAAGCTGACTGAACAGGGTCGAGGCGACCCAACCGGTGCGGGAGCGGAACTCTGCCAGGTCGATCAGCTCCCGGCCCTGCCGCAGCACCGTGCCGGAGGTGTGCCACTGGTAGCCGCACGCCACGCGCAGCAGCGTGGTCTTGCCAGAGCCGTTGGGCCCGAGCACCGCCCAGTGCTGGCCGGGGGTGAGCGACCAATGGATGTCTTGCAGGATGAGCGCGTCGTCCTGCTGGTAGCCGGCGCCGCGGAGTTCGAAGATGGGAACGTCGTCAATCACCAGCCGACTCGTGTGATGCCGGCTACGTGGTCAAAATGAGCGTCACGGCTGGCGATCGGCATAGCGTGCTGACGGGCCAAGGCCGCAATCCAGAGGTCGTTCAGCGGGATAGGGGTTCCCCGGAGCTTGAGCTCGTGGCGGATCTCTGCGTAGTGCCAAGCAGTCTCCGTAGTGACCGCCAGGATCGTGGCGGCGTCGAGGAAGTCGGCAAGAGCGGCGAAGAGCCGCAACTTGTATCGCGAGCCGAAGAGTCCAAAAACGTACTCGCCGATCACGATCGTAGGGACAGAATGTTGGTCGTCCAATCCCAACGTGTCCTCAAGCGACTCTTCACCATCAAGCAAAGCGCTGATGCAGTTCGTATCGAGGATCACTTCCAATCCTCGGGGTCGATCTTGGAAAATTCTTCATCGACGATCTGCTGCAACTCCGTGAGCGCCTCATGGTCTCCAGTGCCGAAAACGTCCCTAAGGGTCTTGGGGCCGTTCGGATCCCGGCGTCGCTGCTCAACCATTGCGGCGAATTCTGCCGCACTCCGCGGGAACCCGTCAGCGGGCGCATCAAGCGTCTCATGCGGAACTTCGGCCTCGCTTTCAGGCCGGGGCGCCAAAGTAGCGACATGTTCGCGCGCCTTGGAGACTATATACGCCTCGACCGACTGCCCCGCCGCGGCGCTCGCGGCAGCGATTTGCGGGTAGAGGTCGTCCGGGATATCGATGGTCGTCTTCATGCCCCAAGTATACCCCGCAACACCGGGCGCCCCAAATGCACAAATGGCTAATGCAGCGACAGCATCTCTTGCCGGTACCGCTTGATCACGTCGGCCCGCAGCAGCAGCCCCACCAGCCGGCGGCTCTCGCCCTTGCCCACTTCGACCGGCAGCGTCTCGACGTCGCGGGCGCCGAAGTCGCGCATTGCTTCGATCAGGTTCTCCGACGGGAAGACAGACAGCGGCGCCTTGAGGGCGATGTCCATCGCGTTGATGAGCGTGGGCGAGATGTCGCTGTCGAGCACACGGTGCAGGTCTTCGGCGCGGATGATGCCAATGAGTTTGCCGTCGTCCCCCATCACCGGCAGGCTTTCGATCTCCGGGTTCTGGCGGGCCACCTTGATGATGGCCAGCGCGTCGTCCTCGGGCTTGAGCGTGGGGAAGTTGCGGATCATCACGTCGCGGACCATCACGTGGTCCAGCGCGTGCAGGTCGTGCCCGCGGGATATGTTCTCGCCCCGCCGGCTCAGCTTCTTGTAGTAGATGCCCTCGGGCTCGAAGTAACGCGCCACCAGGCTCGCCAGGCCGGCCGCGGCCATCACCGGCAGGATCACTTGGTAGTTGCCGGTCATCTCGTAGACGATCAGGATGGCCGACATCACGCCCTGCGTGGCCCCGGCCACCACGGCGCCCATGCCGACGATGGCGTACACGCCGGGAGAGTGGCTGTACTCTGGCAGCAGCAGGTTCATCACCACGCCGAACGACGCGCCGAGCGTCGCGCCCAGGAACAGCGACGGCGCAAACACGCCGCCGGAGCCCCCGGCGGCGAGCGTCAGGCTGGTGAGGATCGGCTTCAGGAACACCAGGGGCACAAGCCATACCAGTTCCCAGAGCAAGCGGTCTCGCCGGAAGACGACCGTCTTGCTCAGCTCGTGGTCGCCCCGGATCTGATCCGCCAGCGTCTCCAGGTCCTTGGCCCGGCGGGCGCCGGCGTCCAGCAGGTCGGCGAAGTTGTTCAGCCGCAGCCGCTGGGGGTCGTCTGGGCGCTCCAGGTGCAGCGCGTGGTCGACCACGCCGTAGCCAACGCCCATCGGCGGGGGGAGCGGCGCCTCCTTGCCCTCGAGTTGCATCGCTTCTTGTTCGGCGGAGAGCTCCGGCGGCCAGATCGGGTAGACCGCCCCGATCGTGCCGATCAGCAGCCCGATGACCACGGCGCGGACGATCCAGTTCGGCAGCAGCCGCTGCGTCAGGTCTTCGGTCCCGTACAGCGTCTTGATGAACCCGGCCGCCGCTAAGCCCGCCAGCAGCCCCAGCACCAGGTAGCTGGGTAGCTGGGTCCAGGCGCCCCCGAAGTCGTAGCCGCTAAGCTGCGCAAACGCCGGCTCGAAGCGGTGCTCGCCCACGTGCTGCTGCACCACGTCGGCCGTCACGCTGGCCAGCACGATGGGGGTGAGCGACTCGACCGCGAAACTCCCCAGGATGATCTCGCTGGAAAAGATCACCCCCGCCAACGGGGCGTTGAACGTGGCGCTAATGCCCGCCGCGGCCCCGGCGGCGACCAACACGCGGATATTCCGCGCCGAGAGCCGGAACAACTGCCCGGCGGCGCTCCCCAGGGCGCTGCCGATCTGCACGATCGGCCCCTCGCGGCCCACGGAGCCTCCGGAGCCGATGGTGATGCCGCTGGCGATGATCTTCACCACCGCCACGCGGGGGCGGATCATGCCGTCGTTGCGGGCGACCGCCCGGATGACCTCCGGAACGCCGTGGCTTTGCGCCTCGGGGGCGAACGTGCGCGTCAGCCACGCGACGAACAGGATGCCGATCGCCGGGCTAACCACGATCGCCAAACTCCACCACGGGCTCCCCCCCAGCCGGAGGAGGTTGGCGCCCCCGAACATAAAGCTGGTGACGAAATCGATAATGTGCGTAAACAGCACGGCGCCGAAGCCGGCAAGGATCCCCACCACGCCTGCAAGGATAATCGTGAGCGTCCCCCCGGGGATGGCCCCGCGGCGGACGACGGACGAGAGCCAACCAGAAAGCCGGGAGGGGAGGGGGGCTCGGTCGGCGTTGGGGGTCGCGGACATACAGACGGGGGTTGTCGGGTGACGCGTGGTTCGCGTTCGGTAGAGGCAGGCATCCGGTAAGGTAGGCCGCTTCGGCGAAACTCACTACCCGCCATTTTATTAGGGTAGGGCCGCGGCCTCGCCGGGGCAGGGGCCCCGGAGACGCTGGGCCCGTCTGCCGGCGGCGTGGCCCGCGGCAGCGAGAGGGGCCCACGCCTCGGACCGCTGACGAACATGCATGCGATTGGGTATCATCGCGTTTCCCAGGCGGGGGGAAGGCTCCCGCTGGCAATCGTGTTCTCCCAACGGGCCGCAGCGATGAGTGAGCGTACGTTCAATTTTTCGGCGGGCCCCGCGGCGTTGCCGGTGCCGGTTCTCGAGAAGATCCGCGACGAAATGCTGGTGCTCCCCGGGGCGGGGGCGTCCATCCTGGAGATCTCGCACCGCAGCAAGCCGTTCGAGGCGATCATCGCCGCGGCCGAGGCGAACCTGCGTAGCCTGCTGTCGATCCCCGACGAGTACGCCGTGCTGTTCCTTCAGGGGGGCAGCCGCCTGCAGTTCTCGATGATCCCGATGAACCTGGCGCCCGGGGGCGCTTCGGCCGACTACTTGATCACCGGAACGTGGGGCAAGAGCGCGCTCGACGAGGCCAAGAAGATCGGTCCGGCGCGGGTGGCCTACTCGTCGGCCGAGTCGAACTTCGATCGGCTGCCGACCCCCGACCAGCTCGACCTCGACCCCAATGCGGCCTACCTGCACTACACCTGCAACGAGACGATCCAGGGGGTGCAGTTCGCCACGGAGCCCAAGACGGGAGACGTGCCGCTGGTGTGCGACGCGTCGAGCGACTTCTTGCACCGCCCGCTCACCATCGGGCACTACGGGCTGCTGTACGCCTGCGCGCAAAAGAACGCCGGCCCGGCCGGGGTGACCGTGGTCATCATCGACAAGAAGCTGCTGGAGCGTTCGGCCGACAACCTGCCCGGCTACCTGAACTACAAGATCCACGCCGACAACGACTCGCTGTGGAACACCCCCCCGACGTTCGCGATCTACGTCCTCAAGCTGGTGACCGACTGGCTGAAGGACGACATCGGCGGGCTCGACAAGATGTACCAGCAGAACAAGACAAAAGCAGAGATGCTGTACGAGGTGCTCGACGCCTACCCGGCCTTCTACCAGGGCCACGCCCAGCCCGCCTGCCGGAGCCTGATGAACGTTACGTTCCGGCTCCCCAGCGACGACCTGACGGCGAAGTTCCTGGCCGAAGCCAAGGAGCACAACCTGGCCGACCTCAAGGGCCACCGCAGCGTCGGCGGCATCCGCGCCTCGATCTACAACGCCATGCCCGTTGAAGGGGTGGTGACGCTGCGGAACTTCATGGACAAGTTCGCAAACGCCAACGCCTAAAAAATTCGCCACAGAGCCACAGAGAGCACAGAGACGAACGTGGAGAATGAAAATGACCAATGACCAAGCCTCAATGACCAATGGACGGTCGCCATAGCGGTTTGGTCATTGGGCGTTCGTCTTCTGTGGTTTCTTCGTCCGTCTCTGTGGTTAACTCCCCCTAACACCTCAACCTTTCCCACTGCTATGCCTTCGGTGATTGTGCTGGACGACCTTTCCCAAGAGGGTCTCGACCTGTTGGACGCGGCCCCGGGGATCACCTACGAGGTCCGCACCGGGCTCAAGGGCGCCGAGCTGCGTGACGCGCTGCGGCAGTTTGACGGGGCGATCTGCCGCAGCGGCGTGAAGCTGACGGCGGACATCTTGGAAGGGAACACCCGTCTCCGCGCCGTGGTCCGCGCCGGCGTTGGCACCGACAACATCGACAAGGACGCGGCCACCCGCGCCGGCATCGTGGTGATGAACACCCCCGCCGGCAACACCATCAGCACCGCCGAGCACGCCATCGCGTTGATGCTGGCCCTGAGCCGCAACATCGCCCCCGCCTACCAGAGCCTGGTGGAGGGACGCTGGGACCGCAAGAAGTTCATGGGCGCCCAGGTCGCCGGCAAGACGCTGGGCGTGGTTGGCCTGGGACGCATCGGCCTGGCCGTGGCGAGCCGCGCGCACGGGCTGGAGATGAACGTGCTGGGTTACGACCCCTTCATGACCGCCGAGCAGGCCGGCAAGCTGGGGATCGAGCTGCTGCCGAGCGTCGCGGACATGCTGCCGCGGGTCGACTACCTCACGGTCCACACGCCGCTGACCGAGGAAACCAAGAACCTGATCAGCGACGCGCAGATCGAGCAAATCAAGCCCGGCGCCCGGCTGATCAACGCCGCCCGGGGCGGCATCTACGACGAGGCGGCGCTGGCCGCTGGGCTCAAGTCCGGCAAGCTGGCGGGCGTAGCGCTCGACGTTTATCCCGAAGAGCCCTGCACGGACAGCCCGCTGTTCGGCATGGAAGGGGTCTGCTGCACGCCGCACTTGGGCGCCAGCACCGAGGAGGCCCAGACGCAGGTCGCCGTTGAGGCGGTCGAGCTGCTCTCGGCATACCTCAACACCGGCGCCATCCGCTGTGCCGTGAACGTGCCGGCGGTCGATCCCAAGACCCTCGAATCGCTACGCGGCTACCTGGACGTCGCCTACCGGCTCGGCCGGCTGGCCGCCAATTTGCAGCCGGGCAGCGTCAACTCCTGCCGGCTGACCTACCGGGGCGAGATCGCAGACCGCGAGACCAAGGTGCTCACGGCCGCATTTGCCGCGGGGCTGGTCGAGGGCGCCATGGCCGAGGAAGTCAACCTAGTGAACGCCGAGCTGATGCTCCGCGAGCGCGGCATCGACATCGTCGAAGAGTGCCGCGGCGACATGGGCGCCTTCCGCAGCTCGATGACGGTCGAGGTCGGCGGCGGCGGCCCCACCCGGCGCGTTTCAGGCACCGTCTTCGGTCACAACATGCCGCGGCTGGTGTCGATCGACGACTACCGCCTCGAGGCGTTCCTCGACGGCTGCATGCTGTTCTTCTCCCACAAAGACGTGCCGGGCATCATCGGCAAGGTCGGCACGCTATTCGGCGAGCACGGCGTGAACATCGCCCAGATGGCCGTCGGCCGGTCGGGCCCCGGCGGCACCGCGATCGGGGTGCTGAACATCGACGGCGAGCCCCCGGCGGCGGCGCTCGAAGCGGTCCGGGCCCTGGACGCGATCAGCTCGGCGACCGTGATCAGCCTCCCCGCGGCGGGGCATTTGCCGCCTTGGCTGGGTTAGCCGGCTGAGTTAGCCAACTGGGCTAATCACTAAGCGACTTGGCGAGCCGGGGCGTCCCCGCCCCCGGCGCTGCTGCGCACGGTCGCCCCTTCGAAGAGGCTCAACAAGTCGCAATAGGGGCGCCGCTGCGCCGGGGGCGGGGACGCCCCGGCCCGCTGGGTTTGCCGGTCTTTTTGATGGTTGACAGGCTGGCAGGTTGCCCTGAGAATCGATGGTATTGAGAGTGAATCTCAGTAGCGACTGTCCCGCCAAAGTTCCCACCCAGGTCCCGCCATGCCCCGCCCCTCCCGCCGATTCTGCGCTGGTTTTACGCTCGTAGAGCTCTTGGTTGTCATCGCGATCATCGGGATCCTCGTGGCCCTGCTGCTCCCAGCGGTGCAGGCCGCCCGTGAGGCGGCCCGGCGGTCGGGTTGCCAGAACAACGTCCGCCAGATCGCCCTGGCGATGCTGAACTACGAGTCGGCCCAGGGGAGCCTCCCCCCGGCACGGGTGACCTTCGGCGTCGATGTCGCGGACTCCGCCGGTCGGTTCGGCCGCAACAGCAAGTGGTCGCCGCAGGCGCGGGTGCTCCCCTACCTGGAAGAATCGCAGTTCGAGTCGCTCATCGACTACGAGCGAGACTACTACGACGTGCAGTTCGGCGACGGCTTGATCGGCGCCTACCGCGTGCCGATCTACCTCTGCCCCACCGAGGAGAAAGACGAGGTCCGACTTAGCTCGGCGGGAATACCGGAGCACTACCCGATCAACTACGGCGTCAACCGCGGCGTGTGGATGGTGTACGACCCCACGGGCCAGCGCCAGGAGCTGGGCGCCTTCCAGTCGAGCCGAGCCACCGAGCTGCGGCAGGTCTCCGACGGGACCAGCAAGACGCTGATGCTGGCCGAGGTGAAGGGCTGGACCCCTTACAAGCGCGACGCGGTTCATACCAGCGACACGCCGCCGACGCTTGCCGAGGTGTGCGGCCTCGCTGGTTCGTTCAAGGAGAACAGCGGCCACACCGAGTGGGTCGACGGCCGCAGCCACCAAACGGGCTTCACCGCGGCGTTTACCCCGGGAACCAAGGTCCTTTGTCCGCAATCAGGAACCGAGTACGACATCGACTGGGTCAGCAGCCGCGAAGGGGTCAGCGACACGGACCGCACCTACGCCGCGGTAACCGCCCGCAGCTACCATGCGGGCGGCACGGTGAACGTAGCGATGGTCGATGGCTCGGCGAAAGGGGTGACCGAAGGGGTCGACCTAGTGGTGTGGCGGGCGCTGGCGACCCGCGCCGGTGAGGAAACGGTCAGCGACACGGACTACAACTAACCGGCGTGTGTGCCGCTAGCCACGCAGAGCTAGGAGACGGACGAACAGCACCACGGATAACACGGATTGGCACGGGTAAGAAAAGTAGGGAGCGCTTGCGGTGGGTTCGCTTACCCGCCGTAGTCCAATCGCGTCTTTCTTATTCGTGTCTCCTCAGTGCTATCCGTGGTCAAGAACCGTCAATCCTCTACCTAGGTCTACCGCCGGTTGAACAGCGCCTGGCGGATTTCTTCGTCGAACGTGGCGCTCTGGTCGATCACGCGTCGGAACTCGTCTTTGTCCAAGGCGTACAGCACGCTGGGTTCGAGCGCGATCACCGAGGCGTTCCGCGGCTGCTCGTGGATGAGCGCCGCTTCGCCAAAGTAGTGCCCCTCGGTCAGCTCCGCCTTGCGGCTTGTGGTCCCTTTCTCCTGCACCTCGACCGCCACGCGGCCCGAACGGATCAGGTAGAAGTAGTCGCCGGCGTCCCCCTGGCGGATGATGGTCTCGCCGGCGTCCGCCTCGCGGACCGACATCATCTCGGCCATCTCTGAGAGGGTGTGGGGCGTCAGGTCGGCAAAGAACGAGATCGCGCGGAGGAACTCGCAGATGCGGGCCGCCTCGTCTACCAGCACGTTGGAGTAGACCCGGCCGTCGACGATCTTCACCATCCGGTCGGCGACGTCCAGGATGCGGTTGTCGTGCGTGACCATCAGCACGGTGCAGCCGTCCTCGTGGGCGAGCCGCTGGAACATCGTCACGACGTCTCGCCCCGATTTTTCGTCGAGGGCGGCGGTCGGCTCGTCGGCCAGCACGACGCGTGGTTGGTGCACGAGCCCGCGGGCGATCGCCACGCGTTGCTTCTGGCCGCCGGATAGCTGCTTGGGCTTCTTCTGGATGTGCTGCTCCAGCCCCAGGCGCCCCAGCAGGTCGCGGATCCGCTGGTCGGCCTCGTGACGGTCGAGCCCCACCAGCTCGGCCGCCATGTTCACGTTCTGGTACGCGGTGAGCGACTCGAACAGGTTGTGCGCCTGGAAGATAAAGCCGAACTGCATCCGCATCCGGGCGATCGTCGCCCGGTCGGCGCCCAGCAGCTCGTTGCCCAGCACCTTCAGGCTCCCCTCCATCACGGTGCGGAGCGACCCGATCAGCGTCAGCAGCGTGGTTTTGCCGTGCCCCGACGGGCCGGTGATGATCACTACCTCGCCCCGGTGGATCTTCAGCCCGATGTCAAACAGCGCCTGCTTGCGGAGCTCGCCCGAACCGTAGTAGTGGTTCAGACCGGCGACCTCAACGGCGGGGGTGATCGGCAAGACGGCGGGGGCCGAAGGGATTGTGACCATGGAACAAGCACGCAGTGGAAAGTCGGAATTGAGAACTGGGCAGCAGCCGACGGGCTACGCCCCGTCGGAGGGGCTCGGTCGATGTGGGTTACTCAGCCGCGCCGACGGGGCGTAGCCCGTCGGCTATTGGGTCTTGTTTTCTTGGTTTTCCTTAGAACAAACTTGCTGGGTCGGCGCTGCGGAGCTTGCGGACCGCCAGCAGCCCCGAGCCCAGGCACATCGCCAGCGTCAGGCCGTACACCAGCAGGCCTTGCGTCAGCGACATCTGCAGCAGCAGGCCGGTCCGTTCGCGCAGCACCTCGTACAGCACGTAGCTCACCGCCATGCCGGGCAGGAAACCGAACACCGACAGCAGCAGCGCCTCGCCGACGATTAGCCGCAGGAAGTAGTTGTCGCCGTAGCCGATCGCCTTGAGCGTGGCGAACTCCGGCAGGTGGTCGCTGATGTCCTGGTGGATGATCTGGTAGCAGATGACCATCCCAACGATGAACCCCAGCAGCTTGCCGGCGAGGAACACCGGGCCGATGGGGGTGTTGGTGCGCCAGTAGTTCATCTCTTTGGCGCGGAAGTCGTCCTTGGTCAGCACCTGGACGGAGCTCCCCAGCAGCGTCTGCAGCGTGCCCCGCAGGCTTTGGGGGTCGGCGCCGTCGACGAGGCGGACGACGCCGATGTCGACCACCCCCAGGGGCGAGCCCCCGGGGTTCCGCGCCGGGAAGTAGCGCTCGAACTGGTCGGTGGCCATGATCAGGTTGCCGTCGTGCACAAAGTCGACGCCGAGGTTGAAGGTGTCGACAATCCGCAGGCTCTGCGAGGCGAGCTCGACCGGCTGGGCGCCGAGCGCCGTTCCCCCGTGCAGATCGAGCCGGTAGGCCTTGCCCTTGCTGCGGGAGTCGATCAGCGCGGTCTTGGGGGCGTCGAGCTCCGCGAGACGCGCGGTGATCTTGGGGTCCTTAAACACGTCGTCCTGCGGCCGGACGGCGATCGTGCGGATGGGGTAGCCCTTTGAGCCGTGGTTGCCCACTACCCGCTTGAGCACCGACCGCGCGTACTCCGTGTAGAGCGGCATGGCTGCCTCGACCCCGGGGACCGACTGGGCCCTGAGCAGCAGATCGCGGGGGAACCGCTTCTCGGCCGCGAGGGCGAACCGGGCCCGGCTGATAATGAACAGGTCGCCCTTGAGGGCGTCGACAAGCTGCACCTGGCTGTCGAACAGCGAGTTCTCGAACCCGGTCTGCATGAACATCAGCAGCACGGCAAAGCCGATGCCCGCCACGATCACCACCAGGCGCGGCTTATCGTGCGTCAGGTTCTTCCAGGCGAGTGGGGTGTTCATGGATTGGGGCGCCGGTGTGGCGGCTAGAACAGGTCTGCCGGTTCGGCTTGATAAAGCTTGCGCAGCGCGGCGATCCCCGAGGCGATGCAGATCCCTACCGCCAGCACGAGCACGAAGAGCGCGATGTCCCAGGTCATCTTCATCGGTATCCCGGCGTACCACTCCACCAACGCGTACAGCCCGAACGCCACCGCCAGCGACGGCAAGAAGCCGAACACCGCCAGAAGCACCGCCTGCTGCAGCACGATGGTGGTCAGGTACGTGTCGCTGTAGCCCATGGCCTTGAGCGTGGCGTACTCGCTGATCATGTTGCCGATGTCATTGGAGAGCACCTGGTAGACCACCGCCACTCCCACCAGCACGGCGATCACGACCCCCAGGGTGAGGATCTGGCCGAAGGGGGTGTCGTCGAGCCACTGGCGGCGTTCTTGCTCGAACACCTCCTCGCGCGTCAGCACCACCCGCTCGGGTTCAGCGTCGCTCGACCGCGAGACGCGGGAAACAGGGAGCAGGCCGGCGATGGCGTCGCGCACCCGCTCGGTGCGCTGCGGGTCGGCGTGCTGGGTATCGGCCAGCTTGACCAGGCCGAAGCTCGCCTGGTCCCCTTGCTGCCACGGGCAGGCGCGGCGGAACCCGTCGTGGTTGGTCATGCACGAGCCGTTGCAGGCCATGCCGGCCCCCAGCTCGTAGAGGCCCACGATCTGCACCCGCCCGGTGCCGAGCACCGTTTCAACGCCGATGTCCTCCTCGCCGAAGCGGCGGCCGTTCTGGGGACCGAACTCTGGCTTCGTCTTGGTGTCCATCAGCACGAAGCGCGAGTCGGTGAGCGCCGTCGCGGCGTCGTTGATGGCGGCGTAGTCTTTGGGTACGAACGGCGGGTCCTCTGGGTTGATCCCCAGCACGATGATGCCGCGTGAGAGCCCGGCGACGTCGTCGTCCGTGGCGTCGGTACGGCGCCCCTCTTTAGGGTAGGGCGCCTGCCACTCGCTCAGGCCGATGTCCAGCGGCCTGACCCACTCCACCTCCGGCAGCGAGCCGGCCTGGTACAGCCACCCGCGTGGAACCGACCGCGGGTCGGTCAGGCGGATGTAGGCGGGCGAGCGGATCAGCAGGTCGAAGTCCAGCGACTCGAAGATCTGGGTCGCGGTCCGCTCGATGGCGCCGCGGAACCCCAGTTGCATGAAGATCAGCACCACCGCGAAGCCCACCCCGAGCACGCCCACGACCGTCCGCAGCCGGTTGTGCAGCAGGTTCTTCCAGGCCAGGGGGGTGGTCATCGCGCGGTGCGGGTTCGGTGGGTCGGAAGCTCACACGGCGCCCGCCGCTCGGCTCGATTACGGGGACGGTTCGGAGGAAGGTTCCAACGACGCGTCTGGACCCGCCGCCCCGCCCGGGGCGTCCGGCGGGGCCTGCGGCTCCGGGTCGAACTCGACCCCCACCTCCAGGCCGACGAGTTTTGCGGCCTCAGCGATCGCTTCGGGGTTCTGCGGGTCGATCTCGATCCGCACCTCGACCACCGGCCGGTCGAGGGGCGCCAGCGGGTCGAGCGGGATCAGCCCGGCGTTGCCCACCATCCGGCTGATCGCGACAACGCGGCCCTTGATCCCCCGCTTGAAGGTGGGGCCGAACGCCGGGCTGGTGAGCGTGGCGCCGCGTCCGTCCTTGATGCCCTTCACGTCCGCCTCGTGCACCTCGGCCACGCACACCATGTGGCTGAGGTCGCCCAGTTGCACCACCGGGAACTGCCCCACCAACTCGCCGGGCTCGAGCCGCTTCTTCAGCACGGTCAGCTCACCCGGCGGGGTGCCGGGCGCCAAGGACACGTCTTTCAGCTCGCGGTCCGTTCGTCCATCGGCGGGCGCCCACAACAGCGAACGCAGGGCCGCTTGCTCGGCCATCGCGATTTCTTGGTCCAGCGCCGCTAGCACGTCGTTGCTTTGGGCCTGCGCAAGCGCCACCTGCGCCGCGTTCTGGCTCGCCAGGGCGGCCTTCATAGAGGCCTCGGCCGCGGCCATCCCCGCCTGCCACACCCGGCGCGACGTGTCTGCTTCGGAACGGGCCTGCCGCGCCTGCAGCGACCGGCGTTTTAGTTGGTGCGACGTTACCAGGTCGGGGTCGGAAGCGGCCAAGTCTTCGAGACGCCGCAGGTCTTCCTCGGCGATCTCGGCCGACTCGTCCAGGTAGCCGAGCCGGCTTTCCTGGGCGGCTACTTCTTCCCGTTTGGCGGCGGCCTGAGCGGCGGCGGCGGCGGCCTGCTCTGCCTGTGCTTGGGCGAGCCGCAGGTCGATCTTCTGCTTGTTGACGGCCAGCTTTCTGCGGTGCTTCAGGGCGTCGAGCTGCGCAAGCCGCACCCCCCGGCTCTCAAACTCGCCCAGCAGCCCATCGCTGGGGGCGGGCTCGCCCTCTTGGACGTCGGGGTCGTAGCGCAGCAGCCGTTCGCCGGGCAGGGCGCTCACGGCGACAACCCCCCCCGCCGGCAGCAGCTTCCCCAACGCGTGCACCGACCGGGGCCCGGTCGATCCGCCATCGGACGGGCCGTTGGTGCCTTGGGCACAGCCCGCGCACAGGGTGAGCAGCGCTGCGGCGATCCACAGACGTGGCCGGCGGGCTGCGGTCATTGCGAACAATCCGTGTTGAGCGGCGGGTAAAACGGGGCGTCGTGGGCGTAGCGGGGCGTAGTGGCGGCGCATGCACACCGTTTAACCATTGGCAGCATAGGTTAGGGGTGTCAAGCAATTCCCGCAGGAGGGGGCGGCTCGCGGGGGGCCCCGGCCCGCGCATCCGAGCCAGCCCGTACGCCCCGGACAACCGACGCAGGGTTTTTGGTAGGATCTGCGGTTTCCAACCTTCATGCCGCCTACCGCGTGTCGCCATGCCCAGCCCGGTTGACCCTACCGCTGCCCTGCGCAGCGCCCTGGCCGTATCGCCAGAGAACGCCCCGCTCCGCCGCCATCTGGCCGAAACTCTGATGTCGCTGGGGCGGTTCGACGAGGCGGTCGCCGAGTACCGGGTGCTGCTGGAGCAGAAGCCGGACGACGACGCCACCAAGGTCGGCCTGGCGGACGCCTACCTGCAGCAGGAGCGGTTCAGCGAGGCGGCGGTGGTGCTTGAGTCGATGGTCGACCGCCGCGACCCCCCCGCCGCGGCGTGCGTGCTGTACGCGCGGCTCTGCGTCCGCGAAGGGCGGATCGAGGATGCGGTCGCCCGCTACAAGCAGGCGCTCGAGATCGACCCCGAGAGCGCGGACGAAGAGCTCGCCGCGCGGCTGGGCGTGCGGCCCGAGGAGGGGTTTGACGACCTGTTCGACGACGACGTGAGCGAGGGCCGCGTCCGCCGCGGCGATGGCGCCTTCGACGACGACGAGCTGGGGATCGAGATCGAACGCCCCAAGATCGGCTTCGCCGACGTCGGCGGGATGGAGGCCCTCAAGCAAGAGATCCGCGTCAAGATCATCTACCCGATGGAGCACCCGGAGGTCTACGAGGCGTACGGCAAGAAGGTAGGAGGCGGCATCTTGATGTACGGCCCCCCCGGGTGCGGCAAGACCTACCTGGCCCGCGCCACCGCCGGCGAGATCAAGGCCTCCTTTGTGTCGGTCGGCATCGACGACGTGCTGGACATGTGGATGGGGCAGAGCGAGCGCAAGCTGCACCAACTCTTTCAGCACGCCCGCGACAACGCCCCGTGCGTGCTGTTCTTCGACGAGGTCGACGCCCTCGGCGGCCGGCGCAGCGACATGCAGAGCGGCGCCGCGAGGCAGCTCATCAATCAGTTCCTGGCCGAGCTAGACGGCGCCGAGCACAGCAACGAGGGGGTTCTGGTGCTGGCGGCCACCAACGCCCCGTGGCACGTCGACGGGGCGTTCCGCCGCCCGGGCCGGTTCGACCGCGTGCTGTTCGTCCCGCCGCCCGACGAGCCGGCCCGGGCCGACATCCTCCGCATCCAGTGCGCGGGCAAGCCGACGCGGGACATCGACTACGCCAGGCTCGCCAAGCGGGCCGCCAAGTACTCCGGCGCCGACCTCAAGGCGGTGCTCGACCTGGCGATCGAGGCGAAGCTGACCGAGGCGATCCAGTCGGGCGCCCCGCCGCAGCCGATCCTGGGCCGCGACCTCGAGCGCGCGATCAAGCAGCACAAGCCAACCACGCAGGAGTGGTTCGCATCGGCCCGCAACTACGCGCTCTACGCCAACGATGGCGGGCTGTACGACGACGTGCTGAAGTACTTTGAGAAATAACGAAGATGGCCACAAAAAGGCACAAAAAAGCACAAAGAAGCAATTGCACAACGACCAACCTCCAATCAGTAAGCACAGAGCGGTCGCCTGCGTAAAGTCATTGGGGCTCTATTTATCGGTCCTCTCTTTTCTTTGTGCTTTTTTGTGCCTTTTCGTGGCCATCTGTCGTCGTTAAGCCGCTGCACGCAGCTCGGGCGTCTCGAAGCCGGTCACGCGATCAACGGCGTAGGGCCGGCGGCCTTGGCTTTCGTAGTAGGTGCGGCTGCTCATCTCGGCGAGCATCCCCATCGACAGGAACTGCAGGCCCGCCATCTGGCCGAACAACGCCGCGTACAGCAGCGGGTTGCCGGTGAGGTCGAATCCTGCAAAGAGCCGCATTCCGATCGCCACGAGGCCCGCCGCGGCGCCCGCCAGCATCGCGCCGGCGCCGATCGTGCCGAACAGCCGCATCGGCTTCAGCGCGAAGCGGGTGAGGTAGACGATGGTCACCAAGTCCAGCAGCACCGCAAAGGTGCGCGAGATGCCGTACTTGCTGGCGCCGGCGCGGCGTGGGTGGTGCGTGGTGACCACCTCGGTGCAGCGGGCGCCGTAGAAGTTGGCCATGATCGGGATGAAGCGGTGCATCTCGCCGTACAGCCGCAGGTCGGCCGCGATCTCGCGACGCATCGCCTTGAGCGTGCAGCCCAGGTCGTGGCACTGGAAGTTGGTCGCCCAGGCGATCAGCTTGTTGGCCAGCTTGGAGGGGAGCTTGCGGCTGAGCCACGGGTCTTGCCGGTTCTTCCGCCAGCCGTGCACCAGGCTGTAGCCCTGGTCGATCTTGTCGAGCATCATCGCGATGTCGGCGGGGTCGTTCTGCAGGTCGCCGTCCATGGTGACGATCACGTCGCCCGTGGCGTGGTCGATGCCGGCGCTCATCGCCGCGGTCTGGCCGTAGTTGCGGCGCAGCTCCACCACCTTCAGCCGGCGGTCCGCGCGGGCCAGCTCGCGCAGCTTCTCACGCGAGCCGTCGGTCGATCCGTCGTCTACCAGCACCACCTCGTAGGGACGCTTGGCGGCGTCCATGGCCGCGCAGACCGCGTCGCACAGCGGGCCGACATTCTCAATCTCGTTGTAGATAGGGACGACGACAGAGACATGCATAGCGGGGAGAGGTGTTAGGTATAAATAGTTTAGGTTTTAGGCGTTAGTCTTTAGGCGCTAGTTCAATCCGTGGCGAACCGTCGGCGTGGGCCGACGGAGCGTTTCAGCGAATCACCGCTTCCGACTGCGCCGCGGCGACGATCGCCGGCGACTTGCTCAGCATCACGACGCGCCCGTTGCGGCGGAGGAACCGCTTCTCTTCGGCGACCACCGTGGCGCCCTCGGG
Source organism: Pirellulimonas nuda (assembly GCF_007750855.1). Taxonomy (GTDB): domain Bacteria; phylum Planctomycetota; class Planctomycetia; order Pirellulales; family Lacipirellulaceae; genus Pirellulimonas; species Pirellulimonas nuda. The sequence goes on from NZ_CP036291.1 coordinate 1,260,187, forward strand.
GAGGTTGGGTTCGATCTGTTCAAACACGTCGCCCGGCACGAGCACGACCCCCGGGCTGGGCCCGGCCAGGTAGTCGGCGATCGCGTCGGCGCCGATCTGCTCGACCGGCCGGCCGAGGTAGAACACCAGGTTCGGCGTGAAGTAGCCGCACAGGGCCACGCGGGTCGGCTCGGGGGCGCCCGCCTCGAACGCGGCGATCCGCTCGGCCAGCCGCGGGCCCTCTTGGTAGGGGCTCGCGCGGTAGGCAGAGAAACTCACCGTCGCGGTTGTAAACAGCACGCAGCCCGTGGCGAAGCAGGCCATCGCACGCGGGCGGTTGTTCCGGTACAGCATCACCAGCGCCGCCGTGCTGGCGAACATCGCAGAAACGGCCGGCAGGCCGATCCAGGGGTCGGCCTTGAGCAGCGTCGACGCCAGAACGATCAGCCCGACCCCAACGGCCAGACCGGCGATCCCGAACGCAGAGAACCCGACCCTAAGCCGCCTGAGCGGCGGCAGCTCCAGCCGGCAGGCCCGCACCAGCCAGCACCCGGTCACCAGCGCCACGGCCGGGTAGCAGGGCGTGACGTAGTTGGGGAGCTTGGTCGCCGCGAGCGTGAAGAAGCCGACGTACCCGCCGATCCAGCAGAGCAAGAAGCCGAGCGACGGACGCTGCGGGTCGGCGCCGCGGACACGCAGCACCGAGGAGGTGATCGAGGCGGGCAGGAAGACCGAGCCGGGGAAGAACCCGACCATGATCGCCACCAGGTAGTAGATGACCGGCCCGCGGTGGTTCTCCATCGGCTGCATGAACCGGCCGACGTTGTGGCCCCCCAGGAACCCGGCGAGCCAGGCGCCGTCGGTCCGCAGCCCTACGGCTACGTACCAGGGGAGCGCGATCGTCAACACGATGAGCGCCCCGGGCAGCACACGCAGCGACAGGAGGATCCGCAGCAGCCGCGCGGGCGCCAGCCGGCGTCCGAGCCCGTGCAGCACGCCGCGCCACAGGCCCACGGGCGTGCGGCTTGAGGGGTCGATGTCGACCAGCGACGCCCACAACCCGATGACAAACAGAGGGAGCACCACCCCCACAGGCCCCTTGGCCAGCACGGCCATGCCCATGGCGGCGTACATGGCGATCCAACTGACGCGCGGCAGCGGCGTCTCCGAGAGCCGCAGCAAGGCGGACCCGTCGCCAGAGAAGCTGCCGCCGCGCAGCCGGCTGATCCCCGAAACGAACGCCAGGAAGGCCGCGGTGGTGCAGCAGATCAGCAGTGCATCGGGGGTCGACGCGCGCGACAACGCGGCGAACATCAACCCGCTGGCCAGCAGCGTTGCGCCCAGCGCGCCGGCCCAGCGGTCGAGCAGCAGGCGGCCGAGGTGGTAGGTCATCACGACCGAGCCCACGCCCGCGAGCGACGAACCCAGCCGGGCCGCAAACTCGTTGACTCCGAACAAGGAGTAGGAGACCAGCATCACCCAGTAAATAAGGATCGGCTTGTCGACGCGGAGCTGGGCGTTAAAGGTGGGCACCACCCAGTCGCCGCGCTCGAGCATCTCGCGCCCGCACACGGCGTTCTTGGGCTCGTCCTCATCGAACAGCAGGGGCCCGCCGAGGTTGGTGAAGAACACCACGGCGGCCACAAGGGCGACGCCCCAGGGGAGCCACCGGGCGGTAACTGGGGAACAGGGTGCGTGCATCGCTGGCGCTGCTTCGGTGTGGTTGGACTCCGAGAGGGGGCGGAGTCTAGAAGAGCACGCAGCGCGGGGCAACGCCGAAAGAGCGCCCCGTGATAGCTCGGGCGCAGCAGCAACGCGCAAGCGGGTGGTAGCCCGTCGGCTATCGGGGGCTTTGCGCTCTTAAGTAGAGGGGCGCGTGGTCGCCCGCTAGCGGAACAGCTTGCTTACCGACTCGTTGCGGTGGATCCGCTTGATGGCCTCGCCCAACAACGGCGCTACGGGCAAGATGCGGAAGTGGGGCAGGATGTGGTCGGGCTGCAGCGGGATCGAGTCGGTGCACACCAGGCTCGCTAGCTCTGCCTCGCGGAGCCGCTCGACGGCCGGGCCGCACAGCACCGGGTGGGTCACCGCGACGTGGATTTCTTTCACGTTGTGCTCGTGCAGCACCCGGGCCGCGCCCAGGATGGAGCCGGCGGTGCTGATCATGTCGTCAAACATCAGGGCGACCTTCCCCTCGATGGGGCCGCCGAGGATGTTCGCCTGCACGGTGGTGTCGGGGCCCAGGCGCCGCTTGTCGATGATCGCTACCTTGCCCCCGAGCCGCTTGGCGTGCCCCAAGGCGCGCTTGATGCTCCCCTCGTCGGGGCTGACGATCACCACCTCGTCCAGATCGATGCCGGAGGTCAAGAAGTGCTCGTTCAGCACCGGCGCGGCGTAGAGGTGGTCTACGGGAACGTCGAAGAACCCCTGGATCTGCGGGGCGTGCAGGTCCATCGTCAGCACGCGGTCGGCGCCGGCGCGGGTGATCAGGTTCGCCACCAGCTTGGCGGTGATGGGGACGCGCCCCTCATCCTTGCGGTCCTGGCGGGCGTAGCCGAAGTAGGGGATTACCGTGGTGATCCGCTCTGCGCTGGCGCGCAGGCAGCTATCGATCATCACCAGCAGCTCCATCAGGCTCTCGTTCACCGGGGGGCTGGTGGGCTGGATCAAGAAGACGTCGCGGCCGCGGACGTCTTCGTCGATCTTGCAACTAATCTCTCCGTCCGGGAACCGCCCCAGCGAGATCTTGCCCAACGGCACGCCGAGGTAGTCGGCGATCGATTTGCCGAGCACGCGGTTGGCGTTGCCGCTGAATAGCTTGAGGTCGTGCATGGGGGGCTTCGCCCCCGGGACTGGGGGCTGGGGGCTGGGGGCTGGGGAAGCCCAACGATATTGGAGAAAGTATTGAGCCGGAAGCGTCAGCGCCCGGAGTGCGGTGGTGACGATTTGCCCATTCCGAGGCGCTTCATCTCTTCTTCAACCTTGGCCAGATCCTCCGGTGTGTTCACGCTCAACGACTCGCACGCTTCCAGTACGGGGAGCGCTTCGACGCGCCGGCCCTGGCCGAGCAGGATGCCGGGGCCGTCGGTCACGTAGTACTCGGCTTGGGCGTTGGCGGTGGTGAGCCGGTCGAGCGCAGAGAGCAACGCCGGTGCGTCGAACACGTAGGTGCTCATGTTCACCTCCGTAACGCGTTGCTGCTCGGGCGTGGCGTCGCGTTGCTCGACGATGGCTTGGAACTGGCCGCTGGCGTCGCGTACGATGCGGCCCAGCCCGGTGGGGTCTTCACGGTGGGCGGTGCCGATGACGCACGCCGGGCGTTGGTCGGCCGGGGCGTCGAATCGGGCGAGCAGCTTCTTGACGCTCGCGGGCCGCAGCATGGGCGAATCGCCCGTCACCACCACCACCGGCCCGTCCCAGCCCGCAAGCTGCGACCGGCACTGCATCACGGCGTGGCCCGTGCCCAGCTGCTCGGTCTGTTGGGCGAAGGCGATGTCAGACTGGCCGGCGAGCGCCTGCTCGACCAGTTCCGACCGGTAGCCCACCACGGCCACAATCTGGCGAACCCCCGCCTCACGCAACGCGTCTACCACGTACTGCACCAGGGGGCGTCCGCGGGCGGGGGTGAGCACCTTGGGGAGTTCGGACTTCATCCGCGTCCCCTTGCCGGCGGCGAGGACGATAGCGAGGGGGGCAGACATGCAGAGAAACACGCGGGTTCGAGTGGGCTGGCGGGAGAGCATCATCGCAAGACGGCGCGGCCCGGGAAAGTGGCCCCAATCACGCCCCGCCTGAGCGGGCGGGGCTTGCTCCCCGAGCGCTGGCGGATGGACGCAGGTTTGTCGCGGACCCCGGGGGGCCGCCGCGGTGCAATTATCCCCCGCCGAGGCGTGTGAAACATGGTTTGGCGCCCGGTAGACGACCAAGCGACCCGTCAGATATCCTACAAGATTCGCGTTTTCAAGCTTACTCACGGTCCGGAGAAGTGCGTTGATCGAGGCGATCCAAAAGGCCGATGTCCTCATCGAGGCGATGGGCTGGATCCGCCAGTTCCGCGACAAGGTGACGGTGATCAAGCTCGGCGGCAGCGTCATGGAAGACGACGACGCGCTGCGGCACCTGCTGGTCGACATCGTCTTTATGGAAACCGTGGGCATGCGGCCGGTGGTGGTGCACGGCGGCGGGGCCGCGATCAGCCGCGCCATGGCGGCCGCGGGGCTCGAGGCCCGCTTCGTGCAGGGGCGCCGGTACACCGACCCCGCGACGCTCAAGATCGTTGAGAAGGTGCTGGCCGGCGAGATCAACGAGTCGATCGCGGCCCGCATCGAGGAGTTCGGCGGCCGGGCGATGCCGCTGAACTTCGCCGGCGAGACCGACAACAACATCCTGTACGGCGAGCCGATCACGCTCACCGGCGACGACGGCGAGCCGGTGGACCTGGGCGCCGTGGGGCACGTCACCCGCGTCGACCGCGACGTGCTAGACAACCTCTGCTACGCGGGCCAGGTGCCGGTGATCCCGTCGATGTGCGTCGTGGACGACGGCAAGCCTGGCGCGGGCGGCAAGCTGAACGTGAACGCAGACACCGCTGCAATGGCGGTCGCCCAGGCGATGGGCGCCGAGAAACTGGTGTTCCTGAGCGACATCAACGGCGTCCGCCGCGACAAGAACGACCCCGACTCGCTGATCCACTCGCTCGACGGCGCCGAGGCCCGCCGGCTGATCGCCAGCGGCGCGATCGAGGCCGGCATGATCCCCAAGGTCGAGGCCTGCCTCGAGACGCTGGACAAGGGGGTCCGCAAGGTCCACATCATCGACGGCCGGTTGCGTCACTCGCTGCTCTTGGAGATTTACACCAACTGCGGCGTGGGGACGGAGATCGTCAGCGACCCGGTCTGACGGCAGGGAACCGCCAAGACGCCAAGAGCGCCAAGGACGCGCCAAGACGAAAGAAAGTGATCGGATCTGCAAGACAAAAGGTTTGATGGTTTGAGAATTGTCAGGACGGGGAAAGCGTCGCGAAACTCGGTGCTTTCTTCCCATCCTTCGTGGCGCGTCCTTGGCGCTCTTGGCGTCTTGGCGGTTTAACCAATTTCGGATCGAGCTATGACGACCGCCGTACAGTCTTCGATGAGCCCAGCTACCGCCGCGTTGTTCGCCGACTATGTCGTGCCGAACTACACGCGGTACCCGGTGTCGCTGGAGCGGGGCGAGGGTTCCTGGGTGTGGGACGACCAGGGGCAGAAGTACCTCGACTTTTTCCCCGGCTGGGGCTGCAACCTGCTGGGGCACTGCCCGCCGCGCGTGGTCGAAGCCGTGCAGAAGCAGGTCGCCACGCTGATCCACGTCCCCAATACCTGGCACACCGAGGTGCAAGGGCGGTGGGCCAAGCTGCTGAGCGAGCGGGCCTTCCCGGGCGCCAAGGCGTTCTTCTGCAACTCCGGCGCGGAGGCCAACGAGGCGGCCATCAAGCTCATCCGGCTGCACACCCCTGAGTCGCGCTACAAGATCATCACCTTCACAGGCGGCTTCCACGGCCGGACGATGGGCGCCGTTACGGCAACGGCGCAGCCCAAGTACCACGAGGGGATCGGCCCGCTGGTTGCCGGCTTCGAGTACGCCCCGTTCGGCGACCTGGCGGCGGTCGAGGCGCTCATCGACGACCACACGGCCGGCTTCCTGGTAGAGCCCATCCAGGGCGAGGGGGGCGTCCGCCTCGCCCCCGAGGGGTTCTTGCAAGGCCTCCGCGACCTAGCGGACCGGCACGGCCTGGTGCTGGCGTTTGACGAAGTGCAGGCGGGCTGCGGCCGCACGGGGCACTGGTTCGCCTTCCAGCACTTCGGCGTCACGCCCGACGTGATGACCCTGGCCAAGAGCCTGTGCGGCGGCGTGGCCGGCGGCGCGATGCTGGTCAAGTCGGAACTCGCCCCCAGCCTGCGGCCCGGCATGCACGCCGCGACCTTCGGCGGCAACCCTCTGGCCGCGGCAGCCGGGATCGCCACGATCGAGACGATCGAAGAGGTCGGGCTGCTGCAGCGGGCCGGTGAGCTAGAGACGCTGTTCCGCGAGCGGCTCGAACCCCAGGTCGAAGAGCTCCCCATCGCCGCCGAGTTTCGCGCCTGCGGCGTGATGATCGGCCTCGAGCTGCTCACCCCCGGCGCGCCGATCGTGCAGGCCTGCATGGAGCGCGGCCTGCTCATCAACTGCACTCAGAACACCGTGATCCGCCTGCTGCCGCCGCTGACGCTCACCGACGAAGAACTGCACGCCGGCTGCGACATCTTGATCGACGCGCTCCGCAATCACACACCCAGCTAGAAAAACCAACCACGGAGCCACAGAAGAAACAGAGAAGAAGACACCCAGAACTCTCTCGCAGAGGCGCAGAGACGCAGAGAACTGAAAGAATCAGCACCTGTCCTCTGCGTCTCCGCGCCTCTGCGAGAGGTTCTTGTCTTTGCGATGCTCTGTGTTCTCAGTGACTCAGTGGTTAACTAATTCGACGACCGAGAAAGCCATGCGTCACCTGCTCACCGTCGCCGACCTGTCCGCCGGCGATATCGAGGCGGTCTTCGCGATCGCCGAAGACCTGAAGACCAAGTTTGCTCAGGGCCAGCGCGAGGCGCTGCTGCCCGGGCGGGTGATGGCGCTGTTGTTTGAGAAGCAGTCGCTCCGCACCCGGGTGAGCTTCGAGGCGGGCATGACCCACCTGGGGGGCGGGAGCCTGATGCTGGGGGACGACGCCGGCTTCGGCAAACGCGAGAGCATCGCGGACTTTACGCGGGTGCTCAGCGGGATGGTCGACGTGATCGTGGTCCGCGCCAAGAGCCACGCCACAGTAGTCGAGGTCGCACGCCACTCCACGTGCAGCGTCATCAACGGCCTGACCGACACGTCGCACCCCTGCCAGGCGCTGGCCGACCTGCTGACGGTGCGCGAGCGGTTCGGCTCGCTCAAGGGGCTCAAGCTGGCCTGGGTGGGGGACGGCAACAACGTGGCCCGCAGCCTGGCGGCCGCGTGCGGTCGGGCCGGCGTGGAGTTGGCGGTCGCCACGCCCAAGGGGTACGAACTGGATGTTTCTGGCGAGGAGATGAAGGGGGTCAAGTTCACCGCGACGAACGACCCACATGAAGCCGCCGCCGGCGCCCACGCCGTGTACACCGACGTGTGGGCCAGCATGGGCCAGGAAGCCGAGCGTGAGCAGCGTCAGAAAGATTTTGCCGACTTCCAGGTCAACAGCCGGCTGATGGCCAGCGCCGACCCCGAAGCGATCTTCCTCCACTGCCTGCCGGCCCGCCGCGGTGAGGAGGTGACGGACGAAGTGATGGACGCGCCGTACAGCCTTGTGGTGCAGCAGGCCGCCAACCGCATGCACGCCCAGAAAGGGGTGCTGGTGTGGCTGTTGGGGTCGAAGGCGTAGTCGCTGAGATGATCGATGATAGAGGTTCGATGCTAGGGGACGCTGCGCGACGCCACTCCTTTCTCCCCAACATCTATCATTTAACCTCTATCGTCTCCCTCAGAACCCGCTGCCCTTGGTCTTCAGCCGCACGCGGCAGAACAGGTCGTCGCTGGTCATGTAGAGCGTGCGGCCATCGTCGCCAAAGGCGCAGTTGGCGATCAGCCCGCCGGTGCGGATCGTGCCGAGGTGGTCCCCCTCGGGGGTCAGCACCAGCACGCCCCCCGGGCCCGTCACGAACAGGTTGCCCTGCGTGTCGAGCTTGAGGCCGTCCGGCATCCCGGGCCGCGTCTTGGAGAGCTCCAACGCGTCAAACAGCACACGCCGGTTCGAGAGCGAGCCATCGGACCCGACGTCGTAGGCAAAGACGTGCGGCTTCTTGGGGTCCGACTGCGCTACGTACAGCGTCTGCTCGTCTGGAGACAGCGCCACCCCGTTGGGTGCGTTGAGCGATTGATCTTCCACGTTCGACTTGCCGTCGGGCGTCACGCGGTAGACCCCCTGGAAGTCGATTTCTTTGGCCGGGTCGTCCCACTTCCCCACCATGCCGTAGGGGGGGTCGGTGAAGTAGATGGCGCCCGAGGAATGGATAGCCAGGTCGTTGGGGCTGTTGAATCGCTTCCCGTCGTAGTTATTCGTGATGGTCTTGAACTTGGGATCGGCGACCGGGCCGGCGGAGGGGAATGGGGTCAGCAGACGTGCGACGCGTCGGTCGCCGTGTTGGCACAGCACGAGACGGCCCCGAGCGTCGAGGGCCAGCCCGTTCGAGCCGGTCTCGCCGCCGCGTGGGACATCGCCCGTGTAGCCCGAGGGGGTGAGCCAAGTCGTGAGGCCCTCTTCCTGCGTCCACTTGTAAACGGTGTTCCGCGGCACGTCAGAGAACACCACGTAGCCGGGCTCCGTGAGCCACACCGGGCCCTCGCTCCAGTCGAGCCCCTCGGCGAGCACCTCGATGGGCGAGTTCGGGTCGACCAACGCGTCGAGCCGCGGGTCGAGACGCTCGATCTCTCCGGTGGTGCGATCGGCGACGGTGCGCGGCGCGTAGGGGGCGGCGTCTTGGGCGAGGGCGGGCGCGAGCAGCGCAAGCGAGGTGATGACCGCAAGGAGTTTCATCGGAGGTCCTAGAAATGAGGGGCTGGGAAGAGCAAGTTGCAAGCGTGTGAGCCGGGGCGTCCCCGCCCCGGGCGCGGGAGAGCAAACGATCCGATTGGTGACGATGAGTCTTGTACGCCGGGTCCGGGGACGGTCCGGCTCGCACGGGGCGGCGTTACGGCTTCTCGTTTTCACACACACACACGAGCGCGGCGCATCCTGGGCAGCCCTCGCCGTACTTGGCGCGGACCGCGGCGGTGAGGTCGACCCCGGCGACGTTGGCGATCGTCGCCAGCCACGCCAGCACGTCGGCGAACTCTCCCTCCTGCGCCTGGGTGTCGCGTTCGCGGAGCGCGGCGGCCAGCTCTCCGACCTCCTCCATCAGCCACATGAACGTGCCGTCGATGCCCCGCTCGAGGTCCTTCTCGAGGTACATCGCGCGGATCAGGCCTTGGAACTCGGCGAGGGTGATGTCGGTAGAGGGCATTTCAGGGACGATGCAGATTGAGCGTTGAACGATGGATCGGGCGTTGGCAGGATTATGCGGGTTGCCGGAGGCCGTGTCAAAACGGCCGCGCGACTTCGGGGAGGAATCAGAAGCGCTTGCGGGCGGCGATTCGAGTAAACTAGCTAGGGCCCGCACGCACGCCGCGTTCGGCCGCTAGACAAGAGGCCCGCACCGATGCCCGAACGAAGCACCAATTCAACGGCCGCTGCGCTCGACGCCACGATCGAGCGGAGCGCCGAGGTTGTCCGCCGCAGCTACCAAAAGCCGGGCTTCCTCAAGCGGCTGGGGCTGTCGCTGCCGGTGACGGTTGAGGACGTCAAGCAGGCGTACTACGTGAAGGCGCGTGAGGCCCACCCCGACCACAACGGCGATCCGCAGCAGTTCAAGGAGATCCAGCGGGCGTTCGACGAGGCGGTCGAGTTCGCCAAGCGGAACGGCAAGCGGCTTCCCTGGATCGGCGCCCAACTGCCGATCTACGTCGCCCAGCGAGACGTTGTTGACAAGGTGCAGCGTTGGGGGGGACGGGTTGTGGTGGAGCCGCTGGAGTGGCTCGAAGACACGGTCGGGCAGGACTTCGCCTCGCTGGCGGACCGCCTGACAGAGATCGACCTGGCGGGCGCCGACATCGGCGACGCCGAGGTCGGCGAGCTGATCGCGGACCCCGACGGCCTACGCTACCTTGAGGTGCTGGGGCTGGCCAACACGCGCGTCACCAACGCCGGCGCGCTCAAGATCGCCGGCGCCACGAGGCTCAAGCTGCTCGACCTGCGCGGCACGCCGGTCACCATCGGCATGCGGAAGCAGCTCCAGACCCTGCGCGCGATCGAGTCGGTGGCCGGCACCAGCCGGCTGGCCGAGTGGGCGCGGCGCATGTTTGGCTGAGACTTATGAACGACGGCCTCGAAGAGGCACAAAAAGGCACAAGAAAAGGAAATCGGCAAGCGACTGAAGCGTGTGCTTCAATCTAGGTACGACCGCCAGCAAACGTTCAATCACAGCGCAAGGCAAGCTGGATCCTACCGCGCTACGCCTTCTACTTTCTTTGTGCCTTCTCGCGCCTTTTCCTGGCCATCTTCGTCGGTGCCATCTGTGTTATCCGTGGCAAGCCCGTCCGTGGCCAGGCGGCGTTCTCGCAGCGCCAGGAAGCTCGGCACCACGACGCTTCGCACGTAGAACGTGTCGAGCAGCACCCCCAGCGACAGCGAGAACCCGAGTTCGATCATCGCGCGCAGCGAGCCGGCGGTCATGGCGATGAACGTGCCGGCCATGATCACGCCGCAGCTAGTGATGATGCCGCCGGTTTGCACCAGCGCCCGGCGGAGCCCCTCGCGGCCGCCGTGCTTGGCCTGTTCTTCGAAGACGCGGGTGGTGAGGTAGATGTTGTAGTCCTGCCCGACCGCGATGAGGATCACGAACAAGAAGATCGGCGCCTTCCAGTCGAGCCCGCTGTAGCCGGGGCCGTAAAGCCACTCGAAGTAGACCTCGGTCACTCCGATCGTCACCCAGTAGCTCACCAGCACTGTTGCGATCAGGAACAGGCAGACCCACGGTCGGCGGAGGATGAAGAGCAGCACGCAGTAGACCGCCAGCACGGTCGACACCTGGATGCGCAGGCGGTCTGCGTTGGTGACGCGTTCCAGGTCCCGCATCCCCGGCGTCGTGCCGGCCAGCTCGAAGCGGGCGCCGCGCCACGGCGAGTCGTCGTCGTCGGCCAGCTTTTCGAGGGCGTCCTCGATCTGCGGCATGAGGTCGCGGCCCTCCTGGGAGAAGGGGTCCTCGGTCAGCACCACGCTTAGCTGCGTCACGCGTCCGGCGTAGGGGGGAGAGTCGGAAACGAACGCATCGGCCGTGATGGGGCTGCCGGCCAGCGCGCGTGCGGCCCACTGCTCGGGGCTCAGCATCCGCGTCCTGCCCGGCTCGCCCCCGGTGGGGAGGTAGAAGCTGCGCACGTCGGCCACCGCCGGCAGGTCGTACAACGCCTTGTGCAGCCAGGCCACGGTGAAGCGGCTGTCGGCCGTCTTGAGGTCCCCTTCGGGGAGCTCGGCCGTCACGGTCAGCGGCGCCACGGCGCCGGGTCCGAAGAACTCTCGCACGAGCGACGCCCCTTCGACCGACGTGCTCCCCTCGGGGAGCTCCGACAACAGGTCGTGGCTGACGCGCACCGAACTCCCCGCCCAGACGAGCGGCGCCGCGACCAACGCGCTCACGGCGAGGATCGTCGCGGGGCGGCGGAGCACCAGGTCGGCGAGCCAGTTCCAGAACCTCGCCGCGGGGCCGTGACGCACCGACTCTTCGGCCGCGACCCCCAGCGGCCAGAAGACGACGGGGCCGAGCACCCTCAGCAGCGCGGGGGCAAACGTCAGGCAGGCCGCCAACGCGATGGCCAGGCAGAGCCCGACGATGGGCCCGCTGCTGGTGAACTTGCCGTAGCGGGCGAGCACCATGGTCGCCAGCCCGACGATGGTGGTCAGCGCGCTGCCCAGCAGCGCGCTGCTGACCCTCCGCAGGGCGAGCCCCGGCGCCCGGTTGCGCCGCGTGCCGCGGGCGAGCTCCTCGCGGTAGCGGGCGATCAAGAACAAGCAGAAGTCGGTGCCGGCGCCGAACAAGATCACCACGACAAAGATCTTGGTGGTGGTGAACACCTTGAGGCCCGACCACCAGTAGTCGTCCGGGCCGAAGTGCTCCGCCAAGAGCGCCACCGTGTTGTACGACACGCTCAGCGACACCGCGATCGTCGCCAGCGGCACCAGCACCAGCAGCGGCGAGCGGTAGATCAACATCAGGCAGGCCAGCACCAACGCCACGGTGGCGACCTCGGTGTTCTGCAGGCTCTCGATGGTCGCGGCGCGGACGTCGCCGCCGATGAGCGCCGAGCCGGTCATGCCGATCCGCAAACCCGCGGGGGCCTGCGGCCGGAGCGTGTCGATGGCCTCGCGGACGGCGTTCAGGACCCGGATGTTGTCGATGGCCATCAGGTCGTTGGTGGTGCGGGCGACCACCATCTGGGCGCGGTGGTCGGGCGAGCGGAGCATGCCGCCCACAACCGGCGTCTGTTCGTCCCAGACCGGAAACTGGGCGTCGGCCAGCGGCACGCCGGGGAGCGCCGCGAGCGCCTTGGCGACCTCGAGCGCAAAGTTGCGGTCGTCGATCGTCAGCGGCTCTTCGTCCCGGGCCAAGACCACCACGATCTGGCTCTTGGCCCGCTCGTTGGGGAAGGCCTCGCGGAGCAGCTTGGCGCCCTGCTGGCTGGTGACGTCGGCCGGCAGGTAGTCGAGGTCGCCGTCGCGGGCGACCTGGTCCCAGCCGGGGGCGACCAGCTTGAGGCAGACCGCTAGCGCGACCCAACCCAGGATCACGAGCCAGGCCCGATCGTTCGCCAGCCGGCCGAGCAGCGATGCGAGCATAGGGGGCCGTTGAGGGTGCAAAGATCGGTGTTCGCCGGCGAGTAGCGTAGTTGGCGGGGGCGCCGAAGCCAAGACGCTTGCGTAAAAACTACCCTCGGATGCGCAAAGCGAGGAAGGCCGTGGCGTTGCGTGGCGTTTCCAATCGCCGGGGGCGCCGGGGGGCTTATGTTGCTGGCTCGACCGGGGTTGTTGGGTTGTCTGCTGGCCCGAAACCGTACTGGCTGACGTCGATGGAGTAGTGCCGCTCGAAAAACTCGGGCAGGTCTGCCAGCGGGGCGTCGTCGTAGCCGCGGGTCACGCTGAGGGTAGACCCTTGCGGGACGGACCGCATTTCTCCCTCCTCGGCAACGACCGCGCCTCCCTTGATCACTACCCGCGGCAACTGGAACATCACCGCCAGGTTCTCGTGCGGCGTATAGATGGTCACGTCCGCATCGGCGCCAACGCCGAGCTGGCCCTTGTGCGCGAGCCCCAGCATCCGCGCAGGGCCGGCCCGGGTGATGATGGCGATCTCGCCCAGCGTGTACTCGCGCTTCAGGTCGGCCAGCACGGTCCGCTCGCGCACCGCCGGCGGGCAGGTCGCCAGCACGTCGTTGCGGTAGCTGCGGTCCATCAGCAGACGGATTAGCTCTGGGTAGGCGAGGAACGACCCGCCGTTGGGGTGGTCGGTGCTCATCGCTACCTGCCATGGGTTGTCGACCAGCAGGTACCACTCCAGCCCGATCGCCCATTGCAGGGCGTGGATCAGGTTCTTGTTCTTGTACACCAATGGCGACACGCCGCATCCCGCCTCGGCCTCGCAGTCGGAGCTCACCCACTTGGCGCCGGTTACTTTGTGCAGGAAGTACCCCAGCGGGCCGTCGGCCGTCATGCTGGTGGTGGCGCCGAACATCACCTGGCCCACGTCGACCGTGAGCAGCGGGTGGGCGTTCACCCACTCGGCCAGCGGCGCCGTGCGGCTGCGCATGGACCGCTCGTCGGCGTCTGTGCCGCCGTAGCTGTGGAACTGAATATGGGTGAGGTGGGCGCGCAGGCCGTCGAGCCCCTGCATCGTGTCGAGCGTGGTCCGCCAGTTGCCGGGGATGCCGAGCTGGTTGCAATGGATGTGCACCGGGTGGGGCAGGGCGAGGCGGTTCGCGGCCTCGGTCACCTGCCTGAGGATCTGCCGCGGCGTGACGCCGAAGCCCGGCACGGCGTCGTCCAGCCCGTCGACGTTGCCGCTGGGGGCGTGCTTCCACGCCTCGACCCCGCCGGGGTTCACCAGCTTGAGCGCATAGCCGCGCGACCGCCCCAGCAGCCAGGCCAGGAACGCCTCGAGCCGCCGCGGGTCCCCCTGCTCGATCGCCCGCATCACGTAGTGGTTGTTCCCCACCAGCATGTAGCACCCCTTGTCGAGGCACGGCGTGTCGTCTAGTTCGGCGTGCACGTGCCGCGCCAGCAGCGGGGGCGCCGCGGCTTCCATCGCGGTGGTGTACCCCAGGCCGGCGTACTTGTAGCCGGTGGCGAAGGTGCTGGGGACGCTCCCCAGCCTGCCGGACCGCGTGAGCGCCGTCCGCATCACCTGCTCTGCGGACGACCCTTTGTCGTCCGCCCGCAGGATGCGTCCCGCGTTGACCTTCGGCCCCGCGATGTGGCAGTGCATGTCGACCCCGCCCGGCATAACCACAAGCCCCGAGGCGTTGATCGTGCGGGCGGGGCGTTCTGCGGGGTCGCTAGGCGGCGCGACGATCTTGCCGCGTTCGACCCACAGATCGCGGACCTCGCCGTCGACGCCATTGGCCGGATCGTAGAGGGTTCCGCCGGCGATCTTCAGCAGGTCGCGGGGCATGACGCGGAGCGCGGGATGATGCGGAGGGGGTAACGCTTGGAGCCGGAAGCGTCAGCGCCCGGAGGTTAACGCGACAAACCTCCGGGCGCTGACGCCTCCGGCTCCACTGCATTATAGCGGATCGCGACGCTACAGCGTTAGGCGATCGACCTTCCAGACGCCCCCTTCGGCGCCCAACAGCACGCGCGCCTGCGTCCCCGACTTGGGAGACTGGTAGATGTACTCGCGCCGGGGCTGGTCCTGCACGGTCACTTCCTGTGCCGAGTAGAACGCTAATTCCTCTTTCAGCAGCGGCTGCTTGCGGGTGCTGCGAACAAAGCTTTCCCGTCCTTCAAGGCTCTTAAACTCGGCGGTGGTCGTGTCCCACGCCTCGCCCCCCTTGCCGGTGCGGATGCTGGTAAGGAACTGCTCGACCACGGGCCGGCCCTCGTCGACGGACGGGATTGGCGCCGGCCGGGTCCGCAGGTAGACGACCGCGGCCAACGCAACCAGAGCCACGGCCGCGACCGCTAGGACGATGGATTGCCGGGCGCTCGCCGTTCGATCGTTTCGCATGGTGTGTCCGCCGATAGGGTCTGGAGGGACGCTGGGTTGTCAGTTCAGGCCGACGCTCTCGCCGCCGGCGCGGGTGCCGGCCGCACGCCAGGGGGCGAGGTCGATATCATCGGCGACCGCTCTGACCGAGCCGTCGAGCATCGCGGCGTTGACGACGCCGGGGTGGTAGCTGCGTGCGGTGATCGCGGCGTAGGTGGGGACGGTGGTCGATTCGCCGTCGCGCATCGAGGTCACGTCGATGTCGTACTCCACGCCGCCGTTGGTGTAGGGGATGCGTGTGTTTGGGGGGAAGGTGGCGGTGACGCCCGTTTCGTGCACGTCCCCCTCGACCCACTCCGTGTGCCCGTTGAAGTCGAAGGTGCCGCCGAAGTAGGCGGCCAGCGCCGCTGGAGTCGCGGGGGCCGGCTCGCCGACCGTCGAGGGGTTGTTCGTGTCCCACACGTTGGGCTGGTAGGCCTTAACCTCGCAGGCCGCCAGGGTCTTGCTGAGCCCGTCGGAGACCTCGGAAAACTTGAACGGGTGGTTCGGCGCGAAGGCGCCGTCGCCCGCCTTGCCGGTGGCCGGGTCGTACACGAACCAAGTGCCGACGTTCAGCCCGTAGTTGAGCGGGTAGTAGGTGAGCGTGGGGGTGGCCCGGGCGCGGTCGTTCTCCTCGGAGGGGCACATGTACAGGGCGATGCGTGTTTGAGCCACTTCCGGATGCTCGGTGAATGGCACGGCGACGTCAAAATCGACTAGGTCCGCAAGCTGCTGCTCTTCGATGTAGGGGAGGATCCGCACCATGGCGGAGAAGGGCTGGAAGGTCTGCCCGCGGGGGATCTCGGCGAACGGGGGCAAGCGATTCTGGGCGCTCTCGTAGTTCTGCAACGCCAGGCCGACCTGCTTGAGCTGGTTCTGGCACTGGGAACGTCGCGCCGCTTCGCGCGCCGCCTGCACCGCGGGCAGCAGCAGCCCGACCAGGATGCCGATGATGGCGATCACCACCAGCAGTTCTACGAGTGTGAAGGCGCGTTTCGTGAGTACGTTGTGTTGTCTCGACATCAATCAGCCCCCGGACCGGTTCTGTACGATCGCACTTGTGCGTCGCCGTGCGGATTGTAGCCACGCCGCCCGGCCCGCGAAGGCGCATTCTGTGCCGGCGTTGCATTTCTCATCCTGGTCTCATGTTGGCCCGGCTAGACTGAACGCCGCAGGGCGTGTCGCTTCCGCCCCCGGCAGGGGATACGCTGGTAGGACGCGCCGCGCGCCCTTTTAACCTGCGACGGCTGGCTCGGTGGCGATAGACCTGACCCGTGGGGCGTCGGCGTGAACATCCTGGTGGCGGAAGACTACGCACCGATCCGCCGCGCAGTGCAGGCGGCGCTCGCCGAATCGGGGTACACGGTCGATTCCGTCAGCGACGGCGGAGAGGCGAGGTGGGCCGCCTCCACCGGAGAATACGACTGCATCGTGCTCGACTGGATGCTGCCCACGCTGAGCGGGATCGACTTGGTGCGCGCGCTACGGGCGGACGAAGACTCGACGCCGGTGCTGATGCTCACCGCGAGAGACGCGACGGAGGATCGCGTGCAGGGGCTCGACAGCGGCGCCGACGACTACCTGGTCAAGCCGTTCGCGCTCGAAGAGCTGCTGGCCCGTGTGCGGGCGCTCGTCCGCAGGCGTTACGCGTCGGCCTGCCCGCTGGTCAGCGTCGGGGACCTGGATGTTGACACCGTCGGAAAGCGGGTCCACCGCGCCGGAAAGCCGATCGATCTCACGGCGCGCGAGTACGCCTTGCTCCACTACTTGGTCTTGCGAGCCGGAGAGGTCGTCTCTCGCACGGATATCTGGAACCACCTCTACGGCTTGATCGACGACTCGCACAGCAATGTGGTGGATGTCTACATCGGCTACCTGCGGCGCAAGCTGGCCGCGGGAGGGGGATCGCCGATGATCCGCACCATCCGCGGGCAGGGGTACGTGCTGGAGGGGACGCCGTGACCTCCTCGATCCGCGCACGCGTGTTGATCGCCTCGACGCTGGTCATCAGCCTTGTGCTGTTGGTCGCCGGGCTCGCGGTGTACGCGCTGCTCCGCAACGGCCTGTCCCGGCAGTTCGACGTGAGCCTCATGGCCTCGGCCGAGGGGCTGGCGCGGGCGTTCGAGTACGACAGCCGAGGCCTACACTGCGACCGGGAGGGGCTGGAAGGGGCGCCCAGAGCGATCTTCCGCGCCTGGAATACAGCGGGAAGCGTCGTCGCCCAATCGGGCGGAAACCTGACCCTGCCACCGATGTCGGCGATAGATCTCTCCGCGACGCACGACGGGGTCCAAGAGTGTCGGCTTAGCGACGGCTCGTCTGCGCGTGGCGTACGCGTGAACTTTATGCCGCACGTGGACAGCGACTACCCGGGCCCCGAACCTCCCTCCAGGATCATCCTTGTCGCCGCCGTGCCGCTCGCCGAGGTAGAGCAGACGTTGTCGCTCGCCGCACGCCAGCTGGCGCTGGCGCTGCTGGGGGGCGTGCTGCTGGCGCCGCTGGTGCTCTGGCCCGTCACGCGCCTGGTGGTGCGACCGGTTGAAGCCATTGCTTCGCGGATCAGCCGGCTCGATGTGGCGGAGCTCGACGCCCGGCTCGATCCGGCGGGCTGCCCGATCGAGCTGCGGCCCATCGTCCAGCGGCTCAACGAGACGATCGCCCGATTGGAAGACGCGTTCCAGCGAGAACGCGCCGCCACGGCCAACATCGCGCACGAGCTGCGCACGCCGCTCGCCGGGCTGCGGGCGACCATCGAGTTGGCCACGACCAGGCCCCGCGCGACGGACTACTACCAGCAGACGCTCGCCGAGTGTCGGCAGATGACGGCCGAGCTGGAGACGCTGGTCGAGCGGGTGTTGCTGCTGTCGCGCCTCGACGCCGGCCGACTGCCACAGAACCCAGAGCGGATCGACGTGGGGGGGCTGCTTCGGGCGTGTTGGGACGAGGCGGTCCGCCGAGCGCCGCAGCCCCCCTCGGGGGTGCGGTGGGACATAGACGAGGGCCTCACCCTCACCGCCGATCGCGCCTGCGCCCGCCAGGTTCTCCGCAACCTGCTGGCGAACGCGGTCGACCACGGCGCCCCTGACAAGCCGATCGCGATCTCCGCCGCCCGTTCGGCCGCCGGGGTCGAGCTGCGGATCGCCAACACCAGCGCCCGGCCCGTTGGTGGCGACGTGCAGCGGCTCAAACAACGCTTTGTCCAACAAGACGAGAACCGCTCCCGCACGGGCCGCAACGCGGGGCTGGGGCTGTCGATTTGCGACGAGTTGGTGCGGCAGATGGGGGGAGAGCTGTCGCTCTGCGTCGGCGCGGGCGACCGGTTCACCGCCGTGGTTTCGCTGCCCGGCGATCCCGGCGAAAGAGGCAAAGCGGCGGCCGCCGCTTTGGTGTCGTTGCCGATGGCTGTGTCACGGCTTGCGCCGGCCGCCCCGTCGTCCGCACCGTCGCCCGCCAAAACTTGAATGATTCCCCGACCCGATCTAAGATAGCGGGCTCGTGGCGCTCGCCCGCTTGGGCGCGTGTGCTCTTCACCAACTTCGCTGCGGCGCTTCTTGTAGGAAACCCGGATGATTAGCCCCTTTCTCCCTGTGCGTTTGGTCTTGCCCTGCCTGCTGGTCACGAGCGCGGCGTTTGCGGCCGCCGATGCGCCGCGGACGGCCACGCCCAACATCGTGCTGATCATGGCGGACGACCTCGGTTACGGCGACGTTAGCTGCTACGGCGCTACGAAGATCGACACCCCGCACATCGACCGGCTCGCCGAGCAGGGGATGAAGTTCACGGACGCCCACACGGCGGCGTCGGTCTGCTCGCCGTCCCGCTACGGCGTGTTGACCGGTCGTTCGCCGTGGCGGCTGCACCGCAAGGGCAACGGCTACCGACTCGAGCCGGAGCAGATGACCATCGCCTCGCTGCTCAAGCCGCTGGGCTACACCTCAGCCGCCATCGGCAAGTGGCACCTCGGCTACAGCAAAGACTGGAACAAGCCGCCGATCACCGGGCCGCTGGAGCGGGGCTTCGACTATCACTTCGGCGTTCCTCAGAACCACAACGATTCGACCCGCGCGTTCATCGAGAACCACGACCTGGTGGGTCGGAAGCCGGGCGAGCCGTACCGGATCGTGGAGGGGAAGGACTACCCCGAGGGGCTGGCGGAGCCCCGCGTCGAGGACCAGGTCGATACGACGCTCACCAACAAGGCGGTCCGCTTCATCCGCCAGAACGCTTCGGGTCCGTTCTTCCTGTACTTCACGCCCTGCGCGCCGCACACGCACGTCACTCCGTCGGCCGAGTTCCGCGGGACCAGCGAGGCGGGCACGCTAGGGGACTATATCCAAGAACTTGACTCGCACGTGGGCGAGATCGCCGACGTGCTAGACGAGCTCGGGATCGCCGACAACACGCTGTTGATCTTTACCAGCGACAACGGCGGTTCGCCCAAAGACTTCAAGGGGACCAACGGCATGAATCTCAACTTCGCGAGCGAGGCGGGCGACCTCCGCGCGAAGTACCGCACCGCCAAGGCAGACGCGGCCAAGATGGGGCACGCCACCAACGGCCCCTGGCACGACGGCAAGGGCTCGCCGCACGAAGGGGGGCACCGCGTGCCGTTCATCGCCCGCTGGCCGGGGCGGATCGCGACTGATTCTACCAGCGACCGGGTGACCTGCCTGACCGACCTGATCGCCACGGCCGCCGACGTGGTAGGGAGCGAGCTCCCCGACGACGCCGGCCAAGACTCGTTCACCATGCTCCCGACGCTGCTGGGGCATTCGACGGGGGAGCCGGCCCGCGAGGCGATCTTTGTACAGGGCGATACGAACGACGACGCGATCGCCGTCTGCACCGGCAAGTGGAAGATGATCGAGCGCCGGGGCGGCGAGGGAGGCAAGGCGCACGAGCTGTACGACCTCGAAAGCGACCCGGGCGAGACCCGTAACGTGGCGGACAGTCACGCGGACCTCGTGACGCGGCTGGCCGCGGCGCTCGACAACGCACGCGACGAGGGCCGCACCCGGCCAAAGGGCTAGACGTGGCTGGGAGCACGAGAGTTTGACGCAAAGCACGCGGGTTTCTGGCCTCGACTCGTTTCTGCTGCGCTGGTAGCCTCTTGCCCCGGTTCCCACTAGCCAGCAGAGCTGCCATGCGACGCGGACTCTCGGTCCTGCTGTGCCTGGCGCTCCATGCGTGGATAGCCCTAGCCGTACCCGCCCAGTCGCCCAGCGACCTTGAGTTGGAAGGGCTTCCTATCGAGGCCGAGCCGGACGTCGGTGATCTGCGGTTCCAGTTTGAAGGGCTCGACCTCGCGGGCCGCGAAGAAGAAGAGCAGCAGTTTTCGCTGCTGGAGCGGATCGGCGGCGACCTGCGAAACTTCTACGACGCCCCGACGCTCGGCCTGATCGGCGTGGGCGTAGCCGGCCACGCGTTGGTTTCGAACACCAACGCCGATGAGTGGGCCCGCGCCGAGTACCAAGAGCAGATCCGTTCGATCGGCACCGACGAGGTCTCGGAGTTCGTCCATGGGAACAAGTTCTTCGGCGAGGGGACCTACGTGCTGCCGGTGTTCGCCGCGGCCACGCTGGCCGGGTTGCCGTTCGATCGCGACTCCTCTGGCGGGCGGGTGGGCGAGTGGGGCGAGCGATCGCTCCGCGCGGTGCTGGTCGGCGGCCCCCCGATGCTGGGGCTGCAGTACGCGCTCGGATCGTCGCGGCCCGGCGAGTTGGACAGCGCCTCGCATTGGGAGCCGTTCAAGGACACCAACGCGGTGAGCGGTCACGCCTTCATGGGGTCGATCGGCTTCCTGTCGGCGGCGAAGATGACCGACCGCCCTGGGCTCAAGGCGTTGCTCTATGCGGGCTCCACGCTCCCGGCCCTCTCGCGGATCAACGACGACGACCACTACGCGTCGCAGGTGGTCTTGGGGTGGGGGCTGGCCTATCTGGCGGTTTCCGCCGTGGACGACACCTACCGCGAAGAACGCCCCTACCGCCTGCTCCCCGGGCCGGTGGGCGATGGGCTCGGCGTGAACGTGATGTTCGAGTACTGAGCCGATAGGTAGGTCGGGCAGCGGCTGACGTGATCTTCTTGGACGGGTTGGCATCGCGCACTCAGCCCGCGTCAGGCACAGCACGCACTACTCCTTGCTGTCATTGGTGAGCCGCTCCCCCATCGGGTCGGCCATCACGCGGAGCGTGGTGTCCTTGCGCGACTCGCCCCCGGCGCTGAGCATCCGTTGACCAACGTAAACGCCCATCGCGATCACGCCGAGCGTGCCGGCCGCGATCAGCGCGTAGGGCACGGCGGCGCCGACCCGGTGGATCGCTTCGTGCTGCCGCAGCGCGCTGTCGAGGCTCAGGCCCGACATGCCGATCGCCTCGCGCGCCGCGGTGTGCTTGTCTGCGAGGCTCGGCTCGGGCGCCGCGGGTTCGGCCTGGTGCGCGGCCGCGGGCTTCGGCTTCTTCTTTGGCTCGGCGCCCTCGGGGCGGAGCGCGTGCCGGTCTTTGATGAACGCGAGGTGGTCCTCTACCCGGCAGCCCACGCCGCGCCACGCGCCGATCAGCTTCTCGAAGCCGGGCTCGATGCCGATTACTTCATCGAACTTGGTCCCCTCGAACGCGATGGCCAGGGCGCCGTCACGCTTGTTCAGGCCGTAGGCGATGCGGTTGTCGAGCAGCTCGGCATACTTCTGAAGCTGCGCAACCTCGGCGGCCGTGGGTTGACGGTTCGGGGGGAAGACGAGGTAGCGGTAGGGGGCCATAGCAGCCACTATAACGCGATTGCCCCTCGGCTCCAGAAGTGACCGCGCAAGAAAAAGCCGCCGATCGGCGAAGGGGCCGATCGGCGGCGTAAGCGACGCACTAGGGGTTAACCCTATTTCCTGGACGAGCTTTCGTTCTGAGCGCGGCGCACCCGGGTGGCGTCGCCGTTGGCGCTCTCGACCTCAAAGGCGACCAGCACGACTTTGTCGCCCGCCTTAACAGCGGCGCCGTGGACCGTCAGTTGGGTCCCCTTCTTGAGGCTCTTGTCCAACGCGTCGGGGGCGCCCAGGTCTGCGATCACCCGCTTGCCCTGGTCGGTCTTGAGCGTCACGAGCTGGCGGGGCTCGCCACGCAGCGTGGCCTGCTGCATGCTCACGATCTCACCAGAGACGCTGGACTTATCGGCCAGCCGCTCGTTGCTCTCGCGGCCGGCGACCTGCGAGGAATCGTTTCCGAGCTTCAGCGTCCGGACGATCATCACCTGCTTGCCCTGGGGGCTTTGGGTGATCATGCCGGTTGCCGTGACCCGGTCTCCCTTGCGGAGGTCGCGTTGGAACTTCTCGGCGGGGCCGAGGTCGATCAGAAGCTCTCCTCGATCCGAGTCGATCTTGGCGACCTGCCGCTCCGTCCCGCGGACGTCGAGCCGCTTCATGCTCACGACCTCGCCAGAGAGCGTCCGGCCTTGGCGCGATTGGCTCTCCTGCTGGTCGGACTTAGCGGTCTGCGAAGGTTCCTGCGAGGCGTTCTTCGACTTCCGGCTGTTGCGACGGTCGATCGACACTTTTTCGCCGTCGTGCCGCAACGAGTCCGCTAAGAGCATGACCCGGTCGTTCACTTTCGCCGGGGCGCCTTGCACCTCGACTTGGTCGCCGTTCTGCAGGTCGACGTCGAGCGACTCGGCCGGACCCAGATCGACCAACACCTTCTTTTCCTTGCCGGTCTTAACGATCGCGGCCGTGTGCTGCTGGCCGCCCGCCTTGAACTGGCGCGTGTCGACGATCTGACCGCTCATCTTCTGGCGGTTGCGCTCGATCTGCTTCGACTGGCCATCGACAGAGGCCTTCTGGGCCACGAGCACGCGCTTGTCGCCCACTCTGGCCATGGGACCGCTCGCCTTGAGCTGTGTCCCCTTCTCGATGTTCATCGAGCTCAGTTTCTCAGCGGGTCCGAGGTCCACGATGACCACTTCGTTGGCGTCGCCGTCGTCGGGCTTGACCATCGCGACAAGGTGCTTCGAATCCCGCACCGAAGTCTTCTTGGTATTGGCGACCTTGCCGGTCACCTGCCGGGCCTCTGAGGAGCCCGAGGCCGTCTGCTGGGTGCGCGACGACTTTTGGCGATCCGAGTCTTGGGGGTCGCCAAAGGTGAACACCTCTACGTCCTCGTACAGCCCGTCGTTGTCCGTGTCGGCGAACGAGTAGTAGGCGTCGTAGAACCCGTCGCCGTCGAAGTCGTACAACGAGTACGAGAAGTCGTACCTCCCGTCGTCGTTGGTGTCGTCGTAGTAGGCGTAGCCGTCGTCCCAGTAGTCGTAATACCAGTTGTCGGCGGCGTAGCGATCGTCGTAGCCGAACGACTTCGCAGAGCCGTTGGACGCGCGATCGTCGTTGTCGTACGAGTCGTAGCCGTCATACGAGTTGTTGTCATAGACGCTTTCGTCGTAGTAGTCGCCGCTCTTGGTGGCGGTGTCCGTCCGCTTGTAGCCGTCGTCATCGAACCATTCGCTGACGTCGTACCAGGTTTCTTTCTCGTAGTAGGGCGAGTTCTCGACCCACTCTTCTGCCCCGAACGCCGGGGCTGTAAAGACTGCTAGCATCACTCCGGTGATGCAGGCGCTGAACGGGTGATTCATGTCTTGTTCTCCTTAGGAATGGGAGATTGATAGGGGAGCGCAGACGACCGCCGCCCGGCATGCTCCGCCGCGACCAGACGCCGCGGACTGATACGGGCCACTGCCCGTCGTGCCAAGCTTCCGCAGCATTGATGCCAAAGCGGATTTCGGCGGAGGTTTCGCGGCATCGGGCGTGCATCTGGTCGGCGCGCCGCCAACGGCTCGCCGGCCGAGGGGCCAAGTTGGTTGACGCGCCGGCGGCTACCCGGCGCGATGCAAGCGCGCCGCGGAGCGGTTACTCGGTCCCCTCCGGCGCCTCGGCCGCCCGCTGGATGCCGCGCAGCATGCCCCCGAAGACGACGTGGTGCAGCGGCAGCACCGAGTACCAGTAGGCGAGCCCCGACAGGCCGCGGGGGCGGAAGCGGGCCGTCATGGTGAGGTTGGTCGCTTCTGCGCTCTCGGGATCCTGGGTTTGGGAGTCCTCGGTCTGGGGGTCGCCGCCGGCGGGCGTGCCGCCGGTGGGGGCGAGATCGAAATCAAGCCGCGCCACTCCCGGCAGCTTCATCTCGGCCAGCAGCCGGAGGGAGCGGTCGCGCTCCAGCCCGACCACGCGCCAAAAATCGAGCGCCTCGCCGAACTCGACCTCGTTGGGGTCGCGTCGGCCGCGTCGCAGGCCGGGGCCGCCCACCATCAGGTCCATCCAGCCGCGGATCCGCCAGAGCACATCGGCGGAGTACCAGCCGTGGCCACCCCCAACGCGGCACACGGCGCGGAAGACCCGGGCGGGTGTGGCCTGGATGGTGATCGAGCGGATGTCTTCGAACACCTTGCCGCCGGCCCAATCGGGGTCGCCGGGGATAGGCCCGGCGGCGGACCAGCGGGTGGGGACCTCGCCGGCGCGGGTCCGCTTGACCGCACGATGGATGGACTCTTGCACCCCCAGTGGCGTGTGGGGCATGAGCTCCGCGGCGCGGTGGTCGTTCACGACCACTCGGTTGCGGAGCCCTTCGGCCAGCGGCCTGGCGATGCGGTGGCTGACGGGCGTCACCAGTCCGATCCAGTGGGAACTGAGCTTGGGCGTGAGCACCGGCACCGGCACCACCCAGCGTTCCGGGAGGCCAAGCTCGCTGGCCATGATCTTCATGAGCTGATCGTAGCGCATCACGTCGGCGCCCCCGATCTCGAGCGTCTGGCCGACCGTCTCTGGCGTCCGCAGGCACTGCGCCAGCCAGTACAGCACGTCGTCGATGGCGATCGGCTGGCTCTGTGTGCGCACCCAGGAAGGGGTGACCATCACCGGCAGTCGTTCCACCAGGTAGCGGAGGATCTCGAACGACGCCGATCCCGAGCCGATGATCATCGCCGCGCGCAGCGTCGTGAGCGGGACGCCGGTCGAGGCGAGCGCGTCTTCTACCTCGCGTCTGGAACGCAG
Organism: Pirellulimonas nuda; assembly: GCF_007750855.1. Taxonomy (GTDB): domain Bacteria; phylum Planctomycetota; class Planctomycetia; order Pirellulales; family Lacipirellulaceae; genus Pirellulimonas; species Pirellulimonas nuda. The sequence goes on from NZ_CP036291.1 coordinate 1,285,051, forward strand.
GTGCTCGCTCAGGCCGGCCCCCATCTCTCCGAGCCCGCCGAGGTAGATCGTCCGCGGCAGGCGGGCCTCGGCCGCGGCGCGGGCGAACTTCTCAGCAAGCTTGCGGTCGTGACCGGCGTAGTCCTCCCCCGAGGAGATCATCGAGTGGATCAAGTAGTAAGCCGCGGAGCACCCACGCAGGTGATCGACTAGCAGAGACTTGTCGGACAGGTCGTCCTTGACCACCTCAACCCCGGGCTGGTTCCGCCACGGCCGAAGCTGGAGCTTGCGGGGTTCGCGGACCAGACAACGCACGCAGAGACCGCGCTGAAGCAGTTCCGGCACGAGACGCCCCCCGACGTAGCCGGTGGCGCCCGTAACGATCACCGGCGCTGGCGGACTAGCGGAGGGACCCATGATTTAGCCGCTCTGGGTTCGAGTGGGAAATCGGATGATGCGCGATCGGTCGGACCGCTTCACAGCGGGATGGCGGGCAGCCACCCCAGCTTAGCGTAGAGGCGTAGGCCGCAATCCGCGACAATCCGATCCAAGGCCCCACGATGCGCCGCGACGTCACGGCGGACACGAATCCCAGCCAAGACCCCTGGCAGGACAACGATCGCCCTGCCTCGATAGAATTCAAGTAGCACCGGCACGCCGTGGGCAAACCCCGCCATGCGACCGGTGATCAGGAGTTTGGGGCTGAGCCCTTCATCTCGGTAGAGATCCGCAGCTTTCCAGACAGCACCCACGCGGCGTGCTTGGCGTCCGTCCCGACTCCGCTGGGGATTTTGATCTGCATTTGGTCAAATTCATAGTGAATCACGGCGCCCCGACCGGTGAGGCGGTCGAAAAGCCCTACCGCGAGTTCTGGCCAATCGTTTGTCTGCTGATCTGCCATGGTTTTCCCCTTTTTTGGAAAGAAAAGAAATGAGAGCAACTCGGCGAGCCGCTCCGCCTGCGGGCCTTTGACGTCCGGTCTCCTGATGCGTCTGATCAGAGTGTAGCGGCATGTAGTAGGATGACGACCAAAGGCGCAACACGTTTCTGGCCGCGCCTCAGGAAGCTATGAACCTGACTACACCTTGGAGCGCCTCGTCGATGAGTCACCATCGAATCAACCGGATGATTGAACAGAGCGAAATGGTCCGGCGAGTGCTCAAGGGCTACCTCACCGACCTGACGCCCGACCAGTGGTTCTGGACCCCCGGCGAGGGGCTGACGCACGTCGCGTGGCAGATCGGGCACCTCGCCGCCAGCGAGTACGCGTTGCTGATGAAGCGCGTCCGCGGCGCTGAAAAGGCCGACCAAGATTTCATGCCCGACGCGTTCTTTGCTCAGTACGGGCGGGGGTCGACACCCGACCCCGATCCGTCCGCCAACTGGCCCGTTGACGACATCCTGCTTGTGTTCGACGACGTTCACGACCGCTGCATGGCCGCCGCCGCGGACTACGACGAGGCCGAGCTCGTCGAGCCGCTCGAACAGCCCCACCCGGTGTTCAAGACCAAGCTGGCCGCCATCGAGTACCAACCGATCCACGAGGCGATGCACATCGGCCAGGTGGTGCTGCTGAGGCGGCTGATGGGCAAAGCGGCTAGCTGGTGAGCCGGGGCGGTGTGATCCGGTCCAACAGTTCCGTAAGCACTTCGGCTGCGGTTGGCAGTTGGTCATCGCGAAACGGCCGGAGTTCGAGCGGCACGCCGTCTACGCGCAGCACCGTGCCGCCGCAGGCTGCGCCCGGCTCGGCGATAGCGATCGCGACGCGAGCGGCGCGTAGCGTCGCGGAGTCTTCGTAGCCCAGCGCTACGTAGGGTGCGGCCCTTAGGGCCTCGGCTGCTTGTGGCGTGGTGTGGGCCAGCAGGTCGTCTCCTGCCACCAGCGCCGCGTCGACTCTCCCGCCTGTCAGCAGCGCCGCGGTGTTGTACTGCTGGGGGGCGTAGCGCGGCGCGCCCGACGCAAAGCTAACCGCCGCCGGGTAGCCGGTCTGCCAGGCGAGCACGCTCTCGGCGCCGTGGGGGTTGCCCTGCGCGCCCAACGGCAGCGCGACGCAGCGTGTGTGGGCGTGCAGCTCCTGGCACAGGGCCGCCAGCGCGCCCAGCCCAGCGTGGCCGGCGCCGGCCAGCGTGTGACTGTAGAAAACGGCGACGTAGCCGGAGGAAGTCAGGGCCGATGCAAGCTGTCGCAGCGGCGCGGAGGCCTCGATAGCCTCGCCGCGGATCAGCATCCGCAGCGCGGCCAGCGTGGCGAGATGATCGCCCCCCAGCAGCGCCGCGCGCTCATCGGCGAAGTCGGCCCCGGGGTCGTCACTCACGCACCAAACGCGGCGTGGCGAGGCGCCGTCGTCGGGGGGGCGTACGAAGCGCGACAGGTGACGCGGGTGGCTTTCTCGCGGATCGCACCCCCAGTACACCACCAGGTCGGCACGCCGGCGGACCTCGCCCAGCGTGGCGGTCGACGCCCCCTGCTGCTGAAACGCGGCGTGGTGGGCCAAGGCCTCGGGCCCAGATGTCCAGTCGGCCAGCGCTCCCAGGCGGTCCGCGAGGGCGACCGCGGCGCGTTGTCCCTCCAGCGTCTGGCCGGCCCAGCCGCACACCAGCGGCGACGAGGCCGATGCAAGAAGCTCGGCGGCCGCGGTCAGGGCCTGCTCCAGCGACGCGGGCTTGCCCCCCACCCGGCTGGGGGGAAAAGCGGGCCGTTCGCGGCCGAGCCACTCCCGGCCCAGCTCGCAGGAAATGGCCGACGCGGGCCATTGGTTGCCAGAAAACCGCGCCGCTGGGGGGATGTCGTCGCACAAGCAGCCGCAGCCGAGACAGACGATCGGCAAACCTGGAACCGGGTTCATGCTGCGGCGTCTGGCGGGTCGATCCGTGCTAGGAGAGGGCCGTGTCCGGTAGCGTACGCTCCGCCGGGCCCCCCGCCAACGGGCGAAAATCGGCAGCAATCCGCGGCATTTCGGCGCAGTGGACTATATGGGCTGGCCTGATCGGGTAAGATAGGCGGTCGTGTAAGCAATGAAGTCGGCGGATGAGATAGCGAGGTAGCCATGAGCCAAACCACTACGCTGCGGCCCGAAGTGTCGCCTGAGGTTGCGCCCGAGGAGGCACTCGACGCGCCGCTCAATTCGACGCATGTCGATACAAAACGTCTGGACCTGCCCGAGGGGGTCGACACCAGCATCGTGCAGTGGGGCTACGCGATCTCGTTCGTCGTGATCCACGCCGCGGCCTGTTTGATCTTCGTGCCGTGGCTGTTCTCCTGGGTCGGCGTCATCACGTTTTTGGTCGGCATGCACGTTTACGGGCAGCTTGGCGTCCCCATCTGCTACCACCGGCTGCTGACGCACAAGAGCTTCAAGTCGCCGAAGTGGTTCGAGCGTTCGCTCGCCACGCTGGCGTTGTTCAGCGCGCAAGAAACGCCCGCGCGGTGGGTGGCTTGGCATCGGATGCACCACCAGCACTCCGACCACCAGCCCGACCCGCACAGCCCGCTGGTGACCTTCTTCTGGGCGCACGCCGGCTGGCTGTGTGTGCGGAACAAGACCACGCACAACTTCCTGAACTACGAGAAGTACGCACGCGACATCTTGCAGGACCCCTATTACATGTGGGTCGAGAAGCTGCCGATGCCGATGCTGCTGTTCTTCACGGGTCACGCGGCCATCTACTTCGCCGTGGCGTGGGCAATCTCGGCCTGCTTCTACGGGCCGGCCAGCATGGAAGCCCTGCGGATCGCGCTGAGCGTGCTGGTGTGGGGCGTGTTCGCCCGTGTGGTGCTGGTGTGGCACTTCACTTGGAGCGTGAACTCGCTCTCGCACCTGTGGGGCTACCGCAACCACGAGACCACCGACGACAGCCGCAACAACTGGTTCGTGGCGATCGTCACCGGCGGCGAGGGTTGGCACAACAACCACCACGCCGACCAGTCGTCCGCCAGCGTGCAGCACCGTTGGTGGGAGATCGACACCAACTACTACATCATCCGGCTGTTCGAGAAGGTCGGCCTGGCGTGGGACATCGTGCCGCCGCTGCACGTCCGGCGGGCCGAGCAAGCCCGCACGAAATAGCCGGGCGACGTAAGCCCCAATGGCCAAGCCTAAACGACCAATACGCGCAGGGCGGTAACCCTGCGCGTATTGGTCATTTAGGCTTGGTTTTTGGTCGTTTTCTCTCTGTAACGCCCCCTACGCCGCCGCGTACGTGAGGGTGAAGCCTGCCCCACCCCGCCAACCGGTCGGGCAAGGCTTTCCGGCTGGGTCAACGCCTCCGGGAAACGTCTGACGTTTGCAGTCTTTCGACGTGCGTGACCGATCTCTCTCTACAGCGTTAGAAGAGTAGAGGTTCAGGAGGCCACGCCGATGCACAACCAAGATTTACTACCAATCCGTCCTGAAGAGTTCCCCCCAGAGAAGTGCGTCCGCAAAGTGCGGGCCACCCTCTACCTGCCGGCCGACCTGTTGGACGAGGCGCGTAACGCCGCATTCCACCTGGCCGGGCCGCCAGCACGGATGACCCTGACGAAACTGGCCGAAGCAGCGTTCCGCCAAGAACTTGAACGCCTCAAACAGGCGTACAACGGCGGACGCGACTTTCCCCCGCGCACGGAGCAGCTCCGGGGCGGCCGCCCCCTCGCAGCCTAGGAGGCCCGCGCCTCGATGTGGTCACCCGCCCCCCCCGTACCGACCGAGATCAGTCCACCCGGAAGACTCAACGTGTTCTCCCTGCCCGCCGTGGAGACCCCCGTCCTGCGGCCGTCGCTCACCCAGCTCCGCGCCAGGTTGCTGAGGATGATCCTGGAGAACGAACGCATCCGCGCCAACGATCAGGCGAGGATCCACTCAACAGGTCTGCGGGCCTGAGAACGCGTGCGAGCCGGGGCGTCCCCGCCCCCGGCGCAGCGGAGAGAACTTCGTCCATCGAGCCAGCCGCACCCAGTGGCGGCGCGGACGCAGCCGCCTGCGGGGGCGGAGACGCCCCGGCTCGCTTGCAAGGCAAACACCGAAACCCCCAAGCCGCGCGACCCGTTTGAGACGCCGCCCCGCCATCCTGCTTGCCGCGATAGCCCTGGCGAGCGCCGCCGGGGGGGCCGTGGCCGCTGCGCCCCACCCCGCGGTGGCGCGGATCTCTGTGGTTGAGACGGGCGGCCAGGCGTTCGGCTCGGGCACGCTGATCGACGTCCGCGACCGGTACGCCCTGGTGGTCACCAATTGGCACGTGGTCGAGGGGGCCGTCGGGAAGATCGAGGTGACCTTCCCCTCTGGGTTCAAGAGCGAGGCCCTCGCGCTGAAGCTGGACGAGACGTGGGACCTCGCGGCGCTAGTGATCTGGCGGCCGCCGACCGAGCCGGTCGCCATCGCCAAACGCCCGCCGCAGTCGGGCGAGCGGTTGACCATCTGCGGCTACGGCCAGGGGGAGTACCGCGCCATCTCTGGACAGTGCCGCAGCTACTACTCCCCGCGGACCGGGTACCCCCAGGAGATCGTTGAGCTGGACGTCGAGGCCCGACAGGGGGACTCCGGCGGGCCGATCTTCAACCAGCGGGGCGAGCTGGCCGGCGTGCTGTTCGGGGCGGGGCAGGGGACCACGCTCGGGAGCTTCGGGCCCCGCGTAGAACGGTTCTTGGCGACGCTTTCGCCCGGCGCGGCCCGTGGCGAGGGGCGTCCGCAATTGGTCAAACAGGCGGCGCCCGCGGCCGCCGCTGCGGCGGAAGAACCGGCCGTAGCGGCCGAGCAGGGGCCCACCGGGCCCGCCGACCTTGAGCCGGCAGGGGCGGTTGCCGCGGCGGGGGCGTTCCCAGCGCCAGCGCCGGTAGAAACGCCGGCAGAGGCCCCTGAAATCGAGGGTTTGCCCGGGCCCACGGTCGACTGGCTGGGGGAGGGGAAGACGCTGCTGGCCATTGTGGCGCTCGCCTTCGTGCTGATGCAGGGCGCGCGGCTGATGGTTTGAGCCGCGGCAAGATAAGTTGGCGGTTTGGCCACCGGTCTGTTAGCCTTGCGTTGTGGACCGTGGGTTTGTTCCGCCCCTCCAACGCCGGGGAGTTTTCCGTGGCAGACGCGGGCCGTCATCTGCTCATCACGTTACTTGCGTTTTCCGCCATCGGGGCCTTGCGGGCCGATGCGCGGCAATGGGTCAACGACCGCGGCCAACGGGTCGAGGGAGAACTGATCCGTGTGTCGAAGTCGATGGCGTACCTGAGCGTCAACGGCAAGACCGTTGAGGCGCCCATCAACCGGCTGAGCGAGGCCGACCAGGCGTATCTCGAGGCCTACCAGCAGGCCCACAAGTACCGCGACTGGGAGACACGCGACGGCGAGTCCCGCCGGGCCCGCTTCCTGCGGGTGGAGGGGGAGACCGTGACGCTCCAGTTCCGCGGCGAAGAGATCGAGCTGAAGCTCAGCGACCTGATGGACGACGAGCAGCGGCTGGTGGCGTCTGTCTCGGAGGAAGCACAGCCCCGGTCGCCGAGGCCTGCGCCGTTCGGGCAAGCCCCCCCCGAAGCGGCGGCCGACGCCGGCCCCCCGCGGCAGTGGACCAGCAACGACGGCAAGACCATCACCGCCAGGTTCGGCGGCGTTGAGGGGGGTAAGGTGGTGCTGTTGATGGACGGCAAAGAGTTCCGCGTCCCCGAAGACCGGCTCTCCGCGGCCGACCAGGCGTACATCGCTCGGCAGAGCACGACGCCGCCCGCGGCGGTGGCGGAGTCGCGCCCTGCGCCGAGCAGCTTCCCGTCGATGGACACCGACTTCCAGACGCGTCACGAGCAAATGGTGCGAGAGAGCCGCGAACGGATGGAGAGGCTGCGGGCCGAGGCCGACGCGCGGCACGAGCAGCGGATGGCGGAGATGGCCTCACGTTCGGCCGCGCCGGCTCCCGACGTAAGCGCCCCCACTCACAGCATCCCTTCTCATTTTGATTCCCCCGCGGCAGGCCCCTCTGCTTCGAGCCTGGCCGATTCTGATTCAGCACCCGATGTGTCGGCGTTCCCCACCCCGCGTGGCCCCACCTACGCCCCCCCCACGCTGCCGGCGCCGCGGGCGTCTCCCACGTACCCCACGTCGGGCGAGTACAACGTGATCATCTGCGGCAAGTGCAGGCACGAGAACGCGCTCCCCTTCAAAGCGGGCGACAAGTGCCGCAAGTGCGGCACCCGGATCGACATGATTGAGAACGAAGACGGCTCGATCCAGAGCTCGTCGCCGCAGTACTGGGCGCGCAACGTCCGCGGAATGATCTTCGGCGGCATTTTCGTGGCTAGCATGATCGGCGCGTTGATCAAAAAGTTCTCCTGATCGCGTCGAATCCCAGCGCGTCAGCCGCCGAGCCGTGCGCGTAGGTCGGGGATGATCTCGCGCGGCACGAACCGCGCCAGCTCTTCGTCGTCCGCCAGCGGCGTGATCTGCTTGATGAGCGAGCTAGAGACGTGAGAGAACTCGTCGTCCGCCATCAAGAACACCGTCTCGATGCCGGGGTCGAGCTTGCGGTTGGCGAGCGTCATGGTGAACTCCGTCTCCATGTCGGTCAGCGAGCGCACGCCGCGGACGATCACCCGCGCGTCGCACTCGCGCACGAACCGCACCGCTAGGCCGTTGAACTGCCGGACCTCGACGTTGGGGAGCTTCGCGGCGACGCGCCTGAGCAGCTCGACCCGCTGCTCCGCGGTAAACAGCGGCTGCTTGTCGACGTTCAGCCCTACGCCGACGATCAGCTCGTCCACCAACCGGCTGCTGCGCTCGATCACGTTCCAGTGGCCCAGCGAGATAGGGTCGAACGAGCCCGTGTAGACAGCGCGGCGAGACATGGCGGAGGGATAAGGCGTTAGGTGTTAGGTACTAGTCGTTAGGTGTTGGGCGCTAGGTGTTGGGCGTTAGGGGGGCGGGCCCGGAGCTGAGTCTAGCAGGGAAGGCACAACGACTAAGACCTAAAACCTAAAACCTAACTACTACAACATGCTGATGAGCCGATCGACGTCTTCCCGGTTGGTGTAGGCGTGGGGGGCGATCCGTAGCCGGCCGGCGCGGCAACTGAGCACGACCCCGGCCTCGAGGCACCCGCTGCGGAACTCCATCGGGTCGCGGCCCGGCAGTTCGAACGAGACGATGCCCGAGCGCGGGTCGCGCCCGTCCTCCGGCGTCCGGTGCGAGACGATCTGGGCGCCGGACGATTGCAACCGCTCTACCGCGTAGTCGGTGATGTCCAGCACGCAGGCCGCGGCGGCGCCGGCCGGGAGCGACCGCAGCAGCGCCAGGCTGGCGCCGAAGCCCAGCATGCCCGGCATGTTCATCGAGCCCCCTTCGTAGCGGGCGGCCGTGTCGCGGAGGTCCATGTCGATCCGCGTGTAGTCGTGGGCGTGCTTCACGCTGTGGGCGCCCACGCCCACCGGGCGGAGCTGCTCAAGCCGGTCGCGGCGGATGTACGCCATCCCGGCGCCCTCGGGGCCCAGCATCCATTTGTGGCCGTCGGCCGCCAGGAAATCGACCGGCGTGCTGCGCACGTCTAGCGGGAAGACCCCGAGTCCCTGGATCGCGTCGAGGAAGAACCACGCGCCGGCCGCGTGCGCGATCTCCACCGCGGCGTCGATGTCGTGCCGGTAGCCCGCCGAGAACTGCACCCAACTCATCGAGACGATACGCGTGCGTGCGTCGCACGCGTCGCGCAGGGCCGACAGGTCGACCCGGCCGCGGTCGGTCGGCAGCGTTCGCACCTCGACGCCGCGCCACGCTTGGTTGAGCCACGGGTACTGGTTGGACGGGTACTCGTCGGCCGGCAGCACGAGGTTGTCGCCCTCGCGCCAGTCGATCCCCTCGGCCACCAGGTTGATGCCCGCGGTGGTGTTGGCGACCAGGGCGATCTCACCGGGATCGGCGCCGATCAACGCGGCCGCGTCGCGGCGTGTTGCTTCTGCCTGTTTGGCCCACGCCGGCCAGGCGGTGTCTCCCTGCTCGCCGGCCTGGGTGGTCCACTCTTGAATGGCCTGCATCGTCGGGCGCGGCAGGGGCGCCACCGCGGCGTGGTCGAAGTACGCCCAGCGCTCGGTGATGGGCATTTGCGCGCGTAGCGCAGCGCGGGTCGATTCAAGCGTCGCGTTGTCGACTTCTAGCATCCGCCAGCCCCAGTCAATCACAAACACCCGCGGCCGGCGTTGCTGCAGACCGCGGGTGGTTCAAAATCAATCAGACAACTACCAGCCGTAGCGGACGCGCGTCACCGGCCCGGCGAAGGGCCGGAAAGGGCGGTAGCGGGTCCGGTAGACCGCCCTGGGCGCCACCACGGGGGGGGCCACCACTACCGGCGCCGCAACCACCGGGCTGAATGCTGTTACCGTGACCGGCGCGGGGGCCCACACGGCAGGGGCGGGCGCCCAGACCGACGGCGCGACGACCACGGGGCGGTACGTGGTAACCCACTGGGCCTGGGACAGGCCCGCCGTGGCGAAGACGGCGGCGGCCGCGAGCAGAGCGATTCGCATGGTTCTCTTCCTTCTCAAATCGGGGGCAGTACGTTCGGCGTCCATTATGGCGTGAGGGCTGCCGAAAGTCGATTCGATGCGTCGCAGGCACAGAGAAACCGCCGTGGGCGGGCAGGACACGCCGCTGGGCGCTAAGGCGCTACTGCCCCCGCCGCAGGGGGCGCCGGCGGGTCGTCGGGGCCCCCGATGCCTTGCGAGGCGATCGTGATCCCAATCGCTACAACCGCTACGGCTGCGAGCAGCGCTAGCAGCTTCCCGTTGGACGCCGGCGCCGCGGCGGGCGGCCCGACGCTCAAGCGGTGGGCAAGGTCGGTCGGCCGCGGCGCGTCGGCCGGTTCTTCCGGCGCCAGTTCCGCCGCCTCGTCCGCGGCTAGCAGGCCGCTTGCGGGCGTGCTTGAACCGTAGAGGGAGTCCTCTTCTTCTGCGTCACCCACGGGCAGCGGCTCGATGGCGGGCGTCGCACCGCTCAGGTAGGCATCGAGGGAGGGGACCTCGCCCGCCTCGGAATCGAGCAGCGCAGCGAGCGCCCGGCCGAGCGCCTCGGCGCTGGGTGGCCGGTCGTGCTTGTCCTTGCTCAGCAAGCAATCGACCAGCGCGTCGAGCGATCGCGGCGCCCCCGGCGCCAGCGTCCGCACCCGTGGGGGCGCCTCTTCGACGTGCTGCATGAAGGCCCGCATCGGCTCGGTAGAAACAAACGGCGGGCGGCCGGTGAGCATCTCGAACAGCACGCAGCCCAACGCGTAGAGGTCGCAGCGGCCGTCCAGGTCGCGCTGCCCACGCACCTGCTCCGGCGCCATGTAGCGGACCGAGCCGACGGTCTGCCCGCCGAGCGTGATCTGGCTCCCCTGGTCGGTGAACGCCAGACCGAAGTCGCCCAGCTTCAACAACCCAGACTCCGATAGGAAGATGTTCTCGGGCTTCAGGTCGCGGTGCACCACGCCCGCTTGGTGCAGGGCGCTGAGCGCGTCGGCCACGTGCATGGCGCCCTCCACGGCGTCGCGCCACGACAGCACCCCCCGTTGCCGGAGCACCTGTCGCATGGTGCCGTGCGGAACGACCTCCATCGCGTAGTAGAGCGTGCCGTCGGCGATCCCCGAGTCGAGGTGCCGCATCAGGTTGGGGTGATCGATCTGCTGCGCGAGACCGATCTCACGGACGAACCGGCGGAACAGCTCCTCGCTGTCCGCGTGCGACGGCAGCAGCAGCTTGACCGCCGCCTCGGGCGGGTGGTCCGCCGGCCCGTCGGCGCGCTGTTGGTCGGTGGGCGCCCACTGCGCGCGGAAGACCTGGCCGGCGCCCCCCTCGCCCAGGACCCCGGTCAGCCGGTAGGGGCCCACGCGATCGCCCACTTGGTAGACGGTAGCCATGACTTTCTCGAAGCAGAGGGGAGAGAGACCCAAGCCGCGGACCGCCCGACCGCTGCCTGGCTCGCCGGTTCTAGGGCCCCGAACCTGGCCCGTCAAGAAACCGAAGCCCCCTGGTCGCGCAAGGTTCGCCGCCACCCAACTGGACGCGAGGCGCCCAGGCTGCTCGCCCGTCGCCCGGCGGGCGCCAGGCGGCGGACAGCCCGCCAGCCAGCCGGCGCCGGATTGAGCCCCACTGGGCCATCGGCACGCGATTCGCTTCACCGTTCCGACGCACACATCTTGTCGACCGAGCGCTCTGCTCCAACGAGCTCGGCCATCCCTCTAGCACCCTACTTCTCCAGGAAGACAGCAATGAGCATCGCACTTCGGACGCCAAACGGCCCATGCCACGCCCCGCGGTCCCTCTGGCTCGCGTCTGCAGCGCTCGCTGCGATGCTTATCGGTGGTTCAGCCGCCGCGGCGCCCCAAGACGACGCCCCCGCGGCCGACGCGCCGTCGGCCGAAAACGAGGACGCGGACGCGGACGCGGACGAGCAGCCCGCGGAGAACCCTTCCGATTCTGAGGAGGAAACCGCCTCGCACCTGCTGGGCATGCGGATCATGCACTCAGACGAGGGGGGCGCGTGGGTGGCCAAGATCGAGCCGCTGAGCCCCGCTTGGAACGCCGGCATCCGCAAGGGGGACCGCGTGGTCGAGTTCTACGGCGTGAAGAGCGCCCCGTTCGAAGAGTTCATCGAGGCCGCCAAGACCGTGGTGCTTGAGAAGAAAGAAGGCGACACCATCCCGATCACCGTCGAACGCAACGACGAACAGCTAAACCTGCAGATCGCCGCCCGCGGCGAAGAAACGCCAGATCCGGCCCAGGCTCAGGGCGTTCAAGCTCAGGGCGCCCAGCCGCAAGGCGCAGCACAGGGCGGGCAAGCGACCGCCCCCGCGGCGGGCGGCGCGGCGGGGCCCATGCCGGGCGCCACGGCGCCGGGGCAGCCCGGATACACCGCGGGTGGCGGGGTCGCTGGCGGAGGGGCTGTCGGCGATGGCGGCGTGTTGGTTGTCCCGTCGGCCGGCTATGGGGCGGGAGTGAACTTCAACGGCGCGGGGAACCAGGCGGGCCTCGGGGGCGGTGGCCTACAAAGCGGTTCACAGCCGCCTGTCGGCGAGCAGCGCCGCAACGAGCTCGCTAACCTCCGCCAAGCCCAGCGGAACGGCCAAACGTTGGACGACCAGCAAACGCGCCGGCTGCAAGAACTGACGCAGCTAGAAGCCAATGGCCAGCTCGAAGCCGACACCGGCCCTGAGCTGAACGAGCAGCAGCAGAACCAACTCAGCGAGTTCCGTCGCCGCATCGACGCAGGGGGAAGGCTCTCCGACGCCCAGATGCACGAGTACCGCCGCCTGCAGGGGATGGCCAGGAATCAACAAGGGACGGCCGACTCCGTGCCAGACTACTCACGGCAGGACGAGCTAGAAGAGCGCGCGATGCAGGGCCGGCTGAGCGCGGACGAGCAGCAAGAGCTGGGGCGGCTCCGCGAACAGGGGGGCCCGCTCGTCGACGACCCTCAGCAGTTTTCTTCTGTGGCGGACGACCTGCAGCGCAGCCGTGGCGAGAACTTCCTGCCCCCGCAGATGCAGGACCGCTACAACGAACTAACGCGCGACGGTCAGCGTCTGTCTTCCCAGCAACAAGACGAGCTGCAACGCATGGACCGGTACCGGGCCTACCGCACGCAGCGCGCCGCGCAGCAGCACATGCAGCAACAACAAGCGGGGGGCAACCGCGGCGTGGCTTCGCCGCAGCAGGCTGCCCAGCAGCGCCGCTTTGAGCAGTACCAGCAACAGATGCAACAACTCCGCGGCGGACAGGGTGGCCAAGGGGTGCAGGGTGCCGCTGCCCAGCAGGCGCAGCAAGGCGCCGCGATGCGACAGCAGGGGCAGCAAGCGATCGGCCAACAAGGCGCCGGTAATCAGAACGCCGGGCAACAGGGCGGCAACCAGCCCAATGGCGCTCAGCAGCAAGGCGCCGCCGGAGCCGCCGGCGGAGCGAGCGGAACCGGTGGAGCAGGGGCCGCCGGCGGATCGAATGGAGCCGGGGGCGCAGGGGCCGCCGGAGGAGCAGGGGCCGCGGGGGGCGCGGGCGGAGCGGGCTCAGGCGGAGCTGGTGGCGCCGGGGGGGCGGGCGGCTAAGATAGGGGTCTGCTCGTCACCTCTATTCTCGATGGTAGTAAGTAATGAAGGCGACTCGATCGGTGGCGATCGTTTGGCGGAGTTTGGTAGCGGTGCTCGCGGTTTGGACCGTCGCCGCCCCGAGCTACGGGGCCGCGGCGGACCGGCCGAACCTGTTGTTCGCCTTCGCCGACGACTGGGGTCGGTACGCCAGCATTTATGCACAACTAGACGGCCCGGGCCGCGCCAGTGACGTCGTGCGCACGCCGAACATCGATCGCGCGGCCCGCGAAGGGGTATTGTTCCGCAACGCGTTTGTTAATGCCCCCTCGTGCACGCCGTGCCGCAGCTCGCTGCTGAGCGGGCAGTACTTCTGGCGGACCGGCCGCGGCGCCATCCTGCGCGGCGCGGTGTGGGACCCGGCCATCCCGTCGTACCCGCTGTTGCTGCACGACGCCGGTTACCACATCGGCAAGTCGTATAAGGTGTGGGGCCCTGGAACGCCGAAGGACGCACCGTACGGCGAAGACAAGCACGCCTTCGAGTCGGCCGGCGGCGCGTTCAACAGCTTCTCGCAACAGGCCTCGAAACTCGTGAAGCAAGGCGTCACGCTCGACGCGGCCAAGGCCCGGCTGCTGGACCAAGTGCGCGCCAACTTCGCCGCGATGCTCGACGCCCGCGAGCCCGGGCAGCCCTTCTGTTATTGGTTCGGCCCGACGAACGTCCATCGGAAGTGGGTGCAAGGCTCTGGCAAGGCTTTGTGGGGGCTCGACCCCGAAGAGCTCAAGGGCAAGCTGCCGGCGTTCCTGCCCGACGTGCCGGTGGTCCGCGAGGACTTCGCAGACTACCTGGGCGAAGCGATGGCCTTCGACGCCGCGGTGGGGGTGCTGCAGGAGGAGCTGGCGCGACGCGGCGAAACCGAGAACACGCTGCTAGCGATCAGCGGCGATCACGGCGCCCCCGGGTTCCCCCGCGGCAAGTGCAACCTGTACGACTTCGGCGTCGCCGTGCCGTTGATCGTGAGCGGCCCTGGCGTGCCGGGGGGACGCGTTGTCGACGACCTGGTGACCCTGGTCGATCTGGCGCCGACCTTCCTCGACGCGGCCGGCGAGACCCCGCCCGGCGTGATGACGGGCCGGTCGCTGATGCCGGTCTTGCGTTCCGACAAGTCGGGGCAGGTCGACCCCGAGCGCACCTGGGTGGTCACCGGTCGCGAACGCCACGTTGAATCGGCCCGGCCCGGCAACCTTCCCTACCCCCAGCGGGCCATCCGCACCCGCGACCACCTGTTCATCATCAACTTTGAGCCGGACCGCTGGCCGATGGGCTCGCCGATGTCGGACGACCCCCCCAGCGAGCAGCGGGTGCTAGACGACACCCGCGCGATCTACGCCGACATGGACGCCAGCCCCACCAAGGCCTGGCTGGTTTCACAACGCGACAACCCCGAGTGGGCGCGTGACTACAACCTGGCGTTCGGTAAGCGGCCGCGCGAAGAGTTGTATGTGTTAAACAGCGACCCGGATCAAGTAAACAACGTTTCGGCAGACCCGCGGCACGCCGGCGTGGTTGCCGAGTTGCGAACGCGGCTGATGGACGAGCTGCGCCGCACCGGCGACCCGCGCGTGGCGCCGGGCAAAGTCGTGTACGAGCACCCGCCGTTCACGGGCGACGGATCTGATTGAACGGCGCTGCTTAAACGGCGCCTCTTATTGCGTACCCGCGTAGTCGGGGCGCTCTCCGCTTCAATAAGCGTGTGTAAGTCAACAAGCCGCAGGGCGTCCCGCCCCTTGCCGGACGCCCCGCGGCGCTGTTGTTGCCTTGCGGCGCTACTTGCGGCGCGCGCAGGCGAACACGCCCAACGCCGCCAGCGCGGCCAGCGTCGCCCCGGCCGGCTCGGGGACCGGGGCCCCGAAGCTGAAGTCGTCGAAGAAGTTCTTGCCGGCGTAGTTGCCAACGATGATGTTGTCTTCCAACTGCCAGCGGAGACCGGTGAGGTTCGTCATCGCCTGGCCCAGCGGCGTTCCTGCCGGCACAAAGTTTGTCCAAGTGCTGGCGGAGACGTCGAAGTAGTCCATCGCGAAGGTGTCGTTGGTCAGGTCGAGCCCGATCTTAAGGCCGTCCCAGTTGGTCTGATCCGCGACGAACGCCGTGGCGTTCCAGGGGTTGGAGGGGCTGGTGCGCCACACCACCGAGTTGTCGCGGAGGTAGCCCCATTCGAAGCCGATGCTGCTTGCGCTGTCCTGAAACGACAGGGTGAACTTGTCGCCATTGGCGCCGCTGGGGTCGGGGGCGTCACCCGGGTTGGGGCAGAAGTAGAACTGGATGTCGAGGGTCCCCGACGTAACGCTGGCGGGGCTGACGCCGCCGAAGTCGAACGAATCGAGCGCGTACTCGTAGACGGCCGGCCCCGTGCCCGAGGCGAGCGTGTTCAGGAAAGCCAGGTTGGCCTGGTCCCCCGTGCGCCCGGGAAAGTGGTTCCCGATCAGGTAGACCCCCACGGCGTTCGGATCGCTCGCCGCGTAAGGGGTTCCCGACGATAGGTAGGTTGTGCGGTCCGCCGGCTTGGAGAAGTACGCCCCCACCGGGCTGACGAGACTCCAGAGCCCGGAGTCGGCCGCGATGTCTGTCGGCCCCGATCCCCCACCCGCGTTGGCGCCGTAGGCGCCGGCGTTGTAGTAGGTGACGTCACGCGCCACATTGCTGTAGGGCAGCGCGTAGCCGTCCTGAGACGTGAAGCTCCCCAAGTAGGCCCGGGCGGCCGGGGGCAAGAAGAAGAGAGTCGCCGCTACACACAGGCCGCGGGTAACCAACCCGCGCGTGGCGGACGCCCCAGAGAGCGTCCGACCCATGCAACTGACCATTAGCGCAACCTTTTCAGAAAGAGCGGCCGCGGTCGCAAGAGAAGAGTAAGAAGGACCGCAGCGCCGCACCAGAGGAGCGACCCATCGGACCATCCCGGCGGGCATCTGTGCAGGATGCTAATCTCGACTTCCGGTACGCGTCAAGCAAATTCGGTTGAAGTTTAAGGAGTTGTAACGCTGTCGCGTCGGTCGTTCGCGCGTGAATTGTTTAGCGCAAGCCTTGGGACTTCCGCCAGCGTCTTCAAGCCGTCGCCTCGACCGTCCCCCGCCGTACTTCGCCGCGGCGTGGCCGAAGAGCGTCTTCTTGCGGAGCGAATAGCGCATGGGAAGAGTCCGCGAGCCACAGGACGCAGCCGGCCATTCGTGGCATACTACCGCGCTGCCATCCGCCGCACACACATCGCTTGCGCGTCCCCCCAGCCCCGCTGCTATGCCACGCACCCGCACCTTTATCGCCTTGACCGTCAACGACGCGGTTCGCGCCGCCGCTGTTGGGGCCATCAATCGGCTGCGGGGGCTGTCGGACGCGGTCCGTTGGGTCGAGCCGGAGAACCTGCACTTCACGCTCCACTTCCTGGGCGAGATCACCGACGCCGACCTGGTAGACGTCTGCAATGTCGCGGCCGAGGCGGCCCGGCAGGCGCCGCCGTTCTCGGTGCGTGTCCGCGGCGCGGGTGCGTTCCCAGACCTCGACCGGCCCCGGGCCCTTTGGTTGGGGGTGGCCGAGGGGGCCCAGGAGCTCACGGCGCTGCACGACTCGCTGCGACCCCGGCTGGCAGAACTGGGCTTCCGCACCGATCAGCGGCGCTACCGCCCCCACCTGACGATCGGCCGCATCGACCGCATCGCCTCCAAGCAGGCAGGCGACCTGGTCGACGGGATCGCGGCGCTCGACAGCTTCGATGCGGGCGCGACCCCCGCCGACGCCCTGACCGTCTACGCCAGCCGCCTCCGTCGCGAAGGCCCCGGCTACCGCGTGATGGCGACCTGCCCGCTCGGCGGCTGAGCCGCCGCCTTTCAGCCCTCAGCTATCAGCCGTCAGCCAAAACGGGATTCACCTCCCAAACAAGCTGAAAGCTGATCGCTGACCGCTGACAGCCAAAAGCCGAAAGCTTTCAAAAAACCTCTTGCACCCACTACTGTACACCGATATAGTATTCGTGCGTACAGTATCTGCCGCGCTCCCGTCGGGCAGCCAGCTTGCAACTTCTCTATCCCTCACGCATAAAAGGGGCCTCACATGGTAGCCGCAGCACAGACCGCCAAAGCAGGGGCGAACGGACGTATGGCAAAGCGAGACAAGGCCTCTTCAGCATCTGATAAGGGGGCATCGGATAAGGGGGCGGCCCAGAAGGGCAGCGACAAGAAGTCCACCGCCAAAGGGGCGGCAAAAAGAAACGACACAAAGACCACCGCGATGGGTCGCATCCTGGAGACGAGCGACGACCTGCGGCACACCGTGGCGGCCATCGAGAAGCAGTTTGGCGAGGGCGCCATCATGCCGCTGGGCGCCGGCGCCGACCGGCGGATCGAGGGGATCCCGACCGGCAGCCTGTCGGTCGACATCGCCCTGGGTGGGCAGGGGATCCCGCGGGGCCGGGTGATCGAGGTGTTCGGCCCCGAGTCGAGCGGCAAGACCACGCTCGCGCTGCACGTGATCGCCCAAGCCCAGAGAACAGGCGGAATCGCGGCGTTTATCGACGCCGAGCACGCGTTGGACCCCAGTTGGGCCAAGAAGCTGGGGGTCGACCTCGAGACCCTGCTGGTCAGCCAGCCGGGGCACGGCGAAGAGGCGATGCACATCACCGAGATGCTGATCAAGAGCAACGCGGTCGACGTGATCGTGGTCGACTCGGTTGCTGCGTTGGTCCCCAAGCGGGAGCTGGACGGCGAGATCGGCGACTCGCACGTCGGCCTGCAGGCCCGGCTGATGAGCCAGTCGATGCGTAAGCTCACCGGCGCCATCGCCAAGAGCAAGACGTCCGTGATCTTCATCAACCAGATCCGCGAGAAGGTAGGGGTGATGTTCGGCAGCCCCGAAACCACCCCCGGCGGGCGGGCGCTCAAGTTCTACGCCTCGTGCCGGATCGATATCCGCAAGATCGGCTCGCTGAAGGACGGCGAAGAAGTGGTGGGCCAGCGGGTGCGGGCCAAGATCGTGAAAAACAAGGTCGCCCCCCCATTCCGGGTAGCCGAGTTTGACATGATGCACAAAGATGGCATTAGTTATGAAGGAGACCTGATCGACCTGGGCATCGAGCAGAAGGTAGTCAGCCGCACCGGCGCCTGGTTCCGCTTCGGTGAGATGCAGCTCGGCCAGGGGAAAGAAAAGGCCCGATTGTTCCTCAAGGAAAGCCCGGATGTCGCAGAAGACATCAAGAACAAGATCCTCGCGGCCGGCGGCCTGGACGACCTGCTGTCGGTCGGCCCGATGGCTGCCGGCGGCGACTCCGAGGGGGACGAGGATGCCTCTGGATCGGACCAGGAGTAGCCGAGCGGCCTGCTTGGCGTCTTTGCTGCTGGCGGCGGTGCTGCTGCCGGCTGCGCCTGTATGGGCCCAAGCGCCGGCGGACGCCCCGGCCGATGGGCTTGCAGAGCTGAAACGCCGCGATGCGGCCATGGCGGCGCTGATCGAGCGGGTCGAGCCGTCGGTCGTGGCCGTGTCGCAGTACCCGGCGGACGCCGGCGCCGCGGCGGTTGCGGCCCGCAACCCCGATATCGTGATCAACGTCGACCCGTTCGGCGCTATCGCCCGCCCCTCCGAGCCAGAGCCGACCGTCGTCGGCGCCGGCGTGGTCGTGGCGCCCGGCAAGGTGCTGACGCAGTACCTGGTGGGCACCGGAGGGCGCGTTGCGGTCACCAATACCGCGGGCGATCGGTTCGACGCCCGTCTGCTGGCGGCCGACCCACGCAGCGGGCTCGCCGTGCTCGATGTTGGGGAAGCCGAGGGCGCGGTCGCCGGGCTCACGCCCATCCCGCTCGGCCGGGCCGAAGACGTCCGCAAAGGCCAGTCGGTGCTGGTGGTCAGCAACCCCCAGGCGATCGAGAGCGACGGCCAGCCGTCGGCCAGCCTGGGGATGGTCACCAATTTGGCGGCCAAGCTGGGCGCCGACATCAACCTCAACGACGCGGCCGACGCCCAGGGGGGCTTCCGCTCGACGCTGCACCACTTCGGCACGCTGATCCAGACCGACGCGCGGATCGGCTACGGGTCGAGCGGCGGCGCGTTGGTGAACCTCGACGGCGAGCTGGTGGGGATCATCACCAGCGCCGCGGTGAGCGCCGGGCACGAGTCGGCGGCCGGCTACGCGATCCCGCTCAGCCCGCCGATCCGGCGGGTGCTGGAGGCGCTGCTCGAGGGCCGCGAGGCCGAGTACGGGTTGCTGGGCATCCAGTTCAACGCACTAAGTACGTCCGCCACCGCGGCGGGCGAGGCGGGCGTGGCGGTGGATCGCACCTTCCCCGGAAGCCCGGCCGCGGCGGCCGGGTTGATCCCGGGAGACGTGATTGTTGAGGTCGCCGGCGAGCGGATCGATTCCCCCGACCGGCTGCAGTTGGTGGTCCAGGGGCTCGGCCCCGGCGCCCAGGCGCCGGTTGAGTTCTTCCGCAACAGCACGCGGAAGCAGACCGTGGTCGCCCTCGGCAAGGCGACGGTGCAGGGCCGCGTGGTGGTGACCAACCGCCCGCCGGCCTGGCGCGGCATCCGCGTCGACTACGCAACGGCGCTGGCCGCCGAGGAGCTCAACCAGGCGACGCAGATGGGGCTGATCGATCCAGAGGGCTGCGTGCTGGTTTCGGATGTCGACCCCGAGAGCGGTTCGTGGGAGGCGGGGGTGCGGCCCGGGATGTTCGTCTCGCATGTCGGCGAGACGCGCGTCTCGACCCCGGCAGAGTTTGCGGCCGCCACGGCCGCCGCTGACGCGTCGGTAAAGCTGCGGTTTACGCAGCAGGTGCAGCCCCCCGAAGCGGGCGGTTTGCGGACTTTCTAAGCCCGCTGGCTCTAGCTCTTGTTTGCTTACGCCGTGCCCCCGTGCGTAACATTCAACATGAGACTGGCTGGCTACCTAAACCGAACCGCGGCCGTTGCAGCGCTGATGTTGGCCGCGGCGACGGGTTCCCGCGCCGCGGAGTGTGGCGTCGACGTCGGCTTCTCACGGCCCCCGGCGGTGCGCGGGGGGTGGCTGCGACGCCGGCTGGTGAGAGAGGCAGACCTGCAGCGTTACGGCCTGCGGCTCGAGCCCGGCTGGGAGTCGGCCGACCCCTCGTTGCCGCTGGTCGTGTTGATCCACGGCTTTAACTCGTCGGCGCCGCGTAACGCGGCGCTGCTCGGCGATGCCCGCTGCCGCGGCTACCCGTGCGGCGGTTTCAGCTACCCGAACGATCAGCCACTGTCTCCTTCCGCGGCGCTGCTCTCGGCAGAGCTGAAGGCGTTCGCCGCGGCGTTCCCGCAGCGGCGCCTGGCCTTGGTGACCCACTCGATGGGGGGCTTGGTGGCGCGGGCCTGCCTGGAGACGCCGGAGCTCGATCCCGGGAACGTCGACCGGCTGATCATGGTGGCGCCCCCTACGCACGGCGCCCAGCTCGCGCGGATCGCGGTCGCCACCGATGTTTGGGAGCACTGGGTTTCGCGTAACGAAGGAGACTGCTGGACGCGCATGCACGACTCGTTTGTCGACGGTCTGGGAGAAGCCGGCGGCGATCTCTGCCCAGAATCTCCGTTCCTCAAGCAGCTCAACGCCCGCAGCCGCAACACCAAGGTGGACTACACGCTGCTGCTGGGCAACGCCGCATCGCTGCGCGACGACCAGATGAACTGGCTTATCGGCACGGCCAGGGCGGCCCGTTTGGCGGTTTCCGACGACCAGGCCGCACAGATCCGGGCGGTCGAGTCGGTGCTCATCGACCTCGACGAACTCGTGGATGGACGCGGCGACGGGATCGTGTCCGTAGAGCGTGGGCGCCTAGAAGGCGTCCCTGACACGCTGGTGCTGCCGTTCGGTCACCTTAGCGTGTCGGCCGATGGCGACGACGCCGCGGCCTGCGACGTGCGTCGCATTATCTGCGAACGGCTGGGCTCGTGAGCGCTCGGCCACGGCTCGTTATCCGCAGGCCGCACCACAGGGCGAGGCCGCACGCCGCCAGCGCGTAACCAGAGGGTTCGGGCACCGCGGCGCCGAACCCCGGCGCCAGGATGACAGGCAGCGGGGTGTACCGGTCGCGCCACACGGTGAAGTCGGCCGCGTTCACCATGCCGTCGCCGTTGCCGTCTGCGCGTAGGTCGATGGTCTGTCCGAACGTGGCGCGGAACAGGTTGTAGTCGTTGGTGTCTACCACCAGGTCGCGGTTGTAGTCGGCCGGGTTCAAACGGAAGGCGACATTCGCGATCAGCGTTGAGGACCCGACCAGGTACTCCGCCGTGACGGCGGTGCTTCCCCCGGTCCAGGTCGCCCCGAGCGACACCACCTGTCCCGGCGCCAGCGTGCCGCCGGTTCCCGACACCACCCCTTCGGACAGGTCCATGCTGCTCGAGGGCGCAGAGAGCACGATCCAGTGGCCGAGCGCGTCGACCGATCCGTTTCCCGCGGCGTCGTAGTTGCCGGAGATGGGGGTCCAGCCGACGGGGCTGAACGTCGCCGCGTTCGATTCGATGGTGTAGCCGGAAAAGAAGACCGGGGTGGCCTGGAAGTTCTCGAGGTAGGTCCGGCCGGTCGACTGATCGATCAGCACGGCCAGCGGGGCCGCCTGGCACTCCGAGCGTTGTGGGGCCGCCAGGGCCACGAGGGCTAGCAGCAGTGCTCTGGTGGGCAGTTTGCGCAAGGAATCGCCAGGGTGAAATGCGTTGGCCAACCGCGGCCGGCTCATTACTGCATCCTACTTCAACGCGGGGTATTGCCCAATTGTTTGGCCGCCCGGCGAGGCGGCTAGGTCGGGTGGCGCGGATTGGGGCGGTCGGCCAGCGTTGCTGACCCCCGCTGGCCCGCTACAATGGTGCGACTCTTAACACCCCACGACGACCCCGGCGTGTTGCCGCAGGCCGCCGCCGCTCGGATCTAGAAGGACGCCCCCGCCGATGCCCACCCCCGTCACGCAGCTAGAGCTCGCCCGCGCCGGCGAAACGACCCCCGAGATGACCTACGTCGCCGAGCGCGAGGGCGTCTCTGCCGACGTGGTGCGCGACGCCGTAGCCAGCGGCCGGATGGTGATCCCCGCCAACCGGGTGCACCTGGCCGGCCGGCTGGAGCCGATGGCGATCGGCCTGGCAGCCAAGTGCAAGGTGAACGCCAACATCGGCAACTCGGCCGTCACCAGCGACATCGACGAGGAACTGGAGAAGCTGCACACCGCGGTCCACTTCGGCGCCGACACGGTGATGGACCTCTCCACCGGCAAGAACATCGACGGCATCCGCGAGGCGATCATCGGCGCCTCGCCCGTGCCGATCGGCACCGTGCCCATCTACCAGATGCTCGAAGAGCTCGGCGGCGACATCGAGGACATGCGCCCGCAGCACTTCCTGGACATGGTCGAGCACCAGGCCAAGCAGGGGGTCGACTACATGACCATCCACTGCGGGCTGCTGTACGACCACCTGCACCTGACCACCGGCCGGGTCACGGGCATCGTCAGCCGCGGCGGGTCGCTGATCGCCAAGTGGATGATGACCCACCGCAAGCAGAACCCGCTGTACGAGGCGTTTGACGACCTGTGCGACATCATGCGGCAGTACGACGTCACCTGGAGCCTGGGAGACGGACTCCGCCCCGGCAGCGTGGCGGACGCCAGCGATGAGGCGCAGTTTGCGGAGCTGGACGTGCTGGGCGAGCTCACCATGCGCGGCCGCGCCCGCGGCACGCAGGTGATGGTCGAGGGCCCTGGGCACGTCCCGATGAACCAGATCCAGATGAACATGGAGCGCCAGCAAGAGGTGTGCGACGGCGCCCCGTTCTACGTGCTGGGCCCGCTGGTCACGGACATCGCGCCGGGCTACGACCACATCACCAGCGCCATCGGCGCGGCGCTGGCCGGCTGGCACGGGGCGGCGATGCTGTGCTACGTGACGCCCAAAGAGCACCTGGGGCTCCCCGAGCGTGAAGACGTGAAGCAGGGGATGGTGGCCTACAAGATCGCCGCCCACGCGGCCGACGTGGCCCGTGGCCGTCCCGGCGCCCGCGACCGCGACGACGCGCTGAGCAAGGCCCGCTTCGAGTTCGACTGGAACGAGCAGTTCCGCCTGTCGCTCGACCCCGAAACGGCCCGCGCCTACCACGACCAGACGCTGCCCCAAGAGACCTTCAAGAGCGCCCACTTCTGCAGCATGTGCGGGCCCAAGTACTGCTCGATGAAGATCACCCAGGACATCCGCAAGATGGCCGACGCGGGGCAGTTGGTGGAGTTGGGTGTGGAGAAGGGCTAGCGGGACGGCGCCTGAAAACCTCTCGCAGAGACGCGGAGACGCAGAGGGACGGCATGAATGACCAATGACCAAGCCTGAATGACCAACTTGCGATCGCTTGCGCGGTTTGGTCATTCGGGCTTGGTCAGTGGTCGTTTTTTCTCTGCGCCTCCGCGCCTCTGCGAGAGGGATTGGCTTCCCATCTCTGCTGCGTCGGCGGCTCGCCTTGTCGGTTTGATCGGGATGGGGGATATTCGTTCCCTATGCCAGAGCCCACCGAAAAGCCCGCCTCGCGTAATTTCATCCAGCAAGCCATCGACGCCGACCGCGCCGCCGGGCGGTTCGACAGGCGTGTCCACACGCGCTTCCCGCCGGAGCCCAACGGCTACCTGCACATCGGCCACGCCAAGGCCATCTGCCTCAACTCGGGGCTGGCCCGCGAGTACCAGGGCAAGTTCAACCTGCGGTTCGACGACACGAACCCCGCCAAGGAAGAGCAGGAGTACGTCGACTCGATCCAGGACGACGTGCGCTGGCTCGGCGCCGACTGGCAGGACCGGCTGTTCTTCGCCAGCGACTACTTCGATCAGCTCTACGCCTGGGCGGTGAAGCTGGTCGAGGCCGGAAAGGCGTATGTTTGCGACCTCGATGGCGAACAGATGCGCGCCTACCGCGGCACCCTCACCGAGCCGGGCCGCGACAGCCCGTTCCGCGGCCGCACGGTGAAGGAGAACCTCGACCTGCTGGCGCGGATGAAGGCGGGCGAGTTCCCGGACGGCGCCCGCACGCTGCGGGCCAAGATCGACATGGCCAGCCCCAACGTCAACCTGCGCGACCCGGTGATGTACCGCATCAAGCACGCCCACCACCACCGCACGGGCGACACGTGGAGCATCTACCCGTCGTACGACTACACGCACGGTCAGAGCGACTCCATCGAGGGGATCACCTACTCCATCTGCACGCTGGAGTTCGAGAACCACCGCCCGCTGTACGACTGGTTCTGCAAAGAGCTGGGGATCCACCACCCGCGGCAGATCGAGTTCGCCCGGCTCAACCTCACCTACACGGTGATGAGCAAGCGCAAGCTGCTGCAGCTTGTGCAAGAGAAGCACGTCGCCGGCTGGGACGACCCCCGCATGCCCACCATCCGCGGCCTGCGCCGCCGCGGCTATACGCCGGATTCGATCCGCGCGTTCTGCGAGCGGATCGGCGTCGCCCGGCAAGACAGCACGATTGAGATGCTGTGGCTGGAAGACGCGGTCCGCGAGCACCTGAACGATACCGCCCCCCGCCGGATGGCGGTGCTGCGGCCGCTGAAGGTCGTGCTGACGAACCTGGGCGAAACCGAGACGATCGACTGCACGCTCCCCAACCACCCGCAGAAGCCCGAGCTGGGCGAGCGCGCCGTCACCCTGACGCGCGAGCTGTACATCGAGCAGGACGACTTCATGGAGGAGGCGCCCAAGAAGTTCTTCCGCCTCAAGCCGGGGGGCGACGTGCGGCTACGCGGCGCGGGCATTATCACCTGCGACGAGGTGGTGAAGGACAAGTCGGGGGAAGTGACGGAGCTGCGCTGCACGTTCGACCCCGACCACAGCCGCAAGGTGAAAGGAACGATCCACTGGGTCAGCGCCCCGCTGGCGCTCGACGCCCAGGTGCGGCTGTACGACCACCTGTTCAAGGTCGAGAACCCCGACGCCGCCCCGGAGGGGAAGACGTTCCTCGACAACCTGAACCCGGAGTCGCTAGAGACGCTCACCGCCAAGGTAGAGCCGTCGCTGGCAAAGGAGCAGGGGGGCGAGCGGTTCCAGTTTGAGCGGCTGGGGTACTTCTACACCGACCCGATCGACTCGAAGCCTGGCCATCCGGTGTTTAACCGCACGGTGACGCTGCGGGATGCGTGGGGGAAAGAGCAGGGCCGCGGCTGAGCCGCGGGCCCGCGGCCGACATGGTGGCGGTCAGCGCCAGCAATACGCCAACCAGCCCGCAGGGTTCGGGCACACGCTGGTAGACGCTAACGCCGATCATGGCCAAGTTCCCCTGAATTGCGACTGCGGTCGAGTAGGG
Organism: Pirellulimonas nuda; assembly: GCF_007750855.1. Taxonomy (GTDB): domain Bacteria; phylum Planctomycetota; class Planctomycetia; order Pirellulales; family Lacipirellulaceae; genus Pirellulimonas; species Pirellulimonas nuda. Next base: position 1,310,349 of record NZ_CP036291.1, read on the forward strand.
TAGCGTCGCTTCGATACGCCCGGTGGGCAGGTCGTAGATCGTTCCGTTCACGATCAAAAAACGCCCATCGGCGTCCATCGAGCCCGCGGTGCTTGAGCCCATAGCTAACGTATAAACCAACTCGTGGGTATCGAGACGAAAGACGGACACGGATCCGCCGCCTTGGGGAAGCGGCGCCAAGATCGCCGCAAAACCGTCTCCCAAAGCGACTTCCGAGCCGAATTGCGGCGATAGCGGGATGGGGTTGGGGTTCTCGAATTCAGCAAGCAACTCTCCCGTCGCGATGTCGTAGAGCTGCGCCTTGTCTGTAGCGGCGCCGCCAGTCAACACGAAATCCTGGTTAGCATCAATCGATTGAACGCCATCAGGGGCGTCGATTTTTCTCACAAAGCCGCCGTCCGCAGCATCGAAGAGGTAGACGCCCGGGTTCTGGAATGCGATCGCCTGGACCACGGCATAATCCGGAGTAAGCGCCACGTCTTGCCCGAACCAGAAATCGCGGCCGATGACTCCGTCTGGCGCGGTCAGTTTCGCGATCGGCGCGTTGGTTGCGCGATCGAATAGGTACGCCGCCCCGGGAGTGGGGCTCCCTTCCTCGTCGTCGCCAATCAGGATACGGTCCGCGGAGATCGCGGGGTACCAGAAGAAACTTCTTTCGGGTGGACTGGTGGGCAGGAGCTCAACCGGTGGAGAGAGGGAGCCGACGGTCGTATGGAAAACCCTCGTCGAGTAAGGCGAAGTGTAGAAGCCCGACGCAAGCAGCCCGCCAGAATGCACGGCCACACGTGTGCCAAACGGTTCTACTCCTGGAGGAAGCTGCACCCGATCGATCAGTCGCCAGTCGCCGGTGGCGTCTAGCCCCACGCTCTTCTGTGTGAACGTGAAAATCGCTAGCAGCACCCCGATGCCGCTGATCGACCGACGTCTAAACTCTGTCGCCATCTGGTTCGCTCTTCCCTGGGGATCACCGAATCGCGCCGCCAAGCAGGACCGCTGGGCACGCTGGATAGCCCGATCCTACCATGGCCCGCCGGGGCGGGAAATTCGATGGTTGTCGCCGCCGGCCCTCACGGGCGGGGGAGCGGGGGCAGCAAAATGGCAGGACGCGGGGGAGCCGATTTCGGTTCGACCGCCTAAGATCTGGGAGCGCAGAACCATTCGACCCCCGGGTCGGCGGGCGCCGTACGGTGACACTCCGCGACCCGTCGGGTAAAGTCGACAAGGAATTAGAACCATGTTTGCCCACGCCGGCCCGCCGCCCTCTAGTTGAGCTACCCGCGTGTTCTCTACGGCGCCCGATTCTCCGGACTTCGACGCCCGGCATGAGCAGTTCCGGCTCATGCTCGACTCGCTGCCGGTGCTGATCTGCTACATCGACCGCGGCGGCGTGTACCGGTTCGCCAACGCCGGGTACCACGCGTGGTTCGGGCTCGACAACGGCGACGTGGTCGGGCGGCGCATCGAGGAGGTGGTGGGAGAGCAGGCGGCCCGCTCGATCGACAGAGAGGTCCAGCGTGTGCTTGCGGGCGAGCGCGTCACCGTCGACCGGCGTATGGCCTATCGGCACGGCGGCCCGCGCGACGTACGCATCGAGTTCGTGCCGCACCGCGAGGGGGAGGTCGTTGCGGGTTACTTCGCCCACATCCAAGACGTCACCGCGTTCAAGCAGGCCGAGCGCGAGCTGCGCGAGAGCGAAGAGCGGTTCCGCGACCTGGCGGACAACATCGCGCAGTTCGCCTGGATGGCGGACGGCGAGGGATCGATCTTTTGGTACAACCGGCGTTGGTTTGAATACACCGGCACGGAGCTGGAGCAGATGCGGGGCTGGGGCTGGCGCAGCGTGCACCACCCAGACCATGTTGACCGCGTGGTGGAGAAGTTTGCCGCGTACGTCGAGGCGGGAGAGCCGTGGGAGGACACCTTCCCGCTCCGCTCTGCCGAAGGCGGCTACGGCTGGTTTCTCTCTCGGGCTAAACCGATCCGCGACGCGACCGGGAAGGTGGTCCGCTGGTTCGGGACGAACACGGACATCACGGAGCTGCGAGACCTTGACCAGGCGTTGCAGGACGCCGACCGCCGCAAGGACGAGTTCCTCGCCACCCTGAGCCACGAGCTGCGCAACCCGCTGGCGTCGGTGATCGGCGGCTTGCAACTGCTCGAACGGATCGGCGATGAGACGCCCGAGCAGGCAGAGGCTCGCCGCACGATCGACCGCCAGGCCCGGCTGATGAACCGCCTGGTGGACGACCTGCTGGACGTGTCGCGGATCGTACGCGGCAAGGTGCGCATCCGGCGTGAGCCGCTCGACCTGGGGGCGCTGCTGATCGAAGTGGCCGAAGACATCCGCCGCGAGCTTGAAGAGAAAGACCTGCGGCTTTCAGTCGACGTCGAGACCGGCGCCTTATGGTGTCGCGGCGACCGCGAACGTCTGCGTCAGATCGTGCAGAACCTGCTGCAGAACGCCGCCAAATTCTCCCACAGGGGGGGCGAGATCTGCGTGCGGCTCGAGGGCGACCCCGGCGCCGGAGTCGCGCAGATCACCGTTCGCGACACCGGCATCGGCATGGACGAAGCGACGCTCGGCGCGTTGTTCGAGCCGTTCTCCCAAGCAGACGCGTCGCTCGACCGCAGCCTCGGGGGACTGGGCCTGGGGTTGGCGATCGTGCATGGTCTGGTAGAGCTGCACCGCGGCCGGGTCTGGGCGACCAGCCAAGGCCCCGAGCAGGGGAGCACGCTCACGATCGAGCTGCCTCTGTGTGAGCCCGCGGCCGATCCATCCCCCCCGACAGACGCCAAACCAGACGCCAAACCAGACGCCGATCCGGGCCGCAACCCGCCGGCCGCCAGGCCGCTGCGGGTGCTGTTGATCGACGACCGTCGCGACGCCCTGTTCCCCATCGTCAAGTGTCTGGAATCCGAGGGGCACGTCGTGCTGACCGCGGACGATGGTCTGGCCGGGATCGAGAAGGCGCGGCCGTTCAAGCCGCAAGTAGTGGTCTGCGACATCGGGCTCCCCGGCGTCGACGGGTACGAGGTGGCTCGCCGGCTCCGTGCAGAGGCGGGCTTCGAGCAAACCCTCCTGATCGCGCTGACCGGCTACGGGCAGCCCGAAGACCGCCAGAAGGCGCTCGACGCGGGGTTCAACGTCCACCTAGTCAAGCCGGTGGACCTCAACGAGTTGCTTGGGCTGCTGGCCCCCGTCGCGGGGAGCCGCCCCTAGCCCGCTGTGGCGCCAGCGGCGAACCTTTGAGCCCCGCAACGACTCTCTGCTAGCGCCCATCGGTCGGACCCGGTGGTCCCCACCCGCCGCGTCTACGGTTGAACCATGCTCGCCAAGACCATCCACGCCTACCGAGTCGCCTTCAGCGGGCTGCCGCGCGAGGTGTGGCTGCTGACGGCCGTGCTGCTGGTGAGCCGGTGTGGGACGATGGTGCTGCCGTTTCTGGCCGTCTACCTCAATCAGGAGCAGGGCTACTCCGAGCCCGCGGCGGGGCGGATGCTGGCGGTCTACGGCGCCGGTGCGATCTTTGGCTCGTACTTCGGCGGGCGGCTTGCCCAGCGGGTTGGCGCGCTGCGGGTGGTGGCCGGGTCGCTGCTACTGAGCGCGCCGGGGTTCTTGGCGATCCCCTTTACGACCACCTTCTTCGGGCTCTGTCTGGCGCTGCTGTACCTGAGCGTGGTGATCGAGGCCCTACGCCCCGCCGTGACCACCGCGGTGAGCCTGCTGAGCCCACCGGAGGTGCTGCCACGGGCCTTCGCGCTGAACCGGCTGGCGTTCAACCTGGGCTTCAGCGTGGGGCCCACCGTCGGCGGGATCCTGGCGCACTACGACTACCGGCTGCTGTTCTGGGTAAACGCCACGTTCGCGGCGCTGGGGGGGCTGACGGCCATCGTGCTGTTCCGCAAACAGTTGGTCGTCGGGCTGAGGCCGAACGAGCCGGCGCCGCTGCACATTTCTGCCGGGCCGTTGCGCGACCGCACGTTCTTATGGTACCTGGGCTTGCAGCTCGCCTCGGCGATCGTGTTCTTCCAATTGATCTCGACGATGCCGCTGTACTGGAAGAACGAGTACCGGTTCGAGGAGTCGCAGATCGGGCTGCTGTTCGCGGTGAACACGCTGACCATCGTCTGCTTCGAGATGGTGTTCATCAACGCCGTCGCCCGGCACCGCACGCTGCACCTGATCGCCGTGGGGACGCTGATCGTCTGCTTCGGGTTCGGGCTCACGGCCCTCGGCCGGACGTTTCCGTTCGCGATCGGCGTGGTGCTGGTGTGGACGATGGGGGAGATGCTGACCGCGCCGTTCGGCTTCACGTACGCGGCGGGGCGGTCGGACGCGTCGAACCGGGGCGCCTACATGGGGCTGATGGCGATGACCATCTCGATGGCGCTGGTGCTCGCCCCGCTGGTAGGCACGGCGCTGTACGCGGTGAGCCCCAGCCTGCCCTGGTACGGCGCGTTCGTGATGGCGGGGGTGCTGCCGGTGGGGTACTTGTTGCTCGACCGACGGTGACGTGCGACGTGATAAAGCGGCCAGCGGTCCGCCATCAGGTTCCAGCTTGTCAGTTAACCTCTACCAAGCTGACCGCTGAGAGCTGATCGCTGAGAGCCAGATCCGAAGTATGCGTGGTCGACGTATCTGCTCGGGGCGATCAGTCGAGCGTCTCCAGCACGGCCGCAACATTCGTCCGCCCGCCGTGCGACTGGCTCACCTCGGCGAAGACGATCTCGCCCTCGGAGTTGATCACGAACGTCGCGGGGTAGGCCGTCTCGCGGGGCGCCTTCCAACGCAGGTGGTACTTGTTCGTGAACTTATAGGCCGGATCGATCAGCAGATGAAAACTCTTGGGGAGCTTCGTATCGCCGACAAACTCGGAAGCCCGCATTGCTAGCTCGTTCTTTGGGCCGGGGTAGACCATGACGACGCTTGCGCCCGCCTTGCCGAGGGCGTCTGCTTTGGCGACGAATTGGGCGACCTGAGCCGAGCAGGCGGGGCACTGGTAGCCGGGGTAGCCCCGCAGCACGACCAGCACGACGGGGCCTTGCTCCAGCAGGCCGGCCAGCTCGACCAGCGACTCGTCAGATTGCGGCCCCGGCTTGGCGTTGTACGGGAGCAGCTTGAAGCTGGGGGCCTCGTCGCCGACCTTCGGCGGCGTGGGATTGGTCTTGGTCGGGGCGGCGGGTTGTGCGAGGGCGGCGCTGGTGGGTGTGGCGACACAAAACAATAGGGCGGTTAGACGAAGCGTGTGGTGGCTCATGGAAGCAGTCTCAAGTTGTGAGAACTATACTGCGTTAGCTCAGCCGTGTTGGACAGCGGCAGGGCCGGCCGAGCAACGCTTTCGCAGGTTAGTGTGGACATCGCATCCTGCTCGATCACGCCCAACGCAACTCACTTGCGCAGGATTCGCACGATTTCCAAGAATCTGTCCGCACCGACTTCCGAGACAAGCTGAAATTGTCCGAAGTCTGCAGATTGGCCGCTGTTGTAGTCTGTATATCCCATTCGTACATCCGTTCGCCGCCATTCGATGCCATTTTGATCGAGCCGGTCCTGTACCAACTTCACAAAATCCTCCGCCACGTAAAGCCCATACGTTCCGTCGTCATTAATTGTCGAGATGATATTCTGCATAGTTCCTTCGTAGGCAATATAAAGGCGTACTTAGATCGGGTGAAGCTAGTCACGTCGATGAGAGGTCGGCCGAAGGCAGTTTAGAACTACGTGGCGATCACTCCGCCAAGAATGCAAAAAGTGGCCCGTTGCTGGGCCTTCATCTAATTTCAACTCCAAATAGCCGTTTGACTTCCAAGCCAAGTTTCGACCATCCCCATAGGTCAACATCCGCACGAACTCCGAGATTAATGGCGGGCTTTGTAAAGTGAGAAGTTGTAATCACGGTACAACTGTTGCACTTGTAGAACTGTTTTGCACCGAGAACTTGGTTTACGTCAGATACGGACACGAGCGTCGATTCCGCGTAGCGCTTCACCTGGACAGCAACTCGTTGCGGTGCTCGGGTCGCAACGAAGTCTGCACCGTAGTCGCCAACATACGCCGTCTTCTCGATGCTGTACCCATCCTTTAAGAATACGGCCGACATAATCGTCTCAAAATCTTCAGGATGCACCATCGAGAAACGGTGTGGCCCGTATTCCTTGATGATGTCGATGATCCGAGATTTTGAGAAATCAATGCGAACCTGAATGTTCGATGTCTTTGTAGACTTTGTGTACTTTGCAATGTGCCCAGAAAACGTACCGATAAAAGTCATCGCCAGCGCCGCAAGCTTCTTGTCCGATCCGCTCGCCAGCCTTCCGACGGTTGCGTAAACTTCTTGTGGGACCTTTGGGTCGATGTCGTAGTTTTCTCTGCAATACGTGACATAGAGACAAAGAAAATCAATGGCATAGCCCCGAACAAAATGCGGGCAATCTTCGCGAGCTATGATTGTGAATAGGGCATTTATGGCCGCTATGTGCGCATCTGAATCTCGATCGTCGTCGTATTCTGTTAGCACAGTGACTATGAGTTCACCCATTCGGTAAACAAGTCCCTCCGGGCGGTTCCTTTTGCGAAGTATGGCGGGGTCGCATTTTAAGAACGCACTTTCAATCGCCTTGAGTGATTCCACTGTTCCGATCAGTCCAAGGCATTCTATGGCGGCGCATGCAACGTGCGGATGCCGAGATCGAGCATAGCGTCCTAGTAGCTTCAGGTGCGGCGCAATGGACTCCGGCGATCGTTTGCCAATTGCTAAAAGTCCATTCGCTGCCCCTGCTGCGACTCGCGGATCGCCGTCGAGCTGAGAAATGAATAGAGCTATCGCGTCGGTGTGATCCATGTCAGGTGAAATCACAGATGGTGAAGAACAGTCAATCGACATACGGTCAGCGAGTGTAATGAGCCTGAGCGTGGAATGTTTGCTCTATGTCACTTGAAAGTCCGCTCGAAGAACGTCGAATCAATCCGCCCTTCGACGAACGCCGTGTGGCTGAGGAGTTCGCTGTGCAGGGGGGGAGTCCCTTCGGTCGTTATGGTGTCCGTCCGCCGATTTTGGCCAGCCAGCGCTTCAGCGACGCCTGACTCTCGCCCGAGGGTTGGCCCGCGAGCAGGTTGACCACGCTGATGTCTTCGTCGAGGTCCGGCCAGTGAATCCCGTTTCCGCCCCCAATTAATCTCCAGTGCCCGCGCTGCTCGGTTGTGCCGTGTAGCAGGCGTGGATACCAAGCGATCGGCGCAGAAATGGAACGGCCATCGGAAAGAGATACGAACAGCGTATCTTCATCGACCCGAACGTTCGTGGCTGTCGGGGTCGGCGTTTCAACCGTGGAAGAACTCATTCCAGCTCTCCAGTAGGGCGGCTTCGATTCCGGCGATCATCTTTTCGAGGGCATTGACTTCGTTTGCAGCGAATCCGTGACTTCGCGCGATACGCACCGGATCGAGCCAAAACTTGGCCTCGCAGTTATCGCGTTCGACATGGACGTGCGGCGGTTCGTCTCGGTCGCCGGCGTAGAAGAACAGCCGGTAAGGACCGGTCCGATAGACTGTCGGCATTGCTCCATCCTACGGTCCACCCCCGCGTGGGGCCACTACTGCCCCATAAACGTCCGCTCAACGAACGTCGTATCAATCCGCCCCTCGACAAACGCCGTGTGGCTGAGGATCTCGCGGTGCAGGGGGGTGGTGGTCTTGATCCCCTCGATCTTGAGCTCGGCTAGGCAGCGGAGCATTGTGGCGATGGCTTCTTCGCGCGTCGCGCGGTGGACCAGCAGCTTGCCGATCATCGAGTCGTAGTGGGGGGGGACGACGTAGCCGGCGTGGGCGTGCGAATCGAAGCGCACCCCGAAGCCGCCGGGGGCGATGAGCTGCTCGATCCGGCCCGGCGAGGGCTGGAAGTTGCGGGCCGGGTCTTCGGCGTTGATCCGGCACTCGATGGCGTGGCCGTTGCGCGGGACTTGGTCTTGGGTGATCCACAGCGGCTCGCCCGAGGCGATGCGGATCTGGGCCTTGATGAGGTCGATGCCGGTGATCAGCTCGGTGACCGGGTGTTCGACCTGGATGCGGGCGTTCACTTCGATGAAGTAGAAGTTGCCGTCGCCGTCGACGATGAACTCTACCGTCGCGGCGTTGTGGTAGCCGGCGGTGAGGATGAGGTTGCGAGCCGACTCGCACATCTGCTGGCGGGTCTCTTCGCTGATGCTGGTGCTGGGGCTCTCTTCGATCAGCTTCTGGTGGCGACGCTGCGTGCTGCAGTCGCGTTCCCACAGGTGCACCGCGGCGCCGTGCTGGTCGGCCAGCACCTGCACCTCGACGTGGCGGGGGTGCTCGATGTATTTCTCCAGGTACACCGCGCCGTTGCCGAAGGCGGCCTCGGCCTCGTTGCGGGCCTGCTGCAGGGCGCTCTTGAGCGACAGGTCGTTGCCGGCCACACGCATGCCGCGGCCGCCGCCGCCGGCGGTCGCTTTGATGAGCACCGGGAAGCCGACCTCGTGGGCGAAGCGGAGGGCTTCCTCTTCGGTCTCGATCACTCCTGCGCTGCCGGGCACCACGGGGACCCCCGCCTTGCGGGCGAGCGAGCGGGCGGTGTTCTTGTCGCCCAACTGGGCCATCGCCTCGGGCGAGGGGCCGATGAAGTCGATCTTGCAGCTTCGGCAGATCTCGTTGAAGTGGGCGTTCTCGGCTAGGAACCCGTACCCCGGGTGGATGGCTTGGACGTTGCCAACCTCGGCGGCGCTGATCACGCTGGCGATCTTGAGGTAGCTGTCGGAGGCCTTGGCGGGGCCGACGCAGATCGCCTCGTCGGCGAGCGTCAGGTAGTGGGCGCCGCGGTCCGCCTCGCTGTAGATCGCGACCGACTCGATCCCCATCTCACGACAGGCCCGGAAGATCCGCAGGGCGATCTCGCCCCGGTTGGCCACGAGGATCCGTTGGTACATGAGGGCTCAGCTTACGGAATTAGCCACTGAGCAGCTAAGAATGGGACACGGATGATCGCGGATGACGCGGATTCAGAATGATATTCCCAGGTATCCGCGTCGATCCGTTTCATCCGTGGGAATCCGTGTCCTATTCTTCGTCTCGGTGGCTCTGTGATGAAAATACAGAGGGGCTACTTCTGGACGCGGAACATCGGTTGGCCGAACTCGACGGCTTCGCCGGTTTCTACCAGGACCGCCATGATCTTTCCGGAGCACTCGGCGGGGATCTCGTTGAAGACCTTCATCGCTTCGACGATGCAGACGGTGGTGTCGGGGCCGACCTGGTCGCCGACCTTGACGAACGGGGCGGCGTCGGGGCTGGCCGCGTTGTAGTACGTGCCGACCATCGGGCTGGTGATGGTGTGCAGCGAGGCGTCGACGGCCGGGGCCGCGGGGGCGGCCGGCGGGGCGGAGGGGGCCGCGGGCTGGGCCGCTGCCGGTGGAGCGTAGCTGGCGGGCGGGGCGGGGGCCGCCTCGACCGTCTTGCGGAGTCGGATACGCTGCTGGCCCTGCCGGAGGTCGACCTCGGCGAGGCCGTGCCGGTTCATTAATTGCACGAGCCGGCGGACGCGGCGGACGCTAAACACGCCCCCCCCACCCGAACCCTGCTCGGGGCCGGAACACGCTGCTTGATCCTTCGCTGCGTCGGTCGGACCGGCGCTGGCGTCGGCGCCCGTACGGGACCCCGACGCGGGTTGTTTTTTTGCGGTGGCCATAGTCCGGCAGCGTAACCCGAGCGGGCCAGGGCGGCAAGCCCTAACTCACGCAGGGGGAACGGGTTCAGGCGGGGGAGAACCTCTCGCGCCATGTCGCGGAAGCGTAGCCAATCAGGAGGGCGTTGTGGCGAGCATCGGCCTGCCGGCAACCGGCCGGCATACGCCGAAAAAGCGGGGTGACCGAGTGCCGACTCCTAGTTCAGCACGCACTGCTCGAGCTGCTTCGGGACGGTGGTCAGCACCTCGTTGCCGGTGCGGGTCACCAGCACGTCGTCCTCGATGCGGATCCCGCCCCAGCCCTCGAAGTAGACGCCGGGTTCGACGGTGACGATCATCCCGGCTTCGAGCAGCCCCTCTTCCCCCTGCGCCAGCCGGACCCCCTCGTGGACCCGCAGGCCGATGCCGTGACCGAGGCTGTGGCGGAAGTTCTTGCCGTAGCCCGCTGCCTCGATAACGTTGCGGGCGGCCGCGTCGACGTCCTGGAGCTTGGCGCCGGGCTTGATCGCTTCGATCGCGGTGAGCTGGGCTTCTAGGACGACGTTGTAGAGCTTTCGGAAGCGGTCGGTGACGCGTCCGGTGACCACCATGCGCGTGATGTCGCTGACGTACCAGCCAGAATTGACGCCCCAGTCGAACAGGGCAAAGTCGGCCTCGCCGAACCGGACGTTTGCCGGGCCGTAGTGGGGCAGGGCGCCCCCCGGGCCGACGCCGATGATCGGCGGGAAGCTCAGCCCCCGGCCGCCGAACTTGCGCGCCTGGTACTCGAGCTCTGCGGCGGCCTCTAGCTCGGTCATGTCGGGCCGGAGGCCCGCCCGGACCACCTCGAACGCGCGGCGGGCCTGATCGCAGGCCAAGCGCACCGCGTCGATCTCTTGCTTGTCCTTGATCCCGCGGAGCTGTTCCACAAGCCCGTCGCACGGCTCCAGCGCGACGTCCGTCAGGGCCTCGGAGAGTGCGTTGTACTCGCCGACGGTCATCGTTCCCCCCTCGACGCCGACCTTGCCGAGGCCCCATTTGGCGAAGACGTCGACCAGGGTCGCCTTCATCTTTTGGCCCGATTCGCGCACCACCAGCTTCAGCCAGGGGCAGTCCTGGGCGAGTTGGAGCGGAAACCGCGAGTCGGTGACCAGCAGCTCGTCGTCCTGCGAGATCAGCAGGTAGGCGCTGTCGCCGGTGAAGCCGGTGAGGTAGGTGACGTTCAGCGGGTCGGAGACCAGCAGCGCGTCGACCTTGGCCTTGCGGACGAGTTGGCGGAGCTTCTTGCGGCGCGGTTCAAGCGGATTCATCGGCCAGCGGGGCTTGGGGGGGATGGGCGTGCTGCTAACGGAGCGGCCCGAGTATCCGGCCCCGGCGGCTAGGCTTCAACCCGCCGAGCCGCGGCCCGGGCCCGCCAGGCGCCCATCGTTAGCACCGCCAGCAGGGCGGTGGCGATGCCCGACGGCTCGGGGACGCCCACGGCGCCGACGCCCAGGATGGCCTGGGTGGCCGAGGCCCCGATCGTGCCGCCGAACGCCACGCGGAGCAGGGCGAAGTCCTGCAGGTCGGTGAGGCCGTCGAAGTTGAGGTCGCCCTTCTTCCAGCTCAAGATGTCGCCGACGCCGGAGCCGTTGTCGCTCCGCCACCCGGCGATGAAGGCCGAGATATCGTCCGTCGCGGCCGAACCGCTGCCATCGCCGGTGACGACGCCGTCGAGGTTGACGTCGCCCAGTTTGGAATACCCGTACAGGCCCAGGTTGGAGTAGGAGGAGTAGTCGTTGGAGAGCAGCTTGTTGATGTCGGTGCTGTAGGAGGCGAGGTCCGAGAAGAAGACGAGCATGTCGTCGAACGCGTACTGGACCGGGATATTCAGCATGTCGTAATTAGGCGTGAAGCCGGGCTGGTAGAACTTGACTGCGTGGATGATGCCGGCCAGCTTCCATTGGCCCTGGCCATTCTTCCAAAAGACTGCGGACCCAGAATCGCCGCCAAGCGCTGTCACTTCGTGCTCAATTCCGCCATCGAGATCGAACTGAAAAGCCCGGGCCACGATGTCGCCGCGCGCTGGATCGGTAAGACGGATCGTTGCGGACGACCCTTGGTTGAACAGTTGGCCGACGTTTGAAACGACGTTTCGACCCCAGCGGCGGGTCTCCTCCGCATTGTCGATATCTGCTACCGCATTGGTGGTGCGCACGGCCCGCACGTTCAAGGACGCGGCGAGTACAGGGTCGTACTGCGGGTTTCCCGGGGTTATGCGGGGGTCTCCTTCAACGTACTCCTGCGACCAAGTCCAGGCTGCTCCCGAGAGGTTCTTCTTGTCAACGGCATAGCTCAGTTCGACCGAATCGTTCAGCACGCTTTGGCTGCTATCGAACGGGCGGATGCTATTCTTGATCCCTCCCCGTCCGATGACAGTCAACTGCTGACCAACTGCGGGCCCTGTAGTAGCGATCGATATTGGCTTGACGTTGGGGTCGTCTGCCTCGGGCTTGCCGTCGATGCGGTACATCCACAGGTCGGAGAACTCCGAGTAGCCCCCTGAAGTGGGGTTCTTCAGACGCACCTCGGTTCCCGGCACAACGTTGTAAGAACCGCCTTCAAGGTGCAACGCTTGAGACTGAAAGTTGTTGACGTGCCGCGCCGTCAGGACCCAGCTATTGCCAATGTAGATCATCCCCTGCGAGCCGCCGACCGGTACGTTGGTCCATCCCGGATCGTCGGTTGGCCGTTGCGAGGAAGCACTCGGGTCCCCCGCGATGACCAGCGCTTCTGCTTCGCTCAACAGAAGCAAGCTGAAAAGTGATGCCGCTAGCAGCGAACGCAGCCAGACCCACGCAGGAGCGCACTTTCGGTGAAGCATGTTGAAGTGGGTGGACCGGGGGGTCTGAAGCGGGGTGGGACGAGCGCGACGGGCGGATGCCCAGTCGGTCTCCCTTCATGCTAGCCGACAGCGCCTGATGGTCAAGAATTCTGCCGAGCCCCGGCCGCGGCGTTTGCGGCTCGCCAGCGGCGCCAGCGGGGCGATTCTGACTAGAGCGGATCGGCGAAAGGGCGTAAAAGCCCACCGGGAAGCGGCTGTCGGGACGGTCGAAGCCAAAACGGGCTCATTCGACCGTAGGGGTGGCGCCGATTAGGACGATTGGGCGGAGGAGTCTACGCCCACGCCCCGACCGATCAACCGGTAACGAAGGACGCCACGGTGTCGAAAATCACGCGAATTGCAGACTGGGTTCTCAAGCTGCCGCTGGTGTGGGGCGGGCTCGCCTGCCTGGGGTTCTACGCCCTGGTGCTCAGCGGAGTGATCGCATCGCCGCTCTTGATGCGGTACACCACACGCGACCCGGTTGAGTACGTCACGATGGCGCTCTTCTTCGTGGGCGCCGCTGCGCTGCTGATGCGCCTGAGCGGCGTGCTGGGGCAGATGAGCGTGCTCACGCGCAGGCTGCTCGATCCGCCCCCCGCCGGCGGACAGCCGGTTGAGGACGCCGCGCGCCTGCTGGCGCAGCTCGACGAGGCCCCGGCCAGGTTCCAGCAGTCGTATTTAGTGCGTCGGCTCCGCGACGTCGTGGAGTACGTCCGCCGCAAAGACTCCGCGGACGACCTCGATTCCCACCTGCGTCGGCTCGAAGAACAAGACGCCGACCGCATGTCGGCCGGCTACGCGCTGGCGCGTATCGTCATCTGGGCCGTGCCGATCCTCGGCTTCCTGGGCACGGTGATCGGCATCACGCTGGCCATCATGAACCTCAATCCCGAGGCGCTAGAGAAGTCGCTCACCACCGTCACCGCCGGCCTGGGCGTGGCGTTCGACACCACGGCCCTGGCGCTGTCGCTGTCGATCGTGCTGATGCTCGTGAAGTTCTTTGTGGAGCGGACGGAAGAAGGCCTGCTGACCGCCGTGAACCAGCGGGCGTTCGACGAGGTGACGGGGCGATTCCAGCAACTGGGCACCGGCAGCGACCCGCAGGTGGCCTCGATCGGCCGGATGTGCGACCACGTGGTGCGCGCGGTCGAAACGATGGCCGCCCGCCAGGCCGAGGTTTGGCGGACCACCGTCGACGAGCAACGCCTGCAGTGGGAGTCCGCGGCACAGCAGTCGCGTCTCGCGTTGGCCCAGACGGTTGAGGCCGCCGGCCAGCACTGGCAGAGCGCCGCGGCACAAACCGGCGAGCTGCTCACCGAATCCATTTCGGCCGGGTTGGAACAGAGCTTGGGCGCGCACGCCTCGGCGTTGTCCGACGGCGCAGCGCGCCACGGCGAACTGCTCACCGCGGCCCTCGACCGTCAGATGGCGGGGCTGACCGACCGTGTGTCGACGCTGGCGCAGACCGCAGAAACCCACGCCGCTTCCCTGACCGAAGGGGCGGTGCGGCACGCCGCGCAGCTCGAGTCGGGCGCGCAGCAGTTGGTGGGCCGGCTCAGCCAGGGGCTCGAGAAGATGGCCGAGCTGCTAGTCGAGGCGCTCCAGCGTCACGGCGAGCTGCTCACCCAGGCCGAGCAGGACCTGGCGAGCGAGAACCGCAAGCACCTCTCCGAGGTCGAGGCGGCGCTCGGCGAAGCGATGGTCGTCTCTGCCGATCGTCAGGAGAAGCTGATCCAACAGAGCGAGGCGCTGCTGAAGGAGATGCAGGTGGCGCTGGTGGAGACCGCCGGCGCCGCGGTGGAGCACCAGGAGCAGCTCGTCAAACAGGGCGAGGTCTTGCTCCGCGTGGTCGACTCCACCGGGCAGGTCCAGAAGCTGGAGAACTCGCTCAACCGCAACCTCGACGCGCTGGGACGGGCGCACAACTTCGAGGAGACGCTCCTGAGCCTGTCGGCGGCGATCCAACTGCTGAGCGCCCGAGTCGGGCGAGGCGTCAGCGAAACGGCGCCGCGTCGCGAGGCGGCCTGAGCCCGCCCGCCCGACGTCTGCGACCGACCGATCCCGCACCCCTGAGCCGCCATGAGCCGCGCCAGCCAGTCCGACCATTCGAGCGCGGTGTCGCTCTTCCCGTTCCTCGCGGTGCTGCTGTGCACCATGGGGGCGCTGGTGGTGCTATTGGTCGCCATGAGCCACGTCTCTCGGAGCCAGCGGGAGCTCGCCGAGGCGAAGCCCGCGGACGACCCGGCCGCCGCCGAGCGGATCGAGCGGATGGCGCAGATCAACGCCTATCAGCAGCGTGCCGATCAGCAGCAAGCGGGGCTGTCCGGCAAGCTCAAAGACGACCAGCAGCGGCTCCGACACTTGGAGGACCATATCCGTCGGATGCACGACCAGTTGCAGTCGCTCAAGATCGCGCTGGCCGAGCTGCAGCAGATTGACGAGGAGCACTTCGACGACCGAGCACAGGCCGAGCGGGAGCTCCAGCGTCTCCGCGAGCTGATCGAACAGACTAAGCAGGAGATCGAGCAGCTTGAAGCAGAACGCGACAAGCAGGCCAAGAGCTACTCGATCGTCCCCTACAAAGGGCGCAGCGGCACCCTGCGGCGGCCGGTGTACATCGAGTGCCGCAAGGACCGCGTGACGCTGCAGCCCGAAGGGGTCGAGCTGGGCCCAGACGACTTCACGCCGCCGCTGGGCGTGGGCAACCCGTTGGCGGCCGTGCTGCGGTCTGCCAAGGAGTACTACGGGCGTCTGGACGGCGGCGACGGCTACAACCCCGAGATCGAGCCCTACCCGCTGCTGATCGTCCGCCCCGACGGCATCGCCGACTACTACCGTGTCCGCGAAGCGATCCGGGCGTGGGACTCCGACTTCGGCTACGAGCTCGTGAACGCCGATTGGGAGCTCGCCTACCCGACCCCGAACCCCGACCTCGCGGCCGCCGAGCAGCAGGCGCTCGACAGCGCCCGCTCGCGTCGCGAGATGCTGGCCCGGGCGATGCCACGCGCCTACGGCGGCGGGGGGCACGGCGCTGGTGGGAGTGGCTTCGCTTCGTCCGGCGGACGCGGCGAGCCTCAGCCGTACGACCAAGACGTGATGGGGGGCCCAGCGGGCGCAGGCTTCGGCGCCCCGCTCGCCGGCGACGAAGGGCCGGGCGCCTTTGGCGAGCAAACCGCGGCCGAAGGATCGCCCGCGGGAATGGCCGGCGGCGGGTTCGCGGCGGCGGGGGTCGCCGGCGCGCAAGGCCCCGCGAGGGACCCCTCAACACAAACGGGCGAGCCGGGCGCCCCGGGCGAGCAAGGCCCAGAACGTGGCGACGCAGCGACCGGGTCGAAGGACCCAGCCAACGCGAGCCCAGACAAGCTGGCCCAGCAGCCCAGTGCGGCTCAGGCGGGGCAACCCCAGCCGAGCCAACAGCAGCCCGGCGGGTCGCCCCCCACCGGCGCGGTCGCTAGCGCCGCCGGCGCAACCGGCGGCCCCGGAGGAAAGCCCAGCAGCGAGTCGGGCGAGCCGTCGCAGGGGGGCGCCTCGGCCTCGTTTGATATGAACCAACGCAACAACACGAACGGCCTAACCAAGACCGGCGTCAGCGGACCCGACGTGGTCTCGATCCGCCGGCCGGTAAGGCTGTTTGTCGAGGCCGACCGCGTGTCGATCGTGCCAGAGGAAGGCCGCGCGCGGGCGTTCGCCGACGCGAAGAACGACTCGGAGACCTTCGCCAACGCGATCCGCAAAGAGATCGACTCGTGGGGCGCGGCCGGGCGTGGGCTCACCTGGAGGCCGGTGGTTACGATCAGCGCCTCTCCGGAGGGCGCCGCACGCGCGGGCGGGCTGGCGCGGATGCTGCGTCAGATGGGTCTCGACGTGAACTACGCCGACGCGGCGCCGGCGACCGCAGGCAACGTTTCCCCGGAGGGGTCTCGTGGCACGCGCTAGGTCGACCGAAGAAGAGTTCGCAGGTCAGGACTCGTTCCTCGACGTCATCGCGAACATCGTCGGCATCCTCATCCTCTTGGTGATGGTGGTGGGGGTCCGCGCGTCGCACCACGCCGCATCGGACGGCCCCGCGCCGGCGGTTGCCGCCGGGCCGACCGAGGCCGAGATCGAAGCGGCCTTCGAGCGGGCCCGCGCCACGCTGCGCGAGAACGCGCAACTGGCGCAGAAGGGGGCCGCGTCGCAGGCCGACGTGGCGTTCCGCGAGGCAGAGCGGGACGAGACCGTCAAGTTCATCGCCGAGCTGGAACAAGCGATCGCCGCCGAACGCGAGCAGTTGGGAGAGAACCAGCGGCGCAACTTCGACCAACGCCGGCAGTTGGGCGACGCCCAGTTGGAGCTCGATCGGCTCGCACGCAAGCAGGTAGCGGTGGCGTCGCTCGCGACCGAGGTCACCACGATGGAGAGCCTCCCAACACCGCTCGCCGAAACCGTCAGCGGCGACGAGGTCCACCTCCGCCTGGCCGGGGGCCGGGTGTCCATTGTGCCGATCGAAGCGCTATTGGCCACCGCCAAACGCGACATGCAAGACAACCTGTGGCGTCTGCAGGACCGCGACGAGGTGGAGGGCTGGGTCGGCCCGATCGATGGGTACCGGATGGTCTACGGGCTGCAGAAGGGGACCGTGAGCATCCCGGGCCGCGGCACCGGCACGATGGTCCGCAGCGTCGGGTTCGAGCTGCAGCCGCAGACCGAAGCGATGGGCGTCCCCGTCGAAGACGCCATCCGCCGCGACTCGCTGCTGGCCGCGATGCTGGCGCGTCGCCGACCCGAGAGCACCACGGTGACCGTGTGGACCTACTCCGACAGCTTCGACGAGTTCCGCACGCTCAAGAAGCAGCTCTTCGAGTGGGGCTACGCCACGGCCGCCCGTCCTCTGCCGGACGGCGTGCTGATCGGGGGCTCGCCGAGCGGCAGCAAGAGCTCTGCGCAGTAGCCGGGTGGGTAGCGCAGCGCCGCCGGCAGCACACTGCTGGCGAGCCGTCGGCGTCAGCCGCCGGAGCGTCGGCGATTGCGACGCGAGACGCACTCGGGCGCTTCGGGAGGCGCTGCGTTTTGTGTGACGCACCGCGGTTTGGCGTGGCGCACTCCGGCGGCTGACGCCGACGGCTCGCCCGCAGGGGGGCCTCTCTCGTGTTCCTCAGCCTAACGGTGTTCCTCGCTTGAGAGATAAATACGTGCGCGACCAACGCTTCATTGCCGTCCACCGGGGCGGGCCGCTCGGGATCGTTCAGCACCGCCTGCTGGCCGCTTGGGCAGCTGACTGCGCCGAGCGGGTGCTGCCGCTGTTTCTGGCCGCTTGCCCAGAAGACGACCGGCCAGGCGCTGCCATCGCGACGGCCCGCGGGTGGTCTCGCGGCGAGGTCTCTGTCAGCCAATCCCAGAAGGCAGCGGTCGCCGCCCATGCCGCGGCCCGCGCCACGACCAACAAGCCGGCAATCGCAGCGGCGCGGGCCGCCGGCCACGCGGTTGCTACCGCCCACATGGCTGATCACTCATTGGGGCCGTACTACTACGCACTCAAGGGGATCGCAGCCGCGGGCGGGTCGGTCGACGGCGAGCGGGCCTGGCTGCTTCAGCGGCTGCCGGCGGAAGTGCGGGAGCTGGTGGTCTCGGGCATCCATAGGCGGTTTGGAGAGCGGCAGCCGTAGGCCGGCGGGCGGGCGTTGGCGGCCGCCGTCGGCGCGATTACTGGGGGTTGGGGCTCGGCGACTCGGGGGCTGCTTCTTGCCCAGGGAAGCTCGCCCGCAGCACCAGCATGCCGGCGCCCACCACCAATAGCGCGTCGGCGATGTTGAAGTTGGGCCAACGCCAGCGGTCGCTGGCCTGCCACAGCACCCAGTCACGCACGGCGTAGATCGGTTCGCCGATCTGGTGACGCGGCTCGTGCGGCCAGTCGACCCCCCACACCAGGCCCGGCATGCCGACGCGGTCGTACAGGTTGCCCAGCACGCCCCCCATCACCAGGCCGAGCGCCACGGTCATCCACAGGTCGAGGGCCACCCGCAGCCCGAACAGCCAGATGGGGATCGCGACGGCGGCCAAGGCGCTCAGCGCGGCAAACCAAGGCGTGGCGCCCTGGCCCATGCCGAACAGCGCCCCTTCGTTCAGGCTGCGCTGCACGCCGGCGATGCCGTCGATCCACCACAGGATGGCCCCACCCGCCAGCGACGGCTGAGCGAAGGCCCAGTGCTTGGTGGCTAGGTCGATGGCGCACCCGGCCGCGGCCAGCGTGGCAAACACCACGTACCGGCTGGCGGGGATGCGCGTGGGGGTCGGGGCGTCCGTGCTCACCACTGGTTTCCTTGCTTGGGAACGACCCAGGAGGTTCTACCACAGAGCCGCAGAGAGCACCCAGACGCAAAAACCGAGCGATCCGCAGACCGATGCCGCCAAAACACGGACCCCCATCTGCCGATCGGTGTCCATCCGCGTCTGGCGGCGTAGGCTGCCTCGCTCAGTTTCCGTCTCTGGGTCCTCCGAGACCCCCTGGTACATCGCGCCGCTTTACGCGCCCTCGAGCGCTTCGGCGCACTTGACGCACACGGGCGTGTAGGGGATGGCGTTCAGGCGTAGCTTGGGGATCACCCCGCTGCACTCCACGCACTTGCCGTACTCGCCAGCCGCGACCCGCTGCAACGCCTGGTCGATCAGCGAGACGGTGTCGCCTTCTGTCTGCGCCAGGCTGAGCGTGAATTCTTGCTCGAAGTTGTCGCTGCCAAGCTCGGCCATGTGGATGGGCATGGAGGAGGTTTCGCCGTCCATTCGGCCTTTGCCGAGGGCGGCGTTGGCCATGGCGGTTACGTCTCCCATCAGGCGGGCCCGCAGCACGTTCAGGCGCTCCCGATACACCAGCATGTCAGCCTTCTTCATCGCGTTCTCCGTCGGAAAAAACGCCTGCCCAAGCGGCTTGGCGCTGGCCGATCTTTTCGGCATAGACTCTCCATCCTAAACGCCGGCTCGCGGAGCGCCTACAACCGTGGAACAAGGCCGAAATCACCGAGAAAACGCGGCCCAAACGGCGATAGGCCGCGAAAATGCGCTAAAAAACGCAAAAGAGAATAGAATTAAGTCGTCCCGCGGCGCGCCTGCACCCCGCCGACCCGCGAGGCGCGTGCGAGCACAGCGCGGGGCGGCCGGCTTTTTGGGGCTTTTTTCTGCCTGCCGGCTGCCGAAGCTAGGTAAGATTCGACAGCCCCCGCGCCGTAGAACGACGCCCGTTGCGGCCTCTGACGCGGGCCGGTAGTATGAACGTAAGTTGTTGAAGTCGTTGATCTTAATGCGATTCTTGGTCCGCCCGAGGAGTTGGCCCCGTGCCTACGACCGCCCAGCCCGTCACCAACCAGCCGACCACCGGGCTGGCGTACCAGCAGTGCATCATGCCGCGGTGCGGCGCCCAGTACAGCGTCGACGAGGTCCGCACGAGCTGCGACGCCTGTGGCTCGCTGCTAGACATCGTGTACGACTGGGACGCGCTGCCCGTGCCCAAGACGCTCAAGTGGTTTGAGTCGAAGTGGTCACGCCGCAACGAGCCGCTGTGCCGCAGCGGCGTGTGGCGGTTCCACGAGCTGCTGCCGTTCGCCCCCCCCGAGGCGGTGGTCACCATCGGCGAGGGGCAGACCCCGCTGATCCTCACCAACGGGGTCGCCGACTACATCGGGCTGAACCACGACCGGCTGTACTTGGAGTACGAGGGGATGAACCCCTCGGGCAGCTTCAAGGACAACGGCATGACGGCCGCCTTCACGCACGCCCACATGACCGGCGCCCAGCGGGCCGCCTGCGCCTCGACCGGCAACACCAGCGCCTCGCTGGCGCTCTACTGCTGCAGCAGCAAGCTGATGAAGGCGGTCATCTTCATCGGCTCGGGCAAG
The DNA here is from genome assembly GCF_007750855.1 of Pirellulimonas nuda. Taxonomy (GTDB): domain Bacteria; phylum Planctomycetota; class Planctomycetia; order Pirellulales; family Lacipirellulaceae; genus Pirellulimonas; species Pirellulimonas nuda. The sequence goes on from NZ_CP036291.1 coordinate 1,330,757, forward strand.
ATCAGCTACGGCAAACTGTCGCAGGCGCTCGACTACGGCGCGCTGACCGTGCAAATCGCCGGCGACTTCGACGACGCCATGCACCGCGTACAGCAGATCTCCAAGCAGCTTGGCATCTACCTGGTGAACAGCGTCAACCCGTTCCGGCTGGAAGGGCAGAAGACGATCATGTTCCGCGTGCTTGAGAGCCTGAACTGGGAGGTGCCGGACTGGATCGTGGTGCCGGGCGGGAACCTGGGCAACTCCAGCGCGTTCGGCAAGGCGTTCCACGAGCTGCACCAGTTGGGGCTGATCGAGCGGATGCCGCGGATCGCCATCATCAACGCCGCGGGCGCCAACACGCTGTACGAGCTGTACGAGAACCGCGGCCTCCGCTGGAACAAGGGGGAGCCCGACACGAGCATCGTCAACGGCTACTACGCCGAGCTGGACTCAGAAGGCAGGCGGGCCGACACCATCGCCAGCGCGATCGAGATCAACCGCCCCGTGAACCTGTACAAGTGCCTGCGGGCGCTCGAATGCACCCAGGGCGTGGTGCGTGAGGTGAGCGAGCAAGAGATGCTAGACGCCAAGGCCCAGGTGGGCGCCAACGGCATGGGCTGCGAGCCGGCCAGCGCCGCCAGCGTGGCGGGCGCCAAGCTGCTGCGGGAAGAGGGGGTGATCGGCCGCGACGAACGCGTGGTGTGCATCCTTACCGGCCACCAGCTCAAGGACCCCACGGCGACGGTGGCCTACCACACCGCCGACCAGAACGAGTTCAACCGCGTGCTAGGAAGCCGCGGCGTAAGCCGGGCCGCGTACGCCAACCGGGCCGTGCAAGTAGAGAACGATCTGGACGCGATCGTGCGGGCGATTCAGCTCAACAGCTGAATAGGCTGCCTTTCTATCAACGACCGCAATCGAATCAGCGAGCATCGAACGTGAAGCCCACCACCCTCGCCATCCACGGCGCCGCCGGTCGCATGGGTCAGCGGCTCGTGGCGCTCGGCCACGCCGACCCCGCGGTCGAGCTGGTCGCCGCGATCGAATCTGCCTCGAGCCCCAACCTCGGCCGCGACGCCGGCGTGCTGGCCGGCGTTGGAGAGATCGGCGTGCCGCTGTCGGCCGACTGGCCGCAGAGCGTCGGCGCGGTGATCGACTTCTCCGTCCCCGAGGCGGTCGACGGCGTGGTCGCGCGCTGCCTGGAGCACAAGTTCCCGCTGGTGATCGCCACCACCGGCTTCGGCGAGACCACCCGCAACGCCATCGAAGAAGCGGCCGGCGTGATCCCCGTCTGCTGGGCGCCCAGCATGAGCCTGACGGTGAACATCGCGATGAAGCTGGCCGAGGTGGCGGGCCGCGCGCTGGCCGACCACCCCACCGGGGCCGATGTCGAGATCATCGAGCGGCATCACCGCTTCAAGGAAGACTCCCCCAGCGGCACGGCGCTCGGCTTTGGCCGGGTGATCTCGGACGCCATGGGCCAGCACCAGCACACCCACGGCCGGCACGGCAGGCCCGGCGTGCGGCCCCACGACGAGATCGGCTACCACGCGGTGCGCACCGGCGACAACCCGGGCGAGCACACCATCGTCTTCGGCTTGCTGGGCGAGACGCTGGAGCTGCGCGTGGCGGCCACCAACCGCGACTGCTACGCGTCGGGCGCCCTGGTCGCCGCCCGCTGGCTGCAGGACAAGCCCGCGGGGCTGTACGACATGCAAGACGTTTTGGGGCTGCGCCCCTAGCTTTCAGCTTTCAGCGATCAGCGGTCAGCTTTTGTGGATGTTTGCCAACGTTTGTGTCGAACGCGGCTGGACTTGGCTAGGCGGTCCTCCCCGAGTAGGACCATAGAAGCAGAAACACAGAGCTGAAAGCTGATCGCTGAAAGCTGACCGCTAAGAGCTAACAGCCCCAAGCCGCAGGCTTTTTCATGGCGAAATGTGACGAGGGTTACCTGTGCGAGGTCTGCGGCGAGGACGTCGCGGAGCTCCCCGATAGCGACCTCTACCTGCGGTACGTGATCGGGCTCCTGGACCCCGAGGTGCTGCACACCTCGCCGGAGCGGCACGTGAGGTGCAACCCGGCGCTGGCCCAGTACATCGTGGACGGGGCGTTCAAGCCGGTCGCGTTCGAGGGGGACTTCGACAAGCGGGGGCTCGACCCGGCGTACGTCCGCGAGCGCGAGGCGCTGGTCACCCGCGGCTGGCGGCGGCTGCGGGAGCTGCGGGGTTCTGAGACCGCGATCATCGAGTACCCGCTGCCGGAGGTGGTAGAGAAGTTGCGCGACCGGTCTCCGTTTCGTTGATTGGCGGAGGGCGATAGACTCCTGGCATGCCCGATCCAACGCCCGTCCAGCCGCCGAACCCCTACGATGCCTCCCAGGTGGCCGCGGGCCCGCCGCCGGCGCCTTCTCCCACCGTCGGCCCGCCGCTGGCGCCCTCGTCCACCGCCGCCGGGCTGGTGCTGCCGCCGCTGATGAAGGACCCCAGCTTCTGGGGGATGAACGCCACGCAGTTCCTGGGCGCCTTCAACGACAACCTGTTCAAGCAGACGCTGCTGCTGCTAGCGACCCCGGCCGCCGCGGCCGCCGCGGCCGGCGAGGGGGAAGACAAGCAGTCGCTGGCGATGATCGTGTTCGCGGCGGCGTTCTTGTTGCTCTCGGGCGTGGCCGGCTGGCTGGCGGACCGCACCAGCAAGCGGACGCTCATCATCGCCTCGAAGGTAGGCGAGGTCGCGGTGATGACCCTGGGCCTCGTCGGCTTCTTGATGTGGGAGCAGTTCGGGCTGGCCGGCATGTTTGTGGTGCTGTTCCTGATGGGCGCCCAGAGCGCGTTCTTTGGCCCCCCCAAGTACGGCATCCTGCCGGAGATGCTGCACGACCGCGACCTGCCCCGCGCCAACGGCATCTTCTTGATGTTCACCTTCTTGGCGATCATCTTCGGCACCGTGGTGGTGACCGTGTTTGGCGCGTCGCCCGACACCGCGTGGCGGTCGTCGCTGTTCTGCATCTTCATCGCCGTGGTCGGCGTGGGGACATCTCTGTTGGTGCGGCGTGTGCCGGTGGCCAACCCGGGCGCCAAGCTGCGCCCCGCCGACCTGTTCATCTCGCCCGAGATGATCCAACTGGTGCGGCGCGACCGCGAGCTGCTGCTGGCGCTGCTGGTGACCAGCAGCTTCTGGATGCTCGGCGGCGTGGTCACCCAGGGGGTGAACGCCCTGGGCAAGACGCAGCTCGACCTCAAGGAGTGGACCAGCCTGCTGGCCGCGATGCTGGGGGTCGGCATCCCGATCGGCTGCGTGGTGGGTGGGCAGCTCTCGCGCAACTCGATCAACCCACGCGTGGTGACCGCCGGCGCCGTGGGGATGGTGGTCTGCCTGCTGCTGCTGGCGGCGCCGTTCGGGCCGCAGTCTCACATGCTGGGGTTCTGGGGGAGCATCCCGGTATTGATCGTGCTGGGGTTCTTCACCGGCATGTTCGTGGTGCCGATCCAGGTGTCGCTGCAGGTCCGCCCGCCGGCCGCCGACAAGGGCCGCATGATCGGGCTGATGAACCAGGTGAACTGGCTGGGGATCTTGTTCGGGGCGGTGCTGTACTTCGTGGCCATCCGTTTCTTAGAGGCGGACAACCTGCCGCGGTGCCTGATCTTTCTCGCCCCCGCGGCGATCATGGCGCCCATCGCGCTGTTCTACCGCCCCGAAGAGCTCACGCTGGGAGACTAGCCGGCTCGCTGCTTCAGAGCCTGCCATGCGTTTGCCGCCATCGACGCGACCTGCGGAATTGATGGCGCCCGAAGTCCGATTGATGGCGCTGCGGAAGGGCGCCATTCCCGCTCTCGCCGGGACTGGGCTTGGTTTCGCCTTGTTTCTGAGGGGTTTGTTGGTTTCTTCGATTTTTCTCGCCGCTGTGGCGTAACAATCGCGTTGGGTTTCGTAGGTACGGGCGCCGCAACGGGGCCCAAAGCGTTCCCCCCGCGAGAGAGAAGAACATGAACCGCATGCTCACCACACTGGCCATCTTCGGCGCCGGCCTCTGGCTGAGCGCTTCGGCCGCCCCGGCCGCTGCCCAAGGCATCCACATCGGCGGCGCCGGCGTGCACGTCGACATCGGCAACCCCCACGGATATGGCTACGGCGGCGGCCACTACCACGCCCACTCCTACCCCGGCTCACACAGTTACGGCTACAACGCCGCCTACGGGCGGGGTTATGGTGGGTACGGGCGTGGGTATGGGCGTGGGTACAGCGGAGCCTACGGCGTTTCCCGCTCTTCGTACTACCGCGGCGGCTACGTGGCGCCTCGCAGCTACGGCAACCCCTATCACCGACGCGGCTACGGATACTAACCGACGGTCGCTACCGAACGAAAAAAGCGGGCCGTGCGAATGTCGCACGGCCCGCTTCGTTGTTTGGTCAGTGGGTACGAGTCCGCTGATGCCTCAGTCCGGCAGGAACGAACAGACGTAGTCGGTTGGCTCGTTCACCGTGATCGCGAACTCGACGTCGGCCGGCACGTGGAACGATTCCCCCCCCACCGCGCGGATCGGCCCGTCGGCGCCCGGGATCATCACCTCAACCGACCCGGACACGATGTCCATCAGCTCGGCCTGGCGGGTGTTGAACTCGTACTGCCCACGCTGCATGAACCCCAGCGTCTTCTTGGCGCCGTCGGGCAGCTCTACGCTGCGGCTCACCACGGCGCCGTCGAAATAAACATTCGCGGCGACCTTGATCGCGACCGACGTAAGCTTTTCGGGAAACGCCATCGGAGTTGCTCGTTTGCTGAGGGGGGTCTACTGAACGACCGACTCGGAGAAGCCCGCTTTGTCGAGCGAGGCGATTGCCGCGTCCTTGTCGAACTCCGACTCGTCGACCGCCAGCGTCACGGTGTGCGAGTCGACGTCGCACTTCACGTCCTTCACGCCGGAGGCGCCGGCCAGCACCTCTTCGATCCCCGCGGCGCACACCTCGCAGTGCATCGACGGCGTCGAGATCGACACGGTCGGCAGGTTCGCCACGTTGAACACCTGCGGCGCGGCGGCCGGCGAAGCGTCGACGGTCGTTGTCGGCAGCGTCTCAGACGTAGAGCAGCCAACCAAAGCGGCCAGCACGACGAGTGGATAAAGCTTCATGGCGGGGGTCCTTCGGACGGGGATCGGGTACTGCGTCTTAAATAGGATAGGATTCCGCCCCGGCCATGGGCAAGCGTTGGCGTCGGGCGGGGCCTGTCCTGCCTAGAAACTCAGCATCTGGCGGTAGTCGCGCATCCGCTTTTCGATGTCGTCGCGGGTGATCTCTTGCAGCCGCTCCAGGCCGAATCCCTCGACGTTGAAGCTGGCGACCAGCACGCCGTACGCCATCGCGGTCTTCAGCGTCTCGGGGTCGAACCGGTCCTGCTCCGTCAGGTACCCCATCATGCCCCCGGCGAAGCTGTCGCCGGCGCCGGTGGGGTCGATCACCTTGGGCGTGGGGTAGGCGGGCATCACGTAGGTTTCGTGCTCGCTGAAGAACATGGCGCCGTGTTCGCCCTTCTTGATGATCACGAACCGCGGCCCCATCTCGCGGACCGCGTGCCCCGCGGCCACCAGGTTCTCGGTGCCGGTGAGCAGCTTGGCCTCGCTGTCGTTGAGCACTAGCCCGTCCAGGTCGTTCATCAACGCGTTCAGGTCGTCGCGCTGGGTGGTGATCCACAGGTCCATCGTGTCGGCGACCGCCAGCTTGCGCTGGGTGGTCTGCGACAGCACTTTCCGCTGCACCGCCGGCACGCCGTTGGCCAGGAACACGTACTGCGCCTCGCGGTAGTCGGCGGGCAGCTCCGGGTCGAACGTGCCGAACACGTTTAGCTGCACGTCCAGCGTCTCGCGGTCGTTCATGTTCGGCTCGTAGCGGCCGGTCCAGGTGAACGTCTCGCCGCCAGCGACTTGGGTGAGCCCCGACGTGTCGATGCCGCGGTCTTGCAGCATGCGGGTGTGTTGGGCGGGCCAGTCTTCGCCCACCACGCCCACCAGCCGGACGCTGGTGAAGAAGCTGGCCGCGTACGAAAAGTGCGTGGCCGAACCCCCCAGCAGGTTGTCGCGGCGGGCGGTGGGGGTTTGGACGTTATCGATCGCGACCGATCCAACGACGAGCAGAGACATACGCGGGGGGCTGGGGGCTGGGGGGCTGGGGGTGGTCCGCCGCGGCGGACTGCGCCGCGGGGGCTGGGGACGGGGACAAACTAAGCAGAATGCGACGTGCGTACAAGGCGCGAAAAGTCGCTCAATCGCAAAACCCAATAGCCGCCGGGCTACGCCCGTCGACGCGATTCCCACTCCCGCACCCCCTCGTACGCCACGCGCCCCAGGCTCGCCGCCCCTTCTGCGTCCGGGTGCAGGTTGTCTGGGAACAGCTCCGGCCTGTCGCGTAGGGGCCCGTAGAAGTCGAGCAGCCCCACGCCCAGCCGCTCCGCGACCCGCCGGACGCCGGGGCGGACCGCTTGGTCGAGGGCCGCGATGTCGATCTGGGGCAGCGGCTCGAACACCGGCGGTGGGGTCGCCAGCAGCACGGCCCCGCCGTCGGTCAGCCCCGCGAAATGCTCGGCCAGGGCCGCCAAATCTGCCTCAAACTCCCCCAGCTTGTCGGCGTTTACCACCTGGGCGTCGTTCGTCCCCAGGCACAGCAGCGTGAGCTGCGGCGCGAACCGCGTGGCCGAGGCGTACGACACCGTCTTCCAGTACGGCTCGTGGCTGGCGCGCATCGCCGCAGCGCCGGCGTAGCCGAAGTTGCGGACGTTGTAGCCGCCACGATGGAATTGTTCCAGCAGCCGGGCCATCACGGCCGGGTAGCACTGCTCGCGGCGGTTCGGGAGCCCCAGGCCGAACGTCAGGCTGGCGCCGACGCAGGCGACGCGTACGGGGGCGTCGGTCACGGGACCTGCACCACCTCGCCGCCGCCGATGGTGAGCAGCGCCAGCCACGTATCGAGGTCGATGTCCTGCGACATGAAGTGGACGGACCCGTCACAGAACCCAACGATGAAGCCCTGCGGGTGGCGGCTCCCCAGCCCTGCCAGCGGGTCGTCTTCGTCGGGGGTCCAGTCCCCGGGCTGGGTCCACACCGGGGCAGCCTCGTCGCTTACTTCTACCAGCGCGACGGTATTGGATGTCCCGTCCGTAATGTTGCGCATCCCGGTTCCATCGGCTCCGCCGCTCATCAGATAGCCTTCGCCCGTGACCGCGGCATAGCACGACCGACCTTCTTCGGGGGATAGCACCGAGCTCGGGTCCAGAAACGTTTGTGGCATCAGCGGGATGAGCTGCTTGTTGTGCTCGCTGTCCCACGGCTCGTCGAGGTGGAACTGCTCGTACAACGCCTGCTCTTCGACAAAGGGCAGAATCGCTACCCGCCAGCTCAACAGGGGTTCGCCGTCGTCCGAGAAGATGGCCGCCGGCGGAAATCCGTTGTGTACGTCGTGGTAGTTGTGCAGGGCGAGCATTAGTTGCTTCATGTTGTTCGTAGATTGCGATCTCCGGGCCGCTTCGCGGGCCGCCTGCACTGCCGGCAGCAACAGCGCGATCAGGATCCCGATCACCGCGACAATCACTAGCTGCTGCTGCATCAGCGCCGAGGCGTTCGCATCGCCCAGTTCACCGGCGGCCAGATTGCCCGAGATCAAGGTCATGGTGTCGCCATCGGCGGTGAGCGACAGCCCATCATAAAACTGCTTGTTCATCCGCAGCGAGTACTTGCCAAACGCCTGCTGGATGGGGTCGTCGCTGGCCAGCAGCATCTGAGCCGGCGCCTCGGCCTGGGCCCGGGCCTCGGCGATCCCGTCGGCCACCAGCTTCTCGACCTCCTCTGCCGAAGACGCGTCGTCGGCCCGCACCACCAGGCCGCTAACGCGGCCGCTGCTGAGGTTCAGGCTGGCCTCGGCGCCGCGGAGCAGCATCGGGATCTGCAGGTACTTGCGGTACTGGGGCGGCACCTGCTGCCCGCCGGCGCCGACCCCCATCTGCACAAACGGCCGCAGCGCTTGCAGGTCGAGCGCCAAAAAGAAGTCGTCCGCGCCGCCGTGCGCCTTGAGGTCGTCAACAAACGAGCCCTCGGCTGCTTGTTCCCCCTTGGCGAGCTTCTTGACCATCCCCTCGGAGCCGACCAGCAGCGTCTTGGTGTCGATCGGGTAGAGGCTCGGCAGGTTGGGGTCGCGGCTCTTGAGGTAGGTCCGCTCCCCCAGCTTGGCGCGCTCGGTGTGCCCGATCAGCTCCGGGGCGAACTTCGCTGGGCTGAAGGGGTTCTCGAGCTCGAAGATGACGCCGTAGTTGGGGGGCGCGGGGCCGGGGGGCGCCTCGACCACCACCGTCACCAGCCGGATGTCTTTCGGGTCGATCCCCAGGAACTTCTGCCCGGCCGCCTCGGCGACCTCGATGGGCAGCATCTGGGCGATGGGCGCCGCCATCACCTGGGCGGGCCGCAACTGGGCGAAGGCGACCGTCATCGGCGTCACGAAACGGGTCTCGACGCCAGTAACGCTGCCGCCCGCGGACTCCTGAGCCCGCGCCATGGCCATCGGACCAAGCAGCACCGCCACGGCGGTAACCAGGCGGACAGTAAGCAAGCGGGCGAGCGAAGTCATCGTGAGATCCTCTGGAGGAGCGGGCGCCGGACGAGCGACAGCGTAACTCGCGGGCGCCCGAGCGGTCAACTTTTGCCCAAAAAGCGAGCCGTCGGCGTCCGCCGCCGGGGGCTTCTAGCTTTCAGCGGTCAGCTTTTAGCGTTCCGCTAGAACGAACGACGCCGAGGGAAAATGCTGTCGATTGACCCCTGGCTGCTGAGCGCTGACCGCTGAAAGCTCCGGCGGCTGACGCCGTCGGCTCGCCTGGGGGGGGCCTAAGCGCCCCTGGCGGCCCCAATTAGAATACTTTCTCATTCCCCCCCCCCTTTGGCCCCCCGCCGCCACTCGCCCCTGCGTGACTATGCCCAACAGCCTGAGCCGCCCCCGTCGTTACGAGCACAACTTCCGCCGTGTCGCCATCCTGTTCGCCGGCGGCCCCGCGCCGGGCGCCAACGCGGTGATCTCCTCGGCCGCGGTGTCGTTCATGCGGAACGACATCGAGGTGGTCGGCATCAAGCACGGCTACTCGTCGCTCATTGACTTTCAAGAGGGCAAGCCGCTGGAAGAGGGCCGCGACTACGTGGTGTTCAACCACGGCATGCTGAGCCGGGCCCGCAACTCCGCGGGCATCATGATCGGCACCGCCCGGGCCAACCCCGGCAAGAACGTCTCCCACCCCTCGCACCTGAACGAGCCGGAGCGCGTGGCCGCGCTGCAGGCGGTGTACGACGGGCTGCGTTCGCTGGGGGTCGATGCGCTGGTGTCCATCGGCGGCGACGACACGCTCAAGACCGCCAACAAGTTCAAGATGTTCCAGGACCGCCTGCCCGTGGGCGCCCACCGCATCCCGGTGGTGCACCTGCCCAAGACGATCGACAACGACTACCGCGGCATCGACTTCACCTTCGGCTACTTCACGGCCGTCGACTTCCTCGCCCGCGAGGTCCGCAACCTGATGGCCGACGCGGAGGCCAACCGCAGCTACTTTGTCGCCGAGAGCATGGGCCGCAGCGCCGGCTGGCTGGCGTACGGCGTGGCCATCGCAGGCGAGGCGAGCCTGGTGATCAGCGTTGAGGACATCCGCGGCAAGTTCGAGATGCAGGAAGAGTACACCGACGCCGCGACGGGCGAGACCCGCACCCGGCGCGTGATGAACCTCGACGAGGTGATCCGCCGGATCGTGCTGACGATGACCACCCGCGAACGCGAGGGCCGCGAGCACGGCGTGATCGTGGTGGCCGAGGGGCTCGCGGAGCTGCTCCCCTACAAGTACGTCGAGGGGGTGGCCCGCGACGACCACGGGCACATCAACATCTCGCAGATCAACCTGCACGAGCTGTTCGCGCGATTGATCGGCGAGAGCTACGCCAAGACCACAGGTAAGAAGAAGAAGCTCACCCCGCTGCAGATCGGCTACGAGGCCCGCTGCGCGCCGCCGCACGCGTTCGACGTGATGCTCGGCAGCCAGCTCGGCGTAGGCGCCTACCGCGCGCTGGTGGAGAACAGGCTGAACGGGGTGATGGTGTCGGTGGAAGGTCAGCTCAAGCTGATCTATGTGCCGTTCGAAGAGCTGGTCGACCCCGAAACACTGGTGACCGTGGTCCGCTACATCGAGCCCGACAGCGACTTCCAGAAGCTCACCCGCTTCTTGGAGACTTATGTGAACGAAGAGGAATCAACGTCGTAACACAGCGCGTTCTCCCCTCCCCCTGAAGGGGGAGGGGGATAACGGATCGGCCTTCGGCCTGTCTTGCGAACAAGAGTCAGTTCTCCCTTCACCCCGGCGCCATCCCATGAGTTTCCCGCAGCCGTTTTTCCGCTGGCGCCCGCACCCCTGGCACGGTTTGGACGTCGGCCCCGACCCGCCGAACATCGTGCAGGCCTACATCGAGCTCACGCCGTTCGACCGCGTGAAGTACGAGCTCGACAAGAAGACCGGCTACCTGCGTGTCGACCGGCCCAACCGCACGTCGAGTTTCCCGCCGACGCTGTACGGGTTCGTCCCCAAGACGTTCTGCGGCAAGCGTGTGCAGGCCCTCATGCCCGAGAGCCGCTCGGGCGACGGCGACCCGTTAGACATCTGCGTGATTAGCGAGCGGCCGATCAACAACTCAGAGATCCTGCTCAAGGCCCGCGTGGTGGGGGGTTTGCCGATGCTGGACGACGGCGAGGCGGACGACAAGATCATCGCGGTGCTCGAGAGCGACGCGATGTGGAATTCGGTGAGCGACGTCTCCGAGCTCCCCAAGGTGCTGGTCGACCGGCTGCGGCACTACTTCAGCACCTACAAGGCGCTGACGCCCGAGGAAGCGGTCGAGGTGAAGATCGACCACGCCTACGGCCGCGACCGGGCCCACGAGGTGATCCGCGCCGCGATGGCGGACTATGAGGAAGAATTCGGCGAGTGATCCGAGATCACGACGGTTCACCACAGAGCCACAGAGAGCACAGAGACGCAAGAGAGACGAGCAATCGATATTTGGAACCGCCGATGGACGCGGATGAACGCCGATAGCGAGAGACTCGTTCTTATCGGCGTTCATCCGCGTCCATCGGCGGTTTCTTCTCCTTTCGTCTCTGCGTCCTCTGTGGCTCCGTGGTTAACCCGTCTTAGAGCGCGCCCTTGGTGCTCGGGACGCCGGTGAGCCGGCCGTCGGGCTCGACCGCCATCCGCAGCGCCCGGGCGCACGCCTTGAAGGCGGCCTCGGCGATGTGGTGGTTGTTGCGGCCGTGGTGCAGCACGACGTGCAGGTTGCACTGCGCGTTCGAGGCGAACGCCTGCCAGAAGTCCTCGACCAGCTCCGTGTCGAACTCGCCGATCTTGGCGGCGCTAAACGGCGCCCGCCAGACCAGGTAGTCGCGGCCCGAGAGGTCGATCGCGGCGGTCACCAGCGTCTCGTCCATCGGCAGCGTGCAGTCGCCGTAGCGGCGGATGCCGGCCTTATCGCCGAGGGCCTGCCGCAGGGCCTGCCCGAGGCAGATGCCGACGTCCTCGGTGGTGTGGTGGGCGTCTACGTTGAGGTCGCCGGTCGCCTCGACCTTCAGGTCGACCGCGGCGTGCTTGGCGAACAGCTCAAGCATATGGTCGAGGAAGCCCACGCCGGTGCCGATGGTCGCGGCGCCCGAGCCGTCGAGCGCTAGCTCTAAGCGGATGCTGGTTTCGCGGGTAGTTCGTTCGATGGAAGCTTTTCGAGCCACGTTTTTGCCCACGAATTGAACGAATGAAGCGAATCAGGAGAACGCTTTAAGCAAGCGTAGATCGAGTACTAGTTTGTCGCAGAACTCAAAGTCCGACGAGACTGAAAGTGCGGCAATCGCCGCGCCCGCTTATTCGCTTCATTCGCGAGATTCGTGGGCAAACAAGGCGTCAGGCCCAGGTTTCTGCTAGGCCCAGTCGAGGCCTGTTTCGTGGCGGACGCGTTCTTCGAACTCGCCCAGCAGGCCGCCGACCACGTCCCAGCCGGCCTGGCGTCGGACCTCGATGTCGCCCTGTGGGTTGACCCGCACGATCGTGTCGGGGTTCACCCCGGCCGCGTTCAGGTCTTCGTGGTGCAGCTCGTCCTCGACCAAGATGCGATCGAGGGTGACGCCGGTCATTTCAATGAATTGCATGGTGCTGGGTCCTGCCTGGTGCTCCCGAGCCGCCGATTGTAGCCGATTCCGGCGGCTCAGAAAGGACGGAACCGCCAAGACGCCACGAGCGCCAAGCACGCCACGAAGGAGGGGGAACCGCCAAGGACGCCAAGAGCGCCAAGGCTACGCAGAAATCAACAGGATTGACAAGAAGAACGGGGATAAACGGGAGAGAGATAATTCCGTCGCTAGCCTTAACACCTCCTCTCCTGTCAATCCAGAAAATCCTGTCTAACTTCCGTCCTTGGCGCTCTTGGCGGTTCCCCGTCCGTCCGTCGTGGCGTGCTTGGCGCTCGTGGCGTCTTGGCGGTTCCCCTTCCGTCTACAGCTTCCAGTCGGGCGCCACTTTCCGCACCTCTTCGCAGAAGGCCAGCAGCGTCGGCACGTCGATCTGCTCGGTGCGGGCGTCGTCGGCGAAGCCCATGCGGCCGATGATCTCGTCGACCTGCTCTTTGGTGAGCTCGCGCTTCATCGCCGCCACCAGGTTGGCGCGGAGGAACTTGCGGCGGTGCAAGAAGATGCTCTTGGTGAACTGGTGGAAGTACCGCAGGTCGGGGATCGCGTCGCGGTGCTCGGGGGAGACCGTGCACTTGATGATGGCCGACGTTACTTTGGGCTGAGGCCAGAAGACCTTGGGGCTCATCTCGCGGACCAGCTCGGTGGCGCACTGGGCCTGCATCCACACGCTCAGGGCGCCGTAGTCCTTGCTCCAAGGGTCGGCGACGATGCGGTCGGCCAGCTCCTTCTGGATGGTGGCCACCATCATGTGCGGCGTGTGCTCGCACAGCAGCAGGTTGGAAATGATCGGCGTGGCGACGCTGTACGGCAGGTTCGCCACCAGCTTGAGTTGGCTGTTCGGCACGCGGGCGAGCGCCTCGCCGACCGCGTCCATCACCAGCGGGTTGAAGCGGTTCTTGTTCTTCAGCGCGTCGCACTGCAGCATCGTGACGTTGTCGAAGTCGATCAGCTCTTCGCTGGCCAGCTCGTACAGGTGCTTGTCGATCTCGACCGTCACCACCGCGCCGACCTGGGGCGCCATCATCTCGGTGAGCGCCCCGGTGCCGGTGCCCACCTCCAGCACCACGTCCCGCGGGCCCAGCTCCGCCGAGCTAACGATCAGGCGCACCAGGTTGAGGTCGATCAGGAAGTTCTGCCCGTGCCGCGACGCCGGCTTCACGCCGATCTCGCGCAGCTTGGACATCAGGTAGGACTTGGTTTGGCGGCTGGGGGGGGGCGGGGAGGGGGAGATGATAGATGATAGAGGTTAGATGCTAGGGACGGGAAAGGGACATCGTATCGGCCGGATGCACCTGATTGCAGGCGCCATCGAGCCGTCCTTCCTATCATCTATCATCTACCCTCTATCATCTAGCTGCCTCGCGACATACTTCGCCAATAAATCGGTCTCCACATTCACCCGGTCCCCCACCCGCCGGCCCCCCAGCGTGGTTGCGGCCAGGGTGTGGGGGATTAGCGCCACGCTGAACCGCTCCGGCTCGACATCCACCAGCGTCAGGCTGACGCCGTCGACCGCCGCGGAGCCCTTGCTGGCCATCTGGCGGGTCAGGGCGGGAGGGACCCGGAACCAGAAGGTGGACCAGTCGGCGTCGTCGGTTCGCTCGTCCACGACGCCCACCGCGTCGATGTGCCCCGAGACGTAGTGCCCCCCCATCTCGTCGCCCACCCGCAGCGAGGGCTCTAGGTTTACCCGGCCGCCGGGCGCGAGCTCCCCCAGGTTGGTCCGCGAGAGGGTTTCCGACCCCGCCTGAAACGCCAGTCGGTCGCCGTCGATCTCTACCACCGTCAGGCAGCAGCCGTTGATGGCGATGCTCGCGCCGAGCTGCGCTCGTGCGGCCAGCGCCGTGCAGTCGATCACCAGACGCACGCCCGGCCCCTCGGGGACGATGGCGACGACTTCGGCGAGTGCTTGGACGAGTCCGGTGAACATTGTTAGGAGCTTTCAGCGACGGGTGACGGGTGGCTGGGGTCGGAGCCGATAGGCGGAGCCCCCAGCAGTGGCTCTATCCCATATCACAATTCCTCAGCGTCCGCTGGGGGCTTCGGCTAACGCCTACGACCCCAGCCACCCGCCGTTGTGCTAGTGTTGGTGAATCGCTTTGCGCTTCCCACTGGCAACGGACCACGGGCAACGGGCTACCGTAGTACCGGGCACGTATCGAACCACTCGCGCCCATGCCCCTGCATCCACTCGGTCGATTCTTCCGGCCCCCACAAGCCGGGGTCGTAGGGGTAGAGCGTTGGGCGGTCGTACTTGGCCCAGGCCGCGAGGATCGGGTCGCAGATGCTCCAAGCGGCTTCGACCTCGTCGGCACGCGCGAACAGGCTGGCGTCTCCCTCCAGGGCGTCTAGCAGCAGACGCTCGTACGCCTCGGGCATCGAGCCCTTGAACTCGCGGCCGAAGCGGAAGTCGAGGTCGGTCTGCCGCATCCTCATGCCCGCGTCGGGCACCTTGGTCTGGAAGTGCATCTGGATCCCCTCGGCCGGCTGCACCTGCACCACCAGCCGGTTCGATTCGTTCACGCTCCGCGGCCCCGTGTCGAACAGCATGTGCGGCGGCTGGCGGAACTGGATGACGATCTGCGAGCTGCGGCAGCTCATCGCCTTGCCGCTGCGCAGGTAGAACGGCACCCCCTGCCAACGCCAGTTGTCGATCGACAGCTTGATGGCCGCGAACGTGGCGGTGCGGCTGCGGGCCTCCACCCCTTCTTCGGCCGTGTAGCCGCGGTACTGGCCGCGGACGGTGTCGCGCTTCACGTCGTCTGGCGTGAGGCAGCGGACCGCCTGCAACACCTTGACCTTCTCGTCGCGCACGGGGTCGGCCGCGTATTTGACCGGCGCCTCCATGGCGGTGATCGACAGCAGTTGCAGGATGTGGTTCTGGAACATGTCTCGCACGATGCCGGCCGTGTCGTAGTAGCCGGCCCGCGAGCCGATCTCGACCTCCTCGGCGACGGTGATTTGCACGTGGTCGATGTAGTTGCGGTTCCAGATGGGCTCGAAGATGGCGTTGGCGAACCGCAGCACCATCAGGTTCTGCACGGTCTCTTTGCCCAGGTAGTGGTCGATGCGGTAGACCTGGCTCTCGTCGAACGACTGGTGGACGACCTCGTTGAGCTTGTTCGCGGAAGCCAGATCGGTGCCGAACGGCTTCTCGATCACCACCCGCCGGGCGCCGCTGGATTGGTCCGCCATGCCGTTCTTGCCGAGCTGCTCAACGGCGGGGCCGTAGAACCGCGGCGCGGTGGAGAGGTAATAGACCCGCTCGCGGCTGGCGTCCCCTTCTAGCTCTTTCAAGAACGTGTCGAGCCCGGCAAAGTCTTCTCCCTGACCGATATCGCCGGCGTGGTAGTAGACGTTCTTCGCGAACTCACCCCACACCCCCTTGTCGAACTTCTCGCCCACAAACTTCTGGGTGCTTTCGGCCAGCTCCGCCCGCCAGGCGTCGTGCTCGTACGGCGTGCGTGAGAACCCCACCACGCGCGTACCCTCCGGCAACCGCCCGCGGCGGTGCAGGTTGTAGAGCGCCGGGATCAGTTTGCGGCTGGTGAGGTCGCCAGAGGCGCCGAAGATGACGAAGGTGGGCATGGTTTGTGGGGGCTTTCGTTGATCAGGGAACCGCCAAGGACGCCAAGAGCGCCAAAGAGTTCTCGACTTTAATCCGCATCTTCTGACGCTTGCGCCAGTGCATGTTGAAGGACGCTTCGGACCGACTGAGCGTGCAGTTCTAGGTCTTTCGGACCTAGATTTATGATGATTCGATTCCCTCGCCGCGCACGAACATCGATGCCATCATCCGCGAGCTTGCCTATCCAGACTTCTGGCTCGTCGATCGGAAACTCTACCGCGACCAGGTTCAACTTCGGGAAAAGGATTACCAGATTAAAAAACCCGCCTGGGCGAGAGATAGCGATGTACGCCTTCTTGTACTTCAGTTCAAGACTAGTGCCTGTGCATGCGACTGCCATCTCCAAAACAGCATCGCAGAGCGAGAGCATCTTTGGGCCAACGCGGCCTTCCCAGGTCGATCGATCGACATCCGCAGTTCCTTCGATCAACCCCCCCTCGTACGCATCGTCTTCGCGAAGCTCTGTTTGGTCCAGCACCTTCACGAAATGAAGCAGAACACGATCCTCTACTTGGACCGCCGTAAGCTTGATAGCGATTAGCGGAATATTGCCGGCCAGAAGTGAAAGGACGTTCAGGAAGCGTGAGGTTACGTCCTCAGCGACGAGTACTGCGACGTGGTTGTAGGCCGGATATCTACGGCGTTCGATGTCCCAGTACTCGATCGTGCGTACGATATGGCTGGCGTCCGTCGCGCCGAGCATCAACTCGACTTCATAACGTCGCCCAAGTTGCTCATCGTGAAGAAGCAGGTCAAGTCTTCCAGCGTTCGACTGCCGCTTCTCAACAGCGATCACGACCACATTTCCCAATCCCAGAATGGACGGTTCGTCACGGATCTGCTGTTGCAGCCAGCCCTCGCTCAGATTGGGATGAGCTCTGAGCGAGAACGGCTTTGCAATTTCGAAGTTGAGTGACATCCGTGAGCGATCCTGGTTCCTAAGGTGGTTCGCCAAACGGCGTGGCGTCCTCGGCGGTTCCCCCGCGCGTCACACCGCGGGCGACTTCCGCAAATCCAACCACTCCGTATGAAACATCTCGCCCGCCGGCTTATCCACCCGCTCGTACGTGTGGGCGCCGAAGTAGTCGCGCTGGGCCTGCAGCAGGTTGGCCGGCAGGCGGGCTCGGCGGTAGCCGTCGTAGTAGGCTAGCGCGGTGGCGAAGGCCGGCACCGGGATGCCTAGCGTGGCGGAGGTGGCCACGACGTGGCGCCAGCCGTCTTGGGCCTTGTCGACCGCCGAGGCGAAGTAGGGGGCCAGCAGCAGGTTGTCGAGCTTCGGGTCCTTGTCGAACGCTTCCTTGATGCGGTCCAGGAACACCGCGCGGATGATGCAGCCGCCACGCCACAGCATGGCGCAGTCGCCGTAGTTCAGCGGCCAGTCGTGCTCGGCGGCGGCGGCGCGGAGCTGCACGAAGCCCTGGGCGTAGCTGACGATCTTTGAGGCGTACAGCGCGTCGCGGATCTGCGTGATGAACGCCTGCTTGTCTCCCTCGTATTTCTTGCCGTTCAGGTGGTCGCCGTGCGGGCCCTTGAGTAGCTTGCTGGCGCGGACGCGTTCTTCCTTGAGCGCGCTGAGGCTGCGGGCGTACACCGCTTCGGTGACCAGCGTGCTGGGGACCCCCAGGTCGAGCGCCAGTTGGCTCATCCACTTACCCGTGCCTTTGGCGCCGGCGCGGTCGAGCACCTTATCGACGAGGTAGTCGCCCCCTTCTTTGACGCTAAAAATGTCGCGGGTGATCTCGATCAGGTAGCTGTCCAGCTCGCCCGTGTTCCAGTCGGCGAACACGTCGTACAGCTCGTCGTTGGTGAGGCCGAGCGCCTCGGTCATCAAGAAGTAGGCCTCGCAGATAAGCTGCATGTCGCCGTACTCGATGCCGTTGTGCACCATCTTGACGTAGTGCCCGGCGCCGCGGGGGCCGACCCACTCGCAGCAGGGGATGTCGTTGTTGGGGCCGACCTTGGCGGCGATCGCCTGGAAGATGGGCTTCACGGCGGGCCAGGCGCTCTTGTCGCCGCCGGGCATGATGCTGGGGCCCTTGAGGGCGCCCTCTTCGCCGCCGCTCACCCCGGCGCCGATGTAGTGGATCCCCTTTTCGGTAAGCTCGGTCGTGCGGCGCTCGGTGTCGACGTAGTAGGAGTTGCCCCCGTCGATGAGGATGTCGCCCTTATCGAGCAGCGGCGTGACCTCGTCGATTACGGCGTCGACCGGGGCCCCGGCCTTGACCATCATCATGATCTTGCGCGGCTTGGCGAGGCTGGCGACCAGCGCTTTGGGCGAGGTGCAGCCGATGAACTTCTTGCCGGCCGCTCGGCCCGCCATGAAGTTTTCCATCACGCTGGTGGTGCGGTTGTAGACCGCCACGCTGTAGCCGCGGCTCTCGATGTTCAGGGCGAGGTTCTCGCCCATCACGGCCAGGCCGATCAGGCCGAAATCGCACAGTTCTGCTTGTTTGTCATTTTGCTTTTCTGGGGCCACGTCGTTCGCTCCTCGCTAGCCTGCTGGGGTTCGTCGGAAGGACGAATGATCCGCTGCGGGCGGGGGGCGGGTCAATGGGCGCGGGGGCGACGAAGACTGACGCGACGCGGGGAAGCAGAAAAGCAGGGAAATGGGGGATATCGAAAAATAGCCGACGGGGCGGCGCCCGTCGGCTATTGGCTTGCGAATGACGGTGGAAGTAGTGGCGCTACGCTGCTTGACGCGCGCTGCGGAAACGCTTCAGCCACGCGCTCCAGCCGTGGCGGCGCTCGCTCTTGAGCACGGCCGCCTCGTCTTTCACCCAGTTGAGCTGCAGGGCGCGGCGTTCTCCCTCGAACGGCAGGTGGCCGTGCCAGGCGTTCGTGTCGTTGCGGAATGCGACCAGCGTCCCCTGTTCCGGGGGGGCTTCGCAGATCACGTCGTTGATGTTGTTCGACTTCAACAGCCGCAGCCGGCCCCCGGGGGCCTCCCACGGGCCGTTCATGTACACCAGCACGGTGATCAGCTTGCTGCGGCTGTCGGTGTGCACCTTGCCGTCCTTCTTGCGGCAGCGGCCGCGGACGGTGAGCGTGGTCGGACGGTCGGCCAGGTCGACGCCGAATTTCTCGGCGAACGCGGCCCGCACCCGTTCGCCGCGCAGCTCTTGGGCCATCTGGTCGAACATCGGCCCGCCGCTCACCGAGGCCAGCGGGAAGCTGCCGCCGAGCGCCAGCCGGGGGTAGTCGCGGTGCAGGGCGTCCACCGCGTCGCTGCGGACGAAGCCCGGCAGGATCATGTAGGGGAAGGGTTCGGTGGTGAGCGGGGCGGCGCGGAAGGCGTCGAGATTGAGCAGCGACATGTGGGGGTTCCGATCGTGTAGGGTGCACGCAGTGCACCATGGTGTGGGGGAGCATGGCGCCCTGCGGGCGCCCTACAAGCTAGGCGGCCCTTCTTGCCGAGCGTCCTAGCAGTGCGAGGCAGGCGTCGTACACGTCGTCGGCGAAGATCTCGCGCATCGCCGAGTTGTCGGCCCGGCGGCGGTGCTTGCGAGAGCCCTCCTCGTAGGCGTTCTGCAGCCCGATGTTCGTCGCGCCGTAGGGGCCACAGTCTTCTAGACGCGTGGCGCCGTACAGCCCGATGCAGGGGGCGCCGACCGCCACGGCCATGTGCAGCGGCCCGGTGTCGGGGCTGATGACGAGGCGCGCGCCCATGAGCAGCGCGGCCAGTTCCGCCAGCGAGGTGCGCGGGGCCATCCGCGCCTGGCCGCCGGAGCCGACGACGATGGCCTCGGCCCAGTCGCGTTCGCGTGGGTTGCCCCAAACGACCAGCGACGTGAGCCCCTGCTCGACGCCCAGCCGGCGGGCGACGTCCGCAAACCGGTCGCACTCCCACAGCTTGGAGTCCCAGGTCGCCCCGGGGTTGATCACGGCGTAGCCCCGTTCGAGGCCCTCTTGCTGCACCAGCTCAGCCATGCGGTCGAGCGACTGGTCCTCCAGCGGGTAACGCCAGTCGATGCGGGGCGACTCGATCCCCAGCGGGGCGAGCAGCTCCAACGAGCGGTCGGTCAGGTGCGGCTGCTCCGGTTCGATCAGCAGGTTGTTGAGCCAGGGGCTCAGCTCTGCGCCGTACTTGCCCCGGCACCCGAGCCGCGTCTTGGCGCCGGAGAGCCAGCAGGCCATGGCCGTTTTGCTGACGCTCTGGCAATCGATGGCGACGTCGACCTCCAGGGCGCGCAGCCGCGAGCGCGCGGAGGCGATGCCGGTAGGCGAGACGTACCAGCCTCGCGGCAGCACAACGACATCGTCGATGGCGTCGTGCCCCAGCACGGCGGTAGCGGCCCCGCGTTCGACCGCCCAGGCGATGTACGCGTCTGGGTAGTGGTCGCGCAGTGCGCACGCTACGGGCAGCGTGAGGATGGTGTCCCCGATCGCGCTCATGCGGGCGATGAGGAACCTGGGCTGATCAGAAATGATTTGTTGAGTATCGACTGCCACGGCGCCTCCTTGCGCGTCGGCGTGCATCGACCGCTCCTGTTGCGGAACCGGCGGCGAACGATAGAAAACCGGGGCGGGGGGGTCAAGGCGGGTTACGCGGCCGAAAACCTGGTAAAAATCGCCTCGCGCAGAAGCGGGGGGTAGGATAAGAAGAGCAGCAAAGGTCCAAAGCGGGGCGCCCCCCCGCAGCGGACTGTATCGCCCCTAGCCGACGGGCTCCGCCCCGTCGGTGAGCGTGGGGGAGCGTGGGGGAGCACAGAAGTCCGCGGCTATCGAGCCACCCCGACGGGGCGGAGCCCGTCGGCTATTGGGGGGGACGCGTGGCGGCTGCTGCTGGTTACCCGCCCCAGTAGGGGGGGAGCTTGTTGATCCGTGCTTCGATGTCTTGCTGGGCCGCGCGGAAGCGCTCGTCGTCCACCCCGCCGAACTGCTCCTCAAACGCCTCGGCCTGGAGCCCCTCTGCCAGCCCGGTGGTGTCCGGCATGAACATGCCGGCGCGGAACCCGCCGGCGACCCGGGCCAGGGGGAGGCGCCCCGAGAGGACCGCCTCGGCGAAGCGGACCCCCGCGCGGTCCGCGGCCAGGTCGACAAAGCTGAACCCGCTGCCGCCGTTGCTGTCGGACTGTTCCTTGGCCAGCCCCGCCGCATTGGCGGCCGTGGCGCCGGCGTTGGCGACGACCATCGCGGAGACAAAGAAGTGCTGCGCCAGGTCGCGCCGGCCCGCGAGGGTCGGCTCGCCCAGCAGTTGAGCGCGGCCGAGTTCTCTCCCCCCCATCGCCGCGGGGAGGCGGGCCACCAGCTTGGCGTCTCCCAGCCCCAGCCCCACGGCCGTGAGGAACGCCTTCGGCCCGTCCACGCCCAGGGGCGCGGCGGCCGTGGCGGCGCTCTGCACCAGCAGCTCGGCGAGGGCGTCGTCCTTGGCGGGCATGGGCTGTTGTTGATTGGCGGCCGCGGCTCGCAGCATCGCGGCAAAGACCGCCTCGAAGGGCTTGTTGGGCCTCTGGCCCGCGGTCTTTGGCGTGCCCATCTCTGCCAGCCGCTTGACGGTGGGGTCTTCCGGGAAAACCAGCCCGATCGCTTGGTAGACCTGCCCGATGCGCTGCCTGGCGCCGGGCGAGAGCGCCGCCAGGCTGTCGATCCCTCGCCGCCGCATCTCTTCGCCCACGATCGAGATCACCAGCGCGTTGAGCGGGTCGAACCGCACCACGAAGTCGCGCATCCGGCTCTGCCGGTCTCCCAGCACGGGCCGCATCACGGTGTCTTGCTCGGGGCTGTGGGTGGCGCCGAGGAAGTGCCCCAGCTCGTGCACCAGCAGCTCTGTGCGTTCGCGTTCGCTGAGGTGCTGCCCCCATTCGCGCATCAGCAGGTGCCGCTGGAGCGCGCCGCGGGTCCCTCCCAGGTGGGTGCGTCCGGTCACCGCCTCGTACTGGCTGGTGAACCCGATCGCGATCCGCGCCGGCTTGGGGTCGACCTCCTTCTCGAACTCCCGGAGCGAGTCGGTGAAGTCGCGGACGTTGTTGTCGGAGTTCCACTGGCCGTACCCGACCACCTCGAAGCGGACCCCCGAGTGGCGCTCGATGATGTCGGAGGCGGCCTCGACCCGCCGGCGGAACCTGGCCTGCCAGACCGCGGGCTGGGTCGCTTCTTCGTCATCGACCAGGATCACCACGGGGATCGTCAGCGGCTTGGCGGGGCGGTCGTCTCCGGGCAGCGGTCGATCGATGCGCGGCTGGTCGTCGCCGGGGAGCCCGATCTCGTGCAGCGAAGGCGCGGCGCCGGCGGCCTGGCCGATGAAGTAGGGGGTGTCAGGCTTCAGCGTGTAGATGCGGGGCGCGTCGCCGATGGTCACCCGCACCGGCCCATCGCCAAAGATGGGCTTCACGTCGCCGGGGGCGAGGGTCAGGTCGCTGGGGGGCTTGAGGTCGACCGAGACCCCCAGCGTGAGCGCGGCGGGGGTGCGGTTGGCGACGACCACCACGCCGGCGGGGCAGGGGAGGCACGCGGCGGCGAGCAGCAGAGCGATGGAAAGCTGGGTCTTGGGCATGTCATCCAGTGTAAACGAAACCTCGAGCGAGCCGGGGCGTCCCCGGCCCCGGAGCGTTAGAGAAACAGCAGCCACTAGCTACCCGCTCACCGATGCTCCGGGGGCGGGGACGCCCCGGCTCGCTCGGGAGTCTAGTGCGTTTCTAGCAGCGCATGCAGCTCCTGCATCGCGTACAGGTCGCGCTCGGCGCCCGTCTGGGCGAAGACCGCTTGCAGGTTCATCAGCATCCGGCTCAACCACTGATCGGGGGTCGCGGTCCTCAGCAGTTCTGGTGAGGGGGGGATCGGCTGGCCGGTTGTGGCGGTGATGCGTTGGAAGACCTCGCCCTCGTCCAGCAGGGCGCCGCCGTAGAAGGGGTCGACGTACATCCGCTTCTTGTTCGGCAGGTCGACGCCCGCCAAGAAGTGCCCGGGGGCGTTGACGCCGACCGCGTTGAGCCCCACCAGGCAGGCCGCGGTGCGGTAGATCAGCGAGAGCGCGATGGGGATGCCCCGCCGCGCAGAGAGCACCACCGGCAGGTAGCTGTTGGCGGGGTTGTAGTAGTCTTCTTCGGCGCCGCGGAGCCCGATCACCTCGAACAGCACGTCGTGCAGGTGGGCGAGCCGGCCGTCGGCCGAGCCCGAGCGGGCGCGGGTTTGCACCGTGTGGGCGATCCCCTCCACCGCGGCCGAGGCGCCGTGCACGTCGGCCTCGGGGATGGCGTGCAGGCTGATCGCCGCGGCCGCGCGGAACAGCCCCAGCGGCGCGTCCCGATCGGCCAGCGCCCGGTGGAACGCGCCGAAGGCGGCCGGTCGGCAGTAGGCGGGGATCGGGGGCGCCACGTCGGCCCTCTTGGGGGGGTGGGGTTGTGCGGCATGTTTCGTGCGCGACGCCGCAACGCCGCGGACTGATCGACGGCGCGGCCGCGTACCGAAGCAAATCGTACCACGCCGGCCCAAGCGGTCCACAACCGCCGCGTCCGGATCCCCGCCCGTCGCCATGGAATGGCCTCTTCTCCCCGAATGGAGTCTCGCCGATGAACCACGTCTTTAAACGCGCAGCCCTCGCTGCGCTGGTCGCCGCTGTTGTCGCCCCCGCAAACGCAGAAACGTACTGCCAGGTGCAGTACGTGCTGCTCAACGCGAAAGTCAACTCGCAGGGGTTCGACAACAACTACTACTACGGCTCGCCCGACGCGATCGAAGAAGATGGCTCGTACGACGACGCGCTGCAGTTCAGCCTGCGGTTGATCCTGGGCTTTGAAGATCAGACCGGCTTCGGCGGCCGCGTCCGCTGGTTCACGTTTGACAACGACCTGGGCTATGACGGGCTGTGGAACAACGGCGGCGTGACCAGCGCCCTGAACGGCAGCATCAACCTCGACGTCGACTACATCGACACCGAGCTCACGCAGCGGTGCGCCTGCTGCGCCGGGGGGTGGAACATCCTCGGCTCCGGCGGCGTCCGCTGGGGACGCGTGGCGTCCACCAACCAGTCGGTGCCGTTCGCCGCGCTGGGCGCCGCGTCGAACTCCGAGACCGCGGGGGTCAAGTTTGAGGGCGCCGGCCCGACGCTCGCGATCGAGGGCCGCCGCCCGGTGGCCGAGACGGGCGTGTCTCTGTTCGCCGTGGGCCGCACCTCGCTGCTGTGCGGAAACCTCGACATCCACTCCAACTACTACGGGCCGGTCCAGTACGAGATCAAGAACGAGATGGTGCAGGTGTGGGAGCTCCAGCTCGGGGCCCTGCATCAGTACCAGTGCGCCTCGGGCGCCATCTTCGAAAGCGGCGTCTTCTGGGAGGCCCAACGCTGGGACAGCGAGTCCGACTCCCTGGGCGACCTCGGCCTGTTCGGCGTCGGCATCCACACCGGGCTGCGTTACTAGGGCCCCGGGCCGGCGCCGTCCGGCGCGACCACACTCCGGCAATCCTACCATCCCTCTCCCCCACGGCCCGGCGCTCTGCGTCGGGCCCTTTCGTTTTGAGGGGTCCGGGCCCGGTTCCGCTTGGCGGGGGGACGCCCCCAGGGCATGATGGCGCCTGCGTTCGCCCACCACCCCTCCCCGTAAAGCGGATACGCCGTTGAGGTTCAGCCGTCTCCCCATCGTCCGCCGGTTTGGCGTGCCGTACGAGCCCAAGCCGGAGGCCCGTCCGTTTCTCGACCGGACGCAGGCCCAGCAGCAAGAAGGGGTTGAGGTGAAGGTCGCGGTGCTCAGCAGCCGCGAGAGCGACCGCTTCTTTGGCGTCCCGCTGGGCAAACACGGCATCCAGCCCGTGTGGTTGGAGATCGCCAACGGCTCGGCCGGCCCGCTGTTCTTCGACCGCGTGCAGCTCGACCCCAACTACTACCCGCCGCTCGAGGCGGCCATCATCAGCCACTTCGCCATCGCCCGCCGGCTGGCGGGGTTCGGGGCGATGGCGTGGTTCTTCTTCCCCTTGCTGTTCCTGCTGCCGCTCAAAGTGCTGGGCGCCCGCCGCGCCAACCGGCGGATGGACGCGTACTTCCGTGAGCACGCCTTCCCGCTGGGCGCCGTGGCCGCCGGAAGCCGCGTCTCCGGGTTCATGTTTACATCGGTGGACGACGGCACCAAGATCGTCCGCGTCAGGCTGCACGCCACCGAAAAGACGCGCGACTTCGTCTTCTCGGCGCCGGTCCCCGGGCTGGTGATCGATTACCGTCACCGGCCGTTCGAGGGGCTGTTCGACGATGCGTCGCTGGTCGACTGCGACGCCACGACCCTGCGTGACCACCTCCGCGGGCAGCCGCGGGCCACCTCGAACCGGCTGGCGACGCGCGAGGGCGACCCGGCCAACCTGGTGGTGATCGGCGAGTTCGAAGTGCTGCGGGTCGCGTTCGGCGAGCGTTGGGACGAGACCGAGACGATCAACCTGGCCACCTGCTGGAAGACCGCCAAGGCGTTCCTGCTGGGCTCCCACTACCGCTACTCGCCGGTGAGCCCGCTGTTCTTGTTCGGCCGCAGCCAAGACTTCGCCCTGCAACGGGCCCGCCGCACCATCAACGAACGGCTCCACCTGCGGCTCTGGCTCACGCCGCTGCGGTTTGGGGGCAAGCCGGTGTGGGTGGGGCAGGTGAGCCGCGATATCGGCGTCCGCTTCACCCACCGCACCTGGAACCTCACCACCCACCGCATCGACCCAGACATCGACGACGCCCGCGACTACGTGATCGAAGACCTGATGGGGACGGGCCACCTCGACAGCATGGGCTACGTGGACGGCGTCGGCGAGACCTCGGCGGAGAACCCCCGCCGCAACCTGACGGGCGACCCGTACGAGACCGACGGCTGCCGCGCCGTGCTGATCCTGTCGCCGACCCCCACGACGGCAAAGTTCTTGGGGTGGCTATCGCCGGCGGGGGCGATCGAGGCGCCGCCGGCGTCCTAGGCCGCGCGGACCGATGCCGGGAACAACCCGCCCGACCTGCTGCCGACGCGTTTATTTGACCCCGTACGGCGCCGCAGGTTACCCTGAGGCCCGCAACCGTCGCGGCGCCACGGCGTCCGGCGGCCTCTTTTCATTGCCATCGCCGACGACAGGAGCGCCGCGAAAGCGGTCGACGCACCATGGCCGAGGCACGATCTTTCTTTGCGCGGCGCGGCGTGGTCGCCGCGATGCTGTTGGCGGCCTTGCTGCTGGCCGCGGCCTGCCCCCCCGCCGGGGCCGCGCCGACGACCATCGTCAACAACGGCCCGTCGAGCAACCGTGTTGACATCGTCTTCCTGGGCGACGGCTACACGGCCGCGAACCATCTGGCCGGCACGTACGACGCGCACATCAACGGCTTCGTCGACTACATGTTTGACAGCGAGTACAGCGACCCGTTCCCGCGCTACGCCAACTTCTTCAACATCCACAAGATCGTCACCAACAGCGCCCAGTCGGGGGCGGACATCCCGAACGCCACGCCGCCGGTGAGCCGTCAGACGTTCTTCCACGCCTCGTACGAAACGGCGCTCGGCGACCCGTACGACCCCGACGACCCCAACGATCGCCTGCTGGTGCTGGACGAGGGGCTGGCCCACCTGGTGCGGACCTCGGAACTCGGCGGCACGGGCATCACGGCCGACATGAAGCTGATGAGCGTCAACAGCAACAAGTACGGCGGCTCCGGCGGCGTGACCGCCGCCTTCGCGGGCGCCAACGCGTTTTCGTACGAGCTGGGGATGCACGAGATGGCGCACTCTTGGGTCGACCTGGCCGACGAGTACGGCGGCGACGCCACGCCGTACGCCGGCGCCGAGCCCACCGAGGTGAACGTCACCACCGACCCCGCGGGCGCCAAGTGGGCCCACTGGGCCGGCTTCGACGACCCGCGCCGCTTCACCCTCGACATCACCACGCAACAAGGGGGGCGCTATTTTGACTCCGGCATCTATCGGCCCTCGTTCGACAGCAAGATGCGCACCGTCCACAACGAGCCCCCCCGGCACTACGACGCCGTGAGCCGCGAGCAGTTCATCCTCAAGATCTACGAATTCGTCAACCCGCTCGACGCGTTCAAGCCGGGCTCGAGCGTCACCGACGAGCCGCTGTGGGTCGACGTGATCGACCCCGAGGTGATCAAGGTCGAGTGGTTCGTCGACCACACGCTCGTCCCCGGCGCCACGGGCGAGACGTTCCACCCGGCCGACTACGGCTTCGGCCCCGGCACGTACGAGGTGACGGCCAACGCGTACGACGAGGCGATGGAGCACGCCTTTCAGGGGGGCATGCTCGACCTGGTGCGCACCAACCTCAGCACGCTGCACCAGTACGTGGAGTGGACCCTCACCGTCTCCGACCCGGCCGACTTCGACGAGAGTGGCGTGGTCGATCAGGACGACTACGAGCTGTGGGTCAATAAGTTCGGCGGGCCCAGCCCGCCGTGGTGGGGCAACCGCGACGGCCTGGTAGAGGCCGCCGACTACACGGTGTGGCGCGACGCCTTCTCCGGCAGACGGGCGCTGGGCGCCGCCGGGGTTCCGGAGCCCGGTGCGCTGGGCCTGGCCGCGTTGGCGATCGTGGCGTTGGCCGCCGGTCGGCGCCGCCGCTAGGCCGCCTTGTTGGCGGACTTCCAGGGCCCGGCCGCTGCTTCGTCCGCGGCGCCGCGGACGCAGATCTCCAGCGGGCGGCTGGTGTCCAGGTGCACGTCGCGCTGCGGGAACGCGATCGAGATGCCCGCGTCGCGCAGGGTGTCGTCGATCGCCAGGCGGATGTCGCTCTTGATCTCTTCCCCCTGCATCACGGTCTTCATGTGCACCCAGAAGTGGATCTCGAAGGCGAGCGCGTTGTCGCCGAAATCTCGGAACACCACCACCGGCGCCGGGTGGGTCAGCACGTGTGGGTCTTCGCCGACCGACTTCTTGAGCAGCCGCGCCGTTTCGCGCGTCGGCGAGCCGTAGGCAACCCCCACGTTGATCTGCAGCCGGTTCAGGTCGTCGGAGAGCGTCCAGTTGGTGACGGCGAACTCCAAGAACTTGCTGTTGGGCACCAAGATCTCCAGGTTGGAGTCGGTGCGGATCCGCGTGGCGCGCGCGCCCACGTCCTCAACGGTCCCCAGCAGCCCATCGATCTCTACCAGGTCGCCCGCGCGGATCGGCCGTTCCACCAGCAGCAGCAGCCCGCTGATGAAGTTGCTCAGCACGGTCTGGCTGCCGAAGCCCAGGCCGATGGCCGCGGCGCCGCCGAAGAAC
This sequence comes from Pirellulimonas nuda, assembly GCF_007750855.1. GTDB lineage: Bacteria > Planctomycetota > Planctomycetia > Pirellulales > Lacipirellulaceae > Pirellulimonas > Pirellulimonas nuda. The sequence goes on from NZ_CP036291.1 coordinate 1,358,765, forward strand.
GTAAACACCGTGAGCGGCACGTGCACCATCTCGAGCGACATCAGCCCGACCGCCACAACCAGCGTGTAGAACGCGATCGACTCCAGCGCCTTCGACGCGCCGCCCCCCAAGCCAAGCCGCGGCAGCACGCGCCGACCGATCTGCCTGCTGACCCACCGCGACCCGGCGTAGCCGGCCAGCAGCAGCAGCAGCCCGCTGACCACCTTGCCCACGGTGACCGGTCGGTCGTCGACGGCGGCCAGCTCGTAGCGCCAGAGGGCGCGGAACGAGGCGGACCCGCTCCGCAGCCACTGGCCGATCGATGCGGCGCTCGAGGCTCCCTGGATCTCAGACTGCATCCGGTCGAGCAGCCGCTGGTTCGCCGAGGTCTCGGTCAGGCTCTCGCCGTAGGCGTCCAGCAGCCCGCGCAGCTCTGCGCGTTGGTAGGCGAGCTGCTTGCCGAGCCCCCCGGCCGCGGGCCCGCTGTTGGCCACACGCTCCTCGAGGCCGGCGAGCTCCGAACGGCGTTCCTCGCTGCGGACCTCGATCATCCGCCGGAACTGCTGACAACGCGACTGAAAGTCGGCGAGGTCTTCACGCCACGCGGCTAGTGTCTCTTCGCTCACCTGGCCCGTGAGCGCCTGGAACCGCCGCTCCCACAGCAGCCGCTCTGTGGCGCAGTTGCCGAGGCTTTGTTGCAGCAACGCCCGGCGCTGCTGGTGCGCTTCTTGGGCGAGCTGGTGGGCGACGAGCGCTTCCGCGGCGGCCTCGCCGACGCGGTCCGCGGGTTCAGCCGTCTCGTGATCGGCCCGCGCGGTCGGGGGCAGCAGCCGGTCGAGTTTCTGCCGCAGCCGCTGCTCTTTGGCGTCTAGCTCCGCGGCGATCCGCTGCTGGTCTTGCGGCGTCACCGCCACGTCGGGCCGGACGGCCGTGATCTGCTCCTCGAGCAACCGCAGCCGCAGCTCGCCCAGCTTGAGCTTGGCCTCGCACAACTCGGCCTCGCCGCGACGCAGCGCAAGCCCGTCGGACGACGCGGTGCTGGCGAGCTGGGAGTCGTTGAGCGTCTTGGAAAGCTCCGCCGTCGCGGCGGGGTCGTCGTTGATCTCGAGCGCTTCCTTCGCCAGGCGGCGGTGCGTCTCGGCCGTGTCGTGGGCCTCGCGGAGCGACACCGCCAGGTCCCGAACCGCCGACAGCTCGATCCGCAGCGACTCTTGCCGCGTTTGCTCGGTCGCCTGCTGGTCGAGCAGGTCTTCTAGCAACAAGAAGCTGTAGGGCTTGCGGGCCGGGTGCCCGAACTCGCGGTGGTCGTCCAGTTGCAGCCGCAACGCCGCTTCTTGCTTGGCGAGCTCGTCGCGGCGGGCGACCACGCTCTGCTGCTGGGCAAGCTGCGAGTCGATGATCTCCAGGAACTTCCGCTGCGTCAGCAGTTCGGTGGACGGGCGCCCGGGGGGCGACTGCTTGGCCAGCTCCCCGATCGCCTCTTCCAGCCGCGCCAGCCGCGACGCTATCTCTTGGCGACGTTGCGCAATGGCGTCGGCGCCCAGCCCGGTGGCGGCGCCCCCCGCGGCGACCGCCGGCGGTTCGGGCGCCCCTTCGGCCGCCAGCAGGCCGCCGGCCGGCAGCAGCAGGGCCGCCAGCAACACGAGCCGGGGCGTGTGCGCCCAGCCGACCCGGGGACGTCGAAGTGCGCAACCGGTGACAACGCTGGGTGAAGCGATCAAGAGCAGAGAGTCCTGTGCTGGGTTCCGAGCGCGGGGCACGGACGTTGGGTCAACAGGGCAGGGCGGGGGACCCCGACACGGCCCGGCAGGCGCCGAAGGCGCGGGGACTCTACTGCAATGGCGCAGCCCGGGCAACTTCGGTTGCTGCTAGCAACCGAACGGCGTAGGGCGGCCCCGCCCGCCGAGGGGCGGGGCAGAGGCCCACGCCGTGAATGGCCGGCAAGGAGCCGGCGCTCCCCGTTGCTGATCGAACGCTCGGGTCCGTACAGATCGAATGCCGCCCCAACGACCGGCTATCGTCTGCTCGCTCCCCGCTACTCCATCCCCGCCAGCTCCTCGAGCACCGTCTCTACATCCACCCGGTCGCCGTGCGTCGTGCTGGTGTTGCCGAACTTGATCAGGCCGTCTTTGCCGATGATGAACGTCGAGGCGTAGGCCGTCTCGCGGGGGGCTTCCCAGCGTAGGCCCCACGCGTTGGTGAACGCGTAGTCGGGGTCGATCAGGTAGTGGACCCCGGCGGGGAAGCTCCGGTCGCCCTGGAACTCTCGGGCGTGCTCGGCCAGCAGGTCGGCCGGGCCGGGGTAGACCAGCACAAGCTGCACGCCCTGTTTGGCGAGCTGCTCGCTCCTGCTCAAGAACTGACCCACCTGCCGCGAGCAGATGGGGCACTGGTACCCCGGCCAGCCACGCAGCACCAGCAGCACGACCGGACCGTCGTTGTTGATTTGTTCGAGCGTGACGGTGGGCAGCGCGTCGTCGCCCGTCGTCTTGTCGTCGGCCTTCTTCTCGGCGTTGAGCTTGGGGAGCTCGAAGGCCGGGGCCTCGTCGCCGACCTTGGGCGGGTGGGGCGCCTCTTTCCCCGCGGGCGCCTGCCGGCGTTGGCGTTGGCGTTGCCGCTCTGGCTGCTGGGCGTCGGACGGCAGCGTCGAAGCGCAAATCGCCAGCAGCACGAGCCAAAACGCGATCAGGTTGGGCTTCTTCATGGGAAACTCCGGTTGGATGCAGGACAAGTGACCACGACGGACCCAGCGCCACGCCGCCAAAGTGTTGTGGGCAGAGTATACCCCGCCGACGCCCCCGAGGGCGCCACCCGTAGGGCAGGCCCCGCCTGCCGTTAGGGCTTGCCCTACGGGCCTTTGCCATCGGAGGTGAAGACCAAGGACCCACCCAACAAGGCCTCGACCGCCGACTCCGCCGCGGCCAGCCGCGCCGCGTAGGGCCCCTCGATCAACCTCCAAGGGGTGGGGCCGTTTGCTAGTTGGTCCCTGAACGCCTCGTGCATCCAGTCGCGGATGCGCTCGCCGTCGCGGAAGCCGTCTTGCACAAACGGCACGTCGGGCGCCGTTAGCAGGTAGAGGTCGGCCTTGGCGGCGGCGCCGATAGCGTCGACGCGTGCGTCGCGCGACCGGTAGTAACGCTGGAACCACGTGCCGGTAGCGAACGCGTTGGTGTCGCAGAACAGCACGCGGTTGGCCTCCCGCGCCAGGCGGTCCTCGCGGGCCTGCTGCTCGGCGGCGATGTGCACGAACTCCTCTTGGCTCCAGCTAGGCAGGGGGTCGGACATCGACAGACCCGCGACCTTCTTCTCCCAGTGCTCGCGGCCGTACTCGGGGACCCAGGTCGTGCCAAAGCGCTCGGCCAACTGCTGAGCCAGGGTGGTCTTGCCGGTCGATTCGGCGCCGATCAGCACGACGCGCAGCACAAAGTACGCCCGCACGCAGGGTTCGAGGAAATCTAAGTAATTGAGCGGATTGGCGCGGATGCGTGTCCCCGAGATGGGGACCGACGCCCGCGCTTGGTCGACCATCACGTGGCGGGCCCCCATCAAGCGGGCGTACTCCGGGCCGTAGTCCTCGCTGGTGAACACCACGTCGGGCGCCCGGCCGAGGTAGCGCAGGGTGAACTCGGCCCACTGGCGGCTGTCGTTCTCCAACTCATCAGGCACGAGGCAGATTTCACAATCCGGATGGATTTCCTCTAGCCACGCCCGCCTCTGCTCGCCGGGGATCGTCTGCGAGGGGTGGTGCGCGATCATCACGATCAACCGGTCGACCTGCCGCCGGGCGGTGTCGATCAGGTGTTTGTGACCGCGGTGGGGCGGGTAGAACTTGCCGACGATGAAGCCGAGCGTCATGCGGGGACTCCTTCGACAAGGGCGCCGGCGTCGCCTATCCGGGAGTTCGAACGCCAACTAGCGCGCCAGGCCCGCAGGCCCATGACGGCCATCAGCAGGAACGCCCCGTAGAGAATGGCCGTTAGGTACAGGTCTTTGTAGAGGTACAGCGGGACGTAGATCACGTCGACGATGATCCAGCCTACCCAGCTTTCGAGGCGTTTGCGGTTGAGCAGCCACTGCGACGCCAGGCTGATGGAGGTGGTCAGCGCGTCCCAGAACGACGCAGAGCCCCCGACCGTGTGCAGCGCCTGCCACAGCCCGAGGGTACACCCGAAGATAAAAGTCGCGATCAGCGCCAGTTCACGGGGCGGGGCCCGGGTGACCTGTAGCGGCGCCCGCCCCTTGCCGCCGTGCAGCCACAAGTACCAACCGGCCAGCCCGAGCCCGAAGTAGACCACCTGCAAGCCGGCGTCGGCAAACAAACGCGACTGATAAAAGACGACGCAGAACGTGGCGACGTTCAAGAGCCCCAGCGGGAAGTTCCAGATGTTCTGCTTAACGGTCAGCCAGACACACAACGCGCCGGTGATAAACGAAGCCGACTCCAGCCAGCTCGAGAGCCCCAGGACAGCCATCGCCGTGGCCAGCACACACACGACGGCGATCAGCCAGAGGGTGGTCGGGGAATCGTTGGGCTGCTTCATCGCGGTGTTGGTGCGGTGACCGGCGTGTGGGGCTGCACTTAGAGCGAGGCAGAAGTGGGGGCAGACACAGCGAACGGCGAGTCCGAAAGATGCTAGAAACCCTGCCTCGATTTCATTCGCCACGGCGATGGAAATCGGAAGCCGTGGAACCTATCGGCTCATTAAGGCAAGTCGATCACCATCGAGCGAGGGCCTCGCCCATCCGGGACTGCGAACACCTTCAACGCCGCGTCAGCTTTTTTGCGTTGATGCCTGATGACGAGAAACTTGGGGTGGTTGTAAATGTCGACGCTACCCCAATATCCAAGCCGTCCCGATGCTGGCAGCTCGAGGGTTGCAATGCCCGCTCCGTCGATCTCTAGCGGGCGAAAGTTGGACTCCGCGCTGTCGGCGTACTGCGGCGTCACCAGGCTCGCCTCGTCTTCGGTCCAGCAGTACTCGTAGGAGAGGTCGTCCTCCGCAAACTGCTCGTGCTGCACGACCGAAACCGTCAGCGCAAAATGCCCGTCAAATACCGCGACCCCGGGGCTGAATAGCAGCACAGAAACTAAGACGACGGTGACTAAGATCACGATCCAGGATCCGCGGCTGATTTGATTGGGTCGCATAGGAGCAATCGTAGCGGAGTCTTGTATCGACGGCGACGACTCCGAACCGTAACGTGCGGTCCGCAAAGGCTGGGAGCTTCCGGAACGGATGCGTCTACGTCTGCCATAAACGGCGGGTGGCTGGGGTCGGAGGCGTTAGCCGCAGCCCCAGCGGCGGCCGCTTCACTGGCTCAAACTCGATGGCGACCGGCTGGGGGCTGCGCTTCGCTGCGATCCCAGGCGCCCGGCTATGTCTCGTCGTCTCGCATGCTCTCGAGTTCGCCGCACCAGAAACCGTCCTCCTGAAGAGCGAGCGGATCGATCTGGCTGAGTTCATTGCGCAGCCAAGCCTGCAAGTCGGTTGCTATGTGACCGTCCAGGTACGCGTCTTCGCCGTTCTGCTGCTGGGTTTCCCTTACCACATGTCGAAACGCCAGCAATGATTCGGCGAGGTGGATCACAGACGAGTTCATCACGACTCGGCGGAAGTCGCAATCGTGGTTCAGATAGACAATTTGCCCGCCGGCTGATTCATCGATACACAGGGGGTCACCAGAGCCGTTGGAACCAATGACCCGATAGCGATCGAACGCGGGTGGGAGTTTCCAAAGGTCGGCGGCGGTCTGGACTATGCCATTATTTGGGCCCGCGAAGTCGAGGAACGGCGCAGCGGAATCAGGAAGTCCAGCGGCTGCGAGAAACACCCGGTGTTCTTCTGGTACGGCAACATCTACGAGCGAGTCCGCGGGATAGGACACGAGCGACTCGTCGTCGTCATCGCACCAGCGATTGCGGAAATCAGTTGGACTGATCGTCATAGTGGCTTGGCAATGAATCGGACACGGTCTTGGCGGCCTGTGACGGTCCTGGCCTGACCGTGCCAATGCGTTATCCCGCTCGGCGATCGCGGTCAATTGATGTGATCTGCGGCCATATGGCGACGAGCTACGGGCGTGCGTCGTTTACAGACTCAGTATACAGTCCCGGCAGGGCCCGGTTCGGTGGCGCGTTGGGGCGGTGTGTACGGGTCGAGCCGGCACCGCTTTCCGCGGCCGCGACAGGCACAGCCTGACCTACTTTTCTGTCCGTTTCTTTGTCGCAAATAGCCAGCGGCGCCGAGACAATGCGGGGTCGTGAGCGCTGGCAGAACGCCGCGGGCCGCCGGTCCGCCCGCTGATGCTGCGCCTGGGGCGCCCCGCGGCCGTGGGGGCGCGAATTCTGTCCAGGAGGTGTCCGATTGGACGGTGTTTTGTCTGCTGCGGCGCGTCCACCGGGGGCGCGGCGGGGGGCCCCAGGGCCGGGCCCCGGGCGTAGGCCCTGCAAACGCAGGGTCGCGCCCGGAGCGGGGGTGGGTTTTGTCCGATTTTCGGCGCCGGGGGCGCCGGACAAAAGGACAAAAGTCGCCGCCCCGCTCCGACACGCCCCGCTCTGTCGCACGGGGCTACTGGAAGTCGCTGCCGCCGCTGTAGCCGCCGAACTCTTCGTACGGCTTGGCCGAGGCGTTGGAGAAGCGGGTGAAGTCGTGCAGCCAGGTCAGCTTCACGTCCCCCACCGGGCCGTTGCGTTGCTTGCGGATCAGCAGGTCGGCCTCGCCGCGGACGCGGTCGCGGTCTTCTTCGTTGGTTTGGTAGTACTCGTCGCGGTGGACGAACATCACCACGTCTGCGTCCTGCTCAATGGCGCCCGACTCGCGCAGGTGGCTGAGCTGGGGCTTGTTGTCGCGGGTCGACTCCACCTGGCGGTTGAGCTGCGCCAGGCAGAGCACCGGCACGTTCAGCTCGCGGGCCATCCCCTTGAGGCGGCGGGCGATCTTGGCCACCTGCTCCTGCCGGGGGTCGCGGGAGTTGTCGGGCTCCACGAGTTGGAGGTAGTCGATCGCCACCAGCGCCAGCCCGTGACGACGCTTGAGGCGCCGCGCGGCCGCGGCGATTTCGGTCATCGTGCGGCTGGGGGCGTCGTCGATGTACAGCGGGGCGGCGCTGACAACGCTGGCGGTCTGCACCAGCTTCTTGCTTTCTTCGATCGAGACCTGCCCGTTCCGCACCCGCCGGCTGTTGACCTGGGCCCGCGAGCAGAGGAGCCGGTCCCCCAGTTCCAGCGCAGACATTTCGAGGCTGACGAACAACGCGGGCTGGCCGAGGTCGATCGCGATGTGCTCGACGATATTCATCGCCAGGGCCGTCTTCCCCATACTGGGGCGGGCCGCCAGGATCACCAGCTCCGAGCCGTGCAGCCCGCCGGTGAGGTCGTCGTAGTCGTCGAAGCCGGTCTCCAGTCCCCCCGAGGCGTGCTCGTTCTGCATCCGGGCGTCGAGCCGGTTGAGCGACTCCTTGAGCACGTCGCTGATCGGCTTGACCTGGCTTTTGCCCTTGGAGTCGAGGATGGAGAAGATCTTCTCCTCCGCCGAGGCGAGCATGTGCCGCGCCTCGACGGCGGGCTCGTAGGAGTCTTTGAGGATGTCTGCGCTGGCGTGGATCAGGGCGCGGAGGGTCGCCTTCTCGCGGACGATCTGGGCGTAGTACTCCGCGTGCGCCGCGGTGGCGACCGACTCGGCCAGCTCGGCGAACCCGGCGGCGCCGCCGATGGACTCGAACTCGCCGGCGTCGCGCAGCTTCTGCACCAGCAGCATCGGGTCGATCTGCTTGCCCGCCTCGTGCATGGCGAGCATGTGGCGGAAGACGCGTGCGTGGGCGTCGTCGTAGAAGTCGTCGGCCCGCAGGATCAGCGCGACCTCATCGCACGCCTCGGGGAGCAGCAGCAGGCTGCCCAGCACGGCGCGTTCCGCCTCCATGCTGTGGGGCAACGAGCGGTTGAGGAGGTCCTCAATCGGCTGCTTGCCGTGGGGCTTGCGGCCCCCGTTGGAATCGTCGCGGGGCTTGCCTTGATCGGGACCGTCCATGCGCGTTCACTCCGTTGCTGCGTGGGATCGAAGCGTGGGGCAGAGAGGCGGGCGCCAACGCCCGCGAGAGAGATTGCAAGCTACGCCGGCCGGCGGCGCGACGCTATCCCGACCTGTCGGGGGGGCCGGCGGGTCGCAATCCGCGCGACGCACGGCGTTGGGCGCGCCCAAACGAACCCGGGGGCCCAAACGAACCCGGGGGCCCAAACGAACCCGGGGGCCCAAACGAACCCGGGGGCGAGGACGCCCCGGCTCGCACGCTACGGGTGCGAGCCGGGGCGTCCCCGCCCCCGGCGTACTTGTGTGCTAGGACCTGGCTCAGTCGCTGCCGGCCGCGGGAACGACCCAGACCTTGACCTCGCCCTCGACCTCGCTGGAGAAGCGGATCTTGACGGTGTAGAGGCCGAGCTCCCGCAGGGGGCCTTCCAGACGGACCTGGTCGGCCGCGAGGACAAAGCCGTTCTTCTTGAGCGCGGCCACGATCTCCGGGGCGCCGACGCTGCCGTACAGGTGGCCGTCCTCGGTGGCGTTGGCCTCGATGGTGACGCTCTGACGCGCCAGCTCGGTGGCCTGGGCCTTGAGCTTGGCGTGGCGGAGCCGCTCCAGGTCTTGCAGCTTGGCCTTGTGCTTCTCGACCATCCGTTTGTGGTGGTCGCTGGCGACGGTCGCGAGGCCCTGCGGGATCAGGTAGTTGCGGGCGTAGCCGCTGCGGACCTCGACCACGTCTCCCTGGTGACCGAGGTATTCGACCGACTGAATGAGCAGCAGTTGGACCCCGCCCTGCGGGCCGATCGGCAGCGGCGTCAGCCGGCTGGTTTCCCGCTTGATCCTCTTCTGCTTCCTCTGCTTCATCTTCATGGCAAACGCACCGGCTTGAGCGGTCGGGTGGTAGTTGATTCGTTGCTAGAAAGGGATTTCGGTGCTGCCGGAGTAGCTCTCGGACTCGTCGTAGTCGGCGGGGCCGCTGTACTCGTCGTCGTTGCGACGGCTGCCGCCGCCGCCCGCTCCGCCACCGCCGGCGCCGGGCTTGCCGCCCAGCATCTGCATGCGTTCGCAGATGACGCGGAGCTTGGAGCGCTTCTGGCCGTCCTTCTCCCACTGGTCGAGCTTCAGGCGTCCCTCAACCAGCACCGGCGCCCCCTTGTTGAGGTACTGGTTGACGATCTCGGCGGTGCGGCCCCAGAAGGTGACGTCGACAAAAGTGGTCTCGTCCACCCAGTCGTTGCCACGCTTCACGCGGTCGTTAACGGCGATCGCCTGGTCCATGACGGCGGTGCCGCTGGGGATATGCCGCAGCTCGCAGTCGCGTGTCAGGTTGCCGGCAATAATGACCCGATTGAAGTTCGCCATGCTCGCCCCCGCTGGGTGGGATTACTGTTCTTTTGTGCGCTACTGGAGGAAAGGCTAACAGGGCGTGCGGCCCGTGGCAAGCTTCCCGCCGGCGCGTGGGGTTCAGCCTTCGGCGGCGGGCGCCACGGCCTGGGCCGCCTCGCCTTCGGCCTCGGCCTCTTCTTCGGAAACGGCGCCGGTGGCGTGGGCCAAGATCGGCTCAACGAGCCGGGGGTGGATCTTCAGCACGAGCTGACGCAGGACCGAATCGTGCAGCTCGCAGGCGCGGTTGAGCGCGGTGATTTGCAGCGGGTTGATGCGGAAGTACATCAACCAGTAGGCGCCCTTGCGGTGGCCATTGATGGGGTAGGCCAGGCGGCGCTCCTCCCACAACCGGCTGACCAGCACTTCGCCCCCGAGCTCGGTCACGAGCTTCTCAACGGCCTCGGACACCGCGTCGTGGTCGCGGGCGAAGCGGTTGGCGTCGAGGATGAACAATCCTTCGTAGACGTTGGTCGTGACAGTTTCGGTGGACAAGTGGGGCTCTCCGCTGGGGCCGGGCGGCACGCGATGGGCGCCGGCCCGAGGCACGCTGGTGGTTTTAGTACGTCAAACTCTGGTCAGTTAAATCGGTTCATGGCCTGCTCGGGTCCCTCGCGGGCCCAGCACTCCACGGCGTCGGCCGCCTCCTGCAGCACAACCGCCATTTCCTCGGTCTCTTCCTTGCGGAACCTGCCGAGCACGAAGTCGGCCGCGTCCCACCCTTCGGGCGCCGGCCCGACACCTACCCGCAAGCGGGGGATATCGTCGCCGCCCATCCTCTGTATCACGTTCTCGAGCCCGCGCTGCCCGCCCGGCGATCCCTTGGGCCGCAGCCGGAGCTTTCCGACGGGCAGGTGGAAATCGTCGCAAACGATCAGCAGGTCGGCGTTGTCCGCCTTGTAAAAGGAGGCCGCCTGGGAGGCCGCCGTCCCGCTCAAGTTCATAAACGTCTGGGGCCACAACAACAGCAACCGCTCGCTGCCCAGCCCTGCCTCGCTCGCGAGGCTGGCGAACCTCACCCGGGGGGCGGGGGCCGCTAGCCGTTGGGCGAGGAGGTTTAGCACGTCGAAGCCGACGTTGTGCCGCGTCCCCTCGTATTTTCTTCCCGGGTTGCCAAGCCCCACTACGATCTTCATGTGGCCTTCATGTGGCGATCATGTGGCGATCTTCACGCGACGATCTCCGCTGGCTGGCGTCGACCGGGAAATGCGTTATTCCGCCTTGCTTTCACTGTCTGCTTCTTCTTCATCCTTTCCGATCACTTCCGGCTCGCCGGCACCCAGCACGGCCTCTTCTGGTTCGGGCTCGCCGGCCGGCTGGATGCAGTTGACCAGCACCGCGTCAGCGGGCGTAATCAGCTTGGCGCCCGCGGGCAGGTCGGTGATGTCGCCCGCATAGATCGAGCCGCCCAACTGCAGATTGGCGACGCTGGCGTGGAGCCGGTCGGGCATGTGGGCCGGGTCGACCTCGATCTCCACCATGTGGAGCTGGTGCTCGAGGATCCCCCCGTTGTTCAGGCCGGGGGCGTCTCCCTTGAGGTCGACCGGGATCTCGACGGAGACCTTTTCGTCCGCGCTGACCCGCAGGAAGTCGATGTGCAGCACGTTCTTGCGGAACGTGTCCCAAGCCAGGCTTTGCACCAACGCCTTCTGCTTCACGGCGCCCTGCAGATCGACCACCTTGGCGCCGTGACGCAGCGCCGCGGCGAACTGGGCCGTCGAAACAGAAAGGCTCACCGGGGTTTCGCCGTGCCCGTACAGGATGGCCGGCAGCCGGCCCTCGTCTCGCAGGCGGCGGTTGTGGATCTTGCCCAGCTTCGTGCGGGGCTCAACGGTCATGATTTCGGACATGGTTTCAGACAGCAACGCGGCGGTCGTAAGGCCTCTCCGGCAGACGGCCGAAATGGCCGGCCGGACGGGGCGAAAGTTGATTCGGGGCGAAGCTCGGCATTGTCCCACTTTTGGCCGCCGCCGCAAGCCCCATCGGGGCGGCGCACCGCAGGCGGGCGGGAGGCTCGAACGCCGACCGGGGCAGGCCGCCCCGGTCGGCGGCGACGGGCCTACTTGGGGGGCGTGGACGCCTCCCCTAGAATGCGGGGGATCCGATCACCACACAACACTGCCAGAGTGGGCGCCGGAGTCCGTCAACCGTCCAGGACGCGGCATCCCCTCGCCGCGTAGCTTTATGGCCTATCTGAAACTGGTCGCCGGGTGCGAGCCCGGCAAAGAGTTCGAGATCCCCGGCGTCGGCCAGGCGACCATCGGACGCAGCGGCGACTGTCACGTGGCGCTGGACGTCGCCGCCGTGAGCCGCCACCACGCCGCCGTCGTGGCCGAAGGGGGGCAGTTCTATGTCGAGGACCTCGGCAGCAGGAACGGCACGCTGCTGGACGGGCAGCCGGTGGTCGGCCGGACGCCCCTGCGGGACGGCAGCGCGATCTCGGTCTGCGATCAGGAGTTCACGTTCCACATCCATCGCACGCCGTCGCTGATGGCGTCGCCGACCCGCAACGACGAGTCCAGCCTCGCCCAACTGGTCTCCGACGACGAAGAGGAGGGCAACTCACGCGCCAGCGTGATGGGGACCATCGACCTGGGGTCGGGGTCGATCGCCTGGAACCTGTCGGCCAAGCCGGAGGTGAAGCTGGCGGCGATGGTGGAGATCTCGCACGCGCTCGCGCAGTCGATCTCGCTGTCGGAGATGCTGCCGCACCTGCTCGAGAGCCTGTTCAAGGTGTTCGTGCAGGCGGACCGCGGATTCGTGATCATGCGCCCCAACCCCGAGGCGCCGCTGACCCCCGTGGCGGCCAAGAGCCGCCGCGAGAGCCAGGAGGGGCAGATGCGGATCAGCCGCACGATCATCGAAGAGGCGATCAACAGCAAGCAGGCGATCCTCTCTGCCGACGCGGCTAGCGACGAGCGGTTCGGCATGGCGCAGAGCATCGCCGATTTTCAGATCCGCTCGATGATCTGCGCCCCGATGCTGGGGAGCGACGGCGAGCCGGTCGGGCTGATCCAGATCGACACCATGAACCAGCGCAGCCGGTTCACGCAGGACGACCTCGAGGTGCTGGCCGCGGTAGCCAGCCAGGCCGGCGTGGCCATCGACAACGCCAGCCTCCACGAGGCGGCGGCCCAGCAACGCGCGCTGGAACGCGACCTGCAGTTGGCCGCGCGGATGCAGCGGGCGCTGCTCCCCAACGGCCCCCCCCAGGCGCCGGGCTACAGCTTCTTCGCCTACTACGAGTCGGCGCGCCAGGTGGGGGGCGACTACTACGACTACATCGCGCTGCCGGGCGGCCGCCTGGCGGTGGTCGTGGGAGACGTGGCCGGCAAGGGGGTTTCCGCGGCCATCCTGATGGCCAGGATCAGCAGCGACGTGCGGTTCGCCCTGGCGACCGAGAGCGACCTGGCCAAAGCGCTGATGCTGGTGAACATGGCGTTCGCCAGCCGCGACGTCGACGACCGCTTTGTCACCATGGTGGTCGCGGTGATCGACCCGGCGACGCACGAGATGCAGCTGGTGAACGCCGGCCACATGCCCCCGCTGCTGCGGAACGCCAAGGGGAAGGTAAGCGAGATCGGCGAGTCGATCGCCGGGCTGCCGTTGGGGGTATACGACGGGTACGAGTACGAGTCGTTCACCCACACCATGCAGCCCGGCGACTTCGTGACGATGTTCACCGACGGCTTTAGCGAGGCGATGAACTCCGCCCGCGATCTTTACGGCATGGAACGGCTTATCAAGGTGGTCGGCGAGGGCGCGGTGAGCCTCGACGAGCTCGGCAGCCACATCTTGGACGACGTTCACAAGTTCGTCGGCGGCCATCCCCAAAGCGACGACATGTGTCTCGCCTGCTTTGGGCGGACGGACTAGAGCACGCGGGGGCGTTTGCGCTTCCGGCTCCAACCTCTGGAACGCTTGATGATCTTCTGGGCGGTAACGGCGTTCGTTTTGTTTTTGGTGATCGTCGCGCTCTACGACATCACCCAAAAGAAGCACACGATCCTGCGTAACTTCCCCATCGTGGGGCACTTCCGTTACTGGCTGGAGACCATCGGGCCGGAGCTGCGGCAGTACATCGTGGCCAGCAACGACGAGGAGCGCCCCTTCTCACGCGACCAGCGGAGCTGGGTCTACGCCTCGGCAAAGCACCAGAACAACTACTTCGGGTTCGGCACCGACAACGACCTAGAGCTGACCCCCAGCTACGTCGTGATCAAGCACAGCGCGTTCCCCGTGCTGAGCCCGCCGCCGGGCGATCCGGCGTACGACCACAAGCACGTGGTTCCCTGCGCCAAAGTGCTTGGCGCCCGCCGCGGGCGGGCCAAGGCGTTCCGACCCCACTCGGTGCTGAACATCTCGGCGATGAGTTACGGGTCGCTCAGCGCCGCGGCGATCGAGGCCCTCAATCGTGGGTCGCACCTGGCGGGCTGCTTGCAGAACACGGGGGAGGGGGGCGTCTCCGATCATCACCTGCAGGGGGGCGACCTGGTTTGGCAGATCGGCACCGCCTACTTCGGCTGCCGCGAGCCTGACGGCGGGTTCTCGATGGACCGATTGGCCGAAACCGTCGAGCGCTGCCCCTCGATCCGGGCCATCGAGGTCAAGCTCAGCCAGGGCGCCAAACCGGGGCACGGCGGCGTGCTGCCCAAGGCGAAGATCACCCCCGAGATCGCCCGCATCCGCGGCATCCGCACCGACCGAGACTGCGTCAGCCCGGCGGGGCACACCGCCTTCGGCAGCGCCGATGGGCTGCTCGATTTCGTCGAAGCGATCGCGGAGCGGACCGGGCTGCCCGTGGGGATTAAGAGCGCGGTCGGGGAGCAGCGGTTTTGGGTAGAGCTGTGCGACCTGATGGAGGACGGCGCCCGCGGCGTCGACTTCATCACCATTGACGGCGGCGAAGGGGGCACGGGCGCCGCGCCGCTGGTGTTCGCCGACCACGTGTCGCTCCCCTTTAAGCAGGGCTTCGCCCGCGTCTACCGGGTGCTGGCCGAGCGCGGCGTGCACGACCGGGTTGTGCTGATCGGCTCCGGCAAGCTGGGGCTGCCGGAAACCGCGATGGTGGCCTTCGCCCTGGGGTGCGACATGGTGAACCTGGCGCGGGAGGCGATGCTCTCGATCGGCTGCATCCAGGCGCAGCGGTGCCACACCAACCACTGCCCGACCGGCGTCGCCACGCAGAACCGCTGGCTGATGCGCGGCCTCGACCCCCATCTCAAGGGCGTTCGCGCCGCGAACTACATCGTCCACCTCCGCAAAGAAGTGCTCGAGCTGTGCCACGCCTGCGGCGTGTCACACCCGGCCCTCGTCACCCCTGAGCACATCGACATCATCGACGACCACTTCGGTCACCGCACCCTGAGCGAGGTTTTCGGCTACCCGCCGGGGTACGGGGTCCCCTCCGGAGACGACCGGCAGCGCATTGTGGAGTTGATGGCGAAAGACCACACGGCGGCCGACTGAACCGCGCGGCGGGTCGCCCTGACCCCGGCGGCCAGCAGGTCATCGCGCGGACGCGGGAACTAGCGGGCCGAAAGCACCTCGGGCCGGACCGTCTCGTTCAAAGCGACCGGCTTCTTGCCGCTCGCCTTGGGCTTTGGTTTGCGGGCTTCCATCGGGTAGAGCGGAGTCGGATTGGCGACCTCTCCGGCGGGACGGCGTGCGGCGGGAGCGTCGCCCCCCAGCTCGGCCTCCATCTGGTCCGCCAGCCGGCCGAGCTTGGCGACGATCTCTGGGTACTGCTCCGCGAGGTTCGTCCGCTCGCCGATCTCTTGGTCGAGGTTGTAGAGTCGCCCACCTTCCTTCGCGTCGCGCGAAACGCCTCGCCCCATCGTCTCGCGTTGAGCCGCTACGGCGAGCTTCCACGGCCCCTGCCGCACGGCCTCGAGCTGGTAGTTGGAGAAGTAGTAGTGGGCTTCGCGAGGCGATTGGGCGCTGTTGCCGAGCAGGACCTCGGACAGGTCGCGCCCGTCGATCTCCGGCCGGTCGGGTAGCTCCCCCCCCGCTAAGCAGACGAAGGTGGGGAGCAGGTCGATGGTTCCGGACACCGCGTCGCACACGCTCCCGGGGGCGATCTTGCCGGGCCAGCGGGCGAGGGTCGGCACGCGGACGCCCCCCTCCCAGGTGCTCCCCTTGCCGCCCCGCAGGGGCTCGGCGCTGCCGCCGTCGGCGCCCTTGATCAGCCACGGGCCGTTGTCGCTGGTGAACAAGACGAGCGTCTTCTCGTCGAGCCCCGCTTCTTCGAGCGTCTCTAGCACTTGGCCGACGCTCCAATCGACCTCTTCCACCCAGTCGCCGAACCGCCCGTTGTCGCTCTTCCCGCGGAACGCCTCGCCGGGAAAGATGGGCGTGTGGACCGCGGTGTGCGGGAAGTAGAGGAAGAAGGGGCCGTCCTTGTGTTCCCGGATGAAGCGCGTCGC
Organism: Pirellulimonas nuda; assembly: GCF_007750855.1. Lineage (GTDB taxonomy): Bacteria > Planctomycetota > Planctomycetia > Pirellulales > Lacipirellulaceae > Pirellulimonas > Pirellulimonas nuda. Next base: position 1,374,567 of record NZ_CP036291.1, read on the forward strand.
CTCGTCGGTGTAGCGTTCTACGATGCGGCTCTGCTGGTCGTCCGTGAGCAGCTCGGCGACCTTGTCGTCACGCAGCAGCGGCACCACCGGCGCGTCGCCCCCCTTCGCGACGCGTTGCATATCGTTGGAATAGGGGATGCCGAAGTAGTGGTCGAACCCTTGCGCGGTCGGCAAGAACTGCTTCTGGTCTCCGAGGTGCCACTTGCCGATGCAGGCGGTCGCGTACCCCAGCGGCCCCAGCCGTTCGGCGATCGTGAGCTCGGTCGGATTGAGCCCGGTCGGACCCTGCGGGAACAAGACGCCGGGGATGGAGACCCGCGGCCCGTAGCAACCGGTTAACAGTTGGGCCCGCGACACAGAGCAGACCGGCGCCCCATAGAAGGAGGTCAGTTTCATCCCTTCACGCCGCATCCGTTCGAGGTGCGGCGTCTTCTGTTTCGTCGCGCCGAACGGGCCGATGTCGGCGTAGCCGAGGTCGTCGATAAAGATGACGACGATGTTCGGCTTGGATGAGGCCGAGTCTTCCGCGGCGTGGGCGGCCGTCAAGAAAGGGGTTGTGGCGTAGAACGCGGCGCACAGAAGCAAGCAGCGGATCATGGGAGAAGGTCGCTCAGTCGAGAGGAGTGGTAGGGGGTTGTTCGGCGGACGACCGCCCGCCGCTGGGGCGCCCATCGGCGGCGTCCGGCCATTCTATCCTACGAAGCCGATCGGCGAATTGCCTCAGCGTTTCCGCTGGAGAGTGGTTGAACACCGCGCGGCCATCGGTGGTCCACACGCCGGAGGCGAACTGGAAGATGGCTGTTGCGGACCGCAGGTTGCCGACCGCGGCGACCTCCTCCATGCCGCCCCCCGGGACCGCCTCGAAAGCAATCTCGGCCTCGACCAGCGCGACGAGCGTCCCCTCTGGGTCGGTCGCGGCTTCGAGATTTGGCCCCAGGCTCGCGTGTTTCCAGCGGAGCCCGCGTGGTTTGCCCGATTCTTGAGCGGCCGTGCAGAACGCTTCGCCGAGTTGCTCGAGCGACCCGCAAAGCTCCGCCAGGGCCGCGCTACGGCGGGCCTTGCGGCGGGCAGCGGCGCCAACGGCGCCTGCCCAGACGGCCAAGCCGGCGGCGATTCCGGCGGCGATGAAGTACCACACAGCGGCGTTCCCCAGTCGAGCGATACGCCCGAGTGTAGCCGACGGCGCGCTGGGCCGCGGCTAGCGGACCGCGGTCTGGGTCTTCCGCCAAGCCGAGGGGAGGTTGACCGGATCGGGCCGGAGCTTGTCCGAGGGGGACGCGGGCTCGGCCGCCGGATTGGCCTGAGGGGCCGCCGGGGGACGCGGGACGGCTTCGCTGGTCGGGGGGGCGTTTCGCGGCGCCGGCGGAGCAGCGTAGGCCGGCTGCGGCGGCGCGGCCAGCACGGAGGGGGCGCCGAAACCGTCGCCAACGTTAGACGGCCCCCAGTGCGCGCCGCCGGCCTGCGGGTGGATCGCTACCTCGTACGCGGGCGCTTGGGGTCGGAGCGGCGCGCGGACCCAGGTAATCCCCTGGCCGACGGATGTCGGCTTCCACGGCCGGACCAGCAGCATGGGGGCGTGATAGCCGGGACCGAACCCCATGCCCAGGCACTGCTGCCCCTGGCTGGGCATGTTGTAGAAGCCCGACCCGTACGCCGATGCGGCGCACAGGAGGATACCGAGCCATGCGGCGGCCGAGCGGATCATACGAGGCTTCCCTGCGACAGGCGTTGGGGCGTCTATCGGGGGCGCCCATGCAAGCACTATCGAACGCACGAGGGGGCCGCTTGCACGGTTTTCACTCGGCTTCGGCCAAGCGGTCCGAAATCACAGGCCGGCGGCGAAGATTGGAGGATCGGCGCCGGCCGATCGGGTTGTGCGGCCTCAGGCCAACAGACAGAGGGCGGCCCGCGCGAGCTTTCGAGACCCCTACGCCGGCCGCCCCCTTCCGGGGAGCGAACCGGCCCGGCTCGCAGCGATTAACCGTTGGACGCGGCGATTGCCCCGCGGAGCCAAACCACCTCGATCAGGTTCTCGATCCGCTGGACTCCGTCGAGGCGGCGGACAATCTCTTGGGCCATCTGCTTCTCGAAGTAGCTCTCAACCCGGCCGTGGAGGCGAACGGCGCCTTCTTCTGCTTCGATTCGCACCCGCCGGCCCGAGGTGTAGGGGCTGGTAACCAAGGCGTTCTCCACCCGTTCGTGGAGCGTGGTGCGGAGGGCGGCCTTGGGTGCGGGGGGGGCGAGGGTCGAGGCGGGCATGGCGGCGGTGCTCTGTGAGGGGGGCGATGGGCCGTAGGGGGGCGACGCAAAGATAGGTCGCCGATTGGGAATAAGAGATGAGATCGGCCCCCCGACCCGGACGTGTCCACCCCTGACCGTTAGGAAGTTGGGGTAATTTGCGGCCGCCACGCCGCCTGCGCCGTCCATGCCGGAAACGCCGGTTGTCTGTGATATCCCGAAAGCATCAAATCAGACAAGGCGGGTTTCTGCCGGTTTTGGCGGGTTAAGATAGTCACAGAGGCGGAGTAGTTGTTCCCTTCGAGGTTCCCATGCGATTCATCGTAACATTGGCATTTGGCGCGTGGCTGAGCTCCTGCGTTGACGCCCGGCAGCCGAACGTGGTGTTCTTCTTGGTAGACGACCTCGGCTACTCCGACCTGGGGTGCTTTGGCAGCTCGTTCTACGAGACCCCCAACCTCGACCGCCTGGCCGAATCCGGCGTCAGGCTCACCAGCGCGTACGCCGCGTGCCCCGTTTGCAGCCCTACCCGGGCCAGCATCCTCTCCGGCAAGTACCCGCAGCGGGTGGGCATCACGGACTTTATCAACGCGGCGGGGGGGAATCAGCCCGAGAACTGGGGCCGCAACACGCCGCTGCTGCCGGCGCCGAACCAGGATCAACTGGCGCTGCAAGAGCAGACGCTGGCCGAGGCGTTCAAGGACGCCGGCTACGCCACATTCTTCGCCGGCAAGTGGCACTTGGGGTCGGACGGTTGGGCGCCCGAAGACCAAGGTTTCGATCGCAACGCGGGGGGCCTGGAATGGGGCCATCCCAAGGGATACTTCAGCCCCTACCGCAACCCGAAGCTCCCGGACGGCCCGGACGGAGAGCACCTCACGGCGAGGCTGGCCGAGGAGACGTGCAAGTTCATCCGCGAGTCTGCGGATCAGCCGTTCTTGGCCTACCTGTCGTTCTACACCGTTCACACGCCGCTCCAGTCGCCCAAGGCGCTCGAGAAGAAGTACCAAGCCAAGAAACGCTCCGAGGCGCCCGAGACCCAGTGGGGCAGGGAGAGCCCCAGGGAGGTGAGGCAGACGCAGAACCACCCGGTGTACGCCGGCATGGTGGAGTCGATGGACACGGCGGTCGGGCGGGTGCTTACAACGCTTGAAGAGCTCGGCCTCGCAGACGACACGATCGTGGTCTTCACTTCGGACAACGGCGGGCTCTCGACCTCCGAGGGGAGCCCCACGTCGAACCTGCCGCTCCGCGGCGGCAAGGGGTGGATGTACGAGGGGGGGATCCGCGAGCCGACCATCGTCCGTTGGCCCGGCCACGGCAAGCCGGGCGTCAGCAGCGACGCGCTGGTGCTGAGCACCGACTACTACCCCACGCTGCTCGCGATGGCAGGGGTTCCACCGCGGCCCCAGCAGCACGTCGATGGCGTCAGCTTTGCGCCGGTGCTGGAGGGGACGGCAGACGCCGCGCGCGAGTCGGCCTGCTGGGACTACCCGCACTACGGCAACCAAGGCGGCTCGCCCTGCGGCGCCATCCGCCGGGGTGACTGGAAGTTGATCCACTGGTACGGCAGCGACCGTGTAGAGCTGTACAACCTGGCCGACGACATCGGCGAGCACCACGACCTGGCCGAGAGCAAGCCGGAGCTGCGTGACGAACTGCTCGGACGGCTCAACGCTTGGCGCCGAGAGGTCGGGGCCAAGGCGCCGACCCCCAACCCGAAGTACAAGCCCGCAGCGAAACAGCGCTGACCCCCCTCGCATGTTGTTAACGCGCCTACGACAGCCCGTTCTCGTTGCGGTCGCCGCCCTGCTTTGTCAGGGGGCGCCCCTCAACGCTGCGCCGGCCAGGATCGGCTTCAACGAGTCGATCAGGCCGATCTTCGCCAAGCACTGCGTCGCCTGCCACGGCGGGGTGAAGCAGGCGGCCGAGCTGTCGTTTATCTACCGCGACAGCGCGCTCCCCTCGCTCGTGCCTGGGCGTCCCGATCGGTCGCTCCTGCTGGAAAGGGTGACAGAACCGGACGACGACCAGCGGATGCCCCCCAAGGAGCACGGCCCCAGGCTGAGCGCAAAAGACGTTGCGTTGCTGCGGGCGTGGGTCGAGCAGGGCGCCCAGTGGCAGGAGCCGTGGTCGTTCGTGCCGCCGCGCCGTGGGAAGGCGCCAGAGGTGGCGCAGAGCGACTGGCCGCGGGGCGAGGTCGACCGACATGTGCTGGCCCGGCTCGAGCAGGAGGGCCTGGCGCCGTCGCCCGAGGCGGACCGCGCCCAGTGGCTGCGGCGGGCGACGTTCGACATCACAGGCCTGCCGCCAACCGGGCAAGACCTGGACCGCTTCCTGGCCGACGCACGGCCCGACGCCTACGACCGGGTGGTCGATCGGCTGCTGGCCTCGCCCGCGTACGGCGAGCGTTGGGCGTCGGTGTGGTTAGACCTGGCCCGCTACGCCGACACGTGCGGCTACGAGAAGGACCCGCACCGAGACATCTGGCCCTTCCGGGACTGGCTGATCCGCGCGCTCAACGCAGACATGCCGTACGACGAGTTCACGGTGAAGCTGCTGGCGGGCGACCTGCTCCCCGACGCTGCGCAAGACGACGTGCTGGCCAGCGCGCTGCACCGCAACACGCAGTCAAACTTTGAGGGGGGCTCAGACGACGAAGAGTTCCGCCTGGTCGCGGTGCTCGATCGGGTGAACACCACCTGGCAGGCGTGGCAGGGGACCACGTTCGGCTGCGCTCAGTGCCACGCGCACCCCTACGACCCCATCGAGCACGACGAATACTACCAGTGCGTCGCGATCTTCAACTCGACACGCGACTCAGACACACGCGGCGACGCCCCGAATCTGAGCTACCCGATCGACCCCGCCGACCGCGCGCAGGCCGAGCGGATCGACCGCGAGATCCGGGGGCTGCGCAGGGAGTTGCACGCCCCCGTGGCCCGGCTCGCCGCGCAGCTCGACCAGTGGCGGGAGATCGCCTTCGACTCCGCCACGTCCACGGGCAACACCAAGCTGGAAGCGCGTGAGTCCGACGGCCACCACGAGGTATGGGCCGAGGGGACGATCAGCGCGGGGAGCAAGTTTGCGCTCGCCGGCCCCTCGCCCGTGCCGAGCGTCACGGCGTTGCGGATCGACGCGCTGCCGAAAGACCCGGACGCCGCGATCAAGATCCCCGAGCTGGGCTTTGCCGTCACACGCCTCAAGCTGTGGGTCGCCGCGCCGGGCGACCAGCAGCCGCGCGAGGTCTTGTTCCGCACGGTGTTTGCGGACGAGGCCGATCCGCTGTACGACCCCGTCGACAGCATCAAAGACAACAGCACGGGGTGGTCGGTCGGCACGCGGATGTCGCGCCCGCAGCACGCGGTGTTCGTGCTCGACGAGCCGATCGAGCTGCCGACCGGGTCGCGGGTGACGCTAGAACTGAAACAGGAGCAGAAGACCGACGGCTCGGCCGCCTTGGTGATCCAGCGGGGGCGGTACGCGTTGTCGGCGGACCCACGCTGGACCGAAATGACGCGCGGGGCGCCTTTCCGCGACGCAACAGAGCGGCTCGCGGTGCTTGAATCGGACCGTAAGCAGGTCGACAGCGTCAACGTGCCGGTGATGGAGGAAGTCTCTCCGGGCAATGAGCGCCAGACGCAGACATTCGTGCGTGGCTACTGGTTGGAGCGGGGCGATCCGGTCGAGCCGGGGCTGCCGAAGGCGCTCCCCCCTTTGGCCGACGACGGGCCGGTCGATCGTCTGGCGATGGCCCGCTGGATCGCCTCGCCCCAGAACCCGCTCACCGCCCGGGTGCAGGTGAACCGTGTCTGGGCGCAGCTCTTCGGGACCGGCATCGTAGAGACGCTGGGCGACTTTGGCACGAGCGGCGAGCCGCCGTCCCACCCGGCGTTGCTCGATCAACTGGCGGTCCGCTTCCAGACCGACCTGCGTTGGAGCGTCAAGGCGTTGATCCGCGAGCTGACGCTCTCCGCCACGTATCGCCAAGCAAATGCTGTTACGCCAGAGCTGCTAGCGCGCGATTGCGACAACCGCCTGCTCGCCCGCGGGCCGCGGGGCAGGCTCAGCGCAGAGATGACGCGCGACCAAGCGCTGGTGCTCTCGGGCAGGTTCAACGCGGCGCTCTACGGGCCGCCGGTGATGCCCTACCAGCCAGAGGGCGTCTGGCGCAGCATCTACTCCAGCGCTAAGTGGGAGCAGTCCGCGGGGGACCAGCGGTTCCGCCGCGCGGTATACACGTATTGCAAACGTACTAGCGGCTACCCGGCGCTGCTGGCCTTCGACATGACGGCCCGCGACCTCTGCACGGCCCAACGCGTCCAGACCAACACCCCGCTGCAAGCGCTGGTGTCGATGAACGACCCCGCGTTTGTCGAGCTGTCCGAGGGGTTGGCCGAGCGGATGGCCAGCGAGGGGGGCGGGTCGCCCGCACAGCAGGTGCGGTGGGCGTTCCGCCAAGCGACCAGCCGGCGCCCCACGGCGCCGCAGGCCGACGAGCTCGACGCCCTGTACGCCGATGCGCTGGCGGCAGCCCCGGCCGAAGGCTCGGCCGAACAGGCGCACGCCTTTGCGCGGGGCGTTGTGGCCGCCACGCTGCTGAACCTCGACGCGGCCCTGACCAAGTAACGCCATGAACCACGCACAGCACTACACGCACGAGCAACTGCGGCTCAATACCCGGCGAACTTTCCTACGCACCGGCATGAGCGGCATCGGCGGGTTGTGGCTCGGCGCGCAGGGGGCCCAGGGGTCGGCCGGCGCCGTGCAGCACGACCCCGCGCAGCCCATGCTGCCGCGCCCCGCGCCGCTGGCCGGCACGGCAAAACGGGTGATCCACCTGCACATGGCCGGCGCGCCGAGCCAGCTCGAGTTGTTCGACTACAAGCCGGAGCTGGCGCGGCTCGACGGGCAGGACTGCCCTCAAGAGTTCTTGGAAGGGAAGCGGTTCGCCTTCATCCGCGGGGTCCCCAAGCTGCTGGGGCACAGCTACCCGTTCCACCAACACGCCCAGACGGGACAGTGGATCAGCGACCGGTTGCCCCACTTCGAGAAGGTGCTCGACCGCGTCACGTTCATCCGCACGATGCAGACCGACCAGTTTAACCACGCCCCGGCCCAGTTCTTGGTCCACACCGGCAACCAGCGGATCGGTTACGGCTCGGTCGGCTCGTGGGTGACGTACGGACTGGGGACAGAGAACCAGGACCTCCCCGGCTTTGTCGTGCTGCTCTCTGGCGGCACGTTCCCCAGCGCGGGCAAGAGCGCCTGGGGCAGCGGCTTCTTGCCCGGCGTGTACCAGGGGGTGCAGTGCCGTGGGGAGGGAGACCCCGTGCTGTTCCTCTCGAACCCAGACGGGATCGACTCGCGGATGCGAGCCCGGATGGTCGAGTCCATCGCCCGGATCAACCGTCAGACACACGCCCAACTGGGCGACCCAGAAACGCTCACGCGGATCGCCCAGTACGAGCTCGCCGCCAGGATGCAGTTGGCCGCCAGCGACGCGACGGATCTCACGGACGAGCCGCAGCACATCCACAGCCTGTACGGCACGCAGCCCGGCCGGGAGAGCTTCGCCAACAACTGCCTGCTCGCCCGCCGCTTGGCGGAGCGGGGGGTCCGCTTCATCCAGTTGTTCCACGAGGGGTGGGACTCGCACGGCACGTCCGAGATCGAGGCGCTCAACCGCGGCTTCAAGAACCGCTGTGAGGAAGTCGATCGGCCGATGGCGGCCCTGCTGCTCGACCTCGAGCAACGCGGCCTGCTCGACGAGACGCTGGTGGTGTGGGGGGGCGAGTTCGGCCGCACGCCGATGCGCGAGAACCGTGGCGGCTTGGAAATGAAGCTCAAGGGCCGCGACCACCACCCGGCCGCGTTCACCGTGTGGATGGCCGGCGGGGGCGTGAAGCGCGGTTTCAGCTACGGCGAGACCGACCCCATCGGGTACAACCCGATCACCCCCCCCGTGCAGGTCCGCGACCTGCACGCCACGATGCTCCACCTGCTGGGGATCGACCACCAGAAGCTGATTTTTCCCCATCAGGGGCTCAACCAAAAGCTGACAGGGGTGCATCCTAGCCGGGTGCTGCACGAAGTGGTGGCGTGATCGAAGGCAGTGGTTCGCGTCTTCTGCTGCTGGGGGCGAACGCGGGGTCCGAGGCAGAACCGCACTGTGCCTACGGGGTTTATTGGCGGGATCGGTGGTGCGCAGACGCGCCGCGTCTGCTAGAATCGCGGTATCGAGCGGGGCCGGCCATTTGCCGCCGTTCGTCCAGTCGTTGCAGGCGCAACTTACTGCAGACAGTGGAGTAGACGCCTTGAGTCTCACATCGCGACGACGTACGCGGCCGCTCCGGGGTGCTTTGAGCGGCTTTACTCTGGTCGAGTTGCTGGTCGTGATCGCCATCATTGGCATCCTGGTGGCGATGCTGCTGCCGGCGGTCCAGTCGGCCCGCGAGTCGGCGCGGCGTCTGTCTTGTTCGAGCAATCTCAAGCAGCTCTCGCTGGCGTCGCTGAACTACGAGTCGGCCCACAGCGTCTTTCCGGCGGGCTTCCTTGGCAGCGTCGACTCGGCGGATTTTGGCGCCTTCGCCACCTTCGGCAATCCGCCCAAACCCCATCAATGGTCGGGGGTGATGGCGGCGCTGCTCCCCTACCTCGAAGCGCAGCCGGTGTACGACCTGTTCACCAAGACGCTCGACACCGGCGTCGAGACGTACGACGACAACTACTGGGAGGACGCCAACGCATGGGTGGCCGCCCAGACCAAGATCCCTGCCTTGCTCTGCCCAAGCGTTCCGGGAGAGGGGCCGCCCGAGGTCGCGATCCTCGACCAGCTTTACGGTGAGATCGTGGCGCCGCGGTTCGTGCTCAACGCGGCGGGTTGGAACCCCCAGGCCGGGCTGGGGCTCACGCACTACTTGGCGGTCTCCGGGATCTACGGTCGCATCGGCAGCCAGTACCTCGTCAATCAGTTGCCGGCAGACAAGGCCATCGTTGGCGTCTACTTCAGCCGGTCGAAGACAACCTTCGGCCGGATCGCCGACGGCGCCTCCAAGCAGATCGCCTTCGGCGAGGCCCCGGGCTCGATCGGGGTCGGCATCCCTGATAAGGGGTCCACCGTCAGCGGTCACGCGCTGGCGTATGCTTGGGCGGGAACCGCCACCATGCCTACCGCGTTCGGGCTCGATCCGACCGCTGAAGGCCAAGCAGACAACGCCCAGTACGACAGCCACTGGTCGTACTTCGGCAGCGTGCACAAGGGCGGGATCGTTCAGTTCGCGCTGGCCGACGGCTCGGTCCAGCCGCTGCAAGAGGACGTAGAACTGAATGTCCTCGACGCGTTCTCAACCATCCGCGGAGGGGAGAGCGTGTCGCTCGATGGCGGTTGAACCGCGCACGAATCCAACTCTTGGAGGCAAGCCCATGGTGCGTCGCACCGAATTGGCCGTTCTTGATCGGTGGTTGGCGTCTGCGTTGCTCGTTGTGGTCACGGCGGCGGCGCCGCTCGGCTGCGGCGGCGACCAGCAGAAGTTCCAGATGCCCACCGACCCCACCCCCCTCCCAGACCCCGGCGACCGCATCGCCCCGGGGGGGACGCCGAGCACCTCCCGACCGATGGAGCGCTGACGGCTGGTAGGCTAACTGCTGCGACGGGGCGCCTCCGCCTGACGCTTGCGGCCTGAGGGCTAGGGCGCCACGGGCCCCGTCCCGCGGCACCCCCGCTGGCCAGCCGGGCGTGGTTTGGCCAAACTAGTGGGCTTGGCCGAGGAGGTTCTACGTGCCTCGGCGCCGGCGCCCCCTAGGATTCCCATGTCTGTCGCTGCCCCCCTCGACCGTACCGCCGAACTCGAAGCGCTGCTCGACGAGCGCATCCTCATCCTCGACGGCGCCACAGGCACGCAGCTGCAAAAGCTGGCGCTGACCGAGGCCGACGTCCGCGGCGAGCGGTTTGCCGACCACCACAAAGACCTGAAGAACCTGGGCGACCTACTGAGTGTCACCCGGCCCGACGATATCCGCAACGTCCACCGGGCGTATCTCGCCGCCGGCGCCGACATCGTCGAGACGAATACGTTCAACGCGAGCCCGGTCGGGATGATCGAGTTCGAACTGCCGCCAGAGCTGGTGGCGGAGATCAACTCGGCCTCGGTGCGGCTCGCCAAAGAAGCGTGCGAGGAGTTCACCGCCAAGACCCCCGACAAGCCGCGGTTTGTCGCTGGTTCGATCGGCCCGACAGCACGCCAAATGGCCATCAGCACGCGGGTCGACGACCCCGCGTGGCGTGGCGTGTCGTTCGAGGAGATGGTCGATAGCTACTACGTCCAGGTAGAGAGCCTGGTCGAGGCGGGGGTCGATATCCTGCTCCCCGAGACGGTGATCGACACGCTGAACCTCAAGGCGTGCCTGTTCGCGATCCAAAACTTCTTCGACGCCTCGGGGCTGCGCGTCCCCGTGATGGTGTCGGGCACGTTCGACAAGGGGGGCGTCACGTTTGTGTCCGGGCAGAGCGTCGAGGCGTTCTGGAACGCCATTGAGCACTTCCCGCTCCTCTCGGTCGGCATGAACTGTGCGCTCGGGCCAGACGTGATGCGGCCCCACCTCGAGGCGCTCGCTAGCTGTGCAACCACACGAATTAGCTGCCACCCCAACGCGGGTCTGCCGAACGAGATGGGGCAGTTCGACCTCGGCCCCGCGGCGATGGCCCGCATGGTGGGCGAGTACGCCGAGCGCGGCTGGGTGAATATCGTTGGCGGCTGCTGCGGCACGGGGCCCGAGCACATCGAGGCGATGGCCGCCGCTCTCGCGAAGGCCAAGCCCCACAAGCGGACCGCCGTGGCGCCCTGGCTGCGTCTGAGCGGCACGCAGCCGCTGGAGCTGCGCCCCGAGAGCAACTTCTTGATGATCGGCGAGCGCACCAACGTCACCGGCAGCAAGAAGTTCGCCCGACTGATTAAGAACAACAACTACGACGAGGCGATCGAGGTCGCGCACGAGCAGGTGCAGAACGGCGCCAACGTGATCGACGTGAACATGGACGAGGGGCTGCTCGACTCCAAGGCGGCCATGGTGCGGTTCCTGCGCCTGATCGCCGGCGAGGGGGACACCGCCAAGGTGCCCGTGATGATCGACAGCAGCAAGTGGTCGGTGCTAGAAGCCGGCCTAAAGGTGGTGCAGGGCAAGTCGATCGTCAACTCGATCAGCATGAAGGACGGCGAGGCAGAGTTCTTGCGTCGCGCCCGCCTGTGCCGGCAGTACGGCGCCGCGGTGGTGGTGATGGCGTTCGACGAGCAGGGGCAGGCGTCGGAGATCGACGAGAAGGTGCGGATCTGCAAACGCGCCTACGACCTGCTCACCAAGCCGCACGAAGAGGGGGGCGCCGGCTTCCCCCCGGAAGACATCATCTTCGACCCCAACATCCTCACGGTCGCCACCGGCATCGAGGAGCACAACCCGTACGCGGTGAACTTCATCGAGGCGACCCGGCGGATCAAGCAGGAGTGCCCCGGCGCCAAGGTCTCCGGCGGCGTGTCGAACATCAGCTTCAGCTTCCGCGGCAACGACCTGGTGCGCGAGGCGATGCACAGCGTGTTCCTGTACCACGCCATCCGTGCGGGGCTGGACATGGGCATCGTCAACGCCGGCCAGCTCGTGGTGTACGACGAGATCGACCCCAGGCTCAAGGAGCTGTGCGAGGACGTCATCCTCAACCGCAACCCGGAAGCGACCGAGCAGTTGATCGAGTTCGCCGAGGCGGTCAAGGACAAGGGGGGCAAGAAGGCCGAGGCGGACGACGCGTGGCGCGCGGGGACGGTGGAGCAGCGTCTGCGCCACGCCCTGGTGAAGGGGATCGTCAAGCACGCCGAGGAGGACGCCGAAGAGGCGCGGCAGAAGTACCCCAGTTGCCTGGCGGTGATCGAGGGCCCGTTGATGGACGCCATGGGGGAGATCGGCGACTTGTTCGGCGCCGGCAAGATGTTCCTCCCGCAGGTGGTGAAATCGGCCCGCGTGATGAAGAAGGCGGTCGCCTACCTGACGCCGTTCATGGAAGAAGAGAAGGCCGCGGCCGGGGGCCAGGCGGGGCAGGCCCGCGCCACCGTGCTGATGGCCACGGTCAAGGGAGACGTGCACGACATCGGCAAGAACATCGTCGGTGTGGTGCTGGGTTGCAACAACTTTGAGGTGATCGACCTCGGGGTGATGTGCGCCTGCGACACCATCCTCGACACGGCGGTCAAGGAAGGGGTCGACCTGATCGGGCTCTCCGGCCTGATCACCCCCAGCCTCGACGAGATGGTGCACGTGGCCGACGAGATGCAGCGGCGCGGGATGACGATGCCGCTGCTGATCGGGGGCGCCACCACCAGCGCCAAGCACACCGCGGTGCGCGTCGCCCCGGCCTACAAGGGCCCGGTGGTGCACGTGCTAGACGCGTCGCGCTCGGTCGGCGTGGTTGAGAAGCTGATTAGCGACGATTCCCGTGACGAGTTTACGGCTCAGAACCGAGAGGTGCAGAAGGAGCTGGTCGTCAGCTTCCGCCAGCGCGGCACGACCAACCTGGTCCCCTACGCCGAGGCGTTGGCCAAGCGTTTTCAGAGCGACTGGCAGACGGTCGACGTCCCGAAGCCAGAGTTCACCGGCGCCCGCACGCTGCGGGATTTCCCCCTGCAGGAGCTGCGCGACTACATCGACTGGTCGCCGTTGTTCTCGGCGTGGGAGCTCAAGGGGAAGTACCCGAAGATCTTCAAAGACCCCACCGTCGGCGCCGAGGCCAAGAAGCTGTACGACGACGCCCAGGGGCTGCTCGACCGCGTCATCGCCGAGGAGCAGTTGACGGCACACGGCGTCTACGGGTTCTTCCCCGCGGCCTCCGAAGGGGACGACATCATCGTTTACACGGACGACTCACGCTCGGCCGAGCGGTGCCGGTTCCACGCCCTGCGGCAGCAGTGGGAGCGCAAGGGGCAGCACGCCTTCTACTCGCTGGCGGACTTCATCGCGCCGGTCGACTCGGGGCGTGAGGACCACATCGGCGCGTTCGCCGTGACCGCGGGCGTAGGGTGCGACGAGCTGGCGGCCGGGTACCTGGCCGACCTGGACGACTACAACGCCATCATGATCAAGGCGCTCGCCGACCGGCTGGCCGAGGCGTTTGCCGAGTCGCTGCACGCCCGCGCCCGCCGCGAGTGGGGCTACGGCAAGCAAGAAGGGCTCTCTAACGCAGAGCTGATCGCGGAGAAGTACCGCGGCATCCGCCCGGCGGCCGGCTACCCGGCCCAGCCGGACCACACCGAGAAGCGCGTGCTGTTCGAGCTGCTGGACGCCGAGCGTGCGACCGGCATCACGCTGACCGATTCGTTCGCGATGCACCCCGGCGCCAGCGTGAGCGGGCTGTACTTCGCCCACCCGGGTTCCAAGTACTTTGCGGTCGACCGGCTCACCAAGGACCAGGTGGAAGACTACGCGCGTCGCAAGGGGATGCCGCTCGCAGAGATGGAGCGCTGGCTGCGGCCGAACCTTGCCTACGACGCCTAGCCAACACCAACCGCCAATCAGCGCCCAACGCGCCGCTAATAGCGGAACGGCGGCGGAGTCGCGGCCGGCGGGGCGCCGAACAACTCGGCCGGGGTGGGCGACGCCGGCGCCGGCTGCGGCGTGAACACCGGCGGCGGGGTGGTCGGCGCGATGAACTGCGGCGCGGGCGGCTGCGGCGCAAAGGGGATAGGGTCCCCCGCCGCGGGCGGCACATACGCCGGCGCGGCGAACGGGTCGGGCGCGCCGAGGGTAGGCGCGCCGACGATGGGGGTCGTCGCCGAGGCCTGCACCTCGGCGCGGAGCTGCTCGCCCCGCCCGATGATCTCTTCCGCGGGCACCACGCGCTGCGGCGCCAGGTTGAACGCTACGTTGCGGTTGTCGCGGATCCGCATCGGGACCAGGTTTTCGCTGATGAAGTCGATGCCGGGGTACTGGTACCACGGGGTCGGGATCGGCTGGTTGACCGTCAGCGTCTCGTAGCCCGGCTTCGCCAGGCGGATCTCGCGGGTGCCGTAGTAGATGAAGTCGACCGAGCAGGGGGTCTCGCCGATGTGCTGGTTGTCGACGTAGACGATGGCGCCCGGCGGGTTGCTGCGGACGGTCAGCCGGCGGCGGACGCAGCCCGTCGTGGCGAGCACAACCAGCGCGATCAGGGCGATCGAATGGAGATGGCGTCGGCGGATAGGATGCATGGGGCTCATGGCGCAGCGGTCGCGGCGGTCGAGGGCCGCGGAGTCTAGAGGGGGTCGCCCCGCCACGCCAGAGCGCCCGTTGCTGTCATTGAAGGCCCGTCGCGGCTAAAATCGAGCAGAGCCGCCACCACCCGATCCGCTTCCCGACCGCCCTGATGCCGCAGCCCGCCCACCGGATCGAATTCGCCGTGCTGAGCGACCTGGGCATGCGGCGGCTCAACAACCAGGACTCCGCCGCTGCTAGCACCGACGGCAACGGCGGCAGCATGCCGGGCGACCTGTTCATCGTGGCCGACGGCATGGGGGCCCACGCGGCGGGCGAGCTCGCAAGCAAGCTGGCGGTGGACAACGTGCCCCACCTGTACCGCAAATCGAAGGAACGCTCGCCGCACGCGGCGCTGCGGCACGCGATCCACCGCACGAACGCCGTGATCCACGCCAAGGGAGAGAGCTCCCCAGATTTCCATGGCATGGGCACCACCTGCACCTGCCTGGTGGTGCTGGACCGCCTGGCCCTGGTGGCGCACGTGGGAGACAGCCGCGTCTACCGCCTGCGGCGCGACAGGCTGGAGCAGCTCACCTTCGACCACAGCCTGGTTTGGGAGATGGCCGCGGCGCAGAACGTCTCCGCAGACAAGGTCCCCTCGTGCATCCCCAAGAACGTGATCACGCGGTCGCTCGGCCCGCACGCGATGGTGCAGGTAGACCTGGAGGGGCCGCACGAACTCGAGCCCGGCGACGTGTTCCTGCTGTGCTCCGACGGGCTCACGGCGGTCATCGACGACGAGCTGATGGGAGCGTTGCTCGGCGCCATGCCCCCCGAAGAGGCGGCGCGGACGCTCGTGGACGTAGCGAACCTGCGCGGCGGGCCGGACAACATCAGCGTCGTGATCGCCCGCGTTGCCGACGCAGACCCCGGCGCCAAAACGCCGCCCGAAGCAACGCCCCAGAAGCCGACGCCCGGCGGGCGGCGGGCGGCCGCCGCGGGGCTGATGCTGGCCGGGGCGATCGGCGTGGTTTGGTTCGCCTCGCTGAGCCAGTCGTTCCCGATGCTCATCAGCGCCGCCGCGGCGGGCGCGGGCCTGATGCTGGCGTTGATGGGACGCGGCGCCGCGCACCCCGCCCACCCCAGCGACACAGGCGGGCCCTACGGCAACGGCCCCTACCGATCGATCGATTGCCAGACTGGCGAGGGCGCCGCCCACGCGCTGGCCGAGGTGGTCGCAGAGCTCTCCGCGCTGCGCGACCGCGAAGAAAAGGGCCCCGACATCGACTGGGCCCCCTTCGACGCCGCGCGCGAACAGGCCAAGGCGAAGCGCGACGCCGGCGACGTACGCGGCTCGCTCACCAGCGACGCCAACGCGATCCGCGGCCTGATGGAGCAGGTCCGCAAGCTCGCCGGCGCCGACAGCGGCATCTTCGATGCGTGAGCCAGCCGGCTCAGGCGCTCTGCCTCACCACCGTGGTCTGACTCAGCTTGTTGTAGAGCGTCTTTAGGCTGATGCCCAGCTCCTCGGCCGCCTTGGGCTTGTTGCCGTCGTGCCGATCGAGCGAGTCGTGGATGGCTTCCATCTCGAGGTCGCGGAGCGACATCGGCCCGCTGCGTCGCGCGGCGCCCGTCAGTTGGCGGCGGTCGAAGTGCCGCGGCAGGCACGCCGCGGTGATCGGGCCGGAGTCGCAGAGGATGGTCGCGTGCTCGATCACGTTGGCCAGCTCGCGGACGTTGCCGGGCCACACGTGGCCGCGGAGCGCCTCGAGGGCGTCGTCCGTAAACTGCTGCGTGATGGCCGCGGCCCGCGGGCGGAAACGCTTGAGCAGCGCCACGGCCAGTTGCGGCAGGTCGTCCAGCCGATCGCGCAGCGGCGGCAGGCCGACCTCGAACGTGTTGATGCGGTACATCAGGTCCTCGCGGAAGTCTTCCGCGGCGACCATCTCTTCCAGGTTGCGGTGCGTGGCGCACACCACCCGCACGTCGACCTTGATCGAGTGGTTCTCACCGACGCGGCGGATCTCTCGGCTCTCCAGCACGCGCAGCAGCTTGGCCTGCATCGCCTTGGGGAGCTCGCCGATCTCGTCCAGGAAGATGGTGCCGCCGCTGGCGACCTCGAACAGCCCGGTGCGGTGCTCGTCCGCGCCGGTGAAGGCGCCCTTGGCGTGGCCGAACAGCTCGCTCTCGATCAGCGTCTCGGGGAGCGCGCCGCAGTTGATGGCCACGAACGCCCCGTCCGCGCGGGCGCTCTGGTCGTGGACGCTGCGGGCGGCCAGCTCCTTGCCGACGCCTGTTTCGCCCAGGATCAGCACGGTCGATTCGGTCGGCGCCACGCGGGCGATCAGCTCGCGGACGCGGTTCATGGGCGCCGAGTCGCCGATCAGCAGCGGCTTGCCCTCGATGCTGTCGAGCCGGCGGCGCAGGGCGCTCACCCGCTTGGTGAGCTCGCGTTTGTCGCGCACGCGCTTCAGCAGCCCCTCGATCTCCACCAGCCGGCACGGCTTGGTGAGGTAGTCGAACGCGCCGTACCGCAGCGCCGCGATGGCCGAGTCGGTCGTGCTCTTGCCGGTGAGCACCACCGCCTCGACGTCGGGGGAGAGCTCCTTGGCGCGGGAGATCACGTCGATGCCGGTCAGCCCCGGCATGTCGAGGTCGACGATGATGCAGTCGTAGGCGTTCTTCTCGAGCGCCGCGACGGCGGTCTCGCCGTCGGGGCAGACGGTCACCGTGTGCCCCATCCGCGGCAGTTCGTGCTTCATCAGCTCCTGGAGGGAACGCTCGTCGTCCGCGAACAGCAGCGTGAGGCCGCTGGCCGGGGTGTCTGCTTTCTTCGTGCTCATGCGAATCAACTATGAATGGAACGGGGACGGATGAACGCTAAGCGGCGGCAAACGCCGCGTGGGCGAGCGGCAGCTCGACCGTGAATTTACTCCCTCGACCCACGCCGTCGCTGTGGGCGACGATGCGGCCCTCGTGCTCTTGAACGATGCGGAAGCTGATCGACAGCCCCAGCCCCGTCCCCTGGCCCCCGCGGCGGCGGGTGAAGAACGGCTCGAACAGGTGGGTCATCACCTCTTCGGTCATCCCGCAGCCGTCGTCCTCTACGGCGACCCAGGCGCACCGGCTCGACTGGCCCAGCGAGACCCGCACGCGGCCCGTGGCGTCGAGGCTGTCCAGCCCGTTGGTGACCAGGTTGAGCATCACCTGCTTGATCTCTTGCTCGTTGACCGCCGCGTACACGGCGGGCCCCGGGGCGAACTCGAGCCGCTTGTTCTTGTACCGGCCCAGGTGGCCGACCATGTCGACCACCCCCTGCGTCAGCTCGCGGAGGTCGACGGAGCGGCGCAACGAGTCGCCCGTCCGCGAGAAGTCCAGCAGCTTCTCGGTGATCTGCTTGCAGCGGAACGCCTCGTTCTGGATCATCTCCAGGTAGCTGCGCACCACCGGGTAGTCGTCGCGGAGGCCCGACTCGTCGGAGAGCAGCTCGGCCAGCCGGCCCTCGAGCGACTCGCTGCTCATGGCGATCGCGGCCAGCGGGTTGTTGATCTCGTGCGCCACGCCTGCCGCCAGGAAGCCGACGCTCGCCAGTTGTTCGCTGCGGACGACCTCGCGCGTGCGCTCCTGCACCTGGCGGTCGAGGTCGTCGCGTATCTCGCGGAAGCGGGCCGTCATGTCGTTCCACGCCTCGGCCAGCTCGCCCATCTCGTCGAAGGAGTCGAGCTCGATGCGCTGGTCGAACTTGCCCGCCGCGGCGCGGCGTGAGCCGTCTACCAGCAGCTCGAGCGGGCGGGCCACGGCCCGCCGGAACACCTGCACCGAGGCGGCCAGCAGCAGCGCGACGAACAGGATCATCGCCCACACGGTGGGGATGGCGATGCGGTACTGGTTGCGGACGTCGCCGGCCAGCGCGTGCAGCCGCGAGTGCAGGTGGCTGGGGAGCTCCGCGGTGAGCACGCGCAGCGTCTCGATGTCCTCCTCCAGCACCCCGAGGCCGACCGTTGGCTCGTCGAACAGCATCCGCGGCTCGCGGCCCTCGCGGTCGAGGCTGGCGAGCCGATCGATCTTGGTGAGGACCGTATCGATCTTGGCGAGCGTCTCGCGCTCGCGGAGGTCGTCTCCGATCGCCTGGTTCTCGCTGTCGCGGTTGTACTCAAGCTGGGCGCGGTAAGCCTCGAGCGTGGCGCGGAACTCTTCGAACCCGGTGCTGAACTGGTTGCGGAGCCAGGTGACCTCGTACAGCTCCGGCTCGTACGCCACGCTGGCCGGGAACTGCAGGCTGGAACGGGCCATCCGCTCATGCGCGGTGCTCAGCACCACACGCAGGTTGGCGACGTGCTGGCTCAACTGGTTGGCCAGCGGCAGCTCGTTCGACCTGGCGCTGAGCGTCTTCACCAACCCGCGGTACGCGTACAGGCCGTAGAGCGCGGTGATCGAGAGGATCAGCGTGCTCATGGCCAGCAGGCCAAGGCCGATGCGGAGCTTGTCGCGGATGGGACGGTGCGCGAGCACGGCGGACTTCCTTGTCACGGCGACGCTTGCTGGGGGCGCCATCCATGGCGACCCGGAGCGGGAATGTAACATTTACCAACCGGCCCCGCAGCGCGGATATCTGCACGGAGAATCTCGCGGGATTCACCTTGGCGAGCCGCCGGCGTCAGCCGACGCAGTGCGCGCGGGACGCGGTGTTGGGGGGAGCCCCCACCGCTTCGCATGGCGTCGCGACGCCCACCGGCAACGCCATCCTCCGGCGGCTGACGCCCCACGGCTCGCCACGCTTGCGTTGCTAGTGGCGGGAGACCTGTCGCAGCAGCCACAGGCCCCACAGCCCGAGCGCCGCGTTGCCTGTCCACACCACCACCGGGGGCGCCACGCCGTTCTTGGCGGCGTCGATCGAGAGCGCAAGCATCGGGTAGTAGATGAGCAGGATGGGGCAAAAGCAGACAAAGAAGCTCGCCAAGAAGTCGCTCTTGCGTTTGAGCGCCGCCATCGGCACCCCCACCAGCGCAAAGCCCAGGCAGCTAAACCCGGCGGCCCAGCGGCGGTAGGGCTCGGTCCGCACGCGGTTCTCGTGGCTCTCGGCGCCCGCGATACGGGCCTGGGCGTCGGCCCACACCGGGCCGGAAAGGTCGCCGATGTCGCCGGTCAGCAGACCCAGCGTGGCGCGGGCCGCCATGTCTTGTCGCGCCGCCTCGGCGCCGGCCTGCGCCAGCCGCCGTGCGGGGCCGATCTCCGACAGCGCCAGCGTCGAGGTGCTGCGGCTCCGCTCGCCGAGGTCGTCCAGCGACATCACGTACTCAAACGTCGATGGGTCGCTGTACTGCACGCGGCCGTCGAGGTCCATGTCGTGGAAGCGGATCACCAGCCGCCGACCGGGGACGTCCGACGCCAGTTCTGCCCAGGCCGCGGAGATGGTCCACGGGGACGAACCGCCGTCGTTCACCGTAACCGTCGGCTTGAGCAGGCGCCGGCCTTCGACCTTCTGCACGGCGATCTGCATGCTCGGGAGCGTGTACTCGCGGTGGATCCGTAGTTGACCGTAAACGACTTCTTCGAGCGACTCCATGAACACCCGGTCGACCCCCAGGCGCCCCCAGGAAACCGCCACGTCGTTCAGCAGCACGTTTCCCATGCTGATCGCAGCCGCGAGGATTAGTGTCGGCTGGATCACCGTCCAGGGGGAGACGCCTGCCGCCTTCAGCGCCACTAGCTCGTTCGACCCGGAGACCCGGCCGTAGACGCTGGTTACTGCTAGCAGCAGCGCGGCGGGCACGGCGAACTGCATTGCTTGCGGCGCCACGAACGGCATCATCCGCAGCAGCGGCCCGAGGCCCAAGCCGCGGTCGACCGCTTCTTTGCCGACCAGCCCGATAAAGATCAGCGCAGTCATCGCCCCCAGGGTCAATAAAAAGACCATGGTCACGTCGGTCAGCACGTAGCGGGCGATCAGCCGCACGAATAGGAACCATCCTTGGCGCCGCGGGGAAGGCCGCACTGTAGCAGTGGCGGCGGCGTGCAGAAACGCCGCTTGCGCTCAGGACTACGATTTAACCACGGATAGCACGGATTGCACGGATGATTGGGGAGCCGGCAAGCAGCGCGCCAGGAGTCCGGGCTGTACCGCGAACCAACCTGTCAGTCGAAACCGACGACGGAACGCTAGAAACGCGGCGCCCTATCCGTGGAATCCGTGCTATCCGTGGTCAAGCGTCGTTGCCGTCAGCCGACCTGGCGGATGACGCCGGTAACGATCCCCAGCACCTGCACGTTCCGCACGTAGATCGGCTCCATTGAGGAGTTGGCCGGCTGCAGGCGGATGCGGCCCGCTTCGGGGAACCAGTACTTGAGCGTCGCCTCGCCGTCGTCGGTGATCGCGGCGACGATATCTCCCTTCGTGGCGCTTTTGGTCTTCTTGCAGATCACGATGTCGCCGTCGGCGATCTGGGCCTCGATCATCGAGTCGCCACGCACCCGCAGGGCGAAATGGCTCCTCTTTTTCGGGAAGAGCTCGTCGAAATCGATCCGCTCGGCCTGCTCGATCGCTTCGCTGAGGCTGCCGGCGGCGATCTGGCCGACCAGGGGGATGCCGTCGTCCGCGCGCGCCTCGCCGGTGAGCTGGATGGCCCGCGACATGTTCGGCTCGCGGGTGATCAGCCCCTTCTTTTCGAGCGCCTTGAGGTGGCACATCACGCCGTTGGGCGAATTGATCTCAAAGAACTCGCCGATCTCGCGGACCGTCGGGCCGTAGCCTCTTTTTTCGATCTTTTCGCGGATGAAATCGAGCACCTCGCGTTGCCGCGGGGTTAGTTGGTCGAGTGACATAGCGGTGCGCCCCACGCGCAGTCGGGCGAACTATTAGGGGGCTGAGAACGTATACCAATGACAAATGTCGAACGCCGAAATGGAAGTTGTCGCCGGATCGGCTACAATGCAGCGTCGGCTCCTCTACTAGAGTGTTCATATACGTCCGTACACGGTCAAGAGCAGATGGGGAAATTTGTGCGCAATTCCTTCCTGATCGGTTTCACGACCCTAAGCGTCGTCGCCATCGCGACCACGCTGCCGGCCCAGCCCGCGACCCAGCAGCCCCCCGCGGCCGAAGCGCGGCCCACGGCGGGCGCTTCTCCGCTGCGGGTCGATCTTCCCGCCGAGGTGCAGGCGGTGCTCGACAAGCGCTACCCCGAGAACGTGGACGACCTCCGCACGCTCGAAGGGCAGGTCAAGAGGGTGCTGCAGGCGGGCCGCAAGGCCACGGTGGCCGTGACGCTCGGCGGCGCCGCCGGCAGCGGCGTGATTGTGAGCCCCGACGGCATCGTGCTGACCGCCGGCCACGTGGTCGGCGAGCCGGGCCGAAGGGTGACGTTCTACTTCGCCGACGGCAAGCGGGCCCGCGGCGTGTCGTTGGGGATGAACGAGTCGATCGACTCCGGCATGATGCGGATCACCGATCCCGGCCCCTGGCCCTACGCAGAGCTGGCCGAGGCGGACTCGACCAAGATAGGCGACTGGGTGTTGGCCATCGGCCAACCGAACGGCTTCTTCAAGGACCGCGCCCCCCCCGTGCGGCTGGGGCGGGTGCTGTACCAGAGCGATGAGGTGATCAACACCGACTGCACGCTGGTCGGCGGAGACTCGGGGGGACCGCTGTTCAACCTGCGTGGGCAGGTGATCGGCATCCACAGCCGGATCGGGCCGCGCCTGACCGCGAATATGCACGTGCCAATCTCGACCTACCACGTCACCTGGGACCGCCTGGCGGACAGCGAGGCCTGGGGCGGCCGACGGCGTCGGGGGGGGCGAGAGATGCCCGCCGAGGGCCGCCCGCTGCTGGGCGTCGCCGGAAACCCAGAGGGGGTTGATTGCACCATCACGCAGGTCTTCCCCGGGCTCCCGGCCGCGCGTGCCGGGGTGAAAGTGGGCGACGTGGTGCAGAAGTTCGACGACGCCGAGGTGGCCTCGTTCGCCGACCTCAGCCGGCTGGTGCTCACCAAACGCCCGCGCGACAAGGTGAAGCTGCGGCTAGTGCGTGATGGAGAAGAGCTAGAGATCGAGATCGCGCTGGCGGGGGTAACCGGCGATTTCCCCGGCGCCCCGTCGCCCAGCGACGAGAAGGAGTAAGCCGGGGCCCAGTCCGCCGCCGGGCAGGCCCCGCCTGAGTATCACGAAACGCGACTTTGCTGGATCAACCCTCTATGCGACACGCTCATCCGGTCCTTATCGCCCTGCTGCTCTTGGGGGCGTCGCAGACGCTCGCCCAAGAGGCGGCCCCCGACTCGCTCGAGCAGGCACGCGAGGCGTTCCGCAACGCCTTCGACCGGATGTGGTCGCCCCCCGGCTACCGCCTGAAGAACGGCCCGCACGTGCGGGCGGCCTTCCGAGACGTGGTCGAGGGGACGCAGCCCTCGGTGGTGCGTGTGAAGAACGACGGCAAAGACGCCGCGCTGGGGGGCGTGGTGGGGCCAGACGGCTGGGTGCTGACCAAGTCGAGCCAGCTCACCGGCCGGGTGACCTGCCGGCTGAGCGACGGCCGAGAGCTGGACGCCAAGATTGTTGGCGTCGATCGCAAGTACGACGTGGCGATGCTCAAGGTCGACGCCAAGGACCTGAAGTCGCTTGAACTCGCCGACCACGACATCAGCGAAGAGGGGCGCTGGGTGGCGACGCTGGGCCAGGGGGACGACCCGATCGCGGTGGGCGTGGTCAGCGTTTCGGCGCGGCGGATCCCGCACCAGGCCGGCATCCTGGGCGTGCGGCTGGAAGAGGCGCCTGGGGGCGGGGCGTTGATCGACACCGTCTACGCCGAGTCGGGCGCCGCCAACGCCGGCATCGAGGCGGGTGACATCATTGTCTCCATCAACCAAGAGAAGACCGCCGATCGCGCGGCGCTCATCCGCACCGTGCAAAAGTACACCCCCGGCGACGTGATCGAGATCGATCTGAAGCGGGGCGACGAGCGGCTTACCGTCCGCGCCCGCCTAGCGGGTCAAAACAAAGAGATGCCGCTGGACCGCGGTCAGATCCAGAACAACCTTGGGGGCGAGCTCAGCGATCGGCGGTTCGGCTTTCCCACCGCCGTCCAGCACGACACGGTGATCAACCCGAAGGACTGTGGCGGGCCGATCGTCGACCTCGACGGCGCCGTGGTGGGCTTCAACGCGGCCCGGGCGGGCCGGACGGAGAGCTACGCGATCCCGTCGTACGTGGTCCGTGGGCTGCTGTTCGAGCTGATGAGCGGCCGGCTGACCCCCGTGACCCTCGAGGGGGACCAGCACACCGCCTTGGCGGAATGATTTTGCTTCGTGGCGCCTAATCGCGTACGATTGCCGCATGCTCGGTCTGACGCTCACCCTCTGCCTCCGCGTGGCGACCGCTGTAGCGGTCGCCGCCACGGGATTGCCCGGGCTGGCCTGTGTTTGTCCCGGGTGCGGGTGCTGCGGCGGGCAGGTTCGTGTCGATGCGGCCGGCGCCGCGTCGTGTTGCGGCGGCTCGGCGGCAAAGAACGCCCCGGCCGGCTGCCAGCACTGCGCCAACCGGCAGGCGTCCCAGCCACTCGCTGGTGGGCCCTCTGGCGCCCAACCTGGGCACGACAAGCTGCCTCCCACGCAGCACCGCTGCGGTTGCTGCATCCAGAGCTCGCAGCCGGCCGTGCCCCCTGCTGTCTCGCTCGCTACGGTAGAACTCGGCGGCCACGCCTTTCACGCCGCGGTCCCTGGCGGCTGCTCCTACGACCTGAAATTAGCCGCCCCCGTCGCCAACGGCGACGCGTGGCGGATATCGAGAGGCCACCCGCCGCATGCGCGGGCGCAATCGGTCTTGTGCGTCTGGGTCATTTGAACGATACGCGACCACGAGTCTCTCTCGTGGCGAGTTGTCCGTTCGTTTCCCAGCGTTTCTCCTCACAAGGACCGAAACTATGTTCTCAATTTGGAAGATTGCCGCGGTGGCCGGCCTGGCCGCCGTAGGCGGCTTTGCGATCCGCGCATCGCAGGCCACCTCGACCCCGGTTGCCGCAGACGCACCGACGAGCTGCTGTTGCAAAGGCGTTTGCGAGTGCGACGCCTGCGATTGCGACGGCCAGTGCTGCACCGACTGCGACTGCCCGGAGTGTGACTGCTCCGGCTGCGCGTGCGGCGAAAGCTGCAACGCCCAGGCTTGCTGCGCCAAGTGCGGCGACGACTGCGCGTGCGAGGTCTGCTCGTGCGACGGCTCGGCCGCGGCCTGCTGCCCGGAAGGGGCTGCTTGCAGCGTCAACGCGGCTGCTTGCTGCTCCGGCGGCGGATCGTGCTGTGCTAGCAGCGAAACCGTAGCGACCGCGGCGGCGTGCAAGTGCGGCGCCGACTGCAAGTGCGACCCCTGCACCTGCGAGAAGCAGACCGGAGAGGTCGCCGAGTCGGTCGCTAGCCGCTAGTCGGCCGGCGTCGGCACGTTGATCGAAGAACGCGGTCCCCACCGGGCGAGACTCGGTGGGGACCGTTTTTTTTGCGAACCGCTCTTCCCCCCGCGCGAGCCGATCGCGTATCTATCCGTCCCAAGCGGCTCGTCCGAGCCGTCGGCCCGCGCATGCGCGTCGGCTTCCACACACAACGCGAGGTTCGCAATGCACCGCCCTTCACGCACCGTGATCATGATCGCGATCGTCGCCCTGGGGATGATCTCGATGATGGCCCGCGCCGGTTCCCCGATCAGCAGCCCCAGCCAAGTGCCGCTGGGCGACGAGCCGCCGTTCGTGTCGTCGAAAGCCGATGTGCTGCGGCGCTAGCCGGTTGTCTTAGCGGCTCTGGAGGGGGATGCTGACGGCTGCATCCGCCACTCTGGAAAGCCGCCGTGACACCGCTCCGCTACGTCCTCGCCAGCCTGTGGGCCTACCGCCGATCGCACCTGGCCGTTGCGGCCGGGGTCGCGGTGGCGACCGCTGTGTTAACCGGCGCGCTCTTGGTGGGCGACTCGGTACGCGGCAGCCTACGCGACCTCACGCTCCAACGGCTGGGAACGATCGACGTCGCGTGGACGGCGCCCCGGCCTTTCTTGGATACGCTGGCCTCCGAGCCCGGCTTCGCCCAGCGGTACGCACGCACGGCGCCGGCCCTGCGCTTGCAGGCTTCGGCCACGAGCGACACCCAGGGGGGCCCGCGGCGGGCGCACCGCATCGCCGTGATGGGGGTCACGCCGGCGTTCTGGGCGTTCGGCCCCGAGGCGCCTCAGGGACCGGCCGACGGCGAGGTCTGGCTAACCGCCGCGCTCGCCGAGGAACTGGGCGTCGCCGCCGGCGGCGAGGCGCTGCTGCGGCTCCCCAAACCAAGCGCGCTGCCGTCCGAGAGCACGCTCGGCGAGAAGGTGGACACCACCGTTGGGTTGCGGCTAGAAGTGGCGCGCGTGCTCCCGGACGTCGGCCTCGCGCGGTTCGACATCGCCCCGTCGCAACGCCCGCCGCGCACCGCGTTTGTTTCGCTGAAGCAACTGCAGAAGACGCTCGACCTGCCCGGCCGCGCGAACCTGCTGCTGGCGACGCAGCAAAAGGACGCCCCGAGTCTCCCCGCTGAGGTGCATCCCCGGCTCGCCAACTACGGCGTCGCTGTCGAGTCGGTGGCCTCCGGCAGCGACACGCTGGTGCAGATCGAGTCGGACGCGCTGGTCCTGCCCGCCGCCGTGGTGGCCGCCGCCCAGCAGACGCTGGCCGACCGGCCGCTACAGCCGGTTGTCACCTACCTGGCCAACCGCATCGAATTAGGGGAGGGCGCGGCCCGCAAGAGCGTGCCGTACTCGATCGTCGTCGGCGTCGATCCCACCGAAGCGTTGGGGCCGCTACGCGGCGCCGCGGGGGAGCCGTTCGCGATCGCCGACAACCAGGTGGTGCTCAACGATTGGACCGCCGAGGCGCTCGGCGCCAAGGTGGGCGACACGGTGCGGCTGGTCTACTACCAGCCGGAGAGCACGCACGGCGAGCTCGTCGAGGCGGCGCCCGTTGCGCTGAGGGTCACCGCAATCGTGCCGCTAGAACAAGACGGCAAGCCGACCGCCGCGGCCGACCGTCGGCTCACCCCCGCGCTGCCGGGCGTGACCGACAGCCGCTCGATCGGCGAGTGGGACGTGCCGTTCGAGCTGGTCGAACCGATCGGCCGCGCCGACGAAGACTACTGGGAGCAGCACGGGCCGACCCCCAAGGCGTTCGTGTCCCACGCCCTGGCAGCCAAGCTGTGGTCGAGCCGCTGGGGGACCCAGAGCCTGCTGCGCACCACGGGGGCGTCCGATGCGATTGGCGCGGCCCTGGCCGGGCGGCTCGACCCGGCGGACCTTGGCCTGGTAGAGCTGCCGCTCCGCCGGCAGGGGCTCCACGCGGCCGGGGGCACGACGCCGTTCGACGTGCTGTTCGTCGCGTTCAGCATGTTCCTGATCGCCGCCGCGGTGATGTTGATCGCGTTGCTGATGCGGCTGGGGGTCGAGGCGCGCTCACGCGAGGCGGGCCTGCTGTCGGCGGTCGGGCTGCGGGCCGGCACGATCCGCCGGTTGCTGCTCCGCGAGCTCTCCCTCGCCGCGGCCGCCGGCGCGGTGGTCGGGGCGGCGCTGGGCGTGGCGTACTGCTGGCTGATGGTGTGGGGGCTGACGACCGTCTGGGTCGACGCCATCGCGGCGCCATTCCTGGCGATGCACGTCTCGCCACGCAGCCTGGCGATCGGCCTGATCGGCGGCTTCCTGGTCGCCTGGCTGGCCGCCAGGCTCACGCTGCGCGGCGTGCTGAAGCAGCCCGCCAAGGCGGCACTGGCGGGCGATCCGGCGGTCCCCTCGGGCGCGAGCGCCGGCTGGTCCCCTATCGTCGCGGTCGCCGGGTTCGTCGGCGCCGTGGCGGCCGCTGCCGTCGGCGTCTTCGGCGGCGAGGGCGCCCGCGCGGGGGCGTTCTTCGGCGCGGGCGCGCTGGCGCTAGTCGCCGCGCTCGCGGGCGTGCAGTGGACGCTGGCCCGCGCGGGGCGCGACTCACGCACGACCGCGCGGTTCGGGCTGGGGTCGCTCGCGCTGCGGAACGTGGCCCGCCGCCCCGGCAGGACCCTGCTCACAATGGGGCTCACCGCGTCGGCGACGTTCCTGCTGCTGGCCGTGAGCGCGTTCCGCCTGCCCCCCAGCGAGGCGGGGACCGGGGGCTTCGATCTGATCGCCCAAGCGAGCGCCGCCATCCACTTCGACCTCGCGACGCTCGCGGGCCGCCAGGAGCTGGGCTTTGGCCGGAACGACGACGCGCTGTTCGAGGGCGCCACGATCGAGGGGCTCCGCGCCCACGACGGCGAGGACGCAAGTTGCCTGAACCTCTACCAGACCCGGCAGCCACGCGTGCTGGGCGTGCCGGCGTCGCTGGGCGACGCAAGCAAGTTTGCTTGGGCCGGCGTCCGCGCGGGTTACGAAGATAAGCCGTGGGACGCGCTCACGGTCCGGCTCGGCCCCGACGCCGAGGGAGCGCCGGTCACCCCCGTGGTGCTCGACCTCAACACGGCCCTCTACAGCCTGAAGCTCTACGGCGGCGTCGGCCAGCGATTTGTCATCGAAGACCAAACCGGCCGACCGGCCACGCTGGAAGTCGTCGGCCTGCTGAACAACAGCATGCTGCAGGGCGACCTGCTGATCGGCGAGCAGGAGATGGTGCGGCTCTTCCCCGACTCCGGCGGCGACCGGCTGCTGCTGATCCGCTTGCCGGCAGACGCGCCCCCCGGCCGCGCCGCCGATCTTGCCGCCGCGCTCGAAGACCGCCTAGCCGACTACGGCGTCGACGTTGAGCCCGCGCTCGATCGGCTGGCCGGGTTCCTCGCCGTGCAGAATACTTACCTCTCCACCTTCCAATCGCTCGGCGGGCTGGGGCTGTTGCTGGGGGTCGTCGGCCTGGCGGTGGTGCAGCTGCGCAACCTGATCGAGCGTCGCGGCGAGGTGGCCCTGCTCCGCGCCGAGGGTTTTAGCCACGCCCGCGTGAACCGCTTGGTGCTGCTCGAGAACCTGCTGCTGGTGGGCGGCGGGCTGCTGGTCGGCGCCGCCGCGGCGCTGGTGGCGCTCGCCCCGCAACTGCTCTCCCGCGACGCCCGTTTCCCCGCGCTCGAGGCGCTCGCGCTGGTGGCGATTGTCGGCGCGGCGGGGATCGTGGCGGCGCAGCTCGCGACCCGCGGACCCCTACGGGCGGCCATCTTCCCTGCGCTACGCGGGGAGTGAGGAAGGGTGACCTCACCCCTCGCCCCACCTTCCGGTTCGCCCTAAAGTAGACCCAGAAACCCGCCCCCGCCCCCAGCCCGGTCCCCATCCCAGTACCGCCATGCGTAGCATGCTCTTTGTCGTTGTGTCGTTCGCGTTGACCGTCCTCTGCTGGGGCCTGTACGGCCCCGTGCTGCACGAGGGGCAACACCTGATGTCGACCGACGGCGGATTCGCCCGCTGGCGGCCGTTCGTGTGCGTGGGGCTGGCCTACTTTCTGATCGGTGTGCTCGCCCCGATGGCCTGGCTGATCATGCGCGGGGAGAAGGGCGCCTGGACCATGACCGGCATCGTCCAGAGCCTGTTCGCCGGGGCGCTAGGAGCGGTCGGCGCGCTGGGCATCATCTTGGCGTTCACGTTCGGCGGCAAGCCGTTTGTGGTGATGCCGCTGGTGTTCGGCGGCGCGCCGGTGGTCAACTCGTTTCTCACGATCGTGATGGCCAAGAAACTCAAGGAGGTCGGCCCCCTCTTCTTGGCAGGCCTGGCGATGGTGCTGCTGGGGGCCGTTACCGTGTTGCTGTCGGCCCCCAAGGCGGCCGCCAAGCCGGCGCCCGAACCGGCCCCGGTGGCCGTTGCTGCCGATGACGCCGCAACAGGCGGGGCAGGGGAGGGGGAGACCGCCCAGGCCCCCCCAGCCAAGAGCGATGGCGCCCTTTCTGCCGCCACGCGGTTCGGACTGCAGCTCGCGTCGATCGCGACGGTCATCGTCTGCTGGGGCGCTTACGGCCCGGTGCTGCACCGCGGCCAGGCCGGCATGCAGGGGAGCCGCCTCAGGCCGCTGGTGTGCGTCGGCCTGGCCTACTTCGCGATCGCGGTGGTGGTGCCGCAGATGATCCTCACCGCGACTCCCGAAGCCAGCACCTACAACTTCTTCGGGACCGCCTGGAGCCTCGCCGCCGGCGCCGCGGGTGCGCTGGGAGCGCTGGGCATCATCCTGGCGTTCAACTTCGGCGGCAAACCGGTGTTCGTGATGCCGCTGGTGTTCGGGGGCGCCCCGATCGTCAACACGCTGGCCGAGGGGCTCGCCAAGGGCGCCTTCGCGGGCGCTTCGTCGCTGGGGATGTCGGTCTACATGGCGGGCCTGATGCTGGCGATCGCCGGCGCCGCGATGGTGCTGGTCTTCGCCCCCAAGGGCGCCCCCCCCAAGAAACCGGCCGATAAATCGGCCGAAACCAAAGTCCCCGCAACCGCACCTGCATGACGGTTTTGACACGAAGGGCACGAAGAGGCACGAAGGAAGCAAAAGAACAGAAGAATGGGAGTCGTATCGAATCGGCTCCAAGAGATCGACCCGGATCAAGACACAGACCTTGTTTTGATCCGCGTCTATCCCGTCAATCTGCGTGCATCCGCGTCCAATTCTGCCGTCCGTCCTTCGTGCTACATCGTGCCCATAGTGGTTAGCCTTCCGGCCCCCCGGCAGGGTATTATCAAGGTTCCATGAAAGTCGTAGAGATCTACCGCTCGATCCAGGGCGAAGGGCTGATGACCGGCTGCCCTTCGGTGTTTGTCCGCGCCAGCGGGTGCAACCTACGCTGCTGGTTCTGCGACACGCCCTACGCCTCGTGGGCGCCCGAGGGGCGCGACCTGTCGGTCGACGAGATCGTGGCCAGCATCGAAGAGTGGGACTGCCGCCACGTGGTGCTCACCGGCGGCGAGCCGATGCTATTTTCTGAGCTGATCCCGCTGTGCGACCGGCTCCGCCAGCAGCACCGCCACGTGACCATCGAGACGGCCGGCACGCTCTACCTTCCCGTACGGGCCAGCCTGATGTCGATCAGCCCGAAGCTGGCGGGCTCTGCCCCCGACCCCCAGCAGCACCCGCGTTGGCGCCGCCGCCACAACCGCACCCGGCACCGCCCAGAGATCGTCCGCCGGCTGATGCGTGAGCACACCCACCAGCTCAAGTTCGTGGTGGACGCGCCGCAGGAGCTCGCCCAGATCGAGACCTACCTCCGTGAGGTCGGCCCGGTCGACCCCGAACGCGTGCTGCTAATGCCGCAAGGGATCGCGCTAGCCGAGCTCGAGTCGAAGGCCGACTGGCTGCGGGACTACTGCCGCGAGCGCGGGTACGTGTACTGCCCGCGGAAGCAGATCGAGTGGTTTGGTTCGTTGCGCGGGACTTAGGCGATCCCGCCGCACAACGATTTCTGTAAGTCCACTTGACCAGGGGCGGAAACGGTTATATGCTAAAGGATATGTTGGTCGGAGCCGAATATGGTTGAATACCCGTCCCACGACGCTGCGATCGTCCATTGGGAGGGGGACAGCCTTGACGTGATCCGGGAGTTTCCGGCGTCCGTCAGACGAAAGTTGGGTCAAGAGATTCAGCGGCTTCAGCTTGGCGAGGCGCCGCTCGACAGCCGCTCGACAGCCGCCCGATGAAGTCGGTTGGCCAAGGCGTGTTTGAGTTGCGTCAACGTGACGCGGCTGGTTGGTACCGCATCATCTATCTAAAGCGGATAGGCAGCCGATTGTTCGTGCTTCATTGCTTCATCAAGAAGTCCGCGAAGACGCCTACAAACGATCTGGAAATCGCCGCACGCCGCCTGGGCATCGTGCAAGCCAAAGTGGCGGCAGAGAAGAAGGAGGAGAGACATGGCGAAAAAGGCGATCACTAAGGCGCCACGCGTTTCTACTGTCGAAACGCTGTTCGAAGACATCGGCTTCTCTGCGGAGGAGGCGGCCGTCCTAAGGCTGAAGACGACGCTCCACATTGAGCTGATGAAGATAATCCGCAAACGGAAGCTTTCGCCGAAGGGGGTAGGAGAGCTGCTCGGCATGAAGCAGCCCAATGTCAGCAAGCTGCTGGGCGGCAACCTCGACCGCACGTCAAGCGATCGGCTGACGCGATATCTGAGTGTGTTGGGGCAGGAGGTGCGCGTGGAAGTGGGTAAGGCGCCGTAGTCTTCAGGCTGATTCGAACGATTGCTTGCCGCCACCGATTGGCTGCGAGAACACTGACGGTCCATGAGACGCCCGCGCCGAGCCCCGTGCTTCAATAGAAGCAGAACATAGATCGGTCATGGCCATCACGTTTGAGCTCCCGCCCCAGGTCGACGACCGTTTGCGCAAGCGCTTCGGCGACCTCGACGCCATGGCGAAGTTGGGCCTAGCGATCGAGGCGTATCGCGCCGCGGAGTTGTCCCTCGGGCAATTTGCCGACCTGCTGGGCATTGGGCATTACGAAGCGGATGGCCTGTTGAAGCAGCGAAGGGTGATGCTGGAGTTTTCCTCGGAAGAGCTGGCCGCCGCACGCGCAGCGGTTGAGCGGCTGTTGGGGCAGTGATTGCTGCGTCGGATACTTCTCCGCTAAACGAGTTGGTCGTGAACTCCACTCGCAAGCGTGCAAGCATGGGCGTCGAAGCCGGCGGCCTAGCGCCTGTCGCCGCGAGCTCTTTCTCAGCGCGCCGGAACCCACCCCGCGCCCTGGGGTTCAATCGCACGACAGCCAACCGCCCGCCGAGCATGGTCGGGCGTGCTGATCGCTAGCCTGCTTTGTTCACGCGGACGAGGGATCGCCATGCGCCGGAGCGGTGGATTTACACTTGTCGAACTGATCGTGGTCATCGGCATCGTCGGCGTGCTGGTAGCACTGCTGCTGCCGGCGGTTCAGTCCGCACGCGCCGCTAGCCGGCGGACCGCTTGCCAGTCGAACCTGCGGCAGGTGGGGCTGGCGATGACGCAGTACCTCGACCAGAAGGGGGACCGCGGCAAGTTTCCCAAGGTCGCCAAGCTCCCCAACTCGTTGAACCCCGAGGGGCTGCCGTCGCTGTACGACGTGCTCGCCGGGCACTGCGAAGAGAACCGCGAGATGTTCCGCTGCCCCAGCGACGCGTACGAGCCTAGCGAGGCGACCCTGGAGGCCGACCCCGACGCCGGGCGGTACGCTTCCTACTTCCAGCGCGAGGGGCTGAGCTACGAGTACCCGTCGATCTTCCTCGCGGGCCGCAACCGGCAGCAGGTGCGCGAGTCGCCGGAGGGGACGCGCGGCAGCGGCAAGATCTGGATCGTGTTCGACTTCGACACCTTCCACGGGCCCGCCGGCGAGGACGGCGCCCGCAACTATGTCTACCTCGACGGCCACGTTGACGCGTTGCTGGTGGCCGAGTGACTTGATCTGCGGCTTGATAAACGACTCAACAAACGCTTGCAGAGGCGCAGAGGGATTGAATGTTGTTTCACTCTCTGCGCCTCCGCGGAAACTCCCTTTGCCCCTACGAGCAAGCAAGATGCAAAAGCCCTGGTTGATGCGCGGCGGCGCGGTGGCGTTGGGTGGGCTCGTGCTCGCCTGGATGCTTGGCTGGATCGACGGCAGCCTGCTGGCGAGCAAGTACAGCTCCGACCCCGCCGTGGCCGAGCTGCAACGGCTCAGCGACGAGGCGATTCAGGCCGGAGTTCCCAAGGACGACGCCCAACGCCAGGCGTTCCGGCAACGGATCGAGGGGCTCACCGACGCGCAGCGGCGCGAGTTCTTCACGAGCAGCCAGCCGAAGTTCACACTCATGATGGAACGCAAGCTCAACGACTTCTTCGCGCTCTCACCCGCAGAACAACGGCGTGAGCTCGACGCCGAGATCGACCGCATGGAGGCGGGCAAGAGCAACGGCAAGGGCAAGGGGGGCGGACCGGGCGGAGCCGGGGATCGCGGCGCGTTCGGCGGCGAGATTTCCCCGGAAAAGCGAGACGAGATGCGCAAGCGCAAGCTCGACGCAACCACGCCCGAGCTGCGAGCCAAGTTCGAGACCCGGCTAGATATGCTCAACGAGCGCCGCGCAAAGCGAGGCCTCGAGCCGAT
Source organism: Pirellulimonas nuda (assembly GCF_007750855.1). GTDB lineage: Bacteria > Planctomycetota > Planctomycetia > Pirellulales > Lacipirellulaceae > Pirellulimonas > Pirellulimonas nuda. The sequence goes on from NZ_CP036291.1 coordinate 1,408,039, forward strand.
GGGGCCGGGCCGCGGGCGTTAGCCTGCCAACCGGGGGCTCTTAATCCGGCCGCGGATAGATGGCATGATGGGTCGAATTGGCCCGCCAGGCGGGCACGGCTCATCCCACCTTTCTCTCCATGGACCGCAGCCATGAAGCAAGTTGCAGCAGCGCTCCGCGAGCGTGTCGCGTCGACCGAACCGAAGCTACGCGCCATGCCGGAGGCCGAGGCGGCCCACAAACCGGCGCCGGACCGTTGGTCGAAGAAAGAGATCTTGGGGCACCTGATCGACTCCGCTTCGAACAACCACCAGCGGTTCGTGCGGTCGCAGTTGGAGGGGGGGCTGACCTTCCCCGGGTACGAGCAGGAAGGTTGGGCCCGCTGCCAGCACTACGCCAGCGCCGACTGGGGGCTGCTGATCGACTTGTGGTCGTCCTACAACCGCCACCTGGCCGAGGTGATCGAGCTGCTACCGCCGGCCGCGACCGACGAGACGTGCCGGATCGGCAGCTACGACCCCATGACCCTCGCGGCGGTCGTGGAAGACTACGTGGTCCACCTCGACCACCACCTGGCCCAACTCGCGCGGCCCGTGCCCGCTTCGTAGTTGTGTCGCCCCTCGTGCGGGTCCCGATGGTGGCTACAAAACCCCCTCGCGGGGCGCTTCTGGCCCGCGATAATACGGGGCTGCTGCGTTGCGGCCGGGGCGCAGCAATTTGTCCACCGGGTGTCCGGTCAGCAGGGCCAAAACGCGGCCGCCCCATGTTGGGGCGAGCCGGCCAGGCCGAAGGTCTACCGCGGCGTAGGCGTTTTTGTGGCTTCAGGGGGGTTTTGTCCGAAAATCGATGCTCTCAGCCAGGCGACAACCGGACAAAACCCACGCTGGGGGCGGACGCGTTTTCGCGGACGCGGACCGGCGTGGGCTTCTAGGCGTCGAGCCGGGCGACGTGCACCAGGGCGTCGCCCCGATTGGCCAGCGGGTGCAGCGCCATGCCGATCACGACGCCGTCGTGCGGCGCGCGGACCCGCTTGGGCCCCTCGCCGAAGACGCTGGCGATGCTCCCCAGCACCTCGTCTGCCGCGACGCGCTGGCCCAGCAACGCCTCGAGCCTCAGCACGCCGCTGCGGCGGGCCCGGACCCAGGAGCTGGTGCGGGAGACGACGCACGGCGCGGCGGGCTTGGGAACCGCCGTGGGCGGCGTTTCGATCATCCCCATCTCGACCAGCACCCGCAGCGTCCCCTGCACTCCCACGGCGATCGGCGTGGCGTCGAAGCGGAGCGCCTCGCCCCCTTCGTACAGCAGCACCGGGATGCCGCGCTCCATCGACGCCTGCCGGAGCGATCCGTCGCGCTCGCTGGCGTCGATCACGATCGGCGGGTGGAACGCCTCGGCGCAGCGCAGGCAGGTGGGGTCGGAAAGGTTGGCGCGGATCTGCGGCAGGTTGGTGCGGTGGTTCGAGCCGGTGTGGAAGTCGAGCCCCAAATCGCTGCGGGCGACGATCTCGGTCATGAACAGGTTCGCCAGCCGCGCCGCGAGCGAGCCCTTGGCCGATCCGGGGAACGAGCGGTTCAGGTCGCGTCGGTCGGGCAGGTACCGGTCGCCGCTGGTGATGCCGAACACGTTGATGATGGGCGCGGCCAACAGCGATCCGGCGAGCCGGTCGGGCTCGATCTGGTCGAGCACCCGGCGGACGATCTCCAGGCCGTTGAGCTCGTCGCCATGGATGCCGGCCGACAGCCAGACGGTGGGCCCGGGCTGGGCGCCGCGGACCACTTCCAGCGGCAGGGTCAACCAGGTGTCGGTCGGCAGGCGGGCGACGGGGAGCTCGACACGGCGGCGCTCGCCCATCGCGATCGTGTGACCGCCGAGTTTCAGGTCGCCGGTTTGGCTTGTTTCGCCCATCCCTTCACGTCACCCCTTCACGGTGTCGCGGGTCTTGCCGGGCTTGGCCTCGAGCTCGATGAACTCGATGATCTTCGCGGCCACGTCGACCCCGCTAGCGGTTTCGATCCCCTCGAGTCCGGGCGACGAGTTGACCTCCATCACCACGGGGCCGTGGTTAGACCGGAGCAGGTCGACGCCGGCGACGCGGAGCCCCATCGCCTTGGCGCTGCGGACCGCGGTGCTGCGTTCCTCGGGGGTGATGCGGATCTTCTCTGCGGTGCCGCCGCGGTGGAGGTTGGAGCGGAACTCGCCCGGCGCCGCCTTGCGGATCATCGAGGCGACGACCTTGTCGTTCACCACGAAGCAGCGGATGTCGTTGCCGCCGGCCTCGGCGATGAACTCTTGCACGAGGATGTTGGCGTCGAGGCCGCGGAACGCCTCGATGACGCTCTCGGCCGCCTTGCGGGTCTCTGCCAGCACGACGCCGATGCCCTGGGTGCCTTCGAGCAGCTTGATCACCAGCGGCGCGCCGCCGGCGATGTTCACCAGCCCCTCGATGTCCTTGGTGGAGTGGGCGAAGCCGGTCACCGGCAGGCCGATCCCCTTGCGGGAGAGCAACTGGAGGCAGCGGAGCTTGTCGCGGCTGCGGGTGATGGCCTGCGACTCGTTGACGGGGTAGACCCCCATCACCTCGAACTGCCGAACCACGGCGGTGCCGTAGAAGGTGCGCGACGCGCCGATGCGGGGGATGATGGCGTCGAAGCCTTCGAGAGACTTGCCGCCGTACATCACGCTGGGGCTGTGCGACGCGATGTTCATGTAGCATCGCAGGTAGTCGATCACGTGCATGTCGTGACCGCGCGCCTCGCCGGCCGTCCTGAGCGCTGCGGTCGAGTACAGGCTCGGACGCCGAGAGAGGATTCCGATTTTCATCAACAAGCCAAGGTTTTAAGGGAGTTGTTTTTTCTTCTTACGGACTATCGGCAGAGAACCCAGGTACGACCGGCCGGGATCGACGACAAACCGCGTGCGGATGGCCTGGCGGCCGAGCAGCATGCGGAAGCCCATCGTGTCGCGGCTTGCGAGGGTGAGCTCGACATCCCAGCGCTGCCCCGCGAGCTCAACAGGGGTGACGATCACCGGGCGGTACGAGGTGTGCCCCCCGGAGCTCTTGACGTGTCGGTGCTCCAGTACGGCGGCCTGCACTTCGATCGATCTGCGGCTGTTGCGTTGGAGCGGATGGATCTGAAATCGGACCCACGGCGCGCCCCCCTTGAGGAAAGGCTCGACCTCAAACGCGTGCAGCGAAGATGACCTGGCGCCGGTGTCGACTTTTGCCTTCACCAGCGCCCCTCCTAGTTTCGGAAGCACGATCCACTCCCGCCATCCGAGTGGCGGCAGCCGCCGCTCGGGCGCCGGTCGCGGGTTGGGGGGCACGCGTTTCGGCTCCGGTAACGTGCGAGGATGCGGCGGAAGGCCGGTGTAACAGTCCTGATGCTATTGCCAAGCTAGTGCAACGGGGTCGTGATGTAAACCGAACACGCCTCCCACCGGGGTCGGGGGACCGCCGCCGGCCCGTGCCGTTGGTTTGCACCCCCCGTCTGGACGGACGATACTCGCAAGACGACTCGGAAGGATTGTTCTGATTCCTCTCAATCTACCTGTTGCAATGAACTCTGCTTGCCCTCGCTGGACGCGGCCGTGCTGCACGCTGCTGCTGCTGATGGCGGCCCTGGCCGTCGACGCGGCCCCGCGGCCCAATATTGTGCTGATCTTCGCAGACGACCTTGGGTGGAAGGACGTTGGCTATCAGGGGACCGATTTCTACGAGACGCCCAACCTGGATCGACTCGCCGGGGAAGGGATGGTCTTCACGGACGCCTACGCTACCGCGGGCAACTGCGCGCCGAGCCGGGCCTGCCTGCTCTCGGGCCAGTACACGCCCCGACACGGCGTTTTCGCCGTGCAGAGCACCAAACGCGGGCCCGTCCGCGAGATGCGGATGGAGCCGGTCCCGAACAACCAGACGCTGGCGCTGGCGAACGTCACCCTTGCCGAGGCGCTCCGCTCGGCGGGGTACGCCACAGGCTGCTTTGGCAAGTGGCACCTGGGACAGGAGGGGCAGGGGACGGGGCCACAGCAGCAGGGATTCGATGTCTACTTCGACTCCCGCAAAGCAAACCCCAATCGCGAACGTGACGCGACGACGGACCCCAAGGGGACATTCTCGAACACCGAGGCGGCCTGCCGATTCATCGCCGCGAACAAGGACCGGTCGTTCTTTGCCTACGTGGCCCACCACGCCATCCATTCGACGTTGGAGGCCCGACCGGAGACGCTTCGTCACTTTGAGCAAAAGCCCCCCGGCAAGCAGCACCGCAACGTGAAGTACGCCGGCTGCACGTACGACCTGGATGCCGGGGTGGGCGTCCTGTTGGAAAAGCTGAAAGCGTTGGGCCTGGAAGAGAACACGCTAGTCGTGTTTACCTCGGACAACGGGGCGACCGGGCAGTCCTCGCAGGAGCCGTTGCGGGGGGCCAAGGGGGGCTACTACGAGGGAGGGATCCGCGAGCCATTTATTGTGCGCTGGCCGGCTGTCACACGGCCCGGAAGTCGTTGTTCCACCCCCGTTTCCAACATCGATCTGTACCCAACGTTCCTTGCCGCCGCGGGCGCAGAACCCCCGGCGGGGAAGGTCCTCGATGGAGAGAGTCTGCTGCCGCTGCTTCAGGACTCACGGGGCTTGGAGCGGAAGAGCCTCTACTGGCACTTCCCTGGCTACCTCGATAAGCCGGTGCTGCGTGGCCGCGACCGGGTGTTTCGCACCCGGCCGGTGAGCGTGGTCAGGCGGGGAGATTGGAAGCTGCACCTGTACCACGAGGAGTGGTTGCTGGACGGTGGTCGTGGCCGAATCGCAGCGAACAACGCGGTGGAGCTGTACGACCTGTCGGCCGACATCGGCGAACGACACAACCTAGCGAATGAGAACCCCGAGAAGCGGGACGAGCTGTTGGACGACCTGCTGGGCTGGATAACGCAGATTGACGCGCCATTGCCGACGGCGAGGGCCAAGGACTGACGAGAAGGAGCGTCCGCGATCCCGCACAGACCTGCCGGGGGGCGTCCTTGTGGGCGCAAAAAAAAGCGGGCCTCGAAGGAGCCGGCGCCATGCCGACTAGACAACTCGGTTAGGGGCAAGTTAACCGAGCTGCCGAAATTCCATTCGAGGCCCCGCGGGCCAGTGAGGTTACGCTGGGGACAATTGCCCCCAGCAGCAGTCAAACAATGCACGGGGCGTGCCATGAGGTCGGTAAACCCACCTGCCAATTTGGCGTTAGCCGATGCAAGTGCTTTGGGGGTAGCAACTTGCTGTGAGACACGGGCTGCGTAGAATCGAGAGGAATCACGCCCTTCTCACATTGGGACACTCCGTACGCGGGAAGGGATTGCGCTGCTTCTTGGGGCGCCGTGCAGCAATATTGCTCATTGAGTCTTTTGTGGCCCCGCTTCCGCCGCCCGAGTCTCAATGCGGGACAGTCGCGGGCGCCGCGGCTTGTCGCGAGCCCGTGCCGCCACCAAACTGCGGCGGCCGGTAGTTTCCTTCTGTGGACTGAGTCGATCGATGCCTGATACACCCAACAATCCTGCTCTGATTGGTCCGAACTACCGCTGCGGTGCAGGAGAGCCCCTGCTGCTGATCGCGGGGCCGTGCGTGATCGAGTCTGAGACGCTCACGCTGCAGATCGCCGAGGAACTGACCAAGATCGTGGCGGGCCTGCCGATTCAATTGGTGTTCAAGGCGTCGTTCGACAAGGCGAACCGGACGAGCGCAGACGCCTTCCGGGGATCCGGCATCGACGAGGGGCTCCGGATCCTCAGTCGAGTTAGGGAAGAAACCGGGCTCCCGATCACGACCGACATCCACGAGCCCGAGCAGGCGACGGCCGTCGGGAGCGTTTGCGACATCCTTCAGGTCCCCGCCTTCTTGGCGCGGCAGACCGATCTGTTGGTCGCCGCGGCGGCGACCGGTCGGGCCGTGCACGTCAAGAAGGGGCAGTTCATGGCGCCCTGGGACATGAAGCACGTGGTCGGAAAACTGTCCGCTGCCGGGGCGCGCAACATCCTGCTGTGCGAGCGTGGGACCTTCTTCGGCTACGGCCGGCTGGTGAACGACATGCGGGCGATCCCGCAGATGCAGTCGCTCGGCGTGCCCGTGATCTATGACGCGACGCACAGCGTACAAGAACCAGGCGGGCTAGGGGGCGCCACCGGGGGAAACCGGGCGATGGTGGGGCCGCTCGCCCGGGCCGCCATGGCGCTCGGCGCGGATGGGCTATTCTGCGAGACTCACCCAGACCCAGACACGTCCCCCAGCGACGGGGCGAATATGGTTCCTCTGGCAGAAATGTCGGCTTTGCTGAAGCGGCTGGTCATGATCCGCGAGGCGGCCCGTAGTCCGTTGGCGTGATCGATAGGTATCCGATTCTCTTGGGTGGTTCATGCCCCGCTTGGCTTCTCGCTCGGTATCGCTTGCGTTGGTCGTTCTGGCGACCCTGGTGTTGGGATGCGTAGCCGTCGGCGGGTGCGGGGGCGACCGCCAGCCGGCAAAGCGCCGAGCGGCCGCGGTCCGGTCGGCCCTCGGAGAATCGGGCCAACTGCTCGACAACATCAAGAGCAGCCTCCGCAGCCTGCCGGAGGTGATCTCCCTCGAGATCGCGCCGCCAGAAGTCCTGCTGGACGCCCGCAAGAGCGCCAACGGCGAGGAGATCCAGTCGATCATCTTGCCCCTGGAGGGCTCAACGAAGTCCGAGGCGAAGCTGCTGGTCGTCGTCAGCGACAACGCCGGGCTGCAACGCGCCGGCGTGCAGGCGGGCGACTTGGTGAAGTTCTACGGGAAAGTCGACGAGGAAACCGCCCAGGCGATCGGCGTAGAGAGTGTTTCTGCGATCGATATGCTCGTCGGGCAGCGGCTCGATGGGGTGAAGCTGGGAGACGAGCCCCATGAGGCGCTCATCCTGGTCGACGGGCTCCGGCGCCCCGAGCTCACGCCCCGCCGCACCGAGATCTGGCGAACCACCGACGACCGGATGCGCGAGATCGACGCAGCGCTTGCCAAGTACGTGAGAACCGGCGAGCCGGCGCTTGCGTGGCAACCTACCGGCGACGCCCAGGCGCTTGATTTGGTCATCGAGCGGCTCAATCAGTGGATCCGCCCGCGCCCGAAGGACGCCAGTTGGCGGCCGGCGGGCTTGCTCGCGACGCTCCCGCCGGGGCTTCGAGACGACCCGTTGCTCGCCCCCTACTTGTCCGACGCGGCGCTCGCTTCGTCGGAGTTCCTCGCCTACGAAGGACGCGTGCTGCAAGAGGAGATCTGGCTCCGCGGGATCTCCGGCTGGGCGCACGGGCCGAGCCTCGAGCCGCTGAAGCGAGCCGCGGCGCTGCTGGATTGGACCGCCCGGAACATCGCCATCACCGGCGACCTGCGCACCTACGCCTATCGGCCGTGGGACGCGCTGGTGTTTTCACGCGGCGCGGCGTTGCACCGCGCCTGGGTGTTCTGCGGACTCTGCCGCCACTTGGGTTTAGAAGCCTGTGTGATTGAGGCGCCGACCGAGGATGGGGAACCCTACTTGCTCTGCGCGGTGCTGCACGACGGCGGCCTGTACCTGTTTGATCCGGTGGTGGGTCTCCCACTGCCTGGTCCAGATGGAGAACCCATCGCGACGTGGGAGGCCGTGGCGAGCGACGACGCCTTGTTGCGTGCGTGGGACCTCGAAGGCTCGCCCTATCCGCTGAGCTCAGAACGCTTGGCGGAAGCCACGTTCTGTGTGGTCGCCGACCCCTTCGCGCTAACGCGCCGCGCCGCGGTGCTAGACGGCAGTCTGACGGGCGACGATCGGCTGCTGCTGTCGGTCGATGCAGACGCTGTCGCGGAGCGTCTCCGGCGGGCCGGCGGCGTCGGGGCCGATCAGGCCGTCGCGCTATGGTCGGCGCCCGCCGAAGCGATCCGCCGCAAGCTGACGCTCTCCGGTCCGGCCCGCGGCGCCGCCGTCGCAGATATCTTGCCGTTCACCTGGCGTCCGAAGCTGTGGAAGGCCCGCGTGCTGCACTTCCGCGGGGCCCTGGACGACGACGAGCAGAAGAAGCTGAGCGACCCGCTCTACGATCCGATCAACGACCACCGCGCCGCGGCCGCGCTCTACTCCGACCCGGCCGTCCGACCCGCGGAATCGCGGCTGCGAAGCGTGGCGGCCGAGAAGGCCCGCATCTATCGCTACGCGAAGCAGCAGGCGACCTACCTGCTCGGGCTGCTGAGTTTCGATACCGGGAACCTGACCGCGGCGAGCAACTGGTTTGATTCCGACGCGCTCTCCGGCGACGTGGCGGCTCGGATGGCGGACGGCATCGGCTTCAACCGCGCGCTCACCGCGGCGCAGTTGGGCGATCTCGATCGGGCCATCGAGCTCTTGGAGCAGGACGAGTCGCCGGGGCGTCGCGGCGCCCTGATCCGGGCCGCTCGCCTCCGCGAGCAGCAACAGGCCGAAGCCATCGAGAAGGGTGAGTGAACGTGGGCGCCCCCTACCTGCTGGGAACCCTGCGGCGGCAATGGTTTCTGATAACACTGGCCATCCTCTTGCTGGGGGCCTTTCTTGCGCCCGCTCGGCTGGCGCCCATCACAGAGCAGACCCCGACGGGTTGGGTCGTCGCGGCGGTGATGCTGCTGACCGCGCTCGGGGTGAACCTGCGAGCCGCGGCGTCGCACCGCGGCACTTGGGTCGCGGCGCTGCTGGCCATCGCGGTGAGCACGCTGGCGGCGCCCCCGCTCGGGTGGCTCTCGGGTCGCGTGCTGCCGCGTGAGCTGGCGATCGGGATGATCGTGGCCGCCAGCGTCCCATGCACGCTCGCTTCCGCGGCGGTGTGGACGCGCCGGGGCGGGGGGAACGAGGCGGCCGCCCTGCTGGTGAGCATCGCGACCAATCTGCTCTGCTTCCTGGTGCTGCCGTTCTGGACCACGCTGCTAGCCGGCGCGGCGGCCGAGGCCAACTTCGCCGCGCTGGCTTGGAAGCTGCTCGGATGGGTTGTGGCGCCCATCGTTGTGTCCCAGGCCGCCCGCTGCGTCCCCGCCGTGTCCCGTTGGTGCGATCGCCGGCGCACGACGCTCGGCATGGCGGCCCAATGCGGCGTGCTGTTCATGGTGCTGGTGGGGGCGGTCGAGGCCTCGCTGAAGACGAGAAGCGTAGGAGGGTCCGTCAGGCCGGCCGATTGGTTGCTGATGATCCTGATGGTGGCGGCGGTTCATATCGCCCTGGCGGTTCTGGGCTGGTTTGCCGCGGGCTGGGCCGGGCTCGCCCGCGGAGACAGGCTCGCCACGGCCATTGCGGGGAGCCAGAAAACGCTGGCCGTGGGGGTGCTGGTCGCGCTCCCGTACGGGGGCCTGGCGGTGCTTCCGATGATCGCCTACCACGTTTTTCAGCTAGTGATCGACACGGTTTGGGTCGATCGAGAGCGTCGCCGGGCGTAGCGGGCCCCGCCGCCGCTCGCCGCGGGGGCGCGTCCCGGCTCGCTCGCCAGCACGGCCGGGGAGCCATCTTGCCTACGGCCGGATTCCGCCCCATAATGCTGGGCTTCCGAAAAACCATGCGACCCGGGTCCCTCGCGGGCCCGATCCCAGACCCCCCGCTACGTAAGACGGCCTGCCATGCAAGACGCCATCCACCCGAAGTACTACGACACCGACGTCCACTGCGGCTGCGGCAACCGCTTCACCGTCCGCAGCACGCGGAAAGAGCTGAAGCTCGACATCTGTAACGCCTGCCACCCGTTCTATACCGGCAAGCTGAAGTTCGTCGACACGGCCGGGCGGATCGACAAGTTCAAGAAGAAGTTTTCCGCCGCGGGCTATGCCAGCCTGGGGAAAAAGAAGTAACCCTCTCGGTTCGAAGGGTTCCAACGGATCGGGCGGCCGCGCTGCGGTCGTTCCCCGCGGGGACGCTTCGGTGTCCCCATGCGCGAACTGCTGGAATCAAAGCTCAAACGGTTCGACGAGCTCGAACGGCTGCGCGTCGACCCCGATGTGTTGAGCGACGGGGATCGCATCTCAGCGGTGGCCCGCGAGCACGGTTCGCTCTCGAAGCTCGCCGGCAAGTACCGCCGGTTCAAGGACCTGCACAAGCAGATTAAAGACGCCCGCGAGATGATCGCCGGCCGCGACGCGGACCTGCGCGAGCTGGCCGAGGCGGAGCTCCCCGAGCTGCTTGAGCAACGCGAGTCGTTGTGGGACGAGCTGCTGGGGATGACCATTGGCGGCGAAGACGCCAACCGCGACCGCTGCATCATGGAGATCCGCGCGGGCGCCGGCGGCGACGAAGCGGCGCTCTTCGCCCGCGATATCTACGAGATGTACAAGCGGCACGCGGAGCAGAAGCGCTGGAAGATCGAAGTGCTCGATCACAGCGCCACGGAGCTGGGCGGGTTCAAAGACATCTCGCTCGCCCTCACCGGCGAGGGGGTGTACCGGGAGCTCGCCTACGAATCGGGCGGGCACCGCGTGCAGCGCGTGCCAGACACCGAAACCCAAGGACGCGTCCACACCTCGGCCGCCACGGTGGCCGTGATGGCGGAGCCCGAGGACGTCGAGATCGACCTCAAACCAGAGGACTACCGGCTCGACAAGTTCTGCGCCAGCGGCCCCGGCGGTCAGCACGTCAACAAGACCGAGTCGGCGGTGCGGCTCACCCATCTCGAGACCGGCATCGTTGTGCAATGCCAGGACGAGAAGAGCCAACACAAGAACCTGGCCAAGGCGTTGCGGGTGCTCAAGAGCCGGCTCTACGATCACCTGCAGCAGCTCGAGTCAGACAAGCGCGCCAGCGAACGCAAGACGCTGATCGGATCGGGCGACCGGAGTCAGCGGATCCGCACCTATAACTTCCCGCAGAATCGGTTGACCGACCACCGTATCGGGCTCACCCTGCACAAGCTCGACCAGATCATTGCGGGCGACCTCCAGCCGGTCACGGACGCGCTGGTGGAGTACGATCGCCAACAGCTGCGCGACGCGATGGGCGGGCTAGACTGATCGCCCGGGCCCGCCCCGCTCCCGCCGCTCGGGAGGGGGTCGCTCACTATCGTTTTCACTCTCCTATCCCCTGTCGCGGCCGATCATGTCCCAAGACGAAACTTGGACGATCGGCCGGCTGCTGAACTGGACGAAGGACTTCCTTCAAGAACGGGGCGCCGAGAGCCCCCGCCTCGACGCCGAGGTGCTGCTCGCCCACGCACGCGGTTGCAAGCGGATCGAGCTCTACACGGCGTTTGAGGAAGAGGCCCCGCAGGAGCTCCGCGACGCCTTCCGCGAGCTGGTCCGCCGCCGCGCCTCGGGGACGCCGGTCGCCTACCTCGTGAAGATGCGTGAGTTCTACTCGCTGGAGTTCGAGGTCACCCCCGACGTGCTGATCCCCCGTCCCGAGACGGAGCTGATCGTGGTCGGCGTAACAGACCACGCCAAAGCGACGGGGCGTTCCGCCGAGCCGCTGACGATCGTCGACGTTGGGACGGGCAGCGGCGTCCTGGCGGTCTGTCTGACCAAGCACTTGAAGGACGCGCGGGTAACGGCGCTCGACATCAGTCCGCAGGCGCTCGCTGTAGCGAAACGCAACGCCGCGCGGCACGGCGTGGCAGACAGGATCGCGTTCGTCGAGAGCGACCTCTTCGCCGCGGCGCCGTCAGACGCCCGGTTCGACTACGTCGTTTCGAACCCCCCGTACATCACGACGGCCGAGATGGCCGGCCTGCCCAATCACGTCCTCAACCACGAGCCAAGGTTGGCGCTCGACGGCGGGGCGGACGGAACCTCGGTCATCGAGCGCTTGCTGCCCCAGGCGGCTGCGCGGCTCAAACCGGGCGGCAGGCTCTTCATGGAGATCAGCCCCATGCTGGCCGATCGAGTCGATGCACTAGTACGGCGGACCCCCGGGCTTGAGCCCGAGGCGATGATTCTGGACCTCGAGCGCCGGCCGCGGATCGCGACCGCTCGAAAAACCGTGGAGCAGGCATGAGCTCTAACGCCCCTTGGATCTCCTTGGTTGCTTTGGCGGATCAAGAGGTCCCGTCTCCCGACGACGTAGCGCAGTGCATGGCGGACGCGTTCCCCGACGCGTCGCCCCTTGCCGTGAGCGGGTCGACGCCCCGCGCCGCGACGTTCGACTGGGGCCCGGCGACCGTCAATTACACGCTCGTCGATCGGCCGATCCCTTGGTCGCAGATCGAAGGGCCGTGCGCCACGGCTTGGTACTGGCCGGAGGCCGAAGCGGTCATGCGCCGCCACGCGGCTCACCTGTTCGTCACGCTGCTCAGCGAGAAGCGGGACCCGATCGATCGCTCCATGCGGCTCACCCAGCTCGTGACCGCCGTGAGCGAAGCGGCGGGGGCGGACGGGATCGTATGGGGCCCCAGCTCGCTCGTCCACGAGCCGGCCGCGTTTCGGAAGTTGGCGACCACCATGAGCCGCGAGGACCTGCCGCTGCACCTGTGGGTGGATTTCCGCGTTAGCGAACTGGACGACGGCGCGTTCGCGCTGTTCACCACCGGGATGGAGGCGCTCGGTAGCCGTGAGTTGGAGGTCAACCGCTTCGTCGGCGAGCCGCACGTGCTCGCCGGCTACGCCTACAACATCGCGCACTACTTGCTCGAAAAGACGCCTCAGCTCAAGGAAGGAGAAGCGATCGGCCTGCCCGATGGCGCCCAGGCGTCCATCCGCTTCGAGCCTTCTCTGGTCGACGAGAGTCTAGAAGCCATTCGGCTCGACTTTGACGGTTAGGCCCCGAGACGGTCGATCTTGCTCAACCTGCAGAGCTTAGCGGACCGATACCTCGGGGGACGACGTTCGCGCCCGGGGGGGCGTGCCGCTGGCAGGCGCCAGCGGCGAAAGCGAACGCTCGCCTTACGGGGGAAGGCGTTGAAACGGCAGCACTTGATTGCAGGGATGTTGGTCGTGGCGCTCGCTGGCCCTTGGGTCACCGGGTGCCGGCGGGGTTGCTACCCGACCTGCTACCCCGCCTACCGGGGCGCCGTCCTGGGTCCGCTCGACCTCACGGGCCGGTTCCTGATCCGCCCGAAGGCGTCCGAACCGTCAACCGAGAAACAGGGAAAGGATGCAGGCGCGGAGGGCGCGTCTGGCGAGAATCAGCTCGTTAGCTACCAAGTGCCGCTCGACGCGGAGCCCATCCCGGCCCCCGCGAAGCCGCCAGCGGTTGCGCCGCTCCGGCTGCCGCCAGAACTTCCGGGCGCCGACGCCCCGCCTTTACGGCTGCCGAAGCCGGGCCCCGCAGGGGGCGACGCGTCGACACTGTACGAGCCGCTGCCGCGGGTCGACCCAACGCCGCTGCCGGTCGCTGCGGGAGACGGCCGGTCGACGCTGACAGACCTGCAAGCGTTGGCGATGGCCAACAGCCCCGTCTTGAGCGTCGCCGCTGCCCGCGTTGAGCAATCCCGCGGGGAAGCGATCCAGGCCGGCGCGCGGCCGAACCCAAGGGGGGGGTACCAGAGCGATACGGTCGGCACGGCGAGTTCCGCCGGCTATCACGGCATCTATCTGTCGAAGACCTTCGTTACTTGGGGGAAGCTCGACCTGGCGCAGTCCGCGGCGGAGGTAGAGTGGGTGAACGACCGGCTGCGGCTGGAACGCGCCCGCTTCGAGGTCGCCTCCAGCATCCGGCGCGAGTACTTCCGTACGTTGGTGGCGCGGGAGAAGGTGCGCCTCAACCGATCGCTGGCGGGGTTTATGGAGCAGATCTACCAGACCCAGATCCAGCTTGTCACGGGGGGGGAGGCGGCCGCTTACGAGCCGATGCAGCTACGTGTGCTGGTGATCCAGGCGCGGGCCGCCGTGGTGCGGGCCGAGCAAGAAGAGGTCGCCGCCTTGCGTGCGCTCTCGGCCGCGGTGGGGCTGCCGGCGACCCGGCTTCCGGCGCTCGAAGGGGGGCCCGACATGCCGGCGCCGTTTGTGGACTACGACCGGGCTCTCGCGATCCTCTTGGCGGGCCACACCGACCTGACGATCGCCCAAAACGACGTCTCGGCCGCCGGGTGGAGGTTGAACCTGGCGCGGGTCAAACCGAGGCCCGACCTCGATACGGCGGTCGTCGTGCAGTACGACGACACCACCAATCCAGGGGCCGCTACCTACAACCTGCAGGTCGGCGGCGAGATCCCGGTGCTCAACCGCAACCGTGGCGGCATTATCGCGGCTCAGGCGGAGGTCGTCCGGGCCCAGCAAGGGGTCGACCAGACTCGGAACCAGTTGATCCGCTCCCTGGCCGACGCCTACGGTCGTTACGCCGCGGCAAGGCAGCTTGCGGAGACGTTCCAACCCGAGGCCTTGCGCGATCAGGTCCGCACCTACCGCGGCATCTACGAGCGTTACCGGAATGAGACCGAGGGGATCGCCTTCAACGATGTCGTGGTGGCCCAGCAGACGCTAGCAGTGCTGCTGACGCAGTACCTCGACCTCTTGGGCGATCAGTGGCAGTCGCTTGTCGATATCGCCGAGCTTCTGCAGGTCGACGACATTTACCTGCTGGGCGAACTCTGCCCCGCGACCCCGATCCCTGACCTTGGGTTGTCGTTCGAGCGGCCAGGACGCGACTCTGAGGGGACGCCGGCGCTCGCTTTCCCGGATTCCATGCCGCGCACGCGGTTGGCGAATCCTGCGGCCGAGTAGGCGCCCGGCTGTTTACCCGCCGTCCGAGGGGTAATAATGCCGCCTCCGCCCGCGATCTGCGGGTGCAAGCAAGGCAACCCCCAAGGCCGGCTCGATGTCCGCCGATTTTTCTCCCATCCGATGGGACGCGACGCTCGAAGCCGACTGCCGCAAGCTGATCCGGCTTGCCTTGGACGAGGACCTGGCCGGGGAGCGGGATTGGACCACGTGGGCGATCGTCGGAGACGATCGCAGCGCGACTGCGGATATTGTCGCTCGCGCACCCGGCATCGTTGCGGGCCTGCAGGCGCCGCCGCTCGTGTTTGCGGAGTTCGGCGCCAAGGTTGAGTGGGACAGCACCCTGCAAGACGGGGCCGCGATCGAGCCGGGCCAGAAGGTCGCCACGATGGCCGGAAACGCCGGCGATTTGTTGACGACCGAGCGGACGGTGCTCAATTTCCTCGGGCGGCTCTGCGGGATCGCGACGCTCACCGCGCGGTTTGTCGCCGCGGCGGGCAGCGCCCGTGCCCGGGTCTACGATACCCGGAAGACGACGCCCGGCTGGCGACGGCTTGAGAAGTACGCCGCCCGCTGCGGGGGAGGCCACAACCACCGCGCCGGCCTGTACGACGCCGTGCTCATCAAAGACAACCACTTGGCGTTGTCGTCACAGCAAGGTTTGAAGCCCGCGGACGCCGTGCTGCGGGCTCGACAGCGGCTTTGCGAGCGGTCGTCGGGGGGGCAGGGCATGGTCGTCGAAGTCGAGGTCGACACGCTCGACCAGCTCCGCGAGGTCCTCCCGGCGGGCCCCGACATCGTGCTGCTCGACAACATGGGCGCCGACCAGCTCCGGCAGGCGATCGCGGTACGAGACGCCGTTGCGCCGGAGGTAGTGCTGGAAGCGTCGGGGGGGATTTCCCTGTCGAGTGTCGCCGAGATCGCTGCGACGGGGGTCGACCGATTGAGCGTCGGAGCCCTTACGCACAGCGCCGTGAGCCTCGATCTGGGCCTCGATTGGCGGTACTAGCCGGTCGTTGACCGGGGCCTAGTACGCTGCGGGAACTCGCGACCGGTGCGTTTTCGCCGGGCCCGCGGGGGCGGCGCGACGGCCCGCGCCGGCGGGCTGACGACCAGCCGCCGACGCATGAAACGCCTTGGTTTCGCCTGGTTTCTTGGGTTTTCGAGGCCTGGTACGCTGGATTGATGGGTTTTGGATGGAAACTAGTTGACAGTTGCGCATGTGGCACTTAGGCTCAGTGATGTAGCGCTTGGTGCGCCAGCAATGCGGTCAGTTGGCCGCTTTTCTACTGCGAAACTTGGAGCTGAACTCATGAGTGTCAATTCGGCTGTGGCGAAGCAATTCGTCGCGCAGCCTCGGACATTCAGGAGTTCTATCTACTGCAAGGCGTGAGCTAGCCCTTTGGCGCCTGCTCGCGAAGGGCGTGCCTGTTTAGGGGCGCCCGGTCGAGCTCCTGACTGTCGTACCGGCTCGCGTCGATCTGGCTTCGCGTCGTGAGCGCTGCGCGTCTATCGGCATTCTGCCGTACGCCCAGCCTGCTCGCCGCGCGACAGAAGAACCCTTCTGCCCAGCCGTCTTACCGCTCGCATCGACGAACGCCCCATCGTCTTGGCGTCGTCCTCTTGAGCATTCGCTGTCGGAAACAGAGTTGACGCAACTAGCCCCGCGTCCGTTGGCAGGCGGGGCGACTCCGGACTACCCATCCAAATTCTCAGGGCACTGAAGCCCTCTAGGAACTCAATCATATGATTAACCCGCGAATCACTCGACCGCTCGGCCTGCTGTTCGCAGCGGCTATGGCGGCCACTGCGGCCGCCCAAACCACGGGGTTCTCGCTCGCGATCGCCGAGAAGGAACAGGTCCTCCAGTACCCGAATAACCCGGCCGTCAAGAACCTGGCCGCCTGGGATGCCCCGTCCCACCGGGTATTCGATCGCAGCGCGCCCTTTATCGAACTCAAGAACACGTCGGACTGCGACTGTCCGATCACGCAATTTTCGATCTCGATCGGCGACACGCGGTACCACTTCGAAGACACCACGTTCGGCGCCTACGCGGTGCCGGGCATGACGATGGACAGCAGCCCGATCACGTTCGATGTCACGGCTGTCGGTTCCGAGCCCGATATGCTGACGATCCAGTTCGCCGGTGCGGGCCTAGCGCCCAACGAGCTCGTGCGGCTGCGGTTCGAGATCGCACCCGACGCGAACCAGCCCAACCTGTTCAGCAGCCCCGATTACCGCACCGTTCTGTTCGACGGGATCGTGGGCGCCCAGGACCTGATGGTGCCTCAGACGATCATCGATCTCGACAATCCGTCGGACAACTCCCAGGTGATTGTCAGCTTCAACGGCACGCCGTCGCCGCTGGCTAGTTACTTTCAGGACACCATCGTCACCGGCACGCAGGGCCAGTACTTCAATCAGTTCCTGCGGCCCTACAGCGTCATGGAAGGGATCGACATGTTCACCGTCACCGGAGAAGGTGGCGTGGTTCCCGAGCCGGCGTCCCTTCTCTTGGTGGCGGTTACGCTGCTAGGGCCGATCGGGTTGCTGCGGCGCCGCAATGGCTGAAGCGACCTGGGATGTACCGACAAGCAGAGGTTTGATTCGTTTCAAGCGGTTTAGCAACCGGCGGTGGTGGTCCCGATGAGTCGTCCGAAGCACTGCGACCAAGACCGTGAGGCGCGTCGGCGGTGTCGGCGTGAGACGGGCGTGGCTTCGGGGAATCGACCGGTTCGGCCGGGCGAGCAGCCCGAGTGTGCCCCCCTCCCCACCTGCCGAACCGTCCGGTGCCGTGGCATCCGGTCCGTTCGAGACCGACGCCACTAGGCCCGCGGTCCGAGAAGGCCTGGTTAGACCGGATTTAGTCGGAAGCACGTACAACCCCGAGCGGCGCCTTCAGGGTAGTGATGGCGCCGCTCGGGGTTTTTTCGTGCGCTGCTGGCGTCTAGCGGTCTCCGCCGCTTCTATCCGCGGTCCAGTCTGAGCGGCTGATGTGCGGGATTCCCCTTCTGGGGTTCTGTTTCCGCCGAAGATGCCGGTCGTTCGCGAGGGAGCGGTTCTGCCGGACGCACCGGTCCTGCCGGAATTGGCCAAAGTACCGGTTGCCCGGCTGCCGATCTCTTTGACTGACGCAACGATTCTATCGGCCGCGGAAGTGGCGCCGATGCGCCCGCTGCGTCTCGCCGTGTGCCCGCACGCGGCTCCGCGACGGATCGATGGCGACATGCCATCGCGGCGGGGGGGACCGTCAATTAACTTTTTTGGGGGGGAGACCGGAGATGAAGCGCAAAATATGCGCCAAGACGGCCTACGTGGCCTGTTTGGCTGTGAGCCTGTGCACCGCGGGGGTCGTGTCGGCCCAGAACGCCGGCGGAAACTCGGCTGACAACACGATCGACCTGCTGGGGATGGCCGAGGTGGGCTCCGGCGTGGAGCTGGCCAGCTACGACTCGCCCGGGATCGGCACGCTCGGGATCGGCAAGGGATGCTCGCCCAAGTTCTACGTGGGCGCCGAGTACCTTCAGGTCCGCGCCAACTTTAGTGAGAACATCACGTACGTTGAACGCGACCTCTCGAACCTCCCGAACGGCCAGTTCACGTTCAACCAGTTCGACTTCAATTACGGAAGCTCGTACCGCATGTACGGCGGCTACCGGCTTTGTGATTGCGGCTGCGACCTGCAGTTCACGTACTCGAACTTCAGCTCCGACGCCAGCTTCACCAGCCCCGCCGCCACGACGGACATCAGCTACGTGGCGCCGCTGGAAGTGGTTGCGACCCTCCCGGGTCAGACGGTCTCCGGGTCGTCCAGCATGCAGCTGCTCAGCTACGACCTAGGCGTCTCGAAGACGATCCCGCTCGGCTCGCCGCTGGGCTGCTGCGACTCGGGCTGCGGCGACGCGTGCTGTGGCGACGTCTGCTGCGGCGACGCGTGCGGCGGCTGCGGTTGCTTCTGCCCCGCCTGGGACATCGTGTGGACCGGCGCCCTACGCTGGGCCGACCTCGACGTCACCCGCAACTTCGCCTCGCAGGGTGGAACGCCGACTCCCCTCGGGCAGCGTACTGGGAACAGCCTGCTCGAGTTTGAAGGCGGCGGCTTCCGCACCGGCATGCTGGGGCGTCGCTACCTGGGCAAGAACGGCATGGCGAGCCTGTTCCTGAAGGGCGACATGTCTCTGCTGCTGGGCGATTTGACCATCACCAGCGCAAGCATCGACAGAACGACCGGCGTCAACAACGTCAGCCGGCAGTCGATTAGCTGCACCCACGTGATCCCGGTCACCGAGATCGAAGCGGGCGGCACCGTGTCGATCACCAAGTACATCAACGTCAGTGCCGGCTACTTCTTGGCCGCTTGGCACGACCTGGGGATCCGCGAAGAGTACAACTTCGGACTCCAGAACCAGTACGACGACGCCAACATCTTGGGCCTCGACGGCTGGTTCCTGCGGGCCGAGGCCTCGTTCTAACGTCCGCGGCTGGAAGCGATACCTAGAGACCCAAAAAAAGGAGCCGCGCTAAACTTGGCGCGGCTCCTTCTATTTGTGGCTTGCTCGCGGGTTGCTGAGTTGCCCGCGGTCGATCGAGGTGGCGACGGGCGGTAGAGCGTCGGCGATTGGCTGACGAGCGTATGCGCTCAGTCGGCTACGCGCCCGCGAGCTTGCGGTCGCGGTAGGCCCGGCGCTCCGCACGGAGGCGGGCGCGACGCTTGGTTTCGCTGGGCTTCTCGTAGAACTCCCGCACGCGCATCTCTTTCTTGATGCCGCTCCGCTCGACGAGCTTGCGGAACCGTCGGACGGCTTCTTGGGCCGATTCTTTATCTCGTAGCGTCAGCTTTACCACGTGTCGTCGTGTTCCGTAGCTCGGGGAATGGGTTGAACTTTGGCCCGGTAGTATAGACGCAATGGGGGGACGCCGTCTAGTTGTGATCGGCAATCCGCGGCGGATCCCGGCTCAGCAGGGCCACGCAGCGGGCCTCGATGGCCTCCTCGCGGCCCACGGGGCCCACCCCTTCGCCCGTCTTGGCCTTGAGGCCAATCTGATGGGGGTTTACCCGCAAAACGCCCGCGATCCGGTGGCGGATGGCTTCTTTAAAGTCCGCCAGCCTCGGTCGTTGGGCGGAAACAACGCAGTCTAGGTTGACCAGCGTCAGGCCGTCGTTCCGGACCCGCTCGTAGGCCAACTTTAGCATCTCGGCGGAGTCGCGGCCCCGGTTGGCGGGGTCCGAATTCGGGAAAAGCTGCCCGATATCGGCCAGTCCGGCGGCCCCCAGCAGGGCGTCGGTGACCGCGTGCAGCAGCACGTCTGCGTCGCTGTGGCCCACCGCCTGCATGTCGTGCGGCACCGCAATGCCCCCGATCCGCAGCGGTCCCCCCGGCTCAAGCCGATGCGAGTCCTCTCCCAGACCGATCCGCAGCGGTACGTCCACACTACCTCGGGAAAGCCGGAGGAACGAATCTCCACCGCGATCGGACCGGCAGCCGCGCGGCTTGATCCGCGCGGCGGACGCCCCGCTCGCAGTGGGTGGGCGCGTCCGCCACCGGCGACGCCGCGCCAATTACCCCGCCATTCCGATCCGCAATGGCGCGGCTACTAGGTCGCGGCGGCCACGCCTGCGGACTTTGCCAGCTTGGCGGCCACGTCCGTCTTCTCCCACGTGAAGCTCCCGGCGCACTCTTCACCCGGCTTACGGCCGAAGTGCCCGTGACGCGCGGTGGGCAAGAAGATGGGACGCAACAGATCGAGGTGCTTGATGATCCGCCCCGGGGTGAGCGGGAAGTGCTCGGCCACCAGCTTGCTGATCTCTGCCTCGTCGATCTGGTTGGTGCCGTTGGTGTCGATGAACACGCTCACCGGCTTGGCGATGCCGATCGCGTAGGCGAGCTGCACCTCGACCTCGTCGGCCAGACCGGCGGCGACGATGTTCTTCGCCACGTAGCGGGCCATGTAGGCGGCGGAGCGGTCGACCTTGGTGGGGTCCTTTCCGCTGAAGGCGCCGCCGCCGTGCCGGCCCCGTCCCCCGTAGGTGTCAACGATGATCTTGCGGCCGGTGAGCCCCGTGTCGCCATGGGGACCTCCGATCACGAACCGACCGGTGGGGTTCACGTGGTACTTGATCGCGCCCCGGATGTACTCTTCGGGGATGCAGGGCTTGATGACCTTGTCGATCAATTCTTGCTTGGCGTCTTCGCTCATCACCTGGGTCTTCGCGTCGATCGCCTCTTCGCCGTGCTGGGTGCTCAGCACGATGGTCTGCACGCAGACCGGCTTGTTGTCTTCGTCGTACTGAACCGTGACCTGGCTCTTCGCGTCGGGGCGGAGCCACGGGATCTCTCCCGAGGCGCGTAGTTCTGCCTGCTTCTCCATGATCCGGTGGCTCAACCAGATCGGCAGCGGCATTAGGTCTTCGGTTTCACGGCAAGCGAACCCGAACATCAGCCCCTGGTCGCCTGCGCCCTCTTCGCCGGCGTCCGCTTGGCTGCCGTCGTCGCGGGCGTGGTCAACGCCGCGGGCGATATCGGCGCTCTGCGAGTGGATGGCGTTCAGCACGCCGCAGCTGTCGTAGCTGAAGCCGATGTCGTGGTGGTGGTAGCCGATCTTGCGGATCGTGTCGCGCACAATCTCGAGCACGTCGACATAGGCGCTGGTCCGAACCTCGCCGGCCACGACGACCTGGCCCGTGGTGCACATCGTCTCGATGGCGCAGCGGACCTGAGAGACGTCTCCGCCGGACTTGAGCTCTTCGGCGTAGATGGCGTCTACGAGGGCGTCGGAGATCTGGTCGGACACTTTGTCCGGATGCCCCATGCTGACCGATTCGCTGGTGAACAAATGCTGACCGGATGCCACGGGCAGTTCTCCTGAAAGATACGAAGGGGTGCTGAATTCTGCGGTCGAATCGGGCGAGCGATCCAGCGCAGCGCACCTCGAGCAGATAACCGACAAGCCCACAGTATAGAGAGAGAGTCGCCCGGGGTGAACGGGCCGCGTGGTCTAAAACCACCCCGCCCCCCCGGCGGAGGTCACCCTAGCCCGGCATGGCGCAGGAGCCGATAATCTGGGCTGGAGTGACCCCGCAGACCGAATCCCAGCAGGCCACCGATAGCAACATGCAGATCAACCCAGCCCTGGCCGATCTCCTGCAGCGGCGCGGACAGCAGCACGTGCTGCGTTTCTGGGAGGAGCTAGACGAAGCGGGACAGAAGCGGCTTTCTGAGCAGCTCGAGGGAGCGGACCTCGACCTGATTGCTTCCCTGTTCCAGGGGAACCTAGAGCAGCCGGACTGGAGCGAGCTGGCCAGGAGCGCGGCGCCCCCCCCCGCGATGCGGCTGGTCGATCGGGCGCAAGGCAGGGGAGGGGGGCTGGGCGTCACGCCCGCGGCCGCCGTCGAACGTGGGGCAGCGGCCTTCGCGGCGGGGGAGGTAGGCGTCCTGTTGGTGGCCGGAGGGCAGGGGAGCCGGCTCGGGTTCGACCACCCCAAAGGGATGTACCCCATCGGGCCGGTCTCGAAGCACTCGCTGCTGCAAGTGCATCTGGAGAAGGTGAGGGCGCTCGCCAGCAAGTACGGGGCGAACGCGCCGGTCTACATCATGACCAGCCCGATCACCCACGACGAGCAAGCCGCGTTCATCGCCCAGCACGACCGCTTCGGCCTGGCCGAGGACGATGTGTTCTTCTTCTGCCAAGGGACCATGCCGGCGGTCGACGCCAAGACGGGCGGCTTGCTCATGGCGGACAAGGACAGCCTGTTCCTCAGCCCGGACGGGCACGGCGGCTGCGTGGCGGCGCTCGCCGGGAGCGGCGCCATCGACCACATGCGGCGCAGGGGGGTGAAGCACCTGTTCTACCTGCAGGTCGACAACCCGCTGGTCCCGATCGGCGACGCCGAGCTGGTGGGCTACCACCTACTCGCGGAGTCGGAGCTTACGTCGATGGCCATCGCCAAGCAGGACCCCCAGGACAAGCTGGGCAACTTCGGCATGATCGACGGCCGGATGAACGTGATCGAGTACAGCGACATGCCGGACGACGTGGCCGAGCTGCGAGAGCCCGACGGCGGGCTGCGGTTCTGGGCCGGCAGCATCGCGGTGCACGTCTTCGGCGTCGCGTTCCTCGAGCGGATGCTCGGCGAGCGCGACGCGTTGCCGTTTCACGTGGCCAACAAGAAGGTTCCGTACTTAGACGAAGCAGGGAGCCTGGTCACTCCGGACGAGCCCAACGCGCTGAAGTACGAACGCTTCATCTTCGACCTGCTTCCAAAAGCCAAGAACCCGATCGTGGTGGAGTACGCCGAGGAGGAGGTGTTCGCGCCGCTGAAGAACGCCCCCGGGGCCCCCAAGGACACCGAGGCGTACGTCCAACGGCTCATGCTGGCGCAGCACCGCCGCTGGCTCGAAGCAGCCGGGGTGCACGTGGCCGACGGCGTCGATGTAGAGATCAGCCCGCTGTACGGGCTCGACGCACAGGGCGTCGCGTCCCGCCTGGCGCCCAAGACCACTTTTTCCCACACGACCTTCTTGCAGCCCGATGCTTGAAGTCGAAGTCAAATACCGACTGACCGACACCGGGGCCCTGGTTGAGAGGCTGTTGACTCTCGGCGCCCAGGCCAAGAGCCCCATGGCGCAGAGCGATCTCTACTTCTCGCACCCCGCGCGAGATTTTGCCCAAACGGACGAGGCGTTGCGGGTCCGCTCCGTGGGGGGAGAGTCGGTAGCGACGTACAAGGGCGCCAAGATCGACACGCACACGAAGACGCGCCGCGAGATCGAGACGCACCTGACCGACGCCCCGGCGTTCGTCCAGATGCTCGAGGCGCTCGGGTTCGCACGCGTCGCCACCGTCACCAAGTGCCGCCAGCCCTTCCTGCTCGCCCGCGAGGGGCGGACGCTCGAAGTGTCCATCGACGACGTCGAAGGCCTCGGCCACTTTGTCGAGATCGAGGCGATGGCCCAGCCGGCCGACTTGCAGGAGGCCCGCCGTTGCGTGACCGCCGCCGCGGAGAGCCTCGGCCTCGAGCATGGGGAGCGTCGCGGCTATTTGGAGATGTTGCTTCAAGCCCAGCAGCCGCCTACCGTGGGGTAACGCCCCGCCTCACGACCACCGCCCCCCCCCGCGTCCCTCCCTCTCCATGCCCCAGTTGGCCGAACCCGCTGCCGCCGCGCCCCGGGCGGCGCCCCTCGAAGGGCGTGTGGCGACCAACGCGGCCTACAACTTCTGGTGGCTCGTGGCCCACCACGTGCTGCTGCGCGTCGGGTGGATTTTTAAGACCGAGAGCATCGTCATCCCCGCGTTCCTCAGCTTCATCGGCGGGGGACCGGCGCTGCTGGGATGGCTCCCTATGCTGCAGCGGTTCGGGCTGAGTGTCCCGCCGCTGCTGTACGCCCGCCAACTGACGGTGATGTCTAAGAAGAAGTGGTCGGTAGTGCGGACCACGGCCGGCATGGCCGCGCCGTTCGCCCTGCTGGCCGCGGTCTGGCTGTCGGGGGTTTGGCAGGGCGCCGACGGCGTCCGCGGTTGGGTGCCGTACGCGTTCCTGGCGGTCTACGCGGTCTTCTTTGTCGTGACCGGCATGAACCAGCTCGGGGAGCACTCGTTGAGCGCCAAGCTGGTGCCGATCGACCTCCGCGGGCGGTTGTTCGCGGCGGGGGTGATGATCGGTTCGCCGATCGCGATCGCCGGCGCGCTGTGGGCCCTGGGGGACTGGCTCGAAAACCCCGACGTCGGGTTCGGCTGGATCTTCTTAACGGTGGCCACCGTGTTCGCACTCGCGGCCGTGGCCGCCGCGATGCTCCGCGAGGCGCCGTTGCGGATCGTCGAGCACCCGACCGGCGTTTTGAAGAAGTTCCATGCGGCCGCCGAGTCGATCGGCGCCTCGCCCGATCGTAAACGGCTCGCGTTGCTGGCGCTGCTGTGCAGCGCCAATTTCATGCTCTTCCCGCACTACCAAGCGATGGGCCGAGACAAGTTTGGGCTGGCGTTTACTTCGCTGGCCCACTGGGTGGCGTTGCAGAACGCGTCGACGGCGCTGTTTGGCATCATCGCCGGGCCTCTGGCCGACCGCCTGGGCAACCGCGCCGCGCTGCGGTTCGCGGTCTTCGGGCTGATGCTCGGGCCGATGCTAGCAGTTGTCCTTTCGATGCTGCCGGTGGAGTACGGGAAGGACTGGTTCTGGGTGGTCTTTACCGCTTTGGGCTTCACGCCCGTGACGGTTCGCTTCCTCATCAACTACGCGCTCGAAGTGGCGACCGGGGCCGACGAAGCCCGCTACGTCAGCGCCATCGGCATGTGCCAGGCGCTGCCGGTGATGATCGGGTCGCCGATCGTGGGGGTGCTGGTGGGGGTGGTCGGCGTGACGCCGGTGATGTTTGTGGGGTGGCTCGTGCTGCTGGCGGCGGGGCTGCAAACGTTCCGGATGGGCGAGCCCCGGCACGCCGCGCACCTAGAAGCCCCCCCCACGGTGCTAGTCCAGTAGCCAAGCAGCCGACGGGGCGGAGCCGGTCGGCTAGCGGATCTTGCAAGGTTTGTGTTGGGTTTGCTTCTGCTGAACCGCTCTTTTTGTTCGACTGCCGTTCTGGCATACTCCCGCGCCTTCACCACCCCCTTGGCGTGCGATGACCATCTTCTTTTCCGTTGGCGAGCCGAGCGGCGACCTCCATGGCGCCAACCTGATCCGTTCGATCCGCAGCCGCCGTCCCGACGCCAGGTTTGTGGGCTATGCCGGCCCGCGGATGGCGGCGGCCGGGTGTGAGCTGCACGCGGACCTCACCAAACTCGCGGTGATGTGGTTCTTCCACGCGATCCTCAACCTGCACAAGTTCTTCGCCCTCAAGTGGCGTGCGGAGCGATACTTCCGCGAAACGCCCCCGGACGCGGTGGTGCTGATCGACTACCCCGGTTTCAACTGGCACATCGCCCGTGTCGCCAAGAAAAACGGCATTCCCGTCTACTACTACGGCGCTCCCCAGCTCTGGGCCTGGGCCGGTTGGCGGATCAAGAAGATGCGTCGCGACGTCGATCACGTGCTCTGCAAGCTCCCGTTCGAAGAGGCGTGGTACCGCGAGCGCGGCTGCAACGCCACCTACATCGGGCACCCCTACTTCGACGAGCTCCGTGGCCAGCGGCTCGACGGCGCGTTCGTGGCCGCTAGGGCGCAGCAGGAGCCGCCGCTGGTGACGATCCTTCCCGGCTCGCGCAGCCAGGAGCTGGATTGGAACCTTACCGGGCTGCTCGACGCGGCGCGCGAGGTCGCAAGGCGCCGCCCCGACACCCGCTTCGCCATCGCCGCCTTCCGCGAAGACCACGCCCAGCGGGCCCGCGAGCTGGCGTTGAAGAACCAACTGTCCATCGAAGTCCATTCCGGCAAGACCGCCGAACTGATCGCCGCGGCTGCGTGCTGCATGGCCGTCTCGGGTTCGGTTTCGCTGGAGCTGCTCTTCCACGCCAAGCCCGCGGTGATCCTCTATCGCATCTCGCGGGTGGGCTTCTTCGTCCAGCGGCAGCTCCGGCGGGTGAGGTACATCACCCTGGTCAACCTGCTCACCGCGAAGGAACTGTTTCCCAAAGAAGTGGGGGTCTACGACCCAGCGAATCCGGAGGACGCGCACGTGCTGATGCCCGAGTACCTGACGTGCGAAGACCGCTCGCCGCAGATCGCCGAACACGTAGTCGGATGGCTTGACGACCAGGCCAGCCGCGCGGCCCTAACGGCGAGGCTCGAGGCGCTCCGCGACGCCGTGGCGGCGGGCGGAGCGTCGGACACGGGCGCCGAGTACCTGCTGCGTACGCTGGGCGCGCCGGCCACGGCGGCAGCGGCGTGAGCGGCCCGGTTGCGGACCGGCTCGTGGTGCTGGCGGCGAGCAACGGAGAGATCGGACTGCCGGCCATCGCGAGGGCCGCCCGCGGCGCTTTCGCGGGGAGGTTCGAGCTCCTGGCGGCGGTCGGGCACGGCCGGTCGTACGGCGTTCCCGCGGGCTTTTTGGGGGCAAAACGGCCCGGGATCAGCCGCTGCCCGCTGTGGGAAGACCTCGCCGCGGCGCCCCCCGCGCCGACCCACGCCATCCTGACCGACATCGGCAACGACCTGCTCTACGGGACCGCCCCCGACGTGGTGCTTGGGTGGGTCGAGGCGTGCCTCGATCGGCTCCAGGCGGTCGACGCACGCGTGGTGGTGACCGGCCTCCCGCTGAAGAATTTGCCGACGCTGGGATACGCCCGGTACCGGTTCTTCCGCACCCTGTTTGTCCCGAAGTGTCGGTTGTCTTTGGACGCGCTTGCCGCCCGCGCGGTGGAGGTCGACGACGCGCTTAGTGGGGTTTGCGACGCGCGTGGGGTGCGCAAGATCGACCCGCCGCGCGCTTGGTACGCGCTCGATCCGATCCACTTCCGGCGCGACGCGCTGGGGCGCGTTTGGGCGCGGCTACTGGCCTCGGCGACGCGCGCTCGTGTGCGGTCCAAGACGAGCGCGCTGATGCTTCGTGAGAGGGCGCGGCTGCGCGGATTCCATGCGCGCCCAAACGCGCCGCGCACGCTTCCCGGCGCGCGGCGCGAGGTCGCGCTGGGCGATGGTTCGATCGTTGCGCTCTACTAGCGCGGAGAGAGT
This sequence comes from Pirellulimonas nuda, assembly GCF_007750855.1. Lineage (GTDB taxonomy): Bacteria > Planctomycetota > Planctomycetia > Pirellulales > Lacipirellulaceae > Pirellulimonas > Pirellulimonas nuda. The sequence continues at coordinate 1,435,228 of NZ_CP036291.1, forward strand.
CGCCAAAAGAATGTGGCGACATTTTGTCGAAAACGTGTTGCAAGAATTTCGCGATTGCGTACAAATACCGACAACGAAGTCGGTGACAGCTAAGCAAGCGGCAACAAGACGACTCCAAATCGTCGCCACTCGCGAGGCGCCCGACGGGCCGATCCGGATGATCGGCCGAACGTTAAGAGGCGCGTCGGGGCTGACGCATCATTACGACAAGCAGCCGCCGTAGCGCCGCGAAACCCTTTATGGAGGTGTTGTTGTGGCCACGAAGAAGAAGGTCGCTAAGAAGAAGACGGCCAAGAAGGCCGTGAAGAAGAAGTCGGCGAAGAAGAAGGTCGCCAAGAAGAAGGTGGCGAAGAAGAAGGTCGCCAAGAAGAAGTCGGCCAAGAAGAAGGTCGCCAAGAAGAAGACGGCCAAGAAGAAGGTCGCCAAGAAGGCAACCAAGAAGAAGGCCGCCAAGAAGAAGGTCGCCAAGAAGAAGAAGACCGCAAAGAAGGCGTAGTCTGGTCCGCTAGGACCCGGCCGGTTGATCTTTGCGGCTCGACCTTCCGAGCATGAAACAACAAGAAAGGGCCGCCTCGCTTCGCAGCGAGGCGGCCCTGATTTTTTCTCTTTTTGCCGCCTTGCAGCCCCAGAAAGGGCCTGCCGCGTCCCCGGACCAAAGATTCAGCCGCTAAAGCACCGGCAGGCTGGGCATCGGCGGCGCCGCCAGCCGCGCCTCGGCCAGGCCGCGGACCAGCGTCCGGCACATGCCCATCAGCACCTCGGCAGAGGCGGGGTCGTCGAAGTTGTCTACGGTCCGCCCGTCGTCCCCGCGTTTCCGCAGGTCGACGTTGATCGGCACCTCGGCCAGCAACGGGATCTGCATCTCGGCCGCCTTCTGCTTGGCGCCCCCGGAACCAAAGATGTCGTGCCGAGCCCCACAGCCGCCGCACGCGAAGTAGCTCATGTTCTCCACCACCCCCAGCAGCGGGATGCCGACCTTGCGGTACATGGCGATCGCCTTGACCGCGTCGAGCAGCGCCACGTCTTGCGGGGTGCAAACCACCACGGCGCCGGTGAGGGGCAGCAGTTGCGAGAGCGTGAGTGCGATATCGCCGGTGCCGGGGGGCATATCGATGATCAGGTAGTCTAGGTTGCCCCAGTCGGTGTCCTTCAGGAACTGAGTGATGGCCCCGTGCAGCATCGGGCCGCGCCAAACCACCGCTTCTTCTTTGGGCACCAACAGACCCATGCTCATCACGGGCATGCCGTCCACCACCACCGGCTGTAAGCGGTTGTTTTCTGCGTGCGGCCGGTCGGTGATGCCCAGCAGGTGGGGGATGCTGGGCCCGTAGACGTCCGCGTCCATCAGACCCACCTTCGATCCGGCGCGGTGCAGGCCCAACGCCAGGGTCGCGGCGATCGTGCTCTTACCGACGCCCCCCTTGCCGGAGCCGACGGCGATCACGCTCTTGGCCGCCAGCCCGATCTGACCGATCTTCTCTGCGGGGCGTTCGAACGGCCGCACCACGATCTCGACGTCTGCTCCGACCTGCGCGCGGAGGGCCTGGGCGTAGCGGTCGGTCGTTTCGCTCCAGATGCACGACGCCCAGCTCGTGAGCCCAACCTCGGCGACCAGCTTGTCGCCGTCGGCGCTAGCGCCCAGCGCCTGGCCCGTTACGCCCAGCGGCCGACCGGTCTCTGGGTCTTGGAGTTGCTTTACGGCCTCGAGGAGTTGCGTTTGGGTCATAGCGCTGGCAGGGGAATCCTATGGAAATGGAACACCCCGCAGGGTAGAGGTCACTGTGCCGGTTGCCAAGGCAGCCGGCGCATGACGCTCGCCTCGATCGACAGCCGCGACCGGGCCTCGGCCCAGGCCGCGGCTACTTCTGGCGCCAACGCCCTCAGCAGGCCGGACGCTTCCCGCGGTGAACCGACGACGTCGACGGCGCCCGCCTCGCGGAAGGCGGCCTCCGTGGGACCGTCGCGCGTTTCGAGCATCGCCACGACCAAACAGCCCGGAGCCTGACCCGCACGGCTGGTCCAACGGAGCATCTCAAGCATCCGCGCCGCGTCTGGGTCGCGATCCTCGCCGATGACTTCGACCAGACAGACGGTCGGCGTCTCGAGCGAGCGGAGCCGCTCGGGCGCTGGGAGACGCGGCTCGGAGCGCACCCGGGGCGACCAGTCTCGCGGCGCGTGCTGCGCCAAGGCGAGCCGCAGGGCGGACGCCCAGCGTTCGCCCGACTCAACCACCCACAGGCTCACCGGGATCAGGTCGAAGGGGCTCACGGCGCGGTCCCCCCGGTCGGCGGATCGATCCCGAGCTCCTTCAGCCGGCGGTAGAACTTGGGCCGGGTCATGCCGACTAGCCGCGCGGCCTTGCTACGGTTCCCGCCGGCGCGGAGGATCGCGCGCTCGATCACTTCGCGCTCCACCCGTGCCGTCAGCGCCGCCAGGTCGAGCGGCTCTCCCTTGTCCCCGATCGTAGCCGCGGCCACCGCCGCGTGCCGGATCAGCGGGGGGAGGTCCGTGACACGGATCTCTGGCTGCTTGGCGTTGGCGTGCGCTTCGGCAATGACCCCCGCGAGCTGATCGACGTTGCGCGGCCAGGCGTAGAGGGCGAGCTGGTCGAGCGCCGCGGGTTCGATGGACCCGACCTGGTGCGTTGCGCCGGCGTTGCACTGCTCGATGAACAACTGCGCCAGCCAGGGCAGGTCCGCGAGCCGGTCGGCCAACTGAGGCAACTGCACCTCGATGCCGAACATCGCCGCGAGGTTCGGGTCCAGCTCCGTGGTCGGGCCATCGTCGGGCGCCTCGATGGTCGCCAACAGCCGCGGCTGTTCTCGCTGGGCCCCCAGCAGCCGCACCAGCGCGTGTTGAGCTTCGGGAGAGAGCTCGTCGAGCCGCACGGCCAGCAGGGTGGCCGAAGGCTCCGACTTCGAGACGAGCCGTTCTAGCTCCTGCGCGCGCATCCCTCGGCAACTGAACTGCCACAGCCCGGCGGCCGCGTCGGACACGGCGTAGTGGATCGCCCGCGCCACCCGTGTTTGCCCTGCGCCTCCCGGACCCGTGATCAGGCAGTTGGCCTGCGACCGGATAGCGGCCGTGGCCTGCCTGCGGGCGCGCGACGTGGCGGCGCTGACGCCCAACAGTGGATCGATGGCGTGGCCGGCCGCCTGTTCGGCGCGAAAGCGGCGGATCGCAAGGTGCAACGGGTTGTCGGCCGCGTCCGCTTCGGCCGAATCGGGGGGGAGGTCTTTCGTGTCGCCGATCGCCAACACGGCCGCCGTGGCCGACTGGCCGTCGTGCGGCTTGGCCGGCAGCGGACAGAAGCGGAACTCGCGCTGTCGGAGCTTGCCGTCGTGCAGGGTGATCGCCAACGCGGCGACCAGCGGTTGTCCCGCCAGCGCCTGCGGGGGAGGGCAGAGGTCTGCGCTGACCGCGCCTGCCCCGGGTGGCGCCTCGGAGTGGTACTCGACCCGGCTTCCGACAACCTGATCGAGTGGCGCCACGAGCCAGTCGCAGAGCGCGGCGTTGGCGTAGACGATCACGCCGGAGGGATCGATGGCGTACACCGGCGGCTGCGCGGCGCCCAGCAACGCTTCGACGGGAGCGATCGCGGGTAGGACGGGACCCGACTTATTGCTGGTCTTGTTGATGGGCATCGGCGGCGCCGTGAGAGGGGTGTCTCTCGCCATCATGCGCGGCGGCCGCGGCTTGGGCCAATCGATCGTGGCCCAGGAAACGAAAAAAGCCGCGGCGCCCGCCCGGACGCCGCGGCCCCCCTTTGAGCTGATTCCCGGTGGTCGGGCGGCGGTCTGGACTCCCCCAAGCCATTCCGCCGCGGACGCGAGTCGCATCCCAGATCAGAGGGTGTCGAGAACGAAGTGGTGCCCTTGGTAGTACCGTCGCGAGCTCGGGTAGTAGTTGTGCCAGTGGCGGTTGTACGCCGGGATCCGCATTTCTGCCGGGTACCGGTAGTACAGGCTGTCTGCGCTGCGGTAGTACTCGCTCCCCCAGTAATTCTGGGGGTAGTAGACGTACGGGTAGTGGTAGAAGCGGTTCCAGTCGGTCTGAGAGGGGCTTGAACCCCACTGCCGACCATACGCTTGCTGAGCCTGCGCCGTATCGGCGCTCAGTACGCCTAGCGCGAGCGCCAGCGCAGCGGCAACAACGATCCTGCGGACCATGTGAGATTCTCCCCCTCGGCGGATGCGACCCGTAGCATGGCCGCCCATGGTGGGCGCCGTGCCTCGGCCGTAGTAGCATCGGCCCCCGGCAGAACCGGAATTGAAGGAAAATCCGGCAGGAGCGGAATGACCGGCAAAGCCGGCGGCTCTTGGCTTTCAGCGTTCAGCCGTTAACTCTCCGCTTTCGGACTCTGTCTGACGTCCATGAGGAAAGCTGAGTGCTGAACGCTGATAGCTGACCGCTTACACAGACGAGCTACCCCACTCGGCGCCGCGGACGTCAATCGCGGCCATGCCGGCGCGGCGGGCGGCCTCTAGCCCCAGCTCGGCGTCCTCGAACACCACGCAGTTCTCCGGCGCCACGCCCATCTGTCGGGCGGCTTCCAGGAACACGTCGGGGTGGGGTTTGTGCAGCTCGGTGTCTTCGGCCGTCACGATCGCGTCGAACCAATCGCTCAGACCGATGTGCGCCAGTTGACGGTCGATCACCCAACGAAACCCCCCGCTGGCGACGGCCAGCTTGCGGAGCCCCTTCTCGCGACGCGCCAGCTCAACCACCTTCGCCACCGGAGGGACCTGGTCCAGCAATCGGAGGAAGTTTTCTTCCTTCTCCACCGACAGCTCTTCGGGGTTCAGGGGCACGCCCGACTCTTCGCTCATCAGCCCAATGATCCGGTCGCTCGGCATGCCCGCCAATGAGTAGAACCGCTCCAGGCTGAACGCCACGTGGTGATGGTCGAAGGCCTGCTTCCACGCCAGGTAGTGCGTCGGCATCGAATCGGTCAGCGTGCCGTCGCAGTCGAAGATCAAGCCGGTGACGTGGGGGGCGAGCATTTTGGGAGCTGATCGTGGTTCGATGATAGGGGCGCGCGAAGCGGGTAGAGCGGTCTGGTTAGTCGGGAGCGTGTCAGCGCCCGGAGGACTTTCGGATTTCTCGTACAAACTCCGCGCGCTGACGCCTGCGGCTGCATGTGTCCTATCCTCTAACCTCTATCATCTCCTGCGTCCGGCAGCGTCCCCGCCACCAGCTCGTCTTCCCAGGCGTCCATCAGCGGCCAATCGATGGCGCAGGTGCCGAAGTCGGCCATGTGGAGGTAGGTTTCTAGCCGAGCGATGGTGGCGTCGATCTGTTTTTTGTCTTTGCGGAACACGGGTCCGTGGCTCGGCAGGAGCCAAGCGACGTCGCTGTCGCGGATCCGGCTGAGCGACTTGATAAAGTCTTCGATATTGCTGCCGTGATGGGCGTCGATCGCGCCGACGCAGCCATCGCGGAACAGGTTGTCGCCGGAGAACAGCAGGTCGCCCATGCGGAAAGAGAGCTGACCGTCGGTGTGCCCCGGCGTGTGCCACACCTCGAGCTTGAGCCCGCCCACCTCGATGACGTCGCCGTCGTCCACGGTGCGATCGATCGATACTTTGGGCATCGCCAGGTCGATCCCCTGGGCGCCGATCTCTGCAAACGTTTGCACGCGGTCTCCTTCTTCGAGGAGTTTGGCCGCGGCGGGGTGGCACGTGACGGTGGTCTTGAGCAGGCCCTTGGCCTTGGAGAGCCCCTGGATGTGGTCGACGTCTGCGTGGGAAGCAAGCAACGTCACGCACTTCGAGAGCGGGAAGTCGAGCTGCCGGATGAGTTGCAGGCACTCGTCGACGGCGTCTTCGTAGCCGATATCGATGAGCGTCCACGCGTCATTGTCGTACACAAGGTAGACGCTGCAGGTGAACCGCCGGCGTGCCTGGTGGTTCAACTCGATAACGTGGGGGAAGAGCGGCGTACGGGGGATCATCGGCAGGCGGCGGGGAGGGTGGCTGGCGGCGGCTGGCCTAGGTCGTTGGTGAGCACCACTTCTAACCGCTGCCGGCCGTGCTGCCAAGGATTGCGGCCAATCCGGCCCGGAAATCTGCGTAGCGCAGCTCGCAACCAAGCTCCTGCGTCATCCGGCGGTTCGAGACCCGCTTGTCGGCCGCCGCCCGGGCGGCCCGGGGGGTCCCTTCCGCTGGTTCGACGAACACGGGGGGCTTTCCCCCGATCAGCCGAGCGGCCTCTGCGTAGTAGTCGCCGCGTTGAGGGGGGCGGCCGTCGCTGACGCAATAGACCGAAGAAACGGGCTGGGCCGCGGCCGCCGCAAGCACGGCCGTTGCGGCGTCGTCGACGTGGATCAGGTTGAGCCAGCCCTCGCGGACGGCGGGGATCGGGGCGCCGGCCCGCAGGTTTTCAAGAAACGGCGCCCTCCCGGGGCCGTAGATGCCCGCCAAACGCAACGCCACGCCCCGATCCGCGAAAAAGCTGGACCGCAAGGCTTCTTCCGCGGCCAGGCTGGCCCGCCCCCCCTCGCGGCGGGGATCGGGCGGGGTTGTTTCGTCCACCCACGCGCCCGCGGCGTCGCCGTACACGCCGGTCGAGCTGATGTAGATGACCCGTCGGACAGACAGGGGCAGGGCGGAGAGCACGCCGCGTAGCCCATCGGCGTAAACCTCGCCGATCGAAGCGTCACTGCCGCGGTCGTACCCCACGGCGAACAAGCACGTGTCTGCCTCGGGAAGCGGCGGCAACGGCCGGGTCACGTCGGCGACAAGGGGAGTGAAGCCCTCTCGGCGAAACGGATCGACCCTTGCCGGGCAGCGGGTGACGGCCACGACGTCGTCGCCCGCCTCGCGCCACAGGCGAGCGACGCGTAGCCCCAGGTAGCCACAACCGAAGACAAGCCGAGTCGTCATACGCCAATCTCTGAATGATCCCGAGCGCGCCGGGGGCGGGGACGCCCCGGCTCGCCCGCGTTAGTCGATCCCGCCCGGGTCGGTTTGGCCCTGGGCCCCCGACTCGAGGTAGGCGGTGAGCATGATTTGCGCCGCCAGGGCGTCGAGCCTGGCCTTGCGTTTCTTCTTGGTGAGCTGTGCTTCTTGCAGCATCGCCTCGGCCTGGCTGCTGGTGTAACGTTCGTCGTAGAACTCTACCGGCAGGCCCGTTTCGTCCTGCAGCCACTTGCCGAACCGACGCGCCTCCTGTGATTTTTGGCTCTCTCCGCCGTCCAGGTGCACCGGCAGCCCCACGACCCAGCGGACCAGCCGCTCCTCGCGGGCCAGGGTGGCAAAGTACTGGGCGTCGAGCGCCGTGCTGCGACGGGTGTAATTCTCGTGCGGCGATGCCATCCGCACCTCGAGGTCCCCGATCGCCACGCCGATGCGGACGGTGCCGTAGTCGACCCCGCCGACGCGTCCCCTGGCTGCGGATCCCGTGGTCTCTGGGCTCACAGGTGCTCGCTCCAGCCCCGGGTCTCGAGCTCTTTCACGACCTTGCGGATGGACTCTTCGTCGTGCTTGCTGGCGACCAGCGTCGCGTCGGGGGTGTGGACGACGATGCAGTCCTTGAGGCCCAATGTCACCACCAGGTGGTTGTCGTCCGAGCGGACGATCGACCCGGTGGTGTTCAGCCCGATGTGCTTGCCGACGATCGTGTTGCCGTTTTCGTCCTCGCCCAACCGCCGCTGCAACGACTGCCAGCCGCCGAGGTCGTCCCACTCGTACGGCGCCTCGATCACCGCGACGTCGGTCGCGTGCTCCATCACGGCGTAGTCGACGCTAATTCCTTCGATCGCCGTAAACTCGCGGTCAAACACGGACTGGCGGTCGGGGGTCTGCCAGGCGTCGACGATCTTCTCGAGGTGAGCCAGCATCTTGGGCTGCCGCTCCCGCAGCGCGTCGAGGATGGTCTGCGCCCGCCAGACAAAGATCCCGCTGTTCCAGTAGAAGTCGCCCGACTTGAGGTAGTCCGCGGCGGTAGCGGCGCTGGGCTTCTCGACAAAACGCTCTACCCGGTAGACCGGCGCGCCGCCCGATTCCGCCGCGATCGCTTCGCCGCGCTGGATGTAGCCGAAGATCTCTGCCGGGTAGGTGGGCTTGATCCCGAAGGTCACGATCCGGCCCGGTCGTTCGTCGACCAGCGCAACGGCCTGTCGCACGGCGGCCTGGAACGCCTCGGGGGGGGTGATCACGTGGTCGGCGGGGGAGACAAGCATCGTTGCGTCGGGGTCGCCCGCGATGCGCGTCACCAGCAACGCGGCCAAGCCGATGCAGGGCGCGGTGTCGCGCTTGCAGGGCTCGCCGACGATGGCGCCATCGGGGAGGTCCGGCAATTGATCCCGGACCGCCGCGACGAGCCTGCGGTTGGTGACCACCATCTGCCGCTCGGGGGGCGCGAGGTCGCCGAACCGGTCGCAGGTCTGACGGATCATCGAAGCCCCACCCACCAGCGAGAGCAGTTGTTTGGGGGTCGAGAGCCGGCTCGCCGGCCAGAATCGGGTGCCGGAACCGCCGGCCATCAAGATCGCGTGCAGCATGGTTAGTAGCGTCAATCCGCGGCTTGGCCGCGGGTTAGGGGGTAGGGGAGCTGGAAGCCGGAACCGAGGGGGGCGAAAGCAGCCTCTTGAGCGCCAGCACCGACCCTGCGGGGTCTGGGGCGGCGGTCACCGCGGCCCCGACCGCAATGCGGGTGGCGCCCGCGGCGAGCACCTCGGGGAGGTTGTCTGCGTCGATGCCCCCGATCGCGAAGGTCGGCAACCGCACCTGCTGGGAAACCTCACGAAGGTAGCCCAGGCCGGCCAGTCCGTCGAACGCTTTTGTGCGCGAGGCGAATGTCGGTCCTGCGCCGAGGTAGTCCGCCCCGTCGCGGACGGCTTGCCCGGCCTGAGCCAGCGAATGGGTCGAGACCCCGATTAACGCGTCGGGGCCAACGATCCGGCGGGCGTCACTCACGGCGAGGTCGTCTTGGCCGACATGCACCCCATCGGCGCCGGCGACCGCCGCGACGTCGGGGCGGTCGTTAACGATGGCGAGCACGCCAAGCGGCTTTGCGATGCGGACGAGCGTGCGGGCTCTTTCCACCAGCGCGTGGCCCGAGAGCCGCTTGTCTCGGAGTTGCAGGGCGTCGACCCCGGCACGGGCGAGGGCGTCGACGAGGTCGGCAAAACCCTGCGGGGTAGGGCCGCCATCGACCAACACGCAGAGCCGCACGCGACCTAGTCTTTGGAGGGCGCCGCGGGTGTGGCCGATCGCCTTTTCGAGCGTGTAGCACCGATAGCGGAGCGCTTCGACCCGCGATGCAAACAGGGGTGATAGCAGTTTTCCGTACTCTTCCAGCGAACGCAGCGACTGCTCGACCCGCTTGAGGCTCGCCTGGCAGACGTGCAGCGGATCGTCGCGGCGTTGCTCGCTATCGGTCGCAATGGAGACCCCCACGTCCCCCTGGGTGTCTCGCATCGCCACAAGGGATTGGCTCGGAAGCTCCTGGCAAGCCGACTGCAGGTCGTGACGAAGCTGCTTGGCGAGGGAGGTGAGGTGGGGGTCGTCCAGCACAAACCGCAGGAAGTCCTCGACAACCCGCAGCCCCTCATTGGCCCGATTGCGGGACGAGTCGACGATGCGCCAAGCGTCGTGTCCCCGAAAGGGCTTGCCCGGGGTCTGTTCGGCCGGGGCCTGTTTGGCCGGATTCTGGCTCATGACCCTCGTTCAACTTGAGCGGGTTGCAGCGGACGGTAGCGTTGGGCGGGTTGGGAACGATCTCGATTCGCCCGCCGACTCACGGTATGCTCCGCCGGAGTGGCAGTCGAGGTCCGCCCAAACTGCCAGACCGCAAGAGTTTGCCGCAAGCCCGCTGCTCAATTTGTAGGGGTTTCGTTCGCTTCAAACTGTTCTATCGTAACGTTTTAGCGTCGTATCGCCCCGTCTGTACGGGTTTCGCCCCCAAATTTGCATCCGAGAGCCGCCAGCGGATGAAGAGCCGCGAAGTGAGCCGAAAACACCGGCGGATGCACTGGGCCACGTATTTGTGGCCCGGGTTGCCGCACTTGTGGCTGCGTGGGTCGTGGGCGGGTCTGGCGCTGGCGATCGGATTCACGGTCCTACTAAACGTAACGGCCGTATCGATCTGGGTTTATCCCGAGTGGCTCGCTCCGCGACTTAAGCTTGCTTGTAGCGGCGCCACGCTGCTGGTTTGGGTGGTTGCTCTAGTGGAAACGCGGGGCGAACTCCGACGGTTGTCGGAGCGTCGCGAAGCCGAATCCGCAGGAACAACCCCGAGAGAAGAGGCCGTCGCCCGGCAGCGTGCCGAAGAGGCGGACCGCAGATTCGCGGACGCCCAACAAGACTACTTGCGGGGCGACTGGATCGCGGCCGAAAGGCTGCTGCTAGAGTTGCTCCGCTGCCGACCGGAGGACGTCGAGGGGAGGCTGCTGTTGGCGACCGTGTGGCGGCGGCAGAACCGTCGTCGTGAGGCCGCCGGACAGTTGAGAAAGCTCGACCGCATGGAGGCCGCGGGCGGTTGGAGGATGGAAATCGAGAACGAACGCTGTCTACTGACGAGTGAGAAGGGGGAATCGGGCCCGCTCGATGCTCCCGATGAGCCCCAGCTAAAGCCGAACCCCACCCGGCCGGCCGAGCAATCGGCGCCGGCCGCATAAACCACCGAATCGCGCATTAGAGTAGTTACTCAGCGACTAACGCGCTAGAATGACCCAACGGGCGCCGACGCCCAGCGCCCGACCAGCGGAGAACACACGATGTACGAAAGATTCACAGACCGCGCCCGCAAGGTGATGCAGCTCGCCAATCAAGAGGCGCAGCGCTTCAACCACGAATATATCGGCACCGAGCACGTGCTCCTGGGACTGATCAAGGAAGGGAGCGGCGTAGCGGCCAACGTCCTGAAAAACCTGGACGTCGACCTGCGCAAGATCCGCCTCGAGGTGGAGAAGCTCGTCCAGTCGGGGCCAGACATGGTCACGATGGGCAAGCTGCCCCAGACCCCGCGGGCCAAGAAAGTTATCGAGTACTCGATGGAAGAGGCCCGCAACCTCAACCACAACTACGTCGGCACCGAGCACATCCTGCTGGGGCTGCTGCGTGAGCAAGAAGGCGTGGCGGCTCAGGTTCTGATGAACCTCGGCTTGAAGCTTGAAGATGTCCGCGAAGAAGTGCTCAACCTGCTGGGCCATGGCCTGGAAGGTGGCGAGAGCGAGCGCGGCGGCCGCGGCGGAGTCGCCGAAGAGGGCGAGGAGCGCGAAGGGGGCGGCAAGAAGAAGAACAGCCGCACCCCGGCGCTCGACAGCTTCGGCCGCGACCTTACGGAGCTGGCCCGCCAGCGGAAGCTCGACCCCGTGATCGGCCGCGAGAAGGAGATCGAGCGGGCGATCCAGATCCTCTGCCGCCGCACCAAGAACAACCCGGTTCTGCTGGGCGAGGCGGGCGTCGGCAAGACCGCCATCGTCGAAGGGTTCGCCCAACGCGTCATCGACGGCAACGTGCCCGAGATCCTCATGGAGCGGCGGATCGTGGTGCTCGACCTGGCGATGATGGTCGCCGGCACCAAGTACCGCGGCCAGTTCGAGGAGCGCATCAAGGCGGTCATGAACGAGGTGCGTCGCGCCAAGAACACCATCTTGTTCATCGACGAGCTGCACACGCTGGTCGGCGCCGGCGGCGCCGAGGGCGCCATCGACGCCTCGAACGTGCTCAAGCCCGCGCTGGCGCGGGGTGAGATCCAGTGCATCGGCGCCACGACGCTCGACGAGTACCGCAAGTACATCGAGAAGGACTCGGCGCTCGCACGGCGGTTCCAGGAGGTGATGGTCGAGCCGACCAACGCCGAAGACACCAAGGAGATCCTCCGCGGCCTGCGGGACCGGTACGAGGAGCACCACCGCGTGCAAATCACCGACGACGCGATCGATTCGGCCGTCGACCTCTCCAACCGCTACATCACGGGCCGTTGCCTGCCGGACAAGGCGATCGACGTGATCGACGAGGCGGGCGCCCGCGTGCGGCTCAAGAGCATGTCGAAGCCGCCGAATCTGAAGGAGATCGACGAAGAGGTCGAGGCGCTCAACCGCGAGAAGGAAGAGGCGGTCGCCAACCAAGACTTCGAGAAGGCCGCCTCGCTCCGCGACTCGGCCGACAAGCTCAAGCGCAAGAAGCAGCAGATCACCAAGGAGTGGCGTGAGAAGTCGCGCGAGAACGGCGGCGTCGTCGACGAAGACGTCATCGCCGAAGTGATCAGCAAGATGACCGGCATCCCGCTCACCCGCATGAGCACCGAGGACAGCCTCCGCTTGATGCAGATGGAGGACGAGCTGCACCGCAAGGTCATCAGCCAGGACGAGGCGATCAAGGCGATCGCCCGCGCCGTACGCCGCAGCCGCAGCGGGTTGCAGGACCCCAAGCGTCCCACGGGGGCGTTCATCTTCGCCGGCCCGACCGGCGTGGGTAAGACGCTGTTGGCCAAGGCGCTGGCGGAGTTCATGTTCGGCGACGAAGAGGCGCTGATCCAGATCGACATGTCGGAGTACATGGAGAAGCACAACGTCAGCCGGCTGATCGGGGCGCCCCCCGGCTACGTCGGCTACGAAGAGGGGGGTCAGCTCACCGAGCAGATCCGCCGCCGCCCCTACGCGGTGGTGCTGCTAGACGAGATCGAGAAGGCCCACCCCGAGGTCTTCAACATGCTGCTCCAACTGATGGAAGAAGGCCGGCTCACCGACTCGTTCGGCCGCAACGTCGACTTCCGCAACACGATCGTCATCATGACGACCAACGCGGGCGCCGACGCCATCAAGAACGAATCGGCGTTCGGGTTCGCCAAGCCGGACGACGACGCCACCTACGACGCGATGAAGGGACGCGTGACGGACGAGATCGAGAAGGTCTTCCGCCCCGAGTTCATCAACCGCGTCAACGACATCATCGTGTTCCGCCACCTCACCGGCGAGAACCTGAAGGAAGTGGTCGAGCTCGAACTCTCCAAGGTCCGCAAGCGGCTCGAAGAGAAGGGGCTGGAACTGCTGCTGTCCGACGAGTCGAAGGAGTTCCTCGTGAAGAAGGGCTCGAACACCGACTACGGCGCCCGGCCGCTGCGTCGTGCGATTGAGAGCTTCATCGAGGACCCCCTGGCCGAGGAACTGCTCAAGGGCGAGTTCGCCGGCAAGGACGCGATCCGGGTCGAGGTCAAACAGGTCGGCGACAAGAAGCAGCTCACCTTTGAGGGCGAGAAGCGGAAGGTCGACGAGCCGGAGGCCGAAGCCGTGGGCGTTGGCGCAGCGACGGACGAACCCAAAGAGTCCGGCGACGGCGACGAGTAACGCCCCCGCCGCGAGGCCATCCCGCCAAATCCGCGAGCCGGGCTGATACAATCAGCCCGGCTCGTTTTGTTTCCTAGCCCCACGCTCGCCCGTGAGCCGCTTCCCACGCATGCCCGGTCGCCCCTGGTGGAAATGGAACCTCGCGACGCTGGTCGTGGCGGTGATCGCCGTCGTGTTGGTCTGCTACGTCACGCCGATCCTGTTCCACTTGGCCTGGCTGCTGGTGCTGCTAGCGGTGACGGCGTGGGTGGTGGGCCCCGATGTCGCCGCCATCTCTGAGAAGAGCAAGCCGTGGGTCGGCCACGCCCGCAGGGCGATGAAGAACCCCCGCATCGTCCGGGCGATGGCCTACGTCGGGCTGGCGCTGGCTTGGTGGTGGATGTTGTTCTAGCCGCCAATCCGGCAAACCCTTCTCAACCTGCGCAACCCTCAGGGTCGATACCTGGAAACGGGGCGTACTGCGCCCCGACTCTGAATCGACCCCAGGCGCACGGATGGCTGCCGAACCCACAACCGATCCGCCGAACAGCCTATTCGGCGAGATAAGCGAATCCATCGCCGACCTCGGCGAGCTGCTGATGCAGTGGGCCGAGGCCATCGGCGCCATCGTGCTGTTCGCGGCGCAGACCGTCTCCTGGATGTTCTCCCGCCAGCCGCGGTGGGACAACGTCGTCCGTTCGATGTACGAGATCGGGGTCCGGAGCCTGCCCGTGGTGGCGCTCACCGGCACGTTCATCGGCATGGTGCTGGCGGTGCAGACGTTCCATCAGTTCCGCGGCTTCGGCATGGAAACGAAGCTGGGGGCGGTCATCAACCTGTCGATGTGCCGCGAGCTGGGCCCCGTGCTGGCCGCCACCATGCTCGCCGGCCGGGTCGGCAGCGCCATCGCGGCCGAGCTGGGCACCATGCGGGTGACCGAGCAGATCGACGCGCTGGAGAGCATGGGCGCCAGCTCGCTGCACCACCTGGTGGTGCCGCGGCTGCTGGCGTGCCTGCTGACCATCCCCTCGCTGACCATCATCGCGGTGCTGATGGGGGTCGTCGGCGGCGGCTTCTACTGCATTTACATCTTCAACGTCGACTCTTATTTCTACGTGAACAACTCGCTCGAAGAGACGCAGACCTGGGATCTATTCTACGGGGTCATCAAGAGCGTCTTCTTCGGCGCCACGATCGCCATCATTAGCTGCTACCGGGGCTTCCACTGCTCCCCGGGCGCCGAAGGGGTCGGCCACGCCGCCACTACGGCCTTCGTGCAGTCGTTCGTGATCATCCTGGTGCTCGACCTGGGCCTCAGCGTCTTGCTCGACACGCTCTACTTCGTCATCTGGCCCCACGAGCTCGCGTGATAGATACGCCCAGCGAGGCACCGCCGCTGATCGGCGTCGACGCGCTCGGGGTGCGTTTCGGCGACCAGGCCGTGCTGCGCGACGTGTCGATCGACGTCCCCCGTGGCCAGACGCTGGCGGTGATCGGCGAGAGCGGGTGCGGCAAGACCGTGCTGCTCAAGACGCTGATCGGCCTGATCCAACCCACCCACGGCGCGGTCACGTTCGACGGGCAGCGGCTCAGCTCCCACAGCGATCGCGAGCTCACCCAGGTCCGCACGCGGTTCGGCTTCGTGTTCCAGAGCGCTGCGCTGTTCGACAGCATGACCATCGCAGACAACGTGGCCTTCCCGCTGCGCGAGCACAGGCGGATCGACCGTGAGGAAGCCTACGGGATCGCCCGCGATCGGCTGATCGAGGTAGGGCTGCGGCCCGACGTGATGACCAAGAAGCCCGCGGAGCTCTCGGGGGGCATGCGCAAGCGGGTGGGCCTGGCGCGCGCGCTGGTGATGGACCCCGAGGTGCTGCTGTACGACGAGCCCACCACCGGCCTCGACCCCATCATGAGCGACGTGATCAACGAGTTGATCCTACGCACCCGCAACGCCCACGGCGTCACCAGCATCGTCGTGACGCACGACATGACCAGCGCCAAAAAGCTGGCGGACCGCATCGTCATGCTGTACCCGCTGGCCAGGCTCGACGACGGGCAGCCTCAGATGATTTTTGACGGAACGCCCAAACAAATCGACCGGTCCGACGACCCGCGCGTGAGCCAGTTCGTGCGCGGCGAGGCGGGAGACCGGATCAGCGAGATCGCCGAAAAGAGCGGGCAGAAGGGGACGCGGAGCGGGGAGTAAACCCCGCGGCCGCCGTCGTCCGCTGCCTCACGCCGTCCGACCACTGCTACTCCCCCCCGTCTGCCATGAACGAACGCACCGTCCAACGCCGAGTCGGCCTGTTCGTGATCGCCACGGTCGTTACGACCGGCGTGCTGATCGCGTTGACCAGCAAGTCGCCCCTGGGGTGGACCGGGGGGACCTACCCGGTGACGATCGCGGTTGACCGGGCGCCCGGCGTCGGGCCCAAGACGCCGGTCCGCCGAGACGGCGTGCTGATCGGCCGGGTGTCGCGGACCGAGAGCATCCGCGGGGGCGTGTTGTTGTGGGTCGACGTGAACCGTGGCGAGGTGCTCTACACCACCGACGCCATCCGCATCCGCCCCTCGTCGCTGTTCGGCGACGCGGTGATCGACATCTCGCAGACCGGCGGCGGCGGGCCCTCGCCCCCCATTGTGCAGGAAGGGCAGCAGCTACAGGGCGCGGCGATGCCCGACCCGATCGAGGCGCTCACCGCGCTGCAGGTCGACGTCGGCCCGGCCATCAAGTCGCTCGGTCAGGCGGGGGACGAGGTCTCACGGCTCGCGGACCGGCTGAACACCGCCCTTGGGGAAGATATCGGCAAAGAGCGGGTGGCCCGCATGCTGGACGACGCCATCAGTGCGCTTAACACCTTCGAGGTGACGATGGCCAAGATGTCGACCACCATCGACAACGTCGACGCGTTGTTCGGCGATCCTCAGGTGCAGCAGGACTTCCGCCGCGCCCTGGCTGCGGTGCCGGGGGTTGTGGAAAAGGCGGACAAGTTCCTGGACGAGGGAACGCGGGTGGTCGGCTCGCTCGACGGCGCCGTGACCAGCCTGCAAAACAACCTCGAGGCGGTCGAGGGGCTTACGCGCCCGTTGGGCGAGCGCGGCGGAGAAATCGTTCGCCTGCTGAACTCGGCGCTAGAGAACCTCGACCTTGTGCTGGTAGACGCGAAAAAGTTCGCCTTAGGGCTCAACAACACCGAGGGAACCCTGGGTCAGTTGCTCAACGATCGGAAGACGTACGACAACGTCAATACCGTGATCTGCAACGCCAACCTGGTGGTCCTCCGCCTCGACGAACTGCTCAAGCAGGCCCGTCCGATCCTGAACGACGCCCGTGCGTTCACGGACAAGGTAGGCCGGGAGCCGGGCCGGCTGATCCGCGGCGCCGCGGACCCCAGCTTCATCAAGTAGGGGGGGCCGCTGCCCCCCCAGGGCCGCCGGACCCCTTAGTAGGGGTACGGGTAGACGTGGTAGTGGATGCCGTTGTTCATCGGCCCGTAGCCGCCGAAGCCGTACGGGGCGTATCCCATCTCGTTCTGCTTATCGAGCCCGTTGTTCAGCTCGGCGTTCTCGCGGGTGTTGAGCTGGCTCTGTTCGGCCTGCGCGCTCTGGCTCTCCTCGGAGTCGATCGCCGAGTAGGCCCGCTGGGTGTTCTGGTTGGCGGCCTGCGCCTGTGCAAGGTTCGCGGCGTGGGCCTGCTGGAAGAAGGCCTGCTGTTGCTGCCGCTTCTCGTCTTGCTCGTCAAACTTCAAGAGCCACAGCTTCATCTGCACCGGCGAGAGTTGCTCCAGCTCCGCCATGTAGGTCTTGGCCTCTTCGGGGGTGATCTTGGCGCTCTTGCTGGTGTAGTCCTGCACCCAGGCGCGGGCCCGCAGCATGGCGGGGCTGTTCCAGATCTGCTCGCGCTGGGCGTCGACCGACGCGGGGCTCGCGGCAGCCGTGCGGGCGGCAGCGGTCGCTGCCGGCGCTTGGGCGCTGCCCGACAAGGCAGCCGCACAACAGGCCAACAAGGCGACAACGCCGACCAACGATCCGAGTCTTGCGATCTTCATGGGAATCGAGCTCCAAGTGTCGAGTAACGGCGTCGTTCGCCGGAGAGGACTATCCGTAGTTTAGCAGACAAAAGCGGCGCTGTTACGGGTTTCGAAACCGGAAGAACCGGCATATCCGGGAGGGCCCAAGAGCCCCCGTCCCCCGAAGCCGTCCAGCCAGACGCCTTTCCCTACAGCCCGCCCCGGTAGAGCGACTGCCCCAGCACATTCCGCCGGTTAGTGACCGCCTCGTCCCCTTCGGTCGTTCCCAGGATGGTGAGCATCATCTGGAACTTCGCGTCGCAGTCGTCGGCGAAGTGCACCAACAGCGCCTCGGGGGTCATCGGCGGCTTGGGGCTGCCCCACTCGGGGAGGCGTTGGTGGCTGACGATAATGTGCTCCAGCCGCAATAGCTGTTCTTCGTCCAGCGGCGGGTCGAGCGGGGCGGCGGCCTCGCGGACCATGTCGCGCCCTTGCAGGATGTGGCCGATCAACGAGCCGGCCGCGGTGTACGTGGCGCCGGCCGGGGAGACGCGTAGCTCGCGCAGCTTGCCGATGTCGTGCAGGATGGCGCCGGCGGCGGTCATGCCGACGTCCAGCGGCGGGGTCATGTCTGGGTAGAGCTGCGCGTAGTTGTTGGCCAGGTCGACGGCGTGCCGGGCGACGTTGCGGACGTGCTCTAGGTAGCCCCCGACAAACGCGTGGTGGTTGCGCTGGGCGGCGGGCCAGACGAGCAGCGCTTCGCTGTGCTCTTGTAACAGCCCCACGACCAGCGTGCGGAGCGGGCCCTCGGGGATCGACTGCTCGGCCAGCGCCAGCAGGTCGTCGAACATCGTTTGCAGGTCGAACCGCGACCGCGGCTGGCACATCGTGGGGTCGAAGCCGTCCTCGGCGTCGGCGGGCTCCACGGGGCGGATCAGGCGGATGTCGAGCTGCGGGCCGTAGGTGGTTTCGTGGTACAGGGCGCGGAGCTTGTAGAATTCGCCCACCTGCCACTCGGTGTTGCACTTGCCAAACAGCGGGGCGTCGCTCCAGACGGGGAACGACACCTCGCGCCGGGCGTCGCGGAACGTGACGCGGAAGTAGGGCTTGCCGTCCTTGGTGGTGAGCTGCGTGCGGTCGGAGAGCAGCGCGAAGAAGTCCCCTTCTTCGCCGTTCGTGAGGTCGGCCAGAGTGACGATAGGGTTGGTTTCGGGCACGTCGTCGAACAGGAGTGGGGGCTTGGGCATGGTTCAATAGGCCAGGGCTTGGCCACGGATGGCGCGGATCGATCTCCGCTTGTGACCCGTGATATCTGTGCTATCCGTGGTTAACGTCGTGTCCGCACGCCGCTACATCAACTCCGACTCGTGCGGCGTCTTCCCCTTCCGCTCGGGGAGGCCGAGCTTCGCGCGACGCTCGGCGACCATCTGATCGAGCATCGTCTGGATGCTGCGGCGGGTCTCGGCCATCGCGGGGTCGCCCTCGGCGTCGCGGTTGCGCTTGGTGTCCACCTCGATCGCCTCGCCGACCATCATCGTGCAGTGCATCGGGCCGTGGTAGTTGGCGTGGTCGGTGAAGTCTTCCTCCATCCGCTCGACGGTTTCGATGATACGCTCGGGCAGCGCGTCGCCCGCGCGGATGTAGCCGCGTGGGTAGTGGGCGATCTGCTGCACGTAGTAGCAGGCGGCCAGGTCGCGCCAGCGGGCCTGGCGTTCTTCCTCGGTCACCTTCTTCTCGATCATGCCCGGGAGGATGACCGACCGCAACGCCTTGACGCGGGCCACCACGCTGCCCCCTTTGTCGGTGACGCGCCACTTGGATTCGAGGTCCCCCAAGACTTCGACGATCAGCTTCTCGGCCCGGGTGTGTGGGTTCCCCTCGCGGACGGCGCCGAAGTACTCAACCTCTTTCAGCCCGATCAACGCGGCGCCGATGCGGCCGATCCGCTCAACGATCCCCAGGTGACGCTGCGGCTGCCAACTGAATCGGTGCTCGAACGCCTCGACGTCGGGCAGCACGGCCCGCTCCGCGTCGCCGTCGAACGAGTAGCGGATGGCGACCGGGTGGATCACCACGCCCGGCTTGCCCGCCTTCTCGCGCCGCTTGGCGGCCTGACGGGCGATGAACGCGGGGCCGTCCATCACCTCCATCATCAGGTCGTTGTGCCGGCTGACGGCGCCCTCGGGGAAGATGATCAGCGGCCGGCGGCCGTGCTCCAGCATATCGATGGCGGTGTTGACGCTCTGGCGGTCGTTCCCCTCGCGGTAGATGCTGAAGGCGCCCATCCGGCGGATGAGGAACGTTTGGTAGGCGCTCTCCTTGAACAGGTGCCAACTGGCCATCGCGAACAGCTCGGTCCCGACCTGCTGCGACAGCACGCCCAGCACCATCGGGTCGGAAAGCCGGCAGTGGTTGGGCGCCAGCACGATGCTGTGACCGGCGTCCAACGACGCCTTGAGGCGGTCCGCGTGCCGGCACTCGGTCGAGGTAACCTTGAAGACGTTGCGCAGATACCCCTTGAGCCGGAAACGGACCAACCAGCACCACCAGTCCGATTCGATCGGTGGAACGAACTTATACGGTTCTTCGAGAACGATTTCCTGCATAGCTGCTGCCGATAGCGGGCGGGTGGCGCCGATTAGGGAAACCCCGGGGGGCGCCGCTAGCATACCGGTCCAGCTAGGGGGTTGCCCAGGCCGATAGAGCTAGAATGACCAATGCCCAAGCCTCAATGACCAAGCGACGTTCGCCTGCACGTATCGGTCATTGAGGCTTGGGCATTGGTCATTTTGTTCTGCTCCGTTTCGTTTTACTCCGTCCGTCTCCGTGTTCTCCGTGCCTCGGTGGTTCAACCCTGAGGAACCCGTGTGGCTAAGAAACTCATCAAACCGCAGCGTGCGGCCGCGGCCGAGGACTCGGCGCGGTTGTGTGAGTCGTTTGTGCGCTACCTGCGGACCGAGTGCCACTTCTCAGAAAACACCGTGACGGCGTACGCCCGCGACCTGCGGCGATTTACGGCCTGGCTGGCGGGGAGGCGGATCGCCGGGCTGACGATCCGAGACCTGGCGGCCTACCCCGGCTGGCTGCGGGAGCAGCAGCTCGCCGACGCCAGCATCGCCCGTCACGTGGTTTCGCTGAAGGTGTTCTTCAAGTACCTGCAGCTCGAAGGGGTGCTGAACGACAACCAGGCCTCGCTGCTGGGGTCGCAGAAGCTGTGGCAGCGTATCCCGACGGTGCTCTCGCCGTCGCAGGTCGACCTGCTGCTCACGGCGCCGCTGGCCGGTGAACCGCTGTGGCGGCGCGACCGGGCCCTACTCGAGTCGCTGTACGCCAGCGGGGCGCGGGTCTCGGAGCTCTCCGGCCTCAAGCTCCCCGACCTGCACCTGGACGAGCGGTTCTGTACCTGCCACGGCAAGGGAGACAAGCAGCGTGTGACGCCCCTTGGCCGGCGGGCGTGCGATGCGCTGGCGGCGTACCTAGAAAAAGAACGCCCCAAGCTGGCCGCGCGCAGGGAGGCACAGAAGCCCAACGTGTTCCTGTCGTCACGCGGCGGCGTGCTGGGCCGGGCGCGGATCTGGGAACTGGTGAAGAAGTACGCCGCGATGGCGGGTGTTTCGGCCAAGCTGAGCCCCCACTCGCTGCGGCACAGCTTTGCGACCCACCTGCTGGCCGGGGGCGCCGACTTGCGGCAGGTGCAGGAGATGCTCGGCCACGCCAGCATCGCGACCACGCAGATCTACACGCACGTCGACCACTCGCGGCTGAAGCAGGTGCACAAGCAGTTTCACCCGCGGGCGTGAGCCGTACGCAGGCGATCCCAGCGCGGGAGAAAAGTTGCTCTACTGCCGCGGCGCGTCCAGCCGCGCCGGGGGCGGGGACGCCCCGGCTCGCGCGCGGGACAGCGGCGCTCTTGGTATCATCGGGGCGGCCTGGCTCGCTTGCCCCGAAACTGATCCTACGCTCATGTTTATCCGCTCGCTCCTGCTCTTGGCCCTCTGCCAGTCTGCGTCTAATGCCGCCGGCTCGCTCCCGAACATCGTGCTGGTGTTTGTCGACGACATGGGGTGGGGGGATCTCTCTTGTTTCGGCAACGAGGAAGCCCAGACGCCGAACATCGATCGGCTTGCGGCGGAGGGGATCCGGTTCGAGCAGTTTTATGTGAACTCGCCGATCTGTTCCCCGTCGCGCACGGCGATCTCAACGGGTCAGTACCCGCAGCGTTGGCGGATAACGTCGTTCTTGGCCAACCGTCAGGAGAACGAGCGGCGCGGCATGGCCCATTGGCTCGACCCGGCGGCGCCGATGCTGGCCCGTGCGCTGCACGACGCCGGCTACGCGACCGGACACTTCGGCAAGTGGCACATGGGGGGCCAGCGCGACGTCGGCGAGGCGCCGCTAGTCACCGAGTACGGCTTCGATGCGTCGCTAACCAACTTCGAGGGGCTCGGCCCCCGCGTGCTGCCGCTGTGCAACGCCTACGACGGCAGGCCGCCCCACAAGCACGCGCTGGGATCGGACAAGCTGGGCCGCGGGCCGGTCACTTGGGAAGACCGTTCGTTGGTGACCGCGGCGTTTGCCGACGCCGCCCTGCAGTTCATCAAGAAGTCAGAGGCGGACGACACGCCGTTCTACGTAAATATTTGGCCGGACGACGTTCACAGCCCGTTCTTTCCGCCCGAAGCCCGGCGCGGCGACGCGCAGAAGCGATCGCTCTACCTGGGTGTGCTGCGGACGATGGACGAGCAACTCGCCCCCGTTTTCGATCACATCCGCGACAGCCCCAAACTGCGTGACAACACTCTGGTGCTGGTCTGCTCCGACAATGGACCGGAGCCGGGCGCCGGCACTGCGGGGCCGTTCCGCGGGACGAAGGGGATGCTGTACGAGGGGGGGATCCGCTCGCCGCTGGTGGTCTGGGGGCCGGGGTTGATCGACGCCTCGCACACGGGCCAAGTGAACCAAACGTCGGTACTGGCTGCTATCGACTTGTGTCCGAGCCTGTTAGAGATCGCAGGGGTCTGGCCCGTCGCGGGGCTACGCACGGATGGCGAGCAGCTGTCGGGCGTGTTGCTTGGCCGTGCGACCGGCTCTCGGTCCCATCCCCTCTACTTCCGGCGTCCGCCAGACCGGGACTCTTTTAGCGGTGTCAGCAATCTACCCGACCTCGCCGTGCGCGACGGAAAGTGGAAGCTGCTGTGTGAGTACGATGGCAGCAACCCGGAGCTGTACAACCTCGATGTCGATCCAGGGGAAACAACGGACTTGAGCGCCACGCAGCGGCGGGTCCAGCGAAAAATGATTGGGATTGTGCGTCAGTGGCACGAGTCGCTCCCCCCCGACAACGGCCCAGACCTCACAGCGAACCAACCCAAGCGGGATCGGAAATAGCCGACGTGCTACGCACGTCGGAGTGCGGCGCGTCAAACAAGATCGCCCCGAAGGCTACACGCGCACGGGCCACCCAAGCGCCCTGCACAACCTGAGCTGCGCCTCGTTGTAGTCCAGCACCGCCTGCAGGTACGCCTGGCGGGCGCGGTCGAGCGCCTCGGCCGACTGCAGCGCCTCGATCGGCAGCCCCTGCCCGTCTCGGATACGCGCCAGGTTGCGGTCGTACGAGTCGGCCGCGGTCCCGATGGCGGCGCGGGCCGCCTCGATCCGGCCGGCGCGGGCGGTGACCTGGCCCTGGGCTTCGAGCACCTCGCGCGCCACCTCGTCCATCCGCCGCACGCGTTCGAACTTGGTCTGCTGCACCACCGCCTCGCGTTCGCGACGGATGGCCTGCTCGCCGAACCCAAGGTTCCGCACCTGCCACACGGCCAGGGCGTTAAACTCTGCGCGGTCGTTGAAGTCGCTCTGCTCCCATTGCAGGCCGCCGCCGAAGCCGCCGTACGTCATCCCCAGCAGCACGCTGGGGACCAGCGGGGCGTGCCGCTCGCGCTGCAGGCGTTCGCACGCCTCGGCCACGAGGCACTGGGCCTCTTTCAGCTCGGGACGGTTCGAGAGGCCGGTGACGACCAGGTCGGACGGCGTGCTGCCGATCGCCACCAGCTCGATCGGCGTCGCCATCGGTTCGGCGCAGGCCAGCAGCGTGCCGGGCGGCGCGCTGATGGCCTCGGCGAGCCGGGAGGACGCCGTGACCACCTGCTCTTCGCCAAGCCGCAGCGACGCGTCGGTGAGCCGACGTTCGGTGGCCAGGCGATCCGCGTCCGCCTGCAGCCCCTGGCCCGCCCGTGCGAAGTTCTCGGTGAGACCGGCGAGCGTGCCAATCCGATTGCTGTGGTCTTCGAGCAGCGCGAGCCGCTGCTGCGCCGCCAGCAACTGCTGGTGCGCCAGCCCCGCCGCTAAGAGCTGGTCGTTCTGCGCCGCCCGCGAGGCGTGGCCGCGGGCCCAGGCGCGTCGTTCGACGATCTTCGGCTGGTAGATGGCGTCGGCAAGGTGGAACTCGGCGACCAGGCCGGGGCGGATTGTCTGGCCGGCGCCCACGGCCCCGGCGCCGAGGCCTGCTTGGAGGCTCGACCGGTTCACGTCGAGGATGGTGCCGTCGCTGGCCTGCACGTTCCCGTCCAGCCGGCTGTAGCTGGCGCCGGCCTGCAGTGTGGGAAGCCACAGCACCCGCGCCTGGGAGAGTTGTGCGTAGGCCTGCTGAGTACGCCAACGGGCCAGCCCGACCACGGGGTGCTGGCCGTCGATGGCGGCAAGCGCCGTGGCTAGGTCGATGGCCTGGGTGGCGTCCGTGCAGGGGGGGAGCACGCGGGGGGTCTCAACGCCAGCCGCGGATGAGTCCAGGGAAGCGGGCTGGATGATCTGTTCACTGCCTCGCTCCGCCGTGTCGGCCTCGCTCTGGGCGGACACAAGGCTGAACGTGGGCGCGGCCGCCGCAACGACTATCGGCGCCGCTGTCGGGGGCGCCACTTTCGCGTACCGATCGCCCGCGCAGCCCAGGGCCGCCAGTGCACAGACGCAGCAAGCCAGTGTCCAGCGGAGCGGCATCAGGGGTCCTCGAAGCGCGTAGCGATTGGGTTGTGCGAGTCGTTATGGAGAAGATCGGAGCGCCGCATGCGCCACTGAAGCGGCGTGTAACGCTGGCGCCGGTAAGTTTGGCTGCCGGGTTCTCCTTGGCTCGGTCCTGCCGGTTGTACGGGGCGTGGGCCGCCGGTGGGGCGCGGATGGGCGGTCTTCCCGGCCCGCAAAATCGGCAAATTCTGGCGGCCGCCAGCCGCCGCAAGTAGACTCAGGGTTTGGCCTGGCGGGCCCGTTTTGCCCGCCATTCTCCCCGCGTCCGTGCTCCGAGCTCCTTCCCCCATGCCGATGTCTCCCCTGGTTGCCGGCGCCGCGACGGCGCTCCTTGCGACGCTCGTCAGCGGCTGTTCCACCCCGCCGGCCGCGGCGGCTGAAGAGAAGAAGCCCGAGCCGGTCGCCGTGAAGGCGGTCGCAGCCGAGGCGGCCACGCTGCGACGCACCACGACGCAGCCGGCGACCGTGCACGCCTACTACACGGCCGACATCTACGCCAAGGTCAGCGGCTACGTCCGCGAGGTCCCCGTCGATATCGGCGACCACGTGAAGCAGGGGGACGTGCTCGCGGTGATCGACGTGCCCGAGATCAAGAAGCAGCTCTTGGTAGCGGACGCCCGCGTGGCCCGCTCCGAAGCGCAGGTCAAGCGCGCCGAATCCGGCAAGCGGCTTGCCGAAGCGAACCTGGCGAGCGCCCGGGCCGGAGTCGTTGGGGCAGAATCGCGGATCGCCTCGGCCGACGCGTTGCTGCAGGCGGGCCAGGCCGAGTTCACGCGCACCCAGTCGCTTGTCGAGCAGCGCTCGGTGCAGCAGCGGCTGCTCGACGAGGCGCGCCAGCGCCTCGACAGCGGCAAGGCCGATGTCGAGTCCGCAAAGGCGCTGGTCACGATGGCCCAGTCGCAGGTGGCGGTCGCCGAGGCCTCGGTCGCCGCGGCTCAGAGCGAGATCGAGGCCGCCAAGGCGGACACCCAGGTCGCCGAGGCCCAACGCGGCGAGCTGCAGGTGATGCTCGAGTTCGCCGAGCTGCAGGCGCCCTTCGATGGCGTCGTCACCCACCGCGGCGTCGCCCCGGGCGACCTGGTGCGTGCCGTGACCGAGGCGCGCGGCGTGGGGAGCCCCCACTTTATCGTTACGCAGCTCGACAAGGTCCGCGTCCGCACGATGGTCCCCGAGGCCGAGGCGTCGTTGGTGGATGTGGGAGACGCCGTGAGCATCGCGTTGAGCTC
Organism: Pirellulimonas nuda; assembly: GCF_007750855.1. Classification (GTDB taxonomy): domain Bacteria; phylum Planctomycetota; class Planctomycetia; order Pirellulales; family Lacipirellulaceae; genus Pirellulimonas; species Pirellulimonas nuda. Next base: position 1,460,754 of record NZ_CP036291.1, read on the forward strand.
GGCCCGCCTCCCGGCGGTCGAAGGGAAGGTCACCCGCACCAGCGGCAGCCTCGACCCCAGCACACGCACGCTGACGGTGGAGGTCGAGCTCCCCAACCCCGACGGCAAGCTGCTGCCCGGCATGTACGGCGAGGCGACCATCGTGCTGTTCGAGAAGCCCGACGCCGTGAGCCTACCCGCCTCGGCCATCCGGTTCCGCACCACGGGGGAGAGCTATGTCTACGCCCTCGACAACGCGTCTGAGGTCAGTATCCAGGACGTCACGTTGGGGTACGACTCGGGAACCACCATCGAGATCGCCTCGCCCCTGGCCGCCGGCCAGAAGGTGATCGACGCCCACCTGAAACGCTTCCGCGACGGCGACGTCGTTCGGGTCTTGGAGAATTAGGACGCGGACCAACGCGGATGACGCGGATCCGCGCCGATGGGTTTGGGTTTTTCCCGCGCCGATCCGCCCGATCCGCCGTAATCCGCGTCCTGTTCGTCACTCACCGAAAGAACGGTTTCCACCAGCAGCCAACCGCGCATGAGCCTTATCAACTTCTCCCTCAAGAACCCGTTCACGGTGCTCGCCGTGGCGGTTGGGCTTTGTCTGCTGGGCGTCGCGGTGGCGCCGAGCCTGCCGATCGACATCCTCCCCGACTTCAAGAAGCCGGTGGTGGTCAGCTTCTTCTCCTACCCGGGCCTGCCGACGCTCGACATGGAGAAGAGCGTCACCTCGCGCGTCGAGCGGGCGCTCACCCTGGCCGGCGGCATCGAGCACCAAGAGGCGCGCACGGTCCCCGGAGCCGCGGTCATCAAGGTCTTCTTCCGGCCCGGCACCGACCCCAGTGCGGCGATGAACGACATCGTCAACCTGGAGGCGAGCGACATGTTCCACCTGCCGCCGGGCATCGAGTGGCCGTTCACGCTCCGCAGCGAGCCGGCTAACCTGCCGGTAGTGCTCGCGGCGATCGGGGGCGAGGGGCTCAGCGAGACAGAACTGTACAACATCGGCTACTACGCGGTCCGCAATAAGATGGGCTCGCTCCCGGGGGTGCAGATCCCCCACCCGTTCGGCGGAAAGTTCCGCCAGATGATGGTGTACGTCGACCCAAATAAGCTGCGCGCCTACAACCTCAGCGCCGAAGACGTGGTAGACGCGCTGGGCCGCTCGAACCTGGTGCTGGCCGCGGGGTCGATCAAGATGGGAGAGAGCGAGTACCAGGTGCACCCGACCAACACGCTGCCCACCCCGGCGGAGATCGACGCCGTGCCGATCGCGGTCCGCGACGGCGCCACGGTGTTCATCCGCGACGTGGGCTACACCAAGGACGACGCGGCGCTGCAGTACAACATCGTCCGTGTGAACGGCAGCCGCAGCGTCTACTGCCCGCTGCTGCGCGAGCCGGGGCAGAACACGATCGAGGTGGTCGACAGCATCTACGAAGGGATCGCCAGGGAGATCCCCAAGATGAAGGACCTGGGAGACATCCCCCAGGCGACGGAGGTCACGCTGGTGGCAGACCAGTCGGACTACATCCGCACGGCGATGAAGAACCTGTTCTGGCAGGTGCTGCTGGGGGCGGTGCTGGTGACGATCGTCGTGGCGTTGTTCCTCCGCAGCCTGATGCCCACGCTCGCCATCCTGGCGGTGCTGGTGCTGTCGATCCTGATCGGCGGGCTCGGTTTCGCGTTCACCGGCAACTCGATCAACGTGATGACCCTGGGGGGGATCGCGCTAGCGATCGGCACGGTGGTCGACGGCGGCATCGTGGTGGTAGAGAACGTCATCCGCCACCTACGGATGGGCAAGAGCCCGCTCGACGCGGCCCGCGACGGCGCGGGCGAGGTCGCCAGCCCGATCTTCGCCGGCACCATCACGACGCTCGCGGTCTTCATCCCGGCGATCTTCTTGACGGGGATGATCCAGTACCTGTTTACGCCGCTGGCGACCGCCGCGGGGCTGACGATCGCCGCCTCCTACGTGGTGGCAATCACGGCGGTCCCCGCGTTGTGCGCCACGCTGCTGCGGCGCGCCAAGCCCGCAGCCGACGCGGCGGGGCAGGGCGCCCCACGCCGGCCCGGCGCTTACGCACGCACGCTCGGCTGGGCGCTCGACCGCCCCCTGCCGGTCGCCGTGGTGATTGTGGCGCTGGCGGCGCTGCCGCTGTTTACGTGGCCGATGCTCGGTTCCGAGCTCTTCCCGGAGGTCGACGCGGGGGCGTTCGAGCTGCGGATCAAGACCGCCCCCGGCACGCGGCTGGAGGAAACGGAGAAGCTGGTCATCGCTGTTGAGGAGGCGATCAAGCGCGTCATCCCGGCCGAAGAGATCAAGACCATCATCTCCAACATCGGCCTGCCGGTGGGCAAGGGCGCCGGCTTCTCAACGGTGCTCAGCTCGAACTCCGGACCCGACACCGCGTACCTGCTGGTGAACCTAGAAACCTCCGGACGCAGCGTCAGCACCAACGACTACATCGCCCGGCTCCGCGAGGCGCTGGCCGACCAGTTCCCGACCGATCAGTTTCTGTTCGTCAACGGCAGCATCGTCAACATGGCGCTGAACGAGGGGGTCCCCACGCCCATCAACGTGCAGGTCTCCGCCGGGTCGCTCGACCAGTGCCGCGACATCGCGGAGCAGGTGGTCGCCAAGATCAAGCCGATCCCCGGCGCCGCGGACGTGCAGATCGGGCAGACGCTCGACGCGCCGCAGATCGACATCAATGTCGACCGGGTACGCGCCAAGCTGCTGGGCATCAATCAAGAAGACGTCGCCCGCACGGCCCTGACCTCGCTCGGCTCGAGCGTCGGGTTTGCGCCGACCATCTGGATCGATCCCGCGAGCGGCACCGACTACTTCATGGGGGTGCAGTATGAGAACAATGAAGTTGACTCGCTGGACGAGGTCCGCAACATCCCGCTGTCGGTTGGAACCGAAGAAGACCCGACCACGATCCCCCTCTCGAACATCGCGGAAGTCAAGCGGGTCACTATCCCGGGGGAGATCCAGCACTACAACATCGCGCGCGTGAACGACGTGTACGTGAACGCGGTGGGACGCGACGTCGGCTCGGTCGCACGCGACGTGGAAGCCGCGATCGCGACCATGGAGCTCCCCAAGGGGGTGTCGCTCACCGTCCGCGGCCCCGTGCAAACCATGAAAGAAGGCGCAGACATGCTGGGCGCCGGGCTGGGGGTCGCCACGGTGCTGGTGTACCTGGTGCTGATGGCCCAGTTCCGCTCGTTCACGGACCCGCTGATCATCATGCTGGCCGTGCCGCTGGGCATCTCGGGGGTGCTGCTGGTGCTGTGGCTCACCGGCACCACGCTCAATATCCAGTCGCTGATGGGGACGCTGATGATGATCGGCGTGGTGGTCAACAGCAGCATCCTGCTGGTAGAGTTCGCCAACGTGCTGCGCGACCGCGGCATGGCGCCGCGCGAGGCGGCGCTCGAGTCGGCCAAGATCCGCCTGCGGCCGATCTTGATGACGTCGCTGACGCTGGTCGCCTCGATGGCGCCGCTGATGTTCCACTGGGCCCCCGGCAACGAGGCCATGGTGCCGCTGGCCCGGGCGCTGGTCGGCGGGCTGGCGGTCTCTACCGTGCTAACGCTGGTGCTGGTGCCGTGCGTCTACGTGTTGATCCATCAGCGGCGCTGGGCGACGTCGCCCTAGGCCTGGGCGTCACGCCGGCCCGAGCCGGAGGTCATGCACCCGTAGATGCCGATCACGACGAAGCAGATCAGCGGCAGCACAAACGAGGCGCGGGTGGCCGAGAGGGTCATGCCCCCCAGCGAGAAGGCCGCGCCGTCCATGATCTTCGCTTGCAGCGGGGGCATCACGCAGCCGCCGCCGATGGCGCAGATCAACCCCGCCGAGCCCAGCTTGGCGTCGTCGCCCATGCCGCGTAGGGCGATGCCGTAGATGGTGGGGAACATCAGCGACATGCAGGCCGAGACCCCCATCAGGCTGTAGAGCCCCGGCATCCCTTCTAAGAAGATCGCCCCCAGGATCAGCAGCCCGCCCCCCGCGGCCAGCGTGGCGAGCAGCGTTCCGGGGTTGAAGAACTTCAGCAGGTAGGTGCAGACGAAGCGGCTCACCACGAAGACGATCATCGCGATAATGTTGTACGACTGGGCGTCGGCTTTTGGCATGCCGAGCTCGTTCTCGGCGTACTGGATGATGAAGGTCCAGCACATGATCTGGGCGCCGACGTAGAACGCCTGAGCAACCACCCCCCCCAGGTACCGCGGCGTGCTAAACAGCCTGCCGAGCGAAGCAGAAAGGCTGGAGTCGCGGGTGTCGGTCGACTCGCCGCTCGGGAGCCGCGTCAGGGCGAACAGCACCAGCGCCACGAGCACCACGATCCCGAGCGTCACGTACGGCCCCACGATCACGGCCAGGTCGCTCTGCTGGATGGTCTGCAGGGCGGCCGGGTCGGACTCCGACAAGGCGCGACGGGTTGCTTCGTCGGCCGGGTCGAGCTTCGCGAGGATGAAGTCGCGGGCGATGAACATGCCCAGCAGCGATCCCATCGGGTTGAAAGCCTGGGCGAAGTTGAGCCGGCGCGGCGCGTTCGACTCGGGGCCCATCGCCAGGATGTAGGGGTTGGCCGTCGTCTCCAAGAACGCCAGGCCGCACGTCATGATGAAGTAGGCAGACAGGAACGCGGCGAACGCCATCGACGCTCCGGCGGGGACGAACAGCAGGCACCCCAGGGCGTAGAGGGCCAGCCCCATCAGCACGCCGGCCTTGTACCCGAACCGGCGGATGAACAGCGCCGCCGGGATCGCCATGAAGCAGTAGCCGCCGTAGAACGCGCTTTGCACCAGCGAGCTCTCAAAGTGGCTCAGCAGCAGCACGTTCTTGAACGCCGCGACCATGGGGTTGGTGATGTCGTTCGCAAACCCCCACAACGCGAAGAGCGACGTCACCAGCATGAAGGGGATCAGGTACTTGCCGGAAACAACCGGCACGGGATGCGACGCGGGCTTGCTGGGTTCGGACATGGGCGAAGCGGCAGAGTGGGGGAGAGGAGTGGCGTCCGGACCCGGGGGCCGGCGTGGCTATTGTGCAGGATCGGCGGCGCCCTTGCCCAGGGCGCGCGCCAGCAGCTCGCGTTCGGGGCGGTCGCGGTAGAACTGGTCGAGCGGGAAGCACCCCGAAATCATCCCGTTGCGCGGCGCGGACGTGCACTCGCTAAAGGTGCGGCAGATGAGCTTGCGGACCAGCTTCCGACCGGCCAGCACGTCGGCCGGCAGCTCTGGGTAGGAGAGCACCATCCGCCCCAGGCCGATGGAGTCGACCCAGCCCTCGCGCACGACGTGCTGGGCGACGTTGGGCAGCCATTCCTGCAGATAGGTGTAGCCAGAGCCAACCAGGAGGAGCCCCGGGTGGTCTCGCTTGAGCCGCCGCGTGGCGTCGATCTGCCGGGCCACGCCCACCAGCGGGTCTTCCGGGGGGAGGTAGCCGTCCGATGGCGGGAAAGACGCGGGGCGTTGGATGTGGGGGTTGTAGTAGGGGCTCCCCACGGTGGTGCAGACCATCCGGACCCCGTGCTCTTGCAGCAGCGTGAGGTAGCGGCTCGGCTCTTCGAGGTCGAAGCCCACGCCGGTGCCATCGCCCCCGAAGGCGTAGCGGTACTCTACCGATTGCTCCGCGGCCCCGACCCCTTCTTCGCCCGGCCGGTAGGGTGAGAAGTCGAACACGCTCAGCCGCACGCCGATCTCTAGCCCCGGCGCCTCGGCGCGGATGCCGGCCGCGATGTCGCGGAAGAAGCGGGTGCGGTTCTCGAAGCTGCCGCCGTACCGGCCCGGCCGATCGAAGCCCGAGAGCAGCTCGTGCCCCAGGTAGCCGTGGCACTGCTTGACGTCGACAAACGCGTATCCGGCGTCTGCCGAGAGCTTGGCGGCGACGACGAAGTCGTCGACCAGCCGGTCGAGCTGGTCGTCGGACAGCACAGGGCCGTCGTCCACCACCCCAACGCGCGGGTCGAGCAGCGGGTGCCGGTAGGCGACGCGCGGCTCCCACCGCTTCTTCTCGTTGGGACGCGAGAACCGGCCGGAGTGGGTGAGTTGGAGGCCGACCAGCAGGTCGTCCGTGTCGCCGAACCGTTCTGCGTGTGCGGCGACCAGGTCTTCGCGGAGTGAGGCGATCTCCGACAGGGTGTCGGCGTTGAGCATGAGCTGGTTGGGGTTCGCGCGGCCGTCGTGCCGCACGGCCACCGCCTCGCCCCCCCAGATCAGCTTGGCGCCGCTCTCGCCGAACCGCCGCCATCGGCGGCGGGTGAGGTCGGTGGGCCTGCCGTCGGTCTCGCCGTCCCAGCCCTCCATCGGCAAGATACAAAACCGGTTGCCGATCCGCCGGCCGCCGGCCTCGAGCGGCCGGGCGAGCGGCGCGTCGGGGCCGGTCTCGACCGTGTCGTCTAGCGGAAGCGCAATGCCGAGCGCGTCGGTGTGGGAGCGGAACGCGCTAGCGGTCTTCAGACCAGCGATCTTGGGGTAGCTCATCGGTCTGTTTCTCTCGTGACGAAGCCGCGTCGGCGGCCGTAGGGGCCGGGGGTACTTAGACAGGAAAACCACGCCGCCGGGCCCGCCGGCGGGCGAGGGGCCTCGGTAGCAGTGCACGCGACCGCGTGCGATGGCCGGCGGCTGCTGGGCAGCCGGCCCTCGCGCCGATCAGAGCTGCCCGACCAGGAGCGTGTCGATCGCCGGCTCGTCGGCTTGTTTGAGGCGGACCTCCAGCGCTCCGTCGGCGCCGCGGCGCCACTCGAGTTTCTCTGACGGATCGAAGTAGCCCAGCTCCTTCAACGACAGCTTCTCGCACCCGGCCAGCTTCGACCAACCGTCCGGGCCCGGCTTGGGGGGGTCGAGCACGTGGATGTAGACGGCGTCGCCGCGCCGCGTCGTGACCCCCCACGCCTGCGGCGCCACCGGCCCGCCACGGGTGCCGTAGATGGAATCGCCGTACACGTCGAGCCATTTCCCCATGGCGAGCAGACGCTCCTGGAACTCGTCCTGGATCGTCCCGTCCGGCTTCGGCCCGACGTTCAGCAGCAGGTTGGCGTCGCGCCCCGCGGCCTTGACCAGGTAGTGCACGAGCTGGCGAGTCGACTTCACGCTGTGGTCGGACGCGTTGTAGCCCCACGACTTGTTGATCGTGTCGCAGGTCTCGAGCGGCAGGTCGCCGATCACCGCGTGGGCGCTGTGCCCCCCCTGGTTCTCGCCGGGTAGGTCGCGCTCGAACATCTGGAAGTCCTCGCCCGGGAAGGGCTGGACGTGGTGGTTGTTGCCCACCAGGGCCGCCGGCTGCAGGCCGTGGATGAGCCGGTAGGTTTGCCCCAGGCGCCAATCGACGTGCGTGGCGCGGGGGTTTTCCGGCGAGCGGTTGAGCTGGTCCCACCAGCCGTCGAACCAGATGCCGGCCACGTCGCCGTAATCGCCCCCAAGCAGCTCGGCGAGCTGCGCGTCCATGTGGTCGAGGTAGCGGTCAAAGTTTCCGTCGTCGGGCCGGCCGGAGTGCTGGCCCGTTCGGCCGCGGGGGAAGTAGTCGGGGTGGGTCCAGTCGAGGTGCGAGTGGTAGAAGAAGAGCTTGATGCCCTGGGCCTTGCACGCCTCGGCCAGCGGCTTGAGCAGGTCTTTTCCGTAGGGGGTGGCGTCTACCACGTTCCAATCGGAGGTCTTGGAATCCCACAGGGCGAAGCCGTCGTGGTGTTTCGACGTGATCGTGATGTACCGGGCGCCCGACTTCTTCACCAGCGCGACCCACGCCGCGGGATCGTACTTGGTGGGGTTGAACCGCTCGGCAAGGGGCTTGTACTGGTCGACCGTCATCTTCTGGTTGTTCATCACCCACTCGCCGCGGCCCAGCTCGCTGTAGACGCCCCAGTGGATGAACACCCCGAAGCGGGCGTCCTGGAACCAGCGCCGCGCCGCTAGGTTTTCCGCGGTGGGCGTGTACGTTTCCGCCGCCGCGTCGAGCTCCTGCTCGTCACACCAGGCCGTACGGCACGGCAGCAGGAGCGAGGCGTACAAGGCCGCCAACGCGACCGGGATAACTACTTGGTTTCGCCGATTCGAGCCGTGCATGTGATCTCCCGTGCGATGAGCAACGCCGCCGGCCGAGCGCCCGCGTCGTGGTAGAAGTGGAACAAGCGGAGAGCCAGCCCCCGTTTTCGGGGTATCCCCGGCTAGGATTCTAAGGAACCCGCACTAGCGACGCCAGTCGCGCCGTGCGGCCCGAACGCGAGCGATCGGGCGCCGATGCAGAGAAAGCCTGTGGCCAGCGGCGGGGCGGGTGGTACCATAGCCCGCGTCACCCACGGATCTAAGCCCGCGCCACCCGCCATGTTCCCCGTTTTTCAGCCAGAGTCACCGCAGGCGCAGGCGATTTTCGACCTGTTCGTCACGGTGCTGCAGATCAGCACCGCGATCTTCACGATCGTTGCGGTGCTGATCGTCGTGGCGGTCTGGCGGGGCAGGCGCCGCAGCGCGCTGCCGAAGCAGGCGTTCGGCGACCACCGCACCGAGATGGTGTGGATCGCGGGCCCGCTGGTGGTGCTGGTCTGGATCACCGCCATCAGCGCCAACCTGGTGCTGACCATCAACGCCGTGCCCAAGGTGCACCTGGAGCAGGCCGAGGCGGGCGCGGCCGACATCACCGTCACCGGCCACCAATGGTGGTGGGAGATCGCCTACAGCGACTCGGGCCTGGTGTCCGCCAACGAGATCTACCTCCCGACGGGCAAGCGGCTCCGCGTGAAGCTTCAATCGGCCGACGTGATCCACTGCTTCTGGGTGCCGCAGCTCGCCCGCAAGATGGACGCCATCCCGGGACGCGAGAACTACATCTGGCTCGAGGCGAACCGGCCCGGCGTGTACCAGGGGCGTTGCGCCGAGTACTGCGGCACGCAACACGCCTGGATGAACTTCAAGGTTTACGCCCTCAGCCCCAGCGACTACGCCCGGTGGCAGGCCAAGGCGGGCCGCGCGCCCGCCGACCCCGCCGAGGCAGACGCCCTGGCGGGCGAGCGGCTGTTCTTCTCGCTGACCTGCGCCAATTGCCACACCGTCCGCGGGACGCGAGCGGACGCCACGATCGGCCCCGACCTGACCGACATCGCTTCGCGGAAAGAGCTGGGGGGAGGGGTGCTGGAGAACTCGCGAGAGAACCTGACCCGCTGGTTGAAGGACCCGCAAAGCGTCAAGCCCGGCAGCAAGATGCCCAACTTTCAGCTCAACGACGAGCACGTGCGGCAGTTGGTCGCCTACCTGGAGTCCCTGGATTGAGCGCCGAACCCGTCACACAAAGCGGATCGGCCCACCAGGCGGCGCCCACGGGGCTGCTGGCGTGGGTCGCGTCGGTCGATCACAAGAAGATCGGCGTGATGTACATCTTGCTCGCCGCGTTGTTCTTGATCGTCGGCGGCCTCGAGGCGGTGCTGATCCGCATCCAGCTCGCGGTCCCCAACAACACCTTCCTGTCGCCGCAGCTCTTCAACCAGCTCTTCACCATGCACGGCACCACCATGGTGTTCCTGGTGGGGATGCCAGTGTTCACGGGGATGTCGAACTACCTGGTGCCGCTGATGATCGGCGCCCGCGACGTCGCGTTCCCCCGGCTCAACGCGATGAGCTTCTGGATGCTGCCGTTCGGCGCCTTCCTGCTGTACTTCAGCCTGCTGACCGGCTCGGCGCCCGACGCCGGCTGGTTCGCCTACGCCCCGCTCTCGACCAAGCCGTACAACCTGGGCCCGGGGATCGACTACTGGATCGTCAGCCTGGTCGTGATGGGGATCGGCTCGATCGGGGGCGCCATCAACATCGTTGCGACGGTGCTCTGCATGCGCGCGCCGGGCATGAGCCTGCAACGCGTGCCGCTGTTCGTGTGGATCATGCTGATGCAGGCGCTGCTGATTTTGATCACGATCCCGCCGCTTAACTCGGCGTTGGCGCTGCTGTCGATCGACCGCTGGCTCGACGCGGCGTTCTTCCAGCCCCAGCGCGGCGGGTCGGCCCTGCTGTGGCAGCACTTCTTCTGGATCTTCGGGCACCCGGAGGTGTACGTCTTCGCGCTGCCGGCGTTCGCGATGATCTCCGAGATCATCCCGGTCTTCTCCCGCAAGCCGATCTACGGCTACGCGTTCGTGGCGGGGTCGTCCACCGTGATCCTGCTGCTCAGCTACGGCGTCTGGGCGCACCACATGTTCGCCGTGGGGCTGGGGACGGGGGCCAACATCTTCTTCTCCGTGATGACGATGCTCATCGCGCTGCCGACCGGCGTGAAGATCTTCAACTGGACCGCCACGATGTGGGGGGGCGCCATCCGGCTCACTACCGCGATGCTGTTCGCCATCGCGTTCTTGATCCAGTTCGTTATCGGCGGCCTGACCGGCATCATGTTCGCCGCGGTGCCCATCGACTGGCAGATGACCGACACCTACTTCGTGGTGGCGCACTTCCACTACGTGCTGGTCGGGGGCGTGGTGTTCGCCGTGTTTGCCGCCGTCTACTACTGGTTCCCCAAGATCACCGGCCGGATGCTCGACGAGCGGCTCGGCAAATGGCAGTTCTGGCTGTGGGTGGTGGGCTTCAACGGCACGTTCATGATCCAGCACCTGCTGGGCGCCATGGGCATGCCCAGACGCGTGTACACCTACGCAGACAACCCCGGCTGGGCCGTAATGAACGGCGTTTCTTCGGCGTCGGTGGTGTTCATGGTGGTCGGCACCGTGGTGCTGGTGTGGAATGTCGTGAAGAGCCTCCGCAGCGGCGCTACCGCGGGAGACAACCCGTGGGACGCCTTCACGCTGGAGTGGGCCACGACCTCGCCCCCGCCCGAGGAGAACTTCGCCTCGCTGCCCCAGATCAAGAGCCGGCGGCCTGTGTGGGACGCCAACTACCCGGAGCACGCCGACTGGAAGTCGTCCGCAACGCCCGAAGACAGGGGGTGGCGGCCCGATCGATCGCGCGTGTGCGCCTGGGCGTTCGTGGTATCCGAGGCGGTCTTCTTCCTGCTGCTGTTGGTGAGTTACGTCATCTTCAACACCGGCCCCCACGGCGATGGGCCCTCCGCCACGTCGGTGCTCAACGTGCCGCGGACGGCTGTCTTCAGCGTCTTCTTGCTGACCAGCAGCCTGACGTTCTTGATCGCCGAGCGGCGCCTGCGGTACGGCAAGCAGCGGGCGTTTCGCGGCTGGCTGGGGGTGACGATCGTGCTGGGGATCGTCTTCCTGGGGGGCCAGGCCTGGGAGTACTGGGGTTTGCTCTCGGGCGGCGTGTACGCCAACAGCAACCTGTTCGCCGCCACCTTCTTCACCGTCACCGGCTTCCACGCGTTCCACGTGGCCGCCGGGTTGGTGGCGCTCGCGATTATGTTCTCGATCGGCAAGGATGCCCGCTTCGCCGCGCGCCAGTCTAGCCCGTTGGGCGCGGTAGGGGTCTATTGGCACTTCGTTGACGTCGTCTGGATTGCTGTGTTCGCGACCATCTACCTGGGGGTCTTCAAGCCGTGATGAATAGCCCATGGTGGAACTGGACCTCGAGCGTGTGGCTAGTGGTCGCCGCGATGCTCGCGGCGTACCCGGTGATCGTGCGCGACCGCACCGCTGTGCGGTGGCTCGCGCTGATCGGCGGAGCGGCGGTGCTGGCGTTGGCGTACGTCTCGCCCGTCGGCGTGCTGGCCGAGGGGTACCTGTTTAGCGCCCACATGGCCCAGCACCTGGTGCTGCTGCTGGTGCTGCCGGTGTGCCTGCTGATGAGCCTGCCGCGGGGGAGGGCCGCCTCTGGGGGAGACGGTTCCGCGGGCGATCGGACCGCCCGCTTTTTTGCTAGGCCGGGGGTCGGCTGGGCCTGCGGGGTCGGCGCCATGTGGCTGTGGCACGTGCCGCAGTTGTGCAGCGCGGCGGTCGGCAGCCCCGCGCTGGGTGTGCTGCGAGACGTGTCGCTCGTCGCCGCGGGCCTGGCGTTCTGGTGGCCCATCTACGCGCCGAGCGACCGCTACCGGCTCCCCCCGCTCACCGGCATCCTCTACCTTTTTTCTGCCTGCTTGGCGTGTACGCTGTTGGGCGTTTACATCACGTTCGCTACGCTCTCGGTCTGCCCCGCGTTCGCCAGCCCGGTCGACCGCATCGGGGTGCTGGGGTCGCTGTACGACATGGGGATCACGCCGGGCGTTGATCAGCACCTGGCGGGCCTGCTGATGTGGGTCCCCCCGTGCGTGCTGTACACCGGCGCCATCGTCGGCCTGTTGAGCCGCTGGTACGCCGAGACCGAGCAAGAATTTGGCGGCGCAACGGGCGCAGCCAACCAGACCGTAGGAACGCCATGAAGCCCGAGACGACCACGGCAGCTACCACGCTCCCCGACCAGGCGCCGCCGGCGCCCACCTTCGCCCCCGTAGCGCTGGCGATGGGGGTCGCGATGACCTTCTGGGGCCTGATGGCGGTGAGCCTGAACATCGGCGCGTTGTGGTTCATGTCGATCGGGGGCGCCGCGCTCTCGGCGTGGGCGCTGCGGCGCTGGATCGGCGAGATCGTGCTCGCCTGGGAGGGGCGGCCATGAACCAGACAGCCGGTCCACCCAAGGAGCGCCCCTGTTGCGGCGAAGCCCCAGACCGCCGCGCGTTCCACACCCGGCTTACGCTGGCCCTCTCGGGGGTCATCGGCGCGCTAATGGTTACGCCCGGGCTGGGGTTTGTGTTGGCGCCGCTGTTCCGGTCACGGGTGCAGAAGTGGCGGAGCGTCGGGAAGCTGGAAGACTTCAAGCCGGGGGCGACGGTGCTGGTAGAGTTCGAAGACCCGTCCCCCGAGCCCTGGGCAGGGACCACCGCCAAGACGGGCGCGTGGCTGAGGCGCGCCGGGGAGAGCGAGTTCATCGCGTTCAGCATCAACTGCCGCCACCTGGGCTGCCCCGTCCGCTGGGTCGAAACCGCGAGCCTGTTCATGTGCCCGTGCCACGGCGGCGTCTACTACAGCAACGGCGACGTAGCCGGCGGCCCGCCGCCGGAGCCGCTGGCCCGCTACCAGGTGCGCGTGCGCGACGGGGTCGTCGAGATCCTCACCGCGGCCGTGCCGCTTACCACCACGCCGATCTAGGCGGGCGACTAGTTTTTCTGCTGCGAAGAACGGGACCACCCATAGCACGGATTTCACGGATGACGATGGCCACGAAAAGGCACGAAAACGCACAAAGAAGACGGTAGGGAACCGCCGATCGGCGTAGATGAACGCAGATAGAGAACAATGCTTTGGTGTTCCTAACCGTCGTTCATCTGCGTCCCTCGGCGGGTCAGTTCTCTCTGTTCGTCTCCGTGTTCTCTGCGACTCTGTGGTAAACCTTTCTCCTGCATCAAGTCGTGCCGACCAACCGCGATCGCTATGAAGCAGCGTCGACAACAAGCGTGGGACTGGATCGATAGCCGGATCGGCTATACCGAGTGTTTCCTGCCGTTGCTGACGCACATCGTGCCGCGCGACGCCCGTTGGTGGTACGTGTTTGGCAGCGCCACGCTGACCGCGTTCTTGGTGCAGGTCGCCTCGGGCGTTTGCCTGGCGATGGCCTACGTGCCTGCCGGTGACCAGGCGTACGAGAGCCTGAAGTTTATCACCGAGCAGGCGCCGTTTGGCTCGCTGCTGCGGGGCATGCACGCCTACGGCGCCTCGGCGATGGTGATGCTGGTGGTGATCCACCTGGCGCAGGTCTACCTGCACGCGGCCTACAAGTACCCGCGCGAGCTGAACTGGATGACCGGCGTGGTGTTGTTCTTCGCCGTGTTGGGGATGGCCTTCACGGGGCAGTTGTTGCGTTGGGACGCGAACGGCGTGTGGTCGGTGTTCGTGGCGACCGAGATGGCGGCGCGCGCGCCGCTGGTTGGTCCGTTGATCTCCGATTTCTTGATGGGGGGCGAGACCGTCGGGGGCTCGACCCTGACCCGGTTCTTTGTCTACCACGTCTTCGTGCTGCCGGGCGTGATCTTTGCGGGGGTGGGGCTGCACCTGTTCCTGCTGTTCCGGCACGGCGTGTCGGAGATGCCCGACGCGGAGCAGCCGGTCGATCCGGCCACCTACAAGAGCGAGTACAAGGCCCGGCTCGCCGCCACGGGCGTTCCCTTCTGGCCCGACGCCATCTGGCGAGACGTGGTGTTTAGCGCAGCGGTGGTCGCCACGATCGTGGGCTGCGCCGCGGTCTTCGGCCCGCCGGCGCTCGACGCCCCCCCCGACCCGGCCAGCATCAACGCCAACCCGATGCCCGACTGGTACTTCTGGTGGTACTTCGCGGTGCTGTCGCTCGTGCCCCCTTCGTTTGAGCTGTGGTTCATCCTGGGCGTCCCCGTGGTCGGCTTCTTGGTGCTGTTCTGCTTGCCGCTGTTCTGCGGCAAGGGGCACCGGGCGCCTAGCAAACGCCCCTGGGCGATAGGGATCGTCGTGGCGTCGCTGGCCGGCTTCGTGGTGCTCACCATCTACGGCTACCGCGAGCCGTGGTCCCCCGACTTCGGCGTGCCGCTGCTGCCCGAGAGCGTGGTCGGCGTCGACGGGGGCCCCGTCGCCCAAGGCGCGGTCATCGCCCACGAGAAGGGCTGCTTGTTCTGCCACGCCGTCGGCGGCCTGGGGGGCCATCGCGGCCCCGATCTCTCCGACATCGGCCGGCAGCTCTCCCGCGACGAGCTGATCATCCGCATCAACAACGGCGGCTACAACATGCCCGCGTTCGCTGGAAGCATCGATTCCGAGCGGCTCTCGCTGCTGGTGGCGTTCTTGCAGTCGCGTGACGGGGGAACGCCGGCGCACTCGCCCGGCGAGTGACGGTAAGAACCACGCATAGCACGGATGTCACGGATGAAGCGGCCAGGATTTTTCGAGGCGGAAGCTGTTAGCCGATGGCTGATACGCTTTTGGTTGGTATCGCTCGGCTGCATGATCAGTCCGTGAAATCTGTGCTATCCGTGGTTCGACTTATTTTTCTCTAGGCGGTCCTACTTCCATCCAATGACGATCCAACACGCCAAGTCCGACCCACAGCAGAACCTGCTGGTGATGTGCGTGCTGTCGCTGGCGGTCGGCGCCATCGGCGGGCTGGGGGCGTGGGTGTTCCGCTTGTTGATCGGCATGTTCCACAACCTCTTCTTCCTCGGCAAGTTCCAGCTCGCCTACGACGCCAACGCACACACGCTGGAGAACCCCTGGGGCCCCTGGGTGATCGCGGTCCCGATGATCGGCGCGGTGATCGTCGCTTGGCTTGTCAAAACCTTTGCCCCCGAGGCCAAGGGGCACGGCGTCCCCGAGGTGATCGACGCCATCCACTACGGACGCGGCAACATCAGGCCGGTGGTCGCGGCGGTGAAGTCGCTGGCCTCTGCGGTGTGCATCGGCAGCGGCGGGTCGGTCGGCCGAGAAGGGCCCATCATCCAGATCGGCAGCGCGTTTGGGTCGACGCTCGGGCAGATCATGCGTCTCCCCACCCGGCAGCGGATCACCCTGGTGGCCGCCGGCGCAGCGTCGGGGATCGCGGCTACCTTCAACGCGCCGCTCGGCGGGATCGTCTTTGCGATCGAGCTGCTCTTGATCTCGGTCAACGTGCGGACGCTGCTGCCCGTGGCGACGGCGACGGTCACCGCCACTTACATCGGCCGGGCGCTGCTGGGCACCCACCCGGCGTTCGACATCGAGCCGCTCCGCATCACCGATTTCCATCTGGAATCCCCCTGGGGCCTGCTGCTGTTCGTCCCCTTCGGGCTCGTGATGGGCCTGGCGTCGATCGTGTTCGTGAAGGGGATGTACTGGACCGAGGACCGCTTCGACGCAATGCCGGGGGGCGCGTACACCCGCCACGTGTTCGGGATGACCATCGTGGGGAGCCTGCTGTTTGCGATGTTCCAGTGGCAGGGCAAGTACTACGTGGCGGGGATCGGCTACGGCACCATCGTAGACGTGCTGTCCGGGGCGCTCACCAATCCCGCCTTCCTGCTGCTGCTGTGCGCGCTGAAGCTGGTCGCCACGTTCTTGACCCTGGGGTCGGGGGGCTCGGGGGGGATCTTCTCGCCGGCAATGTACGTCGGCGCCACGTTGGGGGCGGCCTGTGGGCTGGCGATCAAGACGGCGCTGCCGGAGGCGCAGGTCGATACGCTCGCCTTCGCCCTGGCCGGCATGGCCGCCATGATCGGCGCCTCGACCGGCGCAATGGTGACCGCCGCGGTGATGCTGCACGAGATGACCGACGACAACAACGTGATGCTGCCGGTGATCACGACGATGATCCTGGCCTGCGCCGTGCGGAAGCACTTCTCGCCCGGAAGCATCTACACCATCAAGCTGCTGCGTCGCGGCCACGTGGTGCCCGAAGGTTTGCAGGCCGCGCTCGACGACGCCAGGAACGTCTCGCACGTGATGTCCGGCAGCTTCTCGGTGATCGAGGCGGCCTCCCCCCTGACCGCGTCCCCGACGATCGCAACGATCGTTGTCCACGGCGGCGAGGTCCAACGCTTGGTGGCGCCCGGCGAGGCGCCCGTCAACCGCGGCGCGGAGGCCCCCGGCGACCTCGTGATCTTGGCCCCCGACGAGCCGCTGGTCGACGCGCTGCGCAAGATGAAACTGGCCAAGACGGCGTGCGCGGTCGTCTCTTCTCGGCCCGATTCTGCGCGCGTCGAGGACGTGCTGGGTGTGCTCTCCGTGCAGGAGATCAGTTCGTACCGCACCGAGCTAGCGGAGCTGTTTTCCTAGCCGCCCAGCGCGATCGTGTGGTCGACCCCTTCCCACTGGTTGGCTTCTTCGTAGAAGAGCGTGAGCTTGCAGCCCGCCAGCCCCTTGAGCTGCTTCGCAGCGAAGCCGACGGCGTACATGCCAAACGGCGCCGGTTGGGACCGGGCTTCTTGCACGTCTGGCCAGTCTCCGTCGAGGTCGCCCCCGCCGGCGACCATCGCGTAGTGCAGCCGGAAGGGCTTGCCGTCCTCGACCCGCAGGCCGACGCCCGGCGGCAGCGCCTCAAAGGGGGCGTCCGGGCGCCAACGCCACACGGCCGGCTCGGGCCGCTTGGCGCCCCAGCGCTTGGCTACGGCGTCGAGCAGCTCGATCGGCTTGCCGTCGTGCTGGGCGGCCACCAGCTTCATGAACTCGGCGTGCGCCCACAGCAGCGGCATCGCGCTGCCGGTGGGCGCCCCCGGGGTCAGGCGTCGCGCCGGGATGGCGGGGGCGTCCCACACCTGTTCGGGCAGCATCCCGCCGGGGCCGGTCATGGCGGCCATCGCACGCAGGTAGGGGGCCGCGTCCTCGCCCTGCTGGACCGCCAGGTGGCCCCGCTCGCCCGTGAGCAGCGGCCACAGCCGGCCGATCCCCTGCCCATCGAACGGGGCGCCGTCGGCGTGCTCGCCGTACCCGTCTTCGTTGTAGCGGTGGTACGACACGCCGTTGGGCGTATCGACCGCGAGCTCGCCCTCGATCACCTTCAGCGTCGCCCGCATACGCGGGTCGTCCGCCGGGCGTAGTCCCAGCCGCGCCAGGTACAGGTAGTCGAGGCTGACGACCTCCTCGGCGGGGAGCGTCAGCCCCCCTCGGTTGGCGATGGGGAGCGGCCCGTGCCTGCCGGCAAAGATGTCGCGGACCGCCATCCGCAAGTAGTAGCCGTCGACGCCGTATTTCTTGCACAGCTCCGTATCGCGGACATACAGCCAGTCCTCAACGCGGCGGTTGAGGAAGTCCGCGTACGCCAGGCACTCGTCGCGTTCCGCGGAGTCGCTCAGCAGCTCCGCGGCCGCAACCAGCGCCGCGATGGTGACCGCCAGCGTGAACGGGCTGATGCCGGCGTTCTCTTCCCAGCGGTCTTGCGGAGAGATCGGGCCCGACCGGATCAAGAACCCGGCCGCGCGGCGCACCATGGCCTCGGCGCCGGTCAGCCCGTCCCCTTGGCCGAGCTCGTAGAGCTTGGCGACCAGCAAGATCGGAAAGGCCGCTTCGTCGAGCTGGACCCCTTTCCAGTAGGGGGTGCCGTCGGGGTAGAAGTTCTGGCTCCAGTGCCCGTCCTCTTGCTGGGTGGCGATGAGGTATGAGGCCATGCTGCGCGCCTCGTCGTAGTGCTGCGCCGCGATCATGCCGAAGCCCGCCTCGACCGAGTCGCGCGCCCACACCAGGTGGTACCCGCCGAGGTCGTCGTGCGAGTTGCCCCAGGGGATGCTGAGGCTCGCCACCACCGCGCCGGGGAAGTGCCTGTCTTCGCACACCTTGAGCACCGTGGCGCTGCGGAGCGTCAGCGAGCGGTAGGGGGAGGCGGCGTCGCCCGGGCACCGCAGCGACTCTCCCCACTCGGTCCAGCTCTCCAGGGCGCGGTCGCGGATGGCGCCAAACCCTTCGGCCAGGCTCGAGCCAACCAGCGTGTGGGCGCCGACCACCGTGCCGGAGAAGCCGATCGCCAGGACCCCTTCTTGCGCGTCCAGCTCCCCCATCAACGCCACGTTGCCCTGCTCGGCGCGGGGGTAGGTCCAGTCCATCCGGCCGTTCTTACGGAAGTCTTGCCAGCCGTCGCTACGGCCGACGTAGCCGGCCGACCCGCGGGCGAAGCCGGCCGTGTCTTGCAGGCACAACGCGCAGTCGCCCTGAGAGGCCATCAGCGCGCCGTGCTCCACCCAGGCGGTGTTGTCGCGGCCACGGCTGCCGAGCCGGGGCGCCAGCAGCGGGTAGAGACGCAGCCGGTCCGCGTCGGAAGAAGTCTCTTGCTCTAAGCGGTAGCGCACCAACACCACGTCGCGGCGATCGTCCGGCGCAATCTCTAAGGTGACGGTAAACCCCTCGCCGCGGTGGACGATCGTCGGCAACGGGACGTACGGCTCTGGGGTGGCGACCGTGTAGTTTCCCAGCCGTTTGAGCTCCGTCCAGCGGCCCCCGCCGGCGACGATGAAGCCGAGGTCGCGGATCTGCGGCTGCCCGGTCGAGGGCCAGAACACCTCGTTCAGGATCCCGTACCCGAGCGTCACCCACACCCGGCTGGCGCCGAGCGCGGTGGTTACCAGGTCTTTGGCGCTGGAGCACCATGTGGGGTCGATGCCCGGCGAGCCGGGGGCGTTCTCGTTGGGCATTTTCATCCCCCTTGTTCGAAGCTTGGGTAATCTGTCATCCCGCCATCGACGAAAACAGTTGTCCCGGTCACGTAGCCGGCGGCGTCCGAGAGCAGCATCACGGCCATCTTGGCGACGTCGTCTACTTCACCGATCCGGTCGAGCGGGATCTTCGACATCAGGTCCTTCATCTGCGCTGGATCGCTCCACACGCTCTTGTTGATCGGCGTCCGGATGGCCCCCGGCGCCAGGGAGACAACGCGCACCCCGTGCGGCCCCGCTTCTTGGGCCATGGTCTTGGTTAGCATCGACAGCCCCGCCTTGCTGGCCGTGTAGGCGCTGTACCCGCTCCAGGCGATCTTCTCGTGGACAGAGGTGATGTTCAGCACCACCCCAGACTTCTGCGGGATCATCCGCCGAAGCGCTTCGCGGCTGCACGAGAACGCTCCGATCAGGTTGATCTCCAGCACGCGGCGCCATTGGTCCGGGTCGCATTCCCAAGAGTCTGCCCGCGGCCCGTCGATCCCTGCGCAGTTCACCAGCAGGTCGATGCCGCCCCACTGCGAGTCGAGGTGGGCGAACATCGCGGCGACGCCGGCGCTGTCGGTGACGTCTGCCTGGAACGTCGTCGCCTCACCCCCCGCGGTTTCGATCTGGCCCTTGATGGCGTCGGCGGCTTCCGGGTGCGATCGATAATTGACGGCCACCTTCGCGCCGGCCTTGCCCAGGGCGAGCGAGATCCCTTCCCCGAGTCCCGAGGAGCCCCCGGTCACCAGCGCGCGTTTACCCGCAAGCTTCAGGTCCATCTCTGCAATCCCTCTGGGTGAACGGACGCGCAGGGACGCCTGCGGGAACAGGACGATTCTAGGGCGACCCGGCCCGGTACGCGATCACCCCAGCGCCGCCGGCCTCGGCTACGGCTCTGCCCGCAGCGCGTCGTTCGTGTAGTTCCATACGGCCAGCACCGGCGTGTTTGCGTGCTTGTCGTCGAGGCCCAGGGTGCTGATCGACGCCGTATCGAGCAGCAGGTGCTGCGCCTGCTGCACGCTCCAACCGATCCATCGCACCCCCAACACGCGGCCGAAGTGCCCGTGCGAGAAGATCGCGATATTGCCCTCCAGCCGGCGGAGCCTCTCGATCACCCGGTCGGCGCGACCGGCAACCTGCGTGGGGCTCTCGCCGCCGCTGCCGCCGTCGCGGAACAGGTTCCACGCCGGCCGCACCGCGTGGATCTCGCGCGAGGTGAGCCCCTCCTGCTCGCCGTAGTCCCATTCCCGCAGGTCGGCGTCAACCTGGGCCGACGCGACGAGCCCGGCGAGCTCGCAGGTCTCCCGGGCACGACGGAGGGGGCTGGTGAAGACGTGGGCGAAGCGCACCAGGCAAAGCTGCTCCCCGAGGCGTCGCGCTTGGTCTTCGCCCTGCGTTGTCAGCGGGATGTCGGAGCTCCCGGTGTGCCGACCGTTGAGCGACCACTCGGTCTGCCCGTGCCGAATCAGGTAGAGGCGTTGCTGCATCGCGGCGCTTTGGGTCGGGACGTCGTTAGGTGGTGGGAGGAGTCCCGCGATGCGACGGGCCGGCGTCGCACCGCCGCCGGGGGGTCACGGAGGGTCGTCGTGCGGCAGGTGAAACCCTTGCTGCGAGCAGTCCCTTCGAAAGAACATGTCGAGCAACCAATCGAGCCCCACGCGCGCCTTGCGGCCCAGCCCGGGCATCTTCGAGAGGTAAACGGTCCGCCACATCAGCCAAGCGATCCGACCGGTGAAGTGCATGCCGAACACCTCGGCGATCGCGCGGCCCCCACCCAGCGGGGTCAGCGTCCCCTTGGACTTGTACACCAGCGGCTCGGTCGGCTTGCCACGCAGCGTCGCAACGATGTTGCGGGCCGCTTGCTCGCCTTCCTGCAACGCGTGCTGTGCGGTCGGCGGGTAGGGGTGGCCGTCGGGGTCCGGGTTCACGGCGCAGTCGCCGATGCCCCACACGTTGGTCGTGTCGGCGACACGCAGGTCGGGCTCGCAGCTCAGGTAACCGTGGTGCTCCACCGGCAGGCCCAGCTCCCCCAGCAGCGGCGGCGCCGCGATCCCCGCGGTCCACACCACCGTGTGCGTGGCGATTACCCGGCCGCTCGCCAGGGTGGCGGAAGATGAGTCGATGTTGACCACGGTGTCCGACGTCACGATCTCAAGCCCGCGCCGCGTCAGCAGTTCGGCCGCGCGGCTGGAGAGGGCCTCGCTCATCGTGTCTAGGATGCGGCCGCCGCGTTGCACCACGATCACGCGGATCTCTTTCTTGTCGATCCGCGGGTAGAGCCGGCTGGCGTCTTGGAGGAAGTCGAAGAACTCGCCGGCCACCTCGATGCCGGTGTAGCTGGCGCCCACCACCACGAAGCTCAGCAGCGCCCGGCGGCGTTGGTCGTCGTCGCTGGCGTCCGCCATCTCCAGCATGCCGATCGCGCGGTCGCGCAGCAGCAGCGCGTCGGGCAGCGACTTCATGAAGTAGCCGTGCTGCTTCAAGCCGGGGACGTCCGGGACCATGTTCACGCTCCCCAGCGCCAGCACCAGGTGGTCGTACCCGAACGTGATCGGCTCGCCCAGCTCAGGCGCGGCGACCACTTGCTGCTTGGCGATGTCGACGCTCTCGACCTGGGCCATCACCAGCCGCGTCTTGCGGAGGAACTGCCGCAGCGGCGCCACCACGTGCCGGGGCTCGAGCGCGGAGGTCGCCGCCTCCACCAGCAGCGGGAAGAACACGAAGTAGTTGCGCGGGTTGATCAGCACCACCTGGGTCCCCTCCGGCGCGAGCCGTTCGAGGCGACGCGCGCAGTACGCGCCGGCGAACCCCCCGCCGGCGATCACGACCCGAGACTTCACCATAGCGGGCTTCTCAAAGGAGACAGAACACACGGGGACAAACAGAGTAGATGCAACAGCCGATCGGCGCGGATTAAAGCCGATGGGCAGCCCTCGTCACCGGCCGGCCATCCGCGTTCATTGGCGGTTTCATTTGGCGCCTGCCAGCGCGCTGCTCTTCTTTTCGATGCTCGCCAACAACGCGTTCCAGCTCTTGCTGAACGACTCGGCGCCCTCGCGCTGAAGCTGCTGGCTCAGCGCTGTGACGTCGACCCCCGCCTTGGCGAACGCCTCGAGCATGTGCTCGTAGTCGCGGATGTGGGCCGGCATCATCTTGTGCATGGCGTCGTGCTCGGCCACCGCCTTGAGCGTGGCTTCGGGCAGGGTGTTCACGGTCAGCGGGGCGGCCAGCGCCTGCACGTACAGGGCAGGGGGGGCCGCCGGGTCTTTGGTGCCGGTGCTGGCCCACAGCAGCCGCTGCCGGTCGGCGCCCGCGTTGAAGATCCGCTGCCAACGCGGCGACTCCATCATCAGCCGGTACGCCACGTACGCCTGCCCCGCGACCGCGATCCCCAACTGGTTCCGCAGCTCCTTGGGGACTTTGTCCTGCACGGCCACGTCCCAGCGGCTGATGAACAGCGACGCCACGCAGCCCACCTTCGGGTTCATCCCGGCGGCGATACGCCGCTCCACGCCCCGCAGGTACGCGTCCGCGGCCTCCACGTACTGCTCGCGCGAAAAGAGCAGCGTCACGTTCACCGGCACGCCGGAGAAGATCGCCTCTTCGATCGCGGGGACCCCTTCGGGCGTGCCCGGGATCTTGATAAACAGGTTGGGCCGCGCCGCGCGGGCGTGCAGGTCCTTGGCCGCGGCGATCGTGCCGGCCGTGTCGTGGGCCAGCAGCGGCGAGACCTCGAGCGACACCCAGCCGTCGACGCCGTTGGTGCGGTCGTACACGGGCCGGAACAGGTCGGCCGCCCGCTGCAAGTCTTCGATCGCCAGCTCGAAGAAGAGCGCCTCGCCCGACTTGCCCTGCTGGTGCTTCTTGCGGATCGATTCGTCGTAGTCGCTGCTGCCGCCGATCGCCTTCTCAAAGATCGTGGGGTTCGAGGTCAGCCCCGTCACGCTCAGCTCGTCGATGTACCGGCTCAGCGTGCCGCTCTGCATGAGCTCGCGCGTGATGTTGTCGAGCCACAGGCTCTGGCCCAGTTCGTGAAGAGATTGGGTCGCTTTCATCGTGTCGCTCCTAAGAGGGATTCAGCATGAGGTTGTAGTGGTTGGCCGAACTGTGCGGCTCTGCCGCCAGGTGTTCGACCGCGCGGGCCGCGGCCCGGTCGACTAGCCACAGCAGCCCCCCCCGCGTGGGGCGGATGAGCTGCGAAGGGAGCCGGGCGGGGGTCTTGGGGCCTTCGAGCACGGCCTGCAGCACCTCCGCCTTGGCGGCGCCGGCGGCCAGGAACGCCGCGGTGCGGGCGGTGTTCAGCGCTGCCGCGGTGAGCGTTACCCGGTCGGGCCCCGGCACGGGCGCCGGCACGCCGGCCGCTAGCTGACGTTGTTCGTCTAGCGCCGCCACGCCGGGGAACAACGACGCGGTGTGCCCGTCTTCCCCCAGCCCCAGCATCACCAGATCGAAGCGGACGCCCTCGGGGAACTGGGCGCTGAGCAGCGCGTCGTAGCGCTGAGCGCCCGTGGCGTGGTCGACCGAGCCGTCGATCGGGTGGACCTGACTCGTGGGGATCGGCACCTGCTCTAGCAATGCCAGCCGCGCCATGCGGTAGTTGCTGCGGGGGTCGTCGGGCCCGACGCAGCGTTCGTCTCCCCAGAACACGTGCACCTGGGGCCAAGGCACGCTGTCGCGATACGGGGGCTTGGCCAGCAGCTCGAACGTGCGGCGCGGGGTCTCCCCCCCAGAGAGGGCCACACAAAAACGCCCCCGCAGCGCCACCGCTTTCTGCGCCTCGGCCAGGAACAGCCGCGCGGCCGCGGCGCTCACGGCGTCGACATCGTCGTAGATTTCTACCTCGGCCCCGCGGCCGGCGGAGGCGCCCGTGCGTCGCTCTTGCTCCAGCACCTTGCCCAGCCGTCGGAGGTGGCGCTCGGCGTGCGTAAAGCGTGCGCCGAGGAAGGCGGTTACTACCTCCATCGCCAGCGAGGGCCCGATCACCCGCCCACCCAGGCAAACGATGTTCATGTCGTCGTCCTCCACCCCCTGGTGGGCAGAAAACACGTCGTGGATGAGCGCCGCACGGACGCCGGCCACTTTGTTCGCGGCGATCGAGGCGCCCACGCCGCTGCCGCAAACCGCCACGCCGCGCTCGATCCGACCCGCGGCCAGCGCCTCGGCGAGTGGCAGGACAAAGTCGGGGTAGTCGTCCTCCGAGCAGAGCTCATTGGCGCCAAAGTCGACTGCCTCGTGCCCCGCGTCACGCAGCCACTGGGCGAGCTCCAACTTCAGCGACAGCCCCCCATGGTCTGCGGCGATCCCGACTCGCATGCTTGTTCCCCTGTTGCTGCGTTATCCCGTTGGGCGACACGCCTTTGGGAGCACAGCTTACCGTGATCGAGCCGGTTCGCCCACAAGGGGCTTGCCGGAGGCGCACGAAGCGGGGCAGGGGGCTGCTAGGAACTAACGGATAAATGCCGGCGCACGGCCGATCACGACCCGGGGTTGGCTTGCCGGCGTCGCAACCGCTGGCCGACCTGCTCTAGGGCTTTCACGTCTTCCGGAGGGATCGAACCGTCCGGCATGGGGCCGCTGTTGAGCAGCAGGTTCGCGCGGCTCTTCTCGGCCGACTTGAGCATCTGCATCACTTGGTCGGCCGACTTGTGCTTGCCGTCGTCCGCCTTGGTGTACCCCCAGCCATGCGGCTGGAGGGTGTCGCAGATCTCTAGCGGCACGTCGGACTCGCCCTTCCAGTTCCGTTCAGGCGCCCTGAAGTCTTCTGTGCCGAGCAGGCCCTGCTTGTACGACACCAGGACCTGCGGCTGGAGCGCGTGGATGTGGTCGTAGAGTTCTTGGCATTTGAACTGCCCCATCTTGTTGGGCCGCGACGCCGGGGTCGCGTGGCCGTCCAACCAGATCGCGCCGATGGGCCCGTAGTTGGTCAGCAGCTCCGTGATCTGGTTGTGCATGAACTCAACGTAGACCTGCAGGTCGTGCTCGTCGCCGTACTTGTAGTGCGACTCACGAGGGTCGTAGTCGGGACGGGCGGCGCCGCCCCAATCTCCGTTGTTGGGGGCATGCGGGTGCCGCCAGTCGCGCCCGTGCGAGTAGTACAGGTAGAACCCGAGCCCCTTGGCGGCGCACTGCTCGGCGAACTCGCCGACGAAATCCCGCTTGGCGGGGCTGTTGACGCTCTTGAAGTCCGTGTACTTCGAATCGAATAGGCAGAAGCTGTCGTGATGCCGCGTCGTTAGGTTGATGTACTTCATGCCGGCGTCGAGCGCCATGTCGGTGATCCTGTCGGGGTCGAAGCGGTCGGCCCGAAAGCGATCGACCAGCTTGGCGTACTCCGCGACGCGGATCTTCTCCTTGTACTGCACCCACTCGTGGCGGCCCAGCAGCGAGTAGAGCCCGTAGTGAAGGAACAGGCCAAACTTGGCGTCGCGGAACCACTGCACCGCTGCCTTGCGGGGGTCTTGCTGGTAGAGCTCCGAAACGTCGCTGAGGTACGACGGCGTCGAGCCGACGGCCCGACTGGCGGCGGGGGCTTGGCTCCACGCGGAGTCGCTGCGAGCGATGGCGCCGCAGGCGGCGGCGGCGACGCCCGCTTGGATAAAGTCGCGTCGATTCATCATCATGCCTATTTTCACGCGGTTGGTTGAGCGAAACTCAGGCGCCGTCAGAGCGGTCGGTGGACCGAAGTCAGTCCGGCGGGCGGCTTCCAGTATAGTCGATCCCTCCGCACCCGGGGGGCGCCGTTGCTATTGTGGTCGCCCTCCCAGCCGGCAGCGTGAGTCAAGTGGTCGCTAGCCGGCACTCCGACGCAAACGTAGAGCATTGCGCAGACGCGCGATTGACGACGCCGTTGAGCTTTATGTCGCCGCGGTCCTAGGTGTTCCAGTCGCCGACAGCGACGGACCCAGACCCTCCCGCGATGAGGTTCTGGCTTGGTCACCCCGCCACGAACAGCGCCACGTCGCCGCTATTCACAGCGCCGTCCTTGTTCACGTTCCCCGGCCAGAGTACCCAGGTAGGGACCTTGCTTGTGACGTTGGCGGCGACAAACGTTGTTGCGTCCAACCCGGGGGTCCGCGTCCTTGGCCCTTTCCGCCGGCGCCGGGTCAGCCCCATGGCCCCCGCCAGGCCGATCAGGGCGAGCGTGGCTGCCGCCGGCTCGGGGACGGGCGCCGCGTCAACACCCCCCAGGGCGGCGGTGTTGCTGAAGCGGCTCTTCCAGTACGTATAGTCGAGCTGGTTCACCACGTTGTTCCCGTCGCCGTCCGCCGCCAAACCCGCGCCGGTGGCGCCGAGGGAGTCACGCCACACCGTGTAGTCGGCGGCATCGACGAGGCCGTTGCCGTTGTAGTCGCCGGCGACCTGGGTGCTCACGTACTCGATGTTCGCGTTGAGGACGAGGCCGGTAGGAGACCGGAACTCAAAGCTGAGGGCGTTGGCGCCGGGGCCTTGGGTGTCGAAGGCGTTACCCAGTGAGATGGAGTCTCCGATCCCCAGCTCCGAGCTGCCGCCCAGGAACGCCTCGGCCAGCGAGGTTGAGCCCGGCGTGCCCAGCACTTCCCAGCCGTTGCCCTGGCCGTCGCCGCGGGGGAACTCGGCCAGGTCCTGGCCCTGGTTGGGGGTCGCGTCTTCTAGGCTGTTCCAGCCTGCGGGATTGAGCGATCCGGCGGGCCCCGACAGGCGGTACAGGTCCATGTCGAACGTCTTCGACGTTGGGTTGGAAAGCACAACGGCGCCGGTGAGGGTGTTGACCGTGACGGTGGGCAACTCGAGTTCGCCGGTAGTCACGTAGGCGGTGAAATGGGCGTTGCCGAAGCCGACCGCGTCGAGGGTGATGTCCTGGGTCGTTGCGTCCGCGATGAAGGCGCCAATGGCGAACTGATCGTCGAGGTCGACCGTGTTGCCGTTGCCATCGCCGAACTGCATCACCCGGGTGTTCCGACTATCCACAAACCAGAGCTGGATCTGGTACTGTTTACCCACGGTCAACAACCCCGACCCGAGCACGGAGGTGTCCCCGTCGCCGTCGCCAAGAGTAATCGTGAAGGGGTCTCCGCCGCCGCCGTAGGAGAGGGTGCTTACTAGTTGGTCGTACTCCGGGTCGCCCCCGTTCGTGGTCGTAGAAAAGTCGTTGGTCGCGAGCAGCGATGTCGGCAGCAAGCTAGAGGTCGCCACAAACGTAACGCCGTTCACGGTCACGTTCATCCCCGCCTGCGGGCTGTTGGGCGTTGTCGCCGTGAAGGCCTCGACCACGTCGCCGAAGACGACGTCCGACGAGTTGCCGGGCCCCGTGCTGATCGCCGTGGCCGGCCCCCAAGTGACTACCGCCGCTGCGGCGTGCTGAGCCGGCAGGAGCATTGCCGCTGTGGCCGCGAGCAGCAGCGCTACGCACGGCGCGGGGGCGACGCGCGTTCTGCGGAGCAGCCCGGCCGCGCAGGCCAGGCCGGCAAGCGCTACCAGCGCGAACGATCTTGGTTCGGGGACGCTTTGGGTCATGGCTGCGGATACTCCGGGGCTGTTTTGGCCGTCATCAAGGGATTTGAATAGTCCGAAGTCAGTGATGTCAGTTTCGCCGTCGCGGTCGAACTCCAACTCGCTGAGGTCGGTGAACGACCCCGGCGCGCTCAGCACGGTCCAATTGTAATTGATGTCTACCGATCCGTTTCCGGTTGTCCCTCCGTTGGCCGGCGTGGCGTTTTTGTCCCCCGGCACGGAGGTCAACTCGCTTGGTGAGGATCTGAAAGTAGGCGACGCTCCTTGCCCAGGCGTCGAACGATTGGGAGGGGTCGTAGCCGTCAAACTGCTCCCACAGCCGGAGCTTGGTTTCTTGCAGCACCTCGTCGGCGTCCGCGAAGTTGGGCAGCAACGCCAGCACAAACCCGGCCAACTGTCGTTCGCTGGCGGCCAGCAGCGTCACGAACGCCGCCGATCGGTCGGACTGGGTTGCTTGCGGCGGCTTGGGCATGGGTGGCGAGGTAGAACCGGCGGCTAGGTCCGATCGAATGGACCGAAACCCGACAGCGGAGACTAGTTGCGGATTAGCGACACGAGAACGAGAATAAGCAGTGCAAGGGAGGGCGGCGGGGCCCGTCGCACTAATTAGGCGCTGGAGTGACGAAAGGGGATAAGAAAAAGACAGAACCGAGAGAAATTTGTCTCATCTCGTTCCGGGCGCGCCTATTTCCTGTGTGGTTGGCCGGTCCGGTCCGCTTCGCCTGCTTCCTGGTAACTTTTCTTGAACGTCCCTTTCTTGAGCATCCCCCGCATCTGGTCGGCCTCGGCGGATCGCGTGGCAGTGGCGCTAGAGTTTCGCACCAGCGCTAAAGCGCCTACGAGGAGTCCGCTTTGTTCGCACCTACTCGCCTCTTCCAACGGGCGGTTGCCGCCGTGGGTCTGCTGACGCTTGGCGTCTGGGTCGGCCTGGCCGCCGGCCAGAAGCCGAACATCCTGTACATCATCGCAGACGACATGTCGGCCGACGCCGTGTCGTTCGCGGCGCTCCAGGCGTCGCTTGGCAACGGGGCCAGCCAGGCGGGCAGCATCAACACGCCCACGATTGACGCCCTCGCCAATCAGGGGACGACGTTCGTCAACGCGTACAACCAGGGTGGCTGGAGCGGCGCGGTCTGCGTGACTTCGCGGACGGCGATCATGACCGGCCGCTCGATGTGGAACGCCCCCGGCTCCAACCAAGCCGGCTCTGCGGTCGACAACGCCAACACGCTGCCGGGCTTGTTCAACGCGGCCGGCTACGACACGGCGCGGTTCGGCAAGTCTGGAAACGACTACAACAACGCCACCAACACGTTCACCACGCACAGCGAGAGCGACCAACGCGGCGAAACCGCCAGCCAGTGGTTCGCCGATCAAGGGATCGCCTACCTGAATGGCAAGGTCCAAGCCAACGACTCCGACCCCTACCTGCTCTACCTGGGGCTTTCGAGCCCGCACGACCCCCGCAACGCGCCTCAGTCATTTCTAGACCTGCACGGCGCCAAGAACGGCAGCCCCGCCCCGTCGGCGCCGCTGAGCGGCTACGACCCGCTCCCCAGCGCCTATCTCGGCGCCGCCCCGTTCGACAACGGCCACCTGAACGTCCGTGACGAGAACTCCGTCGATGGCGCCGGCCAGAACCGCGACGAGCGGACGATCCGCAACGAGATCAGCAAGAACCACGCCGTGATCGAGTACATGGACAGCCAGATCAAGCGGGTGATCGACACGGCCCTGGAGTACGAGGGGCTAACCCCCGGCGTGAACGACATCTCCGACCTCCAGAACACGCTGATCGTCTTCACCTCGGACCACGGCATGTCGATCGGCCGGCACGGGCTGGTCGGGAAGCAGAACATCTACGAGCACACGCTCCGTGTCCCCTATATCGTCGCGGGCGCGGTGGGGGGCGTGCCGGTGAACACCGGCGTCAGCGACAAGAACATCTACCTCCACGATTCGCTGCCGACGCTGCTCGATCTGGCCGGCGTCGCTACCGACCCCAGCGTCCAGGCCGAGAGCTTCGCCGCGGCCCTCAGCACGGACCAGGCGACCCGCGACGCGTTCGCCGGGCACGAAGTGGTGTACGGCGCGTACTCCCCGTCGCCGAGCAACCACATCCAGCGCTCTGTCAAGATGGTAGATGGCGCCGAGGCTTGGAAGGTCATCCACTACCCCCAGATCAACCGCACGCAGCTCTTCAACCTTACGTCAGACCCGGACGAGACCGACGATCTATCGCACGACCCCCAGTACACGGCCGTGCTGAACGAGTTAGCCGAAACCATGGACGAACAGCAGGCCCAGTGGAACGACCCTGCCCGCGGGCAGCTAGGGCGGATCGGGATCAACATGGCCTACGGCAAGACGGCGACCCAGAGCTCCGGCGCTAGCGCCGGCATGGCCGTGAACGGGGCGGGCGCCGTCCAGAGCACGCTGCCCGGCGGCATCGGCGGGGGCACAACCCTGGTCCGCACCGACGCGGCCCAGACCGGCGTAGAAGACAACCCCTGGTGGATGGTCGACCTCGGGTCCAGCCAAACCATCGGCGAGATCGCGCTGCACAACACCCTGGACAACGACGCCGCGCTGCGGCTCAGCGACATCCGCGTAGAGATCCTCGACCCGGCGATGAACCCCGTCTACGCCTCGGGGCTGCTGACGATCAACGGCAGCGACGATTGGCTGACGATCGACCTGAACAACAACGCCAAGGTCGGCCAGTACGTCCGCGTGACGCGGGAGTCGGCCGCTTCGGTCCTGGCCCTCGACGAGGTGCAGGTCTTCACGCCCGGCTGGGTCGCGCCCCCCGACCCGCAGGCGGGTGAGGTCAACATCCAGTGGCGGAGCGCCCAGAACACGGCCGGTTTGGGGGACCTGACGCTGGCGAAATCGGGAAACATCGTCGCCGCCTACACGGGGGGCCCCAGCGATGTGGTAGTAGACGGCGTGTCGTTTGTCGTGAACAACCTGCCCAACGGCTCGGCGTCGGAGGCCCTGCAGGGGGCCTCGTCGGGCGACGCCCCCTACGACGGGCTCCTCGATTCTTTCACATATGGAGGGGGGACCCAGACGTCGCTAGAGTTCACGGGGCTGACCGCGGGCAAGCTCTACGCGGTGCAGGCGTGGTTCACGGACCTGCGAGAAGCGGTGGACGGACGCACCATGACGTTCGCCTCTGCCCTGGGCAACTCGGTAGACGTGGTCGGGAACCCCGCCGGTCCGAACCCCCCGGACTACCTGGGGCAGTACGCGGTGGGGATGTTTGTTGCGACCGAAGAAACGGCCCGGGTGCTGCTTGAGACGAACGGCTTCGGCAACGCCCACTACAACGCGGCGCTCGCCTTCGAGCCGCGACTGGGCGACCTCTCGGATGTGACGGGCGTCACGGGCAGGCCCGACGGTGCGATCGACGCCAACGACTGGAGGATCCTCCGCGACAACATGTTCTCCGACGCCGCTGTCGGCTTGTCCCCGATCGAAGCCTACTTGTTGGGAGATCTCACGCTGGACGGCGTGATCGATATCGACGACTTCAGCGCGTTCAAGGCGGCCTACCTGTCCCAAGCGGGCGCCACGCCGGAAGGCTTCGCCGCGTTGACCTCCGTTCCAGAACCCGCCGGCCTGGCCGCGATTGTGGTGGGGTGCCTGGCCGCGTTGGTGGGCTATCGTCGGTAGGCGCAAAGCACCGGCCCGAACGGGGGCGGCGGCTCGTGCGTGTTCCCTCGCCGGTCGTGCGGAGGTTAGAATCGGACGGTCGGCAGACGCCCCCCGCACACAATGGGGGCTTCCCGGTTCTTCGCTGAAGCGCTGTGCGTGCGTTGTAGAAGCATGAGGCATCCTTTTTGATGACTTCCAACGCACGAACAAGCTTCACGTTCGCGTCGCTGAGCCCTCTGCTGCTGCTTGTTGCGTGGGCCGGCCACGCCCAGGGGGCTCCGCGCGGAGTCTTCTTGTCCTGGATCGACGGTCCAGCGGCCTCGTTCCAAACCGGTTCTGCCGACCGACCGGCCCGCAGCGACCCCACCGGGTCCGACCGCCTGGGCCTGCGCTCCTCGCACTACGGGATGCTGATCGATAGCCGGGAGCTGGACATCCCGCGCATGACGCTCGGCCCCCCGGCCGGCGATCCGGCAACGCCCGTCGACCCCAGCCTGCCCGAGTCGGACTGGCAGCGGTCTGAGTTAACGCTCACCGCCCAGGTCCGCGGGGCGCGCTGCCGGGCTCGGCTCTGTCCCCCGGGCGAGGAAAGGGACCCTTCCGGCAGGCGGGGGCTTGAGTACCCGGTCCGTATCATCGAGAGCGGCAACCATTTTCAGCACGCAGCCCTGTACGGGATCGAATGGGTCGACGACGCCGGCCGTGTGTCGCCCGGCCGGGGGCACGTCGACCTCCGCGTCTGGGAAGACCGGGGCGTGCTGGAGTTTGTGCTCGACGCCGCGGGCGACGACGAGCGTGGCGAAGTGCGCAACATCGAGGCGTGCTGGAACGCCCCGGCGTTGGGCTTCTCGCACCGTGTGTCCGCCGAGGACGCCCGTCCGTCAGGCCCGACGACCCTGCGGCTGGGGTTCCGCGTAGTCGACGGTCGGCTCACGCCCTGGAACGTCGAGGCGGGGGACGCACGCGTTCGTTGTGCCGACGAGCGGAACTCGGCCAGTTGGGACCCGGCGTCGGGTAGTTGGGAGGTACGCCTGGCCAGGCCGGCGTGGCTCCAGCGGTCGAGCGCCACTTACCCGAGAGACCTCCACCGGATCACCGAAGCGCCGTTTGCCGTTGAGAACACGGGAGACCGGCCGCTGGAGGTCAAGCTCCGGTTTATCCACCCGACGCACCCGATCACCGGGTTCGTCCCGATGCTTCAAGACAGCCAGGGGAGGCCGACGGGCATCCCGGTGCAGTCGAGCAAGAACTGGCACCGGTCCCAAGAGAAGCGTCTCCCCTACGAGGGCTCGTGGATCCACGGCAGCGCCGCCGTTACGGTCCCGCCGCACAGCGTCAGAGAGCTGCGGTACGTCATCGTGCACACGAGCTGGCAGGGCGCCCCGGCCGCGTCTGCGGCTCAGTTGTCGCTGGTTGGATGGGGTCACAACGGGTTCTGGACACAAATGGCGCTCGGCAGTTGGGGCGAGCACGTCTGCATCCAGCCGGGGCGGCTGCAGCGTCGGGCGTTCCTGACCGACCTCCGACCGCTGATGGTGTTAAGCGAGTCGAGCAAGAAGCCGTGGGGATGGACCTCCAACGTCGGTGGCTGCGACACGATGGTGGCGGTCGACCCCCAAGGTCGGTACCTCCCGTGGGGCGGCGTCGTCTCCGACTTCGTGGCGGGGGGCCCCAACCTGGCGCAGGTGCGGGTAGCAGAGCGCTCGGCCGATGGTTCGATGCTGCTGAGGACGGACGTCTACCTCGGGCGCAGCGACGACTTTCTGCGGGTCTACCTGCGGGCGCGGTTGGAGGTGCACGAAGACGTCGAGTTCCAACGCTTGGCGCTCTTCCAACTAGGCGCCGACTACTACAACTCGGGCAACTCGACACAGTTGTCGTGCGGGGCAGGCCCGCAACTGCTTCAGACCCAGACGCCCCGCGTTGGGCAGTGGGAGTACGTCACGAAGCCGGTCGCGCTTGCGGGAAGCCAGCCATGGGTGACGCTAACCGGCGGCGACGCGGCGCCAGAGGCAAACCTCGGCGGGGGGACCCGTGGGCTGATGATCCGCGCTTACCAGGCCGTGCTCGATGGCAGGCCGTCGAAGACCCCCTGGATCGCCGGATACCGCACTCAGTCGGGGGGGCTCAGCGCAGAGCTCGTGCCGCCGCCCGGAGTCAAGAAGCTGCGCAAGGGCGACTCGGTCGACATGCTGCTCGAAGTGGCGGTCTTTCCGCGGGCCGCTTCGGACTATTATGGCGCCGATCAGCCGCTGGCGGAGCAACTGCAACAACACGCAGACACTTGGCGGATGACGGCCTGGGAAGCGGCGGGCAACGCCCCGCAGATCAGCGTCGACGGCGAGCCGGCAACCACCCGGTGGCCGCCGGTCGTTTCGGCGCACGATCGCGAGCAACTCTCCTTCGACTTCACTGGCGGGGCGGGGCTCGTGCCGGTGCAAATCGTCGGGCTCCCCTCGCCACACGGCTGGCAACTGCTCGAATCAACCGGCGGAAAGCGGACGCCGCTCGGCGAGCGTCTCCCCGAAGAAGCCAAGCCGCAGGTCGACTTCGACCGGACCGCGGGCGCGTGGACAGCAACCCTCTCGCTCAGGCCCCCGGGACAATCATCGGGTCGTTCGGTCCGCACGATTCACTGGGTGCGAGACCCGCCAGAAAAGTAGCGTGCTCACCCCCCATTGCAACCTTGCCCCCTCTTCTTGTACGCCACGAATCACCGTGTTGACCGCGCTGCTGGCCCACGCCGCCGGCGCATTGCCCCCTTGAAGAGATCGCCATGCACGTAATCCCGCTACCCGGCGCCCGCGGCGCGGCCCGCCGCTGCGCCGTGCTCCTTGTGCTGCTCGCCGTGCAGCCCTTCCCAGCCGCCCGGGCCCAAGACGCCGCTAGCGAGATCGCGCAACGCGTAGACGGGTGCGTGGTGATGGACGTGGCGCAGGCAACCCCGGAGGGACGCGGGTTGGTCTGGGAGTTCCCGCTGCACAGCGCCGGAACCTACGTGGTGCAGTTGGTCGTCTCCCCGCAGCACGCGGGCGCAGCCCAGTCCGCGGTGGTCCGTGTTGATCAGCGCCGGCTCGAAGGCCCCCTCACCAGGGCGTACTTGATCGAGGACGGGATGGTCCTCGAGGACCCCGCCGCCGTGACGCTTGGGCCCGAGGGCCGCCACACCATCTCGGTAGAGTCCGAGGCGCCGCTGCTCCAGGTGCGGCTCGTCCCCAAGGTCTACTCCGCCAGCAGGATCCACGTCGGTTCCAAGAAGTACTACCCGCAGTGGCTCGCGATGCACCGCTCGCCCCAGAAGCAGGCGGCGCTGGAGTGGTTTAAGGACGCACGCTTCGGCATGTTCATCCATTGGGGCGTCTACTCCGAGGCCGCGGGAAGCTGGCAGGGGCGGCGGATGGAAGAGGGCCAAGGCCCCAAAGTGGCCGAGTGGCTGATGTTCGCCTTCCAGATCCCACGAGACGAGTACCGTGCGTTCGCGCAGCGGTTTAATCCCGACCACTCCTTCGCCAGGAACATCGCCCGCTTGGCCAAACAGTCCGGCATGAAGTATGTCGTGATCACGGCGAAGCACCACGACGGCTTCGCCCTGTACGACTCGGCCTGCTCAACGTTTGATATCGCGGACGCAACCACGTACCAGGGAGACCTCGTCCGGGAGCTGTACGACGCCTGCCGCGACCAGGGCCTAGCCTTTGGGGTCTACTACTCGCACGGGAACGATTGGATGGAGGGCGCGGACGGCAACCTGGCCGCCGTCCAGGCGCGCGACCAGAAGCTTGGCCTGGCCACCAACCTGAACGGAAAGAACGGGTGGGACCCCAGCCCCGGGACCCACGCGGACTACCTCGAGAAGAAGGCCTACCCCCAGGTCGCCGAGCTGATCGCGTTGCTCCCCGACCTGCGTCTGATCTGGTTCGACGGGGAAGGGTTCATCACCGAGGCCCAGGCGTTCCGCTTCTACCGCATGGTCTACGAGCTCAACCCTCGGATCCTGGTGAACCGGCGCGTCGGCTACGACTTCGGCGACTACTACGACGCCGGAGACAACCGCACCCCCGACGCGAGCGACCTGCTACGCAAACACTTTGAGACCTGCGGAACCGGCAACCGATCGTGGGGCTACAAGGCGTACGACAACCAGTGGAAGAGCCCGCACGACCTGCTGGCCAACCTCTTGGACATCGTCTCCAAGGGGGGCAACTACCTCCTGAACATCGGCCCCGACGGCAAGGGAGACGTGCCGCAGGCGTGCGTCGACAACTTCCACGCCATGGGAGAATGGGTCCATGCCAACTCGGACGCCCTGTTCGGCGCCAGCCCCTGGACAACCGCCCACGAAGGAGGACCCGAACGGCCCTCCGGCGGCGGTCGCCGGACCACCGCGGCCCCCTCGGCCGCAGAGTTCTGGTTCAGCGCCAAGGACGACAAGGTCTACGCCATGTCATTGGCCCCGGAAGCGACTTCGGCGCGGATCGGTTCGCTCGCCAAACGGGCGGGGACCGTCACGGGGGTACGACTGCTGGGCAGCGACGCCGCCCCACAGTGGGACCAGGACGATGAGGCGCTGCGGGTCGACCTACGCGGGCTCGGCGCCGGCGCCCAGGGCTACGCACTTGAGATAACATTGCAGTAGACCCCCCATTGCAGGTCGGCCGCGCGCACAAACCACCTCCACCCTTCGCAGTTAACACGCCCCAGCCGCAGTTGGCGACAACACCTTCTTGATCAACTCCTAGGAACGGAAGACAGACCAATGAGAACGCAACGAATCCCACTGTTTGTCCTGTCGGCCTTCGCACTGGCCTCAACGGCGCCCGCCCAGCAAACCTGGACGATCGACAGCCAAGAAGAGTGGCAGGCGAACGCGGCGGAGAGCGATTCGCTGGAGTTTGAGGGGGGCATGGCCTCTCCAACCGCAGAGCAGGCGACCTACCGCAGCAAGCTCAAGACGTTTCGCGAAAAGCGGTCGCCACAGTCCCTGGTGATCGACCAGTCGCCCGTGTGGGACAACTGGGCGCCCATCGCCAACATCGGCCCGGTGAACCTGGGAGACGCGCCGGTCTGTCTGAGCCTGGGGCCCGACAACTACTGGATGTTCGGCCGATATTCGCTCGGCGCCAGGAGGGCGCAGCAGGCCGGCAATGCGTTCGAGTCGGAGGAGGCCTCGCTCGGCGGGTTCGATACGCCGCTGCGGACGACGCGCTTCCCCAACCAGTACGACGCGCCGGGGGGGCTGCAGAAGCCGCTGGGGGGCTACCACGCCTGGCAGAGCCGCGACATGGTCAACTGGGTGCACCACGGGCCCATCACCGAGCGCGTGGGCAAGTGGATGACGACCGCGGAGTTTGCCGATGGGAAGGCCTACTTCTACTACGACTTCCCCAACGACCAGGACCCCCACCTGTACATCGACGAAGACCTGACGGACGGCAAGCCGGGCAAGAACATGGGGCTCGCCTTCAAGGACCCGACGCACGGCTCCGACTGTGGGTTCATCCGCTCGCTGGACGGCGCCTTCCACGTCATCATTGAAGACTGGAGCCCGATCAACGCCAAGACGCACGCGTGGGACTCCCCGTTGGCGTCGCACGCGGTAAGCGCGGACGGGATCGGGGGCTTCACCATCCTCGCGCCGCCGGTGGACGAGCGGACCTCCCCCACCGGCAAGACCGGGACCTATACTCACCCGCACTGGGCGGTGGAAGACCCCAAGAACTACCCCACCAACGTCGCCGAATACGAGATCCACGAGCCGGAGCAGAACGCCTACGGAGACTGGGCGGCGATCGCGATCGGCGGGCGGTACTACCTGTTCTGCGATTTCGACCCGGCCCAGGGCCAGCACATGAGCGTGGGGCGTTTCACCGCCGCGGGGATCGATGAGCCCTTCGAGTGGTGCGGCCAACTTGGCCAGGGGCACCCCGACCCCGACGTGATGTTCGCCGAGGGGCGGTTCTACCTGGCCACGCAGCAGAAGCAAGACTTTGTGAGCCCGGGGCCGTGGGTCGAGCGGGTCGAGGCGCGGGCCGGCGTCGACACCGACAACGACGGATCGATCGACGAGTGGACCGACTGGCGGCCCGTGAAAGAGGGCTACGACTACACCCCCGGCTTCGCCAAGCAGGTGGCCAAGACGCCGGCCCGCTTAGACCTGACCGGCCTGCCTGCCGGCCACGGCTTCGCCTTCGAGGTCCGGCTCACCGACACGACGCAGAACGCATCCAAGCCGATCCTCGACAAGGTCACCCTTTCCTTCACCGAATAGGCAGGCCTGCGCCCCAGTCGCTGGGCCGCTCGCCTGTCGGCCGGGGCCCAGAATCGCCGAGTTCTGCCTCGCAAATAGCCACCCCATCTCCGACAATGCACGCCGGTCTCGCCGCCCCGCACCCTTGCGGTAGCGGGGGGCCTGCGCGCCGGCCGCGTCCCGAGGCGGGGCAGGGGAGGGTGCGGGGTTTTGTCCCGCAGGTGTCCGATCGGGGCCGCGGGTGTCCGCCCGAGAAGGGGTTTGTCCCACCCCGGTGGGGGGGCGCCCGGGTCCGCCGTCGTCGTAAGTCGTTACGCGTAGCGGCCGGGTCGGGGTTTTGTCCGAAAAGCACGCGGCCGATGGCGGGACAAAAGGACAAAACTAAGAACAGCGCTTTCGCGCCGGTCCGTAGTCATCCAAGCACCTGAAGGCCCGCGGTCGGCCGAGAGACGACGGGGGCAAGCAGACGCAGCACTGATGGCCGTCAAGGCAAAGCGATTGGGTCAGCCGCGAGAGAAAGGCCAAGAGAGATAGGCCAAGAGGGTTCGTCAGAGACCGGCGACCGTGCGAACCCCATCGCCAGCGACGATAGGATTGGCCGGTCGAACTTTCCCGAGAACGAAACCGAAACAGCACTTGGGCCGAGTGGGCGGCAGAGGACTCGAACCTCTGACCTCCGCGGTGTGAACGCGAAGGACGAATCGCAAAAAGACTTAAAACAAAGGGTTGAACGACCGTCGGTGATACAATATATTACACCAACCGCCACACGAATTGTATCACCGAGTGTATCACCGAGCCATGGCTTCGTCCGCGAGGAAGCTCAAGCTGACCTGGCTGCCCGGCGCCCAAGGGAGGGCCGGTCGCTGGAGGAAGGTCTACCGGGGCAAAACTTTTCGAGCCCCTGGCGGCGCCGGTCAGAGCGACCGAGACGCCTATCAAGCGGCCCTTAAGGCGTTTGACGCTTGGCAAATCACGGTGGATGCGGAGCTCGACGGCCCCGTCGACAAGCAGTACGTGGACGAGATCGCCAATTGGGAACGGGTCCTTGAGATCGCCAACCAGAACGAAGAAGAGGGCACGGCCGAGGTCGCGGCCAAGCGGGCTGCCGATCTGCGTGCCATGAGCACCAAACGGCCGCCCGTCCCATTCGATAAACGCTTCTCGTTGGCGGCTTACTTTACTGCAGAAGTCCGTGAGCCCAAGGCCGTGGTTTCCGGGCTGCTCAACGAGGAGACGATCCGCGACATGCGGTCTGCCTTCATCAAAGAGTTCTACCAGCAGCAAGGGCTCGAAGTTCCCGAGCGGATCGATCTGCCCCGCACGCCGGCACGGCCCGATGCGAGCGCCCAGCCCTGGCACACCCCCAACGGGGTGAGTGAGGAGTGGCTGCCCGACCCTGATAATTTTTATTCCGTCGAAGAGGCCGTCTGGAAAGACCGCCTCGACCGCGAAGGGCCCAAGGTCGAGACTGATCAGACGCTGGAGTCCTACGTCGACAGGTTTGTGGCGGACAAGCAAGGTGATGCCGCCGCCGGCGCCCTCACCCCGGGGAGAGTCCACACGGTTTCCAAGCACCTCGAAACCTTTCGAGAGCACACGGGGGGCAGCAAGCCGGCCAGCGGGCTTACCGGCGCCGACCTGAGCAGTTTTCGGACGATGCTGCTGGAGAAGGTTGCTTCCAAGGAGATGTCCGAGGCGACCGCCAACAACAAGCTGACGACCGCCAAGAGCTTCGTGAAGTGGCTGTGGCAGAACGACGTGTTGGCCGAGCTCCCGCGGCTGCTGGACGGCAAGTCCAAGGGCCTAGCGATCAAGGTGAACCCACCCTCACGGATCGTGACCTTCCACCTGGACGAGATCAAGAAGCTCTTTGACGCCGCCCCGGAGCGGCTCAAGCTCTACATGCTGGTGACGCTCAACACGTCCATGACCCAAACCGACATGTCCGACCTGAACTGGTCAGAGTTCGACATTGAGGCGGGCCGGATCTGCCGGCAGCGGTCCAAGACGCGGGACCATCACGATGTCCCGCGCGTAAGCTACCCACTTTGGCCAGAGACGCTTGAGTTGCTGAAGAAGTACGCGGGAGATCCCGCGGGAGAGCGGGTGCTGCTCAATCGCGGAGGGAAACCGTTGGTTCAGGTGACGCTGGAGTCCGATGGCCGGATCAAGAAGTCCGACGCGGTCCGCAGTGCGTTCTCGAGAGCGGCCAAGGCGGCTGATCTCGACAAGGGCAAGTCCTTCAAGAACCTCAAGAAGACGTCGGCGACACTGCTCTACGACCACCCCCAGTACAATGGAGTGAAGGACCACTTCCTTGGACACGCACCGCAGTCGATGGCCCAGAAGCACTACGCGGCGCCCCCACAGGCGTTGTTCGACCAGGCCATCGCGTGGCTTGGCGAGCACTATCGGCAGGCGGGGTGCTTCGCTGAGGCCTCGGAAGCAGAGGAAGCCGGCGACAAGTAATCAGCTGGGGAGTATCAGATGACCGAACCTGCGTCGAGCCGACCGGACGAAGTGACGAAGCCTTCAGGCCCGCAGAAGACTGCAGCGATTGAACTCGGCAGACGAGTCAACCGCATTCGGTTTCACTTGGATCAATATGCGTTGATCGATGACGCTGTCGTCGAGGACGCGCCGGCCGCTGTCCTCTCAAGCAGGCCATATGCCGATGATCACTATTGTGCCGCCCTCGAACTGATCAGCCGCATTTCTAACGATCTACCCAGCGGACTTATCAGCCCGCAGACGAGGCGGTTCCTCGATTTGGTGAGCAAGGTGTACGCTCTCGTCGAGCGGAACCGCCGCGGCGAATTTTTCTACGAGAGCACGCTTCCCGAACTCCGTGATCAACGCGCAGAACTAAATATCATGGAGGATCAGGGCGCCTCAAACGAATGCGTTCGTGAGGCAGAAATTGGCGTATTTTGAAATGTGCTCGCTACGTGGAGCCGCCCGGCGACTGATTTGCTCACTCAGGCGGCCCTCGAATTCTCCCACACCTACCTCATCCCATGGTTCGAGCTCGGGCGCGCGCTAGACCAAGGTCTTTGCCCTGAAGACGCTTGGAAACTCTCTGCCGCATACTGGAGCGAGCCTCGGGTACGGGTAGCACAGTGCTTATGTCGCTTTGGACCTCAGATACCATCCGAAAGAGACGCCGCCACCGTTGAGGCCACGTCGATCTGCAACGATCCGTTGACAGAGAGGGCAGGACCCCCCCACCACGAAGCTGGCGAGTCTCCGCGTAATCTTGTCGATGGGGAGGATCGATGCCCCCAGTGTTCGTCTAATGCATACTCGCGTCGACGGGATGTCGCATCAATGTGGCGGGCCGCTTGTCAGTCGACCCGCCCTCGGATCGTATACGAGGCCGCGGACAGGAGAGGGGAGTGGGGCGACGAGCAGGATGGGATTGGGGTAGTAGAATCAGACCCCGAGGCCTCGCATCTCTGCGCAGGACGTCTGCTCGCACCGTTGGGTGTCACGCAAGTCTTGGCCTTCGCTAGCCGCAGGCCGGGCGATCTTTTGCCCCACCCGCTTTGGGGAAGCCGGCTGAAGCTTGCTGCAATAGAGGCCGGTTGCGTTGAGCTGACTCCCGGCGGAGAGCTCTCAAGGATCCTTTACGTCGATGACCAAGACCGCGGACTTTGGATCAAGGAGATGCTTGGATTGCCTGACCGACTCTATCGGCTTCTTGACTGCAATGCCGTCGGCGCAGGCCCGCCCACTTGCCCCGAAAATCTGCATGAAACGCATGGTGACGCGCTGGTTCAACGTGAAGCCGCTCCGCATGGTGTCGAGGAAGGTCGCCTAGCGGCCAACAATAGCGATCAGCAGGGCGACGACCCAAGACTTGTTGTGGACCTCGCTGCTCGCAAAGTTACGTTTGACGGCAAACCATACACAGGCCTAAAAGTCAGCGTTGCGGCGACGTTCCACCGGGTTGCTGAATGGTTCGATTCGAAGGAGCAACGTCGTATCACGACGACATCTATGCGTACTCGCTACCCGGATGAATTTGGGAGGCATACTCAATGGAAGGACATCTACGCGAACACCCCTGAGGAACTCCAGTTCATCTTGAAAGATCGCGGCGAACCTTGCGGCAAGCGTCACGGCGGCGGACATGGCTCCGGCCTAAGGCCGGTTCTGGACCGTCCGCCGGCGGAGTGAGGCGTCCAAGCAGCAGCACCACGCGAAGCCGGCTTAGTTGAAGTAGCGTACTAACGGGAGAATTCTCTGGCTTTGCGCGCGTGCCCTCCGCCGACCATCTGTGTCCGCCGCCCTGCGTCACTCGCACAACTTGGGCGCTCCGCGTCGGGGTGGCCGAAGACTCTGCGCACCCCGCCGCTGCGGCGGCAGGTTTAGCCGCCGAGACAGTCGTTGCCAGCTTGACTATCGGACGGCTGCATTGACGCCACCGACGGTATGCTGCCGGTACTCCTTTCGTAGTTGCGTCGCTCGCTAACCCGGCCAACCTCTGGCCGAGGTGGCGCTTCCGCGCACTCGGGTTGGCCGGACAGATTCGCGGCGTGTCGACTGGCCGCGCGATCACGCTGCAACGCCACCTAAACACCGTCAACTTGCGCGTCATCAGAACGCGTCCTAGGAAGCGATGTCTGATTGGACTTCCGAGGCCGTCACCAGGGCGGCGGCGCGCCGCGACGAACGCTCCGTTGGCCGCCTACAAAGTGGCGATCGCCGCACGCTCGTTCGTCACGCTGTTGCGCTGACTTTCCGGAACGGCGCTTCCCCGTCGCCTATATTCTACGCCGCTCGGCCCAGAGACACCGGCCAAAGCAATAGCGCGAGGCATTGTATTGAACCTCTGCGTCGCTGAGGTCAGCCATCACAACTTGGTCACTGTGTCGGCCGTTCGCGAATTTACTCGGTCGACAAACCCCTGCGACCCAGCGGCCGGCCGACGCTGATCAGACCACACCCTGCTCCCTCAGGGGCTCTGGCAGCGCAACCCAGTCAAGTGCGCAAAGGCCATTCCGCTCCTCAGCACCCTACAAAACCTTCAAGCAACTCGACGCCCTTCAATCCGCCCTTCAAACCCCCCACAAAATCCGCCAAAAAGGGCCCCTCCAGTTCCTTCATCTTCCTTAGGCCAACACACCCAATCTGAATTGCAGCCGCGCGGTTCGATGGTAGAAACAGGGCAGCGACGTCATCGGTCGTGATCAACGAAAGCCGAAGAGGTAGTGATGCAAGCGAACCTTGACTTCAGCACGCAGGAACCCTGCCATTCGCGTTGGCCGACACGTTACGACTAGCGAAAAGTTGACGCCGCCCGGCTGGCAGGCCGGACGGCGCCGATTCTGCCACGAAGTCCCCCCATCAAGAGGAACCCATGACGAGTAACAGTCTAGCATCCGAGGGCCCCCCGCGCAACAAGGCCAATGGCCCCGGCGCGCCTTCGGAGCAGGAACTGGGTGACGATTCGACCCGTCCCTT
Source organism: Pirellulimonas nuda (assembly GCF_007750855.1). Lineage (GTDB taxonomy): Bacteria > Planctomycetota > Planctomycetia > Pirellulales > Lacipirellulaceae > Pirellulimonas > Pirellulimonas nuda. The sequence continues at coordinate 1,503,668 of NZ_CP036291.1, forward strand.
GTGCGCCGGCGTCGTCGGAGGCATTGGCGCCTGCTCCGCGACAGCACCGCCGGGTTGCGGCGACGAGGACGACCTCCTCAGCGATCCAAAAACAAAGGCCATCATCCGCCGCGTTTCTCAGAAGCTCGCGAGCTCGCACCCCAGCCTAAGGGCAGAGAAAGAGGATTTTGAGCAAGACTTGTATCTCAAGCTCTGGAGCTCTGCAGAACGCCGCGGATCCGGAGAAGGGGGTCGCTACGCGTTCGTCAAGACCGTGGCGCAGCGCCTCGCTTTGAACATCCGCCGCGATCGCTTCGCGGCGAAGCGGGATTGCCGCCGCCAGCAGCCACTCGATCTTGATCTCTCAGCGAGTTCCGAGGCGTTGGCGACAGAGGAGGATCCGGGGCTCTACCCCGATGATCTCGCGAAGCTGCGGGCGGGGCTGGAGGCAGCCGCCAAAGGGCTGAGTGATAAGCAGCAGGAGTACGTGCGCTTGATCCAAGACGGTCAAACGCGCGCCGCCGCGGCCCGGAAACTTGGTGTGCCTCACTCCACCGCCGAAGGCTGGTGGCGCCGGTTCTACTGGCTGTGCGAGGAGGAAGGTCTAGGTCAACTCTTGGATTAGCCGCCGGCGCTCTGCTGAGAGTTGGTGTCTTAGATAGTAGCGACACGCGACACTACCTGTCGCAGAGTGGGTTGGCCACTCACCTCGTTTGGTCAACGCCAACGTGAAGTTGAAGTAGAGGCCCAAATCTGCGGAGGCGTGCAGGGATGCCACTCCGCTAATTTGGGCTGGCGACAGTAGCCGCTAAATCGAACAGAGACCACGGCCTGGCTGTCGTAGAGCGGGATCGAAGAGCTCCGCCCTACTGACCCGCCGCACCCCGAACACCCGAGCCAATCGAGCGTGACGCGCAGCCTCCGAACGCCCGCCGCGAAGACGGGCGGCGTATCAGGCGCCGGTCGCGCACGCGGAGTGGGTGGTCCCGGACCCAGCCGCTCGCTACAAGACTCGCCGCACGTCCCGCCGGCAGTGGTGCTCTGCGGGACTGAACTGTGACGTTTTAGGCGCCGTCGCTCCGCGTTGGAGCTGCTGCGCCAACTCTAGGTCGTCGGCTTCGGCAGAACGCTGAGCATCGCTCCTGAGTGAGCGTCGACGACACCCCGGTGGCTCCGCGAAGGACGTGTGTGCGTCCGTCGCTCGGCCGCCGGTGCGTAGCTAGGGCAGCCCCATTGCTCGTGCGAGCTGCTGCCCCGTCAACCTCGTTTCCCTTAGGAGTAGTCAAAATGGCCAAGCTCAACGGCTTCGATCCTACCAAAGTGGCCCCGCTTCCCGACCGCTCGCCGCTTCCGGCGGGTAGCCACGGTGTAACGATCAAAGACAGCTACACGAAGCCCAACAGCAAGGGCAGCGGCAGTCTCCTGGTGCTGGCGTACTTGGTCACTAAGGGCGAGTACGCCGGCCGCGAAGTGCGGTCGTGGTTGAACATCGATCACCCAAGCGAGACCGCAATGCGCCTCGCCCGGAGCGAACTGTCGGCCATCTGCAACGCCCTCTGCCTGCGCTCGTTGCATGACACGGAGGTACTGCACGGGCGTCAGCTGACGATCACCGTGCGTGTCAAGAAGCGCGCCGACACCGGCGAGCTTCTCAACGAGGTGTGCGGCTACGCCCCGGCGGAAGCCGCTTCCGCTGACGCGACCAAGGGCGACGACGCGCCGCCCTGGAGCAAGGTGTAGGCACGGAGTCTGACCCGCTAGTCGCGCGGCCGTGCAGGCGACGTCGGTGCCTGCACGGCCTAGCGACGAGCGTGTGCCGATCGCAGCTTCTCCCAACGTGTGCGCCCTCCACGAGGTACGGCGCGGGCCTCCCTCAACTCCCTACAACAGGACATTCGATGGTCAATCTCCGACCGTACCAGCGCGCGGCCGTGCTCGCCGTCTACCTTTTCTGGCGCACGAAGCTCGGCAGTCCCGCCGTCGTCATGCCGACCGGCTCGGGCAAGACGGTCGTCATCGCCCAACTAAGCTCCGACGCGGCTACCCGTTGGGGCGGCCGCGTGCTGATTCTGTCGCACAGCCGTGAGATTGTGAAGCAGATCGTCAATAAGCTCCGCACGGCGTTCCCAGGCCTCGACGTGGGCGTCCACGCCGCTGGCCTGAAGCGTCACGACACGCAAAACCAAATCGTCGTCGCCCAGATTCAGACAGCTCATGGGCGGGCATGCGAGCTAGGGGCGTTCGACGTCGTCATCATTGACGAATGCCACACGGTCAGCACCAAGAACAAAGGGCGTTACCGGAAGTTGTTGGCCGACTTGATGGTAATTAACCCCAATACCCGGGTAGTGGGATTCACCGCGACGCCATTCCGCCTCGACAGCGGCCCCATCTGCACGCCCGATGGCGTTTTCAGCGAGGTCTGCTACGAGGTGTCGGTAGCCGAGTTGATGCGCGACGGATACCTATCTCCGATCACAACGAAATCGGGGTGTCTGCAACCCGACCTCAGCGGCGTGCGTATCCGCGGACGTGACTACGACCAGCAGCAGCTCGGGCACGCGATGGACCAAGAGGCGCCGGTAATCGCGGCCTGCGAGGAGCTTGTCGACTCGACGGCAGCCCGCAGCGCGACGCTGATCTTCGCGACATCCGTGCCCCACGCACGGCGCATCGTCGAGACGCTGCAGCAAGAGCACGGCCTCGCGTGCGGGTTCATCTGCGGCGCGACCCCCACCGCCGAGCGGGACGCAACGCTGGCCCGGTTCGCGGCGGGCGAGCTGCGGTTCTTGTGCAACGTCGGCGTCCTCACGACTGGCTACGACGCGCCGCACATCGACTGCGTCGTGCTGCTGCGTCCGACGATGTCGTGCGGCTTGTACGTGCAGATGGTCGGCCGAGGCTTCCGCCTCCACCCGGGCAAGGAAGATTGCCTGGTTCTGGATTTCGGCGGAAACGTGGATCGCCACGGCCCGATCGACGCGCTGCGGATCAAAACCGAACGCGCCGGCGAGGGGGCGGGAGAGTCGATCGTCAAGACGTGCCCCGAGTGCCAGGGCCAGATCGCGGTGGGCTTCCTGACCTGCCCACAGTGCGGCCACGCGTTCCCGCCGCCGAAGCGGCAGACCCACCGGGCTCAGGCGACGAGCGCGCCAATCTTGTCCATGTCGATCACCAACACGGTCTACCGGGTAGCAGACGTGTGCTACAGCGTCCACCACGGCCGCCGGGCCGCGGAGGGCGCGCCCCCGACCATGCGGGTTGAGTACGCGATCGGCCGACTCGTGTGGCAATCCGAGTGGGTCTGCATTGAGCACGACGGTTACGCACGCCAGAAGGCGGAACTGTGGTGGCGGGCGCGCACGGACCTGCCGGTCCCCGACTCGGTGGCCGAGGCGGTCGAGATCGCCGAAAGCGGCGTGTTGGCTACTCCGAGCGCTATCACCGTCTGCGAGGTCGAGGGGGATCAGTTCCCGAAGATCGTCGCCTACGACTTCGCCACCCGGTCCGAGCCGCAGACGGCTGCTAGCGCCGCCCTCTCGCAGGAGGGCGCCGCCGATGCCTAATCGCACCTCGTTGATCATGCTGACGTTGGGGTATCTCCGCGCCGGCCTCTGCACGCTCCCCGCGATCCCCACCGAGAAGCGGCCTGCATTGCCGGGGTGGCGGTCCTACCAGCAGCGGCTTTCAACGGAAGAAGAGATTCGCGGCTGGTTCGCCACCGCCGAGGGTGTTTGCCTGCTGAGCGGGGCGGTTTCTGGCGGCCTCGAGATGATCGATTTCGATCAGCAGGCCGCGTGGTTCGAGCCCTGGCGGGAAGCGGTCGAGCAGGAGGCGCCGGGGCTGGTCGATCGCTTGTCCATCGAGCGTTCGCAGTCGGGGGGGAAGCACGTCGTCTACCGCTGCGAGGCGATCATCCCCGGCAATGTCCGGCTCGCTCAGCAGGTGGTGATCGCCCCCGACGCCGAGCCGCTGGTCGTGGCGGGGAAGAGCTTTACGCCCCGCCGAGTGGGAGACCGCTTCGAGGTCACGATCACGCTGATCGAGACCCGCGGCGAAGGGGGTCTGTTCCTCTGTGCCCCGACGCCGGGCTACGAGGTCGAGCAGGGCGACCTCACCGCTCTGCCCGTGCTCACGGCGGCCGAACGCGACGTGTTGATCGAAGCAGCGACCGCGCTGAACGAGGCGGCGCCCCCCAACGCGGCCTCCGCCGCCGGGCAGAACGGATCACCTGTGTTTGCTGGGCCCACCGGCGCCGGGCGTCCCGGGGACGACTACAACCAGCGGGGCGACCTGGGAACCGTGCTCCAGCGGCACGGCTGGCGTCGCGTGGGGGGAGACAACAGCGGGCATGAGTACTGGCGGCGGCCCGGCAAGCAGAACGGCCAGAGCGCCTCACTCAGCGAGCAGTGCTTCTACGTGTTCAGCAGCAACGCCCCGCCGTTCGATCCTGAGCGCGGCTACGCCCCGTTCAGCGTCTACACCCTGCTCGAACACGGGGGAGACTTCGCCGCGGCCGCCGCGGCGCTGCGGGCCGAGGGGTACGGCAGCAACGCCGAGTGGGCGTACCCAGACGTCGATCTGTCGGGGTTCCGTCTTGGCGGCGTCCTGCTCTCTGCGGACCCGGCCGAGCCTCCCGGGCCTCCCGAGGACCCCGCCCCCGATGCCGGGCTGCTCTTCGCGAGCCCGTCCCAGCTGCTCTTGGCCAGACCCCCCCAGCTGCTGCTCCCGGCGCCCACTCGAAGCGACTGCGAGCTGAGCGACCCCGGCCCGCTCCCCCCGGAGCTGCTCCGCGTCCCGGGGTTCGTCGACGCGGTTGTCAACTACTGCCTCAGCGCCGCGCCCTACCCCAACCTGGCGCTGGCGTTCTGCGGAGCGCTAGCCCTGCTGGCGATGCTCGCCGGCCGCAAGGTGCGGGACGAGGCAGACAACCGCACCAACCTCTACCTGCTGGCCCTGGCCCACTCCGCGGTTGGCAAGGACTTCCCCCGCAAGCTCAACGCCCACATCCTCCAAGCGGTCGGGCTGCTCGGCGCGCTCGGGGACAAGTTCGCCTCGGGGGAGGGGATCCAGGACGCCCTGTTCCTGACCCCGTCGATGCTGTTCCAGACCGACGAGATCGACGGCCTGCTGCAGTCGATCAACAACGCCCGCGACGCCCGCCACGAAGCGATCATGTCGACGCTGCTGTCGATGTACTCCGCCGCCAGCAGCGTCTACCCGATGCGGCGCAAGGCGGGCCAGGATTCGCCCGGGTTCATCGAGCAGCCCTGCCTGGTGGTGTACGGAACCGCGATCCCGACCCACTACTACGCGGCGATCTCCGAGCGGATGCTCACCAACGGCCTGTTCGCCCGGATGATGATCCTCGAGAGCGGGTCCCGCAGCGCGGGGCAAGAGCCCCAGCTCATCGCCCCCCCGCGGCAGGTGCTGCAGACCGCCAGCTGGTGGGCCGGCTTCAACCCCGGGGGCGGCAACCTGACGGGGGTGAGCCCCACGCCCCTCACGGTCGAGGCAGACGGCGCGGCCCGCGAGCTGCTGGCCGACGCTCGGCGGCTGTCGGAGGCCGAGTACGCGGCCGCCGAGAGCCGCAGCGATGCGGTGGCGACCACCGTCTGGGGGCGGGTCCCCGAGCTGGTCCGCAAGCTGGCGCTGCTGCACGCGATCAGCGACAACCATCAGGCGCCGCGGATCGGCGAGATCGCCGCCCGCTGGGCCACGGAGCTATCCACGCACCAGACGCGGCGGATGCTGTTCATGGCCCGCCACCACGTCGCGGACAACCCGTTCCATGCCGACTGCCTGCGGCTGGTCCGCAAGCTCCAGGAGGCTCCAGACAGGACGCTCCCGCACAGCGTGCTGCTCAAGCGGATGAAGCTCGAAGCCAAGCGGTTCCAGGAGCTGATCGTGACGCTGGAGCAGCAGGGTGATGTCGTCATAGAGACACATGCCACGGGGGGCCGGCCCGGACGCTGCTACCGATTGGTCGAGTGAACCAAGGAGGTGAAGGAGAGAAAGAAGTTGGCCAAAACCCGGCGGATGGGGGGTGAAGGAAGAGAAACAAGCCATCAGAAATAGGCCTGAAATATAGACGTAACACTTACTTCTTTCTTTCACCCACCCTCACGCAAGCCGCCGTTTTTGTGCGTTTATGTGAGAGGGGGGGGAAAGAAGAAAGAAGCCCCCGACGCCGGCGCTAGCTGTTGTCAATTTGACCTCGCCTTGTTGTGTGAGTCCGCCCCCAAAGGGGCGTGCGTTGTTGTTGTAGTTCCCCTGCTTCCCTGTTTAGGAGAGACCGTCATGAGCCAGCCTTCCGATCTGCTTCTTACCCCTGCTGGGGCCTACTGCGCCGGTGCGCCGCCGGCGGTCGTCGATTTGCTTGATGCGGCGGCCCCCAAGGTCTTCATGTCGGCCCAGCAGGTCGCTGCGGGGCCGTGGGGCCACTCCTGGATCCTCCCGGGCGTGCTGGTCCGCGGGACCCCGGCGGTGCTGTATGGACCGCCCAAGTCGTTGCTGTCGTCCATCGCAATCGACCTGGCCGTCAGCGTCGCACTGGGCCTGCGCTGGTTCGGGACGGCGCTGGGCCTGCCACCCACGTCGGTCGCGATGTTGGTCGGCAGCAGCGACCTCATCATGTCCGGCGGGCTGCTGTCGCGCGTCTGCCGGAGCAAGGGGCGTGCGGTGGAAGATGTTTCGAGCCTGCACCTCCGTGACAACCTGCGGCTTCTCCGCAGCGACGCCGGGCTCAACGAGTTGCAGACGGCGCTGCGCCGCGTCGACGCGCGGCTGATCATCATCGACCCGCTGTCCCTCGCCATCGGCGGTGGGGGGTTCCCGATGTCGGATCCGTTGTGGACCGAAAACCAGCTCTACGAGCTGTCGGAATGCTGCATGGGCGTCGGAGCGACCCCATTGTTCGTTGACTCCCGTCACCACCCGGATGGACCGCCGGCGTTCTTCCAGCAGTGGATCGAGGTGAGCCGTGTGGCGCCCTACGCCCGTGAGGAGGGGCGTAGCGAGTTGCGGCTGGAGATCGGCGGCGCCGCGGGGCAGTCTTCCGTGCATCAGCTGAGCGTCACCGAGGGGGTGGCGGACGGCTGCTTCGAGGGCCGCTGCTGGGAGCCCCGGATCCAGCCCGACCCGCACCCGTCCGTGATCAATGGGAAGCACTATCTGGATCACACCCGCGTAAGCCTCGTCAACGCGTACGCACATCTGGTGGACGATGCGTACCGCCAGAAGGTCCACCAGAGCTACCTCGCCGAGGAGGCGCGTGAGGCGGAGCGGCGCCTCCTCCATGGGGTCGATGAGGACTACGGGCACGACTACGAGTACGAGGAGGATCCCGAGTACGACGACGAGTAGCGTGCAAACGCGCGAGTTGAACGCCCCCCTCGCCGCCAACGGCCCCATTGGGCCTGCGGCGGCGATGGGGGCCCTGTTGACGGGCCAGTGCATCGAGCCCCTCCGCCACGGCTCCCGATCGACGTCGAGCGACGATTGTGCCCGTAAGCGGCCAAGCGGCGACGGGCCAGCAGTGAGATACCCCTTGCCGTCCATCTCGGACGGCCCCAAAGCGTGGCAGTCTTAGTCTTACCCCTGTGACGCCTCCGCTGCGCTCACTCCGGCAGGAGACCGCGGCGACCTCCCCGTTCCACTAGTGCGTTTCCATTCCTCCTGCACCTACCAGATTCCAAGACCATGTCCAACGAGCCGAGCCTAAACAACCCGACCACCGCGTCGCCGGCCAATAACCAGTCAACCCTGCTCCTCCCGCTGAAGGTAAGCGGCCTGCAAAAAAAGAAGCTCGAGGAATCTATGCCCGGGGGATCGGGTCTCGCGAGCCGCCTATGGGAAGCAGGAAATGTGAAGCAAACGTTCGGCGTGACGCTCGAGGAGCTCGGACAACTTCGCCTGGCGTTGGCGGCGCCGCTCCCCGAGAATCCCTCCCGGCATGACCGCCGCGGCCAGGCGGTCCTCCGTAAGGTCGGTGAGCTGATCTCCCTTGGCGAGGCGGCCGAGCGTGGAGACAAGCGGGCTGCCGCGAAGATTGAGGCCAGGTGGAAGCGGGAACGGGTCTTTCAGTTCACGATCGCGTTGCGGGGCGATTTCCCCACGATCTGGCGCACGATCCACGTGAAGGACTGCTCTCTGGCGTGGCTCGCAAGGCACTTCGCTGGCGCCCTCGGCTGGTATTGCACCAACAATCATCGGATTGAGATTGATGGCCACACGTATGTGATGCATGACAAGACCGACACGTTCGGCTACGACCTGAATTACTACCAGGGCTTTCGCGACGAGTCCAAGGTAAAGATCAGCCAGCTTTATCGGGGCTCGCCCCACGCAACGGATTGGATCTACGTGCAGGGCTCCAACAAGTCGGGACGCCATGATGTGTGGTTCGCGGGGCCGGCCGTGCTTGACCGGCTGGCGATCTACCCCCGTTGTGTTGCGGGCGAGCACGCCGTTCCGATGTGGGGCTGCTGCGACGCCGATGATCACGCTGAGTTCATGAAGGTTCGCCATCTCCCTGACGACGAGCGGCCGGACATTGGGCAGTACGGCCTGATGCCGTGCGAACACGAGGGGAGCTTCGACGCTAAGTACGTCGAGATGGACATGGGTTGCCCGCCCAAAATCCGGAAGTCCCTAAAGCCCAGGAATGGCGAATAATTGGCCCCGTGTCGCCTACTGCGAATCCACGCGGCCAGCGTGTGGACCACCAAGCCCCCGAACCTTCACCGCGATGGACCGCGGACGAGGGGCTTGGGGTCGACGTGCGGACGCCAATGGATGGCTCGTCGCGGGGGCGTCTGGCACGGCAGCAGGGCGGTTGATGTTCCTATGTGCCCGCCAGATGCTCGCCGCGACGCGCATTGGCCTGACGGGCTCCCACGCGAATGGCGTAGCGGCACACCGACTATTGCAGCGCAGGACCTTGGCGACGAGTTTCGCCGCACTTGGTTTTGCCGGAGTGGGTCCGCTACGTAGGCTCGGACCTTGGGGGCTAGTGATCGCGGGAAGTAGTAGCCGTCGTGGGGCTGGCGACGGGTACCTAAGGTGTGCTGGTAGTCTACGAACCCGCCACATGCGCCCTGGACGCGCTGCGTGCGCACTGGCGCGTCAGACCCCTGGGGCGCTGTCCTAGCCGCGCAAGGGCCCTGCTGCGCCCTAGAGGGCGCGTGAGGGCCTCTAGCGGGCCCTGGGCAGCGGGGCCGACCTATAGAGAGGGCGGAGCAGCTTCGCCAGTTGCGTAGCGGCCACTTGGCCCACGCCCCTTGCCGCTGCAAGCCGCCCCTCAGGTTGGCGCCGCGGCTTCGTCACGCACCGGACGTCGGGCTGCGTATGTCAACGCAACATCAAGCCGAATAGCAGCAATGGTGGTAATGGGCGGATCAAGCACTACGACCCCCGCGTCGGGATCCTGACGCTGCGTCCCCCGGCAAGCTTGACGCCTTTCCCTAGCCTATAGAGGGATGCACTTGGCAGGCTGCAATCGCTTTGCCTTCAGCGGTGCAGCACAAGCTCCCGTACGCACTCGATCCGCCCTCTCAGCCGCACGAGGTCGCCGCGCCTCAGCTCGCGGATCGCCTGCCCCCTCCGCCCCGGCCGGAGCAGCGGGGGGCTGTCCCGCCATACGACTACGCAGCGGCCAATCCTCCCGGGCAGGTCGTGCAGCCTGATCTGCACCGCGTGGCAGTTGTCCAGGCCGATGCTGCCCCCGGCGTGGCGATCGCGGGTCACACCGGTGGGAAGGGCGGTCATGGGAAGAGGGTAACTCTTGGGGCGATGCCGGCGCCGTGGCGGGGGTATCTTGTGGCGGGGCGGGGCGCCGTAGGCATGGGCTGGTGGCTGGAGCCGCCATGACTGCCGCATGCGCCCTGTACGCGCTGCGCGCGCACTGGCGCGTTGGGCCGCCTGGGCGCTCTTTGAGACGCGCAAGGGCCCAGATGCGCCACAGCGGGCGCGTGGGGCCCTAGAGTGGGCCCTTGAGGCGGACGGGGGTGTGGCGGCACTTCTCAAGCGGGTTCATTGACGTTGCTTTTCAGGGACCAACCCCCGCACAATTGGCCTCGACGACGCGCTGCTCGCGATTACCTAGGAGCGGCCCGAGTCGACCTTTTAGCAATGGGAGCGGAAGTGATTAACCTTTGTACTCGCCGCATCGCCTTGGCCGCGTTTACTGTGCTGACTCAACTGGCGGCCTCACCGTGGGCCTCCTCTGCGCAGGAGGACGGCGATAAGGAGGACGCCGCCGTCCCGCTCACCGTGACCGGGACCGTGCTCGACGACGCGGGCCAGCCGCTGCCCGGCGCCACGATTGAATGGGGCGTCGATACGCAGCGGTTCAGCGCTCGGCAGCGTGTGGTCACCGATCGCGAGGGTCACTACTCGATCCGCCGAGGGCGGATTGAGGAGAGAGCCCGGCTGGCCGCTTCGGCCCCCGGCTTTTCCGCTCAGCTGATGGGCTGGGACGCCGAGCCAGGCGCGGGGCCGATCGATTTTCAACTCCAGCGGATACCGAAAGACGCGGCGTTCGTCGCCGGCACGGTCGTCGACGATTACGGTGAGCCAGTCGCCGGCGTCGTGGTCGAGGCGTTTACGCCTGTGGTCGGAGTGCACTCAAGCTTCTCTTGGCCCACCGGGCGCGACTACTTCCCAGGGCCCGACCGCAAGGCAACCACAGACGCCGATGGGGCCTTCCGTATCGAGGACCTTGCACAGCCGCTTTTCAACGACACAGGTGAGGTGCACCTCAGCCTGCGTTCGGAGCACCGGCACGTGAACGACGCCAACTACCCGCTAGGCGCCGGCGTCACGATCCGGATGCACGGCAGCGGCCGAGCGGGTGTCTTGCGTGGGAGGCTGGTTGACGCCAAGGACGGCCTGCCGATCGCCTCGCCGAAGGCCGTACGCATCGTCCAGCGTCATCGCACCGACGTGTTCGATGACGTCGACGATCAGGGCTGCCTCGAGCTGCCGGGCCCCGTCACGCTGGGCAACACGTACTCTGTGAATGTCTACGTAGCGGGTTACGCCGCTGCGGAAGCGCGCCTCACTGCAGTGAACGCAGATTCGGGGGGCATTGCCGACATCCTGCTCACCCCAGCGCCCACGCTGCACGGCCGCTTAGTCGACGCCGACAACGGCGCGCCCATCGCCGGCGCCGAGCTCTTGTACGGGCTGGTAGGCAAGGTCAGCTACTTTGAATGGAGCAGCTTCGCGAAGTACACCGACGGTCTTCACGGCCTGAAGTTCGTTCAGCATGCCACAACCGACGCCGAGGGGCGGTTCTGGTTTTGTGAGCCGCCGGAGGGCGAGCACGGCACAATCATCGGCCGCCCAGCGGGGTACGCAGAGATCGTGCTGTCTCCCGCCGAGCGCACGATCGCCCCCGAGACGGGCACGCTCGTGGTGAGGCTGCCGCGGGAGGCGGTGGTGATGGGCCTTGTCGTGAAAGACGGCAAGCCGGTCACCGAGGAGCGTGTCAGCGTCACGGGCGCCAAGCGGGGCGGCCTGGAGCAGTGGCGTGTCGGGGTAAAGACCGACGCGGAGGGCCGCTACCGCTACGGCGGGCTCGCGGCGGGAGAATACGTCCTCCATGCGAATGGCTTCGCGCAGCCGGTGACCCTCGGCCACGCAGAGCAGGCGGACGTCGACCTCGGCCACGACGCTGGGACTTGGAGCGTCCATGGCTTTGCCCCGGCTGGCGTGAGCATCGCGTTCAGCCCGATGTTCGACTGGCAGTGCCGCCAACTGGACGCCGAGGCGGACAAAGAGGGCCGATACCAGGTCCAAGGGCTAAAGCCGGGCCGCTATAGAGTAAGAATTGATTACGTGGGCCGCGGTTTCAGTCGGGATCACGAGGTTGAGGTCGAGGTGACCCGCGATGGCCAGCAGGTCGACCTGGAGTGGCGTCGTCCGCCGCAGCCCAAGGCCACGACCTAGTCCGAATCCACAACGCTCTCTTTCGCCTCATTCTTCGACGCGGTTCTGGGGGGAAGACTTTGAAGGTTTGTTGAGAGGCGCCCGCGACTCCTGGACCGTCCGTTGGCGCGGCCCAACCCCACCAGTAGTCGGGTGCCTAGCGTTTGGCGGGCATCCCGACGATCGACAGCTCCTTGTCGTACTCCACCCGCAGCGTGTACTCCACCGCGGCGCTGTCGGCGCCGGTCGAGCCGGCCGGGGCTTCGAGGTCCCACCGCAGCAGGCCCAGCTTGCGCTCGGCGGCCTGGTCGGGGTAGTCGGCCAGCTTCTTGCCGGGGTCGACCAGCGTGATCTTGATGTCGTCTTCTGCGACGGTGGGGATGCGGTCGACCAGCCGCACTTCCGCGGCCTCGCCCGCGAAGTTTTCGACGGAGAGGCGGTAGACGAAGTCGACGATCCGGTTCCCCCCCTGGATGGTTTCTTCCTTGCTCACCAGCTCGCGGCCGGCGCGGAGCGAGGCGTCGATCCCCAGACCCACGGTGAACGACTCCCCCGCCGCCACGGTCGGCACGGCGCCGCGGCCCACGAACTCGTCGCCCAGGAAGGTCGAGGCGGGGCCGGCCAGCAGCACCACCGCGCCCGTGTTGGTGAGCTTGACTTCTTCATAGACGTAGCCGGTAAGCACCGGCGTCGCCAGGCGGTAGAAGTCCCCCTTGAGGGGCAGCCGGGCGATTTGGATCAGCTGCCGGTCGCTGCGGCTGGGGAGCGACGTGCGCCCCGCTAGCTTGTAGCTGACGCTCACCCCTTCGGCGGGAGGCTGCGAGACGCTGCTGCTGCCCTGGGCTTTGCCAACAATGCCCCGGGCGTTGAAGTCGAGGATCTGCGACTCGTTGGCGAAGTAGTTGAGGCCGGCGTCGCCGTTGGCGCCGAATCCAGCGTTTGGCGTGCCGGGCTGCGACCCAGCGACCCTTCCGTAACCGCCGCCCCCTCCCATGCCGCCATCGGCTTGCTTCAAGAAAAGGTTGTCGTCGTTAGACTGAAACGCTTGCCACTGTGCCGAATCTTGCGGCATGTTCGCTGCCTGCTGGCGAGCACTGGCTAGATGTTCCCCTGATTGCTCCACCGCGGCGTTCAGCTCGCCCAGCCGGTTGCGAACATCCGATAGCTTGTCGCGGCTCGCGTCGAGCTGCCGCTTGAGGCGGCTGTATTCCTCGGCGCCAACGGCGACCTTTGGGCCGCCGCTCGCGGGGCTGTCTCCCAGGCGGATCGCCAGCGGGTCGAGCTTGGGGGGCTCGGCCACCAGCGACGGCGTGGCGGTCGACAGCGTCATCGCGACGTCCGTCCAGTCCTCGCCGCTCATCTGCTGCACCTGGGCGTTGTACTCCACGGTCACCTGCTTGCGGTCGGCCCCCGCCCGCAGGTTGTACGACGGGCTCCAGCCGGCGCCCGCCACCAAGTAACGCAGCCGCAGCGAGGCGCCCGCCTCCTGGGCGTCGACAAAAACCACCGCCTCGCGGACCGTGGTCGCGGAACCGCTGGTGATGTTCTGGCGTTTGCGGGTCGCTAGATTGATCTCTTCGTTCAGCCCCCGTTGCGCCTTGGCGAGCTCCAACTCTTCGGCCGCTACCTGCTCCCGCCGAGAGAAGATCAGCTCGGTCAGGCTGGTCAGCGTCTCGGCGTTCAGCACGCCGTGCTCCAGCTCGTTCTTGGCGGTCCCGGCCGTGAAGCCCTCGAGGCTGTTCAGGTATTTGGTGCGGTCGGCCAACAGCTTCTGCTCCCGCTCGACCGCCGAGAGCTCGTCCCGCAGCTCCTGGAGCTGCTCGTCCAGCTCGCGGACCTCGGCACGCACGTCCTGCTCCACCGGCCGGGTGCGGTAGCGGACCGAGCGGATCTCCAGGCCCTCGCCCGGCTCTGCGTACAGGCTTTCGGGCAAGATCAACGCCGGCAGGTTGGTCACCACCACCTCCTGCAGCCCCGTCTGGTCCCCCGGCAGCGTCACCGAGCGCGTGACCAGCGCCTGACCCTGGTAGACGGTGACCTCGGTCACATCTCCGTCGGTGAGGCGGTCGGCGTCGACCGGTTCGGTCTCCTGAGCCGCCACTGGGCGAGACGCGAACGCGTAGAGCAGCAGCAACACCGTGAAGGTTCGCGTCATCATCCGAGTAGTCTCTGGAAGTGGTTCGATGAGCCGAGTGGGGTGGCGTCTAAGCGTCAGACGCTCCGGGGGTCATCGTAGTTCCCTCGTTACTTAAGAATCCAGGAGCACAGCAAAGCTAGGCGTGGGCCAGCTAGCGCCCTCGTGCTGGGCTCCATGCGATACAGTCGGCGGCGGCCCTGATGGGCAGGGCGGGAGCGGGAGCTGCTAGGCTTGCAAGCGGCCCGGGGTAGGCCGGCAGACTAAGCGACTGATCGGGGAAGTGCTTTTATGCCCACGGCGCCGCCTCGGGCGGGGCCTGCCGGTCGCGGTGGGTGGACCGGGGCTGCGAAGCGCTGCTCGACGACACCACGCTCTTGCGGGGCGCCTTTTCGCCCGCATGCGCCCTAGCCGCACTGCGCGCGCACTGGCGCGTTGGGCCACATGGGCGCTGTCCTAGCCCCCGGGGGCCTAACTGCGCCACATAAGGCGAGTGAGGGCCTCAGGTGGGCATCAGGCGTATACAGCTTCGCTTCGCCTCGCCCACAGCGTCGCCGCCTTTCCATTGTTCACCATTGCCACTCGGCAGGACGAGCAGCCCACAACGGCTTCACCTCATGGGATCCCGTCTAGTCACCCCCACGGCCCAGATGCCTTTCGAGTAGGCGTGATAGGTCTTGTCACGGCTGGAGCCTAGCGCCTCCAAGACGTACCGCATCGACCCCCGTTCTCTGCCCGCAAGCGTAAGTCATTCTGGCACGTCGGCGCCGTGGCTGATCTCGTGATTGAGTCGGGCGCCGCTGACGACGTGTTGGCGCACCCGGTTGATGTGAGCCGACTGCCGGCCACGGGCTGCGGGAAGTGCGGCAAGCGTTCCCGGGCCGAGTAGTGTCAGCCGTTGACAGTTCATCACCACCAAGGCCCCCGCAATGGACGACGCAAACGACAACCGTACGCTGCTGGTGGACCAGTTCGCCGAGGCCGTCGCCGCGCCCGACCGGCTCAAGTTCGTGCAGCGCCTACGCGATGCTGCCGAGACGGGCGACGCCGAGCTAGCCGCCGTGCTGTGGGAGTTGCTCGTTCGGCTGGAAGACCTGCTGGCGATGGACAACGGCGCCCCAACCCCTGAGCAGATCGATGCGGCCTGCGAAGCGATCCGGGCACGGTGGACCCCGCCGAGCGCCGTCAGCGTGCCAGCGGGTTCGCGTGGACGCTGACGGAGGCCAAAGAGGAAGAGACGGTCGACACCCCGTTCGTGCGGGTGGCGGATATGCGGGCGTAGGGGGCGGCTGTTTGACAACCTGATCGGCGCCCCGGCGGTCAGAGCGTGAACGGCCGCGCCGGGGCTGGCGCAGGCGGCCGGGAAGTTGCGGCGAAAGGCAGGCCGATCCTTGCAAATTGGCGTCGGGGCAGCATACTTCGATGGCAACTCTAGGAGTGAGCCGCCTTGTCGAAAGCGAAGAATAAGACGAAGGTCGAGCGACAAAGAAAAATCAGGCAAAAGAGAAAGGAATATCGTGATGGCGGGGCTGGCAAGACTTGGCGTACCGTGCTGTCTCTGCTTGGGCGAGCTAGGCAGCCATTTGCCTTTGGCCGAAAATGGCGAGTTGATCGACCGCACGCGGACGCAATCTCTTTCGGGGGGGATGATCGAGAGATAGCGTGTGCAGAATGGGTCACTGGTCGCAAAAAGTCGCCGCTAGAGTCCGCTTGTGACTATTTCGATGGTTTTTGCTCGAATGATTTGTACCCCTGGCGGCATCCGTTTCGGGGGCTGTCGATACGTTACGTCGCTTGGGGCGCGACTGGGTGCTTAGCCACACTGGGTTTGGTTGCCGCCCCCATACTTTATAGGATCTGGCTCGACGAGCAGTGGGGAAGCCTGAAATCCGCGATCGCAGTAGTGGGCATCATAGTTGCACTGCAGGTTACTCAACGCGCCGCGAAACGATTGCAGCAGCCTGCTAAGCTTGAAAAGCTTAAGAGCAAATCGGGACGAGAACAAAAATACGGCCTGACCTCCTGCATTGGGCAGTTAGAGAAGCTTTATCAGCTACGAGAGGACGCCAGTAACAATTCGGGGTATTCATCGTTTATCGAGAAAGCTGCACTGTGGATGAGGCCAATCCTGTTCGGCACAAGATTTGCGCGTTGAAGAATAGGGCTAGCGCCAAGGGTAAACTTCGGTCATCTTACCACGATGGCCGCCAAGAAGCCGAAACTTGATGAGCGAGACGTGCGGGGGGTGAAGGAGCTGCGGGCGCTGCTTCCTCTGTTTGAGCGTCTGCACGGCGTGGGCTGCGAGCGGGACAAGGCGGGCAATCGCGTCCTGCACATGGACGAGTACTCCGTGCTGATCTTGCTGTTCTTGTTCAACCCAATCCTCACCTCCCTCCGCGGCGTTCATCAGGCGTCCGAGCTCAAGAAGGTGCAGAAGAAGCTCGGCTGCCCACGGACCAGCCTCGGCTCGCTGTCCGAGGCGACCGCGGTGTTCCGCGCCGAGGGGCTGCGTGAGATCGTGGGCGAGCTGGCGGATCAGTTGGGCGCGCTGCCGCACGACCGGCGGCTCGACGGCGTCACCCAACGGCTGACGGCCGTGGACGGCTCGCTGCTGACGCGGCTGCCACAGATCGCCCAAGCGGCTTGGCAGGGCCGGCGGCGCCCGGACGGTTGGCGGCTGCACGCGCACTTCGAGGTGCTGCGCGGCGCGCCGACCAACATTGAGGTGACGACCGGCCGCAACCGCAAGGACGCCAACGAGAAGGCTTCGCTGCGGAGGCTGCTGGAAGCCGACCGCTGCTACATCCTCGACCGGGGCTACGAGCAGTTCTCGCTGTTCAACGCGATCGTCGCTGCCGGCAGCAGCTACGTTTGCCGGGTGCGCGAGGACCACCACTTCACCCCCGAGCAGGCCCGCGACCTTGGCCCCGAGGCGATCGAGGCGGGGGTGCTTGAAGACGCGGTCGGCAAGCTCGGCTCGGCCAAGAGCGTGCGGATCGAGCACCCCGACCACCCGGTGCGGCTGGTCCGCATCCGCGCCCAAGCCCACCCCAAACGCGGCGGCGCGGCGGGAAAAGACCTCGTGCTAGCGACGAACCTGATGGACGTCCCGGCCGACGTGGTGGCGCTGATCTACGTACACCGCTGGCAGGTCGAGCTGTTCTTCCGCTTCTTCAAGCACACGCTCGGCTGCCGTCACCTGCTGAGCGAGGACCCGGTGGGCATTGAGATTCAGACGTACTGCGCGATCATCGTCTGCCTGCTGATCAGCCTATGGACCGGCAAGAAGCCGACGCTGCGGACGTTCGAGATGATCCGCTTCTACCTGATCGGATGGGCCGATGAAGACGAGGTGCTGGCGCACCTTGAAAAACTCAAAACGCATTGAACCGCCGCGAACCGACCACCCGCGCCGCGCCGGTCGATGCTGCGCAGTACGCAAACCCGATGGCCCCCAGCGCAAAATTCTGGGCAGACAGTTTCGCAACCACGGCTCATCACGGTCGAACCGAACCAGTGAGCAACTGGCGGGCCGAACAGGATTGGATGAGGCGGGAGTGCCAGGACGTGCATCCAATACCGACCGATCATTGGCAGGTGAGCATCGTGGTCCTGCGAGACGATTCGGGTAAGCGTATGGAGGTGGTCGCTCGTTCTGAGGAGATCAACGAATACCCCGGTTTCGATGGGGCTTTCGATGCCACCTACTCCATGGCTCGATTCGCTGGCATCCACCAGAGGACCGTCGTTGTCCCTGACGTTCAGAGCAAACGGGTTCCGTTTGTCTTTCCAGAGAAACAACTGGAGAGCGGGACGCTTCGGAGCAAAATGGTGATCCCGATCGTGGTGCCGAACCCTGACAGCGACAGGCACGTCTTTGTGGGAGCTGTATCAGTATCGAGCGACCGTCGTCACCATTTTGGAGATCGCCACAAGGCGGTACTGGAGGACGCGTTAGAGCCGATGCTTTCCCTACTTCGCCTAATCATGAGGGCCGAAAAATGCCGACTACAACTCTAACCATGAAGCCGCATGCAAAGACGCATCATGAATTGAACCCAACGGAGTCATCCGTCAGATCATCGCCCCATGCACTGGCTGCAGAAGTGCTTGCAGGAAGAATGACTCCGGAGCAAGCCGCTGAAATCGAGCGTAAGTCTGACTCATCTTCACGCTTCCTATGGTTGAAGATCATTCTCGGTGCGATCCTTCATCGCGGATGGAGTTAGCGTGCGAACTGCGTAGCTAGCTTCCGCGAATTGGGCCATGCCGGCATGCCCACCCTACCCCCCGGCGTAACCCGCGACCGCTACGCCGCCACCAGCACCACGCTGGACACCTGCCACGCCGTGCAGGTGGAGTTCCACGATCTGCCGGGCAGGATCGGGCGGGCCCTGATCGTCTGGCGAGACAGCCCGCCGCGACTCCGCCCGGTTCGGAAAGGGCAGTCGATCCGCGACCTGAGGCCCGGTGACCTAGTGCGGTGCGATGGGCGGGTCGAGTGCGTCCGGGGGCTGGTGCTCTATTGCTGATGGCCTCAGAGCCTATCCTAGCGCCTACGCCAGCCAAACGACCCAACACCGGAGCCGATCTACACTGGCTGCTTCGGCCGGACATACAACTTGGCGTTCGGAAAATGCCGCCGCACAATCGCAATCCCTTCCGCGCTTAATGGCGCCAAGGTCGCATCGGGCTCCGGCCATGAGACGACGGAGAAGTTTGGCTTCTCGGTCACACTGAGCCCAGAGAGGCGAGCACTCGTCACTTTCAACTGGCACAGTTCCCCGTGAAGCATAAAGGCGGTACCGCGTTCCCGTTCATAGAGAAGGGCTGTCAGTTCCGCCGACGTGCATTCCACTGTCTGCTTTTCCATCGAAGGCCTCGTTGAGTTGTGCTTGGAAGCCGATTAGCAGACCACGCCCGCCGACCCGGTCAAGTGCTAAATTGCCCCCGAGCGTATCTAGCGGGCGGCTCGATTCGCTTCGGGAGCTCGTGCTCTACCAATGATCCAGTTGGTTGACGCGGTGGGCGCCCGGTCGGCACAATCGACCCATCGGCCCCGTGAGTCGCGTTCGGGCCTGACTGCCAGTTGCAACTGACCCAAGCGCCCGACCATGACACGCACCCTAGCCGTGCTGCTGCTAGTCTTCTCGGCGGCTATCGCCAACGCCTGGAGCGAGCAGGGGCACAACATCATAGCCCTGATGGCGTTCGACCGGCTGACCCACGCCGAGCAAGCGGAGATCAGAACCATCCTCGCCGCGCACCCGCGCTTCGTGGAAGACTTCACTCCGCCGGCGAAGATCGAGAACGCCGATCGGTGGCGGATCGGACGCGCCGGTTACTGGCCCGACGTGGCCCGCAAGCAGCCCAAGTACAACCGGCCGACCTGGCACTACCAGTTGGGCGCTACGCTTGTGCTCGGGGAGGTGGCCAATGTACCGGCCGACCCTGGCCCGCTGCCCGCTGACGCCACGCTCGACACGAAAGACCTGTACGTGCTGCAAGCCATCATTCTCTGCCAGAACGTGCTGAGCAACGCCGACGCCGACCCGGGCGACCGTGCAATTGCGTTGTGCTGGCTCGCGCACCTGACCGCCGACATTCTCCAACCCTGCCACGCCGGAAGCCTGTACGTCGAGGGCGTATTTCCTGAGGGGGACCGCCGCGCCAGCGAGATCAAGACGCAGCAAGCCGGCAACTTGCACGCGCTGTGGGACCAGCTACTAGGCAGTCGTTTTGATGAGGGCGACGTTGATCGGCGCATCCGCGAGATTCAGGACATGGAACCCGCGGAGGGCCCGCTGCCAAGCAGGACGATGCCGATTGTCATGCAGCTTGCGAGCGTGGCGTCGCTAAGCCGAAATGTCGCAACGATCGCCGTCTACGAGCCCGAGGTGCTTTCACCAATTCGCGCCGTGCAGCGAGGCGATCTAGCGGAAGTCCCAAAAATAAAGCTCACAGACAAGTACCTCGCACGAGCCGGCCACGTCGCCCAAGTGATGTCGAAAGAAGCCGCGCGGTTCCTAGCGTTAGCCTGGCGTGAAGCACTCAAGCGTGCGGCGTCGACCCGCCGAACGCCTGAGAGTTGATGCTGTCAGGGTGACATGTGGATCGTTGGGATGTTCCGATCCGAGCCGGCGCCCCAAGGAAGACGAAGCTCGGCCTCCAACACCGGAACGGCCTTCGAACCACCCCGCGAAAGAACGCCTAGATCGCGGCAGCCACGATCACTACTCAACAATCGGAACCAATCAAGTGCGCGGATTGAGGGCTGAACGCCCCTATCGCGTAGCCCTTCGAACTGACTGGCCAGCCTGTCGAGGCGTACCGAAGAAAGGAGCCGGCGCCCGAGCGTCCTACCCCTTGCGCCGGACAGCCGCCCACCCGGCCCGGTATCGGGCGAACTCCGCCCCAACGACCAGCGCCGCTACCCACGCGGCGGCGGGCTCTGGCACAGCAACCGGCTCTAGCTCCACGCTACCCGCGGCGATGATCGCCCCAAAATTGTCCGCCCACACCAAATAGTCTTCACTGTCCACGACGCCGTTCTCGTTCGCATCCGCGGACAGGATTGACCCGCTCCCCAGCGTGTCACGCCAAACCGTGTAGTCGGCCGCGTCGACGGCGCCATCGAAGTTGAAGTCGCCGTCCAGGGATGAGGCAAAGTGAAGCCGGACGTCGTCGAAATCGACTTCGAGATCGGCGGCAGGGGCGAGCGGATCGACTTGGTTGAGGTTCACCAAGCGGATCCCAAGATCCCGGCCAAGGCTGGGGTCGCCCGGCAAGGCAGAGAAGGTCACCACGCTGGTAGCAAACTCCCCCTCGGGGATCGAACCCGGCAACGTCGACGTGTCGCTCGCAATGGGCGTGCCGCCGGCGAGCAGGTCGATCCGGTACCCTGGGAAGCCGCCCAGGTCGAAGTACTCCCCGCTCAAGGCCAGCCCCGAAGCGATATTGCCTACCTCGACCCGCAGGGTGTACGTGCGAAACGGCAGCAGCGGCGTGCCGACGCGCATCTGCTGGAGCCCGTACTCTCCCAGCCCGCCGCTGCCCGCACGGTTGTAGGCGATCGCCACGCGGCTCCCTTCGGGGGCGCCTTCCGGGAAGAAGACGAACTCGCCCGGCATCCCCGCTGCTGGCTGTGGCTCGAGTGTTCCGACGTAGAACGGATCAGCAGCGCCGGCGCCAATCAGCCCGGGCGGGTCCTCGTACAGATCCCAGCCCGGCGATGCCCCAAAGCTAAACTCGTTGAAGATGACGGCGGCGCCCGTCGTGTCCTCAAAGCCAGCGTTGACGACCGGAACAGGAGTACCCCCTGCGTAACCCACGCACGCGACGACGCACCCGACGGTAGTTGCGACCCGACAGCAGGACGACGCGGTGAGCATGGCATGCCTTGCCGAACGGCGATGATGAACAGTGGAACGGCGGCGACGCTGTGGGCGAGGAAGAGAGAAGATCTGTTCCTCTGAGGCCCGCCTTAGGCCCCCACGCGCCTTCTGTGGCGCAGCTGGGCCCTTGCGGGGCCAGGACAGCGCCCGGGTGGCCCAACGCGCCAGTGCGCGCGCAGCGCGCCCAGGGCGCATGTGGCCGTCCTTTACGACTTGATCTTCTGACTGACCCAAGCTCCAGCAGCATCGGCGGAGCGTCCGCGGAGATCTGGCCTCTTACCCACCCACAACGTTGCGGACCCGGCTCTGGCAGCAACACCACCGCCCGATTCAGCCCCCAGACGCGTAGCGTCAAACGGCTGAAAGGCGGTGGGCGCCAGGTTCGGGTCTCTTCGACTCCCCGCGACACGCTGGCGGAGCAGACTGCTATCGACGATTATGGAGGACCACCTCGCGTAGCGTACGACCCGTCCACGTCGCGGTTACCTAGGGAATACGAGCAGCCACTCGCACACCACTCACCCACTAGCCATGGGGCGCAATCAACACCTTCCCGTCAGTCATGTGCTGCACGTAGTGCTCCAACGCCGCCGCCGCTCCCTCAAGGCCCACGCGACGCTCCACGTGCGTGCCAATCTGCCTCTTCATCACCATCCGCTGAACACGCCCCGCGGCACGCAGGATCCCTAGGGAGCCCTGCTGCTTGAGCCAGCCGCCCAAGTAGAAGCCCCGCAGCTGCTTTTCTTCAAACACCAGCCCCAGTGGTTCAACTCCCCCGCACGCCGTTTCTGACAACGAGCCGTAGACATACGCGGTCGCCCCCCGCGGCATGGCGTTCAGCACGATCCCCGTCATGTCGCCCGCCACGGCCTCGAACGCCGCGGTTGCCTGGAGCTTGGCGCACGTATCAGTGAGCTGCTCCACAAAGCCCGCGTTCGAGGAGTTCAGCACGTGCGCGGCGCCCTCCCGCTTCAGCAGCTCCACCTGGGCATCGCGGCGGACGATGGAGATCAGCGGGTAGCCAGCCTCCTTGGCTAGGCGGACCACCATCCGGCCGACCTGGCTCGCCCCGGCGGTCTGTACCGCGGCGGCGTGGCCCTCCTTGCGCGCCGTAGCGAGAAGCCCGACCGCGGTCAGCGGGTTGATGATCAGCGTGGCGCCTTGCTCCAGGGTGAGCCCCTGCTTGAGTGGGATGCACTCCGCGGCGTTGGCCGCCATGTACTGGGCCCAGGCGCCGTCGCGGTCGTCCTGGTTGCCGCACGCCACACGCTTGCCTTGCAGCCACCAGGCGAGCAGGCCCCCGCCGCTGGCGACCACGGTCCCGGCGCCTTCCCAGCCGGGCACAGTGGGCAGCGTCTTGCCGGTCCCGTACTTGCCCTGCAAGAAGAGCAGGTCCGACGGGTTGCAGGGGGAGGCGTCCATCTTCACCAGCACCTGGCCGTGGGCCGGCTTGGGGGTGGCTCGCTGGACCACCTTTAGCGAGCGGACCGCTTCGAGCACGTCGTCGTGGTGGGCTTCCAGCAGGAGGGCCTGCATCTGGTCGGAGATCGGCTGGCTCATGTGCTGCCTTTGGTTGCTCGCGTTGGCGCCATCCCCCGTCGAGGCCGACAGGATGACCGGGCCTAACTGTGATTACCCTACCAGAAGGGCGACCCAACCGACCGAACAGCACAGTACCGGTCCCGCACTCGCGTCAGGTCGCGGGCCGCTGTCCACGAATGCTCTGCCTAGGACGCGCAGGAAGTAGGGCCGACCTTATGCTCCCACCCAGACCACGACCGCCCACCTCAGCCTAGCGGAGGGGGGCCATGGAACGTGCGTCGTTGCGTCCCATCAAGTTCAGGGGCGGTCCGCCCGCGAGCCAGCGGCACGGCTCTGGCAGGTTGGGCCCTTTGCAGCCGGTCGACGCTACGCGTCTGTGGGCTGGATTGGGCCGGAGCGGACGCGGTGGCCACACCTGCGGCGCCTAGCAGCCCCAGGCGGGCGTGGGCAACCGCCACCGACGTGACCAGCTGAGTGGTGCCGCCGCGATCAGAGAGCCACTCCCTTGGGCGAGCAGAATGGTTTGCATAACTACAGAGGTCTCCAGCACCGCTGCGGCTTATGGTCGGAAGCACCCCCCAACCGGATGGTCCGACTCCGGCCACCTGACGGGAGCCGGAACTGAGGGAGGTGATGTCCACCGCTGCGGGTTTGCGGAAGCCCAAACTCAGCGAAGTTGAGGCATCCGACGCGTGCTTCAGCGGCACAAAAAAGCAGGCGGTTTCCAACTGAATGTGACCCCGCTGCGTTCTAGAAAAGAATCTTTGGCCGTCGAGCGTAAATGACTCAGGCAGGTTCGAGCTTCTCGCTCAACGGGTGGACCAGTCCAGAAAGTCTTTGCCTCCGACATCCCTGCATGGATGAGAACACAGTGGGATATATGAGTGTCTCAAGCGGTGCCAAGTAAGAGAATCGACAGATGGCATTTAGGCACGGCGCAAATCCGAACTTATTTTAGCGATACATCGACTTTTCTGATCTTACCGTCGAACTTGAACGGGCTCCGTTCAAAGTAGTCCCGTGAGACTGTTGACCCGAGGTCAACGCCGACATCAAAGCTTTCGCTAGCGGTAAACGCGGCGGGCACGGTCATCTTCGCGGTCGTGCGGGCAACTACCTTGCCATCCACGCTGAGGACGATATCGGCTGGTGCTCCTGGTTTCGGCGCTTTGAGGGTTGTCTCCACGACGATGGTGTGATGGCCCGGCGCTATCTTTTCTACCGACTTCGCGATGGACCGATCAATGATCATCAGATTGTACTCAAAAACGAGGTGGCCCTGGTCCATGTAGCACGTGAGACCTCCCCCCGCGCCCCCCATGGCGTAGAGCACTCCGCTGGCCCCCGCGCCGCATTCGAGGTCGATTGTCACCGTGTTGTTGCGGTTCCCTAATGCGGGAGCCGTGAACTCGGGCATCCGGGTTGTCGTGTCGTCGAAGGTCCATCTCGTGTAGGGTGACTTGATCCGGTCTTCAGGATGAATTCGCAGCCAGATGCCGGCGCCGATAGGGAAGACTTTGTTCTCCTCCGCTTGGGCGAGGAACAGCTTCTTCATCTCTTCGACTTTCTGCGGCTGCTCTTTGGCGAGGTCGTGCATCTGCGAGAAGTCGTTCGTGAGATCGTAGAGTTCCCACACGGCTTGTGAGGAATCCCACTTATCGAGTCCTGGCTGCGCGTTCAGCCACGGGATCAACGGCCCAAAGGTGCAGGCGTACCAGCCATCCTGGTAAATGCCGTCGCTGCCGTTGTTGTCGAAATATTGGATGTGCTTGTTCTCGGGCGCGTGGGCATCAGCGAAACTGGCGGCCATGCTGACCCCGTCGATGGGATCCTGCGGGAAGCCGTTCACTTTCTTGGGGGCCTTGATGCCGATCACCTCATAGAGCGTCGGGACGATGTCGTTGACGTGGTAGAACTGGGAGCGCGGCCTCTTGCCGGCTTTGATCTTCCTCGGCCAGGAGACGACGAGCGGATTACGGGTGCCGCCGAAGTGGGCGGCGACGAGCTTCGTCGAGCGAAACGGCGTGCTGCCGGCCCAAGCCCAACTTGCGTGGTAGATATTGTCGGTGAGTGCACCGCCGAGAGCCTGGAGGCCGCCGAGTCCGTCGAGTGTCTTGATCTGTTGGGCGACCGTGTTGGGGATCTGGTTTTGCGCGAGTAGCTCGCTGATCGATCCGTTCTGCCCTTCGGCGGAACTTCCGTTGTCGCCCCAGATATAGAGGATGATGGTGTTCTCGCGCTGGCCGGTCTGGTCGAGGTAATCCACCAGTTTGCCGACTTGGGCGTCCGTGTGTTCGCAGAAGCCCGCGTAGAGTTCCATCAGCCGGGTCTGGAAGGCGTGTTCTGATTCCGGAATGTCCGCCCAGGCGGTCATCGTCGGGTCGCGCGGCGTAAGCTCGGCGCTGGCGGGAATCCAGCCGAGCTGTTTTTGGCGGGTGAAAATTTCTTCACGGAGCGTGTCCCAGCCCCGGTCGAACTTGCCTCTGTACTTGTCGGCCCACTGGGCAGAGACGTGGTGTGGTCCGTGGACTCCACCCGGTGCCCAATACATCAGGAATGGTTTGTCCGGAGAAAAGGCACGATGCTGTTTCAGCCACTTGATCCCCTTTTCCGCCATGTCCTCAGTGAGATGATACTTCTCATCGTGCGGCGGCTCGATGGCGATGGTGTTCTCCACCAGGCGCGGCTCCCACTGCGACGTTTCCCCCGCGAGGAAGCCGTAGAAATACTCGAATCCGTACCCTGTCGGCCAATAGGTGAACGGCCCCATCGCGGTCGTCTGGTCGGCGGGTGTGTTGTGCCACTTGCCGAAGGCGGCCGTCTTGTAGCCATAGCTTTTCAGGACTTCGGCCACCGTTGCCGAGGTTTTTGGGATGACGCCGGTGTAGCCGTCCCAATCGACGGCGCGCTCGGCGATGGTGCCGCTGCCGACGCGCTGATGATTCCGCCCCGTTAGTAGCGCTGCACGCGTAGGTGAGCAAATCGAGGTGGTGTGAAATCGGTTGTAGCTGATCCCTTCGTCGCAAAGCTTGGAAAGCGTCGGCGTGTGCGCGAATCCGCCAAAGGTATCTGGTACGCCGAAGCCTGCGTCGTCGATCAACACGATCAGCACGTTCGGGGCGCCGTCCGGCAAACGATCCGGTTCGACGCGGCGTTTGTGAACTGATTCTTGAAGCGTTGGGCCCGCCGTGCTGGCAGAAGGGGTCGGCGGAAATGGCAGCACAGAGCCATCCTCTTTTGTGGCAGCGGACGCTCCGGATGCGAGGCCAGACAACATGACGACGAAGGCAAATATGGACATCATTGCGGCGCCCTATTTTCTCAGATACTTGATCGTTGTCTTGCCGATGTCGCCGTTGAACGCGAATGGCGCCTGGTCGAAGTAGTCGAGCGAAACGGGTGAATCCAGGTCGGCGCCGATGTCGAAGGTCGCGTTCGAGGTGAAGTGGAGGAACATTGCGGCTGGCACTCGGCCCTGAGCCACCTCTTCGCCATTCACCCTGAGCGTCACATCCATCGGCCCGCCGATCTTGGCAGCCAATCTCGATTCGACTTCTACTTCTACCTTGCCGGTCGGCAGCTTGTTCCTGGACTTAAGCTTGGTCCGCTGCACCTCGAACAAATTGAACTCGTAGCACAGGAAGCCGTCCTTCACATAGCAGGTGATGCCGCCGGAGAATCCGGCCAGCGCATACAGGACGCCGTTCGCGTTCATGGGCACGTGCACATCCATGACCACGAGACTGTCCACCTTCCCCAGCTTGGGTGCAGCGGATTCTGGCATCCGGGTCAGTGGGGCGTCGAAGGTCCACTCCGTGAGGTTCGAAGCGGGCGCATCCTCGGGATGGAACATCGCGGTGGACCACAAGCCGCCGCCGATGGGCAGGTTCTTGTTCTTCGTGGATTCGAGCAAGAAGAGCAGCTTCAGTTCTTCGAGCTTCTGCGGATTGGTCGCCGCGAGGTCATTCGCCTGGCTCCAGTCCTCGTCGAGGTTATAAAGTTCCCACGGATCTGTGAGCGGAGACCACTCCTCGATGCCTTTTGGAAGACCCCCCACCCACGGTTCGCGGGGACCGGGGGCGCTCGCGAACCAACCGTCGTGGTAGACGCCGCGGCTGGCCATGATGTCGAAGAACTGCGTCTTACGCGTCCCTGGCGCCTTCGCATCGCCAAACGCATACACCATGCTGACGCCGTCGATAGAATCCTGCTCGAACCCGTTCACGATTCGCGGCGGGGTGATCTTCGTCAGTTCGTAGATCGTCGGCACGATGTCGATGACGTGATGAAACTGCGGACGTGCCGTCGGGTCAGCCTTGATGCGATTCGGCCACGCAACGGCCATCGGCTGACGGGTGCCGCCAAAGTGGGCGCCCACAAGCTTGGTGGACTTGTAAGGCGTGCTGCCCGCCCAGGCCCAGGCCGCGTGATACATGTTGTCGGTCTTCGGACCGCCGAGTGCGTCCAGCCCGCCGAGTTCCTCTAGCGCTTCGAGGTGCTGGGAGATCTTTGTCGGGATGCCGTTCTGCGCGAGCTGCTCACTAATGGTTCCGTAGAGGCCCTCTGCCGAGGAACCATTATCCCCCCAGATGTAGAAGACAAGCGTGTTGTCGAGCTTGCCCTGACGCTCGATCTCGGCGATGACGCGACCGGCGTTGTAGTCGGCGTGTTCGGTGAATCCGGCGAAAACCTCCATCAGTCGGCGTTGGAACGGCTTCTCGTCCTCGGGGATCGAATCCCACGACGCCATCGACTCGGGCCGCGGAGTGAGCCGAGCGTTCTGCGGGATCCACCCCTTGGCCTTGGCCCTGGCGAAGACGCGCTCGCGGTACTTGTCCCAGCCGTCGTCGAACTTGCCCTTGTACTTGTCGGCCCACTCCTTCATCACCTGATGCGGCCCGTGCGAGGCGCCTGGCGCCCAATACATCAAGAAAGGCTTGTCCGGGGCGTAGGCGTTTTGTTCGCGTAGCCAGGTGATGGCGTCCGACGCGATGTCGTCGGACAGGTGGTAGTCCTTGGGTAGATGCTCGGTAACTGGCGTGGTGTTGCGGGTCAGGGTCGGCTCGTACTGCGAGGCTTCTCCGGCCAGGAAGCCGTAGAAATACTCGAACCCATAGCCGGTCGGCCAGTAATCGAATGGCCCCATGGTCGTGATCTGTTCTTCGGGCGTGTTATGCCACTTCCCCCAGGCGCCTGTGTTGTAGCCGTAGTTCTTGAGCACTTCGGCGACGGTCGCCGAGGACTTCGGAATGGTGCCGCTGAAGCCGTCGAAGTCGTTGGCGATGGCGGCTATCTGGCCGTTGCCGACCCGCGTGTGATTTCGCCCGCAGAGCAATGCTGCCCGCGTGGGCGAGCACATGGCTGTGGAATGGAAACGATTGAACGAGATTCCCATGTTCGACACACGGTCGAGCGTCGGCGTATTGATCTCGCCGCCGTACGTCGAGGGCGTGCCAGGCCCCACGTCGTCCATCAGGATGATGAGGATGTTGGGCGCGCCGTCGGCCAAATGCTTGGGCTCGACGCGTTTCTTGTAGACCGAGTCCTGGATCGTCAGTCCGGCAACCGAGCCAGAAGGCGTGGGAGGGAACGGCAAGATTTCCTGTGCTTTAGCGGCCAATTCCGACAGCAAGCCCAGCGTGAGGCCGACCACTGCGATCCAAGGTTGCGGTTTCATATGCATGAGGCTCAGGGTGTTAATGTTGGGCTTTGATCTTGAGGATCTGGGACTGGATGCCATCGATGGTCTTGCCCATTTGCGCGCTGAGGCCGAGTTGGCGGATGGGGAACTCCTGGAAGGTCATCAGGTGCTGTTCGGCAATGCCCACGATCGGGGTCAGCACCCAAGTCTTATGCTCCGCATACTGGCGGTTGACATCGCCGGTTTGCCGCTCGAAGGGGTCCATACGCACATTCGTGATCAGCGGGCGGCCGAGACCCACCAGCGGATCATCCCAATGCCCCCCTTCTTTGATGGAGAAGCTGACCTTGAACGCGTCGTACCGAATGGCGGTCAGCACCGTCTCGTCGTAGTAGAAGACAAACTTGCGCGACGACTTATCGCTCTTCCCTGTGAACAGGCCGGTCTGGTCGTAGCCGTCGAGGTGGAGCTTGTACCTTTTGCCGACGTAGTCGGCGCCTTGTTTCAGCTTCGCCACAACCTCGAGTTCGCCGGCGGCGGCCGCTAACGTCGGCAGCAGGTCGGTCATGTCGACGATTTCACTGGAGACGCGCCCTCCGGGAGCGCCGGGCCAGCGAACAAGGCACGGGGCGCGCACGCCCCCTTCCCAGGTGGTGCCCTTATCGCCGCGAAATGGGCTGGTGCCCCCTTCGGGCCACATGTACTGGTACGCGCCATTATCGGTCACGTAGATGACGATCGTATTGTTGGCGAGGCCCGTATCGTCGAGCTTCGCCAAGAGCTGGCCGACGTGACCGTCGTGCTCAGCGAGCGCGTCGCCGTAAACGTCCTCCCGACCCGCCCGGGACTTCCCGCGCACGCCGTCCTTAAAGTGGAAGAACACATGGAGGCGCGCAGCACAGTGCCAGAGAAAGAACGGCTGCTTGTCGTTCGCCTTACGGTCCAAAAAATCGAGCGACTTGGCGACGATCTCGTCATCGAAGGTCTCCATCCGCTTCGTCGTCAGCGCGCCTTCGTCCTTCGTCGGGCCGTCGGCCGTCCCGGAAATGACCCCGCGCGGGTCAAACTTCTTGCGGAACGCCGGGTCCGTCGGGCGGTCGGGGTCTTCCAAGTCCTCATTGCCGTTGAGGTGGTAGAGGTTTCCAAAGTACTCGTCGAACCCATGCCTGTGCGGCAGATGCTCTTCAAGATCCCCAAGGTGGTTCTTGCCGAATTGGGCGGTCGAGTAACCCTTGGCTTTAAGGATTTCGGCGAGGGTGACGTCCTCCTTGTGCAGGCCGGCGGGCGAGCCCGGCGTGCCGACGGTCGTCAGCCCAGTCCGGACGGGAAGCTGGCCAGTGATGAACGCGGCGCGACCCGCCGTACAACTCGGCTGTGCGTAGAACGATGTCAGCCTGAGACCTTCGCGGCCAATGCGGTCAATATTGGGCGTTTGGACGCCCATGATATCGCCCCCGTACGACGAGACGTTCATCCAGCCCACGTCGTCGGCCATGACCACAAGAATGTTGGGCCTCGACTGGGCGTGCGCGAACTGCGGGAGCCCGATCACCAGCGCCGCCAAGGCGCCATAAGCAGGTGAAACACGATTCATGGTCGGTGACTCACGATGAGCTCTGGGCCGATGGTTCTTGAGCCCGGGAATGGGCGATTCCAGAAAAGCGCCGCGCAGCATAGCACTTTCGCCGACTCCCGGCATTCTAGCGCCATGGTCTTGGAGCTAGGATATCCAAAAGACGCAACTTCGGACCTTTGGTTGGCGACGTCGATGATCACCGCATGCGAACCACCCAGAACGACGTCGTCGACCGTCGCGCCGATCGCGTTTGAGATCGCGACCGGTGACGTGGACGACCTAAGTCGCCTCTATCCCGGCTGGGAAGGGCGATTCCAACAGGTTTCGGCGGGCGCCTTTCGAGGGAACGTTCAGGTTGTCCAGGGCCAACTGATCCGGGCGTTTCGGGGGACCACCAATCAAGTGCTCCTGACGCGCGGGTCGAGCCAGCCGGGCTGGATCGACTTCAGCCCAATCACCCCGCGGAACCATAAGAGCCGATGGCAGGGGCGGCAGTGCGACCCCAATCACTTGGTCGTCCGCGGCGGTCAGGTTGGCGTCGATAACGTCGCGGCGCGGGACGCGGAGATTGTCACCCTGTCCGTGCCGATTGACCTCATTCGCCGAGCGGCCAACAGCGTCCTGCGGCTCAAGGGCGACCCCGCGCGGATCGACTGGCGATGTCTCTGCGTCGAGCCGACCGCACTCGCCGTGTTGGAGCAGCTTGTGAAACGCATCGCTGCAAGGTCCGCGTCTGACGCGTCGTCAAGCGATTGTTATGCGGACGAACAAGAGTGTGTTGTCGCGGCCCTCAATGTCCTCAGTTCGCGGAACGGGACGTGCGCCCTTGAGCCGCGCGGCAATCGCGCCAGTTTAGTGCGCCGAGCAGAAGAGTATCTACGCGAACGCCTCGCGTCGACGGTTGGCCTCATCGACTTATGCGAGGAACTCGACGTCTCCGCAAGAACAATGCAGTATGCGTTTCGCGAGCGGTTTGGCATCGGCCCCATCGAGTACCTCCGCATGCTGCGTCTCAACGCCGTGCGGGCGGACCTCAAAACGGCACGGACACAGGGCCTCTGCGTCCGCGATGTCGCCCGCCGATGGGGCTACCGTCATCTCAGCAACTTCGCCGCGGACTACAAAAGACACTTCGGAGTCCTGCCATCGAAGGCGAAATCGGGATCGCTTAGTCAATAAACTCCGATTCTCAAAACGGGTCGTCCTAAGTGACTTGACGGCAAAACGATGGATGCTGCGGTCGCCAAGGTTGGACCAACCGTTCGCAGTCTGAGCGGGAGCTAACCTGCAGCGGTGCAGCTCTCCTCCGTCGGAGTGCCGAATGGCCAACTGACCGAGGGGGATTACTCCGCGGCGGTTGGGCGGCACCGCCAACTCGCAGCGGTGTCTCCCCTCGGCCAAGACCTCCGCAGATAGATCGAGGCGCCCAGCCGCCGAAGCTGGTCCATTTTTTTGGCGGCTCGACTGGGGGCGGATCTGAAGCGAGTGATGTCCACCGACCGCAATTCTGGGATACTCGATCCTGCCGAGAATGATGTGGCTGAGGTAGGTTGGCAAGGCTCAGAAATCTGAAGCGAAAGCGCTAGCTAGGGAGGGCGACTTGCCTCTTCCGAAGGGTCAGGCATGAAGACACTGCAAGTGTAGTGAGAGTAATTGCAGCGGGCTCAGGAACCGGAGTCACTGTCACCTGAAAATAGAGGTCGGCCGTTGAAGCACCTGGCTCGAAGGGACTGCCGTTCTGGCTCTTTAGAAAGCTGCCGTTTGGATAAGGGGAATGTGATTCACCGCTAAGGAGATATCCTTGAATCTGATAGCGTGCATCCACCACGTCTACGGAGAACACCATCGCATATTCTGTTTCCGGATCCAGAAGTACATGCCGCGATGTAAAGTCAGCAACAGAAGTATATGTCGCAGGACTAAAGATAAGATCCTCCCCGAATGCTTCAGCTTCCAGTCGAGTACTGGCGATCTCGGTAGCTGGCTGACCATCTAACATGGTGAAGATCGATACTTTGAGTTCATCCATCGTGCCTGAGAAACGTCTGGCTACAAACGAAGCGGTTGCAAGCCGTCCTCCCACTTCCGTAATAAATGTTTGGGCAACTCGATTGTCGTACAATGTGCCACTGTCGATGCCCATGCCTGCCTGAGCACCGGTGCCGCGAAAGCGAGAATCATCAAAGTCAGGCGGGAATTGATGCGTGGCGGTAACGATAGGCGCGCACTGAACAGAGGGCGCCAGTGACAAAGTCAAAAACGCGACAACGGTGCAACGAAGGAGGCGAAACATCCACAAGACTCCGCTTCGGGCCAGATAGTAGTTGCCAGTTCCCCCAGTCTACTAGCTGCCAATTGCCGATGCTAGAACGAGCCTTGCGTACCTCGCAGATGCGCGTTTGGCCCGCTTCCCAAGTCGCAGCGGTGCAGCTCACCTCCCTCGGCCCGCCGACTGGCCGCCTGTGCTCAAGAGCGCCTCACCCTGGGGGCCTGGGTCGGCCCCAAACTGCAGCGGTGTCCTCGCGGAGATCGGACCTCTGCAGCGCGGCGTGCAGGCTAGCCCACCGTTCTTACCCTCTGGAAGGTTGGGAAGAGCCAGCACAGGCCAGCTGCTCCACGTAGCCTGCTCCGGGCCCCGCCAGATTCCGACGCACCCGCTATCGGAGCTTGAGCCGATCTCAGCGACAATCAAGTCACTCGCCACCGACCACCCCTGAGCCTCTTCCATGCCCCGCCTGCTGCTACGCGTCGCACATTTCTTCCGCCAACCCCGCAGGCACGCCAGGCTGCTTGCCCGCATGGATGAGTTGCTGGCCATGATCAACCAGGCCGCTGAAGAGACCCGTCAGGTGTGCGACCGGTTCCTGGCGGAGGCGGCAGCGTCGAGATCGGAGTCGGGGCGACCGCTCTGATGTCGCCGAAGGTGAACCAAGGTCGCGAGAGGTTGGTGCTCTGGTAAAGGCGCCCGAACAACGCAGCGCGTGTGGGGCCATCTCGCGCCCGTCATCCGAGCCGCGCCGGTCCCCCGCATACCGCATCCAACGTCGATCGGCTTGACGCCGGACCCGCCGGACTCCCCGGTAGCGGCGCTTTGGTCTGTGCGTCTACCGGCTCGATCGGTCACTCTGGCATAGCGGCTCTTTCGGCACCCTCTTGGGCGCCTTGGTCTTGGGTGTCCGGGCTGGGCTTGGGCACGCCCGTTCGGGGCGCCGCTTTCGTGCTGCTCGGAGCCCGAGGCTCTTTGGCCAACACGAAGTTCACCTCGCGTGGCTGGTTGGGATAGATCATGCCGGCCAGGTCTTTTCTCCCCCAAAGCTGACCCCGTTCAATCCACTTTGCTAGCTCTTGGGGGGTCTGGTCGGTCATCAGCAGGTCGTAGTCGCGCTCATCCCCGACGATTTCCCAGGGTGGGGTCATAATGATGAACTTAGCCGCTTGGACGCCGACACCCAGCGGGGCGTAATCTTCCATCAGCGTCATTCCGCGACCGAAGTTCATCGGGTAACGCCCCTCATGGTCGGTCGTTGCCCGGGCGCCCCCCAGCAGTGTGCCGATGCCCGTCGCGACGCGCACCTTGATACCCGCGAGCGGCTGGCCCGCTTCGTCCACCACGCGGCCGGATGCAGAGAAGGTGTCGTCGAGCAGGCGGACTTTGGCCTGGATGGGCTCTGGTTGCTGCTGGCTTTTTTCCTGGGCTTTGTCCGGGCCTTTCTCCTGCTCTGCCTGCTCCCTGGCGGTGGTCGCGGGCAATTCGGCCTCGGCTTCTACGTCGACTGCCTTAGCGTCTGGCCCCTTGGCCTCCGGCGCACTGGCACTTCGGAACAACATCACTTTGCCCGTCTCGAGCGTGCCCTGCCAGTCGTCCGGCAGCGGCAGCAGCACTTTGCCATCTCTGTCTTTGAGCTGAGAGCCGCCGAAGCGGACGGTGTAGCTAACCTTCGTTCTGCCGGGGAAGTCGAGGCTGTCCAGCGACGACCCGCTAGCGGTGAGCTCCGCCACCTCGCCAGGCTTGAGGCGCCAGCGGACGTGCCTCGGCATACCGGTATGCCACGCACCTGAGACCTCCACTTCCGCGCCAAGCCGATTCCTCACTTTCGCCCGATCGCCCTGCCGCCAGGCTTCGCTGACGAGGTCGATCGTTCGGTCGCTGACATTCTTCACGTGAAAAATCACCCCTAGCGGCGTCCCCACCGGCACGCCGGGCGCGCGGGTTGGGTCGCCCACGGGCGATTGGAGCTCGACTGCGGCTTGCAGTCCGTTCTCAACGAGGCCCCACGTGAGACTCTCAGGATCAATACGCGTGGCCGGGTCCGCGACGGAGAACTCCACGCTGTTGGACGCCACGTCGCCCGACCAGGCATCGGCGATCGGCCGCCTCGCGCGAAACTCGCGCGCCAAGGCCAACGCCCCTGCGCTCGCGCCGCGGTAGCGCACCCGCGCGCGGAACTTGCCGCTGGGGAGCCGGTGGGCCATCGGCGGCGTGAACTCTGCGGGCCGCAGCAGCACGGTGTGCGACGCGCCCGGATCGACCACGTGTGTCGAGGCGCCCGACAAGTAGAGGGTGTCGTGCACAAACGCACGCTCGGCACGCGGGAGCGGATTGCCCGCTTCGTCGGTGAACTCAAACTCAAACAGCCGCGGGCCGTAGCCTTTGGTGTTCAGCTTGCCAGACGACTTGCCGAAGCTCCCGCCGTAGCGCGTGCCGAGCAGCGTAACCGGCTGGTCGCCGGTGTTGGTCAGCTCGACCGCGAAGGTTATCTCATCGCCGGAGAGAAACTCGGCGGTCGTCTGGTTCAGGTCGGGCGCCTCGTCGTTGGCGTCTGGCGGAACCGCCACCAGCCGGCAGCGGAGCGGGGCGGCGTTCTGATCGGCCACCGGAGCGGTAGGTGGGGCGTCGCCGGCGTCCGCGACGGGTCGGCCGTCGACATCGATGCGTAGCACGAGGGGGTCCTGGCCCGCGATTTCCGCGACGTAGTCTTGGTCGTCAAAGTCGTAGACGTCTGACCAGTCGCGGAACTGAGCTTTCCACACCTTGGGGATCAGAGTTTCTGGGACCGCCCCCTCGAACGTGCCGTCCTTGCGGGTATGGACGCCGGCAAAGCTGTTCATGACGCTGTCGCCCGGCCCGGGGTAGCCTTCGACCACCCAACCGGACAGCGGGCGGCCATTCCTGTCGAAGAGTTTCCCGCGTATCTGCTTGGCGGGGACCAACTCAACCGGCGGCATCTCGAACTCACTGGCGCCCGCTGGAATCTCGCGGGGCATGTTCAGCGATTCCTCCCTCGGGCGCCAGGACTCGACGTCCCGGTAATCGCTCGGAGCGCTGTGCAACCGCAGTTTCACCCAGCCCGGGCGCACCACTGTCTCGTACCATCCTTGCTTGTCGGTCTCGACCTCGATCCCTGTGACCGTGCCGCGTGCTTCTTCATTGGTTGGTTCTTGAATGACGGCGAGTCGAAAACCGGGGTAAGGTTCTCCGGTGTCCTTCTTGATGACTCGCCCCCGAACCTTGACGCCGCGAACTACCTGGAGCTGGATGTCCGCCTCGTCTCCAGGCGCGATGCGCTCCGGCGCCGGGACGACAGCACGCCACGGCTGATCCTCTGGCAGGTCGGCCTCTACGCGCAGCAGCCCAATGGCCAATTGAGGCGCTGAGAACGCGCCGTCGTCGGAAGGAGTAACGTCCGCCACGCCCCATACGCCGGCCCACACCGGCCAGTCCGGCAGGTCATTCCTCGAACCGGGCCAGAGTTCCGTCGTCAGCCGGACCTGTTCCGGCAGGCGGGCGTCCCGGGGCCCGGCGACGCGGCCCGATACCTTGGCTGTCGGCGGGATGCAGAGCGTGAAATGCGGTTCGGTTGCAGCGGGCTTGTCGTTCAAGAAATGGTTGCCGTCCATGATCAGCCGACCGCCGTCCTTGGACTCTATCCGCAGGTAGCAGACCGACTCGGGCACGATGCCGTCGATCCGCAGCCGGCCCTCGGAGTCGGAGCTGGCCGTGTACCGGTGACGCCAGTTGGTTGGCAGGGCCCAGCCAACGCTCTTGGGAACCCGCGTTTGGACGACCGACAGGCGTGCGTCGGCACCGGGATTGCGACTAACGTCAAGCAACTGAAACACGGTCGCACCGGCGGAGGGGATCTCGATACGAAGATCGTCTTTTTGGTCGAGCAGGAATGCTATGGTCGAGTTGGGATGCCGCGACGGGGCGTGGCCGTCCGCACACGCCCAAGCACTCAGGAAAGCTCTGCGATCTTCTTGGTCGTATGGCAACGCAAAGCGACCCTCGGAGTCTGCAACGGCGGTTGTCAGGAATGTGGGGGGGTCGCTGGGCTCTTTCCCACGATTGCTGACGAGTCCCACCTCGGCGCCCGCGACGGGTTGGCCTTGAGGATCGACCACTTGGCCTTCGATGACCCCATCGTTCTGTGGCGCGGGGCTCGGTTCCTCGGCGGGTTCGGCAGCCCCGCTTGCTCCCGTCTCGGGACCTTGGACCACGCCGTTCAGCGCTTCGCTCAGTCTTTCCGCGTCTGCCGCGTCGCGGACCCCGGTCAGTATGATTTGTCGACCGATTGGGCTCATCAGGCAGGGGGCCGTGACCACGTTGCTCGCGACGATCGTCGCCAGCCGCTGGTCGACGTCGGGGCCCCCTTCGAGCAGCCTGGCGGTCGCCTGTCGCATCTGCCCGCCGGCCGCCTCGCTCAGCGTTATCGCGATGTTGAACCCGCGGCTGGGGTTGTTTTTGTCCTTGGTCACTTCCGCCGACTCGACGTCGCGCTCGGTAAACAGCGGTGGCTCATCGGCGAGCAGCAGCCATTGGGTTTGGCCGGCAGCAGGCGACCATTCGACCAATCGCTCCGGCGTCAGCGCCTTCGCCGTGCTGATGTCGTTGGTGTTGGTTAGTAGTCGCGCTGGGATGACCTGAAGCCGGTGACTCTGCTTGGTGGCAGGCGTCGCGGCGGGTTTAGCGCTGGGGAGCTTGAAATCCACCAACGTATCCCCCTCGCGATTCATATCGACGACCTGTCCTACGCCCAGCTCGCCGTCGAGGGTTACCTCCACCTGTTGCTTCTCGGCGGCCGGGTCGAGATTGACGGCCAGGCCGCGGAAGGTCGCCTCTCCGCCGGTGGCGGTGGGTTGCAGCACCACGCTGTCGTAAAACAGCTCGCGAGGACCTTGGCCGTCCGGGGTGACCATGGTCGCGCGCTGGCGGATGCCCAGCGTGATCTTCCCTTGCGTCTTGCGTAGCTTGCTCAGGTCGCCGGTGACGGTCACCACTAGGTCGCGCCGTGGCGGCATCACGATCTGCTGGTTCTCGTCCGCTTCGATGGTGTGTACCATCGCCCGCGCCCCGTCGGCAGCTTCGACCACCGCCAAGTAATGCGAGCCACGGGTGAGCTGATCCAGGGTGAAGCGGCCGGTGTCGTCAGTGGTCGCGGCGAGGTTGCCCCAAGAGATGCCGTACCCTCGATAGGAGCCATTGGGGCTCCATTCACACTTGAGGCAAATCTTGGCGCTCGCCAGCGGCGCCAAGTCGGCTTGGCGCACAACAACGCCGGTGGTTTTGGCCGCCGCCTTGAGGGTGAGATCAATTGCTTGGTCAGGCAGCAGGTCGAGCGGCTCGCTATGCAGCGGCTCATAGCCGGCCGCTTTCACCGAGAATACGTACTTGGTAGCGGCCAGCTGCTCGTAGGTGTATTCGCCCTGTTCGTCGGACTGTTGCTCATAGATCGGGCCGCCCGACCGGTCGTGGATTCGGGGGTACGCGATCAGCGTCGCCCCGGCGATGGGCGCTCCCTGCTCGTTGACCACCCGCACCCGCTGATCGGCGCCCGGCTTGAGGGTGAGCGTGATGTCGTCGCGTAGTTCGCCCGGGGCGAGCGTGATTTGCTCGGTCCACACCGGCGCGTAGCCAGGGGCGTAGTAGGTGAGGTAGGCCGTGCCGGCGCCGAGTTCGACCGAGAACCGATCGACGCATTGTCCTTGGGCGCTTAAGGCGCCGTTGCCGTTGGTGTAGCGCACGTCGGAGTACATCTGGCCCTTGACCGTCGCCGGCGAGCCGTCCTCCAGCACGATCTTGCCGGAGAGGATGGCGGGAGCGTCGGGGTCTGTCGGGTTCAGCGGCAGGTTGTTGAGGACGATCTGCTGGTCGGCCACAGTGAATACGAAGGCAGCCTCTTCTTGCTGCTTATTGATCCTCGCCACAACGGCGCGGTAGCCGGAGGCATTTTCGTTCTTGTCATCACTGACTGAATCCTCCTGCAGACTGTGGCTTCTCTGAACCGACAGGGTGCTCGATCCGCTAGCGACTCCCTTGGTCCGGTAGACGAATGCACGGACGGCGAACGCACCGACAGTGCGTTCCCATGCCTCGCGGGAGACCTTCTGGGAGGTAAGATGCAACTTGAAATCGGGCAGCAGCCTACCATCGGGGCTCCACCACCGCGGTTCTGACCGATTGACATCGCCGATGGCGATCAACTCGACTTCACCGCCGGTTGCTAGCGGCCGCATAAAAGGTCGCTCCAAGTCGGTTGCTTCGAGCATCGTTCGCTCGTTCTCTCCGGCGCCCGCCGGCCGCGACCACAGCCCCGGCCCGACGAGGGCAATCGCCCCGATGGCGAGCAGCGCCCAAACGCCGCTACGCGAGAGCCGCAGCGGTTCGTCGACCGGTTCGCCGAACAGCCGCGCGACCCGCCGCCGCAGCTCCGAGGGGGAGCGGCCACTCGCGGCCAGCGCCGCCACGCCCGCCTGGTCGTTCGCGGCCGTACGCGAGAGCTCCACCAGGTGCAACAAGGCTTGGGCGTAGCGGAGCTGCGATTGGCGGGTCTGCCGCCCCACTGCGCCGCACGCTAGCTCGTCGCAGCAGTACTCGCGCAGCGTGCTCACGCGGCGGCTCAGCAGCCACAGCGCGGGGTTGAAGAACAGGACCGTCTCGGCCAGCCGCTGCACGAGGTTCACCCACAAGTCGTGGCGGCGTATGTGCGCCAGCTCGTGCGCGAGGATCATCTCGACATCGCCCGGCGACAGCCCCGAGAGGGCCGAGGCCGGCAACAAGATTGTCGGCTTCAACAGCCCCACGACCTTGGGCGCGACGATGTGCTGGGCGGTGGCTAGCGCCGGCGCCGCGCGTAGCGACCACGCCTGCGCGAGGCGCCGCAGCGCCGCGGTGAGCGCCCCGTCCTCGACCGGGCGGCTGCGGGCGCGGAGGCGTTCGGCCCGGCCGATGCCAACGGCGATCCGAACGAGCATCACCAGCACGCCCGCCGCGTACAACCCGGCGAACCACGGGGCGGTCCGCTTCCACACCGCGGCCCAGTTCGCTCCGCGGTGGGCTTTGGCCTGGATGGGAACAGCGTCGTCGTTCGCCAACCCCGGCCCCAACGCAATCCGCTCCACCGCCGGCTGTGCCCGCATGAAGTCTGCGGGCAGGGTTGGCGGCTGCGCATCGGTCGCCGCGAGCATCGGGCCGAGGGGAGGCACGGCCCCGGCCGTGAAATCTTGGGCCGCTGGCTTTCGGGCGGCGTCAAGCAACAAGAACGTCACCGGCACGCACGCGCAGCTCAGCACCAGGGCCGCGGCGTGTACGGCGTAGCTCCACTCGACCGACAGCCCCCGCCACACGCGGGCGACGGCCCACGCCAGCGCGGCCAGCGCCGCGACTTGCCACAGCGAATGGACCAGCGTCATGCACAGGCGGCCGCACAGCTCGGGGGTGAACAGCGAAAGCAGGTTCATGGTTGCTGCTCCTTGCTCTTGCGGTTGATCAAGCGGCGTAGCTCCGCCATTTCGTCGACGTCGAGGTCGGTCGTTTCGAACAGGTTGAGCATCATCGCGGCGGGGGAGCCGTCGAAGGCGCGGGAGAGCAGGTCGCCCATCATCCGCCCGGTCACACGCTGCTTCTCCACCTTCGGCGCGAAGAGGAAGGCGTTGCCGACCTTGGTGCGTTTGAGGAACCCCTTGCGGTGCATGATGTTGAGCATCGTGATGACGCTGCTATGCGCGAGCACGCGTCCGGCGTCGGACTCCAGCCGTGCGCGTACGTCCCGCACCGGCAGCGGCGACTCGCGCCACAAGACCTTGAGGATCTCGAGCTCCAACTCGGTGGGGTGATCCGGCTGCGAACGTGTCATGAGAAGCGGCCCTCGATAGAGGCTCACGCGGCGGCCTACAAAGGCGCCGCGCGGTTGGCTCGGCGATCAACTCATCTAAAGGTTTAGAGGATCGTAAGAAAGACCGGCAGCGAAGTCAATCCAATCGTCGAAAGTTTTAGATGATCCGTCCACGCCCCCCCTTGCGACGATTGTCACGTCCGTGGGGCCCCCGGGCTTTCGGCCAAGCGGTGGGGCTAACGCCGGGTGGCTCGGCCGCCAGGCCCTCCAAGCAGCCGCCAGACGCGATGCGTCGTTGGGCTGCCCAAGGGGCCTAGTGCTTCGCGTGGCTCACCCCGTGGCCCTCCAGAATCCGTCGCAGCTCCTATCGGACCGGGACCCCAGCTGAGCCACAATCAGGAACGTCGCCAGCCCCTTCTCCAAGAGCCCTCCCATGCCCCGGCTACTGCAACGCGTCAGACGCTTCTTCCTCCCGCAACTCAGCAGGCACGCCAGGCTGCTCGCCCGCATGGACGAGTTGCTGCTGCTGATCAACCAGACCGCTGAAGCGACCCGCCAAGAGTGCGATCGGTTCCTGGCAGACGCGGCCGCCCCGGGGTCAGAGTAGGGGGCGACGCCCGGGCGCCGCCGAGGATCTCGGGGGAGCGCTACGCGGCGGAGGCGCCCGGAAGCCGCATCGCGTGTTGCCGCCATCTGGCGCCATTCAATGGCCTCGCGACCAGGTACCAACAGTGAGCAATAGCAAGTACCACCAGTGTCCATTTCCAGGTACCACCGGTGACCCATAATCCAGAATCCAGAAGAGTGAGGCTTCTGACGTTGCTGGCGCAACGAAGCCTCACTCACAGAAAGAAGCTACGCCCGGAGCCCCGTCCTTGCTGCCGATCTGTGGGCGCCGTCGGCGGGCGACCCACCAACGATGTGGACCGCGAGGCAGCAGTCTCCGTGGATGGGGCGTCGCTGACTGGACGGCGGGGGCCGACGTGGGACGTGCGCCCTGAGGGCGCTGCGCGCGCATAGGCGCGTCGGGGCGGCCTAGCGCCCTCCCAGCCCCACCAGGGCCCAACTGCGCCACAGCGGGCGCATGGGGGCCCCTGGCGGGGCTCTGGGGGCCGGGGGTGCGCCGGGCTACCCTCAGCATGAGTGATCGCGGGGGCCAACTGGCCGCTCAACTCGCAGCGACGCGGCTGCCCAATGGACGCCTGCGGCAACCCTGCCCGCTGATGTGCCGCAGCTAGTCCTCCCCAGCCTGCTGCGGCGGTCGCTGCCGTTCACGCCACGCACGCCTACCGTGCACGCCGCATACGCCGGGTCCTCTAATTAATAGTCTATTAGATAGAAGTAGAGGGATAAGGCGAGTCTGGGGCACAGGAACTTGGCCGGTGGCGACCATGGCAAGAGCGTTAAGCGCCTGCGGACGCAGCCCCTGATGACGCGTCTCCCCGGGGAACCCACTCCTGCACGGGCACCTTGGCGGCCGACTCGCGGGGCGCATGGTGTTGGTGGGCGATTACGCGTAGGCGTGGCGGA
This sequence comes from Pirellulimonas nuda, assembly GCF_007750855.1. Taxonomy (GTDB): domain Bacteria; phylum Planctomycetota; class Planctomycetia; order Pirellulales; family Lacipirellulaceae; genus Pirellulimonas; species Pirellulimonas nuda. Next base: position 1,545,507 of record NZ_CP036291.1, read on the forward strand.
GCCCCCTTCACCTTGCAGGTCCTTCGGGGAGCCGACACCCATCAGCTCCCGCATCACCGAGCCCAGGTTCCGCACCAGCGCCGACATCCGTCCGCCTTCGGCGGACTTTCGCACTTGTCGATCCCCCGCAGCCAAGTGCGTCGTGGCCCGCCGGCGTCGGCTCTCGCTCACCGCGTGTTGCTGCTCAACGGGCCCGGCGGCGGCGGTCTGGGACTATCCTTCACCATGAAGGCGTAGATCAGGACAAAGGCCGCGTAGAACGTCACAAAGAAGCACCAGTAGCTGGCCGCGCTGTCGCTAATCAGATAACCCACGGTGGCCCAGAGCCAGCCCCACGAAACGATCACCAGGCCCTGCCAAAACGGGCGCCACCAGAGCAGAAACGGGGCGCCGATCACCAACGCCCAAAGGAAGTAGGCCCAGGCGGCATAGACGGGCGGGTTGCGCGGGGACCACCAATTCAGGTGCCCTCCGGGAGTAACCTGCGTGAACATCGGGTGGTAGGCGACGCGCGCCAACGTGACGAACAGCAATCCCGCCGAAAGCACGAGAAAAAACAGCAACCGCCGTCTACGCAGCGGCAGCGCGAACATCGACCCGAACAGCGGTCCCCACGCTTGCCCCAAGAGCGCCAGCGGGATCAGGCCGATCGTAAGCAGGTGATTGAGCGTTCCGTGGGGCCGCGGGCCATCGAGCCACAGGAGGCCCTCGACCCATTGCATCGCCGTGATCCCCATCAACGCGACCCCGCCCCACCTGAGTCGCGGGTGATCGCGACGCAAGAGATAGGCGGCCGCGCCGTACGCGCATCCCCCCGCCATCAGACTGGACGTCGCGTTGAAGCAGATGGCTGATTCCCCTCCGGCCAAGAATAACGTGAAGCTGCGCCAAGCGTGCGATAGCCTACCCCTTTCGGACAAGGCGACTAGCACCGCTTTGGGCGGTGGTCACTTCGGCCGGCTCTTCTGCGGACCCGACCGAACTTCAGGAGGTGTGATTACTGGCAGGGCGCCTTCGTCTGGGACGCCGACAGCGGGATGCGGAGCCTGGCGGACGTGCTGATGGGCGCCGGCGTCGACCTCACAGGATGGCGTCTGCAACGAGCGACGGGCGTCTCGGCCGACGGCCAGGTGATCGTCGGCTACGGCGCCAACCCAGCAGGCCAGGTTGAGGCTTGGCGGGCCGACCTAACTGCTGTTCCTGAGCCGAGGGGCTTGGGCCTGTACAGCGTGTTGGCTGGCGCCGCCGCCTTTGCGCCCGGTGGCGTAGAATCCGTTCCTCGGCCAAGCAGTAGCCGCCTCCCCTGCGCAGCTGGCCAGAGGAGATGACCGTGCGACAACTGAAACGTGCGGAGACGGTCGACGTGGCCACGCACCGGGTGGCTACCGCTGGCCGTCGCTGGTCGAGACGTACGGGTGCGCCGTGATCAGAGCGGGTGCTGCACGAGACCGACCAGGCCCGTAAGGGAAGCTTGGTTGGGGCGCGTGCTACGGCCCCCAGCGGCGACATGTGCCCTGAACGCGCTGCGCGCGCATAGGCGCGTTGGGCCGCCCTAGCGCCCTCTCCCAGCCGCGCACGGGCCCAGCTGCGCCCCAGCGGGCGCGTGGGGGCCCCCCAGCGGGCCTGCTCTGGCCCAGGAGCCGACCACCGGAAGGCTCGCCAGGCCCCCGCCGGCCTCCCAGAGCGGCCCTACAAGGGATTTGGGCTCTCTGGGACAGTGCGGTTTGAGACAAGCACCAGCAAACGGGGCGTCGAAACCCGCGAAACCCCTTACTTTCAAGGTCAAACCCCGAGTTGGGCGAGGGTCCGCGCCGTGTGGTGGAATGTGGGTAAGCAAAGCCACTCGGAAGGAGGGCCGATTTCATGCTCGCGTCGCACCGCAGTCGAACTCCGCCTGTTGGCGACCCGTGAGCCCCCCCGGGAGGTCAGCGTTCGTGGCAGGTTAGCCCCTGATTTGCCGGGATTTTAAGTCTTTGGCGGCCTACGCGGGACGCGTATTCGGCTGAAAAAAACCCACGGATCCAGCCAAGTACGCCGTAAAACCCGGCCAGCAGGGCCTACGAAGGGCTGCGAATCGGTCTCCGAGGGGGCCGGCGGCCTGCTCCGCGGGCCCCTGGCGGGGCGTGCGTACAACAAAGTCCAGTCGTCCCAGACTTCGGCGTCTGGTGGGGAGCCCGCAAGGGGGAACGGGGGGCCAGCGTGCCCCAAACTGGCCCCCCCACGGGGCCCGGATCGTGCCGATACTCCGTGGGCTACCCGCCTCGGCCCAGTTCCTCCCCCCAGCGCCACGGCCCGCATGCCTCCCTCCCCGTGGACGCAGCAGGAGTTCCGGGCCCGCTTCGGGCGGGAGGAGGCCTGCTGGGGGTACCTGGCCCGGGCCCGCTGGCCGCGGGGGTTTGAGTGCCCCTGCTGCGGGGGCCGCCAGGCGTGGCAGACGGGGCTGAACCTGTTCCACCGCACACAGTGCGGCCGCCAGGCCTCGCTGACCGCGGGGACCATCCTTCATGGGTGGACTGGTTCCAGGCAGCGTGGTTGGTCTGCCAGCCAGGCGGGGTCAGTGCGTTGGAGCTCCAGCAGGCCCTGGGTGTGGCGAGCTACCAGACCGCCTGGGCCTGGCTTCACAAGCTGCGGAGGGAGATGGCGCCCTTGGCAGAGCGCCGCCTGAGCGGGCTGGTAGAGGTCGGCGCCGCAAGCATCGGCGGGAGAGCGGCAGTGACCGGTCTCAAGACGCGGTGCGGCGGGCTGGTGGCGCTGGCGGTCGGGGTCCGGGGGCGGCGTCTGGGGCGGGCCCGCATGGAGGCGATCGCCGCTGCTAAGCAGAAGAACCTTGGCGCCTTCGTCACGTCGGCCGTGGAGGCAAGGAGCACGGTCCGCACCGGTGGATCGCCGGGCCCTCGCGGCCTAAAGAACCCTCGCTTCAGGCACGTGCTGGCTGCTCTGCCGCCAGACCTCCTGGGCGTCCACCGCGTCGCCGAGCAGCTCAGCCAGTGGCCCTCTGCCACCCTCCACGGCACGGTGCGCGCTACGCACCTGCCGGGCTACCTGGACGGGTTCGCGTTCAGGTTCAACCACCGCACTGCACGCTCCCCGGGGCCGCGATTCGGTTGGCTGCTGGAGCGGGCGGTGAGGGCCGAGGCGACGCCCTATCGGCGTCTGGTACGGCCCGGTGGGCAGCCGGACGCTACATGGCCGAAGTGGAGAGTTTGTTGTTAACAACAAAGTTCGATGGAGAACGACCGCCGACACAATCTCGTCGCGCGGGGGATGGGGCCGACTCCCGCAGCGGGTTGCGCTCGGATGTGGACCGCTGGCTGGAGCGTCGCTTGGTGATTCGGAACACGCGTGATGGGGATTCGGGCCCTTCCACCTGACGTCTAGACGCCCCCCAACCCGCTCCAGATGATGAAGTGGTGACGCGAGGGAGTTTTCCGTCTGGCTAGCCGTTGCTCCGCTCCCTAGGACCCCATGTACGACATCATCGGCGACATTCACGGCCACGCCGCCCACCTGGAGGCGTTGCTCGACCAGCTCGGCTACCGCCGCGACGGAGCGGGCTACGCCCACGACGACCGCCAGGCCGTGTTCGTCGGCGACTTCATCGACCGCGGCCCCGCGATCCGCCAGGCGCTGGCCATCGTGCGGGCGATGGTCGACTCCGGCGCCGCGCTAGCCACCATGGGCAACCACGAGTTCAACGCCCTCGCCTACCACACCCCTGCCCCGGGCAGGCCCGGTGAGTTCCTGCGGGCCCACAACGACAAGAACACGCACCAGCACGCCGCAACGCTCAAGCAGATCGAGGGGGCCGAGCGTGCGGACATGCTCGCCTGGTTCCGCACGCTGCCGCTGTGGCTCGACCTGGGCGGCGTCCGCGTCGTCCACGCCTGCTGGGATCCGGCAGGCATCGAGACGCTCGACGCGGGCCTCGGGCGGCACGGGGGCGTCTCAGACGGCTTCATGGCGGAAGCGACTTGCCAGGGGACCGACCTCTTCAATGCCGTCGAGCACGTGCTGAAGGGCCCGGAGGCGCCGTTGCCGGCCGGGATGACCTACGACGACAAGGACGGCCACGCCCGCCGCCGCTCACGGGTCCGGTGGTTCCTCGATCCTGTGGGCCTGACGTTCGGACAGTACGCCCTGCCGGCCCTCGAACTAGTCGACGACCAGCCGGCGGGAATGGTTTCGGCAGTCGAGCTCTACCCCGCCAGCGCCCCGCCCGTGTTCTTCGGACACTACTGGATGACCGGCGATCCGAAGCTGATGAGCCCCAACGCGGCCTGCGTCGACTACAGCGTGGCGAAGGGCGGCCCCCTGTGCGCCTACCGCTGGCAGGGAGAAACGGAGCTGCGGAACGATCGCTTCGTCACGGTGTCGATCGCGAAAGAGTAGGCCACCCCCTTGGGGCCCCCCCGCCGCCCGCCAGAATTTGCCCGGACCCCCACCCGGTCGGCTGGGGAGCTATTAAGTACCTCTTCTGAACGATAGATGCTGCTGAGGCATAACCAATCCGTTACGCCCGCCGGCGTCGTCGCTCAGTCCCAATGCACGCAGCAGTCTTCGTCCATCACCAAAGGCCCGCCACACTTGGCGCAGGGGATCCGAGCGACGTCCTCCTCCTCGATCAGCTCCATCCGCTCGTCGCACTTCGCGCAGTAGTGATCGGCTTCGTAGAGCAATTGCTCACCCAGCTCGACGCGGGCGTGCTTGACCGACGCCAGTCGATTGCAACCCGGGCAGTGCGCCAGCTCGTACGCCCCGCTGATTTCCGATCCGGGCGACTGCTTCAGAGCGTGCTTGGCGGCGCCGCGGTGGTGCTTGGAGATCATGTCAAGAATGATCTCTGGGTCGTGAAACTGCTGGCCGATGCCGAGCCAGTACTGCCGCTGGGCGCCGCAGTTCTGGCATTGGACGTCGATGACGGTTCCCATGGAAATCTCTTTCTGCCAGATGACTCGATTACCGGAACGCTGCAAAATCTAGCGTCACATCGATGCCGATGCCCAATCCGCACACAGCGTTTCAGCCTGCCTCAGCACCGTCTTCACCGCCTCATCCTGCAAGTCCGGCGGATAGCCATACTTGTTGAGGATCCGTTTGACGATCACCCGCATCCTCGCGCGGGCGCTTTCGCGTAGGGTCCAGTCGATGGTCACGCTGGAACGAACCTTCGAGATTAGCTCGGCCGCGATCACCTTCAGCTTGTCGTCGCCCATGGCGCCGACCGCCGATTCGTTGGTTGCCAGCGCGTCGTAGAAGGCGACCTCGTCGTCCGTCAGTCCCAGTTCTTCGCCACGCTTGCCCGCGGCGTTTAGCTCCTTGGCGATCCTGATTAGCTCCTCGATCACTTCCTGAGTAGCGATCGCCCGGTTGTGGTAGGCGTTGAGCGTCTTCTTCAGCTTCTCGGAGAAGACCTGGCTCTGCACCACGTTGCGTCTGGAACGCACCTTCAGCTCGTCCTTCAGTAGCTTCTCCAAGAGTTCCGCAGCCACGTTCTTGTGCTTGAGGCCACGGACCTCGGCTAGGAACTCGTCGGAGAGGATGCCGATGTCTGGCCGGGACAACCCGGCGGCGGTAAAGACGTCGATCACCTCGCCGTCGGTGGTGATTGCCCTCGAAACCAGTTGCCGCACTGCGGCGTCGATCTGCTCGGGGGTTCGATTGCTGTTGGTGCTCTTCTTGTTCAGCGCAGCCTGGATGGCCTGGAAGAAGCTCACGTCGTCGCGGATCTCGGTCGCCTCATCGCTGGCGGCGCACAGCGCAAAGGCGCGGGAGAGTTCGGTCACGATTTGGATGAACCGCTGCTTCCCGTCCTCTTGCTCCAGCACGTGCTCTTGCCCGGCGGGGATGAGCGCCAGCCGCTCGCCAGGGGTCCCGGTCGTCCATGCCAGCCAGTTGAAGCCGTGCATCATGTCGCAAGCGATACCGTGCTTCTCCAGCATCACCGCGATGGCCTGCGCCGTGTCAAACGTGGGATCGCCTTGCCCGCCGCTTTCGGTGTAGGTCGCTAGGGCCTGCTTCAACTGATCCGCGAGGCCGAGGTAGTCCACTACCAGCCCGCCCGGTTTGTCGCGGAACACACGATTCACTCGGGCGATCGCCTGCATCAGGCCGTGCCCCTGCATCGGCTTGTCGGCGTACATGGTGTGCAGGCAGGGAGCGTCGAAGCCGGTCAGCCACATGTCGCGGACGATCACGATCCGGAACGGGTCGCGGCTGTCCTTGAAGCGGCCCGCGAGCTGCCGGCGTTTGTCCTTGCTGCGGATGTGCGGCTGCCACTCGGGCCCGTCGTCTGCGCTGCCGGTCATCACGACCTTCACAACGCAGTCGCGGCCCCGTTCGGTCTCCGGGTTGTCGTTCTCGGCGCCGGCCCAGTCGGGGCGGATCGCGATCAGCGCGTTGTAGAGATCGACGCAGATCCGGCGGCTCATGCAGACGACCATCGCTTTGCCGTCCATGGCCTCCAGTCGCTTCTCGAAGTGCGCGACCAAGTCAGAGGCGATCAGGGCGATCCGCTTCGGGTCCCCCACCAGCGCCTCCAACGCGGCCCACTTGGTTTTGAGCTTCTCCTTCTTGGTCAGCTCCTCCCCCTCGGTGATCTCTTCGAACTCCCGATCGATCTTCGGCATCGCCGCGGCGTTCAGGCTCAGCTTCGAGATCCGGCTCTCGTAATAGATCGGCACCGTCGCCTTGTCCGCGACCGCCCGCTGGATGTCGTAGACGGAGATGTAGTCGCCGAACACCGCCCGCGTGTTCGCGTCGGTTTTCTCGATCGGCGTGCCGGTAAAGCCGATGAACGATGCGTTCGGCAGAGCGTCGCGCAGGTTGCTGGCGAAGCCGTACGACATTTGGCCCGTCTTCTCATTCACTTTGCCGCCGAACCCGTACTGGCTCCGGTGGGCTTCGTCCGCGATGACCACGATGTTCTGCCGCGGGCTCAGCTCGGGCATCACCTCGCCCCCTGTCTCACTCTTGGGGGGCATGAACTTGTGGATCGTGGTGAACACCACGCCGCCGCTCGCCCGGTTCAGCAACTCTCGCAAATGCTCGCGCCCGCTGGCCTGCATCGGGACCTGGCCGAGCATATCCGCGCAGCGCTGGAACTGGCCGAATAGCTGATCATCGAGGTCGTTGCGGTCGGTCAGCACCACGAGCGTGGGGTTCTGCATCGCCGCGTGGCGCACCACCCTCGCCGCGTAGAACAGCATCGAGAAGCTCTTGCCGCTCCCCTGGGTGTGCCACACCACTCCCGCACGGCGGTCTCCCTGCTTTCCCCCTTGCGTGCGTAAGGACCGCCCCATCCCGCTGGCCCGCACTGTCTCTTCGACGGCCGCGTTCACCGCGTGGAACTGGTGGTAGCCGGCGATGATCTTGTGGATCGCGCCCGAGTCGGGGTCTTCCTCGAAGATGATGAAGTGCTGCAGCAGGTCGAGGAACCGCCGCGGCTCGAACACGCCACGCACCAGCACGTCCAGCTCCAGCGTTCCCCGCGGTGCGTCCGACTCGCCGTCGATGGTGCGCCACACCTTGAACCACTCCTGGCTGGCCGTGAGCGAGCCGATCCGCGCTTCCAAGCCGTCGGACACCACCAGCACCGCGCTGTACTGCAGCAGCGAAGGGATCTGGGCCTTGTACGTCCCAAGCTGCTTGAGGGCGGTCCAGATGGTCGCGTCTTCGTCGGTCGCGTTCTTCAGCTCAACGAGCCCGAGCGGTAGTCCGTTAATGAACACAACAATATCGGGGCGCCGGGTGTGTACTCCCTCGGTCACGCTGAACTGGTTCACCGCCAGCCAGTCGTTCTCGCCGACATTGTCAAAGTCGATCAGCCGCACGTGGTCGCCCGCGATCGATCCGTCGGCGCGCGGGTATTCGACGGGAACGCCGTCTCGAAGCAGCCGGTGGAAGGCTCGGTTGGTCTGCACCAACGACGGCGTCGTCACGCGCTGCACCTTGCGAAGCGCTTCCTCCCTGGCCTCTTCGGGGACGTCCGGATTGAGCCGCCAGATCGCCTCACGAAGCCGGCCCACCAGCACCACGTCGCCGAACGAAGCCCGCTCCGCGCCGGGCTCGCCGGGCGCCAAGTCAGGGCCGCTTGCGACCGCGTAGCCCAATTCCCCGAACCAATCGAGGGCGGCCGCTTCGACAGCGGATTCGTTGAGGCTCGTCATGTCCGCACGCCGCAAGGTTCCTGGTTGACGAGACGCACGGCGCGTCAGATGAGTTTCTAGCCTAATCCAACCCCGCCACGCGGGGCAAAAACACGCCGCGGAATAGCTCTAGCTTGTCGATCATCCAGTCCTGCACCATCGGGTGAGTCGCGGGATCGCGAACGTCTACGTCTGGAAGACGCACATACACACGCAGTTGCTTCCGGTCGGGACCGCCAACCCACTGAACCGGCTCGCCGACTTCGGCCTCAATCTGCGTCGCCTCGGCCTGGAGAGCGGCGAAACGCCGATCGCTAGCCTCCCCCCCAAGCACCAAGCCAACCGACGCCCGTTGCTTGATCGAATTCACGGAGGCCACCAACCAAACGCCCCCACGCCCGGTACTCAGGTCCATCCATGCCTGGGGACGCGGGGTTTGAGGTGTCAGCACGCCCTGTCGGCTCTTCAGACGTTCGGCGAACTGCCGCCAGAAAGCGACCAACTCTTCCGGCCGCTTGCTCCCTTTCTTTCTATTTTCGACGACACTCTTCAGATACTCCGCGAGGATCGCTCGGTGTTCTCCCACCGTTCCCGCCTCGATCCGGACCAGGAGCTGCCGATTCTCGTGAGCTTCGGTCTCAAGGCCTGCAGCGCCGAATCGCTTGGCCCATCGGTCACGATTCTTTGGTCGCGCCACCATCCACACGAATCCTCGCCTGGGCCAGAAGCTGACAACGTTTTTGAATTCGTTCTCCGAAGCGATGCTCATGTAATGCTTCAGGTACTTGAGCTGATAGTCTTCTTCGCTCTGTTCGTTGACGAGCATTAGCACCTGGTCGCAAAGCCCCAGCACCTGGGCGCCGATCTTCTCCTCCCAACTGCTCCGAGTGCTCTCGCTGTCTTCCGGCTGCTCGTCGAGGCGCGCGTCGATCTGCTGCACACGGGGGAGCACCACTTGGTGCAGCGCGGTCAGCTTTGTTGCTAACCAGTCCAGCTGTCCCGGCCAATCGAGCGGGTCGCGGATGCTAACCTCCTCAAGCGTCACGCTTAGGCCGCGGCGCCCGTGGTCGTTCCATTCGGGCTTGAAACCTAGCTCTGCTTCGATGGCGTCGCGTTCTGCCTCTAGCTCGCCGTAGATGTCGCGTCCCCTCGACTTCCGGAGGGTAAGCTCCGCCGTCAGCTGCTGCTGCCCTACCTTGAACCAAGCCAACATGGTGGCCGCTTTTGTCGCGGTTGGCATCTCCAGTCGAGATTCGCCAGTCGTTTCCGGCAGTCGGTCCCACGCCGGGTTGGCCCGCAGCCGTTCGATAAGCTGCCCCCAGTACGCGGCCCGCTGCTCCTTGCCCTGCTTGAGCGCCTTCCGGCCGTCCGACGGGGCAAACTCCGGTCCTCCCTCGGGCCGCGGCCAGAGTTCGACCACGATCGCGGCCATCTTCATCCCGCGTTGCTCGATCTCGTCCGCGCCCCACTGCTGGCAGTTCTTAAAGTACTTGTTCAGGCTGACATTGCTCTCCAGGTACGCCTCGCGTTTGACCGCAAACGGCTTGTTGCTCAGGTCGGAGTTGTAGCCGGTCAGCGTCAGGTTCCCCAGCGTGTTGAGCCACTGCGAGTGCAGCGACTCCCAGTCGGCGCCCAGCGCCTTCTTCCATTCCGCCGCTCCCCGGCCACTCAGGGTCTGGGGCAGCACGTGTTCGATGCTCAGCGTCGATGGATCGACCTTCTCCTTGTGCCCGTGGTTGCTCTCCAGCACACCGAGCACCAGCCGGCACTTCTTGGGCTCCCGGCGGTAGACCGGGAACGCGACCAGCGAATCGACGAACGTGCGGTCGTCCGGCCAGCCGCGACGGAACCAGTAGCCACGCAGATCCTCGCGCGGGTCATCCTGAATGGCCCGGATCGCCTCGGGAAACCACTTGCTGTAGCCGCGTGTGTTTTCTCCGCAGATCGAACGCCGCAAGACGAAGCTCGCCAAGTCGTCCAGGCAGCCAATCAACGCTTCCTCGCCCAAGTCTCCGCGGCCTTGGCGATCGAGCAGGTTCAGCAGCAGCGGGTGGCACGTGGCGACGTCCATCGCTGCTAGCTGCGTCAGCCGATTCGTCAATTGCTTGTTCCGGCAGGTCGTGGGGCGGTGCAGCAGCAGCTCCAGCGCAGCGAAACGCTTCAGCTCGCCCACCTGCTGCGGAGGGGTCAACGCCGTCTCTTCGCAGTAAGCTTTGAAGTCAACAAACGTCGCCTTCGGCTTCGAGTACGCGCCGCGCCGCATCAGGAAGTTGCGGTAGAACGAAGTCGCATCGACCGCGGGGAACCCGTCGGCCGCATCGAACATCTTCTCGAACGGGTCCCAGTGCTCGTCGTGGAACTCTTGCTGATCGTCCTGCGCTACGTGCATGAACAGGTAGTTGCGGATCAGGTCCGACTCTGCCAGCGGCAGCCCCGTGGAGTTCAGGCTCTCGAAGATCTCGTAGGGGTTTTCTTCGTTGATCACGATCACCACCAGGTAGAGCCCCGAGGTGACCGACTCGAATAGCCGCGCCAGCCCTTTCTCCCCCTCGGCCTGCGCCAGCCGGCGGATGTGCTTGCCGAAGAACTCATACGCCTTGACGATCTGCAAGCTGCTCTGCCGGTCGAACGGCTTCTGATCGACGATCGCAACGAACACCTCGCGGTCGCCGGTGCGCGGCACCAGCTTGTAGCGTTGCAGACCCCGCTCGTGCTTGTGGATCAGATAGTTCTCGTTGATCTTCTCCGCCAGGGTCGCGAACTCGTGCTCCTGCGCCACGTCGCGTAGCCCCGCCAGCAGCAGCGCTAGCGTCGTCAGCCGCTGCTGACCATCGATCAACTGGTAGGCCGAGATCTCACCCGGCATGCCGCCGTCCGCGGTGCAGACCAGCGGCCCGAGGAAGTGCTTGCCGTGGCGGCCATCCTCCATCAGCCCCCACAGGTCCCCCTGCAACTGGTTCCAGTTCTTGGGGCCCCACTTGTAGGCACGCTGGAAGAACGGGACCAAGAACTGATCGCTGGAGTGCAGGATCTTGGCGACAGGTTTTGCGCTGGCTTCCATGATCGATTAGCTCTTACGGTCCTGTAAACCTAGTCGCGGTGCTGCGGGCTAAGGCTTCGTGTCTTGATGCGTCTCGAACAAAAAGACCGCTAAAGTCGCCGCGGCACCCACGGCCAGCTTGGCGTGGCGTGCGCTAAGGCCCGTCGCGCTTCCGTGCATGCCGTGGCCTGTGCCGTATAGCCCGCGCAGTTCTGCTAGGTTGTTGCCGATCGTGCCGAGGTTGCTGAGCAGTCGCTTAATCACATCGGCGCCGCGAGCGGCGTTATCAATCCCTTCCGGTACCAGCTTTAGCTCTTTCAGGGTTTCTTTGGTCAATGTCGACACGGTGGGAGTTCCTGGTAGGGGCTTGCCGCGTTCCGCCAAGATCGTCTTGCAGCACGTCTCGATCAGTTCCTTAGCAGTTCCGATCGCTAGGCTCGGATCCTTGTCGACCGACTCTTCCAGACGCCGAATCTGCTCAGACAGATGATTCGCGTTGAGAATCTTGGCCTGCTCTTTGATCTTGTTCAAATTGGGGCCGCCCGCCAGCAGCCGCGTAGCGATCTGTCTGCACTGCGAAGCCAAGGCCTGGGTAGCGTCATCCGGGTCGCGGGCGGTGTTCACTTCCCCATTAATCAACGCAAGAAGGAGGGTCCCGACCATAATGTCCGACTCAGCCTTCCAGAATGCGCGTAGCTTTCTCGCCTTCGACCCGCCATCGATAGCGTATTTTCCATCGTGGATGTCTACGCCTACCGACTCGCAAACGAACTCCTGGAACGTGCGATCTGAGTACTCCAGCACGTAACCACCAGACATCCTCAAGTACTTCTCGAGCGTCTGCCGCTCTAGAAAGGTCAATGAGCTCATGCCGACAGCGCCTCCCTCGCCTCCCCAACCCGCAACTCCCCGCTCAGCAGCTTCGGCAGCAGCGTGTCGCGGAGCGTAGCGAGGGTGTGGGACAGACGGTCGTTGGCGGCATGCTGCAACCAAAGCGGCGCAACTGCGTGTGCGAAGGCTTGCCGAGCCTCCATCGTAGGAAGCACGGTTGGCTCTTCGTGGAGGTGGTTACGATTCACACCTGGAACAGCTGCCTTGTCGGTATAGTTGGCGAAGTCAACCTGACCGAGGGCGTGGAAAATAAAGCGAGGAGGATTTGCCTTAAAGTCTTCGACATAGAGGGTCGTGTTGAGAGGCCAGTAGTCGGCTTCCACGTAGAACACTTTTCCAATGGTCCCGTATCGCCCAGTCACGACGCCGGGGCCTCGGACGTTTGTTTCCGAGTGAGTTCCAGAAATGCCGGAGGAAGAAATGACGGGAATCGGACCAGCTGTGCGTGAGCTAGTGGGCAAGTCGTGACCACGCTTCAAATTGCAGAGGTCGGCAAGACGTCCCAGTTGCCACCCGACCGGAATGTGTCCGACTTTCGTTTCGTAGAACGAGGCCGGAAACAACCCCGCCGTCGCCGCGTCCATCCCCGCCGGCTGCCGCCCATCCAGCTTCGCCCGCACGGGGTCGAAATCCACGAACCAGCTCTGGAACAACGCCCGCGCCATCGCCTCCAGCGTCGCGTTGGTCCGCCGGTTCAACTCGATCTTGTCGTCCAACGCCCCAAGCACCGAGGCGATGGCTTTCTGCTCGGCGAGGGGGGGGACGGTCACTTTGAGCGTGCGTTGCGTCGTCAGGCTAACGTAGTCAGCCATGTCCGTCTCACCTTTGCGCGAATCCAACTGCTCACGGAACGCACGGGATAATAGGTAGAAGTAGATGTAGCGGCGGTCGAGTTGCGTCGGATCTTTGACTCTCCAGAAAGTTGTCTGTGGCGAGCAGACAAAAGGCGGGGCGGTCAGCGGAACATAAGCTACTTTGCCGACTGTGCCCTTATGTGAAAGCAGAACGTCGCCTCCAGCTCCGATGCCTTTTCGCACGCGCTGGCGCGCAATTTCATTGATGCGCTGAGCTCGTTCAAACAACACGCGACCACTATCCATGTCTGCAGCGCGGATGAATTGAATGCCCTCCGTCGAAAACTCGTTAGGGCGTGGGCGGTTCTCGCCGTGATTGCCATCTTCTACTAGCAGCGCTCCGCTTGCTTGCAGTTCGGCGACGGACACTTCTTCCCATTCACCCGCCACAACCCAGCCCCCTCAGGTTGGCTTTGATGGCCTGCTCTAGTTTCGCTGACTCAGCGAATTGAGCATGCAGCTCGGCGACAAGCCGCGGCATCTTTTCCTCAAACGGCTCGCCATCGTCTTCGACCTCCTCGGCGCCGACGTAGCGCCCAGGCGTAAGCACGTGGCCATGCGCTGCGATCTCCTCAGTCGTGGCGGATTTGCAGAAGCCGGCGATGTCGGCGTACTTGCGGGCGCCCTTGTCGCCACGCCATGCGTGGTAGGTCGAGGCGATCCGCTCGATGTCGGCGCCCGTCAGCTCGCGGTGGACGCGGTCGATCAGCGTTCCTTGCTTCCGCGCGTCGATGAACAGCGTCTCGCCGCGGCGGTCACGCTGCTTCGCTTGCCTCTTGTTCTTCGCCAGAAACCACAGGCAGACCGGGATCTGGGTGCTGTAGAAGAGTTGCCCCGGGAGCGCGACCATGCAGTCGACCAGGTCGGCCTCGATGATCGCGCGGCGGATCTCGCCTTCCCCCGACTGGTTCGAGCTCATGCTGCCGTTAGCGAGCACGAACCCCGCCATCCCCCCGCCCCGGGCCGACGCGGGCGCCAGATGGTGGATGAAGTGCTGCACCCACGCGAAGTTGGCGTTCCCTTTGGGGGGCGTGCCGTACTGCCAGCGGACGTCGTCGTCCTTGCGGAACCAGTCGCTGTCGTTGAACGGCGGGTTGGCCAGCACGTAGTCGGCACGCAGGTCGGCGTGCAGGTCGCGGCGGAACGTGTCCGCGTGCTCCGGGCCGAAGTCGGCCTCGATCCCCCGCAACGCCAGGTTCATCACCGCCAGACGGCGCGTGGTGGCGTTGCTCTCCTGCCCATACACGCTGATATCGCCCAGCCGCCCGCCGTGGTCCTCGACGAACTTCTCCGACTGCACGAACATCCCCCCCGACCCGCAGCAGGGGTCGTACACCCGCGACCCCGGGAGCGGCGCGAGCATCTCCACCAGCAGCCGGACCACGCAGTTGGGGGTATAGAACTGCCCGCCGTTCTTCCCCTCGGCGCTGGCGAAGCGGGTCAGAAAATACTCGTAGACGCGCCCCAGCAGGTCGACCGAGCGGTGGGCCTTCGGGTCGCCGTCGGACTCCGGGCCGTCGCTGGCGGCGATGAGGTTGATCGTAGCGATCAGGTCGATCAGCTCGCCGAGCCGCTGCTTGTCGAGCCCGGGGCGGGCGTAGTCCTTGGGGAGCACCCCCTTGAGCCGCGGGTTGTCGCGCTCGATCGCGACCATCGCGTCGTCGACCGTCTTGCCGATGGTGGGCTGCTTCGCCTGGGCCTGCAGGTGCGACCAACGCCCCTCCTTAGGGACCCAGAAGACGTTCTCGGACTTGTACTCGTCCGGGTCCTCCGGGTCGGCGCCCTCCAGGTCTCCCTCCCCCGCGATCAGCTTGGCGCGGCGTTCCTCGAACGCGTCGGAGATGTACTTCAGGAAGATCAGCCCGAGCACCACGTGCTTGTACTCGGCCGCGTCCATGTTGTTGCGGAGCTTGTCGGCCGCCAGCCACAGCTTGGCCTCGAAGCCCAGGTTCGCGGCGCTGTTCTTCGCGGCCTTCGTCGCACGCTTCGCCATGTTCGACTGTTCCTGATTCCTTCAGAGAAGCACCCACCCGAACCGCTGCCCATCCCCGCCAACCTCAGACAACGCCAGGGTACGAGAGCGGCTAGCATAGCATTTTTGCACGGCAGGAAACGGGTGTCCGCAGGAAAGGCAATTCGGAGGCATTTGGCGAGGCAATAAGGTGCAACCTAGCCCGATACTCCCTCAGCGCCCGAGGCGCGGTGCAAAGGCCTGCCTTGCTCTCTAGAGTTCCAGCGAAGA
This sequence comes from Pirellulimonas nuda, assembly GCF_007750855.1. Lineage (GTDB taxonomy): Bacteria > Planctomycetota > Planctomycetia > Pirellulales > Lacipirellulaceae > Pirellulimonas > Pirellulimonas nuda. The sequence goes on from NZ_CP036291.1 coordinate 1,560,678, forward strand.
GCCCAGAGCCGCAGCTGGCCCAGAGTCGCTTGCCGACAACACTTGGGTAGCTGGGTGCTAAGAAAAAGCGACTCTGATTTATGCATCCTCACCCCCCGCCGGCCGCCCGGACGCAAAAGCGTCCGAAGCGGCCCGCCGGGGGTGGGGCGCCGCCCCGATCGCTACCGCCGCCGCTGGACCCGTCTCCTTGGCGCCGGCCTCAATACGGCCTGCTTCCGCTTCGCAAGCCTGCAGCAGGCGTAGGCGCCGCCAAGCAGCAGCACGACGACGGCCGGCCAGAACGCAGTGGTGAGCAGCACGGCCAGAACAACGCACGCCCAGAACACAACCGCCCGCGGCGGAGGCTGCGACCAGAATCCGGGGCGCCAAGCCCCTTGGCTCTTGTTACTCGGCAATAGCTACCTCCTTGGTTCGTGGGTTGGAACAGAAAGCTCGCTCGCCAGCAGGTTGAGCGACAGGTCGGAGTCGACCGGCTGCCCCCGCAGCCATCGCACGAACTGACTGAGCATCAGCCCCGCGGTCATGCTGGCGGCGTAGATCGTCGACCTCGCCGTGCAGGCGCCCGCTTGGGCCTCGTGCTGCGGGAAGAGAGTGGTGGTGTAGTGTTCGCGGCTAGTGGCATCGAACGCGGTCAGCACCCGCAGCGTCTCGCCCCGCATCCGCCCGTCGGCCCAGAAGTCGACGAGGCCGCCGCCCCCCCGCCAGATGGCCGCGCGGGCGTCGATGGAGTCGACGCAGCAGAAGGCCACGTCCCCGAGCCCGGTGGACGGGCGCCAGCGGTCGTAGATCGCTTCGGCATAAACTTCTGGATCGATCGCCAGCACCGCGTCACGACACGCATCAACCTTCCGCCTTCCGACCTCGCCGCGGGCGTACCCCTGCGTCGTGACGTTGCTCGCGTCAACCGCATCGAAGTCCACTAGCCGCAGCCGGCGCACGCCGAGCGAGGCGAGCTGCACCGCGACCTGCCTCCCAACGGCGCCGACGCCGACCACGTTTACTTGGAGAGACGACAGCCTTGCTTGTGGCACGAGCTGTGCCTGCCGCACGAAGCGGTCTTCTACCAGTGTCGTACTCATAGCATCGAGACCTGTTGTTAGTCGGTAGGACAGCTCCAGAGGGACCGGGCGACACCCAGGTCGAGCCCGAACAGCCGCTCACCGAACGCGTCGACCTCATCCCATTCGTCTTCCTGCTCAACGCAGGTCTCGTACTCCTTGAGCCACGCCGCGTGGTCGCTGCCGGCAAACGGCTCGTTCCACGCAACCCGCACGGGGAGCCGCCGCGTGGCGCCCGGGCCGGCGTGCACTCCCAGACGGGCGTACCAGCGCCCGCCGCGGGCCAGGATTGCCATCACGGCCCAATCGGCCGGACCGAACACCCGGGCGAACGTCGCCTCGTCGGTGCCGCTGGGGTGCGGCGAGCTCCCCGGGTGGGTGTGGAACCAGACCCGGCCGAACTGCTGGGGGCTAAGCCCGGCGTCGGCCTGCTCGTCGAAGTAGTCGGCCACCGCGGCGTCGTCGAACGCCACGGTGACCGAGCTACAGGCCTGCCGGACCAGCACCACGTCCCGCACCAGCAGCAGGTCCTCGGGGTCCGTAACGCCAAAACAGCCGATCTCGGTCGGCCCGGCGTCACCCAGGAACCGGAGCTTGGCCCACGCGTGCGGCGTCAGCCGCAGCGACCTGCGGGGCCGTGTCCTTGTTCTGTTGGTCGGACTCCTTTTCAGCGACGCACGCATCACAAACTCCTTCGGTTAGGCAGGAAGGGCAGCAGGAACCATGGCAGTCGCTGCAGGGGTCGAGGCAGGCACGGCAGTGGTGCTCGTCGCAGGCCGAGCACTCCTCGCGGCAGCCGTGGCACAGACTGTCACCGCAACCTTCGCAGCTCTGCACGCACTCGTCACAGACCTGGGCGTCGCAGCGGCCGCACAGGCTTCGCTCCTCGGCGTCCACACTGGCGCCACAGTCGCCGCAGGGGACGCCGTGCCAGCGGTCGAGGCAGACATACGCACTCAACTCGTTGTAGGTCTGGAGGATCTGGCGGAGGATCAGCACGAAGTCGTGCAGTCTTCCTTCCGCGCTGGCGGCCTGCAGCACGTGCGTCCCCTCTCCTTCACACAGCCGGTCATCCACCACATGCGGGTGGGTGACGCCCGGGTTGGAGTCGGGCGGGTTGGGGCGCAGGGCCATCACTTCGTAGTTGGGCTGCTCGGCGCCAAGCGACTGCCAATGGACAGCGATCATGAATGGGCCCAGGCTGACCTCTGCCAGCTCAAGGGGATCGGTCGCGACTAGCAGCAGCTGCCGCTTGAAGTCGACCTCCAATCGAGGGAACTCGTCGTCGATCGCCCGCAGGTCCCAGTAGAGGGTTCCGGCCAATGGCGGCTGGGTACGCCGCCTCTCTGCACGCAGCCGCTCGGCCTGGGTCGTGGCCGCGACGGCTAGGTCGCGGAGTGCCCGCTCTAATCGGGGGCGGAGCACTGCCGCCGCGGTGCGGTACCGACGCCGATGGGCGTGCCGCATCATGCGTGTCAGCCGCGTCACAGCATCAATCGGCAGCGGCTCTGCAAGCGGCGGAGAGATTTCTTGGCGGCGGGCGTAGACCTCGGCGATCGCCGAGGCGGCCCGCCACAACATCTTCTGGTGTGGGTTCATGGGAGGCGCCGCTTTGCGGCGGGGTTGGGGGCTGGGGACTGGGTAGGCAATGGCCAGCCGAGCGAGCGTCCGTGCTCGCCGCTGACCGCTAATGCCTGAGGCCTAACTCCTTTCTTAGGCCCCTTCGATCTTCACCGGTGTGAAGCTGATGCGGTCGCCCTCTTCGAGGACCTGGTCGGCCGGCGCGGGCAAGCGGTTGACGCGGATCAGGTAATTCTCGGGCCGCGGGTCGCGGACCTGCCGCTCGAACAGCTTGCGGACCGAAGTGCCGGGCTCGATGTGGACGTAGTCGGCGAAGCCGGCGCCGTCGTTGTTGATGACGAGGATTTTCATGGCTGGACTCGGGGGTTGGGGGGCTGGTGGGTCCGCTAGTGGCGGATAGGGACTGGGGGCTGACGCTCGAACGCTCAGACTCCTGCGGTCAGGGCGCCGCCGTAGCGGGCTTGCCAGGCGTCGTCCCAGTCGAGGTAGCTCTCGTGGGCAATGTCCGCGGCGAGCGGTTTTGCCTCTTCGAAGTCGTACGCCTCATCGACAACGATCTGCGGCTCGGGGTCGTGGCGGACGTCCATAGGCGTGGCGAGCGAGAAGCCCAGCCGGTCGATCGTGCGGCGGGACTCGCCGGTGGCATGTGAGACAGCGGACAGGAGTTGACGGTGGGACATGACGGACCTCCGGTTGGGGAACAAGAACTGGGGAAGACGCAGAAGCGATGACGCTGCCTAGAGGCGGCTTCGCAGCAGCCCATCGCGTTCGGCCCGGAGGGCCTCACTGCGATGGGCGAACGGGCCCAACAGCGGCCCGTCCACAGGAGAAAGGTCGGCCAGCCAATGACCGAGGGGGTCGGGCTCGACGTGGCTGGCCCGGTTGATGGAGACGCGGCCCAGAGTGGCCAAGTCGAGCGTCTCGTCGTACAGCGTGGTGATCGTCCCCTGAGGTCCGACCACCAGGTGCAACGCTTCCACTAGGCGCCACGCCGCATCACGCGGCGGCGGGGGCGGTCGACCAGCAGCGACTCCAGGGACCGGGCGACCCGCCCCAACCCCTCGGCCGCCTGCTCGCGGAGCGACGTGTGGTTCCGCAGCCTCTCGGGCCGCACGCCGGCCAGCACTGCCTCGGCTTCGTCGACCAGCTCATCCAGCTCGCCAGAGGTGCTTAGCCGCAGGCAGCGGAACCGCTCGAAGAACGCCTGCAGGTTCTCGACCGCCGAGTCGCGGAACACCTTGGGCTTGCCGTCGGTCCGGCCCTCGAGCCGCTCGGCCAGGTGGCTCACCAGCCGCTGCAGCTCTTCGCCGAACGCCTGTTCGGCCAGCGCGACCGCTTCTTCGAAGCGGGCCCGGGTCCGCTCGCACTCCCGCTGGTACAGTTCAGGAGACAAGCGACGCAGGTACTCCGGCGGCTCGACCGACGGGAAGTCCCACTCAACCGCAAAGAGCCCGCCGAGCCGCTCTGGGTAGTCGCCCGACTCAAACAGCTCTCCTAGACGGCGGCGGGCCGAGTCCCGCAGCTCGCCGTAGACCTCGTCGAGTTCCTGCACCGCTTCACGAAGCTCTTCGCGGTAGCCTTCGAACCGGTGCTGCAGCGTCTCGATGTCGCCGCGACGCACGAGGCGGACCCCCGGCTCGGGGAACGGCAGCGAGACTCCTCTCCAGTAGGCGACCGCTTGGCTGCGGACCGCGGACACACCGCGGTACTTAGGGTGCCGGGTGTCGAGCAGCTTCTTGCCCGCTGACAGAGAGTCGCCGGCGGCGCCGAACGCCTCGGCGGCCTGGGCCTTCTGGTCGGCAGAGAGGGTCTTCTTGGCGCCGAACCAGGTGAATGACAGCCGCACGGCGGCGGTCTCCAGTCGCAGCCGCTCTGGGGGCGAGGGAGGGGGGGCCTCGCGGTGGGTTGGGGGCGGGGCTTCGAGGATCGTGGGCATGGGATTCCTTGGAAATTGGTGAGGGGTGAAAGCAGACTGTGTCGTTACGGCAGAAGCCCGTGCTGTTCGAGTAGGCAGGCACGCTCCATGCAGATGTCTGCTGACGCCCACTGCTTTTCGCGGTTCCAGCATGGCTCTCCGGCGTCGTCGAAGTCGCCATAGAGCCCTAGCTGGAGCCTGGTGACGATCGCCACCAGGGCATCTGTCGAGAGTCGGGCGAGAGATACTGGTTGGGGCCGCGGTTCTGCTGCGGGTCCGGTTTCGTGCAGCACGATGCCCGCCGTAGCGAGGACCCCGAGGACATCCGTCTTGAGAAGATGCGAGAAAGGGACCGGGTGGAGGACGGCGACCGATGCTTCGGCCGCGTTACCGAGGCCGCCGTCGTCCCAATCCATGACCACGACTCGCGGTTACGGTCGAGGAGCGAACGCGGCTTGGACGACGCCCCCATGGACGTTCACGATCACATGCGTGGGTTCTCCATGGACAGTAGAGGTGGGTGGTCGACACATGCGGGGGCCGGCCGCTGAACGCCGGCCGCAGGACTCATTCGCCGCTCAGGCGAGACGCCCTGAAGGCGCCGAGAGTGACGCTGTGTGTCGGCGAAGACCAAACCTGTTCAGCACTCGCGACTAGGTTCGTGTCGCCCGTCGCCTGGGGCCGCGTAGCGAGCCTGATTGCGGAGACGATGCGACGCTTCGATATCTCCGGCCGAGGCGGCTTCGAACCCGGGAGTATGCCGACATGATGTCCACTGACCGCGGCTGATTGGACGATGGCGATCCCGCCGCGGTCGATGAAACTTCAGTCTCGAGGCAGAACGCCGCAGTCCGCTGCGACATGGTGTGACGTGTCCATCTGATACAATGGCGGAATGTCCGCTGAAAAGCCTGTTCGCGAGAGTCTCGCCAACCCCCATGACTTTGCCACAACACAGTGGAGCATGGTGCTTGCCGCCGGCAAAGTCGGCGATCGGGACGCACAAGTTGCGCTCAACCAGTTGTGCGAGTCGTACTGGTACCCGCTGTACGCCTATGTGCGACGGCGGCTGAACAACGCTGACGATGCGCAGGACCTGACTCAGTCCTTCTTCACGCACCTTTTGGAAAAGGGCGCTGTGGCCCGCGCGGATCGCTCTCGGGGTCGATTCCGGGCTTTCTTGCTAGCGGCCGTAAGAAACTTCCTTGCCAACGAGTGGCAGAAAGGTCGAACGCAGAAACGAGGCGGGCAGAGGCAGAAGCTCTCGCTCGATTTCGACTCTGGTGAGTCGAGGTTTCAAGTCGAACCATTCCACGAACTAACGCCCGAAAAGCTGTTCGAGCGGCGGTGGGTCATGACCCTGCTGGATCGGGTGTTAGACCGAGTTCGAACAGAGCTGGCAGAAACCGGCAGAGCAGGGCTCTTCGAACACCTGAAAGAGGGGCTAACCTGTAGCGAGGACGCCCCCTACTACAGGCAGGCGGCCGCGGCTCTTGGGGTGACGCCTGCGGCCGCCAAGCAGGCCGCCTTTCGGCTGCGGAAGCGATACCGGCAGCTGTTTCGCGAGGAAGTGGCACGCACGGTAGCGGATGAAACGGAAGTGGACGAGGAGATTGGCCGGCTATTCGCCATCTTGGGAGAATAGGGCCGCAAACCATGTTACGCCCGAGGAAGACTCCTGTACTGATAGGTAGAACGCCCTTTCAGTTGGAGAGTCGTGATGAGCGATCCTAGCACATGCCCCAAATGCGACGCCAAGCTGCCGGAAGACGCTCCGGCTGGTCTTTGCCCCAAGTGCTTAGTGGAAGCGGGGTTTGAGAGTGTAGCCAGCGGCCACAGCAGCCCTCCGAAGCGTGAACCCGACGCGCCAACGATCGACAGCCCGTCGCCAGGACACGGGTTTCTGCCGCCACCGCCCGAGGAACTAGCCGGCAGGTTTCAGCAGCTCGAGATACTGGAACTGCTCGGCCACGGAGGAATGGGCGCCGTCTACAAAGCCCGCCAGACCAACCTCGATCGTCTGGTAGCACTGAAGATTATCCGCCCAGAAGCGACGCACGACCCGAAGTTTGCCGAGCGGTTCAACCGAGAGGCCAAGACCCTAGCCCGGCTTAATCATCCACAGATCGTTGCGGTCTACGATTTTGGCGAAGTCCCGTTTACCGGTTCTTCTGGTGGTTCGTCGCGACCGCTGTACTTTTTTCTAATGGAGTACGTCGACGGCGCCAATCTGCGGCAGTTGATGCGTGCTGGCGACCTTGCGCCGGATCAGGCCCTGGCGATTGTCCCCCAGATCTGCGAAGCCCTGCAGTACGCCCACGACGAGGGGGTGGTGCACCGGGATATCAAGCCCGAAAACATCCTGCTCGACAAGCGAGGCCGGGTGAAGATCGCCGACTTCGGCCTGGCGAAGCTGACCAACCCCTCGGATGCCGAGTGCACTCTCACCGGCACGCACCAGGTGATGGGCACGCTCCGCTACATGGCGCCCGAGCAACTAGAGGGTTCGCACTCGGTCGACCACCGCGCCGACATTTATTCGCTCGGAGTGGTCTTCTACGAGATGCTCACCGGCGAAGCGCCCATGGGCCACTTCGACCCCCCCTCGAAGAAGGTACTTATTGATGTGCGTCTCGATGAGGTAGTGTTGCGCACGCTTGCACGTGAGCCGGAGCGACGATACCAGCATGCAAGCGACGTGAAGACGGATGTTGACGCGATCGGCTCCAAGAGTCCAAGCACCGGGCGGCCCGCCGCTCCGACGTCGTCGGCTCGGTGGTTTCCAGACTGGCAGACCTACGCCGTCGCCCTGTTCGCGGTGTGCCTGTTCTTGCCGTTGGTGGTCAATGGCGTGACCCAAAGCAGTTGGAACCTGGCGCTGGAGATCGTCCTGACCGGCGGCGTCGCTGGACTCTCGCTGCTGGCGTGGCTACGCGATCGGGTTCCATCGGCTCCAGATCAATCCTGGACGCTGCGGCGCGTTTGGCTCGCTGGTTTGACGATTCAGCTCGCCATGCTTGTCGGAGGCGACGAGTTGCTGCAGGAGCGACACCTAAACGGTTTGAACGAGGTGTTCGATCAGTCTTCCAGCAAGTTCGACCTGATGATGCTCCGTTTTCTGCGATTTGCGGTCTTCCTATGGACCTTCTATTTTACGGTTGGCTGGCTGTGGTCGATGCGAGGAAGGAATCAGTCGAACGGCGACGCCCTCGCAACAGCAGACGTTCCGCGTTCCACATACAGACCGCAATCCTCACGTGCAGACGAGGCAGAGCACGCGGCAAGTGTTGAGGAAATCCAGCGCGAAGCGGAGCTGGCCCAGATCGCGCCCGACTGGCTCTGCTGGCCGATCCTGGGCCTCTTCGCAGCCGGCTGGGCCGTGTTCGGACTGCTGTGGAATCTTCGCTGGCCCGGGTTAATCGTGGCGATCGCCTTGATGGCCGCCGTTACCTACTACGCCGTGCAGATGCAGCTTCGCTACCTGCCGACGTTGCGAAAAGAACTCGACCGCGAGCCGCGTTGGTCGCGGTCGGCCTCTCTTTGCGGCGCTCTCACGATGTTTGTACTTGGCTTGCTGTGCGTTGCGTGGCTACACGCAGGTGCCGGCGACCTATTCTCGGGCATGCAGATGCTGGGCGGCTCCCGCGGGGTCGGGTTCAAGGTGATGACCGAGACGCAGCTTACGTCATTCGTGGAAGCGGCCCATTTCGAGCGTCCCGGCGAAGCCGATACCGTCTTCAAAAGCGCTGGGTTTGGATATGGCGCCGCTATCTCCCCGCTGTTACTGTCGGGGATCTGGGCCGTTTGTTTGCTGTTCTCTTCCGTCGCGGGCGTGCTCCACACCCGCAGGTACCGCTACACGTGGAAGCACTGGTGGCAACCCTCGATTGGGGTCACCGTCTATCTGTTGGGCACGCTGGTCCTAGTCCATGTCCTCCACCTGTTTAGTGTTGGTCATGCCGAGTCACGCACCGATCCTCGTCAGATCCGTGTCGCCGCCGGTTGGGATGCCGTCGACGCGGCCCTCGACCAGTGGAAGCTGCAGAACGGTTACGTCCAATCAAGCTTCGAGAACTGGATCGTTGAGAGAGGCGGCACGGAGATCGGCGTCTTGCATGCTCGCCAATTGATGCCCGACTCATGGTTTGACCGCTTTCGATCGAGCTGGCGACACATGGTGGTGCGTCCCCGGCCGCACCTTTCTTTGACCGTTGTCAGCCAACAGCATCCGCCGCTGTCCTTCGTCGACGTCCAGTTTCCGCACGCCATCAAGGGTTCGCCCGAGAACGAGCTATGGCACGCGGTAGTAGACGGAATTGAGAAATCACTTGTCAGCGCTGCAGTTGAACGCAAGGAACACAAGGCGGAGCGTAACGCCGCCGGCAAGATCCAAGAGCAGGATCGCAAAACGGCTGACGGCTCTCAAGACGTGGGCGACAACGCCAGCAGAGATTAGCGCAGGGTTTAGCCGCGCAGCCCCGGCGCCGCAAGAGTGCAGCGAACGCGGCCCTTAGCCACGCTACGCTGGGATTGCCGACGGTTTGCTCTGTCTCGCGTGGCCGTTCGAGAGGCCAGGGAGACGGCGATCGCGTCGGAGGCGGTGGGAGACCTTCCGGCAGGCAGCGAAGCAGATCCGTGCCGCGGCCGCCACGGCGACCGTCTTTTTTCGGGCTTGCGTTGCGCCAACAATGCTCAGTCGCTCGACCTCGAACGAGGCAGAAACGCCTTCGCCTTTTGGGGAGGCGGCGCCGTCGTCTCGTGGATCTCAAACCAGGCTTCTTGTTGCTTCGTCGACGAGGAGAGGTTCGGCTCCCCCTCGCAAAGCTCGCGCACCGCGTCGAAAGCCAGTTCGCCTATCAGCGAAGAGTCTTGGCAGACAGCGGACATACGCGGGTAGACGCTGTTGCGGGTGTCAGAGTCGTCGAACCCGATCACCGAGAGGTCTTCCGGCACGCGGACGCCCATCTGGTGTGCCTCGTTAACTATTCCCACCGCCAGCAAAGGGTCCGCGATAAACATGGCGGTCGGCCGGTCGGCTTTGCTGAGGATGCGTCGCGCCAGTGGCGAACCGTCCATCCGGTGCGGGGGGACCCGATAGACATCGCGATCACAGAATAGCCCCGCATCGCTCAGTACTTCGCGATAGGCCTCCATGCGGTCGGAGTGGTCACCGTCGTCGCGATCGCATCCGACGAACGCGATCCGCTTGTGGCCTAGCGAGACAAGGTGCTCGACGGCCTCACGGCTGGCGTTGCTGGAGGCGGCGTAGACGAACCTTAGCTGCTCGCAGTCAAAGTGATCGCCCAGCACGACCAGCGGCGCTCCTTCGCGGGCCAGCTCGACAAGCTCGCCGCGGAACTCCAGCCTGGATCGCACCACCGCTCCGCTGACCCCTTTGCGGCTGAGGAATTGACGGAGCGGCTCGCCCGCTTGGCGATCGCGGCGGAAGTCGAGGATGACAAAGTCGTAGATCGAGCGGCGCATCGCCTTTCCCATACCGTCGATGCACGCCGAGTCGTAGGGCGACGAGAGCCAGAATTCGTCCATGTACAGCAACCCGATCCGCGACGCACGGATCTTCCCCACCGTTGGGGCGTAGTCGCACGTGGCCGCTACCTCCAGCACCCGGTTGCGAAGTTCTGGCGTTACCGACGCGCTTCCGTTGAGCACACGCGAGACGGTAGCGATTGAGACGCCGGCCTTTTTCGCTACTGCGCGGACTGAGGACATTCGTAGGGCTCGCGACCTGAGATGTGTGCAAAGAAACAGTTACATGTAGATTACGCCCGTTGTGACGGGATTGCAAGCAGGAAATCTCGGTGATAATCAGCTTATTTCTCGTAGATATGCCGCTGCTGGGTTCTGGATGCAACGATTGTGCAAGAAAGTGCTTGACGGAGTTCCGCAGGCCGGTTACTCTGAGAAAACAGTTACAGAGCTTGTTTCATTCTCGTCGTTCTTCGTGCTGCTGCCTTTAGTCAGTGCGACAGTGGCAAGTCCTCGGCCCGTCAAGCTGCGACTGACGGACCAGGTTGGCCGCACCCTCATCCCGGCTTTGCTTTTTCCGCCCCGCAAGGGCGTCCGTTTCCTTTTTTGGGAGTAGTTCTGATGTTGCGCACTGCCTGTTGCTTCTGTGTGGCGATCGTAGCGGCCTGTGTGCCGGTGCACGCCAACCAGCTCGTGAACCCCGGCTTTGAGACCCCCCCCATTCCTGCGGGCGGACCGCCCGAGTACTTCGGCGCCACCGGCTGGACCGATTTCGGCGGCGGCACGTACACGGTCGGCAGTGCAGTGGTTACGCCCAACTCGGGGGCTCAGTCGCTGAAGATGTTCGGCGGCGCCTCCGGGGTGTATCAGCAGTTCGCGGCCACGCCCGGTCAACTTTGGGACGGCGGCGCCTACGTGTTGAATGACGCAGGGGATCCGATGGCGGGCGGACAGGTCGCGGCCGTCAACATCGAGTGGATCCTGGCCGACGGCGTCAACCAAGTGCCCGGCGGAGCAGGGGTAGGCTTTATCACCAATGGCGACACGATCTCGACCACGCCTCAGGGGCAATGGAACTTGCGCCCGATTAGCGGCGTAGCGCCGGCGGGAACCGCGTTCGCTCGATTTGTGCTGATCACCGGCGAGTTTGGCGGCGGCGGCATGACGGGCGGCGGCGGCGCCCCGAAGTACGACGACGCATTCTTCGACATCCGTCCTGGTCAGGTGCCCGAGCCCGCTTCGTTGGCGCTGGTCGGCATGGTCGCGATTGGGTTGGTAGCCGCCCGTCGCCGGCGCTGAGTCGATGACGCGATTGTGAGTAGATGCCGGTTCGTGCGTGGGGCTGATTCCCCCAGCCCCACGCCGCGACCGGTTCCCAGAAACCTATTCTTCGTTCCTCTCATTCTTCCGAAGGTGTTTCGCATGGAACGCTGTCTTATCAGGCCGCATGCGCTGCTGCTAATTGCGTTGATCGCAGCGGCTGCTTTTTCACCGCAGGCCTTAGGTCAGATCCTGCTGCGTGATGACTTCGATGATCAGAACGGCCCGACGGGCGCCCAGAATGATGGGGTTGTCGACAAATCAACCTACCGCGCCCCGTTCGGAGGCGAAGACTTCCTCGGCCGGACGCAGTTGCGTTTTGTGCTGCCTGCCGAGAACGTATCGACGCTCGCGCCGGGAAGCACCGACGGCAAGGTCGCGGTGCTTAATCTCGATACCTACAACCCTCTGGCCCCCGGGGCGGCGTTCTTCGGGACCGACCTGCTGACGAAGGCCAACTTCGCCCGCGCCGGTGGCCTGCGGTGGGAGGGGCGGATGCGGTTCCGCGACGGCGTCGCCGCCGGCTTGGTCGGCGCCGGATTCTTGTACGACGTGCAGCGGCAGAGCCCGCCCAACTCGGGGACGCTGGTTCGCGACGAGATCGACCACGAGCTGCTGAGCAACGTCGCCGTCGGCCCGAACCCCGACTCTACCTTCACCAACGTTTGGAACGACGGCGCGTTCACCGGGCCGACCGCGGGTGGTGCAGGGGCCACGATCAACACCGCCCCGATCTCTGCAAGCTTCGACCTAACGGCGTTCCACAACTACCGCATCGATTGGCTCCCCAACCGAGTGGAGTACTACATTGACAACACGCTGGTGCGCACCGAGACGAGCGTCGTCCCCGACGACCCGATGAAGTCGCACTTCAATCTCTGGGCGCCGGCAAGTGATTTCTCGGCCGCGTACAACGCCTCGCTGCAGCCGACCGCGGTGCAGGCCAACAACCAGACCTATTCTCTCGAGATCGACTACGTTCAGATCGAGCGGCTCAACACCACCGCTACCGAGAAGCTGTTCGACGGGGGTTTCGAGAACACCTTTGAGCTCTCCTCGGTATCTGGAAACGGGCCTCCACCGACCATTAACTCCGCGAACGGCACCGGCGAGTGGATCGCCTTCAACAACGCCTACATCGACTTCGGCGAGGCGGTTGCGCCGGCGAACGGCTTCAACGCCCTCAAGACGTATGGGCCCTTCAAGCCCAACTTCGACGCGTCCGGCGTTTGGCAGAATGTGGCCGCGGCGCCTGGGCAAGAGTTCCACGCCTCGGTGTTGGCCAACTCGCCGAGCGCCGACTCGATCGCCACGAATGGAGACGCGCAGGTCCGCTTCACAACCCTCAACCTTTCCTTCCACGACGCCGCGGGCGCCGTGATCAAGGAGTTCGCCGGCAACCCCGATTCGGCCAACGCCAACGGAAAAGAGACGCCGATCTTCGACAGCCGAGACGCCAACCTTCCCTCCATCCAAGACTCGTGGATCCAGTACACCGTCGACGCGATCGCGCCGGCCGGCACGGCGTTTGTTCGCTACAACCTGTTCTTTGTGCAGGACGGGAACTTTGGCGGCGGCGCCGTTTATTTCGACGACGCATCGCTGTTGCTGCTGACGCCCGATACGCCGGCAGGGGTGGTTGGCGACTACAACAACGACGGGTTCGTCAACGCGGCCGACTACACCGTGTGGCGCGACGCGCTCGGCGCCGCGACCGCGCTGCCGAACGACCCCATCGGGGGGACGATCGGCCAGTCGCAGTACACGCAGTGGAAGTCCGCCTTCGGCAACTCGGCCCTCGGGGCGTCTGTCGGCGCTTCGTCTGCGGTTCCCGAACCATCGGCCATCGCGCTGCTGGGCTGTGTCGCGCTCGCGGCCGGCCTGCGTCGCCGACCGTAGCAGCCCCGCGCCGGTTCTCGGCGCTGAGACCCTATTCACCACGCCCCTTCACGGAGTCGAAACACGATGCGTGACCCAGACCCCACGCGCAGCCGGAGCGGTTTTACGCTCGTCGAGTTGCTGGTCGTAATCGCGATCATCGGAACCCTGGTGGCGCTGCTGCTGCCGGCGGTGCAATCGGCCCGCGAAGCGGCGCGGCGGATGAGCTGCGCCAATCAAGAGAAGAACCTAGCGCTGGCGTGCCTCAACTACCACGACGCGCAGGGGCACTTCCCGGAGAGCAACGGCTTCTACGGAACGTTTGATGGCCAGGAGGGGCGGGGACCGGCCTCGGGGTGGATCCTGAAGATCCTGCCGCAGATCGAAGAGGGGCCGCTCTACGATCGGTTCAAGGCGGGGGGGGCGTTCGAGGGAGTCTTCGTGCTGGGGCAGTGCCGGTCGCCTGCGCCGGGCAAGGGGCTTGCCTCACTAAAGGATGGAATCAGCGTGCCGGAGTTGCTGAAGACGCAGCTCGGCATCCTCCAGTGCCCGACCGATGAGTCGGTGCAGCAGCTCTCGGACCAGCAGTACGGGTTCCCAACCCCGTGCCAGGTAGCGACCAGCAGCTACAAGGGGGTCCTCGGCGACAGCGTGATCGGCGAAACCAACGGCACTACATTCACGAACGCCGCGTCGCAGTACCCGAGCGGCGACTACAGCAAACCGCCGCAGCCATTCACGACGCAGCACGATTGCCACCGCGACACGCGTTGCCGCGGGATGTTCTTCCGGCAGTCGTGGCGAGCGCCCGTTAAGATCTCAACCGTTACCGACGGGACGAGCAAGACTTTCCTTCTGGGAGAGGACGTCCCCGAGTACAACTACCACTCCGCCGCGTTCTATTCCGATGGCGATTGGTGCAGTTGCAACACGCCGCTGAATAACCTGATGAACCTGCCTGCTTCGACGGTCGACCCCGCGTTCTGGTGGGAGCAACGCGGCTTCCGCAGCCGCCATGCGGGCGGCGCCAACTTCGCGTCCGTCGATGGCTCGGTGCGGTTCGTTACCGAGGGCGTAGACAACGTGCTCTACCGCACCACGTGCACCCGGAACGGCGGCGAGCTGGTCAGCGAATCGTTCTAGAACGCTCGCTCGCGGCATCCACCCTAGAAACGGAGAACCATCGTGAACCGCCGAGAAAGAACGTTGCGGCCAGAACGGTACGCGGTGCTGTTCGTCTTGTCTGTCGCCTGCGCCGGGTGCAGCGAACGGACGGCGGCCGTGTCGGGAACGGTCAAGCTCGACAAGGCGCCGCTAGCGATCACCGAGGGGCAACGCGGGATGGTGGTGTTCCGTCCCGTGGCGGGGGGCGCCACCTGCACTAGCCTGATTGGGGCCGACGGCGGCTATCGCGTCGCTACCGGGGCGGCCAGCGGGGTCGTCCCCGGCGACTACATGGTGTCGGTCCGGGTGATTGAGCTGGTCCAGGGCGCGGAAGGAGAGGGGGCTAGCGGACGGCCGATCACCCCGGCGGTCTACTCCGACCCGCTGACTTCCGGCCTGCTGTACACGGTGCAGTCGGGGGCGAACCAGATCGACATCCCGCTAGAATCTTCCGCGGGGCCCGCCGTAATCCCATCGCCGCCCCAGGCAGATATCGACGACGCAACGCCTGCGGAAACGGCAGAACCAACCGATCACTCCGAAGCCCCATCCGGCGAGACCGAGGCGTCCAAGGAGGCAAGCGATGATGGTGGCAGTAAGAACGAAGTGCGTCCACAGGCCAAACCAGCAGAGACCAAGGAGCCGAGCGATGAGGTACAGTAGACGCGCGGCTTGCGCCTCAACCTGGCGACGCCCGCTTGCAGCGGCGTGCGTTCTTGTCGCCGCGGCGTCCAGCGTGGGTTGCGGCAGTGGGCTGGCCACTGTGACCGGGGCCGTGACCTTAGACGGCGCGCCGCTGGCGGGAGGGGGAGACACGCGGGCGATGGTCTACCTATACCCCGAGGGGGGGACCGGCGCCCCGGCCGTAGGCTTGTTGAACGAGGCAGGCGAGTACCAGATCTCCACAGGGACCCGCGACGGAGTAGAGCCGGGGGCCTACCTGGTCACCATCTCTGCGTCTCAACTCACCGGCAAGGATATCCCCGGCGCACCGCGATCTGCCGTACGGATCACCCCCCCCAAGTACGCCGATCCTAGGCAGTCTGGCCTGCGCGTAGACGTGGCTTCCGGCGCCAACAAGTACGACTTCGCTCTGGAGTCCGACCCAACCACTCGCCGCCGCAGGGCCTCATGACTAGTTTCTTGGCGTCAAAGGGTGTCCTGCGTCGCGGCCTCGTCTGGTCGGCGATCCTACCGATCGTTCTTACTACCGCGGATGCGAGTTGCCAGGGCCCGCAGTGGGATCTCGTTTGGGAGGACGATTTCAATTCCTTCGACCCCAATCGCTGGCAGGCGGTGACCAGCTACGCGCCAACGAACAACTCTCGCCACGCCTACCTGCCGTCGCAAGTCAGCATCGATAGCGGCGACCTCGTGATCACGTCCGAGAACATCCCGGCGGGCTCGCTGCCGTACCGCTCTGGCCTGGTGCGCACGGTGGCTTCGCAGCAATTCGGTCGGTGGGAGGTTCGCGCCAAGCTGCCGGTCACCACCGGCATGTGGCCCGCGATCTGGCTGCTGCCCGACACGTCGGCTCACCCGTGGCCCAGCGGCGGGGAGATCGACATCATGGAGAACCGCGGCAACCAGCCGACGCGAACCAGCAGCGCCTTCCACTACGGGACGAGCCAGCCCTACCGGCACGACTTTGTCTATGACGAGCAGCAAACGCCTACCCTGGCGGGCGCCTTGGTGCGTTACGACCAGGGTTACCACACCTACGCCGTCGATTGGACGCCAACCTACCTCCGCTTTTATGTAGACGGCGTCAACTACTACACCGTCTACGACGAGGATGTCGGCGGGTTCTTGTCGCAGAACGCCAAGCCAATGCAATTGATCCTGAACACGGCGGTCGGCGGCGACTTCCTCCCCAACCCGAACGCCTCGACCGTGTGGCCCCAGCAGTTCCGCATCGACTCGGTGCGGGTGTTTGAGGCGGCCGACCAGCCGGGCGCCATCGAACTCGGCAACCCCGGGTTTGAAGAGAACGATGGAAGCCTCGCCGGGTGGACCGTCTTCGGCAACGACCTGCCCGGCAACCCCAACGTCCGTGCGGCTAACGAGGCGGTGCGCACCGGCGCGGCGAGCCTGAAGCTGTTCGGATCCTATCGCGGGGGGCTGAGTCTATCGGGCGTCTCCCAGGGAATCACCGTTCAAGCCGGCGACGAAGTGACCGCAACGCTGCAAGCGCTGGTGCGCTCGGCGGACGCCCTGGCCGGGGGGAACCGTGTAGAGATGAAGATCGAGTTCTACAACGCTTTCGGCGCCAAGCACGGCGGCGCCGGGATGCTCGGCGAGCACCGGTTGGTGGTCGCCGACGCCGCCACGGGGCACGACGCTTGGTTGCCGCACACCCTGCAACTGATTGCGCCCGAGGGCGCCGCGGAGGCCCGGCTGGCGATCGTCTTCGAGCAGTCTGACTACGACGGCGGGGCCATCCACCTCGACGATATCCTGTTTGCGTCGCGTCCCGCCGTGCCCCTTGGCGACTACAACGGCGACGGGGCGGTCGATGCCGCCGACTACACGGTCTGGCGCGACGCGCTCGGACAAACAGGAGACAACCTAGCCGCCGATGGCGATCGCAGCGGCGCCGTCGACTCGCTGGACCTGAACGTTTGGCGCCAGCACTTCGCCGGCGCCGGCGGCGTCAGCGGACAAGCCGTGCCGTCGCCCAACTCGGGCGCGCTCGCGGGCGTCACGCTCCTGGTGGGTATCGGGGCCGCCTCAAAACAAACGCTCCAGCCGGCGCAGCATGATTGATCCCCGGCGTATCGACGGGCCCAATCATCGGCCGCTCGAGTCCCACGTAACCTACGAGTCCCAAGTAACCCCATTGAATGACTCCTTGATGGCCAACCAGCAGTACAACCGATCGCGTTCAGTCCGCCGCGTCCCCGGCCGGATGCGACGCACATGCCTGCCGGTGCTGGCGTGCCTCACGCTGGCCGTCACGCAGCCGCCGTATGTCGGGGCCGACGACAGCCGGGTCGTCGACTTCACTAGGTATGACGGCGAGGTCAACCCGTTGCTGCAACGCATGACGCTGGCCGAGAAGGTCGGCCAGATGACTCAAGCCGATCTGGGGGGCCTGAAGGACTTCCGCGACATCGCGACCTTGTCGCTTGGGTCGGTCCTCAGCGGCGGCGACGCCGATCCTGCCGAGGGGAACGCGCGGGAGGCCTGGGACGACACGTACCAACAGTGCCAGCGCCAGGCCATGGCGAGCCATCTCGGCGTCCCCATTCTCTACGGAGTCGACGCGGTTCATGGCCACAACAACGTCTTGGGAGGAGTGATCTTCCCGCACAACATCGGGCTCGGCTGCGCCAACGACCCGGACCTGGTAGAGCAGATCGCGCGGCTGACCGCGCTCGAGGTGCGCGCCACCGGCATCCAGTGGACCTTCGCGCCGTGCATCACCATCCCGCGCGACGACCGTTGGGGCCGCACGTACGAGGGCTATTCCGAAGACCCTCGCCGCGTCGCTGAGCTTGGCGCCGCGGCCGTGCGCGGCCTGCAAGGGGGCGACCTTCGCTCGCCCACGAGCGTGCTCGCTTGCGCCAAACACTTCGTGGGGGACGGCGGCACGTCGGCCCTGGTCGGCCCGTCGCGTTTCAGAAAGGGTCTCGGCCTCACCCTCGACCAGGGGGACACTCGTTGCGACGAAGCGACCCTGCGCAGGATCCACGTCGCCCCCTACCCGCCGTGCATCGCCGAGGGGGTAGGGACCATCATGCCGTCCTACAGCAGTTGGAACGGGGTGAAGTGCACGATGCATCACCCGCTGCTTACGGACCTTCTGAAGGAAGAGCTGGGGTTCGACGGCTTCTTGATCTCCGACTACGACGCCATCGATCAATGCCACTCGGACTACAAGACGGCGATCGGCCTGTCGATCAACGCGGGCATCGATATGGCGATGGTCTCGAAGCGCTACAAGCAGTACATCCGCTTGCTGACCGAGCTGGTCGAGGAAGGGACCGTCCCGATGGCTCGCATCGACGACGCGGTTCGCCGGATCCTCCGCGTCAAAGCATCGATGGGGCTGCTCGAAGCGGACTACTCTCCGCAGACCGATCCAGCGCTGGTCGCCGAGTTCGGCTCAAGCCAGCGGCGGTCCGTGGCGCGTGACGCGGTCCGCAAGTCGCTCGTTTTGATCAAGAACAACGGCGTCTTGCCGATCCGCGACAGCGTCCGCCACGTGCGTGTGGCCGGCGCCAAGGCAGACGACATGGGGGTCCAGTGCGGGGGGTGGACCATTGATTGGCAGGGACGCAAGGGCGAAGTCACGCCCGGTGGAACAACCCTCTTGCAGGGGGTTCGAGAAGTAGCCACCGGCGTAGAGGTGACCCACACCGTTGATGGCCGGGGCGTGGAGGGCGCCGAAGTCGTGATTGTCGTGGTCGGCGAGGCACCCTACGCCGAAGGCGTCGGGGACGACGCCGAATTGGGCCTTCCTCTGGAAGACCTCGCCCTCATCGCCGAGGCGCAGAAGTCGTCGGCGCCGATGGTGCTGGTCTTGCTGTCGGGGCGACCCATCGCGCTCGATGACGAGGTGATCGCTGGAGCCGACGCGATCGTCGCTGCTTGGCTACCCGGCACCGAGGGGGCAGGGGTTGCGGACATCCTCTTCGGGGCCGCGTCCCCCACGGGGACCCTGTCGTTTACTTGGCCACACTCTGCAGACCAGCACCCGATCAACGTCGGCGACGAGAAGTACCAACCCCGCTTTCCGTTTGGTCACGGCTTGAGATACCCCGCGCCCCGCTCCACTCAGAGAGAAGCCACAACGCCGATTCGCGAGTGAACGGCAGACTCGCGTACGCCGGTCGGATCTACTTCGTTCAGCACAGGGGCCGTCTCGCGCGAAGCCGGAGCGGCCCGCTGAACCGCGGTTCTTCTGCGGCCGGAGCACGTCACCCTGGCGGCGCCGGCGCCGCGGTGAACGCCCGCCAGCTCTCGGCCAACTCCCGCCGCAGCTGGCTGATCCGCCCCGCCGACACGCCGAACAACTCAGCGGCGCCCTGGGTCGTCTCCCCGTCGGCCAGCGTCTGGGCGAGACGCCGCTTCACCTCGGGCAGGTGGTCGAGCCAGTCGCGGAAGTCGACCCGGACCGCGGCGATCTCGGCCGGGGTGGCGTGGCGGTCCGCGATCAGCTCGGCCCAGCCCGCGGCTTCTTCTCGGCGATCCGAAGCGAGTGCATCGTGCTTAGCCCGGCTCGAACCAAGCTGCCTTCCATTCCGGCCCGCAAGGACCGCGTAGGCCGCCAGCGGCGTCGCGTACGCATCGGCTTCGCGTCCTTGTTCCGCCAGTCGGCAGTAGTTCACCGCCGCCTGTGCGACCGCTTCGCTGTAGGCGTCATCGAGGGCTTCGCCTTTCAGGCCACGCAGCAACCTCCGGACCTGCCGTTCGATACGCGGAAGCAGCTCCAGAAATCCTTCGTGCCACGTGGGCGTACAAGAGATCGCATTCATCGCGGGGACGTCCTTTGGGGAAAGGACCGCCCCCGCTGACCGAGAGCGGTCGTGGGGGAAACACAACCGCCCTTGTGGGGCGCTGAGAGCTCACGGGCGAGCCAGCGGCCGCGGACGCCGCCTTTGGCGGCTGGGGCGGCGTGGGGCTCGTGGGGACGCCAGAGGGGCGTCTGGAGAGGGCTAGTGGGGAAGAGACAGCCGTGCGACGGGTGCTGGACCGTCTCGGCGGGCTAATCCTTCCTCAAGTACTTATTACGCAAAAGCCGCGATTGTTTACTCCCGGCAGGACGTCGCTGTGCCCGGGCAGGCCGCAAACGGTCGATTCCGACAGGGCAATGGCCGCGGACGTGACGGTTGGGGCTCAGCCTGTCGATCGTGCACCCCCGGTTCGGGAGCTGCCGACGGGGGGAACCTGCCGCCCCAGAGGCCCAGAAGGGTAGGGCAGGTGGGACCCGGATTTGGGTCTCCAAAGAGCCAAACCGACGGCCTCGCGAGCCGATCGGGATAGCCACCTCCGGGTGGCCGTGGGATCCAAGTTGCGGCCGACCGCTACACCAACCGATACACAGATTGTATCACCATTTGTATCACGGATTGTATCACCGACAGTCGCCGCGATTCCCTCCCCGCGACAGAAAATCCGTAAAACAAAGCACCAAAAGCACTTGGGCCGAGTGGGCGGCAGAGGACTCGAACCTCTGACCTCCGCGGTGTGAACGCGGCGCTCTAACCAACTGAGCTAGCCGCCCGAGCGAGTCTTAGATTCTATCGATCCGCGGGGCGAGCGCCTAGGCTTTTGCGGCGTTCTCGTCCGCGTTGGCGTTTGGAACGCTGTCGGTCGGGTCTGCGGCGTCTGCTTTGGCGGTGTCTGCGGCAGCGGGGGGGACGAACGCGGGGGCGGGCGTTTCGTAGTGATCGGGCTGGTAGGTCATTTGGCGAGTGCTTGGCGAGTCTACGTCGTCGTAAACCACGTTCTTCATCTCACTCTCGAACCCGTGCATCCCCTTTTTGAACTCAGTCAGACTCTTGCCCGCAGACCGAGCGATTTCTGGCAGTTTGCTGCCGAACAACAGCACCGCGATGATGCCGACCACTAACATCTCACCGGGGCCGATCCCACCGGGGAGGAACGCGAGCGGAACCAGGACAGGATTCATGGCGAAACTATTTTCCGCGGGAGAGGCCTACAGGAACGCAGCGATCGGCGCTAAACGCCGTTACGGAGTGTCGCCGGCGTGCGTCTCGTCTTTCTTGCTTTCGATCTCTTTGACGCCCTTCTTGAACTCGATGATGCTTTGGCCTAGCGACCGCGCGACGCTCGGCAGGCGGTTGCCGAAGATCAGCAGCACGACCAACAACACTGCCAAGACTTGGAAAATGCCGGGGGCGAACATGGGTAGCCTGCAGGTTGGGTGGGCTCAGAGCGATCGCTCAGACAACAGAGCCCGCGGACGTGTGTTCAGTAACTATAAGTCTAGCCCCCGGCAAAAGGGAGTCAAACGGGGCCGGCGGGGTCGCTCGGTGGGGCCCGCTTGCGGCGGCGGGCAAAAGAAGGGGTCCTGGCTCCGCTCGACGCGTCGGCCGGCGGGTAGGTCCCCGACCGGGGAGACCTGAAGTTAGCACGCTCTTTACCGTACCAAACCGTCGCTAGGCCGGGCGGCGATCCAGGGGTCGGAGCGGTCGCCCGCGGGTTCGTAGCGGTAGTAGACTTCCAGGCACATCGTGGCCATTGCCGTGCTGTAGACACGACCGCCGTACCCCCCCCAGAGGGTGTTGGGGGGCCAACTTCCGGCCGTTCCGCCGTCTTGGACCTGGGTAGCGAGCACGGATTGCTGCATCCGCTGGTTCCAAACTTTCCAGGCTGATAGGGCCGCGTTGTCGGAGTTTCGCTGATGGTGGAGTGCGAGTGTGGCGTAGTACCAGTAGTAGAGGTTCGATTTGGCGGAGTCGCCGGGCAGCTCTCCCAACACCGCGGCGATGGCTTCGAGGTCTCGCATGTCGTCGCGCTTATCGCCGAGGATCTGTCGGCAGTAAAGCGCCTCGGCGGTCATCGACCGGCCGGGATCGCGCACGTCGGGCCGGTAGGCGGCCAGACCGCCGTTCTGCCCACGGGCGACCGAGCGGAGGAATCGCTCGATCCCTGTCCACGCAGTAGCGGGGACACGGACGCCGGCCAGCTCGGCGCTACGCAGGGCCATGATCACCCACCCCATCTGGCTGGTGTCTCCCGGGTCTCCCGGATTGTAACGCCACCCGCCGGTCGATCGGTTCTGCAGCGAGAGCAGGTGATCAACCGCGTGCTGGACACTCGTGGCGAGGCGGTCGTCATCGGTAAGTGCGAGCGCCTCCGCGAGCGCGAACGTCGCCATCGAGTGGCAGTAGGTGCGAGCGAAGGGGCGGGCGATGCCCGAGAGCGAACCGTGGTTGTCCTGGCTATTCAACAAGAACTCAAGCCCGCGGCGGACGTTGTCCGCATGGGCGCCTTCGCGATGGGTTTGGCCTGCGCCCATGAACGCCAGCAGCGCAAGCGCCGAGACGCCGGTGTCCCCATCGCCTCCGGCGCCGCCCCGGTTTTCGTTGTAGACCAACTCTTCACGTCCGGCGCCCCAGCGCGCCGCGTCCCAACGTCCGTCGGGCGACTGAGCGGCCGCGAGCCACGCCAACCCAGCCGCAACCGCATCCTCGGTCGCCTGGCTTCCGCCGGCGGCCACGACGCGCGCAAGCCGACCCTCGGCGCTGCGAGCCTCAAATGGCCGTGGCGTCTGCAGGGCTACGGGTTCTGGCCAGGGGTCTTGCCGTGGCGAGGGAACGATGGGGCGTTGGGGAGTCCAGTCGGACGCCTCTGGCGATTCTTGCGTGGGTAGATCGGCCGCGACTTGCTCCGCGGCCGGCTGTTGCTCAACGGTCTCAGTCGGCTGCTGGTCAAGGGCCGGCGCGTCCGCGACCTGAGGCTCGGTTGCCTGCGACTCCGCTGGCGGTGGGGGACTGCTCTCAGCAACGGCCATCAGCTCCGGTGGCGCCAGCTCTGGCAGCTTCTCGGCGATCGGCTCGAGCGGGTCTTCGATCGGCGCAGCGGGGTCTTCGCTAGGCGCCACGGGCGTTGCCGATTGGGGCTGCTCCGTGTCGTGCATCACGATAGTGAGCCTCACCGGCCCGCAATCGGGCTCACCGCGCGGCCCGGAGAGAACCGGAACACTGGTGGCGATACACAACAGCAGCACGTGGGCCACAAGCGACAGCATCGCATAGCGATGGGTGGGCCGGTCCTTTGCCCAACGCGTACGGAATATCAGGGCCCCGCTGACCGCCAGCACTGCCAGCAGCGCCCATAGGGCGAGCGAGAGGGGCGGCAGGTGGAATACGCGATAGAGCATCTCGGCCTCAGGCCAGGCGCTGGGTCTGGCCCCCCGGTGCTGGGGCTCTGTGGACCGGGCCAGCTAGGATGCGCCGTACCGGGCCTACTTCCGGTTTATCGGCCCGCCGGCCAGCTCGACCGTAACGCTAACGTCCGTGACCCCTGCTTCGCGACAGGCGGCCATCGCCGCGGCGACGTGCTGGAACGCTGCGCGGGCGTCGCCGTCGATGATCACGCCGACGTCTCCTGTCTGCTGAACCTTCGCCGTCAACGTCTGGCGGAGCGCCGCCAAGTCGACCTGCCCGCCGTCGAGCTGCATCCGCCCATCGGCGTCCAGCACTACATGATGCGGCGCGTCCCGTTGTGCGGGCTGCGACGAGGCGTCAACCCGCGGCAGCTTGACGTCAATCGACCGCTCTGCCTCGACAAACTTCGAGGCCACCATGAAGAAGATCAACAGCAAGAACACCACGTCGATCATCGACGTGAGGTTGAGCTGAAGCTCGTCTTGTTGCTGCATCTTCAGGGGCATGACGCGGAAACCACTGGGCGGCGACGGAAGGAGCAATCACAAAGGTCACGAAGTATCACAACGCCAGCAGAGATGGATGGAACAAGTGAAGAATGTGCATTTTCCACCGCGAGTCGAACAAGTCCATTACTTTCTACGTGGCGCTTCGTGCCGGTTGTGATTCGGCTTCTTGATTGTGGCTAGGCGGCTTTCTTGCGGCTGCCGCGGTTGTTCTGCTGGGCTTCGGCAGAGATGAGATTCACCAACTCTTGGCCCCGGCGGTCGATCTCCATCACCAAGCCGTCGACGCGGCCGACGAAGTAGAGGTAGGCAATCAGCGACGGGATCGCGATCGCCAAACCGCCTGCGGTGGTGACGAGTGCTTCGCTAATGCCGCCGGCAAGCATCTCGGGCCGGCCCATCGCAGACTCCCCTGCGATGGCGTCAAAGGCGGACATCATTCCCCAGACCGTTCCGAACAGGCCGAGAAGGGGACAGGTCTGCGCGACCCCGCTCAAGACGCGTAGGTTGCGTCGCAGTTGATTCGCGACTCGTTCCCCCTCGTCAAGCACCGCCTGTTCCACCTCGACCGCGGGTCGCCCCCAACGCCGGGCGCCCGCTTCCATCACGCGGGCGATCGGGCTGGCGTTCTCTTCGCACAGGTCGAGGGCGCCGTCCCGATCAAGGGCGCCGTCGCGGACCTGTGTCAGCAAGCATTTCACGAATGGCTGCGGCGTTACGCGGCCGCGGCGGAGCGTGACGAAGCGCTCCAGCACTACCACGAGCATCACGAACGAAGCCAGCACGATCGGCCACAGCAACGGGCCGCCGGCGATGATGATCTCTAGCAGGCTCCGCGAGGCGTGTTCGGTTTGTTCAGCGGCCAGCGGGATTGTGTTCGTCGCCATGGGGTCTCCGGGCGGGAGTTCGAGGCGCGAAAAAGGCCGGCCGCGTCCGCCGCGGCCGGCCTCGTCGTCGGATCGCGATCGGATGCCTAGAACTCAGAATTGCAACCCGTGTCGACATCGCCCACCATGTGGAGGTGGTTGTGGTCGATATAGACGACTTCCTGAGCCTCCTCGTCACGCAGCGTGTGCGGGATGGGCCATCCAACGCGGGTCACTTCTTCGAAGTAGATGGTGCACTTGTAGTGGGCGTGGTGCTGTTGGGCCGGGCCGATCAGCGGGTAGACCCGCACCGGATCGACATAGTCCGAGATCTTGCAGACCGTAATACGCACGTCGTTGCGGTTGCGTTCCCAGAGCAACGGCACGCCGCCCTGGACGGGGCGGGCCTTCTCGAGGGCACGCATGACCTCGTCGTCGCTCGGTGGGTCGAGGGCGATTGGGGGGCCGCCGGAAGTGATCGGGCCAAGGATCGGCACACGGTCGTAGCGTTCCTTGTTCCAGAACTTGTCTTCCGCGTCCTTCTGGAAGAAGGGGCTCACCGGGATCGGGATGGAAAAGATGCCGATGCTCGGTCCCATCTCGGCGAAGATCGTGTAGCAGCCTGTCGAGCTGCATACCACGAGGGCCAGCGCCAAGGCGGAGAATACCGTCAAAGGCCGACAGGGTGCGTGCTTGCGTGCCATTCACCAACCCCAGATTCTAGAGAGTCGCAGTAGCCGAGCGGGGCAGGGCGCGAGTGCCGCACCGCCGCGGGCGGATGTTTTCCTGTAACTAGTTATCGTGAGAGCCTGGGCAAGACTTGCGGATTTTTCCGATTGTGCGGAAAGAATCGATGTGCTCGCTGCCAAGGGTGCCTACTACGCTTGCACTGCCGGCGCGGCGTCGATGACGCGTGCCAAAACAGCTCCCACCAAATAAAGCCAGCCCGGCGTCTTGCGACGCCGGGCTGGTCCCTCCCAATATCCTATGTCCGCCGTTCCCTCGGCCGCCGGCCTGGCCTAGTGGGCCTTGCCGTGGCTGAAGTCGAGGTACCACCATCCGTCGTCCCATTCGAGTTCCACCTTACGCCATCCCAACGGGACCTGCGGGTAGGGATAGAACGGGCCGATGTAGGGCCACGCCGTGGGTGAATATTGCTTCGGGTAGGAGAGCGCGGCGTAGTTGCCCTGGGCCGCGTAGCTGGGCCACGCGTAGCCCGGCATCTGCGGGTTTTCGTAGCCGCCACCACCGCCTCCGGCGGCATAACCCTGTGGCGCTCCGCCGGCGTACCCACCGTCCATACAGGCCTGAGCCTGCTGAACTCCGCCCCCGTTCGGGGCGGTGCGCGCCATCGGCATGGGCATGGTCCGACGGGCCATCTGTTGCGGCCGAGGCATGGCCTGGCGCGACATCTGGTGGGGCATCGGCATCTGCGCCGATTGCTGCATCGGAACCCGTTGCAGCTGCGGCGGCTGCTGCATCGCCATCGGCTGCGCGGGCTGTTCGAGCGACGCCTGCCTCGCTGGCGTCGACGCCTGACGGTCATCGCCCAAGGAAAGCAGCAGTGATCCGCTCTCCTCGGTCGGTTGCGACAGGTTGCGACCCGAGTCGGCCGCGGTCTTGGCCACCGGGTTCTCGGCGCCCACGATCTCCAGCTTGCTAATCACCTTGTCGACGCCCGAAACCCGTTGGGCAAGCGCCACGGCCTTGTTGGCCTGGTCTTGGCTGGTGACGGTCCCCAGCAGCCAGGCGACCCCATCCTGGTACTTCACCCCCACGTTGTACTGCGTGAGTTGTCCGCTCTGTTTCAGTTCGCCGGCGATCGACCGAGCCACGGCCTGTTCGTCCGCGGAGCCTGCGCTCGCGGGCATGGGCCAAGCCAGGGCTGTTAGCGCGATCGCGGCTATCCAGTGTCGTGTCTGCATCTCCCCCCCTCCGGAATTGGATGGCGATCGCTAACCCTGCCGCTCTGGCCGAGGTTCTACGCGGGTCGCCTGCGAGCTAGCCTGAATGGACTGGGAGCGTCGCACCCGCGGCCCGCACCGAGGCGGGTCGCGCAGCAATCGCTCCGCTGTTCCAATTCGGCCATCTCGGGGGCCGGAGGGGAGTTTTTTTCCGGTTTTAGGGGTCAATCCGGAATTGACGGCCTAAGCGATGTCGTTCGAGGCGAATCTTGCTAGCACGGGGTCGACCGAGTCGTCCGCGTGGTGGTAGACCGCTGCGATCAGCATCACTCCGAGCGTGGCGCCTGAGAAAACCCAGCGGAACGCGTCGACAAAGAAGCTGCAGATCGTCAGCCAAGCGATCGCCAACAGGCATACCGCGAAGAACGACAGCACCACGGATTCCAAGTGCTGGCTCAAGCGTAGCCGCATGGCCCAGGCCGCGAGGCAGCCGAGCCCGTGCACCACCGCCCACGCGAATACCTGTGAGACGTGAAGGCTATCCATGCCTGTTCCTTAGATCCGGGCGGCTCGATGGGGGGGAGCCGCCTTCCTGGCGTGCTCCAAGTGGGGAGGCCAGATCGTAGCGTGCAACGCGTCAGGCACGAATGCCATTCCTGAGAATTCGATCGATCTCTCGACACCGGGCCGTCGGCGGCACGCCCATTGCATATCCGTACACCTAGGCCCGCGCCCACAGTGCGCCCGGGCCAGACTAGCGCTCTGCGCCACCGGTAGATCCCCGCCAAGGGGTACGACCGGCGTAGCTGTGCTGCGTCTGTAACACTCCCGCCAGCCGATGGCGGCACACATACGAATAAATCGGGGCAGACCGCGTCGCCGCACGCCTGTGCGGCCCCGTGGCGAGGTGTAGCACGCTGCGATATGAGCCGGGCCGTTGCGCGAGGGCGGCTGCGCCAAACGCGGGCGGTGCATGGCGGGCATGCTCCGTCAGTTTCACTATTTTGGTGAAACGGCCCACCAAGTTAGTGAAGGCGACGTAACCGCTAAGTGCGAGCCGACTTCCGACTCTCAATCACAGGCCCGCTTGAGTGCTTCGGCCCAATCTGTCCCGGGTTAGATCGCGTGAACCCCTGAAAAAACCAGTCGATCCGCATGGAAGCGATTGGTTCCCCGCTTCGGTGAACTAAGCCGAGCCCGACGCGCCGGCTGCGTGGTTCAGCGACGCGAAATCTTGCCGCTTCTCGTCGGAAATCTGAGGCGGAAAACGCGATTGCTCGCCTTAAGGCCGCCGGCGCCGGGGTTCGGCATAGGCGTTGCTTAGTGGTGTCTTGCGACGCGCTCGGGCACTCCGCCCGGGGCTTCGCCCATGAGGCTTAGCTACTGCTTAGAACCACCAGTCAACGGAACGGGGCACACGATGATCGACTATTCGAATACCGATTTCTCTTACGAGGCCGACCGCGCAGGGTTCCGCAACGAGCGGGAAGAACCCAGCCGCACCAGCTACTCGCGTAGCCGCGCCACCTCCAGCGCCCGGCGGACGCCGCGGCGACGCAGCCCCAAGTCGCCGGGTTGCGGCATCGGCGCTCGCCGCAATCGTCGTTGGGCCTGGTAGCCGCCCGCGGGCGCTCAGCGGATCAGGCGACGGATCTCTGTCTCCAGCTCGGCGACGTGCAGGTTGCGGTTCACTACCTGCCCCTTCTCGTCGAGCATGATCATCAGCGGCAGCGTCATCACGCCCATCTCGTTGGCCAGGCGGCCATCGAGGCCCCCCTCGTCGTAGACCTGCGTCCACGGGAGGCGGTTGGTGGCAAGGTAGGCTTTGGCGTCGGCGACCGAGGCGTCCAGGTTCACGCCGACAATCGTCAGGGTGCGGCCGTTCTTTGCGTACAACTCTTTGAGCTGCGCCATGTCGCTCTTACAGGGTTCGCACCAGGTCGCCCAGTAGTGGATGAGCACGTGCTTGCCCGCGAGTTGCTTCAGGTCGAAGGCGCCGCCGTCGATCTTCTGGGCGCGTAGCTCAATGGGTTTGCCGACGGACGACAGCCGCCGGATCGCGCCGGACGCTTTCCGCCCACGCGTGGTGTCCGGGAATTGCTTGGCCAGGCGTGCGTACCAATCTTGGGCCTGCTCGGTTTCCCCGGCAAACTCCGCGGCCATGCCGAGCTGAAGCAGCGCCTCGGCAGACTCCTGATCGTCCGGGTGCTTCTTCACGAACTGCTCTAACTGGTCCAGCCACGCCCGCTGCACCTTGGGGTAGTCTTCTTTCGGGTCCTGCGACAGCAGCCCGTACTCGGCCCAGATCCGCTGGAACCGCACGTGCGCGACAAGCGAATCCGCGACCCCTTCCGCCTCGGTCTTCCTGATCAATGCGTCGAGAGATTGGAGGGAGGCTTTGTTCGAGTTCTCTAGCACGTCGGCCGCGAGCGTGTCGGCAAGCTGCTGGATCCACTGCTCCTTGAGGCCGCTAGAGCTGGCGTCCGCCAACTGACGCAGCAGGTCGATACGCTTGCCCGCCGCGGCCCCGGGCGATCCGGCGGACTGCCGATCGAGCTTCTCGAGCTCGGTCATCAACTGCTGCATCTTCTCGCTGGGGCGCTCGCCGCCGGCGGTCGGGGCGATGCCGGGCATCATGAACAACGCCAGCGGGTCTTGCGAGTTCGAGCCGAGTTTCGGACCCGTGATCACGCGCCAGCCGTCGCCCACCTGCACCAGCGGGCCGAGCTGTACTTGCTCCGTTTCGCCGCCGATTTCTACCAACGCGGTGGCGCCTTCGCAGAAGGTGGCGTCAGCCGTTGCGCCGTCGACGCCCCCAGGGATCACACCGGGCCGCACCGATCCAAAGTCGATAAATCGCGTGCCGGCCGTCAGCTTCCCGCCGGCGGCGGTCTCCTGAAAACCCTTGGCGGCCGAGCCGGTGGCGGCCGCAACCTCGCCCGCTACCGAGCCTCCCAACCCAAGCCCCTTGAGCTCGGCGGGACTCAGCAGCACCCGGGCGAACGCCGCCGAATCGCGTGAACGCAGCGCGGCGACAACCTCCTCGGCGACCTCGTAGGCCGAGATCGCCCGCCAAGAATCGACGCGGCCATCCTCGTTCTCGTCGATCCCCCAGCGGGTGCCGGCGGTGCCGAGCCAGCGGTATTGGTCCGCCTTGTTGTCGAAGTCGGAGTCGATGTCGCGGTACACCTCAACGCCGTCGCGGTAGTACGACCACACGTCCACCACGTTGTCGCCGTTGGTGTCTGCAAAGCGCCGCAGGTTGCGGCCCTGGCCGTCTCGCACCACCCAGGCGGTGATGCCGCCCGATTTCTCTGGGGCGATCGTGCAGGCCGCGATATCGGCCTTGGCGGGGGTCGTGAAGTCGATGCCGGGCTGAATCGGCGTCAACGCGAGCGCCTGTTCCGCGGTCGGCGACTTCGCAGTCGAAACGCCCGCAAAAAGGGAGGCAGCAATGGCAAGAAGGGCGAATCGCATGGAAAGGTCTCTCCACAGCAATAGGGGCGACAGTGCGGCCGGCAGCGGAAAAGCAATCCTGGCCGGGCTCGGGCGGCGGATTATTCCGATTCCGGCGATCGGCGTACAGAGCGATCGTGCCGGGAGGGGGGCCGGCGGGCGTTTGACAGCAAACCGTGGCGACCTACAATACTCGATCCGTAAGAGAATCGTCCCAGCGGGGCGACCTGCGGGCGCGTAGCTCAGTTGGTTAGAGCGCAGCCCTGATAAGGCTGAGGTCCCAGATTCGAGTTCTGGCGCGCCCACTGCTTCTAAGTCGTGTTGAGTCATGACCTTGTGATCCCTGCCGGCGGATGGTTTTCGCTGTCGGCGGATGGTGATCCCCGGCGGCGGCCGGGTTTCTTCTCCAGGCGCACGGCCGCCACGGCCGCCACGGCCGCAGCTATCTGTACCCGCTGATTGGTCCGCCCGGCGGGCGGCGTCGGTCGCCCATGAGTCGACGCGCCGACCCCCCCGACGCCCCACTGCCAGTGGCCCTCCACCGGCCCCTCCCGAGTTTTGTCCCTTTTGTCCGGTCGCCGGGGGGAGCAAAATCGGACAAAACCCCCACCACCGCCGGGTTTTCCCCGGGATTCTCTCGCCCCCGTTGCCGCGGCGAGCGCTGCTGCGACGCTTTTCCCGGCCCATCGGGCTCGCGTGGTGGACAAAACCCCCATCAATCGGACACCCCCCATCGGTAGCGGACCTCACTAGCTGGCTCGCGCGGTTTACGGCCCGCGCCGGGCGATTTCCAGCCCCGTTTGCCGCGGCATGGGGCGACTAGCCTGCCGCCAGCGGACACCTCGGGGACAAAAGTCCGCGTACTTTGTCTGGTGCGGCGATCCGCGCGCACCACAGCCCTCAGGCAACGGATCCCCCACCCCTGTTTTCTGCGATGGGGTGGCTATTTGCGAGCAGAAAATGCCGCGAATTGTGCGTCCCGCGGGGCCTCGCCCGGCGGCAACGGTTGCTGGTTGCACCTCTCGGCCCGTTGTTCTCGCTATCATGAAACGCACGACGGCGGCGCCATGCTCCAGAGCGGCGCACCAGGCGTTCCGCGTCCCGCTCCTCTACTGGTTGCTTCTTCGTTGCATAACAGGTTTTGCCACCCTGCGGGGCGTTCGATGCGCAGCACGCCAGACCACCGATCGACCGGGTACGTTCATCGAGCCCACGCGCCGACCGGCCTCACGAACCAGGAGCCTGGGCGTGCGTGATCCAAAAACTTGGGTGTTGGCCGCTGCGTGCGTGCTGGGCGCCGCGGCGCGGGCCGACGAGCGGCCCAACTTTGTCGTGTTCATCGCAGACGACATGAACTGGGACGACAGCGGCGCCTACGGCCATCCGGCCATCCGCACGCCGCACATCGATCGGCTCGCCCGACAGGGTCTGTTGTTCCGGCACGCCTACCTGACGACCAGCTCTTGCAGCCCGTCGCGGGCCAGCATCATCACGGGCAAGCACCCTCACAACACGGGCGCCGAACAGCTCCACTGGCCGATCCCCGCGGGGACTCAGACG
Source organism: Pirellulimonas nuda (assembly GCF_007750855.1). Lineage (GTDB taxonomy): Bacteria > Planctomycetota > Planctomycetia > Pirellulales > Lacipirellulaceae > Pirellulimonas > Pirellulimonas nuda. The sequence goes on from NZ_CP036291.1 coordinate 1,592,234, forward strand.
TTTGTCGGGCGACTCAAGTCGATGGGCTACTACACCGCCGCGGCCGGCAAGTGGCACATGGGCGACGCGGTCCGCGACCACTTTGACAAGATCTACGAGGCCTCTCCCGATGGATTCGTGCTTCCGACCGGAGGCCGGGGCGGCCCGGCGCGGATGATCGCGCAGCAGCCAAGCGGCTGCGAGGATTGGCAGCGGGCGCTCGCCGGGCGCGACCCGTCGAAGCCCTTCTTCCTCTGGCTGGCGGCCCTCGATCCCCACCGCGAGTACGCCGAGGGCGCCCTCGATCCGCCGCACCGGCCCGGAGACGTGATCGTTCCGCCGCACCTGCCAGACACGCCCGAGGTCCGCGAAGACCTGCGGCTCTACTACGACGAGATTGGCAGGCTCGACGGCTACGTCGGCAAGGTGATGGCCGGTCTCCGGGAACAGGGGGTCGCCGACAATACGGTCGTGCTGCTGATCAGCGACAACGGACGCCCGTTCCCCCGCGACAAAACGACGCTCTACGACGGCGGCATCCGCACGCCGCTGGTCGTCCGCTGGCCCGCCAAGGTCCGCGGCGGGCAGACGACCGACGCGTTGGTCAGCGCGGTAGACCTGGCGCCGACGATCCTTGAGCTGGCGAGCGTCGGGGACGCGGGCCCGGCCCCGTTCGACGGTGAAGGATCAAGCTTCGCCGCTACGCTCACGGACCCCGCCGCGACGCGACGGCGGTTCGCGTTTGCCGAGGACCACTGGCACGACTACGAAGACCACGCACGCGCGGTGGTCGACCAACGCTTCAAGCTGATCCGCAACGACTACGTCGACCTGCCCCCCACCCCGCCGGCCGACGCCGGGCGCGGGCTTTCGTGGCAGTGCATGTTGAGGCTGCAAGCCGCGGGGGGGCTCACGCCGGCGCAGCAGGCCTGCTTTCTTGCGCCCCGCCCGCGGTGGGAGCTGTACGACCTGCGGCGCGACCCCGGTGAGCTGCACAACCGAATCGACGACCCCGCGTACGCGGGCGTCGCGACACGCATGAAGCGGGCGCTCCGGGAGTGGACCGCAGAAACCGGCGACTACATCCCCAGCCGGCGCACCCCCGACGAGTTCGACCGCGCGACCGGGGAACCCGACAACACCGTCCGCAAACGACCGCGCCCGTCGAAGCACGACATGTTCGGCGCCCATGGGAAATACTGATGCGCTACCTCCTGCTCTTGCTGCCCGCCTGTTTGCCCATCGCCGCCGCGGGCGCCACGCCGCGGCCCAACATCGTGCTGATTATGGCCGACGACGTCGGCATCGAGGCCCTGGGCTGCTACGGCGGCGTGAGCTACCGGACGCCGCAGCTCGACGCGCTGGCCTGCGGCGGCGTGCGCTTCACGCACGCGTACTCGCAGCCGCTCTGCACCCCCACACGCGTGCAGTTGATGACGGGCAAGTACAACCATCGGAACTGGAAGGCGTTCGGCGTCCTTGACCCCGGCGAGCGAACCTTTGGGCATCGGCTGCGCGACGCCGGCTACGCGACGGCGATCTTCGGAAAGTGGCAACTGCGGTCGTACGACCCGCCGGACTTCCCGGGCGCCGCGGACCGCCGCGACTCCGGCATGCACGCCAAGGACGCGGGCTTCGACGAGTACGCGTTGCACCACGCCGGGCATACCGAGGACAAGGGCTCACGCTACGCCAACCCCACGATGCTTGAGGGGGTCGCGGGGCAGGGGGGCGAGTTGAAGACCTACCCAGGCAGGTTCGGCGAGGACATCTGGGTCGCCAAGACGATCGACTTCTTGGAGCGCCATCGCGAGCAGCCGGCGTTTGTCTACTACCCCATGGCGCTGCCGCACTGGCCGTTCGTCCCCACCCCCAACAGCGACGGCTGGAACCCCGAAGAACCGGCCGCCGAGGCCCTGCGCTACGCCGCAGACATGATCGAGTACATGGACACGGCGGTCGGCAACCTGGTGGCCGGCTTGGACGCCAAGGGTTTGCGGGACAACACGGTCGTCATTTTCTACAGCGACAACGGCGCCCACATGGACGTCACTTCCAGGCTCGCTGACGGCCGCGCGATTGCGGGGGGCAAGGGCACGTCGCGCCAAACGGGGGTCCACGTGCCGCTGATCGTCTCGTGGCCGGGGCGGGTCCTACCCGCCCAGAGCGACTCGCTGGTCGACGCTTCGGACTTCTACCCCACGCTGTGCGAGCTGGCCGGCGCCCCGGCGTCGGCGGACGGGCCCCGCGACGGGATCAGCTTCGTGCCCGAGTTGCTGGGGCGGGCCGGGCCGAAGCGAGAGGCGGTGTTTTGCTGGTACGACCCGAGGCCCGGCCACGACAAGACGCAGTTCTCTCGCGAAGTGTTTGCGCTAGACCGGCGCTACAAGTACTTCCGAGACGGACGCTTATTCCGGCTCTCGGACCGCCCGCTCGAAGAGACGCTGGTCGAGCCCGGCTCGGCCGACGGGCGTGATCGGGCGGCCGTGAAGAAGCTTAAGCGCGTGATCGACGAGGCGATGGAAGGGGTCGCCGAGCCGCCGCTGGTGGACGCCTACGGCCAGCCGACCCCGGACCCCGCGGGCTGAGGCCCACGCCGCCCTGGACCCCACCTTGGCAGCAGACGGTAGCGACCCGGCGCCGCGTGGTTGACGACCGGCTCGAGCGGAAAGTAGCCTCCAGCCGACGCGCCGGACCTCCAACCGGGGCGCACAGGGACTACACTGTCAGCTACGATGTGCAGCGACGCGACGCAGTGTCGCCTAGACCCCGGGCGCGATCGCGACCGACTCCTACACCAGGGATCCCATGAAGTTGTGTTTTCCCTCCGCCACTCTGGCGGTTGTTGCGTGGATATCGTTTTGCGCGACCAGTACCGCCGCGGCCCCCGCAGAACTGGTCCGCGGCCCTTACCTACAGATGGCGACGCCGGACTCGATGGTCGTGGTCTGGCGGACGCGTGGGCCTTCGGCCCCGAGCGTGCGGTTCGGCGACTCGCCCGAGACGCTGTCTCACGCGGTCGAAGGGGAAGCGATCACCCGGCGGGCCTCGGTGGGCGTGGACGGCGAGTTCGCATCGCGGCTCTACCGTGAGCCGGCCAAGGCCGCGGCCCGCCGCGACCGGCGTGACCCGTCTCCCTCGACGCCCCCCGGGCTCTGCCAGTACGAGGTGCGGCTCACGGGACTCAAGCCGGGCACGCGCTACTACTACGCGGTGTACGACGGCGACCGCAGGCTCGCCGGCGGCGACCCGGAGCACACCTTCACGACTTCGCCGCCGCCCGGTTCGGACACCGACCTGCGGGTGTGGGTGGTGGGAGATTCGGGCACCGGCGGTTCCGACCAACGCCGCGTCTACAAGGCGATGCAAGGCCACGTCCGCGAGACGGGCCGGCCGCTCGACCTCTATCTGCACCTGGGCGACATGGCCTACGGCGACGGCACCGACCCAGAGTTTCAAAAGAAGTTCTTCGACGTCTACCAGCCGACGCTGCGGCAAATGGTCTGCTGGCCGACGATGGGCAACCACGAGGGTCACACCTCGCGCGGCGCCCGTCAGTTCGGCCCCTACTACGACGCGTACGTGGCGCCGACCGCCGCCGAGGCCGGGGGCGTGGCGTCCGGCACCGAGGCCTACTACGCGTTTGACATCGCGGGGGTGCACTTCATCTGCCTCGACTCGCACGACCTCGACCGCACGCCGGGCGGCGCGATGGCCCGCTGGCTGCAGGCCGACCTGGACGAGGCGCGGGCCGAGTGGCTGATCGCGTTCTGGCACCACCCGCCGTATACCAAGGGCTCGCACGACAGCGACACCGAGGGGGAGCTGATCGAGATGCGGACGCACATCATGCCGATCCTGGAGTCGGCTGGGGTCGACCTGGTGCTGGCGGGGCACTCGCACATCTACGAGCGGAGCATGCTGATCGACGGGGCGTACGCGACGCCAACGGTGGCCGAGGGGGTGGTGCTGGACGACGGCGACGGCGACCCCGACGGCGACGGCCCCTACCGCAAGAGCGCCGGGCTGCACCCCAACGAGGGGACCGTGGCGGTCGTCAGCGGCCACGGGGGCGCCGGCGTCGGCCGCAAGGGGACGATGCCCATCATGCGGCAGATCATTGTCGAGAACGGGTCGCTGCTGCTGGACATCAAGGGCGACGAGCTGACCGGCACGATGATCAACAAAGCGGGGGAGACAAGCGACCGGTTCCGCATCGTCAAACGCGGCCAGGTGCAGCAGGTCCGGGTCGAAGACCCCTGGCGCCCCTCGGACGACCCCTCGCAGTACACCGAGTTCTATGTCGCCTGGGACGGCGCCGCGCGCGGCGAGCCGACCGCGGGCTGGGACGTTACCCCGGCGACGGCCGACGCGGTCCGGGTCGAAGAAAAGTCGGGCAAGTACCGGCAGGCCCGCTTCCAGGCCGCCGACGCCCCGCTGACCGCGATCGCGCAGCGCTTCAGCGGCCCTGTGAGCCATATCGAGGTGCAGGTGCGGGCGCCTGCCGATCAAGAGGAGGCCGTTGGGGTCGTGCTCGGCTACCAGGGCCCAGACGACTACTTCGTGTACCGGCTCCACCCGGCCGAGAAGGCCGCGTCGTTGTCTCGGCGCCAGGGGGGCGTCGAACGAGAGCTCACCCGCAAAGCCGTCGAGGCCGACTTCAGCAAGATGGTGAAGATCTCGCTGGAACCCGTGGCGGACATCCTTGAGGTGCAGCTCAACGGCGCGCAGGAGTACACGATCAACCTCGACGCGCCGCTCCCCCCGGGAGCGGTTGGGCTGCGGGTCGAGGCGGGCGGGAGCGCAGACTTTGCGGGGATCGGCATCGAGCCAAAGCAATGAGCCCCCGCCGCAACATGCTGCCTCGGATCGCGGCGCTAGCGCTGCTCGCGGGCGCCGCGCTCCCGTCCGCGCATGCGCACCCGCCGGTAGAGCACGTGATCGAGGCGCTCACGCGCCGCATCGCCGAGGGGGAGCCGGCGGCCGAGCTGCTCGTCCGGCGCGGCGACGAGCGTCGCGGGCTGCGCCGCAACGGCCAGGCGGCGGACGACTATGCGGCTGCGTTGCGGATCGACCCCCGGCTAGGCGGCGCGTGGCTGGGCCTGGCCCGGGTCCGGTTGGCCCAGGGCCGCTACGCCGAGGCCCGTTCCGCGGCCGAGCAGGGCGTCGCCGCGCAAGCGGGCGTCGGCCGGCAGGCCCAGGACCCTGAACAGGTCGCGGACGCCGCGGCGCCCTTCTACGCAACCATCGCCCAGGCCTACGAGGCCCAGCACAAATTCGAGCAAGCGACCGACGCCTGGCGCCGGGCGTTGGGGTCCGCTAACCCAGAGATCGATTGGCGGCTGGGCCTGGCGCGCTCGCTCCAGAACGCCGGCAGGCCGGAGGAAGCGCGCGACGCGTTGGCCGCCGACATGCAGCAGAACCCCAGCGTGGTGTTGCAGCGCGCGTGGGTCGCGGCGCTGATCGAGTGCGGAGACCTGTCCGAAGCGAGCGCGCAGGTCGAGGCGGGCCTCGCCCGGTCGAGGTGGCGCGGCTCGTGGCTGCTGCTGCGGGCGCAGATCGCGGCCCGCGCCGGGTTGCCGCAAGAGGCGCGGCGCGACGCGCAAGCGGTGATCGACGAGATCGACGCGCGCACGCGGCCCGGCGTCAGCAACCCGTTGCTGGAGGAAGACCGCGCCGCGGCGGAGCGCCTGCTGAGGCAGGCCGGCGGCGGACCCGATGGCCCGTCGCCGTGAGGGCGGCGCACCGTGGCGGCTCGTTGGCCCGGGTGTAGCGGTAGCGACGGTGCTGCGGCCGCACGGCGGCCGGTTCTCCGCGCCACGCAGTGCGATCGGCATGATTGCGCGCGTCGCTTCGCCCGATTGCCCGGGCGACATTGCATAAACCCGAAGAGGGTGCGGGGAATCCGTAAGCTAGATTTGACTACGATCGGAGGGGCGAGAAGACCCCCGGCGTGGAACCAGCAATCGAAACATCACCCGGCCAAACGACACCGCGCACCAGACGCGAGACGCGCAGGCCCACTAGCCAGTAGAAAGGGTAGAACCGAGGGAGCAGCGGATGGACTCACAAGATCTGCAGAGGCTGTCCGACGTCATCGACGTCGACGACCTGATGCGTCGGTGTCTCGGCAACATCGATTTCGCGAGCCGGATCTTGGGCCTCCTTACCGGGAGGTGCGAGGCCGACCTCGTAGAACTAGAACACGCCATCGAGAACGCCGACGTTCAGCGGATCGGATCCGTCGCCCACCGGCTCAAGGGGGCGACCGCCAGCGGGGCGGCCCACCGCGTGAGCCGCAAGGCAGACGAACTGTGCCGCGCCGCGGCGACGGAGTCCCAGGAGGCGGTGTCACGCATATTTACCGAGCTCCGTGACGAATGGGGCCTGCTGGCCGATTCGCTCGCCGCACCCGCAGCGCTTTCGGTCTAGCCGAGAAGCAAAGCCGCCAAACAGCCGCGGCCACACCCGCCCGCCAGACCCGGGGGCGTAACGAACCGACACCTGCGGCCAACGAGACCACGATAGGAAGCTAACTGATGCGTGTGCTGGTCGTAGAAGACGACGTCGTCTCCCTGGAGATGCTCGAGAACTGCCTGCTCCACTTCGGCTACGAGGTGGACTGCGCCCGCGACGGCGCCGAAGGGTACGAGATGATCCGCACGGGGCGGTACTCCATCGTCATCTCCGACTGGGACATGCCCGGGATGCAGGGGGACGAGCTGTGCCGCAGGGTCCGCGAGTGCCACCGCAGCGGCTACGTCTTCTTTGTGCTGCTGACCTCCCACAGCGACATGAAGCACATCGTGGCGGGCCTGCAAGCCGGCGCCGACGACTTCCTGGTGAAGCCGTTCCGGCCCGACGAGCTCCAGGTGCGGCTACGCACCGGCGAGCGGCTGCTTTCCTTGCAGAGCCGCGACGTGATGCTGTTCACGCTGGCGAAGCTGACCGAGTCTCGTGACAACGAGACCGGCCTGCACCTCGAACGGATGCGCGAGTACAGCCGGATCCTGGCGGACGAGCTCTCCCGCTGGCCGAAGTACTGCGGCGAGGTTGACGGCGACTACGTGCAACTGATCTACCTTACCAGCCCGCTGCACGACATCGGCAAGGTAGGGGTGCCGGACAGCGTGCTGCTGAAGCCCGGCAAGCTCACCAAGGAAGAGTTCGACCTGATGAAGGGGCACACCACGCTGGGGGGGCAAACCCTCGCCGCCGTGGCCGAGGCCCACCCGAAGGAGCAGTACCTGGCGATGGCCCGCGACATCGCGATGACCCACCACGAGCGGTTCGACGGCACGGGGTACCCGCTCGGGCTGAGCGGGAAAAACATCCCGCTGTGCGGCCGCATCACGGCGCTGGCCGATGTGTACGACGCCCTCACCACGGTCCGCGTCTACAAGCCAAAGTTCAGCCACGAGAAGACCCGAGAGATCATCCTCGAGGGCCGTGGGTCCCACTTCGACCCAGACATCGTCCAGGCCTTCCTGCACCGCGAGGAAGAGTTTATCCGCGTGGCCGATGCGCTCGACGCCGCTCCGGCAATGGCCCAGTTGACGAAGCTCCAGTTCCCGTGCCCCCAGCCGGAACAGCTTGTCTAACCGGACTATCCGGAACAGCCGTGGCGTCCGGACGCCCGAGGCGTGGGGTTCGGTTCACGACCGGGCTGGTGGTTCGACGATGCGCCCCTAAGTGCGGGCCGCAATAGGCCGGCAAGGGCCGGAACTCCGTCGGGAAAGGATTCCTATGATTCGGGCAAGAAGTCTGGGCCGGCGGGCGTTGGCCGCGGCGGCGTGGCTGTGCGTCGGCGGCGCCGTTCTGGCCGACGGGGTGATCCTCAACGGGGTGTCCCCCTACACGATCGGCCGCGGCGGGACCAACCTAGCGTTCGCCGACAACGGCTCGATGCTGTTCGACAACCCGGCCGCGATGGGGTTCATGGACGGTCAGTCGATGCTGCAGATCGGCGCCACGGCCCTCTACACGGAGTTCAAGTACTCCGACCTCGAGAACGACAAGCGGGCCCAGCACCAGGTCTACCCGCTCCCCGAGATCTCCTACATCCACAAGCACTCCGACGAGTGGGCGTGCGGCATCGGCGTGTTCTCGCCCGCGGGGTTCGGCGCCATCTACAACCTCGACGGGCAGGGGGCCTTCCCCGGTCCGCAGCGGTACAAGTCGTTCGGGTCGCTCACCAAGCTCGTCTTTGGCGGGTCGTACTCGCCCGGTGAGAACGTGTCGTTCGGCGCCACGATCGGCCCGGGTCTGTCGTTTGTCGATCTGCGCGGGCCTTACACGCTGCAGGGGCCGTCGCCCTACGCGGGGCTGCCGACGCTGCTCGACCTGAGCGTCGATGGCGTGGGCCTCGGCTGGTCGGCCGGCGTCAGCGTGCAGTTGACGGAGACGACCACCTTCGGCGCCGCGTTCCAGAGCCAGGTGAGCATCGACGCCACCGGCACCGCGGACGTGGTGACGCCGATCGGCTCGACCCGTTACCACGCCGACGCGGACATCGCCTGGCCGCGCTCGGCCGGCGCGGGGCTCCGGCAGCAGATCGGCCAGCGGCACGTGCTGGCCTGCGACGTGATCTGGTACGACTGGTCGAGCGCGTTCGACACGTTCGACATCAGCCTCCACTCTTCCACCAACCCCGGGCTGCCGCCGCTGGTTGAGCATTTCCCGCTGCACTGGAGCGACACCCTCTCAACACGCGTCGGCTACGAGTACCACCGCCCCAACGGCCACGTGGCCCGCTGCGGCTACACCCACCACAACAGCCCGATCCCCGCGGGGACCATCACGCCGTACATCCCGGCCGCGATGGAGCACGCGTTCAGCGTCGGCTACGGCTGGGACTGGCACTGCTGGCAGGTGAACGCGGCCTATATGTTCACCTACGGACAGACGGTCGACACCCCGGCGAGCGACTTCATCGGCGGAGACTTTGACCAAAGCACCAACCGCGACCGCACCCACGCGGCCGGCATCAGCTTCACCCGACTGTTGGGCCGCAAGCCGTGCGGCTGTTGTGGGTCGATTGTGGAGTAGCGCCAAGACTCACCACAGAGTCGCAGCGGCCACACAGTCCAACGGAGAAGACCGCTGTCACGCCTACGACTGGCCGGCCAGCGCCGAATCGATCGCCGTGAAGCCGTTCTTGGCGCCATTGCGGGCGCCCTCGAAGCCGACGTGCGGCGCCGGGTTCCGCGCTGGGCCGTCGACGCGGGTCGGCCGGAACGTCTGCGGGACGTCGCGGTGATGCAGCGGGGCGCTGGCGGCCACGCAGAAGCGGTAGATGGAGTAGACCGGGTCACCCGCGTCCTGGAAGTACGCCTCGGAGGAGACAGACTCCAGCCAGCTCAAGCCGTTGTCCAGCAGGAACCGCTGCGGGTGGTCGGTGCCGAACGTAAACGGCTCGCCAAGGATCTGCATCCCTCGCATGAACTCCCGGACCGAGGGGGGCTGCTGGTCGGCGTTCACGATCGCGTCGCGTTCCACCAGGTCGAGCCACAGCAGGCTCTCGGGGTGGGCCAGCAGCGGACGGATGCCCGCCAGGATGTCGCGTACTTCGTCTTCCTGGAAGTACATGTTCATCCCCTCCCAGATCACCAGCAGCGGCTTGTCGCTCGGAACGATCCCTTCCAGCGTTTTCGCAAGCGGCATGGTCCGCACGTCGATGGGGGTCTCGATCCTCTCAACGCCGGGCGGGTTCGCGACGCCCTGCTCGTCGAGACGCTGGCGGCGTTCCCGCAGCGTGGTGGGGAAGTCGAGCTCGTAGAAGGTGGTCCCCTCGGGCAGCGGCAGGCGGAACGCCCGCATGTCCCAGCCGACCCCCACGTTCACGATGTGCCGCCCGCCCGCCTCGACGAAGTTCTCAACAACCGTGTCCAGGTGCCGGGTGCGTGCGGCGACCATGCCCCCGAGCTGGGGCGAACGCTGGCAGAACCGCGTGGCCAGGGCCACGCCGTGCTGACCGGCCATGGCCCTGGCGTAGGGGTCCTCGAACAGCCCCCCCGTCTCCCGTGCGCGAACGCCGGCGATCAGCTCGGCCGAAGAGGTGAGCTTGAGCTCGTACAGCGAGTTCACCCGTTCTGCGTCGAGCCCCTCGGCGCGGAGCGCGGTTGACTGGCGTGCGAAGTAGGTGGCCGAAGCCTCGGCCACCACGGTTTCGCCGTTGCGGAACTCCATCGTGATCGTCTCGATCACCGGCTTGCCGGCCAGGAACCGCTGCTGGACCCGGCGGCGCTTGTCGGCGTCGATCACCGCGGTGACGGTCAGGTCGCCGACGCTCGGCCTCAGGTATTTTAGCTCGGTCTTGAGCAGCCAGAGCGAGACCGACTCGGGCGAGGTGACCGGGTGGACGCCAACGACCGGCCAGCCCCCGAGCAGCGAGGCCAGCGCGGTGCCGCCGGTGTAGTCGGCCGACAGCACAAACATCGCGGCCTGGTGCGTGAAGTGCTGGTTGGTGGACTGGGGGTTGAGCGGCATGGTCGACGAGGCCTGGCCGAACTCGATCGAAGTCACTCGCCAGTCAACAAAGTCCAACACGGGGACCTGCTCACGTAGCAGCGAGGTCACCACATCCGGCGACATGCGGAACAGCTTGTCTTGCTCCCAACCGACATGAAACAGGGGAGCATCGTTCGCGGGGTCCATTCGGAACATGTGAGGGTCGCGCTCCTTGGCCGTAGCCTGCTGTGTAGTGGTTCTCGTCGAGCCGACGCCGGGGGAAGAAAATTCGTCGCGGACCCTCCCGCTCGCGACTCCTCCGCGTCTGTCGTTGGCTCGATTGCGGCGCGGATGTGAGATCCACGCGCTGCTTCGGCAAGGTAGACATATTTCAAGCCGCTACAACAAGAAAATAAGGAGTTCACGGCCCACCGCATCGGCTTAGGCCGGACAATTCGACAAACCTTACCCCAGCCGAACGGGCAATGGCGCAATCGTTAAAAGCTACACTTGCGCGTTCCCGTGAGCGTCCCGCTTCCTTCGTCAATGCTCGTGCGACGTAGGGTTGGTGAAAGCCCGAGATGACGCCGCAGGAAGTGTTGAACCCATCAAGCTCCGCCCGACGTGGCGGCGGTGTGAATGTCGTTGAACGAGCCGCCAGAACCGACGCCCGCCACGTCTAGCGACGAAGCGGCGCCGCGCGCCTACCTCAACGGCCGCTTCACCGTGAAGCAGCGCTTCGGCCTCTCGCAGGGGGTCGAGACGCTAAGCGCCGACGACCTACTCACCGGCGAGGTCGCGACGGTCAAGGTGGTGCCCCCCGGGGTGCTCGCCCCCGGCGTGATGATGCGGCTAGAGCACGAAGCGTCTCTGGTCTCGCGGATCGACAGCCGGTGGCTCCCGGCCATGCTGGCCCACGGCCGCGACGGCGACGACCTCTGCTTGGCGTGGCGCCGCGCGCCGGGACGCACCCTGAAAGCACGGCTGCAAGAGGGTCCGTTGAGCGTCGCCGAGTCGCTGGTCGCTGCTCGATCGCTGCTCTCTGCCCTCCGCGACCTGCACGCCGCGGGGGTGCTGCACCGGGGCGTGCGGCCAGAGAACCTAATCGTAGACGCCGCGGGGCCGGTGACGGGCGCGACACTGATCGACTTCGGCCCCACGCGGGCCATGTCGCCCGACGCTTCGCTGCGAGACCAACCGCTCGAGGCGTCGTTGTACGCCTCGCCTGAGCAGGCCGGGGCGATCGATTGCGACGTCACCGCGGCGTCCGACCTCTACTCGGCCGGCGTGGTGCTGTACCACTGTGTGGCCGGCGCGCCCCCGTTCAGCGGGGCCAGCATCGGCGCTATCCTGTTCCAGCACATGACGCAGCCCCCCCCGGAGGCGCCCCCCGGCAGCGCCCCGCCGGTGCTGGAGTCGCTGATCGGACGCTTGCTAAAGAAGGACCCGCGCGACCGCTACCAATCGGCGACCGCTGCGCTAAAGGACATCGAGGCGATCGCCGAGGGGCTCCGGCAGGGGGAGGCCAACCCGGAGGTCGTGATCGGCGCCCACGACCGCCGCACCACGCTCACCGAAGCCGCCTTCGTCGCCCGCAAGAGCCAGCTAGAGACACTCGACCGGCACACCGAGCTGGCCGCCGGCGGGCAGAGCTCGGTCGTGCTGCTCGAGGGCGAATCGGGGTCGGGCAAGTCGCGGCTGCTCGCCGAGACGCTCCGCCGCGCCGCGCACAACGACTGCTGGGTGCTCCGCGGGCTCGGGGCCAGCGACGTCGCGCAGCGCCCCTTCCGGCTTCTCGACGGGGTCGTCGAGGGCTTCCTATCGGCGGCGCACTCGAGGCCCGGGCTCGTGGAAGCGCTCCGCGCGCGGCTCGGCGATCAGGCGGGCGCCGTGGCGGCGGCGCTCCCGATGATGGCCGACCTGCTGTGCGACGAGTCTTGCCCGCTGTTCGCCCCCGAGGGGACCGGCGAGAGGCGGACCATCGACGCGCTCACCACCTTCCTGGAGGCGCTCGGCGAGATCGACCGCCCCCTGTTGCTGCTGCTGGACGACTGCCAGTGGGCGGACCACCTCACGCTCAAGCTGATCGAACGCGTCGCGGCCGTGCTGCAGCGCGGGTCCGAGTCGCCGCGCCGCCTGCTGATGGTGCTGTCGTTCCGCAGCGAAGAGGTCGACGCGGACCACCCATTGCGCAGGGTCGCGTCGTCGGCCGCGCTGAAGCTGCCCGTGCTAGAAGCAAACGAGGTCCGGCAGCTGGTCGAGTCGATGGCCGGCCCGCTGCCCGACGAGGCGGTGGACGCCGTCACCCGGCTCGCCAGCGGCAGCCCCTTCATGGCGTCCGCGGTGCTGCGTGGGTTGGTGGAATGCCGTGCGATCGAGCCCACGTCCGACGGGTGGCGCGTCGATCCCCCGGCGCTTGCCGACGCGAGCTCGTCGAGCCAGACGGCCGCTTTCCTCACGCGTCGGCTCGAGCTGCTGCCCGCCCAGTCGGTGCGCTTCCTCTCGGTAGGGGCGGTGCTCGGCAAACAGTTCGACCTGCAGACGGCCCAACGGCTGGCGCAGATCAGCCCACGCGAGGCGATCGGCTTCCTCGACGAGGCCCGCCGGCGTCACCTGCTGTGGACGCGTCCCGACGGGGCGCACTGCGTGTTCATCCACGACAAGATCCGCGCGGCCCTGCTGGATCGCATGCCGGGCGAGCAGCTCCGCCAGGCGCACCGCCAGGCAGCGGAGCTGCTGCTCGAAGAATCACCCGACCGTGCGCCCGAGATCGCACACCACTTCGACGCGGCCGACGAGGGGGGGCGGGCGTTGCCGTTCGCCCTGCGGGCGGCGTCGCAGGCGCGTCGCCAGTACTCGTTGGAGATCGCGGAGCAGCAGTACCGCATCGCGCTGCGCGGCGCCCGGTCGGACGAGGACCGCCTCCGCGTCAGCGAGGGGCTGGGCGACACCTTGATGCTCCGCGGCCGGTACGACCAAGCGGGCGATTGGTTCGACGCCGCGGCCGCGCTGGCCGAGGGCCCGCTGGCGAGCGCCGAGCTGCAGTTCAAGATCAGCGAGCTCGCGTTCAAGCGCGGCGACGTAGGCGCGGCGATCAGCGGGTTCGAGCAGTCGCTCGCGATGCTCGGGTGCCGCGTCCCGCGCCGCGCCTGGTGGGCCGCGTTGCTGCTGGTGCGGGAAGGCCTGGTGCAGTCGCTGCACACCGCGATGCCCCGCCTGATGCTGCACCGCGTGCCGCGGAAGCCGAACGACGCGGAGCGCATGACCCTGCGGCTGCTTAGCGCGCTGGCGCATGGGTGCTGGTACTCCCGCAGCAAGCTGCTGGCGTTGTGGGCCCACATGCGCGGCATCAACAGCGCGGAGCGATTCCTTCCGAGCGCAGAGCTCGCGCAGGCGTACTCCGAACACGCCCCGGGCATGACGCTGGTGGGGCTCTACAGCCGCGGGGTGGCGTACGCCGAGAAGTCGCTCAAGCTCCGGCAAGAGCTGGGCGACATGTGGGGGCAGGGGCAGTCGCTGGTGTTCTACGGCATCACGCTGTTCGCGGCGTCGCGGTTCGAGGAGTGCATCGACCGCAGCCGCGCGGCCATCCGGATCCTCGAGCGGATGGGCGACTACTGGCAGATCCACATGGCGCGTTACCAGATCGCTGCGTCGCTGTACTATCTGGGCGACCTGCGGGGGGCGATCGAGGAGTCCCAGATCAACTTCAAGTCGGGGCAGGAGACCGGGGACGAGCAGGCCTCGGGGATCATCCTCGACGTGTGGGCCCGCGCCGCGGCGGGCGAGCCCTCGCTCCCGCAGATCGACGCAGAAGTGATCGAGGCCGAAGCCCAGCGGCCGCGCACGGACGCCCAGGGAACCAGCCAAGTGATGGTGGCCCAGGGGGTCTGCCGGCTGGCCGACGACCTGCCGGGGGCGATCGAGCTGTTCGAGCGGGCCAACGACTCGGCCAGGCGGGCCGGCGTCCGCAACGCCTACACCGAGGGCGCCGCTGTGTGGGCCGCCGCCGCGCGGCGGACGCAATGCGAGCGGGTGACCCACGTAACGCCCGCCCGCCGAAAGGAGCTGCTGCGAGCGGCACGCCGCGCCGCCCGGCGGGCGCTGCGGTCCACATTGCTGTGCCGCAACGATCGGCCCCAGGCGCTGCGCGAGCACGCCCTCACGCTCGCTATGGCGGGCCGCCTGCGGCGCGCCCGGCGGGCTTTCGCCGCGGCGATCCGCTGCGCGACGGCGCTGCAGCAGCGCCGGCAGTTGCTCCAGACCTTAGAAGCAGCGGCGCGGGTCGGGGCCGAAGCGGGCTGGCCCGAAGCGGACGAACACCGCCGCCTCGCCGGCGCGCTGCTGGTCGAGCTGTCTGTGGCGGCCGACGCCATCGGCGGGGGCGCCGTCCAGGAAGAAACCGTGAGCCTCTCGCTCATCGACCGGTTCGACACCGTGCTCGATTCGGGACGCAAGATCGCGTCGTCGTTGGAGCCCAGCGCCATCTTCGACGCCGCCCGCGAGTCTGCCCACCGGCTGCTGCGGGGCGAGGAGTGCGAGGTGCTGCCCGTCGAGCCCCCCGCGGACGGAGCGTTGCCGGCAACTCCCGACGCAGACCTGATCCAGCGCGCCATCGAAGCCGGCAAGGCGGTGGTCGCCGACCAGACGCTAACCGACATCTCGAGCGCCGACCAGGCAGAAGGGCGGCAGGGCTCTGCGCTGTGCGTTCCGGTCTACGTCCGCGGCCGCGCCGTGAGCGTGTTGCGGGTCGTGCACCGCGGCATGCAAGGCTTGTTCGGGCCCGACGAAGAGCGGCTGGCCGACTTTATCGGCACCATCACGGGCGCCGCGTTGGAGAACGCCGAAGGGTTCGCCGACCTGCAAGAACTCAACGCCTCGCTCGAACAACGCGTCGCCGAACGCACCGCGGCCGCGGAGCAAGCCAACCAGGCAAAGAGCCGGTTCCTGGCCACCATGAGCCACGAGATCCGCACCCCCATGAACGGCGTGCTGGGGATGACCGAGCTGGTGCTCAGCACGCCGCTGAGCGATCAGCAACGCAACTACTTGGGGACCGTGAAGAGCTCTGGCCAGGCGCTGCTGACGTTGCTGAACGACGTGCTGGACGTCTCGAAGATCGAGGCCGGCAAGATGGAGCTGGAGCACATCGGGTTCGACTTCCGCGAGGTGGTGACCGACGCGGCCCGCCTGCTGGCGGTCGCGGCGTCGGGCAAGGGGATCGAGCTGCTCTGCCGCGTGGCGCCCGACGTGCCGCGCCAGGCGATGGGAGACCCCAACCGGGTTCGGCAGATCGTGGTGAACCTGGTCAGCAACGCGGTGAAGTTCACCTCCGAGGGGCACGTGCTGGTCGACGTGTCGCTGGACAAGCAAGAAGGGGGCAGTGCGTCCGTCCACTTCCGCGTGCAGGACACCGGCATCGGGGTCGCCCCAGACAAGATCGACGCCATCTTCGAGGCGTTCCGGCAGAGCGACAGCTCCACCACACGCCGCTACGGCGGCACCGGGCTGGGGCTCTCGATTTCGTTGCAGCTCACCAAGCTGATGGGGGGAGAGATCTGGCTCGAGAGCGAGCTGGGGGTCGGCAGCACGTTCCACAGCGTGATCCCGTTCGCCGTCGAGCCGCACGACGCCGAGGCCGTCGCCCCGACCGCCGAGTTGGAGGTGGAGGTCGTGAGCGGTAACGCCCAGGCGCGGCGGATCCTGGCAGAGATGCTCACGGACTGCGGGCACCGCTACACCGCGACCGACCGTCCGAGCGGTCGGGCGGACCTGGTGGTGGTCGACCTCTCGGCGGCGACGCTCCAAGAGTTCGAGGCGGCCGAGCAGGTCTTGGCCCTCCCCGAGGCGGGCCGCCCCGCCATCGTGGTGCTGACCCCTGCCGGCAGGGTCGAAGCAGCCGACCGCTGCCGCGAGCTGGGCCTGTGTCATCAACTCATGAAACCCGTCAAGCAGCGCGAGCTGGCCGAGACGATCGCCGCGGCGCTCGGCGCCCGCGACCGCGCCGAGGTCGCCGAGGCGCCCGCTGCGCAGGCGCCCGCCGGCCAGGGCCTGCGGGTGCTAGTGGCCGACGACAGCCCCGTGAACCAGATGGTGGCCCAAGGGCTGCTGGAGCTGCTGGGGCACGAGGTGACCCTGGCGGACGACGGGCGGATGGCGTGGGAGCTGCGTCAGCAGGTCGACTTCGACCTGGTGCTGATGGACATCGAGATGCCGGAGATGGACGGCCTTGCCGCTACCCGCGCCATCCGGGAGTGGGAGCAAGCGCAGGCCCGCGGGCGGGCGCCCATCTACGCGCTGAGCGCCCACGCGGCCGCGGAGCTCCCCGCCGAGTGGCTCGACGCCGGCATGGACGGGCACGTGGCCAAGCCGATCGATCCCGAGGCGCTGCAAGGGGTGCTGGAATCGCTCACCGCGGCCGCCGTCTGATCCCCCGCGGCAAGCCGCCCCTGCCTGCCTCGCCGGCCGGGCCGTCTGGCCCATTTGATTTGATTGTGGCGTCCCGGGCGGCTATCCTCCGAGTTCGGCTTCGGGGCGGCAGATCGCCGACGTCATCTCGTTCAAACAATACCGAAGGGGTCCGTGCATGTTGTCGTATTCAAAGGCAGTAGCGTTCTCGTTGTGTCTGGCCGCGGCCGCGTCGGCCGTAGCGGCGGAGGAGGACGAGGGCTGGTTCTCTGTGTTCAACGGCAAGGACCTCACGGGCTGGAAGGTCTCCGAGAACCCGGCGACCTTCTCGGTGCAGAACGGCGAGCTGGTGACCAAGGGCCCACGCGCGCACGCGTTCTACGTGGGCGATGTCGGGGGCGCGGACTTCACCAACTTCGAG
This sequence comes from Pirellulimonas nuda, assembly GCF_007750855.1. Lineage (GTDB taxonomy): Bacteria > Planctomycetota > Planctomycetia > Pirellulales > Lacipirellulaceae > Pirellulimonas > Pirellulimonas nuda. Next base: position 1,609,491 of record NZ_CP036291.1, read on the forward strand.
TGGAAGTGCGAGATCTTGACCAAGCCCAACTCGAACAGCGGCATGTACTTCCACACCGAGTACCAAGAGGAAGGCTACCCCGCCAAAGGGCACGAGGTGCAGGTGAACCAAACGCACGGCGACCGACGCAAGACCGGCGGGCTCTACGCCGTGCAGGACGTGATGGACGAGTCGCCCGTCAAAGACAACGAGTGGTACACCCAGCACGTGATCGTCAACGGCAAACGCGTGATCGTGAAGGTCAACGGCAAAGTCACCTGCGACTACACCGAGCCGGACGACTACACGCCCCCCGCCGACCGGCCCGGCCGGCAGTTCTCGCACGGCACGATCGCGTTGCAGGGGCACGACCCCGCCAGCGAGGTGCACTTCCGCAAGCTGATGGTCAAGCCGCTGGACTGATCCAGCGGTCGAGCCGCACCCGGACGGCGAGGCTCACGGCTACTCGACAGCGCTAACCCTCGAGCGCAACCGTGCGACCACACCCCAGCGGCCCTAGTCCGGGGGTGTGGTCGCGGTCGGCAAGTACGAGCGGCCGGTCGGGTTTACGCGTCGGACTCCGGCTCATCGCCCTGGGGCGCTGGCGCCGGGCGCCGATCTGGCGTCGCGGGGCGGTCGCCATGCTCACCGCGGCGGGGCGGAGGGCCTTGCTCGTCCATCGATCCGCGGCGTGGCGGCGGCCCTTGGTCGTCCATCGATCCGCGGCGTGGCGGGGGGCCTTGTTCGTCCATCGAACCGCGGCGTGGCGGCGGGCCTTGTTCACGCATCGATCCGCGGCGTGGCGGCGGGCCTTGTTCGCGCATCGATCCGCGGCGTGGCGGAGGGCCTTGTTCGCGCATCGATCCGTCACCGGGCGGCGGGCCTTGGTCACGCATCGAACCGTGGCGGGGCGGCGGGGGAGGTCCCTGGCCGGGGCCCGGTCCGCGACCTTGTTCGTCGCCACGCGCTCCCTGCGGCGGGGCAGGGGGGGGCCGTGCGCCACAAACTCTTCGAGGGAGATCATGCCGTCGCCGTCGCTATCGATCTCTTTGAAGAGCTCTTCGGGGGGCGGGGGCCCCTGCGGCGGTTGGCCCTCGAAGTAGACCTGTCCCTCCGGGCCGCCCCGCTGTGGGCCCCGGTGTTGGGGGCCCGGGTGGTGGGGGCCGCCTTGTTCGCAGCCGGGGCACGCCGCGCCCGCCGCGGCGCCTTCGTCTTGCGACGGTTCTGTCTGGGCGTACGCGACCGCGACCGCCGAAGCGACCGCCGCCATCCCAAACGCCAGCAAATAGCGTTTCATCCTTGCTTACCTTTTTTGTTCGACCGGGGAGAAGACGGGCCGCCGTGGTTGGCCGCCGCTACCCTTTGGAACGCAAGCCGGCCGCCGACTTCTACAGCGACCCCAAAAAAGATGCGGCCGCGGAACGGGTTCCGCGGCCGCTTGCTCGCCTGCTCAGTAGAGCGAACCTGGGGTTCGCCCTAGCCGCGTCGCGATGGGCCCTGCTGCCCCAGCGACGCGGCGCGAACGCCCTGCGCCAGCGGCGCCGGCTCGGCCGGTTTCGACGGTCGCGCAGCGGCGTCGCCCCGGTCGTCGGCCTTGGGTCGGTCGACGTCTGCTAGGCCTTCGGCCAGCGCCTGGTCGCGCGCGTGCGCGTCGGCCAGCCGTGGGTCGCGCCCGGCCGCGCCGTCAGACCGGCCGGCGATCGGTCCCCGCGGCGCGGGCCGCTGTGGTCCTTGAGGCGACTGCGCCGGGCGCGGGACCCCCTCGCGATCGACCACCACCCGGGTCGCCGTGTCGTCGGCGACCTGGATGCTGTCGTTCTGCCCGGCCCGGATGCGGACCAGCTCAATGCCGTCAAACTGCACCTCGGCGGCGCCGAGGCTCATCAGGGCGCCGTCGATCGCGATCACGTCGCGCCCCTGGGTCGTGTCTACCACCAGCGTGTCGCCCGTGCCGGCCAGGCCGTCGATGGCGATCCCCCCCGGCAGGTCGAGCGCGCCGATCGACGCGGCGAGGCGGATTGTGTCGCTCCCGCGGCCCCCGACCAACACGATCTGCTCAACAGACTGGGCCAGTTGCGAGTGCAGCACGGCGCTGGTGCGGTTGTCCACCAGCCGGACCTGGTCGCCGGCCACGGTTAGCGTCGCGTCGAGCGGCGCGTCGCCGGTTTGGTGGGCGTAGTAGAAGACCCCTTCGCCGAAGAAGACGTTCTCGCGCAGCCCGGAGACCTCCGTGTTCCGCATGATCACGTCCGCCAGCGTGACCCGCTCGATCGCCGCAAGCGCCTCGCCAGACATCGTGTTCTGGTACCAGAGGCGGTCGCCGTCTCGCAGGCGGGAGAACTGATCGGCGATGATCGTCCTGCCCAATTCGCCCAGGCTGCTGCCCGAGGCGTGGTCCTCCGCCAGCACCCCGACCCACGCGTCGATGTCATCGACCGAGCCGTACAACTGCTCAAGCTTCGACGCTAGCTCCGGGTCGGACGTGATCTGGTCGAAGCTGGTGACCGGGGCCAGGCCGTAGTCGATGCGGGTCTGGTTGTAGTCGGCCAGGCCGTGGTCTCGGCCGCGTTGGATGTTCAGGCTCACCAGGTCGAACCCGCCGGCGCCGGGGGCGCCGAACAGGAAGTTGCGGACCCCATCCACCACCAACGGATCGACCTCCTGGGCGAGCTGCTGCGCGGCGCCGGCCAGCAGGCCGTCGATGCCGTACTGGCTGATCTGGTCGGGCGCAAAGAACGCGTCCGCCAGCGCCAGGTTGCCCGAAGAAGCCACATTGCCGGAGCTGTCGAGCCGCAGCAGCTCCGCAGAGAGCATGCTGTGCCCGAAGCGGTAGGCCGCGGTCGAGAAGACGTTGGCGATCGTCGCGTTCACCGCCGGGTCGTAGCCCTGGTAGTCCTCGATGGCGTCGATCCCCAGCAGCGCCGGCAGCCACTGGTTGTAGGTGATCGCCTGGACCTGGGCGATCACGATCGACCGCGCGGCCTGGTAAACCTCCTCGTCGGACAGCGAGGGGTCGGCCGCGGCGATCTCGCCGGCCAGGCGGTTGTGCTCGCGCACCCACAGCGTGTGCATGCTGGTCAGCGCGACGTTCTCGTTGGCGCGGATGTCGCCGGCCAAGAAGAACCCGCCGTCGCCGGTGGGGAGCAGGTCCCCCTCGCTGGTCAGCATCCTCCCCCCCTCGAAGGAGCGGAGCGAGTCGGATGTCGCTTGGTCCGACCCGTAGATCATCGAGCCGTCGATGTAGGCGGTGATCGAGCTCACCTGCTGGCGGACCCCCGCCTCGTCGACGACGTACTCGGACCGGCTCAGCCCGATGGAGTCGACCCCCACGAAATCGGCGTCTCCCTCGGGCACCTCGATGGGAAGCGCCTCGGCCGGGTCGGCGCTGTCGGTGAGGTCGATGTCGTGGTCGATGAACTGCCCCCACAGCCAGACGAAGTCGGTCAACTGGCGGTCGTTGGCGAGCTCAGTCGTTTGGTCGGCAAGCGTGTTGCTGACCTCCCGCGCCGAGGGTCGGTCGGCGCCGGCCGCCTCGCTCAGCCCGTCGGCGTACTCGGCGGTGGTGAGCCGCTGCAGGGCGATGCCGGTGGAGCCCCACAGGGGGTTGGCCAGGTTGTTGCCGGCGCCGTCGACCGAGTAGACGGCGGCGGAATCCGACTGCGCCGCGGCGACCCCCCAATCCAGCAGCGTCTGCTGGTCGGCGGCGTCGGAGACGCCCGCTAGGTCCGCGGCAAGCATCTGCCGAGACTCGAGCGTCTGGTACGACAAGGATTTCCGGGTTCGAGATGTTGGTTTACGCACGGCTTTGCCTCTCTGTTCCAAGGAGAAGAGTGAAGGGACCGGCGCCGCCGAACATCGCGCGGGCGATGCGGTTGGGCGCGGCCACAATGTGCCTAGAGCGTCGGTTCCTCCGGGGGTGATGGGGATGAGTTGAGCGCGGGCGGCTGTCAAACGGCCTCAAAACGTTCGGCAGCGCACGCGCAGTAGCGGCCTACTCAGACGAACGGGACGCCCGTGAAATTTCTACAGAGGCTCCGGAAATTATTTTCAAGAATCCTTGGCCCAACCGATCCAGGAGATCGACGTACGTCGATTGTTCATTGACAATGAAGGAGCGAGGCCACCAGCGCCCCATCGGGCGAAGCCCCCTGCCGCGTCGCCTTGAGGTGTGGGAGTCGTCCTAAGCAAGGAAATACTGAACCACGCCATGAACTACGCGTCGGATGATCAAGCGCGCAGCGATCAGTCGCCAGGCGATCAAGCGCTCGACGAGCGGATGCTGGCCGGCGACACGGCGGCGCTGGCCGAGGCGTTTTCGCGTTGCCGCCAGCGTCTGGGCCGGATGGTGCAGTTCCGGATGGATCGCCGCTTGGCGGGCCGGGTCGACCCCGACGACCTGCTGCAGGAGGCCTACCTGCAAGCGGCGCAGCGGCTCGATTCTTTCGCAGAACAGAACGCGGGCGAGCGGCGGCTGAGCGGCTTTCTGTGGCTCCGTTTGATCGTGTCTCAGACGCTGGTCGACGCCCACCGCCGCCACCTGGGCGCGCAAATGCGAGACGCCACGCGCGACGTGCGTCTGAACGCCGGCCCCGCCGGGGGCCCCTCGCCGGTAGCCACCTCGATGTCGATCGCACAACTGCTGGTCGGCAAGCTGACGTCGCCGAGCCAGGCCGCGGTCAGGGCAGAGATCTCCCAGCAGCTCCAGCGGGCCATCGCCTCGATGAGCGCGCTCGACCAGGAGGTCATCGCGCTGCGGCACTTCGAAGAGCTGTCCAACGGAGAGATCGCCGAGGTGCTGGGGATCGAGGTCAAGGCCGCCAGCATCCGCTACGTGCGTGCGCTCCGCCGGCTCAAGGGGGTGCTGGCGGGCGCGTCGGATTTTCACGACCTTCGGTCCAAGCTAAGCTGCGCCCCATAGACGCTTGAACCAGAGAGGCGCCGTTGACTGCTCCTGATCCGGACCGCGACCCCATCGAGCTCCTGGCGGAGGAGTTCCTTGCGCGCCAGCGCCGCGGCGAGCGTCCCGAAATCGAGGCGTACGCCGCGCAGCGGCCGGAGCTCGCCGCGGAGATCCGCGACCTCTTCCCGATGATCCAGACGCTCGAGGATTGCAAGACGGACGACGCCACGCCGGCGGGCAAGCCCGACCCGGCCTTCGCCCGCCCCGAGCGGCTCGGCGACCTCGGGCTGGTGCGCGAGATCGGCCGCGGGGGGATGGGGATCGTCTACGAGGCGGTGCAAGACTCGCTGGGACGACGCGTCGCGGTGAAGGTGCTGCCCCACCAGACCTTCTTCGACACCAAGAAGCTCGAACGCTTCCGCAGAGAGGCGCGCTCGGTCGGCGCCCTCAACCACCCGAACGTCGTCACCGTGTACAGCGTCGGAGAGCAGGACGGCCTGCACTACCTGGTCATGCAATTGATCGAGGGGGCGAGCCTCGACGAGCTGATCGAGCGGATCGCCAAACTCATGCGCGAGCAGAGCGACCCGTCGGGCGGCCCGGGTGCGGCTGCCGCGGACTCCACTCCCGACGTGCTTGCCCAAGCGATGCTCAGCAACGATTTTCGTGGGGTGGCCGCCGCCACCACGGTCGTCTCGGGTCGCCTCGGGCCTCCGCAGGCCGGCGCCCCTCCAGGCGCCTCCACCCCTGCGGCGCAGAACCTCTCGGAGACGTGGCCGGTCGACCCCAAGGCGCTCGGCGTCGGCCCCCCGGGCGGCCCTCCAGTGTCGGGCCGAAAGACATCCGCTCGCACGACGGCCGGCCGGAACACCGCGCCCTCCCTACCGCCGGCCTACTGGCAAACGGCCGCAAGGCTCACCGAGCAGGCCGCCCTGGCGCTGGCGCACGCCCACGCCGCGGGCATCCTGCACCGCGACATCAAGCCGGCCAACCTGCTGATCGACCGCGCGGGCGACGTCCGCGTCACCGACTTCGGCCTCGCCAAAGCGCTCGAGCACGACGAGCTCAGCCGGACCGGCGAGCTGATCGGCACGCTCCGCTACATGGCCCCCGAGCAGCTCAGCGGCCGCGTCGACGCGCGCTCCGACGTCTATAGCCTCGGGCTCACGCTCTACGAGCTCCTCTGCTTGAAGCCCGCCTTCTCCGGCGCCACGCCCAGCGTGTTGCTGCAAGCGATCACGTCGTCCGAGCCGACCCGTCCACGCGCCATCGACCCGACGATCCCGCGCGACCTGGAGGCGATCACCCTGAAGGCCATCGCGCCCGCCCCCGAAGACCGCTACGCTACCTGCAACGACTTCGCGTCCGACCTGCGCCGCTTCATCGAGGGCCGGCCGATCGCGGTCGTCCCGCCGGGGCCGGCCGAGCGGCTGCTGAAGTGGCGGAGGCGGAACCCGCTGGTCGCTGGGCTCTCGTTCGCGGTGCTCGTGTTGAGCCTCACCACGGCCGTCGGGCTGATGGGCTTCTTGTTCGCCCCGGCGCCCCCGTTCGCGGGCATGGGCCCGCCCGAGGCGGACAGGCAGGAAGACCCCTCCCGCCCCGGCCGCCGGCCTCCGCCGCCGCTACGCCGGCCGCTCGACACCGGCGCCGATCCGCCGGGCGCAGACGCGCGCGGCTGAGGCCGTTGGTCGCACGCCTTGCCTCTTGGCAAGGGCGCGTTTGGGCCAAACCTCCGGGCGCTGACGCTTCCGGCTCCAAGTTCGCTACAACGTCTGTCGACGCAGGAGCGCGGGGACCTCCCGCCCGGTTCTCAGATACCCCGCGCTACCGCCGCTGGGCGAGCGCAGCGGCTGCGCTGCTCACCAGCATCAAGCCCGAGCCGGCGATGAACATCCACACGCCAACCTGCTGCGTCGCCGGCCGCAAGAAGAGGAGGCTCCCGACGAAGAACAACAGGTTGCCGAGCACCCCCTCGGCGACGAAGAACCAGCGGTAGCGGTCAATTGCGCGTCGACAGGCGCCGATCATGATGGACGCATCCCGTGCCAAGGCCCTACCTTTCCAGCGCTGCTAGGAGGCGGTCGCCAGCGGTCGCCGCCCCGCACGCCGCCCGCCGTCACTGCCGCAGCGCCTTGCCGCCGTTGGTGAGCTTCAGCACGATGTCGGGCGAGTTGAGCACCACGTAGATCGCCCCTTGGGGGTCGATCGCGACGTCGCGCACGCGTCCCACGCTCTTGAGGAGCTGCTCGTTGTGCATCACGCGGTCGTCGGCGATCGCGAGGCGTTGGAGCGTCTCGTGGCCCAGGCCGCCGACGATCAGGTGGTTGGCCCAGCGGGGGAACTCCTCGCCCCGGCAGAACTCGGAGCCGCAAACCGCGATCGACGGGGCCCAGTAATACACCGGCTGCTCCATCCCCTCGGCCTGCTGCAGCTCGGAGACCGGCTCGCCGTTGTAGTTGATGCCGTAGGTGACGCGGGGCCAGCCGTAGTTAGCGCCCGCCTTGAGCAGGTTCACCTCGTCGCCCCCCATCGGGCCGTGCTCGGTCTCCCACATCGCGCCGGTCACCGGGTGGGTGGAGAGCCCCTGCGGGTTGCGGTTGCCGTAGGTGAACACCGACGGCATCCCCTTGGCGCCGTCTGCGAAGGGGTTGTCCTTGGGGATGAGCCCGTTGCGCTCGATGCGGTGCACCTTGCCGTTGGGGAGGCGGGGGTTCTGGGCGTCGTCCTGGAAGCCGCGTTCGCCGATGGAGAAGTAGAGCCGCCCCTGCGGGTCGAAGGCGATCCGGCTGCCGTAGTGGTGGGAGGTGTGCTTGTAGGTAGATTGCGGCGCCTCGAACAGCAGTTGCTGGTCGGTCCACTTGTTATCGACCACACGCCCGCGGATCACTCGGGTCATCGACGCGGGGTTCCCGTTTTTGTCTTTGCGACCCAGGGCGTGGGAGTAGGAGAGGTAGACCCAGCCCCCGCCGTCGGCCGGGTCGCCGTTGTAGTTGGGGTCGAGGGCGACCTCCATTAGCCCCCCTTGGCCGGCGTTGTGCACGTTGGGTGTGCCAGAGACGGGCTCGGGGTCGAGCACGCCGCCGCGCACCACGCGCAACCGGCCGGGGCGTTCGGTGATAAACGCGGTGTCGGCGTCGGCAAACGTGAGGGCCCAGGGGACTTCGAGCCCCTGGCCGATCCAGGTCGCTACCTTCACGTCGTAGTCACGCGTGTAGAGCTGCGTGGGGAGCGGCGGCCGCTCGACGCCCGCCTTCTTCTGAGCGGCGCGGATGAACTTGACCAGGCCGCGGATCTCGGCGTCGGAGAGCGTGGGCCCGTAGTTGGGCATCCCCACCGCGCTGATGCCGAACTTGATGTTGCGCGTCAGGTCGCTGTCGCGCGAACCAAACTGCCACTCGCCGTCGACCATGCTCTGGGCGTTCCCCCCCGACAGGTTCGCGCCGTGGCACGAGGCGCACTTCTCGGCGTAGATCGCGGCGGAAGGGTCGTCCGCGGCCAGCAGCGGTTGCGGCAGCAACAGCAGTATCAGGAAGCCGAGCCGAGGGTTCGCGGACAGAGCGGGGCGGTGCGGAGCGGTCATGGGGGGCGTCTGACAGGGTAGGTTTTGGTAGAGGGGGTTGTCGCAGGAAGAGGCTATTCAAGCTCTCCATCGTTGCGGTTCGCGTTGCGGACGTGCAGCCCGGGATCGATGTCGTAGGCGACCGACTGCACCGAGCCGTCCGCCATGGCGAACGCGCACGCCGATGGGTGCGCGCTGCCAAAGCTGCGTGAAAGCGACTCGGCGCCGTCGGGTTCGGGGGGAAGGTAAGAGCCCGGGCCGGACCGATCGAGCGCGGCAAAGCGGGCGACGTCGGTGCCGTGCCCCACCAGTGCGTGCTGGTCGTCGCCCCAGTCGTAGCCCTCGGTCACACAGCGTTTCTCGCCGATGGCGTAGGTCTTGCTTGTGCCGTCGGTGACCTGGGCGATGCGCACCTCGCTGCGGGTGTACAGCAGGCCGGTCGCTTCGAGCGCGGCCCCCCACGCGTAGGCCCCGGCGGCCTCCACGGTGGCGGGCCCCTCGTCGCCGGTCACCGAGTCGCCGGCGTTGGCCGCGTAGTCCGACTTGACCACTTGCTCTGCCGGCGTGGCGTTGAGCACCGGCTTGGTCCCCGTGTAGGGGTAGAGCGCCACGCCGCGTCGGCTGGGGCAGTTGGCGACCGCGATCGCAGTCGCCGCGGCCTGGCCGGCGGCGCGGCGCTTGTCGGCCTCGGGGGCGCCGGCGCCGAGGTCGTGGACCTCACGCGCCTCGACGTACGGCAGCAGGTTGTACAGCCAGCCCCCCGGCTGGTCGCGGCCGCTGCCGCGGTCGGGGTCGCCGGTCCACACGAAGCTCCATCCGCCGGAAGGCAGCCGCCCGTGCGCGTCGTGGTGTAGCTGCATCGCGACCCCCAGTTGGCGGAGGTTGCTCTGGCAGGCGCTGCGTCTGGCGGCTTCGCGCGCCGCCTGCACCGCGGGCAGCAGCATCGCCACCAGCACCCCGATGATCGCGATCACGACCAACAGTTCAACAAGCGTAAAGCCGCGCAATCGGTTGGGCGAGGACAAAACAGGGACTCCGGGGGACGGTCTGGCGTGCGTGGCCGAGTATAGGCAGAAACCGCGGCCCGTGCGAGCAACCCCAGGGCCGGCCGCTGGCCCGCGCGCTATCACCGGTCGCCGTCCTTGCTGCGGCGACACAAAACTTACAGGAATGCCGAAAGTAGTGGTGCCGGCCTTTGGGAATATGGTAGCGTTACGTGCTGAGCGACCACACCGTCTTGCGGACGTCGTGAAGTCGCATAGCGGGCGGAAGGTGGAAGCGTTTACGCTCGTTTTGCAAGGAGCGTGGCGATGAAAATACTTGTCGCGGAAGACAACCCCCTGTGGCGCAGCATGCTGGCGCGCAACGTGGAGAATTGGGGGCACGAAGCGGTCGTGGCCGAGGATGGCACACAGGCCTGGGAGGTGCTGCAGCGCGAAGACGCGCCGCGGCTGGCGATCCTCGATTGGCAGATGCCGGGCATCGACGGCATCGAGCTGTGCCGGCGCGTGAAGCGCAACGCCGAGCACCCCTTTACCTACGTGGTGATGCTCACCAGCCGCGACGCGCAGGAAGACATGGTGGCCGGGCTGGACGCCGGCGCCGACGACTACCTGACCAAGCCGATCGAGCCCGCCGTGCTCAGGAGCCGCATCGCCGCGGCCGAACGGATCGTCAAACTGGTGCCGCCGAAGGAGTGGGCGGTGCCCCGCATCGACGGGTACGACATCCAGCGGATGCTGGGCAAGGGGGTGTTCGCCACGGTGTGGGAGGCGACGCGGCGCCAGTCGCACGAGGCGGTGGCGCTGAAGATCATCCGCATCGACCTGGCGACCGACGACGTCTTCGGCCGGTTCGCCCGCGAGGTAGAGCTGATGGAGAAGCTCGACCACCCGAACATCGCCAAGATCTACGACAGCCGCGTCGACAAGAAGCTGGGCTACTACGCCATGGAGATCCTCCGCGGGGGCACGCTGGAGAGCCACGTGAAGCAGAACAAGCCGAACCCGGGGATCTTGATCTACCTGATCGCCAAGGTCTGCATGGCGCTCGACCACGCCCACAAGCAGGGGGTGATCCACCGCGACCTGAAGCCGTCGAACATAATGATGACCGAAGACGGCAAGCCGAAGCTGGTGGACTTCGGTCTCGCCCGCTCGATGTTCAAGACCAGCGACGCCGAATCGGCGGTCAATTCGATGGACGGCAGCGTGATCGGCACGCCGCTGTTCATGTCGCCCGAGCAGGCGCGGGGAGAGAACGACTCCCTCGACGGCCGGGCGGACATCTACGCGCTGGGGATCATCCTCTACGTGATGCTGGTGCGCCGGCACCCGCACAAGGTGAACCACCAGGACCGCTGGCAGACGATCCGCCAGATCGCCGAGGGGCACGCCCGCAAGCCCAGCGACGTGCGGCCCGGCTTCAATCAGGCGCTCGAACACATCATCATGAAGGCGCTGGCCGAGAACCGTGACGACCGCTACGCCACGGCCAAGGAGTTTGGCGAGGAACTGCGGGACTTCCTGCGGGACCACAACCGCGCCAAGCGCGAGGCGTCGTCCTGACCGCCGCCACAAACGCCGCCGCTGCCAACCACCACCATGACCGCGGCGTCGGCACGACGCCCAAGAACCGCAGCACGGCCCGAGGAGCCCAGGGGTGACGCCGGAGAAGCAACTGAAGGTGTTCGAGGCGGGCCGGCTTGTGTTCACTCATGTCTTGGCGTCGACCGGGGCGATCGAGATCGGCCGGCAGCGTCGCGACGACCCGCCCCCCTACCACATCGGCACGGCGCCCGGGGGCGCGCGGGTGGTGATCGCCGCGTTGGAGGACACCAGCGTCTCTCGGCAGCACGCCCGCGTTGCGTTCGACGCGCCGGGGGCGGTCTCGCTGGGCAACACCAGCAGCAACGCCGAGGTGCGCGTGCAGGACGGCCCGCTGCTGGGCCCCGGCCAGACGTTCACGGCGTCGTTGCCGGTGGTGTTCGCGGTCGGGAGCCGGGTCGTCCGGATCGAGGCCGCGACGCGCGACGACGGGCTGGCGAGCCTGGGCCGGCCCACGATGGCGCCCGGCCAGCCGGTCAGCGGGCCCAAGCGGTTCCGCGACCTGCTGGGCTCCAGCCGGGACGACCGTCAACGCGATGAGCTCGTCGGCTGGCTGCGGGCCACGATGGACGTCTTCCAGAGCGCCGCCTCTAGCCCCGACTTCTTGAAGCGCGCCGCGCAGAGCGCCGCGTCGATCGTGGGGCTCGACGTCGCGGCGGTGCTGCGCTGGTCGCCCGATGGGTGGCGCGTGGCGACGGCGCACTTCGCGACTGGGCAGGCCAACCCCGATTCTTGGGCGCCGAGCCACCGGATGCTCGAACGCTCGCGGATCGAGAAGTCGACCTTCCGCTACCAGCCGGGGCAGAGCCCCTTTGGGGGAGAGGCGACACAGGAAGACGTGATCGCGATGGTCGCGGCGCCGATCCTCGACGCCGAGGGTCGGGTGGTGGGCGCCCTGTACGGTGAAAAACGCGGCGCGGCCGAAGACGCCGAGGCCGGACCAGACATCCCGGAGCTCGAGGCGATGCTGGTTGAGCTGCTCGCCTCGGGCGTGGCGGCCGGCTTGGCGCGGATGGAGCAAGAGAAGGCGGCCGTGGCGGCCCGGGTGAAGTTCGAGCAGTTCTTTACCCCCGAGTTGGCGCGCCAGCTCGAGGGGGACCCCAACCTGCTGGCGGGCCGCGACGCGGAGGTGACGATCGTCTTCGCCGACATCCGCTCCTACTCGAGCATCGCCGAGAAGATCGGTCCGACCCAGTCGTTGGCGTGGACCTACGACGTGATGGGGACGCTCTCAGACTGCGTGCTCGCCGAAGACGGGGTGCTGGTCGATTACCAGGGGGATCAGGTCATGGCCATGTGGGGCGCCCCCGCCGTGCAGCCCGACCACGCCCAACGGGCGTACCGCGCCGCGGTCGCCATGCTCCGCGCCCTTCCGGAGCTGAGCCAGCGCTGGGAGGGCCAGATCGGCCACGCCACCAGGCTCGGCATCGGCGTCAACACCGGCTTGGCGCGGGTGGGGAACGTCGGCTCCCGGCACAAGTTCAAGTACGGCCCGCAGGGCAACACGGTCAACCTGGCGAGCCGCGTGCAGGGCGCGGCCCGCCCGTTGGGCGCCGACCTGCTGCTCTCCGAGACAACCGCGGCGAAGCTGCCCCGCGAGCTGCCGAGGCGCCGGCTGTGCGAGGTGCGCGTGAACAACATCAGCCGACCCGTCACGCTGTACGAGGCCCCCTGCGAGGCGACCCCCGCCTGGCGCGACCTGGCCGGCAGGCACGAGGCGGCGCTGGAAGACTGCGCCGCAGGCGACCTGCGCTCGGCGATCGCCCGGCTCGGCCAACTGCTGGCCGAATTCCCGGACGACCTGCCCGCCCTGCGGCTGCTCTCGCGCGTCGTCGACGCGTTGCAGTCGCCCGACCCCAGGTTCGACCCCGTCTGGGAGCTGGGGTCGAAGTAGCCCGTCGCTTCGGGCGGTGATTTGAAAGTCGTCGTGCAGGGCGTTATCGTTTGGCGTGGTTCGATCGCATCGTTTTCTGGCGCTTCGACAGGGCCCGTCGGTATGCCTCAAACCTGTGACCCCCGCGGCCAGCTCTTTGTCGAGCTGGCGGTCCGCTGCGGCTTGATTGACGCCGCGACGGCCAGCGGCGTGCGGTCGGGTGTGGGCGACGGCGGCGACTCGGCGGCAGACTGGTTGGTCGACCGCGGGAGCCTGTCGGCAAACGCCGCCGCGGCCCTGCACCGGCTGGTGGAGTGCCACATCGAATCGGCCGGCGGGAGCGTGGACGTCGCCCTGGCCGCGATCGCCGCTGCGGCGTCTCCCGCCCCGGCCGCCCCGTCGACGGCGCCCGACATGGATACGGCTACCGTCGGACCCAACCCCGCGCACGATCCGTTGCGGACCCAGCCGCCGGCGGCGGCAGCCGTGTCGCGGCCCGCGGCGAGCGAATCCCCGCTGCGGTTCCGGCGGATCCGGGCCCACGCCCAGGGTGGGTTGGGCCGGGTGTCTCTGGCAGAAGACCGCGAGCTGGGGCGCGAAGTAGCGCTCAAAGAGTTGCTGGACCACCACGCAGACGACCAGGCGAGCCGCGTCCGCTTCCTCCGCGAGGCGTCCATCACCGGCCGGCTCGAGCACCCGGGCATCGTGCCGGTGTACGGCATGGGCTACTTCGCAGACGGCCGCCCGTACTACGCCATGCGGATGCTGCGCGGCCGGAGCCTGCTGGACGACATCCGGGACTACCACAGCGAAGCGGGGGTGCGTTCGCGCGATCACCAATTGAGGCTGCGTCAGTTGCTGGAGCGGTTTCGTGCAGTCTGCGACGCGATCCAGTACGCGCACCAGCAGGGGGTGGTCCACCGCGACCTCAAGCCGGCCAACATCATGTCGGGCGAGTACGGCGAGACTCTCGTGGTCGACTGGGGGCTCGCGAAGCAGTCCGACGACGCCGCGGATGATCCGGCCGCTACGACGGCTTCGAGCAGCGTGGTGGGGGTCGAGACGCTCGACGGCGCCGTGATCGGCACCCCCTGCTACATGTCGCCCGAACAAGCGGCCGGCCGGCTGCAAGCGGTCGGCGAGGCGAGCGACATCTACAGCCTGGGCGCCACGCTCTACCACCTGCTCACCGGCACAGCGCCGCTGACCGACCGCGACGGGGGCGGGAGCAACCGCTCCGTGCTGGAACGCGCGATCCGCGGCGAGGTGACCCCGCCGCGCGTGGTGAACCCACGCGTCCCCAAGCCGCTGGCGGCGGTGTGCGGCAAGGCGATGGCGCTCAACCCGGCGGACCGCTACGGCTCCGCCGCGGACTTGGCCCGCGACGTCGAGCGCTGGATGGCGGACGAGCCGGTCTCCGCCGACCGTGAGTCGCTGCCGCAGCTCGTCGGGCGGTGGGCGCGGCGCCACAAGGCGCTGGCGCGGGCCGCCGCCGCGGCCCTGGCGGCGATCGTGCTGATCGGCGCCGCCAGCGCGGTGATGATCGGCCGCGCCCAAGACCGTGTGCGCGACCAGCAAGCGATGCTGGGGCTGTTCTTTGAACCCCCGACCGAGGCCAACGTCGACCGCCTGTTGAGCCTGGCGTCGGCGAGCGGGGCGAAGCAGCAGGAGTACGAGGGCCGGGTCGCGTCGCTGGTCGGCGACGACCTCCGCGCCCAGCTCGAGGCGCCCCGCATCGACAGCGACGCTGCCGAGCGCTTCCAGGCGAGCCTGGCGTCGTACCAGTCGCTGTTCTCGCGGCACGGCTCCGACGCGTTCCGGGCGCAGGCGCCGGCGCTAAACGACGCGCTGGCCCTGCGCCGCGCCGACTGGAACACGCTGGTCGACTACGCCGCGGGGTCGCCCACGGCGTCGCAGCGGCTCCCTCAGGGCGCGGCGCCGGCCGAACTGGTTTCCGTTAACGAGAGGGGACTCCCGACGCGTAGGCTCCAGGAAGGCGCCGGGCCCGAGGCCCGCCGGTACGCGGCGCCGGTGCCGATCAAGGTAGAGGGGGGCGGGCAAGCGGGCGACACGGCGGTTACCGCCACGCTGGAAGCGGGGTGGCGGCAGGCGAGCGCCGTCGGGCTGACCTTCGAGACAGACCTGGGCGTCCGCTACGACTTCCTGGTCACCTCGCCCCAGTTCGACTCTCGCGATCGCTCTGCACGCGCCTTCAAGAAGCTGCCCCCGCTTGCCGACTCGGCCGAGCTGATGATGCACGTCCGCAGGGACAACTCGCTGCTGAGCTCTGCACGCGTCCGGGCGCCGGACGGGCCGATCACGCTGCGCGCCCAGCGGGACGGCGACCGGCTGCAGCTCGAGTTCAACGGGTCGCAGCGGATCGCGATCGAGGACCCCTTCTACACGCCCAGCGCGACGCCGGACGCGATCTCGCTGATGTGGCCCCCCGGCGCGGCGCTGAGCCTGCTGCAAGTCAGCTACAAGCAGGCGCCGCCGCAAGAGCCTTCCCCCATGGAAGAAGCAGACCGGTTGTACGCCGCCGGGCGGCTGGTCGACGCAGAGCGGGCGTACGCCGAGATCGACGGCGTCGAGGCCGCTTACAAGCGGGCCGTGTGCCTGGAGGTCACCGACTACCCCAGCTACCTCCCGGCGCTGCGTGCGATCGTAGACAACCCCGACCCGAATATCAGCCCCGACGCGTTGCGGTGGGAGGTGTTTGCCGTGCTCCGGCTAACGGTGTCGCTGCTGGAGCACGGCGACCTCGAAGAGGCCAACCTGCGGATCGAGGATTCTGCCGACGAGATCCGCGCCAATGCCCAGTTCATCCCCGAGCAGGACCGCCGCAACCTGCTGGCGTTCCTCCAGCAATCGGGGCACGCCGGACAGCTCGCTATCGGCTCGCAGGACGACAGCAGCGACCTGGAGCTTGCGCTGAGCCTGCAGGCCCTGTGGGGCGCCGCGCCGGCCGATGTCCGCAGCACCCAGCTCCGGCTCGCGCAGACCCACCACGTCAACGGGCGCTACCAGGAGGCGGCCAAGCTGCTCACCGAGCTGCTCCGTCAGCCCGAGGGGATGTCGGAGCTCGAACGCGTGCTGATCGTCAGCGACCTGGTGCACAACTACATCGTGCTCAATCGGCTGGACGTTGCGCAAGAGGTGATCAAGAGCGAGCTGCTGGCGATGGGGGGGCAGCCGCTGCCCGGCAGGCTCCCGCTGCTGCTGGACCGCGCCCGCGTCTGGCTGGCCCTCGGCCAGCCAGACGCGGCGGCCGCGGACCTCGATGCGTTCCTCGACGGCTACGACCCGCAACAAACCCAGCACGCCCACGTGGCGCTCGCCGCGTTGATGCGCGGCGTGCTGCACCAGCGGCAAGGCGCCGACGCCGAGGCGATGCGGGTCTGGCGTTCCGGGCTGCTGCAGAATTGGCGCGGACCGGCGCCCGACTTCTCCAACATCGCCTCCGCGACCGGCGTCGAGTCGGCGATGCTCACCGAGTCGATCGACAACGACGCGATCTTGCTCTGCTGGACCGACGCGCTCAAGGCCGCGGACATCGACCAATTGCTCGACGTCTACGTCGGCGGCATGAGCCTCGGCACGGTGGCCCTCAGGAACGTCCTGGAGACGGTCGACCAAGACGTGGTCCGGCGCGCGCTGCTGGCCTGCCACACCGACCCAAGGTACCGCGTCACGGCCGAAGCGTCGGCCTTCCGCGCGGTCCCTTCTCAGGTCGCGGCCGAGGCGTTCGCCGCTTCGTTCTTCACCCACGCGTTGCTGGAATCGACCTTTCAGGGCGAGACGCTGCCGGAAGAGTTCTGGGGGTTCGCGGTTTCCAACTTCGGCGACTTGATCGAGGGCTACCGCAAGCGGGCGATCGGCGCGGAAGACATGAAATCGATCTTCAACCTCTGGCGATCCAACCGCGAGAGCGAGGGGTGGAACCGGCTGCGCGCCAATCCAGAGCTGTCGGCGCCGCTCAAGGCGGGCATGGGGCTCGTGTTCGGGCGTGCCGATATGCGGAAGGGCAAATCGCTCGCCACGCGGTTCAACTTGGAGTACGCCCTGCAGCAGCAGGACGTGCCGGACTGGCTGCGGTCCATGGCCGAAGCGTACCTGGCGGAGCTGCCGGCCAAAGAGTAGGCGATACGCGGAGTCCTTGGAAGAATTCCCAGTTTTTTCTGGAGGACCGCGCCGCAACGAATTAGGATCAACGCGCGTTCTTGTCGTCGGGTTCCCGGATCGCCCGCTTTCTTGTTCGTCTGCTCGCACCTGTGACGCCGCCTTCTAGCACGATCTCAAGCAGATGCAAACGCCTCTACCGCTGTACATACTCGCCTGGGCGCTGGCTTCCGCCGCGCCTGCCGCGCTAGCGGCGCCCCCGAGCGAGCGGGTCTTCCCCAGCACGACGTGCGGTTGGATCTCGACCGCGGGGCTGGCGGAGGTGAACCAGGCCTTCACCGCGAGCTCGCTGGGCCGCTTGGGCGCCGACCCCGCGCTCGGGCCGTTCCTGGACTCGGTGCGTCGCGCCAAGGCGTCGCCGCTAGACGGGCTGGAACACGCCAGCGGGCTGCGCTGGCAAGAGCTGATCGAAGTCGCCGCCGGCGAAGCGGCCGGCGCCGTGGTTGAGTACCCGGGCGAGGACGCGGGGCTCGCGTTGTACGTGGCGGTAGACCGCGCGTCGCCCGCGGTCGACCGGGTGCTGGCCGACGCACGCCGGCGGCTGCTCGCCGAGGGCGCCCAGCCGACCACGATCGACGGCGCAGATGCGCAAGCCTACCGCCGCCCCTCGGGCGAGCTGGTGATCTACGTGCTGGGCCCCGACTACTTGATCTCTGCCAACCACGCCGGCCTGGCCGCGACGCTCAGCCAGCGGGCCGCCGCGGCGGCGCCGGCCGGGGGCCTGGGCGAAGAAGCGTCGTTCACCGAAAGCGGCCTCATGGCGGCCCGGCAGCAGCCCAACGCGTCGCCATCAATGCGGTTCTACGTCGACCTGGTGACGATGCTCGAGGTGCTCGACGACCGCGACGCGATCGACGACGAGGCCGGCAAGCTGACCCCCAGAGAAGAGGCCGCCAAGCACGGCTACGACGCGATCCGCGGCCTCAGCGGCTGGGTCGAATGGAACGGGTCGGGCGTTGACCTGAGCTACCGCCTGGGTGTGCTGCTGCAGACGCCGCTGCGCAGCTCGATGAAGATGGTCCGCCTGTTCGACGCGGAGCTCCCCCAGCCCCCCGATTGGATCCCCGCCGACTCGATCTCATTCCTGACCACGTACTGGGACCTCACGCAGATCGTCCCCAACCTAGGGGTGTTGTTCGACGAGGTCGCCGGAGACGGCATCGAAGGAACCTTCAACGACATCCTGGTCGACCTCCAGGCCGACGACGGCCCGGGTGTCGATCTCCAGGGAGACTTGTTCGAGCACCTGGGGCCGCGCGTTCACGTCGTCAAGCAACAACTGCTGCCGGTCGGCCCCAAGAGCGACTGCGACTCGCTGCTGGTGCAGGTAGACGACGAGGAAGCAGTGGCCGAAGCCGTCGAGGCGCTTGTGGTGGGCGACCCCACGGTCCGCCGCGTGCCTTTTCCCGGCAGGCCGCACGCCCTGTGGCGCGTCGGCGTGCCACAGCGGGCTGATCTGCAGGCGGTCCGCTTCACCACCACCGGCCTGACGGTCGCGAACGGACACTTGGTGGTCGCCACGAACTTCGACGTCGTGCGGACGCTGCTGGGTTCGAGCGGGCAGGCGACCCGCCTGGCCGACGCCGACGACATCCGAGCGGCGACCGAGTGGTTGCTCGAGAACGTCGGCGAGCAAGGCTGCCTGCGGGTTGTCTCTCGGCTCTACCTCGACCTGCACGTCACCTACGAGTTGGCGCGGCAGGATAAGTTGGACGACGCCGAGTCCATCTATGCTTCCGTCGCTCGGCTGGCGGCCCAAGAATCAGAGCAGTCCGCCGGCGGCCCCGACTATGCGCTGCTCCCCGACTACAGCCTCGTGGCGCCCTACCTGGGCGTCGACTGCCTGCAAGGGAGGCTGCACCCCAGCGGTTGGGTGTTCGAGGGGGCCCTGCTGGCGCCAGACGCGGGCCCGTCGAAGTAACGTCACGTTCCCCATGCCCTCCTGTGCCACGCAACGATGAACCTGCCGCACCCCGCTCAACCGATCGCTGTCTGCCTCTGCCTGACGCTGTTTGCAGCGCACGCAACGCCATCTTACGCCGAGCCGCAGAGCGGCCTCATCGCTGCGTCGCCGGCCGAAGTCGAGTCGGCCAGGGCCGCGGCGCTGCAAGGTGTTCAATCGCTGCGTGACACGCTGGCGCAGCAGGGGACCAACGGCGCGCAGTGGATCGAGTACCTCGGGCTCGCCGGGCTGCAGCAGAAGCTCGCCGAAACGCCCCCCGCGTCGGCCGGAGCCGTGCAGGGCGCCCTGAGGCCGTTCTATCAAGGAGACCCGGGGCTAGAACGCCCGCCGTTGCTGGCCGCCCGTGCCGTGGTGATGGACTATTTAACGAAGCTGCGCGCCGCGCAGGCGTCGCCCGAGGAGTTCGCGGTCAACGTCGCGCTGCTCCAGCAGGACGCGGCGTCCGACAGCTTGTCGCGCGAGCAGCGGACGCGCGTCGCCGACGCGCTCTTGTGGCTCCACCAACGTGGTCAGGCGGCGGCGCTTGCCGCGCAGACGCGGTCCGGGTTGTCGCGGCCCAACCTGTTGGTGCGGGCGAGGGAAGACCTGCTCACGGCCTACCTCGACCAGCCGGCGCCGGAGCCCGTCAGCGACGTCAGCCACGTCTCGGGCGCCACGGTGCGTTCGCGGGGTCAGGCCAACGTGACGGTCGAGGTGGCGCCGCAGCCCAATGACACGCAGGCGGTCCTAATGCTGCGATCGCACATGGTGATGCCGCTGAGCAGCCGGGCGTCCAAGGGCCCCGCCACGGTGTTCACCCGCGCCCAGACGAACCTGGAGGGCTACACCCGGGTCGAGGTCACCGCCGACCGCTACGTGGTGAGCCCGACCCAGTCGAGCGGCGGGACCTGCATGCAGGTGGACGGCGCCTGCTCGAAGTTCAACGGCCTGCTCGACCGGTTGGTGAAACGCGTCGCCGTGAAGCAAGCCAACGAGCAACGCGCCAGCGGCAGCCAGCGGATCACCCGAGACGCGCAGCAGCAGCTTCACGAAGAGATCGACCAGGAAGTCACGGAGCAACTCGCCGAGGACTGGGAAGAGTTCCAGCGAGAGCTGCGGCGCCCATTGATCGCGCGCGGCATGTGGCCCGACAACACGTGGTTGCGGACCGACGCGTCGAGCCTGTGGGCGACCGTCGAGCTGGCCACCGCGACACAGCTCGGGGCGCCGGCCGGGCCCCCCAGCCCGCCGTCCGGAGCGCCCATCTCTGCCCGCGTGCACGAGTCGCTGCTGGTGAACTACGCCGAAGGCTACATCGGGGGCGACACGCTTAAGGTCTCCGAGCTTGAATCGCAACTCGAGAACTTCGGGGGCGAAGCGGAAGTGCCGACCGAGACGAAACCTCGAAAGCCAGAGGATGAGTCGGACATCTCGATCGTGATGACCTACCGGCGTCCGATCGAGGTTCGCTTTTTAGAAGGGCGTGCGGAGGTCTCGATCCACAGCGACAATATCATCTATGACGAGCGATTCTATCCGGCAATGGACATCGGCCTCACGTACGAGATTATCCTGGAGGCCGATCGGCTCGTGGCTCGGCAGATAGGCGAGGCAATCGTCGCCGCTCCCGACCTCGCCTCACGACCAGAGCCCCGTCACTACGGACAAGAAGTCACGATCCGCCGCGTGCTGCGGAACCGCCTGAAGCGAGACCTGCCGCCGGAGATCAAGATCAGCGACCGGCGACTCGTAATCGACGGGATCGACCCCGCGTACGGGCCGCTGGAACTGCAACGCGTGCAGTCGGCCGACGGTTGGCTCGAGGTCGAGACGGTGCTGGCCCGCTGAGCCCGGCGGCGGCGTCCCGCGCCGCACCGCAGCGGATCCATCGGCGCATCCGTTAAGACCGTGGCGTTCCTACTGGCGAGGCGCCATGCGGCCCGGCGCTGCTGCCCGCCTGTGGTTGCACGGGGCGTAGACTAGTAGACGACCCTGCCGACCGGCCTTGCGATCCCGATCAGACCCCGCGTATGGACGCCTTCGACTACTTCGCCTTTGTGGTGCTGGCCGTGCTGCTGGCCACGGGGGTGACCATCATCGTCCTGCTGGGCTCTCTGCCGGGCGCGGTGGCCAAGAGCCGCAACCACCCCAACGCGTCGGCGATCAACGTAGCGAGCTGGATCAGCCTGGTCACCCTGGGCGCGTTGTGGCCGCTGGCGCTCGTCTGGGCCTACAGTGGCCCGACCGGCGGCGTTCCGGCTAGCGAGGGGCGGCCGGCACAATGATCGCCTTCCTCACCATCATCTATACCGCGGTCGTTGTCGTGGTGTTCCGTGTCCTGAAGGTGAAGCCGACCCCTTGGCCGGTCGCCCTCACCATCACCTCAGGCGTGTTGATGCTGGGGACGATCGTCGTGCTGTGGACGATCGCCGCCCCCATCTCCACCAAGGCGGTCGTGAGCCGCTACGTGGTGCCGATCGTGCCGTACGTGAAGGGGCAGGTTGTCAGCATCCCCGCGCTACCAAACACGCCTCTGCACAAGGGAGACGTCCTCTACAAGGTCGACCCCACCCCCTACCAGTACGCGGTCGACCAGGCCGAGGCGCAGCTGCGGTCCGTGAAGAGCAATATCGTTCAGCTCCAGGCCGGCATCCAGGTCGCCGAGGCGAGCGTCAACGCGGCCCAGGCGGGCGTCACTGCCGACAAGGCCGCGGCCCAGGTCGCCGAGGCCATCAACAAGGCGAACCCGCAGGCGATCGCCAAGCTCAAGCTGGTCGAAGCGCAGCAGCAGTACGAGGCGTCGCAGGCCAAGCTGGCGCAGGCCCGCGGCAACGAGAGCCAGTCGCGGGCGGCGCTCGCCACGGCCCAGGACAGCGTCGGCGTCGCCGAGGCTCAGCTCGCGTCGGCGCGGTTCAACCTGGAGCAGTGCACGGTCCGCGCGCCGGCCGACGGGTTCATCACCGACTGGCAGATCCGCGAAGGGACCTTCGTCACGGCGATGCCGTTCGCGGCCGCGGGCACGTTCATCGACACCACACAGACGTCCATCGTGGCCGCGTTCCCGGCGCAGATGCTGGTGCATGTCGAACCCAATCAGCCGGTGGAGCTCGCGTTCAAGAGCCGGCCGGGCGTGCTGTACCGGGGCGAGGTAGACACCGTGATCCAGGCGAGCGGCGAGGGCCAGTTCACTACGGGCGGAAAGCTGCCGTCGGCGGCGCAGGTGGGTTCGCCCGGCGTGCTTGCGGTGAAGATCCGGCTCGACCCGGGCGTGTCGGTCGATGAGCTAGAGATGGGGTCCGCCGGCTCGGTCGCTATCTACACCGACTGGGGCAAGTCGCTGGCGATGATCAGTAAGGTCACCATCCGCATGAAGAAGTGGCTCTACTACCTGCCGATCCCCGGTACCTGACCGCACACGCTCCGCGCCGCTGCCGGGGAGTCCGCCCGGCGAGCAACCCCCGCACCGATACGGCGCCAAGGGCGCTGGCCAGCAGAGGCAGGGCCAAGGCTTGCGGCAGTAGCCGCCGTCGCACGACAGGGCAGGGGACCCCAAGCAGGGCGCCGGCTTCGGGCAGTAGCAGCCGCTCTGGCAGGTGAGCGCCGGGGGCGTCAGGCAGGGAAGCGGCTTCGCACAGTAGTCGTCTGGGCAGCAACCGGGCAGCGCGGGGGGGCACTCCCCCTGCGGCCCCTGGGCCGGGGCGTACGAGGCAATCAGCAGCGCAAGCAGCGCTCCGCCGGCGGCATCGCGTAGACGACCCATGGGTCGACGTGTTGGCTCGGGGTTCACAGGGCGCCTCCTGGGGGCGGTATCGGCTCTGCGTCGGGCGTTGGGGGCGCCGGCTCGGTCGGTTCGACGCCGGCCTCCATCGGGTTCACCAACGGCGCCGCGACCAGCTCCGGACCCGTTGGTGGCGGCAGCAAGCGGATCTGCCACCCGCCCCCCAGGGCCCGGTAGATGCGGATCAGATTGAGCGCGATCGACCCCCGGCTGGTCGCCAGGTTGTCCATCTGCGCGGTCGCTTGGGCCTGGACCACAAACACGCGGTCGAAGTCCGTGGCGCCGGCGTTGGCCTGGGTCAGCAGCACTTGGTTGAGTTCTCGGATGTCGCGCACCGCCAGGGTCAGGCTCTCGGCTTGCTCCTGCGCCTTGAGGAACCCCACGATGGCGTCTTCTGCTTCTCGCTGCGCGCCCAGCACCGTGCTCTGGTAGGCGTAGGCGGCCTGCTCGAACAGCGCCTCTTGCTGGACGATCGAGTTGCGGATCCGCCCGTAGTTGAGGATGTTCCACACAAACGACGGCCCCACCGATCCGCCGACACTGGCCGGGGTGAACAAGTCGCTGAGGTTCTTCGACTGCCACTGCAGCGCGCCGTTGATGGCGAAGTGGGGGTAGAGCTCGGACTCGGCGACCCCGATCTGGGCGCTCTGCGCCGCGACCAAGCGCTCCGCCTGACGGATGTCGGGCCGACGCCTGAGCAGCTCGGCGGGGATGCCCAGCGCCACGTTGGGGGGCGCTACGGGGATGACGCCCTCGCCGAGTTCGGGCAGCAGGTCCCGCGGCGGGATCCCCAGCAGCACGCACAGCGCGTTGTTGGCCTGCCGCAGCGCGGCCTCCAGCGGGGGGATGAGCGCCTGCGTCTGTTCGATGTTGTTGCGGGTTTGCAGCGTGTCCGCGGCGTTGGCCTGCCCGGCGTCAAACTGGACCGAGGCGATCCGGTACGACTCCTGCTGGTAGGCGACGTTCTCGTTCAGAAGCCGCAGCTCTTCCTGCAGCGTCCGGATCTGCACGTAGGTCGTCGCTACGTCGGAGAGCAGCAGCACCAGCACGTTGTCGTACCCCTCGATCGTCGAGTCGAGCACGGCGTCGGCCGACTCCAACGCCCGGCGGTAGCGACCCCAGAAGTCGAGCTCCCAAGAAAGATTGAAGCCCCCGGTCCACACATCGAAGTGCTTGTCTGGCGGGGAGTTGGCGATGGTGCGGCTGGCCTGCACGCGGTCGTAGCCGCCGTACGCTTGCTGCGCCTGCGGGAACAGGTTGCCCGCGGCGATCCCGCGGACCGCCTGGCCCTGCAAGATCCGCGTGCCGGCCTCGCGGAGCGTAAGGTTCTGCTGGGCCGCGGTCTCGATGAGGCCGTCGAGGACCGGGTCGTTGAAGATGGTCCACCAGGCGCTCAGGTCGGCTGGCGCCTCGCTGACGCGGGGGTCGCGCTCAAAGTCGATCCACTGCGACTCGATGGGCGCCGCGGGCTTGCAGTAGTTGGGGCCGACCTTCAGGCCGTTGCTCAGCCACTGGGGGAGCGAGGTGCATCCACTGGTCGCCAACAGCAGCGCCGCGGCCACGCCGCAGACGGCGCCGCCCCATCGCCCGCGGGCACGCGCGTGCCGGAGGGGAATCCCCGAACCGCTCGCCCCCCTACGTTCCATGCGACCTCCCCGGCGTGCATCCCCGGCACAACGCCGGCTATCGTTTCTATCGGAAATTCCGGGGCGCACGCCGCCCCACAAGCGGCCCGCACGGCGTTCTCCGCGGACCAAAATGGCAAAGCGTGCCGGTTGTTCGGAAGAACCGGCCGGGGGCGGCGTGGCGCCGTGAGGGTCGCGTGGGACCATCACCCCCCGGCAGTGGCCCCTCAGCCGCCAGCGGCGCCCCCGGGGCCGACGCCGAGCAATGCGTCGCGCGCCCAATTACATTGGTGCTAGTAGGGGCCCCGACGGCCCCCGCGCCTTCCCACCCCCTGACGGCAAACCCGCGGACACCGCGGTAGCCGAGCAAGAGGAGCGAATCGAGTGGCCGAAGCGACCGTCTTCCTCAAGATCTTCATCGCGATTTACGTGCTCGTGAATCCGCTGGAAGGGGTCCCGGTGTTTCTGGCGCGGACACAGTCTGTGTCGCAGGCCCAGCGGAAAAAGATGGCCAGCACCGCGGCGATCGGCGTCACGGTGATCCTGTTGGTCGCGCTGTTCATCGGCCGGGGCCTGCTGGCGTTGTTGGGGATCGGCATCGGCGCGTTCACCGTCGCGGGGGGGATCATCATCTTCTTGTTCGCCCTGCAGATGATCACCGGCAAGATCGCGCAGCCCGACCCGGGCGCGGGGGCGTCGCCCGACAGCGATTCGCACTTCGCGCTGGTGCCGCTGGCTATCCCGCTGCTGGCCGGGCCGGGGCCGATCAGCAGCGTCATCGTCTACGCCAGCAAGGGCCCGACGGACGAGGGCTGCTCGCCGGTCGACTACGCGATCTTGGCGGGGATCATCGTCGTGGTCGGTCTGGCGACCTGGCTCGCGCTGCGGATGGCCGAGTGGCTCCGCCGGGTGATGGGAGAGACCGGCATCGAGGTGTCGACGCGGGTGTCGGGGATCCTGGTCGCCGCGATCGCCGTCGAACTGATCCACTCGGGGCTGCTGAAGCTCTTCCCGGGCATTGCCGGCTAGACGAGCGGCGATCCTCGCGGTCTCGCTGGACATCCGATAGAAAGCAGGCCAGACGCTCGGCGAAAACGCGACGGGCTCCACCGATCCGAACAGCAACGCACGCCCCGCAAAGAGATCAGGCATGGCCGACCCCCAGCAAACGCCAAACCAAACCGCCCCCACATCGGCCGACCCCGCGTCGACGCACCCGGGGTCCGCGGGCGAGAAGAAACGCCGCTTCGCGATCCACCGCTCGTGGAAGTTCTCACTCTCGGCCGCGGTCCTGATGGTGTTGTTGTCGCTGCTGGGGATCGGCCTGACCACCACCGAGCACGCCTACGCGCTGAACTACTGGATCTCGCTGGTCCCGTTGTTCGGCGTCCTCTGTATCGCCACCGCCTGGAGCCGCGCCCGCCACGAGGGAGGCAACACGCTTATCGTCAAGCAGGTGCTCCATTGGCTGGCGATCGCCGTGGCGCTGGGGGTCGACTTCTACATCCACGGCGCCGGGGTCGAGACGGGCCAGGCCGCGGGCTTCAACGCCGCGTTGCTGCTGGGGCTCGGATGCCTGCTCGCGGGGGTCCACCTCGAGTGGCTCTTCGCCCTGGTGGGGGGCCTGCTGCTGGCGGCGCTGCTGGGCATCGTCAAGGCGGACCAGTACCTCTGGCTGATCGTGCTCCTCTCGCTGCTGTTCATGGCCGCGGTCATCGGGGCGGTATGGTTCCTCGACCACTCCAACCGTCGCGCCAAGAACCGGCCCCCTTCGGAGCACGCGTAGCGCGAGATGGCAAACGAGTCGCACAGCACCGCAGGCGGAACCGGCGCCCCCGACGTCGCGGCCCTCCCCCGGGTTTCTCCCTCCTGGGGGCGGATAGCGAAGCGGGCCCTGATCTGGGCCCTGTTCCTGCTGCTGATCTACGCGACACGCGACTTCTTCGCCATCGCCTTCATGACCTTCTTGTTTTCCTACCTGGCGCTCTCGATCGTCGACAGGTGCGTGGCTAGGCTTGCGCCCGGCTCGCAGAGCGCGGGCCTGCGCCGGCTGCTCACGCTCGCGGTCTTCCTGGTCGGCCCCACGCTGCTGCTGGTGGTGGGCGCGCTGGTGATGCCCAGCCTGGTGGCCGAGTGCCAACACCTGGCCGGGTGGGCCAGCCGCCTCAGCCCGGAGAGCGAGGCCGCGCAGTTGATGGAGAAGGTCGTGGGGCCCGCCGAGTTTCGCCGCACGTACGGCGACGCGTCCGACGAGCGTTACCAAGCGGCCTACGGAGAGTTCCGCGACACCGGGCGCCGGCACACCCAGGCGTACCTGAGCTTCCCGAAGCTCGAAGACTGGGTCGAGGGAGGGTTCCACCGCCAGCTCGCGGAGACGCAAGCCGGCGCGGCACGCGCCGGCGTGTTGGGGGAAGGGGTCTCAAGCCCCGCGTTCGTTCAGTGGGTGCGCCGGTCGAACCGGGCAGACGTGTTGGGGGACGAAGCGGCCGCCGCCGGGCCGTCGTCGGCGGGCGACGAGCCCCCCAGCGCGGACGAACTGCTGGCCAAAGCCCGTCACGACCCCGCCCTGCTCGCGCGGTTGCGGCAGGCCTGGCTGGACGATACCGCGCATCCCGCGACCCCGGCCGGCGTCGACGAGGCGGCCTACCGCAGGCAGTTCCGCGCCTTCTACGAGGCGCTGCGAGCTAAATCGCCTCACTCGCTCCCCTACTCGTTCGATCAGTTCGTCTCGCTACAGGCCGCTAGGCCGCAAGGCGCTGCTGCGTTTGCAGAGGCGCTGGAGGGGGGCGCCAAGAAGAAGCGCGAGCGGAGCGAATCGGAGCTCCAGGCCGACTTCGAAGCGGCCCAGTCGCACCGGCTGTTTCAGTCGTGGTGGGCCACGAGCTCGCTCGCCAAGATGACCCGTCAGTGGATCGACGCCAACCCCGCTAGTCCGAGCGCCGACTACATCGAGGGGATCCTCGCCTCGCTGCTGAACCTGCCGGTGGGGCTCGCCTCGGCGTTGCTGCTCAGCTTTTTCATCTGCATCGACTTCCCGACGCTCCGCGTCGCGAGCCGCCGGCTGCGCGACACGTGGCTCCGCGACGCCTACGACGAGGTGGTTCCCGCACTCACGCGGCTGGGGGGCATTATCGCCCAAGCGATGCGTGCTCAGGGGGGCGTCGCGCTGTGCAACGCCACGATCCTGCTGGTCGGCCTGGCGGCGATCGGGGTAGAGCACGCCGCGTTGCTGGCCGCGGCGGCGTTCGTCCTGTGCCTCGTGCCGACGCTGGGGGTGCTGTTCGCCTGGGCGTTGATCGGCGCCATCGCGCTAATCCAGCCGGGGGGCGGCCTCGGCCTGGCGATGAAGGCCTCGGGCGTGGTGATGCTGGTGGTGGTTCTCGAGACGTTCGTCTTCAGCCCCCGGATCTTGGGGAAGCTGCTCGACCTCCACCCGGTGGTCAGCCTGGCGATCCTGCCGGTGGCGCACTATTTCTTCGGGGTTTGGGGCCTCATCCTCGCGGTGCCGGTCTGCGTGTACCTGATCAACGACGTCATCATGATGCGTTCGGCGGGCGACCCCGCGAAGAAGACGGACACGCCGGCCTAACCGGTCGGCGGGCCCGCTCGCGTGTGCGATGCGGCCCTCCGGGCGATTTGCCGGTTGATGCTGTACAGCGGCCAACGCCTCAGAGTAAACTCGGGTGTGGGCATCCGGTTCAGATCGACGCATAGCCGCGATCTCTGGGCGCCCCCTAGGTGCTGCGGCATACAAGTCTTGGTCCGAGCCCTGCTTACAAGCGGGCGGGTTCGGCGATCCTCGATAGAAAGCGAAGGGTGTTGGTGATGAGGTTTTTTGAATCAGCGATCGTCTTGGGCCTTAGTCTGGTCGCCTCGTTCGCCACCAGCCAGGTCATTATGAACCAGGCCTCGACGGCGGCCGAAGGCTATCAGCGCGGTGTCGCGGGAGTGATCCAGGCGCAGGGGGAGCGAAACCTATCGAACTCCCAAGCCGCCATCAACATGACGGACGCCCGCTCGGCCCATATCGACAACCAGGTCAAGTCGGTCAACGCGTTCTGGGAGACGCGCGGCATCTACGAGCAGCACAAGCAGGAAGAGCAGTACCAGATGACGCAGCGCCGCTCGGCGTACCTGGCGCGCAACGGGCTGCAGTCGCTCACGCCGCAGGAGTTCGACCGCAGCACCGGGGCGATCGCCTGGCCCAAGATCCTTGAGCAACCCGCGTACGACGAGTACCGCAAGAAGCTGGACGAATTATTCAAAGACCGGGCCAGCAACGGCGCCCTCACCGGTTCGCAGTACATGGAAGCCACCACGGCAACTAAGGAGTGGCGGGCCGCGATCACGGCGCAGAAGGATCAGTACCCGGGGCCAATCCTCAGCGATATGCTCCGATTTATCTTGAAGGTCAACCGAGAGCTCGACGACAACCTGAGCTAACCCGGCGTTGCGTTGGTTTACGGATCGAAATGAAACCCATCTACCGGCGTCGGGCTTTGCCCCGGGCCGATTGACTCTAAGGTGATTTCTGATGAAGGCGTCTCTACGCGGTTGGCTGTGCTTTACACTGGTCGGGGCGTTGCTGCCCTTGGTTTCTTGCGCTCCCGCCGGCAAGGACGCTCCTGCGGCGAAGGATGCCCCTGCGAAGAACGAACCGGCCGAAGACGCCGCGGCAACGTCTTCAGCCGCTGCCGCCAAGGACGCCAAACCGGCGGCCGGCCAGACCGCTGACGACCAGACAGAAAAGCTGCTGGCCGCCGCCAGCTCCGGCGACGCCCAGGCCCGCTACGCCGCGATCGACGACCTTGGCGAGAGCCACGACTCCGCTGCGGTGGCGGTGCCCAAGCTGATTCTGTTGTTGAAGGACCCCGACCCCAAGGTCTGCTGGCGGACCGCCCGAACCCTCGGCGACTACGGCCCCGAAGCGGCCAGCGCGGCCGGCGACCTGCGGGCGCTGCTGACAAACGCCGACCCGATCATCCAGTACCACGCCGCGGTGGCGCTCGGTGAGATCGGCGACCGCAGCGATGAGACCTTCGACGCCCTGGCCGCGGCCGTGAAGAACAGCAAAGACGACCGTGTCACCCGGGCCGCCATCGCCGCCCTGGGCAGGCTCCAGCCCGACCCCGACAGCGTGCTGGACTCGCTTGCGGTGGCGCTCGAGTCGGACGACCCAGCGGTCGTCGCCATCGTGCTAGAATCGATCGCGTCGCACGGCGGGCACGCCGCCGAGTTGCTCAATCGCGCGCTCGATAACCCCGACACGGCGTACCTGGCCTGCACGGTGATCGAACGGATCGGCCCCGACGCCGCGTCCACGGCCCCCTCCCTCGCCAAGCTGCTAGGAGAGACCAAGCACTCGAAGCTCCAGATCCAGGCCCTGCTGGCGGTCGGCAGCCTCGGTCCCGGCTCCAAGGCCGCAGAGCCCGCTGTGCTGGCCCTGCTTGAATCGTCTGACGACGCCACGGTCCCGGTAGCCGCTGCCTACGCGCTGGGCGCCATCGAGGCCGAAGAAGCGGACGCCCAGCTCGAGGCGGCGCTCGACAGCGAGAACAAGTTCCTGAAGATGATGGCGGCCTGGTCGCTCGCCAAGATCCACCCCGACGATCAGCAGGCCATGCAACGGGCGGTCAAAGCGTTGACGGCCGGGCTGACCAGCGAAGACGTCACGCTCCGCAACGCGGCTGCCAAGAGCCTGCAGTCGCTCGGCGCCCCGGCGGAGGACGTCGCCCCCGCGCTAATCGCGCTAGCCGGCGATAAGGACCCCGAAGTGCTGGCCAACGTGGTCGACGCGCTGGCGAGCCTGGGCGAGTCGATCGTGCCGCGGGCCAGCACGGCGCTCGAGCGACCCGAGATGCGGTCGCTGGCAGTGATGGTCCTCACGCAGCTCGGCCCCAAGGCCAGCGGCGCCGTGCCGGCCCTGGTCAAGGCGCTGGCCGACTCGAACGCCGCGACGAAGGCGCAGATCCATCTCGCGCTCGCCGAGATCGGCCCGGCCGCGGCGCCCGCCACCGAGGCGTTGGCGAAGTCGGTCGCCGACAAGGACGAGTTCGTGCGGAGGTCCGCCATCTTCGCACTGCGTAAGATCGGCCCTGCCGCCAAGGCGGCCCAGCCAGCGCTTACCGCCGGCCTCGGCAACAAGGACCCGTTCGACGCCGCTGCCGCCGCGTGGGCGCTGGCCGCGATCAGCCCCGGCGACGCCCAAGTTGCCGAGAAGGGCGTCCCCCACTTGATCGCCGGGCTGAAGAGCGAGAACGAACTCGCCCGCTTGGAGTGTGCCGAAGCGCTGGGCGTGTGGGCCAAGTACGCCAAGGCGGCCGTGCCAACCCTGAAGGAGTTGGCCGCAGGGGACGACAGCTACGCCGTCCGCGGCGCCGCCGCGAGCACGCTGGAGCGTATCGGCGCCTAGCGGGCCGATCAAAAGTCGCAGCCGCGCACGAAGAACAGAATAAGGATGATCGGCAGCGGCAGCCCGATCAGCCAACCGAGCAGTGCGTACTTTACCTTCGCGCTACGGGTATCTCTTGGCGTCGCTTTCATCGTTGGGCATCCATTGAGTGAAGCCGGTCGGGAGTAGTTCCCGCTCTGCAAAACCTTGCCGTGCGACACGCGCGGCCAGTGGCTCTATGCATTTGCCGTACCAGACGCAAGCCGGAAGAAATGTTCCTGGCGCTGGTCGTCGCGCCCTCTTCGCACAGCCTGTCGGGCGCCACTTGTTGGTCGATCTCTGCCCTGGGTGATTGGCGGGCAACCAGTTCAGCGGGGCCTCATCGCTCCTTTGCGGGTTTCGCAACGCGCCGCGCCGGCCTTCCGCCCACCGTTTCTGCTTTGCAGGGCACGATTGTGCAGAGCGATCGCGGAGCGGCACGGCATGTGCTTCCTGTGCAGCGACCGCGGGACTCTCCCGCGTGGTTTTGGCTCGAAGGAGAACTAACGATGGCGACTACCGAACAGATGCACGGCGCATGGAACGACCTCCGCGGACAAGTGAAGCAGCAGTGGGGCGAGATCCGGGACGACGATTGGAGCAAGGTCGAGGGCAACGTCGATCGCTTGGTCGGCTACCTGCAGACCAAGAGCGGTGAGACCCGCGAGCAGATCGAGAAGACCCTGCGGTCGCTCTCTTCTTCTAGCAGCAAGCTGTTGGACGACGCACGCTCGACCGCCCAGCAGTATGCCCAGTACGCCGCCGATCACGCACAAGAGTTCGCTGGCAACGTCAGCGAGGTGATGGGCAACCAGCTCCACGCCGCAGAGCGCGTCGTCCAGCGCCGCCCGGTCGAATCGCTGGTGGTCGCCGTCGGCGCCGGTGTGTTGATCGGCGTGATTGTCAGCCTGGTGGGCCGTTCCGGAAGGTAAACAGACGTAACTTTCCAGTCTTGCCGGGCACGCCGGCGACGCCACCCTTGGGGACGACATGCGAGACCGGGCCGACATCCTGAAAGCGCTCCGCCAGACACGCGCCCGCCTGCCCGGCCACGCGCAGGCGACGCGCGAGGCGGTGGCCGACGCGTTCGACTGGAAGACCTACGTTCGCGCCCACCCGCTTTTAGCGTTCGGGCTGGCGGCGGGGGTCGGCTACCTGCTGGTCCCCAGAGGCGCGCCGGCGGCCGAAAGCCGTCCGGCCTGTCCCCCGCGGCCGGCCGAAGCACCACAGCGGGCTGCGACCTCCGGCGTGATCTCGTCCGTTGCGGCC
Source organism: Pirellulimonas nuda (assembly GCF_007750855.1). Taxonomy (GTDB): domain Bacteria; phylum Planctomycetota; class Planctomycetia; order Pirellulales; family Lacipirellulaceae; genus Pirellulimonas; species Pirellulimonas nuda. The sequence goes on from NZ_CP036291.1 coordinate 1,641,631, forward strand.
ACGGTCGGGGCCCTCGCGTTGCGAACGGCCCTCTCCGCGGCGGCTCGGCACGTCTTCGCCGGTCGTTCGGAAGACAACGCAGCGCTGCACGCCGAGGCCGAATCATTCCGCCCCCGCCCGAAGTAACCGTCAGCCACCATGGAAAGTTCGATGCAACGCTTCGCAACGCAAGCCGATCCGGCGGCGGGCAACGGCCGGCCAAGGGGACGCCCCTCCGGCCCCAACCGCGCCCACCTGCTGCGCAGCCTAACGCAACTCGCCAAGCTGCAGGGAGAGTTGATCCAGGCCGACTTCGGTGAGGCAAGGCAACGCGCGGGCCGATCGCTGGTCGTGTTCGCCGTTTGCGGCGTGATAGGCGTCGCGGCCGTTCACATGTTGATGCTCGGCCTGGCGGAACTGCTGACCGAGGCGACGTCGCTGTCCCGTATGGCGTCGCTGTTCATCGTGGCCGCCGTTGGCCTCACTGCTGCGCTTGCCGCGGGCGCCGCGGCGTGGAGCCGCGTCCGCGGCGCTAGCCAACTCCTCCGCCGGACCAAGCGTGAATTAAAGCGAAACCTGCGGGCCGCGGAGGACTCTATCTCGCAGCTTTTCGAAGGCGACCAATAACCCAAGTCCCAACAACCCAAACCTAGTTCCGATCGTGATCGGAGCCCCACCCAAGGAGCTTCAGTATGAGCCAATCCACTGCAACTGCCCCGCGCGGCGTCGCGCCGGCGTCCCACACGATGGAACCGGCGCAGGACCTCGCGGCCTACCTCAAGACCTACGCCAAGGACCACCCCGACGTCGCGGCGTTGTGGTGCTTCGGCATCGGCTTCATCATCGGCTGGAAGCTCAAGCCCTGGTAGCGGTTTGGCGCGAGCCACGAACCCTCGGGCCGCGCTGGCGTTCACCGTCAGCCGCGGCCCGAGTTTTTTTGCGGTGCTGGTCGGCCGCCGACCGCGCTCCGGCACACAGGAGAATTCCTACAACTGCCCCAACGCTCCGTCGCAGCGAAGCAGTCAGGCGCCCCCGGGGCGAAATCCCGGTTCCGGCAAGGAAACAACGGCGGGCGATCCAAGCGCCAAACCTCACGCGTAGGACCGCCGCTTGCAACCGGCCCATTCCGGCCTAAACTGAAGGGTCCCTTGGGGCCGTAGCTCAGTTGGGAGAGCGCCAGCTTTGCAAGCTGGATGTCGCGCGTTCGAATCGCGTCGGCTCCACTCCGCGTGAACACTCTTGGCGTCGGGCCTTGGCCCAGCCCCGCGATGGTCGCGGGGGCTGCCAATAGGCCAAGGCGGGTGCGATCACTGCACTCGAAGAGACCCTCTTCATTCCTCGGAGGGGGCTGAGGCGTTCCTACCGCGCCGGCCCGTGCAGAGCCCGCTTCGCGACCGACCTGCGGGCGTTGGTCCGCTCGGCGGGGGGCGTTGAGCGAGACTTCGGCGCTTCGCCTCTGGGCCCACGAGCTCAACCCTGTCGAGCGCGTCTGGTCACGGGCGTGCGAAGCTGAGAATCAGGTTCTCGGGCTCTCCATTGAAGACGCCAATACCTCGACCGACGGCGTTCGGGCAATCGCCCAGGAAGCCTGCTTTCTTCTGGGCGTCACGATCACCGAAGCAACGGCTCCGCACTTCTTGGCGTCGCTGGACTGAAAATCTAGTAGACTGGTTGCCGGGCCCCCGGGCGCCAGTCGACGCGCGCCGCCGCTGGGCCTTGAGACAACGACCTACCACGCAGACACAAGCGGAGTAACACCGATGCGGATCGCGCAGGTTCACCCACAGCAAACGCGCGTTGGCTGGATCGGCCTAGGCGTGATGGGCCGCAGCATGGCGGCGCACCTCCAGCAGGCCGGCTACGCGCTCACCCTCTTCACTCGCACCAAGGCCAAAGCGCAGGACCTGCTCGACGCCGGCGCGGCGTGGGCCGACACGCCGGCCTCGGTGGCCGAGCGATCCGACGTGGTCTTCTCGATCGTTGGGTTTCCGTCGGACGTCCGGCAGGTCATTCTGGGGGCGGACGGCGCGCTGAGCCGCCTGCGCGAAGGGGGCGTGCTGGTCGACATGACGACCAGCGAGCCGGAGCTGGCCAAGGAGATCTACGAGAAGGCAAGCCAGCGCGGGGTGCATAGCGTGGATGCGCCGGTGTCGGGGGGAGACGTCGGCGCCCGCAACGCAGCGTTGTCGATCATGATCGGCGGGGACGCGGAGGTCGTCCAAGCACTGAACCCGTTGTGGGACGCGATGGGAAAAACCATCGTCCACCAGGGCCCGGCCGGGGCGGGGCAGCACACCAAGATGGTCAACCAGACCTTGATCGCCACGGGCATCATCGGGGTCTGCGAAGCGCTGCTGTACGCTCACAAGGCCGGGTTAGACATCCAGGCCGTGCTGAAGTCTGTTTCTGGCGGCGCCGCGGGGAGTTGGTCGTTGACCAACTACGGCCCGCGGATCGTGGCGAACGACCTCCAGCCCGGGTTCTATGTCGAACACTTCCTAAAAGACATGCGGATCGCGCTGCAGGAGGCCGCCCGGATGAAGCTCGCCCTGCCGGGGTTGGGCCTCGCCCAGCAGTTGTATACCGCGATGGAGGCGCAGGGAGACGGCCGGCTAGGCATCCAGGGGCTGCAGGTCGTGCTTGCCAAGTTGTCGGGCGTCGACTGGAGCAGCCGTGAATAACACGCGGGCCACCACTCTACGCGCGAGCCTCGTTCGGGGAGGCAGGTGACACGCGGGTTCCGCCGGCCACATAATCAGGCGACGCGCGACCCAGCGGCCGGGCGTGACGGGAGCCCCAGGCGTACTTGGGGCGACTCTGGCTCCAGACCTCCTCTCTCTTCTCTCAATCCCCGCAAGCGACCCCCCATGTCTACCGCGCTGCTGGCCCTGCTGGCCCTTACGCCCATCCTGACCGTCGGGGTCCTGCTGGTCGGCTTCCGCTGGCCGGCGAGCCGCGCCATGCCACTGTGCTATGTAACTGCTTGCGCGTTGGCGTTGGGGGTGTGGGGCCTGCCGATCGTGCAGGTCGCGGCGGCCAGCGCCAAAGGCTTGGTCATCGCGTGTGAGTTGCTGTTCATCATTTTCGGCGCCGTGCTCCTCTTGAACACTCTGGAGCAGTGCGGGGCGATGTCGCGTATCCGCCGAAGCTTCCACGCCGTTTCTCCAGACCGGCGGGTCCAAGCGATCATCATTGCTTGGTTGTTCGGTTCGTTTATCGAAGGCGCCGCCGGGTTCGGCACGCCGGCCGCTCTGGCGGTGCCGTTGATGGTGGGGCTGGGCTTTCCGCCGCTCGCGGCGGTGTTCGCGGGGATGGTCATCCAGTGCACGCCGGTGTCGTTCGGCGCCGCCGGCACGCCCATCCTGATCGGGGTGAACAACGGCCTGTCCGGCGCCGGCGGCGAGGCGGTGCGTGCGTACGCGACCCAGCTCGGGTACGCGCCGGGCGCGGTCGGCTGGACCGAGTTCCTGCACTTGATTGGCGAGCGGGTGGCCGTGATCCACGTGGCGCTCGGCACGCTGGTGCCCCTGTTGATGGTGTGTCTGATGACCAGGTACTTTGGCCCCAACCGGTCGCTGCGCGACGGGCTGGCGGTTGCTCCCTTCGCGTTGTTCAGTGCGCTGGCGATGACGGCGCCCTACCTGCTTGCCGCGTTTGTTCTGGGCCCGGAGTTCCCTTCCCTGCTCGGCGGGCTCACCGGTCTGGCGATCGTGGTGTTCGCGTCGTCTCGGGGGTTCTTGTGTCCCCCCCCAGAAGCCACCTGGGACTTCGCCCCCGCCGAGCAGTGGGACGGGTCGTGGACCGGCTCGATCAGCCCGCATTGTGAAGGGGAACCTACGCGTCCGGTGGGCGCCCTGGCCGCCTGGGTTCCTTACCTCCTGGTCGCCGCGTTGTTGGTCGCGACACGCGTTGTTCCAGAGCTTAAATCGCTTGCGCTCAGCGCGCTCAGCTTCAACCTGCCCATCGGGTTCGACGCGGCGAACCCCGCCAGTGGCTTCTTGGGCACCCCGCTGCACGAGGGCGTAGAGCCGCTCTACCTGCCGGGCACGATCTTTCTGGTGGTGTCGCTCATCACGTTCGCGTACTTCAAGGCGCTGCACGGCTTTACGATCACCGGCTACGCCACCGCGTGGCGAAACTCCGTGCAGACGATGTGCCGCGCCAGCATCGCACTCGTGTTTGCGGTCACGATGGTGCAAGTGTTCATCAACAGCGGCGGGGGAGTCAACGGCTACGCCGATATGCCGATCGCGCTGGCCGAGGGAGCGGCGGCGCTCGTGGGCTCTGCCTGGCCGGCGGTCGCGCCGACGATTGGAGGCATCGGGGCGGCGGTGGCGGGCAGCAACACCGTGAGCAACATGATGTTCTCGCTCTTCCAGTTCGACGTGGGCGTCAAGATCGGGTTCGACCCTGTCTGGATGGTTGCGCTCCAGGCGATCGGCGGCGCCGCCGGGAACACGATCTGCGTCCACAACGTGGTAGCCGCCTCCGCGGTGGTGGGCCTCACGGGCCAGGAGGGGACGATCATCCGAAAAACGCTTCCGGTGTTCCTCTACTACGCACTGACGCCCGGCATCGTGTTCTGGCTGATCGCCGATCGGTTGCAGTAAGAGCGAGCCGGCCGGATCGGCCTGTGGCTTCGGAGCAGCACTCAGGCGGCCGGCGGCGCAGGAGACCTCCCCCCAGTCTTGGCTAGTCCGCCGCAAACAAGCCCGCATCGGCCATTCGGGCGCCGCCCCAACGCGCACGGGCCGCTTCGTCGCCCCGGCTGGCGGAGCCGCCGACCGAAGCCGTGCCCTTGAAACCGACCCGGGGCAAAGGGCGCCCGCTCATGCACCGGCCCCGAGCAGGGCGCCTTTCCCGATACCACTCACACACCGCGCGAGCCCGGCTTAGAATGACGGACCGCGCGTCGCGGCCACGGCAAGGCCGGGGCGCAGTACACTACTGCGTGCGGCCGCTTCGCTCGAGGCGCGTCGAGGCGGTTCCCTCGTCACTTCCAGAGATAGTTATGGCCCACATGCTAGTACTTCGCACATCGAAAATCGGCGTCAGATTTGTTTTGCTCGCGGCGTTCCTGTCGGCGAGCCCTCTGGCGACCGTCGCAGCAGAGCCGGCCCCAACCTCGCGAGCCGCCGACGTCGTCGTGTACGGCGGGACCTCCGCGGGCGTGATGGCGGCGGTGCAGGCCAAACGGATGGGGAAATCTGTCGTGCTCGTGGGGCCCGATCGGCGTCTGGGCGGACTGACGGCGGGGGGCCTGGGCTGGACCGACACCGGCAACAAGGGGGTCATCGGCGGCCTGGCCCGCGAGTTTTACCACCGCATCTGGCGGCGCTATCAAGACGACGCCGCCTGGAAATGGCAGTCGCGCGAGTCCTACGGGAGCCGCGGCCTGGGCGCCCGGGCCAGCGACGGGCGCCAACGCACGATGTGGATCTTTGAGCCGCACGTGGCCGAGTCCGTCTTTGAGGACTTGATACGCGAGCACGAAATCCCGGTGGTGCGGGACGAATGGCTCGACCGCGACAGCGGCGTTGAGAAGCAAGACGCCCGGATCGTCGCCATCCGCATGCTCAGCGGCGACGCCTACCGCGGCAAGGTGTTTATCGACGCCACCTACGAGGGCGACCTGATGGCCGCGGCGGGCGTGGAGTATCACGTCGGCCGCGAGGCCAATAGCGTCTACGGGGAGTCGTGGAACGGGGTGCAGACCGGCGTGTTCCAGCACCAGCACTACTTTAAACAACCGGTTGATCCCTACCGCATCCCCGGCGATCCCTCCAGCGGGCTGCTGCCCCGGATCAGCGATGAGCCGCCGGGCGACAAGGGGATGGGGGACGATCGGATCCAGGCGTACTGCTACCGCATGTGCCTGACCAACTCGCCCGAGAACCGCATCCCTTTCCCCAAGCCCGCAGGCTACGACCCCAGCCAGTACGAGCTGCTGCTGCGGGTGTTTGCTACGGGCTGGCGCGAGACGTTTGAGAAGTTCGACCCGATGCCCAACCACAAGACGGACACCAACAATCACGGCCCCTTTAGCACCGACAATATCGGGTACAACTATGCGTACCCCGAGGGGACCTACGCACAGCGCGAAGCGATCCTCCAGGAGCACCGGACGTACCAGCAGGGGCTGCTGTACTTTATGGCCAACGATCCACGCATGCCCGCGGACGTGCGGTCCGAGATGTCCGAGTGGGGGCTCGCGAAGGACGAGTTCACCGAAACCGGAGGGTGGCCGCACCAGATCTACGTCCGCGAGGCACGCCGCATGGTCGGCGACTACGTCCTCACGGAGCTGGACTGCATGGACCGCCGCGAAACGCCTGAGTCGGTGGGCATGGGTTCGTATACCTTAGACTCTCACAACGTGCAGCGCTACGTGACCCCGGAGGGAACCGTGCAGAATGAGGGGGACGTTGGCGTCCGTGTCCCGCGGGCCTACGAGATTGCTTACGGCGCGCTGACCCCTAAGAAGGAGCAGTGCGAGAACCTGTTGGTGCCCGTGTGCGTCTCTTCCTCACACATCGCTTTTGGCTCGATCCGCATGGAGCCGGTCTTCATGATCCTGGGGCAGAGCGCAGCCACGGCCGCCAGCTTGGCGATCGATGACGGCATCCCCGTACAAGACCTAGACTACCAACAGCTAAGGTCCAGGCTGGACGCCGACGGTCAGGTCTGCGAAGCGCAGACCTCGGCACGTGAGTAGCCCAACCGATCCCCTCAGCCCCCCGCGCCGCCCTGCTTGAGCCGGCCCCAGTCGAGCGCGTCGGCGCTAACCACAGTCGCCTTGAGCGCCTGTTCCATCTGACGGATGGCCAGGGCCCCGGCTGGTCATCGCTCGGCGACGCCGGCCGCGCGGCGTTGTCCTCCAGAAGCCTCCCGTCTAGCGTCCCACAAGTTAGGCGGCCGGGTCACGTCACGACGGAGCATTCGACCTGCAAACTTAATGCCCGGGTGATCGCGGCGTGTCCCGCCAACAACGAGCGGCTACGAGGGTTCCGAAGCGCGCGGTTGGGGTTGAGCTGCGCCCAGGCGTGCGGCGCCCGGCGGGTCCACGCCGCAGTTGGCCGCGGAAGGACCGATAAGGCCGGCGAACGGCCCACACGCATCGTGTGCTCGTATCGTCACGGACACGGGACCCTGGGATCGCAAGGCCACGGGTTACGAGCGCCATCCGCCCCGCCTCGGCCGCCCGCTTGGCTTGTCGTGGCCAAGCCGGCCGGGGGAGTGCGGGTCTTGGAACGGTCGGCTAGAGGCATCGCAGGAAGGCGACCAGATTGCGCTTCTCCTCGGGGGTCAGGTTGAGGCCCTGCACGAGGTTGAAGAACTCGACGGTATCCTCCAGCGTGAGGCAGCGGCCGTCGTGCAGGTACGGCGGGCTGTCCTTAATGCCACGCAGCGTGAACGTCTTGATGGGTCCGTCGCCCGGTTCGTTCTTCAGGAACCGCTCCAGGTGCAGGTCGTGCATCTTGTCGTCCAAGTAGAACGGAGCCGGGTGGCATACGGCGCACCCCGCCTTGCCGAAGAATAGCTCTTCTCCCCGCAACTCGCCGTCGGTCGCCTTCTGGGAATCGAGCCGGCCGGTGATCGGGTCCAGCTTCGGCGCGGGAGGGAAGTCCAGCATGTTCTGCAGCTGGGCCATGTGGCTGACCTGGATCCTGTCAAGGATATTCATCCCCTTCTTGATGGCGTGGATCTCATCGCCGTTGAAGTAGGCCGTCCGCTGCTCGAACTCGGTGAAGTCCTCGACAGAACGCAGGCTCCGCTTCGAGCCGTGGATCTGCTGGTTGAACAGCCCCCGCAGGCTCGTCGTGTCCAGCCGCATCCGCCGCTCCTCGGGGCGGGTGTCGGGGTTTAGGTGGAACTGCCCGGTCGTGTGCCCGTTGACGTGGCAATCAAAGCACGTCACCCCGAGGCTGGGCCGGGGACTCTTGCGGTCGTCGGTCGGGTTGAACTCCTCCTGCGGAAACGGCGTTAGCAGCAGCCGCAGGCCATCGAGTTGCACCGGCGTCAGCACGTCCTTGAACAGCCGGTAGTAGTTGTTGATTGAGACGACCTCGCCGCGCGAGACGTCGCCCAACTCGGGCCGGTTGTTGAGGTAGATGGCCGGCGGGAACTCCGGCAAGAACGCCTCGGGCAGGTCGAAGCCTACGTCGAATCGCTCCAGCCGCGGAAACATCTCGATCTGCATCCGCGGGAAGACCTGACCGCCATTGGCCTGCAGCGGGTGAGGCAGCGACGGGTAAGGGAAGACGCCCTGCTCCTCGATCTCGCCCGGAGACATCTCGGCGAGCTCCCCCCAGGACATCCCCTCCGCCAGCCGAGCGGTGGGCCCCACGCATAGCGGCTTGCCTCGCGACATCTTCGCCTCGGGATCGAGTCGCGGCTCCAGCACGTAGCGGCGCTCCAACAGGGTTTGCTGGGCCTGCATCACTTTTGGCTTTCCGGCGCTCTCCTTTTTGTAGATCTCCTCGAACGTCTGGTACGGCCGATCGGAGTTCAGCGGGTCACGGTAGAAGTCGAACCCCGAGATTTTGCCTTCCTTCGGTTGGTTCTCGAAAACCGGGGACGACGGCCACGCTTTCCGCGCGTCGAAGACGTCCGAGCGGTCGTGTGCGCTCTTTTTCTGTTCCGGGCGTGTGGCTGGGACCTCCCGAGTCGTCTGCGCCTCGGCAACGGCGTCGGCCGGAGGGGGTGGCGTGCGAGTTTGCTCCTCGCCCTGCTGCGCGGCGACTAGCGCCAGGCCGCCGGAGAAGATCATTGCCGCCACTACGGCACTCAAGCTCGATCGGTTGTACATCGAAGTTCTCCTTGTTCAGCTAAAAATTTGACGTGGGGCGCAGCCGCTCGGGCGTCGCTGCAATTCCGAAGCCCGAGAGACCCGATCTGAATCTACGGGCCACTTGAAGTTCTAAGGGCGTTTCATGCACGGCTAGTTCCCGTGGCGTGGCTCCTTCTACTCATCTCGTGTTGAGCAGGAGCCGCTCGAAACAAGGCGTCTGCACGCGGGGGCCGGGTTCGACGCATCCCTCGATGCCCGCATGCTGCCGGGTGCGTGGTGAGCTTTTCCAACAGGACCGCCTGGGCCGGGGTCGCGGCCCGCGTGAACCCCGTCCCGCGCGATCGTTCTGTGCCTGGCCCCGGCGCTCCGGCTGTTTTCAAACCCGGGCGGTCGCACATCGAGCAACTCGCTGCTCTGTCTGAGCTGGTCGCACCCACGCGACGAGAACGTAGCGCGATTTCCTTGGATCTGCACGGATCTGAATGTGCTAGTCATGCCATAATCTTCCCGCAGGTTGGTCCGCTCCATCGGGGCAAGAAGGCCTTGGGACGCTGGAAGTGTGTTTCCTGGCTTCCCGCGGCTTGCAAATTTCGTACCCGTCGTCCTCGCGATCTCGTGGCGGTAAGCCATTTCAGGGCTCTGTTGCTAAACCCAAATCAACCGGTGTGAACCAACGGCGAGCGGGCGCGTCGCAAAGGCCGTGTGCGGCGCCGCGGCTCCCTGGCCAGGCAGAAGACTCAACCGCCGACCGCACCGATCGCTGCGAGCATGCTGCTGAGTGTCGCAAGAGCCGCGCTGAAGACACAGCGGAAACTCGGCGTGGTTCACCGCCCGCGCGGGCTCTCCGGCTAGCTCAGATTTTGCGGGGCAGGCGTCGCCGCTCAGCCGGGCCGACGGTTAGGCCAGGCCTGTGCCGCTGGGCGTCACTGATGAGCCGCTCCCCGAACCCCAAGACTGGCAGTCTCGCGCAAACGCCCGATGAAACAGCGGACCGAAGGTGTTCAGGCAGCCTTGCAAGCTGCGACTCCAGCCCCGCTTGGGAGGCAGCACCGGACGCCTCGAGGGCCGTGAGCGTATACAGCAAACCACCCATGCAGCGGTCGGCCATGTGGGCCGTGGCGACTGCCTGCCCCGCCGCCCGAGCCGCAGCGATCGCCCCCTTGTCCCTGACCTGGCGTGCCGCCGCAGGGGCAGCCAGAGACGCCTTCATCGCGACACCCGTCTTGACCTCACCATTGGCCAATGCGCAGGCGGCCACCAGTGATTGATGGGGGCGAAGATCGTCGTCGCTCAACTGAGTGAAGAGGGGAAGCTCCCGCTCGGCGCAGTCTGCTGCCTACCGAGCAAGAAACCCATGATCCTCCCGCTCAAGCAGCCCCCCTCAATGAACAGCAACGAACCGTCGATCGCGGGGTGGGCAACAAACAATGAGGGGCGTACGCCGGGCGGGCGGCCGTGGACCCGATTAGTTCTTCGGTGCTCCGGGCGGTTGATAGTTTCCGGGCACTGTCCGCAAGGCGATGTTCACACGGTTCCAGGCGTTGATGGCGCTGACGGTCCAGGCTAGGTCGCTGATTTCTTGGTCGTTGAAACTCTCGCGGGCTGCTTCATGCACCTCCTCTGGGATCGAGCGGTCGGCCACCCGGGTGAGCTCCTCCGCCAGCAGGAGGCCCGCGCGTTCTCGCTCGCTGTAGTAGGGGCTCTCACGCCAGGCCGAGAGGCCGTAGAGCCGCTGCTCTGATTCGCCAGCCGCGCGGGCGTCCTTCCAGTGCATGTCGATGCAGAAAGCGCAGCCGTTGATCTGCGACACGCGGAGATGGATCAACTCTCGCAGCGGCTTTTCGATGCTGCCCTGCGTCAGCGCCTTCTCCACGCCCAGCATCGCACGGTAGGCGTTGGTGCTTTGTTTATCGACGGTCGGCTTGGCACTCGTGCTCATCGCGTTCTCGCTATTGCGTTCGATGGTTGCTGGATGGCGGGGCGGGCGCCCGCCCTTTTCCTTACTGGCTCCTCCCCACGGTACGATCGGCGGTAGTTCGGCCCGCCTTGCCGTCCCGGAGCACCGCGACGACAGACGCCGCCTTTAGCTCGGTTCGAGGATCATGCAGTGGCCGCCGCCGGGGGCTAGCTTGGCCGAAATGACGCTCTTTTGGTCTACCGGGATCTGACGGATGCGGTAGGCCTCGCGGTTGGTTTGGAAGTGAGAATCCGGCGCGTCCTCGTAGAGGGTCGCCGTGTACTTTCTGCCTGGCTCGAGGAAGTCAAGGGACAGGTCGAGGGTCCGGGGCTGCTCGTTCGTGACGGCGCCCACGTACCAGGCGTCGCCGCTTCGGCGGGCCGTCGCGATGGAGGCGCCTATCTCGCCGTGCAGGACGCGCGTCTCGTCCCAGGTCATCGGCAGCCGCCGAAGGAACTCGAACAGGTCCGCCTTGGCGGCGTAGGCCTCGGGGCAGTCGGGCAGGATCGCGAGGCCAGAAAAGGTGATCAGGACCCGAGCCGTTTCGGAGACGACGGTCGACTCGACGTTGGCGTAGATGCGTGGGCGGTCCTTGGCCGGGTTCTTAAGGGCGTAGAGGCCGTTGTTCATGTCGAGCGGGCCGGCGATCATGTTCACGAACACCTGCTCGCAGAAGTCGGACGGGCTGAAGGCGCGCAGCGAATCTGACTGGGCGTGGCAGAACTCGCGCGTCAGGTAATTGGGGTACGTCCGTTCGTCTCCGGAAGGGGGGACGGGGCCGTCGTGGAAGTCACACACAAGGTGTCGCTCGGCGCACAGCCGCACGATTTCCCGCGTGGCGCGCACCTTCCGCTGACCGGACCCCGACATGAAGCCGTACTTGATCCCCGCGGCCCCCCATTGCTGGTAGAGCGACAGCGTTTCTTCGAAGGGGTAGTTGCGGCGAGCGACGTCGTTGACATAGAGGATGACCCCTACGTTTCGCTGCTTGGCGTAGGCGATCAACGCCGGCATATCGATGGGGTCTTGCCAGTCGTCCGGCGCCGGCGCGCGGATGATCTTCGGCCGTCTTGTGTTGGTTTGTGCAATCAAGTGGTCCCGGCTGGTCCGCGGGTCGGACTCCTTCTCAAACTCGGGCCCGTACCAGTTTGCGTCGACCACGAGGTAGCGGATGTTGTTGGCGGACGCGAAATCGATGAACCTCCTCCAACTCGGCATGTCGAGCCCGTACTGGAATCCGTCGTCCGTACGCGCGCCCCAGGCCCGCCAGTCCCACAACGCGAGCCCCGGCTTGATCCAATCGGTGTCGGACAGCTCGCAGGGCGGGTTGAGGCAGTAGGGCAGCGGAGCGGTCAACAGGTCTCCGGGGCGATCGCCGACGATCAGCACGCGCCAAGAAGTCGATTGGCCCGGGGCGAGGGTCGATGGTTCGAACGTCGCGCGGAGCGCTGTTCCGCCGGGTTGGATCGGCGTGAGCCGGAACGGCGCGCCGTTGAAGATGGCTGCTTCCAGAACGCAAGCGTACGTGTCCCCGTCGCCCCGCAAGGTAAGGGGCGGATTGTGCGCACTCGACCCCGGCAGCGTGCTCAGGGGCGCCGGCCCCCAGGGGTCGTGCTCTTTGCGGTACGACCATGCGGTGTAGTCGCCCGCGAAGGCAAACTCGGTAGCGTCGTCCTTGAGATGAACCTCGTCGTCCCAGCCGCCATCGTTGGGAAACTCGTACCGCAGCGCGACCCCCTGATCGTAGACGCGCAGAACGATCCGGATCGTCCGCTCGGGGCCGTCGGCGGCCCGCAGCGTCCAAACCCCTTGCCGGTAGTCGTTGGCGTACTCCGCGAACTTTCCCCAGACCGTGGCGATGGTTTCGGAGTGTCGCGTCGATTCGAACTGCGCCGATTCCCACGCCGAGGGGGCGGCCCCCTCCGGCACGACTCCCAGGCGGCTCGGCTTCACGAGCGGCGCCTGCTTGTAGCCGACCTGCCACTGGGGCCCGTTGGCGTCGAGGGTTAGCGTAACCGTCAGTCGGCCATCTGGGCTTTGGAGTCGGGCTACCTCTTCGGCCGGCGCCGCCGCGGCGTAGGCCAGGACGTAGAGGACGGCTCCGACACGGCAGAGCGTACGGACGGACGTCATTGGGATGCTCCGGTTATTGCGTGCGTAGATGCCTGATCCACGCAGGTCTCTAGGTTCGAAGTTGGGTCGGGGCTGCAAGCGTCGGCGTTGCGATGCCCGCTTACTTGCTGGGCACGGTAGGGCTTTGCAGGCTCTGCTTCAGCCTCGCCGCGAGGTCGTTGGCGACGACGGGATGCTGGGCGATCACATTGGTGGATTCGCCCGGGTCGTCCGCTAGGTTGTAGAGTTGGGCTTCGGCGGGCATATCGGAGTGGCCCGTCGGGTCGCCTACGCCGCCGTGCTTGGGGCCGGCGGGCAACTTGCGGGGCCCCGCCGGGATGTACTTCCAGTCTGCCTTGCGGATGGCCATGCGGCCGTTGCCCTGCTGCACCAGCTCGTCGCGTCCCTTGTCGCTCCTGCCCAGCAGCGCCGGCAGCACATTAACGCTGTCTGGCCCCGCGCCCTCGGGCACGCTGGCGCCCGCCAGTTCTGCGAGCGACGCCAGGAAGTCGACCTGGCACACCATCGCGTCGGTGACGCCCGGTTTGACGGTCCCGGGCCAGCTAACGATGGTCGGCATGCGGGTCCCTCCTTCCCACACCTGGTACTTCCCGCCGCGGAAGGGTCCGTTGGGGTCGTGATCGCCGATGTTCTCCAACGAACCGTCCTCGTAGCCGTCGGTGACCACCGGGCCGTTGTCGCTGCTGAAGATCACCAGCGTGTTCTTGCGGAGGTCCAGGCGCTCGAGCGCGTCGATGAAGCGGCCGACCGCCTCGTCCATCTCAAGGATCGCGTCGCCCCGCCCGCCGGCGCCGCTCTTACCGCGGTGGCGGTCTGCGGGCCAGCGCGGCTCGTGGATGTCGTGCAGGTTGAAGTACAGGAAGAATGGCTTGTCCTTGTGCTCTGTGACGTAGCGGATCGCCCTGTCGGTGAACCGGTCGGCCATCTCTTCGTCCTTCCACCAAGCAGCGCGGCCCCCCGACATGTAGCCGATACGGCTGATGCCGTTGATGATGGTGCCCGAGTGCTGCGGGTCCGCCGCGAGGCGGGTCAGGTCGGGCCGCTCGTGGCCGGTCGGGATCGTGCCGATCTTCTTCCGGTAGTCGATCTGGATCGGGTCGTCTTGTTCGGCGCCCTCCACACGGCGGCCGTCGATGTAGACGCAGGGGACCCGGTCGTTGGTGGCCGCCATCACGTACGACTCGTCGAACCCCGCCTCCAGCGGCCCGGGCTTGATGTCGCCGTTCCAGTCGACACCGCCGCGGCCCAGGCCGAGGTGCCACTTGCCGATCACCGCGGTGGCGTACCCCGCGCGGCGGAGCAACTCGGGGAGCGTGGCGCTGCCGGGCTCAATTAGCATGGGGGCGTCGGCCGGCAAGATTTCTGCCAAAGGATTGCGAAAGGCGTACGAGCCGGTAAGCAGCGAGTACCGGCTAGGCGTGCAAGTGGCCGAGCTCGCGTAACCAGACGTGAACCGCAGCCCGTCCGCCGCAAGGCGGTCGATATTGGGGGTATGGATGGCGCTGCTGCCGTAGCAACTGACGTCGCCGATGCCGACATCGTCTGTGTAGACAATGACGATGTTTGGCGGTTCGGACTCCGCACCCCTAGCCCGCTGGGACGCGAGCGCCCCGCACACAGCCGCCAGGATGACCAAGACAAGGTTTGTTTTCATAGCGTCCATCTGGGAAAAGGGAGCCTACAAGCTGATGGTCGTCCAAGCGGGTGGGAACTTCAAGCAAGAAAGGGGCTCCGGCCCCGTCCCCCGGGAGCGGGGCGTCCGTTGGCCGCGGCCGGCTACTCAACCCCCAGCTTGCGCTGCAGCTCTTCCAGCGGCACCCCTTTGGTTTCTGGCACCATCGTCAGCACCCACACCAACTGCAGCGCCATCATGCCGCAGAAGAAGGCGAAGATGGCCCCCGCCGGGAAGGCCCGCACGACCGGCGGGAACAGCAGCGTGATCAGTGCGGCGAATACCCAGTGCGTTCCTGAGCCGAACGCCTGGCCCGAGGCGCGGTGCTCGTTCGGGAACACCTCAGAGATCAGCACCCAGATCACGGCCCCTTGGCCCACCGCGTGCGCGGCGATAAACGCAAAGATGCCGATCAGCACGATCAAACCGCCGGATCCCGCGAGCGACGACGCCTGACGCGCCGCAGCGCCGGCCGCATCGGCGACCGCCCTGGGGTCGTCGTCGGCAGGGAGCTGAGCCGGCTCGCCCTGGTATTCTGGGCCCGCGGACGACAGCGCTAGCGCCTTGCGCGCCGCGGCAGCGTCTTCCTGCAGCTTCGCCAGTTTCTCCCCCCCCACGTCGCCCGCAGACTCTGCGGTCGCTAGCGACTTGTAGGCCTCCTGCGCGGCGAGCGCGTCGGCGGCGACGCCAAAGGGTGTGGCGTTTGCATAGAAGGTCGCTGAGATCACCCCCAACGACGCGATGTAGCCTACCGAGCCGATCACGAGCAGCGTGCGTCTGCCCAGGCGGTCGATCAGCCACAGCCCGAGCATGGTAAACACCAGATTGGTGACGCCGATGCCGACCGAGCGGATCTGCGCCGCTTGCTCGCCGAGCCCGGTCATTCCGAGGATGCGTGGGGCGTAGTACAGCACCGCGTTGATGCCCGACATCTGGTTGAAGAAAGCGACCAAGAACGCCAGCATGATCGGCCGCATCAGCCGGCGGCTCCAGAACGGCGTGTGGACGTTGTGGTGCGTGGCGTCTTCTCCGACGTGGTGAGCGATCGAGGCCGCCATGGCGTCGAGCGTCTGGGCGTCGGCCTCGGGGTTCACCTCGCCCAGCACCGCGCGACCCGCGTCGCGGTCGCCGCGGATGTTGATCAGCCAGCGGGGGCTCTCGGGGATGCGCAGGCAGAGCAGAGTGTAGGCGAGCGCGGGGATCGCCTCGATCCCCAGCATCCAGCGCCAGTTGTTCTCGCCGACGTTCTCGAGCATAGCGTTCGAGAGGAAGGCGATCAGGATCCCCAGCACGATGTTGAACTGGAACATCCCGGTCAGCCGGCCGCGGAACTCGGCCGGGGCGATCTCGGTGATGTAGAGCGGGGCGGCGACGGTTGAGATGCCGACGCCCACGCCGCCGATGAAGCGGGCCAGCGCAAACGTGTAGACGTCGGTCGCCAGGCCCGACCAGACCGCCGAGACGAAGTAGAGCATCCCAATGGAGGTGAGCGTCGCCTTGCGGCCGAAGCGGTCGGTAGGCACGCCGCCGGCCAGCGCGCCGAGCACCGTCCCCCACAACGCCGAGCTGGTCGCCATGCCGTGCAGCCAGTCGCTCAAACCCCAGATCGACTGGATCTTCTGCTCGGCGCCAGAGATGACTACGGTGTCGAAGCCGAACAGGAACCCGCCGAGCGAGGCGGTGACCGCGCTGGCGAGGAGTTTGCCGGAGAGTTTCATAGCTAGTCGGGGTAGAGCAGGGGAAGCGATAAGACGTCCGGGACGACCCGCCCGCGGGGCCACTCCCGTCGGATCTGGGGAGTCGATCACCGGCGCCGGCGCGGGCGTCCGCACATTCTGGCCGAGAAAGCCCGCGGAGACAAACGCCGGCAAGACGCCGGTGGGTGGGCTCAAGAGGCCGCCAGAGAATCGGACCTACGCTTAGCGTCGGCGCCAGCCGGCCCACGATGCGATTGTCGCCGCCGTGATAAGCAACCACGAGCCGGGCTCGGGCGTGGCAGACGCCGAAACGCTGCCTCCGGGAAGAGGGAGCCCGAACGCGGCCCTCCAGATCAAGAGGTCGTTCGCGTCGATTATCCCGCTGCCGTCGGCATCGGCGCCGGCGAACGAAGCGACCGGCTGGCTGAGCGTGTCGCGCCAGACCGAGTAGTCGGCGGCGTCGACCGCCCCATCGCTGTTAAAGTCACCCGGAACGATCCCGGGGCCGAGCCCGGCCGACAGCGTTGCGTAGTCGTCGGCGTCGACGTCCCCGTCGCCATCCGTGTCGCCGTCTCCCCAACCCGCGCCCGAGCTTTGGCCGAAGCGCAGCAGCAGGCCGGCCGCGTCCGCGCGGTCTACGTGGCCGTCAAGGTCGAGGTCGCCGTACGAGGTCGCGTGGCCGGCGACCAGGGGGAAGATCACGTCGAGCCAAACATCGACGTCCTCGGAGTCGATCGTTGCGTCGGGGAGCGCAAGGTTGTACAGCGACGCCGGCCCGGCGGTTGAGCCGTACGCGGCCGTGATGAGGTCGATGTCGTCTGCGTCGAGCGCCTGGTCGCCATCGAAATCGCCCAGCAGGCCGGCGACAGACGACGTTGAGGCAGCGAACGCGTCGATCTCGACGGTCCCGCCGTCCACTGTGCTAATGCCGAGCATGCTATTGAGGGGGACCGGCGTCGCGAGCCCGAACTGGCCGCTGAAGAAGAAGCTGCCGCCTGCAGCGCCGGCTTGCAGGCTGAACTGCCCCGTCTCCGCGTCGAACGCCACCTGCAGTTCGTTCCAATCGCCGCCAACAGCGGCGCGGCCCGTCGCGGAAAAGACCTCGGTTTCCTGCCCGTCGATCACCTGCACGACGCGGGCAATACCCACGGCGCCGTTCACGAGCTCGGCCCGGAGGTAGTTCTCTGCGTCTTCGTACCCGAAAACAACCCCGGCCGACTCTCCCACGCCAGCAAAGCGGGCCCGCAGCGACGCGGAGAACGCCTGCCCGCTTTGCACGAACAGCGCGTCGTGGGTAGCAACGGCAAGGCCCCCGTTGGGGCCCTGCACCTGGTTACCGCCCAGCGTGAAGTCGCCGCCGCCGGCGCCCAGCACCCGCGTCTTCCAATCGGGGTCGCGGTCGAGCGGGCCCTGCTTGCCCACGTACTCGACCGGGTTGCTGGCCAGGTCGTCCGTACGGAGGTTGAAGAGGGTGAACCCGTCCGAAACGGAATCCCCTTCGGCGGCCAGCGTTTGCAGCGGCGTGTCCTGGTCTTCGGTCCGCACCGCCCAAGCTCGGAGCGCCGTGTGCAGCCGGTTCCAGGTCGCCCGCTGGGCTGGATTGTCCATCAGGTCGGAGGTCTCCCAGACATCGCCGGCGGTGTGGTAGAGCTCGAACTGTGGCGGCGCCGTATTGAACCGTCCGTTGTGCACCTGCGCCAGCATCTCGAACTCTTGGGGGTACTGCGCGCTGTTCTGGACGATCTCTCGGTACGACTGCGTGGCGTACTGGAAGTTGGAGTTTGGGTTGTTCTTTGTTTTCCAAACATCTACGTTCACTTGGCGGGCCGAGTTGAGGTCGTGCCGGTAGATGAGCCGGTGCTGGCCGTCGTAGATGGATCGTTCTTGCTGACCCCCGCCATCTTCTTTGTTCGTGGCGACTTCGCCGACCACGTACTGGCGGAACGGGGCGTCAGCCGGCGGCGCCGAATCCAGCAGCGGAACGAGTGATTGGCCGTGCTCAAGCGTCGGACGCTCGATCCCCGCCAGGTCCAGCAGCGTCGGCATCAGGTCGACGGCCGAGACCAGCGAGTCCTCTACCACGTCGTGCCGGAAACCCGGGCCGCTGATGCTCAGGACGGTTCGTAGGCCGAAGTCGTGCGGCGACATCTTCCCGCGGTGCAATCCGGGGCCGTGGTCGCCCAGGAAGACCACGATGGTGTCCCCCGCTAGGTTGCGGTTGTCGAAGGTCTGCATGATGTCGCCGACCACCTCGTCGGCCGCCTCAACGGCGCTGAGGTACTTCGCCCAGTTGCTGCGTCCGGCGGCGGTGTTAGGCAGGTGCCCCGGCGGAGTGACGGCCTCCATATCGGCGATGGAGTGTCCGTCCGAGCTGAAGGGCTGATGGGGGTTGTTGATGTTTGCCATGTAGAACCATGGCTCGTTCCCCGCGGCGTTGAGGAAGCTGTTGAAGGAGCCCCCCGACGGGTCCGCCGCGTTCCAGCTATCAAAGGGGAACTGGTGGTTCTGAGCCACATGCAGTTTGTGCGTGACCCCGCTGTAGTAGCCGGCCGCGTCGAGCTGCTGGATCAGCGTGGGTAGTTCTTCGTGGATGCGCGCGTTGCGGTACAGGCTGTTGCCCGCAGCGATTGCTTGGTCCTCGGCGAGGGTTTTCGGGCCGTTGATGTTGGTTGTGTTCTGACGGATCCCGTTGGTGTGGCCGAGCAGCCCGGTGTAGATGGCTGCTTTGCTCGCGGAGCAGACGGGTGTCGCGACAAACGCATTGGTAAAGGCGACGCCTGCCTCTAGCAAGGCGTCCATGTGCGGCGTCTGCAGGCCGCCGGCGCCGTACTGTGCGAACGCGGGGTGACTTACCTGCGCTCCCTGGTCCTCGGTGAGGATGAACAGGATGTTGGGCCTGTCCGCGGCGCTGGCGGGCTGCGTCATCGCAACGGCCGCCAGCAGCACCGGCCAAGTCGATCGGCAGCATTGATGGGTCACGGCTTGCCCTGTAGAGCAGAAGTGGTTGTCACGTCGCGGACGGCTTGGGATCGCCGGGCCGATTCGACGGCGGGTTTGAGCTCGGTCTGCCACGCCCGGGCGTCGGCGTCGTCAATCACGTCGTCGGGGAGGGCGAGATTGAACTGCGATGACAACCCGGCACTGGGTCCGTAGGCAGCCCTGAGCAGCGCGAGATCTGCGTCGTCCAAGAATCCGTCGCCGTCGAAGTCTCCCGGTCGGCCAAACGCCATCTCGACTCTGACCTCGAAGCGATCGAACCGCGCCTCGCCGTTCCCAGCCGCTGCGACGCCGAACCGCCCACCCGGCAGAAGGGGCTGTTTCAAACGAAAGGCCGTCGAAGACGAGCCCCCCGCGCTGCTCGAGTTCAGGGAAAGCAGCGCCTCAGTTGGGTTGTAGCTGACGCTAAGATCGCTCGTACCCGCGTGTCCGGTAAGAGTCTTGACCGTCTCGGACTGATTGTCACGAACGCGACGGAGCCTTACGGACGAGGATTGTGGATCGGC
Source organism: Pirellulimonas nuda (assembly GCF_007750855.1). Taxonomy (GTDB): domain Bacteria; phylum Planctomycetota; class Planctomycetia; order Pirellulales; family Lacipirellulaceae; genus Pirellulimonas; species Pirellulimonas nuda. The sequence continues at coordinate 1,661,363 of NZ_CP036291.1, forward strand.
CGTCGTCTCGGCCTGAAACACGTAGTAGTTCGCGTCGTCCTGCCAGCCGAACACTAGCCCCGCAGTGCTCTCGGGGCCGTCGACCCGCACACGCAGCGATGCCCGAAAAGACTGCCCGGGTGTTGCCTCTGGCGCGTCGTGCGTGGCGAGCGTTGTTTCGCCCGGCGCCTTGGCGACAAGCTCGCCCCCATCAAACTCAAAGCCTTCTCCGCGGCGCGCCGTCCAGTCCGGATCGTCGCTGAGCCAACCCTCCTTCCCGAGATATACAACCCGCTCCTGCGGACGGCCGTTGTGATGGACTTTGAACGCGTCAAAATCGTCCGACACCTCTTCGCCGTAGCCACCGACCGTCTGCAGGCTGGTGTCGCGGTCGTCGGTTTCAATCGCCCAGCGACGCAGCGCCGCGAACAGGCGGTTCTGCGTCGCCTGCAGGTCGGACCTGTCGGCTAGGTTCTTCAGGTTGTCGACGTCGCCCGCCGACTGGTCGTACAGCTCGAACTGCGGCGGCTTGGTCTGGAACTGGCCATTGTTCACTTTGGCCAACAGGCGGAACTTGTCTGGGAACTCCGTGCGGCGGGCGATGATCTCTGAGTACGTGGGGGCGTTGCCCGTTTTGCCGTAGTCGTCCCACCACAGGTCGACGTTCACCTGGCAGGGCGCGTTGATCTTCTCGCGGTAGACCAGCCGATAGCGGCCGTCGAAGATGGTCCGTTCCTGGATGCCGGCGTTGGAGACTTGCGACGAGGAAACCTCTCCCACGACATAGGCGTGTGGGGGGGCGGCGCCCTCAGCGGGCGCCTGCTTCAGCAGCCCGGCCAGCGACACGCCGTGCAGCCTCTGCGGCGCGGCGATGCCGAGCAACTCGAGCAGTGTCGGCAGCAGGTCGATGGTGCAGACCGGCTGGCCGCACAATGCGTCTTGCCTCAGCCCGGGCCCGGCGATCCCCATCACCGTCCGCATGCCGAAGTCGTAGGGGCTCATCTTGCCTCGGTGCAAGCCGGGGCCGTGGTCGCCAAGGAACACAACGATTGTGTCCTCGAACTCGCCCTGCTTCTTGAGCAGCTCTAGCACGCCGGCGATCTTGTCGTCCGCGCGCTCGACGTCCGACAGGTACGCGGCCCACTCTTTGCGAGCGGTGGGCGTATCGGGGAACTGGCCGGGGACATCGACGTCGGCGGGATCGACCCGATCCGGCGCGCCGAACACGCGGTGTGGGTCGGAGACGTTTAATAGGATGAACCACGGCTTCCCGGCGCTGCGGGCGTTTGCCGTGATCGTCTCCACCGAGCCGGCCGTCGCGGGCTTGAGCCAGTCGTCGTAGGGGAAGAGCTCGTTGGGGCCGATGTGCAGCTTGCCGGTGACGCCCGCGTGGTAGCCGGCTTGTTTGAGCAGCGTGACCAGCGTTGGCGTGCCCGCGACCACCGCCGCCTTGCGGTACAGCGTCATGCCCTTCTCGGACGGCCTGATCTGTTCCGCCGGCTTGAAATAGTTGACCGTGTTCTGTCGCACGCCGTTGGCGTGGCCGTACAGGCCCGTGTAGATCGCGGCCTTGCTGGCGGAACAGACGGGCGTCGCGACGAAGGCCTCGGTGAAGGCCACGCCGGAGCGGAGGATGGCGTCCATCGCCGGCGTCTCGACCCCCGCGCTGTGCTGATCCGCAAACGCTGGGTGGCTGGCCTGGGCGCCCTGGTCCTCGGTGAGAATGAATAGGAGGTTCGGTTGATCGGCGTGGACGGCGCCCGTGAACAAGGCCGCCAGCAAGCAGGCGTGCAGGGCAGGGGGGGAGAGGATGCGTTGCATGGGAACCGGGCTGTCGCGCCGAACCAGGGTGTGGGAAATCCAGGGGGCCGTTGCGGAATGGTTTCCCTACGGGGCCACGACGCTGACAATCTCGCCATCGTTGCGGATGCCCAGCCGCTGGTACGCGCCGAGCAGCTCGGTGCGGAGCGGAAGCGCCTCTTGGCCGGCCGGGGGCCGCCAGTCGATCGTACCATCGCCGCCGCCCGAGTCTTGCCCCTCGCTGGGGCGGGTGACATTCGATTCAATGTCCTCACTGATAAGGTGGACCGACCCGTCGCACATGGCGAAGTTGGCGCCCCCCGGGTGGAGGCTCGCGAAGCCCTCGCCGCAGTGGTCCGTCGCTGCGGGCAGTGACCCGTCTGCGTTGGGCTGCGGGAAGTCGTTGATCGGCACGCTGGTGCGTCCAACCACGTAGTACGGCCCGCTGATGGAGCGGCCCGTCTTCTGCCCGGCGCCGAACCACACCCCGGACTCGCAGGCGCGTTCCGTCGGCCTCTCGCCGATCAGTATCGTGTGGCTTGCGCCGTCGGTGATCTTGCGTAGAGAGATCTTGCTGTTTCCGAACATCACGCCGTTGTTCGGCCCGCAGCTTCCGCTGGTGTCGCAAGAGAAGTCGTAGTGACCCATGCTGGCGAGGTAGTTGCTCTTGGGCCAATTCTGGCCCCCGAACTCCTTCCTCTGAGTGCCGCCGCCCCCCGTCTCGAGAACGCCGGTCGTGGGATCGGAGGGGCAGATCATCGCCGACTGCTCGGACGCGAGCGCCTGCTTGATCGCCGCGTTCTTCAACGCCTCGTTCAGTGTCTGCCTCTCGGGCTGCGCCAGGTCGGTCACGGCGCTTGCCTCGATGTAGGGAGCGATGTAGACGCCCCAGCCCCACGACTGGAACGTGCTGTCGCTGGGAGCGTCCCACCCCTTGGGGAAAGCCCCTCGCGTGTCGTGGTGCTGGATCGAAGCGAGCGCAAGCTGCTTGAGGTTGTTGGTGCACTGGCTCCGGCGTGCGGCTTCGCGAGCAGCCTGCACCGCCGGCAGCAACAGCGCCACCAAGATGCCGATGATCGCAATCACGACCAGCAGCTCGACCAGCGTAAACGCGATGCGACACTTACTTCTTTGGTACATCGAAATCCTTCTGGGTGTCTGCCTGGGGCAAATCGATCTCCAGCTCGTAGGGCCGCCGGATGAGCGGCTTGCCGATCGGCGTGATCTCGCTGATGGTTCTCCCGTCGGTCACCATCACGGTTACGTAGTAGGCGCCTCCGACGACCCCTTGGCCTGGGGCTGTTTCGTAGCGCCCCTCAAAGATCCGCGCCACCGACCGCGGCCCGGTGTTTTCTTTGGCTTTGTCGGGCTGGAACACTACTTCTCCCCCAGGCGCCGGCTGCCCCGCCAGCGTTACGACGCCCGAGACCTTGTACTTCGGCGGCCCGCCGTCGCCGCACCCGGCGGACAGCCCCGTGCACATTGTGACAACCAGGCCTATCCACCAACCACGCCGCACACCCATCGCTCGTCGCTCCATTGCTATCCTCTCCTCGCTGGCGCCAGGGGAACCTGAGCCGAATGCGTAAGCGCCGGGTGGCCGGACTGCCTGGCTGGCGCCATCGGCTCATTCCCGGAGCCACAACGCTCGCTACAGACAACTCGTTACGCCCAACGGCGAGCCATCCATACGCCGACGACTCCGGCCAACGCCAGCAGCGCTCCCCCCGGTTCGGGCACCGCGCCGCCGCCGATCGCGCCAATCACGAGCGGCGGGACGGCGCCGTAGGTGACAACGCCGGAGTAGGTGATCGGGGCGCCGCCGCCGGTCATGCCGAAGTTGTTCTTCCAGGCGTCGTAGTCCGACTGAACAAACGTGGTCCCGAGCCCGTCCCGCCAAACCGTGTAGTCGGCCGTGTCGACGGCACCGTCGCTGTTGTAGTCGCCTGCCAGCGCGACAGGCACGGCTCGGAACGTGAAGTCGAGGTCTCGCACGGCGCCCGGGACGAACGCTTGGCCCAGGTTGTAGGCCTCGCCCGGAGATAGCTCGGTGGTCCCCTGCGCCTTGAGTTCCGCAAGCAGGTTGGCCGAGGCGTTCGACTCTCGCCAGTCGTTGCCGTCGATCCCCTGCTGGTCGAGGCTGTTCCACTTGGGGTCGGTGGCGTCGAGCGAACCGGCGGCGCTCTTGACCGCATAGGCGTCGATCTTGACGGTAGACATCGACGTGTTCCGGAGCTGCGCGTTGCCGGTCGCGGGATCGACCACCAAGGTCAGGTTGTTGATGCCAGTTGTTCCGGTGTACTCCACGGCGCCGGTGATCGTGGCGCCGGCGGTATTGCGGTAGCTGAATGACAGGTCTTCGTAGCTGGTGTCGCCAAACGCCCCCGCCACGGTGGGGGCGTAGATGGCGCCGAGTGTCCGCTGGCCGGCGGGGCCGATCGCTTCGCTCCCGATCGCGCGGAGCTCGGAGAGTCGGTTTGCGGTGGGGTTCGACTCGGTCCAAGCGGGGGCGCCGCCCCCCTGGTCGTGCAGGCTGTTCCATGCCCCCTCGGCGATCGCGTCGCCCGGGGAAAAGACGGTGTAGGCGTCGATGTTCACCGTGACCGACGAACCAGGGTTTTTGATGCTCACCTGCCCGGTGTCGCGATTCACGGCGAGCGTAAGGCGCTGGTCGAGGAACAGCTCCAAGGTGGCGCCATTGGCGCCGGAGCCTCCCTGCCGCGTGCCGTAGAACTGGCCCGACTCAAGCGTCGGTCCGCCGGTGATGTTGATGGCGTTGAACGACCCGATCACGTTCTGGGCGTCGACGAGCACCCAGCTTGTCCCCGAAAACCCCGGGACGAACTCGACATTCAGGGCGCCGTTGATGAACGCGTTGGACTGCGACTTCAGCGGCGAGTGGGTCGCGGCGTTGATCTCGGCAATCAGCGTGTGGGACGCTTCAAGCGTGAGATCACCCGCGGACGAGAAGTTGACCGTGGGGCCGGTGATCCTGGTGGTGGCGCCGAGAGTCGTGGCGCCGGCCGAGGTGAGCGTCGCTGCGCCAGAGAGCCGGACGGCGCTGGAGGCGCCGTTGGTGTCGATCACCTGAGCGGAGAGCGTCCCGCCGGTCATCGCCAGCGTGCCGTTTCCCCCGCCGCCGACGACGAGCGTCCCGTTCGCGGGGCCGCCAGACACCACTTGGAGGCTTCCGCAGGGGGTGATATTGAGCGTCCCGGAGTTCCCCACGCCGCCCCCCAGGGTCAGCCCGCCGGGATTGGTGGAGACCGGCGTGCCGATGCTGGCCACGGCGGTGGGCAAGGCGCCGGAGCCGATCACTCCGACCTCAGCAAAGCCCGCCGATGGCGGCGGTCCGCCCTCCCAGTTGTTGGCGTCGTAGAGGCCGTTGCCGAGGTTGTTTGTGAAATTAATCGGCGATTGGCCGTGGGCGCCGGCCGCAAGCGCGCAGAACGCCGCCAGCAGTGCGGGGCGATGAACAAAGGTTCTCATGGGGGAAGATTCCTGGCGGAGTAGGCGAGGGGGAAGAGTATCGGGCCGGGCGTTTAGCACCGCCGCCGCAGTCCGACACCCGCCAGAGCCGCCGTGAGCAGGCCGATGGCCAGCGACGCGGGCTCGGGGACCGCGTCGCCTCCTAGCGCCGCCGCGGCCTGAGGAACGTAGATCGATTTCCAAACGCCGAAGTCGTCGAAGTCGACCGTGCCGCTGAAGTCGAGGTCGCCTTCGCTGCCGGGCGTTGCGACCACGTTAAAGAGTCGGTCGCTGATGTACGCGAAGTCTTCGAGCCCGACTGAACCATTGCCATTCGCGTCGCCAGGGACCGAGGCGCTCCCCGCGGTGAACGAGAGCTTAATGTTGTCGATCCACAAGAGGTTCGATCCGAGCCCCTCTCCTTGTGTGCCGGGAAGGAACACGCCGTCGGCGCCGGCGTTTGCGAAGTGGATGCCGATAGGCTGCCCGATGGCAGGGCCCCCGAGAAGCTCAAACTCCAACTGGTACGACGCCAGCGCGGGGCTCGACAGCCCGTCCGTGAGCAGCGTGGTCGAAGAAGCATAGGTGTTGGCCTGAGAGAGCGTCCCCGCAAACAGCCCGGCGTAGAGGGAGGTCGTTCCCGAGACCGAGTCGCGCGAGGCCGCGTCGAAGGAAAGCACATACGTGCCCGAAGCGAAGACGTCGCTAAGAGCCTGTGACATGCCGCTGGTGGCATTGGTGGAGTGGAGCCCGCGCACCTGCCCTACGTTGGCGCCGTTGGTAGCGGCGGCGTCGGTCACCGCCTGGGTATGCGCCGCGGCGCCCCCCGACCGGGTCCAACCGGTTGGCTCGTTGCCGATGCTGTCCTCGAAGCTGGGGTTGCCGATGCTGAGGAAGGTCTGGGCGCTTGCTGTGGTGCAGACAAGGGCCGCCAAGAGCGACGCAGCGAAGATTGGTTTCATCAATCGATTCCTATTCGCGAAAGAGGGTTTCAAACGGGATCGCCGACCTGATCGCGGCGAGCAGAGCGAGTCCACTTCATCGGGTCATACAAGCCGCCTGCCAACGTAGGCCGCTCCGGCAGACGCGATCAGCAGCAGCACGCAAGCGGGTTCGGGGACCGACGGCGCGTAGTCGATCGCCACGTTGTCCAGCAACAGGCGGTTGCCCGCGGCGCCGTTTCCAGCGAAGTCGCCGTTGAGCGGGTCCATCGCGTCGTCGTCCGACGAGGTGCCTGCGTTGATAAACTGAAGGCCCAAAGGGTTGCCGATCGCCGGCGAACCGTTCGGCACGACCACCGAGACCGAATACGACTTGAGGGAAGCGTCGGCCGCAGGCAGCGATATAACCGCCCCACCCAGGTAGTCGCCCGGAACGGTGTTAAACAATCCCGCGAAGACGTCCGTCGACGACGCGTTGGACGACTCGGCGTCGAACGAGATCGTGTAGGCACCTGCCAAGATGGTGTCGCCAAGGACTTGGAAGATGCCGGAGTTGGCCGTGGCGCTGTGATAGCCACGGAGGTTGGCGACGTTGTCGCCGCTTGTGGCCAGGGGGTTGGCCTCGGTCACGTTGTGGCCCGACTGGGCGCCCGACTCGCCATCGGTCCAGTCAGCGACGTCGGCGTTGACGCCGCTTTCGAAACTAGGGTTCGCAATGGCGATAGGCAGCGCTGAACACTTAGCAACCGCGCATACCGCAACAAGAACGCCAAACACAAGTCCGACATACCGTGGCATTAGTCAAGCCCTCGTAGAAAAGTCGGCGTTCGACGGGGCCCGCGGCCGAGCACGAGCCGGTCAAATCCGCGCAAAAAATTAACAGACCATCGAAAAGACGGTTGACAGGTTTCAGTATGCCAAGGGTAAATCATAAAGTCCACGGCGCAGTTGCGATATTCCCAGCGAATCTTGTTTCCGCCGCGTTGCACCAACTTGCGTCCCTGGTTGAGCCCGCGGACGGCGGCGGGTCGAGGGGAGGCGCCCGGCAGGGCGGGTTGATCCCCCTCGAAACCGCTGGGGCCGGCCGCTACGTCAGCTCTCAAGCGACGCCGGCCTTAGTGACACGCGTTGAGGCTCGCGTGCGGGCCCAGAGCGTCCGCGAGCCGCGACGGCCTTGTGCGGTCTGGCGGCTTACCGGATTGCGTTGCTGCTGCCCCGTTCAAGCGCTCGCGGACCAACCCGGAGCGGGATCAGGCGCCAGCTCTGTCGGACCGCCGTTGAGAAGCGCGACGGCGGCGAGGCTCGCCTCACGCACGCTGGGTTCTGTAGCGAGTCCCCGGAGGCGAACCTGCGTTTGCCACTGGGCGCCTGGGGGCAGCGAGACAACCCGGCCGTGCCCCTCTTCAAACGAGCGCTGGTTCGGCAGGTTGGTGCCGGGCTCGAGCCCGGCAACGAACCCATCTTCGTCGGATTGAGAGTTCTTCCAAACGGTGAACCACGGGAGCTCACGGAGGCAGAAGCCGAGCTCTACCCCAGCGGCGCCGGCGGCGTTTTGTAGCACCACCGAGGTCCTCCCCTGGGCGTCCCCCGCCAGCTCTAGGAAGTAGACCTGCTCCGAGAATTCGGCCCGCTGCTGTGGGATAACTGCCCAGTCCGCGACCCCGCCCTGGACCGCTGCTTCGTCCCTTGGGCAAACGCGCACGGCAGGGGCTTCGACCCGGGCGCCGGGCGCCAAGAACGGTTTGCCCAGATTGATGTGATAGAGCATCTGCATCGTTGCGGGGCTCGCCCCGATGTTCTTGACGGTGTCGGTCCACTGCAGGACGCCCTGGGCGGCGTCGATGACGTACTGGGTCGTTAGCAGCAATTTCTGCCCCAAGAAGCGGCGCTCTGCTACCTGGCCCGTCACGCGGATAATAGACTGATCCGCGTTGACCTCAACCGCTAGGAAGCACGCCGGTGTGTTGGCGATGCGGCCGTGAAGCGGGTAGCGGAGGCGGCCCTCCGCGTTAAACTCGGGGGCGCCGTTGCTCTCCAGACCGCAGCGGAACATCAACTCCGTGATGCCATCAAGAAACCCCACGCCGGACGGCTCGGAAAGGGGCACATAGGCTGGGTGGACCGGGTTGCCCAGCGGCGATTGCCACCCCAACGGCACGCCGTCGAGGGTTGCGCGCCACAGCCCCATGCCGCGCGTCGGAAGGATCTCGCAACGCACACGGTCGGTGCGGACCTCGAGGACTCCAACGCCCTCCGACACGCCCCCGTGCAGCCGACGCAGCTCGACCGACCAAGGTTTCTCGTTCTCGGCAGACCCTATTTGGAAAGTCTCGACATGGAGACCGCTGTCAGCATCGATCAGCAGATGCTTCTGTTCTGCCATTGCGTCCACCTATTTCCAGAAGTTCGTGCAGCCGCGCCAGCAATCTGCGTCGCTGGAACGGGGGCCTGTGAGAGTCGAAGAAGACCGACGCGCGTCGACAAGTGATCGTCGTACCGATCGCCATGGAGCCGAACGAGAGTGGCGCCGACGGAGATTCTAGACCGCCAAGCAGCCGTGCGCGAATCCGTGGCGGGGCGTTCCGAGTAGAGCGGCTCCTAGAGCGATCTGCGGCCCGCTGGGGCCGCGGGGCGCCATCGCGATCCTGGCGCCTGCATGCTCTCTCAGTGATGGTGATACTTTTTTCGCGTCCATCGCGTCTCGTTTCCGACGTAATGCAGCGGAGGTCTTAGGGCGACGTTATCGCTCGACCTAGCGTGCGGGCCTCTGATGGACGGGGCTCCACAGCTAGTCTAAAATCGGCCCAGCGACGGCAAACCGGCTTGGCCATCCTCCTCTGTCTTGGCTTTTCTTCTAGTTCTCGGCAATTCGCGTTCCTTTCTTTCAATAGACCCGCGACGCGAGGTCCGCTCTCGCTAAACAAGGAACGAAACGCACTTAATCCGCTAGTTCGGGCGGTCGCTCGGACAACCTCCACGGACCACATCGCTATGGATAATCTCGTCACCGCCGACAACGTTGGCGACGTTTTGAACTCGGCCCTGAACGCCGGCGAGGGGTTGTTGCATCTGTCGCCGACCTGGGTGCCCAGGAGCTTCCTCCACCCCGGCAAGCGGATCCGACTGCACCCGCAGGACTACTACGCCTACGGCGCCGACCGCGGCGGGATCGACGAACGGTGGTTCGCCAGCACCACCGACGCGGCCAACGAAGGGCGGGTGTGGCACGAGGGGCAGAGCTTTGTGCGTTTTGAAGGAAAACGCTTCCTGCTGAAGGACGCGGTCGCTGAGGCGGGCCGCCAGCTCATCGGCCCCAAGATGTGGGACGCCCACGGGCGCTGGCCGGTGTACTCAAAGTTCTTCGACAACATGGGGCCCATCCCACACCACATGCACCAGAGCTTCGACGACGCGAAGCTTGTGGGGCAGCAGGGCAAGCCCGAAAGCTATTACTTCCCGCCGCAGTACAACAACTGCGACAACAACTTCCCCTACACGTTCATGGGGCTCGAGCCGGGCACCACCAAAGACCAGGTGCGTCGCTGCCTAGAGAACTGGGACCGCGGCGAGAACGGCATCCTCGACCTCTCCAAGGCGTACCGCCTAAAGCGGGGGTCGGGCTGGCTGATCCCGCCGGGGGTGCTGCACGCGCCCGGCTCGCTCTGCACCTACGAGCCCCAGTGGGGGAGCGACGTCTTCGGCATGTACCAGAACATCGTCGAGGGGAGGTACGTCCCGTGGTCGCTGCTGGTCAAGGACATGCCCGCCGACAAGCACGACGATCTCGACTTCATCGTCGAGCAGCTCGACTGGGAGCGGAACGTCGATCCCGAGTTCAAGGACCACAACTACCTCGAACCGATCACGGCGGACTCGGGCGACGGCTGGCGTGACGATTGGGTGGTCTACGGCACGGTCGACGGCGCCCAGTTGTTCAGCTCGAAGCGGCTCACGCTGGAGCCCGGCGCCAAGTGCGTGCTACGCGACCCGGGCGCCAGCGGATGGATCACGGTGCAAGGCAAGGGCCGCATGGGCAAGCTGGCCCTGCAGACCCCCACCATGATCCGCTTTGGCGCCGAGACCGAAGACGAGGTCTTCATCACGCACGAAGCGGCCGGCCGTGGGGTCGAGATCGAGAACACCGGGAGCGAGCCGCTTGAGGGGCTCCGCTACTTCGGCCCGGACACCTTCGATTCTGTTCCCGCCGTCGGAAGCTACCAATCCTAGCGCATCAAGTCGCTCGGATAGCAGTCACCCCGTCCCGTCATCCATTCGCCGCAAAGCAGTCGCATGAGTCATTCGTTCCCAAAGCTGCACAACGCTCTGTGGCCCGGCGTCGTTGGGAAAGGAGACGGCCCCGATCAAGAGCCGCCGCTGAGCCTCGACACGATGCTCAACCTAACGGCCGCTGCCCAGCGGGGCGGCAAGAAGTTCGACGGGGTCGATCTTTTTCTCTTCCTTCCGCACACCGACCCTAGTGCGAGCGAAGAAGACCTGCGGCGGATGGCCGACGACATCCAGGGGCGTGGCCTGAGCGTTGGCTCACTGGTAGCTCCGGTGTGGCCCGGTACGGTTGGCGACTCCGCCATGGGGGACGCCGCCTCCCGCAAGGCGTTCTTGTCCGCCATCGAAACGGCGTGCCGAATCGGCAGTGCTCTGAGCGCTCATGGCGTGCGCCGGCGGGGCGTGATCCGTGTCGACTCTGCCGAGTTCGGCGTCGACAAGTGGCGCAGCGACCCCCGCGGCAACACCAAGAAGATCGCCGAAACCTTTCAAGAGGCAGCCCGCATCGCGGCCGGCCATGGCGAGCGACTCGCCGCGGAGGGAGAGATCTGCTGGGCGGGGATGCATAGTTGGAAGGACATGCTCGACCTGCTGGAAGCGGTGGCGATGCCCGATTCGTTTGGCTTCCAGGCCGACCTGGCCCACACCTATCTCTTCCTGCTTGGCTACAACGCCCCCGAGCACGCGCTGCTCAGCGAAGGCTACGACGACGAAGAATTCTACGCGGCCTACGAGCAGATGGTCGCCAAGCTCAGGCCTTGGACGATCGACATCCACATCGCGCAAAACGACGGGAACGTCTTCGGCGCCGGGTCGCACGACAAGACCGGCAAGCACTGCCGTGCCGACGACCCCAACGGCAAGCTCGACATCGTGCGCTGCGCCTCGTACTGGTTGCAGGGCGCAGCCGATCGGGGGATCGAGCACATCTGCTGGGACGGCTGCATGTTCCCGAACGCGGTGCTGCAGAACCCGCAGACCTGGGACGCGATCCTCGACGTAATGATCCAAGTGCAAGACAACTGTGGATGGGACTAAGACCGTGAAAAAACCGCTACGCATCGGGATGATCGGCTGTGGATTCATGGGCCGCGCCCACTCCAACGCCTACAACCGCGTCGGCAACTTCTTCGACCAAGCGTACGTCCCGCAGCTCACGGCGGTCTGCTCGCGCAACGCGGCGGCCACGCAGGCGTTTGCCGACGCTTGGGGGTACCAGTCGATCGAAACCGACTGGCGGGCGCTGATCGGGCGAGCAGACATCGACGCGATCGACATCTGCGTCCCCAACAACCTCCACCGCGAGATCGCTATCGCCGCCGCCGAAGCAGGCAAGATGGTGCTCTGTGAGAAGCCCTTGGCGATCGACGCCGCAGACGGGCTGGCGATGTGCGAGGCGGTCGAGCGGGCCGGCGTGGCCAACATGGTGTGGTACAACTACCGGCGCGTCCCTGCGGTCACCCTTGCCAAGCGTCTGATCGAGGAAGGCCGGCTGGGCCGCATCTTCCACTACCGCGCCAACTTCCTGCAGGACTGGACGATCGCCGAAGACCTTCCGCAGGGGGGCACGGCGTTGTGGCGGCTCGACTCTGCCGCCGCCGGCTCAGGCGTGACGGGCGACCTGCTGGCGCACTGCATCGACACGGCGTTGTGGCTCAATGGCCCCATACGCGACGTGACGGCGATGACCGAGACGTTCATCAAACAGCGCGTCCACAGCCACTCAGGCGAGGTGCAGCCGGTGACGATCGACGACGCCTGCGCGTTCCTCTGCCACTTTGGCAATGGTTCGTTGGGCGTGTTCGAGTCGACCCGCTACGCCCGCGGCCACAAGGCGCTCTACACGCTGGAGATCAACGGAGAGTCCGCTTCGATCCGCTGGGACCTGCACGACCTGCACCGCTTGGAGTACTTCGACCACAGCGACGAGGGGCGGCTCCGCGGCTGGCGATCGATCAACGTTAGCGACCACGGCGGCGAGCACCCGTATATGGACAAGTGGTGGGTGCCCGGGCTGCAGATCGGCTACGAACACAGCTTCGTGCATCAGGTGGCCGATTTCATCGAGGGCCTCTCCACGGGCCAACCAGCCGCCCCCACGTTCCGCGACGCCCTGCAGACCCAGCGGGTTTGCGACGCGGTGCTGGGCAGCGCCGAGTCTGGCCGCTGGGCCGACGTCCAGCCGAGCGAAGCATGAAGTACGGCATCAACCTATTGCTGTGGACCGCCGAGCTGAACGACGGGCTTCTGCCAACGTTCGAGTGGCTTCGCTCGATCGGCTACGACGGCGTAGAGCTGCCGCTGTTCAACCCCGGATTAAACTACGGCGCCTGGGGCCGCCGCTTGGATGAGTTCGGGCTGGAGCGTTCCGCAGTGACCGTGCGCACCGCGGCGGACAACCCCATCAGCCCCGACAGCGCGGTGCGCGCCGCCGGGGTCGAGGCCAACAAGCGGGTGATCGACTGCTGCGTGGCGGCGGGGGCCTCGATGCTGGGAGGTCCTTTTTATTCGGCGCACGGAGAGTTCACCGGCCAGGGCCCGACCGACGACGAGTGGGCCTGGGGAGTGGAGAGCATGCGGATCGTCGCCGAGCACGCCGGCGACGCCGGCGTCGTACTGGCGTTGGAGCCGCTGAACCGCTTCGAGACCTACCTGCTCACCACGCAAGCGGACGCGGCCCGCTTTGTCGCACAGGTCGACCACCCCGCCTGCCAGGTGATGTTTGACACATTCCACGCCCATATCGAGGAAAAAGACTCCTCGGCCGCCATCCGCGTGGCCGGAGAGCGCATTCGCCAGGTCCATATTTCTGAGAATGATCGCAGCACTCCGGGCGCCGGGAGCGTACGCTGGGACGAGACCTTCGACACGCTGCACGACATCGGCTACGACGGCTGGATGACGGTCGAAGCGTTCGGCCTGGCGATGCCGGAGGTGGCAAGCGCAACCAAGATATGGCGAAGGATGTACGACAGCGAACAGCAGCTAGCGCGCGAAGCCCTCGCGTTCATGCAGAAGCAGGTCGCCACGCGATGGGTCTAAGACGTTTCCGTTCTCAACCGCTCACCAAGAACCAATCGTCATGAGAATCTTCCCGCTTCGGTCGATCGTGGCATTCGCCCTAGTGTGGGCGCTAATCGGCGCCCGCCCCGTGCTCGCAGAGCAGGATGAAGCGGGGTTCAGGCCCCTCTTTGACGGGAAGACGCTCGAAGGCTGGGACGGCGATCCCGCGCTGTGGCAGGCCTCCGACGGCGTCATCCGCAGCGTCACAACGGACGACGCCCCCCTCGAATACAATCAGTTCTTGATCTGGGACGGCGAGGTTGGCGACTTTGTGCTGCGGCTGGAGTTCCGCGTGGCGGACCGCGGCGTCGGCAATTCCGGCGTGCAGTACCGCTCGAAGCGCATGCCCGATGCGGGTAATTGGGTGGTCGGCGGCTACCAGGCAGACATCGAGCGGACCAACAAGCACATGGGGATCCTCTACGAAGAACGGGGCCGGGGGATCCTGGCCAACCGTGGCGAAAAGGTTGAGTTGACCGCCGGCCCCAAGGGGGTCAAGAAACAGGTTGTCGGCAAGGTGGGAGACCCCGCCGAGATCGTAGACGGCGTGCGGGCCGGCGAGTGGCAGACGCTCGAAGTCTCTGCGGTCGGCAACGAGCTCGTCCACAAGCTCAACGGCCGGACCACGGTCCGCGTAGTGGACAACGACGCCGCCCACGCCGCACAACGCGGGATCGTGGCCCTGCAGGTGCACAAGGGGCCCGCGATGCAGATCGAGTTCCGCAACATCCGCCTCAAAGACATCGCAAGAAACGACGGCGCCGTGTCTAACGAATAGTTCCTCCGCTCGCCCATACTTCAACGACGGATTTCTTATGGCTTCCAAACTCCGAAAGACCCGGCGCCAGTTCCTCGCAGCCACGGCCAAGGCCGGCGCGGCGATCGCAGCGCCGATGATCGTCCCCAGCTCTGTCCTGGGCCGCGACGGCGCCACGCCCCCTAGCGAGCGGGTCGTTGTCGGCGGCATCGGCATCGGCAACCGCGGCAGCTACGACCTGGGGTGCTTCCTGCAGCAGCCGGACGTCGCTTTCGCCGCGGTCTGCGACGTGAAGCAAGCGCGGCGGACCGCCGTCAAGAAGATGGCCGACGACAAGTACGGCAACGACCGCTGCGATGTCTACCGCGACTTCCGCGAGCTGCTCGACCGCGATGATATCGACGCGGTATTGATCGCGACCGGCCCCAACTGGCACGCGACCGCGGCGTCGTACGCGGCCAAGGCCGGCAAAGACATGTACTGCGAGAAGCCGTGCACCAAGAACATCGACCAGAGCCTCGCCCTGGCGGACATCATGCGTCGCACCGGGCGGGTTTTCCAGGCCGGCACGCAGCGGCGGAACCTGCCGCACTTTGCGTTCGCCTGCGAGCTGGCCCGCACGGGCAAGCTCGGCAAGATGAAGCGGGTCTACGCCCACCCACGCGGCATGCAGGCCCTGATGAGCGGTTGGCTCCCCGCCGAGACCGAGCCAGACCCGGAGGTGGTCGATTGGAACATGTACCTGGGACCAGCGGCGTGGCGGCCCTTCAATGAGAAACTGCTCGACGGCTTCAACTTCGAGAAGGGGGGCGGGCTCGTGGGCGGGGGCGTGCTGGAATGGGGCTCGCACTGCGTCGACCTCTGCCAGTGGGCGATGGGGGATTGTCCCCCGCCGGTAGAGTACGACGCGCCAAACGACGGCCGGCTCGTCGCACGCTACGCCGATGGCGTTGAGTTGATCTTCCGGGAGACCGACTGGATCCCGCTAGGCTCCTGCCCCGTGCGGTTCGAGGGAGAGACCGGCTGGGTGGAAGCCGGCGACAGCGGGAAGATGGTCTTGAGCTCGCCGGCGCTGCTGGCCGGTCGAGAGGTCTCCGAGATCGGCGGTTACCCGGCGACCTTCCACGTCCGCGACTTCCTCGATTGCGTGAAGTCGCGCAGCCAGCCCAAGGGGAATGCCGACGCGGCCTGCAACGCCCACATCGCTTGCCACGCGGCCAATATCGCGCTGTACCTCGACCGCAAAGTGCAGTTTGACAACCAGACGCACGCCTTTGTGAACGACCAGCAGGCGAACCGCCTGCGAAGCGAGGCGCTGCGAGAGCCCTGGCGAATCTAGCCTTCCTCGGGCGGCGTTTGTTCCTGATCCGCATCCCAACTTCATCCAAGCTCCCCAAAATGGCTACCAAACTTCGCCTGTCTGGATTTCTCGCTGCCCTGTCAGCGTGCCTTGTCCTCACGTCTTCCGCTCAGCCGGCGGCTGCGGCCGGGGCTCGGGCGGCGGGGTGGGCTTCGGTGATGGAAATCAGTCACCCGCCGGCGCCCGCAGATGAGAACGAACTGATCGACGCGCTGAGATCCGACGCCCCCGCCGCCGACAAGGCGATCACGTGCAAGCAGTTAGCGATCTACGGCACAAGCGCCGCTGCTCCGGAGCTCGCCAAGCTTCTGCCGGACGATGAGCTGTCGTCGTGGGCGCGGATCGCGCTCGAAGCGATCCCAGGTCCCGACTCGGCCGCGGCCCTCAGGCAAGCCGCCGGTGATCTGGAAGGACAACTGCAAGTCGGCGCCATCAATTCGCTCGGCGTGATCCGAGATGAACAGGCCGCCAGCTTATTGACGGGACTGCTGCAGAACCAAGACGAGCAGGTTGCCTCGGCCGCGGCTGTCGCCTTGGGGCGGATCGGCGGCCCCGAGGCCGCCCGTTCGCTGATTGCAGCGCTAGGAACGCCCCGGGCGGAGCTTCGCTCCGCGATCGCCGAAGGCTGCATCTTATCGGCCGAGCGGCTGTTGGCGGGCGGCGATCGGGCCGCCGCGGTCCGAATCTACGACGCCGTCAGATCCAGCGGTGCGCCAAAGCAACCCCTGCTGGAAGGGGTCCGCGGCGCAATCCTGGCTCGCGGTCCCGACGGCATTCCGCTGCTGCTGGAGCAGCTTCATGCGAAGGACGAAGACTTCTTCCGAATCGCCCTGAGCACGGCGAGGGAACTCCCCGGCGCCGAGATCGACCGGGCGATGGCCGGCGAGCTGGCCGGCTTAGCTCCAGAACGATCGGCGCTGCTGGTCCAAGCGATGGCGGACCGCCCGCAAACCGTCGTGCTGACTGCGATTATCCGCGCCGCGGAGCAAGGGCCGCCTCAGCTTCGCGCGGCGGCCATTGGTTCGCTCGCAAGAGTGGGCAACGAAACATGCCTGCCCGCGATGATCCAAACCGCTCTGGGCAAGGACAAAGAGCTCGCGGAACTTGCGAAGCAGACCATCGCCCAGCTACCAGGCGAAGGGGTCGACGCCGAGGTGCTCGAGGCTCTCGATGCGGCCCAGGGCGACCACCTGGCATTGCTGATCGAGACGGTCGGGCGGCGACGCATCGGCGCCCTGAACGACGTGGTAAAGAAGTTAGACTCTCCCGACCAGCAGGTCCGCAACGCGGCGCACTTCGCTTTGGGCGAAACGGTCGGCCTGAAGGACCTCCCGCTGCTAATCACGCGCGTGGTGAACCCCGTGCGCCCGGCGGACGAGGAGGCGGCCCGCAAGGCGTTGGTGGCGGCGTGCATCCGCATGCCCGATCGCGAGGCGTGCGCCGCCGAGCTGGGCGCCGCCTTCGAGCAGGTCGATGCCGCCGACACGAAGGTCGCCCTGCTGGATATCCTCGGCGAGATGGGGGGCCAGAACGCGTTGGCGATCATCGGCCGCGCCGCGGGCAGCGACGATAGCTCGCTCCAAGACGCCGGCACCCGGATCCTCGGCACGTGGATGACGGCCGATGCCGCGCCCGTGTTGTTGAAGCTTTCGAGCGAGCTGCCCGAAGGCAACTACCAGATCCGGGCCATCCGTGGCTACGTCCGCATCGCCCGTCAGCTCCCGGTTTCCCAGCAGCAACGCACAGAAATGTGCCGCGCCGCCCTCGAAGCAGCGAGCCGCGTGAATGAACAGGTGATGGTGCTTGAGGTGCTTCAGCGTTACCCCAGCAGGGCCAACCTGCGGCTCGCCAAGGAAGCAGCTGGCCGGCCCGAGCTCAAGGACGCCGCCGAGAAGGCTTCTCAAGCGATCGCTCAGCAGCTAGAGGCCGAGCGTCGCGGCTAGCGCCCGCCGGCCGTTGGTCGCGGCTCGGCGCCGCCGCTGGTCGTGAAGAAGATTGATCCCAGCCACATCCCAACGCCGGCCATGATCAGCCCGGCCAGTTGCTGGGGGAAGGCCTGGCCGAGCGAGGTGGCCATGAACAGCAGCCACGTCCCCAGGCCCAACAGGATCGAGGTCACCGCGCCGCCGTTGGAGGCCCGCTTCCAGTACAGCCCGCACACCAGCGGCACAAACGCGCCGACCAGCGGCACCTGGTAGCTGTTGGAAACCAGTTCGTAAACGGAAGTCCCCTGCATGGCGATCGAATAGCCCAGCACCAGCAGGGTAAATGCGAACACCGTGACCCGCATCAGGGCCAACTCTTCGTGGTCAGACATCTGCGGGCGAAGGTGCTTCAACACGTTCTGCACGAGCACCGTGGAAGGCGCCAGGATGGTCGAGGAAGCGGTCGACATGATCGCGGACAACAGCGCGCCGAAGAACAGCACCTTCGTGACCTCGGGCATGTGCCCCATGATCAGCGTGGGCAGGACCTGCTGGGGGTCGCGCTCGATCATCGCCCCCATGTCGTCCGGCATCAGCAAGAAGCCGGTCGCGACGATAAACATGGGGATAAACGAGAAGCCCAGGTACGCGACGCCCCCCAAGATGGGGCCGATCACCGCTACGTCTGCGTTCTTGGCGGACATCACGCGTTGGAAGATGTCTTGCTGAGGGATCGACCCCAGCATGATCGTGATCCCCGACGCGAGAAAGAACAGCAGCGGCCTAGGTTCCAGCGGGGGCAGCAAATGCAACATCTCGCGCCCGCGGGCCGCCTCGAGCACCGGAGAGACCCCCCCGGCCAGGTTGCCGGCGATCCACGCGATCGCGGTCAGGCAGACCACGATGACGATCATTTGCACAAAGTCCGTCACGGCGACCGACCACATCCCGCCAAAGATGGTGTAGAAGAGCACCACGACCGAGCCGATGCAGGCCCCGGCAATTGGCGACACGGCGCCCTCGGTGAGCAGCGAAAAAACGATCCCCAGCGCCGAGATCTGCGCGGCGACCCAGCCCAGGTACGAGACGACGCTGACCGCCGAGCAGAACAGCTCAACGGCGACGCCGTACCGCTCGCGGTAGTAGTCGTTGATCGTCAGCAGCGAGAGCTTGTAGAGCCGGCGCGAGAAGAACAGGCCCACCAAGATCAGGCACAGCGAGGCGCCCCAGGGGTCTTCGGCCGTCTCGTGCAGACCGCTCTCGAGGAACCTTGCGGGGATCCCGATTACCGTCTCCGAGCCGAACCACGTGGCGAACGTGGTCCCGAAGATGATCGATAGCGGCAGCGCCCGGCCGGCGACCGCGTAGTCGGCCGAGTTGTGCACCCGCCGGGCGAACCACAGCCCCATGGCGATGGACGCCAGCAGGTAGAGGGTGACGAAGAGTATCAGCATCGCCTTCGGCTATCCATGTGCGTCGGCTCCCCGCGGTCGCTCCGCTCGACGCGGGTCGATACCAACACCCCTACCCCCCCGCAGCCTGGCGGGCCGCCCCGACGCCAAGCCGCGGGCCCGACCCACGTCGGTCGACGCGGGCCGGGGCGGCTCTGCGGCCTAGGTCTCCTCGCCCGCGGGGGCGGCGGGCAGCTCCTTGATCATCACGTTGCGGAAGCGGTACGTTTTGCCCTTCTCGCCGTGGTGCTGGATCGCGATCCGCCCCTTCGCGTCGGTGCTGTCTTTGAGGTCCGTGACCTTCACGCCGTTCAGGCGGATGACGATGTGGTCGCCACGGCACTGGATCTCGTACCGATTCCAGCCGTCACGCCGCAGCGCGTCGTGCACCTCGGGGCGCTTGAACCACTCCTGCGACTCGGCTTCATACTTCAGAAACTCGGGCTCCGAACGCCCCTTGGTGCTCGGCCACACCCACTGGCGGCGCCCTTCGTCGTACAACCCGCCAGACCAGCAGCGGTCCGAACCGTCGCACTCGGCCTGGTAGCCGTACACGCGGTTGGGCTCAACGTGGCAGCGGAACATCACGCCGGAGTTCGCCTCGCCGGCGGGGAGCAGGATGTCGGCCACCAGCTCAAAGTCGCCGTACTCACCGTCCGCCACCAGGAAGAACTTCTTGTCCGCGTTGAGGTGGATCTCGCCATCCACCACCTCGGCCTTGCCGTGGTCGTACGGGTTGCTCCACCCGTCTAGGCTCTTGCCATTGAACAGCGGCTTGTAGCCCAGGGCGGTCAGCTCGGCCTGGTCGGCGCTGGCCGTGGGCGACTGCTCTGCGGCGAAGAGCGCATCGGCCGCCGCGCACTGCCAGGCGACGCACGCCGCGGCGACGAGCCGCAGCGTCACGGGGCGCAGCGTCAGGGGGCGCAGCGGCGGGAAGGTTGTGGTTTGCATAGGTGCTCCGGTGTGGGGGTCCATCGAGAAGGTCCGCTTGTTGGGGCGACGCACGTGCGCCGCCCGAGAGCATAACAACACGCCCTGGAGTTCTGTCCTTTTGTCCGCGCCGGCGGCGCTAAAATACGGCCGGTAAACGCCCAAAAGAGCTAAAAACCGCGGATTTCCGCCGCCCCGCCCGGCCGGCCCGCTGCGTCGGCGCCCGCCTCAGCGGACACAAACCCTGCCGATCGGACACCTCCGGGACAAAACCCCGCGTTCCGACCCGGCCCGCCCCGCGTGTGAGGCGGCGCGCAACCGCGGCCGGCCCCCATTATCCCCCGCCGGGCCCGCCACGCCACCACGATTTTCGGCCGCCCCCGCCGCGGCCGGGGTCCGCCGAAAACCGGCCCCAGAGCCGGTTCTCCGGAGGTCGTTGGTCGGGCGGCCTAAGGCGGCAGGCCGAAGCCGGGGGGCCGCTGCCTGGGGGGGCCCTGCGACGGTCCTGACGAAGACTCCGCCCCACGCGGCCCGGGGCGCCCGGAATCGGCTACCCCGCGGCCCGGACGCTTCGCTGGCCGGGCGATTCGCAAAGTACGCTTTGGTTGGCCTGATCGAGCAACCCGGGGGCGCACGCTCGCTATGCACTGCGTAGAAGACATTGGATCGTTGGTTCCAGAAGAAGTCGCGGTGCTCGGCGCCGCGGCCCAGAACCGCGGCGTCATCGAGATCGCACTTAAATCCGACACCCGCGGGCGGGCGGTCCGCGCCGGCACGGTCAAGCTGTTTGACCGCGAAGACCCCGGCTACAGCAAGCGTTGCTGCGACGCCGTGCCGCGCCTGGTCGAGCTGCAACTGCTCTCGGCGTCGGCCGTTCCCAACCGGTTCGAGCTGACCAACTTCGGCTGGCAGTTTAGCCGCAAGGCGTGCGCCGAGAGGCCGGACGACCAGGCCGAGGGGCGCCCGGACCAGGCCCTGGCCGAGTCGATGACCGTCCCGCGCCCGACCCCCGCGCGGCGGCCCGCCCCGACCCAGGAGCCCGTGGCTACCCCGACCCCACAGGCGAGCCCAGAAGCAGCGCCCGAACAGCACCCCGAACAGAACCTCGAACAGGGCCCCGGAACGCACTGCGATCCGGCCCCCGTGGCGGCCCCCGTGGCGGCCCCCCCGGCAGCCCCCCTGGCGGCCGAGCCCCCTATCCTCCGGACCGAAATCGAGATCAGCGACGCGTTGGATTCCACTGCGTCGCTGATCTCGACCCTCGGCCTCGACGACGGGTTTATGCCGGAAGAGCCGAGGCGCCTCGAGGAAACGGGCCTCAACAAGTCGATGGTAGACGACCTGATCCACAAGGCCCTGCTCGCCGCGGGGTCGTTGTCGGGCCGAGAGATCGCCGAGCGGCTCTGCCTGCCGCTAGCGATCGTCGAGGACCGGTTCACCGAGCTGCGTCGGCGGCAGACGCTGACCCCCGCCGGCTCGGCGATGCTGGGCGACAACGTGTACGAACTGACGGAGCAGGGTCGCGAGCGGGCCCGCCGCGCGCTCGACGAATGCGCCTACTCCGGCCCGGCCCCGGTCCCGCTGGACGACTACATCGACTCGGTCCAGGCGCAAACCATCCGCAACGAGAAGCCCAAGCGGGCCCAGCTCGAGAAGGCGTTCTCCGACATCAATGTCGAGCCGGAGATGCTCGCCCGCCTCGGCCCCGCGATCAGCGCCGGGAAAGGGATGTTCGTCTACGGGCCCCCGGGCAACGGCAAGACGACCATCGCGCAGCGCATCACCCGCTGCTTCGGGCAGAGCATCCTGGTGCCGTACGCGATTGTCGAAGACGGCCAGATCATCAAGTTCTTCGACGCCTCGTGCCACGAGCCCGAAGAGGCCAAGGTCAGCAGCATGCTGATGAGCTCCGACGGCGACCGCCGCTGGGTGCGCATCCGCCGCCCGACCGTGGTTGTGGGGGGCGAGCTCACCATGGACAGCCTGGAGCTCAAGCACGACCCGGTGAGCCACGTCAGCGAGGCCTCGCTGCAGCTCAAGAGCAACTGCGGCAGCCTGCTGATCGACGACTTCGGCCGCCAACGCGTGAACCCCACGGAGCTGCTCAACCGCTGGATCATCCCGCTCGAGAACCGCATCGACTACCTCTCGCTGGCCAACGGCAAGAAGATCGAGGTGCCGTTCGAGCAGTTGATCATCTTCTCGACCAACCTCGAGCCGCACGACTTGGCGGACGACGCGTTCCTAAGGCGGATCCCGTTCAAGATCGAGATCGGGGCGCCGTCGCGGGAAGAGTTCATCAAGCTGCTGGGGGTGTTCGCCGCGAAGCTGGGGGTGGAGTGCCCCCCCGTCTCGATCGAGTACCTGCTGGAACAGCACTACGACCGCTGCGCCCGCCCGCTACGCCGCTGCCAGGCCCGCGACCTGCTCGACCAGGTGGCCCACTACTGCGAGTACAACGAGCTGCCGAAGGTAGCCAGGCGCGAGATCCTCGATCACGCCGTGTCGAACTACTTCACCGCGATGGCGGGGGGCGAGTAGCCGTCAGCGAGTGCTGCGGGCGCCGCTCATACTACACCGCTAGAGAAAGCTACGGACCACGGATAACGCTGATTTCACGGATCGATCATCAGCTCCGTAGGCCGGAACAAGACCGCCGCAGGCGGGTCGGGTTTAGGCACCGGCGGAGAAGTTGGGGCGACTAGGACGCCGCTTGTTGAGGCAAACACTTCTCTGCTGCTTGCCGTAGCGGCGCGGTGCCGGGCGCCATTGCCACGCTCGCGTGGCAATGCGAATCACCAGAGGCCGCCGATTCTGGCGCCACTCATGGCCACACAAGCGGGGACCTTGGCGCCCGGCGGTCGAGGGGAGGTCAGGCTTCGACCGGCACCACCAGCGCGGATAGCCCGTCGCCGCCTTGCGGCTCGCGGTAGTAGGTGCCGGTGTCGATCCGGTCGACCACCAGCGACGCGAGCCCCTCGGACGTGAGGTAGCCGACAGGCCGCTGGGATTCCAGCACGATCAAGTAGTCGTCAACGACCGACCCAAAGGCCTCGAACAGCTCGCTCAGCGGCATCGCCCCGTCGACCGTGTTCTCTGTGGGCTCGATCCGGCCGGGGTCCAGCACTCCCCCCGCGCCGTGGGGCACGCCGTCGGGGGCGACCACGCCCAGAAGGCCGCTGGCGGCGTCTAGTACGGGGATGCAGGGGGGGAAGGGGCGGTCGGCCGTGCCGGGATCGCCCCAGCCGGCAGAGACCGGCAGGTCCGCCTTGAGCAGCAGCGGGAACGCCTCCATCAGGTCGCGGGCCAGCACGTCGTGGAACGGCTTGCCGGTTTCGGTGTCGTGTTTCCAGGCGGACAGCTCTTGCTGCACCGTGGCGAGATCGAGCACGCAGCCGCCGCCGTAGGCCCCGACTTGTTCGAGTCCCGCGGCCACACGGTCAAGCGCTTCGTCTACCGGGTCGGAGGGGTCCCAAGCCGTGACCGCGGCCGACAAAGTGGGGCAGGCGCCCGCTGCGGAGGGAGGGGGCTCTGCTACCGCAAACGCCTCGACAACGCCCTCGGCGAACTGTGCGGCCTGCTCGCTTGAATAGCCGGGCAGCAGCACGACAAACACCCCACTGCCCAGCGCGCACCCCAGCGCATCGGTCGGCAGCGCGTCGGCCAAGCAGCGGGCCGCGGCCGCCGTAATTTCACGGGCGGATTCTACGCCCAAACGCTGCTCGATCCGCTCACGGGCGTCGACGCCCAGGGCCACTAGGCCGCAAGGCCCGGCGTCTGCCAGGCGCTGGGCGCGTCGGATCAGCGCGGGACGCAGCAGCAAGCCCGCCCGGGGGTCGCGCGTCGACGTGGCGGTGAAGCGGCGTTCGAACTCGGTCCGCCGGACGCCGGCGCGGAGGCGGGTAAGCAGCTCGCCGATGTTGATCGGCAGGCGGATCACGTCGTCGGCGCCCATCGCCAGCGCGTCGTCCGCGGGGTCGATCAACGCGTTGGCGCCGGGCGCGCAGATCGCGATCCGGTGGGAGTAGGCGGCGGGCGCGGTCTCGGCGGCGAGCGCCTCGGCCGCCTCGGGGTCGCGGGCGTCAAGCAGCCACAGCGCCTCGTCGCCGCCGGCACGCCACAGCGCGTCGTCCCGCCAGCACGCAGACGCGGTGACGCGGTAGCCGAAGTTCGAGAGCGTCCACGTCAGGTCGCGCAGCAGCGACCGGTCTTGGGAGACGATGGTGACGGGGATGGCGGTAGGGATGGATTTCACGGTGGTGACGCCCTCCACGGTCCGAACGGCAGTAGCAAGACAAGGGCAGGGCGCCCGCGGCGGGGCGTCTGCGATGCGCCCGTTTGATGCGGGCTGTGCGGCGGAGGACCGAAACATCCGCGGTTCCGATCTCCCCACGCCATTAGAATGCTACTCTTTTTTTGGACGGCCAGCGGAGTCGCCCGCTACTTTTCTGTGCAGTACGCCAACCGGCGGCATTGCGGCCTAGCCGCGGACGCCGCCCGCCCCAATCCACGTCGAGCCGAGCCGAGGCGAACCAACGTGCCGACAGATTCATCTAATCACCGCGGCGGCCAGCCCCGCTTCGAGTACTACCCGCCCAACAGCGCCACGCTGCAGACGGTGAGCGTAGAGAAGCTGCCGTTCACCATCGGCCGGGGCGCCGAGGCCGACCTGCAGATCGCTTCCTCCAGCGTCTCGCGCGAGCACGTGCAGTTGACCTCGTCCGCGGGGCAGTACGTGCTGCGTGACCTGGGGAGCACCAACGGCACCAGCGTGAACGGCGAACCGATTGCCGAGACCAAGCTGCGCGACGGCGACGTGGTGCGCGTGGCCGACGTTGATCTGACCTTCCTTGTGAACTCGATGAGCCGCCTGCAGCGGATGGTGACGCGGCCCCTCTCCGACCCCGCCCGCCCGGCGCCCTCGGCGCCGACGCACGTCAGCGCCGAGGTCGGCTCGTTGCGGTCCATCGAGGAGGCGCTGCTGTGGCAGGCGCCCACGCTCAACTGGACCTGCATCGTCGACCGCCGGACCCACGCCGAATCGGCCCGCGTGTGCCGGTTGGCGGAACCGCTGGCCGGTCAGGTCCGCGAGGTCCGGTCGGCCAGGCGCTGCTCGCCCGCCGCACGGCTGCAATCGCTGGCGTGGCGGCTGGCGGCGGCTCAGGCCGCGCCCGACGCCGCGGGCGCCCTGCTGCTGCACATCGAGAGCCCGGCGTTGTTCGGCGGCTCCCTGCTGGACGACCTAGAAGAGGCCCGGGAGTTGCTGCCCGAAGCAATCGCGATCGGCGTGGCCGCGCCGTGGGAATGGGCCTCACGCGACCCCAAGACGCTTGAGTCGTGCGCCCGGCTCCAAGAAGCCGGGGCGCAGATCGCCTTCGATCACTTTTCGGGGGGCGCCAACTGCGTGCGCGCTCTCCGCGAGGCGACCCCTGATTTCTTGGTGCTGTCGGCGGAGGTCGTCCAAGGGATCGCGGGCCAAATCAGGCTGCAGCAACGCCTGAAGTCGGTCGTCGGCGCCTGCGAAGAGCTAGGCATCCCCGTCGCTACGCCGCCGCTACACCATGAAGACATTAGCCGTGAAGATTTCGACGCGTGCGCCCGCCTGGGCGTCTGCCTGACAGAACAACCACGCTCGCCGGACGGCGCCCCCCCGCGGGCGCCGCGGCGTCTGCTCGTGTAACCGGGCCCCCTTACCCTGGGCCCCCTGAACCTGGGCCACCCGCTCCTCCCCAACTTTTACGCCATGACGACCGCCCTCTCCCCCATCGCCCTGCCCGAAGGCTACGCGCTGCTCGACCGCCTTGGCTCGGGGGGCTACGGCGAGGTGTGGCGGGCCACCGCGCCGGGCGGGATGGAGAAGGCGGTCAAGATCGTCTTCGGCCACTGCGACGGTGACCTGGCCGAGCGCGAGCTCAAGTCGCTCGACCGCGTCCGCAGCGTCCGGCACCCGTTCTTGTTGACCATCGAGCGCTACGAGGTGGTGGACAACCGCTTGGTGATCGTCACCGAGCTGGCAGACAAGAGCCTCGACAAGCTGTTCCAAGAGTGCCGCGGCCAGGACAAGCCGGGGATCCCGCGCGAGCAACTGATCACGCTGCTGACCGACGCGGCCGAGGCGCTCGACTGCCTGAGCGAGCGTCACGGCCTGCAGCACCTCGACATCAAGCCAGAGAACCTGCTGATCGTCGGCGACCACATCAAGGTGGCCGACTTTGGGCTGGTGAAAGACCTGGCGGCGCGGACCATCAACACGATGGTCGGCGGCATGACGCCCCTCTACTCGTCGCCCGAGGTGTACGACGACAACCCCAGCGACCGCAGCGACCAGTACAGCCTAGCGATCGTCTACCAGCAGATGCTTACCGGCACGGTGCCGTTCTCGGGGCGGACGCCGGCGCAGCTCGCCAAGCAGCACACGATGGCCGAGCCGAACCTCGGCTCGCTAGGCGCCAAAGACCAAGCCGTTGTCGGGCGGGCGTTGGCAAAGGACCCCTGCAAGCGCTACGCCAGCAACCGAGAGTTTGTGCGGGCGTTGTCCGACGCGCCGGGCGACGCGGGCCACGGCCTCGCCGCCTCGCAGCCGATCGACGGAGTGCAGCCTTCCTACACGCCCCAGGCCGCCAGCGACACCCGCGCCGCGGTAGCCATCAGCACCACGCCGCTGCCCCAGCAGGGGGGCGCTACCAACTTGCTGCCGCACGACGGCGCCGACGCGCCGTTGTCGGCCGCGCCCGGCCGGCCCCAGTTGGATTTTCCTCCCGCCGACCACAAAGTTTCCGACGCCGCACTCCCGCCGATCGCAGCGCCGCTGGCGAGCATGGCGCAGCCTACGTTGTTCGTCGCCATCGGCGGCGTCGGCGCGCAAATGCTGGCGGCCGTACGCGAGCGCTGGGCGGGGCAGGGCGAGGCCGCTCCCCCCGCCGAGTGGCTCGCGTTCGACACCGACCGCGAAGAACTAATGCCGCTCACCCGCGGCGAGTCGCCGCAGATCGCTCCGGAAGACGTGCTGCTAACCCCGCTCCGCCGACCCAAGGATTACCGCCACGCGTCACGCGACCTGCTGCCGTGGGTCAGCCGGCGTTGGCTCTACCACATCCCGCGGTCGCTCCAGACCCGCGGCTACCGGCCGCTGGGCCGGATCGCCGCGGTCGACAACGCCGACGCGGTGGTGCGTGCGTTGCACGCCCGGCTGAGCCGGCTCGCGGCCGACGGCGCCCACGCCGGGCGACCCGTGCAGGTGGTGGTGCTGTCCGGGATGTGCGGCGGCACCGGCGGCGGCGCGGCCCTGGACATCGCCCAGGCCGCACGCAACCTCGCGGGCGGGCTGTCGCGGGGCGTCTCGGTCCGCGGGGTCTTTGCGCTCACGCCAACCGCCAACGACAGCCTGGCCGCGTCGAACCTGGTCTCGTTGCTCACCGAACTTACGCACGCGCAGGCCAGCGGCAACGTCGGCCAGGCGTGCGCCCCCGGCGCCGCCCGGCACTTCGAGGCGGCAACGCCCCCGTTGGACGAGGCGTACGTGCAGCCGGTCTCCGCGCGCGGCAACGCCTTAGAGCGGCGGGCCGCGCTGGCCGCCATCGCCGACTATTTGTTGCTGCGTTCCACGATCGACCTGAGCCCCGTGCTGGCCGCCGCCGGCGGCAATGCGGCGGGCATGCTGCGGACCTTCAACGTCGCGCGGCCGGCGCAGATCGAGCAAGCGGCCGCCGTCCACCGCCAGGCCCGGCTCCAGCAGGCGTTATTGCGGTACTGGGTGGAAGAAGCAGACAGCATGGGCGCCGCGGGCGACCCAGAACTGCTGGCCTGCTTTGGTCGGCATTCGCGCTCGCGTTTCGCGCGTCAGTTCACCTCGCGCTTCAACCCGATGCTCGCGGCCGAGGACCCCAACAGCGACCCGCAGTCCGGCGCGACCCGGCGAGAGTACAAGCGCGCGGTGCAGCACGCTGCCGAGCGCTTCGCGCAGTGGGCGGAACTGCTGCAGCCGGCTGACGGCGAGGGCTCGGCGGCCGACCCGGCGCTCGCGGCGACCGCGCGGTCGATCAGCGCCGGGGTGATCGATCGGCTCTATGCTTCACGACCGGCCGGCGACGGCGCGTTGTTTGATTTCCCGTCGCTGGCAAGCTGCCACGACGTGCCCTCCGAGGCTGCTTCGGTAGCGCCGGGCACGCTAGCCGCCGCCGAGACCGGGGTGCTGGGCTGTGGGCACACGCGTTACTCGCTGCTGCTGACCCCGGCGGCCGAACGCCACGCGCCGTTGGCGAGTGAGCTCTTGAAGCTGCGCGGAACAGCTACGGTCGCCCAGGCCGAGGTCGACGCCGCGGTGCTGATCTGCGAGGGCGCCGCGCTCGCGCCGGCGCAGATGGCCGCGTGCGTCGCCCAGGCGCTGCCAGACGTGATGGAAGCCGCCAGCCGGCTGCACGCACGGACGGACATCACCTGGACCGACCTGCGCACGCCGGGCTAGGCAGCCTGGCAACGAAACGAACGAGCGGCGGAGACGTTAGCTGAGAAAGATGAAAAAACGAGACAGGATAACAGGATCGGCAGGATTGGTGCTGCCTCGGCAGGATCGCTCGTATAAATCCTAGAGAATCTGTGGCTGGCCCGTCCTCTCCAGATATCCGGTCCGTCTTTCGACTTTCTTGGCGTTCTTGGCGGTTCAACCTCGTCCGTCGTGGCGGCCTTCGCGCTCGTGGCGTCGTGGCGGTTCTGTTGCGTCGCAGCGACCAGACTACTGATGGCTGGTCTATCCCTGCTTAGCAACGCAGCGCCGGCCGGCTAAACTGGGCAGCGAACTCCCCAGACCTCGCAAGGCCCCGCCGTGACGCTCCTGATCCGCAATGGCCGCATCGTAACCGCGACCGACGACTACGTGGCCGACGTGCTGTGCGAGGGCGAGACGATCGCCGCCATCGGGCGCAACCTCACCGCCCCCGGCGGGACGGAGGTGATCGACGCCACGGGCAAGCTGGTCATGCCGGGGTTCATCGACCCGCACGTGCATATCTACTTGCCGTTCATGGGGACGTACGCCAAGGACGACTACGGCACCGCAAGCCGCGCGGCGCTGGTCGGCGGCACCACGACGCTGATCGAGATGTGCTGCCCCAGCCGCAGCGAAGACCCGCTCGAAGCGTTTGAGCTGTGGAAGTCGAAGGCCGAAGGCCTCAGCGCGTGCGACTTCACGTTCCACATGGGGGTCACACGGTTCGACGACGACACGCCGCCCAAGCTGCGGCAAATCGTCGAGGCGGGGGTCGCCAGCTTCAAGGTCTTCCTGGCTTACCAGGGGTTCTTCGGCGTCGACGACACAGAGCTGTACAAGACGCTGCGGCTCGCCAAGGAGCTGGGGGTGATCGTCACCGCCCACTGCGAGAACGAGACGCTGGTCGCCCAGCTCCAGCAGAAGCTGCTGGCCGAGGGCAAAACCGGCCCCGAGTGGCACGAGCCCTCCCGTCCGCAAGAGGTCGAGGCCGAGGGGGTCCACCACCTGATGACCTTCGCGGAGCTAACCGGCGCCCACGTCTACATCGTCCACACGAGTTGCGACGGCGCGGTACAAGCGGCGCTCGACGCGCGGCGCCGCGGAGTGCATGTGGCGATCGAGACGGTGATCCCGTACCTGGTGCTCGACGGCACCTACGCCCAGCAGCCCGACTTCGAGGGCGCCAAGTACGTGATGTCGCCACCGATCCGCTCCGCCGATCAGCAGCCGCTGCTGTGGAACCACCTAGCGAGCCGCGACATCGCCACGGTGGCGACCGACCACGCCCCGTTCGACTTTCAGCAGCAGAAAGAGATGGGCCGCGACAACTTCACCCTCATCCCCAACGGCATCCCCACCATCGAGCACCGCGCTACGCTGCTCTACACCCACGGCGTCGCGACGGGCCGCATCAGCCTGAACACGTTCGTCGACTCCGTGAGCACCCAAGCAGCCAAGCTGTTCGGGCTGTTCCCAAGAAAGGGGACGATCGCCGTAGGCTCCGACGCCGACCTAGTGATCTACGACCCCGACTACCGCGGCACGATCTCTGCCGCGACGCACCAGATGGCGACCGACTACAGCGCGTTCGAGGGCTGGGAGCAAATCGGCCGCCCGGAGTGGGTGACGGTGCGCGGCGAGGTGGCAGTGCGCGACGGGGCGTTTGTTGGGGAGCTGGGGAGCGGCCAGTTCTTGAAGCGGGAGCCGACGCACTTTTGAGGGACGATGGACCGGATTACGGGATGGGCGGGATTTACGGGATGAAGAGTAGGATGGGTTATCCCCGTTAGGGGTAACCCATCGGCAGTAAACACAAAGTTATCTTTCTCTCGATTGGAATCAGAAAAATGGACTGGGATCATCCGTTCAATGTAGCAGTAGTCACGGTCGATGAGGTGATTGCCGGCGAACGAGATGTCGTGCTCGTAATGCATGACGAAGGTCATTGCGGCTTCCAATTCTACGATGGCTACGACGTAGGGGGCCGAAAGCCACTCGTCGTTCCCAGGGAGGTGATCCTTGAACTTGATAGCACTCTCGCCGAAGTAACAGATTTACCCGTCGGCTGGTCAGCACGTAGGGAAAAGAAGGGGAGCGAATGGACTAGAGAGCAATCAGCGGACGTCTAGGACGTTAGAAAAGCGATCTACGGGAGGTGATGGGTTACCCCTAACGGGGATAACCCATCCTACATCCCGTCAATCCAGCCCATCCCGTAATCCGGTCCAACGTCCCGCCCAATCACCCCCGCG
This sequence comes from Pirellulimonas nuda, assembly GCF_007750855.1. Classification (GTDB taxonomy): domain Bacteria; phylum Planctomycetota; class Planctomycetia; order Pirellulales; family Lacipirellulaceae; genus Pirellulimonas; species Pirellulimonas nuda. The sequence continues at coordinate 1,692,058 of NZ_CP036291.1, forward strand.
CCAGCGCATCCGACTGATCCACGAAGTCGTCCCCCGACCACTCCGCGTCCCCCTGGATCATCTTCTTCTGCTGTGCTTTCTGAGATTGGGCCTCGGCCTTCTTGGCGGCGCGGGCCTCGGCTTGGCGCTGCACTAGGTCGGCGTGGGTGGTGAAGTAGGGGAGGCTCTTGCCGCGGAAGTCGTCGATGGCTTCGAAGCCGTGCTTCTCCATGAACGCCAGCAGCGACTCGCACATCTCCTGGACGCAGCGGTAGCCGAACTTCATCACGCCCGTGCAGACCTGCACGGTGTGGCTCCCCAGCAGGATGAACTGCGCCGCGTCTTCGCCCGTCTCGATGCCGCCGATGCCGCTGAGGGTGCGGCCGGGGAACTCCTTGTTGATCAGCGTGGCGATCTCCATGCACATCCGCAGCGCGATGGGCCGCACCGCGGGCCCGGAGTAGCCGCCGGGGGTGGTGTAGCCCTCGACCGACGGCTCGGGCCTGAGGGTTTCTAGGTCGACCGCCACGACGCTGCGGATGGTGTTGATGGCCGCTACCCCCTGGCAGCCGGCCCGCAGGCTGGCGCGGGTGGGGTCTTCGATGTGCGTGACGTTGGGGGTCATCTTGGCCCACACGGGGAGCTTGGCGACTTGCATCACCCAGCCGCACACCTCTTCGAGGATCTCCGGGTTTTCGCCCATCGCGGCGCCCATCCGCCGTTCGGGGAGCCCGTGGGGACAGCTCATGTTCAGCTCGAACGCGTCGACGCCCGCCTCCTCGCACCGGCCCACAATCTCTTGCCAGGCGCCCTTGCTGTACTCCTCCATGATGGACGCGATCAGCACCCCCTCGGCGTGCGAGTCCTTCAGCCGCTTGAACTCGTCGATCCAGGTGTCGAATGAGCGGTCGCTGATGAGTTCGATGTTCTCCCAACCATAAATCTCGTCGCTCTGGCGTCCCCGGAGCCGCGCGTACCGAGGCTGCACGTTGTTCACCTTGCCGGCGTCGAGGCTCACCGTCTTACAAATCACGGCCCCCCAGCCATCGTCAAACGCCCGGCCGATCACCTTGCCGTTGGTGCCGGGAGGGCCCGAGCCAATGACGAACGGGTTGGGGAGGCGGAGGCCGTCGACGGTGGTTTGGAGCGTGGGCATGACGACGTTTTACCACGAAGGGCACAAAGAAGCACGACGGACGCAAAGACGAATAGGACGCGGATGAACGCGGATTACAACGGATTGACAGGGGTCAAGAGAAGGATGGAATTAATCCGTTTCAATCCTCTAGATCCGCGTTCATCCGCGTCCCATTCTTCCTGCTCTCTTGCTTTCCTTCGTGCCCCTTGGCGCCCGTAGTGGTTAACCTTTTTGGAGCTCGGTGAAGACTTCGTCCAGCATCGCCGTCAGATAGTCTGAATCGTCTTTAGTGATGCACATGGGGGGTTTGATCCGCAGGGTGTTGCCGTACAGGCCCCCCTTGCCGAGCAGCACGCCGCGGTCTTTCATACGCTCCATCACCGCGGCGGCCTCGGTGTTCGCGGGTTCCTTGGTCTTGCGGTCGCGGACCAGCTCGACGCCGAGCATCAGCCCGAGGCCGCGGACCTCGCCGATGATCGGGTGCTTTTCCTGGAGCGCCAGCAATGAGTCCTTCATGTGGCCGCCGACGACGCGGGCGTTCTCTTGGATGCCCTCTTCGTCAATCACTTCCAGCGTCGCGAGCCCCTGGGTCATGCTGACGGGGTTGCCGCCGAAGGTGTTGAAGTGGATCCGGTTGTTCATGACTTTCGAGATTTCTTCGGTGGTGGTGAAGGCCCCCAGCGGGATGCCGTTGCCGATGCCCTTGGCCATCGTGATGCCGTCTGGCTTGACGCCCCAGTGCTGGTGAGACCAGTAGTGCTCGCCGGTGCGGCCGAAGCCCCCCTGCACCTCGTCTGCGTAGCACAGGCCGCCGTACTTGCGGACGATCTCGTAGATGATTTGGAAGTACTCCTTGGGGGGAGTCACCGCGCCGCCGACCCCCTGGATGGGCTCGCCGATAAAGCAGGCCACCTCCCCCGGGGTTTGGTAGCGGATCACCTCTTCGATGTCGCGGGCGCACTTCAGGTCGCACGAGGGGTACTCCAGCCCGTAGGGGCAGCGGTAGCAGTAGCCGGCGTGCGTGTGGTGGATCCCCAGCGTCTGGTTGCTCTTAAACTTCCACGTGCCGTGCGCGGTCAGCCCCATCGTGGTAGAGGTTCCGCCGTGGTACGCGTTGCGCAGCGCGATGACGTCGGTGTTGCCGGTGTGCTCGCGGGCACTGAGGATGGCGACCTCGTTCGCCTCGCTGCCGCTGTTGGTGAAGTAGCTGCGGGTGAGCCCGTCGGGCATCTTCGAGGCCAGCTTCTCGGCGAACTGTCCCAGCACCGGGTTCAGGTAGATGGTGGTGGTGTGCTGCAGCTTGCCCGACTGCGCCTGCACCTTTTCCAGCACCTTGGGGTGGCAGTGTCCCACGCTCACCGTCACGATCCCCGCAAACGCGTCGAGATACCGCCGCCCGGTCTCGTCCCACACGTACTGCATCTTCCCCTCGACGATCATCAAGGGCTCTTTGTAGTACGTAATCACGCCGGGCGAGACGTACTGCTTCCGCAGCGCGATCACCTCCGCGCGCGACGGGCCGGTGTAGGGGGCGGGCTGGTGGTTGATGATGGGGAGCTGCATGGGGATGGTTGGGCGAAGGACGTAAGGGGAGGTGGGGATGAAAAAGAGATGGGGGGATGGTCACGCGAGGGTTTGATTTCTTTTCGGTGGCGAAGACAGTTTGATTCCTTCCTCTGAGGGCGGGCTCTTGACGATTGCAGGTCGGCGCCTCCGAGAGACCATCCCCCTATCCCGTCGTCATCCCCACATCCCCCTAGGTGATATCCCCCCCTTCGGGCACCAGCACGCCGGGGCCGACGAGGCCCCGTTCTTTGTCGGTGCCCGGGATCAGGTTGTCGAGCGTGATGCCCAAGATGGCGGCAACCGCCATGCCGGTCTTGCCCACGGCGCCGAGGATGGGACCGAGGCCCCACGGGACCGCGTTGATCATCGCTTCACCGGCGTCGCTGTAGAAGTACGCGGGGACGCTGAGGCCCATGAACAACGCGAAGCCGCCGATCAGCAGGTTGCGGTCGCTGCTCAGGTCGGCCTGGGCAAACTGCCGCACCCCGACGGCAGAGATCAGCCCGAACATCACGCAGTACAGGCCCCCCACCACCGGCTGCGGGATGGCCGCGGCCACGGCGCCGAACTTGCCGAACAGCCCCAGCACGATCAGCAGCACGCCGGCGAGCTGCACCACGTACCGGCTGCCGACCTTGGTGAGCCCCACGAGGCCGACGTTCTCGGAGTAGCTGGTGCTGCTGAACCCGCCGAACATGCCCGTCAGCGCGCAGCCAATGCCCTCAAAGCCGATGCCGCGCGAGATCTGCTCGGGGCTTGGATCCCCCGCGCCGGCAAGCTGGCTGCACGCGTGGTAGTCGCCGAACGACTCGATCATCGACGCCAGGTAGCCGGCCAGCACCGCGACCACGAACGCAGTGGAGAACCGGGGCAGGCCCCAGGGGAAGAAGACGCCTGTCGTGCGGAGCCACTCGGCGTGCTCGACCGCGTCGAAGCTGACCCGTGCCGGGTGCTCGGGGCCGTAGACCCCCGTGGCGGTAAGCACCCCGCATACGCCGACGGCGCCGAGGATCGCTAGCAGCATCGGGAAGAGGCGGAACACGAGGCTGTGACGGGCCAACACCAGCGAGAACGAGATGATCAACGCCATTGTCAGCAGGCTGGTGGGCCAGTGCCCCGCGGCCACGGGCGCCCCGGCGCCGTAGAGCGCCAGACCGATCAGCATAATCACCGGCCCCACCACCACGGGCGAGAGGTACCGCCGCACCGCGCCGGCCAGCCCCGAGAAGCCGATCGCCATCTCGGCCAGTGCGCCGAGGATCACGGCGCCCGCGATGTACTGCATGCACATGCCGCCGTCGCCACCAAGGCCTCCTTCGCTTGTCGGCTTGAGGACCGTCGGGATGATCACCCCCGAGAACGCAGCCAAGAACGAAAAACTAACCCCCTGGATGATCGGCAGCCGCGAGCCGAACGTGGTCTGGAGCAGCGTCGCCACGCCGCTGCAGAGCATGACCGAAGAAATAAGCAGCGCGGTCTCCGTGGCGTCCATCCCCATCGCCGGCGCCAGCAGCAGCGGCACGGCGACCGTCGAGCCGAACATCGTGAGCACATGCTGCACGGCCAGCACCATCGCACGCGGCAGGGGGGGCTTGGAGTCGATGCCGTAGATAATCGGCTGGTTCTCCTGCATAGACGATGGGCCGGATGACGGGATGGGCGGGATTTACGGGCGGGGGTTTGGAGCGGCGTTATGGTACAGTCTGGGTGTGGAAACGCAAAACTTAAAGCCGACGGTGGTGGCATTCGGCGACGAAGTTCTCGACCGAATGGCGAGGGCGGTCGAAAAAGTTCAAGAGCGGCTGCGTCGCTCTACCGCCGCTCTCGAAGCGGCCCATGTGCCGTACGCGGCCTTCGGCGACAACGCAGTGGCGGCTTGGGTCGCGACCATCGATCCGGGCGCGGTTCGCCACGCTGTTGACATCGAGATGCTCGTCAATCGCGGTGACTACGCCTCGGCGAAGAAAACCCTTGAGAGCGTCGGCTTCCTGCAGCACGACGAGATGACATTCGTCGATGGTGCCGACGGAAGCCCACGCGAGGCAGTCCGCCTGCTATTTGCCGGCGAGAAGGCCAAGGAGGGCCACGTAGCCGCCGCTCCGTGCGTATCAGCAGACAGCACGCACACCGCATTCAAGCTGCTGCCGCTGGAACCGCTGGTGTTGCTTGAGCTGACGCTGTGGCGATGCGTCTGTCGCCTCCACGTTCGCGACTTGATCGAAATCGGCCTAGTCGATCAATCATGGCCTCAGCGGTTCACCCCCGCGCTGGCGGGGCGGCTGCAAACGTTGCTGGACGATCCGGACGGGTGACAACGAACCGGCTCGTCGGGATCGGCGGAGAAATCTCCCCGGCGGCATGGATTTTAGCAGAGGCCGGTACGGCATAGAAATCGCAGTCGGCGAGACGCGGCTAAGAAGCGGGAATGTCGATCGACCTAATGAGCTTGGCTTGGATGAGAGTATGGCGACCATCGTCGTGCTCTAGGATCATCATCCCGTGAAGCTCCCAGGGAAAACCACCCTTTGCCTGACTCGAATTGGTAACGCCGACGATTCGCACATTCTCGTAGACCTTGCCGCTGCCGAGAAAGACGTTGCAACGCTTACCTTCACCAAGCACTCCCGCAATCTTGATTCGGTTGACGCCTCCATCCCGGCGAAGCATCCCAAGCAGCGTGAAAAACACGGCGCAGAAAACGATCCCCAATGCAATAGCCCCGACGACACTGATCGCCTTTTCAAACGGGTGAACTTCAGCAAGGATCACCATTCTAATCTCCGTGACTACTGCGAGCCCTGATGTCTTCCGGCTCAAACCAGTTGCGAGCAATTGTGATTGGTTGTATCCCGTAAACCCCGCCCATCCCGTCATCCGGTCCATCGTCCCTCAAAGCTCCACAATCGCCCCATAAGTCTCCGGCCGGCGGTCCCTGAAGAACTGCCACGTGTTGCGCACCTCGCGGATCAGGTCGAGGTCCATGTCGACGATCACGATGTCGTCCTCGTCGCGCTTCGTGCTCTGAGCGATGAACTGGCCTCTGGGATCAACAAAATAGCTCTGGCCGTAGAACTCGCCGATCCGCCACGGCTCTTCCCAGCCGGGGCGGTTGATGGCGCCGACGAAGTACTGGTTGGCGACCGCGTGGGCGGGCTGTTCGATCTTCCACAGGTACTCGCTGAGGCCCGCGACGGTGGCAGACGGGTTGAAGACGATCTCCGCGCCGGCGAGCCCCAGGCAGCGCGCGCCGTCCGGGAAGTGGCGGTCGTAGCAGATGTAAACGCCCACCTTGCCGACCGCGGTGTCGAACACCGGGTACCCCAAGTTCCCGGGGCGGAAGTAAAACTTCTCCCAGAAGCCCGGGTTGCACTGCGGGATGTGGATCTTGCGGAACTTGCCCAGGTACTTGCCGTCCGCGTTGATCACCGCGGCCGTGTTGTAGTAGACGCCGGTGAGTTCCTCTTCGTACAGCGGGACCACCAGCACCATTTCATGCTTTTTGGCCAGCTCCTGCATTAGCTTGACGGTCGGGCCGTCGGGGACGCGCTCGGTCAGCTCGTACCACTTGGTCTCTTGCTCGGCGCAGAAGTAGGGGCCGTAGAACAGCTCCTGCAGGCAAACGACCTGGGCGCCCGCGTCCGCGGCCTGGGCGATCATGGCGACGTGCTTGTCGATCATCGCCTGCTTGATCTTCTCGACGGGCGAGGTGCTCGGCTCGCAGGTGGTGGCCTGAATCAAGGCGCCGCGGACGGGTCGGGGCATAGGGAGGGACGGGGGGTTGGGGGCGGGAACGCGGCGGTTAATACCACGGCACTGGCCTGGCTGCTGTTCTCCGGTATCCTAACCGACCTGGGGCGAGACTCCAAAGCAGAAACTCTCGCCTCTCGCCCCGAGCTTCTACCCCTGGCCCCGCGCCCCCAGCCATGCCAACTATCGAAACGGTCCCCTCGTTCAGCGGCGGCGTCTGGTCATCATTGGACGCCACCGCCTACGAGGAAGTTTTCAACCCTTCCACCGGCACCGTGATCGCCCGCACGCCGCTGGCCAGCGCGGGGCAGACCGCCGAAGTCGTAGAAGCCGCCGCGCGGGCGCTGCCCGGCTGGAGCGCAACGCCGGTGGTCGAACGCGCGCGGGTGATGTTCCGCTTCCGCGCGCTGATGGAGCAGCACTTCGACGAGATCGCGGCGCTGGTGACCCGCGAACACGGCAAGACGCTCACCGAGGCCCGCGCCGAGGTGAACCGCGGCGTCGAGATGGTGGAGTTCTCTTGCGGCATCCCCAGCCTGATCATCGGCGACATGCTGCCGAACATCGCCGCGGGGGTCGACGCCCAGTGCGTGCGGCACCCGGTGGGGGTGTGCGTAGGGATCACGCCGTACAACTTCCCCAACATGGTGCCGCTGTGGATGTTCCCGGTGGCCATCACCTGCGGAAACACGTTTGTGCTGAAGCCATCGGAGAAAGTGCCCCTCTCCGCCGTGCGGCTGGGCGAGCTGCTGGCCGAGGCGGGGCTGCCCGCGGGTGTGTTCAACATCGTCCACGGCGGCAAGGAGTGCGTTGACGCGTTGCTGACCCACCCCAAGGTGTCGGCCGTGTCGTTCGTCGGTTCGACGCCGATCGCGGAGTACATCTACAAGACCGGCACGGCGCACGGCAAACGGGTGCAGGCCGCCGGGGGGGCCAAGAACCACCTGATCATCATGCCCGACGCGGACCTGGACCGAACGGTCAAGCAGCTCGCCGCCAGCGCCTACGGCTGCGCGGGCCAGCGCTGCATGGCGGGGAGCCTGGCGGTGGCGGTCGGCTCGGCGGGCGACCCGATGGTCGAGGCGCTTGTGGATCTGGGCGCCGCGATGAAGGTCGGCCCCTCCGACGGTGACGAGTCGGTCGCCATGGGGCCGGTGATCCGTGCCGAACACCGCACGCGGGTCGCCACGGCGCTGGAGAACGCCAAGAAGGACGGCGCCACGCTGGCGCTGGACGGCCGCGAACGGGGCATGACGGACGACGCGTTCTTGATCGGCCCCAGCGTGGTGGACCACGTGACGCCGGAGATGCGGATCGCCAGCGACGAGGTGTTCGGCCCCGTGCTGTCGGTCGCCCGTGTGAAGAACCTGGAGGAGGCGCTGGCATTGGGGGACGCGTGCGACTACGGCAACGGCGCGGTCATCTTCACCCGCGACGGCTACGCCGCCCGCGAGTTCACGCGTCATTTCAATGCGGGGATGATCGGCGTGAACGTCGGCGTGCCGGCGCCGATGGCGTGGTTCCCGTTCACCGGCTGGAACCGCTCGTTCTTCGGCGACCTGCACGTGCAGGGGACCGAGGGGATCCAGTTCTACACCCGCCAGAAGGTGACGCTCACGCGCTGGCCGCGGACGGACGAATCGCACCTCGACCCGGTTTGGCGCGACGCCCCTCGCCAATAGCCAAGGCGAGCCGTCGGCGTCAGCCGGCGGAGCAACGCCTGTCTTCACCCGGATTGCGCCGGGCGTCCTCGTCCCTGCTCGGTGCGAACATGCGCCGTCCTCCGGCCGCTGACGCCGACGGCTCCCCTATTGAGTCCAGCACCGGGGGGTGGTGGGGTGGGGGCCATCGCGCGTGCGTGCGATCCATACTGATCGGCCTAGGCGCGCCTCTCGGGCGCACATCGGCCTGCAACGCCTGACGCGAGCCCTTTGGCACATCACTTGCAGCTTGGTTGAGTACGGTTTCTCGATTCTGACACTCGAACCAAAGGACTCACCATGGCTACTGCCACTCTCAAACGCAGTGTTCTTTCCGCTAGCACCATCAACGGCGATTCGGTCGAAAACTTGGCCGGCAAAGACCTGGGCACGATCAAGGACCTGATGATCGACCTGAATACCGGGCGCGTCGCGTACGCGGTGCTGTCGTTCGGCGGCTTCCTCGGCTTCGGCAACAAGCTGTTCGCCGTGCCGTTCAAGGCGTTGCAGGTCAATTGCGACAAGGAGTGCTTCACGCTCGATGTCGACAAGGAGCGGCTTGAGAACGCCCACGGATTCGACGAGAACAACTGGCCAGACATGGCCGATCAGTCCTGGCAGACGGACGTGCACGGTGTGTACGGCGTCGACCCCTACTGGAGCTAGCCCCACCGTTACGGGTTAGATCGACTCCCAACCAACGGCCGCCGCAGCAATGCGGCGGTCGTTTTTTTGTGTCGGCTGCTACGCCTCGCCGACGGCTGATCCCGATGTGGCTGCTAGAAGAGACGAAATAGCCCAGTTGTGATCGTCAAGCTTGCTCGAACGCTTCCCAGTCCAACCCAAGTTGGCGTACCGCAGCGCGAAGCGTCCCAACTTTTAGGTCCTTTCCCCCATGATCTGGCAAGACCGCTGACCGTCCAGCAATCGGATTGCGCCACTTGCGGTGGGAACCACCGCCGCGGCGTGGGGTCTCCACGCAGCCGAGGATTGCTAGCCGTCGGACCGCCTCTCGATACTTCACGGCGACGCTACCAACACGTCGGACCAAAAGAGCTCGCCGCTCGGTGGCGCCTGCACTCCAGCGGGCAACGAGCGGCCTTCGTCGGCGTACAGCTCGACGACCGCAGCCAGCGCGTCCTGGGCGTTGGCGAACGCCTCGTCGAGGGTGTCTCCCTCCGTCACCAATTCTGGGAGCGCAGAAGAGGTAACTGTAAACCCCCCTTCGGGTTGGGGGACGAAGCAGAGGGGGACTCGGTAGAGCATTTTTGATTGGCTCCGGTTCGCTTTTGGAATCGCTCTCTATGATATCAACTCCGGCGCCAAGCGAGAATCGATTGCCTACCTTCGACTACAACTTCACCGTCCCCGCCCCGCTCACGGAGGTGGCCGCGTTCCACTCGGACACCCGCGCGCTCAAACTGCTGACGCCCCCGCCGACGATCGTGCGGATCCACTCGGTCGAGCCGCTGGCCGAGGGCTCGGTCAGCAAGTTCACGCTGTGGGTGGGGCCGATCCCCTTGCGGTGGACGGCGGTCCATCGCAACGTCTCGCAGCGCGGCTTTACGGACGTACAGGCGGAGGGGCCCGCCGCCCGTTGGGAGCACACCCACACCTTCACGCCGATCGGCCCGGACCAGACCCGGATCGACGAGCACATCGATTATCAGCACCGCAGCGGGTGGCGGGGGCTGCTGACGCGGGTGCTGTTCGCGCGGGCGAATCTGTCGTTCATGTTCGCCTACCGGGCGTGGGTCACCCGTCGCCGGCTGCGGGGCACGGGCCGGGCCCGGTAGGCAGACGGACCCCGCCGGGGCCTGCTGGCCCAGAATTCTAGGGGCGCCAGCATGAACGGCCTGGTTTCGGGCCGCGTATGGCATGTCGGGTGGGCGTTTGACGCCCCGCCCCCCGGTTGCCGGGGAGGCCGCTTCGAGCCTACAACGTCGGACACTCAACCTATGCCCCGCAAACCGCAATCTCGTCAAACCTGTATGCATTGCCGCCCCAATCCCAGCAGCCCGCTGAAGACGCGTCTCGGGATGCTCGCCGCTGAGTTGTCGATGTTTCTTGCGCTGCTTGCGCTCGCCGCCAGCGGGTGCGCCACGTCGGTCGCCGACGCGCCGCAGCTCTCCGCCAAGAAGGCCCCCGCGGCCGACAAGCCCCACATTGTTAATAAGCCTATGCCCGCCTCGCTCGAAGACGCCCCGTTGATCCCCCGCGAAGTGCTGTTCGGGAACCCCACGCGGGCCCAGGCGCGGATCAGCCCCGACGGCAAGTGGCTCAGCTTCTTGGCGCCGGTCAAGCAGCCCTCGGGCGCCGAGGTGATGAACGTCTGGGTGGCGCCCATCGACAAGTTCGAAGAAGCGGTCGCCGTGACCGAGGACAAGCTCCGCGGCATCCGCGGGCATAGCTGGTCGAACGACGCCAAGAGCATCCTCTACTCGCAAGACAAAGGTGGCGACGAGAACTGGCACCTCTACGCCACCGACGTCGCGACCAAGAAGACACGCGACCTCACCCCCATCGAGGGCGTGAACGCCCAGATCGCCGGCGACAGCCAGCAGTTTCCCGGCGAGATCCTGGTCGGCCTGAACGACCGCAACCCGCAACTGCACGACATCTACCGCGTGAACCTGGCCACCGGCGAGCGGAAGCTGGTGCAAGAGAACCCCGGCGTGGCCGGCTTCATCACCGACGACAAGCTCAACGTCCGCATGGCGCTCAATTTCACCGAGACCGGCGGCCAGGTGTGGATGCTCCCCAAGGGAGAGGCCGGCGAGACTGGCTTCCCCGACTGGGACGTCATCGAGACGTTCGGCCCCGAAGACGCCATGACCAGCGGCCCGGCCGGCTACACGGCCGACGGCAAGACCTTCTACTTCCAGGACAGCCGCAACCGCGACACGGCGGGGCTGTTCGCCACCAGCACCGAGACGGGCGAGACCAAGCTGATCGCCGAAGACAAACGGGCCGACGCCGGCGGTGCGCTCGTCCACCCGGTGACGCAGAAGATCCAGGCGGTCTCCTTTACGTACGCCCGCCGCGAGTGGCGTGTGCTCGACCCCACCGTGCAGGCCGACCTCGACTATCTGGGTAAGTTCCAGGACGGCGAGTTTGAGGTCACCAGCCGGACCACCGACGACACGACCTGGTCGGTGGCGTACATCCTCGACGACGGCCCGGTGAAGTACTACCGCTACACACGCCCCGCGAAGGGGGGGCCGGGCGAGCGGAGCATGACTTACCTGTTCAGCAGCCGCGACGACCTCGACCAGTACCCGCTGGTCAAGATGCACGACCGCGTGATCGAGAGCCGCGACGGCATGAACCTGGTCTGCTACCTCACGCTCCCGCCCGGCAGCGACCCGGACGGCGACGGCGTCCCCAACGCCCCGGTGCCGATGGTGCTCGACGTCCACGGCGGCCCCTGGGCCCGCGACGGCTGGGGCTTCAACGGCGAGCACCAGTGGCTCGCCAACCGCGGCTACGCGGTGCTGAACGTCAACTACCGCGGCTCGACCGGCTTCGGCAAGGAGTTCATCAACGCCGCCAACGGTCAGTGGTCGGGTCAGATGCACGACGACCTGCTCGACGCGGTCGACTGGGCCGTGAAGCAAGGGATCGCCCAGCGCGACAAGGTCTGCATCATGGGCGGAAGCTACGGTGGGTACGCCACCCTGGTGGGGCTCACCTACACGCCGCAGGAGTTCGCCTGCGGGGTGGACATCGTCGGCCCCAGCAGCCTGGTGACCCTGCTGCAGAACGCGCCGCCGTACTGGGCGCCCTTCATGCCGGTGATGAAGCTCCGCGTCGGCGACTGGACCACCGACCTCGGCAAAGAGGAACTCCTGAAGCGCTCGCCGTTGACGCGGGTAGACAAGATCGAGCGGCCGCTGTTGATCGGCCAGGGCGCCAACGACCCGCGCGTCACGCAGGTCGAGGCGGACCAGATCGTCGAGGCGATGCAGGCCAAGAACATCCCGGTCACCTACGTCCTCTACCCCGACGAGGGGCACGGCTTTGCCCGCCCCGAGAACCGCATGAGCTTCAACGCGGTGACCGAGGCCTTCCTGGCCGAGCACCTCGGCGGCCGCTACGAGCCCATCGGTGAAGACTTCGAAGGCGCGAGCATCACCGTGCCGACCGGCGCCAACGAGGTGCCGGGCCTAGAGGCGGGCCTGAAAGCCGCGGGCGATTGACGGGCTAGGGGCTCTCGACAGGCGAGGCCTGACCTACGTTGTCGATCCGCTTGCGGAACTTTTGGTGCAGCCGTTTCTGGCGGTCGTCAAGATCGACCTCTTCGCCACGGAGCCACGCGCGCTGAACGTGCGTGGGGGTTTCTAGCGGGTCGCCGTCGCAGATCAGCAGCGTCGCCTCTTTGCCCACTTCGAGCGAACCGACCCGGTCGTCGACCCCAAGGATCTGGGCCGGGTAGAGTGTGATCGCCTTGAGCGCTTCGTCACGCGGCAGGCCGTAGCCGGCCGCGGTGGCGGCGTGGTAGGGGAGGTTCCGCACGTTCGAGGCGAAACGCCCGCCGCCGGCGATGCAATACCGCACCCCTGCTTTGCGGAGCCGCTCCGGCAGCGTGTAGGGGGCGTCGTAGTCGTCCCCGCGCCGCAGCGGCAGACGATGGATCGCCGAAACTACCACCGGCACGTCGTGCGCCTTGAGCAGCGCGGCGCAGTGCGGCGCGTCGTAGCCCCCCATGATGATCAGCCTCAGCTTCTGTTCTGCGCAAAACGCTACGGCCGATTCGATCTGGTCGAGCCAATCGGCGTCGACGATCAGCGGCTGCTCGCCACGCAGCAGCGGGCCCATCGCCTCCCAGCGGATGTCAAACGGCGTCTCGGGGTCGGCGTCGCGGGCCGCTTGATAGGCGCGGGCGTCGTCGAGCAGTTGCGCCATCCGCCGCAACGATGCTTCGCTCGTGTCTTTTTCCGAACCGCGTTTGCGCGTCGCCGGCCAACGGACGTGCATCCCCACGCCGGGCCGCACCAGCATGTCCTCCCAGGTCCAGCCCCCCAAGCGGATCAGGCTGCTCTGGCCGCTGAACAGCCCGCCGTCAGGCGCGGCCAGGGCCAGCAGCACCCCCCCTGATCGTGTGACCGGGATCAACTCGCTGTCGGGGTTCACCGCCTTGTGGGCCATCGCGTTGGGGTTGAAGTCGCCCGCTTCGCTCGTGTCGACCGTCGCCCGCACCGAGGGGAGTTCCACCAGCCCCAACTGCGAGTAGGCCGCGATCAGGCCGGGGTAGACGTGCAGCCCCGCGGCGTTGACCTTCTGCGCCCCCTGGGGAACCTTCACGTCCGCGCCCAAGGCGGTGATCGCCCCGTCGGTCATCACCAGCGTGGCGTGCTCGATCGGGTCGGACGAGACGGGATGGACCGTCCCCCCGACCAACGCGACCGTGCCCGCGGGCGCAGCCGTCGAGGCCAGCAGCAGAAGATAGAAGCAGAGCGAGCGTATCATCGGCAGTCGTACCCGGAGCAAAAGATGTCGCAGCGCGGCCACAGCGACGAAGGATCGGTTTTCTCGTCGCCGGCGCCCGCGGGGGATTCGCCAGAGTCGAGCACGAGCTGGATGAGCCGCTGCTTCAGCTCGGCGTCGCGCTTGCGGGCCGCTGCGTCTGCGCTGCGGCTGAAGTACCGGCGCCCGTCGATCCAGGTCTGCTCGCAGCGAGCGAAGTTCGACAGCGGCGGCCCGCTCCACAACGTCAGGTCGGCCTGCTTGCCCGGCTCGACCGAGCCGACCAGCCCGTCGATCCGAAGCTGCCGGGCCGCGTTGAGCGTGACAAACTTCAACGCCTCTTCGGGGGGCACGCCGCCGTACTTGACGGCCTTGGCGGCGTCCTGGTTCAGGTGTCGGCCCAGCTCGTGGTCGTCTGAGTTGAACGACACCACCACCCCCGCGTTGTGCATCAACGCGCCGTTGTACGGGATGGCGTCGTACACCTCGAACTTGTAGGCCCACCAGTCCGCGAAGGACGACGCCATCGCCCCGTGCGCGGCGATCTCCGGCGCCAGCTTGTAGCCCTCGAGGATGTGTTGCAGCGTGCCGATCTGCACGCCGAAGCCTTCGAGCGTCCGCAGCAGCGCCAGGATCTCGCTCTGCCGGTACGAGTGGCAGTGGATCCAGCGCTGGTGTTCTAAGATCTCAACCAGGGCTTCTAGCTCGAGGTCGCGCCGCGGCGGCAGCCCACGCCCGGTCCGCTCCCAGCGTCGCAGCTCGCCACGGTAGCCCTGCGCGGCCCGGAAGGCGTCGATCATCAACTCGTCGACCCCCATCCGCGTCTGCGGGTACCGGCTGCTGTAGCGTTCGCCCCAGTTGCTCTGCTTGACGTTCTCTCCGAGCGCGAACTTGATGCCCAGCGGCGCCCCCACGAACTTCATCTCCTCGGGCCCCGCGCCCCAGCGGAGCTTGATCACCTGATTCTGCCCGCCGATCGGGTTGGCCGACCCGTGCAAGACGTTCGCCGTGGTCACGCCGCCGGCGAGCTGGCGGTAGATGGTGATGTCGTCGGGGTCGATAAAGTCGCCGATCCGCACCTCGGAGGTGATCGCCTGACCGCTCTCATTGATGCCGCCGTCGGTAGCGATATGGGAGTGGCAGTCGATGATGCCCGGTGTGAGGTGCATGCCGGCCGCGTCGGCCACCCGGCACCCCTTGGTGGGTGCGTCGACGCCCACCCGCTCGATCACACCGTCGCGGACCACGACGGTGGCGTTTTCGATCACTCCGGCAGGGCCGCAAGTCCAGACGGTCGCCCCGACGAACGCGACCGCTTCTTGCTGGGGCGCCTGGGTGACGCCGAAGGCGCCCAGCGGGTAGTTCACGGCGACGTCGATCGCTGCCGGCGTGCCTTTGTCTTTCTGGCCGTCATCGTCGCCTTGCTTGCCGCCGCCTTCGGCGACATCGCCTTCTTCATTGGCGACTTTCTCATCGCCCTCTTTCTTGGCGTCGTCTTTCGCATCGGCGTCTTTCTCATCGGCGCTTTCTACGGCGCCGGCGTCTGACTTCTCGTCTTTGTCGGCTTCCGCCCGCTCGTCGTCGCTGGTTCGCACCGCGGAGAATGCAACCTGGACGCCGTTAGGCAACACGAACGATCCGACCAGCTTGGGGGGATCTCCGGCCGAGAGCGTGGCGGCGATCGTCACCTTGCCGTCGACTCCCAGCGGTTTGCCGTCGGCAACGCCGCTGAGCTGGTAGCCCAACAACGCGAACGGCTTGAGCGTGACCGCTGCGTCGGCGTCTTTCTTGGGCCCCGCTTCTTTCTTGTTCTCAGTTTGCTCTTCGTTCTCGTGCGCCCGCGTCTTTGCGTCCTTGTCTTCGTTGTCGCTATCGCTGTCTTGCTTGCCTTGGCCTTCGTCTTGGTCTTCAGGGTCGGCTGCTTCATTTGGCCCGTCATCCGGACTCTGGCTGGCCGCCGCGCTGGGCGGCTCCGCCGCATCTTTGCCGGGGGCCTGCTCGGCAGGAACCGGCGCGAGTGTGCCCTTGGCCTTGGCGCCGTCGCCCTCGACCTCGAGCCGCCACTGCTTGTTCTCGCCGAGCTTCTTGCTGGCGGAGATCAGCCACGGACCTGAGAGGTCGCTCACCGGATCGGGCTTGACTTTGTACTCGACCCCTTCGACCCAGGTAGCGATGAGCGTCGTTTTGTGTTGGAATAAATCGCCATCGGCCACCACAAAGTTCGCCAGTTGGCCCGGATCGAGCGTCCCTAGCTGATCCTCCGCGCCAAACAACTGGGCGGGGGTGGTGGTCAACGCGGCCAGGGCGGCGTCACGATCGAGCCCGCGATCGACCGCCTTGCGCACCTGCTTGAGGAAGGCGCCGCGGTCCTTCAGGCCGTGCGAGGTCAGGGCGATGGGCACCCCTGCCGCTGCGAGCCGCCCCGGGTTCTCTGGCGCCAGCCGCCAGTGCATCAGCACGTCGAGCGGAGCGTCGAGCGACTCAATGGGCTTGGCGACCGGCGGGGGCTTGGGAAAGTCGACCGGCACGATCACGGTGCGGCGCGTCTGGCGGATCGCTTCGAGCCGCCGGTACTCGTTGCCGGAGCCGACCAGGGCGAGCCGCAACGCAAACTCGCGCGCGAACGCGTCGGCCCGCAACGCGAACAGCTCGTTGGGCGCGTCGGCGAGCACCAGGGCGCCCCCGTCGAGCGTTCCCATCAGCGTCTGGAGCGCGAGGTTTGCCTCGGGGCGGGGCAGGGCGGGGTCGGCCCGCAGCGCGGCCTGGGCCTCGCGTAGCCACGCCGCGTCGATCATCGCCTGCCGGGCCAGCGCCACGGCGCCCATCGGCGAGGTGGGGTAGCGGCGGTTGCCCCCGGAGAAGCCGACCGTCAGACGCAGGTGCTGCGCCGCGGACGCATTGAGGATCGCCTCGCGTGAATCCCCGTCTCCCAACAGCACCAACGCGCTCTGGCCCTTGATGACCCCTGAGTCGGGCGCCACCAGCCGGGCCGCAAAGCCCTGGCTGCGGAGCGTCTTGTTGAGCGCGGCGTCCGGCGTGTAGCCGGCCGCCGCTGAGCGCTGCGGCGAGATCTTCTCGTGCCAGTACCCCGGGCCGGGAGGATCGGCCTCGGCCTTGGCCTCGCCGAAGGCGTCGATGAACCCCGCGTACACCACCCGTCCGGCCAGATCGACGATGCGGGCGCCCGCGGGCGCGACGACGTCGGCGCCCACCTGCTCGATACGCCCATCCCGCACGACGATCGTGCCAGACTCAATCACGCGGCCCGGCGCCGCAACGATGCGGGCGCCGGTGAGCGCGTAGTGGCTGGGGGTCGCCTCGCGGAGGCCGTCGGCCGGTCGGGTCGAAACCGGCGCTGCCGCTGCCGGCCAAGCCAGCATCCAGGCAAGAGCAAACGGAAGGAGGGTGCGCATCTGGCGGGCTGAGCGGGGTGGGGGGGCGGAGCCTAGTTTGCTTGAGCCGCGTGGGCGAAGCAACCCATCCCGATCGCGGCGTCCCGGCCCGCTAGAACAGCGGCGGTCGCCCCATCTGTCGGCGCCAATTCGAGAGGTGCCCCAGGTGGAACGACTCGTGTGTGCTCATCAGGTGGGCCAGCAGGTCGCCCGCGGTAGGGAACGCACGCCTGAGCACGGCGGATTCGATCGGGTTGGGGACCGTCAGGCTCTCGGGGTCGACCCGCGGCAACGCAGCGACAACCGCGGCGTGCCCTTCCTTGAGCGCGATCAGCAGCTCTGCCTTGCTGGGGTAGGGGTGCTGCTGGCTCAGCGGCTCGCTGCCGGGGCCGAACTCCTCGCTCCACTCTGCGGGGAGCCGTTTGGGCTCGCCGAGCAGGCCGAGCGCAAAGTCGGTGCAGATCGCCAAGTGTCCCACGATCCAGGCGGGCGGGTTCACGCCGGGGGAAGGTTGGAGCTGCATCTGCTCTTCGTCGACGTCTTCCAGCAACCGCTGGCAGTACCCGAGGGTGAAGTCGTAAAGCCGCAACAGGGGATCGTTCATGATTCGCCCGGGAAAGCTACCGAAGGACCACAGAGCCGTCGGACCGCCCCGCGGAGGGCGGCCTCAATTCTCCCCCATTGTCGGGTGAGCCCGAAGCGGCTGCAACGGGTGGCCCAAATGCGGTATCATCGTCGGTCGTTCAAGCAGGCACCCCCGTCACTCGCCAACCGCACCTACGCCATGGCCGCCGCCGACCCGTTCAAAGCACGCGACACCTTCCAGACCAAGAGCGGAGAATACGCCCTCTACCGGCTCAGCCGGCTCGAAGAGGCGGGGCTAACAACCGTCTCCAAGCTCCCGTACTCCGTGCGGGTGCTGCTAGAGAGCCTGCTGCGCAACTGCGACGACTACGTGGTGTCGCAGGACGACGTGAAGAACCTCGCCGGGTGGAACAAGACCCGGGGCGCGAACCCGGTCGAGCTGCCGTTCAAGCCGGCCCGCGTGGTGCTGCAGGACTTTACCGGGGTGCCCTGCGTGGTCGACCTGGCGGCCATGCGGTCGGCGATGAAGCGGCTGGGCGGCGACCCGAACCGCATCAACCCGCTGAACCCGGTCGACCTGGTGATCGACCACTCGGTGCAGGTAGACCACTACCTGGGCGCCGGCGCCCTCGATTTCAACATCGAGATGGAGTTCGAGCGCAATCAGGAACGCTACGAGTTCCTCCGCTGGGGCCAGAAGGCGTTCGACAACTTCCGCGTGGTTCCGCCGGGGACCGGGATCGTCCACCAGGTCAACCTGGAGTACCTGGCCAAGTGCGTGTTTGTGCGCGACGGGGTGGTGCTGCCCGACTCGCTGGTGGGCACCGACAGCCACACCACCATGATCGACGGCCTCGGGGTCGTTGGCTGGGGCGTCGGGGGCATCGAGGCCGAGGGGGTGATGCTCGGCCAGCCGATCTACATGCTCACGCCCGAGGTGGTCGGCATGGAGCTTACCGGCAAGCTCCCGGCCGGCGCCACCGCGACCGACCTGGTGCTGACCGTCACCGAGATCTTGCGGAAGCAGAAGGTGGTGGGCAAGTTTGTGGAGTTCTACGGCGCCGGCGTTAGCTCGATGAGCCTGGCCGACCGGGCGACCATCGCCAACATGTCTCCCGAGTACGGCGCCACGATGGGTTTCTTCCCGGTCGACGACGGGACGTTGGAATACCTCCGGCAGACGGGCCGCACCGCCGAAGAGATCGACCTGGTAGAGCGGTACTGCAAGGAGAACCAACTGTTCCGCACGGACGATGCGCCGGCGCCCGAGTTCAGCAGCACGGTCGAGCTCGACCTGGCGACGGTGGTTCCCAGCCTCGCCGGCCCGAAGCGGCCGCAGGACCGCATCCCGCTAGCTGCGATGAAGCCTCAGTGGCGGAAGGACCTGATCGAGGTTTACGAGAAGGGCTGCGTATCGACGCCCGCCAAGTGGGAAGGGGAGGGGGGGCAGCCCATCGACCCCGAGGGGGCCGCGTCACCGGCCGCCGCCGTCGCGGTTTCCGACCCGGGTTTTGACGGCATCCATGTCGAGAACGCAGGTTCCACGTTCCAGCTCCACCACGGCAGCGTGGTGATCGCCGCGATCACGAGCTGCACCAACACGTCGAACCCCAGCGTGATGGTCGCCGCCGGCTTGGTGGCGAAGAAGGCCGCCGCCGTTGGGCTGCAGGCCAAGCCGTGGGTGAAGACCAGCATCGCACCCGGCAGCCGGGTGGTGACCGATTACTACGAGAAGAGCGGCCTCGATAAGGAGCTGGCGAAGGTCGGCTTCTACACCGTGGGCTACGGCTGCACCACCTGCATCGGCAACTCCGGCCCGCTGCCGGCGCCGATTAGCGCGGCGATCCGCGAGCACGATCTGGTAGTCGCGGGCGTGCTCTCGGGGAACCGGAACTTCGAGGGGCGGATCAACCCCGACGTCAAAGCCAATTACCTGGCGAGCCCCCCGCTGGTGGTGGCCTACGCGCTGGCCGGCACGACCGACATCGACTTCGCCAGCGAGCCGATCGGCGAGGGAGATTCGGGGCCGGTCTACCTGAAGGACCTCTGGCCGACGCAGCAGGAAGTGCAGCAGGTGGTAAAGGCGTGCGTGCTCCCCGAGATGTTCGAGGAGCAGTACGGCGACGTCTGGGAAAAGAACCCCAAATGGAACGCGCTGCCGATCACCGGCGGCGAGCTGTACGACTGGCAGCCCGGCAGCACGTACATCCAGGAGCCCCCGTTCTTGGCGACGCTGACCGAAGAGGTCCTCCCGATCGCGCCGATCGCCGGCGCCCGCTGCCTGGCGCTGCTGGGCGACTCGGTGACCACTGATCACATCTCCCCCGCGGGGGCGATCGCCAAGGACAGCCCCGCGGGTCGGTTCCTGATGAACGCCGGCGTCGAACCGGTCGACTTCAACAGCTACGGCGCCCGCCGCGGCAACGACCGTGTGATGACGCGCGGCACGTTCGCCAACATCCGCATCCGCAACCAACTGGCGCCCGGAACCGAAGGGGGCGTCACCAAGCACCTCGGCAGTGATGAGGTGATGCCCATCTACGACGCGGCGATGAAGTACATCAAGGAGGGCACGCCGCTGGTGGTGCTGGCCGGCGCCGAGTACGGCACCGGCAGCAGCCGCGACTGGGCCGCCAAGGGGACCTACCTGCTGGGGGTCCGCGCCGTGTTGGCCGCCAGCTACGAGCGGATCCACCGCAGCAACCTGGTGATGATGGGGGTGCTGCCGCTGCAGTTCGAGGAGGGGACCACCTGGCAGTCGCTCGGGCTCACGGGCGAAGAGACCTTCGCGATCCCCGACCTGGGCGACAGCCTCAAGCCGCTGCAAACCATCACCGTGCAGGCGGACGGCAAGACCTTCCCGATGAAGGTCCGCATCGACACCCCGGTCGAACTGGACTACTACCGCCACGGCGGCATCCTGGCGTTCGTGGTGCGCAAGCTGCTGAAAGAAGGCTAAGCACAGCGCTTCGCAAGCTCGCCGAGCGACCCCAATAGCCGACGGGCTCCGCCCCGTCGGTCTGCGTACCGGTCCGCCTCCTCCCGGCTCATCCCGACGCCCCCAGAATCGATGAAACCTTCCCTCCTCGCCCGGTCGTTCGTCGCCGTCCTCGCCTCTGTCCTCGCGGCGTCAGCCGCTGAGCCGTTGGACCTCACGTGGCCCAAACGGCCAACGGCCATCCCCGAGGTCCCGCGCGACCGCGTGATCGGCTTCGCGCTCTACACCACGCAGAACGGCGTCCTCAAGCTCTCGGCTCAGTTGTTCCCGCTGAAGGTCGAGGAGTCGCGCGAAGTGACGCTAGAACTCGACCGGGGCGACGGCAAGTGGGGCGCGTTCGCCACGCAGAAGGTCGACGACGACCACTGGCACACCTGCTTCCGTGTGGAGGGCTGGGACGAGTCACGCGACGGTCGCTACCGCCTGACCCACCCGGGGGGCGCCGTGTACGAGGGGCGCGTGCGGCGCGACCCGGTCGAGAAAGAATCCATCGTCGTCGCCGGGCTGAGCTGCAACTCGAACCAGGGACGCGACCGCCGCGACGACGTGGTGCGCAACATCCAGGCACAAGACCCCGACATGGTCTTCTTCGCCGGCGACCAGAGCTACGACCACCGCGAGCACCTGTTCGCCTGGCTGCTGTTCGGCTGGCAGTTCGGCGAGGTGATGCGCGACCGGCCCAGCGTCACCATCCCGGACGACCACGACGTCGGCCACGGCAACCTGTGGGGAGACGCCGGCCGCAAATCGACGCGTCAGGCGGGGGACGACGGCGGCTATTTCATGCCCGTGGAGTACGTCAACATGGTGCAGCGGGCGCAAACCGCACACCTGCCGGACCCCATCGACCCGACCCCCGTCGCCCGCGGGATCACGGTCTACTACACCCGGCTGCAGATCGGCCGCGTTGATTTCGCGATCATCGAAGACCGCAAGTGGAAGACCGGTCCGGCGGGGCTCGTCCCCATGCAGGGCCCGCGGTCCGACCACATCAACGATCCCGGCTACGACCGCCAGTCGATCGACGTTCACGAGGCCCGGCTGCTGGGCGACAGACAGCTTGCGTTCCTCGACCGTTGGGGGCAAGACTGGACCGGCGCCGACGTGAAGTGTGTCCTCTCGCAGACCATCTTCTGCGGCGGCGCCCACATCCACGGAGGCCAGCAGGGACGGCTGCTGGCCGACCTCGACTCCAACGGTTGGCCCCAGGCGGGCCGAAACCGCGCGCTCATCGCGATGCGCAAGGCGTTCGCGTTTCACATCGCGGGGGACCAGCACCTGGCGACCATGATCCACCACGGCGTGAACGACTGGGAGGACGCCGGCTGGAGCTTCTGCGTCCCGTCGATCATGAACTACTACCCCAGGTGGTGGAAGCCGCTCGAAGAGGGACTGGCCCACGACCCCGCCAGCCCGCTCCCCTACACCGGGCGGTACTACGACGGCTTCGGCAACAAGGTCACCATGGCCGCCTACGCCAACCCCGCGCCGGGCAACGAGCAAGGGGCGGGCTACGGCCTGGTTCGGTTCAACAACAAGTCCCGCGTGATCACCGCGGAGTGCTGGCCCAGGCACGTCGACGTCACCAAGCCGGGCGCCCAGCAGTACCCCGGCTGGCCGGTAAAGATCCCGCAGCTCGAGAACTACGGCCGGGTGCCGATGGGCTACTTGCCCGCGATCGAGCTCCGCGGCGGCGTCGAGCCGGTGGTGCAGGTGGTCGACGAGTGGACGGGCGACGTGGTCTACACGATCCGGGCCTGGGGCAAGCAGTTCCGCCCCCCCGTCTACAAGACCACCACCACCTACACCGTGCGGATCGGCGAGGGCGGCTCCGTCCAAGAGCACACGGGCCAGGCGGCGAGCCCACTGGAGCAGCCCAGCAACGCTCCCCAAAAGTAACCTCAGCCACAACCAACCACCCGCAATAGCCGACGGGCTACGCCCCGTCGGCGCGCGAAGAGAACGCCAACAACTGCCAAACGCCGACGGGGCGTAGCCCGTCGGCTATGCGGTCGCTGTTGGCGCCGTTGCGATTAATCTTCCTCGACGCGCAGCGTCGCCCGCGACATCACCTCTTGCTGCACGTTGCCCGGGGCCTGCTCGTAGCCCGACAGCTCCATCGTGTAGCTCCCCTGGCCGCCGGTCATGCTGCTGAGGGTGCGGGCGTAGGTGGTCACCTCCGCCAGCGGCGCCTTGGCCTCGATGGTGGTCATGCCGCCGCCGTTCTGGTCCATCCCCAGCATCTGGCCCCGCCGGCCGGAGAGGTCGGCCGAGACGTCCCCCACGTTCGCCTCGGGGGCGGTGATGTGCAGGTGCACAAACGGCTCGAGCAGCGCCGGCGACGCCTGCTTGAAGACCTCTGCGAACACGCGGTTCGCGGCGGTGCGGAAGGCGTTCTCGTTCGAGTCGACGGGGTGGTCCTTGCCGTAGAACACCTCCACGCAGACATTCTTCACCGGGCAGCCGGTGATCACCCCCTGCTTGAGCCGCTCGAGGAAGCCCTTCTCGATCGCCGGCATGAAGTTCCCCGGGATCGTTCCCCCCACCACCGAATCGACCCACAGGAAGTGGTTCTCTGGGTGGTAGTGGTGGTTCTTGAGCTGTGGGAACCGTTCCTTCGTCGCGAACTCTTCTGGCTTGGCGTCGTCGGGGAAGGGGTAGATACGCACGTGCACCTCCGCGAACTGCCCCGCGCCCCCGGTCTGCTTCTTGTGGCGGTACGAACCCTCCGCGGTGCCGTTCACCGTTTCGCGGTAGGGGATCTTCGGCTCGTGCGTGTCGAGCTCTACGTGGTCGCGCCGCGCCACCCGCTCCTTGAGCAGTTGCAGGTGCAGCTCGCTCATCCCGGTCAGCACCGTTTGCTTGGTCTCCGGGTCGTGCTCAACATGGACGGTGCTGTCTTCCTCCACCAGCCGGTGCAATGCGGTAGAGAGCTTTGCTTCTTCGCCGCGGTTCTTGGCCGAGACGGCCAGGCCGATCATCGCGGTCGGGAAGGGGATCGGCGGCAGGATCGCGTCGCCCAGCGAGGCGCCGGTGTGCAGCTCTTCGCACTTGGCCACCGCGACGATGTCGCCTGCGACCGCCGCGTCGATCGGCTCTGTCTTGTCGGCCTGCACGCGCAGCAGCGCCCCGATCTTGACCACTTTCCTGGAGTCGGGGCAGGGGACCACGCTGTCGCGTTTGAGGGTCCCCGAGAAGACGCGGATGAACGAGAGCTTCTGCACGAAGGGGTCGATCCGTGTGCGGAACACCTGGGCCGCCAACGGGCCGGCCGGGTCGGCCTTCAGGGCCACGGTGTCCTGGCCAATCGTCGCGGTCCGCTCGACCCCTCCGGGGGGGAGCGCCTCCTCGGCCAGGAAGTCGAGCAGCTCGTCGAGGCCGATGCCGTTCTTGGCGCTCACACACACCACCGGGGTCGCTTGGCCCTGCTGCATCGCCCGCACCGCGAGCGCCGCCAGCTCGGCGTGCTCCGGCTCGTGGCCCTCGAAGTATTCTTCCATCGCGTGGTCGTCGACCTCGATGATCGCCTCGACAGCCTGCTCGTGCAGCGCATCGGCCTCGAGCCCCGAGGCGAGGTGCTCGCCGTGCGTGGGGTCGAGCACGTTGACCATCTTGTGCAGTTCTGGCCCGACGCCGTCGGGGGCGTCCACCAGCACGCAGTGGTCGCCGAACGAGGCGTGGATCGAGTCCATCAACGCCGCCAGGTCGACCGTCTGATCGTCCAGCTTGGTGATGCAGAGGATCCGCGCCAGCCCCGCCTTGCCCGCCTCGTTCCACACGCGCCGCGTGCCGACCTTCACGCCGGCGTGGGCGTCCACCACCACCAGCGCCGTGTCCGCCCCGCGCAGGGCGCCGATCGTCTGACCGATCAGGTCGGGGTACCCCGGCGTGTCGATCAGGTTGAAGTGCCTGCCCGCGTGCTCGAAGTGGACCACGCTCGCCTCGATCGAGTGCTTGTGGCGCCTCTCCTCGGGGTCGAAGTCGCAGACGCTGCTGCCGGCGTCGACGCTGGGGGACCCCTGCACGGCCCCGGTCTTAACCAGCAGGGCGTCGATCAGCGTCGTCTTGCCGGCCGAACCGTGGCCGCAGACGGCGATATTCCGGATATTGGAGGTGGTGAGGGTCATCGTTGGAGCTCCGAGAGAAGAGTGAGGAGAGAGAGCGCCCGATTGGATGGATGCCGCTAATCACCCCCATCGCCCTGGGCGGCGACTAGCGCATCCGGGATGGCGATCGTTCCTTCGTAGAGGGCCCTTCCAATAATGGCGCCACTCATGCCGACGCGGCTAAGCGCCCGGACGTCGTCGATGGTGGTGACCCCCCCCGAGGCGACAATCGGCACGCGCACCGCACGCTGCATCTCGGCCATCGCCTCGACGTTCGGCCCGGACATCATCCCGTCGGTAGCGATATCGGTGTAGACGATCGCGGCGAGAGGCTCGTCGTTGAACTCGAGCGCCAGTTCCACGGCCGAAGTGGTGCTGGTCTCCATCCAACCGTCCGTAGCCACTAGGCCGTTGCGGGCGTCGAGTCCCAATACCAGCCGGTTGGGAAACTTCCGCACGACCTCACGGAACCACTCGCGTTGCTTCAGAGCAGAAGTTCCGACCACCAGACGCGCGACGCCGAAGCCCAGCAGCTCGGTGATCGACTGCTCGTCGCGGACGCCCCCCCCCAGCTCGACCTGCATGTCGACCGCAGAGAGGATCTCCTGGATGGCCGGCAGGTTGACCGTCAGCCCCTCGCGGGCGCCGTCCAGGTCGACCAGGTGTAGATGGCGGGCGCCCTGCGCCTGGAATCGCCTAGCCACGGCGACCGGATCGCTGTCAAAGACGGTTTCTTGAGAGTAGTCGCCCTGCAACAAACGGACGCACTTGCCCCCCCGCAGGTCGATTGCCGGCCAGATTTCCATCCCGAAAGCCCGCGTCTGAAGAAGTGCATGAATTCGCCTGCGAATGAATTATCGCAAATGCGCGGGCGCGACACAACGGCCTAGGACACCCGGCGATCGGGGCGCCGCCGATCAGAGCTCTGCGAAGTTACGCAGCAGCCGAAGCCCACAGGCCTGGCTCTTTTCCGGGTGGAACTGGGCCGCAAAGACGTTGTCACGGTGCACGCACGAGCAGAACGGCACATGGTAGTCCGTTTCTGCGGCGACCAGGCCCGCGTCGCCCGGGCGGACGTAGTACGAGTGGACGAAATAGAAGTAGTCCCCGTCGTGGATCCCTTCGAGCACCGGGGAAGGACGCTTGATCGAGAGCTGGTTCCAGCCCATGTGCGGCACTTTGCACTCGTGCGGCAACCCGGCGAAGCGGACCACTTCGCCCGGCAGGACGCCCAGCCCCTCGTGGACGCCGTCCTCGTGGCTCCGCTCGAACAGCAGTTGCATCCCCAGGCAGATGCCCAGCAGAGGCGTCCCCGCGGCGATCGCGTCGCACAGCGGATCCACCAGGCCCCGCTCCCGCAGCGAAGCGATGGCGTCTGAGAACGCCCCCACGCCCGGGAGCACGATTTTATCCGCGTGGCGGACCACCTCGGGATCGCTCGTCACCACGGCCGCGTGCCCCACCCGTTCGAGCCCCTTCTGCACACTGCGCAGGTTGCCCATGTCGTAGTCAACGAGTGCGATCAACGGGGGGGCGTTCCGGAGGGGGAGAGGGGATCCCCCCATCTTAAGCCAAGCGACCCCGCGGCTAAAGCGGCCAGCGGGCTAGCGGCGCTGGAACGATTCGGGGTAGATCACCAGCTCGATCCGCCGGTTCTTGGCCCTGCCCGCCTCGGTGGCGTTGGACACGATCGGGTGATTGGCGCCGTAACCGATCACGAACAACTGCTGTTCGGGGGCTTGGCCAGAACGGCGCATCACGTCGTAGACCGCCGTTGCCTGGGCGACCGACAGGTGGTGGGCCGAGGCGTACCGGCCCGAGGGGGGGCCGCCGCCGTCGGTGTGCCCCTCGATCCCAATCCGCTGTTCTGGGTAGGCCCGCAGCACGTCGACGGTGACGTTCTGCAGCAACGGCTCGGCGCCGGTCTGCAGCGAGGCGTCTCCCTGCGAAAAGAGCTGGTCGGACGCGATCGAGACGCGGATCACGTCTCCGTCCTGACGGACCTCGACGCCCGGCAGGCTGGCGACCGACAGGGGCCGCATCAGCGTGCTGTTCGCGCGGATCGTCGCCCCGCCGCTGGGGACCTGCGTGCTGGCGGTGAGCGCCTGGGTGCGGCTGCTGAGCTTCGAGTTGTCCATCTGCGCCGCGGCGAGCTGATCGGCCGTGGCGCGTAGCTGGTCCTGCGTTGCTGTCATCTGCTGCTGCAAGAGCTGCGCCTGCTGCCGCGACTCCGCCAGCAGGGTCTCCAACTCCTGGTTGTCGCGATCGAGGTCGGTCGCCCGCGTCCTCAGCTCATCGGATTGAAGGGCGAGCTGCTGCTGCTGTTCCGGAGAGAGCGCGACCGGCTGTGGACCCTGAGGCCGGAACACAACGCGTCCGCAGCCCGACGCGAGGGTCAGGGTGAAGCAAACGGAGATGGCGACGCGTAGGAACATCGGGGGTCGGTTCGCCTTTGCGCTGGGCGGATCCTGCAAGCGGCGGGAGGTTAGCAGGCAAGCCGCCGGCGGCCAAGTGCGAACACGTGACGCTAGCACCCCAAAGCAAGCGAGCCGCCGGCGTCAGCCGACCCAGAGGGGCTCGCGGAGCGCCGCGGAGGCGTTCGGGCCCACCGGCAAGACTCCGTCGGCTGACGCCGACGGCTCGACTGATCGCGAGAGCGGGTTGGGGGGGTACTCGCCGTAGAACCGGCGGATGTAGTTCCGCCGCCAACGCTGCGGCTTGTGGGGCGCCCAGCCCATGCGGCGGAGGGACCGGTCCGAGAGCCGGCTGTTCGCGGCGTCGCACACGATCGCGTCCGTTTGTTTTAGCTCGGCGACCCAGTCGAGCGCCAAGAGCGCCGTTCGGATCGTGCGGTAGCCGGCGCCCCGGGTCGACGCGACGTACCGCAGCGCCAGGAACCCCGGCGCAGAACGCGGCTGGTTGTAGTACAGCCGGCAGCGGTCCGCGGGGCCCGCTTCATGGAAGCGGTCGCCCACCGGCCACAGCTCTCGCAGCGACAGCACCTTCGGCCAGGCCCGCAGGTGGATCGCAACCAGGACGCCGGCGTGCGTCTCGATGACGCCGTAGCGCCCCGCGCGGATCGCTTTACGCTGACCGGCAAAGTCGCGGATGGTTCTCGAGAGTCGGATCACGTCGGGTCTCTTGCGGCGTTGCTCAGGGGGTCCCTCCGCGCCTCTGCGCCTCGGCGAGAGACCCTTAATCTTGGCTGCGCCCAAAGAGCAACTGCTTGATCACCTGCCAGATTCCCAGCAACACCCCCAGCAGCACAAGGCAAACAACCGTCGCGACCGGCACCAGCCAACCGAGCGAGAAGACCAGCTCGGTGTGGTTCCACAGCGGCGCCCACAAGAAGAAGAGCGCGAGCGTCGCCAGGCAGAGGTAGGGGCCGTAGGGGATCTCGTCGTCGCGGTTGATCAGCAGGTTCGCCACCGCGATCACCACCGCGGCAAACGGGGCCAAGAAGAACACGAACAGCGACGCCTGCCAGCCGAGCACCGTGCCGAGCATCATCATCAGCATCACGTCGCCAAAGCCCATGGCCTCGCGCCGCAGCGCCGCGGCGCCGATCAAACGCACCCCCCACACGATGCCGCCGCTGGCCGCCATTCCCACCAGCGCCGTGAGCAGCCCGCTCCAATGGGCGCCGCCGGTCCACCACGCCATGGCGATCACCAGCGTGCCGGCGATGACCGCCTCGCGCAGCGGCGTGGTGCGGACGCCGCGCCACACGTGCGCCGCGATCAGCCCCAGCGCGAACGGCGCGCCGCGCCTGCCGCGCCACACCCGTGGGATCACCGCGAAGCACCACAACCAGTAGCAGCCCAGCCCGGCCAGCAGGGCCGGGTGGCTGTGGTCGGGCCAGGCGTGGTTGGGCGCCGCGGTGTGCATCGGCTGCACGTACAGCGGCTCACCTTCGGGCCCAAGGATCGGCGTTCCCTGGGGCTCGAGCAGCGGGACCGAGAACCGCGGCTCTGCGGCCGACTCGACGACATCGGGCAGACCAGCCGCCGGAAAAGCCAGCGCCGCCAGCAAGAAGGCGAGCGTGCCGTAGTCGGTGAGCGAGCTGGGGATCGACTTCTCATCGATGTCGACAAAGCTGGCCACCAGCATCAGCCACGCGGCCGCGGCGTGCAACGCGAACACGGCGTGCAGCGGCCAGGCGAGCGGGCGGGGGTCGATCTCCGGCGGTTGCATGCCGGCCCGCAACAATAGCTCGTCGACCTGACCGCCGATCAGGCCGAGCCGATCGACCTCCCACCAGTAGAGCGCGGCGACCAGCAGCCCGAAGCCGACCTCGATCAGCAGCGGCCGGACCCAGAACAAGCGGCCCAGCTGCGTCGCGTCGCGTCGCAGCCGCCACCAGCCGAACACCGGCAGCCGGTCGGCCCAGCCGCGCGGGGCGACCCCTTCGGGGGCGGGCTGCCAGGGCGATACCCGGCGGGCGTTCCAGGCCCAAGCGTAGATCGCGGCGTTCCCCAGCGAGGCCGCGGCGGCGCCGACGACAAACAGGGCCGCGAGGCGGAGCGGGAGCGGGATATCGAGCAGGGCCTGCATGCGGCGTGCAAGTCAGCGGTTGAGGAAGGCGGCGATCGCGTCGGCCACCTGGTCGGGGGTGCGGCCTTCGGTGTCGACCTCAAAGGTAGCACACTCGCGGTACACGCTCTCGCGGGCGCTTAGGACCTGGGTGATTTCTTCCAGCAGCCCCTGCCCGGTGAGGCTCGGCCGACGGTCCCCGCTCGACGGATCGGCGGCGAGTCGATCCGCGATGGTCTGCGCCGACGCCGTGAGCCAAACGACCGGCCCGGACCGCGCCAGCGCCTCCCGCGTCGCTTCGCGGAGCACGGCGCCCCCGCCGAGAGCCACTACGCAGCGGTCGCGTTCGCACAGCGAGATGACCACGCCGGCTTCGAGCGCACGGAACGCTTGTTCCCCCTGCTGGGCGAAGACCTCTGCGATCGACTTTTCGGCCGCTTGCTCGACCAGATCGTCGGAGTCCACGCTCTCCCAACCGAGCCGCGCAGCGAGCGCCCGTGCGACGGCCGACTTGCCAACGCCCCGGTACCCCTCTAGAAACAAGATGTCGCGCTGCCCCGCCATGCAGGAATGATGACGCCGCGGGCGCGTCGTTGCTAGGTCCATCTGCGGGACTCCGGGCTGCCGCGTGGGCCCGGCGTTCTCACTCAGGCTCTTCAGGGAGGCGCGACATGCCCAAGATCCACTTCAACAATCAGTCCATCGATTGTGCGGTTGGCGCCAATCTAAGGAAGACGCTCCTGGCGGCGGGCCAGTCCCCCTACAACGGGGCGATGAAGGCCCTCAACTGCCACGGCTTCGGGACGTGCGGCACCTGCGCCGTGCGGGTTGAAGGGGACGCGGCGGCGCCCACCAAGATGGAGGGCTGGCGGCTCGCGATGCCCCCCCACAACGCCAAGACGGGCGGCCTCGCCGCTGGGTTGCGGCTGGCCTGCCAGTGCGCGGTGCAGGGAGACGTCGTGGTCACCAAGATGCCGGGCCTGTGGGGTCAGAAGGCGTCCCAGTGAGTTCAACACGCGGGCCCGGCTAGTACTTCACCGGCCCGATGATCCGCTTGAGCGTGTCGCGCATCACGTCGGTCGGCGCCTCCTGACCCGTGAACAAGAAGAACTGCAGCGCCGCTTGGCGGATGAACATCTCGACGCCGGTGACGATCTTGCAGCCGTGGTCGCGGGCCTCTTTGATCAGCAGCGTCGACTCCGGGTTGTAGACCGTGTCGAACACCGTCATGTGCGGCGTGAGGTACGAGCGCAGGAAGGGCGATTCGTCGACGTTGGGGTGCATGCCGATGGGCGTGCCGTTGACCAGGATGTCGTAGTCGCCGTTGTGGCGGGCGTTCCAGTCGACCGCCCGGGCGCCGAACGCCGCGGCGAGCTCGTTGGCGCGGTCGCGCGTGCGGCTGGCGATGGTGGTCTTGGCGCCCCGCTTCTGCAGGCCGTACAGCACCGCCCGGCACACCCCCCCCGCGCCCAGCACCAGCACCCGCTTGCCGGCGAGGGGGCTCGGCTGCTGGCCCAGCGGTCCGAAGCTCTGCTCCAGGGAGTCCATCGCCGCCTTGTAGTCGGTGTTGTAGCCCACCGGCTCGCCGTCGCGCCACACCACGGTGTTGACCGCGGAGATGCCCTTGACCGCGGGGTCGACCTTCTTGAGGAACGCGGCGATCGCCTCTTTGTGGGGGATCGTGACGCTCAGGCCGCGGACGCCCAGCTTGGGGACGTCCTCGAAGAACTGCTTCAAGTCGTCTGCCGGCACGCGGAACGGGACGTACACCGCGTCGACGCCGCGCTCGCCGAAGGCCGCGTTGTGGATCTGTGGGCTCAGGCTGTGGGCGACCGGGTCGGCGATCACGCCGTACACGGCTGTCTTCTGGCCGATCGATTCGTAGCGGTAGGTGTCCTGCATCTGCTGGAAGCTGAGCTGCCCCGGCGCCAGCGCCCGCTCGTGGTGGAACGTGGCGTAGGTGAAGGGCGCCCCGGCCCGGGCGCACAAGATGCGCGACGGCGTGCCGATGTCGCCCATGCACATGCCCACGGTCGGCAGCTTGCTGGCGGAGACCATCTCTAGCATCCGCACGTTGTCGTGCGGGCGGTTGGCCATGGTGGCCAGCTTGACGATGTCTGCGTCGAGCGCCGCCAGGCGCCCGGCGATCTCGTTGAGGTCGTCAGGCGTATTGCGGAAGTTGTGGTAGCTGACCACGCGCTTGGTCTTGCCGTAGCGGCGCACGTCGCCGGCGATGTCTTCTTCCAAGTCAACGTAGTCGGCGCCGGCCACGATCGCCTCGCGGAGCACCATCAACCGCTGCTCCTCGGTGCCGGTGAACTTCCCGCCGTCCTGCTCGCGCCGGCACGTGACCACCACCGGGGAGGGCCGCTCCGCCAGCAGCCGCGGCAGGTTCACCCGGCTCGAAAGGTAGTCGAGCCGCAGCTCTACCAGCTTCGCGCCCCGGCTGACCAGGTCGCGGTGCTCCAGCAGCATGTGTTTGTGCCGACTCCGGCCGATAGAAACGCAGATCATTTGGTAGGTATTAGGTTTTAGGTGCTAGGCGTTTCGCCGGAGACGGTCATTGCAGGTTCTGGCTTGCTGCGAGAGCCCGGCAGCAGCCGAGCGACGCTCGGCGCGTCAGACAACCATTGTCCCTTAAAACGCCCCTGCACACAAACAGCACACCCTCCCCGCGTGCTAGATCCGCTGGAACCGCCGGTCGAGGTCGTCGCAGGTGAACACCAGGGCCGTGGGCCGGCCGTGGGGGCAATGGTGGTGGTTTTCGGTGAGGTGCCGGTGCGCCAGGAGGGCGTCTACCTCCTCGGCCGACAGCCGGTCGCCGTATTTCACGGCCGCCTTGCAACTGATGGTGTGCAGCAGCTCGTCGAGCAGGTCGCGGGCGTCGGGCGCGCGGCCGCCGGAGATGAGCCGCTCGACCAGGTCGCGCAGCACCTCGGCGGGGGGCAGGTTTGCCAGCATCGCGGGGTAGCTGGAGACCAGCACGGTGTCCCCCCCGAACGGATCGACCGCCACGCCGAGCTGGGCCAACAACGCGCGGTTCTCGAGCGCGGCGGCCGCCTCGGCCGGCGTGAAGTCTACAGGCTCGGGGACCAGCAGCCGCTGCGTTTCGAGCGCGCCCCCCAAAACCTTGGCTCGGAGCTGCTCGTACAAGATCCGCTCGTGCAGCGCGTGCTGATCGATCACCTCCATCCCCGCCTGGCTCTCAACAATCAAGTAGCGGTTGTGGAGCTGGATGGCCTTGGCGGCGCCGACGTGTGGGGCGCCGGTTGGTTGGTTGTGGGCCGCGTCGATCCTCCCGTCGATCCTCCCGTCGATCTGCCCGTCCATCGGAGCGGCTGGACCCGAGTCTGAAGTGCCGTCCGGGCCGTGAGGCGCGGCGCCCTCCGGCGGCTGGTTGCGGAACCGGTGCAGCACCAGCGGCTCGCCCGGCGGCATGGGGCGGGGCTCGGCCGGCTGGTCGAAGCGTTGCTGCGACAACTCACGCTTGGCCCAGTTGACCAGCTCGCTGGCGTCCGCCTCGGGGGCGCCGGCGCCCGGGCCGGCCGAACCGCCGAGCTGCGGGAAGGGCCGGAACCCGCCGGCCGCGGGCAGGTCGCCCCCGTCGGTCCCGGGCGCTTTGAGGTCGGTCGAGAGGAACTTCGTGCGGATCGTCCCCAGGAGCTGGCTGTAGAGCCGCCCGCCGTCTTGGAAACGCACCTCCAGCTTGGTGGGGTGCACGTTCACGTCGACCAGCTCCGGCGGCATGTCGAGCCTCAGGAAGCAGATCGGGTAACGCCCGGTCAGCAGCAGCCCGCGGTACGCCTCGCCCAGGGCGTGCTGGAGCGATCGATCGCGGATCGCCCGGCCGTTGAGCAGCAGGTACTGCAGGCGGTTGTTCGACCGGCTCTCGTGCGGGCCCGCGACGAAGCCCGCCAGCCGGACCCCCTGGTTCTCGCTCTCCACCGGCACCAGCGCCGCGGCGATCTCGTCCCCAAACAACCGGCCGATGCGTTCACGCCAGTGGGGGAGCTCGCTGGTTGGCAGCCCCGGCAGGTCGTGCACCACCCGCCCGTTGTGGCTAAGCGTGAAGTGGGTCTGGGGCGCCGCCAACGCGATGCGGCTCATCGCCTCGGTGATGTGGCCGATCTCTGTGCCGGGCGTGCGGAGGAACTTCTGCCGCACCGGGACGTTGTAGAACAGGTCTCGGACCTCGATCGTCGTGCCGACCGGGCAGCCGGCGGGGGCGACCCCCTCGGCCACGCCGCCGTGGACGCGCAGCTCGGCGCCCGAGGCCGCATCGGCCGTGCGGCTACGCATGACGAACCGGCTCACCTCGGCGATCGACGCCAGCGCCTCGCCGCGGAACCCGAGGGTGCCGACGCGGAACAAGTCGTCCGCTGAGGCGATCTTGCTGGTCGCGTGGTTCGTGACCGCCAGCGGAAGCTCGTCGGCCGCGATGCCGCAGCCGTTGTCGCTGATGCGGATCAGGTCGACCCCGCCGCGCTCGATCGCTACGTCGACCCGAGTGGCGCCGGCGTCTACGGCGTTCTCCAGCAGCTCCTTCACGACGCTCGCCGGCCGTTCGATCACCTCGCCGGCGGCGATTTTATTGACCACCGACGACGGCAGCGCGCGGATGGTGGGCATGGGAACGTCCGTGTGGTTTCGCGTTCAGCTATCAGCGGTCAGCGATCAGCTTTTTTCCGCTTGGCTGAAAGCTGATCGCTGACCGCTGACCGCTGGTCGCTCAGTTCAGTCCGTACTCTTTGATCTTCCGGTACAACGTCCGCTCGCCGATGCCCAGCATCTTGGCGGCCTCTTCCCGGTTGCCGGCGGTCACCTTGAGCGTCTCGCCGATGAACAGCGCTTCGAGGTCGCTCATGCTCTTGCCCACAAGCTCTGCCATGCTGGCGCCTGAATCCATCGGCGAGCCGTCCGCCTCTTGCTTGGGGGCGAGGTCCGGCGGCAGGTCGTCCAGGTCGAGCACCCCGTCGTAGTCTACCACCACCATGCTCTCGATCGCGTTCTTGAGCTGCCGCACGTTGCCGGGCCATTCGTAGGCCAGCAGCCGGCGCCGGGCCGCGGCGGAAACGCTCTTCACCTGCTTCTTGTGGCGCGTGGCGTGCATGCGGACGAAGTAGTCGATCAACAGCGGGATGTCTTCGCGACGCTCCACCAGCCTCGGCAGACGCACCGAGATCACCTTCAAGCGGTGGTAGAGGTCTTCGCGGAAGGCCCCGGCGGCGATGGCCGTCTCTAGGTCGCGGTTCGTGGCGGACAAGATCCGCACGTTCACGCGGACCGGTTCGTTCGACCCCACGCGGGTGATCTCCCCGCTCTCGAGCACCCGCAGCAGCTTGATCTGCGTCGGCAGCGGCATGTCGCCTACTTCGTCCAGGAACAACGTGCCGCCGTCGGCGTACTCGAACTTCCCGACCCGGTCGTGCGCGGCGTCCGTGAAGGCGCCGCGGATGTGGCCGAACAGCTCGCTTTCGAGGATGTTCTCGCTGAGGGCGGCGCAGTTGAGCCCCACGAACGGCCGGTTCTTGCGGGGGCTGTTCTGGTGGATCGCCTGGGCGACCAGTTCTTTGCCCGTGCCGGTCTCGCCCTGGATCAGCACCGTGGCGTCGGTCGGGGCGATCCGCCTGAGGCGGTCGATCAGCTCACGCACCGGCTGGCTGTTGCCGATGATGCTCTCGAAACCAAACTTCTCGTCGAGCCTGCGGGCGAGCTCTGTGTTGGCGCGGCGTAGGTGCTGGCTGCGGGCCGCGTTGTCCACCACCGCCCTCAGCTGCTTGAGGTCGAGCGGCTTGAGCAGGTAGTTGAAGGCCCCCTGCCGCATCGCTTCGACGGCCGACTCTACGGTCCCGTGACCGGTGACCAGCACGACCTGCGCGTCGGGGAGCAGCTCCTTGCTCTTCTCCAGCAGCTCCAGCCCGCCGACGCCGGGCATCTTGAGGTCGCTGACCACGATCTCGAAGCCGCCCCGCTCCAACTGCTCAACCCCTTCGGGCCCGGAGCCCGCCACCACGCATTGGTACCCTACCCGGCTCAGGCTGTCCGCCATCGCCTCGGCGTGGGCCGGGTCGTTGTCGACGACCAGAACCTGGATCGGCGGCCCGGTCGTAGCGGTAGTCGAAGAAGCCATGGGGCGATTATGGGGGAAGCGACGGCGCGGGGGAAGGCGGCGGAGAAAGAACGAAAACGATGAGTGATGAGTGATCAATCACGGACAGTCGCAAACCGCACTCATCACTCATCACTCATCACTCATCACTCATCACTCATCACTCATCACTCATCACTCATCACTCATCACTCATCACTCATCACTCCGCCTCCTCCTATCCGCGCCACCCCCGGCAGCTCGATCGTGAACCGGGTCCCGCGGCCCAGCTCGGTCTCCACGGCGATCGCGCCGCCGTGGGCCTCGATGATCTTGGCCGCGGTCGGCAGCCCCAGCCCGCTGCCGCCCGGCTTGGTGCTGAAGAAGGTCTCGAACATCTGCGCCGCGGTGCGGTCGTCCATGCCGACGCCGTTGTCGGTGAGGTAGACCGCGGCGGTTGTGCCGTAGGGGCGGGTCTGAACCACCAGTTGCCCGCCGTCGGGCATCGCCTGCTTGGCGTTGATCAGCAGGTTCAACAACGCGCCGCGGAACGCTTCGCGGTCCAGCCGCACCGCGGGGAGCTCGGCGTCGAAGTAGGTGATGATCTCGACGCCGGCCTGCTGCGCCTCGGGCTCGAAGAACTCGAGCGTCAGCTGGATCTCTCGGTTGAGATCGACCGGCTTGAGGTCGAAGCGACGCACCTTGGCGTAGTTCAGAAAGTCGTCCAGCAGGTCGTGCAGCCGCTGACACTCGCGCTGGACCGCCTCCATCCGCTTGGTCGCCCGCCGCTCGGCCGCCGGGGGGAGCCCTTCCAGCTCTTCGGCCAACAACTGCATGTTGAGCCGGATGGTGGAGAGGGGGTTCTTGATCTCGTGCGCCAGCCCCCCGGCCAGCCGGGCGATCTCTGTGTACTGGTCCAGCAGCCGCTTCACGGCCGCGTCGGTGGACTCCGTTGGCGGTTCGGTGCGATCGGGCATGCAAACGCGAGGGATGTGAAAAAAGGCCGGGCCTCGCGTGCGGGGCCCGGCCTCGGGTTCGTTCGGTGCGGCGCGTCGGGGCTAGGCCTCGGACTCAACCGTCTCGGCCTCGCCCGCCTCGTCCGCCATGGCGGCGCGGCGGCTCAGCTTCACGCGGTCCTGCTCGTCGACGGCGATCACCTTGACGCTCATCGAGTCTCCTACCTTGCAGATATCGCCGACGCTGCCGACGTATTCGTTGGAGAGCTCGCTGATGTGGCACAGCCCGTCCTTGCCGGGGAGGATCTCAACAAACGCGCCGAAGTCCTTCACGCTGGTCACACGGCCGTGGTAGATGCGTCCCACCTGCACGCTGGCGGTCAGCGCCTCGACACGCGCCAGGCCCGCCTTGACGGTCTCCTCGTCCGGGCCGGCGATGGTCACGGTGCCGTCTTCCTCGACGTCGATCGTCACGCCGCAATCCTCTTGGATGCCGCGGATGTTCTTGCCGCCGGGGCCGATCAGCAGGCCAATCTTCTGCGGGTCGATCGACGTGCGGACCAGTCGCGGCGCCGTGGGCGCCGTGCTGCTGCGCGGCCGGGCGATCCCTTGCAGCATCGCCTTGAGGATCTCGATCCGGGCCTCGCGGCTCTGGGCCAGCGTGGCGCGGATGATCTCCTCGCTAATGCCGTTGATCTTCAGGTCGAGCTGGATGCCGGTGATTCCGTTCTGCGTGCCGGCGATCTTGAAGTCCATGTCGCCGTAGTGGTCCTCGTCGCCGAGGATGTCGGTCAACAGCACGTACCGGTCTCCCTCCTTGACCAAACCGACCGAGATGCCCGCCACCGGGTTGGTGATCGGCACGCCGGCGGCCATCAGGCCCAGCGTGGCGCCGCAGACGCTCGCCATGCTGCTCGAGCCGTTCGACTCCAGGATGTCGCTGATCACGCGGATGGTGTAGGGGAACGCGTCGTGGTCCGGCAGCACGGGGCCGACGCTACGCTCGGCCAGCATGCCGTGGCCGATCTCTCGCCGGCCCGGGCCGCGGATCGGACGCACCTCGCCGACGCTGAACGACGGGAAGTTGTAGTCCAGCATGAAGTGCTTGCTGTACTCCTCCAGCAGGCCATCGACGCGCTGCTCGTCGCGGCCGGTTCCCAGGGCGATGGTGATCAGCGCCTGAGTCTCGCCACGCTGGAACAGGGCCGATCCGTGCACGCGGGGGAGCAGGTCGACCTCGCACACGATCGGGCGGAGGGTCTTGGAGTCGCGACCGTCGGGACGCTCGCCGTCCAGGATGCACTCACGCACCACGGCCGCCTTGAGGTCGTGGAACTCCTTGCCGAACGATTCCTTGGTGAAGGCGCCCTCGGCCGTGGGGTCCGGGATCAGCGACGCCATCGCTTCTTCCTTCACTCCGCGTACGGCCTCGGCCCGGTCGGCCTTGCCGTGGGTGCGGACGGCGTTCTTGAGCTTGTCGTGGAACGCCCCGGCCAGCTTGTCTTTCAAGCCATCGGGGGTCGGTGCCTTGTAGTCCATCTTTTGGACCGAGACCTTCGACGCCAGCTCTTCCTGCATCTCACAAAGGACCCCAACCACACGGTGGGCCTCCATGATCGCTTCGGCCATGCGGTCTTCGGGCATCTCGCGGCTGAAGCCCTCGATCATCAGCACGGCGTCCTTCGAGCCGGAGAGGATCAGGTCGAGTTCACTCGACTCCAGCTCCTCGGCGGTGGGGAAGGGGACGAACTTTCCATCGACCAAACCCATCCGGACCGAGGCGATCGGACCCTGGAAGGGGAGGGGGCTGATGGTGAGCGCGGCCGAGGCGCCGTTCATTGCCAGCACATCGCCGTCGTTCTGCCGGTCGCTCGAAAGCACCGAGGCCTGGATCTGCACCTCGTCGTTGTAGCCTTCGGGGAACAGCGGCCGGATGGGGCGGTCCATCAGCCGGCTGGTGAGCGTCTCTTTGGTGGTCGGCCGGCCTTCGCGCTTGAGGAAGCCGCCGGGGAACTTGCCCGCCGCGGCGTGCCGCTCGCGGTAGTCGCAGGTCAGCGGGAAGAAGTCGATCCCGGGTCGGGAAGGGCCGCTTGCCGACGCCACCAGCACAACGGTGTCGCCATACTGCACCATGACGGCGCCCGCGGCTTGTTTGGCTAGAGCGCCGGTCTCGATGGACAGGGTGCCGTGGCCGATCTCTCGCTCAACTCGGATTCGATTCAACATTCGTTTCTCTTTCTTGCTTTTCTCTTCTGGAATGACACATCACCGCAATTACCGGCGCGCCAGGGTCCAGCGGCGACCGTGCGGAACGGATTGGCGAGCGAGCTGCGCAGCGGGCGCAACAAGCCAGGTCCCGAGCGGGACGCGAGAAAATGAGAGTGCCGAACACGCACGACGCCAGGCGCAAGACGCCCCCCGCGTCAACCGCGTGGCTACTTCCGGATGTTCAGACGGGCCAGCAGGTCGAGGTAGAGCTGCGGGTCGGTGCGCTTGACGTAGTCCAGGTGACGACGCCGACGGCTCACCATCCGCAGCAGGCCACGCCGGCTGGCGTAGTCCTTCTTGTGGAGGCCCATGTGCGCGGTCATCTGGCTGATGCGGTTGGTCAGCAGCGCGATCTGGACTTGGGGCGAACCGGTATCGGTCGCCTCTTGGCCAAACTCTCCAACCAGCTCTTGCTTACGTTCTCGTGTCAACGACATGTGTGCTGAGGGCGAGGTTTCGCTCGCCTGCTACCTTTCCTGCGACGCCATTGTCTTAATACCCCGGCCGGCCGACGCGCCCATCGGCTCTTGCTCAGTTTCCCACAACCTTTTCCCGAGGCGGAGACCATTCTCCGGCCCAAGCGAAAGGCCGCTGGGGGGTGCCAAACTCTTTCCGCAAGGACGCCGCCGCCCCTGCACACTAACCTACGGTTTTACTTCCGCACTGCTTAGCAAGCGAATATACCCGACCGGCGTCCGCCTGCAACCCGCCGGCGGGCCCTCGGCACGCGGAGGTGATCCCTGCCGATTATGTCGGGTTTCCTCGGGCGCTCCCTAAATCCCTGCATCGGAACACCCCAGAATATGCTTGCGTCGACGCGGTCGGCCTCTAAGATGGGCCCCGGACGGGCCGCCAGGCATGCCTCCGAACCGCACTCATCTGCCCAGGAACCGACATGTCTAAAGATTCCCTGTTCCGCACCCCGCATCTCCTATTCCTGGCGGGCTTGCTGCTCGTTGTGGCGCCGGCAGGCCTGTACGCGCAGCAGGACGCCGATTCGGGCGAAGACGAGCAGGGCTTCGAGCAATTGTCGCCCGAGCAGATCGACGCACTGATGACCGAGAAGCTGGGCCTTCAATGGCAGCAGGGCCCGACCGAGTCGAAGATCGGCTCGCAGGCGCAGATTAAGGTCCCTGCGGGTTACCGTTTTCTGGATAGCTCGGGCAGCCAGAACCTGCTGGAAGCATTCGGGAACATCGCGGACGACGAGGACCTCGGCCTGATCAGCCCCCAAGGGACGACCGATTGGTTTGTCGTGTTCTCGTTCGACAACGTTGGCTACGTGAAGGACGACGAGAAGGGGAACATCGACAAAGCCGCTCTGCTGGAGCAGTTCCGCGAGAGCTCGAAGATCGGCAACGATCAGCGCAGGTCCATGGGCCTGCCGCCGCTGAACTTTGTCGGCTGGGCGGTCGAGCCCTACTACAACGACGAGGCCAACAGCCTCGAATGGGGCCTGAAGTACGAGTCGGAAGGGGACGGGGTGGTCAACTACTTCACGAAGCGGCTCGGCAGGCGCGGGGTGATGAACTGCAACCTAGTGGTCGACCCGGAAGACCTCGACTCGGTGCTGCCCAAGTTCCGCAGCGCGCTAGCGGGCTTCGAGTTCGCGTCCGGAGAGAAGTACGCCGAGTTCAAGGCGGGCGACAAGGTGGCCGAGTACGGGTTGACCGCGCTGGTGGCGGGCGGGGCCCTGGCCATCGCCGCCAAGAGCGGCCTGCTGGCCAAGTTTTGGAAGCTGATCGTGCTTGGCGTGGTGGGCGCCGGCGCCTTACTCAAGAAGCTATTTGGCGGCGGAAGCAAATCAACGACCGCCTAGATGACGGACGCACAGGCGCTGTTGGCCATCCTGGCCGCGATCTACCTCTCGGAGTGCGCACTGTGGGCGCGCAGCGGGGCGGTCGTGTTTGTCGCTTGGGCGCCCCTGGGCTATCGACCGGTCGAGCAGGGCGCGTTGCACAACGCCTCGGGATCGCTGGTTTGGGCATGCCCGTGGCCGCCGCTCTCGCCCGCGTTCTTGACCGGCGCGTCGCCCGTGGCCATCTCGCCCCTGGGCATCGCGCCGTTTTCCGATGCCGAAGCCGCCGGCTATCTCCCCTGGGACCAGGTCCGGAGCGTCGCCTATCGGGAGTCGGTGCTCCTGGTCAACGACCGGCACTTTGCCTCTGCGGCTGCCCCGGAGCAGGCCGGCCTGCTTGCGCGGCAGATCGCCCGGCTCTCGCGGCGCTCGCAGCAGGGCCGCGGCCGCGCGGTCGAGGCGGCCATCGATCGGTCGCTCTCCCCGCAGCGAACGGCACGCCGCCTGCGGACGTTGCGGGGACGCACGCGGACGCTGCGTCGGCTCTGCAACGTGCTGGGCGTGTATTTTTTTGGGGCGTCCGCGTTGTTGGTGTGGTATGCCCCCGCGCGGGCCATGTGGTTGCTGCTGTTGGTGTGGCTGGTTGGACTGCTGGTGCTGACGATCGTTGAGTTCCGCGACGCCTACCGCCGTGTCCACCGCCGCTCACCCACCGGATGGCGCACCAAGGGCGTCACCATGATGCTGTCGCCCATGGCGGCGATCCGGGCGTACGACCAGGTCGGTCGCAAGGCCCTGGCAGAATGCCACCCGCTAGCCGCGGCAAGCCTGCTCTGCGGCCCAGAGGCGTTCTCTGAGTTCGTCCAGGCCGAGTGGGGCCGGACCGCCTTCCCGGAGCCAACCGGGGCGCCAGAGGACGCCGACGCCGCCGTGGTGCGCCGTTGGCATCGCGCTCGCCTGCTGGAGGGGGCGCAGCGCCTGGCGGATCAGGGCAGAAGCGGGGCGTTTGACCTTGCCGCGGCGCCCGCAGCGATCGATGACGACTGCCAGACCTACTGCCCCCGCTGCCGGACCCAGTTCGTGATCGCCGAAGGCGCATGCCAGCCGTGTGGCGGCATCCCTCTCCGGCCCCTCTCAGCGCACCTCTAGCTCGATCGAGCTGTGCCCCGTCTTGTCGGCGAGCTGGTCGCGGACGTGCAGCTCAAGCCGGTACCGGCCCGCCGGCAGCCTGGGCGGGAGGGTCACGCCGTATTGGATGTGGAAGTCGCGTCGCCGGCTCAAGCAGTAGTCGTCGATCACGGGGAACTCGCTCTCTTGAACGATGCCCCCCTGCTCGTTCACCAGGCGGTAACGCGACGCGAACGAGGTGTGCTGGCCCTCGGCCGACGGCTGCGAAGCAAAGTTCTCTACCTCGACGTACAGCACGAGGGCCTCGCCGGCGCGGAACCCAGTCGCGGTCCGCGGCTCGTAGGCGCCGTAGCCGTAAACCTCCTTGCAGAACGTCAGGTTGCGGAGCGTCAGGGCGCCGAGCTCGGAGAGCTCTACCGAGGCGTCCGCCAGGTGCATCGCCGCGGAGGTGGCCCGCGGCCCGAGGTCGGGCTGAGAGTCGGCGCCCAACATGGTCGAGATGGCGAACAACTGCTTCGACCAGTAGGCCTGCTCGTGGACCGGCAGGCCCGGGATGGGCGCCACGGCGGCGTCGTCCATGCCCGCTGCTAGCTGCAACAGCCGCAGCCGTGCGTGCAGGTAGGCCTCGTCTGCGGTATTGGGGGAGTCGATCGCGGCGGTGTCGAGGCCATCGATTGCGTCGCGTAGGGCCCCCTGCCAGTCGCCGGGCGTGGTCGCCGCTGCCGTGTCGCTCGTTGGCCGCAAGGGCGCGCCGGGCATCGGAGGCGCCTGGAACGAGACGGGGCGGACCGAGGCGTCGACGTGCGTGGCCCCAGGCCACGCCGCTTGGGTAGAGGCCGACGGCGCCTCGGTCGAGGCGCGGGTCGTGGGGTAGGGCGCCGGTTGGCGCTCCGCGCCCGGGATCGTCACCTCGGGCGCCGAGTGGGTCGACGCGGGGGTCACGCGCGGCGTGGGCGCCGTCGCGGGCGACGCCTGCGCGTCGCCGGGCGCCGGGTCGCTTGGGCGGGCGGCGATACGGGTCTCGCCCGCTTGACCCGGCCAGTCGCCGGGCCGTTGGTCTTGTAGCGGCTGCTCTGCCCGCAACTGCCGGCTGTAGGCCAGCGTGCTCTTGAACTGCTGAACCATCAGCGGCCAGAGGCTCGGTTTGGCCTGCTGCAACTGCTCCATCAGCAGCCGCTGAGCCTCGGGGTCGGCGGCGCCGATCTCTTGCAGGTCTCCCAGGATCTGGGCGAAGGCCTCGTCGCGGCTCGGTTCGGGGGCCGCGGCGCTCTCTTGGTCTGCGAGGGCAACGGCGTTAAGCGATTGATGGTCGGACGCGTTGGCAGGGCGCCCGGCGGGCGCATCGACACGGCCGGTCGCGACCTGCAGGGCCGAACGCGTGGTCCGACAGCCCACTGCCGGGACGACGAGCGTCACGAGTAGCCAGGGCATCCATCGCAAGCCATGCATCCGTTGTGTGCTCCGAACAGACCTTCGTTGCTTTGCGCGGGCTCGGCAGCCCTGGGGGGCGGGATCGTAGAGAGAACGGCGCGGCCGAGCAACCGCAGTGGTGTCGGATTGACTTCTGCCCTATGTCCCATGCTACTGGAGGGTTCTGAGTTCGGTCAGAGATTTGAGTCGGTTGGCGCCCCCTTGATTTTTCGATCGCGGGCCCCGAGAAACCCCCTCTGACGAGGGAGTTTCTCTGCGCCTGCGGCTAACCTCGCGCCTTCCCGCCAACGCTGCTACGGCCCCAAGCGGCGGTATTGCTTCCACGCGATGTGGGTCAGGGCCTCGTCCTTGCCGCGGGAGATGATGAGTGTAGTTGAGGTATCGTGGGTGTTGACCAG
The DNA here is from genome assembly GCF_007750855.1 of Pirellulimonas nuda. GTDB lineage: Bacteria > Planctomycetota > Planctomycetia > Pirellulales > Lacipirellulaceae > Pirellulimonas > Pirellulimonas nuda. The sequence continues at coordinate 1,735,335 of NZ_CP036291.1, forward strand.
CACGGTATGAACCGCGAAAGGCCGGCCCTCGGAGTCGTCGCTGAACACCACCGAGCGCCCCGCATCGTCGGCCGGCGGCGCGTCGTCCCCTTCTGCTTTCGGCATGGGCGAAAGCTTGGTCTGGTAGTATTCGACCACCTCTTTGATTGGAGCTTCGGTCATCATCTCGGCGTTGCAGACAATCGACTGGGTCGTGCGTTTGCCGGCAGCGTCCACGGTGGCGCCGTCCGACATCTGGGCGCCGCTGAAGGGGGAGTCAGGATACTTCCACTCCTCGAGCATCCCCAGCAGCGACAACTGCTCCGCGGCGACAGACGGGGCGACCAGGGTTAGCGTGCAGGCAAGGGTCAAGATCGTGCGTGTAAAGCGGCGTTGCATGTCGGGCCTCGGCTAATGTATGGAGGAGGAAGTAGGGTGCGATGAAGCCGAAGGCGTAATCGCACCCTAGGGACTATTCAGTGGACGCGTTCGAAGGGGTGGCGGGGGCGCACGGCACCAGCCGAAGCCCCCGCTGGGGCGGAGACAAAGTTTACCCTCCGGAACGTCTACCCCGTGGCTGCGGGGGCTTCCGCTGGCGCGGTGCGCCCCCGCCACCCAAAGCCCACAACCGCGCCTGGAGAAGTGGTAGGCCCGAACAAGGTCGCGGCAGCGACCGCAGTTCCGGCAAGCGGGGGACAACGTGCTGCGAGTCCGCAAACCGCCGTCTCCGTGTTAGCATAAATCACGATACCCGGCTTCACTATTTCATTCGGCCCATCCCGAGTAGCCCCGAACTCAACCGCGATGCAACCGCCTACGCACGTTCTCACTCTAAAGCTGACTTTCGCCTGGTGCGCCTTTCCGATCCTGACGGCAGTTGGGTGCGGACCGGAAGGGACGACAAACTCGGGTCCAACCGCTACCACACAATACGGCAGCCCAACACCGCCTGGTCTAGAGCTCGATTTCCCAGAGCCGAAGATTCTCGACAATCCAACTCCCGAGAATTGCGTCGTCATCACGATTGTCCACGCACCGGAACTTCCTGGCGGCGCAGCCATTTATCGTGGGACAAGTACGGACGAGGATTCAATTTTTGTGGGAAGCTCCGACGAAGACATGAGGAAACAAATCGGGCATTATGTGGACCAAGCATTTCAGAACGACGATTCGAAGATCGGTGTGATGATCGTCGGTGACCGACAGGTTGGATTTAGGCCAGTCTGGTTAGTTCAGTCCGCCGTCGCACTTGCCGCCTCATCATCTGATCGATCAGTGGTGGTTAGTGTCAGATATACCCATCCCGTTTCGGAGTTGAGTCTTCTTCCCGGTTGACGGTAAGCTGCGGCTGTACGGAGGCATTTCTCACCGCAGGAGGCGACGGGATGGGCGCGGTCAGGTTCACCGAGGAAGACATTGAGCGGCTTGCGTACGAGCGTTTCCACCACCCGCACCCTCGGGTGCAGCGGAAGCTCGAGGGGGTGCTGCTCAAGGCCAAGGGATTCTTGGTGCGGGACATCTGCGACGTGGTCGGCTGCTGCCCCAACACACTGCGTAGTTGGCTGCGGGACTTCGAGGCGGGTGGCGTCGATGGACTCACGCGGTGGGACTCGGGAGGCAAGGCCTGCGAGCTCGACCCGTACACCGACGCGATCTGCGACCACCTCAACGAGCACCCACCCCACACCATCGCCGAAGCGGCGGGCGCGATCGAGCAGCTTACCGGCGTGCGACGATGCCAGACGCAGGTGGGCGAGTACCTCAAGCGGGTCGGCTTCAAGCGGCTCAAGACCGGCTCGCTCCCCGCGAAGGCGGACCCGGCGGCGCAGGCCGCTTTCAAAAAAGCGAGCTGCTGCCCCGCCTGAAGGAAGCCGACGCCGGCGAGCGTCACGTCTACTTCGTCGATGCATCGCACTTCGTCTACGGGGCGTTCCTCGGCTACGTGTGGAGCGCGGTGCGGCGGTTCGTCCCCACCGGCTCCGGCCGTCAGAGGCTGAACGTGCTCGGCGCGGTCAGCTACGGCACGGGCCGCATGGTCACGGTCATCAACCGCGGCTCGATCGGCGCCGAGCAGGTCATCGAGCTGCTGCGGGCGATCAAGCGGCGCAGCCGCAAGCCGGTCACGCTCGTGCTGGACAACGCGTCGTACCACCGGGCCAAGGCGGTTCGTGCGCTGGCCGGGCAGCTCGGCGTTGAGCTGCTGTTCCTGCCCCCCTACTCGCCCAACCTGAACCTCATCGAGAGGGTGTGGAAGCTCGTCAAGAAACTCGCGCTCAACGCACGCACCCTCCCGGACTTCGAGGCCTTCGCCGAGTCGGTCACCACTACCGTGGGTGAACTTGAAACCAAGCATCAAAACCAACTCCTCTCCTTGCTTACACCCAACTTCCAAGACTTCACCGAGGCTCAGCTTTCAGCCGTTTAAGGTATAACTCAGTGCTTGCGTGCCTTACTACGCCGACGGGTGGCGGGGGCGCACGGCGCTAGCCGAAGCCCCCGCAGGGGCGGAGGCAACGTTCACTCCACCAGAACGTCTACCCCCGGGGCTGCGGGGGCTTCCGCTGGCGCGGTGCGCCCCCGCCACCCTTTCTTTCACCACTCTTTACCACTCACCACGTGTAAACCTGCCCATCCAACTCCACCACCACCGGCGCGTCGATCGCCAGGTACTGCGCCACGTGCTTGCCGTGCTTTTCGGCGAGGTTGAAGTAGTCGGCGCCGTACCGCTCGATCGTTTGGGCGCCCTTTTCTTCGGATTCGCTCACCGCAGAGTCGATCCACTTGTCGCCGCGGAGGAAGAAGGTCTTGCGGCCTAGCTGCATGATGTTGCCGGCCGAGCGGGTGCGGCCCTCCTTGGCGTCGTAGAACCATTGGCGCCCGAGGTTGTGCGGCTTGCCGGCCAGCTCGCGGTACATGGCGCGCCCCCCGGCCGCAAAGGCGTCGACGGGGCCCGCCATCGGCGCCGCGGCCGATTGCAACGCAAGCTTGGCGCTGCGTTGGGCGAAACCGAACCGACCCTCGGCTTCGCCTAGGTCTGCTAGGCCCTCTTCGGCGCGTTGGCGGTTGCTAGCAACGGCGTTGGGGTCGGCCGTTTCATCGGCCAAGAACGACGTGTACTGGGTGACGATGCCGTGCTTGGTGGCCAGTTCCACGAGCTCGTTCACGAGCTCCTGGTTCTTGCCGTTGAGGTCGATCTGATCGATGATCTCGCCGACCCGCCGCGTCGCCCACAGCTTGGCGACGAATGCGTTGGAGTCGTCGCCGCTCTTCTCGGACAGCTTGGCGGGGAACGCGAACGTCTTTTCTTCCCCGCGCAGTTCCCCCTTGAGCGTCACCTTGGCGTCTCCCCCGCGGGCGTATCGGCCGACAAGCACAAGCTGGTCGCCAGAGAATAGGTCGATCTCGCCCTGAGGGTAGACGCGCGTGACGGCGGGCCCGTCGGCGGTTGTGAGGCCCTCGACGTCGATCGCTAGCTGCACGCGCGTCAGCACCGGGGCCGCCAAGCGGTTGTAGAGGCGGCTGACGGACTCCTCGATGTCGTCGTCTGGCTTCACGAACTCGGTCTGCCCGTGCCCTGCGCGGGCGAGCCGGTCCAGCAGCCGGCTGTTGACGTCGTACCCCACGCCGAACGGGAAGACCCGGGCGCGGACGGAATTGGCCTTCTCGCTCGCGGCGACAATGGCAGCCTCGCCCGTTTGGCCGGCGGTCGGCAGGCCGTCGGTGAGGAACAGCACGTAGGTCGGCCGGTCGGAGTCTTTCAGCATGCCGAGCGCCCGTTGCAGCGCGCCGTCGATGTTGGTGCTCCCCCCGGCGAACAGGCCCTCGACGAAACCGAGCGCCTCGTCCCGCGTTTCGGCGGAGTACTTTTGCAGCTCGGGACGGAAGGCTTCGACCGCGGTGTCGTAGGCGACGATGTTGAACGTGTCCTTCTCATTCAGGTTGTTCAGCACGAAGCGCAGCGCGCCCTTGGCCTGATCGAACTTCTTGCCGCTCATGCTGCCGGAGCGATCGACAACAAACAGCACCGTCTTGGGCGGCAGCTCGCCCCGGTGGTCGGGGAGCTCGGGGCTGGCCAGCAACAGGAAGTAGCCCGGCTCGTTCTTCTCCGGTCGAAACGACACCACGCTGGCGCCCAGGCCCTGGTTGGCGGCGTCGACCATCAAGCGGAAGTCGCTCGACGGGAGCGTGTTCTTGGCCTCGAAGGTCGCGATCGCTCGGGTCTTCCCGGTGCGTTCGACCTTCACTTCGTGGCTGGGCGAGTAGACGCTAGCGATGGGGGTCGGGCTCTCGATCGCCACGCGGAGGCGCAGCTTGTCCAGCGGCCCGGTGGTGTACTTGGCCGTGCTGAGCGGGAACACGAAGTCCGTGAGCCCCCCCGACTTGCGGCAGAGCTGGGTGTACTTCAGCGTCACGGTCCGCTCGGCGCCGGCGGGGACCGGGAAGACGCTGGTCTTGAACAGCCCCGTGCCGATCCACTCCAGCAGCGCCGGGTCCTGGTTCTTGCGGACAATCTCTTCGTACATCGCCCGGGCCTTGTCGGCGGGCAGCAGCTTGGCCTCCAGCTCTTTGCCGTCCACCATCAGCGTGAGCTGATCGATGGCGCCGTCGTAGGGCAGCGGGAAGACGAACGCCACTTCCATCGTCCGGCTGCCGGTGTTTTGGAACTTCTGCGACACCTGCACCCGGGCGGTCTGGCCCGAGAGCTTGGCGTCGACCTCGATCGCCTGCACCTTGTAGCTGCCGGGCGTCGGCGTGGGCCGCGGGATCGGCCGCGGCAGGCGGATGTGGTGTTCGGGGGTCACGTCGACCAGCAGGCCCTGAGCGGAGCAGAGGGGGGCGGCGAGCAGGATGGCTAGCAGTGAGGAGATGCGGAGCATGGGAGGAGCGAGGGGTTCGAGGGGAGGGGACTCGCGATGTGGGTGAGACGCTTGTGGTGGGGGGATAGTTCCGTGCGGCTGAAGGATGGCCACGAAAAGGCACAAGAAAGCACAAAGAAAAAATGACCAATGCCCAAGCCTCAATGACCAATAAGCGCTTCGCGGACCGCTCTACGCCGATTGGTCACTGGGTTTTTTTGTGCTTTCTTGTGCCTTTTTGTGGCTATCTTCGTCCGTCCTGGATCGCTCTTGCTTCGGCCGGAAGGTTTCCCGAAACTCCGCGCCGACTGTTCCTGTCGATTCCCTGGGCCGCCCGTGCGCACTGTACTCGCTATCTTCGCCCTGCTGCTGGCGGGCTGCCACGCCACGCCCAAGGGGCCGCCGATGGAGTCGGCCGTGGTGTCGCCCATCCTGCCGGGCGGCGTCGCGATGGGGGGCCCGCTATTTGAGGCGCCCGTGGTCGAAGAGTCGTGTGGCCCCGAGGTGATCTACGCGCCGCCGGGGCAGGTCGCCCCGCCGCCCATCATGATCGCCCCAGAACCAAACTGCGGCCCGGTGGTGTTCCCGCCGCAGGCGCTCCCCCCCGGGGTGCTAGCGGCGCCCGCGTTCGACCCGGCGGCGCCGCAGGGCGCTATCAGCCCGGGATTCGGGCTGCCGGGCGTGCCGGCCGCCGCCCAGGGCCTGCCCAACCCGCTGCCCATCCCCGTTGGGGACGAGGAGCACACCTGGGACGAGCTGGCCGACGTGGTGAGCCTCTACTTCCCCATCGTCCGCGAGCAGCGGGTCAAGATGGCCGACGGCGTGCTCACCGAGGGGCTGATCGAAACCCCCTACCAGACCGGCGCCACGCTGCTAGAACCGCTCCGACGCGACTCCGTCGGCAGCTTCAACCGCTGGCAGAGCACGCTGCAGACCATCCGCCGGCGGGCCCTGGTGCGGGTAATCCCAGACGGCCGCGGCTACCTGGTGAAGGTAGAAGTCGAGAAGCAGCTCGAAGACCTGCCGGCGCCGGTAAGCGCGTCTGCTGGTCAGGCCGCGTTCCGCAACGACCCCTCGCTCCCCAGCCGGATCACGCAGCAGAACGGGGTCGTGCTCCCCAGCGCCTACTGGATCGACCTGGGCCGCGACCAGCCGCTGGAGCAAGCGATGCTCACCGAGATCGCCAAGCGGCTTGCACCGGCGACCCCGGCGCTCGCTGCCGGCGGGAACTAGAACGCGAACGTCTGGCAGTCGACCGGCACGCCCAGCGGCACTACGAGTGCGATTGCCGCTTCTGCCGGAGCGGCAGGCAGCCGGAGCACAAACGCCGTGCCACGCCCCGGCGTGCTCTCGACGCGGATCTTGCCGCCGTGGGCCTCGACGATCTCCTTGCAGGCGCTGAGCCCCAGGCCCATGCCACCCTTGCCGGTCTCGTCCGGCCCCTGCTTGGTTGAGAAGCGGCGCTCGAAGATCCGCGGCAGCACGTCGGGGGGGATCCCCTCGCCGTTGTCGCGCACGGTCAGCTCGATCCACTCGCGTGCGGCGTCCTCGGCCACCCTCACCATCACAACGCCCCCTTTGGGCATCGCCTGGCGGGCGTTGGTGAGCAGGTTCACCAGCACCTGCTGCACCTGGTTGGCCACCACCAGCGCGCGGCGGCCCGTCTCGTACCGCTTCTCGACCGAGACACGGTACTTCATCAGCTCGCGCTCCAGCAGCACCAGCGTCTCTTCGGCCAGCGCCCCGAGGTCGGTGGGCGCGGGGTCGTGGCCGCGGTTGCGGGCCATGCCGAGCACCGAGTTGGCGATCTTCTCCGCCCGCTGGGCGGCGGACATGATCTTCTCGAGCGCCTTGTCGCGGGTCGGCTGGTCCTTGTGCCGGAGCCCCAGCTTGGCGTAGTTGAGGATGGTGGTCAGCGCGTTGTTGAACTCGTGGGTGGTGGTGCCCACCAGCTCGCCCAGCGAGGCCATCTTCTGCGCTTCGAGCAACTGCTGCCGGAGGGCCTGCACCTCGACTTGAAGTTCGGCCGTTGATCCTTCCTTGCCTGCCTGCATGCCCGCCTCCTGCGTGAGTGCCGCCAGTTGCGCCGCTTGTGGGGTCGCCCCGATCTTGCCCAGTCCGAACGCGTAAGCCGTTTAATTAGAACTGCTTACGCGCGAGCGACGGGGCCCCTCACTGAGTATCGTCGCGGCGTGCAGTAGACTGTACCGCGAGCGCAACCTTTCAGCGCTGCTGGCGGTAGAGGCCCGCACGACCGATGTAACGCGCCACCTTGATCGGCACGAGGTCGTCGATCGGCTCCCCCACGCCGACGCGGCGCCGTACCTCGCTGCTGCTCGCGGGGTTCGGGGGCATCGCGATCGAGAGCCCCGAGATCGCGGCGAGCCGCTGGGCGCTCAGCAGCGGCGCCAGCACCGACCGGTCGGGGGCCGGCTGCCCCGGACGGCAGACCACCAGCGGCGTCGCCAAGCGGAGCACTTCTTCGGGCTCGCGCCAGTTCGGCAGGTCGAGCAGCGTGTCGGCCCCGAGCAAGAAGAAGAGCTCCGCCCTCTCGTGCTGGGCGCGGAGCGTACGCAGCGTCTGCACCGTGAAGCTCACCCCGCCACGGTCGAGCTCGATCCGCGACGCAGAAAACCCCGCACGCCCCTCGAGCGCCAGCAGCAGCATTTGCCAGCGGTCTTCGTCCCCTGCCTGGGGGCCGTCTGGCTTGTGCGGCTGGACGGCCGACGGGATGAAGCAAACGCCATCGAGCGAGGCCTGCTCGTAGCACGCCCGGGCGACGGCGAGGTGGCCGTTGTGGATCGGGTCGAAGCTGCCGCCAAACAGTCCTAGTCGCATAGCAAGCGGTCGTCGCCGTGGCGTTTGGGAATAAAAACCGAGCGGCGGACGATCGTCCGCCGAGCAATGCACAAGGGCTGAGGATAGCCGCCGGGGCCGAGGACGGGCCGGCTCGCACAGGGGCGGTGATAGCGTACGATAACGCTCCCCGGTCGCCGGGCCCAAGTCCCCAGGCCGACGCCCGCATCCCCCCTCGGCGGAATGCCGTCCGCCACTCTGTCCTCGGTCCCGACGCTAGTTGTGCAACGCAGCCTGTTTGAATCCGACCCGGCGCCGTGGGAGCTCGACGCCGCCGAGCGCCGGCGGGTGGCCTCGATCGTGCTGGTCGAGGGGCTCGACAAGCCGCTGGACTACCTGGCGCCCGACCGCTTTGCCGACAAAGGGAAACCAGAAATCTACCTCGAGCCGGGTCGGCGGGTGCGGGTCCCACTGGGGCGTGGCAACCGCTCGGTGACGGGTTACTGCGTTGAGGTGGGGATCAAGGAGGTCGGCAGCAGGCCGCTGAAAGAAGTCTTGGCGGTCGTCGACAGCGAGCGGCTCGTGTCGGCCCCCATGCTGCGGCTCACACGCTGGATGGCGGATTACTACCTCTGCAACTGGGGGCAGGCGCTCGAGGCGGTGGTGCCGGCCGGCGTGCGGGCCCGGGCCGGCACGCGCGAGGTGCTGCTGCTGCACGTGCCGACCGCCGTCGCCGCGCGGATCTCGTCGATCGACGTCACCGACACCCAGCGCCGGATCCTGGAGACCCTGGCGGCGAGCCCCAAGCCGCTCGCCATCAAGCAGCTTGCCGGGCGGGCCGGCTGCACCGTGGCGCCCATCAACGTGCTACGCAAGCAGGGGCTGATCGCAGAGCACACCGAGCGGGTCGACGTAGGCGACGCGCTTGAGCACGACGTCGCCCGCGAGCTGCCCAAGCAGCTCAACCCCGATCAGGCGCGGGCCTACGCCGCCATCGAGGCCGCGCTCGACTCCGGCAAGCAACGGACCATCCTGCTGCACGGCGTAACCGGCAGCGGGAAAACGGAGGTTTATCTGCAGGCGGTGGAGAAGGTGGTCTCGTTCGGACGGCAGGCGATCGTGCTGGTGCCAGAGATCAGCCTGACGCCGCAAACGGTACGGCGGTTTGCGGCCCGCTTCGACCGGATCGCCGTGCTGCACAGCCATCAGAGCGACGTCGAGCGGCGGCGCCACTGGCGGCGGATCGCCTCGGGCGAGGTGCAAGTAGTCGTGGGCGCCCGCAGCGCGGTCTTCTCGCCGGCGAAGAACCTGGGGCTGATCGTCATCGACGAAGAGCACGAGGCCACCTTCAAACAAGACACCGCGCCGCGGTACCACGCCCGCACGGTCGCCCAGCGGCGCTCAGAAGACGAGGGGGTCCCGCTGGTGCTGGCGAGCGCCACCCCCTCGCTGGACGCGTGGTGGGAGACCCAGACCGGGCAGTCCGAGCTGGTAGAGATGCCCCGCCGGGTGGCGAACCGCCCGATGCCGGCGGTCCGCACGATCGACCTACGCGAAGAACGCGACCGCCGCGGCCCGCGGGGCGCCATCAGCCGCGTGCTCTACCAGGGGATGCGCGAGGCGCTCTCCGACGGCGGGCAAGTCATTTTGTTGCTGAACCGGCGTGGGTTCTCGACGCACGTCCAGTGCCCGCGGTGCGGGTTCGCGCTCAAGTGCCCCCACTGCGACGTGGCGCTCACGTTCCATCGGGCCGACCACGTGGCGTTGTGCCACTGGTGCGACTTCCGCGCCGAGCCCCCCAGCGCGTGCCCCGACTGTCAGAACCCGGGCATCCTGTACGTGGGCGTCGGCACGCAAAAACTGGAAGACGAGGTGCGGGCCCGATTCGCTGAGCACAAGGTCCTGCGGATGGACGCCGACGCGATGCGCAAACCGGGGAGCCACGACACGGCCCTCGAGGCGTTCCGGCGGGGCGAGGCGCAGATCTTGCTCGGCACGCAGATGATCGCCAAGGGGCTCGATTTTCCCAACGTCACCCTGGTAGGGGTGGTGAGCGCGGACACCGCGATCCACTGGCCCGATTTTCGGGCCAGCGAGAAGACCTTCCAGTTGGTCACCCAGGTTGCAGGCCGCACCGGCCGCAGCGACCGGGGGGGGCGGGTGCTGGTTCAGACGTTCGACCCCGAACACCCCGCGATCGCCGCGGCCACCAGGCACGACTTTGCCCGCTTTGCCGACGGGGAACTCCCGGAGCGCAAGGCGCTGCTCTACCCGCCGTTCGGATCGCTGGTGCGGATCGTCGCCCGCGGCGACGCGCGCGACCCCATCGAGGCCGTGCTGACCGCGACCGCCGAGCGGCTGCGGAGCCAGGCAGGCGAGTCCGACCTGCGCATCACCGGCCCCGGCCCAGCGCCGCTGGCGCGGCTGCGCGGCAAGTTCCGCTTCAACCTGCTGGTTCGGTCGGCCGACCGAGACCGGCTCCACGCGCTGATCCGCGACGCGATGGGACGGGCGAAACTCCCCAAAGCGGTAGAATGGATCGCGGACGTCGACCCGGTGGATATGCTCTGATTTGGTCTGTCATCTCGGGGAAACGGCCGCCCGAGACGCGCCTGGGCGGGCCGACTGTTCGCGATCGGCGTCTGATTCTCCCGGCGAACTGCCTTTGGCGCCAAATCGCCGGTCCGCGTAGAATCAGTCGGGACAACCACCTGAGGCCGGATGAGTTACAAGAGTTTTAAGCGGGTGCTGGGAGAGTCGAACCTGGAGCGCAAGTGCCTCTGGTGGTTCGGGGTCTGCTTGGTGCTCATGCTGGGGCTCAGCTTCTACTGGTACTCGAACCAGATCTCCTCCCGTGTGTTCGATCAAGACCGCAAGCTAGCGAGCGAGCTCGTGCGGACCGGGTGGTACGAAGAGTGCTTCCTCAAATGGGGCCGCAAGCCGATCGCGGGGGAGTACGACCGGTCGCTTGGCGTAGGCTCCATCGATCCCGAAGAGGACGTAGACGAGCTCACGCTGCAATGGTTCAAACGGGGCGGTCAGAGCCTGGGGCAGCCGTTCGAGCTGTACGCCATCTACCCCCCCAACGACAACGGCGTGCAGAAGAACCCGCCGACCAACGCAGAAGAAGAAGAGATCCTGCGCTACTTCTTGGCCAACCCGCCGCAGGCAGCGGAGGGCGACAGCGCGGACAAGAAGTTCCGCGAGCAGTCGGTCTTGGACGCCGACGGGCATTGGACCTACCGCTACTACCAGCCGCTCTACGCAAAACGGGGGTGCGTAGGGTGCCACCAAGTGGCGGGGGCGGGTTCGCCCCGGACCAATCTGGCGGAGAACGACCTGCTGGCCGTCGCCCGGGTAGAGATCGACCAGCAGGGGACACGCCGCGACCTGGCCAAGGACAACGCGTTCCTGTGCGCGATGGCCGTCACCATCGGCTTTCTGTCGATGTTCTTGCTGTACTTCATCATCCGCTACATCATCGTCAAGCCGGTGCAGCACCTGCGGGACGTGACCAACGCGGTGCGTGAGGGCGACATCGAGCAACGCGCCCAGATCCACACGGGGGACGAATTCGAGGAGCTGGCCGCGTCGTTCAACCGGATGCTCCGTCGGCTGCTGCGACAGCAAGACGCGTTGCAAGACGTGAACGGCGAGCTCGACGCCAAGGTCGATCAGCTCGCCCAGGCCAACATGCGGCTGTTCGAGATGAACCGCCTCAAGAGCGACTTCCTGGCCACCATGAGCCACGAGCTTCGGACCCCGCTCAACAGCATCCTGGGTTTCAGCGAGGTGCTGGGCGGCATCGACAGCCTGAACGACAAGCAGCGGCGGTACGTGGCGAATATCTCCAACAGCGGGCGGATGCTGCTGGAGATGATCAACGACATCTTAGACCTGGCCAAGATGGAGTCGGGCAAGATGGACGTGCGGCCCAGCGAGTTCCGCGTCGACACCGTCGTGGGCGCCCAGTGCGACCTGGCTCGGCCGCTGTCGGAGCGGAAGAACATCGACCTGGTGTTCGCCTGCCCCACGGGCCTGCCGCCGATGATGCAAGACCAGGCCAAGCTGCAGCAGGCGCTGAACAACCTGCTCTCCAACGCGATCAAGTTCACGCCGGAAGGGGGCCGCATCGCCGTGCGGGTCTCCCGCTCGGCGGAGGGGGTGCTGGTGCTGCAGGTGGAGGATTCGGGCATCGGGATTAGCGAGACCGATCAGGCGCTGGTCTTCGAGAAATTCCGCCAGGGCGCCGCCGCCGCGCCGACGGGCGACACCATGACCCGCGAGCACTCCGGCACCGGGCTGGGGCTCTCCATCGTCCGCGAGATCTGCCGTCTGCTGGGGGGCGAGGTGACGCTGCGCAGCGCCCTGGGCAAGGGGAGCACCTTCACCATCACGCTCCCCTGGACCCTCTCCACGGCCGGCGACCTCGACGCAGAAATGAATCAACGCGTGGCGGAATTGACGAGGCCCGTCATGCCCTCGTTGACGTAGGGCGTGTTCCCCAGCGCCGGGACCGAGGACGGTCCGGCTCACACCACCAATTGACGACCACCAACTTACAACTGACGACGGACAACGAACCAACTGTGCACGACATTCACCTCTACACCGACGGCGGCTGCAGCGGGAACCCCGGCCCCGGGGGCTGGGCGTTCTTGCTCCGCCACCCCGCCACGGGCAAAGAAAAACAGGGCTCCGGCGGCGCCCCCGAGACCACCAACAACCGCATGGAGCTTCAGGCGGTCGTCGAGGGGCTCCGTACCCTCACGCAGCCCAGCTCGGTGGAGCTGTTCACCGATAGCGTCTACGTCGGCAAGGGGCTGAGCGAGTGGATGCCCAAGTGGAAGCAGAACGGCTGGCGCCGCAAGGAAGGGAGCCGCTGGGCCGAGGTGAAGAACGTCGACCTGTGGCAGACGCTCGACAAGCTGGTCGCCACCCACAAGGTCAAGTACACCCGAGTCGCGGGCCACAGCGGGCATGAAGAAAACGACCTGGTCGACCGCCTAGCGGTCGCCGCCTACCAGCAGTACCTGTAGACGCGTCCCCGAGAAAAGGCTCAATAGCCGACGGGCTCCGCCCCGTCGGGGTGGCTCGGACCAGGCATCCATCCCACCACCCCGAGGGGGCGTAGCCCGTCGGCTATTCTCCCAGCGTTTGCGCCTTATCATGCGGTCATGGACGACGCGCCCGTCGAGAATGCTTCCCCTGAGCAGTTGCTTGCGACCCCCATCGCCAAGCTGCGGGGGTCGACCCCTGCGCGGGCGTCGCGGGTGCGCAAGCTGGGGCTGAGGACCGCCCGCGACCTGCTGTTCTTCTTCCCGCGCGACTACGAGGACATCTCCGACCTGCGGACGATCGACCAGTTGGAAGAAGACGCGCTGGTCACCGTGCGGGGCGTGATCGAAGAGGTCGACTCCAGTTCCAGCGGCTTCGGCCGCAGCCGGGTCGGCATCATCGTCGCCGACGGCACGGGGCACGCCCGCGGCACGTGGTTCAACCAGCCGTTTATGCGGGACAAGTTCGCCAGCGGCCAGCGGGTGCAGCTCTCGGGCAAGGCCAAGCTGCGCGGCGGGCGCTACGAGTTTTCGCACCCCCGCGTGGCGTGGCTCGAGGCGGACGAGGCGGCCCCCGCCACGCCGCTGCTGCCGGTGTACGGCCTCACGGACGGCATTACGCAGTACCACATGCGGAAGCTGGTAGAGACGGCGGTCGAGGACTTCGCCACGGCGCCGCCGGAGGTCTTCTCTCAGGCGTTGCTGGAGGAGCACGCACTGCTGCCGATCGCCAGGGCGCTGCCGCTGATCCACGGGCCGCACGACGAAAAAGAAAAGGAGGCAGCCCGCCGGCGGTTTGTGTTCCAGGAGCTGTTCGTCCTGCAGCTTGCGCTGGCCGCGAGGCGGTACCAGCAGCGGGTTGGGTTCCGCGCGATTGAGCTGCCGACCACGGCGCAGGTCGACGCCCGCATCCTCCGGCTGCTGCCGTTCGAGCTGACCGCCGGCCAGCGTGCGGCGATCGAGCAGGTGAGCCGCGATATCGCCGAATCAACGCCGATGAATCGGCTGCTGCAAGGGGACGTCGGCAGCGGCAAGACGGTGGTGGCGCTCTACGCGTTGCTGGTGGCGGTGGCCGGGGGCGCCCAGGCGGCCTTGATGGCGCCGACGGAGATCCTCGCCCGGCAGCACGCCCTGACGCTGGCCGGGCTGCTCAAGCAGAGCCGCGTCAACTTCCGGCTGCTGGTCGGCGGGCAGAACGAGGCGGAACGCTCGGAGGTGCTCACGGGCATCGCCTCGGGGGACGTGAACTTGGTGATCGGCACGCACGCGCTGCTCTCCGAAGGGGTCGAGTTCAAGCGGCTCGGCCTGGCGGTGATCGACGAGCAGCACAAGTTCGGCGTCCGCCAGCGGGCCGCGCTGCGGCGCGGCGACTCCTCCCCCCACTACTTGGTGATGACCGCGACGCCCATCCCGCGGACGATCAGCATGACCCAGTTCGGCGACCTGGACGTCTCCATCCTCCGCGACATGCCCCCCGGCCGGCAACCGGTGACCACCTACCTGGTGGCGCCCGAGCAGCGGCCCCGCTGGTGGAAGTTTGTCCGCGACCGCCTGCACGAGGGGCGCCAGGCGTACTTCGTGGCGCCGCTGGTGGACGGTTCGGATACCGTAGCGGCCGTCAGCGCCAGCCAGGCGTTCGAGTCGCTCACCAACGGCGAGCTGGCCGAGTTCCGCGTTGATATTTTGCACGGGCGGATGACCCCGGCAGATAAAGACGACGCGATGGCCCGTTTCCGCGCGGGGCAGACGCAAGTGCTGGTCTCGACCACCGTGATCGAGGTCGGCGTCGACGTCGCGAACGCCAGCGTGATGATGATCGCCTCCCCAGATAGGTTCGGCCTCAGCCAACTCCACCAGCTGCGGGGCCGGGTAGGGCGGGGGGGCTTCCCGGGGTTCTGCGGCTGCCTAGCCGAAGAAGAACTCACCGACGCGGCCCGCAAACGCCTGGAAGCGTTCGCCGCCACCAACGATGGTTTCGAACTAGCCGAGCTCGACTTCAAGCTCCGCGGCCCCGGCGACTTGTTCGGCGCCAAACAATCGGGCCTGCCGCCGCTGATGATCGCCGACCTGGCCCGCGACCGCGAGACGCTAGAAGAAGCGCGCCAGGCGGCGCACGCCCTGTTCGCCGCCGACCCGGGGCTGAAGAACCCTGAGCACGTGCTGCTACGTAAGCAGATGCTAACGCGCTACGGCGCGGCGCTGGAATTGGGGGACGTAGGCTGAGTTAGAAAGAAGGAACCGCCGATGAACGCGGATAAACGCCGATAAGGATGATGATTCTTTATCGGCGTTCATCCGCGTTCATCGGCGGTTCCCATTCCGTTAGCGCTTCGCCGCGGCATCTAGTTCGCGAAGGATCGATGTCTTTATCTGGGCGCCTTCGTCGAAAGTCTCACGCACGTTTTCCGGAAACGTCAACTCTACCGTCTCCTTTCCAACGATTGCGATCATCCCAAGCGCTGCGCCGCCGACCGCCACCCCCTCTCGCATGCCGCTCTGCATTTGCAAGTCACTTCTCACAGGCAAGGCATTGCGGAATCGCAACTGAACTCCCTTCCCCTCGGGAAACATGGTGCTGGCGCCGACGTAGTACTTCTGCGTCTTTCCCTGGAACTGTTGCGGAACGCCAAACGGGATTTCCACTACTCCGAAAGCGCCGCCGGGACATGCGAATGACACCTGGACTTCATTCTGGTCGTTAACTTCCATCCACCCAGGAACCTGACGCAAGGCGACTACGGTTTCGCACGGCCGATCGAACCGATTCTGAAAGAACAGATTCAAGGTGGCCGCACCGTCGTTCACCCCGAACGCAAAGCCGAAACAGAGCCCACCCCTGTCGAGATACTTGCCAACCTGTCCGTAGAGATAATCGAACGCTTTGTCGCGCCGATAGGTGAGCGCCAGAAGGCCGCAAACAGATGCCAGACCCACAAGAATTGATCCAACTCTCCCGTACCAAATCAACTGATCGGGATGACGGTCGCTCCAAGTGCCTGCGCCAACCACCACCGCCAGTATGCCGAGGATAACGCACCAAGTTTTCAGTGTCTCATGCATCAGCAATCGCCACACTCGCTATCGGCGTTCATCCGCGTCCATCGGCGGTTCCCATTCCGTTAGCGCTTCGCGAACATCGGCCCCGCGTACTCGGCCGTCGCGCCCAACTGCTCTTCGATCCGCAGCAACTGGTTGTACTTGGCCATCCGGTCGCTGCGGCTGGCAGAGCCCGTCTTGATCTGGCCGGTGGAGAGGGCGACCGCCAGGTCGGCGATGGTGCTGTCCTCGGTCTCGCCCGAGCGGTGGCTGGCGATCGAGGTGTAGCCGTTGCGGTGGGCGAGCTGGATCGCGTCGATCGTCTCGGTCAGCGTGCCGATCTGGTTGACCTTGATCAGGATGCTGTTGCCGATCCCCTCGTCGATGCCGCGTTGCAGACGCTCGACGTTGGTGACGAACAGGTCGTCGCCTACGAGTTGCACCTTCTTGCCGATCTTGTCGGTCAGCAGCTTCCAGCCCTCCCAGTCGTCCTCGCCACAGCCGTCTTCGATGCTGCAGATGGGGAACTTGTCGACCCAGCCCGAGAGCAGGTCGACCATGCCGGCGGAGTCGATCTCCTTGCCGTCGATGGAATAAACCTTCTTCTTCGAGTCGTAGAACTCGGTGGCGGCGCAGTCCATCGCGAACCACACGTGCTCGCCCGGGACGTAGCCCGCCTTTTCGATGGCGGTGAGGATCACGTCGAACGCCTCGGCGTTGGCGCCCAGGTCGGGCGCGAAGCCCCCCTCGTCGCCGACGGCGGTGTTCATCTTCTTGTCTTGCAGCACCTTCTTCAGGTGGTGGAAGATCTCGCAGCCGCACCGCAGCGCGTCGGAGAAGCTATCGACCCCCAGCGGCATCACCATAAACTCTTGGATGTCGACCGAGTTGTCGGCGTGCTCGCCGCCGTTGAGGATGTTCATCATCGGCGCGGGGAGCAGCCGGGCGTTCGAGCCGCCGAGGTAGCGGAACAGAGGGAGCCCGCAGTACCGCGCGGCCGCGTGGGCGTTGGCCAGCGAGACCCCCAGGATGGCGTTGGCGCCCAGGTTCTTCTTGTTGGGCGAGCCGTCCAGGTCGCACATGTGGTGGTCGAGGGCGGCTTGGTCGAGGCCGTCCATGCCGATCAGCTCGTCGGCGATCCGCTCGTTGACGTTCTCTACGGCCTTGAGGACCCCCTTGCCGAGGAAGGCGCCCTTGTCGCCGTCACGCAGCTCCCACGCCTCGTGGGCGCCGGTGCTGGCGCCGCTGGGGACCGCCGCGGTGCCGACCGAGCCGTCGGCCAGGGTGACGTCGACCTCGATGGTGGGGTTGCCGCGGCTGTCGAGGATCTGGCGGGCGTGGACGTCGACAATCGTGCTCATGGCGGAATCCGAGGCGGGTTCTGGGGTGGGTTCTGGTTTGGGCGTCATTGTATGGAGCAAGCGCCGACTGTCGAGCCGGGGCGCCCAACGCCGCTCCCAAAGCCCAATAGCCGACGGGCTCCGCCCCGTCGGGGGGCTGAGTCGTAACGTCTACCGAGCCACTCCGACGGGGCGGAGCCCGTCGGCTACTTCCCCTTGTGGGAAGATCTCCATTCGTGACTTCGGGATGGAGCTCGATCCCTGCTTCTGGGGGGAGCCCTGATGCTGGGGGCAGCTCCGGCGCTACTCTGCGGGAGAGAGCGTCTGCGAGAGCGACTTCTGCACCCACTCAAGCCAGGCCTTGGTCGGGAGCCCGTAGGGGCGGAACTTCTCGATCTGCCCCGTCTCGTCGCTGTAGAACAACGCCCGGAACGCCCGCAGCCTTGCCGCGGCCGGGGTGTCGAGCAGGTTGCTCGAGTCGGCGGCCGACATCTGGAAGGCGATCCGCATGCCGAACTCGCGGAGGGTCATGCGGTCGGTGATCCGGCCGACCGTGTTGTAGCTGTCGCACCAGACCAGGGCGTGAACGCCGAGGCCGGGGCCCGACCTGAGCAGCTCAGCGAACTGCTTGTCGGGGCTGGCCGGCTTGTCGCGATCGGAAGAGAAGCTGAAGTCGTCTTCGCTGCGTCGCAGTTCGCGCAGGCGGCCGGCGTTCCAGACGATCAAGAACAGCGGCGGGGCGTGGTCTTCGTTCGCCTCGTCGCGACGCGCAGCCTCAGACGCGACGGACGCCAGCGCTTCGGTGGTCTGCCCCGCGTCGTACCGCTGCAGCCGATCGCCGAGCGCGGCGGCGACGGCGGGCCAAACCGCCGCGGCGCCATCGTCGGCCCGCGTGCCGTCTAGCACTACCACACGCGCCTCGGGGTGGCTGGCGGCGAGCGCCACGGCCGCGGCCGAGAGGATGCCGGCGGCCTCGGCCTCGTTGGGTCCGACCATCAGCAGGTTGGCGCCGGCGTGGCGGCCGAACTCGGCCCGCGTGGGGGGTTTGATGGCGATGGCGTCGCCCAGCCACGCTTGCGGGACGGCGACGGGGCGGAGCCCGTCAGCAAGCTGAGCTTGCTGAGTGAGCAGGGTGGTGAGCTGCTTGTTCTCTTGCGGGTCGGCGGGGGCGGCGCCCTCGAAGACAATGGTGGGTGGGACCTCGACCCCGCGGCGCTCCCGCTCGGCCTGGGCCAGGGCCAGCCAGTCGATCCGCTGCGCGTCGGGGAGCCACACCACCTGGAACGGCTCGTTGGCGGCCAGCAGGCCGTTCTGGTCGTTGTAGATGGCTTCGCCAGGGCGGCGCAAGTAGCGGGCGGCCGTGTTGCGTTCGTCGCTGAGGATCAGGTGGGCGTCCGCCTCGCTCGACTGCAGCGCCACCCGCACCGCGATCTGCCCCAGCGTGCTGCGGGCGATGGAGTAGGCGCCCGAGAGCGTTTGTGTCCCCAAGATTACGTGCATCCCAAACGCGCGACCTTGCCGCACGAGGCGGTCAAGCAGCAACTGGGCGTCTTGCGCCAGACGGTCGTCTTCCACGAACAATTCTTGAAACTCATCGATCACCAGCAGGATGCGCGGCATCGGATCGTCGGGGCGTGCGGCGCGGTAGTCGGCTAAGCCCTGCACCGCGACCTCGCGGTACAGCTCGCCGCGGCGCTTGAGCTCTTCGTCGAGGCGCTCCAAGACGCTGAGGCCAAACTCGCGTTCGCTCTCGATCGCCACCACGCGGGCGTGCGGCAGCCGGCCGTAGGCGTAGGCCTGGAACTCGACCCCCTTCTTGAAGTCGACCAAGTAGAACTCCAGCTCGTCCGGCGTGAACCGCAGCGCGGCGCTGGTCACTAGCGCGTGCAGGAACGTGCTCTTGCCGGAGCCGGTCTTCCCCGCAACCAACAGGTGGTGGGCGGCGCCCTTGCCCAGCCGCACGTACTGCAGCCGGTTGGCGCCGGCGCGGCCGACGGGGATTAGCAGCTCGTCGCTGCAGACGTCTTCCCACAAGTGATCGGGGTCCGGGGCGACGATGCTGAAGGGCGCCTCGACCTTGATCGCCCCCTTGGCCGCCTGGCCCGCGCGGCGGATGGCGTCGACCATCAGCTCACCCGGGGGCGAACCGGCGACCGCCAACGGGAACTTCTCGAACACAGGCTGTCGCCACGTCAGACGCTCCGCCTGCGGCAGCCATTCCAGCAGCACGGCGTCTTCGGTCAGGTCGCCCAGGCGGAAGTCGCTGGGGAAGCGGGCGGTCCGGTCGATGCTCGCCAGCACGTACACTCCGCACCGCGGGCCCCCCGAGACGATGCTGATCAGCCGCCTGACGGCCGTGTCGGAGAACGCGTGCGGGAAGCCCGCGATCACCACCACCTGCAGCGGCTCGGCCACCTCGCCGGCCTGGGCGTTGTACTCGTGGATCGTGGCGTACTCGTCCCGCAGGAACTTCTGGATCACCGTCTCCATGTGGTTGGTGACCCGGGCGAGCTGCTCGTCGATGTCGCGCGGCTCGGCCCAGATGCGGCCGGCGATCAGGTTGTCGTCGTAGTCGGCCAGGTGCATGAACGCGGCGAAGCTCTCGCCCAAGCCGGTGGGGTCGAGCAGCGTGAACCGCACCTTGCCGGCCGGCAGGCCCGTGAGGAACCGGAACGCCACGGTCTGGACCAGCTCGGCCGCGACTGCGCGGCCGGCTCCCTCGGCCAGGACAAACAGCGACGGCTGTTCGTTCAGCGTGACCAGCGCGGGAACCTCGATCTGATTGGTCGGCGGCGCCAGGCGCGGGTCTTCGGGGAGCGCGTGCTTTACGCGGGCCAGATCGATCGTGACCCGGCCAAACTCTACCGCGGGGATCATCTGCTGCGTCGGACGCCACGCGTCGAGGTCGATCGCTTCCCAGTCGGCCGGGAAGTGGGCGTCGCACACGGACCGCTCGGCCGCGAACGCCTCGTGGATCTCGGCGACGCCCGACAACCAAGCCTCGGCCATGGCGGCCCAGTCGCGGTCGTGCGTTGCATTGATCTCGGCGATCGCCGTGTCGCGCTGCGCCGCGCTCGCCGCGGCGTCTGCGTCCCGCTGGGCGGTCGCCCGGCCGAGCGCTTCGGCGAGCTCGGCGTCGAGCCGCGAGCCGCCCGACTCGCGCTCGGCGCGCAGGGTCTCAAGCCGGTGCGGGTACGACCGGCCGGCGCGGACCAGCTCTTGCTCCACCTGGGCGGTCACGCCATCGATGCGGCTCTTGACTTCGAAGCCGACGGCGGCCAGCTCTGCGTCGCGCGTATCCACCAGCGACTGCGCTTCCTCCTGCTCGCGGAGCAGCGCGGCGGCCCGGTACGTTTGGATCGCGCTGCGGGCGTCGGCAAGGGCCGACGCGATGCCGTCGAACGCCTCGGCGCCGGCGGCGCGAGACTTGGGCCAAGCCAGCAGCCGCAGCAGGGCGCCGCTCGCCACGAGCGCGCCGACGGCCGCCCCCCAAGCAAACGGGCTGACGGGTCCGGCCCGCCAAGCGGCGAGGGCGTAGTTGCACAGCGCCACGCCGCCGACCAGCACCCATGGCGTGGCGCCCTCAAACAGGCGGGGCAACTTCTGGGCGTAGAGCGCCTCAACACGCCGCCGCGCCTCGGCGGCCGTCGCCTCGGCCCGCTGCTGAACCGCTTCCACCGCCGGCGTGTCGGCCGGCTGGGGCGGGGAGGGCGTTGTCAACTTGCTGACGTCGGTCGCGCTGGAGAACTGGCGCCGCGACTTGAGGATGGCGACCGTGTCGCCGGCGAGCGCTTCGAGGCTCCGCCACGCCGCCCCCAGGGGCGCCAGCGCCTGCTCCCGCCTCTGGGCCGGCTCGTCCTTGCGGGCCTCGTAGATGCTGAGGGTCTCGAACGCCACGCGACGCTGCAGCTCGAGCGCCTCGGCCTCGGTTGCGCCGCGCTGCGTTTCAGCCGCGGAACGGACGCCGTGGTACTCCGCCTGTACCGCTTCGCGACGGGCGTTGAGATCCTTGTCGAGTTCCGCGACCGCCGCGGCGTGTCGCGATTCGGCCTCGTTGGTCGTGGCGGCGTGGGCCCGCACGATCGCGTCGGCCTCGCGACGGAATCGCTCGTGGGCGAGCCGTGTTTCGGACGACTGCGCGATCGCGATCCGCTGCTCGGCCTCGTGACGATCGGTGGCGAGCCGCTGCAGGCGCGCGAGCAGCGCTGCTTGACGTTGGGTCGAGAGTTCGGGCGCCGCGGCCATGCCTACCCTGGGTCACGAGTGCGAGGACTGGTTCCCACTAAGGATAGCGGATTATCGGGCTATTGGTCTGCATCGCGTTGCGCCTCGCCGGCGATCAGGGCGAGCCTGCCGATCGCGTCGAGCGTCCCCTTAATCACCGGGGCCATCGGCTCGATCCGGTCCTCAAACACCGCCCGGCTTACCGGGTCGTTCCAATCTGCCGACGCGGACTCGTACGCCAGCAGCAGGTCTTCGTACGCCTGGCGGATGCGGCCGGCGCCCGTTTCTAGATCAACGCGTCTCACGTGGGCTCCTCGCTTATCGGTCCTGGCGCCTCGGAGGGGGCGGCAGCCGGCGGAGCCGACGCGCGGCCCGAGGCGTACCGGCTAAGGCTCGCCAGCACCCGGTCGAGCGCCGCCACGGCCGCGGGCGCCTCGACGTCGGCAAGCTGCTTGAGGCTGTTGACCCGTCCCCGGTATTCGTCCAGCTCGTGCTGCAGGTCGCGCACCCACTCGCGCAGACGCTGGAACTTGGCCTCGCAATACGCCTGCCGTTGCTCGGCCCGGCGGAGCGCCTTCCGCTGCTCGACGCACGCCGGACGCTCGTCCGCGACGGGGTACATGAGCTTGCGGTTGAGCTCGGCCCGGGCCTGGGCGACCTCGTCCCAGCTACGTCGCAACTGCTCGCGCCAGTAGCCGGGGCGGTCGTGCTCGATCCAGTCCAGCAGCCGCCTGAGTTCCGTCTCGATCTCATCGAGGCCCAACCTTACCTGATCGGCAAAGTTGACCGCCGCGGCCCGCACCGCCAGGATCGCATCGGTCGAGCGGACGTTGGCCGACATAGGGGCGAGGGGTTAGGGGCGAGAGGCGTGGACGTTGCGCGCGGAGAGTCCGAACATTGCTTGCGCGTTCTCGCCCCTCACCTCTGCTGCAGGTACTCGTCGATGCGGTCTGCCTTGCGGAGCAGGAACGGCGCATGGTCGTTCGTCGATTCAACGTAGCGCGCGATCGCCTTGGTTTGTTCCTCGAAGTCCTCGACAAACTTCTTGTGCTCCTGGTCACGCCAGGTGGCGCTCAGGGCATGGAGCTGCGCGCTCAGCGCGCCCATCCGCTCCTCCAACTCCTGATTGAACTTGCGCAGGTTGTTGGCGAAGCGCCGAAGCTCGGCCGGGTCAACGATGGCTTGCGACATACCGAGGCCCCTTGAAATAGCTCGCCGGCGCAGGTCGCGCAGCGACTCCTGAGGTGTTTCGTCCGCTCACCTGTTTGCTATTGCGTCGCCGGTTCGCCAGCCCCCAGGGTCCAGCGGCCGACCGCCCGCTATCGGGCGGTCGCCGACGCCGTGGCGGCTTTCGACGCGCGTCCGGCCGACTCGCCGGTTGCCTCTTCGTAGCACTCCACCAACAAGGCCGCCGCCTGGCGGATCTGGTCTTCGGTGTGGAGCGCGTTGATGAAGAACCGCAGGCGGGCGCGTTCCTCTTCGACGGCGGGGTGCAGGATCGGCTGCACGTTGACGCCGCGGGCGAACATCATCCTCGAGAGCCGGATCGCCAGGATCGAGTTGCCGGTAATGATCGGCACGATCGGCGTGCCGCCGCTCATCCCGGTGTTCAGCCCCGCTTGCTTCGCCAGCGACAGGAACAGCTCGGAGTTACGCCGGAGCCGCTCTACACGCTGGGGCTCGGCCAGCAGCAGTTGCAACGCTTTCAGGGCCGCCGCGGTGTCGGGTGGCGAGAGGCCCGTGCTGAACACGAAGCCGGGGGCGGTGTACTTGAGGTAGCGGATCATCTCGGCGCTGCCGGCGATGTAGCCGCCGCTCGACCCGAGCCCCTTCGACAGGGTCCCCATCCAGATGTCGACGTCCCCGGGGCTGAGGTCGGCGTACTCGGACATCCCCAGGCCGCGCTCGCCCATGGTCCCCAGCGAGTGGGCCTCGTCGACGTACAGGTTGCACTGGTGCTCGTTCTTCAGTTCGACGAACTTGCGGATGTCGCAGAAGTCGCCGTCCATGCTGTAGACCCCCTCGACGGCGATCAGCACGCGGCGGTACTCGCCGCGGTAGCGCTCGAGCAGCTCGGCGCACGCTTGATGGTCGTTGTGGGGGAAGGCCCGGCGGAGCGCGCCGGAGAGGCGGGCGCCCTGCACGATGCTGTTGTGGGCCAGCGAGTCGTGCAGCACCAGGTCGCCTGGGCCGAACAAGTGCCCGATCACCGTCTCGTTGGTGGCGTGCCCGCCGACCATCGCGATCGCGTCTTCTGCGTGCAACGTCTTGGAGATCAGTTGCTCAAGCTCGAGGTGGATTGTCTTTTCGCCCGAGACGAGCCGGCTCGCAGAAACGCTGGTGCCGAAGCGGTCGACCGCTGCTTTGGTCGCCGTGGCGACGGCGGGGTCCCCAGACATGCCGAGGTAGTTGAAGCTGCTGAAATTGATGTACTCGCGGCCGCCGATCAGGGCGGTGTCGTTCGTCAGGCCTTCGTGCACCGTGAAGTAGGGGTTGCCGAAACCGGCCCCTTCGGCCATCCGGATGCTCTCTGCCAGACGCTGGTACTCCGGGCTTTCCGCGAAGTTGTAGTCGCCGGGAAGCACCTGACGGGCCGTGGGCTTCGTGGCGTCGGGCGAGACGAGGTGCTGCTCGACCGCGCGAACCACGTCGCGGCAGGTCTCCATCCCCAAGATGGCTTCTTCCGGGAATCGCCCGCCGAAGTCGTCTTCCAACGCGGCGACAATCTCCATCCGCTCAAGCGAGTCGAGCCCGAGCGACGGGATATCGGAGTCGAGCGTCAGCCCGGCGGAGCGTTCCTTGGCCACCGCCCGAACCGTCGCCAACACGCGGTCGACAATGTCGGTGCGCTCGGTCGCGGCTGGGGCCTTGCGCGGGGGCTGGCCGTTCGTGTCGGCGGTCGCCGCCGGCGGGGCGGGGGGGGTGGGTTCGGTCGCATCGGCGTCGGCCGCGGCGCGACGTCGGCCGTGCACCGTGACGCCCCCCGTGGCGGACCATTCGGCGGACACCGAAAGCGTCCCGTCCAGGTACGCCTGGCGGCACGCGTGCCGCTGGATCTTTCCGCTGGAGGTCTTCGGGATGGAGTTGGGCTTGATCAACACAATCGCGGCGGGCGCCACGTCGTGCATCTCAGAGATCGCCTTGCGGACCGCGGTGAACACTTCCTCGATGTCGATCCGCCGGTCGCGGCCCGCTTCGTGCACCAGCACCAGCTTCTCGCGGCCATCCTCACCGACGGTGAACGCGGCCCCGCTCGAGGGGGGGAGGTACGGGTGGGCGTGCTCGACCGTCAGCTCCAGGTCCTGCGGGTAGTGATTGGCGCCGTTGATGATGATCAGGTCTTTCAGCCGGCCGCTGATGAACAGCTCGTCGCCGTCCAGGAATCCAAGGTCGCCGGTGCGGAGGAACGGCCCGCGGCCCGACGCGGTGGTGGCGGCGAAGGTTTCGCGCGACAGCTCGTCGCGGCGCCAGTAGCCCTGCGCTACGCTCGGGCCGGCAACCCACACCTCGCCGACGATCCGCTCGGGCTGCTCCTCGTGCGTCTCCGGGTCGACGATCGCCACGCGCTGACCGGTGGAAGTGACGCCAGAGCTAACGACGGTGAGCGCCGCCCCGCCTGTCGAGTCGGCCATCGAGCGGGCGACGCCCTGCTTCATGGCTTCGGCGTCGTACGACCGCACCACCGGCTCGCTGTACTTATCGGACGCGGTCACCATCAGCGTCGATTCGGCCAAACCGTAGCAGGTGAGGAAGCCCCGGGACTGGAAGCCGGCCACGGCAAACTTGCGGCTGAACTTCTCCATCGTCTCGGCCCGCACCGGCTCCGCGCCGTTGAAGGCGACGGACCATTGGCTCAGGTCGAGCGTTGCCGCTTCTTCGTCGCTGATGCGCTCGGCGGCGAGCTCGTAGGCGAAGTTCGGCCCGCCGCTGATTACCGCCCCGGTGTCCGACACCGCCTTGAGCCACCGAAGCGGCTTCTGCAGGAAGTGCGTCGGCGTCATCAGCGTGTTGGGCCGCGCAAAGTAGATCGGCTGGATCACGCCGCCGATCAGCCCCATGTCGTGGTACAGCGGCAGCCAGGTGACCCCTTGGCCGCTGGTGGTCGGTTTGAAGGCGTCGGAGATGTACTTCGTGTTGCTCAGCAGGTTGCCGTGGCTGAGCATGACCCCCTTCGGCGTGCCGGTGGAGCCGGACGTGTACTGCAGGAACGCAAGCGTGTCGGGCGTGACCCGCGTGCGACGCCATTTGTCTCCGATGCTGACGTCGAGCTTGTCGGTGCTGATCCAGGGCACGTCCAGCAGCGCCGGCTGGTCGTGGATCATGGGCTCGATCCGCGCCCACGCTTCTGCGGTGGTCAGCGCCACCTTCGGAGAGGCGTCTTTCAGGATCGACTGGATGCGCGTCAGGTTGCGGTTGCGACGCGGCGGGTAGGCCGGCACGGCCACCACGCCGGCGTACAGGCAGCCGAAGAACGCCGCGATGAAATCGAGCCCCGACGGGTAGAGCAGCAGCGCGCGCTCACCGGCCAGGTTGCGGCCCTGCAGCTCCGTGGCCACGGCGCGCGCCTTCGCGTCGAGCTGGCCGTAGTTGATGTGTTGGCGCTGCGTCTCGCCATCCACGAGGAAAGTAAAGGCGCGCTCGCCCGGGTAGCGGGTAGCGCGTTCCCGCAGCAACGACACCAGGTCGGGGGCGTCGCTTGGGATGGTCAGCGGTTCAAAGCCTTGCCAAGTCACGCCGGTCCAAACTCCAGGGAAGGCTGGGCAGAAAGGTTGCGGAGCGTCGAAAAGCATGCGGTGCTCGACAGGTCTTATTAAAATGGAATGACTGGGCAATTTCTAGCGCCGAATCGCCGAACTGGTCAGAAAGTCGCCCAGACGCCGGCCTTACCCATATCGTCGCCTGCCGCCGGCGGGCCACGCCCGAAGGGCTTTGCGGCACGGTTGCGCCGGTTGCGGGGGGTTTGCCCCTGGTGCGGGTAGGCGCTCGAACGGCCATGGTTCGGGCCTAGAAACGCAATCAGCCGGCGGGGGAGTACCCCCCACCGGCTGGCGGCGTTTGTCGTCGTCGCGGCCCCCCGTTGAGGCGCGGCGGTTTTAGAACCGCACCTCAACACCGACGTCGACGCCATTCATAAAGATCGTTTGCTCCCCACCCTGCTTCAGCCCGATGTAGGGGAGGTAGTAGTCCACCACCTGCGAAGAGCGGGTGATGCTGTCGATGTAGGTCGCCGTGTACCCGGCGTTGATCGAGACCGCGTTGGTTAGCTGATAGCCAACCTGGGCGCGAAGCTCCACCAGCGGCGAGAAGTCTTCGTCCTGCCGGCCGTACCGCGAGTAGTGCGGCTGGGCGATCAGCGAGTTGTTCAGGCCGCCCGGCAGGGCGTCCTCGCCGACGCCGTTGGTCTGATCCAGGTCCTGGATGTTCCAGCCGAACATGAACCGGGCGTCGAGGTCGGTGCGCCACTTGGCTTGCTGGTACACCCACTTCAGGCGTAGCTGCGGTCCAACCAACTGGTTCTCCGTCCGCGTGTTGCTGAAGATGCGTCCCATCAGGTCGGTGCGGCCGTCGAAGCTGAACTCGTCTTCCATGCGGAAGAAGCGGACGCCGTAGCCAACCTCAAAGTGCTGGTTCTGGTGCTTCTGCATGTGGTGGCGGTTGCCCAGCCGGTGCGATCGCATGATCTCCACGCTGTTGACGTTCGTCACGTTCCGCACCTGAAGGAAGTCAAACCGCAGGTTGAACGAGTGGAGGTCGCCGTAGTCGATCGCGGTGGCGTCGGCGATGCCGTCGCCGTTGGTGTCTACCACGAAGAAGGTGCCGCCGTTGAAGTTCGTGTCGTCGATGATGCCGTCGCCCGTGCCGCTGGGGCCGTTGTTGGTGGCGTCGACGCCGAACGGGATCACCTCAACGAAGATGCCGGGCAGCCCGGGCACCGGGAAGAACCCTGGCACGCCGTCCTGCAGGTCCGCCGCGTCGGCGTAGTCACGCCAGCCTTGGAGGAACCGTTCCGGAGTGCGGAAGTTGACGTGTACGCTCCCGAACCCGTTCAGGCTCTCGAAGACGATCGGGTTGTCCGGATCGGAGAAGTCGTCGGGCGGCACGAAGCCATAGGTCTCGTGCGTCTGCCACTCTTGCTGGTCGAGGAACGTGAACGACCAGGCGACGTCGTCCTGCACGTAGCCAATCTCGTAGCGTTCGCCGGCCGAGAAGTCGGCCCCTGGCGGGGCGTCGTTGATGTCGTTCTGGATCGTGTAGGTAGGCACCGTGGTCGTCTCGTCGTCGACCAACGCGTCCGGGATGAAGTCGATCGGCTGGTTCGGCGGGGTGGGGTTGATCGGATCGCGGTGCGTCAGATTGCGGAAGATCTGTTCTGACTGATAGGTCAGCCCCGCTTCGCCGATGGTGGTCTTCACGCCGTTCATCGCCCAATAGGTGCGGGAGATGCTGCCGTAGAAGCCCTGGTCGGAGTAGTTGCCCATCTGGCCGTCGAGGTCGATGTCGACCGGTTCGAACCACTCGTAGTTGGGCTCGCTGTAAAACGGCTCCGTGATCATCTCTTCGGCGTACGCCGCGAGAGGGAAGGCTGTCACGGACGCCAAGGCGGCCAAGATTAAACGGAGTCGAGTGGGGGACATCGGCTTCCTCTACCCAGTGTCTGCGGAGGCAAACGCACTCCGACTGCGGCGCCCTGTGCGCCCGAGCCGGTGCTGTGTGGGTAGTATCGGGACCGCCGGTCGCAACAGTTGAGTAAGATCGGTAAAGGCTGCCGGTTTTCCGGACTTCGCCGGTAGCGTCGAGCGTTCCGCGCCGCTGCAGGCGCCGCCGCCCCGGCGGTGGCCAGCGGCTAGCCGCAGCAGTGTGCGGCTCCACCGCCCGGCTCGATCTACAGCCGCGCAGAAAAAAAGCCCCCGCAGGTGGGGCAGAGACCTGCGGGAGCCGGGCGTCGAGCGCTACCGCTGACAATAAGAAGATTAGAGTCGATGCGGCCGCATTTCAAGCTGTCGACACGTTTTTTGCCCGGGTCAAGGGAGAAAAACCCTAACAAATTGCCAATCTGTCGAAAAAACCGTATGGTTTTATCTCCGGCGCGGCCCCCAGGTCGTCCGTAGCTGCCCCTCTCCCCGGCTTCCAAAATGCGTCTTTTGCTCCGTTTGATCGCGTCTCCCAGGGTCCAAGTCCTTGCCTGGGCGGCCGCGTTGGCCGCGGCGCAGGCCTTGGCGAAAGAAGCCCCGGATGCCCAGCCCGCCGGCCAAGCCGGCAAGCCGCCCGCTGCGGAGCAGTTGCCCGGAGACTCCTGGGTGCGATTGGCGACCGATCCGAAGGGGCGCCCGCTGGGCCTGCAAACGGCGATCGTCCGCTATCAAAACGCCGACGCCTCGGTCGAAGTCGACTTGATCGGGGCGATCCACGTAGGGGACCTGGCCTACTACCGCGCGCTCAACCGTCGCTTCGGCCAGTACGACGCCTTGCTTTACGAGCTGGTGGCCCCGGAAGGGACCGTGGTCCAACCGGGCCGGGGCACGTCCAACGGCAGCGCCGTTGGCGCCCTGCAGAACGGGATGAAGGGGATCCTGGAGCTCGAGCACCAGCTCGAGCGGGTCGACTACACGAAGCCGAATTTTGTCCACGCCGACATGTCGCCCGACGACTTTCAGAAGTCGATGACCGATCGGGGCGAAGGGTTTTTGCAGCTCTACTTCAAGATGCTTGGCTCCGGGATCGCAGCTCAGAGCAAGATGGCGGTCGAGGGAAAATCAGCCGACGCCGACATCCTGATGGCATTGTTCTCGCAGAACCGGGCCAACAAGCTGAAGATCGCGATGGCCAAACAGCTTTGCGAGATGGGCTCGATGCTCTCGGCGTTAGGGGGAGAGCAGGGGTCGACCTTGATCACCGAACGCAACCGTATAGCGCTACAGGTCATGAAGCGGGAAATCGCCGAGGGGAAGACGCGTCTCGGCGTTTTCTACGGCGCCGGTCACCTGGAGGATATGGATCAGCGCCTGCGGGAAGAGCACAAGCTGCGGCCCGTTTCTGTGGAGTGGCTCACGGCGTGGGACCTGACCAAGTGAACGGCGCTTCCAGGTCTGGCGACGGAATTGCCGATTTGGTAGGCTACAGGGCTCGACACGTATCACCACGCAATTGGACGTACTCGGATGGCAAAGCCCGGTAGAAAAGTAAAGAAAGCGAACCACGGCGCCCGCCCCGCCTGCAGCCGCCCTCGCAAGAGCCGTCGCCACAAGGTACGCACCTAGCCCGTGAGGTTAGGTCGCCCTTGAGATGAGGGCGCCTTCGAGGTTAGGACCTCTGAGATGACGGCCTCTGATGAAGGTAGGCCTCCGTCGGAGCCAGCCTCCGTCGCATACGGGCTTCAAACGCAGGTTCGACGGCGATCCAGCTCTACGTGGGGGGATGCTCTGTAGTGGCGCGCACCAAAGACCTTATCCTCGATCCCGCGTCGCTCGACCTCACCACGGTGGTCGCAGACATCGACGCGATCCGTAGCTGCAACCAGCAGCGGTTCGAGATGGAGCAGCTCACGGCGGTCGTTCTAGACGACCCCGACCAAGGGGTGATCGCCGGCTACAAGGACATCACCGACGCCGAGTTCTGGGTGCGGGGCCACATGCCCTCAGCGCCGCTGATGCCGGGCGTCATGATGTGTGAGGCCGCGGCTCAACTGTGCAGCTTCCATGTGGTCCGCCATCGGCTCATGGAAAGCAGCGTGATCGGATTCGGCGGGCTCGACTCCGTCCGGTTCCGCGGCATGGTCCACCCGGGTTCCCGGCTGGTGATCGTGGCGCAGCGGTTGCAAGTCCGCCCCAGCGCGTTGGTGCGTTGCAGGTTCCAGTGTTTCGTTGAGAACCAGTTGGTGTGCGAGGGGCAGATGCTTGGCATCCCGATCCCCGCTGAGGTCCTGCGTCGTGAGAACCCCACTGTTTGATCGCTGCGCTCATCGCAACGCAGCACCGCTGACTGAGAGCCATGGGTCGCCGAGCGCTTCGAAAAATTGATCCAGCGATCGACCTGTCCCGGCATCTGCTGGAATTAGAGACGCTGCAAGAGGACTGGCGTCCCGACGACGCGTTCGATCAGCTTCGGCCTCTCGAGGTTGAGGTAGGGAGCGGCAAGGGGCTCTTCCTCGAAACCGCCACGGCCGACCGCCCCGATCACAACTTCCTGGGCGTGGAAGTCGCCGCCAAGTACGCCAGGAGCTGCGCCGCCCGGCTCGCCCGCCGCGGCCGCACGAACGGCGTGGCCGTGCACGGGGACGCCCTGCTGCTGATGAACCGGTACGTGCCGGATGGGGCTCTAGCGGCGGTTCATGTCTACTTTCCCGATCCGTGGTGGAAGAAGCGGCACCGGAAACGGCGTGTTATGAACGATCGCCTGTTGACGGACGTCGTACGCACGCTCCGCCCCGGTGGGGAGCTGCACTTCTGGACGGATGTCGAGGAGTACTTCCTCGAATCGATGACGCTGCTTGCCCAGTATCCACAGTTGGAGCCGACCGGCGCCGTGCCGGAGAGCCCCGCAGAGCACCACCTCGACTACCGGACCCACTTCGAACGACGCACGCGGCTCGCCGAGCTGCCGGTCTACCGAGCGAAGTTTGCAAGAAACGACGCCCCGAGGGTGACGGGCGGGGCCACATCGACCTAAGATTAAAGAGTTGCCCTCTTTTCGACGCCTAGGGCCGCAGACGCGAAGGGCGACTCAGCCCCGTACGCCTCCGCGGCGTCCATGATGCAGATCGCTCCCGGTTCGTTCGACTCGATCGATGTCGCGGTGCTGCTGCACGACGTGCGGACCGCTGAGATCGTCTTCGGCAACCGAGGCGCCGCCAGGCTGTTGGGCGCCGGCAGCCCAGAGCAACTCAGGGCCCGCATGCCGAGCCGGCTCTGCGACTCGAAGGCGTCGCCGCGGGGCGGCGAGCCCCCGATCGAGGCTCGGATCTTAGCCGCCGCCAAGACCGGGGAGTGCCACTTCCGAGCATCCCTCACACGGTGCGACGGCCAGACAAGCGACGTCGACGTCACCGTGAGCCTCACCCGAGTGGATGGCCACGAGATCTTGCTGGCCATCTGGGGCGACGCGACCCAGGGCAACGCCTCTGTCGAGGGGCTTCGCCGAGCCAATGAAGAGCTGCGGACGCGCGCTATCGAGCGCAGCGCAGAGCTTCGCTTCCATCACCGCTTCGAAGACCTTCTCATCGCGCTGGCGACGAGGTTCATCAACCTGCCCGGCGATCAGATTGAGGTCGGGCTTCAGCACGCGTTGCAAGAGATCGGCGTGTTTACCGGGGTTGATCGGTGCTTCCTCTACACCTTTGACGACACGGTCAACGAGGCAGGCCTGACGCACGAGTGGGTCGCGGACGGGGTCCCTTCGATCAAGGCGACGATGCAGCACCTGCCCCTGACGGACCACAGTTGGGGGATCGAGACGCTGCGGCGCGGACAAATCATCTCGGTCCCCGACACGGCTCAGATGCCCGACGAAGCCAAGGCGCTGCGCGAGATGTATTGGCGCATCGGGGTGAAGTCCGCCACCTACGTGCCTCTGATCTACGGCGCCGAGCTGCGGGGCATGCTGGGCTTCTCGACGCTCACGGCCGCTCGGGAGTGGACCGCCAACGAGGTTGCGCTGCTGCGGGTGCTCGCCGAAGTGTTGGCCAGCGCGATCGAACGCCAGCGAGTAGAAACGGCGCTGCGGGTCAGCGAGTACCGGTACCGATCCATCGTCAACGACCAGACCGACCTGGTCGTCCGCTGGCTTCCGGACCGATCGCAGACGTTCGTGAACGAGGCCGCCTGCCGGTACTTCGACGCGTCGGCCCAGCAGTTGCTGAGCGAAACCCTGTTGGAGCGCGTCCTGCCCGAAGACCGTGAGGCAGTAGACCGGAAGCTGTCCGCGCTCACCGCCGACCGCCCCGTGTCGTTCGACGAACGGCGGGTGGTCCGCCCCAACGGCGAGACGGCTTGGATGCAGTGGGTAGACCGCGCCCTGGTAGACGGGTCGGGCAGGGTCTGCGAATACCAATCCGTCGGCCGCGATATCACCAAGCAGAAGCACGCCAGAGAGAACCTGAGGAAGCGGTTGGAGTTCGAGCGGATGCTCGGATCCATGTCGGCTCGGTTCTTGGAGGCGTCGGGGTCCGATCTGGACGCGACCGTGAGCGACGCCATCGGACAAGTCGCTGGGTTCCTGGGCGCCGAGGGGGCGTTTATCCAACGCTTCTCCGACGACGGCGCCACCGTAAGTCAAACGCATGTTTGGCGGCGGGGCGCGTCTCCCGAAGACACGGCTCGGCTGCTCTTGAATGTTCCCACCGAAGACCAGAACTGGCTGCTCGATCAGCTCCGCTCCGGCCGGATTGTGCAGTCCCCGGACCTGCGCGAGCTGCCCCCCGCTGCCGACGGCGTTCGCCGCTTGTACGAATGGTTCGGCGTGCGGTCTTTCCTGCATATCCCGTTGTTCGCCGCGGGACGGGTTTGCGGCTCGCTGTGCGTCGCCAATACCCAGACCAGCACGCTGTGGCCCGACGAATCCATCGACCTGCTGCGTGTCGCCGGCGCCGTGATCGTGGGGGTGCTGGAGCGAGCCGACGCCGACCGAGCCATCCAGCAGAGCGAAGAGAGGCTACGCATCACGATCGATGCGGTTGAGGAGGGGCTCTACGACTGGAACATTGCTAAGGGCGAGGTCTACCTAAGCGATCATTGGTTGCGGAGCCTCGGGCACTCTGAGCGGGGCAACGTGTGGGGCTCCCACTCGTGGCGGGCGCTCGTCCACCCCGAAGACGCTCCCCGGTTCAACGCAGAGCTCGACCGACACCTCTCGGGGGCGTCCGAGATGCTTGAGGTCAGGTATCGGCTACGCGGCGCATCGGGCGAATACGTATGGTTCGACAGCACGGGCCGCATTGTAGAATGGGACGACCAGGGGCAGCCACAGCGGATGGTCGGGCTCGACCGGGACATCTCCCAAGAAATCGTCGAAGAACGCCGGCGGAGCGAGCTAGAAGGGCGGGTCGCACGCCTGTCGCGCGCCGCCACGATGGGGGTCACCGTGGCGGGCATCACCCACGAAGTGAACCAACCGTTGCACGCAGCGGCTACCTTTACCGAGACCCTGAAGCGGACGCTCGAGTCCGATCGACCCGATTCCAGAACGCGCGCGATGGACCTTGCGGACAAGGTCGCCGAACAAGTCGACCGGGCCGGCGACATCCTGCGAAAAATGCGTTCGTTGACCCGGCCAACCGCGTCGACGCTCGAGCCGACCGACCTGAACGCGGCCGTCCGCGAGGCCGGGGAACAACTGGCCTTCGTCGCCTCGGACAAGGGTATCGCGACGGACTTTCGCCTCGACGTTTCCGAGCCGCAGCTCCGGATCGACCGCGTACAATTGCAGCAGGTGGTGATCAACCTGATTCAGAACGCCTACGACGCAACCGCCAACCAGCACGACCGCGAGCGCCGTGTTATCGTGAGCACAGATTTGCGGGATGGGTTTGCGACCGTCGCGGTGCAAGACAACGGCCCGGGCCCCGAAGAGCCGCTAGAAATCGGCAAATTGTTTGATCCATTCTTCACCACGAAAGCCAGCGGGATGGGTATCGGGCTGTCACTCTGCAAGGCGATCGCAGACCGGCACGGCTGGACGATTGCGGCCGAGCTCAATCCAGCACACGGAATGACCTTTAGTCTCTTGATCCCCGAGAATCGGCGAGGCCCGGAATGAACGCTCACGACGTGGTCTATGTGGTCGATGACGACGCGGCGTCGCGCGAGGCGGTTGTCGGTTTGGTGCGGGAAATGGGGGTCGAGGCCCACGGGTTCGATTCCGGTGAGGCGATGCTGGAGGCTTATCGTGGTCACCGCCCCGCTTGTTTGGTGACCGACGTGCGTATGCTGCGGATGAGCGGGCTGGAGCTTCAGGAGGAGCTGCAACGCCGCGGCTACCAGCTCGCGTCGGTGGTGCTGACCGGTTACGCAGAAACCGCGGTCACTGTCAGAGCGATCAAGAACGGCGCGATCACACTGCTCGAAAAACCGTGCAAGAACCTGGAGTTGTGGGACGCCATCCGGGCGGCGCTCGCTCAGGACGCCCAACAGTGGCGTGCCGACTCGCAGCGGCGTGAGGTCCGCGAAAAGTTGGACCTACTCACCCCGTCGGAAAAGGAAGTGCTCGACCTGATGTTAGCGGGGGAAGCCAACAAGGTGATCGCCAACCGGCTCGACGTCAGCGTCCGCACGGTTGAGGTCCGCCGCCAAGCGATCTTCACCAAAATGCAGGCCGATTCGGTCGCCAAGCTTGTCAGGATGGTCGTCGAAGCCGGGGTCTGAAAATGGGACGTGAAGCAGAGATCGGGTACTCGGATCGCCTCGGCGTGCGGATAACCGATCGGCCGATCCGGCCTTCTGTGGAACAGCGCACTCGCCGCTCGGAAATCCACATCAATCGGCGCTCAAACTCCACTAACTGCAAGCACGCGGGTCTCGTATCGTTAGGGCATGAATGAAAGAGAGGAGGCAATCCGCCTAGCGGTCTGTGTTGAACCACGTACTCGACGCGCAAGGGGTGATAATTTGTATTCAAAAGGCGGATCAAAGAAGCCGGTTGGGGGCGTACTTTGGATTCTGGAGGACAACCCAGAAACCCGTAACGGGTTGGCGGCTACCCTCGCGGATCTGGCAGACGATGTTCGTCCGGTAGAGTCGGCGGAGGAGTTTCTAGACTCTTTCGACGACCAACGCCCCGCCTGCCTTGTGGTAGACGAACGCCTTCCTGGGATGTCCGGGACAGAGCTGTTGTCGATGCTGCAGGTGCAAGGACGGGAGTTGCCGTCGGTGCTGGTGACCGGATTCGCAACCACACAGCTTGCGGTGCGCGCCATGCGGAATGGGGCGATCACCGTGCTCGACAAGCCTCCCAGCGACTCGTCGCTGCGGCAGGCCGTCGTGGAAGCGCTCCACACCGACTCCCAGCGGTTGGCCAGTGAGACGATCCGTTCTTCCGCCCAGGCGAAGATCGACAGGCTTTCGCCGAGCGAGCGGCAGGTGCTGGAGATGGTGCTGGAGGGAATGCCCAACAAGCAGATCGCCGGCAAGCTGGGGGTTTGTGTGCGTACGGTTGAGGCCCGCAGGAGCCGCATCTACCAGTCTACCGACGTCGGATCCGTGGCCGAGCTCGTGCGGCTGAGCATCGCCGCGGGACTGGTCGACGTGTGCTAGCCACCGCTCGTATGCGGGCTGTCTAGCTGCTGGAGCGGAAATCCGCATGTCTCGGCTGGGATCCGCTAAAACGCTTCCACCAAGCGAGTTGCGCGCATTCGAGCAAGCAATCCTTGCTTAGGTTCTCGACACGTCGCAGCGCTGCAAATAGACTCACGCGGTCGGTTATTGAGAACGCCACGGGCCCCCAAGCCCAGGCGTACACGAGTCCCCGAGCATTTTGTATGGCACTTGCCGCACTAAGCGATTGGGCTGCTGCTTCGAGATTGGAACGGCAACACGACGCCTCCCCTGGTTGCCCCGGTCCGACCGCGGCCGCGGTCGCGGCGCTGGTGCTCGCCGAGCGACACGGCATGTGCTTGGCCGGCGACGCGTTTGGCGAACTCAACGACTTCGCCTACCAGGGCGACCTCAGCGAAGTGATCGTCGGGAGCCTGCACTGGCTGGCGGAGCGGCAGAACGCGGACGGCGGCTGGGGGGAGCCGGGATCGGGGTCGACGGTCGAGGCGACCTTGTTCGCTCGGATCGCGATTCAGCTTACCGGCGTGCCCGCCTGTTACGCCGACCTTGAATCGCGGGCGGACGGCTTCCTGCGCGGGCTGACGCACGGCCCGAATCTGCTGAAGCGGATGGGGCGCCATGAGGCGCGTGCGTATCCTTTGATCGGCGCCTGCGCTGCTGTCGGTCTTACTCCCTGGTCGCACGTTTCCCGGGGATGGCTCTGGCGGACGATCCGCGGAGCAAGCGGCGCCGGAGTCGCGCAGCGTCCGGCGGTGATCGCAGCCGCGCTGGCGCGGTGGCGTATGTCCTCCCATCTGGCGTCGGTCCGCAGGACGGTGGGCAGATCGGTCGAACCTCGGCTTCTCACCCGATTGACCAGCCAACAGTCGCCGACGGGCGTCTTCGCCAACTCGCTCTCGGAAACGGCGCTGGTGGTGATGCTGCTGACCTCGGCGGGGCTCCGCCGCACGCAAGCCGTTCAGCGTGGAGTAGACGCGCTGCTCGCCTCGATTCAACCAGACGGATGCTGGCCCGAAGCCGCGGTCTGATCCGGTCCCTCGGAGCAACGACGTCGATGCCTGGGCCGACCGAGCTAACGCGTGAGTCGTCCGCTGCCGCTCAGGGCTTCTTCGAAGAGCTTGCCTCGCTCTTCTTCTCGGACATCTATCGGCTTGGGTGCTTCACACCGGTAGCGGCGTCCGAGCTCCCGCCGGCGTACGGCGCGCTGCTGGCGCACGACGACCACATGACCGTCACGCTGGAGGCCCACTACGACTCGCTGGTGGACGTGCAGGCCGTGGAGGAACGCCGGGGCGACGACTGGTACTCGCGCGCCAGCGTGCTCACCCTGCAGCGGAGCGGGACGCCGGTGCAGTTCGGATTGATGCGGATCGATCTCGACGGGCTTCCCGCCAAGGCGAGGGCCGACATCGAACGCCAATCGGCGCCCCTGGGGCGAATCTTGATACGCAACGGCCTGCTGCGTGAAGTCGAAGTCCTGGCGTTTTGGCGGATCGATCCGGGGCCGATCCTCCTGGAGCGGCTAGGCGCAGCATCGCCGATTTTCGGCCGCTCGGCTAGAATCCTGGTGGACGGCCGCCCCGCCGTGGCGCTGCTGGAAATCGTTTCGCCCAAAATCTCAGCTCTTGAATGACTCCTCAGCGAGATCAATACGATTGCGTCGTTGTCGGCGGGGGGCCAGCCGGCGCGACCGCCGCCGCCCGCGTGGCGCAAGCAGGCCACTCGGTGCTGCTGCTCGAGCGAGACCAACACCCACGGCCGCATGTGGGCGAGTCGTTGATGCCGGAGTCGTACTGGGTTTTCGAGCGATTGGGCGTGCTCTCCAAGCTGAACAAGAGCGCCTACAGCCGGAAGGTCGGCGTGCAGTTCGTCAACCATACGGGGCGCGAATCGCAGCCCTTCTTTTTCCGCAACCACGACCCACGCGACTGCAGCGAGACGTGGCACGTAGACCGGGCAGAGTTTGACCAGATGCTCTTCGAGCATGCCCGAGAACTCGGCGCCGAGTGCGTTGAGCAGGCGCGCGTGACCGCGGTCGCGTTCGAGGGTGACCGGGCGGTAGGGGTCAAGCTCAAGGCCAGCGGTGGCGACAGAAGCGTGGCGTGCAAGGTGGTGGTTGACGCTTCGGGTCAGCAGTCGCTGATCGCCAACAAGCTGGGCCTCAAACGGGTCGACCCCAAACTAAAAAAAGCGGCGATCTGGCGGCACTACCGCGGCGCAGAGCGGGACGAATCGGGGGGGGGCGTCAAGACGATCATCGCGCACACCAACGACAAGCGTGCGTGGTTTTGGTACATCCCCCAGGCAAACGATACCGTGAGCGTGGGCGTGGTCGCCGATAGCGACTACCTGCTCAAGGGTGGATTAACCGCCGAACAAGCCTTCGACGCAGAAGTGGCCAAGTGCGACAGCGTTCGTCGGTGGATCGAGAACGCCGAGGCGGCGCCCGACCTCCGCGTAGCCAGGGAGTTTTCTTACAGCACCGATCGAGCGGCCGGCGACGGCTGGGTGCTGGTCGGCGACGCGTGGGGCTTCATCGATCCGGTCTACTCTTCCGGCGTCTATTTCGCCCTCAAGAGCGCGGACATGGCCGCCGATGCCGTCATCGACGCCCTACGCCACGACGACCTGTCCGCCGAGCGCCTGGGCGCCTGGGCGCCCGAGTTTACGGCGGGCACCAAGTGGGTCCGCAAGCTCGTGCACGCCTTCTACTCGGGCGAATTCCGGGTTGGCAAGTTCGTGATGGAGCACCCCCAGCACAGCGGGCCGCTCACCGACCTGCTGATCGGCCGGATGTTTTCTCCGGAAGTCCCGCAAATGTTTGAAGACCTCGAGCCCTGGCTCGAGAGGATGATCGCTACTGCTGGCGAGGGTGCAATCGACGACGACGCCGCGGAAGACTCGGCGCCTTCTTTTGGCTAACGTGCGCCGGGCGGGCGATTGGCGCCTCGCACCGACGCCGTTGCTTTTGCTAAGCTGCTGCCTTGCGGAAAGAAACCTGGCCCTTCACGAGGCGGCTTCTATGCAGGCAGTAGTCTGGTTCTTGGTGGCGACGCTCATCGTCCTGCACCAAGACGTTTGGTTTTGGGACAGCACCACCATGGTCTTCGGCATCGTGCCGATCGGGCTGCTCTGGCACATGGGCATCTCGCTCGCCGCCGGCATCACGTGGTGGCTAGCGACTCAGTACTGCTGGCCGGCCGACCTCGAAGCGGAGGACCGGTCGTGATACAGCTCTGGATCATCTTCGGTTACCTCGGCCTGCTGCTGCTGCTCGGATTCTTCGCCAGCCGACTGTCGCGCGGCACGTCCGGCGACTACCTGCTGGCGAGCCACTCCATCGGCCCGGTGCTGCTGCTGCTGTCGCTGTTCGGCACCACCATGACGGCGTTTGCGCTGGTGGGTTCTACCGGCGAGGCGTTCTCGCGCGGGGTCGGCGTGTACGGCATGCTCGCCTCTTCTAGCGGCATCGTGCACTCACTCTGCTTCTTCGTGCTGGGCGTCAAGCTGTGGCAGTTCGGCCACAAGTACGGCTACCGCACCCAGATCCAGTTCTTCCGAGACCGGCTCGATAGCGACAAGTTCGGCCTCGTGTTGTTCCCGGTGCTGGTGGGACTCGTGATCCCGTACCTGTTGATCGGCGTGATCTCGGCGGGGCTGTTTATCAACGTCGTCACACAGTCGAGCCACGTGGATGGGGTCAAGCAGCCTACGTTTACGGAGGGAACTTTCCCCGCCTACTTTGAGCAGGGTGCGGTGAACGAATCGGGCGAACGCGACGGCTTTGCCGGGCAGACCGGCTCTCGCGGCGGGCTGCCCCGGGATCTGGCTTCGCTGCTGGTGTGTGGCGTCGTACTCCTCTACGTGTTCTTCGGGGGGATGCGCGGCACGGCTTGGGCGAACGCGTTTCAGACTTCCGTCTTCATGATCCTGGGCGTGGTGATGTTTGTTCTGCTGGCGCGCAAATTCGGCGGCGGCGACGGCCTGATGGAGAGCCTGCAGAACCTGGGCGCCAGCATCCCCGACGTCAAGAAAACCCGCGAAGGGATGTCGCAATCGAAGTTCCTTACCTACATGCTGATCCCGTTATCGGTAGGCATGTTCCCCCACCTGTTCCAGCACTGGCTCACCGCGAAGAGCGCGGGCAGCTTCAAGCTGTCAGTTGTGCTCCACCCGATCTTTATCCTGATTGTCTGGGCGCCCTGTGTGCTTCTCGGCGTGTGGGCCGCCGGAGCGCTCGTGAACGTCCCGCCCCCTGTGGCCGCGGCGCCCAACCGGGTGCTGGCGTTTATGGTGAACCAGACCGAGAGCGACCTGCTTGCCGGCATGCTGACGGCCGGCGTACTGGCGGCGATTATGTCGAGCCTCGACAGCCAGTTCCTCTGTCTGGGCACCATGTTCACCACCGACATCTTGGTCCACTACGGCGGGAGCAACAGGTTCTCTGATCGGCAGATCATGTGGATTGCGCGCGGCTTCATCGTCGCGATCGTGGCGATCACCTACTTCTTCAGCCT
Organism: Pirellulimonas nuda; assembly: GCF_007750855.1. Lineage (GTDB taxonomy): Bacteria > Planctomycetota > Planctomycetia > Pirellulales > Lacipirellulaceae > Pirellulimonas > Pirellulimonas nuda. The sequence goes on from NZ_CP036291.1 coordinate 1,775,404, forward strand.
GTTCAATCCGCCGGGCGTGTTCACGCTCGGCGTGTGGTGTTTTAGCGGGTTCAGCAGCCTGTTCCCGCTGGCCCTCGCGGCGGTCTACTGGCGCGGGCTCACCAAGTACGGCGCCTACGCCAGCGTGCTGACCGCTATCGGCGTGTGGTTCTACCTGTTCCAGCAATCGGGCTTTGCCGCGGATGAAGACTACGGCATCCCGGTGGCTATCTTCGGAGAGGTTTACGAGGTGATGCCCGTGCTCCCGATGATCATCGCTTCCTCGTTGGCGCTGGTCGTGGTTTCACTGATCACGCCAAAGCCGAACCCCGCGACGCTGGCGAAGTATTTCCCTTCGAAAGCCTAGCACGCAATCAATGCAGATCGCCTACATCGCCGCCGGCGCCGCCGACATGGTCTGTGGGAGTTGCCTGCACGACAACACCCTCGCCCGGGCGCTGATACGCATGGGCGAGCAGGTGACGCTGGTCCCGACCTACACGCCGCTAAAAACGGACGAAGAAAACGTCAGCCTCGGCCGGGTCTTCTTTGGGGGCGTGAACGTCTTCCTGGCGCAGCAGTTTGCCGCGTACAGGCTGCTGCCGCGCTGGCTTACTCGGGGCCTCGACTCCCCCCGCGTGCTGCGCTGGGCCACCCGCGGCGCCGGCAGCGTCGATCCCGCCCAGTTGGGGCCGATGACCGTGTCGATGCTGCGCGGAGAGCTTGGGGGGCAGCGTCGAGAGCTAGAAGAACTGGTCGACTGGCTGCTCGCGGAAGTAAAGCCGGACATCGTCCACCTCTCCAACTCGATGCTGCTGGGGATGGCGCGGAGGATCTCACAGCGGTGCGGGCCCCCGATCGTATGCGCGCTCTCCGGTGAAGACTTATTCCTCGAAGGGCTTCCGCAGCCCTACTACGACGAGGTGCGCGGGCTGCTGCGAGAGCGGGCCGCAGAAGTCGATGCGTTTACCGCGCTCAACGCGTACTACGCCGACACGATGGCCCAGTACCTATCCGTCCCGCGATCCCGTATCCATGTTGTCCCGCACGGGGTCGACCTCGAAGGCTACGGGGAGGCCCCCCCCGCACGCGGCCCGGGGGCGCCCCTGCGGATCGGCTACCTGGCCCGCGTGTGCCACGCCAAGGGGTTGCACCAACTGGTGGAGGCCTGTGAGCAGATGGCGGCCGACCCCCAGATGCCGGCATTCGAGCTGGTCGCCGCCGGATACCTGGGCAAGGGCGACCGCCAGTACCTGCGGGACCTAGAGCGAGCAGCCGAGCGGGGGCGGCTCGCTGGCCGGTTCCGCTACGTAGGGACGCTCAGCCGCGTGGAGAAGATCGCCTTCTTGCAGTCGCTCGACCTGTTCTCTATCCCCACGGTCTACCAAGAAGCCAAGGGCCTGCCGGCGCTCGAAGCGCTGGCGTGCGGCGTGCCGGTGGTGCTGCCCGACCACGGCAGCTTTCCGGAGATCATTGCGGCCACCGGTGGGGGCGTGCTGTTTCGGGCGGGGGACGTGGCGCACCTTGCCGAGACGCTGCGTAGCCTCGCCTTGCAACGCGAGGCGGCCCAAGAGCACGGCGAGCGCGGACGGCGGGCGGTGATCGAGCGGTTCCACGCCGACCGCATGGCCGCGGAGACGTTGAGCCTCTATCAGACGCTAACCGGCCCGCCTGCCACGACAGACGGCAAGGCCGGCGCCCAGGGCTAGCAGCATCGTTCCTAGCGTCGCGGGCTCGGGCACGCCGATGGCTCCGATCGAGCCCCCCGCCCCTACGTACCGGTCACGCCAGATGGTGTAGTCCGCGGCGTTGACGATCCCGTCGCCGTTCGCATCGGCCTCGGCCTTCGTTGTAGATCCGAAATCGGCCTTCCACAGCGCCAGGTCTTGTAGCGAGACAAACCCGTCGAGATTGAAGTCGCCCGGGTTGACCGGGAACACGACGATGCTGGTAAACCGAACCACGTTGTCGCCATCGACAGGCACAAAGGCGTTGTAGTCTTCGGCGGTGTAATTCCGCATGGGGCCGTTGTCCCAGGCGCCGGAAAAGCCGAAGGTCGGCACCGCGGCCATCGTGTCGATGACCGACATCCCGTTCCCCAGCACCCGCCCAAAGACGGTGAAGCCGCCGTTTTGGGTGTCCAGCATCGGGCTGCCGCCGGAATTATCGGCCAGGTTGAAGAACCACTCGCGGGTGCCGCTGTTTGGATCTCCGCCCAGCTTGGCAAAAGCGATCGTTCCGCGGATATTTGAGATCCCCGGCTCGTTCTGGACCGGCGGCAGTTGGGTGATTTGCGGGTAGTTTTGTGGTTCTACCTGCTCGGTGCCGTTGAATCGCCAGCGGCCCCCCTGCATCACAAAGCCGGGCATTGTGCGGTGGATCAGAACGTCCTTGTAGGACCCGGGGTTCACATAGCTAAGGAAGTTGGCGACGCTCTGGGGCGTGGCTGTGTCGTAGAGACGTACGTTCACGTTGCCGAACTCCGACCGAAACTGCACGATCGTGCTTGCCCGCCCGACTCCGGCCTGCGCGGCCAAGGTCAGTGCGAAGATGGCCGAGAGCCGCCAGCCAGTCGAGAAGAACGCCATTTACGAATCCCTGGTTCCTGCTGTTCCAAGCCGAAAGGCCTGTGATTGCCCCTGGACTCCACCCTAACTGCCGCTGGAAAAGTCGTCTACAACTTGCCACTCAACAAAGTTCTGGCCAAGATCGTCACGATTCGGACAATCCCACCCCTCGTTTCTTAGGCGAATTGCGAACCATGTCTTATTTCTCCGAAGTCGCTCCAATCCGCTTTGAGGGCCCCTCCAGCCGCAACCCGCTCGCGTACCGCTACTACAACCCCGATGAGGTGGTTGAAGATCGTACGATGGCCGAGCACCTTCGGTTCAGCGTGGTCTACTGGCACACGTTCCGGGGGACCGGCGCCGACCCGTTCGGGCCCGGCACGATGCAGCGGCCGTGGGAGGACGGGACGGACTCCGTGCAGAACGCGCAGAAGCGTGCGCGGGTGGCTTTTGAGTTCTTCGAGAAGCTCGGCGCCCCCTACTACGCGTTCCACGACCGCGACGTCGCCCCCGAGGGCGCCTCGCTGAAGGAGAGTCACGCCAACCTCGACGCCGTGGTCAAGGTGCTGAAGGAAGAACAGCAACGCAGCGGCGTGAAGCTGCTGTGGGGGACGGCGAACCTGTTCAGCAACCCCCGCTACATGCACGGCGCCGGAACCAGCCCCAACGCCGAGGCGTTCGCGTACGCCGGCGCCCAGGTGAAGAAGGCGCTGGAAGTGACGCACGAACTCGGCGGAGAGGGCTACACCTTCTGGGGGGGACGTGAAGGGTACCAGTGCCTGTGGAACACCGACCTGAAGCGCGAGCAGGAGCACCTGGCCCGCTTCCTCCACATGGCGGTCGACTACGCCAAGGCGATCGGCTTCACGGGGCAGTTCTACATCGAGCCCAAGCCAAAGGAGCCCACCAAGCATCAGTACGACTCCGACGCGGCGGCGTGCCTAAACTTCCTGCGTCAGTTTGACCTTCTGGACCACTTCAAGCTGAACCTGGAGACCAACCACGCCACGCTCGCCGGCCACACCATGCAGCACGAGCTGGAGGTGGCCGGGGCCGCGGGCGCCCTGGGGTCCATCGACGCCAACACGGGCGACCTGCTGTTGGGCTGGGACACAGACCAGTTTCCGACCGACATCTACCTCACCACGCAGTGCATGCACTCCATCCTGAAGTACGGCGGCCTGAAGACCGGCGGCGTGAACTTCGACGCGAAGGTGCGCCGCGAGAGCTTCGAGCCGATCGACCTGTTCTACGCCCACATCGGCGGGATGGACGCCTTTGCCCGCGGGCTGAAGATCGCGGCGGCGATCCGCGCGGACGGCAAGCTGGAGCAGATCGTCGCCGACCGCTACGCCAGTTGGGACTCGGGGCTCGGCGCCGAGATCGAAGCGGGCAAGCACGACTTTGCTTCGCTGGAGAAGCTGATGCTCCAGCGCGGTGAAGCCGCCGCCAATCAGAGCGGCCGGCAGGAGCGGATCGAGAACCTGATCAACGAGTATCTGTAGCCTGGCGAGCCGCCGGAGCGCTTTCGGGACCACGACGGCTCGCCCGGGGGGATTGCTACGCCGCGTTGCGGGTGGCTGGCGTGGCCAGCTTGCCGGCGACCGCGGCCAGCACGCGGTCGACCGATAGGTCGCGCATGCAGCGGTGGTGACCCAGGGGGCAGGTGCGTTTCCAGCAGGGCTGGCACGCTAGGCTGAGCGACAAGGTGCTTTCCTGCTCGTAGTGCGTCTTGGTCCACTCGGGATTCGTGGGCCCGAACAGCGTCACCACCGGCTTTCCGAACGCAACGCCGAAGAATCGCGGGCCGCTGTCGGTGGTGACCAGCATCCGCGACCGTCGGATAACCGCCTTCGACAGCCCGATCGGGACGTCCAGGTCCGCCAGGCTAACCACGGCGTTCGTGCCGGCGCGGGCCACAATGTCGCGGGCCGCGTCGCGCTCGGCCGGGCCGCAGTTCACCACAACGGAGAACCCGAGTTCGCCGGCGATGCGGCGGGCGAGCTCGGCAAAATGTTCCGCGGGCCAGCTCTTAGCGGAGCCAAAGGCGCCGCCTGTGTTGAACACCACCACCCGTTCGCCGGCTGGGAGGCCCAGTTTTTGCCACGCCTGATCTGCGGAGCGCTCATCCGCCGGGGTGGTCGCCAACTCAAGCGTGGGGGGCTGATAGTCTCCACCCGCCGCGTAGGCCAGCAGCAGGTACGAGTCGAGCGTTGGCAGCGGCGAGCGTTTGCCGCGTTTGGTCGGCTCGCGGAGCACCGTGGTGAGCAGCGGCGTGCGGAGGTCGCGGGCGTACCCCACCCGCTCGCGCACGCCGCTACGCCAAGCGAGCCACGCGGTGCGCAAAGAGTTAGGCATGAGCACCACCGCATCGAGCCGCGCGTCGCGTAGCCTCTTCACCACGCCCGATGAACGCTGCTTCGGGTTGTCGGCGATGAGCGGCGAATCGAACCAGGGGGCGCCGGCGTAAACGTCGTGCAGGTAGAGGCGGGCGACGCCCACCAGCTCGCCTCCCGGACCGGCCAGCGCACGCAGCGAGCGCAGTGCCGGGGTCGCCATCACGGCGTCGCCGATCCAGTTCGGCAGAAAAACTCCAATCCTCACGGCGCCGCCTTCGCTTGTTGACTCTGGAGGGAACGCTTAGGCCGCGGCACGCTGACGCGGGCGCAAGTTGTGTTTGACCCCGATCATCTCTCGGTAGATGCGCAGGTAGTCCCCGGCGGCCCGCTTCCAGCAGAAGCGATCGGCCCGGGCGCGCACCCGAGCTTCGAAACCGGGCTTCGACGCGGCTGCCAGACCGTCTCGAACGACTTGGGCCATCGCCCGCGGCGAGAACTGATCCCAATAGAACGCGACCTCGCCGCCTACTTCCGGGAGCGACGTCCGGGTCGAGAGGAACACCGGCTTGCCGGCGCTCATCGCCTCGATCGGCGGCAGGCCGAAACCTTCGGTGAGCGACGGGAACACGAATCCGGTGCAGTTGCGGTAGTACCACTGCCGCTCTCCCTCGGAGATAGCCCCAGGGGTTTGCACGCGGTCTCCGACGCCCAATCGATCGGCCAACCGCCGCACGTAGCCCCCGTACTCGGTGTCGTTGATGCCGGCCAGAACCAAAGAAAACTCGGGGAGCCGCCGGATCAGCGGGACCAGCGTGTGGAAGTTCTTCTTGTCGGAGAAGTTCCCGATCGAGAACAGGAACGGCCCGGCGGGGGGCATGGCCGGCTGGTCGCCCGGGTCGGCGCCGATGGTTGCGGCCCCGTTGTAGACCACCTCAATCGGCTTTCCACCCAGGTCAAGGTGCTGCCGCACCTCGTCGGCCACAAAACGAGAGATCGTCGTTAGGCGGGTTGCACGGTCGACCCGGCGTTGCATCGCGCGTAGCCGGCGTCCCGTGGAGTGTTTGCTCTTCTCGCGCAAGAAGTTGAGGTCGTGGATCGTAAGCAGCACAGGCGTCCGCGGGTTCCAGGGCCCGTACCGGGAGCACTGGTTGGTGACGTGCCACAAGTCGTACCGTGGACCCGGCACGATCGGCGCCAGCCAGGGCCCGACGTGCTGATGGTAGTCGCTCTTCTGCCACCGCCGGACCGGCATCGTGCTGGCGCCGGCGACCAGCCCCTCGCAACCGGGGGGGGTAAGAAAAATCAGTTCATCCTGGTCCGCCCGCTGCGCAACGAGCTCGCGGCCGAGTTCCAGGCAGAACTGCCCCAGCCCGCACTCCAGGATGCGTAGTTTTTCGAGATCAACCACAATGCGTGCCATAGGACGTGCCTGATACTGGATCGCGGCGAAGCGGGCAAGACGAACGCCGCCGCGATCACAATTTCTCTTGCTCCGTAGGGGTCGGGCCGCTAGCCTCGCGCCGCGCCGCCGCAAGCGGGTCCGCTCCACTCTCTGTAGAAGTCCTGTCCTTTAGCCCCTGCCGGGTCGGTCGATGTCGATCACGGACCTCCCATGGCCCCCCCTAGGCGACCAATGCGCGTCGTCGGGTCGTCCGCTGCGCGCTGGGGAGCCCGTCGTGTCGGTGCTAGTGGATGTCGAAGGAGAGACGGTCCGCCGTGACTTCAGCAGTGAGGCCTGGGAAGGCCCCCCCGAGGGCGCCCTGGGCTGGTGGCGGTGTGTGGCGGGGGGGCCGGCCGCACCGACGCAACAACGCTCGCCAAGCGACGTGCTGCTCGACCTGTTTGATGCATGGTCTCCCGGCGCCGCCGACCAAACGGGCCAGCCCGACGCCCGCTACGTAGCGGCAATGCTGCTGGTGCGACGACGCGTCTTCCGCGCCGACGACGCCCAGGAAGACCCCGCGGTGCTGACCGTCGAATGCCCGCGACGCAGCGAAACCTACCAGGTCCCTGTCAACGTGCCCGACGAAACGCGCGCCGGCGAGATCGAAGCCCTGATCGATGCGGCCCTCAACCCCGAGCAGACGCCCGGATGAAGAACCCGAACAGACTCTCGCCAACCCTCATGGCGCTGCTTGCCGCGGCGTTTATCGCGGCGCCCGTGGGTTGCAAGGCCTTTGAGCGTCGCGACGCGCTTGCCGCCCCCGGCCCGCCGGCGCCCCAAGTGCTTGCTCCGGCCGCCAGCGTCAACGACATCGTTGCCGCGGTGAACGCCAACACGGCCCGGGTGCAGAACCTGATGGCCGGGTCGGTCTCGCTCACACTCACCGACATGCCCAATCTGCCGCTGCTCAGCGGGACCCTTTCGGCCCAGCGGCCGCGGCGGCTGCGGCTGCGGGCGGGGACGTCGTTCACGGGTCCGGAGATCGACCTGGGGAGCAACGACGAGTTGTTCTGGGTCTGGATCCGCCAGAATCAGCCACCCGGAGTCTACTTCGCGCGGCACGATCAGCTTGCCGGCAGCGCCGCACAGCAGTGGCTGCCGATCCCTCCTGAGTGGCTGCTCGACGCGATCGGACTGGTGCAACTCGACCCGGCCGCGGCCTACCAGGGCCCGCTGCCGCGGCAAGACGGGACGCTCGAGATCACGTCGACAGAAACCGGACCCGCCGGCCCGCTCAAGCGCGTGACGGTTGTCGATCCCACGCGTGGTTGGGTGGTGGAACAGCACCTGTACGACACGGCGGGCCAGTTGCTCGCGTCGGCCACGGCGCGGAAGTTCCGCTACGACGTCACCGCCCAGGCGTCGCTCCCCAGCACGGTGTCGATCCGCGTCCCACGCGCCAACCTGGCGTTCACCCTCGACATGGCGAACGTCTCCATCAATCAGCCCGTCAGCGACCCGGCCGCCATCTACGGGCTCCCCACGTTCGAAGGGACGCCGCAGATCGACCTGGGAAGGGCAGGGGGGGCGCCGATCGGCGCCGCTCCGCCATCCAGCAATGCTGCGCCTGTCGGCCAACTGCGGTCTCCGGCGGGCTACACGGTTCCGACGGCCTACACGTCTCCTTTGCCGGCCCCGCAACGAGAACTGATCCCGCTACAGGCCACGGGTGAGCCCCCCTCGGTGACGCAGGCCCCAGAAACGATGCCTGTGGTCGATCTGGGACGGACCGCGACCGAGCAGACGCAATGGCGGTCGTCGGGCAGCATCAACGCCGATATCGAGGCGGACGGCGGCCCGCAAGTAGAACGGCTCCCGCCGGGTGGGGTGGCGTTGCCGCTGCGGTAACGCGCTCCGCGGGCGGCGACCTCACCCCGTGGGCTGATTCGCCGTCTGGCGCATCTGCGCCCGGGCGCGGCTCAAGATCGGCCCGACGCTGTTCTCTGGCAGCCCCATCCGGCGGCTGATCTCTTGGTAGCTATGGCCATCAAGGTGGTAGAGCCGCACCACTTCTGCATCGGGGCCGGCCAGCGACTCGATCAGCCGATTCACTTCGTCGGCGTTGGCCATCCGCTCCTCGACCGTCGGCCCGGCCGCCTGTGCGGCGGCCACAGCGTTCCCACCAGCGGCAGACCGCTGGGGGTCTTGGTCGTGGGCGTTGCGGGGCAGGTGGGCCACGATCTGTTTCACCACGATGCGTCGGGCCACAACCGTGAGGTAGGTCGCCAGCGAGCTCTGACCGCGGAAATGCCGCAGCACCGCCATGTCGCGTTCGACCAAGCGGAGGAAGACCTCCGCCACCAGATCGTCACGGTCGGCCGGGGTGAGCCGGACCGAACGGGATCGTGCCGAGTGGTCGACCACGTGGATGACCAGCCCGATGAACCGGTCAACGAAGTCCTCCCACGCCCCCGGCTCACGACGGACACATCGTGCTAAGAGCAAGCGGTCTATCTCAGAAAGGGCCACGGGCGATCACCTTCAGGTGCGGTTCGTTTTAGGCGTGAAACTAGCGGCCTACGCGCCGCGCGTCGGCTGCTCCGCTTCGCTCTTCTCTGGCCCGGGGCGCGGCGCTGACGCCAACCGCCCTGTACTGATAGTAGGTAGCCGCAGACCGCGAAGCAAGGCAAACGTGGAACCCCGGGGGGCGGTCCAGGCGCCGTTGGGCGCCGACCGGCACGGCTGACGGGGCGGTTCGGGTTGCGGGGCCCTTTCCGGCCGAATGACGGTTTCCCCTTTCCCCTAACGCCAACCCACTTTATGATTTGCGGCTTCGCCCCCCGCGCCGGAGCAGGGGGCCGCGGTGTACGCGTCTGCTAGTTCTAGGCGGTTCTTTGAGCGGTTTGTTCCATTGTGCAGCGGCGTTGGGGGCAATTCTGCCCCTGGCCGAACCGGCGCCCGACGCCGGACCGGCGGGCATCCTCCAGTTCGCGATGCCGGCGGTCACCATCGCCTTGCTCGCCTACTTTCTGCTGTTTCAACCCCAGCGGATGAAGGATCAACGCCTCCGCCAGCTGGTGGACAATCTGAAAGAAAACGACCATGTCATCACCAGCGGCGGGCTGCACGGCGTGGTGACCGCCGTCCAGCGGGAGCAGGGCCGGGTGACGCTGCGTATCGACGAAACGACCGGCGCCAAAGTGCGTGTCGACCTCTGGGCGATCTCACGCGTCGCCGACAAGGACTCAGAAAACACGCCCTCGGATTCTAAGACTAAGAAGTAAACCTTTGCAGGAAAAACGACCGGCGGCCACGACGGCCGCCTCGCCTCGACGTGCGACGCGCCCCCCGGGCGCGCCGCGGACCGGCAGGTCGGCTATGAGCATGAACCACCCTTTCCGAAAACTTTCTCTAGTCTACTTGGTTGCCTCGGCGCTCGTCGTCGTGGCCTACTCCGCCTCGCCTCGCGCAGCGCTTGCACAGGACGGACCGGCCGTCTCGGCGCCCGCCGAGCAGAGCGAGCCGGGCGACCAGCCGGCTGCCGACCCGACTGCCGATGCGCCGGCAGAGGACGCAGAGCAGCCGGCCAAGCCGGAGTCAACGCCTCCGGCCGCTGAGGGCGACTCTGACGCCGAGGCCGAGTCCGCCGAAGCCCCGGCTTCCGGCGACGGGCCATCCGGCGCCGGGACCGCCGAAGAAGCGACGGCAGAGAAGGAAAACCCCGAAGCGGATCCCGCCGCTGCAGGCGCCGCTCCGGCGAGCGGCGAGACCCCGATCTCTTGGCCGATCATTGGCACGGTGCTGGCGGTGGTGCTGCTGCCGATCCCGATCGGTTCGTGGATCGCGGGGCGACTCAAGATGCCCGACCACGGCTGGAAGATCGCGCTGGTGCTGGGCGTCATCGCTGCGTGCGTGCTCGCGATTACCTTCGGAGAGTTCAAGGGCGGCCCCGACCTGAGCGGCGGCATCATCTTGATTTACGAGCTCGAAGAGCCGGACAACATCGCGACCAAAGAAGAACTGGAGTCTGGCGAAACCGACCGAGCCGACAACAAGAAGGTCGATATCAACCAGTTGATCGACGCCATCAAGCAGCGCGTCGACCCGTCGGGCACCAAGGAAGTCTCGATCCGACAGTACGGAACCGCGGTTGAGGTAATCATCCCCAACCAGGACGCGGCCGACCTCGCCTACATCAAGCGACTCATTACAGACCTCGGGAGCCTGGAGTTCCGCATCCTCGCCGACCCGGCGTGGGACGCCGACACCCGGCTCATCGATCAGGCCAACCTTGCCGGCCCCAGCCAGAAGATCGTGGAGCTGGGGGGGCAGCCGGCCGGGCGATGGGTGGAGTACGACGTCGCGGAGTTTGGCGCGCCGGGCGAAGCCGATCCCCGCATGGTCGTCCGCAACGCCGGGGGACGCCCCGAGGCGCTGGTCAAGCTCGACCGCTGGGACGTGACCGGCGAGTACCTGGACAAGGCCCTGGCCGGCTACGACGACGAGGGCCGGCCCGCGGTCGACTTCATCTTCGACGACAGCGGCGCCAAGCGGTTCGGGCGTCTCACACGCGAAAACCAGCCCAAGACGGGGGCGTCGCAGCTCCGCCGCCGGCTCGGCGTGCTGCTGGACAACAAGCTGCGTCAGGCGCCGTCGCTCAACTCGCCGATCGACCGCCGCGGTCAGATCACCGGCATGAACAAAGAAGAGGTCGATGTCACCGTCGGCATCCTCAACGCGGGCAGCCTGCCCGCGGCGCTCAATAAGGAGCCGATCAGCGAAGAGGTGATCAGCCCCACACTCGGCAAGACCACGGTCGAGAAAGGGAGCCAGGCGATCGCTGTCTCCCTCGCCGCGGTTCTGGTCTTCATGCTGTTCTACTACCGCTTCGCCGGCCTGGTGGCCTGCCTTGCGCTGGCGATGAACCTGCTGATCGTGCTGGGCGTGATGGTGCTCATCAAGGCCGCCTTTACGCTGCCGGGTCTGGCCGGCTTGGTGCTGACGGTCGGCATGAGCGTCGACGCTAACGTGCTGATCTTCGAGCGGATCCGCGAAGAGCTCTCCCGCGGCGCTTCGCTGCGGATGGCCATCCGCAACGGGTTCGGCCGTGCGACCACCACAATCGTCGACTCCAACCTCACCACGCTGATAACCGGCGCTGTGCTGTACGCCATCGGCACCGACCAGGTGAAGGGCTTCGCCGTGACGCTGGTGATTGGCATCCTGGCGAGCATGTTCACGGCCATCTTCTGCTCGCGGCTGGTGTTCGACATCGCCGAGCGCCGCCGCTGGATCAAGGACCTCAAGTTCAGCCGTATCATCGGCGACACCAACATCGACTTCCTCGGCAAGTGCTACGCGGCCTCGGTGTTCTCTCTGCTGGTGATCGGCGCCGGGATGACCGCGGTCGTCATGCGGGGCGACGGGCTGCTCGACATCGACTTCACCGGCGGGGCCAGCGTGACGATGGCGCTCGACGAATCGGCGCCGTCGAACCAACGCGAGGTCACCGAAGCGCTGAAGAAGACAGAGCTGGCCGATGCGAACCTGACCGTCGTAGAACGCGGCACCGACGGGACGCGGTTTACCGTGACGACCAGTATCGACGATCCGGACCGGGTCAAGGAGGTGCTTAGCGACGCGTTCGGCGACCAGCTCAAGACCTACGCCGTGGCGCCGGGTGAGGCCAAGCCCTACGCCGCCGGCGGCGTTGAGGGCGCCGAGATCGACGTCAAGTTCAACAACGCCGAAGGCTTTTCCGACGACGACGGCCTTGGCCACGACGCCCTCACCGACCGCGTCCGCACGGCGCTGGCGGCCGAAGGCATCAAGGGGCTCGAGCCGGTCGTGACCACGCCGGGCTATACCGAAGGCAGCAGCCAGCGCTTCAAGGTCTGGACCATCCGCCTTGGTGGGGTCGAGCCCGCCCAGCTCGCGGCCACGGCCGACCGCTTGGCCGACACGATGACCAATGAGCCGATCTTCCCGTTGGCGAACAAGATCGGCGGCAAGGTCGCCGGCGACATGCGATGGACCGCCCTGGAAGCGATGTTGGTGAGCCTGTTGGGGATCGTTGGGTATATCTGGTTCCGGTTCCAGAACATCGCCTACGGCGTCGCCGCCGTGGTGGCGCTGGTGCACGACGTGCTAGTCACGCTGGGCGCGCTGGGCCTCTCCTACTACATCGCGACGGGCGTTCCGGCGCTGGCCTCAGCGATCCAGATCGATCCGTTCCAAGTGAGCCTGACGATCGTGGCGGCCCTGCTGACGATCATCGGCTACTCGCTGAACGACACGATCGTCATCTTCGACCGCATCCGTGAAGTCAAAGGCAAGAGCCCCCGGCTGACCAAGGACATGATCAACCTCAGCGTGAACCAGACGCTCAGCCGGACCTTGCTGACATCGCTCACCACGTTGATCGTGGTGGTGATCCTGTACTTTGCCGGCGGTTCGGGCATCCACGGTTTCGCGTTCGCCTTGGTAGTCGGCGTGATTGCCGGCACCTACAGCACGGTGTTTATTGCGGCGCCCCTGCTGCTGACGCTCGCCGGCACCGAGGGGACCGAGCGGAAGCCGGCCGGCGCTTCGGCCGCCTGACGCCGGCCGTAGAGGACCTAAGTTCTTCCCAACCGGCGCCCCTTCGCGGGGCGCCGGTTTTTCTTTGCCCACTCACGCGGACCGCGTTGCGGTTGGTCGGCCCTGCTGGACGATGCATTAGGTGAAGGCCCCGAGACCAGCGGCATGCGCCGCCGGTCGCGGAGTGGTTCACGGACGAATCCAAGCAAAGCAGAGCGGCATCGCCCCAACGGATCGGGTTGCGCTGCGCTCGCACCATGGAGCTCGCACGTGACGCTTGCCGCTAAGAGTCTGTTCGCACTTGTCCTGGTGGTCGCCGGCTTCGTCGGCGCCAAGGCGTTCGGCCCACCCAGCCCCGGACCAGAGTTCTGGGACCGCTTCGCGCTCCCCGCGGCGCCGCCGGCCGCTACAGAGCTATCGGCCCCTTCCGCGGACTGGGCCGCCAACGCCCTTGAGCAGCTCGCCGGGCTCGAAGGACTTCGCGAAGCAAGGCCCGGCGGTCTGGAGCTTGCAGAAGCCCCCGCGCCGCTCGACCCCTGGCAGTTGAGCTCTTCCAAGTTCAGCGACAACTTTGTCACCCCCGCGGTTGCGACGCTCGATCGTTCACACCTAGAACCGGTCTCGCCGAACCCCGCCCCCGATCGCCAGGCGCCCCAGGCCGCCCCGACGGCCGAAGCCTGGTACGCCGCGGCGCCCCTGCCCTATATGCCCGACCTGCCGGCGGCCGCGCCGGAGAACGCCTGGGGCGGCGGCAGCGGCGCGGTTGCGAGCCCCTGGGATCGGCAGCCCCCGCAGCTACTCAACGAGTCGACGGCGCCCCTGGCGTTGAAACAGCACGAGCCGGCTCCGAACCGGCCGCCGGCGCCGGGGCCCGAGCACCGCGTCGCGTCGCGGCAGCCGTGGAACCAGCCCCCGGGCGCGTCGGGCGACGAGCAAGGCTCCCGCACCCATGTGCTTACCGACGGCGACACGCTCCCCAAGCTCGCGGAGCGCTACCTCGGATCGGCCGAACTCTGGCCCGCGTTGTACGAGGCCAACCGATCGGTGCTGAGCCACCCGGAGCTGCTGCCGATCGGCGTTGAAATCATCGCGCCGTCGTCTGCCCGCGTGGTGCAGGGGTCGGTCGTGGGCGACAGCCTAGAACCCGTGCGGCAATGGCGTGGCGGCGACGAGGCAGAGCCGCCGCGCGCTCGGCTCCTCGCGCCGACGTCGGCGGACACTGCGTGGTAGCGGCGCCGCAGCCTTCGGGCGCGCGTTAGCCGCGGGCGCTGTCGGCTCGGTCCGTGCGTTCAATGCGTCTCAGGAAATCTGTAACGCAGGACCTCGACGGCTGTGCCGATCGAGACGCGCGGCTCCCACAAAAGAGCTGCGAAACCGAAGGGAACGCGCGCCGTGCCAGCGCGTCGGTCGGCTAACATCAACTTCATCACGCAGGCGAAACCTTTTCAACTCGCAAGGAGTCGTGCTATGAGTCTTGTCCTCGCCCCATTTGCTTCCGTTCTGTTCCCGGTGGCCGTCGGGCTGCTGGGGTGCTCGATGCTGTTGTTCGCAGCGGCGCTGGCGCTCGCGAGCGACTACCGCTACGGCCGGTCGGTCCACGGGTAGTTCGGCTCGACGGTGTGCTTCGAGATGAAACGGATCACCAGGTCCTCGACCTGGGCGCCACCCTGTTTCATGAACTGTGTCCCCTGCAGCCTGGTCTCTGCCGTGTCGACCTTCATCAAGTCCGAGGGCTCTTTGCTGTCCGGACTCACGGCGGGGCGGCTGCGGGCCAATTGGTCGTAGACGCGCTGTGCGTCTGAGGCCGCTTTGCGGTCCTCGTTCCCGTAGAGGATCATAAAAGCAACGTCGCTGGCGACCCCGCGCTGGCGGAGGGCGTCCTGCATCGTCAGGCCGTTGAAGTTCCACCTGGGCGACACCAGCACCAGGGTCTTCACGTCTTGTCCTTGCTTGCCCACCGCCAGCGGGGGGGCCGACCAGTCGCGGGCCGCCCAATTGGTCGCTACGGAAGCCCCCAGGCCCGCGCCGACAATCGCCAGACGGTTGAGGTTCAGCTCGCCCGAGTCGTTCTTTTCCACCAAGAAGCGACGCACGGCCTCCATGTCCTCAAGCACCATCGCTACGTAGTCCGACTTGCGAAGCCGCGACGCGCTGATCTCCCCGGTCCGGCCACTGGCCAGCACGCGGCTGACGCTGTCTCCGTGGCCGCGGAGGTCGACGGTCACGGCCGCCATCGGCTTGTGTGCGTCTGCCGGCCCCGGCGACTGGAGCCGCGTCGCCATGCTGGTCATCAGCCCGCGAGAGTCCTTCAGGTCGGGGAGCAGCACCACCACGGCCGAATCTTTTCCGCCGGGCGATTGGTAGTACGTGATTTTTAGCGTCACGCCGTCCTTGGTCAGCAGGTCGATGATCTGGGCGGGCTCTGCCTTGCCACGCGGCGCGGCGGCACAGGGGGGGGCCACCGCCAGCAGGGTCAGCACCACAGCCACGCAACAGATTTTTGGGCGCATGTGGAAGAATCTCTCAATCGAAGGGCGAAAAGGGGTCGTCTTTCGCTTGATTATAGTCGAAGAAGGCGGTCGCTGCCGCCAGCGATTCTGTTGCATCTCACCTGGAAATAGCGAAGAATAAAGGAAGCCCCCGTCTGCTTCTCCGTAGGCCTATGCCCAACCCCGCAAGAAATCCTCCGAACGCGCCCCCGCAGCCGGCGGGCCCGGCCGAGCCCGATTCGCCCGTCACGCTCGTCGACGGCGAAACCGGCGCCTGGGCGCTCAGCTTCGCGGTGCACTTGGCGGTGTTGTTCCTGCTGGCGGCGTTGACGGCGATCCTCCCCAGCGACCGACGACCGATCCTCTCCGCCACGCCGGTCGAGCCGATCGAGGACCTGCTGCCCGAGGAGTTCCGCTTTTCGAATGAAACAGAAGACCAGATCGGCGCGCTAGCGGACGCCGGCGCCTCGGACGCCGCCCCTTCGGCGCCGCTGCCCGACATGGTGTCCGAGGTGCTGCTGAAGATCGAGCCGACGGCGCTGACCGGCACGGTTGAGGCGTTTGAGATCACCGAGCCGGTGATGACCAGCCCCACCGTCACCGACGACATGCTGGTCAAGGGCGTAGGCGCCGTGGGCGCCACGGGCGCGGCCGGCGCCGTGGACCGGATCACGCAAGAAATCCTCACGTCCATCGATCAGCGGCCCACGCTCGTGGTCTGGCTCTTCGACCAGTCGGGGAGCCTGAAGCCGCAACGCGAAGAGATCGCGCAGCGGTTCGACCACATCTACGAGCAGCTCGGCGTGATCGCCGCAGCGGGCGACCCCGCGTTCGCCAAGCACAAAGACAAGCCGCTGCTCACGGCCGTTGCTTCGTTCGGCAAAGGGAGCACGCTGCTCACGCCCGAGCCGACCGACAACCTAGAAGAGATCCAGGCCGCCGTGCGGGCGATCAAGGACGACGACGCGGGGGTCGAGAACATCTTCACCGCGGTCGGCACCGTGGCGAACCAGTACCGCAACTACCGGCTCAAGTCGCCGCGGCGGAACGTGATGATCGTGGTCTTCTCCGACGAGGCAGGCAACGACGTCGGCCGCGTGGACGAGACGGTCGATCTGTGTCGGAAGCTAGAGATCCCGGTCTACGTGGTGGGCGTGCCGGCGCCCTTCGGTAAGCGCGAAGCGTTTGTCAAGTACATCGACCCCGACCCCATGTACGACCAGTCGCCCCAGCGGGTAGCAGTCGAGCAGGGGCCCGAGTCGCTTGTTCCCGAGCGAATCAATCTGCGGTTCCTAGGGCAACGCGACGACGAGACGCTGGACTCCGGATTCGGCCCGTTCGCCCTGACCCGGCTCTGCTACGAGACCGGCGGCGTCTACTTCACCGTGCACCCCAACAGGACGATGGGGGGCGAGGTGCAGCCGTGGCAGACCTCGCCGATGGCGACCTACATGAGCCGGTTCTTCGACGAGCGCGTGATGCGGCGTTACCGCCCCGACTACGTGTCGGTCGCCGAGTACCAGAGAAACCTTTCGAACAACCGCGCCAAAGCGGCCCTGGTGCAGGCGGCCAACCTGTCGCTCACCGAGCCGATGGAAGACGTCCGGCTCGATTTCCCGAAGCTCGAAGAGGCGCAGTTCGCCGAATCGCTGACCCGCGCCCAGCGCGACGCGGCGGTGCTGGAGCCCCGGCTCGAACGGCTGGTCGGCACGCTGCAGCAGGGCGAACCGGGCCGCAGGACGCTCTCGGAGCCACGCTGGCAGGCGGGCTTCGACCTGGCGATCGGCCGCGCGATGGCCGCCCAGGTCCGCACCGAGGGCTACAACACGATGCTGGCCCAGGCGAAGATGGGGATGGCCTTCAAGGACAAGAAGAGCGACACCTGGGTGCTGCGCCCCAGTGACAACATCAGCTCGGGCAGCGTGCTCTCCAAAGAAGCCGAGAAGGCGATCGCGTATCTCGAAGGGGTCGCCAAGCAGCACGAAGGGACCCCGTGGGCGCTGCTAGCCCAACGCGAGCTGGCCACGCCGCTGGGCTGGGAGTGGCGCGAAGAGTTCCGCGATCTCGCCGGCCGGCTGGCCCGCCGCGAGGCCAACGCCAACATGCCTCGGCCGATGCGGGAAGAACCGGTCCCGCCGAGGAAGGAGCGGCGTCCGCCGCCGAAGCTGTGACCGACGCGTCTGACGTTGGGAGCCGGGCGTTATGCGCCACGCTAGCCGTGGGCATGTGTGGCTCGGTAACGTCACCGTCCGAAAATTGTTGCATGTCCACGCGAGCGTGGACGTGGCGGCCGGCTACCTTGGCGTCCCACCTACCACGGTAGCAAGTCGTCATCAGCATCCCCGCCGTCGTTCCGCCCGCCTTCTAGTGGGTCAGCGGAGTCGAGCCCCTCGTCGAGTTCGGAGTCGTTCTCGTCGTCGTCCACCCACATCGTCTCCCCGTTTTCGTCGCGGTACTCCGGGTCCACGGGAAAGATGTCGAACCCGAACCCCCGGCCGTCGCAGTTTTCCATTGGGCAGCACCAAAAGCCGCGAGAACGGCCGTCGCCGCAGTTCTCGACCCGCCACTCGATCTGGTAGCTGTCGTACTCCTCGCCGCAGTGCAGGCAACCGACAAGCGTAGGGATTGCAGGTGGCCGAAACGGATCGGCGTCGGCGTCGAGTGGATCGTTGGTAGCCACGAGATTGCTCCAAAAGGGAGAGGGGCGTGACCGTTGGCGAACGACTCCTTCTATCGAGCGCCGGGTGGCTGGGGTCGAAGGCGATAGCCTGAGCCCCCAGCAGTGGCTCGAACTACTACCGCCACTCAGTGGCAACCGCCTGGGGGCTCCGCTTCGCTTCGACCCCAGGCACCCACCCCTATAGCGCGGTGATCCGCCGCTCCACTTCCGCCACCGTGTCGTCCAGCTTCACCCGCACTTGCTCCAGCGAGTCGCGGTCGCGGATCGTCACCGTCTGGTCCTGCAGCGTCTGCCCGTCGATCGTAATGCAGTACGGCGTGCCGATCTCGTCCTGGCGGCGGTAGCGGCGGCCGACCGCGCCCCCCGCGTCGTAGACCGCGGGGAACTTCTTCTTCAGCGCTTTGTACAGGTCTTGGGCGACCTCGGGCATGCCGTCTTTCTTCACCAGTGGGAACACGGCCGCCTTGATCGGGGCGATCCTTGGGTGGAACCGCATTAGCGTGCGGGTCTGCATTTTCCCCTTCTCGTCGGGCGCCTCGTCCTCGGTGTACGCCTCGCACAAGAAGGCCAGCGTCGCCCGGTCCGCGCCCGCGGAGGGCTCGATCACGTGCGGCGTGAACCGCTCGTTGGTCAGGTCGTCGCGGTAGGTGAGGTCGCGGCCGGAGCCGCGGTGGCGGGGCTTGCCGTCGTCGCCCTGCTCAACGGTCAGGGGACAGGTCTTGGGGTCGAGTTTCCCCTCCATGTGGCTGCGGAGGTCAAAGTCGCCGCGGTGGGCGATCCCCTCGAGCTCGCCGTACTCTCCCTCGGAGAGGAACGGGAAGGCGTACTCGATGTCGGCCGTGCCGGTGGAGTAGTGCGACAGCTCGTCCGGGTCGTGGTCGCGCAGCCGCAGCCGGTCGCCGGCCAGGCCGAGGTCCTTGTACCACTGCATCCGCCGGTCGCGCCAGAACTCGTACCACTGACGCGACGTGTCGGGATGGCAGAAGAACTCGATCTCCATCTGCTCGAACTCACGCGACCGGAACGTAAAGTTCCGCGGCGTGATCTCGTTGCGGAAGCTCTTGCCTTGCTGGGCCACGCCGAACGGCACCCGCACCCGGCTGCTGTCGACCACGTTCTTGAAGTTGACGAAGATCCCCTGGGCCGTCTCGGGGCGGAGGTAGGCCGTGTCTTCTTCGCCGCCGAGGGCGCCGAGGGTGGTCTTGAACATCAGGTTGAACTCGCGCGGCTCGGTCAGGCTGCACTTGTCGCTGCCGCCGGCCGGCTTGCTCGGCTTCAGCGGGCACTCGCTGCCGGCCAGGTGATCGACGCGGAACCGGCCTTTGCAGCCCTCGGTGCGGCAATCGACCATCTCGTCGATAAACAGGTCGTAGTGCCCGCTCACCTTCCACACCTGCGGGTGCATGATGATGGTGCAGTCGATGCCGACCATGTCGTACGGGCTGGGGGCGCCCGGCAGGGTGCCCAGGTCGTCGTGCGTGGCGACCATGTCGCGCCACCATGCCTCCTTGACGTTCCGCTTCAGCTCGACCCCCAGCGGCCCGTAGTCCCAGAAGCCGTTCAGGCCGCCGTAGATCTCGCTCGACTGGAACAAGAACCCGCGGCGGCGGCAGAGCGAGACGACTTTTTCCATGTCCATAACGAGACGCGAGGGGCTGGGGCAGAGTGGATTGGGACAGCTCAGGAGTCTACCGGCAACCGGCCGGAAGCGCCTAGATAAAGACTCTCGCAGAGGCGCGGAGGCGCAGAGCTTTGGAGTTTTCCTCTGCGTCTCTGCGCCTCTGCGAGAGATGTATTCTTGCTCTGCTACGCCGGGCGGATGACGCCGGTTGCGGGGTCGAAGATCGGGACGATCGAAAGTGCGTCGATCTCTGCGCAATAATCGAGGTCGGCCTCGTACCCCAGGCCGACCAGCGTTTGCCCGTGGGGCACGCCGCGTAGCTCGTCGGCGAGCTGCTGGCTCGGCGTCCGCTCCAGGGCGCGGGCGGTGGTCAGCAGTTCCTGCCACTCGCCGATCGCTGCGTGCGCCGGGTCGCTGGCTTCCCGCCCCTCGTGTTTCTGCAGTTCCGCCGCGATGGCGCCGGCCGCCAGCAGGTCTTCGCGGGTCACGTGGCCGGCCGTGCCCGCGCACAGCAGGTGCACGTCTTGGTCCGCGGCGACCGAGTCGACGACCGCCGAAAGGTTGCGGATACACCCAACCAGCACCCGGCTGGCGAGCCGGGCGTGCCACAGGGCCCGGGCGCCGTTGGTGGTGGTAAACAATACCTGGCGGCCAAAAACGCGGTCGGGGGTATAGTCCAGCGGAGAGTTCCCCAGGTCGAACCCCTCGGGGGGTTGGGCGTCGCGCTCTCCCCCCAGCAGAACGGCAGAGCGGTCGCGGCCATCCGCGGCCCGCAAAACTTCGTCCACTTCCACAAACGGCAGCACCTCCGAGGCGCCATTCGCCAGGGCCTGGCAGATGGTGCTGGAGGCCCGCAGCAGGTCGATCATCACCACGGTGGCGCCGGCGAGATCGGTTTCAGGGACGAACTGAGGCAGGTAGTGAACGGCGAGCCGGGCTGGCATGGCGGGATTTGCTGGGCGGAGCGGGGACGGCATCGCCTTTTCGGCGACGCTCGGGCCGGATAGGCTCACGAGATTGTAGCGGAATCACGAGACCACGATGCTCAAAGCCTGATGCCGGAAGCAGTCGCCCACCCATCGCCCGACCCACCGCTGGACAAGTCGGGCGAGCGCGTCCGTCAGATGTTTGGCGAGATCGCTCCCCGGTACGACCTGCTGAACCACCTGCTGTCGATGAACATCGACCGGCTGTGGCGACGGTTTACCGTGCGCAAGGCAGCCCCCGCGGACACGGGCGCGTTGGCTGGGCGACCCATCCTCGACCTCTGTACCGGCACCGGCGACCTGGCGCTGGCGTACGACCGGGCCGCGAAGGGCAGGGCGGAAGTAACGGGGGCCGATTTCTGCCCCGAGATGCTCGACCTCGCCCGAAAAAAAGACAAGCCGGGCCGGGTGACCTGGGTCGAGGCAGACGCCCAACAGCTTCCGTTCCCGGACAACGAGTTCCAGATCGTCAGCGTGGCGTTCGGCCTGCGGAACGTAGCGGACACCGACGCGGGCCTGCGCGAGATGGCCCGCGTGCTCGCCCCCGGCGGCCGGCTGGCGGTGCTGGAGTTCACCACGCCGCGCCGGCAACCGCTGCGGAGCGTGTACGGTTGGTACTTTAGGAACGTCCTTCCACGGATCGGCCAAGCCGTGATGCGGAACAACAGCGCCGCGTACGAATACCTGCCGGCCAGCGTGGGGCAGTTCTACGAGTACGAGGCGCTGGTCGAGCGGATGCAGGCAGCCGGATTCAAGGACTGCACGTTCTACCCGCTGACGTTTGGCGTAGCGACGCTGTACGTCGGCACAAAGTAGGGTGTACGCAGTACACCAGCCCCGGACACACATCCCATCACCACGTCTGCACCCCCGCTGGTGCATTCCATGCACCCTACAACGTTCCCCATCGTCTTAGGCATCACGGGCGCCAGCGGCGCCGTGTACGCGGTGCGTCTGCTCGACGTGCTGCTGCACACCGGGCACGAAGTGCATCTCACCGTCAGCCCGTCGGGCGCCGCCGTGGTGGAGCAGGAATTGGGCATCCGGCTCGACCTCAATAAGCTAGAGGCCGCCGACCTGGCGATCGGCCGCGTCCCGTTGCTCGCGGGTAGCAACCCCGTGGCGGAACCGTCGCCGGGAAAGCTGGTTTGCCACCACCATCAAGACTTCATGGCGCCGATCGCCAGCGGCTCGTTCCTCACGGCCGGCACGGTGGTCTGCCCGTGCAGCGGCACGACGCTGAGCGCCATCGCGGCGGGCGCCGCGGGCAACCTGATCCAGCGTGCCGCCGAGGTGGCCCTCAAGGAACGCCGCAAGCTGATCTTGGTGCCACGCGAGGCGCCGGTGTCGCTGACGCACATCGACAACATGCGCCGCGCCACCGAAGCGGGCGCCGTGGTGCTGCCGGGGGCGCCGGGCTGGTACCACGGGGTGGAGACGATCGCGGACTTGGTTGATTTTGTCGTCGCACGGATCTGCGACCAGCTCGGCGTGCGGAACGCACTGATGAAACGCTGGGGGGAAGAGCCCCGGAGGGGCGACGGCCCATAGCCAGGGGCGCGAGCCCCTGGGAAGCATTCGCCGCGCCAGACAGTAGCCCCGGAGGGGCGACGGCGCATTTCGCTTGAAAAAGCGCCGTCGCCCCTCCGGGGCTTACGATAAACCGAACGACCTTCTCCAGGGTCTTGCGCCCCTGGCTATATGCCGTCGCCCCTCCGGGGCTCACGAATGCTACAAGTCATCCGCCACTTCCTGTCGCTCATCCGCTTCAGCCACACGGTGTTTGCGTTGCCGTTTGCGCTCATGAGTGCCGTGATGGCGTGGTGGCTGCGGGCGTGGGAGGACACAGGCATCGTTGTCGGAACTCCGATACCGGGCAAAGTGTTCGGCATTTCTGCATTCGGAGGTCATAGTCTTGGTCATATTGCCGGCGGCGCCCGTGTGCTGCCGAACCCGCTTGAAAACATCGCAGACGCCATCCGCTGGCAAGAGCTCCTCGGCATCCTCCTCTGTATGGTCTTCGCCCGCAGCACCGCGATGGCGTTTAACCGGCTCGTAGACCGACGGATCGACGGCGCCAACCCGCGCACGGTGAAGCGGCATCTGCCGGCGGGGATTCTGACGGTTGGGCAGGTGGCTAGTTTTGCGGTGGTCAGCGCCGCGTTGTTCATCGCCAGCACGCTGCTGTTCCGACCGAACCGGTTGCCGTTGTACCTCAGTGCGCCGGTGCTGCTGGTGTTGCTGGGGTACAGTTACGCCAAGCGGTTTACGGCGCTGGCGCACGTCTGGCTCGGGCTTGCGCTCGCGCTGGCGCCGGTGGCGGCGTGGATCGCCATCCGGGGTGAAGCAGTCATGACGAACCCTCTCGACCTACTGCCGGCCCTCGTGCTGGGCGCCGCGGTGCTGTTCTGGGTGACTGGATTTGACGTGATTTATGCCTGCCAGGACGCCGAATTTGACCGTGCCGCCGGCCTGCACAGCATCCCCGCCAAACTGGGCGTCCGCGGCGCCCTGCGACTTGCCGCCGCGTGCCATGTGCTGACGGTGCTGGCCCTGGCGGCGCTCCCCCTGGTCTACCCCCCGCTGGGTTGGCTCTACTGGACGGCCGTCGGCGGCGTCGCACTGCTGCTGGCGTACGAGCACGCCATCGTCCGCCCCAACGACCTCGACCGCGTAAATGTCGCCTTTTTCAACGTCAACGCAGTGATCAGCCTGGGGCTGCTTGCGGTTGTGTGCGTAGATTTGCTGATCTGAAAAACTCTCGCTGAGACGCAGAGATAAATAGTTCGTTCCTCCGCGTCTCTGCGCCTCCGCGAAAGACCAACTTTGCCTCACCAAAAAATGCTCCGAACATCCTCCCCCATCCTCGCCCCCATCCGCGAAAAGATCGAAGCCGGCGAGCGACTGTCGTTCGACGACGGCCTCGTGCTCGAATCGCCCGAGGTGGCGCTCCCCGAGCTTGGCGAGCTAGCCAACCTGGTGCGCGAGCGCAAGAACGGCAACGCCGGCTACTACAACATCAACACCCACCTCAACCCCACCAACATCTGCCTCTACCGCTGCACGTTCTGCGCGTTCCGCTCCGATCTGCGCGACCCCAAGGGGTACTGGATGAACGACGAGCAGGTTTTGGCCCGCGGGCAAGAAGCGGTGGACAACGGGTGCACCGAGCTGCACATCGTCGGCGGCTTGCACCACCAAGCGAAGTACGACTGGTACCGCCAGGTCGTGCAGGTGCTGCACGACGCCTACCCCACGCTCCACCTCAAGGCGTGGACGCCCGTAGAGATCGACTGGTTCTGCCGGCTCACGAAGAAGCCGGTCCGTTGGGTGCTGGAGGACATGATCGAGGCGGGCCTGGGGAGCCTCCCCGGTGGGGGCGCCGAGATCTTCCACCCCGAGGTCCGCAACCAAATCTGCGAGCACAAGGCCGATAGCCGGCGGTGGTTCGAGACCCACCGCGAGGCCCACGCGCTCGGTCTTCGCAGCAACTGCACCATGCTGTACGGGCACATCGAGCAGCCCTACCACCGCATCGACCACCTGGTGCGGCTGCGCGAGCTACAGGACGAGACGAAGGGCTTCCAGACGTTCATCCCGCTGGCGTTCCACCCGGAGAACACCAAGCTGGGCGCCGAGCGCAACATCACCAAGCCCTCCGCGCTGGTCGACCTGCGACAGATGGCCATCGCACGGCTGATGCTCGACAACATCGACCACATCAAGGCCTACTGGATCATGCTTGGGATCGAGACCGCCCAGATCTCGCTGGCCTACGGCGCCGACGACATCGACGGCACCGTGCGTCACGAGCTGATCTACCACGACGCGGGCGCCACCACCCCCGAGGTGATGAGCGTCGCGGACATCGAGCAAGTGATCCGCGAGGCGGGCCGCGATCCGATCGAGCGGGACACCCTCTACCACCGCGTTGAGCGTAGCGCCGCGGGCTGGCGTGCCGCCGAAGCGATCACGGCCGGCGCCTAGCACCCTGTTGAACTAGCGGTTTCAGGGCCTTAATTAAAGTCGGTCACTTCGCGTTGCAGGTTGATCGAACGGGTCACCGTGCTCCCCAGGAAGAACCGGGGGAGGACGTACCCGTTCCGGACGTCGACCGGCACGGAAACGGTCACGTTTACCTCGGGCGTCGCGTCGGAAATGGTCGCGGGCGTCACGGTTACCGTGCCGCCGACGAAGCCAAGGATGTCGAGCTCTCCCTGCGCAGCGGCCCGGCAATCTTCTGCGGTGGCGCCCGGCACGATCCCCCTGCGGGCCCCCTCGGTCGCCGCGATCTTGGCCGTGTGGACCAGCATGTTCGCGCGGCTGAACTCGATCGACGCAAAGGCGAACATGAACAGCAGAGGCGCCGTGAGCGCAAACTCCACGACGGTGGCGCCGCGTCGGGGCGGGTGGTGTCGGGTGCGGCTGCGCATGGGGGTGTTTCCTACTCGGTGAGCCGCGCGACTTGGCCGGCTAGTTCACGGAAGATCTCTTCGAGCCGGGTCGGGTCGGGGGCGTGGAAAAACTGCCCCCGGCCGACGCTGGCCACGCGCTTCATCGCGTCCTGATTGGCGAAGTCGCCGAAGGTGATGGCGTGGACGCGGATCCGCTGGTCGGCACACGCCTGGGCGGCCGCTTCGGCGCTCCCCTCGTTCTCGGCCCCGTCGGTCAGCACGATCATGATCCTCTCGGCGCTCTGCCTAGCACGCGAGGTGTCGGTGAGCGCCTTGACCCCCTCGCGCATGCCGGCCTCGATGTTCGTGTTCCCGTTCCAGACATTTCCAGTGATCGTGGCAAGGGCGCTGTCGATCCGGGGGATGTCGCTGGTGAGCGGTTCGTCCAGCGTCGCCGCGCGGTTCGACACGCCGCAGTATCCCGGCAGGGTCTTGCTCAAGTCGCTGGAATAGCTTGCTAGGGCCACTTTCTCATCGGCCTTGCTCCGGTCGATCGCGTCGGTGAACACCCGAACCGCCCGATCCACCGCGGCCCACCGCGTGTCCCCGAACGGCGGTTTGCAGAACCTCGTGTCGTTGGTGTACAGCCCCGACTCGGACGAGTCGATGTTCACCTTCATCGACGTCGATCGGTCGAGCACCAAGCAGATGTCGACGTTGATGAAGCTCGCGGTGGCCGTGAACGTTGGTTCAAAGCTCGAGGCGCCCACGAGCCGGCCAAAGAACAGCGGCACCGACCCGGAGTCCGATCCGTTGGTCTTCTGCCCCAGCACGCGCACGGAGTTCGGCGGTGAGGCGCCGGACGTGAACACAAACTTGCCATTGGCGTCTGGCTCCGAACGACCGAACTCGACCTCCTCGCTCCGCACCTTCAGCGGCAGCCCGGCCACCATGTTGGCGTTGGCCACGTCTTGTGCGGCGGTCCGCGCCTGGCTCAGGCTGTCGGTGCGGGAGAGCGTGCTCGCGGCGGCCCTTGCCGCGGAGTCGGTCGCCAGGCGGAGCTGCATCCGCGTGTTCTGCATGTGGGCCACGTCTACGGCGAAGCCGAGGAACAACACCAGCACCGGCAACAGCACCGCGATCAGCGGCAGCATGGCGCCACGACGACGACGCGATTGAGGGCGGAACATACGGCGGGCTCGAGGTGACAGGGTGAGGAGGGTGCGCCCCGGCGGGCGGCCTGCGCCGCCCGGACCCCGGTTGGTTGAGCGATGCGGGTGAGAGGAGGATGCGGTCGTGCGGCCGCCATCAGCGGATGGTCACGCCCCGCGTCTCGGCCTGTGTTGAGGGGACGAAAATGACCGGTCCGAACAGGTTCGGCCCGACCGGCGCGTTGACCACCACGGTCAGCATCTCTCCCGGGGGCACGTTGGCGACGTCTACCCCCAGCGGCAGCGTGCTGACCGTCGCTTCGTGAACATTCATCGCCGTAAGCACCTGCCTGGCGGCGTTGCAAACCGACTCGGTGGTTGCGTTGCTCTTGGCGGCCGCGAGCGTCCCTTCGTACGCGGCGGTGGTCACCGCGTGCTTCAGGAACAGCATGTCGCAGGCTTGGAAGGAGCCGAACACCAGCGTCACCAGCACCGGCAGGCAGACCGCGAACTCCATCGCGGCGACCCCGCGACGACGGTTGTTCGAGCTTCGAGAGGCAATCCGCATACAACAGCGCCTCGTGTCCGAAAAAGATGAGCGCCGGGCAGAGAACTGCTCGGATACCAAAAGCCTAGCTCACGATTGCCTCGCGGGTCGGCTTAGAGGTGTTTGCTCAATCGGATCGGCTTTGCGGGCCATCGACGTTTGCCGGGCGGGGGGCCGAAGCCCGGCCCCCCTCTATTCCACCAGCCTTCCGGTCGGGGTGGAGATGATCTCTCGGAAGATCTGGGTCAGCACCGACTCGTACTCTGCCGGGTTGCCACTGCCGCGGCGGCTGCCGCCAGAGTCGCCGCCGGTGCCCCCCGTGCGTGCGGCGCGGTCCATGAAGTCGTAGTCGGTGCCCAGGCCTACCCCGACCGGGTAGACGTCGATCCCGTCGGCCTCGATCGCGTGGATCCGCATGATGGGGGCGTCGAGCCAGTAGTAGCCCCCGCCGTAGCTATCGGAGGTCGACCCCCCCGCCACGAAGCCGTCGATAGCGCCTTCGGAGCTCTCGTAGGCGTTGGGGATGCCGTCGGTCAGCAGCACAATGATCCGGGTCGCCCCTTCACGCGCCTGCCCCCCCTCAGACTGTCGGCGCAGCAGCTCGTGCGCGCGGGCCAGCCCCGATTCGGTGGCCGTGGTTGTCCCCTTGTCGCCCACCGCTTGCAGCGGGGCGACCGATTGCATCGCCGTCAGGTAGTCGGCCGTGAGCCCGTGGTGCACACGGCTCCCTTCGGTGGTGTCGAACGTGACGACCGCCACCCGGTCTCGGTGTCCATGGCTTGGGATTGCGACATTCCGCTCCTCGACGACGTCCATCGACGCGATCACCGAACGCCGTACCGCGTGCATCGGCTGCGTGCGGGGGGGGAAGCTAAAGCCCCGTCCGGCGACCGACTCGTTGTGCATCGGGCAGTAGTCGCTGTGGGTCGATAGCTCGACGTAGTTCGTGTCGTCGGGTTGCAGGTCCCGTCCGTGGTCCATCAAGAACTGGACGTACGTGACATAGCCGAAGTAGTTGCGGAGTTGGTGGGGCAGGCCGCTGTCTGCGGCCGGGAAGCTCGAGCGGTTCGGATTGTTAAAATTGTAGATGCGGTTGTATGACTGCTGCGGAGGGACCCAGGCTTCGTACTGGTCGTACAGCCCCCCAACGCGGGGCAACCCCGGTCCGTTGGCCGATGGCCCGTAGACCTGGCTCATCAGCAGCATGGGAGACGCGTGGGCGATCCCCAGTCGGTTGGCGCCCAGCACCGCCAGCACCCCGAGCGGTGAATCAACAGCGCGTTCCAACCCGGGCCAAGCAGGCACAAACCCGATCGGGGGGGAGGGTGGCGGCGGCGGCGGAGGGGGAGGGGGGTCGCCCTCGTCGTCGTCATCATCGTCATCATCATCATCATCGTCGTCATCGTCATCGTCATCGTCATCGTCGCTGGGCGGCGGCGGCGGGGGGGGAGGGGGTTGCGGGGAGACGACATACGAACCGCTCAGCACATAGTCGATGTAACGCTCCCAGTACCCGTAGTTGGCAAGGGTCGCCGCTGGACGCGCCTGGGGCATCAGCCGGCTGAGCTGCGTATCGATAATCCAGCGGTACGCCTTCTCGCGACGCGTTTGCTCGTCGTCGCCAGCAAGGATCCGGTACTCATCCAGAACAGACATTCCCGCCAGGGGACCCACGTCGCTTGTCATCTCTGCGTACGCCATGTCCCCCTGGGGCACGCCCAGTGGGGCGCCCAGGTACTCAACGCTCCCAGGAAAAGCGCCGAATCCTAGGTCTTGGTAAACATCCTGCATCAAGTCCGATCCGATGCCGGGGAAGCCTTGGGGGCCGAACTCCCCGTTGATGGTGGTGGTGGCCCACGCGGGCTCGGTGTCGTCGTTCATCGACCCCGATAGGTCGATCACGAAGGCTACGTCTTTGGGGTTCGCCATCGCGATTGCGCTGGCCTCGGTGCTGAAGCTCTGCGACCCGATCACTCGGGCGAAGAACAGCCCCTCGTTGTCCCTGCGGCAGGTGACGCGCACCGCGTTGCCGATGCCGGCGCTGGCGGAGAAGGTCTCGGTGGCCGCGTCCCAGATGCCGATCTCGATCTGCGCCTCACTGGGCAGGATCGGTCTGCCCCCCGCGGTGTGACGGGTGCAGTAGTCTTGGCCGATCGCGACGACCTCAGGCCGCGACTCGTGCAGGGCATTCCCGGCCGCCAGCGCGCCCGCGTCCGCCGCGACCTGCAGTTGCGTCTTCATCAGCATCATAAAGCCGACGTCGATCGCCATCGCGGCCATCCCGCACACAACGACCAAGAGCATCGCGGAGAGCACCAGCACGGCGCCGCGACGCGGCTGCCCCGCTGCGCTCAATGGGACGGGTCTTTTCGGGGAGCGGTGCATGGCGCGAACGCAGGAAGGGGGTCGGTTTGAGGGGCGCCCGGCGGGCGACTAGCTGCGGCCGGCGGTTTCAGCCGCGCCAGGAGATGGTTCAGCGGGGGCGGCGTGCGAGGATTGCTCTTCTCGGAGCCGAGAAAGCTCCGCGGAGATGCGGTTAAACTCGCCCGCCAGCTCAAACCAGTAGTCGCCGCCGCGGAACGTGATGGGGGCGACCCGCTCGCCGTCGGCCAAGCGGCGCGCTTCACTACGCAGTCGACGCATGGGGCCGGCGAAGCTCAGGCTGAAGCGGAGCGCGTCGTACAGCACCAGCGGCAGCAGCACCATCGCCGCGATCAGCGACGGCCCAAACGCCAGCATCGCCCGGTTGATCACCAGCGGCCAGCCGGCCTCTCGGCTCGATAGCGCGGCCTGCACGCCGGCCAGCAGCATCATGGCCGCCACACAAACGCACCAATACGTCACCACACGGCACAGCAGCGCCCCCTGCAGCTTCCGGTCTACCAACAACCGGGCGCGGAACTTTCGGTTCTTTTTCATGGCTCTCTCTTGCAACGTTTGGCAACAACCATTCCGCTCACCGCCACCGATCGGAGCGGCCTATTCCACCGTCTCACGCCTCATCACAGATTCTGCACGCAGCACGTGGCCGCCAATGAAGCGTGGGGTCGGCAGCCAGCTCACTTCGGCAAAGGGGATCGACACGCTCACGGACACCGACTCGCCGTACTTCGCCGAATCGGGGGGGTCGGGCGTAACCCCGACGGTCGCCGAGTTGACCCCCGCAGAAACCAGGTAGTCGGCGACCCGCTGGGTAACCTTGTTCTTGGTGGCGCCGTCGAGCACCGCGATGCGGGCGCCCTCACGGGCGGCGTTGGTGATCACCTGCTGCACCATCGCCATGCGGCCGAACTCGATCATCCCTAAGATGACGAGGAAGAAGACCGGCGCTACGATGGCGAACTCGGTGACCGCGGCGCCGCGGCGGCGGTCGGTCCGCCGGCCTGGGCGCCCGGCGCCGATGGTGAGATTGGTGTGCATTTCGCTGCGATCGATGGAGAGGATTCCAGGTTCTCCGAAGCCTAGCTCACGAAATACATCGATCCGCAAACGGGGCGGGCCCACCGCATGCGGCCCTTGCAATCGTCCCGGCATCGCGGGCCGAACAGGAACTTACCCAACGGCTGGATCGTCTGTACCGATTGCAAGGCCGCCGTCGGAGGCGGCATCCGGCCCGGATATTGTTGAACCCTTTGCTCCCCCCACAGCACTCCACTTCCATGCCCGTCGCCATCCAGCCGCCGGCCGTGACCGTCCAGCCCGCCACGACCCTGACCGAACTCGTCTGCCAGCACCAGGCGGGGCTGTGGCGGTACCTGCGCTACCTTGGGGCGGCGGCCGCGGAGTCCGAAGACTTGGTGCAGGAGACCTTCCTGAGCGTGGCCCGAGACGGCTTCCAGGAGCGTTCGCCGGCAGAAACCGCCGGCTACCTGCGGACCGTCGCCCGAAACAAGCTTTTGATGCTGCGTCGCAAACAGAAGCGAGAACCCAAGACCTCAGCAATCGAGGCAGCCGACGCGGTTTGGGCCGAGGCCGCCCAAGACGATGGCCTTAGCGGGTGGATCGGTGCGCTACGAGGCTGCGTCGCGCAGCTCGAAGGTCGCGCCCGTCAGGCGGTTGAGATGTGCTACCGAGAGAACGCGGGCCGCGACGCGATTGCCGAAGCGCTCGACATGAAGCCAGACGGCGTGAAGACGCTGCTCCGTCGCACTCGGGCGCTGCTCAAAGCGTGCGTGGAACGACGTTTAACCACGGATGACACGGGCGGCACGGATACAGCACGGTAGGTCAGGCTGTGCCTGACACGGCCCCGCGAAACCAGCCACAACGTCAGGCACAGCCTGACCTACGAGCCAGCCATGAACGACGACCTTACACCCGACCGCGACGACCTAGCCGACCGGCTGGTTGACCTGGCGCTCGCCGAAGCGATTGGTGGGCAGTCTCCCCCCGACTTGTCCGACCGCATCGCCGCCCGCTGGGCGGAGGAGGCGGCTTCTCTATCCTTGTCCGCGGAGCACGACGCGATGGAAATGCAACCCAAAACACGGTGGCCCCGGTACGCGGCGTGGGGCGTGGCGGCGACGCTGCTGTTGGCTGTCGGTGTGAGCTTAAAGCTATCGGATGGCGAAGCGCCGCGCGATGTTGCTCTGAAATTCACCCCGGTCGAGACGTCGGAAATCGAATCACCGGAAGACAAGCAGCGGATATGGATGCAACGCAGCGTTCCAATTGATCAGGAAGAGAAGGCTCGGGTCATCGAAGCCCATGTGGCTGCTGCGCGGGCAAATGCGAACGGCGACGAGTCTACAAGTGCGAGTGCCGGAGACGTCTCGGTGGTCTATCCGGATCCGGAAGTGTGGGAGGACCTGACGCGGAGGCGGAAGAAATTCGCAAGCGTAGATCTTGAGAAGCAAGCGGCGGTGCGGGCGGCTAGGCAAAATTCTTCAACGGTCCGCGGCTTCGACATCAAAGCGAACGGTGGTCAGTCGCTTCCATCGCCGTACTACCTCCAAGATGACGTTCAGTACCACGCCGGCGTAGAATTTGAAGGTTTGGACCTTGGCACTCGCATGATGGTCACCCCACGCATCATCATCGCGGGGCCAACCGGGATTCACGATCGAAGAATTGAGGACCTCTCTGAGATTGAAGGCCAAGGCCCCGACGCCGGCGGCGACAAGTACGACCGCATCTACGAGAACCCGTTCATGGAAGCGGTCGGCGAGCGGGCGGTCAGCACGTTCAGTATCGACGTCGATACCGCCAGCTACGCCAACGTCCGACAGATGCTGCTGGAGGGTGGGCGGCTGCCGCCGCCCGATGCGGTGCGGCTTGAGGAGTTCGTGAACTACTTTGGGTACGACTATTCAGGGCCAGAGGTTGATTCCGAGGCTGCCCCCTCCCCCGGCCCCTCCCCCCAGGGGGGGAGGGGAGACGTTCCCTTTGCTTCGCACATCGAAGTCGCCGGCTGCCCGTGGGCGCCCACGCACCGGTTGGTGCGGATCGGCTTGAAGGGCCGCGAGCTGGCGGCCGACAAGCGGCCGCTGTCGAACCTAGTGTTTCTGATTGATGTCTCCGGTTCGATGCAGGACTCCAACAAGCTGCCGCTGGTGGTTGAGGGGTTCAAGGCGCTCGTCCGCGAGCTAGGCGAGAACGACCGCGTAGCGATCGTGGTCTACGCGTCCAGCGAGGGGCTGGCGCTCGACAGCACCCCGGGCGATCAGCAGGACAAGATCCTGGCGGCGCTCGGTCAGTTGGCCGCGGGAGGCTCGACGGCGGGTGGCGCCGGTATCGAACTCGCCTACAAAATCGCCGAGGACCACAAGATCGCCGGCGGCTGCAACCGCGTGATCCTCTGCACCGACGGCGATTTCAACGTCGGCACCACCAGCACGGCCGCTTTGCAGCGGATGGTCGAGGAGAAGGCCAAAGAGACCGGCGTATTCCTCTCAGTCTGCGGCTTCGGCCGCGGGAACCTGAACGACGCGATGATGGAGACCGTCTCCAACAAGGGCAATGGCAGCTACTACTACGTCGACGGCATGCGAGAGGCCCGCCGGGTGTTCGTCGATGGCCTTACCGGCACGCTGGTCACCATCGCCAAGGACGTGAAGATCCAGGTCGAGTTCAACCCGGCCCAAGTCGCCGGCTACCGCCTGCTGGGCTACGAGAACCGTATGCTCCGCACCGAAGACTTTAACGACGACACAAAGGACGCCGGCGAGATCGGCGCGGGGCACACCGTCACCGCGCTCTACGAGATCGTGCCCACTGGTGCGAGCGTCCCCGCCGGCGAGGTAGACGAGCTCAAGTACCAACCCAAAAAGCCAGAGGCCCCCGCTGACGCGGGCGGCAAACCGAGCGACGAGCTACTCACCCTGAAGATGCGCTACAAGCAGCCCGAGAGCGACACGAGCAGCAAGCTCGAATGGGCGGTCAAGGACGGAGGCAACAGCTTCGCCGAGGCGTCGAAGTACACGCAGTTCGCCGCCGCGGTGGCGTCGTTCGGGATGCTGCTAAGGGGATCGGAGTACGCGGGGGACGCCACCCTCGACGCCGTGCTAGAGATCGCTGCGAGTGCGACGGGTGACGATCCCAAGGGCGAACGTGCAGAGTTCCTGGACATCGTGCGCGCTGCAAAACGCATCAAGGCCGAGTAGCCAGCGCGTATCCCGCTCCCCCTTCAGGGGGAGGGGTTAGGGGCGGGGGGCTGGCGCAGAGCGATCGCCGCTTCTAAAGAACGCCTCCCCGCATCGATTTCCATCCGTGACATTCTCTCCGCTGCGCACCCATCCTCCGGCCCCTCTCCTTGAAAGGGGAGGGGGGGACGCGCGCGTGGACTACTCCCACTCGATCGTCGCCGGCGGTTTGCTGCTGATGTCGTAGACCACGCGGTTCACCCCCTGCACCTCGTTGATGATCCGGGTGCTGATCCGGCTTAGCAGCTCGTGGGGCAGGTGGCTCCAGTCGGCGGTCATGAAGTCGTCTGTGTTCACGCTCCGCACGGCGACTGTGTTCTCGTACGTGCGGCTGTCGCCCATCACGCCGACGCTTTGCACCGGCAGCAGCACCGCGAACGACTGGCTGGTGGCGCGGTACAGCCCCTCGGCCTGGATCTCGCCGACCACGATCGCGTCTGCCTCGCGCAGCACGGCCAGCTTTTCGCGGGTCACTTCGCCCAGGCATCGCACGGCCAGCCCCGGGCCGGGGAAGGGGTGACGCCAGACGATCTCCGGCGGGAGCCCTAACTGCAGGCCGAGCTGGCGGACCTCGTCCTTGAACAGGTCGCGTAGCGGCTCGATCAGCTCAAAGCCCAGCTCGGCCGGCAGGCCGCCGACGTTGTGGTGCAGCTTGATGGTGTCGGCCGGGCCGTCGACCGCGGCGCCGCTCTCGATCACGTCGGGATAGAGAGTCCCCTGTGCCAAGAAGCGGGCGTCGTCGATTTTCAGCGCCTCGGCCTTGAAGCAATCGATAAACGTCTTGCCGATCCGCCGCCGCTTTTCTTGCGGGTCGCTCACACCGGCCAGCACGTTGAGGAACTCGTCTTCGGCCCGCACGACGTGCAGGTCGGTCTTGAAGTGGCGGCTGAACTCGTCGATCACCGCGGCCGCCTCGTCCTTGCGCAGCAGGCCGTTGTCGACCAGGATGCACGAGAGCTGTGGTCCGATGGCGCGGTAGAGCAGGGCGGCAACCACCGCTGAGTCAACGCCGCCGGATAGGCCGCAGATCACGCGAGAACTACCGACCGTCTCGCGGACCTTGTTGATCGTCTCCTCGGCAAAATCCCCCAGCCGCCACGCGCCGCTGGCCTTGCAGACGTGCTTCACAAAGTTGCCCAGGATCGTCTTGCCGGCCACCGTGTGGGTGACCTCCGGGTGGAACTGCAGGCCGTAGATCGGCAGCCGCTTGTGGCGGACCGCGGCGAACGGGCAGGTCTTCGTCTTGGCGAGCGGCGAAAAGTCTTCCGCGATGGCGGTCACCTGATCGCCGTGGCTCATCCACACCTCCGTGCTGGCGGGGACGTCGGCCATCAAGTCGGCGTCGTCAACCACGTCGCAGTGCGAGCGGCCGTACTCGCGCGACGGACAGCTCGTCACTTCGCCCCCCAAGGCCTTGCAGGCCAGTTGCATGCCGTAGCAGATCCCCAGCACGGGCACGCCCAGTTCGAAAAGTTCGGGGTCGCACTGCGGCGCGCCGGGCGCATAGACGCTGTTGGGACCCCCCGACAGGATGATCCCTACGGGATCGAGCTCGCGCAGCCGGGCCGCGGTAATGTCGTGCCGGACGATCTCGCAATAAACGTGCTGCTCGCGCACCCGACGGGCGATCAGTTGGGCGGTTTGCGAGCCGAAATCGAGCACGAGCACACGCTCGTTAGCGGCGTTTGTCATGGCGGGCGTTCTCTATCTCAAAAGACTTTGACCACGGATAGCACGGATTTCACGGATGAGAAGTTGGCCACGAAAAGGCACAAAGAGCACAAAAAGCAATGACCAAGCCTCAACGGCCAAGAAAGGCGCAAGCGATGTCGTCAACGTTTTGGTCATTGAGACTTGGTCATTGGTCATTCCGTCTTTGTGCTTTTTGTGGCAATCGTATCCGTGAAATCCGTGTCATCCGTGGTTAATTGGCGTCCGTAGTGCGGGTCGGACTGGATCGGCCGTGGGAAAGCCCGGGATTCTACTGCCGGGGGCGTCCCGTCACTAGCGGTTCGTTGTGGGAGTGGCGGAGGGGGTTTAGCATGGGGGTAGTCAACCAAGCGAAAACCCTACCTATCCGCCACGGATGGCCCCCGCCATGCAGATCCTGCTGACCAACGACGACGGCATCTACGCCCCCGGGCTGGTGGCGATGCAACGCGCTCTCGAGCGGTTGGGGGACGTGTGCGTGGTGGCGCCAGACCGCGAGCAGAGCGGCGTGGGGCACTCGATCACATTCCTGAGCCCGCTGATGGCCAAGGAGGTGTTCGACGTGCGGGGCGATCAGCCAGAACGCCGGATCGGCTGGGCGGTCGAAGGGAGCCCCGCCGATTGCGTGAAGCTCGCCCTGGCGCGGTTCCCCGGCGGTGAACCGTTGTGCCCCGAAGTACCCGACCTGGTGGTCAGCGGCGTCAACGGCGGCCTGAACGTCGGCATCAACGTGCTGTACTCGGGGACCGTGGCGGCCGCCACCGAGGGCGCCTTGAACGACCTGCCGTCGATCGCCGTGTCGCTGGAGTACGACGAGCACGCCCGCTTCGACAGGGCCGCGGAGCTGGCGGTCGAGGTGATCGAGCAGATGCTGCGGCACGATGCTTTTTCGCAACACAAGTTGTTTAATCTCAACATCCCGACCGCCGCGACGCGTGGGCCCACGGGGCTAAAAATTTCCGAAATGGGGGTCATTCGCTGGCCAGCAGAGTTCGAAGAACGCCGCGACCCGAAGGACCGCCGGTACTTCTGGGCGCGCGGTTTGCCTCCTACCGAAATGCCGGGCGCCACGACCGACCTCACGGGGATCGCCAGCGGCAACGCAACGCTCACCCCGCTGACGATCGACCGCACCCGCAACGAGTTTCTGGATACGATGCGTAGCTGGAACTTGTCACTGGACTCAAGAAGGACCGAACGATGAAACGCCTCCTCCGCCCGATCGCGATGGTCGCCGCCGCCGGCACGCTGGTGTGGCTGCACGGCTGCGGCAAGCCCGAAGGGGGGAGCCTGGCCGAACAACGCCGGCTGCAATCGGAGCGGGCCGCGGTGGTGGCCACCGAGCAGGCCGACGCCAAGGCCGACGCGGCCGCCAAGGCGCAAGAAGCCGAAGCAGAACGCTTGAAGGACGAGGCGCCGAGCCTGGTGACCGAAGACGATTTCAAGAAGGGAAAAAGCCTAAAGGACGGCGGCTATTTGAGCCAGGTCGCGCGAGCGAGGTTTGTCGCCGAGCACCGGATCGCGATGGATATCCAACTGGTGCAGGCGATGGCTTTGTTCAATGCGTCCGAGGGGCGGTATCCCAAGGATCAGAAAGAGTTCATGGAGAAGATCATCAAGGCCAACATGATCCAGCTCCCCGAGCTCGATGGCCCCTATGAGTACGTCTACAACGCGGAAGACCACCAGCTCTACAAGCAGCCGATCACGGAGGAGTAGGTCTTGGGTTTTCGGTATTAGTCGTTGGTACGCTTCGGCCTCTACTCACCCTTGGACACTTCGCCCCCGTCCCCACGCAAGAAATGCGATCTCTCCTCTTCATCGCCGCCACGCTCGCCTCCC
Organism: Pirellulimonas nuda; assembly: GCF_007750855.1. GTDB lineage: Bacteria > Planctomycetota > Planctomycetia > Pirellulales > Lacipirellulaceae > Pirellulimonas > Pirellulimonas nuda. Next base: position 1,812,313 of record NZ_CP036291.1, read on the forward strand.
TGATTGCCGATGCGCAGAACTGGGTGTTCCTGCCGAGCACCTTCACGCACGACCCGGTCACCGGGGCGCGGGTGGCGCAGTACGACCGCATCGCGGCGGTCGAGGAGCTCCCCGACCCGCGGATGGTGACAAGCGGCTACCGACGCACCCGCACCACGCTGCGTGGGCCGGACGGTTCGGTTGATTCCACCTACCAGGTGCAGCGGTACACCAGCCCAACCGGCGGGCTGGACGCGGAGTGGGAACGCTTCCACGACGCCTGGCAGGAGTCGCTGCTGACCGGCAGCTACTTTTATCAGAACCAACCGGCGCCCACCGGCGCCGTGTACGGCTACCCAGGCGACCCGTACAACCCCGCGTACGGTCCGTCGCTGCCGAACGGGGCGTACGGCGACCCACGCTTCGCGAACCCCTACCCACAACGCGGCTACGCACCCTATGGGCCCCCGGCCTACCCCCAGCAGGGGGGCTACGGACAACCGGGCTACGGCCCGCGGCGGGACGGAGGTTTCAACGGCCCCTAACATCGTGCCTGCGGCTACTTTCCTCGCCGTAGCTCACTCGCCCCTCGCTGCCACACCTCGCTCCCTGAATAGTCGGAAATCAGCCAACGCCCGTCAACGCGTCGGAGCGTGACCGAAAGGTCGTCCTGGCCCCCGCCGCGCATGCCCGATCTCCGGTGGGCCGCCAGCACAAAGGGCTTGAGCTGGGCGACCGCCGTGTCCGGGGGGGAGCCAGTGAGAGTGACTTCGCGAAGGTTCGCGTTGGCGGTCTCGATATGAAACTCTGGCATCAGCGTTTGGGCGTCGGAGCGGACGTTCGACGCCGCGGGGTCGACCATGGCCAGAACCGCGGGGAGATCATCCGCCTCGATCGCGGCGAAAAGTTCGCTCAGCGTCCGCACCACCTGTTCGTGGGGGGTCTCGATAGCCAGTTCCGTCAACACCGCCGCGATGGTCAACAGCAGCACCCCCACGAGGGCCGCAAGGGCCATTCCGCTCTTGTTCGCGGAGTAGATCAACCCAGCGACCGTAGCCGCTACTGCGCCCAGGGCGAGGGCCGGGACCGGCGACTCCAGGAAGACATCAAGCATGGTTTTACGGCTTGGGGGGTGCTTTTCGGTTGCAAAAACATTGCGAATCGGGTTCATTGGGATGAACCAGACCCGCGGTAATTATCGTAGTAGTTAGCGGTGGCCGCCATCGGGCCCGCAATTTCTTACCCAGGAGAGAGTGCCGTGCTGTCCCGCCTATTGTTTGCTTTTGCGTTGTTTTCGTTCGTAAGCGTCGGCCCGCAAGCCTGGGCGGACGAAGCGCCCCCCGCCCAGGGCCAGCAGAAAAAGGTCCCCTTCAAGGACCTGCCGGACGAGATGAAGGAGAAGATCCGCGAGGCGATCGAGAAGAACGACCGTATCCCGGACGAGGTCAAAGAGAAGCTCCGCAAGGCGACCGAGGAAGGGGGCTTGAGCTCGTTTGAAGAAGGCGAGAGCGCTTCAAGCGAAGTCAAGCCGACCGAGAAGAAAGAGGACGCCAAGAAAGAGGAAGAGAAGAAGCCGCAAGAGCCGAGCCTGAACGACAAGGTAAAGGAGCTGCGCGAGAAGATGCAGCAGATGGACACCGAGTTCCAGTACAAGGTGGCCGAATACAAGGCGCGGTTTGACGAGCAGCGGCTGGCGATCGAGAAAGCGAAGCTCGACCGGCAGATCGCCGATGCCCAGAAGGCCGAGGAGGAAGCCGATAAGGAAGCCGTCCGCAAGCAGAAGCTGAGCGAGATCAAGGCCGAACTCGAGCTCTCCGAGTACGAAGCCAAGCTCGCCAAGGCCCGGCACGAGGCGGACCTGATGGCGATGAGCGCACGCAAGGCCCGCGCCGAAGCAGAGCTGGCGACCCTGGCTGCCGAGGAGAAGTTCCAAGACGCGGTGATCGATGAGCGGCAATACCCGGACCAGCCGTTCAAGAACGGCGTGCTCACGATCAGCGACCGCCGGATCGAGCTGAACGGAGCGATCTTCGACGGCGCCGCGAAGTACGTCTGCGACCGCATCGACTACTACAACAACGAGTCGGACAAGCCGATCTTCTTGATCATCGACTCCAGCCCCGGCGGTTCCGGGGTCGAGGGCCTGCAAATCGTCCAGGCGATGAAGCACAGCAAGGCGCCGGTTCACGTGGTTGTGAAGCGGTTTGCTGCGAGCATGGCCGCCATCATCACCACCCTGGCGGACGAGTCGTACGCCTACCCGGGCGCCATCTTGCTGCACCACCAAGCCAGCAGCGGGATGAGTGGCAACACCACGCAGCAGAAGGAGTCGCTCGATCGGCTACGCGAGATGTCGGACCGGTTGGTGGGCGCCGTTGCGGAAAAGATCGGCACCACCGAGGATCAGTTCGTCGAGCAGATGTACAAGAACCGCTCGACGGGGGATTGGGACCTGTTCGCCGACGAGGCCCTCAAGCAGGGCTGGGTCGACCACGTGGTGGATGAGATCCGCGAAACCGCGGTCCGTAGCCGGCCGACCGGTTCGCGCAGCACGTCGTTCACGATCCGTGGCTTTGGCGAAGCAGACGCGGACGTCGCCGAGCCCGCCGCGGTGAACGCGGCGATGGAGCGGTACGACGTGCGGCTCAGCGAGCAACAGGACGACAAAGGCCGCCGCTTCGTCCGGCTGCCGCGTCTGGGCCCGATGGACCACTGGTTCCTCTACAACCCCGACGAGTACTACCGGTAAGGCCGGAGGGCCTCCGCCAAGACGCGGGCCGCCGCGCCGGGCATTCCAAGTTTTTCTGGAAGGACCCGCTGCTTAGCCTCAACGACCGATCCACGCAGGCGCCCGCCTGCGCGGATCGGTCGTTTGCGTTGTTTCAGGCCCATCTGCGCCTAGCCACGGCGGGTCTGTGCGCGTAGGATCGTTCTTCCCCGACGGGAGCCATTGCTGGCCTGCCAGCAGCGCAAAGCGGGCGCCCAGCCCCCACTGCTGACTAGCCAGCAGCGGCTCTCCGTTCTCAATCTCGGCGCCGCCTACCTCAATTTTCCCATGTCGCAGAAGTACATCTATCAGATCGCCGGCCTCACCAAGAAGCATGGGCAGCGGGAGATCCTCAAGGAGATCAGCCTGGCGTTCTACCCGGGCGCCAAGATCGGCGTCCTAGGGCGGAACGGCGCCGGCAAGAGCACGCTGCTGAAGATCATGGCCGGGATCGACAAGGAGTACGAGGGCGACGCCGCGTTGACCGACGGGTTTACCGTGGGGCTCTTGTCGCAGGAGCCCCAGCTCAACCCGGAGAAGGACGTGCAGGGCAACGTCGAGGAGGCGGTGGCCCACATCCGCGCCCTGGTCGACGAGTACAACGGCACCTGGGAGAAAATGGCCGAGTTGGCCGACGACGCCAAGGCGACCGAGAAGCTGATGGCCCGGCAGGCCGAGCTGGACGACAAGATCAACGCCACCGGGGCCTGGGAGCTCGATCGGCAGATCGAGATCGCGATGGGGGCGATGAACCTACCCCCAGGCGACGCGGATGTCAGCAAGCTCTCCGGCGGCGAGAAGCGTCGCGTGGCGCTCTGCAAGCTGCTAATGCAGCAGCCCGACCTGCTGCTGCTGGACGAACCGACCAACCACCTCGACGCCGAGAGCATCCTCTGGCTCGAGCACCACTTGGCCGCCTACCCCGGCACGATCGTCGCCGTGACCCACGACCGCTACTTCCTGGACAACGTGGCGAACTGGATCCTGGAGATCGAGTTCGGCAAGTGCATCCCCTGGGAAGGCAACTACACAAGCTGGCTAGAGCAGAAGCGGAAGCGGCTGCAGCTCGAAGAGAAGCAGGAATCCGCCCGCCAGCGGACGCTCGCCAAGGAGCTGGAGTGGATCCGCATGAACCCCAAGGCGCGCCAGGCCAAGAGCAAGAGCCGCATCAAGGCCTACGAAGAGCTGGCCGCACAGGACCGAGCAGAGGCGGTAGACGAGCTCGAGATCTCGATCCCGCCCGGTCCGCGGCTCGGAGACCTGGTGGTAGAGGCAAAGAACCTCTCCAAGTCGTACGGCGACCGGGTAATCTTTGAGAACGTCAACTTCAACCTCCCCCCCGGGGGGATCGTCGGCATTATCGGTCCCAACGGCGCCGGCAAGACCACGTTGCTGCGGATGCTGATGGGCCAGGAAGAGCCCACCAGCGGCTCGCTTAAGTTCGGCCCCACAGTGGTGCTGGGCTACGTCGACCAGTCCCGCGACAGCCTGAACCCCGACGCCACGGTTTACGAAGAGATCTCGGGGGGCGTCGACAACCTAGAGATGGGGGGCCGCACGTTCCACGCACGCAGCTACGTGGCCCGCTTCAACTTCCAAAAGGCCGACCAACAGAAGAAGGTAGGCGTTCTCTCTGGCGGCGAGCGGAACCGAGTCCACCTCGCCAAGCTGCTGCGCCGCGGGAGCAACTTGCTGATGCTGGACGAACCGACCAACGACCTCGACGTCGACACGCTGCGGAGCCTCGAAGAAGCGGTCGCCAACTTCGTCGGCTGCGCCGTTGTGGTGAGCCACGACCGCTGGTTCCTCGACCGCCTGGCGACCCACATCCTGGCCTTCGAGGGGGACGGCTACGTCCACTGGTGCGAAGGGAACTTCCAGGACTACGAGACCCAGCGCCGCGTGCGGATGGGTGAAGACGCCGACGAGCCGAAGCGGTTCAAGTACAAGAAGCTGCAGCACTCCTAATGTTTTTTGTCCGCGAATCACGCGGACAAGCGCGAATGAGGCGGCGGCTTACCGAGTTCTATCCGCGACCTACGCGGACACCCGTCCGTAAACCAACCCAAACGAGTACCCGTCCATGAGCGTAGTGCGTACCGGTTCCAACAAGCAGTTCGCCGACAACTGGGAAAACATCTTCGGCGGCAAGAAGAAAGCCGCCAAACCCGCGCCCGCCAAGAGCAAGACCAGCGCCAAGAAGAAGGCGGCGAAGAAAAAGAAGTAGCAGCCCACACAAGATGCAAGCCACCAAGGGCACGAGGAAACACGAAGGGAAAGAGGAAATAAAACGAGCCTCGTTCTCTTTATTCGCCCTTTGTGCTTCTTCGTGGCCTTGGTGGTTAGCTCTTCTTTCGCCGCATCAGATCAGATCGACGGGCGAGAGGCGGCGGTGCCGGTTGGTCGCACAGCTCTGACACACGCCGGTCACGATGAGCCGGTGGCCGGTGACGCGGAAGTTGTGCTCCTTGGCCACTTCTTCGCGGAGCTGTGTAAGCTCCTGGCTCTGGAACTCGATCAGCTTCTGGCACTGCTGACAGTAGAGGTGGTCGTGCTGGGGGTAGCCGTAGTCGTGCTCGTACACGGCCCGACCATCGAGCGACATCTTCCGCAGCAGGCCCGCCTCGACCAGCTCCTCGAGCCCCCGGTAAACCGTGGCCCGGCTGACCTGCGCGCCGCCGGCCTGTTTGGCCGTCGACTTGGAGAGCGCATCCATCAATTCATCGGCGTCGAAGTGCTCGTGCCGGGAAAAGACGTGCTCCACCAGAACGCGACGCTGTTGCGTGATGCGTTTGCCGCGACTCTGCAGGTATTCGTCAAACCGCTCCTGCGGTGACAGGGCGACTTCGACGTCGTTCAGGGCGAACTGGCTGGACATCCGGGCTTTCTAGTCGGTGCGGGCTTGTTCCACATGATTCTAGGCTGCCCGGCTAGAAGCCACAACCAACTCCGCGATCCACGCCGCTAACCGAGCTGATCAAGCAGCCGTTCCACAGCGGAATCGATCTTTTGAGGCGTTTCGTAGGAGCCGCTAGCGATCTCAGAGCGGATCCGAGCGACCAAGTCGCTGCGGACGCCGGTCGACTGCGAGGCCGCACGAGCCGCTTCGGAGATCTCTAGCTTGTCGACGGTCTGGGGGGCCGCGCTCGTGGGGCGGTGGGGCCCACGCAGGGTGTGCGGTGCGTTGACGCCGTGGGCGCTGTGGACGTGGCTGGGGCCAGAGACGTTCATGTTGGTAATTCCACCGGGGTGCTGGGTCGTAGGTTGCGGACGGGTAGGGAACTACCGCGGCAGCATCGCCTGGTTGGCAAGGCTGACACAATCATTCCCTCGACGACTCGGCTGCGATCCATACAGCACACAGGCGGCGCAGCGGGCTGATCGAATAGCGATTCAGCCTACCAGACGCCTCAGCATCCGTGAGCCGGCCGCCTCGAACGTGCGACCGATCCTTGAGTCCTACCCAAAGGGATCGGCCATGCGGTCGGCCCACGTCCACGCCGGCGGCCAAAAGGCCGCTCGTGGCTACCAGGACCACTCTACGGGGTGTATGGATCGTACGCTGCGGAGCCGTTGCCCGGCAACCTCAGCTCAGTGGTTGCGTGTTGCGTTTCTGCCTCACGCACCTGGGCCGAGGCGGCTCGGGCCGGCCTTTGAACGTACGTGGAAGGGGTTGACCGGGTTCACTCGGGCGGAGTGGTTTGGCCCGCTCGTGAGGCCTGGCACGGCTGGGGCGGGGTCGAAACCCTAGGCCCTGTACGGGGTTCCATCTGCTAGCGGGCGAGATCCCAAGACCATAATGACGGACGTACGCCATGTTCGCTTCCCTTTGGTTGACAGCAGTGCTGAGCGCCGGCGTGCTGGCAGGCCAGCCGACGGACGACCTTTTCTCCCGGCTCGACGCTAACGGGGACGGCCGGATCGAGCGGAGCGAAACCCCGGAAGCCCATGCCTCCCTCGTAAACCGGCTCCTGCGCAAAGCAGATAGTGACGGCGACGGGTTGCTTGACGCCCAGGAGTTTTCGCAGGGGCTCCGCCCGGTCGTCGAGGCGAAGCCGATCGAAGAGGCCAGATCGACGGCCTTTGGCGACTTCAACGCCACCCGGGTGTTGCTCCTAAAACTAGACACCGACAAAGACACCCGGCTCACTCGCGGCGAAGCCCCCGGGGCGCTCCGCGGCGTGTACGACCAGTTGATCGGGGAATTTGACGCGACGAAGGACGGAGTGCTGGATCCGCGGGAACTTGCCCAAGCCGGCCCGAAGCTGCAGCGGCAGGCTCAGAAAGTCGCCCAGCAGCAGCGCTGGGACCTCGGCAAAGAGCTTGCCGCGCTAGAGCGAACGCAGGGAGAGCTGGCCGACCGGTTCGATGCTCCCCCGTCGGCCAGGCAGGTCGTCGGCGATCCAGCCCGGGCTCGTGTTTTGTTCACGCAGTTGGACGAAAATGGAGACGGCATGCTAGTTCTCGACGAGCTGCCGGCGCCGTTGAAGGAACGGGTCGGCTCGATGCTGCGTCGGGCCGATCGCAACAACGACCGCGCCGTAAGCCTTGAAGAGTTTCTTTCCGCTTCCGACCGATTGGGGAAGCTGTCCAGGCCGGGCGATGCGACTAAAGCCTCGCCGCAGGCGCAAGCGGGGCCGACAGCGGACCAGGCATCCCCAGCGTCCAAGAAGAAATCAGGGCCTCCGGAAGCGTCCGGAGACGCCCGCGTCGCCAAAGCGGCGTCGGGGAACAGCACGCAGCAGGCTGCCGAGCAGCTCATCTCAAAGATGATCGAACGCGCTGACGCCGACGGCAATGGCGTACTAGAGCGACGCGAAGCAACGGGTCGCCTTGCCAATCGCTTTCGCCAAGCCGATGCGAATGGCGACGGCCGGCTTGATCGCCGCGAGATTCAGCGGATGACCGAAGCGCTCGCCGCCCGTTTGGACCGCGAGGCAAAGAATCCGCAGAAGCCGGACTGACGGGCCGGGTAACTGCAAAAAACTTGCCGAATCCGCGCCGAACCAGGAAACAGCGGCGCCTGTCTTGCGTAAAGACAGTAGACCGCGTGTCGGCGGGGCTAGGAACGGCCCGGCGATGCGGTTTTGGAGAAGCCCGCCATGAGCACGCCTACCGCCCCCGTCCCGGCAATCGACTACCCAGACGCACAATGGCTGCAGCCGGTAACGCTGCCGGCGGAGTCGTTTATGGCCTTTAGTGGGCTCCTGGCCGAGAGCCTAGCCGAGCTGGAATCCCGCTACCCCAGCGTGCCTTCTGGTCGATTCAGTGTCGGCCCACCCCCGCGCAGTGGGTCGGAATCGCGATGACGGGGCCGACGATCGCTCGCTTGGCGGTTACTTGCTGCCTACGGCCATCGTGAAGTTCTGCCTCGCCTGTTCGCACGCCGCGGGGCGGCTTATCATGCCTCTGGGTAGAGTCCCTGGAGCGTGAGCGATGGCGATGAAGGTGATCTTAGCGAGCCCCCGCGGCTTCTGTGCGGGCGTAAATATGGCGATTGATTCGCTCGAGCTGGCGCTTGCCGAGTTTGGAGCGCCCATCTACGTGTACCACGAGATTGTGCACAACCAGTACGTGGTGAACCACTTCCGCGACCGCGGGGTGAAGTTCGTCAACGAGTTGGACGAGGCGCCCGAAGGCGCCACGCTGCTGTTTTCTGCCCACGGCGTCTCGCCTGAGGTCCGCCGCGGGGCCCGTGAGCGGCGCCTCCATGCGATCGACGCCACCTGCCCGCTGGTCACCAAGGTCCACCTCGAAGCGATCAAGTACGCCAAGCAGGGGTACACGATCTTCTTGATCGGGCACGAGGGGCACGACGAGGTGATCGGCACGATGGGGGAAGCCCCCGAGGCGATCGTGCTGGTTGAAACGCCGGATCAAGTAGATTCGCTCGAGGTCGCAGACGAGTCGAAGCTGGCCTACCTGACGCAGACCACCCTTAGCGTCGACGACGCCAATCGGATTATCGACCGTTTGAGGGAACGCTTCCCGGGGATCCATTCCCCCCCGAAGGCGGATATCTGCTACGCCACGCAGAACCGCCAAGAAGCGGTTGCGCTGCTTTCTACAGAAGCAGACCTAGTGCTAGTGCTCGGGAGCCAGAACAGCTCCAACAGCCAGCGGCTGGCAGAATTGGCGCGCGAGCGCGGCATCGACGCCCATTTGATCGACGGCCCGCAAGAAATCGATGTGAGTTGGTTCAACGGCGTGCAAACGGTGCTGGTCACCGCGGGCGCCAGCGCGCCTGAGACGGTGGTCGAGTCGTGCCTCGATCTGCTCCGCGACCGCTTCGACGCCACGGTCGAACCCCGCGTCATCCGTAAAGAAGAAGTGACGTTTCCGCTGCCGCGTGAGCTGCGGTCCGTCGCCGCCGCCCGCTCCGAGAGCCTCGTCGCAGGCGAGCCGTCGGCGTAAGCCGCCGGAGTGATCATCGGGGACATCTCCTGAGGCGGGAGAACGCGAGCGATAGCAAGCCGCCTGGAAATCTCTGGCGGCTAACGCCGGCGGCTCGCATCGTTAGCTGCTAGCGCTGCGGTAGCTGGCGAGCGCCTGCTGGAAGATCCAGCGGCTGACCACCAGCCCGGCCGCCGTGGCCAGCACCGCGAACCCGGCCAGCCAGGCGTATTGCGGGCTAAACGGTTTGGCGATCAGGTTCGCCGGCACGTTGACCACCAGCAGGATCGGGATGATGAACGTGAACAGCAACTGTAGCGGCTTGCCGACGGGCCCGCTGTAGATCTCCATCGGGTAGCGGGAGAAGTTGGTGATGTAGAACCAGAAGTCGTAGAGAGACTGGTTCCGCCCCAACCAGATGCTGGTGGCCGCCAGCGATATCATCACGCAGTAGAGCATCAACGCCCCCAGGACGATGTACACCGGGTAGAGGGCCGCGGCCCAAAGCGAAATTGGCCGCCCCGGAAGATGCGCCAGAGAGTACGCCAGCAGCCCCAGCGCGACCAAGAAGTTCCCCAGGCTCGACCAGTTCATCCGCCGGAGCGAGACCAAGAACTGCGTGTCGATTGGCTTGAGCATCGCGAAGTCGAGCCCGCCGGTGCGGACCATCTCGCTCAGCTCCTCTGCGTTGGGCATGAAGAACGCCTGCACGACGCTGTTGACAAACAGCGTGGTCGCGATGAACGCGAAGAACTCGAACTTGCCCCAGCCGTTGATGTCGCCCGTGAACTGAAACACCAGCAAGTAGAAGCCAAGGTTCATGATCATCCAGCCCATGCTGCTGATGGCTTCGATGATGAAGTTGGCCCGGTAGGTCATGTCGCGGATTAGGCTGTTCCGCGCAAACGTGAGGAACAGCTTCGGATAGACGAGCAGGCGGGTGAGGTTGGTTTCTGGCATCGGAGCTAGGCGCGCTTCGGAATTGAATCGGATAGTACGGCGTCCACTGAAACGGCCAATAGGTGTAGCCGGGCGACGCAGCCTCCTTTGGTCATCGAGGCTTGGGCATTGGTCATTCCTCCCAGCTATCCCCCGTACCCGCTGTAACGGCGGAAACCGCGGTGCATCGTCACCCGGCACAGCACGGCGAACGCAAGCGTCCACAGCGCCTGGATGCCGACCCCCGACCACAGCTCGGCGTGGGGGATCTTGCCGAGGTAGATCGCCGCGGGTTGGTAGGCCAGGTACTTCAGAGGCAGGTTGTAAATCAGCTCGCCGATCGGGCCGGGCAGGTTGTCTCGCAAGAAATCGAGCGGGAACATGTGCCCCGAAAAGAAAAAGTTGAACAGCATGTACACGAACAGCAACGCGTTCACTTCCAAGAACCAGAAGCCGATCATGCCGATCGTCGATTCGAGGAAGAACCCCAGCAAGAAGCTCAGCACCAGCGAGATAAAGAACGCGGCCCAGATCTCCCCATCGGGGATCGGCGGGAAGTACGATCGGCAGAGGAAGAAGACGACCGTGAAGGGGATGATGGCCACCCCGTAGTAAACCAGCTTGTGACCCAGCCTCGCCAGCAACAGAAAGCCGATCAGGTCGATCGGCTGGATCAAGAACTTCTTGATCTCGCCGTCGCGGATCTGGCGGGCGACCCCGCTCGCGAGGCCCGGCATGCTGCTGAAGGCCCGGGCGACCATCGTCAACAGGTAGTAGGCGACCACGTCGTTCCGAGTGAACCCGCTGAACGAGCCCTTGCCGGCCGACTGGAACACCGCGGTCCAAAGGAAGATCTGCGTCACGATCGGCAAGAACCGCATCGCGGTGCCGATGATGAAGTCTCCCCGGTACGCCACCCGTTCGGCGACGCACATTTGCAGGATCGACCACCAGAGTGAGACGCGAGCGACGATGGCGACAGCGGGGGGTTTGAGGGCGGGGCGGGGAACGACCATTAGCAGCGGAACGGAAACTAGTAGCTGCCGAGCTACGCTCGGCGCGTCCGTTAAACCTCCGCCGCCTCTGGGGTCGGATCGGCCTCGTTCGATCTGGAAAACATCTCAGCGATCACTTCTTCCAGCGGGGGGTCCTCGACGCTCACGTCCTCAACCGGCATCGCCGCAAGCACCTCGGACAGCACCCGCGCAGTCTGGGGGCGGGGGACACGCAGCTTGATTTTTGGCAGCTCGACCTCCATCACCTCGCCGTGCCGGGCGAGTTGGTCGACGGCGCCCGGCGGCGCGTCGGCGGCCAGGTCGATCGTAATCACCTTGTAGCTGCTGATGGTGTCGATGATCTGTTCCAGCGATCCGTCGAACACGATGTCGCCGTGATTGATGATCACCACGCGCCGACAGAGCGCGGCCACGTCTTTCATGTAGTGGCTGGTGAGCAGGATGGTGGTCCGGCGGATCTCCTGGTAGTGCTTCAGGAAGAGCTGGATGTTCCGCTGCGCGACCACGTCGAGGCCGATCGTGGGCTCGTCCAGAAACAGCACCTCCGGGGAGTGCAGCAGGGCGGCGATCAGCTCCATCTTCATGCGCTCGCCGAGCGACAGCTCGCGGACCGGCTGATTCAGCAGCCGGCGGACCCCGAGCAGGTCGACCAGCTCGTCGTGCGTGGCGCGGTACGCGGCGGGGTCGATGCGGTAGATCTGCTGGTGCAGCAGGAACGACTCGCTGGCCGGCAGGTCCCACCACAACTGATTCTTCTGGCCCATCACCAGCGCGAAGCGGCGGCGGTACTCGTTCTTTCGTTCCCAGGGGACGAAATCCATCACGCGTGCGGTCCCCGTCGTCGGGGTGATCACCCCCGAGAGCAGTTTCAGCGTCGTGGTCTTGCCGGCGCCGTTCGGGCCAAGAAAGGCGACGAACTCGCCTTCCTCGACGTCTAGGTCGATGCCGCGCACCGCGTGCACATCGCGGTACTCCCGGCGCCAGAGCCCGCGGATAGAGGCCGCCAGGCCTTCCTGCTTCTGATAGACGCGGTAGCTCTTGCGCAGGTCGCGTATCTCGATCAAGGCCATGGGGCGATTATAGACGCGTGCGGGCAGCACGCCCAGCGACCGCCCGGAACGTCCTTCCGCGGCGGAGGAGAAACGAATAGATTGTTGGTACCTGGAGCGTCGGCGCCCCGGGGGAGGATCGTTACCCGACCTCCGGACGCCGACCCTCCCGGCTCCAACAGCCAAACTCAGCTCCCCAATCGAGCCAACGTCATGAAACTCCCCGGCATCCACATCTCGCTCCCGGTGATCTTTGTCCTGTGGTGCGGCGGGGCGTACTTGGCCGGGATGACTCCCTTGTTGCTGTACCCGGCGATGTGGATGGCGGTCGGTCTGGTGTTTTTGGCCCTCGGCGCCGTCTTGAAGGGCAAGCCCGCGGCGCCCGCCAAGAGCCAGCAGGGGACCTAAGGCCCGGATGTCTTGGCAGAGTCAACTCGAACGCCGGCTGTCTTGGCTGGCGGTTCCGAACGTGGTGCCGGCCATCGTGGTCGCTCAGGTGCTAGTGTACCTGATCGACAAGACGCAGGCGGGGCAGGGGCCCGCGATGAACGTCGGCGCCAAGATCGCGCTGCTCCCTGATCGTGTGCTCCAGGGGGAGTGGTGGCGCGTCGTCACCTTCTTGTTCGAGCCGACCGGCGGGATGCTGATCTGGCAGGCGTTTACGTGGCTGCTGCTGTGGTCGTTTGCCGGCGCCATCGAACGCGCCTGGGGGACGGTGAGCCTTAATCTCTATCTGATCGTGGGCTACGTGGCCACGGTCGCCGTTGCGTTCGTGATCCCCGAGGGCCGGGCGACCAACGTCTACCTCTATACGTCGCTCTTTCTGGCGTTTGCTCAGCTCTACCCAGACACGGTCTTCTACATCTATTTTGTGCTCCCGGTAAAAGCCAAGTGGCTGGCGGCGCTGACCTGGCTGTTCTTCGCACTGCGGGTCTACTCCGGCGGCTGGCCCGAGGCGCTGCTGGTGTTGGCGACCGTCGCCGACTTCCTGCTGTTCTTCAGCCTCGACTTGTTCCGTTCTGTGGGGCACGCCCGCCGCAAGCAGAAGTTCAAGAAACTATCCGAGCAAGGCGCCGATCGTCTGACGCACGAGTGCCGGGTTTGCGGACTCACCAGCCAGATGGCGCCGAAGGCGTCGTTCCGGTACTGCACCAAATGCGCGGGCACCGCCTGCTACTGCCCCGAGCATTTGCACAAACACGAGCATCTTGTGGCGACCGACGAAGCTTAACCACGAAGGTCACGAAGAAGCACGAAGGAAGAAAGAGAAGCGTGCTCCTCGCTGTCCTTTGTGGTTTGGCTCTTCTAGGCAGCGGCGCGGCGGGTCTTGGTCAGCAGCGAGTCCAAGAGATCTACGGTTCTGCCGGTCGCCCCCAGTTGGCTTGCGACCAGGTTCCGGGCGTTTGAGCCAAGTTCGACCGCAAACGCCGGCTCGGTGAGGCAGCGGCGGATGAAGGCTTCCATTTCTGCTTCGTCGGCTGTCACCTGGGCGCCGCCGGCCGCAAGCAACGCGGCGACGATGTCGCGGAAGTTCCGCGTGTTAGGCCCGAACGAGGTGGCAACGCCGTAGGCGGCCGGCTCGATCATGTTCTGTCCGCCCCGGCTCCCCAGGCTGCCGCCGACGAAGCCGATGGTCGCCGTGCCCCACCAGGCGCCGAGCTCGCCGACGGTGTCCACCAGCAGTATGCGGGTTCGCCGCGGGGCTGGGGGCTGGGGGCTGGCGGCAGGGGAAAGGGCGCTGCGGCGCTCGAACGCTTGCCCCGTCGCTCGGAGCAGGTTGGCGACTTCGGCGAAGCGTTCTGGGTGGCGGGGGACAAGGATCAGGTGCAGGTCGGGGTGGTCGGCGGAGACGCGCCCGAACACGCGCAGCGCGATTTCTTCTTCGGGCGCCTGTGTACTCCCGACCAGCCACACCCGAGCGGAGGACGATAGTCCACCCTGTTGCCGCAGGGCGACCGTCTTGGCATTCTCGCGATTGGTCTCGGCGCCGTCGTACTTGAGCGATCCAGTAACGCTGGTCTTGTTTGGATCGGTCGCGAAACAGCGGAACCGTTCCGCCGTCGCTTCGTCCTGCGCCGCAATCCGATCGACCTGCCGGATGACACGCCGCACCAGCGGCCCGATGCGCTGGTAACCGGCAAAGCTCCGTTCGCTGAGCCGGCCGTTGACGATCGCGACCTTGGCGCCGTGCGACTTTGCGGCCCCGATCAGGTTGGGCCACAGCTCCAGCTCCGCCAGCACCAGCAGGCCGGGGCGTACCCGACGCATCGCCGCGTTCACGGCCCAGGAGAAATCGAGTGGGCAGTAGAAGACCGTATGCTCGGCGCCGTACTTTCGGCGCGCCAGCTCCATTCCAGCCCGTGTGGTGGTAGAGATTGCCAGCTCCCACTCGGGCCGTCGACGTCGCAGCTCGCCGATCAGCGTCCCCAGCAGGTTCACTTCGCCGACGCTTACCGCGTGGAGCCACACGCAGGGGCGGTCGCCGGCCCGCTTCGGGACGCGGCCGAGGAGCTTCTCGGCATAGCCGTCACGGTACTTGCCTGTCCGCCACGCCTTCCAGGCGATCACGGGCGAGAGCGCAGCGATCGCCAGCAGGTAGGCCAGGTTCAGCGTCCATGCGATGAGTCTGTTCAACGGGTTCCTTCCCGATGCGTGTAGGGTGCACGCAGTGCACCAGCCTCACCGCCCGCTTGGTGCACTCCGTGCACCCTACAAGTGCACAGTGACGAATCCTAGGATCTCTAGAATCGGCGTTGCATCTGTATCTCGTCAATTTTCATGGCCTTCTCGACGCTGTAGTCATCAAGTGTGATGGGGCCCATCGGCCAAGCAAAAGTGAGCGGCGTCGGTTGCGACAACCGTTTCACTTCTTGCCTCAACTCCCGGTTCTGATACGCGAGCGAAACACTGATCGCCAGCAGAGGCAGAACGACAACCAGCCAAACCAGTCGGTATCTCATGGCGAAGCCTTCTTCCGCGTGTAGGGTGTACGCATTGCACTGGTCCGTCGAACCGCTTGGTGCACTGCGTGCACCCTACCGATACTACCCCCCGCTCCGCATGTGACACTGCTTGTACTTCTTGCCGCTGCCGCAGGGGCAGGGGTCGTTGCGGCCGACCTTGGGGCCCTTGTTGACGATCGGGTCGAGCTTGCGGTCCTCGCCCCCGCCCGAGGCGTCGATAGCGGCCTGCTGTTGTTGGCCGATCTCGGTGGTGGGGCCGGCCTCGTCGTGGCGGGCCTGGGTCTCGGTCCACGTGCTGCCGACAAAGTTCTCGTCCAGGTGCTCCATGCGGAAGATGAGGTTGGTGACGTTGGTGCCGAGGCTGTCCCACATCGTCTCGAACATCCGCATCCCTTCCCGCTTGTACTCCACCTTGGGGTCGATCTGGGCGTAGCCCCGCAGGCCGACGCTGCTGCGGAGGTGGTCCATCGCCAGCAGGTGCTCTTTCCAAGCCGAGTCGAGAAGCTGCAGCAATAGGGCCCGCTCCATCTTCCGCATCTCGGGGCGGAACTTGTTCTCCACGAGCTGATTGATGCGCCGCTGCGCCTCGTCGCGCTGCATGCGGGCGAGCACGTCGGCGTCGATCTCGGCCCCGGCCGACTCACGGAGCCAGCCGGTCAGGTCGTCCAGCTTCCCGTTCATGCCGCTCACGGAGCCGAGCGTCGCGGCGGTCGGTCCGGGGGAACCCGACGCGTCGAACAGCTTGGCGACACGCTGGTTTCCTTCCGCGGCGACCGCGGCCGCCCTCTCGTTCTGCTGCTTGCTGTGGGCGATCAGGACTTCTGCGATCTCTTCGCTGGGCTTGTTCTTGAACTCGTCCGCGGCGATCTCGATGTCAAAACGGCCACGCGCCCACGCCCTGAGCGCCTCGCGGTCGAGGCTCTGCTTCTGACCGCCGGGGCCGCGGCTGAAGCGGTAGTAGGCGGCCAGGATGGGGTACTCTGCCTCGCGGCGGTCGTACATCGCTTCGGCCCGCGCGTGCGCCAGCGCAATGATCTCTGGCGGCTCTTTGCCCTGCAGCTCTTCGGGAGTGATCTCGATGCCAAACTTGTCCCGCATCCACCCGGACGCGGCCTTCATGCTGAAGTCGGCGTCGAGGAAGATCGCGGCGTCGGTCAGCTCGAACTTCTCAATCGCTTCGTGCGCTTGCTTGAGGAGCTCCTCGTCTACCCGCTGCCGGCCGAACTTCTTGAGGTCGCGGTCGCGGTAGTTCGTGCCCCAGCGGGTGTTCGACCACTTGGCCAGCGCGCCCCAGTTCCACTCTTCCTCCGCGTCCTCGGGCAGGTTTTCTTCGACCGCGTCCAGGACCAGCGACTCGGCCGCCCGCTGCGCCTCGTCGCGGGCCAGCCGCTCGGCCTCGTCGAAGCCCATGCTGCGGTAGTCGCGCGGGTCCAGCTCTACGTGCAGCAGGGCGCCGGCGCGGGCGGCGAACGCCTCGGGGCCGTACTTCGGGTCGAGGATCGTTCGTAGCCGCTCGTCGATCTCGCCCGATACCATCTTCAGGATCAGGTCGCGGCAGTTCACGCCGTCGAGGATCTGTTGGCGGTACGAGTAGACGCGTTTGCGCTGCTCGTCCATCACCTCGTCGTACTCGAGCAGGTTCTTGCGGCGTTCGAAGTTGATCTCTTCGACCTTCTTCTGGGCGCCCTCGATGCGGCGGCTGACCATCTTGCTCTCGATGGCCTCGCCCTCCTGCATGCCGAGCCGGGTGAGGACGTTCTTCACCCATTCGCCGGCGAAGATCCGCATCAGGTCGTCTTCGAGCGACAGGTAGAACCGGCTGCTGCCGGGGTCTCCTTGGCGTCCGCAACGACCGCGTAGCTGAAGGTCGATCCGCCGCGACTCGTGCCGCTCGGTGCCGACGATGCACAGGCCGCCCAGATCCTTGACCTCCTTGCCCTGCTCGCGCATGCCGAACTTCTTGTCGAACTCGTCGGTGCGGGCCTTCCACACCTCCTTGGGGACGTCGAGCCGGGTTTCGTACTCTTTCTGCAGCTCGGCCCAGGCCATGTTCTCTGGGTTGCCGCCCAGGATGATGTCGGTGCCGCGGCCCGCCATGTTGGTGGCGATGGTGACGGCGCCCTTGCGGCCCGCCTGAGCGACGATCTCCGCCTCACGTTGGTGCTGCTTTGCGTTGAGCACCTCGTGCTTGATGCCGCGGCCGTTGAGCATGTTCGAGAGGCGTTCGCTCTTCTCGATCGAGACGGTGCCGACCAGGATCGGCCGCCCCGGTTCCTGGACCTTCTTGATCTTGGCGCGGGGCACGCGCTCGGTCTTCTTTTGGTCGGCAAGCTGCACCTCAATCGCGTCACTGTCTTCTTTGGCGACCTTGCCGATGTACCACTCGCCGCTGGCGGTCTCGACCGTGGTGTGCTTGTTGAGCCGCTCGATCTCGTCCGCGATCGCCTCGAACTTCTCCCGTTCGGTTCGGTAGATAACGTCGGGGTTCTCTTGCCGCTGCATCGGCCGGTTGGTGGGCACGCCGATGACGTCCAGCTTGTAGATCTTCCAGAACTCGCTCGCTTCGGTGAGCGCGGTGCCGGTCATGCCGCTGAGCTTCTTGTAGAGCTTGAAGAAGTTTTGCAGCGTGATCGTGGCGAGGGTCTGGTTCTCTTGCTTGATCGGCACCCCCTCTTTGGCCTCGACCGCCTGATGCAGGCCGTCCGACCACTGGCGCCCTTCCATCAACCGGCCGGTGAACTCGTCGACGATCACGATCCGCCCGTCGTTGACCACGTAGTTGACGTCAAGCTTGTAGAGGTAGTGGGCCTTGAGCGAGTTGTCGATCAGGTGGGGCCATTGCATGTTCCCCGCGGTGTAGAAGCTCTCAACGCCTGCCAACCGCTCTGCTTCGCGCACCCCCTCGTCGGTGAGGTTGACGCTGTGCTCCTTCTCCTTCACCTCGAAGTGGGCGTCCTTCTTAAGCGCGCGGGCCACTTTGTCCGCCCGCTGGTACTTGGTGATGTCGTCCTCGGCCGGGCCCGAGATGATCAGCGGCGTGCGCGCCTCGTCGATGAGGATATTGTCCACCTCGTCGATGATCGCGTAGTTGGGCCGACCCTGGGCCTGCTGCATGCGGGTGGGGTACTGGTCGTCCCCGCGGGCGGCCATCCGCATGTTGTCGCGGAGGTAGTCGAAGCCGAACTCGTTGTTGGTGCCGTAGGTGATGTCGCACAGGTAGGCCCGTTGACGTTCGTCCGGGGGCATATCGCTGTAGATGGCGGCAACCGTGAGGCCCAGGTTCGTGAACACCGGTCCCATCCACTCCATGTCGCGTCGCGCGAGGTAGTCGTTCACGGTGATGACGTGAACCCCCTTGCCCTCGAGCGCATTAAGATAGGCCGGGAGGGTGGCGACCAGGGTCTTGCCTTCGCCCGTGACCATCTCGGCGATGTTGCCGTCGTGCAGGATCATCCCGCCGAGCAACTGCACGTCGTAGTGCCGCATCCCCAGGAACCGGCGGCCCCCTTCGCGGCAGACCGCGAACGCCTCGACGAGCAGGTCGCCGAGCGTCTCGCCCTTCTCGAGCCTCTCGCGGAACAGGCGAGATTGATCGGCAAGCTGGGCGTCGGTCATCGCCTGGAACTTGGGTTCCAGAGCGTTGATCGCGTCGACACGCGGCTGTTGCCGGCGCAGGTAGCGGGCGTTGGCCGAGCCAAACAGGCTGGTCATCCCTCGCTCGAACCGGCCGAGAATGCCGTTGATGATCGAGCCGAGGATTTCCCAGATACGTTCCAGCAGTTCCATAGCGTTTGGGTCGGCGGGCCTATCCTTCCCACGCCAGCCGGTTGGCCCACCCGTAGGGTGGCCGGCAAGGAAGTCGGGTCAGCACGCCGCAGCGGTAGGGGAGGGGTGGCGCCCGACGGCTGCCGCCCGGGCCACAGATCAAGGAAAGGAAATAGGCGCAACTTGGCCGCACCAAAAATGTTATTGCGATCGGCAAAACCGGTCAAGGCAACCTGACCGGCACGTGTGGTCCCCATCCGGGGGGGATCGCTTGTGAAAACGAGAGAGCCTGGGGCAATAGGCGGCCTAGGTTTACTGCGTAGATCCGTATGCAGCCGCCCCGAATGGGCGGCGCCATCAATGGGAACCATCGCCATGGCGCGCAACAACCGCAAACGTGAGTACATCGATCCGGCTGTCCAGGGCGCCCTGATGCGCCGCATGGTGCTTCATTGGCTCGCCTTTACCGTGGTCGCCGGAGGTCTTGCGGTGCTCCTGCAGTGGATGCAGGACCCGTTCGCTTCGGTCGCCGCCACCTTTCAGCAGGCCTGGTGGTCGTACGGGGCCGTGTTGCTGCTGTTGATCTGCCTGATGCCGGTGTTCGTTTACGACGCGGTCAAGCTCAGCAATCGGTTCGCCGGTCCGGTGCAGCGGCTCCGCGTCGCCCTGCGAGATCTGGCCGACGGCAAGGGCTCGACCACGCTTACGTTCCGGGACGACGACTTCTGGAAAGAGCTAGCCAGCGACTTCAACCGGGTGGCTGAGCGTCTGGAACGGCAAGAACGGAACGATACGGCCGATTCCCCCGACGCCGTCGGCGTCTAGGGCCGTCCGCCCGCGGACCTCAGTTATTGCCCCTTGCCGAGCCGAGAAAGAACGTGAAGCACCCAATCCGCCAAATCAGGTCGGGCCGTCGCGGGATCGCGGCGACCGAGTTCGCCGTGTGCCTGCCGGTGCTGATGCTGCTGCTGCTGGGGATGCTAGAGGCCTGCTCGATGATCTTCATCAAGCAGTCGCTAGCCAGCGCCGCCTACGAGGGCGCCCATACAGCGGTCGCCCCGGGGGCGACCGCCACCGACGTGCGCCGCGCGTGCCTCGACCTGCTCACCGACCGCCGCGTCCGCGGTGCGAGCGTCAGCGTGCTGCCCGGCGACCCCCTTGGGGTACCCGAAGGGCAGTTCATGGAAGTGCACGTGTCCGCCGGAACCGACGCCAACAGCCTGCTCCCGCTGCGGTTCTTCCGTGGACGCACGCTCACGGCTTCTGCATCGATGATGAAGGAAATCTGATCGCCCATGACGCAAAGCCGCCCCCCACAACCGCGGCGCCGTGGCGCCATCCTGGTGCTCGTCGCGCTCCTGCTTCCCGCCTTCGCGATGATGGCGGCGTTTGCGATCGACGTCGCCTGGATGCAATTGGTGCGCACCGAGCTGCGGACGGCAACCGACGCCGCGTCGCGCGCCGGCGCCAAGACGCTGTCCCTGCAACAGAACGAGGCCCTGGCGCGCACCGCCGCGATCGACGCCGCGAGCCGCAACGCCGTGGCGGGATCGCCGATGCAACTGGCGCCGGCCGACGTGCAGTTTGGGTCGAGCGTGCAGAGCGGCAGCGGGAAGTTTGTGTTTTCCGCAGGGGGGAGGCCGCTCAACGCCGTGCACGTCGACGGCCGCCGCACGGCGGGCTCGCCGGGCGGGCCGGTCGACCTGTTCTTCGGCAGTCTGATCGGACAACGCACGTTCGAACCCGCTCACGCCGCCACCTCCACCACCCTCGACCGCGATATCTGTTTGGTGCTCGACCGGTCTGGATCGATGAGCGGCCAGAAGATCCGCGACCTCAAGACGGCCGTGGCGGCGTTCCTGGCCGAGCTCAACCTGACGTTCCCGCGTGAGCAAGTGGCGCTCGTGAGCTACTCAACGACTTCGCGGATCGATCAGCAACTCACCTTCGATTACGCCGCTATCCGCAGCGACGTGAACGCCTTCAACGCCAGCGGCTTCACCGCGATCGGCCTCGCGCTGCAGGACGGGCTGCGGGCGATCGAGGGGCCGTCTCGGCGTCCCTTTGCGTTGCCGACAGTCGTCCTGATGACAGACGGCAACCACAACACCGGCGTGGAGCCCATCGTGCCGGCGCGTGTCGCTTCGAGTCGCGACATCACGGTCCACACGGTCACGTTCGGCGGCGACGCCGATTTTGCGCGGATGCGGGCCGTGGCCAACGAGACGGGTGGGCGGCACTTCCACGCGGCGACCGGCGCCGACCTGACCAACGTATTCCGCGAGATCGCCCGCACGCTGCCCGTACTGATGACCGAGTAGCGCGCGGCAGGGCCCGCCTGCCGTGCGTTGGATCCCTACAGTTTGCCCCAAAAACGGCAGGCGGCGCCTGCCCTACCCGTCGGAACACCCATGCACCGCAACCCCGGAAAGAAAGATCGACGCGGCGCCACGGTGGTTGAGTTTGCGTTGGTGGCGCCGGTCTTCTTCTTGGTCATCCTGGCGATGTTCGAGTTTAGTTGGTTGAACGTCGTGCGACACACGGCGGACAACGCCGCCTACGAGGCGGCTCGTAAGGCGATTGTGCCGGGCGCCGACGCCAGCGAGGCGACGGACGAGGCGACGCGGATCCTGCGGGCAATCGGCGCGCGCGGGGCGCGGATCGCCGTCGATCCGCCCACCATCACCCCCGAGACGCGCGAAGTGCGGGTGACGATCGACATCCCGATGCGGGACAACGCGATCGCCTTTCCAAAATTTACGGGCGCCCTGGTCATGCACGCCGAGTCGACGCTGCGGACCGAGCGGGTCTCCACCCGCTGATCGCCCCCACGGCGCGGCCGGAACCGCTACAATCAGCGCCGTGACGCTTGAACTACGCACCTCCGACATCTCCGGGGAGCTGATCCTGTTAGGGACCGGCACCAGCGTCGGCGTGCCGACGATCGGTTGCGGCTGCCCCGTTTGCACCAGCGACGACCCCAAGAACAACCGCACCCGGACCAGCGCGATCCTGGGGCTGCCGGGGGGCAACCTGCTGATCGACACGTCGCCCGACCTGCGGCAGCAGCTGCTCCGCGAGAAGATCGGCCTCGTCCACGCCGTGCTGTACACCCACGAGCACGCCGACCACGTGTTCGGTCTGGACGACCTGCGGTTGATGCAGTTCTACCTCAAGGGCCCGGTGCCGCTGTTCTGCGAGGAGCGCGTCGAGCAGCGGATCCGGACCTCTTTCGACTACGCGTTCAAAGAGCTGCCCAACATGCACGCCGGCGCGGCGCCCAAGCTCGCCTTCCGCCGGATCGGGCTCGATCCGTTCGACGCATTGGGCGCCAAGGTCACGCCGATACGGCTGGAGCACGGCCCGAATTTTCAGACACTGGGGTTCCGGATCGGTGGGGTCGCCTACTGCACGGACGTGAGCTTTATCTCCGAGCAGAGCATGGACCTGCTCCAGGGGCTCGACGTGCTGATCCTGGACGCCCTCCGACCGGAGGGGCACAGCACCCACTTCAGCCTGGACCAAGCCGTGGACGTGGCCACCAGGCTCGCTCCCCGCCGCACCTTCTTCACACACATGGCGCACGGGCTGGATTACGAGTCGACCAACGCGATCCTCCCTAGCGGCATGGCGCTGGGCTACGACGGGCTGCGGATCCCGCTATCGCTGGGCCTCAGCTAAAAGCCCCGAGCCTGACACGATCCCGCGGTTGCGGGTCGCGCCAGGCTCGGAGGGCTTAATTCTTGTTGCGGTCGCCGATCTAACGCGCTACCGCCACCTTGTTCTCTTTCAGCAGCATGAGGTAATCGACCACCACCGAAAGCGCTTCCTTGTTGTAGTGGTTCTTCATGTCGATTACGGGACGGTCGGAGTCGGAAAGTTCCTTCCCGATGTCCTCTTGCTCCTTGTCTGCGTCAAGCTGCTCGCGTTCCTTGAGGAACTTCTCCAGGTTGAGCGTCACGGTCGGACGGTCCTTCTGCTGCTCGTACAGCTCGATCCGGCGTTGGTCCTTCTGGAAATCTTCCGATTGAGCGACGCGGTCAGATGACATCTTTTGCAGCTCTACGTTGATCGTGGCGTCGTCCATCCGGAACCGGTCGTGGCGGAGCGCCTTCACTCGGTCGAACGCCAACGCGTAGTCGAGGTCCGACTCGCCGACGTCCAGGTGCTGGGTGAAGGACGGAAGCGTCACGTCGGCCAGCACGCCGCGGTTCTGGGTGCTGTCGCCGCTGGGGCGATAGAACTGCTGGATGGTCATCTTCAGGGCGCCCAACTGCGGCGCCTTGCCGATGCGGAACAGGGCTTGGCCCAGGTCGTACAACTGCTGCACGGTTCCTTTGCCGTGGGTCGCTTCGTCGCCGATAATCAATCCACGCCCGTAGTCCTGGATGGCGCCGGCAAAGATCTCGCTGGCGCTGGCGCTGAACTTGTTGGTCAGCACGGCCATCGGCCCCGACCACACCATGCCGGGCTCCGGGTCGTTGTACGGCTGGGACCGACCGTCCGGTCCCTTCACCTGAACCACGGGGCCCTGGTCGATGAACAGTCCGGTCAGGTTGACCGCTTCGGTTAGCGACCCGCCGCCATTGAAACGCAGGTCGACGACAACCGCGTCGACCCCCTTCTCGTTGAACTCATTCAGCAGCCGGCGGACGTCGCGGGTGGTGCTCTTGTAGTTCGGCAGCCCCTGCCTGGCGCCGTCCATGTCCATGTAGAAGCTGGGGAGTTGAATGATGCCCAGCTTGTACGCCCCGCCGCCGGGGCGATGACCCCATTCAACAATCTCGCTACGCGCTTCCTGGTTCTTGAGCTCGATGCGGGCCCGGCTCATCTCGTAGATCTTCGTGTCTTTGGGGTTGTCGATCGGCTTGACCTCCATCCGGACCACCGTGCCCCGCTTGCCGCGGATCAGCGCGACCACGTCTTTCAGCTTCATGTCTACGATGTCTTCTACCGGTCCCGAAGTCCCTTGGCCGACGCCGATGATCTGGTCTCCGGCCTTGAGGCGTCCGTCGAGGTCCGCGGCGCCCCCCGGGATGATTTCTTGAATGGTGGTGTAGCCGTCCTCGCTGCGGAGCGAGGCGCCGATGCCGTCCAGCTCTAGCTTCATGTGGATGTTGAAGTCTTCCAGCGTCGACTTTGACATGTACGACGAGTGGGGGTCGAAGCCGGAAGTCATCGAGGTGAGGTACAGCTCTAGCAATTCATCGTCGCTGGTCTGCTCCCAGCGCTTCTTCATGCTGCCGTAGCGCTTCCGCAGCTTGGCCTTGGCCTCTTCCAGTTCTACCTTGTCCGCCAACTCGCTCATCAGCTCGAACTTGATGCGCTTCCGCCAACGTTCGGCCGCTTCTTCGGGGGTCTTGGGGTAGGTGGTCGCCTTGCGGTCTCTCACCATCGTCTCATCGATGGTGAAGTCGTGCTCTTGGTCGATCATCTCGAGGGCGGTCTTCGAACGCTCCTCGATCCGCTGGAGGAAGCGGTTGAAGACGTCGTAGGAGAACTGGACGTCGCCGCTGCGGATGAAGTCGTCCAACTGATGGCGGTTTTGGCCGAATTGGTCGACGTCCGACTGGAAGAAGTACAGTTTCCAAGGGTCGAGGTCCTTGAGAAACGTGTCGAGGCAGCGTTCGCTGGCAAGATCGTCCAGCCCACGCGTCGAGAGGTGCTGACGCTCCATCAAGAGCCGGACGGACAAGGTGATCTGGCGGTCGGTCGCCGTGGGCCCCGCGGGGCTCGCCTCGGCAAGGTGGGCGGCCCCCACGCCCATCAGCGCGGCGACCAGTGCGACGCGGACCTTATTGACGCCCAATCCGAGGGTGTTTCTCATCACAAATCCTCTTCAGCTAAGTGAAAAGCCAAGAGCGTGGACCCGGATCAATCGTCGACCCGGCAATTTGGCTAAGAGCTAGGGGGAAAACGGGTTAGTGAAGCCTAATCTGCTGGTACAAAGCCGGCAAGGTCGCTTACATCTGTGGCGTCAGGCGCCATGTAAAAGCTACGCGGGCCGCCCGCCAACGGTTCATTCGGCTCTGCGGTGGAACAGCCGCCAGCGGCGCGGCGCAGATTCCGATTTCCCATCCGAACCGAAGTCGACGATTTCCGATGCGCTCCACCGAACACGCCGGCCGTCGGCGTCGCGTTCGACGGAACTGGCTGAAACTAGGCCCCCTGGCACACGGTCTCCCCGCATCTCGACGCGGTCTACCCGTCCGTTTGGCCTCTGCGAGACGGAACGGACGAAGTGCGTCTCAAGCACGCCGTCGTCCTCAAGCAGGGGCATCTGCAGTTCTGTGACGGTTTCGCTGATCTCGGTGGGCGTCGAGTCCGGGGTCTCTGCGACGCTGCGATCGCGCCGGAGCACGAATGGCGAAACGTCCGGCGAATACCATACCGTTTCGGTCCCGGTCCGCTGGCCCGCTTCGGTCGAGATGCGGAAACGTCGGCAGCGGATGGTGCGGCCTTCGATCGACAGCTCGGCTGGCTCGAGTTCGACTTGCGACGTCACCACGGTCGCGGAATCGGTTAGCAGCCGGTAAGAGCAGGCCTCGGTTTGGCCGGGTGTCCTGGCGGCGCCCACTTGGAGCTTGACCGTGGTTTGTAGGGTGTAATTCTCCGCCGTGACCCCCACAAGTCGATCGGTTTGCTCCGTCTCCGTCCGGGCGACAAAACGCCCCGAGTCGTCAAAAGTCTCGGTCACCACGCGAAGCGTCCGATAGGCGCCGACCGGGTGACGCGCCCAGGCGTGCTGCGGGCGCGGCAGGGTGAACCACTCCGCCTCGACCGGCGGCGGGGGAAGTACGACGCCGCTAGCGGGAGCCGGTTGGGCGTGCAGCGTGGCCGCGATCAGTAGCCCCGCCATCCCTAGGGCAAAGCCAACTGGTCTGAAGTTGTTGCTCAAGATCAGCCATCAATGAGAGCCGCGGCGGCGGAACCGCCGCCCCCGTGTTTCATTGTAGTTGCCGCAGCCTTCCCATTCACCCCACCCCGCTAGCCGGGGGTTGCTCGCTCGGGCCAAGCTGCGCGGTTATCTCGAGGTCCTGGCGAGGAAAAACCGTACGCAGATCGAGCAGGGCGGCGTCTGCGGTCTGCCGGCAGCGGATCGCCGGAGAGCCCCCCGCGAGCCTTTCTGCCAGCCCGCTTACCGACATTTCGGCAGGCCGGAGCTCGACCCCCCAAGAGTCGGGGCCACCTACGGATGACCGCAGTGGGCTCCCCACGAGCTCGATCTTGACCGCGGTGGCGGCAGAGACGAGGGGGCACTCGGCCAGTAGCAACGCCATCCGCTCGGCGCGTAGCCGCAGGTTTTCAGCCGGGGTGGTCAAGAGTGACCAAACCGGGATGCGGAGCGCCGCCTCGGCGGGGTCGGCGTACAGGTCAAGCGTAGCGCCGAGCGCGGCCTCGGCCAACGGGTTCAGCTCGTACAGCCGGCGTAGGTTGAAGTCCCGCAGCGGGGCAAGAGCCTCAGAGCTTGCAAGAACAACCCCGCACTGAGGGCCGCCGACCAGGCCCTGACCCGAGAGCACGACCATGTCGGCGCCGGCGGCCAACGCGGCCTGCGCCGACTGCCTCGCCAGCCCCTCGTACGACGGCGCGTCGAGCAGCGGGCCCATCCCGAGGTCGACAACCAGCAGACGCTGCTGTGCGCTGCACAACTCAACCATGGCGCGAAGATCGGGCCGCCGAGAGCCACTCATCGCTAGGCCGTCGATGGTGGTTTGCAGCACGATCCCTGCGGCAGCCGAGCTAAAGTCATCTGGGGTTACTTCGTCCGTCGCGCCGACTTCTATCAGTGTGGCGCCTGCTTCTTTGGCGAGGTCGGTAAGGCGGCACCCGGGCGAGACGGAACCGACCTCGCCGCGCGCCACGGCGACGCCCTTGGCCCCGTGCGTCCGAAGCAGCATCAGCAGCGCCGTTTCACGAGACTGAAACAGCATCGCGGACTCGGCGCCGCAGAGCGTGGCGAGCCGCGACTCGACGGCGGATGGCTGGGTCCGGTCGGCTGCCGCGGGCGCCAACAAGAAGTCGACGGCGGCCAGTCGCAACGCCTCGATCGCCTCGGCCGAGAGGGGGGGCTGGCGCCAGTCGGGGCCCCACAGCGCGCCGGTAGCGTTGATCGCC
Source organism: Pirellulimonas nuda (assembly GCF_007750855.1). Classification (GTDB taxonomy): domain Bacteria; phylum Planctomycetota; class Planctomycetia; order Pirellulales; family Lacipirellulaceae; genus Pirellulimonas; species Pirellulimonas nuda. The sequence continues at coordinate 1,839,302 of NZ_CP036291.1, forward strand.
GCTCTGGCTTCTGCCACGCGTTCCCGCGTGATGTAGCGGCTTAGCTTTTCGACCAGCTCCTGAAACGAAGGGGGCTGGGCGCCGTCAACACGCCGGCCGACCTCGGCACGCACCTCGTCGAGGAAGCCGCGCACACGATCGGCGACGGTGGCGGGAGATAGCTTCTCTGCCAGCGGAGCGATCCGCGGGTGCTTGAGCAGGTCGGAAAACGACGGGAGCTGGCGCAGAAAATCCGAAGGGTTCATCGGGCGTGGCCTGGGGCAGAACGGTTTCGTGGCTGCTTTTTACCACGGGCCGAGGCTGCGCCGCAAACGACCGCTACCGAGAAAGCTTAGGGCGTTCCTGAGCCACGAATTCCTGCATGGTTTCGGCTCCACGCGGCTCCGGCTCCGACGCAAACATCCGTTGGAAGAACCCCGGGGACTTTGCTTGCGCCGTTGGCGACGGCTCGCCGGTAATCTTGAAGCGGTCAACCGTCCGGTTCCACGAGGATTGAACCCCGCTCATGGCGGACTGGGTGGCGGAAGAGAGTTTCCGGAACGGCGCCAACAGCACGCTCTCGCTGGGGGCTTGGCCTTCTTCGCCGGCCACTGCCGGTTGCTTCCACTTGATTTCCGGCCACTTCACGTCGGCGAATGGGGAGCGGAAGAGCCAGCGGCTTTCCTCGCTCGCTGCTTCGTCGCTCGCCTCTTGCGCCGGGCACTGGCCGGCGAGCAGCAGGATTGCGGATAACCAAAACACGCAAATGGCTTGGGAACGCATGATTTCAAGCCTCATTGAGTTAAGAGTCTGCCAAAATGCGCTCGTCAAGCGCGGCGGGATTCTGGCAGAACTCTCTGGGACGGTCTAGGCGGATGCGCCCGGCCTTGGTTGGCGGTGGAAAAACGCCGATTGAGCTGGCCGGCTCGACGACGTAGGATGTTGGTAGGAAACAACTTCGGCACTGTTCGCGACCCCCCCGGCCCGACGATATGGCATCTGGCAAACTGGCATTCATTGGCGCCGGCCAGATGGCCACGGCGCTCGCGGGAGGGATGGTCCGCTCCAAGCAGGCCGACGCTCGCCAGATCTGGGCCAGCGACCCCGACCCCAAGGCGCGGGAGCGGTTCGAAAGCGCGATCCCTGGCGCCAACGCCGTTGCAGAAACGGCTCAGGCGGTCATCGACGCCGAAACGGTCGTCCTGGCCGTGAAGCCCCAATACGCAGGCGAAGCGCTTGCGGACGCGGCGCCCGCCATCGACGCTCTGACGCTGGTGGTGTCGATCGCTGCTGGCGTGAAGATCGGCTCGATCGCAGCAGCCCTGCCAGACGGCGCCAGGGTAGTGCGTGTCATGCCCAACACGCCGTGCCTGATCGGCCAGGGGGCGTCCGCCTACTGCCTGGGCCCCCACGCCACCTCGGAAGACGGCCGGCGTGTGGCTAAGATCCTGGGCGCGGTAGGCATGGCGATCGAGCTCCCAGAGCGGCTGCTCGATGCGGTGACCGGGCTTTCGGGATCGGGGCCGGCGTACGTGTACACCGTGATCGAGGCGCTTACCGACGGCGGAGTGCTGGTTGGGCTCCCCCGCGACGCGGCGCTCCGATTGGCCGCCCATACGGTCGCCGGCGCCGCGGCGATGGTGATCGAAACGGGGCAGCACCCCGCTCAACTGCGCGACGTGGTGACCAGCCCCGGCGGGACAACGATCGCGGGGCTCGCCGAGTTAGAACGTGGCGGGCTGCGCAGCACGCTGATCGACACCGTGGCGGCGGCTACAGATCGGTCGCAAGAACTCGGTAGATAACCCCAAAGTTAATCGGAAGCAGACACGTGGAACCCGAACACACCCCGAATGACGACCACGGCACGTCGATTCTGTGCCGCATCGACGACAAGCAGGTCCCCCTGTACCGCGTGATGTGGATCGGCGCGACGCCCCACTTCTGCGGCGAAGAAGACTGCATGCGGGAGGGGTACTACGAGGTAAGGCTCGAACAGGGCGAGAGCGTCTGGGCAAACCTCGAAGAACGCGACCGAACCATTGCGAAGCTGGAAGCCTGGCAGGGGGGGATCGGGCCCTCGGAAGATGGCGAGGCCTGGTGACGATTGCCTCTCGGCGAGCCGTCGGCGTAAGCCGCCGGAGCTTTGCCCGAGCACTCCCCGCCCATCGGCTTGATTCCCAAACAGTGCTGATCGCCTCCGGCGGCCGACACCGACGGCTCGCCCCAATTGACGTCTGTTGACGATTTCCCCCCGCCCTTTACCCTCTCGCCACGCGATGTCTGATACGAACCCACCCGAGCTCGCTTGGAGGGAAACCTACTTCGTGCTCTTCCGCAGCTCCGATCGCCCCACGATCATGCAGCTCGAGTCCGCCATCGCGGACGCCAGCCCGCGGCTAAAGCTGAAGAACCTGGAGGCGAACGAGGAGGGGTATTTCCAGTCGTTGCTGGTCCAGGCCCCGGAAGACAACGCCGCCATGGAGATCAGCTACGAGGCGGGTGACGTGGTGATCGAGCAGAGCACCGAACTCGCCAAATCGATGCGGAAGCGGCTCACCGACGACCAGCTCGCCCAGTTGCTGCGGGCCGACGCCCGGCTCGACGTGATGCATTTCGAGCAGGTTCAGGACGAATGGGACGACCAGCCGGCCGACGAGGAGTTCTTCGACGACACCTTTGACCCGGCCAGCCTGATCAGCGTGGTCGAGGCGTTGGCTTCCCTGACCGGGGGGGTCGCCATCGACCCCGGCGCCGGCGAGGTGCTGGAGTAGGCGGTCCGAAAAGGCCGGGGGATCTTGCGGCCCCACGGTCCGGGAACTACCGTCCCGGGCTCGCACGTTTGTGTCTGTCTCCCCTTCATGCGCCGCGGAAAGGCTTCCCATGCTCGCCAAAGACATTAAGCCAGGTGTGATCGTCGTCAACAACGGGGCGCCCCACCTGATCGAATCGCTCAGCGTTCAGTCCCCCAGCGCGCGGGGCGGCGCCACGCTCTACAAATTCCGCGCGCGCAACCTGGTGACCAAGCAGAAGGCCGACATCACCCTCAAGGGGACAGAAGGCCTGGATGACGCGGACTTCGAGAAGCGGGCCGTCTCGCTGATGTACGCCGACACGGAGGTCGCTCACCTGCTCGACGGAGAGAACTACCAGCAGTACGAACTCGCCCTCGCCGACGCCGCGGACGACCTGCTGTACGTCACCGACGGGCTCGAGGGGATGTTCGCTCTGATCTACAACGGCGAGTGCGTGGGCATCCAACTGCCGACCACCGTCGAGCTAACGATCACCGAGTGCGACCCCGGCGTCAAAGGCAACAGCGCCACCGGACGCACCAAGCCGGCCAAGATGGAGACGGGCCTGCAGGTGAACGTGCCCGAGTACCTGAAGCAGGGCGAGAAGATTAAGATCGACACCCGCACGGGCGAGTTCCTGTCGCGGGCGTAGCGCCAGACCGTCCGTTCCAGCCGCCTTTACCGAGAAACAACGGATGCCCGAGGTCACCCTTATCACCGGCGCCAGCTCGGGCATCGGCCTCGAACTAGCCAAGCTGTTCGCCGCCGACGGCGCCAATCTGGTGTTGGTGGCGCGCAGCGAGGGCAAGCTGCACGACCTCGCGGGGCAACTCCACGCAGAGCACGGCGTTGAATCGCTGGTCGTGCCGGCCGATCTTGCTGACGCCGCTGCGCCGCGGTCCATTTTCGATCGCGTCGCCGCGGCCCGCTGGCAGGTCGATGTGCTGGTGAACAACGCCGGATTCGGCGAGCACGGCTACTTCGAGCAAGTCCCCCTCGAACGCCAGATGAATATGGTGCAGGTGAACGTCGCCTCGCTCGTGCGGCTAACCCACCTGCTGCTCCCGGGCATGGTGCAACGCGGCCGGGGCGGGGTGCTGAACGTCGGCTCCACCGCCTCGTTTGTGCCGGGCCCCACGATGTCGATCTACTACGCCAGCAAGGCGTTCGTGCGGTCGTTCACCGAGGCGCTCCACGAAGAGCTGCGTGGCCAGCCGCTGAAGATAAGCTGCCTCTGCCCCGGCCCGACCGACACGGGCTTCGTGAAAGAAGCGAGCCTGGAAGGATCGACCATCGCGGCGACCGCTGTGCCGGTAGAAGGGGTGGCGCGCGCCGGCTACCGCGGATTCCGCAACAACAAGGCGGTTGTGGTGCCGGGGCTTAGCAACAAGCTGATGGCGTTTGCGGTGCGTTTCGCGCCCCGCTGGCTGGTGCGACGGATCGTGACGGCGATCCAGCCCCTGCCGCCGAGAGGGTAAACAAGCGACCGACCGTTGCGAGCCGGAGCGCCCCGCCGCCGGCTCGGTGGCGCAACTCTCGCAATCAACTCTTCTCGACCACGCTGGGGGTGGTGACGCCCCGGCTCACGCGGGTTGTTGCTGCTACACGGCAAGCTCTTCGGCCCCGCTGATCTCGTCCGCGTAGCGCTGGCGGATGGGCCCCGCCACATCGCGCAGGAACTCATCGACCTGCTCCGGCGCTCGGCCCACCAGCTTTGCCGGGTCGAGGGCCGCTTCCAGGTCGACGCCGGCAAAGGCCGGGTCCGCGGCTAAACGCTCCATGAGGTCGCTCACGGCGCCTTCTTGCTTCACCCGGCCCGCCGCGGCTTGGCTGTGCTGGCGGATGTGCTCGTGCAGTTCCTGGCGGTCGCCGCCGGCCTGTACGGCGACCATCAAGATGTTCTCGGTCGCCATGAACGGGAGCTCTTCTCGCAGGTGCTTGGCGATCACCTGAGGATAAACCACCAGCCCGCTCGCGACGTTGTGGTAGATCCGCAGCACCGCGTCGACCCCGAGAAACGCCTGCGGGAGCGTCAGGCGTCGGTTGGCGCTGTCGTCCAGCGTGCGCTCCATCCACTGCGTAGCGTGGGTCGCGGCGCCGTTTCCGGCGAGGCTCATCACGAAACGGGCGACGCCGCAAATCCGCTCGCACCGCATCGGGTTGCGTTTGTAGGCCATCGCCGACGAGCCGATCTGCTCCGCCTCGAACGGTTCTTCCATCTCCTTGCGGTGGGCGAGCAGCCGGATGTCGGTGGCGGCCTTGTGGGCGCTCGCGGCGACCCCCGACAATGTGTCGAGCACCTGGGCGTCGACCTTCCGCGGGTAGGTCTGGCCGGTGACCGCGTAGGTGCGTTCGAAGCCCATTTTCTGGGCCACTAGCCGTTCCAGTTGCGCCACCTTGGCGTGGTCGCCGTCGAATAGCTCGAGGAAACTCGCTTGGGTCCCCGACGCGCCCTTGATGCTGCGTGCCGCGAGCGCTTCGATGCGGTGTTCTACTTCTTGTAGGTCGAGCGCCAGGTCGTAGGCCCACAGCGTCGCCCGTTTGCCTACCGTCGTCGGCTGTGCCGGTTGGAAGTGGGTGAAGCCTAGCGTCGCGAGCGACCGGTGCTGCTGTGCGAACTTGGCAAGCGAATCGATCACCGACACCAAGCGGCGCCGCACGATCGCCAGTGACTCCCGCAGCAAGATCAGGTCGGCGTTATCGACCACAAAGTTGCTCGTGGCGCCCAGATGGATGATGCCCCGGGCCTGAGGGCAACGGTCGCCGTAGGCGTGCACGTGGGCCATCACGTCGTGCCGCAGCCGCCGCTCGTACTGTGCGGCCGCGTCGAAGTCGATGTCGTCAACGTGCGCGCGCATCTCGTCGAGCTGCGCCGCGGAGATCGGCAGACCGAGTTCTGCTTCTGCTTCGGCCAGCGCCACCCAGAGCCGCCGCCAGGTAGAGAACTTCCGCTGCGCGCCCCACAGGGAGGCCATCTCGCGCGACGCATAGCGGGTAATGAGGGGGTTTTCGTAGAGGTCGGACATTGCTTGTGGGTCAGTAGTCGAATGGGATGGCGAGCCGTCGGCGTCAGCCGCCGGAGGACTCAAGAAATAGCACTATTTGCTGATGGCGCCCCGACAATACTCCGTTGGCTTGCCCAGATCGCCCCGCTACATGTTTGTCAGGTCATCCTCGCCTCGCGACCCAACGATCGCGTCGAGCGCGGCCCCAACGGCCCGGGCCTCGGCCGGCGTGTGGTCTTTGTGCAGGTACACGCGGCACGCGCGGTGGGCGATCGGCAGTTGGGCGAACACTTGGTCGTCTGTCAGCGGGTAGACCCGGTTGGTGGAGGGGTTGTACAGGTAGTTCTGCCCCGCCGTGGCCGCGAGCGCATCGGGGCGGTAGATGTGCCGGGGGAGGTCGATCTGCATGTCCAGCCCGCGCATCTCGGCGGGGAGTTCTGAGCGGATCTTCTGCTCCACCATGGCCGCGTCGCTGAAGATGCTCATCCGTTCCGACTCGCCTTCGGTGATCGTTTGATTTCGGTCCTCCACCGCGATCCACTCCACCTGCCTCGCGAGCAGACGGTCCCAGCGCACGCCCAGCTCGCGCGTCCGCGGGTCGTCGCTTGCCGACCACCGCGCGACGTCCACCAGCAGCGACCACTCGGTAAAGCCGCGATAGGCGGCCAGGTGCTGCAGCGGATTGCCCGGGAAGAGCAGCTCGCGGCTGTCACGGAACAGCCCTTCGAGCGTCTTGTCGATCGCCCGCACCGTGCGGTGGAAGTAGACCGCCCGGAACAACTCGCTCTTGGTCTGCATGAACTTGACCAGCGCGTTGACCCCCTTCTTGTGGATCGTCAGCCCCTTCTCACTGAAGAAGCTGTAGCGCAGCAGGCGGTCCGCGTCGAACGACCGGACGCTGTAGCCAGACATATACGCGTCTCGCAGCACGAAGTCCATGTTGTCGACCGTGTAGAGCCCGCAGAAGAGGCTGCGCAACAGCACCAACCACCGCGGGTGTTCTCGGCCGTCGTGCTCCTTGGGTCGCATGATGAGCGTCGCGATTTGATGTGGGTCGATCGCCTCGCCGTCTGCGATCCGGCTTGTGGGGCACTCGCGGACCCCGCGGAGCAGGTCCCCCAGTTCGTGCACGATGATGTGGGCGCCCAGCGTCTCGTGGTTTAGTCCGAAGTGGGGCTTCAGGTAGTGCGCGTCGAAGAAATGTCCGAACGGCCCGTGGCCGACGTCGTGCAAAAGCGCGGCGCAACGGGCTAGGCACTCGACGTAGCCGCGGCTGGGGACATCGCCCTGGCACGCCTCGCTCAACGAGGGGTAGAGGGCCTCGACCGTACGGCTGGCCATGTGCATGGCGCCCACCACGTGCTGGAACCGCGTGTGCTCGGCCGAGGGGTACACCCACCAGGCCGTCTGCAACTGGTGGATCTGCCGCAGGCGTTGCAGCCAGGGGTGGTCCAGCAGGTCACGCTCCGAGGTTTCCCCGGCGGGGACCACCGACACGAACGGGATGTACCCATGAACCGGGTCGTGGCACAGGCTCTCGCGGGCGAAGTCCTTCATGCCGGGTATTGTGCAGGGTAAGGGCGGAAAGGCCAAGGACGCGATAGATGGGGCATAAAGCGTCGTTCGCCGCCGAGCTACGCCACAGCAGGCCGCTGTCCCGTCGCGACAACCCTTGCGACCCTTAGAAGCGGACTTTGGTTTGACCCGTCCGCTTCCCGGCTCACAATGAAGGGTGGGAATCCTCGCCTAACCGAAATTGCCGTGAACTTGCACCAATCAATCTGGCTCGGAGTCGCAGCCGGCCTACTCATCGCCTACGGCTCACACGCCGCCACGATCCAACTGGAAGACGGCCGCACGCTGGTCGGTAAGATCGGCGAGACCTCCGGCGTGGCGGAAGACCCCACCAAGCCCAGCGCCCCCGCCGGGGGGGTCAAGGTGACGCCCATCTTGATCGTCGACGACGGGCTGCGGCGGACCTTCGTCCCCAAGGCGTTCGTCCGCGACATCATCGATCAAGAGGCCGAGCGGCAGATCAAGATCCGCGTCTGGCAGAACGACGCCGAGCACGGGATGGGGCTGGGACGGGTCGGGCGGATGGTTCGGGTGACCCCTTTCGACCAGTTCGGCCGGCGTATCTATGAGATGCAGGGGCCGGGGGGCGTGATCTCCGTGGTGCAGGGGATCACCGAGATCACGCCCGTGTACACACGCGTGCGTGGCCTTAGCGCGGAGCCCACCAGCTACGTCTGGGACCAGCGGATCGCTACCAGCAGCATCCCACGCGAAACGCTGTCGATGATCCTGCAGCAAACGGCTGAGCAGGGCGACCTGGAGGCACGGCTCCAGGTCGTGAGGCTCTACCTGCAAGGGGAACGTTACGTCGACGCCCGGCGGGAACTGGAGCAGGTGCTGATCGACTTCCCGGAGGCGGAAGACCTAGCGGCCGACGCGCGGCAGCTACGCCAGTTGGGCGCCCGCAGCATCCTGAAGGAGATCGAGCTCCGCCGCGACGCCGGGCAGTACCCGTTGGTGCGACAGCTCCTGGAAACCTTTCCCAGCGACGCGGTCGCCGGCGAAACGCTCCAGCAAGTGCGTGAGATGCTTAAGGCGCTGCAAGAACGTGACGCCTTGCAAAAGGAGGTGCTCGATCGTCTGCGGCAGGTAGTCGAGGGGATCGCCGAGCCCAAGGTGCGAGCGATCGGGGAATCGGTCGAGAAGGAAATCGCGGCGGAGCTGAACGACATCTCGCTCCCACGCATGGTCGCCTTCCTCAACCTCTCGGACGGCGACGCTCTCTCCAATGAACAGAAGTGCGCCCTGGCCATAAGCGGTTGGCTGTTGGGCGCCAACCAAGCGACCGACAACCTGCCGACCGCGCTTTCGCTGTTTCACGTGCGAGAAAAGGTGCTTGCGTATTTGCGGGAGCCTACCCCGGCGGTGCGCGACCGACTGTTGGTTGATATCCGCGACATGGAAGGCGCTTCGGTGGCCCGCGTAGCAGAGCTTCTGAAGCTGATGGCGCCCCCGCTGCCGCTGCCAGAAGAGGCGCAACAAGCGCCCGGCCAGTTCGAACTGTTTACTCCGATCGGCGTCGGCCAGGGCGACGTGCGATACCTGGTGCAACTGCCGCCGTACTACGACCCGCTCCGCAGCTACCCCACCATTGTGACGCTCAATGGGCTGGGCTATCTCCCCGAGCAGCAGCTCGACTTCTGGTCCGGACCGCTCCCAAAAAATGAGCCCGATAACGATCGGGGCCGCATGGGGCAGGCCATGCGGCACGGCTACATCACGATCGCGGTCGATTGGCAGAAGCCGCACCAGTTTCAGTACGATTTCTCGGCACGCGAGCACGCCAGCGTGCTGGCGGCCCTACGCGACGCGATGCGGCGCGTGGCGATCGACACCGATCGCGTCTTCCTTACCGGGCACGATATGGGGGGGGACGCCGCTTGGGATATTGGATTGGCGCACCCCGACCTGTGGGCGGGGGTCATCCCGTTCTTGGCGCGCCCAGAGAAGTTCGCACTTTGGTACGGCAAGAACGCCGAGTACGTCCCTTGGTATTTCGTTCAGGGAGAGCTCGACGGGGGCAAGGTCGCGGCCGGCGCGCGAGAGTACGACCGCTACCTCCGTGGCCGCGACGACATGACCGTCGTTGAGTTGCTCGGCCGCGGGCACGAGCCCTTCAGCGACGAGATCCAGCGGCTCTTCGACTGGATGGGGCGCAAGAAACGCCGACCGCCCCCGGAGCAGTTCGAGGTGGTCTCTATGCGGCCCTGGGACAGCTTCTATTGGTGGCTAGAGGTGCAGGACCTCCCCGAAAAATCGATGGTCCACCCCGACAACTGGCCCCCCGAGCGGGGCGTCCGAGCGGCCCCGCTCCGGGGTCGCAAGTACGCAGGCAACAAACTTGGGGCCGTGGCGCCTGCGGGACGGGTGACGGTTTGGCTTTCGCCGGACATCGTCGACTTCGACAAGCCGGTGGAAGTCGAAATCAACCGCCGCAGGGCCACCAGCCGCGCCGCCGGAGCAGAGCCCGACCTGGCCGTGCTGCTGGAGGACGCCCGCACCCGCGGCGACCGCAAGCGGCCTTTCTGGGCCAAGGTGGAGTGGCCGTAGAGCCCCGTGTCGGCGGCCGCCGCCTTACCCCGCCGCCTTGCTCAACACCACGCCGGTGACGAGCCAGCCGTCCTTGTCCGTACGGATCGCCCGAGCGCTGGGGCCGAAGTACCGACGCGCCACCTCGAAGCTCGGGAGCGATGCGCCGTCGATCCGCTGCTTGCGGATAACGCCGCGTTCCAGGTCTTGCTCGGTGGTGAGCATCTTGTTCATCAGCCGGCCCAGGAACGTCTCGGCCTCCGGCATGCGGTTGGCGCGGATTAGCTCGTACGTGGGGCGGACGATCTCCTCGGTGCGGACAAAGGCCCAGGCGCTACGCGCGGCCGGGGCGACCCGGTCGAGCTCGCTCACGGCGGCCTGGAAGTCGTACCCCTCGGCCAGCGACTCTCGCCGAGCGACCCCTTCCAACACCTGAGCCAAGAACTCCGCATCCGAGGCTACCAGCAGGTCGGCGCCGTGCAGGCAAACCGCCGCGCGACGCAGCACGCGTTCTTCCTGTGGCTCTTGAGCGAAGTCGTCCTCCAGCGGCAGCAGGCTGCCGTCGTAGTTCGTCGAGGTCTGCGACTGCTGCTCGGGGAGCACTTCCCAGTACTCAACCCCCGCGAGCGACTTGCGGACCGCGTTGTCCTTCTCCATCAGCCGGTTGATCGGCGCGGCTAGCGCCGACGGGTTCTTCGTTTCGATGACGATCAGGTAGCGCTCGCAGTCTGGCACGATCGGCTGTTTGTAGTCGGTGACAAATGTCACGCGGCTCCCAAGGTGACGCACCAACTGCTCACGCAGGTTTACCTGGGCGCCGAACGGGTCTTTCTCGAAACCGTCAAGCGTGGTGCGGTAGGCGTCGTCGTAACCGGCCAGCGCGTTGTAGAGCGGCTCGACCTTGTCGAACGCGTTGGGGATATCAAGGCTGAACGTCGAGTACTTCGCGGCCATCCGCGGGGCCCACGGCTGGATCGACAGGTCGTTGCGGTTGGGGAGCTCGGCGATCTGCATCGCCAGCCGGTACTTGTCGCGGGCGTGGTCGCTGCGGGCGCCCGGCTGCGCGGGGGCGTAGATGGTGGTGCGGTGGATGAAGTCGCGCCCGGGGTCAACCGCCACGTGAACGAAACCGGCGACGCCGCGGATCCCGTCGAAGCCCTGCTCGCGGAGGATCGTCAGCAGGTCTTTCTTGTCGGGCAGGGCGAGCTTCTCTTGCAGGCTGCGCGAGGCGATGTCGTACTCGCTGGGCACGATGAACCAGCGCAGGTTCGCGGCGATGCCTTGGTCCTCGGTCTTGAGCCGACGCATCGCGGCGCGGTAGGCCTCGCTCGTGGAGAGCGAGGCGTCGCCGCCCCCGGCCGCACGCGCTAGCAGGCCGCGCATCCCGGCGGCGTCGTCGGCGGCCAGCACGAGGTCGCCGGCCGTCGCGATCAGGATCTGAGCCTCGCGGGGCCGCTTCTCGGTGGGGGGAAGCGTGTAGGTTGTTACATGAGCGGCGCCAACGGTCTGGGTAGCGGCGCGTGCGCCGCGGGCCCGCAGCCGTTGATCGACCCGGGCGAGCATCGCCTGTCGCTCGATCTGTTTGCCCGTGCAGTCGATCGTCGCCAACACGGAGGCCTGATCCGCAGCAAGCTTCACCAAGCCGATCGAGGCCTCGCCGCCGGCGGCGGCGACAATGTCGTCTAAGGCCACCCCCACACGTTCGGGAGCGGCGCCCAGTTGCTTCTCGATGCCGGCGCGGATCTGGTCCGCGAAAGGCCGCATAGTGGGGTCGCGCAGCATCAAGCCGACCTGCGTCTGATCAAACCGGTCGCGCAGCTCTGCGGCGTCCGGGATCGACACGAAGCCGACGGTGGCCGCGGGCATCAATTGGTCGGCCGCGGGAGCCGCAAACGTCTGGGCGCACGTCGCGGTCAGCAGCAAGAGGGCGACGCGGGAGCAGGCACAACGGACTTGGATTCGCATTACGGCGGATTCCTTCGCAGCGGTAAGGGGAGGGCGAACCGCAGCTCTAGAGCGGGAAGACGGTGAACCGGCTAAGTACTCTTCGGTCGGCGCCCCCGCCGACGATTTTTATATCGAGACTCAACGCTCGACCTTCGCTAGCAGCACCGACCGATGCGACTGACACGCCCAGCGCCAGCAGCACAGACGGAATCAGTCGATGTCAAGATGGGTAGTTTATCATGGTGGCGGGGTGCCGCCCACTACTCCGAGGACGCTCACCGATGGTCTGGATCTAGCGGGGCGCGTGGAACGGTTGCCTTCGGCTGCGTCCGATGTATTCGCCACAAGCGGGAGATCCGCTGCTACGCAAGGATTTCCCGCCTGCGGTTCACGTAGTCCCAGACGACGTAGCGGTCGAGGTCGCGGCCGGCCGTGAAGAACACGCGCCCGGTGGTGGATTCCGCCAGCCGGTAGGCGAACCGCACGTCTTCCTCGGTTTGCGACCAACTTGGCAGCAGGAACAGGTTGATTGTGATCCCTTCGCGTTGGCACAACCGACCCTCGCGCATGGTCGCTTCCTCGGTGCGTGGGTCCGGCGGGTAGAGCAGAAAAAGTTCTTGCCCCTCAAAATGCGCGGTCGGCAAACCATCGGTGATCAGCACGATCTGTCGGTTTGGGGTGTCCTGCACGCTGAGCATCTTCCGCGCCAGCGACAGGCCGTGCTGCAGGTTGGTGAAGTGCGGCGGCACCATCTGCTCGGAGACGTCGGGGTTGCTCATGTCGGCCCGCAGCCGCACCACCGGGTTGGAGATCGTCACCGGTTTGGGCATCAGCGTCACCAGCTTCGAACGTTCAACGACCCTCGCGAAGCTGAACGCCTCGATAAAGCCAAGCCAGTCGCCAGGGAACTCCTTCCGCATCAGTCCTTCGAGCGCCAGGGCCATCCGCTTGACGTTGATGTACTGGCCGTCGTAGCGCATCGAGCCACTCATGTCCATCACCACGGCGGTGGCGCACTTGGGGGTGTTGCGCGTGCGGTGGATCAGCAGGTCGTCCGGATGAAGGGCGAACGTCGAGGCTTCCTCGGCGTTTTTCTTGCTGCGGATGACGGTGTTGGTGATGGTGCTCACGAGGTCCATGTTGGCGATCGAGTCGCCAAACTCGTACGCTTTGGTCGACTGCGTTTCGACGGCGCCCTCGCCTACCACCGGGCCCTGGTGCCGGCCGGTGCGCGAGGCCTGCAGGTCGCTGAACAACCGGCTTAGCAGCTTCCCTTGGAACACGCGGTAGGCCTGCGGCGTGAGCCGGAAGTTCCTGCCGGAGTGCTCCAGGCCCTGACGCTCGGCCGCCTCGCGCAGGTAGTCCTGCACCTGTTGTTGCAGCGTCGAGAGCTGCTGCACGTCTCCCGGCTGGGCGAACTCCGCGAGCAGCTCCATATCGATCAGGCCGATCTGGGCCGTCTTGGCCGCCTCTTCGAGCTGCTTGAGCAGCTCCTCAATCTTGTCGAGCTCCTCCTTAACCGCGATTGCCTCGGCGACCGTGAGCGACTGGTTGCCCGTGAAAGCGTAGCGGGCGACCAGTTCCTCGATCTCGTACTTCTCGCCCAGCCGCTCTAACACCCGCACCAGCCCGCGGGCGAACGAGCCCTGGTCGTCTCCCGCGGCGTACCACAGCCGCTCCATGTCGCGGAGCTGCTCGCTCTGCACCGCGTGGTGGAAGCGGTCGCGGTGCTGTTTTGGCGCCTCGGTCTCGGCCGCCTGCTTGCGGAACGCCTTGGCGGCCCGTTTGCGGACCGAGCGTGTCTCGTAACGCTCCAGGATCTTCCGCTTCCGCTCTTCCAGCATCGCCCGCAACGCCTCGATGCTGGGGCCCAGCCCGGCGATCTGGCTCGGGTCGAGTCGAACCGCGCGCGCCAGTTCTTCTTCGGAAAGCTCCCGCCCCTCGCCGAACATCAACATGTGTTCAAACGCGGCCGACACCAGGTCGGGCGGTTCTTCGGTGGGGCTGGGGAACCGCGCGGGGTCGTACTTCTGGTACGTGTGAATCACGCCCCCCAGATTGTTTCGATCAGCCATACACCAGCGCGTGGTTGGAACTACTAGGACTCGCGGTATTCTAGTCAGGCGGCTCAAAAAGGCACGCGAACGCGTTCACGCAAAACGAACTGCCAAGTGCGCCGGGGCTAACGAAGTCGGGCCGAAAAGCGATCGCGTCGGCATTGCGCGGCCCGGCAGAAACGTGTTTCCTCGTGCTTGCGTGCGCCTTTGGTGGCGAAAATCCCTAGAACCAGGAGAAGAAATGGACCCGTTCCTTGCTGCGGCGATCGAGGAGGCGCGCCTGGGGCTCGCCGAAGAGGGGATCCCCATCGGCTCGGTGCTGGTGCTTGATGGCGCCATCGTGGGGCGGGGACACAACAGGCGGGTGCAGCGGGGGAGCGCCATCCTCCACGCCGAGATGGACTGCCTAGAAAACGCGGGCCGGCTTTCGCCCGCCCAATACCACCGGGCGACGCTCTACTCCACACTCTCCCCGTGCGACATGTGCAGCGGCGCCGCGCTGCTGTACGGGATCCCGCGCGTAATCGTGGGGGAGAACCGCACGTTTCAGGGGCCGGAAGACTACCTCCGCCGGCGCGGCATCGACCTGGAGATCCGAGACGACGCCGAGTGCGTGGCGCTGATGGAGGCGTTCATCGCGGCCAGCCCAGAGTTGTGGAACGAGGATATCGGCCAGGAGTGACCGCTACTTGTCCCAGTCCGCGGCGAGCCGATTGGCGGCTTCCAGCTCTTCGGGGGTGTTAACCTCTGGCACCGACGCGTCCACCAGCGAGACCCCGATAGTGTATCCGTGCTCTAGCACGCGGAGCTGCTCTAGTCCCTCGCTGGCTTCGAGCGGCGTGGGCGTGAGTTGGGCGTACTGGGCGAGGAAGTCGCTACGGAACGCGTACAGGCCCAGGTGATGATAGGCGGGCGCGGGGCCTGGATTGCGAGGGTACGGGATCGCAGACCGAGAAAAGTAGAGCGCCCGGCCGTCGACGCCCGTGATCACGGTCACCACGTTCGGATCGTCGGCGCCATCAGCGGGCAGCGGGCAGCCGATGGTCGTCATTTCTGGCCGCTCACCCCGCAAATAGGGGGCGACCAAGGCCTCCAGCAGCCCCCGGTGCACAAACGGCTGGTCTCCCTGCACGTTGGCGACCACGTCGTAGTCCGGGTAGCGGGCCGCGACTTCGGCCACTCGGTCGGTGCCGGTGGCGTGATCGGCGCGGGTGATCTCTACCTCTCCCCCCGCGGCGGTCACCACCTCGGCAATCCGCTGATCGTCCGTGGCGACAACCGTCTTGCCAAAAACCCCGCTTTGGGCGGTAGCGCGGTGCACCCGCACGACCATCGGGATGCCCCCGACCAGCGCCAGCGGCTTGCCCGGGAAGCGCTGCGAGGCGTAGCGGGCGGGGATAACCGCAAGAAGCTTGGTGGGGGCAGGCATAGCAGAAACACGCAAAAAATGAGCCCGGCGGGATTCGAACCCACGACCCACGGATTAAAAGTCCGTTGCTCTACCGACTGAGCTACAGGCTCGCGACGCCTCATTTTTAGCAGATTGACGGCCGATCACCCAGCGTCCCATCGATGGCGAACTCGGCGAGCCGCAGTGGCGTAGGGGGTGGCGCAGCCGACCGGACTCCGCCGGCAAAGTTCGCTCGGTTTCCCCACGCCGCACCCGGAGGACGCTATTCCGAGGGGGCGTGCGGCTCTTCGGCGCCCTTGTTTTCACGTTCTACCGAGCACGACTGTACGATCGCCCGGATCGCCTCGACCGCCTTCTCAATATCTTCTGGTTCGCTAATGACCTCGTTGTTGATGACGAACTGCATCCGCACGAACTTATCGGCGTGGGGGCGCCAAACCGCGTAGAGGCTGAGGCGTTTCACGTCTCGTCCGTCTTCTGTCTGGAAGCTCATCTCCAGCGGGTCGCTCACCCACACGTGCTCCAGCTTCGACTTTGGTTCTGGCGCAAAACGGATCATGGCGTTCAGCCGGGTGTGGGACTCTACTTGCTCGGAATACCTTTGCGTTTGGAGCTGGAGCGTGT
Source organism: Pirellulimonas nuda (assembly GCF_007750855.1). Taxonomy (GTDB): domain Bacteria; phylum Planctomycetota; class Planctomycetia; order Pirellulales; family Lacipirellulaceae; genus Pirellulimonas; species Pirellulimonas nuda. The sequence continues at coordinate 1,855,224 of NZ_CP036291.1, forward strand.
CGCCGTTTTCGGGGTCTGCGACTTCTAGGGCCATGAGGATCGCGTCTTGCTCCGCGCGGTAATCGAACACCACGATCCCGTCAGACCCGGGTCCCTGCATCGTCAGGTCGCGGCGGGCCGCTTTAGGGATACGGAGCGTTCCGACGTTGTCCAGCACAGCGACCGGGTCGCCCAACTCCAGGTGGTCGACGGCCCGCGCCGTGTCGCGCCACCGCCAACTCTGGATGGTCGCAGTCGCTAGCGGGAGTTCTTGGGGGCCATCCAGCAGGAACAAGATCCGGTAGATCGACCCGCCGCGAGCGCAGGCGACCACCGGCGAGGGCATCGATCGGTGCCGCTCGACCAGCTCGGGGTTTGCATCTTTAGGAACCGAGGGCTTGGTAAGGCGGACCGCCGGGAACCCGTCGAGCTGGAATTCTTCGAGCGCGTATCCCTGACGCGTGAAGAGATCGGCGGCGCCGCGGAGGCTCTTGCCACGGCTCGGTTGCAGGTCGATCGCGAACTGCGACCAGTCGTCGTCCGCGTCGTTCTCGGGAAGCCAGCGCCCCACAAACCCGGCCGGGGCCATCGCGGGGTCGCGGCGCCATCCCGGCGGAGGCTTGATCGCTAGGCCAAAGGTCGGAAAGTCGTCGTAGCCGGCTGGCAGCCCGGCTTCCGCGGGCGTCCCAACCGGTGCGGTCGGCGGGGCCGCGGCTTCGCGCGCCGCGGGGGCAGGGGGCGCCGGCGCCGGTTTTTCGCAGCCGGCCGTTAGCAGCGTCAGGCAGGCGAGCGACAGGGCTTGTCGTAGGATTTTTTGCATTGAGGGGCTGCCTTTCGGAAGCTACGGGTGCGGCGATCAGCCGGTGCGCTAGGGGGCGACCCTCGCGTCGTCCGCGACTAGGCCTCTAGACTAGCTGGCCTTGAGAGCAACGGAAACGTCCCGCCGGGCGGCTGCCCGCCGCCCCCCACCCCCGAGTGAGGGCCCGTGTACTGGATCGTCTGGAGCATCGTTGGCGGTTTCATCGGACTGATCGCCGGGGGGGAACTGCTGGTCCGCGGCGCCACGCGGCTCGCCCTGGCGGCGAAGATCTCGCCGCTGGTGGTTGGCCTAACCGTGGTGGCCTTCGGCACCAGCGCGCCCGAGCTCGCCGTCTCGGTGCAGTCGTGCTACGCGGGTCAGACCGACCTTGCGATCGGCAACGCGGTGGGGAGCAACCTGGCGAACATCCTATTGATCTTAGGCGTCAGCGCCATTGTCACTCCGCTCGCGGTCAACGTCCGGCTGTTCAAGCTGGATGTTCCGGTGATGATCGCCACGGCGGTCGCCTTGTACTTAGTCGGCCGCGACGGGGTGATCTCGCCGCTGGACGGGGTCGGGTTCACCGTTGCGCTGGTCGCCTACTTTGCGTGGACCCTGGCGGTCGGGCGACGGGAATCGCAGCTCTTGGCCGCGGAACTCGACGAGCTTGCGCCCGCGCAGCCCGGCGGGGCCTTCATGGCGGGAGGACTCGCGCTGCTGGTCGTGGGGATCGCGCTGCTTGTTTACGCTTCGGGGATCCTCGTCGAAGGTTGCACCGAGCTAGCACGCTTGGCCGGCGTCAGCGAGCTGGTCATCGGGTTGACCGTCGTTGCGATCGGCACGTCGCTTCCCGAGCTCGCCACAAGCATCATGGCTGCCGTGCGCGGCAAACGCGACTTGGCGGTTGGCAACGTGGTGGGCAGCAACATCCTCAACATCCTCGGCGTGCTCGGCCTCTCTGCGATCGTCTCGCCCGGCGGGATCGCGGTATCGGCGCCGTCGTTGGCTTTCGACATCCCACTGATGATCGCGGTCTCGCTGGTCTGCATGCCAATCTTCAGCAACGGCATGGCGATCCACCGCTGGGAAGGCGCCGTGATGCTAGCGTTCTACGCGGCCTTCCTTGCGTTTTGTGGGTGGTCAGCGGTCTACCTGCACGGCGCTCCGGCCAAGCCCTGGATGCTGGCTGCGTTCGTCGTGCCGCTGATGGTGGTGACCGGCATCTCGCTCATCGCTAGCAAGAAAAGAGTAGACCGCCAGTAGCGCGTCCAACGTCGAACCCCCCTCTACGTCGCCGTGCGCGACAGATGCTACTTGGGCGCCGCTTGCTTCTCTTTCTTAAACTTCAGTGACGCAGAGTTGATGCAAAAGCGCTGGCCGGTTTCGGTGGGGCCGTCGTCAAAAAGATGCCCCAAGTGGGCGTCGCAGCGGCTGCACCGCACTTCGGTCCGCACCATGCCGAGGCTGTTGTCTGGCTTGAGTACCACCGCGCCATTGGCGGCCGCTACGTCGAAGCTGGGCCAGCCGCAGCCCGATTCGAACTTTGAGTCGGACTCAAACAACAACTGGCCGCACCGCACGCAGCGGTACTCGCCGTCTTCGGTGACGTTCCAGAACTCGTTCTGGAAGGGTCGCTCCGTGCCGGCTAGCTCAGTCACGCGGTACTGCTCCGGCGTGAGCAACTTCTTCCAGTCGACCTTGGAGAAGTCGGTCCCGGGCGGCAGCTCATCGGGCAGCGGCTGGGGGGCCTCGGCCGTCGTCTCCGGTTCGTCCTTGCGGAGCTTGTCCGCGAAGACCTTGCGGAACTTCTCCAGCTTCGGAACGATCACGAGCTGGCAGTAGCGCTGCTCGGGGTTTTCAGCGTAGTAGTCCTGGTGGTAGCCCTCGGCCGGGTAGAACTCTGCCGCGGGGACGATCTGGGTGACGATCGAAGCGTTGAACGCCCCCGACTTATCGAGCTTCTCCTTGAGTTCTTCCGCCAACGCCTGCTGCTCCTGGTCGTGGTAGAAGACGGCGGATCGGTACTGCGTGCCGACGTCGGCGCCCTGGCGGTTGAGCGTTGTGGGGTCGTGCGTCTTCCAGAACACTTCGAGCAAGTCGGCATAACCGATCTGCTTGGGGTCGTACTCGACCTGGATCGCCTCGGCGTGGCCGGTGACGCCCATGCCGACCTGTTGGTAGGTGGGGTTGGCGACCGAGCCGCCGGTGTAGCCCGAGGTGACGCCGTAGACGCCGCGCAGCTCGCGAAAGACCGCCTCGGTGCACCAGAAGCAGCCGTTGCCGAAAGTCGCAAGCTTCAGGTTCTCCGGCTTGGGAGCGGAGCCCTGGGGGCGGGGGCTGGTCGTCTCGGCGCTATGGCTGTTCATGGCGAAAAAAGTTCCTGCGGCTATCCCAGCGACCAGCAGCGGCGTAGTCGCCCAGAATCGGCGGAGTGGATTGGAAGCGAACGGCATGGGCTGCTCCTTGTGGGCAGAGGGGCGACTCTTTCCAAAGGTACGTCTTTGACAGCGGAATGGTTTCGGCACGCGTGGGGGCGGCTCGCCGTAGTGTGCGGTGGACCCCACTTATTGTAGCGTTGCTAGGAGGAACTGACCCGCGGAACGGCCTGAAGTTCCGCCGCTTTCCGGTAGCCTAGAACCCCCGCCCGGTCGTAAACCCGCCTCCCGTCGGACGCCGGACCGATGGCGCCCGCGCAGCCGGGCGGCGGGGCAGGGAAGGGCGGGGGGGGCTCCACCTGCCGCGGCTCCCTCCCCCCGATCGCATGTCAAACCCCCCCCGCGCCGCGTGCTGGATCGCGGCGCCGGCCGCCTCGGCCAGCACACGCATCAGCACGTAAGAGAACTCGCTGTCCATCACGCCGCCGCGGCGGCCGTACTCGCGCTCTACCCAGTGGGGGGCAAAACGTTGTTGGGTCGCTAGCTGTGTCCACAGCTTCTCTGCGCTCAACTCGCCCCGCAGCAGTTGATCGACCCACGACGCCGGGCTGAAGCCTTCGGGGAACACCGACCGCACCGAATCGAACTCGTGCGACCGGAACCGACGGGCAATGTCGGCCAGTTGCCCCGCGCCGGCAACCAGCTTCTGGCCATCCGCGCGGACATCGGCGGCTTGCCGGCCGGCTTCCGCGACCCGTCGATTGAGCGCGGCGATCTGTTCCACCAAGCGGTCGTCGGTCGTCTCCGGCGTCGCCCGCGCCCGCGCCGCGAGGGCGGACTCCTTCAACTCTCCGAGCGCCTGCTCGACACGATCAACCGCCTGCTTGTAGAAGGCGTTCTCACGCTGGGCCAGCGCGTGCTGCTCTTGCTCGATTTCATCGCGCCGGCCCTGCTCTGCTTCGAGGCGGGTGATGAGTGCGTCGCGTTGCTTGCCCGCTCGGACCCCCTCGGTGAGCGCGGCCGTCAGCCCGATCGCGTCGGAGTGCTGCTGCTCGATGGCCTCGACCTGCTCCATCAAGCCGGCGAACTCGCTCCGCCGCCGCTCGACCTCGGCCGCCATCAGCTCGGGGGTGATGCGTAAAAAATCGTAGCTCTGCCGCGCCCGGGGCCAGTCCACCAGCTTGGCGACCCAGCGGTCGAGCCGCCGCGTGAGCCCGCGCCCGGCGTAGCTGGGCGCGCCATAGTTGCGCCCTACCAGGTACTTGAACATGCGGCTCCGCTCGTACGCGGGGAGCTTCGCCTCGGCCTCCTGCTTGGCTTCTGCGACGCGCTGCTCGTTCTGGTGGAGGGCGGCTTCGGACTTGATCGCCTTGGCCGAGAGTTCTGCGAACTGCGCGTCTGCTTGAAGCGTCTCTGCCAACCGCAGTTCGAGAGACTCGCGACGCTCGACCAGCTCGTTGAGCGACGCCGTGGCCTGCTCCAACTCTCCCTCGATCGCCTGCCGTGCGTCGAGGGTGGCCTCCCATCGCTGCCGCAGCTCCGCTTCGCGCTGCTGCTTGCGGGCCAGCAGCTCCGAAACCTCGCCGCGCACCTCTCGGATCGAGCGTGCGACGGTCTCGCGGTCGAGCCGCGGCAAGTAGTGCTCTGCCAGTTGCTCGAGGGCGCCCGCCCGCTCACGCAGGTCGGCCTGGATGTGAGACTCGAGTTCGGCGGTCCCCCGCGTGTGGCGTTCGGCATCGGAGCGGGCGGCGCGCGCCGCCGACTCGAGCACGCGCAGGACATCGGCGCCGCGGGTGTAGGCGTTTACCATTGCGTGATTTGCCTTCCGCGTGCGACCGGGGCGCCCTCGGCGCCCGACATCTGCACCTCGACGTCTGTCTTGCCGCGTTCTTTGCTTGCGAACACCGCCTCGTCGAGAACGCCGTCGGCCTGCTTGTCCGCGGCGATCCGCTCGAAGACCGCCTCGGGGACCTGCTCGCCCCAGGTGGTGACGGTCTTGAGCTGCCCCGTTTCTGCGTCGCGGATCTCCATCGGCAGCGGCCGGCCCGCGGAGTCGAGCGCTTGGACGATCACGTACTGGCCACTCACGCGTTTGCCCGATTCGTCCTCGAAGTTCCGCTCCACGCCCGATCGCGGCTGCTGGACAATCCGCAGCGTGTACTCCTGCTTGAGCGTCGACTCGAGGCTGGCGATCGACGCCAAGACGCTCCGCATGTCTTCGGGCCTGCCCGACTCGCGGAACGCTTCGGCCGACTTGACGAACGAATCGACCCTCGCCTGTACGTCGGGGACGACGGCCATTTCCTGCACCGCCGCGGCGCTTTGTTGGATCTGGCCGAGCAGGTCGTCCGCGATCCGCTCGTTGCGGGCCGTCCCCGGCAGAACGCCGCTGGTTGCGAGCGCCCACCACAGGACGGCGGCCGAGGCGATCCCGACGGCCCATTTGGCGATCGGGCCGCGGCGGACATAGACGCTCGCCGCGAACGTCTCCATCCCCGGCTCTGGCGGCTTGAACTCGTGGAGGTTCTCGAAGTAGGCCGCGATCGCGGCGTCGATCTCTTGCTCGGTCACCGGGTCGCCCGAAACACGGGCCGCCTCCAGCAGCCGCTCTCGCAGCATCTGCTTGGTTTCGTCGCGGCTGAGCTGCTGCTCGGCAATCCGGCGTTCGCGGCGCAGCGTGCCCGCCACGTCCATGATGCGCGTCATCTCCGCGACGGAAAGCTCCGCGGCGGCGGGGGGCGGAGCGGTTTGCTGTGCGGCGGGCATGCGTTCTCGTGGCGAGCCGGCGGCTGACGCCGACGACTCGCCTTGGGTTCAAAGGATTCTTGTCGCGGCGCCGCGATTATTGTCTACTTCCGTTGCAGAACCAATTCCCCGTTGTCCCTTTGTCTAGCAGCACCGCTATGGCCTCGCAGACCGCCGTCAAGACCGAGCCGACCCTCGACGCCAAGTCCGGCTCAGGGTCCGGCATGCAGAAGTACCTCGACCGCGCCAAGGAGGTGCTGGAAAAGTTCGGGCTCAAGCCGGGCGAAGAGGCCCAGAGCGAGCTGGTCCGCTTGCTGGAAGAGGTCCGGCACGTCGACGAGCCGAAGGTGGTCGCGATCGCCGGCGTCGTGAAGCACATGAGCGCCTTCAACCAGTTGGTGCGCGACAACGTAGAAAACATTAATGTCGGCAATCGCTACCTCGACATCAGCCAGGCGTTCGACTCGATCCGCGAAGACTCAAAGCGGCTGATCGCCCAACTCGACGACGGCAAGATCAATTTCACCGAGCGGATGAGCAACCGCTGGATGAACCTCCGCCGCGGCTCGCCCCACTCACGGTTCGAGAAGATCGTCGACACCTACCAGGACGTCTGCAAAGACACCAAGGACCAGTTGGTCCGCGAGCAGCAGATCATGGACGGCTACATCGACTTCCGCTTCGCACTGAAGGAGGCCGAGGTGCTGGCGCGTGAGGTGCTCGAAGAGCAGATCCCCCACCTCGAAGCGGCCAAGGCCGCCCTCGCCGCGGCCCAGCAGGCCGTGAACGACTACAAGGGGGACGACGAGAGCCAACAATCGCGGCTCGAGCTGGCCCGCGACGAGGCGAACGACGCCTACCAACGCGAAGACCGCGTCTACCAGTTGTTGAAGGACATCGCCGAGAACCTCTCGATCGGCTACGACGTCGGCGAGACGCTGGTCACCAAGCTGAAGCAGACGCACGACGTGAAGGACCAGGTCTACCGCCGCGCGGTGACCTTCTTCACCACCAACGAGCACGTCTTCACGATCCTCGGCACCGTCTACACCAGCCAGCAGGGGCTGCACGAAGCGACGCAAAGCACCGAGGCGCTCAAGGAAGGGGTCAACAAGAGCCTAGAAGACGTCGCGGTGCTCGGCCGCGAGCTAGAACGCGCCGCCCTCAAGGCGGGCTACGGCAGCACGGTGAGCCCGGAGTCGCTAGAAAAGCTCGTCAGGGCGATCAGTGACTACCAGATCGAGTCGCTGCAGATGGTGGCAGAGCTCCGCAAAGAGAGCGAAGAAAACGCCCGTCAGATCCGCAAGGTGGTGGAAGAGGGCAAACGCCGCTACCAAGAGACGCTGGGCAAGTTCGCCCTCGGCCAAGACTTGCAGTAGCGGCTCGACCGTGCGAATAGCCGACGGGCTCCGCCCCGTCGGCGTGCGTCACAACATCGTGACAACAATCCACAGCACGATCAGCGCCACCACCGCGTAACCCATCCAGGCGAGCATCCGCGGCTGCCGCTCGCTCCACGACTGGCCCCCGGCTTCTCCGTCAACAAACCAGTGGCCGCACTCGGGGCACTGGTCCGCGTCCGAGTAGACCTGGGCGCCGCACTCCGGGCAGGGGTCGGTCGCGTCGTCGTCCGGTTCGTCCCAGTCTTCAGCCACGTTGCACCCTACCTGCTGTGGCGAAGCGGGAAAGCCCCAGGAAGCCGACCGGCAGCGGACTGGCGCCGTCGATGGCCAGGTCCGCCAGCGCCTCGCCCAGCACCGGCGCAAACTTAAAGCCGTGGCCGCTCAGCCCGGCCGCGAAGACGACGCGTGGCTCGTGAGGCCAGTGATCGACGATAAAGTGCTCGTCCGGGCTCATCGTGTACAGGCAGACCGCATGGTCGGTCCGGCGCTGCGTCACCGCGGGAATGCAAGCAGAGACGAAGCTCTTCAAATCCGCTTCCTCTTGTAGGTCGATCGAGCGGTCGACCAACAGCGGATCATCGACCGGCTGCCCGCCGGCGTGATCGCCCACTTTCACGCCCCGTGCGTCGAACGACGGGAGACCGTAATAGACCCCGCTCGGCAACTCGAACAAGAACGGCGGCATCAGGCTCGCATCGGCGGCCGGGTCCGATCCGAACCAGAACAGGCTTTTGCGACGGACCCGCAGCGGGACGCCCATCTCTCCGAGCATCGCGCACGCCCACGGACCGACCGTAATCACCAAGCGACCAGCCCGGTACGCGCCGCCGCTGGTCTGCACGCTGAAGCCGTCCCCCTCTGGGACCCAACCAAGAACCTCGGTGTCGACTACCAGCTCCGCCCCCAGCGTCCGCGCCGCCTTGAGGCACGACTCGACGCAGCGTTCGACAAAGAGGACCCCGCCGGTCGGCTCAAAGACGCCGGCGCAGCCCTCGGGCACGCGGAACTGCGGCCAGCGGTCGCCGACCGGCTCGATCGGCAGCCCGTGTGTGCTAGCCGCACGCTTGACGCCCGGGACGACCACCCCGTCGGCTGGTCCGAACTCTACCAGGCCCGTAGGGCAGAACAGCTTGGCGCCCGACTCGGCTTCTAGCTCGGCCCATAACGCATACGAACGCAAGGCCAACGGCACGTAGTCGGGGTGCTCGAAGTAGGCCTGGCGGATCATCCGCGTGTGGCCGTGAGAGCTGCCGTGGGAGTGGGGCGGGGCAAAGCGATCGATCCCCAACACGCGGAGTCCACGCCGCGCCAGTCGCCACATCGCGGCGCTGCCGACCCCGCCGGCGCCGATCACGATGGCGTCGTAGCTCGGCATGGCCTTGCGAGGTAGGAGGGACCCAGGCCTACCAGTGGTGGTGGTGGCCGCGACCGTAGTGGGCGCCGTAAATCACCTGCACCCGCGGGCGAGGCGGAGCTACATAATACACCGGGGCGGGCGCGTAGTGGCGTTCGACGATTACCGGTTGCGGCGCCGACTGGTAGACGGGCGGGCCGCCGACCGGGGCGTGCTGCATCGCGGAGATCACCGGCTCGCTCACACCTGCCTGGTGGAGCTGGATGATGTCGGCTACTTCCAGACGGCGTTGGACGCCGCGTTGACTAACCTGATTCACAACCAGCGAGTCCGAGAGACCACTGCGGCACATCGCCACCACGTCGGCGGTAGAGACCGCGGCCTGCACGGCCACGGCGCGTTGCTGCTGGGCGTAGTAGCGGGCCTGCTCTTGCTCTTTGTCCTTGGCGTTGCCAAAGACGGCCCCGACTCCGGCGCCAACCAAGCCGCCGATCGCCGCGCCGGCGCCGGCCTCGCCGTTGTGGTCGCCGATCAGGGCGCCCGCAATCGCGCCGGTCACGCCGCCTACCGCGGCCCCACGCTGCGTGTTCTGCGCAACCGCCGGCGACGCGGAAACGGCACACGCCAACAGCAATCCAACAAAAGCTCGCATGGCATCCTCGGTGGGATCTAGGCCCGGACCGCGCGTAGGTGCGCGGCCGCGGCGCAGTGCTTCTTAGGGGATATCGGCGGACCGGGCCACGGCAGTTGAGCGGGTCTATTGGGCCATGGCGCCAGCTTCGCCGCAGGCGGTCTGTCCGCTGCGACCGTTACCGTTTCACACGATTGCGGCAACTCACTGCCGGCACGGCCCAGAAGCCCGGCGCCGTGGCGCCCGGCAGCGACGATCTCCACTCGGTCGGCCGCCTATCCCACCCCCCCCATCCGCCGAGCCAACCCGCATGGCTATTGCAAACACCGCCGAAGAGGCCCGTTCGATGTTGCTAGCAAGGATGGAGACGCGTCTTCAATCGTTGCTGAGCGAGCTGGATAGCCTGAACCAGCGGATCGAGCAATCGGTCGCCAAGCTAACGCCCGTCGACTGCGAAGCGTTGGGTCGGGCGCAAGCGGCGTAGATTCTCGGCAGCGCGACGCCGGCGCCACTTCCACGACCGAGCGGCGGACGAGAGTCCGCCGAGCGTACACCAAGCGACTACCCGCCCGGCCCTCGAAGCGCCGCGCCGCAAGAATACCGCAGGGCGCCAATAGACACCGCCCGCCTGTCTCATCGAGACAGGCGGGCGGTGCTGTACGTTCAGTATTTGTTTTCTTGCCTAGACGGGCGGACTAGCCGACCACCTTGACGGTTTCAGCCCGCGGGCCCTTGGGGCCACGGCCTTCGGTGTATTCAACCGACTGCCCGATCTGCAGCTCGTCGAACATTCCGCCTTCCACCGCCGAGTGGTGGAAGAACAGGTCGCCCTTCTCGCTGGAGATGAACCCGAAACCCTTGTCCGTCAACTTCTTGATTTTGCCTTCAGCCACGAAACTAACTCTCCGAGCACGTTTGTGAAATCGCAGGCAGCAGAGCCGTGCCCCACCCGCTGCCCTAGCGCATCAACACCCCCCAAGTACAACTCGATAGCGGGGGCGGTACCTTAGGGAGCAGAAGGGGCCGAAACCGCCGCGCCCGAGCCACGAATGGCTCGACCCGTGATTTGGCCCATCTAAGGACGACGCGAGAGAAACCCAACATGGCCGCTAACCGGTAGCTAGTGCCAACAAGAGTGGTCTCAGACGAAATCTTTCGAAGGGCCGGAACAAACGACAGCCGGTTGGCTGGCATCCGCTTGGTCGCCTTCACTCTCCAAAGTGCAAAGGAAGCTTAGCACACTCGGGCGGACAGGTCAATCTTTCTATTGCGGGTTTTTCCCGGGTTTGGCGCCACGTATTCGGTTTTTTGACGCAATCTTCCGCCCGGTCTGGTCTGCGTGTCCGCCGCACCCCGGCTCCAAATTGCGGCAAATCGAGGCCGAGTCTGGCCCAGGGAAGAGAGAAGTCGGTGACCAAACGCCCTTGATCGCTCTGGCCGCGGCTGGGGCGTGCCGGTCCGCCCAAGAATCTGGCCGGATTGGGCGATGTTGGTCGTGCGCCTTGGACCGCAGCGGCGTTCTAGGCGTGAAGGGCCCGTTGGCCCTATAATTACCCGCCAAGGCGAGCAGCCGCCGCCACGCTTAACCCCCGAGGAACCGTTAGCCATGTCACGCCAGTCGCTTTTTGTAGGATTCCTGTCGCTTGCTTCCTGCGCCGCAATGGCCAGCAACTGCTTGGGCCAGGTCAGCGTGGGCGTGGGACGAGGCGTTTCTGTACGAACCCCGTACGTTGGCGTCGGGGTTGCGCCCTGGGGAGGCGTACGAGTTAACGCGCCGGGCGCCGTGGTCCGCACACCCGGCTACTACTACGGGCCGCGGCGGGTGGTGGTTGGCGCCCCGTACGGCGCCTACGGGTACCGGGGATTCGGCGGCTACTACGGCGGGCGGACCGTGGTCACTGCCGGCCCAGGCTATGCGGTCGAATCGACCGAAATCGCCTCACCGACGCCCGCGTCGGGCGTCGTTACCGCCAGCGCAGCCATGAGTTCCGCTCCGCCCGCGTCCCCCATGCCCCCAAAACTCAGTTCGCTTTCGGTGGATGAGCTCGGGGCGCTGCTTGTGGATGCTTCTGCGTCCTTGCACGCCAGGCTCGACCTGTTCGACGGAGGCGAGGGTTGGCAGTCGTACTTCGAAACCTCCGCGAACGGATGGACTTCCGAGAACGCCACCGACAAGCTGCTCCGCCGTTTCGACTCGGTGAGCCGACAAAGTGAGTTTTCGATGATCGCCCAGTTGCCCGAATTCCAGGCCGTCCACGAGATCCTGGCCGCCTATGCGGCGAAGCTCGCCGAGCCGACCCCCACGGTTCCGCCTGCTCCGTCGGCCGGGGTGTCGGTTGATGTCAAAGCCCGTGGCGCCAATGTTTCTGTGCGTTCGGGCGCCGAGTCCATCCCCGCACCGGCAGCCTCGAAGGGCGGCGCGAAGGCTTCGCCGGCCAGCGAGCGTTCGGTGCTGATCGATGTCAGATAGCGGTGTGCGGTAGAACGCCGCGCCGCTGAGCGAGTCATGCAAAAACGCCCCGTCTTTCACCCATGAAAGACGGGGTGTTTTGCGTGACCGCTTCGGTAATTGGGCGCGTCAGGACCCGTGGGAGCGAGCCTGCTCTGCGTCGCCATCAGCACGGTCGTAGATCAGGAAGGGCGCCCTCCGCTGGCGGAACGCATCAACGCCCTCGTCCGCCAACCGTCGCAACTCGGCCAAGCCGCCTCCGCTGAGCACTTCGTCACGGATGCTCTCGCTGCCGAGCAGGCGGTTGAACGCCGCGGGGTCCCAGTCGTCCGGGTAGAGCCGCCGCAGCACGCAAGCGATCGCCAGCCCCACGTCCACGGTCGGGAGGGAGTCGCTGTCGGTAATGATCAGGTCGGCGCCGCCGCACCGCACGTCGGCGTGCTTGCTGGAGTTTGGCGTGAAGTAACGCGGCACGGCGACCAGTCCCGGAACCGCTTCTGCGTTTAACGCAGCGGCAAACTCCCAAGGATCGACCCACGGCGCGCCGAATACTTCGAATGGGGTGTCCGTGCCGCGGCCGACCGACACGTTGGTTGTTTCCAGGATGCCAACGCCGGGGTAGAGCTGCGCCGCAGTGAGCCGACGCATGTTGGGGGACGGATCGACCCACAGCAGGCGGGTCTCGTCCCACAGGCCAGACGGGCGCCACCCCGCCATCGGAACGACCACAAGATCGAGCTTCAACCCTTCATCGGCGGCGAACATCTTCGCCAGTTCTCCCGCGGTCATCCCGTGCACAATCGGCAGGGAGTGCGCCGCCACAAACGATTCGGCGTCGTCGTCAAGCATCGGGCCCTCGACCCGCACGCCCCCCAGGGGGTTGGGGCGGTCGAGCACCACAAACCGCAGCCCACCCTCTGCCGCGGCTTCCATCGCCAGCTTCATTGTCGAAACGTAGGTGTAGAATCGCGCGCCGATGTCCTGGATGTCGAAAACCAGCACGTCCAGGTCCGCCAACTGCTCGGCGGACGGCTTGCGGCGTTCTCCGTACAGGCTGGCGATTGGCAGGCCCGTGGCGGAATCGACGTCATTGCCGATGTCGCTTTGGTCGAGCAGTCCCTGGGCGCCGTGCTCCGGGCTGAACAAACGGACCAGCTCAACGCCGGGCGCCGTGGCCAGCACGTCGATCGTGCGGCGGCCCTGCCGGTCGAGGCCGGTGTGGTTGGTAATCAGCCCGACCTTTTTGCCGGCCAGCGGCGCGAACCCCTGTTCGCGGAGGGTATCGATCCCCAGTCGCACTCGGCTTCCGGGACCGCCCGGTGCTGCTAGCGGCGGGTCGGCCAGCGCCGGGGACATCCAGGCCAATAACATCCAGGCCAGTAACGTCCCCGCCACACAAACGCGGCGTAGCACGGTCATTGGAGAACTTTTTCGGTTTGATTGCATCATTGCTCCGTAGCCAGTTCGCCGCCGTCGCGCGAGGCGAGCGCCAGGTACGCATCGGCGTCGATGTCGTCCTCCACGAAGCGAACACTCCCGTCCCCCAGGGCAAAGTGGCCGCCGCCCGGATGGAAGCTGCCGAACGGCAGGTTGTTGAACGAGATCGTTTGCGCGGCGCCGTCGGGCATCGGGGGGCGGTTCTCGGGCAGGTGATCCGCGTAGTAGCCGGTTGCGTTGAGGTCTGCGTTGAGCGGCGCCTCGCGGCTGAGGTTCTTTGCCGAGCAGACCGCGGTCTGCATCTGGGGCCCACGCGGGGGCCGGCCCGCGACGGCCTGCCCCGAGTCGCGTTGGCGGTAATAGCTGCCGAAGGTCCAGGTGCGAAGCTGGTACCAGCGTTCCCCGACGAGAGCCGTCTTGCTCATGCCGTCGGAGACCCTGCGGACGGGCACCGCGGTGTCGACCCCCATCAGCCCGTCCTTGTTCACCGGCCCTAGCAGCGGAACGTCGCCGCCGACGCAATCATCGCCGCGTTTGCACTGCTGGACCCCGGCGCGGCTGGCGTACGAGCCAAGCACTCCGGCGTAGGACATCACGCGCATCGACGTGTACTTGCGGCCGCGTTCGTCTTCGATCTCGGGGTCGCTGCTGCACTGGTATAGCGGTATCTGCACGCTGTTGGCCAGTTCCAGCGTTTCGGCCGTTTCGGCGTAGTTGTCCTGGATGTCGGCGGCGACCGCGGCTTCTTCTACGTACGGCAAGATGAACACCTGCCAGCCGAGGCTGTTGAGCTTCTCTGCGGGCGAGTTGTTGGACGCCGGAGGCAGCGCCCGCCGGGCCGACTCGTAGTTGGCGCAGGCAAGCGCGATATTGCGGAGGTGGCTCTTGCAATCGCTGGCGCGGGCCGCTTCTCGCGCCGATTGAACGGCCGGCAGCAACAGCGCTGCCAGCACGCCGATGATGGCGACGACCACCAGCAACTCCACCAGCGTCATCCCCCGCAACCGGCCACGACAAGTTGGCGCGAGGCCATATCTCCAACGATGCGTCAAAATGAACCCCACGAATACGAGCAGAAAACTTACCGTTGGGCAGTATGCCGACCCGCGGTGCGGGGTCAACCGCTCAGAAATGGCTCTCGATTCGCTCTTTTGCGCACGGCCACGCCCAGCGGCGTCCACCCCGGGACCGCTTCGTGGGGCGATTTCTCCTGTCCAAACCCCGCCCGACTTGGTCAGAATAGAAAATTCGGTTCCGCGCGTGACAATGTTCCGGGCGAGCGGCCTAACAAGATAGCGCTCTGTCACCATGATCGGCCCCAGCATGAGTCTCTCGGACTCTCGAGTTGCAGCAATGCTAGCGGACGCCCGGCTCGGTTCGGGCGAACAGTTGGGCGGGCTGCTAGAGCACTACAAGAACTATTTACGGTTGCTGGCGATGGCGCAGATGGAAGAGAGGCTCAGCGCGCGTCTGAGCCCTTCGGACATCGTTCAAGAAACCTTCTATGAAGCGCACCGAGACTTCCAGCAGTTCCGGGGCGGCAGCTCCGCGGAGCTGCTGGCTTGGCTGCGGGCTGTCCTCGTGAACAACCTTCACCGTGCCGTTGAGCACCACCTGGGAACCGAGAAAAGAGACATGCGTCGTGAGGTTTCCATCGAACGGATCGACGCGTCCGTAGAACGGTCTGCGTTTCGTCTGGAGGGAGTGCTGCAAGACCCAGGTAGCTCGCCCAGCCTCCGCGCCCAACGGCAGGAACGCGAGGTGGCGCTCGCCGACGAGCTGGCACGCTTGCCCCGCGACTACCGCGAGGTGATCGTCCTGCGGCATCTGAGCGGCATGCCGTTCGAGCAGATCGGCGAGCGGATGAATCGCAGCCCAGGCGCCGTGCGGATGCTTTGGCTGCGCGGCGTGCGGCAGCTCCGCGAGCAGATGGGGGACGGTTGGAACCGACGCTTTGAGGAGCCCCAGCGATGACCCGACGTGAAGCCGATACGCTGTCTGCCACCACGCCGCTGGCCGGGGCCTCGCAGGACGACGCCGATCAGCGCCTGGCAGAACTTCTCGACCGATACCTGGTTGAGCTGGAGTTGACCGGCGTGCCGCCGGACATCGACCGCCTGGCGGCCGGCTCCCCAGACCTAATCGAGGCGCTCCGCCGCGACGCCCAGGGCCTGCGTGCCCTCTGTCAGATGACGGCCGGCATGCGGAAGGAGTCGGCCTCGGCAGACCTCACCCCGCCGGCCGGCTCAGAATCGCCGAGCGCGCCGGGCGGCGCGGCGCCCCGGATGCTGGGGGATTTCTTGCTCGATCGAGAGATCGGCCGCGGGGGCATGGGGATCGTCTACGAGGCGCGGCAGCAGTCGTTGGGGCGCCGCGTAGCGCTCAAGGTCCTCCCGTTTGCATCGGTCCTGGACGAACGCCAGATCGCCCGCTTCCGCACCGAGGCGCAGGCCGCGGCGCAGCTACACCACCCGCACATCGTGCCGGTGTACGCGGTGGGCGAAGAACGCGGCGTCCACTACTACGCGATGCAGCTTGTGGCGGGGCAGTCGCTTGAGCAAGCCATCGCAGAGATGAAGCAGGCAGACGGGTCGCGTCCCGAGACCGCGCCTGTGAGCGAGCGCGCGCCCGCCGGCGCCGGCTCAACACGCACCTTCCGCGGCGACCCGGACGAGGCGACCTTTTCGACACGCGTCTCGGTCCGTAGCCGCGGCCACTGCCGCGCCGTGGCCCGGCTGGGCGTGCAGGCGGCCGGGGCGCTGCAGCACGCGCACGAGTACGGCGTCGTGCACCGCGACATCAAGCCGTCGAACCTGCTGATCGACCGATCGGGCAAGCTGTGGATCACCGACTTCGGGTTGGCGCGGGTCCAGACCGGTTCCAGCGTGACCGTCTCCGGCGACGTGCTGGGGACGCTCCGCTACATGAGCCCCGAGCAGGCCCACGGCAACGGCGCCGGCGTGGACGCCCGCACCGACGTGTTCGCCCTCGGCGCCACGCTGTACGAGATGCTGACGCTCACCTCCGCGACCCGCGGCAAGTCGCGGCAGCAGTTGCTGACGCACCTCGAGTCGGGCGACATTACGCCGCCGCGGCAGCTTAATCCTGGGATCCCCTTCGATCTAGAAACGATCGTGATGCGCGCCCTGGCGAAGGCGCGGGACGAGCGCTACCCTTCGGCCCAGGAGTTGGCGGACGACCTGCGGCGTTTTCTGGCCGGCGAGTCGATCCACGCCCGCCGACCGACGCTGCTCGACCGCGCCGCCAAGTGGGCGTTCCGCAGGCGGCGGATGGTGGCCGTGGCCGCCGCGGCGCTGGTGCTGGTGGCTGCCGTCTCGATCATCGCCGGGCTGGCGCTGGCGCGCGAAGGGCGTCGCACCGCTGCGGCGCTCGACCAAGCAGAAGCGAACCTCGCCCGCGCCGAGACCCATTACCGGCAGGCGCGCGAGGTAGTCGACCGCCTCGGCAGCGGGCTGGCCGACCGGTTGGCCGAGCTGCCGGCCGCGGCGCCGCTGCGACAGTCGGTGCTCGCCGACACGCTGCGTTACTACCGAGAGTTCATCGAGCAGGCCAAGGGGGACGCCATGCTCCGCCGCGAGCTGGTAGAAACCCAGCTCAAAGCGGGGGTCGTTGCGTACCGGCTGGGCGACTACGCCGCGGCCGAAACCCTCTGCCGCGACGCGTCGAGCGGGGCCGCCGAACTGGTCTCCGCCGGCGGGCCAAACCCTTCACACGCCGACCTTGCCCTCGCGGCGCAGAGCAAGAAGGACCTCGGCGCCGTGGCGGCGGCCCGCGGCGACCTGGCGGGGGGCGAGGCGGCCTACGCGAGCGCCATCGCCGTCCAGCGGCTGCTGCTCAAGAGCATCGGGCCAGAACCCGAGGCCCGTGGCGACGCGGTCCGCGGGCTTGCCGAAACCTACACCGCCCTCGGGCTGCTGCTGGCCAGCAGCGGCGACCACGCCCGCGCCGATCGGGCGTTGGGAGACGCGGTGCATCTGCTCTCGGGCGACGCCATCGGGTCCAACCCCGACAACGCGACGCGTCACGCGCTGGCCGTCGCCTACAACAACCGGAGCTACGTCCGACGGCAATCCGACGCCGAGGCGGCGCTCGCCGATTGTGGGCAGGCGATCGAGCTGCTCAGGTCGCTGGCGGCCGCAGAGCACGCCCCGGCTTCGCAACGACGCGACTTGGCGCTTTCCTACAACAACCGAGGCGCCCTGCAGGGCGCTGTGGGGGATTGGCCCGCCGCCGCAAGCTCGCACCTCGACGCCATCGAGCTGCTCCGCACGCTGGTGCGACAGGCGCCGGCCGTGGTGGACTACCGTCGTGAGTTGGCGGTGAGCTGGAGCAACCGTGGGCAGGCGCTCGGCCACACCGCGGACGTCGCGGCTGCCGACGACGCCTTCTCGCAAGCAGAAACACTCGCCCGCGAGCTGGTGGAAGACCAGCCCTCGGCCATCGGCCCACAGAGCCTGCTGGCCGGCGTGCTGAACAACCGGGCGATGCTGAGCGAGTCGCAGGGCCGCCTGGACGACGCGGCCGCCGCGCTGGCCGGGGCGATCGAACACCAACGGTTGGCGTTCGAGGCCGCCCCTCAGGTCGGCGAGTTCCGCGAACAGCTCAGCAAGCACTACTCGAATTACGCCCGGGTGCTGTGGGCGGCCGACCAGCCGGCCGACGCCGCCCGGGCGACCCTGGCCCGCAGCCGGCTGTGGCCCGACGACAGCGAGCGGCTACGAGGGATTGCCAGCGAGGTCCGCGAGGCGGCCCGGCGTCTGCGGGACGCCCAGGGCGAGTCGTCTGAGCCGGAGCTGATCCGACAGCTCGTGCGTAGAACGGCGGAAATCGAGTCGCTCACGCAGCGGCTGGCAGACAAGGAGGGATAGAACTTGCATTGGAACCGCATCAAGCGCAAAGTAGGACGCGCCGTCTACGGCGTTCCCGTATGGCTACATTCGCACGCAGCGAGCATGACCCCTCTTTCCCCACACCGCCGCGTTAAGCAGCGATCGGCCGGGCGCGTGCCCGGGTTCGAGAGGTGTGAGGACCGTCTGGCGCTCGACGGAACGGCGGCGGCGTTTCAGCCCGCCGACGCCTGGCTCTCGCTGGACCTGTCCGCGGCCCCTCCGGTGGTCGTTGTGAATGCGTCTGAGATCAGAGACGACGGCTTTGTCCGACTGTCATGGGACTCCACCTTCGTGCAAGGATTCGGGGACCGTGGGTTTTCGGGGTCGGTGGCTGTCGATGGGAGTACCGAGTACGACATCGGCGATACGCTACTCCCGCCGGAGTCGCTGGGGACAGCAATGTCTCCCGATCCGCCATCGGCCAGCGACACGGGCATCGAGCGGATCCCCGTGCCACCTTGGTCGATCCCGGTTGTGGGGGTTGAGGCGCCGAGAATCGATTCTGGCCTGGTCGACCTGAACTTTGCTGCTAGCCCGACGGCATTGCGGCTAGAGACACAGGCAGAGGGGGTCCGGCAATCGGCCCAGCTCGCTGCGGCCGGGCTCCCCACCGAGGCGCCCGCCGGGCTCGAACCGGACGGTCCGACGCGTGAGACCATCGCCCCGCGTGCGGCCATCTTCGAGGTCGCCGCGGCCGACCCGTCTTTCGGCGGGCTTCGGGGGGTCCGACCGCCAAAGCCGTCGGAGGAAACGAGCGCCGCTACGCCGAACCTTGATCCGCAGCCTGCCCCTACGCCCGCCAACATCGAGACGGTCGCAGCGACGGCTTCGCCGGCCGCCAGCCCCTTGCTCGCATCGCTAGCGGAGTCCTTGTCGGACCCCTACGACGACGCTGCATCCGTAGACCCGGCCGCCGCGGACGCTGCGCTAGCGGAGTTGGCGGCTGATGCGTCGTCGTCCGGCGCGGAGCCCGCAGATACGCCACAGGCGGCGCCCCTGGTGGGGAGCGATTCCCGCCGCACGGAGGCCATCTCGTTAGCGATGGCCGCCCTGTTGGTGGTCGGTCGGCATGCGGGTCGCAAGCGGCCTCGGACCGAACGTCGGCGAGAAACCCCCGCCTTGGAGTGGCCTGGTGGCTGCGGAAGGCCGCAGGGGTCGGATTCGGCGTGACAAACGCGGCGGCCGATCGGCCCAACTAGGAAGCGGAGTCCGTTTCGGCGGTCGCATCGCTTGCTCAGTCAGCCATCGCAGCCAGCCACCCGCGGAGTCGCGTCGTGCCATCACCCTATCGAGTTAAGAGAAAAGCTCCGAAGCGGCGAGAGAAGCTGCGGATCGAGCAGCTCGAGGCCCGCTGCGTGATGGACGGCGCCGGCTTCGTTCCGGCCCCAGCGTTTGGCTCCACCGTGCTGCTTGATAGCGCCGTGGAAGCCGATTTCGCGGGGATCGATGGTAGCCACCTTCTTTCCATAGCGCCGTACAACTTGCAGGCCGTTCAGCCGAAGCCCTACCAGATCGACCCGAACGACGACCGGGCCTACATCGACGCCGGGACCGGTGTTCAATCGCTCGACCCGCTGGCCAACGATCACCTGCTGTCCGAGACGGCGCTCTCTCCGCGGATCGACTCCTTTGCGGCGCCCGACTACGTCGGCCAGATCACCCTGTCGGCAGATGGCAGGCGGTTGCTCTTTGAGCCAGCAGAGAACTACCAAGGCGCCTTTAGCCTGACCTACACCGTCCGCTACGGAGACGGTGAAGACGACACCGTCAGCGGCAGCTTCCAGGTTCAGGTGGCGCCGCAGTTCTTGGCCGTAGAGAACTGGTTCGCGGTCGCGGCCGGGTCCGTCGAGCCGACGCGGCTCGACGTGCTCGCCAACGACCCGCTCCTCAAGCCGTTTGCCTATGCGCGTGAGTCGCACTACCGCGAGACGAATCAAGAAGTCGCACTCAATGTCGTCGGCGCCTCACAGGGGAGCGCAGGGGGAAGCATCTCCATCTCGTCAGACGGCAAGTCGGTTGAATACCTGCCGGCCGAGGGTTTTGTCGGCGACGAGACGTTCACGTACACCGCCGAGGCGACGGGTGGTTCACGGCAAACGGCGACGGTCACGGTCCATGTCGCCGAACCAGTGGCGGACCCAGCGGGCGTGTCGCGGTTCGCAAGCGAGGGCGAGTTTCAGCAGTTTGTCATCGACCGCGCGGTCGCCCAGTACGCCAGCCAGTTCGGCCGATATCACTCGGACTACTTGGCGTACCCCTACCTCTGGAACGGGTCGGCGCAACTTAGCGATATCGTTCTCTACGACGCCGCAATGACGCGGGTCGCCAGCACGAACAGCGGGCTTGATCGCTCCGAGACGAACGTGCAGGTCGCAGGAGTGGACGAGGCCGATATCGTCGAGACCGACGGCCGGTACCTCTACACGTTCTCCGACGGTCAACTGGCGATTGTGGACCTGGTAGACCCCGCGGCGCCGCGGCTGGTCTCGCTGACCGAGTTCGATTCCCAGTTCAATGCCATGTACCTGCTTGGGGACCGGGTCACCCTGCTGCGTACCGGCAGTCCGTACGCCTCGGCCGAGGTGGTTGTGCTGGATGTCAGCGATCGCGGGGCGCCGAGCGTCGTCCAGCGGACCGAGATCGACGGCGTCATCGCGGATTCGCGGGCGATTGGCGACCGCATCCACCTGGTCGTCAATCGGTCGTTCAAGCTGCCGCCGCTGGAGCGGGTGCTCATCTCGGAAGGGGCCGCAGCGGAGCCGGCCGGCGCAACGCAGCTGTTGCATCCTATGCAGCTTGTGCTAACGGATGCGTACTTCTCGCCAATCTACCAAGGGTCGCCGAGCGTTTGGCGGAATGAGACGCTGGAGGAGTACGTCGATCGCGTCCGCGACTCGATCGCCCAGACGACGCTCCCGTCGTTCCGCACGTTCGGCGCCGACGGGGAGTTGGTCGCCTCGGGGCTGTTGACCGACCCGTCGGCGGTTCACAAGCCGCTCGCGGGCGCCAAGGCGATCGTTTCACTAGTGACGCTAGACGTCGGCGACGACGCGCCGGGCCCGGTCGCTCCGGCTACCAGCTTCGTCGCAGACACGAACACAGAAGTCTACGTTTCGGCCGACTCGGCCTACTTGTTTAGCTACGACGCCGTCGCCGACGAGACGACCATCTACAAGCTGACGCTGGCGGAAGACGGCTCGGCGCCGCTCGCGGCGACCGGCGTGGTTGCCGGCAGGCTGCTGAATCAGTTCTCTGCGGACGAGCACGACGGGATGCTGCGCGTCGTCACCACCGCGACGGTCACCCAGAAGTCCATGACCGGTTGGGGCGGCTGGCGGATGCAGACCCGCCAGGAAAACAATCTGCTTGTGCTGGGACAGCGTGGGAATCGGCTGGGCGTGGTAGGTGAAGTCACAAACCTGGCCCCCGGCGAGACGCTTAAGTCGGT
Organism: Pirellulimonas nuda; assembly: GCF_007750855.1. Classification (GTDB taxonomy): domain Bacteria; phylum Planctomycetota; class Planctomycetia; order Pirellulales; family Lacipirellulaceae; genus Pirellulimonas; species Pirellulimonas nuda. Next base: position 1,876,754 of record NZ_CP036291.1, read on the forward strand.
CCGCTTCATGGGCGAGCGGGCGTACGTGGTCACGTTCCGCGTGACCGACCCGCTGTTCTCCATCGACTTAAGCGATCCGGTCATGCCGGAGGTGCGGGGCGTGCTCGTCATCCCCGGCTTCTCCGACTACCTGCACCCCGTCGGCGAGGACTACCTCATCGGCATCGGACGCAACGCGACAAATGTCTCCGGCTCGGGGGCGCCGTTGCAGTTGACGCTGTTTAATGTGGCCGACCTGGATCATCCTTTCGTCGTGGCGCAGATTAACTTGGACCATCGGATGGGGTCGGCCTCCGAAGCCTGGATCGATCATCACGCGGTCGCCTATTTCGCCCAGAGCGGCGTGCTGGCTGTCCCGGTTTCCTGGACCGAGAAGATCAACAGCGGCGGCGTCTGGAAGATGTTCAACCATTCGGCTGTCGAAACCTTCCACGTCGCCTTTGACGACGCAGGGGGGGCGACCCTCGAGCAGACCGGCGCCATCGTGCACGACCAGGCGACGCCGACGAACTCGTGGGTCGTCAAGGACGCGGCTTCTGCCCCGCGCCGAGCGGTGCGGATTGGGGAGTCGCTGATCACCGTATCGAACAACGCCGTCTATGTTCACAACCTGAACAGCCCCGACGAGCAGCTTGGCGAGATCTACATCGGACGGCCGGCGTGGAACGACTCCTTCACCCTTGTGGAAGATTCTGGCGCCAACCCCCTCGACGTGCTCGCGAACGACCGGCCTGGCGCCGACGGGCAGGTGCTCTCGATCGACTCGGTGACGCAGCCCGCCAGCGGGGGCGTCGTGGCGATTGCCGGCGACGGCAGATCGCTCGTCTTCACGCCGGCGGACGATTTCACCGGCCAGGCAACCTTCTCCTACACCGTGCTGGACGCCGTCCGCGGCCAGCAAACGGCCAGCGTCTCGGTCTACGTGCAGAACACGCCGGACGCCCCAACGGCTGTCGACGACGCGATCCGCGTGGCGGCCGGCGCCGGCGCTACCGTCTTGCAGCTCCGCCAGAACGACGTGAATGTCGACCCTGATTTCTCTGGCTGGGGGTACTTCGTCGATGACAGCCAGTACGCGCTCGGCATCGCTACGATCGACATTTGCTATTGCGGGATCTATCCCGCGTTGCCCGTCCAGCAGGTGAGCGGCCTGAAGATCACGAGTGTCGGGCCCACAAGTCACGACGGTCGCGTGAGCATCGACCTATCTGGCAGAGTTGTCTACACCCCTGCGCCCGGCTTCGAGGGGGTCGAGACGTTCACCTACACCGTGATGAACTCCTCTGGCCTGAGCAGCACGGCGACGGTGACGATGACGGTCGGCGATCCGCCGGCCGACGGGCCACAGTTCTTCCTTACGCCTCAGCGATCGCGCGGCTGCGCGGCCCCCGTCGAGGCGTTTGCGGCGGTCTCAGAAGGGCCGCTTCGTTTCATGCGGCTCGACGAGGCGCTCGGTCCCGAAGCTTTCGGCCACAGCAAGCCCGTTGGGGGCTCGACGACACAATCGCAAGAAGCCGCCGAGGGACCTTCTGTTGACCAGGCGGACGATTTTCGTATGGCCCACGACCGGGCATTCGCCTCGCTCGGCTCCGACCTGACCACCTTCCTCCCGGGCAGCCGCGGGCGGAGCCGATTGTAGGGGGGGGGCCCGTCTGCCGGGCTTCGCGGTCGGCGCTCTACCCAGCGCTTGGCAGCCAGGGGCGCCGGCAGGCGGGGTCCGCCCTACGCGTGAGACTCGGCCAGCCGCGCCTTCTTCTCTGCCCGCAGGTTCAGCATCTCTACCCCCAGCGAGAACGCCATCGCGAAGTAGATGTATCCGCGAGGGATGTGGGTGTGCAGGCTCTCGGCCACCAGCACCACGCCGATCAGGATCAGGAACGCCAACGCCAACATCTTCACGCTGGGGTTCTCATTGACGAACCGTGCGATCGGGCCGCTAAAGATCAGCATCACGGCGATCGCCAGCAGCACGGCGGTGCTCATGATGGTCAGGGGGACCCAGAACGCGGAGTAGTCCTCCGGCCGAACCATTCCGACGGCCGTAAGCACGCTGTCGATCGAGAACACTAGATCGATCAACACGATCTGGGCGAGCACGCTCGACAGGCTGGCGTAGGCCTTCTTCTCTTTGCTGCGCCCGTGGCCGTCGACCTGGTGGCCTATCTCCCAGGTCGCCTTGCCGATGAGGAAAAGCCCGCCGAGCAGCAGCACAAGGTCCTTGACGGTGATGGGCGTGCCGTGCTCTAGGTCGATTAGCGGTTCATCTTCATCCGTCTCGGTGCTGGATTCGGGTTCGGGCGCCGGTCCGTGCGCTCCGGCGGAGGACTGCTCTACCGAGAACGGCAGTGTGAACAGCACCGTCTTGTCGAGCGTGATGACCCACGTGATCGCCATCAGCAGGCCGATCCGGCCCACCGCGGCCAGCAGCAGCCCCAGCGTCCGCGCTTTGGGTTGCTGCTCGGGCGGCAGTTTTCCGGTGAGGATCGCCAGGAAGACGATGTTGTCGATGCCCAGCACGATCTCCAGGATCGTGAGCGTCAGCATGGCGATCAGGGCGCCGGGAGCGAGCAGTTCGGCCATCAAATCGATCCTGGAACGTCGGGGCTTGGAGAAACAGCACGGCGAAGCAAACGCCGTACCGCCAGGGTTCTAACGCCCGACCCCGGTGAGCGGCAAGGCCGCGAACGTTTCGACCACCGGGTGGCCATGCCCCGGCTCGACCGCTGCATTGCCGGGCCGCACCACCAGCGCTGTCTGCATGCCGGCCGTGCTGGCAGCGTCGAGCTCGGCGACAATGTCACTGAGGAACAGCACGCCCGCCGCCGGCAGGCCCCAATCGGCGGCGATCTGGGCGTAGCTCGCGGCCTCGCGTTTCGGGCCGGTGGTGGTGTCGTAGTGCCCGCTGAGCTGCGGCAGCAGATCGCCCGCTTCGCTGTGCCCAAAGAACAGCCGTTGGGCGTGGATGCTGCCCGAGGAGTAGACCCGCACATCGACGCCCGCGGCCCGCCACGCCGCCAGGGCAGGGGGGACGTCCGGAAAAACGTGGGCCCGCAGCTCGCCCGACTCGAAACCCGACTGCCAGACCAGGCCCTGGAGTTGCTTGAGGCCGGTCGCTTTGACGTCGGCGTCCATCAGCCGGATTGCTTCGTCCAGCACCAGCCGCTGTGGGTCGCTGCCCGACGCGTGCCGCCACGCGTCCAGGGAGGCGTGGCCAGCGTCGCGGGCGACCTGTTCGGCCGCTTCGGCGAGCGACTCGCTGCCCCAGTTTGTGTCCAGATAGCCCTGCATCCCCTGGCGTGCGTAGGGGAACATCACGTCGTAGACGTAGGCCACCGCGGAGGTTGTCCCCTCGACATCAAGCAGCACGCCTTGAACTAAGTGCATTCTCTGATTCTCTATGAAGCCGGCGAGCGGCAGCCGACGTACCAGTGGGTCACCGCAATAGCGAGCGCGTCGGCTACGTCCGCCGGTTCGGGGAGGCTCCGTAGTCCCAGCTCGCGCTGGATGGCGAGCTGCATCTGCGACTTGGGCGCCCGGCCGCTGCCGGTGAGCGTCTTCTTGATCTGAGTCGCCGCGTAGTGCGTGACCGGCAGCCCCGCACGCACCGCCGCCAGCACGATCACGCCCCGCGCGTGCCCCATCAAGATGGCGGTCCGCGGGCGTTCGTAGTGCGAGTACAGCTCTTCAATCCCCAGCGATTCGGGCTTGAGCGACTCAATCACGTCGGCCACACCGGCGTAGATCTCACCGACGCGGTGCGCCAACGACTTGCCGGCCCCGCCGCGTACGATGCCCGCCTCCACCAGCCGCACCCGCGCGGCGGAGGCGTCGATCACGCCGTAGCCGGTGGTGTTCAGGCCGGGGTCGATGCCGAGGATACGCATTCGATTGGGGGCCGGTGGACGGTAAGGAGATAACCACGAAGGACGCGGGACGATCTTCACTTAAGCGAGAGCCAACCGCGGCTCACGACCGTGTCCACTCCGTCCCCCCGGCGCGGTCTTCCAGCACCACGCCGATCGCCGCGAGGCGGTCGCGCACCGCGTCGGAGGTCGCAAAGTCCTTGTTCTTGCGGGCGGTCTGACGCAGCTCGATCAGCAGCGCCATTACGCCATCGAGCGAGCCGTCCACCCCGCCGGTCCACTCCGTGCCGCCGGCGCGGTCTTCCAGCACGATGCCTGTCGGGGCCAGGCCGTCGCGCACCTGATCGGCGATCGCGAAGTTCTTTGCCTTGCGGGCCTCGGCGCGGAGGTCGATGACGATGTGCATCGCTTGGTCGAGCAGGTCGTCGGCCCCTTGGGCGGCAGGGGGCTGCTGAAAGATGCCGAGGATGTTACCCAACTCCTTGATGGTCGTCATCAGCAACTCGAGCGAGGCCAGCGATGCAGCGTCCCCCAATCCCTTTCCCTCCAGATCGTGCGTCTCGCAGTACTTGTTGGCGATCTTCGCCAGCTCGAACAACTCCGCCACCGCGCCGCCGGTGTTGAAGTCGTCGTCCATCGCGGCGAGGAACTTCTCGCGGCACTTCTCGGCCGCTTCGAGCGCGGGGTCGACCCCCTGGGAGATCCGGCTGGCGCCGCGGCTGGTGGGGGCGGTCAGTGCGTAGAAATCCGCCTTCGATGCACGCTCGAACCGCTTAAACAGCCGGTAGAAGGTCTCTAGCCCCACGGCCGCTTCCTCGATGGCCGGCTCGCTGAACATCACCGTGCTGCGGTAGTGGGTGCGGAGCAAGAAGAAGCGGATCCGCTCGCCCCCCTGACGGGCGATCAGGTCGGCCAAGCCGCCGGCGCCCGAGCTGCGGCTCATCTTGCCGCCGCTCTCGTTGCTTGTGGACGGGGCCGCCGGCTCTGCCCCCGCTGCTTGGCCTTCGCGTTCGGCGCGTCCGCCGATCTTGCCGGCGCCGGCGTCCTTGCGCAGCAGCCCGTTGTGGGCCCAGTACTTGGCCATCGGTTTGCCGTGGCAGCACTCACTCTGGGCGATCTCGTTCTCGTGGTGCGGGAACACTAGGTCGAGTCCGCCGCCGTGGATGTCGAACGTCTCGCCCAGCAGCTTCTTGCTCATCGCGGAGCACTCGATGTGCCAGCCCGGGCGCCCGGCGCCCCAGGGGCTCTCCCAGCTCGGCTCGCCCGGCTTGGCGCTCTTCCAGAGGGCAAAGTCGGCGGCGCTGCGCTTACGCGCCGCCTGCCCGCCGCCGTCGCCCTGCAGCGCGTCGACCGACCGGTTCGATAGCTTGCCGTACTCACGGTCCTTGGCGACGTCGAAATAGACGTCCCCCTCCGACGCGTAGGCGAAGCCCTCGTCGACCAGCTTCTTGACCAGCGCGATAATCTCCGGCATGCACTCGGTGGCCCGCGGGAAGTGGTCGATTTGATCGACGCCGAGCGCCGCGAGGTTCGACTCGTAGTCGGCGATGTTCTCCTCGGCCACCTCGAGCATCGTGATGCCGCGCTCGTTGGCTTTGTTGATCAGCTTGTCGTCGACGTCGGTAATATTGACGACCCAGTTCACGTCGTACCCGCTGTACACCAAAAACCGCTTGATGCAGTCGAAGATCACCGGCCCGACCATGTGCCCGATGTGGGCCTGACCGTAGACCGTGGGGCCGCACAAGTAGATCCCGACCTTGCCGGGGCGGACGGTTTCAAAGGGTTCTTTCCGCTTGGCGAGGGTGTTGTAGATCTGGATCGGGGCCATGGCAGCGTCTGGCTAGCGAGGAAGGAATGCGGGTCGGGATGAACGCGACAGCGTAAGGGGTTTCGGGCGGTCTTGGGAAGATCGGTCGCCACCGCTGGCGAGCCCCGGCCGCGGTGAGGTACCATCAGGACCTGCGCCACGCGGAATCAAAACCGCCGATGGACGCAGATAAACGCCGATGTGACGACCCGCGGCTTCCAAATTATCCGCGATTTCCTGCACCCTTCGGCGTTTGCAGCCGTCGCTTTTGTCATTCTCATTTTGCTCACCACGGTCTGGCCCATGAAGGCGCTCCAACTCACCGAGTACCGCCGCCTGGAGATGATCGAGGCGCCCACGCCCGAAATCGCCGCGGACGAGGCCCTGATCCGCGTCTCTGCCTGCGGCGTTTGCGGCAGCGACGTGCACGGCTACGACGGCAGCACCGGCCGCCGGAGGCCGCCGCTGGTGATGGGGCACGAGGCCGCGGGCGTGGTCGAGCGGATTGGCGCCGCGGTTGACGGGCTGGCCGCGGGCGACCGTGTGACGTTCGACTCCACGATCTCCTGCGGCGAGTGCGGCTACTGCCGCGGGGGCCAGATCAACCTGTGCGACAACCGCCAGGTGCTGGGCGTGTCGTGCGAGGACTACCGCCGGCACGGCGCCTTTGCGGAGTTCGTGGCCGTGCCGCAGCGGGTCTTGTACAAGCTCCCCAGCGAGCTGCCGATGGAGCACGCGGCCCTGATCGAGGCGGTCTCGGTGGCCGTGCACGCCGTCGCCCGCACCCCGTTGCAGGACGAGGCCGCCACGGTAGTGGTCGGCGCCGGCATGATCGGCCTGCTGGTGGTTCAGGCCCTGCGAGTGGCGGGCGCCGGGCAGATCATCGCGGTCGATATCGACGCCGACCGGCTTGCGCTCGCCCAGAAGTTCGGGGCGACACACACCATCCTGAGCCGCGACAGAAGCCCTGTGGACGAGGTCCTGAGCCTCACCGCCGGCCGCGGCGCGGACGCCTCGTTCGAGGTGGTCGGCGCTACGCCCACCTTCAACACCGCGGTCAACTGCGTCCGCAAAGGTGGCACGGTCACGCTCGTGGGCAACGTATCGCCCAACGTCGAGGCGCCGCTGCAAGCGATCGTCACCCGCGAGCTCACCCTGTACGGCTCCTGCGCCTCGTCCGGCGAGTACCCCCGCTGCATCGAGCTGATGGCTTCTGGTCAGATCGACGTGGCCCCGCTGATCAGCGCCTGCGTGCCGCTGGAAGAAGGCCCCGCCTGGTTCGAGCGTTTGTACGCCCGTGAACCCGGCCTGATGAAAGTCGTCCTGAAGCCCTAGCACCAATTGGGAACCGCCGATAAACGCAGATCAACGCCGGTACTCTCGGGTATGAATCGGCGTTCATCCGCGTCCATCGGCGGTTTCGTCTCCGTCCGTCTCTGTGTCCTCCGTGGCTCTGTGGTTAACCCAATGAACGATGATTTTAGCCTATCCGGGAAAGTAGCAGTGGTGACCGGCGCCAGCCGAGGGCTCGGCCAAGAGTTCGGCCGCGCGTTGGCCCGCGCCGGGGCCGACCTGATCGTCACCAGCCGCGACGCGGCCGATCTCGCCTCGTTTTGCGAGGAGATCGCCGCCCTGGGCCGCCGCACCCATCCGCTGGCGCTCGACGTGCGCAGCCAAGAGAGCATCGCCGGGTTCGGCCCCGCCGCCATTGAGGCGTTCGGCCAGGTAGACATCCTGGTGAACAACGCGGGCTGCAACGTCCGCAAACCGGCCGTCGAGGTGACCTGGGACGACTGGAACTTGGTGCTAGAGACCAACCTCCGCGGCACGTTCTTTGTCAGTCAGGCGCTGGCGCCTCACATGATCGGGCGCCGCTACGGCCGCGTCATCAACATCGGCTCGGTCACCAGCGTGTTCGGCTACGCCGGCCTCACCCCGTACTGCGCCAGCCGCGGCGGCGTGAAGCAGCTCACCATGAGCCTGGCGGACGACTGGGGCCCCCACGGCGTGACGGTCAACTGCCTGGCGCCCGGCTGGTTCAAGACCCAGCAGAACCGCGTGCTGTACGAGAACGAGGCGTGGGTAGAGTACCTCAAGGAACGCATCCCGCTCAAACGGCCGGGTCAACCGGGCGACCTGGCGGGGGCGATCGTGTTCCTCGCGTCCGACGCCAGCCGCTACATGACCGGCCAAACGATGCTGATCGACGGCGGGATAACGACGGGGTCGACGAAGGCGACGGTGTAGCGTCACACTCGCGCGGAAAAAACTCACTCAGGCATACTTCACGAGCGTAGTTGTGTAAGAAAGCGGCCGTGGATCCCGAGGGAATCCGCCCACGGTCAGACCAAAGCACATCAGCTTGATGCTGTGATTCGAAGAGAGTTGGGAGACGCGGATGTCTCGCTCCATGTGGCGACCGCGCGCACCCCAGCACGCGACGACCAGCTTTGATTTGTTCGCCGACTTGATTAAGTGCTGATCGTTTCGAGGCCCGAACGGATGTTGGTGCATCCGCATCAAATCCGGCGAGCTCTCCCGCAAAGCAAAGAGATTTAGTACTTGGATAGCTTCACAGGAGTGGCGCCGGGCAAACCCCATGCACTTTCGTATCGTGTGATCATTGACAGTCTCGTTAGCCTTGGAGGGGTTGAGCCCGATGAATGTCATTTGATCGCCGTTACCCCAACGACGCCAAAGACGGTATCGATAGCATCTGTCCTGGCTAATGTCGTCACCACTGTCCGTGGTCGGCGGCTGAATGTGTTTCATCACTACGAAGGTCTAGAAGCAAGTCAGGCCAACTCTTTCTCGACGTCTCCCATCCTTCTCGACCAGCCTACGTCGCCCGCCAATCGTCAAGACTCAGGCCCGAAATCCACTCGAAGTGCCTCGTGTTGCTCGTCGCCAACGTCAATCCGTGCGCCATGGCGGTCGCCGCAATCAGGAGATCGGCGTCGCCACGTGGTCGGCCGGACCGCCGCGCATCTGCCCAAAGCACCGCGGCTCTATGGAAGACCTCGTGACTGACCGGCTTCACGTCGCAGTGGTTCACGAATGTGGCGAAGCGATCAATTTGCCGGCTAGCGTGCTTCTCAAGCAGGCCGCGTTGCACCTCAAACCAAGTAAACGCGGAGATCGTCAGTGCGGCGTGCTGCCCCAGGTAGTCCGCCACGCGGGATCGTACGCGCTGGTCCTTCTGTTTCAAGACCTCAGACAGGGTGTCGGTGTCGAGTAAAGTTGGGGCCATCAGAAACCGGTGTCGACTTCCCGGGAACCGCGATACCGCTCCAGGATCGACCGTTCAATGCCCGCGACCTCTTCGTCCGAGAGGCCATCAAACACGTCGAGCCAATCCGGAAGGTCTGGGTGCGGGTTCTCGTTGCCTCGGGCAGTCGTCGAGGCGCCGTTAAGTTGAGTCGGTTCGGCCTTGAATTCGACGACGCGCATCACGATCTGCTCACCAACAGAGAGCGGCCGCCCAATTGCAGTCTCATAGACCTGAAGCTCAGCGGCTGAGAGATCAACGACATTTCGGGTAATCGGATCCATACGGTGATTCTACGCCCGCCTTCTCGCTCTGGGAACTCAATTCCGACGCCTCACGGCTTCTTCGGCGGCGCGAACCGGATCTTCTCAACCAGCGCGTGCCGCTCGCCGTTTTCGATGTAGCCGCTGACCGCGTCGATGGCGCGGATCACGTACTCGTAGTGCAGGTCGTAGTCGGCGTCGATCTCGACTTCCTGGTCGCTGGCGGTGCCGGGGCCGCCGGCGTCGCCGACCGTCTCGCGGATCTGCTGGTGCACGCTCTGGAACGCGCCGGGGCCGGCGCCGAAGCTGCGTTCGCCCAGCGACACGCTCTTGAGGCTGCCGTCTTCGTTGGCCGTCATGCGGACCTTGAGCGTCGGGGTCTCTTCGGGCATCGCCGAGGTCTGGTTGGCGGCCAGCGGCATGCGGATGTTGAAGTCTCCCTCGGGCAAGATGATCTTGAACGTCATGATGAAGAACACCAGCAGTTGAAACACGATGTCGATCATCGGCGTCATCTGTAGCTCGATCTTCTCTTCGCGATCGGCGTGGCGGATCTTCATTCGCTAGCGGCCTGCGGCCACGGGGCTGGGGGTTGGGGGCTCGTTCGCCGCGGCGAACTGGCCGCCTGCGGCGACCGGGGCTGGGGGACGCGCAAGCGATTGAGTGAGGGTGTTGAGGGGCCAGCTTGCTATCACTTGCGGCGGACCGAGAGGCGCCATTGCGACTCGCTCCGTCACACCCTACTTGTCTTCGTCCGTCTCTGTGTTCTCAGTGTCTCTGTGGTGAACCGTCGTTACGGCCCGCCGAGCGTCGACTCGTCGGTCTGCTGGCCGCGGAGGGCGAAGTTGTCGAACTCGGTGTCTTGGCAGACCTTGATGATCTCTTGCACCTGGCCCGCCTTGGCGAGCTTGTCGGCGCGGATGATGACCGTCACGTCGCTCATCCGCTTGTCTGCGTAGGCGCGGATGATCTGCGCCTCCTTCCGCAGTGCGGTCTCCAGGGCGCTCAAGTCCATGTCGTCGCCGCCGAACAGGATCACGCCGTCTTCCACCATCTGGATGGTGAGCGGCTCTTCGTAGGCGGTGTCTGGCGGCTTGGCGAGCTGGCTTGCCGGGAGGTTGACGCGTTGGTCCTGCTCGACCTCCGAGAAGTTGATCAGCACCATGAAGAACGCGATCAGTTGGAACGTCATGTCGATCATGGGGGTCATATCCCCCTCGGCCATGTCCAGGCTGCTGCGTTTCTTGATTCGCATCGTGGGCGCCTAACGGCTGTCGGAATCTGTAGGGCCCGCCGCGGCGGGCCCCACTGGCTTTCGCTACTGTGGCGCGTCGGCGCCCTTCTTGTTCCCGACCGTCTGGAACCGGCTCATCAGACCTTCGCTGACGATGCCCACCTCCAGCACTAGTCGGGCCACGCGGTTGCGCAGGATGTTGTAGGCGGCGATCGCCGGGATCGCGATCATCAGCCCGACCAGCGTCGTGAACAGCGCGGTCGAGATGCCCGCGGCCAGCTCGCTGGCCTTGGGGGGGGTGGCGGCGTTGGCGATCACCTGGAACGAGGCGATCATGCCCTGGACCGTCCCCAGCAGGCCGATCATTGGGCTGATCGAGCCGATCAGCGCCATGTAGCTGAGCCGGTGCTCGAGCTTCATGTTCTCTTCTTCGCCGACCTCTTGCATGGCCTCGATCGCGTGCGGGTAGTCGCCCCCTTCGGAGATCTGCCCCAGCCCGGCCGAGAGGACCTTGCCGAGGAAGGAGTCGTCCGCGCTGGCGAGCTCGTAGGCCTCGGTGTACTGCTTGGCTTCGAGGTGCTGCTGGAAGCCGTCAATCAAGTCCTGCGGGACGACGTTCGAACGGCTGGCCTGCAATAGGTTCATCACAAACAGGGCCACCAGCGTGAACGACAGCGACAGGAACACCAGGCTGTAGCCGATGCCTAGCGATTGGTACGCCCAGGCGAGGTAGCTGACTTCCGGGGCTGCGGCCGGGGGGCCGGCGGTGGGTGGCGCCGCGGCGGGCGGTGCGGCCTCGGGGGCGGCGTCGTCCCCTTGGGCGGCCGCGTTTGGCGCCAGCGGGCCGGACAACGCCAGTGCGGCCGCGATGATCGCTATGCTCCCAAGCGAAACCATCCGATCGAAAAACGAATACACCTCGATAGGCACGTGAGGCCTCATGCGATTGAACCTTGGGAGATAGGAGGACTGCGACCTCTTAGCTTAATCGCGCTCGGTGCGATCGGAAAGCCGAATGAAGCGAGCTTTGCGAGCCTGTGACACTGCCCAACAGAGGTTGGGCTGAACGGACGGTCTATTTCGCCGCCCAACTTCCGGCGGCTGCTGCCGACGGCTCGCCCGGCTACTTCTTCGCCCAAACCGTGTTGCCGTATTGCTGTTTGAGAGTCTGCCGGGCCTGGCGCGCCTCGTTGGGCTTGCCGACCACCTCCCACAGCGAGCCCAGGTGGTACAGCGCCTCGGCCCGGGCGGGGGCGACGGTCTTGAGCAGCTCCTCGACGTGCAGGAACGCATAAAACGCGTCTTTTTCTTGCCCCGCAGCCAGGTAGGCCGATCCCAGGGCGTTGTACGCCGCCGCCAGCAGCTCCTTCTGATCGGGATCGGCGTCGCGGATGACCTGTTGGATCAGCTTGACGCCCTCCTCTGGCTTGCCGGTGGCCGCCATGCTGACGGCCTTGCCGAGCGTGGCGGCCAGCATCTGCGGCTTGGCGGTCGGGTCGTCTTCGGCGGCGACGGCGAGCGCCGCCTCGAATCGCTCGAGGGCCTCGGCGTGTTTCTCTTGGGCCTGCAGCGCCCGCCCGGCCAGCACGCCGGCCCGCATTTTGTAGGCGGGCCAGGGGGTCCTGGCGAGCTGATCGTAGTAGGCTTCCGCCTTGTCGTACGCGCCGGCCGCCGCGAGCAGGTCCCCCAGCAATTCAGTGCCTTCCAGGTAGTGGTAGCTGTTGCGGTTCTGCGACAGGAATCCCGCCAGCGCTCGCCCCGAGTCCTGCACCGAGCCTTCCCCCAGCAGGGCCAGGCGGGCGGCGCACATCGCCTTGTAGTACTCAACCTCTTGCGAAATCAGCTCGTTCTTGACCGAGGAGACGTCGATCGTTTGCAGCTTCTCGAGCGCTTTGGCGTAGCCGCCGTTTTCCGCGTTGACGCGTGCTTGTGTCAGGGCGGAGGGCTCGTCGCCGAAGACGACCGAGCGGATCTCGTTGACCGGCGCCTGGACGTCGGTCGAGCCGCGACGGACCGTCACCGCCATGGGCGAGGTCTCGGTCACTTCGCCGGCGATCGTGCTGGTGAACGTGCGGACCCGGTCGTTCTGGGCGCTGGCGCCGGTCGCAAACAGCAGCAGCGTGAGGGCGGCAAGGCTTGGGCGAATCAACATGGCGTCTCGGCTGGGAGTCGTGATGTACGGGTTTGGGTTACGAACGCAGCGCCTTCAGGCCGTCGGTCGGTTGGCCCTCTGCTTTCTGGATGGCCTTCATCAACTGGTCGAACTGAGCCTCGGAGGTCTCGCCCCCGAGGTCGGGGTACTGCTGCATCAGCGCGGTGATCGTCCGCTGCGCGCTCTCCAGCAGTTGGGCGCGTCGGGGCTCCGCGGCCTTCTCTGCTTCCAGGTAGCGGCTGCGCGCGATGTTGAGCCACGCCTCGAAGAACGTGTCGCGGAACTTTGGGTTGCTCCGCATGACCCGCCCGGCCACCGAGGCCAGCTTGCTCCAGCCCCACACGGTGTTCTTACCCGTCTCGGGCGCGGGCCGCCCGCCGGAGATGGCGAGCTTGAACATCCCGGCGTCGTCCGCCGTGGCCCATTCCTGGTAGGTGTAGGCGGCCGCCTTCTGCACGTCGAGCATCGCCTCGCGCTCGGCCAGCAGGCCGGCGAACGTCTCGAGGGCCTGCTCGTATTCTCCAAGCTTCCGCTGGCACTGGCCAAACTGCATCCGGGCCGCCAGCACGGACGTGTCGCTGGGGGCGAACGTGGGGTCGGACCCGGCCAGCTCGATCATGCGCGCGAATTGATCGCTCGCCTTCTTGAAGTAGGCCGTCTGCTTCTCGCCCGCCATCCCCTCGGCGAGGTTGTAGTAGGTGACGGCGATCCACTGCTGCTTGGTCCAATCGGCGCCGCCCCCCCGGCTGCTGAGCCGGTCGAGGATGGCGGCGAAGGCAGACGAGACGCGGTCCGCCTCGGCGGACCTGCCCATCTCAGTAAGACGCGCCACCTGCCTCTGAAGCTGCACTCCCAGGCCGAAATAGATAGTCGCGAGCCGCGGCGAGCTGGCCCCAAGGGACTTCTCAAGGCTGCCCATCACCTTGAGCGCCTCGTCGGTCTGCGGAGGTGTGGCCGACACATAGGCCCGCAGCGCCGCCTTGTAGGTCTCGACATCGTAGCCATCGCGGGCCACCGCGGGGTCGCCGCGCCGCACGAGCGTGAGCGGGCCCAGCTTCGGGTCCTGCAGCAGCTTGAGCGCCTCGGCCGCTTGGTCTTCGTCCAGCCGCGCCTGGGCAAGGTACAACGCGGCGGTGGCCGCCGGCTGTGTGGCCCCCCCGCCGCGGGCCGCGGCAAAGCTGGTCTGCAAAGCCTCGATCGCCTCGGCGTGCAGAGCGGCGTCGTCGGGGCTCTTGAGCGATTGCTCCCACAATGCCGCGGCGAGCTTGAGCTCGAACTGCGCCCTTTGGGCCGGCTCAACGCTGTCGATCACCGCGCGGGCCTCGCTGAGGCGGTTCTCGCGGATTGCTAGCGACAGCAGCACCGTGAACGCGGCGTCGGCCGTTGTGGAGCCGGGCCATCGGCGCGTCACAAAGCCGGCCATCTCCGCCAGCGACCGCGACTCGAAGCCCCCCGCGGCGTCCTCGCCCGCTTGCCGGTAGAGCTGCTCAAGCGAAGCCAACGCCACCTTGGCCCCCTTTTCGGCGTTGGGGTCGTCTGGGTATTGCTGGGCGATGTAGCTCCCCAGCACCGCGGCCCGGTAGTATTCTTCGTTCTCGTAGCGCAGGTAGCTGAGCAGGTACCGCGCGTCGTTAATCTGCTTTACGTCGGTCTCGTCGTCCACCAGCAGCAGCGCCGCCGCGAGCTTAGACTCCGCGTTTCGCTCTGCCTCGCGTGCTTGGGCGTTGAGCTGCTCGATCGCTTCTTGGTTGTTGCCGGCGGCCAGCCGCGCCCCCAGCTTTGCCGCGGCGACGGCCGAGAAAGCGTCGCGACCGGCCTGGTACGCCTGGGCGAAGTTCTCCGGCTCCTCGTCGGAATCGCCCAGCTTCGCGGATAGGTCGGCCAGGGCCAGCTTGGCGTCCGTGATAAACTCGTTGCCCCGGCTTGAGGCGTCGCGCAGCAGTCCGCGGGCGCTGAGCCGCAGCTTCTGGGCCTGGCCCGCGTTGCGTTGGGCTTCTGCGAGTTGAAGCTGCGCCATCGCCACCTGGTACTTTAGCGCGAGCGACTCGGGGCGATCGAGCTGCGCGGCCGAGAGCGCGTCGAGGGCCTGCTTGCCGGCCTGGGCGGCGGTGTCGGCCTCGCCCGAGGCCAGGCGGGTTCCCACCAAGTAGGCGTGCGCGAGCGTGACCAAGGGCTGCAGCTCGTCTACTTCCGCCAGCAGCTCTGTCAGGTCGAGGTAAGCGCCCTCGGCCAACTTCGTCTGCTCGGCCAGCTCGTACGCCTGCCCCTCGTACAGGTGAGCGTAGAAGCCCACGGTCCAGCGCGAGTACTTCTCGTACAGGTCCGCCAGCTCATCGGCGGCCTGCTGGCCGAGCTCCTTGCGTTGCTTCGACCCTGCCGGGAACGTACGCGCCTGCTCCAACAGGGCGCGGCCGCGGAGCAGCCGGGCCTGGGCGAGTTGATTGCGCAGGTCGAGCCGACGCTGGGCCTCGGGGCTGTCTGACTTGACCGCCTTGTATTGATCGAGGGCCTTGTCGAATAGCGTCTCGGACTGGTCGAACATCTCGCGTGAGCGGTCGAACTCGGCACGCGCCTGCTTCAACTGAGCGGCTCGCTCGGCGGAAGGGAGCGTTTCGGCCGTCGCGGCGAGCTGGCGGCCAGCGTCCAGCCGGGCCAGCGCGAGCCGGCTGGTGGCCTCGGCCGAGAGCTCGGCGTTGTTGGAGGTCTTGGCGAAGCTCTCCAGGTCTCGGCTCGCCCGCGCAACCGCGGCGTCGCGCGCCGCCCCCGTGAGTTGCTTGCTCGCCTGGTCGAGCAGCGTGAGCGCCCGCTCGTAGGGGACACGGGCGCGGAACGCGTCGGAAGCCAACGGGTCTTGCCCCGCCCGGTCGAGGAACTCGATGGCTTCGTCGTAGTGGCCGTCGCTACGCAGCGACTCGACCATCGCCGCGGAAAGATCGGCGCCTTCGACGGGGAGGCAGGAGACCAGCAGGCCGGAGAGGAAGATCGGCCGGAGCATGCAGTAGCGTCGCGTCATGCGGAGAACGAGCGTGGGCCTGTAGGAAGATTCAACGCGTCGCGGTGCGCCGCGAGTTCATCTTATCCCAGCCGAACCCAGATGGGCTACCGCTCGGCGCAGACGCCCGTAGGCCGCGTCGCTTGCGCAACCGTCAGGCGCCCCCCAGAGCGACGGCCGTCACTGTTCAAGCCGCTTCCAGAGCCGCGTCATGAACCCTTCCGGGACGGGGGCCTCGCGGAGACGACGATCGATCGACGCGTCGGTGGGGGCGTGCGGCCCGCCCAAGCGCGACTGCACGGGACCTCGCTTCCCTTCAACCGGCTCGAGGAATCCGCCCGTGAAGCTGAATAAACCACTGTCGGACGCGCCGAACGAACTGGTCGAATTACTAGACATGCTGTTCACCCAAACCCGATCTGGAACAAGTGCCCCTGCCCAAGCGACGCCCCTGGCAACCGGGGTAGCCGCTACACGCGCGCCATCGGACGGACTCGATCTATCGGAGCCAAAGAGCAGCCGCGCCTCACGCAGAGCCAGCGGCCCTCACGAGGACCCCGCGGCAGCCGATCGCGTTTGGCGGTCCGCAAGCAGCCGCTTGCGGAGTTTCTGGCGGGCCCGGCTAACCCGCGACAGGACGGTGCCCAAGGGCACCCCCAGCAGGTCAGCAGTCTCATGGTGGGTAAGCTCGCCCACAACGACCAGGAGCAACGACTCCCGGAGTTCTGGGCTGAGCCCGGCGAGGGCGTGTTGCATCTCGTCCGTATACTCCAGAGCCAACGGGTCCACCGCCGCTGCGGCGACTTCGAGCGTTTGATCTCCGGCAGGGGTCGGCACTCTGTGCGACCTACGCCATCGATCGACCACCCTTCTCCGAAGGATCGACGCTAACCACGCACGCTCTCCACGTTCTTGGTCGAACCTTTCTCGGCTACACCACGCACTGCGCAGCGTCTCCTGCACAATGTCCTCGGCTTCGTGCGCGTCGCCTACCAAGCGGTAGGCAAGTGCGTACAGAGCCGGGGCGTGCTGTTCGACCAGGACGCGAAATTCGCCCTTTGATAGCGCCACCCGTTGCCTCTCCTATCAGCATGTTCCGTGCTGACGTGAAACCGGTCGCTTGGCCCCAATGGTACCACGCGGCAGGCTCGCAGGGGTAATCGTTGGCGGCCCGGCTTCCTATTCCCAGAATCTAAAGAAAAAATGGACGAAGTGGGCCGATGGCGTCCGGCGTGCGCCGGTTAACCCCTCGCCGGGCGACCTGCATTTGCCGCAAGCCGTTGCGGCGCTTAGGATTGAGGCGGAGAAAACGCCGCCATGCTGCGATTCAACAAGCCCGGCCCTGGCCGACCGCCCAACTACCAATCGCGGTCGACCCATGCGCGGATGCTGGTAGCGGTGGCCGTGGTCGGCGGGGCGATGCTGCTCGCGAGCCGGCTGACCACCGAGCCCGCGACGCCGCCCGCCGCGCAGGAGCCCGCAGCGCCGATTGATTTGCGCCCCTTGCCCCAGGTAGATCGCGACCGGCTCGCGGCGGTCTCAGACAACGCCCCCTTCCGAGATACGGAGGAAGCGTCCTGGTTCTATCTGCTGGGGATCGCCGACCAGTCCGATCCGCGGTCGCTGGCGGCCGGCATCGAAGAGCCCACTACGTACGCTCAGCTCGTCTCGCAACCTGCCTACTACCGGGGCAAGGGGGTGCGGGTCGCCGGTTCGGCAAGACGCATCGAAGAAGTCACCCCGGCAGAGAACTCGGCCGGGATCGAACGCCTGTACCGGGTGACCCTCTGGCCGTCCGGAGGCCAGGTTTGGCCGGTGTTGATGTACTGTCTTGACCTCCCGCCTGGGATCGGCCCCGGCGATCGGCTCGCCATCCCGATCGAAGCCGCGGGCTACTTCTACAAGAACCACTCCTACGCCTGGGAGGGGGGCGTCGGGCTGGCGCCGGTGCTGCTGGCGAAGTCGTTCGTGGCGCCGGTCGAAGCGCCGCAGGAGCAATCTGTAGCCAACCCGACCGAGGGCCTAGGGCTGGTGGTCGGGGCGGCGGCCTTGATCGCCGCCTGCGCGGCCGCCGTTGTGTGGCTCACCTCGCGGCAGGCGAAACGCCCGACCCCATCCGCTACCGGCGCCGCGATATTAGCGGGCCTGGAAGACCCCGCCGGGAGCAGACCGTGAAGCCGCGTCCTGTGTTGTGTCTGTTGGTGATCCTGGCATGCGCCGCAAGCGGCGCGTCGGCGGCGTCCCCGGATGGGGCCGCCAAGCTGTCGGAGATCCTGGGGCTAGCCGATTGGTCGCCCGAGCGGCTAGGGAGGCTTCCGCCGGCCGACCGCTGGGACGCAGCAGACGTAGAAGAGGCCGTCCGGTTCGGGCAGCGGCTCGCAAGGATCGACGAGGCGCTGCTGCGATCGGCCGCGCGGGATGAGCCGGCTGCCAAGCTGGCCCCCGGCGATGCGTGCGTCGTCTCTGGGATAATCGTTGAGATCGAGGTCCGCCGTTTAGAAGAGGACGCCGCCCGACGGCTCGCTGCCGAGCAGCTTAGCATCGTGCGGATCGACTCCGCGGGCGCCGAATGGGTTGCGATCGTTCTCGGCGCGCTGCCGGCCTGCCTCCCCAGCGCCGGCATCGGCGCCCAGGTGCAGGTGGTGGGGGTGGTCGTCGGAAACCCCGAGTCGCCGCCGGGGATGGTCGTGGCGCCAGGGCTCCGCTGGACGCCGGCCGAGCCGAACTACCGCGACGTCAACCTGGGGGAGGCCATCCTGGGCGCCGCGGGCTACGACGTGGCCGTGCTGCACGCGCTCGCAGACGCCCGGCCGATCCGCGGCCCCGAGCGGGCGCCGTTTTTCGACCTGTTGGCTTTTGCACGCGATCAGTCGACGCAGTCGCTCCGGGAGCAAGCCCTGGCGAACTTGCCGCAGATCGCCGCGGTGTGGCAGAACGAACTCGAACAAACCCCCGCCGCAGAGCGCCAGCGCCGGCTGATGGCCGAGCGCGCAAGCGAAGCGGCCCAGGCGGGGCGTTTTAGCGTAGCGCCGCTGTTCCTCGACTCGGCCCAGCAGCGGGGCGAGCTCGTTACCCTCGACGGCGTGGCCCGGCGCGCCGTCCGGATCGAGGCGGGGGTCGACGCCGAGGGCCGGCCGAGCGACGTCCCCAAGCGTTGGGGCCTGGACCACTACTACGAGATCGACCTCTTCACGGAAGACTCGGAGAACCTGCCGATCGTGGTCTGCGTCGCGTCGCTCCCCGACGGCTTCGCTGTGGGGGACGACATCAGCCAGCCGGCGCGGGTAGCCGGGTTCTTCTTCAAACGATGGCTCTATCAGTCGCGGCGGCCCGCAGATCCGCGGCAGTCGAAGCTGGGGTTGCTGCACGACCCCCTGCAGGCGGCGCCGCTGCTGATCGGACCGCCGCCGATCATGTTGCAGGAGGCGGCGTCCAAGCCGTCGGGCGTGTTGCAACTTGCCGCGGGGGGGGGATTCGTGCTGGTGCTGGCCGCCGTCTGGTGCTACCTGTGGAATGCGTCGCGGACGCCGCCCCGGGCGGCCGCGATGGGCCGGCGAGGCCGGCAAAACCCCGGCCCCTAGGCCGCGCGGCAGGCCTTTTGGCGTTTCGCGATCGCCCCGCTTCAACCACACTGAAGGGCGTCGATCAATCTTCCCCCGACCAACGCAGCGATGAGCCAACCCAAACCCGCACAGTCGTACGGACGCGATCCGGTCCACCGCTACCCGCTGCTTGCGCCGCGGTTTTGGCACGGGCTGCGGATGGGGGACTGGTACCGCTTGGCGACAAAGAACCGCCTGCGGTTTGCCCCCAGCCAGTTCGGGACGGCGACTACGATTACGAGTTTTGCCGCGTTCAACAGCACGTTCGCGGCGCTGCAGCGCGTCACGCACGGCCGCCGGATCCGGCTGATGCGTCCCAAGCAGGCGCCGCTGTTCGTGTTGGGGCACTGGCGGAGCGGCACGACCATGCTGCACGAGATGCTGATCCGCGACCCACAGCACTCGTACCCCAACACCTACGACTGCTTCGCACCGCACCACTGCCTGGTGACCCACATGTGGATCCGGCCGATGATCGGCTGGATGCTGCCGAAGAAGCGGCCCATGGACAACGTGGCCGCCGGCTGGGCGTGCCCGCAGGAGGACGAGTTCGCCCTCTGCTCGCTGGGGGTCCCGTCCCCCTACATGGGAATGGCGTTCCCGAAGCACGGGCCGGTGAACCAGCAGTACCTGACGCTCAACGAGCTCACGCCCGAGGAACGTGAAGCCTGGAAGCACGCCCTCAAGACGTTCATCGCGACGATCTCGATCAAGGACGACCGTCGGCTGGTGATGAAGTCACCGCCGCACACGGCCCGCGTCCGCACGCTGCTCGAAGCGTTTCCGTCCGCAAAGTTCTTGCACATCTCCCGCGACCCGCTGACCCTCTATCCATCGACGATGCGCCTCTGGAAGTCGCTGTGCGACGCGCAGAGCCTGCAGGG
Source organism: Pirellulimonas nuda (assembly GCF_007750855.1). Taxonomy (GTDB): domain Bacteria; phylum Planctomycetota; class Planctomycetia; order Pirellulales; family Lacipirellulaceae; genus Pirellulimonas; species Pirellulimonas nuda. Next base: position 1,896,822 of record NZ_CP036291.1, read on the forward strand.
GTATCAAGCCGACTACGACTGGATCGAGTCGTACGTGCTGGACAGCTTGGTGACGATGTACGAGGCGTTCGAGCGCGACCGCCCGCTGATCCCCCCCGGCCGACTGGCGGAGGTACGCTACGAAGACCTAGTGGCCGACCCCATCGGGCAGCTCCGGCGCGCCTACGAAGAGCTCGATCTTGGAGGGTTCGACGAGGTCGAGCCCCACCTGGCGGACTACCTGGGTGACAACCGCGACTACAAGACCAACCGCTACGACCTGGCGCCCGAGGTCGAGGCCCGCGTCCGCGAGCGCTGGGCGCCCTACTTCGAGCGCTACGGCTACGCCGAGACGGCTACGGAAAAGGGCTAACCACCAAGGGCACGAAGTAGCACGAAGGACGGACGAAGATTGGCAGGGCGAGTGATGGATTCAGCCTTGTTCGCGCCTTCACCAACGCTTGCAAAGCCACGCTCGCGGCGCCACTAGGTTGGGACCAAGACGACCTGCCCTGTGGTTCTTGCTTTGTGCTCCTTCGTGTCCTTGGTGGTTGGTCTTTTACGCCGCCCGTGGGCGTGGGGGTTTCTTGCCCTTGAGCTGGTAGACGTACGCCAGCACTTCGGCAACCGCGGCGTAGCTGCCGTCCGGGACCGGGTGGTTGATGTCGACCTCCTTGTACAGCAGCCTCGCCAGCGGCTTGCGTTCCACCACCGGCACGTTGTTTTCCAAAGCGAGGCGGCGGATGCGTTTGGCCAGCTCGCCGGCGCCCTTGGCGACGACGATCGGGGCCGCCATCGTCTCTGGGTCGTACTGGATGGCGATCGCTAGTTCGGTCGGGTTCGTGACGACCACGTCTGCCTTGGGCACCGCCGAGCCGACCCGGCTCAGCACCATCTGCCGGTGCACCTGCCGGCGGCGGGCGGCCACCTGCGGGTCGCCCTGCATGTTCTTCATCTCTTCCCGCAGCTCTTGATGCGTCATCTTGAGGTCCTGCTCGTGCTTCCATTTCTGGAAGGCGAAGTCGAACAACGCCAAGATCGACAACGCAAACCCCACCCACAGCAGCGTGGTGACCGTAATCCGGCACAAGAACGCGGCCAGCGGCGCGAACTCCATGCTGCCCGCCTCGAGGATCCGCGTCTGTTCTCCCCACAGCACGGCCGCGGCGACGGCGACCACGATCACTACCTTGATCATGCCGAAGCCGAGCCGCATGACCCCTTGGAGCGAAAAGATGCGGCCGAAGCCTTTGAGCGGGCTGAGCCGGCTGAAGTCGGGGGCCAGGCGTTCGGGCGTCAGCAGGGGGCCGGTCTGCAGCAGGTTCACCAGCACGCCGGCCAGCGCCAGCAGGGCGAGGATCGGCAAGAGCGACGTCCCGAGGCCGATCACGACGGCGACGCCTTGCCCCTGAAAGTGCTCCGGGCTGGCCGTCAGCGTCGGCGCCGCGGCAAGTTGGTTCTCCAGCAGCGCCGCCAGGTATTCGGCCAGGCGGCCGCCGAAGCTGAGCAGCAGCGCCGCGCTCGCCAACAGCATGAGCGCCGAAGCGAGGTCTTGGCTCTGCACAACCTGCCCCTTCTCACGCGCCTGCTGGCGGCGGTGGGGCGTTGCGTCGAAGGACTTTTCGCCGTTCGATTCGGCCACGGGCTAGTTGCAACAGTTGGGACTAAGGTAGGTCAGGCTGTGCCTGACGCAGAGCGGAGCGTTGCGTCTACCGCAACGCACGGCAGGCACGGCCCGCCCTACTCGCTGGCGGCTCTTATGGTTTCTTGCATGGCGACGAGCGAGTCGGCCAGCGGTTCTTGGAAGGTGTAGGCCATCGCCCCGACCGAGACCATCATCATCCCGAGCGTCAGCAGCGAGTTGACGCTGAATCCGACCACTACCGCGTTGATCTGCGGCAGCGTCCGGCTCACCAGGCCCAGCAGCACCGTGGCCAGGAACAACGCCACCAGCATCGGCGCCGCGGCGCGGACCCCCAGGTTGAAGCTCTGGCCGAGTAGTGTAATGAGCGCGTCGGCGTAGTCGTCGCCCCACGACACCCGGCCCGGGGGCGCCCAGCGGAACGTGTCGAGCAGCGCCTGGATCATCAGCCGATGGCCGCCGATGGCCACGAACACGGCCAGCGTGACAAAGTAGAAGAGCTGGCTAAACAGCGAGGCCTCTTCGTTGGACGCCGGATTCACGACGTCTCCGAAGCTCATGCCGCTGAGCTGGCTGACAAGCTGGCCTGCGACCTGCGCGCCGGAGAGCAGGATGGTGACCCCCAGCCCCAGCAGCGCGCCGGCGAGCAACTCGCCGGTGAGCATCCGCAGGAACTCGGCCGGCGGCGCCACGGCGTCCGACGCCCCTCCGGCCGCCAGCGGAGAAACCACCAGCGTCAGCGCCACGGCCAGCATCGCCCGGACACGCATCGGCATCATCTGGCCGCTGAGCAGCGGCGCCGTGGCGACGAGCGCCCCGACGCGGCCGAGCACCAGCACGAACAACGCCCCTTGTGCGATCAGCCAGCCTTCTAGTCCGTCCATGCCATGCCCCCCGCGCCTAGAGCGTCCCGGGGATGTTGGTAAAGAGCTGCTGCGAGTACTCCACCAGCCTCCCCAGCACCCAGGGGAGGGTGAAGATCAGCGCCAGGATCATCGCCATCAGCTTCGGCACAAACGCGACCGTCTGCTCCTGGATCTGCGTGAGCGCCTGGATCAGGCCGATCGCCAGGCCGACCACCATGCCGGCAATCAGCACCGGCGCAGCAACCATTGCGGCCACCAGCAGTGCGTCGCGCGTCAGGTCGATAGCGGTTTGCGGGTCCATCTTTTCTCTGAAGCGAAGGCTAACCACGAAGGACGGACGGCGACCGCCAAGTCGCCAAGAGCGCTAAGACGGACAAAAAGAGCGAAGGCCTGAGTTGACTGAGTCCCTCTCGCAGCATCTCGCCCTGCTACTCTTCCGAAGGTTTGAGAGTTGCTTCAAATTCTTCCGTCTTGGCGAACATGGCGCTCGCGGCGGCTTGTCGGTTCCCGTCTTTCCGTTGCTCGTCTGTCTTCGTGTCCTACGTGGTTCAACGACGTCCACGGTCAGGTCACCACATATAGTTCGAAGCTTTCCAGCAGCATGCCGATCACCAGCCTCCAGCCGTCGACCAGCACGAACAGCATCAGCTTGAACGGCAGCGAGATCAGCACCGGGGGGAGCATCAGCATGCCCATCGAGATGGTCACGCTGGCCACCACAAGGTCGAGCACCACAAACGGGAGGTAGACCTGGAACCCGATCAGGAACGCCGTTTTCAGCTCGCTGAGCATGAACGCCGGGAGCAACGCAGAGAGCGGCACTAGGCGTTCGCCCTCGGTCGGCTGGTAATAGGCGTACTCGGCGTCGCTGGCGGCCTCCTCCGGGAGGTAGGCGAGGAACATGTGCACGTCGTCGTCGTTACCGGTGCGCTGGATCTGGTCCGCCATGAAGCGCCGCAGCGGCTCCGTGGTTTGCGCAAACGCTTCTTCCAGCCCGATGTGCCCGTCGGAGTAGGGCTTGATCCCCTGCTCGTACGCCTGCTTCCACACCGGCGCCATCACCAGCAGCGTTACGAATAGCGCGATGGAGGTGATCACCTGGCTCGGCGGCAACTGCTGGGCGCCCAGCGCCTGACGCAGCAGCCCCAGCACCACGATCACCCGCACAAAGCTGGTGGTCATCAGCAGGATGGCCGGCGCCAGGCTGAGCGCCGAGAGCAGCAGCATCACCTGCATCGTTGAGCCGAGCTGCTCCGGCTTGAGCAGGTCTTGCGGCGACGAGAGCAGGTTTGCCGGGTCGATGATCGTGGTGGTGACGTTCGACGCGTCGCTGGGGCTCTGCTCCTCGACGACTGCCTCGAGCTGCGGCGACTGCGCGCCGGCGTGCGCCAGCGGCAGCGCCGTCAGGGCGATAAGCCAAACGATGACAGATATCTGGCTAACCATATGCGCGACCCCCAGGCGTGTTGGCGTAGGCGTCGGCAAGCCTGCGGCGGTCGAGCAGCGATGGCTCGTCCCCCGTTAGCCCGCCGTGCGCGGGCTCGCGGGTGAGTTGTTCGAAGATCTCTTGGAACGCGGCGGTGGCGCCGTTGGGGTTGGCTTGCTCGCAGATCCCCAGCATGCGCGCCACTTCGTCCGGGTCGGTGATCTCGGTGATCGGCTTGGCGCCTTCCGGGGTGACGTTCACCAGCACCAGCTTCGAGCCGATCTTCATTAGTTGCGCCGTCTGCTTGCCCGCCAAGCGGACCTGCCCCAGCACCATCACGACATCGCCCGGCAGCGGGCGGGCGCTGCGTGGCGCCGCGCGCCGCAGGCACCACATCGACAGCAGCAGCACGCCCACCACGATTGCGAGTGCGGCCCCCGTTGTCGCCAGCGCGCCTGGCGGGAGGTTCAGCGACTCGAGCCCGATGACCGGGGCGTTGGCGGCGTCCGCTTGTTCGGGGGGCGTCTTCGACCGCAACAGCCGCCGCGCGTGGTCGGCGCCGGCCTCGGCGGGGAAGCTCCGCGGGTTTGGCAGCGGCTTCTCGGTGGCGGGAGGGGCCGACGTTGCGTCGGCAGGGGTTGCGGGGGTCGTCGGCGGCGCGGGGGCGTCGCCCTGTTCTGGGGCGATGGGGCTCTCCATCGCGAGCCGCTCCCAGGCGCTGGTTGGCGGAACGGGGTCCGCACGCGGCGCTTCGGTGGCGGGCGCAGGGCTGTAGGACGTTGGGCTGAGAGGCGCAGGGCCGACGGGTTCAGGCGTCTGCCTCTCCGGCGCAGCGAGCGAGAACTCTGGCAGCAGGGGCGCCGGGCCGGGCGTCGCTTGCGGGGTGACAAGGGGAGCGGCCTCGATCGGCTCGGCGGGGGCGTCCATGCTGGCGAACCGCACGGCGGAACCAGCCGGCAGGCCGGCCGGGCCGCTGGCCTGGCTAGGCGCAGTCTGCCCAGCGGCTGCGGACAGCAGGAACGACCAGGTGAAGATAGCGAGGGTCGCCTGAGCGCCCATGGCGGCCTCCGTGCCGCTGGCGGGATCGAGTCGGAGCGGAGCTTATAGGGCGTCCCGGCGCCTACCGCCAGGGCAACCAAGCCGGGCGCCGCCAGCAAGCACGCCGGGAGCCAATAACCCACGGGCAACGCCCCGTCAGGGCGGCTGAGTGCATGCGCCTTCTGAGCCACCCCGACGGGGCGGCGCCCGTCGGCTATTGGCGCGGGTGCGCACTTGGAGGGGGCGGCGCTAGGCGACCGCTGATTCGCCGACGATCAGCTCGGTGACTCGGACGCAGAAGTTGTCGTTCAGCACCAGCACCTCGCCGCGGGCGACCAGGCGTCCGTTGACGATCACGTCGACCGGGTCGCCGGCGAGCTTGTCTAGCGTGACCACCGAGCCCCGCTTGAGCCTCAGCACGTCTTCGAGGTTCATGTCCGTGCGGCCCAGCTCGATCTTCAGGTCGAGCTCGACGTCGCGCACCAGCTCGAGCGTGGCGGCGTCCATGTTGGCGGGGGTGCCGCCGAACTCCTGCAGGTCGAACGGGCGGACGCCCGAAGGCAGTTCCCCGGAAGGTTCGTCAAGTGACGCGATCGCCGCCTCGGCCTTCTGCAGCAGGAGGTCGAGGTCGGAAGACTGGGCGTCCGCGGCTCCTGCCGCCGCCGCGGCGCTGATGAGCGCTTCTACCTCGGTCTGCGCCGCGGCGGATCGATCGCCCTGCGGCGGGTGATCCGTGGCGACCGATTCGGGTTGGTCTGATTCGCCTGCCATGGCGCGGGGCCTTCCTTCCGACACGAGTTTGCTAGCGTTCGACAAAGTTGAACTTGGTCACAAGCACTTCTCGCACCAGGGTGCGGCCGAGCGCGCGGTTGACTTTGTCGGAAATCCGTCGCTTGATCAACCCCAACCCGGGATCGCTGAGGTCGGCGGTGTTCGAACTGAGCAGCGTCAGGATGATCTGCTCCTTGACCCTGCTAGCATTCGACTCGAGCCGCTGCTTCATCAAGGCCTCGTCGTCGGCCAGCACCACGGCGTACAGCTCGAGGTCGATGTTCAGGGTGGTGTCGTTCTCGGGGTTGTAGCGCGTCACCGGGATCTTGCCCAGCTCTACTTCCCGCAGGTCCTCGCCCGAGACGCCGTCGGCCAGCTCGCTTGTGTTGTCAGCTTCCTTCCCGGCGCGCGCGGCGGCCAGCTCGCGGGCCACGGCGTCGGTTTGTTGGGCGGTCGGCATCAGCACCGCGGCGGCCACCAGCTCGACCACGACCAGGGCAGAAACGATGCCGATCGGGATCAACAGCTTGACGAACCCGCCCCGGGGTTGGACGCGCTTCTGGACGTGCATGGCCTTGCTCATTGCTATCACTTAACGGAGGAATCGACGACCGGTTCGTCCCACATCAGCACCTCGATGCGGGCGTTGCGCGCGCGGGACTGGGCGTCGAGCCCCGCGTCGATCGGTTCGTTGGCGCCGGAGGAGCTCAGCCGGATGCGGTCCGGCTCGATCCCGGCCTCGACCAGCGCCTGCATCGCGGCCCGGCAGCGCTGGAAGGCCAGGTCGTAGTGGTCTCCCCCCGCCACGGGGCGACGCGAGGTGTGCCCACGGATCTCGATCATTTGCGGTTTGCCCGCCAGCTTCTGGGCGATCTGCTTGAGCTGGTCTTTCCCCTCGGGGCTCAGTTCTGCGGACGCCTCGGGGAAGTCCACCACCCCGCCGACCGTGCTGTTGCGTCCCTGGCGGACCGACTGCACGAGGCTGTGCTCGCCGGAGACGGCCTGCACCTTGTTGCCCCCCTGCATGATGTCGAGCCGCTTGGCGCGCGCCAGGCTGGCGAAGCTGGTCATGTTGCTGCTGCGCACCGCGTGGTCGCCCGGGGCGGCGTCCATCGATTGTTCATTGCCGAACTGACGCCGCATCGACTCGAGCATCGCCTGGAACTTCTCGTCCTGCTTCATCTCGCTCATCGACACCAGCATGATGAAGAACGTCAGCAGCAGCGACATCATGTCGCCGAACGTGACGACCCACTCGGGGACGCTCGCGGGTGGGTCTTCTTCGATCGCCATGGATGGACGCTTGAGCGGTGGTTGTTGCTACCGGACGTTTTCTGAAATGACCACTAGGCCGCTTGTTCTTCGCTGCCCCGCTGTTTTGGCGGGACGAAGGTCGTCAGTTTCTGGCGGATGACTTTGGGGTTCTCTCCCTGCTGGATCGCCATGATCCCGCGGATCACGATCTCCATGACCAGCAGCTCTTGCTTGTTGGTGTAGCCCAGCTTGTCCGCGAACGGCAGGCAGATCACGTTGGCCATGATGGCCCCGTACAGCGTGGTCAAGAGCGCGACCGCCATGCCGGCGCCGATCTTGGACGGGTCGCTCATGTCACCCAGCATGATGATCAGCCCCATCAGGGTGCCGATCATGCCGAAGGCCGGCGCGTAGCGGCCGAGTGTGTCGAACAAAGCCTTGCCGTCGCGGTGCCGGGTGGCGACGCCATCGACTTCGGTCCGGAGCACGTCTTCGATCACCTCGGGCCTGGCGCCGTCTACGGCCATCTGCACGCCCAGGGCGACGAACTCGTTCTCGATCTCGCTCATCCGCCCCTCGAGCGCCAGCAGCCCGTCGCGGCGTGCGGTCTCCGCGAGGCTGACGATCTGGTCGATGATCTCCGGGATCGACGCCGACTTGTAGAACAGCACCTTGAGCCCGACGCTGAAGACGCTCAAGAAGTTCTTCAGCGGGAACGCGACAAGCGTTGCGGCGATGCCGCCCCCCACGACCACCATCACCGATGGCGGATCGACGAACGCCCCCATCTTCCCGCCGCCGATCACGATCGACGCGAGGATCAGGGCGATCGCAGTGACGACGCCAGCGGCGGTCGCGATGTCCATGTCGGCCAAGAAAAAGGGTTAGTACGGACGGATCAGTTCTGCGTGGAACGGGCGGGCGCCGCGGGCAGCAGCAGCTTGTGCTGCTGGTACTCCACGGCCCGTCGGACCACTTCGTCGGGCGTCTGCTGCACGACCAGCCGATCGCCCGTGGTTAGCGTTACAAACGTGTCGGGACGCGATTCGACGTACTTGATCAGCTCTGCATTCAGAACGAACGGTTCGCCGTCGAGCCGGGTCAGTCGGATCATCGTCGTTACTCCTACAACCGGCCTGCGGGCCGCGCTTGGCGCGCTTCCCGCGGGCGCGGATCGTTCAACCGTAGCTCACGCCGCTGGGGCGTGGGCCGCCCGTCTCGGGGTTTGCTTCCGCCGACTTTCTACCTTCTGAGGGCCAGCAGCTCGTCCAACAGCTCCTGCGCCGCCGAGATCACCCGGGCGCCGCCGCGGTACTGGGTGCTCGCCAGGATCAGGTCGATCAGGTTCTGCCCAATATCCGTGTTGGAGAGTTCAACGGCGCCTGCGGTTAACGTTCCGACCCCCTGCGACCCCGGGTCGCTCAACACGGCAAGGCCCGAGTTGACGCCGGCGCCCCACAGGTTGTCTCCCTGCTGCGACAGGCCAGAGTTGTTTGCGAACCGCGCCAACTGCATCTGGCCCAGCGTCCGCTCGTTGCCGTTGGAGAAGATGCCGCGGATGGCGCCGCTGTCTGTAATGACAAAGCTGCTGAGCACCCCCGGGGGCGACCCGTCTTGCTGCACCGCGGCGAGGGAGCTGCCGTCGCCGATCGCGAGCCCCGAGAGCTGCGAGAAGTCTAGCTCGAAGCTCAGGGGCGATGTCGATGCGGTGATGCGGCGTTCGATCGCGACCGAGGCGTTGCTGACAGAGATAATGTCGCCGTCTCCGTTGAACGTAATGGTCCCTGACCCCACCGTCGTGTCGACGTTGGACCCAGTAGCGTCGGGTTCGTTGTCGGGGGAGTTTGCTAGCCAGCGGTAGGTGAAGCTGTTGCCGTCGGTGTCTTCGAGGTAGGTAGAGACGCTTACGCTGACCGGGAGCCCCAACGTGTCGTAGACCACGAACTCCGCGGTGGCGCCGGCGCCCGTCTTGTTTGGCAGAGACGCCTCCTGCGTTTTGTCGAACCGAAGCGTCACTGACTGCGAAGCGCTGGCCCCGTTGGGGGTGATACGGAACGCGGACGGGTTGATGAACAGCTCGTTCTGGGCGCCAAAGTTCGAGGTGAACTGCAGCCGGCTGTCCCCCGTCACCGCGGCGCCGGGCGTCCCAGGCAACGGGTTGGTGGGGTCGCTCCCCGCGTTGTGGATTCCGAGCGCTTGATCCATGAAGTTGATCAGCTCTTGGACCGTCGTGGTGTCCGTGTACTCGAAGTCCTTTGCCGGCAGATCGACGCCCCCTTTCTTCCCGCTAAAGGAGATGGTCCCGCCGCCGGGCGGAAATAAGTTCCGGTAGCCGTTGCCGTCGAACGACGTCAGGTGGACCAGCTCAAGTCCGGTGCTGATCGCCGGGCCGTTGATGTCGAGCGTTTCGGAGGCAGCTTCGACTACGGCGTCTGGCGTGCGATCGATGTAGGAGATCGGGCTGCTGCCGCTGGTCGGGATGGTTTCAACCAAACCGTACGAATCGAACCCCTGCTGCGTGTTGCGGTAAATCCGCACGGCGTTGAAGTCGCCAGAAGTAGGCGGAACGATGCCGGCCAGTCGCACGCTTCGGCCGTCGTCCGAGATGCTGATCGGCCCGATCTTCGAGGTCGGCCGGCTCTCTAGCCCGTTGCTGGTGTTGTAGTAAGTGACGTAATAGCTGTAGGCGGCGCGATCGACCGACGTGTCGTCCAAAACTGCCCCCAGCGAGCCGTCGGCGACCGTGTCCGTGAAGGACGTTGCGGCGGCCGCCACCGAGCCAACCAGCTTGAAGTCGCCGGCGCCGGTGGCGTCGGTGCGGTAGATTCGTTTGGTGGTGAAGTGCGACTCACTGGCGGTTGGAGCCGGCAGGGTCGTTAAGTCGATCGCCTCATCCACACCGGCGGCCCCGGTCGTTGTGATGTTGCCGAAGGCGGAGGAGGGAGAGGCTTCGTTACCTTGGGCGTCGACGTAAACGATGCGATAGTTGTAGGTTCCGGCTCCGATGTTGCCGGCGCCCGTGTTCGCGACGACGCCGATCGACGACGCGTTCGGCGGCACCACGGGCGCTACGTCATTGGCGGCTAGGTCGGGCGGGAACTCAATCTCGCCGTTCGACAGGACCGTCGACTGGATGATGCCCGGCTGCACCGCTTGATAGTCCGCGGTGGGGTTCAGGTTGCCCGCCAAAAACACGTTGCGGGTGGCCTCTGCAACTGCCGCGGAGCCGATGGGGATAGTGAGCGGCACCAGCGTGGTGCGTTGAACGTTGTAGTTTTCATCGACGCCGTAACCCAGCAGACGCTGTCCGGTGGTGGTGACGATCTCGTTCTGGGCGTTAATGTTGAGCTGGCCGTTGCGTGTGTACTGCCGACCCTGTGTCCCTTGCACCACCAGGAAGCCGTCTCCTTGGATGGCGACGTCGAGCGGACTGGAGCTGATCTCTACCGTCCCTTGTGAAAACTTGGGGGCGATCTCCGCCACCTTGGCGCCGAGGCCAACCTGCCGGGGGTTGGTGCCTCCGAGGGTGCCGGTGGGGCCGGTGCCGATCGAGATCGTCTGCGAGAACTGTGTCGCGAACACGACGCTCGATTCCTTGAAGCCGACCGTCTGCGAGTTGGCCACGTTGTTGCCCACCACGTCGATCGTGGTCTCGGCGGCCTGGAGCCCGGTGAGCGCGGTGGTAAGTGCGGATTGTAGTCCCATGACGATTCCTCCCCTTGGTGATTGGGTTCTTCATTCGGCGCGCCCCCACGCCGTCGAAGAAGCAAAAGTGAGTTCTGCTGCGTTCGCGGCTACTTCGTGTAAACCTCGGAGAGGTTCGACAGCTTCACGGTATACTGGCGGCTCTGCGTGACCAGCGGCGGCACGACGCCCAGCGCCGTTGAGAGTCCGTCGTTGCTGCTGCGGTCTGTGAACGACGCCTGAGACCCGTCGGGTATCTGGCCCGCGAGGTAGAACTGCCCGGAGCCGTCTCCCTTGGTGCGGTAGATACGCTTGGGCCCGTCGGTCGCCGGCAGGTTCCGCAGATCGACTGCGGTGTCGGTCCCTGACTGGCCGGTGGTGCGGAGCGTGCCGATCTTCTGGCCGATGGGGCCACGGTCGGTGTCCCACACCGCAAGGTACTCGTACTCGCCGGCGCCGACCTCTCCGTCCGCGGTCGAAGGGGCGACGCTTGAGGGGAGTTCGATGTGCAGCTTCGGCTCGCCGTCTTCGATCGACACCCGCAGCACGTCGCCGTTGATCCGCTGATTGTCGTCCGAGAGCGCCTCGACTTGCTTGCCGATCAAGCCGGTGGCGCTGGTGATGTTCTGCCCCAGCAGCACCGAGTCGAGCGTCTCGGTCAGCTTGTCGGTGGCGCCCACCTGGCGGATCTGATTGATCTGCGCCAACAGTTGGTCGTTCTCAAGCGGATTGAGCGGGTCCTGGTTCTGCAGCTCGGCGATCATCAAGTCGAAGAACGCATCGAGATTGAGGTTGCCGATCGCGTTGGCGGCGCCGGCGCCGCTCTTTGATTGCTGGGAAGCAATCCGGTCTTGTAGGGCAGGGATCTGGCTCATCGGGACTCTCCGTATGGGGGCTCTTCTAGGCGACGACGTTCAGTCCGCCAGCGTGGAAACTCGGCAGGGCCGGCGAAACGCCGCTTGCCGCTTGTGCCTCGTGCGGGCCGGAGAGCCCGCCGCGCGTCGGCGGGGGGAGCCGTCGGCCGTCGTTGGATTGTTGGTCTTGCTGCCCCCCGGAGGGCTCTCGTCGGACGTCGACGTCGAACCGCTCCACCCGGATGTCTTGCTGCGCCAGCCGCTCGCGCAGCGCCGGCAGGTTGTCTAGCAGCAGATTGCGGGCCGCGGGGGTCTCTGCTTCGAGCGACGCGGTGAGCGCCCCCTCGTGCACGGCGATCCGTATCTGCAACGCCCCGAGCTCCGGTGGGCTCAGCCGCAATTGGACCGTCCCGCCGTTCTGTTCGGCGGCCTGGAACGCCCGGGAGACGCGTGCTATGAACCGCTCCGGGTTCACCCGCGGGCCGTTGTCGACCGACGGACCGCCTTCGCGGCTCGCTTGGGCGGCGCCCCGTGTTCCGATCCCCGTGTCTTGGGTTACTGGCGTGGCGGGCGAGGTCGGCTTGGCGTCTGCCTGCGCCGGGGCAGGGGGGGCCGCTTCGTCCGCGGCTGCCTCCTCGACGCCGGCAGTCGGCGGGAGGGGGGCGTCGAGCGCCGCCGGCGTTTGTGCCGTGTCCTTGGCCGGCGCCGTGACGACGGCGTCGTCCGACCTACTATCGTCTGCCGGCGCTTGATGCCGCTCGCCCCTCGGCGACGACTTCGACGGCTTTGAGTCTGCTTCGGGAGCGGCCGCGGCCGACCCGGCGGCCGCCGCCTCTGGGTCGCCCGATGGCTGAGTCCCGTTCTGGGAATTGGCGACGACGCTCGGCGCCTCTTCGGCGTTTGTCGTTTCGCCGCTCGCCTTGGCTTGCGCCTGACCTCTTGCGCCCGGCTCGTCCGCGGGAGGTTCGCCGCCCGACTCGCCGGCGCCTTCGCCCGGCGTCTCGGCGCCAGGGGGGGTGGGTTCGGCGGGCGTCTGCGTGCCGGTCGCGTCTTGGATCGCCGCGTTCGTAGCGGCTGCTTCGGGCGCCACGGCCTCGGCGGATAACTGCACGACGTCCGCCGCGGGCTGCGCGGCCGCCAGGGCGGCGGCCTGCTCTGCGGCCGTGTCGGCTTCCGAGGAGCTGTCCGAGTCGTCGCGGGCCTCGACGGGCGTAGACGGCTTGGAGTCGTCGTCGCCGGCCGGCTGTCCCCCCGCCGAATCGGCAGCGCTGCGCGACTGGGCGGGGGACGCCGACGGGCTTTCGGGGGGCGCCTTCGGCTGTGGCTGGGGACGATCGTCGGCGGCTCGGCCCGTCTCGCGCGGCTCGGGCCGCCGCCCCAGGGAAGCCTCACGCAGCTCGTCGGTGAAGCTGGATGAGGGACTCGACTCGCCCCGCGACGTGCGCCCGGCCTTCAGCGCATCGAGGGCGCCGAGGTCGCGGATGGGTGTTGGTGAGGCGTTCATCGACTTCTCGCCGGTGGGCAGGGTCACGGGTTAACCGATTCGAGCGAGTTGATCTCGCCGAGCGCTTGTCGCAGGACGTCGGCCGCCGGGCCGCCGTCGAGCAGCAGCTTGTGGATGGCGTGCAGGTTCTCTAGGTCTTCCTCGCTCTGGAAGGTTTGCAACACCTTCTTCAGCTTCGAGGGGCTCATCGAGTCGAGCAGCAAGATCACGTCGGTCATGCCGTCTGGTTCGTTGAGCACACGCAGCAGCAGGTCCTTGGCGACGTCGGGGGTCACCGATTCCAGGTGCCGAACGACGTCGTCCACCGCTTGTTTGGTAGAGACCTCACCCTGCTTTTCCAGCTCGACACGCACACGCTGCGCCGTCTGCTCGAAGCGGCGGGTCGCCTCGGTGAGCTTCTGGAGGCGGTGGTCGAACTCCTGCCGGCCGCGACGCAGCGCCTCTTGTTTTACCTCGTAGTCCCGGGCCAGCAGCTCCCTGCCCCGAGCCATCTCCGCAAGAGACGCCTCGCCGGCAGGGACCTCCGGCTTCTCGTTCCGCTCGTCCTCGATCTTCTGCAGGTCGACGTCGTGAACAATCGCAACGATGCGGAAGGCCTTTTCGTCGTCGATCCGTCCGCTCTGCCACAGGTAGCCGAACCCGGCCGCCGCCGCGATGACGGTGGCGGTGCAGAGGTAGCCGATGATGGCGAGCAGCAAACGCATGGTTTAGGTAGCCTCCCTCATCATCCGGCGCGCCGCAGCGACGCCGGCGGCCTCGTCCATCGCCCGCGCTTCTGCACGCCGCGCCGCCCGGCGGTGCTCTTCCCGGCGCCGCTCGTCTAGCAGTTCCAGGGCCCGCACGTCGCGATCGGCCACGACCGCCGCCTGGCGACGGACCTCGACCTCGTCATTCAGCAGCTCCGCCTTGCGGTCGAGGTCGTCTACCTGCGCCTTGAGCAGCAGTTCGTAGCGGCTCACCTCCAGCGCGCGGTTCACGTTGAACACGCCGTCGTCGAACAACGATCGAGCCGACGCCCGCACCTGGGCGGCCTCGCTGTCGAGCTTGGCGCGTTGGCTATCGATCACGTCTACCGCCCGCTGCGCTTCGGCGACCCGCGCGCGCATCTCGTCCCGCCGCTGCTTGCGGAGGTCGAGGAGCGTTTCCAGGCGGAAGCGGTAGGGTTTCATGACGGGGGCCAGCGGCGCTGGCGTTGACGACTACCGGGTTACCGGTTGATCAGGTTGCCGGCGGGGGGGGCGGGGGACGGCTTGGTCTGGCATAGCTGCGCAAGCTTGCAGAGCAGCCGGCTGGTGTCCTCCAGGGCCGTTGGTTCGTCCATCGGTTGACGCAGCAGCGCCTCGATCTCCGCGCGTCGGTCCAACGCTGCGTCGACCCACGGGTTCGAGCCCTTGCGGTAGGCGCCGATCGCGATCAGGTCCTCGTTCTCTTGCTGCGCAGCCAGCACCTGCCGCATGACGCGGGCCGCCTCCTGCTGCTCGGGCCCGGTCACTTGCTGCATCAACCGGCTGATGCTCGACAGCAGGTCGATGGCCGGGAAGTGGCCTCGCCCGGCCAGCTTGCGCGACAGCCACACGTGGCCGTCCAGCAGGCCGCGCACGGCGTCGGCGATGGGCTCGTCCGGGTCGTCTCCCTCTACCAGCACCGAGTAGTAGGCGGTGATGCTCCCATGGCACGTGCGCCCGGCGCGTTCGACCAATTTTGGCAGCAACGCGAAGGTGCTGGGCGGGTAGCCGCGCGTCGCCGGCGGCTCGCCGGCGGCGAGGCCGATCTCGCGGCTCGCCATCGCCAGGCGCGTGATGGAGTCGACCAGCAGCAGCACGTTCTTCCCTTGGTCGCGGAAGTGCTCGGCGATCGCCGTTGCCGTGAACGCCGCACGCTGCCGCACCAGCGCCGGCTCGTTGCTTGTTGCGACCACCAGCACGGACCGCGCAAGCCCCTCGGGCCCCAGGTCGCGCTCGATGAACTCGTTGACCTCGCGGCCGCGCTCGCCGACCAGGCCGATGACGGTAACGTCCGCCTCGGTGTAGCGCGCCATCATCCCCAGCAGCATGCTCTTGCCGACGCCGGAGCCGGCGAACACGCCTAGCCGCTGGCCGCGGCCGCAGGTCAGCATGCCGTCGATCGCCCGGACGCCGGTGGAGAGCGCCGCGTCGATGCGTGGCCGTTCAACGGCCGAGGGGGGCTCGCGGTCGATCGGCACGCGTCCGCTGAGCACCGGCTGGGGCATCCCGTCGATCGCATGGCCGTGGGCGTCGACAACCCGGCCCAGCAGGCCATCGCCCACGCGGAGGGTGGTGCGCGTCCGCACCAGCCGCACCCGAGCGCCGGGCCGCAGCCCCGCGGCGTTCTGGAACGGCAGCACGATGGTCCGCCCGGATCGGAACCCGACCACCTCGGCCCGCAGCGGGGTTTCTGCCTGACGGTGGATCTCCACCACCGCGCCGATCGGCGCGGGGAAGTCCGCCACCGCCACCGCGGCGCCCACGGTTTCGCAAACGCTGCCGGTGAGGGCCAGCGTGAGTGCGTCGGGGGATAGAACGGGGGTGTGCATTGGGGGCGGGCGGTTGCTGGGTAGGTTAAAGCAGCTCTTCGGTGATGCGGTCGAGCTGCGATTCGAGCTGGGCGTCGATGGCTCCGAACTCGGTCTCGATCACACACCCCCCAGGGGAAACCGCGGGGTCGGGGACGACTTGGCCCGGCGCGATACGCGCCACCGACGCGGTGATCTGTTCCATCGACGGGCCGTACCGGGCGTAGTCTGCGTCGTTTACGCGGACCCGGATCCCTTCGGCGCCGGTCGCCACCTCGAGCGCTTCGCGGAGCCACGCCAGCGACAACTCGGGGCGACGCGTCAACTCGCTCCGCACCAGCCGGCCGGCGATCTGCGCGGCCAGCGCGACGATCGAACGCTCCCAGTGGCCGACCCAGGCCGCCCGCTCTTGGGCGACCGCTTCGACCAACGCGTCGAGCGTGGGTTTCAACGCGTCAACGTGCTCCCGCACGCGCTCGCCCAGCAACTGATCGGCGGACTGTTCGGCGCTCTCTCGGCCCGCGTGTTCTGCTTGCTGTCGGACCTGCGCCGCCTCGGCGTGGGCCTCCTTGATGATCTTGGCGGCCTCGGCGCGTACCGATTCCAGGTACTTCTCTCGGCTCTGTGAGATGTCTTCAAAGTCAAACGAGACCGGCCGCACGCCCCCGGAGGACGACGTCGCATGTGCCGATTCGCGTTTGATGACGGTCGCCACGGGGCGGGGTTCCTTTAGGCGGACTTGCGGATGGGACGGCTGATGGCGCCTACGGCTAGCAGGCGAGAGGCGCGGCCGGCGATCGAACGTTGGGCCACCTCTACTTCGCGGACACGCGCGGGCCCAACCTTGGCGATCTGTCGGCGGAGTGTGGCGCGCTGCGCCCGGCTGAGCTGTGATTCGATGCGCTGCATCAGGCGATCGTCTGCCCCTACGAGCGCGACCACTACCTGGTCTGGCGCCACGCCGCGCAGCACGCGCGCTAGGTCGATGGGAGAGAGCGTCGCAAGGTCGTCGAAACGCACCTCGACCCGCGGCGGCGCGGGGGCGGGCGTTTGGGGCTCGCTGGCGGTCTCCGTGCTGAGCTTCGCCGCCGGGAGCCAGTCTCGCGACTGCCCCGCGAGCGACGTGGCTAGCTGGTCGCGGGCGTCGTCCGACGCGCTGCCCAGGATCGCGGCGATCGTTTGATGCCGTGACGAGCGGCGCTCGGTGGCGCGGCGTTGGCCCGCGATCCACTCCCGCAGGCCGGTGGCGATGACCTGAAGGTTGTCCGGATCGGGTTCGCCCATGTCCGCCAACCGGTCGAGCACCGGCACACGCATGTGGGCCGGCGATCGCTCGAGCACCTCCGCGGCCAACCGCGGCGGGAGGTAGGAGAGCACCACGGCGATGGTCTGGCTCTGTTCGCCCGCGAGATAGGCAGCCAGCGCCGAGGCGTCGGCGTCCGCGAGGTCGCCAAAGGGCGAGCCGGGCGGCTCGTTCGCCCGTGGCGCGGCGGGGCCGGCCGCGGCGGTGGGCATGCGCAGGATCTGGGTGTCGTTGCCGCCCAGGTGCAGCTCGACACCCGCGACCTCGCGACGCGTGACGGTCGGGCGCGCGACGCGGAACTCGCTGGCGGCCTGCGAACGCTCGCTGTCCTCGATCTCCCCCAGCTCGCGGATCGCTTGACGCAGCGCCGCAGACTCCTCGGGCGAAAGACGCGAGAGGAGCGCCGCGGAAGATTCGGCGTCCATGCTGCGGACCAGCACGGCGGCCTTGCGCAGGGCGTTGTCTGTGGTGGCGGTCATAGGGCTTGCTGCGAGGGTCGTCGGTTGCCGTACGGTGAAGGGTGGGGGCGGTCGCGTTCTAGCCGGCGGCGCCGATCCAACCTCGGAGGATCGCGGCGGCGGCGTCGGGGTCTTCGCGGACGATCTCGGCTAGGTCGTCTTTCAGGGAGTCGGCCTTCCGCAGTTTGAGACGCGGCCGTTCGGGCCCTTCGTCGTCTTCGGCGTCCTGCTCCGCACCGGAAGCGCTGAGCCGCAGCTCCGGCGCGCCCGGGGCCGAATCGGTCGGCGCCGGCTTGGTCACGGAGCGGAGCAGCAACAGGCTCACCAACGCCACGCCGACCATAGAGAAGGCGCCCCAGTTCCTGCCAGACCAGGCGAGCGCCTCGGACGCAACCGACGGTTCGGGCAGCACGACATCGGGCATCGTGTCGATAAACACGACCTCCATCTGGCTCCACTCGTTCTCGCCCACCTTCAGCGTGGGCAGCAGCGGCTTGACGGCCCGTTCAACGCCCTGCTTGATGTCGGTCTCTACCTGGGCGAGCTCGGTCGGGTTGATCTGCTCCGGCACGTCCTCGCCGAGGTCGCGTTTGCGTTGCTTCCAGGTCTCGATCACAAAGTTCCGCGGCACCTCGATGCTGGCCCACACCTCTTTCGGGGTGTTGCCGTTGTGCACCTCTTCGGTCGAGGTGGTGCCGACGCGGTTCTGGGTGTCGGAGAGGTTCCGCGTGGTTTCTGATTGGTTCTGACGCCGCGGGGCCTCGTCGGGCTTCGGTCGGGAGGGCCCCTGAGCGGTCACGCCCACCAGCCCGCCGTTGTCGGTGGTGGAGCTGACGATCTTCTCTGTCTCGGTGATCTCCGAGGTGGCCACCGGCTTGTCGCTCGGCTTCACCTCGACCGTGCGGCGCTGCTGCATCTCGTCCAGCACCGCGTTCACGTGGATGCGGACCTTGGGGATGTAGCTCAGCTGCTCCATCAGCATGTTGCGGACGTAGGCCTCGTACTTCACGCGTTTGGAGAAGTAGGGGTCGTCGAAGTCTTCGGCGAACATCTGCCCGCTGTCGACGTCGTCGGCGCCGAGGTTGTTGATGGTGACGCGCTCGGGCGACAACGAAGGGTGGAAGCCCGCAACCAGACGCTGAAGGTTCTTCACCCGACGCGAGTTGAGCGACTCGCCCGGCGCGGGCGCCACGCTCACCGAGGCGGACACCTGGCTGATGCGCCGCAGCCCCACCCCCGCCTGCTCCTCGTACAGAACGGCCGCCTGGTCGACCCACGGCATTAGCGTGATGATGTGGGTAAGCTGGTTTTCGCGCGCCGCCTTGATGCGTTGCTGTTTTACTTCGCGGCTGTCGAACACGCTGCCGCTGTTGAGCGCCGTGTCCATGAACTCCTTCACCGTGGTCGGCAACGCGCCGGCGTCGGCGATCGCGGCGATGTACTGGTCCTTCTTGGCCGCGGGGACGCGGATCTGCCCGCCGTCGGTGTCGTACTCGCTCAGCCCGGCCTGGCTGATGGCCGCGACCATGCGGATCTGCTGGCTGGAGGGGATCACCTCGCCCGGGAACAGCAGCACGCCGCCGCCGCCGGAGGACTGCTGGAACAAGAACGCCACGCTCACCGCCACAACGGCCGCCAGCAGCCCCGCGGTGATGCGGGCGCCCGGCGTCATCGAGGCGAACAGCTCACGCAGCTGTTCGGCAATGTTGTTGAGGAAATCCATTTCCTAGAAGGGCTTTAGGTCATAGCAACTAGTCATTCACAAGAATGCGTCTAACGACTAATGCCTAACACCCAATACCCCTTATATCCTGATGTCTTTGATTTCTTGGTAGACGTCCATCACCTTGTTGCGGATCTGCATCGTCAGGCGGAACGCCAGGTCGGCCTTCTGGACGGCGGTCAACACTTCGGCGGGGTTCACGTCGCCGCCGGTGAAGAGCGCCTCAACCGCCTGGTCCGCCTCGACCTGCATGTGGTTCACGTTCTGGATCGAGTCGAGCAGCAGATCCTTGAACGACGGCCCCGACGCCGAGCCCGCCGACGCTCCGCCGGCCACCCCCGCGCTCGGCAGCGTGGGGGCTTGGATCGGAGAGATCGGGCTGGCGTTGATCGGCGTCATCGTTTCTCAGCCGCCGGGGCGGCGTCGCGTCAAGCGATAATCCTCAGGGTCTGTTGTCCAAGGTCCTTGGTGATCTCGAGCACGCCGATGTTGGCCTCGTAGGCGCGCGTCGCCTCGATGGCGTCAACAAACTCGCGGGTCATGTCGATGTTCGGGTAGGCGACATAGCCCTGCTGGTCGGCGTCGGGGTGGCCCGGCTCGTACTTCATGTTGGGGGGCTCGGTGCTGAACTCTACGCTGCCGACTTTCACCCCCTGACCCCCGCCGGTGGTGGTGAGCGAGCTGTCGGTCTCGAAGGTCACGTAGCGGGGGCGGAAGGCCTCGGCCTCGCCCTGCTCGTTGCGGGTGGTCGAGATGTTCGCCAGGTTCGACGTGATGGCGTTGAGCCGAGTCCGCTGCGCCACCAGGGCGCTCGTGCTGACGTCGAAGGCGTTGAACATGGGAAGATCCGGGCTTGGGGGCCGATGGGTCGCAGCGTCACCGGGGTCGAACAGGGGGAAGCTTCACTGTCGCGGGCGTGTTCTACTTGACCGTTCGACCCGGTCGCTTACACGCCTCGTTCGCTGATCGCGGACCGCATCAGTCGGAACTGTTGCGATAGCAGACTGACCGCCATGTTGTGCATTGATTGGTTCTTTGAGATCTCCGCCACCTGGTTTTCGATGCTCACGTCCGTGCCGTCGTGTCGCAGCATGCCGGCGAGCGACTCGCTGACCGCGGCGAACTCGTCGGCCCGCTCGGTGCGGGGCGCAGCAAGCAGGCCCGGCGATCCGATTTCGGATGCGTCGGGGCGGTTGCGGCGCGACTCGACCGCGTTCTTCAGTTTTTCCTGGAACAACTGGGGAGAAAGATCGCGCGACTTATAGCCGGGAGTGTCAAGGTTCGCAATGTTGCCCGCGAGCACCCCGTGCCGCGCCTCGGCAAAGTTCACCACCTGCTCCAGCACAGGCACCGTTGAGCCTTGGAATAGATTGGCGAGCATGCTTGCGTCCGCTGGCGTGTTGAGGGGGTTTAGTGAGCTAAAGCAACCCGCGTGCCGAACGACCGACCGCTTCGCTGCGCCGCGCGATTCTGCCGGGATTCGCCGCCTGAGCGCTGGGGCGTCACGGCGCGTGCGGCGCCTTCTGCCGATTGCTAGCGGCGCGAATGTGCATGGCGAGCCGTCGGCGTCAGCCGCCGGAGGTGTTGTGTTGGCAAGGGCTCCGGCGGCTGACGCCGACGGCTCGCCAGGTTGGTTTCTTATCCTGCTTTGGAGTAGCTCTTCTCCCGCGGGGCGTAGCCGTAGTCCCGCAGCTTGCCGCTGAGGGTCCGCACCCCGATGCCCAGCGCCTCGGCGGTGCGAGCGCGGTGGCCGCCGAAGCGGTCGAGCGTCGCCTCGATCAGGCGCCGCTCTGCCTCGGCGAGCGACTGCCCTACGGCCGCCGGAACGCTACTCGGTTGGGGGGGGGCGGCCGCTCGGCCGCCGGCAAGCCAGGGGCGCAACAGCGACTCGGCCAACTCCCCTTCTTCGCCCAGCACGCAGGCGCGTGTGATCACGTTGTGCAGTTCCCGCACGTTCCCCGGCCACGTGTAGTCGAGCAGCAGTTGGCTGGCGGCGGGTTCGAGCGTCGGGGTCGGACGCCCCAATCGCTGCGACGCGGAGGCCGCGAAGCGCTCCGCCAGCAGCAGCACGTCGCCTCCGCGGCTGCGGAGCGGCGGCACCTCGATCGGGACCACGGCGAGCCGAAAGTAGAGGTCTTCCCGGAACCGTCCGGCCGAGACCTCGGTCTGGAGGTCGCGGTTGGTTGTGGCCAGCACACGGACGTCGGCCGGCGTCGACTGGCTCGAGCCGACACGCTCGAAGACGCGTTCTTGCAGCACCCGCAGCAGCTTGGCCTGTAGGGCCGGGTTGATCTCGGTCACCTCGTCCAGCAGCAGCGATCCGCCGGAGGCCTGCTCGAACCGGCCGACCCGGTCGGCGTCGGCGCCGGTGAACGCGCCGCGGCAGTGGCCGAACAACTCGCTCTCGGTAAGCTGCTCGGAAAGCACCGGGCAGTTGAGCCCGACGAACGGCCCGGCGCCCCGGCGGCTCTGGGCGTGCAGCGTGCGGGCGACCAGCTCCTTGCCGACGCCGCTCTCTCCGCAGATGAGCACGGTCTCGTCCGTGCGGGCGATCCGCTCGATCTGGTCGCGGAGCCGGCGCATGGCCTCGGACTCGCCCAGCATCTCGACTTCTCCCGGCGCCGCGGCGCCCCGCTCCGAGCGGGCCTCGATCCGTCGACGGTCGAGCGCCCTGGCGACGCAGTCCTCCAGCTTGCCGGCGTCGAAGGGCTTTTCTAGATAGTCGAAGGCGCCGCTCCGCATCGCCTCGACCGCCGTGCTCACGCTGGCGTGGGCGGTGATCATCAGCACCGCGGACGGGATCCGCCGGCGTTCCACCTCGCGGACCAGCTCCAGCCCGCTCATGCCCGGCATCTGCAGATCGCTCACCACCACGTCGGCGCGGGCGTCGCGCAGCACGTTGAGCGCCTCGACGGCGCTCGAGCAGGTCCGCACGGCGTACCCGGCGCACCCCAGCACGTCGGCGACCGACTGCCGCGCAGCGGCGTGGTCGTCGACCACCAGGACGCTCGGTTTAGATGGCGGCGCCGGTTGGCTCATGCGGCGGCCCTCATCACTTTGCGGGGGATGCGGATCGTGAACGCGGCGCCCCCTTCGGGGCAGTTCTCGGCGGTCACGACGCCGCCGTGGGCCTCGGCCACGTGCATCACCACGCTCAGCCCCAGGCCGGTGCCGCTTTCTTTGGTGGTGAAGAAGGGCTCGAACAGCCGCTTGCGTTGCTCGGGCGACAGCCCGGGCCCGCTGTCGGCGATCTCGATCTCGAAGCCGCGCGGCCCGTCGAAGCTGGTCGCCACCAGCTCGCCGCCGCCGGGCATCGCGTCCATCGCGTTGAGCACCAGGTTCAACAGCGCGCGTCGGATCATCTCACGGTCGGCGCTCACCAGCGTGTTGGGGGGGACGTCGAGCTCGACGTCGATCCCTTGCGCTTGGAGCTGCGGGGCGAGCGACTCGCAGACCTCTTCGATCAGCTCGCACACCAGGAAGTTCGACCAGCTCGGCTGGCGGTGGGCGGTGAAGCTCAGTAGATCGTTCACGGTGGCGTCCAGGGCGGTAAACCCTGCCTCGACCTTGGAAAGCACGTCGAGCGTCTCCCGGTCCGCGGAGAGCCGACGACGCAGTAAACTCAGGTACAACGAAACAGGGACCAGGTTGTTCCTAACCTCGTGCGCCACGTGCGAGGCCATCCGGCCGAGGTCGGCCAGCCGGTTCTCACGGGCCAGTTCGCGGTTCTTGACTTCCAGCTCGGTCGTCAGGCGGGCGACCTCGCCCTGCAGCGCGACGTGCGTCTGCTCGAGCCGCACGGTCGCCTGGTTCCAAGCCGCGAGGATCGCTTGCAGGTCTTCCGACTCCAGCGGCGCGTGCTCGTCCTGCGTCTGCGGAGCGATCCGCAGGGAGGTTCGCTGACGACCGGCGTCGGGGGCGGCGGCGTTTTGTTGGGGGACCATGGTCGCGGAGGGTAGGGCCTTAGGCCTTACGAAGAAAGATCAAGCCGCGCCGCGCCGCTAGCATCCTCCGCGGCGACGGGCCGGGGGGGGCCCGCGGTATGGTGAGCGCGGTAGGCGCCCGCGGCGCCGGCGGCACAGTGCGCTTGCCGAAGCTGCTGCCCCACGTCGTCGCGGCGAGATCGCATGCGGGCCTCTTGTTGCTCTTCCATCGCGACAATCTCGGCCAACAGCCTGGCGCATTCCTGCGATTCGCTCGCGGCAAGGGCGCGCTTCTGCGGCGAAGACCACGTCCGGTCCTCCGGCGCCTGGTCGCGGAAGGGCGCCATCGCCCGCTCGATCTGACCCAACGCATCGACCAACTGCTGCTTGGCGGAGAGCAGCCTCAGCAGGTTGGCGGTGTCGCCCGAGTCCACCAGGTCGGCCTGACGCAGCCCCACGGCGTGCAGTTGGCGCAGCACCTGGAGCTTGCGGTGGATAAGCGTGGCGAGCTCGTCGGTGGATGCGGTCATAGGCGCTCTTGCTCTACACGCGGGATTCACTAGCCGCCGGGCTACGCCCCGGCGGGGCGGCTCGCTGGTTGCGCTAACTCAGGGGCGCCCACGGGGCGTCGCCCGTCGGCTATTGGGGGCTCTCTTCTACGGATTGTCACCACCTCCCCATCTCGTCCAGCAGCATCCGCCACTCGTCCTGCTTCAGGTTGGTGCTGCTGGCGAAGTCGGTCTCGGGGGGGAGCCGCTCAAGCAGTTCCTGCGCCTGCTTGACGGTCAGCCGCGCCTTGATCGGGTCGCGCAGGCGCCGCCAGCAGAGCGAGATCTCTACCAGCGTCTCCAGCACGAACGGCTGGTCCTGATACAGGGTAGAGACGTTCGAGTACATGTCGATCGCGTCCTTGTAGCGCTCCAGGTCGAAGAGCACTGACCCCTGCATCATGTAGCAGTTGCGCAGCATCGCACGCGAAAGGTCGTCGATAGCGCCCCCGAGCGTGATTTCTTTTTGCACCGCGCTGTACAGCCGCAGCGCCTCGCTCAGGCGCGCGTGGGCCAGCTCCCGCGCCTTTTCACGCTCGGCCAGCGCGGGGGCGTCGACCGCCGCCGCCATCGGGGCCGCCGCCGAGTGGCGGTATGACTCGGCCGTGAGGTAGCGGGCCAACTGCGCCTCCTGCGATCCCGGGTACCGCAGCACGTACTCTTCAAGCTTGTCGGAAGCCTCGGCGTGCCTGCCCTGCTCGTGCAGCAGCCGCCCCAGCTCCAGCAGAGAGTCTCGCCACTCGGCGCTGCGGGGGGCCAGTGTCCCGCCGACCAGGTTGTCACGCAGCAACGCCTCGGCGCGCTCGCTCTTGCCGCGGGCCTGGTAGGCGCGGGCGCAGTCGAGCCGCGCCTGATAGCTAGCGGCGTCGTTGGGGTAGAACTCGATGCACTCCTCCAGCGCAGCAATCGCGGCGTCGGTCGATCCCAGCCCGAGCTGCGCCTGCCCCATCCGCAACAGCGCCTGTGCGCCGCGTCGTTTGGTCTCCTCGTTCAGGTAGCGACGCAAGATCCGCGCGGCGCTGGTGAAGCTGTGGCCGCTCAGGTAGGCCTCCGAGGACCGCCACAAGTACTCGGGGTACTCGGCCGTGGCGTAGCGGATCTCCGCGAGCCGTTCGTAGTTCTGCCCGGCCTCGCGGAGGCGCCGATAGCCCTCGTGTTGGGTCGGCTCGTCGGGGGCCGCCAGCAACGCTTCGCCCCAGGCCGCCAGCGTGTCGGCGCGCAACTCGGCCTGTTCGCCCGGCTCAAGCAGGGACCCCATGTCGCCTAGTAGGGAGATCGCGTCCTCAAATCGGCCCGCCCGCACCAGTTTGGCGCCCGCGTCGATCAAGCTCTTCCGCAGCTCGTGCTTCGGCGCCAGCTCGCTGCGGATGGTCGGCACGTCGGCCAGCAGCAGCAGCGACCGGCGGTACGACTCCGTTGCCAACGCCTGGTTGCCGGCCGCGAGGGCCATGTCGCCTTCGGCGATCGCGGCGGCCACCGATTCTGCGCAGGCGCCGAAGCTCCGCCGCAGAACCTCGTAGCTCTGCTGCGCTTCGTCGGGGCGTCCCCGCAGCTCCGCCACCCGGCCGGCCAAGAGCCTGGCCGCCCGTGTCGGGCCCGTTGCTAGCTTGTCCAGCGATTCTGCACGCTTGATCTCTTCAACGGCTAGTTCCAGCAACTCGGCGCGCTGCGGTCCCTCGGCGGCGCGGGCGGCGCCGATTTGCGCGGCGGCCCGGGCCACCGCCCGGCGGGCGGCCAGGTCGGGCGGAACCTCGTCGGTCAACTCCGTCAGCGCCTCGCTGTAACGCGAGAGCGCGTTGAGCGCCTCCGCCTTGCGGAGCTTCGCCTCGACACGTTCTGGGTCGTTCGGGTCGGCCCCTTCCTCCGAGAGGATGCGATCCAGCCGCTCGATCGCTTCTGCGTAACGCGGCGGGGAAGAGAAAAAGTAGGATTCTGCAATCAGCCGGTTCGCGAGCTGCGGCTCGGTGCAGCCCAGCTCGATCGCTTCTTCGAGCGCCTCCTTCCCTTGCTCTAGCTGATCACTCTCGACCAGGCTGAAGCCCAGCAGGAACGCCGCGTCGGCCTCACGCTCTTCCGGGAGCCCAAGGATCTGCGCCTGCTGCAGGTAGCGGGCCGCGGAAGCGTAGCCGTTTTTTCTTCGTTCGGGGGACCACTCTGCCTTGGCGCGTGCGGCCTGCGAAGCCCCCAGCACGTACAGCACCCCGCCCGGCGGGCCGTCGGTTGGCTCGAGACTGCCGTGCAGTTGGTCGGCGATCAGGCCGGCCGTCTCCCATTCGCCCTCGTCCAGGGCGCGGAGGGCCCTGGGGAGCGTGAGGGCCTGCCGCTGGAGCGCCAGCCTGGCGGTCGCCAGCCACGCCACGATCGTGCCCAGCACCACCGCCCCCAGCGTCGCGGCGATCGCTAGTTGACGCATCCGGCTTGCGCCGGCCCAGGCCCGGGCGCGGGAGAGCAACCCCGGCCGGCTAGGCGTTGGTAGCGCGTCGGGCTCTTTCATCGGCGCCTCGTGTCGCTGCGATCGTGGAAACGCGGTCGCTTCTAGCGACCCTGCGACGCCGGAGTCAATCGCGACCCGCGGCACGCGGCGCCGCCGCTCACAAAGCTAGCATCAGCGGGCGAGCGGGGTCGGAAGGAACGTTTCCTGCCGCACGCCGAGGCGGTCTTCGCTCCCCAGGTAGAACAGGGCGGCGCCCACCTGCGCGGTCGACAGCACCTCGGCGCCCCCGGCGTGGTAGCTGGCGGAGACCTCGTCGATCGGGTCGGCAAGCGAACCGCTCACGACGGCGACCTCGGGTGAGCACCACGCACAGAACCCGGGGGGGTCGCTCCGCGGGCTGCCGTGGTGGGGCGTCATCACCACCGTGCAGTCGTACTTTTCCTGCGCCACCACCTGCCGCATGCCGGCGCCCTCGAGGTCGCCCGTGAGCAGGACCCGGGCGCCGCCGTACTCAAGCCCCAAGACGACGCTGTTTGCGTTGTCTGTATCGATCACCCCCAAGGCGGTGGGGTGGAGCAGTTCGCCCGTGAGCGGACCGATCTTGATTTGTTCCCCCAGCTCGACGGTGCGTATCGGCACGCCGCGAGACTTCAGCAGCCTGCGGAGCTCTACCGGCGCCGAGGCGTCGGTCGGGTCGTCCCAACGCGGGAACATCACGGACGAAACCAGCGTCGCGCCGATGCTGAAGCGTTCGGCGAGTTCGGGGACCGCGTTGAAGTGGTCGATGTCTGCGTGGGAGAGCACCAGCACGTCGATCCGCCGCTCGCCCCGGCTCCAGAGGTACGCCGCGATCGCCTCCGCCGCTCCCTCTGGGGAGCTGAGCGCGCCGGCGTCGTACATCAACACGCCCCCGCCGGGGGGGCGGACCACGACGCACGCGCCGTGGCCGACCGAGAGGAACGCGACCTCCGTCTCATCGCGCAGGGTCTCCTGCCACGCGGCCGGCAAGAACGCCGCGGCGAGCCACACCGGCGCCCCCCAAACGGTCAGTCGCACCAGCCCGGGCGATCGGCGCCCGAAGTAGGCAAGCGCCACCAGCCCGTAGAACCCGGCGATCCACCAGCCGTAGGGCGCCGGCGACCAGAAGTGGCTGCCGGGGGTGCGCTGCGCGACGCCCGTCGCCCAGAGCAACGTCCAGGCGGCGTGGTCGCAGAGCCACGCCAGCGGCGCGCCGAGGCCGAGGGGCCCCAGCAGCACCAAGCCCAGTCCCCCGCCGATGCAGGCCACCACCAGCGGCATCGCCAACAGCGTCAACGGCAACGCAGCGGGCGACACCAAATGAAAGCTGCTGAGCACCAGCGGCGCCGCGATCATTTGCACGACCAGCGTCGCGGCGAGCAGGCGCCAACCCCACCGGCCGATCGCGTGCACGCCGCGCACCGGCCAGGGACGCACGCTCGCCAGCAACCGGTCCAGCGGGTCGATCGGCTCGCGGCGGACGATCGCTTGCCCGAACGCCAGCAGCACGGCGGCCGTGAGGAAGCTGAGTTGGGTGCCGACGCGGAACAGCTCGCTGGGATTGATCACCATCACGATCAGCGCCGCCGCGCCCAACGCGCTCCAGGACAGCAGCGGCCGGCCCAGCAGGGCCGCGACGCAGAACAGTTCGGCAAACACGGCCGCACGCACCACCGGCGGCCTCCCCCCCGCCACCACGGCGTAGGCGGCCACGACCGCCATCACCAGGGCGATCGACCAGGCCCGCCGCGCCAGCCCCAGCCGCAGCCCCAGCAGCACCACCGACGCCACAATGCCGGTGTGCAGACCGGAGACAACCAGCACGTGCATCAGCCCGACGCGGCGGAAGGCGTCGGTCGTTTCGTCGCTCAGCCCCTCGAGCTGGCCGAACAGCATGGCCGCGGTGAGCTCTGCCTCCTGGCCAGAGAGACTCTGGCGGACCGCGCCGGAGAGCCAGCCGCGGGCGGCCTCGACCGTTCGCTGGACCCCGAACAGAGAGCCGCTGCCGAGCACCGACACGCACTCCGCCGACTCTGCCCTCAACAAGCAGAGCCTGCGATGGCCGCGGGCCTCGCCGGCGGTGTCCTGCTGCCCCGGGTTCATCGGCGGCAGCGGGCGGCGGAGCTGGGCGAACACCCGCAACCGATCCCCCGCGGCGATCGACTCGACCGAGCCGTCGATCGTGAGCGAGCAGAGGCCCGATGCGTCTACCCAACCCGCCCCGTCGCGCAGGCGGCTGACCGCGACGGTGAGCGTCGATAGATCGTTCTCCGGGATCGCGCGGTAGGGAGAAGGGGGCCCGGCGGGCCGGAGCACCGGCCCCTCCACCACCAACCCTTCGATCGCGACCGGCTCGACGCCGTACGAGGCGTATCGTCCCAGCTCGTGATGGCCAAACCGCGACCAGCACAAATCGCCCCAACCGCCGGCCGCCGCCGCGATCGCGGCTACGAGCGCCCACGCTGCGAGCGCCGTGTGCGCGGTCGCAAGCAGCCATCGCCAAATCAAGAGCAACAAGACGGCTGCTATTAGCCAGACGCCGGCGCCCGGCCCCAGCACCCGGTCGCTGCCCACGCCGACGGCCATCGCGACCGCGGCGACCACCATCGAAGGCAGCACCGGCGCGGCAGCGTCGCGGCGGTCGCGCAGCAGCGCAAGCGGGCGGGGCAGGGGGGCGGCGTTGGGCATCGAAGGCGGGTGAGAACCTCCTGCTACAGCCGGCCAGCGGGGGTGTGGCGCCGCAGGTCGGCGACCGCGTCGGCCGCCGCAGCGGCCACGCAGTCGGTCCAGTGTCCCGAGGCGGCTCGGTCGACGTACTCTGACCGCTGGTAGGCAAAGATCACGCCGCGCGAGCTGTTCACCACGGCGCCCAGCCCGTCGGCCGCGAAGCCGGCCGCTACGTCCGCGGCGGTTCCTCCCTGGCTGCCGTAACCGGGGATCAAGAACCACACGTGCGGCATCAGCTCTCGCAGCTCTGCTAGCTGCCGCGGGTAGGTCGCCCCCACCACCGCGCCGACGGCGCCGTAGCCGCATTCATCGAGCGAGGCCACGGCAAGCGACTGCACGTGGGCGCCAATCGATTGGTAGAGCGTCTGGCCGTCCGCCACGCGATCTTGCCAGAGGGCGCCGCCCGGGTTCGAGGTCTTCACGAGCACGAACAAGCCGGCGCCCCGATCGGTCGCGACCTCCACAAAGGGGTCGAGGCTGTCGTCTCCCAAGTAGGGGCTGACCGTCAGCGCGTCGCCCCCCCAGGCGCTCCCGCGGCCGAGCCAGCCGCGTGCGTACGCCTCGGCGGTCGACCCGATGTCGTTCCGCTTGCCGTCGACTATCACCGGCAGGCCGGCAGCCCTGGCCGCGGCGATCACGTCGCCCAGGGCCGTCATGCCGTGCGGGCCCAGCTCTTCAAAGAAGGCGACCTGAGGCTTGATCGCGGCCGCGTGGGGCTCGACCGCCCCGATGACCCCCAGGGAAAACTCGCGGAACGCCGCGGCGCGCTCGGCCAGGCCGTCGCCCCCCTCCCGCAGGGCCTCCGGGAGCTGGTCCCAGCGCGGATCGATCCCCACAACCAGCGGAGACCGCTTCTGCTGCACCGCCCGGGCCAAGTCGTCACTAAATCCCATGCCTACCGCCACCCTGATCAGCCATTGCCAGCACCCCGCCCGTCTGCGATAAGTTAATCAGCGGGCACGCGCCGGCCTACCCACCGAGTAGGCATTTTTTGCGATGCGAGCCTCGCTGATCGGGCCGTGGCGCAGTCTGGTAGCGCGTTTGACTGGGGGTCAAAAGGTCGCAGGTTCGAATCCTGTCGGCCCGACTTGTTGGAAACTCGCCTCGCTGGAAAACCAGTGGCGTACGCTAGTTAGCGTAACCTGCCGGTGGTCGGCAGAGCGGCTGCTTCCCTGGCGTGGGAGCGGCGGGGTTGTCCCCGCTATTGTCTGGCGGTTGCTGTGCGGTTATTCCCACAGGGCCGCTTCGGCGACGATCCCCGGGCCGAAGCCGAGCATCACCGTTGGCCCCGGCGCCGCTGTCTGGCGGAGCCGTGCGAGTAAGAACAGCACCGTGGCGCTCGACATGTTGCCGTGCTCGCGGAGCACGTCTCGGGAGACGCCGGTCGCTGCGGGGGGCAGCCCAAGGGCGCGCTCGACCGCGGAGAGGATCTTCGGTCCCCCCGGGTGGATGGCCCACGAGCCGATCGATGCGAGCGAGTGCCCTTGCGACTCGAGCCACCCCGTTAGCCAGCCGGCCAGGTGCTTCTCGACCAGCCCCGGCAGCTCTGCGGAGAGCGCCATCTCGAAGCCGTGGTCGCGGACGCGCCACTTCATCAGGTCGGCCGAGTTGGGGAGCACCTGCGAGCCGGTCGCCTTGAGTCGCCACCCGCACGCCTCTTGCCGCGGCGGCTGCGCAGGACGGCCCGCGCCGACCAGCGCGGCAGAGCCGTCGGCGAATAGCGCGTTGCCGACCAGCCGCTCCGGGTCCCAGCCGTAGGCGTAGTGCAGCGAGCAGAGCTCGGTCGCCACCAGCAGGATCACGGCCCCGGGGTCCGCCGCGGCCAGTCCGCGCACCACGCGCAGGCCGTTGATGGCGCCGTGGCAGCCCATGAAGCCGACGTTGACCCGCTCAACGCCGGGCGAGAGCCCGAGCGACTGGACGAGCGCCAGATCGACCCCCGGCGCCTCGAAGCCCGTGCACGACACGGTGACCAGGTAGCGCACGCGCGACGGCGGGCAGTCTGCCTGCTGGAGCGCGGCCGTGGCGGATTGGGCGGCTAGCGGGGCCGCGTGCTGCTCGTACAACGCCATCCGTTCGGCGAGCGTTGGGCCGTTGGGTGCCGCTTCCCACTGGTAGGCGGACTCGGGCGGAACGCACGTCGCGCGCGTGTCGACCCCCGACCGTCGGTACAGCATCTCGGCGAGCCGCGCCTGTTTCGGGGTTTCGCAGCAGAGCCGGCGGACCATCTCTAATGCGGTGTCGGCCGACAGCGTATGCGCGGGGACGGCGCTTCCGACTCCGGCGATTTGGAAAGACAAAGTGGGAGGCCTCGGTGGAACGAACGGTTGCAGCAGGAACTCGACGCGGCGCTAAGGAGCGACGACAGGACTCAAATCGAACCACTGAGGTCTGTGATTAACCCGCTGTTTGGGGCATCGGATCGATCCGCCGCAATACCGGCGCCGCGAACCACGGCGCCGCGCTGAGCACGCCCACAACCAGCGGCGTCGCGTAGCGGCCGCCGACTAGATCGCACACCACCCGGCAGCGCGACTGCCAGCGGCCGATGGTCGCGTGGTGGCGCCGCTGCCAGTCGCTCACGGCTTGTGGGCGCCAGGCGTCGATCGCGCGATCTGCAATGGGCTCGACCTCCAGCGCACTGCGTAGCGCCCAGCCGATCCCTTCGCCGGTGAACGGCTCGACGTACCCCGCGGCGTCGCCGATCAACAAGACCCGCTCGGCGCCCAGCCGGGCCGGCCGCTGGGTGAGTGTCGGCACCGCGGACCAGTCGCTCTCCGCCAGCCCAGCGGGGGTCGGCAGCCCGCAGGACTCCAGCACCCGGTGCGCAAGCCGGCCCAGGGAACGCCCCACCTGCGCCACGGCGTCGGGGGCGAACGCGGCCGCGATGTCGAGCCGACCATCGGGCAGCCGGGCGACGCCGACGTAGCCCTCGCCACGCCGGCCGGAGGCCATCACGACCCGCCCCGGCGGGTAGTCCCCGTGCGGCGCGTCCAGCGTCACGCCGGCGCCGATCCGGCTTCCCGGGCGGCGGATCGCCGGGATCGCTTCGTCCGGCGGCGCCAAACTTGAGGCGCCCAGCCCCGCCGCGATCAGCACCACCCGGCAACGCAGGCTCGCGCGGCCCGCGTGGGGGTCGTGGATCAGCACTCCGCGGAAGTTGTCTTCGATCGCCCCGACCATCGCCCGGCCCCCCTCGATGACGGCCGCTCCCGCGGCCCGGGCGTGGGCCAGCAACGCGGCGTCAAACGTCTCGCGGGCGATGGCTTGCCGCTGCCGCAGCGGCAGCACCGCGTGGCGACGGCCGCTGTGGATGCTGACGCTGGTGAGCGGCGAGCCGGCGACCGAGAGCGTGCCCAGCGACAGGCCCGCCTCGCCCAGGGCCGACAGGCCGACGCTCCCCAGGCACCCGCCGCAGACCTTCGGACGTGGGAAATGCGCCTTGTCGATCAGGAGCGTGCGCCGCCCCCGCTGTGCGAGCCGCGCCGCGGCCAGCGAGCCGGCGGGGCCGGCGCCGATCACGCAGGCGTCCCACTCGGTTCGGTCCCATGAGGCGAGGTTTGGCATGCAGGGCTATTTAAGACTCTCGGCGCCAAACGGCAAGCAAACGTTGCGGCCATTGCCGTCCGACACGCACCCCATGCAGCCCGGCTTCGTTGGCCAATTGGCGGAACTCTTCGATCGTAAACGCTCCCTCGACCGACCGTGGGCCGTCGACATGCACGATCGGCGACCGGGTCAGCGTTCGGCACGCGGCCTGGGCGAGCCAGTAGCCGGCGGTCGAGCGACGCAGGTCGCTCACGATTACCGCCACGCGGGCGGCTTGGGCGAGCTGTTTCAGGAGACGCGCTGCATCTGCTTCGGGCAGGTGGTGCAGGAACAGCGTACAGGTCACTACGTCAAAGTCGAAGGGCAAAGGCCCTTGGAGCGCGTCGGCGACCGAGTAGCTGACGGCCGTCCCCGGCGGCGTGTGTGCGCGGGCCCGTTCGACGGCCGTTGGGCTGATGTCGACCCCGTGCAGCGAGAGCGCCACCCCGGCCCGCCGGCCGTGCCGCCACAGCCCACGGGCGACGTCGCCGCCGCCACACGCGACGTCTAGCACCCTCAGCCGGTCGCCGCGACGGACGCCGGTCGCCTTGCGGATGGCGCGCCACAGCGACGGGGCGGTCCGGCTAGCGGCGTTGATGCGGTTGAGCCCCCGAAGCGCGGCCGCGTGGAGCCGCGGGTCGATCTCGGGATCGTCCATTAGCTCCGGTTGCAGCCGACGATGGCGGAGCGACCGGCCGGAGACGATTGAAATTGGCAGGAACAACGACTCGCTCCGGTGATGCGTGATTCCATGGCATTACAACAGTCCGAAACGCGAGCCGGAAGCGTCAGCGCCCGGAGGTCGATCGCATGCAAACCTCCGGGCGCTGATGCTTCCGGCTCACGCAGCTCTGCAACCTGCCGTTCCGCAATCCTTCTAGCTGACGTCGAACCCGTCTGCCCCGTCCAGCTCCCACACCGTCCGGTAGGCGCCGGCTTCTTGAAAGTAGTCCAGCAGTTGCGAGTAGAACGGGTGGCGGCCCAGCGTCGCGCTGTCGCCGATGGCCCGAACCGCCCGCCGTGCGCGTGTCAGGGCGACGTTGGTGCGGCGGACCTCGCCCAGGAAGCCGATCTCCCCCTCGGCGTTGCTGCGAACGAAGGTGAGGATGACCGCCTCCTTCTCGCGACCCTGGAAGCCGTCGACGGTGTCGATCTCGAGCCCTTCGATCGGCAGCCGACTCCGCAGCAGGCGGACCTGCGCCGCGTAGGGGGCGATCACGGCGATCTGGCTCGGCTCAACCCCCGCCGCCATGAACTGCTCGACCTGGCCGACCACCCACCCCGCCTCGCGCGGGTTGCGTTTGCTCTCGCCGTCGGGCTCCAGCTCTTCTTCCCAGCCGGCGCCCGCGGTGTCCCAAAACTCCAGCACCGGCGGGTCCTGGTCGGCG
Organism: Pirellulimonas nuda; assembly: GCF_007750855.1. Classification (GTDB taxonomy): domain Bacteria; phylum Planctomycetota; class Planctomycetia; order Pirellulales; family Lacipirellulaceae; genus Pirellulimonas; species Pirellulimonas nuda. The sequence continues at coordinate 1,930,483 of NZ_CP036291.1, forward strand.
CGCTTCACCCCCGGCAGGTCGGCCAACCGGTGGCTCTTGACCGACAGGTCCGCCACCAGGTCGCCGTCGTAGAACTGGTCGCTCGAGAACCGCATGATCGACTCGTGCATCCGGTACTGCACGCGCAGCCGCTGGAAGACCGGCGCGCCGAGGCTCTCGATCAGCCGCTCCATCGGGCTGACGCGGAACCCTTCTCGGGCCGCGTCGAGCGAGAGGATCGTCGGCGGCAGCTGGCAGTGGTCGCCGGCCAGCACCAACCGGTCGCCACGCAGCATCGCCTGCCAGAGGGCGGGCTCCGTGGCCTGGCAGGCCTCGTCGATCACCACCAGGTCGAAGCGCCGGTCGCCCAGCAGCTCTTCGTCCAGCGTGAGCGTCGTGCAGACCACGTCGGCGGAGCTGAGCACCTGCTGAACGATCCGGCGTTCCATCATCCGCGCCTGCTGGCGGAGGGTGCGCGCCTCGGCGTAGTGCCCGCTGCCGCGGTTGTAGGCGCCGCGCCCACGCGAGGGCTTCTGCGCCTTACGCATCAACGCCTCGGCCTCGCGGTGCATGCCGCGGACGATCGCCATGGAGGGGTCGCCCTCCACCAGCTCGTCCAGCGTGTGGCCGCGGAGCGCTTCGAACACACGCGCCGGGTGTCCGACCCGGATCACCGTCGGCGTGTGCTCGACAAGGCGCTCTAGCAGATTGTCGACCGCGGTGTTGCTGGGCGCACAGGCGAGCACCTTAGCGCCGGCGCGGACCGCTTGGAAGACCACCTCCGAAAGAGTCGTGGTCTTCCCGGTGCCGGGGGGGCCGTGCAGGATGGCGAAGTCGCGGGCCGAGAGGGCGAACCGCACCGCTTCTTCTTGCGGCGGGTTGAGCCTCGCCAAGAACTGGACCGCCGGCGGCGGGTCGAAACGCGGTTCGCGCAGCCCCAGCAGCCGGTCGCGCAGCGACCGCTGGCCGCCGTGCAGCAAGCGGGCTCGGGCCATCGCCGAGAGCTGGCGCAGACGCGTCTTCTCGTCGGGGCAGAGGTCGACCGCAAACCGCTTGCCCTGCGGCCACTCTTCCAGCGCCACCTGGAGGAAGGTTGACCCGCGTGCGCTGACCACCCCGGACAGGCCCTTGTCGTGCGGGTTGTCTTCTTGTGAGACCACCACGGGGGAGCCGACCTTGAGGCGGTGCATCGGCAACCGCTCCGAGGCCGGCTTGGCGAAGTCGATCAGATGGCGCCCCCCCAGGCCGGGCCGATCGTCCGCGAGCCGCAGGTTGACCAGGGTCTCGCCGCTGCGTTCGGGGTCGCCCGAGCGTTTGGCGAGGCGGCGTTCGGCCATCCGCTGGCGCTCTGCCTCTCCCTCCATCTCGAGCCACCGCTCGAGCTGGTCGAAGTACTTGTCCGGAGTCTCCCAAGCCATCCCGCACTCGGCCGCGTTGTGTCGGTAGAACAAGAACCGAAGCCCGCCGCCCAGCCGGCCATCGAACCGGCATGCTAGTTGGCCAGCGGTCGCGAAGATAGCCTTTGCCGGCGCCCCGGGGCCGCGCGTTGCGCCGGTTGTGCCGGTCGCAGCGGCGTGCCGGGGCCCGGCCCGGCTTTTCTTTCTGGGCCGCGGCCTTCTTGGCCCGGTCTGCGTGCTAGCCTTGGAGGCCCCCGAGCCGGACGCTCACCCCAGGGGCCCCGGAGTCTCACGGAGGAAGATTCGCGTGGAAGGCGCCACGTACTACCGCCATCTCTGCGTTGTCGCCCTGATCGTCTCGGCGGCGGCGGGCTGCTCGTTTTCTCGCAGCAGCACCGTCTGGCGCCCCCCCGTGATCGCGGCCCCCGAGGCCAACTCGCCCGACGCGGCAGAGCAGTACTTCGCTGCGGCCGTGCGATCGCAGCAGGACGGCGACCCCGCTTGCGTCGACTACTACTATCAGTCCGCGGCATACGCCTGGCGCGGCGTTGATCGCGGCGTCGCCGTGGGGCAGCCCGTCCCCCCGCGGACAACTGAGCTCTACAACTCGGCGCTGGCGCAGCTCCTGATCACCGCGCAGGAGTTTGGCCGGTGGAACCCCCACAGCGGGATCACGATCGTCACGGCCGCGGGCCCGATGGTGGCGCCGGCTCGTTTCGAAGGCTTCTTGTGGAGCCCCGGGGCGTTCGAGTCGCTGGCGCCCTGCGGCCAGTACGAAGACCCCAACCTGCTCCACCAGCACCGCAGCCCGGGGCTGGGCGTTACGCTGGTCGCGCAGCGGCAGGGCTCCGACCCCGAACCGTTCACGCGTCGCGATGGTGTGTTTGCGGCCACGGCCCTGCTGCGGCCTTGCGAGGGAGGGGCGAGCTTCCAGCTCGACTTCTTTGATCCGCTGCGGGTGTCGACCACGTACGTCGCGGGGCGCCAGGTCGCCATCGCGCGCGACATTAGCGCGCCGTTCGCGTACGCGGGCAGAGTGGTCAATCGTCAGTGGCTGGACGAGTTCATCCGCCCCGACGCGGCCAGCGCCCGCGACGGGCTGTTCATGATCGAGCCCTTTCAGCCGGACAAGATCCCCGTGGTGTTGGTGCACGGCCTCTTGAGCGACCCGGAGACCTGGGTGACTATGACCAACGAGCTGCGCGCCCAGCCGGGGCTGAACGACCGCTTTCAATGGTGGGGTTTCCACTACGCCACGGGGGAGCCCTTCCTGGCCAGCGCCGCGGCGCTGCGGCGCCAATTGACGCAGCTCCGCCGCGTCTACGACCCGGCCCGGCGCGACCCGGCGCTGTCGCAGATGGTCATCGTCGGGCACAGCATGGGGGGTCTGGTGGCCAAACTGCAGGTGACCTCCAGCGGCGAATTGCTGTGGGACTCGTTCGCTACGCGGCCGCTGGCCGGTGTCCGCATGCCCCCCGAGGGGCGGCAGTTGGTGCACGAGGCGTTCTTCTTCCGCCCCTCGCCCGACATCACGCGCATCGTCTACATCGCGACGCCCCACTTGGGCTCAACCTGGGCGCGGCGCCCCGTGGGCCGATTGGCGTCCGCGATGGTCAAGCCTTCTGAGCAGCGCCACGCACAGTTCGAGCAGCTCGTCCGCGACAACCCGGGGCTGCTCCGCGACGACTCCACGGGCCGGCTGCCGACCAGCATCGACCTGCTCGAGCCCACCAACCCGCTGCTGGTCGCCACGTCGCAGCTTCCGATTTCTTCCAGGGTGACGTCGCACTCGATCGTCGGCCTGGGGAGGACCACCTGGACCGGCGAGCCGTCAGACGGCGTGGTGCCCGCCTCGAGCGCCCGGCTGTACGGGGTGGCCACCGAACGCGATGTCGACACGGTGCACACCCGGGTGCAGAAGGACCCCGTCAGCGTTACCGAAGTGGAACGCATCCTGCGGATCCACCTGACCGAGAACGCGCGATTGACCACGCAGGGCGCCGGCCGGCCCGGGTGGAAGTAGCCCCCCCGGGCGGCGTGCCCGGTTCAGGCCACGGCGGCCCGCCTCGGCAGCCGCCCGCGGGCCGCGGCCAGGGCGAGCAGCACGGTCATCATCAGCCCGGCGCCCGGCTCCGGGACCGAGGCGACGGACGTCAAGAAGACGTTCTGTTGGAGGTCGCCCGCGGCAAGCAGCCCGCCGCTGTTGGCGACCATGATGTCGTGGAGGCTGCTGCTGACGCCGATGCCGTAGAGCGACTCGATGAGCGCCAGGTCGGCGTCGTTCTCGTACCAGTAGCGGTCGCCGTCGCGCAGCCGGCTGAACTGGTCGACCCACATCGCGTTGGCGAGCTCGCCCATGCTGACGCCGTCCAGGTGCGCTTCCGCGAACAGCCCGACAAAGGCGTCGACCTGATCCACGTCGCCGTAGATCGCCTTGAGCCGGCCGGCGAGCGACTGGACCTGCGGCACGTCGGTCAGCACCGCGTCGCCCGGGTCGAAGGCGAAATCGATGACGGACGGGTCGTCGATCCCCACGGTCAGGCTCTCGGTCGACTCGCCGGTGATCTCCATGAAGCTGGTCACCCGCGTCAGGCCGAACGCCTCGCGCATGTCGTTGTAGCTGGCGACGCCGTGGTCGCGGCCGCGCTGGATGTCGATGGCCGCCAGGTCGACCACGCCGTCGAAGTACTGCACGGAGTCCGGGCCGTCGAGCGCGGTGGGATCGTACCCGGGGTTGGGGATGCCGAACAGCAGGCTGCGGAGCTGGTTGTCGATGAGGTGGTCGTTTTTGTACTGCGCCTCCGAGCTAGCCGCGGCCAGGATCGTCTCGACGCCGAACGTGTCGACCAACTCCGGGTTGAAGTAGGCGCGGTTCAGCGGGACGGCGATGCCGACCTCGCTGCCGTTGACCTCGACGTTCAGGCCGTAGGCCTGGAAGGCGTCGAGCTGCGACTGGGAGAACCGCCCGGCTTCGACCTCCATCTCGATCTCGCCGTGGATCATGCTGTGGGCGCGGTAGGCGACCGTGGCGAACTCGTTGGAGATCGCGGCGTTCACGCCTGGGTCGTAGCCGTTGTAGGCGCCGACATCGACCCCCAGGGCGGGGAGGAACTCCTGGTAGGTGATGGCCTGCTGCTCGGCACCCACCACTTTGCGGGCGATCTGAAACTTCTCTTCCTCCGTGAGCGAGGTGGACGAGAGCTGGTCGACGATGCGGTTGTGTTCGCGGACGAAGAGCGTCTGCAGGCTGGTGAGGGCGATGTTCTCGTTCGCGCGGACGTCGCCGGCGATCCGGCGGCTGTCCGGGTCGCCGAAAAGTTGGCCGTCGATGTCCATCCCCGGGGCGGACGAGGCGTCGCCGCGGCTGGTCGCGGTCGGCAGGTACTGCTGGCCGTTGACGGTGCGCGTCAGCAAGTAGGCGCTGTTGTTGCTGAGGTCGCCGTCGACGGGCCCTTCACGGAGCCACTCGAGGCGGTCGTCGGCGCCGCCGTAGATGGCCCAGCCGTCGATGTAGGAGCTGACGGTGTTGGTCTGCTCGCGCGGGTTCGCGGCGTCTGTGCCCGTGCCGACCGACGCGGCGACGCGGGAGAAGGGGATGGCCCCGAAGCTGTTGTTGAACTGCTCGAGCGGGTCGGAGCCGTCAAACGCGATCGGGGCGTTGCCCAGAGACGCGGTTGGGAGCGAGGGGTCGACGCCCCCCTTGAGGCCGATCGTGTGGTCGATGAACTGAGCCCAGGCCCAACCCATCTGGGTGACGCCCTGCTCGTCGAAGATGTTCACGAAGTCGTCCTGGAAGACGCGGTTGCTGATGTAACGCGCGTTCGGCAGGTCGCTGTCGCTGAGCATCTCGCCCACACCGTCCGTGTACCAGGTCGTCGCCTGTCGCAGGTAGGGGGTGTTGGACTGTCCTTGCGTGGCGTCGGACAGGTTGTTGCCCGAGCCGTCGAGGCTGCGGGTGTCGAGCGCCAACTGGGCCTCGGCGGCCCCGCCGAGGCCGGCCACGATGGCGATCGTGGCCGCACGAATACGGGCAGAAATCATTGTGCTCTCTCTGTTTGAATGGTTCCGTAGGTTGTCCGCGGAGGTAGCGCCGGCGCCCGCTTGGGGCGCTCAGCCAGACCGTGCAACGGCTCCCGACGTTGGACGGCGACGCGACTGTGGCGGACGTGAGTTGGTCGTCTGCGGCTTCTGCTCATCTCCTGTGGGGTTCGTTCGTGGGAAAACGACCTTCGTATTCCGGGCTGCCTGCGGTGGCGGCAACCCGAGCGAAGCGTTGATTAGTCGAATAGCAGCGCGTATTACGTGAAGAACGCACTCCGCGCAGCCCGGTCTACAGGGCGGATGAGAATCTCCGCCGTTTCGCGGAGTTTTTTTGCCGCGCGACCGGCCGGGAACTGCGTCGGCTACCCGCTTGCCCGCCGGCCGGTGTCGGCGACAGCCGCGGCGCCTCCATCGCACTCGGGGCCCCGATCAGCGATAATTGCCGCCGCCGCCGCCGTTGCCGCTCCCCTCGCGGGGGACGCAGGCCAGGTTCGGCCGGCGCCACTGTCACGCAACTACAGCTTCAAGGACACCTTCTGACCATGACCACCCACCACCGAATCGGCATCATCGGCGTCGGCGCCATCGCAGAAGTCCACGCCCTGGCGGTCCGCGACACGCCGGGGGCGGAGCTGGTTGCTGCGTGCTGCCGCACCGAAGCGAAGGGGAGGGCGTTCTGCGAGAAGTACGGCGGCGATTGGTTTGCGTCTGCAGAGGCCCTGATCGAGACCGCCAAGCCCGACGTGGTGTGTGTCTGCACCCCCAGCGGCGCCCACCTCGAGCCGACCGTGGCGGCGCTCCAGCACGGCGTGCACGTGCTGTGCGAGAAGCCGCTGGAGATCGACCTCGATCGCGCCCGGCGGATGATCGCCGCGGAGCAGGCCTCTACCGCCCGGCTGGGGGGGGTCTTCCCGCAGCGGTTCAACCCGGTGGTCTCTACGGCCCACGCGGCGGCCGCGGCGGGGCGGCTGGGGAACCTGGCGGTCGCGTCGGCCTACGTTCCTTGGTGGCGTGACGACGCCTACTACGCCCCCAGCCGGTGGCAGGGCACGATGCGGCTCGACGGCGGCGGCGCCCTAATCAACCAAGCGATCCACGCCGTCGACGCGATGCAGTGGCTCGCCGCCGCCGCGGGCGCCGGCCCCGCGGTCGAGGCGTTCGGCTACACCGCCCAGCGCGGCCACGCCGAGGGGGCGATCGAGGTAGAGGACACGGCGGTCGCGTCGATCCGCTTCGAGAGCGGCGCATTGGGTCTGGTGCTGGCCTCAACCGCGATGTGGCCCGGCGGCGCGATGCGGATGCACGCCGGGGGACGCGACGGCACCATCGAGATCCACGAAGAAGAGCTGGTCACCTGGCGGTTCCGTGAAGAGCTCCCCGAAGACGAAGCCACGCGCACGCGGTTCGGCGACGCACGGGGCGCCGGCGGGGGCGCCGACCCGATGGCGATCAACTACTCCAACCACACCCGCAACCTGGCGGACTTCCTGTCCGCGATCGACGAAGGCCGCCCCTCGCTGATCGGCGCCGCGGAGGCGTGCAAATCGCTGGCGATCATCCGCGCCATTTATGCGTCTGCAGAATCGGGCCGCCCGGTTGCGATCGAAGCAATTGCCTGACGAAGAGCTCTCGCAGAGGCGTGGAGCCGCAGAGGAATAACCAGAGGGCTTGGACCGCAATGAACTCTTGCGCGTTGATCGGCGAACAATGGCAGATCACGCTTTGGGTCCAGGATGTTGGCCGCCCGTGTCCTCTGCGTCTCTGCGCCTCCGCGAGAGACTTCCTTCGGTCGCCGCGGAGCTAGTTGCTCGTCCACAGCCCCAGGGCCGGGTTGCGGATGAAGTAGAACGGATTGCCGTCCGGGGCGTCGTGCCAGCCGTCGGTGAGCCGGTCGGTAATGCCCAGCGCCGCGGCCGCCTCGGCGTAGGGGCGGTGGTTGTAGCCGACGCCGCGGACCTCCTCGGCCGTGAGCCCCGCCCCCGTGCAGTAGGTGACGTCGAACCTCCCCTCTGTCGAGCCATGGATCAGGTGGGCCGTGGCCGAGAGGTTGCCGGCCAGCTCCGGGTCGGTTTCGAGTTGCGCCAGCGCGTCGGGCGTGCCGCGGTACCCGTGGCGGCGGATCAGGCGGTCGATCGTGGGGTCCTCGCCAAAGGTATTCACCTCCGGCGCCAGGACGATCAGCTCGCTGCCGTCGGCCATCGCCTTGCGGGTGCGGTAGATCGCCTTGTTGCCCAGCCAGGTAGACGAGAACTCGTGCGGGTCGAGCCACACCACCGCGCGCTCCAGCGGGCGGTCGACGCGGGTGACGTTCAGTTCTCCGGAGAGCTTGGCGCCCCAGTAGAAGGGCGCCTTCCCCTCGCCCGCCGCCAGCCCGCGCAGCCTGGGCCCCTGCGGCGAGTCCTCGACCACGCTCAGCACAAAGCGGACGTCGGCCCGCGGGCGGACGAACTCGTAGAACCCCTGGTCCACCAGTTGGCGGACCGGGTTGTCCGCGGTCCCCAGCACGCGCTCGATGCCGCACACCGCGCCCAGGAAGTGCGACTGGTGCAGCATCGCGCCGCCGCCGCAACCGATGCAGATGTTCTTGGAGTGGTTCGCGAACCCGATCACCTCGTGCGGCACCACCTGGCCGATCGACAACGCCAGGTCGTACTCGCCGGAGACGATCCGCCGGTTCACGGCCACCTCCACCGCGTCGGTCATGCGTCCGCCGGACAGCTCCGACAGGCGGCTGCCGGGGATGACGCCCAGTGGCGTGAGGTGGTTACGCCAGTCGTGGGCCACGTAGCGGTCGAGCGGGATGTCGTTGCCGAACATCATCTCGAGCTGCGCCGGCTTCATCGCGTGGTGCGTCCCCAGGGCCGGCATCACGTCGATCTCTACCTGCTGGTGCAGCCGCCGCCACAACGCCGCGGTGATGGGCCCGGCGAACGAGTGGAGCCGCGTGTGGTCGGGGGGCAGCAGCAACAACCGCTTGACGCCGGCGCCCTCGACCCAGGCAGAAGCGATCTGGTCAACCGCGGCCTCCACGCGCTCGGGGCTCAGGCCGGCCGGCCCCCCTTCGAGCTCGAACAATGAGGGGGCGTCTGCGGGGCTTTGCGCCATGGATAAGTCTGGGGTGGGGCGGGAGGAAGAAATCGAGCAACGCTAGATAACGATTCTCTCGCAAACCCGCGTAGGCGCGAAGACGACGCGGGGAAGACCCGACGGCGTCTGTGGCGTCACCTTCTCTGCGTCTTTGCGCCTCTGCGAGAGACCTACTTGCAACAAGCTGGCCTCTATTGCTCCAGCAGCGTCGCTACATTTCCGCGCAGCAACCGGTTGGCGTCGCGCTCGATGGCCGCGGGGGTTACGCGCCAGCCAGCGGCGGCGAGGTCTTGGTACTTGTCAGTGAGCACCTTGGCCAGCACCGCGCGGCTGTGATCCCACTTGTACAGCAGTTGCTCCAGCACCCGGGCGTCGGAGTGTTGCGGGACGAACGTGGGGCCCAGCAGCTCGAGCCGCATGCGGGTGGTTTCTTCGATGAGCGACGGGGTGTTGATGAACCACCAGCAGCCGAACGGCGTGAGGTTGCTGAACTTGCGCGCCGCCACGGCCAGGGCGTGCTGGTTCTCTCGCGCCAGCAGCGTCGCCATGATCCGCTGCTGGGGGAAGTCGCGGCACAACGCCGCGAGCGAGTCGACGTGCGTCACGCCGATGCCGTCCCCCGCTTGCCGCAAGGCCGGGTTCACGCCGCGGGTGACGCCGATCATCAGCGCCAGCGGCAGGCCGTGCTCGCTGCAGGCGGGCACGATCGCCTCGGCCAGCACCCGGTTGCCGGGGCCGTCGGCGGGGTAGCGCCACTCGGGGGGGAGGCTCATGGCGCAGTACACCGGCTTCATCCGCCCGATCCACTCGCCCAGGAACCGGCGGACCGCGTCGATCGAGCCGGCCGACGCTTGGGCGTCGACCGCGTAGCCCCAATCGCGCAGCCGCGGCGCAGCTGCGGGCCAATCGACCACCAACGGGTCGAAACGCAGCACCGCCGGGAACCGTGGGTCGCGCGCCACGCCCCCCTCGGCGAGCCAACGCCCCCGCTCGTTCTCGTCGAACACGTCGTTGGTCATCGTCACCGTGTCGACCCCGGCTAGCTCTAGCACGCGGTCGACCTGACCGGCGGGCGTCTGCTCGGCGAACCACCGGCGGTGACCGGCCAGCGACTTCTCGTTGGGGTCGAGCCCCAGCTTGGTGAGCGTCGTGACGACCCCCCGGCACGCCTCCGACACAGGCGTCGCGTCGACAAACAGCTTCTGCCAGATCAGGTCGGCCTGCTCCGACCGCGACCGCGCGTAGAACGCCTCGGGGGTCACCTCGGGCGCCTCGCGCAGCACCTCGGCGATCAAGTAATGGTAGGTCACCAGCTCGTCGACGCCCCACAGCATCAGCCCGTGGGGGTCAGGGGTCACGCCGCGGCCCATCGGCGTGCCGAACTCTGGCGGGAAGAGGTGGGTGTGCAGGTCCCACACCGGCGCGGCGCCAACAGCCCGGCTCACGGCTTCTGCGAGTTTTTCAGGTGCAACGCCGGTTGCTTGGTGCTGTGAATCGGCCATAGTCTTCGGAAATAGGGGCAAGGGTCGCCCGCCGGTAGTAACCGGCGTCACATTGCACCAAAATACCCGCCGGCGCCGTTCAGCGGTACCTTCGGCCGGCTGCTTAACAGCCTATTACTCGTCGGCATTTCTAGAGAAACAACCATGCCCAATCACATGTTCGATCTATCAGACCGCGTCGCCGTAGTGATCGGCGGCACCGGGGTGCTTGGCGGCGCGCTCGCCGAGGCCCTCGGCGCCGCCGGGGCCAAGGTGGCGGTCTGTGGCCGCAACGCCGAGCGCGGCGCGGCGCGCGTGGCGGCCCTCTCCCAGGCGGGGGTCGAGGCGCTGTTTGTCGCGGCCGATGCGTCCAATCCCCAGAGCCTGGCCGCCGCCGCGGCGACGGTGACCGCCGAGCTGGGCGCGGCCAACATCCTGGTCAGCGCCGCCGGCGGCAACCACCCCGCCGCCACGCTGGCGCCCGGCGCCGACTTCTGCGACCTGCCGACCGAGGCGTGGCGCGACGTGTTCGACCTGAACCTCGTCGGCGGCGCGTTGCTCCCCGCCCAGGCCTTCGGCCGCGCGATGCGCGACAGCGGCGCCGGCAGCATCATCAACATCGCCTCGATGGCCGGCATGATCCCGCTGTCCCGCGTGGTGGCCTACTCGGCCGCTAAGGCGGCCGTGCTGAACCTCACCCAGTTCCTGGCCCGCGAGTGGGCCGAGGCCGGCGTCCGCGTGAACGCCCTCAGCCCCGGCTTCTTCCCGGCCGACCAGAACCGCCGCCTGCTCATGAACGAAGACGGCGGCTACACCGAGCGTGGCCAGCAGATCATCGGCCACACGCCGATGCGGCGCTTCGGCCGCGCCGAAGAACTCGGCGGCGCCGTGGTGTGGCTAGCGTCCGACGCGGCGTCGTTTGTGACTGGACAAAACATCGTGGTCGATGGAGGATTTTCCGCCACCACGATCTAACACGCCGCGGGCGTTGTAGCGACAATGTACGGCTCGCGTTCTCAGTGGCGTCAGGTCTGCTTCGATTGAGCGCGTTGTTGCCTTACCGCTTCTTCTCGAATCACGGGGCCGCCATGCTTCGCTTCTTGTCGCTGCTGCTGGTTCTCGCCTGGATCGCTCCCGGCCTGGCCGGTCCGCCCAACGTGCTGATGATCTTTGTTGACGACCTCCGCCCGGAGCTCGCCTGCTACGGCGCGGCGCAGATCCAGTCGCCCAACATCGACCGCCTGGCGGCGCGCGGCGTGCGGTTCGATCGGGCCTACTGCAACGTGCCGGTGTGCGGCGCGTCGCGGGCGAGCCTGATGACCGGCCTCAGGCCGACCCCCGAGCGGTTCCTCGACGCCGCCACCTGGGCCCAACGCGACGCGCCGGGCGTCACCACACTCAACCAGCACTTCAAGGACCACGGCTACTCCACCAGCAGCATCGGCAAGGTGTTTCACCACCCGGAAGACTGCGAAGGGGGTTGGACTCTCCCGCCGTCTCACCCCGGCAACGGCGAGTGGCAAGCGCCCGCCAGCCTGGGGCCGGCCGCGCGACGGGGCGGCAAACGCGGCCCGGTGACCGAGGCCGCCGACGCCCCCGAGGCCCAATACCGCGACGCGCAGGTCGCCGCCGAAGCGATCTCGCGGCTCGACCAGCTCGCCGGCGAAAAGGAGCCGTTCTTCCTGGCGGTAGGTTTCTACAAGCCCCACCTGCCGTTCGTGGCGCCCAAGAAGTACTGGGACCTGTACAACGAAGCCCAGATCCACCTCCCCGACAACTACTACAAATCGAAGGACGCTCCGGCCGTCGCCTTCCACAACTCAGGCGAGCTCAACAGCTACTCCGGCGTGTCGAAGTCCCGGCCCCTGCCCGAGGACGAGGCCCGCCGGCTGATCCACGGCTACTACGCCTGCGTCAGCTTTGTCGACGCCCAGATCGGCCGCGTGCTAGACGAGCTAGATCGCTTGGGGCTGGCCGAGGACACGGTCGTCGTACTCAACGGCGATCACGGCTGGAACCTGGGGGAGCACACGCTGTGGTGCAAGCACTGCTGCTTTGAAACCTCGATGCGCACACCGCTGATCATGGCGGGCCCCGGCGTGGCCGATGGCCGGTCGACCGATTCGATCGTCGAGTTCGTCGACCTTTACCCCACGCTCTGCGCGCTGACGGGCCAGCCCGCCCCCGGCCACCTGCAGGGCCGCAGCCTGAAGCCGCTGCTGGCCGACCCATCGATCGACTGGCCCGGCGTGGCCATCGGCCGCTTCCGCACCGGCGAGACCTACCGCACCGACGGCTTCCGCCTCACGCAGTACACCGCCCCGGGCGGCCAACCCCAGGGCCGGATGCTGTACGATCACGAGGCCGACCCCGACGAGAACCAGAACATCGCCCCGGTCAATCAAGCCGCCGTCAAGCAGGTCGAGGCCGCCGCCCGGGCCTACCGCAACACGGCAGGTCAGGCTGTGCCTGACAAGCCCCGCCAATAACGATTCTGCGTCCTACCCGGCCCCGCCGCACGCTTCGCCATGAACAAGCGCTGCATCGCTCTGCTAGGGATGGGGCACACGAACCTAGAGATCGCCCGCCGCTGGATCGACAGCCCGCTGCCCGACTGCCGGCTCGTATGTATCTCGAAGTTCGGGTTCTCGACCTACTCCGGCATGCTGCCGGGGAGGCTTGCGGGTCAGTTCGATGCCGGCGAGATGGAGGTTCGACTGGCGCCGCTGGCACGCCGTGCCGGGGCAGAACTGGTCTTGGACGAGGTGGTGGGGCTGGGCCCCGAGCAGCGGACGCTCTGCTTCGCCCATCGCCAGCCCCTGGCGTTCGACGCGCTGTCGATCGGGGTCGGCTCGATGCCCGCGGGCTGGGACGACTTCGACGCGCCCTCGCTCGTGCCGATCAAGCCGATGCAGACCTTTGTCGAGCGTCTTGAGGAGCGGATCGGCTGCTGCGGCGCCACGCCCCGGTGTGTGATTGTCGGCGGGGGGGTCGCCGGGGTCGAGGTGGCCCTCTGCCTCGACGCCCGCCTGAGGGGCCGCGGGCCCGCGGCCCCGCGCTTGGCGATCGTCACTGCTTCGGATCAGATCGCCGAGGGCCTGTCCGAGGCGAGCCGGCGGACGCTGCGGAAGGTGTTGGCGGGGCGGTCGATTAAGGTCGTCACCGGTTTGCGAGTCGCGGGGGTCGACCCCTCGGGGGTACGCGACCAGCATGGTCGTGCCGAGCCCGCCGACGTGATTATCTGGGCGACCGGCGCGGCGCCGCCGCCGATCCTCTCTCGGCTCGGCCTCCCGACCGACGAACGCGGCTTCCTCGCCACCGGGCCGACGCTGCAATCGACCGGCGGGGCGCCGATCTTCGCCGTGGGAGATGCAGGGACCGTGCTTTCCGACCCGGCGCCCAAAGCGGGGGTGTTTGCGGTGCGTCAGGCCGACACGCTCTGGAAGAACCTGCGGGCGATCGCCGCGGGCGAGGCGCCACGCGCAGAGTTCGATCCGCAGGCGGCCTTCCTCAAGATCCTGAACACGGGCCAGGGCCGCGCACTGCTCGACTACCGCGGCTTCTGCTTTCACGCCCGCTGGTGCTGGCTGCTGAAGTGCTGGATCGACCGGCGCTTCATCCGGCGCTACCAATAGCTGGCAGCTCGGGTCCGTTCTTGCCGTGCTTTGTTGTCGAAAATGGCCACCCGATCGCCGACAATGGGTCCCTGCGCAGCGTGCAGCACACGGCCTTGGCGCCTACGGTCCGCGCAGCGGGCCGTGGGAGTGAGCGCTCCCTTTTGTCCATCTTGTGTCCGATCGATGCTCCCTTTTGTCCGGTCCGATGTGTTCGCGTCCCCTCCGTTGGGGGGAAGTGGACAGCGTCTCGGGCGCCGGGATCGTCGTAAGTCGTTTGTGGGTGAGCGCTGGAGGAGCGTCGCAGCAATTGTGTCCGAAAAAATTGCGCCCCGGACGGGGGACAAAAGGGACAAAACCCTCGCCGGCGGCTGGCCGCTCGCGCAGCGCCCCGTGCGAGCCGGGTCGTCCCCGACCCCGGCAAACCTTCTGCAATCGTCAAGCTCCCCCCAGCCGGCAGACGATACCACCCCCAAGGGGCGACGTGCGCCCGCGACGCGTTTGCCGCTACCACCGCTGGCGCCGGTTCATGATCCGTATTGTTTCGCTACTGCTGCTGGTTGCGCTGGCGCCCTCGTTGGGGTGCACGCGGGCGCACTACCGTCGGCAGGCGGACAACGCGGCGAGCCTGCTGATCGCGCAGAAGGCGGCGCCCGTGGGCGCCGACCCCAGCGACCTGTCGATCGCCATCAACCCGGCGTCGCGGATGTACAACGTGTACGACCCCGACCGGCCCCCGATGCCGCCGGACGACCCGGTCAGCCACATGTACCTCGAGCGCGTCGACGGCAAGCGGGGTGCCCGCTCGAGCCGGCTGGCGCCGCGGACGCCGTTCGTCGAGAGCCCGCAGTGGCGGGCGATGGTGCCGCTGGACGAAGAGGGGATGCTGGTGCTCGACTCCAGCCAAGCGGTACGGGTGGCGCTGCTGCACTCGCCCGAGTACCAGTCGAACCTGGAAGACCTGTACCTCTCGGCGCTGGACGTCTCGTTCGAGCGGTTCCGGTTCGATTGCCAGTTCTTCGGCGGGACCAGCACCTTCTACACCGCCGACGGCCGCGTGCGGAGCGGCACGGGCGAATCCTCGAGCCTGCTGAACGTCTCGCCGCTGCGGCCGGGCAACCGGCTGCGGGCGGAGCGGCTCACGGCCACCGGCGGGCAGTTGGTGGTGGGGATGGCCAACTCGCTGATCTGGCAGTTCGCCGGTCCCAACGACTACACCAGCACCACGCTGCTGGACTTCTCGATCATCCAGCCGCTGCTGCGGTTCGGCGGGCGGACCCGCGTGCTGGAGCGGCTGACGATCAGCGAGCGGGCGCTGCTGGCCAACGTGCGGACGATGGAGCGTTACCGCCGGGGCTTCTACCTGAACGTGCTGACGGGGCGCAACGCGGGCCAGGGGCCGTCGCGACGGGGCGGGTTCTTCGGCGGCGCGGGGCTGGAGGGCTTCACCGGCGTCGGCGGCGGAGGCTTCGGCCGGGTGGGGCAGTTCGGCAACTTTGGCGGCGGCGGTGGCCAGGGGTTCACCGGGGGCGCCGGCGCCGAAGCGGCCGGGGGCTACTACGGCCTGCTGCAGTCTGCCCAGGTGCTGCGCAATCAGTTGGCCAACGTCGAGGCGCTGCGGGAGAGCGTGGAGCAGTTGGTGGCTACCTACGACGCGGGGCGGATCGACCGCTTCCAGGTCGACCTGGCGAGGCAGGCGCTATTCAACGCGCAGAGCCAGTACCTGCTGGCGCGGGCCAACTACCAATCGCAGTTCGACAACTTCAAGATCACGCTGGGGCTGCCCCCCGACATCCGTTTGAAGCTGACCGATCCGATGCTGGAGCAGTTCGAGCTGCGGTCTGCCGAGCTGGTGGAGCTGCAAGGCGAGGTGAACCAATCGACCGTGGCCCAGACCGACCCGCCCCAGGAGCTGCCGGGGCAGGGGGGGGCGCCGCTGGAGGCCCCGCCGGCCGACGGCTCGGCTGTCGAGCCGCTTCCGCTGCCCCCAGGGGTCGCCGAGGCGGTGCCGGCCCCCGTGCCGAGCGGCCGGTTCGAGAAGCTGGCCGCGCAGGCGGCCGAGCAGTTCGCCTCG
The DNA here is from genome assembly GCF_007750855.1 of Pirellulimonas nuda. GTDB lineage: Bacteria > Planctomycetota > Planctomycetia > Pirellulales > Lacipirellulaceae > Pirellulimonas > Pirellulimonas nuda. Next base: position 1,946,156 of record NZ_CP036291.1, read on the forward strand.
GTCGAGCAGGACTTCGCCAAGCTGCAAGAAGTGCTGCCGCAGCGGCAGGCGCACCTCAAACTGCTGGCGGACCGCCCCGAGGTGGTCGAGGCGGGCATCGATCCCGCGCTGCTGTCGGCCGAGGGGCTCGACCGCCGCGTCGAGGCGCTGCGGGCCGACCTGGACGCCACGACCGAGCGGTTCGAGAAGCTGGTCGCCTCGGCCAGCGAGCCCGCGCAAGCGGGCCTGTCTGCGAGCCGGGCCGAGCGGGCCCGGACGCGCGAGCTCTCTGGGCTGCTGCTGGAGCTGTCGCTGCTGCAGGCGCGGGCGCGGCTCGACGCGATCGACATCGAGCCGACCGAGCTGACGCCAGAACAGGCGTTGGGCATCGCCAGCCGCAACCGCCGCGACTGGATGAACGCCCGCGCCAGCCTGGTAGACGCCTGGCGGCTGGTGAACTTCAACGCCAACGACCTGAAGAGCGACCTGAGCCTGATCTTCAGCGGCGACATCGGCAACGTTGGAGACAACCCGTTCGACCTACGCAGCACCAACGGCCGGTTGCGCGTGGGGGTAGAGTTCGACGCGCCGCTGACCCGCGTGGCCGAACGCAACGTGTACGTGCAGGCGCTCATCGAGTACCAGCAGGCCCGGCGCAGCTACTACCGGTATGTAGACGGCGTCTATCAGGGGCTGCGAGCCACGCTGCGGCAGATCCGCCTGAACGAGATCAACCTGGAGCTGCGCCGCGCTGCGGTGCTGGTGGCGATCGCGCAGGTGGACATCACCCAGCTCCGCCTGACCGAGCCCCCGCGCCCGGGCGAGGACGTGGCGTTCGGCGACACCACCGCTCGCGACTTGGTGAACGCGCTGGGCGACCTGCTGAACGTGCAGAACGACCTGCTGAGCGTGTGGGTGAACAACGTGGTGCAGCGGATGAGCCTGGAGTTCGACCTGGGGCTGATGCAGCTCGACCAGTATGGGATCCGCGTGCCGCTGCCGGGGCCGCTGGCGTCGTACGTGGGGCCCCCGTGCTGCGGTCCGTCGCTGGAGTTCGACGGCGGGGTGATCGTCGGGGTGGGGCCGGAGTGCGAGGGCGTTCCCGGCGGGGCGCCGGTAGACGGAGAAGCCCAGCGGGGCGACGAGGTGGGCGACGAGGCCCCGTACGAGGGGGCCCAGGAGCTGCGCTTCCCGGTGGAAGCGGCCTCGTACCAGCAGCCCGTGCTCAAGTCGCCGTTCAGGCGCCTGCCGGAAGTGGTCGTCCGCTAGCGGCCGTCCCAGCCGGGCGATTTGGCGGTCGTCGCCCGGCGGGGGGTGTTGTCGTGCACCAGCAGGCCGATGTGGCCGACGAAGTAGGTCGAGGTTTCGGCGACGACCAGGTTGTACGCTTCGGCGGGCGACACGGGGGCGGACTCCATCACTTCGGCGTCACCGGCGATGTGCTGCAGCCTGTCGCCGACAACCAGCTCCTTGGCCATCCGCCAACCCTGGCCAACGACCCAAGCGGGGTGGCCGAGCGTCATCTCGATCTGCTCACCCGCCACCTCGATTCGCAGCACGGGGCTGGGGCGCCGGACCGTCGTGTCGAGCACCGGCTGGTAGCCGAGCTCGCCTGTTTCTACATCCTGAGAAAGGACAAAATCTCCGGGGCGGAGCGACTCGATCGGCTGCTTACCGGTTTTGGTCCAGACGGGGGTGCCGCCGGTGAAGCAGGAGGGGACAACGATCCCTTTGGGGCATCGGTAGCAGTTGTGTCGGGAGTGAACATCCTCTTGATGGTAGTAGGGGCGATCGAACCCTGTCTCGAACTCATTAAGCCCCTGCCACCACTCCCACCATTGTTGTGGATCGTCGCCAAGCTCGTGGCCTGTGGCCCCCGTAAGCACTCCGGTCAGTGCGTCGTTGCGACTCTGACGGTATGAATTCCGCTCAGCGACCTCCGTGGCCAACGAGGTCGCTCGGTTAGAGAAGCTGGCAAGCGCTCGATCGACGTCGTGAGACAGGTCGTGTAATGCCTGACGCAAGCGGTGTTCGGCAGAAACCTTCCCCGCTGTGAGCGCCTTGGGCCGGGTCCAAAACAGCGGTCCCTCTAGATCATGCGCCCAAACTGAGTCACGAATCTCCAATCCATAATCGGCCTCGCGCCCCGCGACCTCGATCTCGGCCTGATAGTGAACGTCGCCGCCAGGCGTAACGCTCACGTTCTGCCACAGCTCGACCTTGGGCTGAAGCTCGTCCAGCAGCATCGGTACGAAGTTGTGCCAGGGGCGTTCGGCGAGCTGCCAGGTGGCCTCGTTCCGCACCTCCTCGAAAGGAGAAGCGAGCGCATGCCGGGCCAGCGACTCGGTTGCGGCCTGGTCCGAATGGGCAGAGAGCGCCTCAACAAACGCCAACGAAAAACGGCGTCGGGCGTCGGCGTCGCGCTGCCGCGCGGGCGCCGGCGCAAGGCTGACTTCTTCCATCGCCGGGATCGCTTCAAGACGATCGAACGTGCGCACCTCGTCGAGCGCCAACTGCGCGTCGGGCGTGTCGTCCCGTGCGATCCGCGCCTCCCATCCTGCCAACCGCGACTTCGTTTCCCGGACCGCGCGGCTGCGTTCGCGCTGAGCCTCGCGTCGCTGGGCGACCTCGTCGTTGAGAACCAGCTCGCCGCCGATCCAGCGTGCGTCCAACGCGTCCAGCGCCTCGCGGCTGTCCGGCTGATTCTGAAGCAACATCGTCCAGTGGTAGCGGGCCTCGTCTTTGAGGCCGCGGTCGCGGCACCAGCGGGCGGCCTGCAGGTGGGCGGCGGGGCTCTCCTGCCACTGCTGCATGGCCTCGGCGCGTTCTTGCAACAAGGGGTTCTCGGCTGCGCGCCGCTGTGCGTCGGCGACCGAGACCCACTCGCCGTCGCACGCCACCTGGCCCGACTGCCAGCGGGCCGGCGCGTAGTCTGGGGCGATGCGGACCGCCTCGGCCAACAGCTGGGCACGGCTGGCGTAGTCGCCCTGGACGCCGGCCGCGATCGCCTGCCCGACCAGGCTAGCGGCGACGTCTGTCGGGCTGCCCTTTGTTGTGCTGCTGTTAGCGGCGAACGAGCAACTAGCGGCGCCAACGCAAAGCACCGCCGCCACGAACCTGGTCCTGACCATGACCCTATGCTCCTATCCAGCGCGTAACCCAAACCGCAGATTCTTACACGGTTAGTTGAGCATTCGCGGGCGCTGGAGGCAACTATTCCCACAGCACCGAGTGTATCTTTTTGAGCCGGCCCGCGGGGATTTTTACCTCCTCGCGGTCGTAGGTCATCAGCCCGTTGATCTCGCCCTCAACGTCGGTGGTCTGCGTGTAGACGCCCGCGGCGATCCCCTTCTTCTTGAGCTCTGCCAGCTCGCCGAGCGTCTTGCGGTAGCGCTGGCGGTACTCCTGGAGCGACTTGGGCAGGCCGCCGTAGCCCCAGTTGCGGCTGTCTTCCTTCCAGAGATGCCCCTTGACCGGCCAGCCGTGACCGCCGAACTCGCCGACGACTTTGATGTAGTCCTCGAACCTGGGGTCCGCGAGCGGGAAATCAGGGCTGGGGTAGTTGTGGTGGTCTGCGACCTGACCGACGGGCCAGAAGTTCCCACCCGAAGCGACGTTCACCGGACGTGACGGGTCGTGCTTGCTGAGCCACTCGCCCACCTCGATGGTGTTGTGCTGCCCCCACGCCTCGTTGAAGGGGACCCAGACGGCGATCGCCGGCGAGTTGCCCAGCGTATCGACCATCTGCTGCAACTCGGTCATGTACTGCTGGTGCGCCTCCGCGGGCCAGTCGGCGTCTTCGGGGTTGGGCGCCATCCGGGTCCACGCGGGCGACTTCGGATCGGGCATCGCGGATACTTGGTCTTGCCAGACGAGCATGCCCAGCTTGTCGCAGTGGTGGTAGTAGCGTCTGGGTTCGACCTTAATATGCTTGCGGATCATGTTGAAGCCGGCTTTCTTGAGCCACCCGATCTCCCACCGGGTCGCCTCGTCCGACGGGGGCGTCAGCAGCCCGTCTGGCCACCAGCCCTGGTCGAGGGGCCCCCAATGGAAGATTGGCTCGCCGTTGAGCGTGAACCTCAGGTTCCCGTCGGCGTCCCGCTCCTTGCCCAGGGTGCGGATGCCGGCGTAGCTCGAGACTTCATCGAGGGCCTGGCCTTCGGCGTCGAGGAGCTTGACCTTCAGGTCGTACAGCGTCGGCGAGTTGGGCGACCAGGGCTTGGCGTCTGGGATCGGCAGAATCACTCTCCCTTCACCCACAGCCGTCGCCACGGCTTTGCCGTCTAGCATCGCGGTGACTTCTACCCGGCACTTATCGTCTCCTGTCTTGGCGGTGACGGCGATCTCACCCTTGGAGGCGTGGGTGTCGATCTTCAAGCTCTCGATGTGCCGATCCGGAACCGGCTCCAACCACACGCTCTGGTGGATGCCCGACACGCGGGTGTACCAGATCCCCTTCGGGTCGAGCCGCTGCTTGCCGCGCAGTTGGTAGCCGCCGGTGGCGTCCGTGACGCGCACGACCAGCGTGTTCTCGCCCGGACTAACTGCCGAGGTGATGTCGAACGAGAAGGGGAGGTTGCCGCCGACATGGCGGCCGACCTGCTTGCCGTTCACCATCACCGTGGCGGCGTAGTCGACCGCTTCGAAGTTGAGCAGCAGCTTGCGCCCTTGCTGCGGCTTGTAGTCGAACGTGCGTTGGTACCAGAGCGTCTGCTCGGTTTCGAGCAGCTTGCCGACGCCCGACAAGGCCGACTCTACCGCGTAGGGCACAAGGATCTGGCCGTCCCATGCGCTGGGGGCGTCGGCGGCGTCCTTGCCCCGGATGGCGTAGTCCCATAGGCCGTTGAGATTGGTCCACTCCGGGCGGCTCATCTGCGGGCGGGGATACTGGGGCCAAGCGTTGTCGGGCGCGACCTCGCGGCCCCAGCGGGTGAGCATGGCGCCCTCGACGGGCTGCCAAGCGCCGGCGGGGGCAGCCAGGAGCAGCAAGGCAAAAGCTACTAGAAGGCGTGAGGCGCTTTTCATCTGCGGATGCTTCATCGGTGGGTGATTCGGGCGCCGGCGTGCTCGGTGGGTGAAATCCTCAGTTGTCTGCTAGGTTGCAGCCGCGGTCTTCCGGCGTTGGTTCTTCGGCGCCTTGCCCTCACCGTCCTTGCCGCGTGGCAGCTCCTCTGCTTCGGATTTGGGCACGGACGCTTCGAATCGGCGGATCAGCTCTGCTTGCGAGGGGTCGCCCGCGAGGTTGGTCCACTCGTACGGGTCTTGCGAGTGGTCGTACAACTCCTTGCCGCCGTCCGCGTAGCGGATGTAGCGGTGCTGCCCCTGTTGCAGGCTGTGGTTGCCCTTGTGGAAAGTGGTGAGCGCCGGCGTTTGCCAAGGGGCGTCGGGGGCCTTCAGCAGCGGCGTGATGTCGAGTCCCTCGACGTGCTCCGGCTTGGGGATGCCGGTGAGCGAGCAGAGTGTGGGATAGATGCTCATGTGGTCGACCGCCGTGCGGCACACGCCCCCCGGGTGGGTCAGGCCCGGCACACGCCAGATGTACACGCTGCGGCAGGCCTCTTGCCAAAGAGAAAATTTCCGCCAGTGCTCTTTCTCTCCCAGGTGCCAGCCGTGGTCGCTCCACAGCACCACGATGGTGTTGTCCTTCTCGGGCGATGCGTCGAGCGCGTCGAGAACACGCCCGACCTGCACGTCGCAGAACGCGATGCTGGCGAGGTAGGCCTGCACCGCTTCTTTCCAGCGGCCCGATTTGAGCATCGCGGCGTGGTCGCCGTTGGGCTTGGCCATCCGCTGGCCGGCGGCCGGAACGTCCGCCAGATCGTCCTGCTGGTGCGGCGGGAGCTCGACCGACTCCAACGGAAACATGTCGAAGTACTTCTTGGGAACGCACCAAGGCATGTGGGGCCTGAAGAGGCCCACCGCCAGGAAGAACGGCTTATCGTGCGGGGCGCCGAGCTGCTTGACTGCGTAGCTGGCGACCTTGTAGTCGTTCATCTCTTGGTCGGCATTGGCGAGCGGGGCGAAACGGATGCCGCCAACGCCGCCCCCATTGGCGGTTGGGTGCAGCTTCATCGGGTCCCGCGCGTCCTTGTGGTACTCGGTCCACTCGTCGGGGCGGTGGGCGCTGCCGTGGTAGATCTTGCCGGCGCCGTACACGTCGTAGCCGGCCGTGAGGAACTGGGTGGTGAGCGTCTTCTCTTCGGAGATCACCGGCATCCAGTCCTGGCCGTTGTCGTACACACCGGTGCTGCTGGGGCGCAACCCCGACATGAGCGCCGCCCGCGACGGGTTGCAGGCAGGCGCGGCGCAGTTGGCTGAGGTGAAGGTCACGCCAGACGCAGCCAGTCGGTCCAGGTTCGGCGTTTTGGCCTGCCGGTTGCGGCCCAAGTGACCGACCCAGTGGTTGAGGTCGTCGATCGCGATGAACAGCACGTTCGGGCGATCGGCTGCCTGGGTCGTCGCGGCGACGCACCCGAGCAGTAGGGTGATTGCGAGGGGGTTGCGCGACATAGACGGGGCCTCGGCGGACGTGGAAAGAAGCAAGGCCGTATTGTGATTGCGCAGGACGCTGCCTGCAATAGCCGCCGCTCAATCGTGGCGCAGGGCGATAATCGGGTCGAGGCGGGCCGCCCGGATGGCCGGGTAGACGCCGAAAACGACCCCGACCAGCATCGAGATCACCAGCGACACCGGAACGGACCACCCGACGACCTGCGGCACGGCGTTGCGGATGAGTTCTGGGATCGCCTCGAACTGCGCCGGCGCGAAGCGTTCCAGGAGGGCGCGAGCGCCGAGGTACATCAGCGGCCCGCACAGCCCGATCGCCACCCCAAGCAGCCCCCCCACGGCGGACAGCACCACGCTCTCGGTGAGGAACTGCTGGACGATGTCGCGGCGTTTGGCGCCCAGGGCGCGACGGACGCCGATCTCGCGGGTGCGCTCGGTGACCGTGGCGAGCATGATGTTCATGATGCCGATGCCGCCGACGACCAACGAAATCGCCGCGATGAGCCCCAAGAACACGATGAACATGAGCTGCGTGGCCCGTGCTTGCTCGAGCAGTTCTAGCGGGACGGTGATTGTGTAGTCGGGCAGGGAATGTTTGGCGGCGATCGCCTCGCGCACCACGTCGGCGGTCTTGATCACGTCGTCCTTGTTCGCCACCCGGAGGGTGATCTGTGAGATCTCTTGCAGTTCCTGCTCGAACGTGCCCGGTTTGGTGATGATCAACAGGTCGCCGATCCGCCGCCAGAGCGTCGTGATCGGGATGTAGACGTCGGCAGAGAAGTCCTCGGCCGCGATCGACCCGCCGACGCCGGCGGTCGCCATGCGTTCCTGCGCGACGCCGACGACGGTGTAGAACTCTTCGTCCACCATGATCGCTTTGCCGAGCGGGTCCCGACCGGGGAACAGCTTGTCGGCCACCTTCGCCGCCAGGACGCAGTGGTTCCGCTCCTCACGCAGGTCGGCGTCGCTGAGGAACCGGCCGTCTCCTTTGCGAACGTCGATCCGCACCACCTGCGCGTAGTCGGGAGTCGAACCCACGAGCCGGCCCTGCTGCTTGCGGGTCCCGGAGCGGAACTCTTGGGAGAGGACCCGCATCGGCAGCGCGCCCCCGGGCGATTCGAGCGTTGGGATCGTCAGCAGGCGGAGGTAGTCGTCGCGCGTGAGCCCGTAGCGGCCCCCTTCGAAGTCGTCCGTGTTGGGCTTGATGGAGCGGACGATGATGTTGCGGGCGCCGAGGCCCGCGATTTGTTCCTGGGACGCTTGGCTGATCCCTTCGCCGATCGCCAGCAGCCACACGACGCTGGTCACGCCGATCAAGATGCCGAGCACCGTCAGCCCCGACCGCATCGGGTGGACCAACAGGCTCTTGGCCGCGAGCGATACCGTGTGCAGCAGGCGTTTCATGCGGAGCGCTCCACGTCCGACACAATCTCACCGTCGCGGAGCATGATGGTCCGCCGGGTGCGTTCGGCGACCTCGTCTTCGTGGGTCACCAGGATGATCGTCCGGCCTTCGGCGTTGAGTTCGTCTAGCAGGTCGAGGATCTCGCCGGTGGTTTGGCTGTCGAGGTTGCCGGTAGGCTCGTCCGCCAGGATGAATCTTGGGTCGTTCACCAGGCTGCGGGCGATGGCGACCCGCTGCTGCTGGCCGCCGGAGAGCTCCATCGGCCTGTGCCCGAGTCGTCCGCTGAGCCCGACGCGGTCGGCCAGCTTTCGGCAGAGCGCTGCTGAGTCTTTGCCCAATCGGTTGCTGTAGTAGAGAGGCAGCTCGATGTTCTCAAGAACCGTCAGCGCGGGGAGCAGGTTGAACGACTGGAACACCATGCCGATCCGCGTCGCCCGCGTCTCGGCGAGGCGGTCGTCGCTCATGTGGGCGACGTCGTCGCCGCCCAGGATGAACGACCCGGAAGTCGGCCGATCGAGGCAGCCCAGCAGGTTGAGCAGCGTGCTCTTGCCAGAGCCCGAAGGGCCCATGATCGAGAGGTACTCCCCTTCGGGCGCCTGGAAGCTCACGCCACGCAGCGCGCGGACCACGCCGCCCCCTACCTGGTAGTGCTTCTGGAGGTGGCGGATATCGGCGGCAAGCATGCTGGGCAACAAAGTAGATGGAGACGCGGGGGCGAACCGCGTGGGCCGACACGCCGCTTGACTAGCGGGCCGGCAACGCCGCGTGGAGCGCCAACCGGCTAGGCCGCCGGCGTCGATTCGGCCTGTGCCGTCCGTTCGGCGGTGGGCTCTGGTTCGGCGACTCCGGTGCTTACCGCCTGCTGGGCCTTCTCCGCGGGCAACTCCGGCAATGAAACGAAACGGAGCAGCTTGCGCGGGTTCACCGCTACGTGGTCCGCAAGATCGAGGCCGTTCTGGATGACGTAGAAGCGGTCGTTGGTGGGGCCGCACTCGACACGCTGGGCGACCAGGGCGCCGTCGCGTGCGACAAAGCAGTAGCTGTCTGGGCCGTGCGAATACACCGCCTGCACCGGCGCTTGCAAGACGTTTGGTGTGAACATCGACTTGATGGTCACCGACGCGGTCATGCCGGTGCGCAGCTCGGTGGTGTCCCCTTCGATACGGATATACGCCATGTACTCCTTGACGTTTGCCTTGCGCCAGCCGGAGGGTTCGGCGTATTGATTGACGCGTTCCACCACGCCGCGGATCACGGCCCCATCGACGCCGATCGGTCGGATCAAGGCCGGCATGCCGGCCTTGACGTACTGCACCAGCGACTCGTTCACCTTCATCTCAACCCGCATCGTCGAGAGGTCGGGGAGCCGGATGATGGTCTGCCGTTCGCGGACAACGGCGCCCTCTTCTACGATGAAGTCGTCCTGCCCGCCGCGGTCTCGCACGTGAGAGTACTTCACCACGCCGGCCGACGGCGCGACGATGGTGCAGGAAGCGATCTGTTGCTCGATGTCGCGCAGCTTCTGTGCTTCTAGCTCGTAGCTGTTCTGCGCCGCGCCCCATTTGGCCTCGTTGATCGCGATGTCGCTTTCGAGCGTCTTGACCATCTTGGCCTTGGTGAAGTCTTCGAGCACCATCAGCTTGGTCTTGGCGGCGTCGAGCACCTTCTTGGCCTGCTCGACCGCGAACTCGTCCGCCTCGATCTGTTGTTCGCTTACGTAGCCTTTGGCGCCGAGCCGGTTGCTGTAGGTCAAGTAGTCGCGCGCCCGGCTCAGGTCTTCCTCTGCGACGAACATCTCGCTCTCAATTGTTTGTCGCTCTTGGATAAACAGCCCCTGCTGGTACTCCTGTTTCGCGATCACGGAGGTCTCGAAGAGGTTGCGGGCCTCTACCTCCGCCGCCTTGGCGGTGTTCACCGCGATCTTCTGGATCGTGCGGTCCGCTTCGAGGGCGGCGGAATCGAGCTGGACGAGGAACTCGCCCGCATCGACCACGGCGCCCTCGGGCACGATCTTGAGGATCGAGAGCCCGTTCGACCCTGCGGGGTTCTTGACCTCCGAGCGGATCTCGACGTCGCCGACCGACTCTACCTCGCCCCGTTCGGTGATCGCGAGTTCGAAGTCGCCCCGATCAACCTGGTACAGCACGGCCTCGTCGATGGCCTGCGTGGTCGACTCTGGGGCGGCGAGCATCACCCAAGCCGCCGTGACGCCTGCTGCGAGCAGCAAGCCAGTCAGGAGCAGTTTTCCTGCGGCGCCGGCGCGCCGGATCTCGACCGAGTTGGGGCCTGTCGGCTGGAGCATTGTGTTGCTGGAGGAGGGGAGGGAAGCGGAGACTCGATTATAGGGCGCCGCCAGTCGCCCCGGCCAGCTCAGACGGTCGATTCGCCCGACAGCCGGCCCGCTGTGCAGCGGCGGCCCTCCAACGATGAAACCCCGCAAGCGACGTCGGGCGCCGATCGTTCAGCCGGCCGGAGGATCAGTCCGTCAAGCGACTAGTCTCGGAGTCGGGCCCCCCAGGGCTCGAAAGCACCGAGATGGCTCCCACCGCTATACCGGCGAGCGCCAGCAGGTACCCAGCTCCCAGCGACCCGTCTCCCGATAGCACTCCCGCGAGCCCGACCAGCAGCACCAGGCCGATCAAGCCCAGCGGGACCAGAACCGCGGCTTTCGGCACGGCGGCCAGCCGAAGTGCGTTCAGCAGTCCGATCAGCAGCAGGCCCGCCGCTGCCCCGGCGAGCAGCCACATGGGGGCTTTAAGGGGCCCCAGCGACAGGGTGCCGTTCAGCCCGGTCGCGGCGATGGAAAAGCCGGCGGGCATGGGGAGATTGAACCCCATTTGTTCACCCGGACCGCCGCCAAAATTGAACTTGGCGTTGTGGATCGTCACCCATTCCAGGGGGAGCGAGGCTAACAGCATCGCGATCGAGGCGCCGATAGCGATGGCTTGGTTGGTGACGCGCGGCGGCATGGCACGATGGTCTCGGGGGGAGTCGGGAGGTTCTGGTGCAATTCGTTGCAGGGCCGGCGATCTTGCCCTCCGCTACCGCGGAACCATTGTGAACTGCACCACGTCGATGTGCCCCGATCGGAAGTGGGCCGCGCAGCCGGTGAGGTACTTCATGAAAAAGGCGTACCCTTGCTCTCCCTTGATGGCGACCGCCTCGTCGTGGCGGCGCTCCAGGTTCGCCGCCCAGGTCTCCAGCGTCCGCGCGTAATGGAGCTGCAGCGACTGGGCGCGTTCGATCCGGAATCCCGCTTTGGTGGCGAAGTCCTCGATCACACGCGGGTCGAAGAGTTGGCCGCCGGGGAAGACCTTCCGCTGAATGAACTTGCCGAACAGCACGTTCTCGTGAGTCACCTCGATCCCCAGCGAATCTAGCCGAGGGAAATCGAACGCGACAATCGTGTGCAGCATCATCCGCCCGTCTGCCGGCAGCAGCCGGTGGGCCGTTTCGAAGAACTGGGCGAACCGCTCCCGGCGGAAATGTTCGAAGGCGCCGATGCTAACGATGCGGTCGACCGGCTGATCGAACTCTTCCCAGCCGGCCAGGCGGATCTCGACCTTGCCTGCCTCCGGGGGTAGCCCCTTCATCTTTTCGCGGCAGTGCCTGGCCTGCTTCTCGCTGAGCGTCAGCCCGATGACGTTCACGCCGTACTTGGCCGCGGCGCGGTACGCGCAGGCGCCGTACCCGCAGCCGATGTCTAGCAGCGTCTGGCCGGGGCTGAGGTCGCACTTGCCGAGGGAAAGATCGAGCTTGGCGATCTGTGCTTCGCCGAGCGACATGTCGTCGCGCTCAAAGTAGGCGCAGCTATAGACCATCTCGTCGTCTAGAAACAGCGCCAGCAGGTCGTCCGAATGATCGTCGTCGTAGATCGTCTGGACGTTCTCAAAGAAGGGGGTTGTGTCGCTCATTGCGGCTCCCGCCAGAGGTGGGTGGTGTTTCCCGTAGTGTAACCAACTAGCGGGCCGGTAGGAGACCGCGATTCGGCAGCGGCGCCCGGGCAGAAACCGCACTAGCCGACGGGCTACGCCCCGTCGCAGCGCCGCGATTACCCCCAGTGTTTCCTTGTGCCCCGACGGGGCGTAGCCCGTCGGCTTGCCCTGAATTCTCCGTTGCTCCGCGTTGGTGTTGCCGCTACTCTCCGCGCGGCGGCCGGAACTAGAGTGCGCCCTGCGGCCCTGCCGCTAGCGGCGCCGTCAGTGCTAATCAAGGTGACTTCAGCGGTTTCACCAATCGTCCGGCCGGTTGGGAACCGACGAAATCGGTGTGGGCGCCGTTGATCGGCGCCGAATCGTACATTTATTGAGCAAAGCCCGCGGGGCGACCAAGCCATGGCATACCGACTGCGAACCCGATCCAAGCTACTGATCCTGGCGCTCCTGGCGGTCTCCTGCGGCCTCGGCACGGGGTGCCAGTCGCGCCAGCGTTGGGCGATGTGGAGCCCCTTCTCGAGCACGCCGAAAGACGAAGCGATGCTCGCCCGGACGTCGCCGCAGCTTCCATCGGAGCTGGCCAAGGCAGCAGAAAAGGACGCGGGCAAGCCGGGCACGTCGGCAAGTTCGACCCTCGCTTCGGCGCCGCCGTTCAAGCCGGGGAGCAATCTCCCGACGCTGCCGCCAAGCGTAACGGCCGCTCCTGGCAAGGTTCCGGCAGCGGGCTACGCCAAGACCGAGTCGCCCTCGGCGGCCGCGGTGGCCGCGAATCCGTCGGCCTCGCCCTACGATCCCAATGGATACCGCGCCCCTGCGGCGGCTGCCGCAACGACGCCGATCCCCGATCGCTACGGAGCGGCGCCGGTTGCGGATCGCTACGCGTCTACGTCTACGGCTGCCGCGCCAGCCGCGGGCTACGCCCCGCCCGCGGCCGCCAATCCCGTTTCAGCAGCGGTCAGCGCGGTGGGCGATCGTTACGCGACTCAGGCGTCCAACCAAACCGACATCCCCGCGGGCTGGGCCATCCCTGGTGCGACCCCAGCCACAAAGACCGCTGCAAGTGCTGCCGCGGCCCCGGCCGCAACGGCGCCGGCGCAATCCGTTGCGAGCGCTGTTAAACCGTCGGTCCAGTTGCCCGCGTCTGCTGGCCAGTACCGACCGGGTGGCACCTCTACGTATCCGACAGAAGTAAGCGTCGCAGACCGGCAGGGCGCGCCGACCTATCCGACCACTTCAACCACGCACGGCGCCACCACGCCGGCCGGTTACCGGTAGCGGGAGATGCGGCTGGGGGACTACCAGCCCATCACCATGTTCGACTCGATCGCCTTGCGGGCCTGTTCGAGGTCCACGCCGGTCTCGTGCATGTACAGGCGGATGGCGTGCACCTTGTCTCCTTGCGCCTTCGATAGGCAATCGCGCGCGGAGTCGCACACGTCCGCGGCGTTTGGAATGCCCAACGCCGCCTTCGAGATGACCCAGGTGTCACGGGGCCGTTTGGTGAGTCGGATCACCCTCTCGCTGGGGTAGGCGTCTGTGACGATCGCCGAAGCAGAATCGCTGTCCTGGGCCCACGAGATAATGATGTGGTTGTCCGTCTCGATTTCGAAGAGAGGCATCCTCAGCTCCTTATTCAACCCCGGACCAGAGCAGCATCGCCCGAGCAAAGCCGCTAGTCCGTTGCCAAGACTCCAGACGTCGGACCGGTTTGGGAACGCTCACAGCAATCCCCTGCCGACGCCTTACCGCCCCGATAGTACGAAACCGGGCGTGGCAAAGTCAACAATTGGCGGGGCAGCCGCGGGAAGCAGCACGTTCGAGCCGCCGCTACAAGCCGGTTCAGCGGGACGGATTGCCCCCCCGGTATGGACAAACTGGGCGCCACCGGCCGCCCGGGCGCTGTAGGCCGCAGAATCGGCTCGGGAGAGCAGGCTCTTGGGGGAATCCCCGGGCAGGCTCTCGGCGATCCCACAGCTCGCCTGGGCCCCTAGCCCGGCGGTCAGGGCGTCGCGCAGGCGAGTCGCAGACTTGCCCGCCCCCGCCGCGGAGGCCCCCGGCATGACCACGACAAACTCCAGCGAGCCGTAGGTGGCTGCATAGTCGCCCGAGCGCAGGTGCTTTTCGACCAGACGGGCCGCCTGGGAAGCGAACTTCCGCACCCCGGCCGCGGCGTCGGCGGTCTGGGGGGCCTCGATGCACACCATCAGCACCGTCAGCCCGTCGGCGCCTCCCTCTCGGGCGGCAAGTAGAGACGCCAGGGTCACCTCCAGCATCCGGCTGTTCGGGAGCCCCGTCGCGGGGTCGGTCCTCCCGCCCGTCAGGGCGGCAAGCGCCTCGGACTGCTGGCGGATTTGCTCGTAGGCAGAACTGACCTGCCCGGCGAGCTGGAGGGTCGGCTCCAGAGCCTGTTGGGCTTCGTCCCGTATCCGGCGCCACGCGTCCGGATCGCTCCTCGTTTCTGCGTCCCGCACGCCGGCGCTAAAGCGATCGACGCGCGAACGGTGCAGCGCAAGATCTCGCCGCAGCGAAGCAGCGATCGATTCCAGACGCGCAACGATCTGAGTGGCGCGGCGCACTTCGTCGCACGGCGCAGCGGCCTGCAGACGCGCACGCTGCATGCGGCCTACCAGGTAGCCGATCAGGGCCACCGCGGCGAGCGCGACACTTGCAGAGATTCCGACGATTGGGGTCACGGCGAGAGCTCGTGGACTAGCGCTAGGCGTTGGCTCGTGAGCCGCTTCCGCGCATGAATAGAAAGCCCACCGCGCACACCGCGGCTAGAACGAGCAGCCATTCCTCGGTGTTGAGCGTGTTGAACCAGCGCCAGGCGTCTCCCAGGCAGTTGTTCCATCGGTCGACGATCCAAGTCGTGACGATTTGCATAGCGCATACCGGGTAGCAGAGGAAGGTTGCTTTGCGCAAGGATACGTCGCCCCGGGGCTGGCCACCCCCGCCTCGGCGGCCTGCACGGGGCGCCGCTCAGCGGTCGGAGCGCTACATCCCGTTCAACCGCGCTAAACGGGCTTCGCTACGTGGCTTGGGGGCGAGCCTCGTCTCGACGCGTGAGCCGCCAGCAGCGGTGGATCCGCTTGTTGCGGAAGTCTTCGGGGACGGTCTGCCGGCTGATCTCCCGGACCTGGTAGCTTGGGAGTTCCGCCTCGTCGAGCCGGAACCGTCGGAAATTGGTCGAGAAGAAGACCAAGCCTCCGGGCGACATCCGGAGCGCGAGCGCTTCGAGCAGCCCGGCGGCATCGCGCTGCACGTCCCAGTCGTCCGTCGGACTGGCGCCCGGCCCGGTGCGTTTGGTGTTGGAGAAGGTCGGCGGGTCGACGACGGCCAGGTCGAACCTGGGCTCCTCCGGCAGGCTGGCGACGTACCTGCGGCTGTCGTCGCGGACAAAGTAGTGGGCGTGCCCATCGAGGGCGTTCGCCGCGAAGTTCTCTTGAGCCCAGTCGAGGTAGGTCGGCGAGAGGTCCACGGTGATCGTCTCGGCCGCGCCGCCGGCGGCGGCGTAGACCGAGAACGCGCCGGTGTACGCGAACAGGTTGAGAAACCGCTTCCCCTTCGCGGCGTCGCGCACCATGGCCCGCGTCACGCGGTGATCGAGGAACAGGCCCGTGTCTAGGTAGTCCGATAGATTGACGCGGAATTGCAGGCCCGCCTCGCCAACCAGACGCACCGCTCCCTCGTCGCCGACCCGGGTGTACTGCTCGTCGCCGTGCTGTCGGGCGCGTCGCTTGAGAAAGACCAGCGAGCGATCCACGCCCAGAGTGTCCGCCGCGGTCCGGGTCATCAGGTCGAGCCAATCCGCGTGCTGGGCCGGTGTGCGTTCGTGCGGCCGCTCGTACTCCGCGATATGCAGCGCGTCTTCGTAGCGGTCGATCGCCAGAGGGACGTCCGGGATGTCCCGGTCGTACAAACGGAAGCAGGTGACGCCCCGCTTCTCCGGCCAGCGTCGCAGGTGGCGGGCGGTTTTGGCGAGCCGGTTGGCCAGCTCTTCGGTCTGCCGGGCCGCCTCCGGGCGCAACCCGCCGAACACGGGGCGTTGATCCGCGGCGAGCTTGGCCCGCTTTGGAAGCGGAGTCGACGTCGGCGCCGTCAGCGGCGCCTCGTCCCCCTCGGTCGCGGCCTCGGCGTCCGCCGACGCGCCCCGTGGCGGCTTGGGCCCCAAGAACTGAAACAGCGTGCACTCGATCTGGCCGTTGTACAGCTTCCGCCGGCGGTCGGCCTGCTGCCCGAGCAGACGCTCGAACTCCGGATACGCCGTGATGATGTAGTGCGACCATGTCGGGAGCCTGCGCAGCACCGTAGGCATCGACTGGTACAGGGCGGCCAGTTCGCGGCTCTCGCCGATCCGCTCCCCGTACGGGGGGTTGGCGATGACGCACCCGTAAGCGCGTCGACTCAGCAGGTCGCCAAAGTCGCGTTGTTGGAAGTGGATGTCTTCTTCAACCCCCGCGGCCGCCGCGTGCCGGCGGGCGACCTTGAGGGCGTCGGGGTCGGAATCGTTGGCGACGATCCGTTCTTCGAGCGGACCTTGTGCAAGGTCGCGTGCTTCTTCGCGGGCGAGGCGGTCGGCCGCGGCGTCGAACCCGGGCCACTCCTCGAAGGCGAACGTCCGCTGGGCGCCCGGCGCCAGGTTGCGGCCGATCATGGCCGCCTCGATTGCGATCGTGCCGGCGCCGCAGAACGGGTCGATCAACGGACGCCCCGGGCGCCATACGCTCAACTGCACGATGGCGGCGGCCAGCGTCTCGCGGAGCGGGGCCGCGACGTTCAACGGCCGGTACCCCCGCTTGTGCAGGCCGACCCCCGTGGTGTCTAGGGTCACCGTTGCGCGGTCGTCGAGCAACGCCACTTCCACGGCGTACTCGGCGCCTGATTCTGGCAGTTCAACCACGCCGTGCGCGTCGCGTAGCCGTTCAACAATCGCTTTCTTGACGATCTTCTGGCACGCGGGAACGCTCGATAGTTGGCTCTTCCGGCTACGGCCGTTCACCGGAAACGATCCGGAGCTGGGGATCCACTGCTCCCAGGGCGCCGCCCGCACGCCCTCGAAGAGCTCGCCGAAGTCGGTGGCCGCGAAAGTGGCGACCTCGATCAAGACGCGTTCCGCGGATCGGAGCCACAGGTTGGCGCGGCAGATCGCCCTCGCGTCGCCTGTAAAGTAGATTCGGCCGGGCGTCCGCACCTTGGCCTCGTAGCCCAGCGCGGCCAGCTCACGCACGACGACTGCTTCTAGTCCGAACGCTGCGGTGGCGACAAGTTGGAGGGTCATGGGCCGATCAGCGTAGCACAGGGGGGCCGCGGCCTGGAACGGCCCCGCCGGCGGGCGGGGACGCTGGGCGCCCGGTGCGTCTTGCCTTGTTTTCCGGATCGATGGGACAAAAAAAGCCCGCCGATCCTAGCGGGATCGGCGGGGTGGGCGGGTTGGATTTGCTCGTTCGACTACTTGCCGGCCGCGGCGTAACGCTCCGCCACCGCGTCCCAATCGATCACGTTGAAGAACGCCGTGATGTAGTCGGGCCGGCGGTTTTGGTAGTGCAGGTAGTAGGCGTGCTCCCAGACGTCGAGGCCCAGGATGGGGGTGCGGCCTTCCATGTACGGGTTGTCCTGGTTGGGGGTGCTCTCCACCAGCAACTTGCCCGAACCATCGACGCTCAACCACGCCCAGCCGCTGCCGAACCGGGTCGCGGCGGCGTTGGAAAACGCTTCCTTGAACTTCTCGTATCCGCCCAGCTCTGCCTCGATCGCGTCGGCGAGCGCGCCGGTCGGCTTGGCGCCGCCCGAGGCGCTCATGACGGTCCAGAACAAGGAGTGGTTCGCGTGACCGCCGCCGTTGTTACGCACGGCGCCGCGGATGTTCTCCGGAACGGTGGCGATGTTGCGGCACAAGTCTTCAATGCTCTGCTCCGGGACGCCAGAACCCTCCAGCGCCGCGTTCACCTTGTCTACGTACGCCTTGTGGTGCTTTCCGTGGTGGATCTCCATCGTCTTCGCGTCGATGTGGGGCTCCAACGCACCCAGGGCGTAGGGAAGATCGGGGAGAGAATAGGCCATGGGAGGGTTCCTCGTTGAGTTTGTCTGAGGGGAGTGTGTCTGGTGAGCGTGCGCCTTGAGGGCGAAGCGTCGCACGCATCGCGGCTGTCGCGCCAGCGCAGGCTGCCGAGCGGTGCAGCATACCGCGGCGCAGACGCCGGCTCAATGATGGCGGTGCAAGGCGGGCGCCAGAGAGGGCGCGCATCCGCCCATTCCGCCGGTTTATGCCGGAGAAGCCGGTCGAGGGAGCCGCTAGGCGTCGTCTTGCTCGATCTGGGCCAGCAGCGATTCGAGCCGGAGACGCTGCCGATTGAGCTGCGATAGCTGTTCGCCGACGATCGCCGCCAGCTCGCCCGGTTGGCTGTCGGCGGGAGCGGGGCGGGCGGGGCTGTCGAGCCGCCGCCCGGCGTCTTCCCAACAGGCAAACGCGGCGTCCAGCACCCGCGGGTCGGTCGCCGGGCGCTCAACTCGGCCGCGCGACGCGCGGCGGAGACGGATCTCAATCGTGTCACTGATCATCGCGTTCTTCCGGTCCGATGGTTAGGCCTGGGCCGTTTGTTCTTTGGCCATCAAGTACGACTTCAGGCTGGCCAACAGGAGCCGAGCCCTCTCGACCGCGCCGGCCCGGCGTAGGTCGCCGTCCCGGCGGGGCCGGATCTGCACTTCGGCGACCGTTTGCACGTACTTTCCGGCCGCCAATCCGGCCGTGTTGCAGCGCTCCGTGTGGGTTTCGGAGAGGGTCAGGTCGATCTGGAAGGCGATCGGCTTGTCCCCTTTGCGCATCGATCGATCGACCGAAGCGCACTGGGTGGTCATCCGCAGCCGGTTCTCACCGGTTTTGACGATCTTGGCGTCGTGGTCGGAGATAAAGCCGCGGAGCTTCTCGACCGCCACGTTCATGGGCACGTCGCACACCAGCGCGACCTCGACGACTCCGGACGACCGACGCTCACCCGTGGCGCCGGCGCCGCGGCCGAACGAGAACCCCGTCCACCACGCGCCTTGCGCTTTCTTGGCTTCCACCGCATCTCCTCCGAGTTGGACCACTTGGTTTCGGCCCTGCTCCTTGGCCATCAGCAAGCCGCGATCAGCGCGGCGGATCAAAGTTTCCGGGGTGTCCCCCGCCTGCAGTTCCGTAACTCCAAAGCTGGCCGTAAACGGCTGATTGCCCAGGCACTCGTGCACCATGGCGGCCAGCTTCTTCCGCATCAGCTCCGCCCGGCGGGCCGCGGCGTTGAGGCCGCAGTCTGCACACAGCACGACGAACTCTTCGCCGCCGTAGCGGGCGACCAGGTCGCCGGAGCGGCACAAGGTCTTCAGCAGGTTGGCGAAGGCGATGATCGCGGTGTCGCCCGCCTGGTGGCCGTGCGTGTCGTTGATCAGCTTGAATCGGTCGATGTCCGCCATCACAAGGCTGCAGGCCAGCCCCGAGGCCAAGTGGGTCTCGATGAACTGCTCAAGCATCCGATCGAACTCGGCCCTGTTGGCCACCTGCGTCATCGGGTCTTTGGTCATCTCAACGTGCAGCGCCAAGCAGCGGGCCTCCAGGCTCTGCTCGCTCGAGACGTCGCGGAGCATAATCGCGGCGCCGGCCGGTTGACGCACCGGGACCACGTGGAGGTCGACGTAAACGTGCTTGCCGCTGCGTCCGAGGATGCTCACCCGGCGGATGTCTTGCACGCCGCCGCGGATCGCGGCCGTCACGGGGCATTCGTCGTCCGCCATCCTGCGTCCGCTGGCCTCGGCCATGTCGAGGAGGGTTGGGCGGAGCAACTGGCCGATCGCGGCGCTGGGGTCGACCCCGGCGAGGCGCTGCATCCCCGTGTTCCACAGCGTGATGCGGAGCTGCGAATCGACGAAGATAACCCCGTCGTGCATGTTGTCGATCAGCGACTGCTCGAAGGCGCTCCTGGCCGTGGTTGGGTCGCTGTTCAGCGGCCCTACGATCGCCTCCTCGGGATGCCACCCCACCGGAGATTCGTGCGGCGTTAACGCGCTCAGCCAGCGTCGGCCGACTTCCTCACGCAGGGCGCTCTGGTCTTGAGCGAAGTGCTCGGTGAAGCTCCGCACCAGGTCGGGATCAAACTGAGTGCCGGAGTGCTTCAACAGCTCGGCAAGCGCCGCGTCTCGCGTTTTGGCGGGGCGATAGATGTGATCGGTCGTCATCGAGTCGAACGCGTCGGCGATCGCCAGCATCCGCGCCGTTACCGATGGAGGGGCCCCGCGGCCATCGATCGGGCGATTGGATCCGTCGAACCACTGCGACATCTCGAGCAGGGTATCGATGACCCCCTGCGGGGCGCCTGCGGCCATCAGCACGTGGCTGGCGAGGTCCGGGTGCCGGCTGATGATCTCGTACTCGTCATCGTTGAGCCGGCCCGGCTTGAGCATTACCGCGTCGGGCACGCCGATCTTGCCGATGTCGTGCAGCAACGCGGCCGACTCCAGCACGTCACGCAGGTGCTCGGGCATCCGCAGCGCGGCGCCCCAGGTGCTGCACGAGACGGCGACGCGATAGCAGTGGTCGGCCGTCGGCGTGTGCTTGCAGCGCAACGCGGTAAACAACGCCGACGCCATCCCCAGCCGGCCTTGCACGGACGGCATCCCACGCGACGGGCATACCGGGGCGGCGCTGAGCCCGCTGGCCTCGGCGGCGAGGCACAACTGGTCCAGCGGGGGCACAGCCATGAAGTCCGCCGACGTTAGGCCTGGCGCCTGAGCCGCTTGCGGTGCGTCTATCAATGGTGCGCCCATCAATTCGTCTTGGATGGCAGATTCATAACCAGGAACGTGCAAGCCTAGGTCAGCCCCCCCAGGGTGATGGAGGCTTTTTCCGGGCCTAAGGCCGTTGGCCGACGCGGGCGCCACGCCTGTCCGCTACAGCTTGCCCAAACCGAACTACCCCAGAGCGTGCTGATCCTCGGCGGCCAGGTTTGCCGAAACCGATTGTGCCGGCAGGGACGTATGGTGCGCCGGTATGCGGGCGGGCGCGGGTATCCACGCATCACCAGCCACTCGATCAGGGCGGAACGATGGCAGCAGCGGTTTCAAGAACCGATCGTCGACGACGCGCACTCCAGGACAGCAGCGCTGCGGCTTCTACTAGCGCTCCGGGAGAAGGGCAGCCGGCTTCGGAGCAGCGCAGCGCCGCGTCCTACGACCGGCCCGACCAGAGCCTCGGCTTTCTCGCCGCGCAAAGCCTGGTGCCGCAGAACGCTTGGCTGCTAGCGGCGTGCTCCACCGCGGGCGTCGCCGCAGCGATCGGCGGGGTGGCGCTGCTGGACCGGTTTGCCGGTTCGCCGGTTGTTTCTGGCATCGCGGCCCTCAACCTCGGCTCTGCCCAGGCGGCGACCGCCTGGCTCGAGTCGGTGCTGCTGCTGGCCGCTGGGGGCTTTGCTCTGCTGGTATACCGGATGCGGCGGCGGCGGACGGATGACTTTCGCGGCTGCTACCGCTGGTGGTTGGCGGCGGTGATCGGGCTGCCGATCGCGGCACTCTGCGTGGGGGTTGGGTTGCACGGCGACGCCGCACGCCTAGCCGGCGCGCGGCTGGGTTGGACGGCCGAAACGTCGCGCGCCGTCTCGCTCGTGGCGCCTCTCGCCGCGGTGCTGCTGCCTCTTGCTCTGCGGCTCGGTTGGCAGATGCGCAGCGCTCCGCTCGCGATGACGCAGTTGATCGGGGCGTCGGCCGCCTACGCAGTCGGCCTGTCGGCCGCGTTTGGCTTCTTGCCAGCGGCCTGGTCTAGCGTGTCGCTGCACGCGGCCCCGCTGGTGGGCGCCGTGCTGCTGATCGGGTGCCTGGCGGCTTTCGCCAGGCGGATGGTGCTGGAGGCATCGGGCAGCGTCGCGCAGCGGGCGCCACGCAAACCCAAGCAGGCGGCCGCCAAGCCAGAGCCGTCGGCCAAACCAGCGATCAAGATCGCCGCCTCGACGGAACCGGCCGAAGCCGCCCCGGTCAAACCGGCGCCCCCGCAGCCGACCAAGAAGCAGCCGGCCGCCAGCGATGAATCTTCGAAATGGGTAAGCGGCGCGGAAGACGGCTACCGCGACGACTACGAAGACGGCGCAGAGAACCAGGGCCGCCTCTCCAAGGCGGAACGCAAGCGTCTACGCCGCGCCCAGGCCGACAAGCGGGCCGCGTAGCGCCAGGGGGCCCGGGCGGGGCTCGCTTCACGCTGCGGGCCATCGCGGCTAGTCTAGCGGGCGGATGTAGCCTCCCCCCGCCCGGCGCCGCACGATGACCGTCCGTACCCGCTTCGCTCCCAGCCCCACCGGTTACCTGCACATCGGCGGGGTCCGCACGGCGCTGTTCAACTGGTTGCTCGCCCGCCAGGCCGGCGGCCAGTTTTTGTTGCGGATCGACGACACAGACGCCGAGCGGAATGTCGAGGAGGCCCTCGAGCCGATCCTGCACGGGTTCCGCTGGCTGGGGCTCGACTGGGACGAGGGGCCCGGCGCCGAAGGCCCGCACGGGCCCTATTTCCAGTCGCAGCGTGCGGGACTGTACCAGGACGCGGTCGACCGGCTCCTGGCGTGCGGGGCCGCCTACCGCGACTTCGCCACCCCGGAAGAACTGCAGGCCGAGCGCGACGCCGCTACCGCGGCCGGCGTGCCGTTCACCTATAGCCGCAAGTGGATGGCCGAATCGGACGCGGACGCCCAGCGTTTTGCTGGCGCCGGCCGTGCCGGCGTGGTGCGTCTGAAGATGCCCCGCGAAGGGACGCTGGTGCTGGACGACCTGGTCCGCGGGCAGGTGCGGTTCGATTGGGCGCGCGAGCAAGACCACGTCGTGCAGCGCGCCGACGGCACGTGCCTGTACCATTTGGCGACGGTCGTGGACGACCACGCCATGCAGATCACCCACGTCGTCCGCGCCGAAGAGCACCTGTCCAACACGCCCAGACAGGCGTTTATCTACCAGGCGCTCGGGCACGAGGCCCCCCGCTTCGCTCACCTGCCGGTGGTCGCGGAGCCGGGGAGCAAGAACAAGCTCAGCAAACGCAAGCTCGACAAGTACCTCAAGCACCGCGACTTCGCCGGTTTGATGGCCCGCGGCCAGCAGATCGCCGACCGGGTCGGGTTGAAAACCTCTGCGGAGACGTTCAACCCGGTGATCGTTGACTTCTACGAGCAGATCGGGTTTCTTCCAGACGCGCTGCTCAACTACCTGCTGCTGCTCGGTTGGTCGCTCGACGATTCGACCGAAGAGTTTACTCGCGAGGCGATGATCGAGTCGTTCTCGCTCGAACGCGTCAACAAATCGCCCGCTAGTTTCGACCCGCAGAAGCTGCTTTCGTTCCAGGACCGGGCGATGCAGCAGCTCCCACTCAAGCAGCGGGTCTCGTGCTGCGTGCACTTCCTGCGGCTAGCGGGGCTGGTGAGCGACCCACCGGCGTGCGACACCGGGCCCTACGTGACGCAGATCGTCGCGGCGGCCGGCGACCGCATCAAGCTGGCGGGCGACATCCTGGACTACGACGACTTCTTTATTGCGGACGACGCCCTGCCGTACGACCCCAAGGCGTTCGAGAAGAGGATCGCCAAACCGGACGAGGCGGTTGGCCTGCTCTCGGGGTTCCGCGACCTTCTGACTAACACTAGCGAGGAGCTTACCGCCGCGTCCGCGGAGACGATGCTCAAGCAGTTTCTCGAGGCCCAAAACGCCCAGATCGGTCAGTTGATCCATGCCCTGCGGGTGGCGCTCACCGGAAAGGGGGTCGGGTTTGGCGTCTTCGATCAACTGGCGATCCTCGGCCCAGAACGGAGCGCCAGGCGGATCGACCGAGCGATCCACACCGCCCGCGGGGGGGACGCGTCGGGCTAAAAACCAGCCCGTGGCGTTTGAACCCGCGGCCGCCCGCTAGTTAAACTGAGGGCGGTTTGCGGGCGTCACTGACGGGGCCCCATCCTGCATTTCGAGGGGGGGGGAGCCACCGATGTCTGAGCCCGGCCACGACCGCGCCGGCCCGTCTACTTCGGACCGGCTCGAAGAGGCGCGGCAGCGGCTCACCCGGCTCGAGGTCGAGGCGCACCGCCTCCGCGCAGACCTCGCGCGGATGGAGGCCGATCGCGAGGACACGATCGCGGACGCAATGGAGCTCGGCCGAGAGCCGCTCAACCGTGCCGAAGCGCCACTCCAAGCGACCCCCGACTCGCCCCCACCGGTGTTTCACGCCACACCTCATCCGGCCGCCAAACGCTACCAGCCGACGCCAGCCGATCGGGCGGTCTCAAGCAAAGACAGTGTGCCCGCGGAGCCTGCCCGGCCGGCTTTCACACCCGCCACAGGCGCCCGGTTCTCTGCGGGTCGCGGGTCGGTCGAAGCGCCCGGCACGCCCCGAGCCCAACGCCCGCGAGGCGCGATCGTCTCGTCCAAGCCCCTGCCACGCCGGCGGGGCGGGCGCAACCCAGGGGCAAAACCGGGCACGAAACGCCGCCGCAATAAAACGCCCTCGTGGGTGATCAGTGTGCTCGTGCACGTGGCGCTGCTGCTGCTGTTCGGGCTGGCGACCTTCGCCACGCTCCAGAACGACCCCCAGTTGTTTTTCGCCTCGGCGTCCGAGACCGACGACCTGAACGATGAGATGCTCGACTTCTCTGAGTTCGAGTTTGAAGAGTCCGACCTCGAGGACGTGCAGTTCGAAGAGGTGGCGCTGGAGTCGGTGGTCGAGAACGCAATGGAGCTGGAGTCCCCCGAAATGGAGTCGTCCGCCGCCGCCCAGATCGGCGACTCGCTGAGCGATCTCGCTGCGATGGACGTCGGGTCGCTCATGACTGCCGTGAACGTAGGCGGCAGCACCGACGGCGGAACGGCGGGGCAGGGGAGCGGCGACGCTTCCGGCGGCCGGATGGGTTCGATCAGCTTTTTTGGCCGCAAGGTGCAGGCCGGCAGGGTGATGTTTGTGTTGGATAATTCCGCCAGCATGGTCGACGGCCGGATGGAGACCGCGCTGCTCGAAGTGCAACGCAGCGTGGCGGCGCTGTCTCCCAAGCAGAGCTTTTACGTGTGCGTCTATTCGGACGAGGCCTTCCCGATGTTCTACCCGCAGCCGACGCTGGAGATGATCCCCGCGACCCCGGCCAACAAACAACGGCTGGCGAGCTGGCTGACCACCGTGCCGATCGGGCCGGGCGACTACCGCAGCCAGATCGCCGCGCTCGAGGGCGCCGTGAACCTGCGCCCGGACGTAATCTACCTGCTGACGGACGAAGACATCCGGTCGAGTGTAGCGAAGGAGTTCTTGCTGACCCCCAAGAGGTTCGGGGTCCCGATGCACGTGTTCGGCATGACGGCCACCAACGCCGATGGCATCGCGCTGCTGGAGGCCATCGCCGCTGCCCAGGGGGGCGGGTACCAAGACGTGACGATCAGCCCGGACGCCCAATCGCAAGCAAAAGCCAGGCCGATCCGCCGGTACCGGAAGCCAGACACCTGGATGTCGTCGACGACGGCGCCGGGCGTGCGGTAAGGCTGGCTTCGCCTGTTGTCGTGGCTTAGGCCGTGACGTTCTCGCAGGACGCCTTGCGATCGATCCGCTTCATCAGCCCCTTGAGCACCCGACCGGGGCCGACCTCGTAGAACCGCCCCGCGCCGTGCTGGTCGAGCAGCCAACGGATCGAGTCTTCCCAGCGGACCGGGTTCACCACCTGGCGGATCAGCAGGTCGCGGATCTCTTCGGGGTCGGAGTGGGGCAGGGCGTCGACGTTCGACACCACGGGGATCCGCGGCGCGTTGAGGGTCGCCCCAGCGAGCTTGGCGGCGACCCGGTCGACCGCGGGCGCCATCAACGCGGTGTGGAACGCGCCGGCGACCGCCAGCGGCACTACCCGCATCGCGCCGGCGGCCTCGGCGAGGTCGCCGACCCGCTCGCAGGCGCTGGTCGATCCAGAGACGACGATGTTGCCGGGGCAAAGCATGTTGGCGACATCCAACACGTCGTCGCCGCGTGCCTGGTCACAGACGTCGGTCACCACCTTGAGGTCGAGTCCAAGGATGCTCACCATGCCGCTGGGCGAGGCCTCGGAGGCGTCCTGCATCGCGGCGCCGCGCTCGGCCACCACGCGCAGGCCGTCCTCGAACGACATCACGCCGGCGAACACGAGCGCCGTGTATTCGCCTAGGCTGAGCCCGGCGGAAGCGGAGCACTGCTCCACGACTTCGGGGGACTGCTGCTTGAGCTCTTCGAGGGCGGCGAGGCTGGCGACAAAGATCGCGGGCTGGCTGTAGGCGGTCGAGTCGAGCTCCTCTGCGGGGCCGCCGGCGCAGAGCTCCAGCAAGTCGTAGCCAAGAATATCAGAGGCCCGAGAGAAGAGCGCGGCCGCCGCGGGGAGCCGCTGGCACAACTCTTTCCCCATCCCAACCGACTGCGCTCCCTGCCCGGGAAACAAGAGCGCGATGCGTTCGCCCATGATTCAGCTACCCGGAAGAATGATTCGATCGCGGAAGAACGCGGCCCGAAGGCAAGCCTGCTAGGGCCCGGCGCTACTCGGGCTCGACCATCGTACGGCCCATGTAGTGGCCGCAGTTTGGATTGGGGCACACGACGTGGGTCGGGATCATCGTGCCGCACTTGGGGCACGAATGGAGCTGGCGGGGGGTGAGCCGGTCGTGCGAACGACGGCTGCCAGTACGGGCGTTGGAGTGCTTTCGCTTCGGGACGGCCATGGAACTGCCTGGCGAGTAAGTCTGCTAAGGGAACCGGTGATTTGTGTTGTTTCGAGCCTCGGAAGATAAGCGGTCGTACCGGGTTGCGTCAACCCGCCCGCCGAAATCTGGCAAATCTCGCTCAAGCGCGCTTCCCACCGGCTCCGATGCCAACGATAATGCATGGAGAGGGGTCGGCTCACGCCGGACCCCGCCGCTTCGGACCGCAGAGAGGCAGATGTCGCAGTGTGCTGGACATCGTGACCCGTCCCGAAGCCCCGCTCGACGGGGGGCTTGGACTCTCTTGCCGCTCCTGCTGGGGCCGACACGCTCGCCTAGCCCGCCGGACCTTCCCGGCGGAGGCGAAAGCCCCCCGACACGTGCACCTCTGTATGGGGGCGCTGGCCGTTGAGGGATTTTCCCCGCCGATGCCGCCCTTGTCTTGACGGACACCCCGTCCGTCCGCCGATCGTTCTCTTTCCCCACGACGTACCGCAGCACGCAGCCGTTGCGTGCGCGGTCGACGTCGAACCCGCTGGCCGTGCCGGTGTCCTACCTGCACCGGCGCCGCGGGGCGTCGTTCACCCCGGAGGCATCTTCATGCCCATCACTTCGTTCCGCGTGTTCGATCTGATCGTCAACCCGGCCCGCGGCTCGCGGCAAGATGGCCGGTGGCCCGTGGCGCCGAGCCGCGGTTGGCGGCCCCCCAGCGAAGAACGCTACGACCACCGCGTGCGGGCCAGGATGCCGGCCTCGGCGGCGCAGTACCTGCGGCCACGCAACGCACTAGGGCGACGCGGCGGCCGTCCAGAGCCTGCTTTTGCCGGGTAAACCCCAACGCGGATCGCGTCACGGACCAAATAAGCTTGAACGCTCCGGGAACTCTTCCGGGGGCGTCTCGCCGAGGTGGGCATATCCCAACTGGGTGAGCCTACGCCCGCGGGGAGAGCGGACGACGAGCTCCGACCGCAGCAGGAACGGCTCTACCTCGTCGGTGAGCGTGTCGATCGCCGTGTTCATCGTGTGGGCGATCGCCTCGACCCCGGCGGGGCCGCCACGAAACACGCGGAGGATGGTCTGCAGGTACTTGCGGTCCTGGGGGTCGAGCCCCATCGGGTCGATCCCCAGCATCGCGAGCGCCTCCTCGGCCACCTTCAGCGTGGCGGCGCCGTCGGCGCGGCTGGTGGCGTAATCGCGCACCCAGCGCAGGCGGTTGTTGGCGATCCGCGGCGTCCCCCGGCTGCACATGGCCACTTTTGCCGCGGCGGGAGGGTCGATCTCCAGCCGCAGCTTGCCGGCGTTTCGGGTGACGATCTCGGTCAGCTCCGGCTCAGAGTAGAAGTCCAGGTGCTCGCGGATCTGAAAGCGGTCCCGCAGCGGCGCCGATAGCAGCCCGGTGCGTGTGGTCGCGCCGATGATCGTAAACGGCTGCAACGTCATGTTGATGGTGCGGGCGCTGACCCCTTCGCCCAGCGTGATGTCGACCCGGAAGTCCTCCATCGCCGGGTACATGAACTCCTCAACGGCCTTAGGGAGGCGGTGGATCTCGTCGATGAACAGCACCGATCCGGCCTCGGCGTTTGTCAGGTACGGCAGCAGGTCCTTCGGCGCCCCCAGCGTAGCGCCGCTGGCGATCTGAAGCGTGACGCCCAGGTCGCGAGGGATACAGGTCGCGAAGGTGGTCTTTCCCAGCCCGGGCGGGCCGTCGAACAGCACGTGCCCCAGCGGCTCGCCGCGCATCTTGGCCGCGTCGACCGCGATCTTGATCCGCTCGTACACCGCCCGCTGGCCGACCATGTCCGCCATCCGCTTGGGCCGGAGCGCCGCGTCCTGCTCCCCTTCTTCGCCCTGCCCCTGAGCGTGCAGGGGGGGGGCGCGACGCGGGTCGTCGTCCGGTTGGTCTTCGGCGGAGAGAATCGGCTCACGCGGCATGCGGTCGCTCAAGTGGGGGTTGGGGTGCAGCGCGTTATAGCGGATCGGTGGGGCGAGCGGGAATGCCGCACTGCGCGGGCCCAGTTGGCCGCGGGGCGTCGTGCCCCTGGAGACGCCACCCGCCGCCGACTACGCTGAACGGCTTGCGGTGTCGCCTGATTCTGCCCTGGTTTCCCCCGTCCGCTATGCTCGCCATCATCCCGCAGCGGCGCTCCGTGGGGCTGGCGATCCTCCTTGCCGCGTGCTGCGCCGCGCAGGCCTCCGCGGCCGGTCCGGAGCTCGAAGCCCGGCTAGGCTTCGACCGCTGGTACAAGCTGGGCTGCTGGACGCCGGTTCGGATTACCGGCGGCCAGGCCAGCAGCGACCTGCGGATAAGCGCGCCCGACGCGGATGGGGTGACGATGGTCACCCCGTGGCCAGCGGGCGCGCCGACGCCGACGACGGCGTACGCCCGGTTGGGGCGGTCTCAGGGGAAGATCAAGCTGTTGGCGAGCGACGCCGAGCGCTCGGTATCGGTCGATGCGCTCGGCCGTCCACCGCTGCCGGCCACGGCGCGCTTGGTCGTGGTCTGGGGGGGAGAGAGCCAAGAGAAGCCCGCCGAGTCTTTGGCCACCATCGATGGCGTCTCGCCAGCGTCATCGCTTGGCGTCGCGGTCGCCACGGTTCGCAGCATTGGCGAGCTGCCGGACCAGGCGCTGGGGTACGACGCGGTAGACGTGATGCTGATCCTCTGTCGCGAGAACGCCACACTGGCGGGCCTGGGGGCCGACGCGGCTCGCGCCGCGGCGCTACGCGAGTGGGTTGAGCGTGGCGGGCGGTTGGTTGTTTCTTGCGGCGACGCACAGGAGAAGCTCGGGTCACGCACCGGCCCACTAGGCTGGATGCTGCCCGGCGACCCGGAGCCGCCGATCGAGCTCGCCAGCACGACGCCGCTGGAACGCTGGATCGATGCGAAACAGCCGATCGACGCGGGCAGGGGCGCCATCGAGGCGACGCGGTTTAGCGATGCCGCCGGCCAGGTGCTCGCATTCTCGGGGCGGACCGCCGAGGAGATCCCTTTAATCGTGCGCCGTGTCGTTGGCTTCGGGATGGTGACGTTTGTGGCCTTCGACGTCGACCACCCAACGCTGCGGGGTTGGACGGGGCGCGACCGGCTGGTCGAGCGGTTGATCGACTTTCCCGACGCCCGCTCTGCTAGCCGGACGAGCGCCGCGGAGCTCTCTCTCGTCGCCCGCAGCTACAACGACCTCGGTGGAGCGCTCTGGCGCCGCCTCGGGGCGTCGTTTGCCGGAGTTAATCCCCCTTCGCTATTCGCCGTGGCCGGGTTCATGCTCGCCTTCCTGGCGTTCTTGGGGCCCATCGACTACCTGCTGATCCGCCGGAGCGGCAGGCCCGCCCTGGCGTGGGTTACGCTGGTCGTGTGGCTGGTGGCGTTCGGGGGCGCGGCGGCGTGGTTGTCGGGCGCCGCGCGTGGCGACGCCGCCAGGGCCAACCAAGCGACCATCGTCGACGTCGACGTCGCAACCGCTCGGCTACGCGGCGTCAGTTGGGGGCAGGTGTACCTGCCCCGAGCGGACCGCGTCGACTTGGATCTAGGACTCACCGACGCGGCCGGCGGTCCCCTGCCCGACGCCCAGGGCCGGCTCAGCTGGTTTGGTCTGCCGGGCGACTCGCTGGGCGCCATGCGTTCCCAGGCGACCGGCGTCGACCGCAGAGGGGTCGCCTACGCCGCCACGCCGAACCTCGACGGCCTCATCGGCCTGCCCATCGACACCGGGTCGACCGCCGCCCTGACCGCTCGCTGGCACGCGCCGGCGCCGAGCTCGATGAGCGCCGTACTGCAAGACGCTGGCGACGGGCTTGTCGAAGGGGAGCTCACCAACGCGACCGGCGCCGACTTTACCGAGTGCGAGTTGATCTACGGCGACTGGGCCTGGAAGCTCCGCGACCTCGCGGCCGACGACACGGCCGTGATCGACGCCGCCACCCCGCCGCTCCGGTACCGCACGATCCTGACCAAGCAGTACGGGCAAAACGGCGTGCAAGCAGCGGGTGGGGATGTCGAGGGCTTCTCTACCCCCGGGCTGCTTCGCGCCATGATGTTCCACGACCTGCTCGGCGCCGAACGGCTCACAGGACTGCCCTTCCGGTACCAGTCGTTCACCGACCTTTCCGACCTGCTGGCCGCGGGCCGCGCGGTGCTGGTCTGCCGGGCGATCCGCCCCGCCGCTGTGCTGTTGGCCGACGGGCAGCCGCTGGCGCCGGCGCCCGAAGCCGGGTGGACCTACTACCGCTTCGTCCTGGAAGTCGAGCAACCAGAAAGTAGGTATTAGGTCTTAGGCGTTAGCTATTAGGAATCCGGCAGGTAGCGACCGCTTTCCAACGACCTACCCACGGAAACCAACGACTTACGACTCGTACCTAGAACCTAATACCTAATACCTAATCTTACGTCTCCTCCATGATCGAAACCCGCGGTCTCACCAAGAAATACGGCGAGCTGTTCGCCATCCGCGACATCGACCTGGCGCTCGACGCGGGGGACGTGTTCGGCTTCATCGGCCCCAACGGCGCCGGCAAGACCACCACGATGCGGATCCTCGCCACGCTGCTCAACCCCACCTGGGGCGAGGCGTACGTGTGCGGCGCGTCCATCTACACCAAGCCGAAAGAGATCCGCAAAGCGGTGGGCTACATGCCCGACTTCTTCGGCGTGTACGAAGACATGAAGGTGATCGAGTACCTCGAGTTCTTCGCCGCTGCGTACCGCATCCGCGGCCCGCAACGCCGCAAGGTGTGCGACGAGGTGCTGGAGCTGGTCGACCTGAGCTACAAACGCGAGGCGCTCGCCACCAGCCTGTCGCGCGGCATGACGCAGCGGCTCGGCCTGGCGCGGGTGCTGCTGCACGAGCCGCGTGTGCTGCTGCTGGACGAGCCGGCCAGTGGCCTCGACCCGCGGGCCCGGATCGCGATGCGCGAGCTGCTCAAGCGGCTCCGCGACACCGGCAAGACCATCATGGTCAGCAGCCACATCCTGCCGGAGCTGGCCGACATCTGCAACAAGATCGGCATCATCGAGAAGGGAGAGCTGATCTTCAACGCCGACGTCGAGACGGCCATCCGTCAGGTGCGGCCCAACACCATCCTGCGGATCGGGGTCGCCGGCGACCAGGCGGCCGCCATCACCTTGCTGGAAGGGCTGCCGCTGGTCGAGCGGGTCGAGCCGGCCGGCGAAGGGGCCTCCGATAAGGGGCTGCGGGTGACGCTTACCCAGCACACCCGCGACTACGCCGATCTCGCAGCGGCCATCGTAACGGCCGGTCAGAAGCTGACCCTCTTTAAGGAAGAAGAGATCAACCTGGAGACGGTCTTTATGGCGTTGACGAAGGGCATTACGGCCTAATCTTGGCCGCCCCCCTCCCGCAGCCGGCCCAGCAGGGTGGTCAGGGACCCGCCGTCCGGTCGCCGGGCGACCAAGTGTGGATGACTCGCGCGCAGTTAGTCCGCTCGGGCCGGCTCCTGGGCCACTTGTGCGGCCATAAGAAGGCTCATTACGCCGAGCCGGCGCGATGGTGGCGTTACGGCACGCGGCTTGCATTAGGTGTTTTCGGCTGCGGACACGTGGTCCGTCGCAGAAATCAACTACGGCCCTCCCTGCTAACAGAGGGCCCGTCCTCAAAAGGAAGGTGCAAGATGTTAAGTTGGGCCCTCACGTTCTTAGTCATCGCGCTGATCGCTGGTGTTCTTGGGTTTACCGGCGTGTACGTCGCCGCCGCAGGCATTGCGAAGATCTTGTTCTTCGTGTTCCTGGTGCTATTCCTTGTGAGCCTTGTGATTCCCCGCTTCCGCGGCGCCGCGTAGCGAATCCGGCGATCGAATAATGCTGTAACATGGCCGCAGCGGGCGGGGCAGGAGCCCCTCCTGCTGCGGCTTCTTTTTTTCTCCAACCAGCGGAAGTGAAACCATGCGTGCTGTGATTGTGATCGCGGTGATCGTTCTCTTGATGGCCGCGGCCGGTTGGATCACGTTCAGCGGGGGCTCTGACCGGCCATCCATGACCGTGGAGACAGACAAGATCGAGCAAGACATCGAGGCGGGCAAGCGTGCCTTGACCGGTGCAGTAGAAAAAGCAGAAGAAGCCGACCCTGCGCCCGCGACTGCGCCGGCGGTTGTGCCCGCCGAATCGCCTTCGCCCTAACCAGCATACAGACCGGGATCGCGTCGCCCGCGCAAAAGAAAAGCGACCGCCGCAGTCTCTGCGGCGGTCGCTAAACGCTACTCACGACTTCATCGCGTCGCGGAGGTCGCGCACGGCGTCGTGGGTTTTCTTGACGCCCGCGTACTGCGCTTGCAAGATGTCGTTCACGGCCGATCCGGCCGTTTCCTTCAGGACGTCTTCGTACATCTTCTTGATGTAATCCTCGCCGCGCTCGGCTTCCTCCAGCACCGCCTGGTCGTCATTGCTCGAAAGCGCCGTCCTCACGGCCAGCCAACTGCGATGCATGGCTGCGAGCCAGGAGCCTTCTTCGGGCGGGTCATTGTCGTTGATGCTGACCAGGCTCTGAAGCTCCGCGGCGTTGGCGCTGCGGATCCGTGACTGTTCTTCGAACACTTTCTTCAAGCGTTGGTTGTCGAGGGTCTTTGCGGCATCAGAAAATCCTTTGCTGCTGTCGAGGTTGGCGCGGGTCAGGTCGACGAGTTTCGAGACGGTTTCGTCGGCCAGATTGGCCACGTTCTCGGAAGTGAGGATCGACATGTTTTTCTATCTCCTTGGGGTTTCAGAAACACACGCAAGACCACCAGAGCAAAGCGTGCGCCAAGGTTGGACCCAAGGGGTGGTCTCACGGCTGTCAGGCTGGCAGGGATGCGGCCGGCGGCGCGGTGGCCGCGATCAACTGACCGACGGCTTACGGACTCAATCGTTCGCGACTAGGTTGCCATCGAACGGGGCTTCTGGGGCAGATCACTGCTCGTAAATCTTTGCCAGTAAAGGCTTTGCTTAGGCTAGCGGGGCTTTTCAACGCGGCTCGTGGCGGCGGATTCGCTCCGGCTCACGGTCGACCACCTCGGTGGCCGGTACGCCATGTGCTTTCTACAGTTGCTTCATTGACCTTGCAGTTATCCGCATTGCAACCCTGAGACTCCCCTTGTCGAAACTCAAACGACATATCTTAGAAGACGCTGATGCAGCGGCCGTTACCGAGTCGCTGGGCGCCTGCTTGCTCGACCTGATCGACCTGGCGCTCCAAGGCAAGCAGCTCCACTGGAACGTGGTCGGGCAGAATTTCCGCTCGATCCACCTACAGCTCGACGAGGTTATCGCTTCGGCCCGAGACGCCTCCGATGACGTCGCGGAACGGATCGTTACTCTGGCGCGACCCGCCTCGGGGCGCGCCGCCACGGTGGCGGAGAAGTCGCGGCTGCCGGGTTGCCCGGTTGGGCTGCTGACGGTCGCCCATGTGGTTCCGCTGCTGGCAGAACGCTTAGAAAAGTGCATCCACGGGATGCGGAGCGGGATCGAGGCGGTCGGCAAGGTCGATCCGGTGAGCGAAGACGTGCTCATCCAGCACTGCCGGGTGCTGGAGAAGCACCTCTGGATGGTCCAAGCCCAGGAAGGGTAGAACCAGTCCGACCGCGAGGCGCCCCGACCCGGACGCCACGCGGTCGACGCGTCGCCCCGTCGTGCGGTTAGTTCTCGTTTACAGCAGTCATTTTAAAAGGTCGCCACGGATGCCCTACAAGCTACTAGTCATCGACGACGACCGCGCCGTGCTCCACCTCGTCGAGCGTTCGCTCTCCAATCTCGACCTGGAGTTTGTCACAGCCCTGTCCGCCAGCGACGGGATCGACAAGATTGAGAGCGAAAAGCCGGACGTGGTGCTACTGGACATCATGCTCCCCGACCTCTCGGGGCTCGAGGCCTTCACGAGGATACGGCAGGCGGACGCCAGGCTGCCGGTCATTTTTATCACCGCTGCTAGCGCCAGCGATGTCGCGATCGAGGCGATGAAGCTGGGGGCGTTTGACTACGTCTGCAAGCCGATCGACGTAGGCCAGCTCGACCGACTGGTGCGTCAGGCGCTCGAGTCGCGGCGGCTGATGAGCGTGCCTGTGGGGATGCGCGACCTGCTGGCCCCCGACGACAAGGGCGACGCGTTCGTCGGGAGGTGCCGCCCGATGCAGGACATCTTCAAGGCCATCGGCCGTGTGGCGCCGCAGAACGTGGCGGTGCTGATCCGTGGCGAGAGCGGCACGGGCAAGGAATTGGTCGCCCGCGCGGTGTACCAGCACAGCAACCGGTCGGAAGGGCCGTTCTTGGCGGTCAACTGCGCCGCGCTCTCTGAGACACTGCTCGAGTCGGAGCTCTTCGGCCACGAGAAGGGCGCCTTTACCGGCGCCCACGAGCGCCGCATCGGAAAGTTCGAGCAGTGCAGCGGGGGGACCATCTTCCTCGACGAAGTCGGAGACATGTCTCCGCTGGTGCAGGGGAAGGTGCTCAGGTTGCTGCAGGAGCAGAAGTTCGAGCGTGTGGGGGGCAACCAGACCATTTCCACCGACGTCCGCATCGTCTCGGCCACCAACCGCGACCTGGAGGAGATGTGCCAGAACAATGAGTTCCGCACCGACCTCTATTACCGGCTCAACGGCTACACCATCAACCTCCCGCCGCTGCGCGATCGCGGCGACGACCGAGTGATGCTGCTAGAGCACACGCTGGCGCGGCTCAATGCAGAGCTAGGCCGCGACGTGCAGGGCATCGCGCCTGAGGCGCTCAAGCGTCTGCTGAGCTACGACTGGCCCGGCAACGTCCGCGAGTTGCAGACGCTGCTCCGTCAGGCCGTGCTGCAGTCTTCGGGTCCGGTGCTGCTGGCCGACGCGCTGCCGGCAGAGATCAATCCGTCGCCGGTGCGGGCCCGGGCGACCGAGTCGCATGGTTCGGCGCCGGCGCCGATGTCGGATGAGGACCGGGAAGGCGACTCCGATGCCGGGATCGATGCGTTCGTCGACCAGCGCCTCCAGGAAGGGGCCACCGACCTGTACGCCACCACGCTGTCGCACATGGAGCGGTCGCTGCTGTCGCGTGTGCTGCGGCACGCGGGGGGGAATCAATCGGAAGCGGCCCGGATCTTGGGGATCACGCGGGGGAGCCTCCGCAACAAGATCCGCGCCAACCAGATCTCGATCGGCCCGACGATATCGGTCGCCGAGGCGGCGGACGTGTAGTCCTTCGGCGGCCTTGCTTCGATGGAGGCGTTCGGACGGCCCTGATTGGCGCCTAATTCGCCGAGTGTGTCGCCAAGTAGGCTTCGAGCCTGCCGACAATCATGGCCCCGGCTTGCTCCAGCGTGTCGATCCGCGCAGACAGCACGTCCCAGGGGTCCTTTAGGGCCGTCACTTCGACCGATTTGGCGAGTTCCACCACCTGCGAGGCATCGAGATTCGCGGCCAGCCCCTTGATGCTGTGCCCAACCCGTTCAACTACGGAGCGGTCTTGAGCGGCGAGAGCCTCGCGCAGCGAGTCGCGTAGCGTCGGCCAGTCGGCCAAAAAAAAACGGATCAGATCGAGCAGGAGGTCGTGATCGCCGCGGAGGCGAGCGAGCGCCTCGGAGAAATCGAGCGGGGCGCCGGCGTCAAAACTCCTCTCGGCTTTGGCCATCGTCCCTCTTGCTCCTTTCTCTAGCCGGTTTCTAGCGGCCCGAAACGCGGGACTCTGCGCCGCGCCAGATCGCCCCAATGAACGAAAAAACCCCTCGGAAACAGCGTTTCCGAGGGGCTCTTCTCAACGACCCCGACGGGGCTCGAACCCGCAACCTCCGGATCGACAGTCCGGTGCTCTAACCAATTGAGCTACAGGGCCACTTTGCTTTCGAGCCTCAGAGTTTAGTCACCCGGGCCGGAAGGCGTCAATCCGCGAGGCCGCTTTCTGTCTTATCGGCGTTATCGGCCGGAAAAAGCGAATTGCGGTTCACCGGCTCTGTCCCAAAGGGGCCCTCTGGGGACAGAATCGGGGCTCGTTGGTCGTAACCCCATTTCCGTCTGTTCCGAGTAAAGAACGATGATTGTTGGTGTGCCGCGGGAAGTGAAGCCGGACGAGTACCGCGTAGCGATGTTGCCGGTGGGGGTCGAGGAACTCACCCTCCGCGGTCACCGGGTGCTGATGGAGCGGGGCGCCGGGGATGGATCGGGGCTCACGGACGACGACTACGCTTCGGTGGGCGCCGAGCTGGTGGACAGCCCGCAGGAGGTTTTCTCCGGCGCCGACCTGGTGGTGAAGGTCAAAGAGCCGATGCCGCAAGAATGGCCGCTGATCCGGCCGGGGCAGGCGCTGTTTACCTATTTTCACTTTGCCGCCAGCCGAGAGCTGACCGAAGCGATGATGCGTTCGCGGGCGACGTGCGTCGCCTACGAGACGCTCTCCGACGACCAGGGACGCCTGCCGCTGCTGACGCCGATGAGCGAGGTCGCGGGGCGGATGAGCGTGCAGGAGGGCGCCAAGTACCTTGAGCGGCCCCAGATGGGGCGTGGGATCTTGCTCGGCGGGGTGCCGGGGGTGGCGCCGGCCCATATCGTCATCTTGGGCGGGGGGGTCGTCGGGGCCAACGCGGCCCGGATCGCCGCCGGATTCCAGGCCAACGTGGCGCTGCTGGACATCAACATGGACCGGCTGCGCTACCTGGACGACATCATGCCTCCGAACGTGGACGTGCTGTTCAGCGACCGTCACACCATCCGCCGGCAGTTGCAGCGGGCCGACCTGGTGGTGGGGGCCGTGCTGATCCCGGGCGCCAAGGCGCCCCGGCTGGTCGAACGCGAGGACCTGGCGCAGATGCAGCCCGGAGCGGTGATCATTGACGTAGCGATCGACCAAGGGGGCTGCATGGCCACCAGCCGGCCCACGTCGCACGCGGAGCCCACCTACATCGTCGACGACGTGGTGCACTACTGCGTCACCAACATGCCGGGGGCCGTCGGACGGACCAGCACCTTCGCGTTGTGCAACGTGACGCTGCCATGGGTACTGGAGCTGGCCGGCCGCGGTGTCGAGCAGGCGGCCCGGTCCCTCAAGCCGGTGGCGCGGGCCGTGAACATCTTCAACGGTGAAATCACCAACCGAGCGGTGGCGGACACGTTTGGGCTGGAGTTCGCGGATCACTTCGCGTAGCGCCCCCTCGGGCCGCGGTTACTTCCGCTTGGGTTTGTCGCGCTCGAGTCGGCCGCTCTTGCCGATCGCGTGCAGCACCCGTGCGCCCAGGTACCCGCTCAGCAGGAACCCGACTGCGCCCGGAGCGGATACGCCGTAGAGCGGCCACACGTTGCGGCTCAGCAGCAGCGACGCGCCCAGGAACAGCGCGCTGCTCATCATGCCGAGCACCAAGCGGTTGACGCTCGGCTCGAGGCCTCGGTGGTCGAGGTGGACGTCGAAGGTGCCCGACTCAACCTGCTGCAAGATCGCCCGCAGGCGGCGCGGCGCCACCTCCACCAACTGCTCGACCTCGCTGTAGATGCGGGCCGCTTTGCGGAACTGCCGCATCGGGGAGAGCCGCTGGCGGATCATCCGGCGTTGGTGGGCGCCGATGATGTCGAGCAGGGAAAAGTCGGGCGAGAGCAGCCGCGACGTCCCTTCCAGCATCACCACAAGCTTGACCAGCATCGCCACGGGCGAGGGGAGCATGATGTGGTATTTGCGGATGATCCGCACCAGCTCTAGCAGCGCCTCGGACAGGGCGAACCCGCCCACGCTCTGCGATCCGTAGAACTCGATGAAGTCGTCCAGGTCGACCGCCAACGCCTCTTCGTCTAGGTTCGGCGGGGCGGAGCCGACACGGGCAACCAGACGCGCTAGCTGCGTTGCGTCCTGCATGTTCACCGCGATGAGCATGTCCTCGAGGTCCTCGCGGAGCCGCTCGCCGAGCCGACCGACCATGCCGAAATCCAGCAGGCCGAT
This sequence comes from Pirellulimonas nuda, assembly GCF_007750855.1. Classification (GTDB taxonomy): domain Bacteria; phylum Planctomycetota; class Planctomycetia; order Pirellulales; family Lacipirellulaceae; genus Pirellulimonas; species Pirellulimonas nuda. Next base: position 1,984,541 of record NZ_CP036291.1, read on the forward strand.
CACGCCGCCCGGCATCGCCAGCAGGTTTCCCGGGTGCGGGTCGGCGTGGTAGGCGCCGTAGCGGAAGACCATCTCCAGGAACACGTCCGCCCCGTCGCGCGCCAGTTTCTGCACGCACACCCCTTCGACCTCCGAGAGCCGAGGGTCGGAGAACTTCCGCCCCTCGAGCCACTGGAGCGTGAGCACACGCCGCGTCGAGAGCTCCGGGTAGACGCGTGGGATGCAGAGCCGCGGGTCGCCCCGGAAGTAGCCCGCGAACTGCTCGATCCGGCGACGCTCGTGCTTGAAGTCGAGCTCCCGGCGGATCGTCTTCTGAAACTCGACGGCCGTCGCCGCGGGGCGGTAGGCGGCCAGCTCCGGCACGCGTTCGGCTAGTTGCCCGAGGCCAACCAGGATCTCGGTGTCCACCATCACCCGCTGCTGGATGCTGGTGTGCTGCACCTTCACGGCGACGTCGTCTCCCGCGAGCGTCCGCGCGCGGTGCACCTGGCCGATGGACGCGGAAGCGATGGGCGTCGGGTCGAACTCGGCGAACGCCTCTTCAATGGTCTTGCCGAGGTCGTCCTCGATGGTTTGGCGGATCTGGTCGGCGGGGTCGCTGGCGGCGTCGGATTGCAGCTTCGAGAGCTCGGCCGCCAGCTCCGGCCCCACCAGGTCGGGGCGCGTGCTGAGGATCTGGCCAAGTTTTACGAACGTGGGCCCGAGCTCTTCGAGCGCCAGGCGGATCCGCGCGTCGCGGCTTAGCTTGTGGGCCGACTCTTCTTCGCGGCCGCCAAACAGCATCCCGGACAGGGGCAGCTCGAATCCGCTGAACAGGTTCGCCAGCCCGTGCCGGCTGAGGACCTGCACGATCTCCCGCCAGCGATTGAGGTTTCGGTAGATCTGGGGGATCGAGGTGATCTTCATCAGAACGGCGTCGTAGGGCTCTCGAAGGGTCGCGCGAATGCGGAAGACGGACGCGGAGGATGGACCTCCTTTATCGTAGTCAATGCGGGTACACAGCGTGTCCCCAAGCAAAACGCGATAGCCGCCGACTTACGGTCGGCCCGTTTGAGGGCAGTTCGTGGACGCGCCGACCGTAGGTCGGCTGCTAATAGGCGTTTTCGCGGTCCTTCCTGGTCGCTTGACCGCCCATGGGGTTGCTGTTCAGACTTTACCACTACCACCCTCCCCACCCGCACGACCACGCTATCCGCCATGAAGCACTTATCCTTGCTTGCTTTGATGCTGACATGCGTCCCCACGATGGCCGAAGACTGGCCCCAATGGCGAGGCGCCCACCACGACGGCGTGTCGGCTGCTAAGGGCGTGGCCACGACCTGGGGCTCCGACGAGAACATCGCGTGGCGACTCCCCCTGCCGGGCCCCGCCGGCTCGACCCCCGTGGTCGCGGGGGGCAGGGTTTTCTTAACGAGCGTCGACGAGGCCGACCTGGTGCTGCTCGCCTTCTCGACCGACGGCCAGCAGCAATGGCGACGGGTCGTGGGCAAGGGCAACCGCGACATGCGCGGCGACGAGGGCAACTTTGCTTCCCCCTCGCCGGTGACCGACGGCCGGAGCGTGGCCTGCCTGTTCGGGCAGGGGACGCTCGCCTGCTTCTCCGCAGAAGGCGAGCCGAAGTGGGAGTTCAACATCGAGGACCGCTACGGGAAGCTGGACATCCAGTTCGGCTACGCCTCGACCCCGGTGCTCCACGACGGCCGGCTGTACCTGCAGATGATCCACGGCGAGGGGGACCCCGACACAAACGAGGCCCAGGTGTTCTGCCTCGATTTCGAAACCGGCGAAGAGGTGTGGCGGTGCGAGCGGCTCACCGGCGCCAAGGCGGAGTGCGAGCATTCCTACGCCTCGCCCACGATCTACTCGCCCCCGGGCGCCGCGCCGCTGCTGCTCACCCACGGCGGCGACTTCCTGGTGGCGTACACGCTGGACGGCAAGGAGGCCTGGCGGCTGGGCGGGTTCAACGATGAGGGACGCTACCACCCCACGCTGCGTTTCGTCTCCTCTCCCGCGGTGGGCGACGGCTTGATTGTCGTGCCCAGCGCCAAGCGCGGCGCGGTGGTCGCCGTGAGCCCGGGGGGGAGCGGCGAGGTCGCGGGCACGAGCCACGAGCTCTGGCGGATGCCCCAAGGGACCCCCGACGTGCCGTCGCCGCTGATCTACGACGGGCTGGTGTACCTGTGCCGCGAAGACGGCGTGTTGACGTGCGTCGAAGCCCAAACCGGCGACGAGGTGTACACCCGCCGGCTGCAGAGCGACCGCTACCGCTCCTCGCCGGTGGGGGTCGATGGCAAGGTCTATTGCTGCTCCCGCAAGGGGGTGGTCAGCGTGATCCGCGCGGGGCGGGAGTTTGAACTGCTCGCCAAGAACGACCTCGGGGAAGCAGTGTCGTCGTCGCTGGCGATTGCCGATGGGGTGATCTATCTGCGGACGTTCGACGCGCTGTACGCGATCGCGGACGGAGACTGAACGCGAGGCGGTGCCGACCGCCCCATAGCTGCCGACCTATGGTCGGCGCGGTGTTCATCACTCTCGTTCGCGCCGACCATAGGTCCGCGGCTATTGGTGCTAGAACCCTGCGAGCGCTTCGCCCGCCAGACGCGCCAGTCGGGGCTGCTCGGAGTGGGAGAGTTGCTCGAGCGCGGGGCGTGACGACGCCGCGCCGATCCGCCCTAGCGCCCAGCAGGCGCGCTCGCGGACCGCCAGCGGCGCCCGGCTTTGGGCGGTTTCAACGAGCTTGCTGACCGAGGCCGAGGCCCGTTCGCCGGCGCGGCCCAGCAGCGTCGCACACCAGTAGGCGCAGTCGGCGTCGGCCGAGCTGAGGCGGTCGGTCAGCGGGCCGAGTGCTTCGTCACGCGGCGGACCCAGCTTCTCTAACGCCGCAACGCACCAGGCGCCGGCGTCTGCGTCGGAGGCGCACAGGGCCAGGGTCTCGGCCGCGGGGGCCGCGGATTCGCCCATCCTCGCCAGCGACTCGGCCGCGGCGGCCCGTTCTTCCGGCGATCCGTTCATCAACCGGTCGGTCAGCATCTCGAGGGTCATCGCGGCGCATCCGTGTCTGAGAAAGGGGGGCGAGCAGAAGCGTCAGTCGATCGGCGACAACCGGCCGTCGTCGAGCCGCATCCGGCGTGCCATTACGGCCGCCAGCTCCTGGCTGTGGGTGACGACCACCAGCATCGTCTCTTGCTGGCGAGACATCTCCAAGAGCAGTTCGCCCACATTCTCCGCGCTCTGGCGGTCGAGGTTGCCGGTCGGCTCGTCCGCCAGCAGCAGGGCAGGGCGGTTCACCAGCGCCCGGGCCAGGGCGGCGCGTTGGCGTTCGCCCCCGGAAAGCTCCGCCGGGCGGTGGGTCAAGCGATCGCCCAACCCTACACGGTTCAACAGCGCCTCGGCCTGCTGGCGGTCTGCGTCGCTCGAGCCACCCGCCGCCAGCTTGGGTACGAGCACGTTTTCCAGCACCGTGCACTGCGGGAGCAGGTAGTGGTCCTGGAAGACAAACCCGACCCGCTCGTTGCGGAACCGGGCAAGGCCGGGCTCGTCCAGCGTGAACGGGTCGACGCCATCGAGTTCAACCCGACCGGCGGTCGGCGGGTCGAGCGCCCCCAGGATCGATAGCAGCGTGCTCTTGCCCGAGCCGCTAGGACCGACAATCGCCAAGCTGTCACCCGGCTCCATCGCCAGCGTGGCGCCGCGCAGCACCACAAGCGGCTCGCCGGGCGTGGGGTACTGTCGAGAGACGTCCTGAACTGAGAGGCCCATAACGTTGTAGGGTGCACGAAGTGCACCTCGCCTTGCAAGGAGCGGTTGGCCCGTCGGCTGGGCGCAGGGCGGGCGCCCTAGGGCTCGACGAACGGACGCAGCAACGCCGCGATGTCTTCGGGGATCGCCGTGGGCCGAAGCGGCTTGTCCGGCTCAACGTGGCAGCAGACGCTTGTCATCCGGCCCTCGGCGACCGGGGCGCCGTCTCGGGTGATCCGGAACCGGTAGCCGATGCTGGTGCGGCCCAGCTTGGCGATGGTGACGCAGAAATCGAGCTCTTCTTCGCAGCGAGCCGGCGACTGGTAGTCGCAGGCGGCGCTTACCCGCGGGAAGCTCAGGTGGCGTCCCTGGCGTCGGTCGTAGATGCTCAAGCCGAGGCTGCGGAACAGGGCGTGCTCCGCGGCCTCCATGTAGCGGAAGAAGGCCGAGAAATGGGCGATGCCGGCCATGTCGGTATCGGCAAACTCTACCCTGCGGCGCGTGGTGAAAGTCTCGGCCACGGTGCGCCCTCTTGCGAGACGATGCGCCGCGAGCGCAACGATACGCTGGCCGCGGCCGGGTCAAAGCACAAACGAGTCGCCGCGGCACTCAGTCGCCGCCGCACTCAGTCGCCAACGTAGGGCATCAGGCCCATGAACCGGGCCCGCTTGATCGCCTTGGCGACCGCGTGCTGGCTGGCGGCGTGGCAGCCGCTCTTGCGCCGGCTGACGATCTTGCCGTGACGGTTGGTGAGCTTGGCGAGCAGTTCCAAGTCCTTGTAGTCGACGTACATCGGCCGAGGCTTTACGCCATCGACGAACAAGGGGTCTCTCTTGGCGGCTTTGATTTGCTTGCGACGCTTCACGGCAGACTCGACTCAGCGGTTTTCGGGATCGAACGTTACGGGGCCTCGCAGAATAAGCGATCGGGGGTTGGCTGGGAAGCCTACCCGCCGCCGCTGCACGACTGCCTGGCAATCGCTAAACTCCGTGGGACCGCCCGGGACGGCCCGCCGTGCGGCCTCCAGGGCGACGCCGCCGCACCCGCTTCCGGGGGCAGAATCAACGGAATCACGCAGATGCCAGCCGCTCCGCACCGCTCTGAGATCGTCGCCGGGGCGCACACCGTGGTCGCCAAGGTGGGGACCCGCGTGCTCACGGCGCCGGACGGTTCGCTCGACGTGGCTCGGATCGAGTCGCTCGCCGGCCAGCTCGCGGCGCTCGCGGACGCCGGGCGGCGCGTGGCGTTGGTCTCCAGCGGGGCGGTCGGCGCCGGGGTAGGGCGCCTCAAGCTCCCCGGCCGGCCCAGCGGGTTGGCGCAGCTTCAGGCGGTCGCCGCGGTTGGCCAGAGCCGCCTGATCGAGGCCTACAACGGGGCCCTGCAGTCCCGCGGCAGGCACGCCGCCCAGGTGCTGCTGACCGCAGACGACCTGAACGACCGCGCACGCTACCTGAACGTCCGGAACACGCTCACCGCCCTGTTCGAGTACGGGGCGATCCCCGTGATCAACGAGAACGACACCGTGCGGGTCGACGAGCTGCAACGCACGGTGGGGGACAACGACCGCCTGGCCGCCGTGGTGGCCAACCTGCTGCGGGCGCCCCTGTTGGTGCTGCTGTCCGACGTCGAGGGGCTCTACGACCGCGCCCCCGACGACCCCGACGCCCGCCTGCTTCCCACGGTGGACAACGTAGAAACGGTCCGATCGCTGGCCGTGGCGTCCCCGGCCGGGGTGATGTCCCGCGGCGGCATGGCCAGCAAGCTGGAAGCGGCGCGGCTGGTTACCGCGGCGGGCGAGAACGCCATTATCGCGAACGGCCGGCGGGAGAACGTGCTGGTGGACCTGCTGGCCGGTAAGCCGATCGGCACGCTCTTCGTGGCCCAAGGCGGCTCGGTCAGCAGCCGCAAACGTTGGCTCGGCTCGACGGCCCAGCCGAGCGGGCGGCTGACGCTCGACGCGGGGGCGTGCCGCGCCGTGACCGAGCGGGGGTCGAGCCTGCTGGCGGTGGGGATTTCGGCCGTCGACGGGGGTTTTGACAAAGGGGACTTGGTCGCGCTGTGCGACGGGGCGGGCTCGGAGGTCGCTCGGGGGCTGGCCAACTACTCGGCGGACGAGATCCGCCGGATCGCCGGCCACGGCAAAGACGAGATCGCCCAGATCTTGGGGCACTGCCCCTACGACTCCGTCGTGCATCGCGATCACCTCGCCCTGGTGCGCTAGGCCCCCCGTGCGGGCCGCGGAACGCCGCCGGCCTGACCGGGCAAGAATCCGTGGGTTGGCTTTGAGCTGCGCAAGGTGCATAATCCGGGCTAAATGTAGCGATGGCGGCGATTTTGCGATCGACTAGCGTGTGCGTTGTCCCGCTACAGCCCCGAAAGTCGGTGCGTTAGGTCTGCTCGGTTTGCCGACAGTAACCATACGGAAGTTGCATGCACCAACGATCGCCCGAGCCCCACAACCTCGCGATGGAAGCCACCGCCCAGCCACCTACCGAATCGCAGGGCGGGCTGCCGGTGACGGAGGGTTCTTTCGCCGACCTGTCGAAGGACATGTTCGTCGGCATCCGGGAGCTGCACCGTCGGCACGGGCCGATCGCGGCGTTGGACGACGCGGGCCTGCGGATCATTTTCCTCTTCGACCCGCAGTACAACCGCCAGGTGCTGTCGGACGCGAACACGTTTCACGCCCGGTTCTTCGGCATCCGCGGGCCCAAACGCTCCAGCCAACGCCGGCTCACCTGCGGGCTGCTGGCAATGAATGGCGAGCAGCACCGCCGCAACCGGCGGATGCTGAAGGAGCCGTTCGGGCTCAAGACGATCGCCACCTACCGCCCGGCGATCGCCGCGCTGGCCCGTCAAGCGGCCGACGAGTTGGCGCCGGGGCGCTCGGTCGACATGAACGAAGAAATGACGCGCTACATGCTGCGCGTCACCAGCTCGATCCTATTCGGGCTGGACGAGCCGAAGATGGCCTACGAACTGGGCGAGATGATCGCCAACTGGGTGTCGCAGTTGCACGACATCGGGGTCGGGGCGCTGGCGCCCGACGCGGGTTTCACGGCCGGCTATGAGCACCTGTTGGGGTACGCCCAGGAGCTGGAAGGCCGCGTGATGGAGATGATCAGCCGCCGCCGGAAGGACCCGGGGCAGGCCAACGACGTGCTGTCGATCTTGGTGCGGATGCACGACGAGCAAGGGGGCCTGAGCGACGAAGAGCTGGTGGGCCAGAGCTGCGTGCTGTTCGGCGCCGCGCACATGACGACCGCCCACTCGCTTACCTGGACCCTGTTCTTGCTGGCGCAGCACCCCAGCGTGTTGCGAGAGCTCCTCGGCCAGCTCCCGCCCGATGAACAGGCGGGGGACGAGGTCCGCGAGGTCGACCCCAGCGCGCTGCTCGAGCGGGTGGTGCGGGAGAGCATGCGGGTGCTGCCCGCGAGCGCCTACTCCCAGCGGATCACCTCGGAGTTTGTGCGGGTCGGTCCGTTTGATCTGGCCCCGGGGACGCCCATCGTCTTTACGCCGCTGGTGACGCACCACCTGGCCTCCACGTTCCCAGAGCCAGAACGTTTCCTCCCCGATCGATGGCTGCAGGCCAAGCCCTCCGCCTACGAGTACCACCCGTTCGGCGCCGGGCCGCGGATGTGCATCGGCGGCCCGATGGCCATGGAGGTGATCCGCACCAGCCTGCCGATCTTGCTGCGGCGGTTCGGGATGCGGGTCCCTGCCGGGAGCGATGTCTCTGCCGAAGTGCGTTCGACCATGCTCAACCCGCAGTACGGCATGCCGATGGAGCTGCTGGAACCGGGCGCCGCCCAGGCGAACCCCGTCCGGGGGAACGTGAACGAGCTGGTTGACCTTGTCGAGGCCGTGGATCGTTGAGCGGCCGCGTTGCGGCTTTGGCGGGGGGCTACGCTGGCGCGTCGCCAGGCGATAGTCTGAAGCCCCCCACCCAGCCCCCGCCCCCCTGCGCGACGGCCGATGAGTGAGCTCCACCATGAATGCGGCGTCGCCGCTATCTATCACCTGCCGGGGACGCCGCGCAGCCCCCTTTGTCCCTCCCACGGACCGAGCGAGGCGTCTCGGCTGATCCCGCGGATGCTGCTGGACATCCAGAACCGCGGCCAGCTCTCGGCCGGGATGACCAGCTACGACCCGGACCGCGACGAGCTGCTGGCCACGCACCGCGACCTGGGGAGCGTGACCGAGGCCTTCCGGCTGAGCCACCGGGGCAAGGCCGAGGCGTTGATGACCCGCTACGCGGGCCCGGCCGCTATCGGGCACGTCCGCTACGCCACGTGCGGCAAGGACGACCTCAGCTACGCCCAGCCGTTTGAGTCGCCGCACATCAAGCGGCGCAAGTGGTTCAGCTTCGCCTTCAACGGCCAGCTCGCCAACTTCGCGGAGCTGCGCGATCGGCTGCTGCGCGAGGCGGACCACCACATCGTACGCGCCACCGACACCGAGGTGCTGATGCACGAGATCGGTCGCGAGATGTCGGGCGACCTGCGGCCCACCCTGCTGGAGATCATGCGCAACATCGCCAAGCGGATCGACGGCGCCTACAGCCTGGCGCTGGTGAACGCACTCGGAGAGATGATCGTGGCGCGCGACCCGATGGGCATCAAGCCTGTTTCGTACGCGTTCGACGGCGCGATGTTCGCCGCGGCCAGCGAGAGCGTGGCGCTGCTAAACCTCGGCTTCGATTCGCATCAGATCTTGTCGCTGGCGCCGGGCGAGGCGGTCACCGTGACGCCCGAGGGGCTCTCGGTCGATCGGTTCGCGGAGTCGCCGCGTCGGGCCCATTGCTTCTTTGAGTGGATCTACTTCGCCAACGTCGCCAGCACGCTGGACGACCGCAGCGTCTACCTAGCGCGCAAGTCGCTGGGAGAAGAGCTGGCCGCGTTGGAAGACCTGCCTATCGACGCGGACACGATTGTGGTGCCGGTGCCGGACACCAGCAAGTGCGCCGCAGACGCGATGGCGTTCAAGCTGGGGGTGCCGAGCGTCGAGGGGCTGATGCGGAACCGCTACGCGGGGCGCACGTTCATCGAGGGGGGCGCCGGCCGGCTCGCCAAGGCGGCCGCCAAGTACACGCCGCTCCGCGAGGTGCTGGAGGGCAAACGCGTGCTGCTGGTTGAGGACTCGATCGTCCGGTCAACGACCATGCGGGTGCTGATCGAGAAGCTCCGCTATGTGGGCGGCGCGAAAGAGATCCACGTCCGCGTCGCCTGCCCGCCGATCGTGGCGCCCTGCTTCTACGGGATCGACATGTCGACCGTGGGAGAGCTGTTCGCGCCCCCCTTCATCGCGCGGCACGGTTCAGACGTTGGGGGGGACGCCGCGGGGGCGACGTTCGCCGAGATGGCGGCGGAGCTGGGCGCCGACTCGTTGCGCTACCTGCCGATCGCGTCGATCGCGCGGGCCATCAATCGCCCGAGCGGCGAGCTGTGCCAGGCCTGCATTACCGGCGACTACCCGACGCCGTGCGGCCAGCAACTGTACGAGATCGCGCTCGGCTCGGGCAGCCCCGAGGCGGGCGGGCAGCGGACCTACGAAGCGGTGCGGGGATAATCCGGCATGGCCAAGCGGGCGTTGCGCAAACTGTTCCGGCGGCCACGCATCCGCCGCAAGGCGTTGCCGGGCGCCCCGCCGGAGCAGGTATCGGTTGAAGACGTCCAGCCGTGCAGCCTGGAGGTGTTTCAGTTCAATCAGGGTTCGTGCACAAGGTTCCACCCAGAAACGGTCGAAGAGGTCAAGCCGCTGCTTGGTGAGGGGAAGACCGTGTGGGTCAACGTCGACGGCCTGGGCGACCTGCCCGTCATCCGCCAGCTAGCCAAGCTGTTCGGCATCCACCCGCTGGCGGTAGAAGACATCGTCAACGTGCACCAGCGGTCGAAGATCGACGCCTACGAGGGGCTGCTGTACATTGTCGCGCGCATGGTGCGCCCCAGCGGACCCTTCTTGACCGAGCAGGTGAGCCTGTGCCTGGGGGACGGCTTCCTGGTGACCTTCCTAGAGGACCCGGGCGACGTGTTCGACTCGGTCCGCTCCCAGCTCAAGCAGCGCGGCAGTTTCCTGCGGAAGCACCCAACCGCCGACGTGCTGGCCTACCGGCTGATCGACGCCTCGGTGGATAGTTACTACCCGCTGCTGGAGGCGCTGGGCGATCGCTTGGACGGGCTCGAGGAGCAGCTCACCGGCAGCCCGGCGAGGGATTTCATCGCAGAGGTCCACCACCTGCGCGCCGAAATGCTGCTCGCCCGTCGGGCGATCTGGCCCCACCGCGAGATGGTCAATTCCATGCTCCGCGACGCGAACCCGCTGGTCTCCGACACCACGCGCACGTTCTTGCGCGACGTGTACGACCACACGGTGCATCTTATTGACCACGTAGAAACCTACCGCGAACTTTGCAGCGACGTCCGCGACCAGTACATGACCGCCGTCAGCAACCGGCTGAACGAGATCATGAAGGTGCTGACGGTGATCTCGACGATCTTCCTGCCGCTGTCGTTCATCGCCAGCCTGTACGGCATGAACTTCAACACCGAGAAGAGCGGCTGGAACATGCCGGAGCTGAGCTGGCGGTTCGGCTACCCGTTCGTGCTGGGGGTGATGAGCGTGATCGCGGCGGGGATGCTGTGGAAGTTCTTCCGGATGGGGTGGCTAACCACCAGCGACGGATCTGTGGAGGGCGGGGAACAGAATGGTTCGTAGCGGAAAATGGTTCCTTCGCCCCACAACGGTTGTAGAATGTAGGAAGGAGATCGCTATGGACACGCTGATTCTGGACGAGATGCTTTCCGAGCAGATACGACAGGAACGCGCCGATCGAGGCGCCGACCGCTGGGACGAGGTCTGGGACGGGGTCTACATCATGGCGCCGCTGCCGAATATTGAGCATCAAGACTTGGTCAGTCGGCTCACGTCTGCCCTCCTGGATGGGCTGACGTTTGCAGACGACTCTCGGGTCTTTGCGGGGGTGAATGTCAGCGATCGACTTGACGATTGGAAGTCAAACTACCGCTGTCCCGACGTCGCTGTGTTTCTGCCCGAGTCCAAAGCCATGGACAAGGAATCTTTTTTTCACGGAGGGCCCGATTTCGCCGTCGAGGTGGTGAGCCCGCGCGACCGATCTCGTGAGAAGCTGGACTTCTACGCGTCGGTTGGCACGACGGAGCTGCTGATCGTCGATCGAAACCCGTGGGCGCTTGAGCTGTGGCGACTGAGCGAAGACGAACTCCGCTGTACCGGGTCGGCACGGATCGACGATGGCGAACTTTCGAGCACGGTCATCCCATTCGCCTTCTCGCTGGAACTCGGAATGAAGCGAGCGGGGATCAAGGTTCGACAGACGGCCGATGGCCGATCGTGGAACGCTTGAACCGACGATAATCCGAGTCCTACGTGTACCGCACCCCCTGGTGCTCCGCCTCGAAGAACGCCGGGAGCAGCGCGTCGACCCGCAGCAGGCCGGTGCGTGTGAGTGAGATTTCGTCTTGTGCCAAGCTCAGCAGGTGGTTCTGCTCGTACTCCACCCATGCATCTTTCCAGTGATCGACGATGTCGACGCCGAACTTCTCCTCGAAGTAGCTCGGCGTGATCCGGCCCTTCTTGAGCTGCAGGATCATCTCCCGCACCAGCGCTTGATGCGTCGTCAGGGTTAACGCCCGGCCTAGCGGCAGCCGGCTGTTCTCGGGGTTCTCTGCGTCTAGTGCGCCGCAGTAGTCGTCCCACTCCGGCTTGTTTTGGTAGTGGACGCCCGAGACGTGACCGAAGCTGGCGATGCCGGTGGCCAGCAGGTCGCTGCCCCGCCACAGGTTGTCGCGGTAGCTGAACTTCACGTCCTTCGACTTGACTAAGGTGTAGGCGCTGGAGACGGAGTAGCCGTTGGCGCGGAACTGGTCGAACGCCCAGTCGACCCAGCCTCGCTTGGTGGGCCAGTCGGCGACCGGGGTCTCGATCTCGCCCCCCAGGATGTCCTTCGAGTAGACCGTGTTGAACGGGAGCTCCATCTGATAGATGGTGACGCTGTCCGGGGCGAATTCGAGCGCCTTGCGCACCGTATCCTGCCACTTGGCGTCGGTGTCGCCCACCATGCCGGCGATCAGGTCGATGTTCACGCTGTCGAACCCGGCCGCTTGGATCCAGGGCCACACCTTGTAGATCTCGGGCGACTGGTGGGCGCGGCCGTTCTGCTCCAAGATCTCGTCGTCGAAGTGCTCGACCCCTAGGCTGAGCCGTGTGACTCCGATCTCCTTGAGCGTGCCGACCTTCGCCTCGCTGAGCGTGCCGGGCTCGCACTCGAAGGTCACCTCTTCTGCCTCGTCCCACGAGACGCTTGCCTTCAGCCTGTCGACCAAGCGGAGCAGCTGCCGGCTCGAGAGGAACGAGGGCGTCCCGCCGCCGAAGTAGACAAACCGGAAGGGCCTGCCCCCCATCACCGGGAGCTGGCTCACCAGCTCGATCTCTCGGGACAGTGCGGCGCAGTACTGCTCGACCTGGCTGGCCTGCTTGTCCGTGAAGACCTTGAAGTAGCAGAACTTGCACCGCTTCCGGCAGAAGGGGATGTGCAGGTAGAGCCCCAGCGGGGTCGGGCCGTCGGGCCCCACGACGGGCGGCGCGGCCATCGCCCGCTCGACCTCGCCCACGTTCTCCGCAGACCACTGCGAGAACGGCGGATAGTTGCTGATGAAGTAGCTGCCAACGTCGGTCTTGATCGCTTCGCTTGTCATGCTGAGATTATAACCGCAGAAGGACGCGTATGAACGCGGATAGAAGTCGAACGCGCTAGGTCAATAGCTGCCGAGCTACGCCTCGGCGCGCCGCTGTTTGAACGCAACTAGTCTTTCACGCCAAAGCAATACAGCGTGCCGTCGGTGTTGGGAATGAGGATCTTTCCGTCAACCACCGCGGGCGACGCCTTGAAGCCTCCCCCCGCGTCGTACTCCCACACCTGGTCGCCCGTCTTGGCGTCCAGCAGCATCAGCCGGCCGCGGGTGGTGGCGGCGATCACGCGGTCGCCGGCGATCACCGGCGAGCTCTCGACCCCGCTCCGAGTAGCGTGCTCCCAGAGGGGCTCGCCGTCTAAGCCCAGCGCCAGCACCGCCTTGCCCTGGCTGCCGTAGGTAACGAAGCGATCGTCGACCGCGGCGGCCGAGCGGATCGACTGGCTGCGGCGGCGGTCGCGGTAGGTCCAGGCGACCTGCGGCGCGCCCCCCTTGGTCTGGATCGCGTAAAAGGTCCCGCTCTCGGCGCCAAAGTACGCGACGCCGTCGCGGATCGCGGCGGTGCTGCCGGTGGGGCCGCCGATCTCCACGGCGCCGACTTCCTGCCCCGTCGAGGCGTCGATCGTGTGCAGCTTGCCGTCGCATCCGGCCAGCAGCGCGTTGCCCTCCACCACGGTAGGCGAGCAACGCAGCGGGGCGTCGATCGAGAACCGCCAGGCCTCTTTGCCGCTCTCGAGGTCGAACGCGTATAGCGAGCCCCCTTCGGTCGTAATCAGCACTGCGCCTTGATAGAAAGCCGGGCCCGCGTAGACCTCGCTCTCGACGTTGGCGTCCCACAGGGTCTCGCCGTCGGTGGTCCGCAGGCAGCGGACGGCGCCGTTAAAGTCGCCGGCCACTAGGCGATCCCCTTGAACGCTCGCGGCGGAGAGGAAGCCGGTATCTTCAAACGACTGCTTCCACACCGGTTCCCCGTCGGACAGCCGCACCGCGTGGAACGTGCCGTCGGCGTCGCCCAGGAAGACGACGCCTCCCGCGACGACGGGCGTCCCCTCGAAAGCGGAGTCTTCGGCCCGATACTTCCAGAGCAGCTCGGGCCGGTCTGCGATCTCGGAGCGAGCAACGCCGCTCGCGGACGCATCGCCACGCGACAGGGGCCAATCTTCGGCCCGCGCGGTAAGGGGCGCCGCGGCGACCAAGAGCAACGCCAGCGCACAGGCCAGCAGTCGCCGCTCAGAAGGCCGCTTCGTAGAGTTCCAAGTAGTCATGTTCGCTCATCTCTACCGGGTTAAAGGCGCCGGTCCACTGCTTCGCGGCCTCTGCGGCAAGCTGCGGCAGCCGGTTCCGGTCGACCCCGCACTCCGACAGTCTACCCGCTAGGCCCGCGCGTTGCGCAAGCCGGCCCAGGTACTCGGCCAGCGCCACTACGGGCTCGCTGGCGTCTTCGCCGAGCTCGGCGACCAGTTCTGCGTACGCCAGCACGGCGCCGGCGTCGCGGCCGTTGTGGCGGACGATCTGCGGCAGCATTAGCGCCACCGCCTCGCCGTGCACGGTGTCAAAATTGGCGGTTAGCGGGTTGGCCAGCGCGTGGGCACCCCCGAGCATAGAGTTTTCGATCGCCAGCCCCGCAAAACAAGCCCCTTGCTGCATCCAGCCGCGGGCGACGAGGTCGGCCGGGTCGGCCAGCACCCGCTCAAAACCCCCGGTCAGCAGCCGCCATGCCTCGCGGCTAAACGCCATGGACATCTGGTTGCGTTTCTTGGTGACCAGCGTCTCCACGGCGTGGCTGATGGCGTCGAACCCCGAGAGCGCCGTGACGCGTGGGGGCTGCGTCTGCGTGAGCTGGGGGTCGAGTAGCGCGATGCGGAAGGCCGCCCGCTTGTCGCCGCACGCCATCTTGACGTGGGTCTGGGCGTCGGAGATCAGCGCAAAGGACTGCGCCTCGCTGCCGGTGCCGGCGGTGGTCGGCACGGCGATCATCGGCAGCAGATCGGCCGTGGCCTTGCCGACGCCCCAATAGTCCTGCATCCGCCCGCCGCAGGAGTAGAGGAAATTGATCCCCTTGGCGCAGTCCATGCTGCTGCCGCCGCCGATGGCGACGATCAGCTCGGGCCGAAAGTCGCGGGCCACCGTGAGGCCGGCGTCGACGTGGTCGGTCGTCGGGTTCTCGCGCAGGCCGTCGAATACTTGGGCATCGAAGCCCTCCGACACGAGCGCCTCGATCCCCCGCTGCGTGTGGCCGGCCTTCTCGATACCCGGGTCGGAAACAACAAGCACCCGATTGCCGCCGATCGACTTCGCAAGAGCCCCCAACTCCGCCACCCGGCCGGGGCCGAAGACGATGCGGGTCGGGCAATGAAAATCGAAGGAAACCATTGGGAACCGCCGATAGACGCAGATAAACGCCGATGAAACTACGGAAGCATTGAGCGATCACGAAGCAGAGTAAATGCGGATAGATACTCTATCTGCGTTCATCCGCGTCCATCGGCGGTTCCTGTTCCCTTAGGCCAATTGAATCGCCCGGCTGCGGTACAGAAACTCGATCAGGTTCCCTTCGTGCGGCTGCAGCCAGTCGAGCTTGGGCGTGGGGATCGCCCCCAGGTTCAGCCGGTCGATGTCGACCGAGCCGATCAGGTCGCGGCGGAACGCCTCGTCGCCCGTGATAGCGGTGCAGACCAGCGTCGGGCCGATGGCGCTGAGCATCTTCTCTTGCGGGCACTCAACCACGCTGACCGCGGGGAACATGTACTCCTTGTTCGCCGCGGGGGCCTCGGGGCTGGCGCAGTGCAGCACCACCGGCCGCAGGTAGGCCACCGGCGGCTTCTCGACCAAGCGGTCGCCGTAGCCGGCGGTCACGTGGGTCGTTTGCGGGTCGTCGATGTCGCGCTCCATTGCCTTCCAGATCGACGCGGCGGCGCCCTCGATCGTGAACGCGGCGAGTTGGGCGTTCTCGTCGTCCGGCGGCAGCACCTCGACCGGGCCGAGCTTCTCGGCGAGCGCCTTGGCGATCTCTTTCGTGTGCCGCGAGGCGTAGATGCTGCTGACGTTGATGCAGCTCCGGCCGCCGTTGCGCAGGGCGCTGTCGGCGAGCAGGTCGATGTGCTGCTCCCACTGATCGGCGCAATCGTCGCCGAACAGGATCTTGCTGAACCCGGGCCCGTGGACCTGGACACCAGGGTTGCCGGAGTACTGCTGCACGGTCTGAGGCCCGCCGAAGATCATGCTCCGCCGGCAACTGGCGAGGATGGCGCCTCCGATGTCGCCCCCGGCGCCCGGGTAGAGGCAGAACGCTTCGCGTGGGATCCCTGCCTCGACCATCGCGGCAAACACCCGGTAGGGCGTCCACGGCTCGCTGCTGCCGGGCTTGAGCACCAGACCCATTTGCAGCGCGATCACCGGCAGCCACAGCGTGTGCACGCCGGGCGAGTTCGAGGGGAGCACCGCGCCGAGCGCGTCGCACTGCGCCTGGTAGCTAACGGTCACCCCGCGGCCTTCTTCCCCATAGCCTCGGGCGAGGATGTTCAGATCGAGCCCGCGGGTTAGGCAGTCGAGGATTTGGTCGATGTTCTTCAGCACGAACGCGTTCTTAACGACGTTCGCCTTGCACATCGAAACCGGCATGCCGGTGGTGGCCGATTGCTGCTGGATGAAGTCGTCCGGCGATTGTTGAGAGTCGCCCACCGTGAGCGTCCCCGTCTCAAACAACTCCCCCGCACGCTTGCACGCGGCGATCAGCTCCGACGGCGACATTGCTTGCAGGGCGCGGCGGGCGTTCTTCGCCTTCTTCGCATCGCGGCGGATGATCCCCGAACCAACGGTGTGCACCTTCGCTACCGGCTCGCCGGTGTAGAAGTGATTGACCTGGTCGATCTCGAGGGACTCGTAGGGCTCGCCCCAACGGATAGCGGGTAGGGTGATCATGAGTGGTGCTGAAGAAAGTTAGGAACCGCCGATAGACGCGGATGAACGCCGATGATCTTCTTTCATGGCGCCTAGAAGTTGAGGACGACACGCTTCACTTCGATCCTGCTACGGGCGAAATTGAGCAAGAGGCAGGTAGTCAGACCGGTGGCTTTGAGGTAGTTCAAGCATTGAGCCTGGTGGATGTCATCGAGTGATTTTGCAACCTTGAGCTCGATGACCACAAGGTTCTGCACAATCAGGTCAGCCACATACTGCCCAACCAAGACGCCATCGTACCAGACATCAATTGGTCGTTGTTGCTCCACCCCAAGCCCGCGTTTTCGGAGCTCATGGGCCAGCGCATTCTCGTAAACCTTTTCCAGAAAACCGGCGCCGAGCGAATTCGCAACGGCATGGGCAGCGCCAATGATCTGCTCAGTCACAGCATCAATCTTCAATCGGCGTTCATCCGCGTCCATCGGCGGTTCCATACTAGTAGACGCCCACGGTCGTCCCCTCAGCCAATCGGCTAAACGGCCGCACGCCGCTGATGCCGTCCCAGGGGTACTTGTCGCTCGGGGGCTCGCGTTCGCCCTCGTCGCGTTCCAGGAAGCCCGGCACGAAGAATTCTTTGGTGAGGGTGGTCAGTTTGGCTCGGCCTGTTTCGCCGTAGCCGACCACGCGGTCGGTCTCGTCGAAGTCGACTACCTGCACCACCGCCCTCGGCTGCGGTGCGTGGTAGGTGATCTTGTAGCCGTTCTCTTTGGTCACCGGCTCGCTGCACGCCAGGCCCATCAGCGTATTGCCGTAGGTGGGGGTCATGTAGACGCCCGACTCTTCCGGCGGGCCGCCGAAGAGCTCTTCGACGCAAAACTTGGTCCACTGCGGGGTGAACTCGGTGCCGCCGGAGAAGATGCCGGTGATGCCGGTCTCGGGGAGGCTGCTCCCTTTTTCTTCGAGCCCCAGGCAGAGGCTCTCGATCAGCTTGGGCGTGCCGAACATGCACTTGATGTCGTGCCCGGCGCCCAGGATGGTGATCGCCTGGTCGATGCAGTGCTTCTTGTACTCCTCCAGGTGCTCCATCCAGCCCTTCTTGATGAGCTTGACCACCCACCGTGGATCGAGGTCGATGCAGAAGCAGATGCCGCCTCGCTCTTGCGCCAGGTGCTCTACCGCAAGTCGCAGCCGGCGGGGGCCGGAGGGGCCGAGCATCAGCCAGTTCGCGCCCTTTGGGAAATACTTGTCCGGCAGCGTCTCGCTAAACAGCGAGTAGTCGGTGCGGAAGTCGTCGATCGCGATCCGGCTCTTCGGGACGCCGGTGGTGCCGCCGGTCTCGAAGACGTACACGGGCTTGTCTGCCAAGCCCTTGGGGACCCACCGCCGCACGGGGCCTCCGCGGAGCCATTCGTCTTCGAAGTCCGGAAACTTGTTCAGGTCTTCAAAGCAGCGGATTTCGGTGAGCGGATCGAACTTCAGCTCGCCCCGTTTTTCTAGCCAGAAGGGGCAGCCGGTCGATTCGTGGAAGTGCCAGGCGACGGTCTCGACGGTGTGGGCGTCGAGCGCTTCTTGGGCCGCCTTGGCGCCGACGGCGGGATCGGAAGACGCGGTCATACGTGGGGCTACCGAGTGGTGGAAACAAGGAACCACCAGACAATAGCTCAGAGCGCGCGGGCTGACAACTTGGCCGAAACAGCGCCGAGGCGCAGCTCGGCTGCTCCGGGGCACTCGGAACAGGCGTCGCGGTCGCGGCTAGACGGGCGACTCGGTAGACCCCGGGGCGCTGCCGAGGTGGGCCAGCACCTGGATCACACCGTTCAAGTGGGCCAGGCGCGGCCCGTAGCGGTCGATGAACTCGCTCAGCATGAACTCGCCGTAGACCAGGTCGTCCTTCGATTCCTTCACGTCCTCCGTAAGCCGGTCGAGGTACTCGACTTGCACCTTGGTGAGGGACTCGGCGGCCTCGCGGCAGTTGTGGGCGAGCTCCGGATTTGCGTCCCGCCAACGCTTGAGTTCCGAGTTGCGCTGCTTGTGCTGGGCAGAAACCACTGAGACGAGCTCTTCGAGCAGCTCGTTGGTGCGGTCCTGGGCCGAAAGCACCTCGCGGAGCAGCTCGGTTTGCTCCTCCGGGGGGCTGAGGATCCGCTGCGGCTGGCTCCCCGTGGAGACGTCGACCTGTGAGAAGAGGGGTGCGTAAGAGTGGTTTTCGGCCATCGGTGCGTTGCTTTCTCTGGTCGTGAGTAGTTGGCGGTCGGCCGCCAAACGTCCGCGGGGCGCCCCTATGGCGGCGCCGCTAGCAGTTTGGCAAGCCAGCGGCCCGTTGAGGCCCCTCGCAGGTCCCAGCTTAGTGGGTTGAGCGAGAAGACGCCAGGATTTCGCCCCCTATCCCGGCGGGGTGCGGCGGCCCGGTTCAAGAGATTCGATCGACTATTCCGATTGAAACGGTAGCGCGAGCCTGCCTCGGGCTCCGTTCCGCCACCAGACGCCACAACTGTGCATGCCCGACCCCACACGCCAGGCTAACCCGTGCATCGGCTACCTGTCTGTGCTCGAAGAGCCCGGAGCGGGGCTGATCGGCGGGTACCTGATCGTGTCGCCCCGCGGCCGGCCCCTCGAGTTCCACTGTACGGCCCCGATCGCCCCCAGCCGCGCGCATCAGTTGCTGTACGGGGCGTCGCTCCGGGCGTGCCTGGTCGCCGAAGAGATCGGCCCGTCGCTGCTGCGGGCCGCTGCCCACCGGCCTGCGGTGGTGCTGACCGAAGACGCCGACCTCGCCAGCATCCAATCGCCGGACGTGGCGCTAGTGCGGATGGACCGCCTCGCCGAGGCGCGGGGATTGCTCCTCGGACCCGCTTCAGACGCGCTTTCGGCGCTCGAATCCCACACCGACCTGGCCGAGCCGTTCGAGCGGATCGTCGCCGCGGTGCGCGAGGCGCAACGCATCACCACCGACCCGGAGCCGGCCGATGTACGGGCCGCTTGAGCCGCCGCAGGTGAGGTCGGTCGGGGCAGCGCAGCTCTGCTTCGGCGTGACGACCGCCCAGCACCCGCTGCACGCGCCCCGGGCCGCCGCCACGGCCCCGTGGGCGACCGACCTCGAGCCGCCGACGGTGCTCTCTTTGAAGCCGGACGGCTACGCGGTCCGGGTCTCTGGCTGTTTGATGCCCGAAGCGGGCCCCGTGGCGCCGACCGCCCCGCGGGCGGCTGCCGGTCCGCGGCAGCCGAGGCGCGGCGGGGGCAAACGGACGCGGGTCCGTCCGCCGACCGACGTGGTGCGGCTGCAAGACCGGTTGCAGTACCTGCTGCAGCCGCCGCTCGAATCGTTGATCGCGCAAGAGTCGCTCGCGTTCCCGTTCGAGCCATTCGACTACCAGTACGACGGCGTGGCGTTCTTGTTCCCTCGGCGTCACGCGATCTTGGCGGACGAGATGGGCCTGGGCAAGACGATGCAGGCCATCACGGCGATCCGCCTGCTCGCCAGGGCAGGGCGGCTCACCTCTGCGCTGCTGATCTGTCCGAAGCCCTTGGTCTCGAACTGGCGACGCGAGTTCTCACTGTGGGCGCCGGAGCTGTCGGTCGCGGTGATCGACGGCAAGCAGTCGGTACGCGCCTGGGCGTGGCGCGAGGCGTCGGCCGTGGTGCGGATCTCCAACTACGAGGCGGCCGTCCGCGACCTGGACATGATCACCGGCGCGGGGCCCTACGACCTGGTCATGCTGGACGAGGCCCAGCGCGTGAAGAACGCGTCGAGCGCAACGGCGCAGGCCGTGCGGTCGATCCCGCGGACCTCAAGCTGGGCGCTTACCGGCACGCCGATCGAGAACAGCATCGAAGACCTGGTGAGCATCCTCGAGTTCGTCTCCCCCGGCGCCGCCAAGCCGGGCACGCCGGCCAGGGCCCTGGCGCCGATGGTGCGCGACCTAGTGCTGCGGCGGCGCAAGGAACAGGTGCTGGCTGACATGCCGCCGAAGCTGGTGAGCGACGAGCAGGTCGACCTCACGCCGGAACAGTGGGAGGCCTACACGCGGGCCGAAGAAGAGGGGGTCGTGGCGCTCGACGCGTTAGGCAAGGAGGTCGACCTCAAGCACGTGTTCCAGTTGGTGCTGCGTCTGAAGCAGATCTGCAACTTCGATCCGGTGACCGGCGCCAGCGGGAAGCTCGACCGGCTCGAAGCCGAGCTCGAGGAGTGCGTCGCCAGCGGCCGCAAGGCGATCGTCTTCAGCCAGTGGGTCGGCTCGCTCGAGAAGATCGCGGCGCGGATCGGGCGGTTCCATCCGCTAGAGTACCACGGCCGCGTGCCTCACAGCCGCCGTGACGGGGTGATCGAACGGTTCCGCGACGACCCGGCGTGCGGCGTGATCCTGATGAGCTACGGGGCCGGCAGCGTGGGGCTGAACCTGCAGTTCGCCCAGTACGTGTTCTTGTTCGACCGGTGGTGGAACCCGGCGGTTGAGGACCAGGCGATCAACCGCGCCCACCGCATCGGCGCCGCGGGGACCGTGACGGTGACGCGCTACCTGGCGGCCGGCACGATCGAAGAGCGGATCGACCGCGTGCTGTCGGAGAAGCGGGCCCTGGCCGAAGCGGTGCTCGGCGCCGACGGCCCGCCGGCCAGCTACGGGCTGACGCGCGACGACCTGCTGGAGCTGTTCCAGCGGCCGCGCAGCAAGGCGGCGGCGTAGCGTTTCGGGCTGCGTAGGCATTGCGAGTTAGGCAAGCGACGGCGGATGCGACAGCGGCGCCGACCCGATCTGGACTTTTCCACAGCCAATGCGCGGTCTTGGCAGCGCGACATGGCCGGCGGGGGGCGATACCTTCACTGATAGCGTCCCGCGACGCTGCTGTGCCCGCGTCGGTATTCGGAAGGAGCCACTGTGCGAATCATTGTCTCGATACTCGCGTTGTGTGCACTAACCTCTTCGGCGAGCGGGGGCGAGATCTGCTGCGACCCGGTGCTCATTCACACCAACGGCATGCGGTTGGCTTCGACGTGCCCGGAACGCAGCAGCAACGTCTACTGGCGGTGCGACCCGTACC
This sequence comes from Pirellulimonas nuda, assembly GCF_007750855.1. Taxonomy (GTDB): domain Bacteria; phylum Planctomycetota; class Planctomycetia; order Pirellulales; family Lacipirellulaceae; genus Pirellulimonas; species Pirellulimonas nuda. The sequence goes on from NZ_CP036291.1 coordinate 2,005,945, forward strand.
ACGTGGGCCAATGCGGCGATCGGTACAACTGGCCGCCGCTCAACTCGCTGCTCTTCCGCACGCCGTACTCCGGCCCCTGCACGGGCGCGGACGCCCCCTCGGGGCTGCACGTCGGGACCGGCTTCTACGAGCCGATCGACGCGACCCGCTTCGAGCGGATCGGCACGCTCCCGGCGCCGCCGGCCGCGGCCCGCTAGCACGGCGGCGTCTTCGCCCTCGCCCCAGTCGTTACAGTTTGCCACGGGCGATTGATCGCCCGATGCGGCCGCCGATTTATTGCGTCGGCGGCCCGCTGGTTGCGCCGATACTGTCAGTACTACGACGCAGGGAGGGCGAAACACAGTCTGTGTTTTGCTTCAGGATAGGGGTCATGGCAGGGCGACGGATCATCCTGCCATGACCTCTTTTTTTGCGCCGCCGGGCGGACCGGGCGCGGGGCCTCGCCCCAGCGCGTCGGTCGTCAGCACCGAACGCAGCGCCTCGAGCCGCAGCAGCCCCGTGACGCGTCCCGCCGGCCCCAGCCGCACCAGCGCGATCGGCTGCCCGTCGCTCTGCATCCGTGTCAGGGCCGACAGGAAGGTGGTCTGCTCGTCGAACTCCAGCAGCGGACGGATCGGCGGGGGCGCGTTGGGATCGCCGTTCAGGCAGTCGAACGCCCGCACGTAGCCCACGATCTCTCGCCGGCGGGCCGGGTCCTCTACCGGCATCGCGGCTTGTTTCTGGCGGCGGGCGAGCCGCAGCACGTCGCGTCGCGACATCACGGTCGAAGCGCGGACGAACCTCGCCGAGGGGGTCATGAACTCACGGACGGAGCGGCTCGCGGCGCCGAAGATCGCCTGCGCCAGCCGGCGTTGGACCGGCTCCAGCAGCCCGACGGCGTGCCCCTCGTCGAGCGCCTGGGCCAGCTCGCGGCGTGCGATGACCCCCCGGATGACGTCCGTGGGGGTGCGGCCGACCCACTGCAGCAGCCGGCCGACGCACCACAGCAGCGCGCTCACCGGCAAGAACAGCAGCCCCGCCACGGCCAGCGGCGCCGCGACGCGCCGCAGCATGCGGTTGGGCGCCGCGTAGAAGACGTTCTTCGGCATTAGCTCGCCGTACACGAACACCAGCGGCGAGAACGCCATCGGCACCAGCACCCCGGCGAGCTCCGAGCCGGCGAAGTAGTGGTCGCAGGCCATCACGATCGCCGAAGACGCCAGGTAGTTGGCCACGTTGTTGCCCACCAGCACCGTAGCGACGAACGCCGCGGGGTTGTTCACCGCCCAGAGGAAGCCCTTGGAGATGCGGTCTCCGGCCATCGTGTCGATCACCAGCCGCAGCCGCGACAGGCGGTAGAAGCCGGTCTCCGAGCCGCTGAACATCGCGCTCAGTGCAAGCCCCAACGAGAACAACAGCAGCGGCACGATCATCGCGCACCCTCCGGGGACGCCGGCTGATCGGTAGAGCCGCTGGGCTCGGGCCGGACGTGGATCAGCGTCGGCCCGTCCTGCGGCGCTTCAACAACCTCCCAGTAGAAGCCCCCCCAAGAGATCGCGTCCGAAGCGCTCGGCACGCGGTGCAAGACCTCCTGAAGGAGCCCGCCGACCGTCACGTTCTGGGCGTCCGGGAAGGGGACGCCCAGCCGTCGGCTCACCTTCCGCAAGGTGGTGAAGCCGCTGACTTCCCACGCCTCTTCGCCCAGAGCGCGGATCGAACCGAGCTGCCGGATGGCCTCGTGCTCGTGCGACTCCGGGTTCAGGATGTGATCGAACAGGTCCTCCAGCGTGACCACGCCGACGGTCTCGCCCATCTCGTTCAGCACCGCGGCCACGCGCCGGCCCGTCTCCTGCAACGCGTCGAGCGCCGCCGCGGCGGGGGCCGACCAGGGGACGTACGCCACCGGCTGGGCGTACAGGTGCAACGCGTCGATGGGGGTCATCGCCACCCGGTCCAGCGGCAGGGCGGCGGCGATTTCTTCGCTGTCTGGCTCGGTGATCAGCACGTAGCCGCTGGGGGTCGCCTCGCCCTCGAGGTCCTCCACGTGCACCGGCGGGGTAAACGCCCAGTAGCGTTTGCGGGGCCGCATGATCTCCTCGACGCGCATCTCCGAGAGCGACACCGTCCGCCCGAGGATGTCGCGCTCTTGCTCCAGCAGGTCGCGGTCTTTGGCTCCCAGGGCGATCGCCCGCTCCAGGTCTCCCAGCTCGAGGTAGGGCTCCGGCTCGAACGACGGGGCGACCAGGCGGAGCGACGCGTTGGTGACCGTCTTGAGCATCGGCAGCATCGGGTCCACGAGCCGCGCCGCCATCTTCAGCGGCAGCCCCACCAGCCCGGCGACCTGCTGCGGCCAGATCACCGCGACGTTCTTCGGCAGCATCTCGCCGAAGAGGATGATCGCCAGCAGCGCGCCCAGGCCGAACGCGATCGAGGCCTGTGTCCCTAGCTGGGTCCCCAGCCGCAGCGTGACGACGCTCGAGAGCGCGAAGTACGCCATGTTGGTCACCAGGTTCCAAAACAAGATCGTGGTGAGCACGCGTGGCGGGTCGGCCAGCAGGGCCGCCGCGGCGCGTCCCCCGCGGCTCCCCGCGGCGAGCCTCTCTTGCTGCTCCCGCGTCAAGTAGAACAGCGCCGCTTCGCTCCCCGAAAAGAACGCCGAGGCGACAACCAAAGCGGTCATCACCAGCATGTGGGGGAGGGTGGCGAGCAGCGATTCCAAGGCGTCTTCCGCGTTAGTCTCTAGCGGCGGTGCGGCCGGTGGCCACGTCGAACTCGGCCAGCGCCGGCACCAGCATCGCCGCGGTAAAGAACCCGCACGCGGCGATCGACGCCAGGAAGACGCCGCTGTAGTTCATCAGCAGGAAGCTAGTGATCGCGTAGAACGTGGCGGCCGGCGCCGAGAAGCAGGCCAGCATCATCGCGCGCGACGGGTTCCGCCAAGCGAGCGCCGCGAACAACGCCAGCCCGCCGCCGGCCATGAATCCCAGGAACGGGACCAGTTGCTTGTCGAAGGATTCGCTCAACTCCACCATCATCCGCATGCAGAAGCTGACACCCAGGAACAAGAACAGCAGCGTCCCGATGCTGGTGGCGATGGCGTGCTGAGAGTTGGGGTAGATCATGCCGGCGTGCAGCCCCAGCACAGCGGCGAACACGTCGACCGCCAGCAGCCCCACGATCATGAACGCCAGGTTCTCCCCGCCGAGCGCGCCCACCCAGCCCAGGTAGCAGCACAGCGCGATCGGCAGCAGGATCATCTCCTTGGCGTTGTAGAAGGCGCCGGCGAGCTTGCCGAAGATGATCTCCTTCGGCGTGAGGTCGGTGGCCAGCAAGAGGTCCAGCGCCTTGGCGTCGCGCTCGCCGGTGATCGACGTCACCGCCAACGCGTTGACCAGCACCACGCTCACCACCAGCAGCGGGGCCAGCGGGGCCGCGATGGGGGGCAGGGTGCGCCCGTCGGCCTGCGGGGCGCCCAACTCGCGGACCACCCCCGCGACGCACAGGGCAAAGATCGCCAGGTACGCCAGCCGCACCACGATAATCTTCTTGCCGTACGCCCAGGTGCGCACCTCACGCCATAGGATGGGGTTGTTCCACACCGGCCGCAGCTTGCCCGGAGCGGCGTGCACGCTGGCCCGCTGGGTGGGGGATTCAACTGAGTCGCTGGCGAATGAGTCGCTGGTGAAGATGCCCGCGGAATGTTCTTCGGACTCCTGCCGGGGCCGCGCCTCGCGCGAAGGGTTCCAGACACGCACCCGCAGGATGGCCACCGCGTTAAGCAGAAAAACGATCGCCCCGGACACGGCCGCAAACCCGGCCACCAGCGCGCCGGGACCCGCCTCGCCGGTCGACCCCGGCCCGCGGGCGATCGGCGGGTTGGGTCCGAAGCCCGGCGCCACGGCGACGCGTATCGCCCGCCAGGGGCTGGCCATCGCGGCGGCGTCTGCGGCGTTCACGCCGGCGATCCGCTCACCCAGGGCGCCGCTCCCGACGATCTCCCAGCCGACCGACCAGAGCACGATCACCAGGGCGGACATCGCCAGCGCCTGGAACGTTTTTTCTCGCCACAGGGCCAGCACCGAGCCCAGGCTGCCCGCCGCCAGGGCGCTGAAGACGGTCACCACCAGCACGCGGCCCACCTGCTCTAGCGAGACCCCCCCGAGCCAGCCGATGGCCAGCAGCACCGGCGCGGTCGACGCGATCACCACCAGCACCGTGAGCAGGCTCGCCAGCAGCTTGCCTAGCACCAGCTCGCTGTTGGTGAGCTCCGAGAGCAGCAATAGCAGTAGGGTTTTCCGGTCTTTTTCTTGCGACACCGCCGCGGCGGTCAGCAGCGCGGAGAACAAGATGCAGACGGTCAGCACCAGCGGAGCGATCTGGGCGAACACCGTGGCGCCGAACCGGGCCAGCTCCCCGGGCCCGCTGACCTGCTGAGACCCCACCACCACCTGCCACGCGGTGAGCACCAGCCCCAGCAGCACGGCCGCCATCAGGGTCCGGACCGCAAAGAACTTGGGGCGGCGCGGGGCGGTAAGCGCCTCGCGGGAGAAAACCGGGCCGATGATCAACGGGACGCGCCTCGAGTTGCAGGGGACCGCTTGGTTATAACCTCCCCGCGCGTTGGCCGTCGACGCCGGCCGACCAACCGGCAAAGTCGCTCCAACCCCGCGCCCCGGCCTGCCGAAACCACCCTCTGAGGGGCGGCGCCCGCCGGGCGCGTGTGCGCCTCTCGCAAAAGCGTCTATAGTAAGGGCCTGAGGGGGGGGCCCGCGGCGAGCCGCCGCGGCCGCCCACACGTGCAGAGTCCGGACGCGGCGAACGCCGATCTTATTCCACCTTTTGATTACAAGGCTTCTTCGATGCAGACCAAACCGCGTCGTCTCGTGTCTCACCCGATCTACGCCGCCTGCCTGGCGGCCCTGACGCTGGCGGGCGCAACCGTGGCCAGCGCCCAGGTGACGCCGACCTCGGTCATCGGCGATAGCGTCAGCGACCCCGACTCGTCCCGCTACTCGGACATCAGCGAGGCGATCAAGCGCTACACCAACCGCGACGTCCCGGGCGCCGAGGTCTTTCTTGAGACCGCCCGCCGCAAGGACCCGCGGCTGCCGCCGGTAGGGGTCATGCTGGCCAAGCTGCACCTGCTGACCAACAATCAAGCGATGGTCCGCCCCGCGCTCGAGCAGGCCGCCAACGCCGAGCCGGGCGACCCGGAGCCCTACCTCCTGTCTGCCGAGGCGGCCCTCTCCGACAACCGCACCATCGACGCCGAGGCGTTGTTCGACAAGGCGATCTCGCAGATCGACGCGTACGACGCCAACGCCAAGCGTAAGCGGCAGTTGCAGATCCGCGGCTACCGCGGCCGGGCCCTGATGGCCCAGCGGCGCCGCAACTGGGAGAAGTCGCTGGAGGACATCAACGCCTGGATCAAGATCGACCCCGAGAACGCGGCCGCCTACAACGAGTTGGGGCAGACCCTGTTCATGCTGAAGAATCCGCGTGAAGGGTACGAGGCGTTCGTGAAGGCCAAGGGGCTCGACGAGAAGCTGCCCAACCCCTACGTGTCGGCCGCGGTGATGTACGAGCGCACCGAGCAGCGGGCCGAAGCCATGCAGGCCTTCGAGCGCGCCTACGCCGACGACAAGGCGAACGAAACCACCCTGGCCGCCTACAGCCAGGCGCTGCTGCGTGCCGGCGATCTGCAGAAGGCGACCACGATCCTCAAGGGGGCGCGTGAGACCAACCCCGATTCGTTCAACATCTGGTTGCTGAGCGGCGTCGCCGCCAGGATGAGCGGCGAGCCCGCCCAGGCGGAGCAGTATTTCACCCGCGCATTATCGATCCAACCCGCCAACCGCGACGTCTACAACCAACTGGCGCTGCTGCTGGTTGAACAGGAAGACCCCAAGCAGAAGCAACGCGCCGCTCAGTTCGCCCAAGTGAACGCCCAGCTCAACAGCAAGAGCGGCGAGACCATGATCACGCTGGCCTGGGTGTTGTATCAGCTAGGCCAGCCGGCCCAGGCCCAGCAGGCGCTTCAACAAGGGGTCCAGCTCGGCGGGCTCAGCGGAGACGCCAGCTACCTGGTCGCCAAGATGGTGCTCGCCGGGGGCAACAAAGACGCCGCCAAGCGGCTGCTGACCATGGCCTTCGAGAACGAGCAGGGGATCTTCGTCGAGAAGGACGAAGCCAAGGCGCTGCTCGAGTCGATCAAGTAGCCAACCGCGTAGGGTGCGATGAAGCCAAAGGCGTAATCGCACCTTGGCCTCACGGCATCGAACCGCCACGCCGAACTCGGGGCCGCGGTTCGATGCCGACAGGCGCAGCCGATCTGTGAGATGCAAGACCGCCCGCGCGATGCTCAGCGTCGTAGTACTTGGTGGCCAGCCAACGATCCGTCGGCGTGGAAGGTGCGATTACGCTGCGCTCCATCGCACCCTACGACTCGCACCGCGTTACCGCTGGTAGCCCAGCGAACGCACGACCTCCAGCAGCTCGTCGTAGCCGATGAACCGCCGGCGGTTGCGCGCCTTGTAGGCGTCGACGCCGCGGGCCAGCTCGGCCGCCTCGGGGGACAGCTCGTGGTAGCTGTTGACAAACTGCCGGCGTTCACGCCCCGGGTTGTCGCCGACCGGGCTCTCGCGGCGGTCGAGGAATCCGGGCTGAGTCGGGGTCGGGATCGGGGTCGGTTCGAGCGTGGTCGGAGTCATGGCGCGTCCTCGGGAAGCTTGGGGGGCGCCTAGATGCGCCCGTGGCAAGCTTAGGCCAAGAATCGCAGGGGCGCCGGCCGCCAGAGTCCCCGGGCGCCCCACCGGCGGCGCCGGTTGTGCCGGCTATTCCGCCAGGGCGGCCAGCAGCGTCTGCACGTAATCGCCCACATCCTTGAGCACCTCGGCCCGGGGCCGGTCGGCGGCCTGCGCCACCCGGCGGACGATCGCGGAGCCGACAATCAGCCCGTCCGCCACCGGCGCCAACAGCCGCACGTGCTCCGGCTTGCTGATGCCGAAGCCGATACAAATAGGCAGCGGCGTCTGCTCCCGCAGCCAGCCGACGCTCTCCAGCAGGTCGGGGGGAAGCTCCGTACGCTCGCCGGTGATGCCTGCTACCGACACGTAGTACACGAAGCCGGTAGAGGTCTCACATATCCGCAACGCCCGCTCCCGCGGCGTCAGCGGCGTCACCAACTGGATCAGGCTGAGCCCGCGCGCGGCGGCGATCTTGGCCAGGGCAGGGGACTCCTCCACGGGCAGGTCGGGCACGATCAGCCCCGCCACGCCGGCCCCCGCGGCGTCGTCGCAGTAGCGCTCGACGCCGTGGCGGAAGATGATCGCGTAGCTGACCATCGTCACCACCGGCGCGGCGAGCTGGGGCGTGGTTTTGCCCAGCATCTCGAGGATGCCGGCCAGCTTGATCTTATTCTTCAACGCCCGGGTGTACGACTCCTGGATCACCGGCCCATCAGCGATCGGGTCGCTGTAGGGCACCCCCAGCTCACACAGGCTGGCGCCGCGGCCGACCACTTCCCGCAGCACCGCAGAGGTGAACTCCAGGTCGGGGTCGCCGGCGGTGACGAAGGGCATCAGCGCCTTGCGCTTCTCGGCGCGGAGGCGGGCGAAGAGGTCGGGGATCGCGGGCATCTACTGGCTTGTATTGAAGTGTCGATTGAAGGAAGGGCGCCACGGGCGGTAGAGGCGGCCCTTCCGGCGATATGGGGGGAGAGCGGCTTGATGGATTGCCGTGTGGCGGGCTGCTCGCCCGACGCTGCTTAATAGAAACTATCCAAAATCCACCCCTTTGAGGCGTGCGATCTCCATCGCGTCTTTATCTCCCCGCCCGCTCAGGCAGACGACGATCACCTGATCTTTCGGGCGACCCTTGGCGATCTCCATCGCCTTAGCCACCGCGTGGGCGGTTTCTAGGGCCGGCATGATGCCCTCGTTTGACGCGCACGCGTCGAAGGCCGCCATCGCCTCGCCGTCGCGGCAGCTCGTGTAGCGCACCCGGCCCGAGTCTTTCCAGTAGCTGTGCTCGGGGCCGACGCCGGGGTAGTCGAGGCCCGCGGACATGCTGTGCACGTCGCACGTCTGGCCGTCGTCGTCCTGCATCACGTAACTAAAAGAACCGTGCAGCACGCCCGGCTGGCCGTAGGTGAGCGGGCTGGCGTGGTCGCCCGGCTGGTCGCTGCGGCCCCCGGCTTCGACGCCGACCAGCTCCACCTCTGGGTGCTCGACGAACGGGTAGAACATCCCCGCTGCGTTGCTGCCGCCGCCGACGCAGGCGACCGCTGCGTTGGGCAGCCGGCCCATCCGCTGCTGGCACTGGTCGATGGTCTCGCGGCCGATCACGCTCTGGTAGTCGCGTACGATCCGCGGGAAGGGGTGGGGCCCCACGACCGATCCAAGGATGTAGTGCGTGTCCCCCACGCTCGACATCCAGTCGCGCATCGCCTCGTTGATGGCGTCGCGCAGCGTGCGGCTGCCGCTGGTCACGGGACGCACCTCGGCGCCCAGCAGCTTCATCGCAAACACGTTGGGCTTCTGCCGGCGGATGTCTTCCTCGCCCATGTACACCACGCAGGGGAGGCCGAAGTGGGCGCAGGCCGTGGCGGTCGCCACGCCGTGCTGGCCGGCGCCGGTCTCCGCGATGACCCGCTTTTTCCCCATCCGCAGGGTCAGCAGCGCTTGGCCGAGCGTGTTGTTGATCTTGTGGGCGCCGGTGTGGTTCAGGTCTTCCCGCTTGAACCAGATCTGGGCGCCCCCGACCCGCTCGCTCAGCCGCTTGGCGTGGTACAGCGCCGAGGGCCGACCGACGAAGTCGCGCAGCAGCTCGCTCAGCTCTGCCTGGAAGCCCGCGTCGGCGCGCGACTTTTCGTACTCGCGGGTCAGCTCGTCGAGCGCGTACACCAGCGTTTCGGGCACGTAGCGGCCGCCGAAGGCGCCGAACCGCCCCGCGGCGTCTGGGACCGCAGCGCCCGCCGTAGCCGGTTTGTCTGAAATATTGATACTCAAGCTAAATCCCCTGTTGTTGTTCCTTGATTGTCAGCCGCGGCCGGGAGCGAATCAAGCCGCGATCCCGTAGCGTCGTCACAATGCCTGAGCTCCCCGAAGTCGAAACGATGCGTCGCGGCGTCCTCGGGGTGGTGGGCGCCCGCGTGGAGCGTATCGCCCAGCTCGCCTGCCCCCGCAAACCGATCGCCTTCACGCCCGAACCTCGCCAGTTCCAAGACCGCACCGCCGGGCGGAACGTCACGGGGGTTGACCGAATCGGCAAGCGGGTACTGGTGCGGCTCGATACGGGGGACGCCATCGTCTTCGAGCCACGAATGACCGGCCTAGTGCTGGTAAAGGACTCGCCCGACCCGCTCTACCTACGGGTGCACGTCGGTCTGAAGGGGGGCGCCGAGCCCGACCTCTGGTTCTGGGACCGCCGCGGGCTGGGGAATGTTCGCTTGCTGAGTGAAGCAGAGCAGGGGGTCGCGTTTGGGCCTGACAAGCTGGGGCCCGATGGGCTGGTGGTTAGCTCTGGCGACTTACGTCGCCGGCTCGCCAGCAGCCGGCGGGAAGTGAAAGTCGCGCTACTTGATCAAAAGGCAGTTGCGGGGATCGGCAACATCTACGCCGCCGAGGCGCTGCACGTGGCCGGCGTCCACCCGGCCGCACGGTGCGACCGGCTCTCGGGCCGGCAGTGGGAGGCCATCGTCGACGCTATCCACGAGGTGCTCGAAGAAGCCATCCGCTGCGAAGGCTCAACCCTCAGCGACGGCACCTACCGGAACGCGCTGAACGCAGACGGCGGCTACCAGAACCAGCACCGCGTGTACGACAAAGCAGGCGACCCGTGCCGTCGCTGCGGCGCGACCATCCTCCGCATCGTGCAGGCGCAGCGGTCCACGTTCTTTTGCCCAGGTTGCCAAACCCGCAGACGAAAATGACCAAGTACCACGCCTAAGTGCCCAAAAAGGGGTACGCCAGCGCGTACTCTGGTCATTTAGGCTTGGTCATTGGTCATTTCTCCTCCGGCGGAACTTGCCTCGCGCGGCGGGGTTGGGTTCTAATTGACAGAGCAACCACTCTTCTCAACGAGGCCCGATCATGGCGCAGCAGCAACCCCTTGGTTTCGACCGACGCGACTTCCTCCGCACCGCCGGCGGCGCCGCCCTTGGCGCCGGAATGGGCGCCGGGTTTGGCGTCCTCCCCGCCGGCCGCGTGTGGGCCGCGCCCAAGCAGGCCGCAACGGTTGCGGCGCCCGAGACGCTGGTCAAGACGCTGTTCCAGTCGCTCAGCCCCGAGCAGGCGGCGAAGGTCTGCTTCCCGTGGGGCCACGTAGCCAAGGGCAGGGGGCTGCTGCGGACGCGGGTGTCTGCGAACTGGCAGATCACCGAGCCGTCGTTGTTCGAGGACTTCTACACAGACGACCAACGCCACACCGTCCGCAAGATCATGGAGGGCATCTACAGCCCCGAATGGATCGAACGCATCGACAAGCAGTTCGACGAAGACTCCGGCGGCTGGGAGCAGAACAGCATCGCCATCTTCGGCGACCCCAAGAGCGACCAGTTCGAGTTCGTCATGACCGGCCGCCACCTGACCGTCCGCTGCGACGGCAACACCACCGAGCACGTCGCGTTCGGCGGACCCATCTTCTACGGCCACGCCGCCGACACCGACACCGAGGGCCCCGACCACCCGGGCAACGTCTACTGGTCGCAGGGGGTCGCGGCCAACGCGCTGTATCAGATGCTTGACGGCAAGCAGCGCGACATGGCGCTGGTGCACACCGGCCTCCCCGCGGAACAAAAGATCGCGTTCCGCGGCGAGCGCGGCGGCTTCCAGGGGATGCCGGTCGCGGAGTGCTCCGCGGACCAGAAAGCGGCGCTCCAAGGGGTGCTCAAGAAGCTGGTCGAGCCCTACCGCGAGGTGGACCGCCAAGAAGTAACCGCGTGCCTCGAAGCCCAGGGTGGCCTCGACCGCTGCCACCTGGCGTTCTACCAGGAGGGAGACATCGGCGCGGACAAGGTGTGGGACAACTGGCGGCTGGAAGGCCCCGCGTTCGTCTGGCACTACCGCGGCGCGCCGCACGTGCATGTGTGGGTGAACGTGGCGGATTCGCCGGGGGTGGAGCTGAACGCGTAGGGAGAGGCGTTCTCCCACGTTCGCGTCTGAGCGGAGGACGGTAGTCCTCCGAGAGTTCGTAGTTTGGCCTTAACTCATTGAAGGTCTACCCTTCTTCCATGAACTACCTCGACCGCATCACCATCGACCCCCGCATCCGCAGCGGAAAGCCCTGCATCCGCGGCACGCGCATCGCCGTGGCCGATGTCTTCGACTACCTGGGCGGCGGCATGAGCGTCGCCGAGGTCCTGGACGACTTCCCGGACCTTACCGCGGATGACATTCAGGCGTGCTTCGCGTTTGCCGCCGACCGTGACTCACCCAAAACCCCCGGCTCAAACGGCGCCCCAATATCCACCACATAGCCGGGTGCCATGCCCACGCTTGCGTGGGAATGCGATCGAGCGAGCGAAGGTTTTTCAAAGCAACGGCATGCTCACGCAAGCGTGAGCATGGCACCCGGCCGACCGTGACCGCCGCCTGAGCGTCGCACCACATGAAGCTGCGCTTTGACGAGGATCTTTCGCCCAAGCTGCCCGGCTTGCTGAAGGCACCGGGTGCCATGCCCACGCTTGCGTGGGAATGCGATTGAGCGAGCGAAGGTTTCTCAACAGCAACGGCATGCTCACGCGAGCGTGAGCATGGCACCCGGCCCCGTAGCGAGTATGGTTATCGCAGTCACCACTGTACCGCCGTTGGTCATAGTGAAAACATCTTCGATTGCGTCGGCTCCCTATGTGAGACCGATGTACGACCTGCTTGGACCGCCAGACCGAGTCGACTCTGGGACGTTGCCGGCACCCGTGGGACATCGCAACGGGCTGCGACATATCTACGATGCTCTTGGTATCACTATGAACGAGCATCACTACACGTACCGTATCACGTGCGTCGATTGCTGGTTTAGCAGCTCAGACCCGGAGTACGATTTTACGCCCAAGTGCGATTTCGCAGGGCATATCGTCGTCGATGGCAAAGAACTGTCGCTGCGCGGCGATGTACGCGGTTTGCTGGCCGATGCCCCAGTGGAGTTTGAAGGAGGATTTGGTGGCAGATGGCATTATGCTTTCGATGGATTCTGCATCTTTGTGTCGTCAAGAGGTCGTCTGCTGCCATCAGGTCGCCGCAGCAAAGTTCGGAACGTCACGAGTGTGTCCATATCCTGGCCACACGACCCCTGGCAGAAACCCGAAATATCAGTTACTCCGAGCTCCGGATAAGGGCTCGACAATGCAACACAGCCGGCTTCCCGGCCAAAGCAGCATGACTTCAGCTTCCGCCATCGATGCCGGTAACGGACGTCTCAGCATTGTTTGCTAGTCCGCCATCCCAAGAACTGACCGTCGCATCAAACGGCGCCCCAATATCCACCACGTAGCAATCCCCCAGCAGCGGCCGCGCCCCCTCCTCGTTGAACCCCAGCTTCGGCGCGACCATCGTCACCGTCACGTCGGCCCGGACCGTGGGGTCGGCCGGTTCGCCCGTGTCGCAGTCGAGGCCGCTGGGGAGGTCGACCGCTAGCCGGCTTGCGCCTTGGGCGTTCATCCAGCGGATCGCGGCGTCGAGCGGTGGACGCGGCGCGCCGGTGGCGCCGGTCCCGAGCAGCGCGTCGATGATCCAGCCCTCGGGCATCGCGCCGAGCGCCGTGGCGAGCGCTTCCTCCGACTCTGCGACCGAGGCGTCGAGGATCGGCACGTTGAGCCGGGTGAGGACCTCGTAGTTCAGCAGCGCGTCGCCCGCCAGCTCGCTGGGCGCCGCGAACAACGCCACGCGTACCTCACGCCCCTCAGTCCGCAGCAGCCGGGCCAGGGCAAACCCGTCGCCGGCGTTGTTCCCCTTGCCGCAGCAAACCAAGTAGGGGCCCGGCGACTCTTGGTTCAGCAGAACCTCAAGGCAGCCGCGGGCCGCGTTCTCCATCAGCACGATGCTGGGGACGCCCAGCGTTTCGATCGCGTAGCGGTCGAAGCGACGCGCCTCGTCGCGGCTAATCCTGGGGCCTTGCATGGCCCTAAGTTAGCACACTTGCTAAGCCACGTCGGGTGGCTGGGGTCGAAGGCGCTAGCCGGAGCCCCCAGCGGCGTATCGTTCGCAGCCCGGGGTTCGGGGGGCCGCTGGGGGCTACGCCTTCGGCTTCGACCCCAGCCACCCGGCTTCCTCCATCGGCGCGTTGGCTACGCTGCGACGCGGGCCGGGGGTTCGGCGACGGGCTGCTTCGGCTTACGCAGCTTCCGCCACGCGACCGCGGCCAGCGGGGCCAGCACCAGGGTGCACACGATCTCTAGGTTCCCGAAGACCAGGTCGCCCACACGCTGCATGAGCGGCACGCGGACGCGGATTTCTTTGTCGAACGTCTTGATCGAACGCATCACGCTCTCGCCGTCGATCTTCACCCGCGCCGAAAGCGTCAGGTGCAGCGGCTGCACGTCGGTCCGCACCGGCTCGATCTGCCACCGCCAGACGGTCGGCTCGGCGCCGCTGATCGCTTGCGTGTCGGGGGTGATCGCCTCGATCTCGAAGCCCAACCCCGTCAGTTCTGCCTGCATCAGTTTGGCGAACTTCACCCGGGCGGTCTCTACGGCGCCCGCGCCGCGTACGTCGGCCGCCAGGCTCGACTGGGCCTGCGTGGCCGACATCCGCAGCTCGATTACCGCCGAGTCGCCGTAGGGGATTTCTTCGGGCGTGTTGAACGCGATGCTGGCCGACTTCAGTCCGGCCAGGATGCGGTCGATCTCGGCCTCGGGAGGGGCCTGCTCGGGTGCGGCTGACTCCGGGTCCTTCATTTGTCGAATAATCCCGGCGTGTGGCGACGCACTATCCGCCGTCATCCGCTGTGATTGGTTGAAACCGGCCGCTGGGGCGGCGCTCGATCTGGGGTGGGCCCACGCCGGGCCGGCGTTCATGGACTGCTGCTTGCTGGGCGTGGAGGCTGCGACGCCGTCGGCGGGGCTCAACTCTGGCTGCACGGCCATCGCGGGCGCTTCGGTCGCATCGCTGCCCCATTCGTCGTCGGCCCGTTCAATTTCGGCCCAATCGTCCGCTCCCGAGGGGCTGTAGGCCATGTCGGGGTCGAAGTCGGGGTACCCCTCCTCCGCAGCGTAGGCCTCCATCTCGGCGAGCTGTGCCTGCTCGCGTCGCTCCATCGTGGCGCGGGACTCGGGGGACGCTCCATCGCGGGCGACATGCAGCGACGGCATCAACACCGCGAGCGCCGCCAAGCCGACGACGGCCCAAACGGCAAGAAAAATAGGCGTACGGTAGCGCTTCATCCGGCGGGCTCCGGTTCGAGATTCGCCGGAACCGTACAGGGTTGCCGCGGTGCGGTGAAGGTCAGTCGCGCGTCCCCCCCTCCCCCTGAAGAGGGAGGGAGGAAGCGCGTGGCGGGTGGCTGGGGTCGTAGGCGTCAGCCGAAGCCCCCAGCGGCGCACCAGTCGCAGCCGCGGTTCGAGCCGCTGCTGGGGGCTGCGCCTTCGGCTCCGACCCCAGCCACCCAGCCGCCGTTAGGCTTCGTCCGTCACGCAGCCTTCGCTGGCGCTCTTCACGCAGCGGATGTACTTGCCCAGCGTGCCGCGGGTCGCTTTGAGTGCTGGCGCCTGCCAGGCCTTGCGCCGCTTGGCGATTTCGGCGTCGTCCACGCCCCAGGTCACCGCGTTCTGCTCCGCGTCGATAATGATGGGGTCGCCGTTTTGCACGAGCGCGATGGGCCCCCCCTCCTGCGCCTCAGGCGTCACGTGCCCCACGATAAACCCGTGCGAGCCGCCGCTGAACCGGCCATCGGTTATCATCGCGACGTCGCTCCCCAGCCCCGCGCCTATGATGGCGCTGGTGGGGGTGAGCATCTCCGGCATGCCGGGGCCCCCCTTGGGGCCCTCGTAGCGGATGATCACCACGTCTCCCTTGTTGATCTTGCCATCCTCCAGCGCTTGGAGCATGTCTTCCTCGCTGTCGAAGCAGTTGGCCGTGCCCTCGAACCGCAGCCCCTCCTTGCCGGTGATCTTGGCCACTGCGCCATCGGGACAGAAATTGCCGCGCAGGATCCTAATATGCCCGGTCGCTTTGAGCGGCTTGTCCAGCGGCATCACCACCTCTTGCCCATCGGTCAGCGACGCTTGGGCGCCCAGCGACTCGGCCAGCGTCTTGCCGGTGACGGTCATGCAACTGCCGTCGATCATGCCGTGGTCCAGCAGCAGCCGCAGCACGGCGGGCGTGCCCCCGACGTTGTGCAGGTCTTCTTGCACGTACTTGCCGCTCGGCTTCAGGTCGGCCAGGTAGGGGGTGCGGTCGGAGATGGTTTGGAAGTCGTCGATGGTGAGCGGCACGTTCACGGCCCGGGCCATCGCCAGCAGGTGGAGCACCGCGTTGGTGCTGCCCCCGACCGCGATCACGTAGGTGATGGCGTTGTCGAACGCCGCGCGGGTCATGATGTCGCTCGGCTTGAGGTCCAGCTCCAGCAGGTTCAAGATCGCCTTACCGGCGTCGAGGCACTCCTGCTGCTTCTTGGGGTCGACCGCGGGCGTGCTGCTGCTGTGCGGCAGCGCCATCCCCATCGCCTCGATGGCGCCCGCCATGGTGTTGGCGGTGTACATGCCGCCGCAGGCGCCCGCGCCGGGGCAACTCTTGCGGACGATCTCGGCCCGTTCTTCTTCGGTGATCTTGCCGGCCAGCGCCTCGCCGAAGCACTGGAACGCGCTAACGATGTCGCGCACCTGCTTCTGGCCCCCAAACCGCGTGATGCCCGGCTTGATCGTGCCGCCGTACACCATCAGGCTCGGCCGGTTGAGCCGGGCCATCGCCATCAGGCTGCCGGGCATGTTCTTGTCGCAGCCGGGGATCGTCACCAGCGCGTCGTACCACTGCGCCTCGCAGACCGTCTCGATGGAGTCGGCGATCAGGTCGCGCGACTGCAGGCTGTAGCTCATCCCGCTGGTGCCCATCGAGATGCCGTCCGACACGCCGATGGTGTTGAACCGCATCCCCGCCATGCCGGCCGCCACGACCCCCTCACGCACCTTCGCGGCCAGGTCCAGCAGGTGCATGTTGCAGGGGTTCCCCTCAAACCACATGCTGGCGATCCCCACCTGGGGCCGCTGCATGTCTTCCTCGGTCAGCCCCGTGGCATACAGCATCGCCTGGCTGGCGCCCTGGCTCTTTTTTTGCGTGATCACGCGGCTGTACTTGTTCAGCACGCCTGTCGTGGAGGATTCTTTCGCGGGAGCAGGGGGGGCAGCAGCGGGCATGGCGATCAACGTATCGGAAGGGCAGGGGAGTAGGTTTTGTAGTAGGGTGGCTGGGGTCGCAGGCGTCAGCCGGAGCCTCCAGGCCGTTGCCTCTCAGTGGGGACGTTATGCAATGGCCAACGTGGTCTGAGCCACTGCTGGGGGCTGCGGCTGACGCCTCCGACCCCAGCCACCCAGTCTAGTACGTTTTTGTGCCTTTTTGTGGCAATCCGTCCGTCGGCTATGCTAACCGCTCCAAGCCACGAACCCAATCCGGCCCCATGCCCACGCCCAAGTTCCTGTACTTCGACCTCGGCAACGTGCTGCTGTCGTTCTGCCACGACCGCATGACCCGCCAGGTGGCCGCGGTGTTCGGGGTAGAAGAAGCAAGAGTCCGCGCCGCGACGCTCGCGGGCCCGACCAAAGAATCCCCCCAGTGGCGGTTCGAGCAGGGCCTAATCACCGAGCCCGACTACTACGAGCACCTGTGCGGCGAGCTGGGCTCGCGCCCCAACCGCGCGGCGCTTGACCTGGCCGCCAGCGACATCTTCGCCCCCATCGACGCGTCGTGGCGCATCGTCCGCCGCCTGCACGCGGGGGGCGCCCGGCTGGGGGTCCTCTCCAACACCAACCCCACCCACTGGCGCTTCGTCACCGACGGCCGCTACCCGATCCTGACCGAGTGTTTTGAGCACGCCGTGCTCAGCTACGAGGCCCGGAGCATGAAGCCCGACCACGCGATCTACCAGCAAGCAATCGACCGCGCCGGCGTGCCGGCCGGGGAGGTGTTCTTTGTCGACGACCGCGAGGACAACATCGCGGGGGCGATTGAGGCGGGGCTCGACGCGGTGGTGTTCCGGTCGGCGGAGGGGTTGGAGCGTGACCTCGCCGCGCGGGGGGTGTTGGGCGCGGAAGGGTGACCCCGATCTCACGCCGAACGGCGGCCGTCACTTCGCCTCATGCCGCACCCGAAGCCTGGCCAGCCCTTGCAACGCCGCTTCGCTCGCGATGGTGTCACCCTCGGCTTCCAGGAAGGTGATCAGCCGGGACTCAACGGCCGGCGAGCCAGCCCGGCCGAGCGCCTCCGCCGCTGCGGCGCGTTGCATGGCGTCGCGCGAGCCGAGCATCTCGATGAGCGTCCGTTCGCTGTCGGCGCTAAGGACGCGGAACGCCCGGCACGCCTGAAGATCTAGCGTTGGGGCGGACAGCATCGGCAACAGCAGTTCGGCCGTGCGGGCGTCGCCTACCTCCGCCAGGGCGGCAAACAGCGCCTTGCGGGCACGGGGGGTCCGCGCGCGCGGGAGCCATTCATTGAGCAGTGGCGCATGGCTCTCGTCCCCCCAGACCGCCAGGGCCGCTGCCGCTGCCAGAACCACCTGTGAGGGGTTGCTCTTCCCCAGCCGGGGCGTGATCTGGGCGAGCGCCGCGTGGCGGAGCTCGGGCTCGGGCGCAGCGTTGGAAAGCTTGATCAGCCACCCTTCGGCGTCGAGGCTACGACCCCCGATATTCGCCAGCGCGGCGACCGCCTCGCGCCCCGGGTCTGGCTTCGTCGGAACTTGGCGCACCGGGGAACCGGACGATGATCGTGACGCAAGTTGAGGGTGGGAGCCCGCCTGACGACCCTCGATCGCGCGGATGGCGCCGTCGATCCGATGCCCGGTGAAGCCATCGGCCTGCGCCCGCGCCTTCCGCAGCGCGTCGAGGCTTTCCGGCCCGCCTATTGACTCCAGCACGCGGCAGGCGGACTCGACCACGTCGTCGTCGCGGCTGGTGAGAAGGTCACGCATGGGAGCTTCGGACCGGGCCCCGAAGCGGATCAGCGCGTCCTCGCAGGAGCGCCGCGCCATGCCGCCGAACCCGCGGTCCGGTCGGCCGACCTCTGCGACGACGACGTCGAACACCGTTTCGTCCCCCAACCTGCAGATGGTCTCCAGCAGGACGTTCCGGTCGACGTCCGGCGTGGACCGCAGCAGGGTGACTAATGCCTGGACCTGTGACACGTCGCCCCATCGCTGCAGAGCTCGAAGCGTTATTGTGCGGTCTATCGAATCGCTCCCTTGCGCGACATCGAGCAATGCCGCGGCCACTTCGGCGCGAAGCTCTGGGTCGACCGGCAGCGAGATCAGAGCGCTCACGTGCTTGAAGCGGCTCGGGCCGCCCTTGGTTGGGGAGCGGAGCCCATCCCGCGCCTCGATGATCCGCTGCCGGTCCGTCAGCGACGCCTGCCTGTCCTGCTCTGTTTGCGTCGCCCGTTCCGCGCGCAGCCGCTGAGCGATTGCGGCGGCCTTCGATTCCATCTCGGCCTTGTTGAAGGGGCGCCGACGGAAAGAGAATACCAGCGGGACCACCTCCTCCTCCCCACCGCCGCGCAGCCAGCGGAAGTCGAGCGCCTGTCTCCCCTCCAGCGGCGCCCGGTCGTTCAGCGAGAACCACACGCTGCCGTTGCCATCGATCCGAAACGTGGGCCGGCCGCTCACATCCGTTGCCTCAACGCGCACCGTCTTGCGGATGCCGATGCGGTCCTTTTCGGTTCGCGCCAATCCGTACGAGTTCCGTATCGATGCGTGGTACACCGTCCGCGTGCTCTGCTGGTAGAAGGGCGAACGGGTCGCCAGGCGGGGCGTTGCAAAGCCCCCCATGCCGCGACTGGCGCCGCCGCCAGCAAGGATCCTGCGGTAGTGACCGACCCCTCCCCGCTGAGCTTCGTCTGACACCGTCAGCAAGCGTTCTTCCTCGACCTCCCACTCCGGCTCGCCCTCTGGGTCCAACGGGTCAAGCAACCAGTGGACCGGGTGCTCGAAAAAGAAGGGGAGCCGCATGGCGCCGCCGTGATCGCTCACGCCGCCGTCGCCGGTGAGTCGGAAATGGCCCACCTCCGTCGTTTCTCCTTCCTGCCAGGTCACCCCGTCCCCCGGCGCCGCGCGGCGGTCCTGCGTACAGGCGTACTGCACACGCTGGCTTGCCACCGCCGCCGTTGTGACACGCACCAGGGCGACCCCCTTGGCGACGCGCTGCAACGAACCTGACTCGGCCGCTGCCTCGGACCCCGACGCGCGAACGCCGCGTCGCTCCATCATTGCGCGAACGGCGTTCGACGGAACCGCGAAGCCGATGTTCGAGATTTCAACGTGCGAGATCCGCGCCATGGCGACGCCGACCAGCTCGCCGCGGGCGTTCACCACCGGGCCTCCGCTGTTGCCCGGGTTGACCGCCGCGTCCACCTGCAACAGGCCGCCGTCTTCTTCGGCGAGCCGACTGGAGACGATCCCGCGCGTGACGTTGAGCCGCGCCCGCAGCAACGGCGACAGCGGGTAGCCAACCACCCGCACATCGTCCCCCAACTCGGCGCCGTCCGAGTCCGCAAGCGCCAGCGGCTCGAGGCCCTGGCCCTCGACCCTCAGCAGCGCGAGGTCGTTCTCTGTGTCCAGCACCACGACCCGCGCGTCGTACGCCTGCTCTCCTAGCGTGACGGACAACCGCTCGGCATTCTTCACCACGTGCGCACACGTCGCCAGGTGGCCGTCGGCGCTCACGACGAACGCGGTCCCGAACCCGTCGAACCCCTCTTCGTCCGTCGGCCGCGCTTCGCTCGGCGGCGGCTCTTCGGCCGCGGCCGAAGGACTATCCTTCCCATCGAGCGCTTCCGACCAGGTCGGGCCGACCCCCATCCGGCAGGCGCCGGCGGTGGTGATGGTGTGGGTCGGCCCATCGGCCTCGCATGCGTAGTCGAACGTGTAGTACTGCCCCCGCGGCCAATCGTACGCGAGCCCCGGGGCGCCGGCGCCGATCACGTCGATGTCGTCTGCGTAAGCCGCCGGCAGTCGCCGTCTTGCGCCCCCCGTCGGGAGTGCGTCATTCACCACGCGCGACGGCGCCGGCTGGCGATCGGCGCCCCCTGCACGCGCCGCCGGCCCCGCGCGATCTTCCTGCGGCAGCCAAATGTTCCGCTCCAGCGGCGCCTCAGCGGCCAGGTCGAAATCGGGCTCGACGGGCGCCCCGGCCAGTTGCCGATCCACTTCCGCGCTGAAGTGCGTCAAGCAGAAAAAGGCGGTCGCCCCCGCCGTCACCAGCACCAGCACGGCGCCCACTCCGACCGGGCCAAACCAAGGCCGACGCGACGGCGCCGCCGGCCGATCAAGTCCCACGGGAAGCGGGTTGTCTTGTTCGTTCGGCGGCGTCGGTTGGGGTTGCAGCACCGGCGCAGTTTCCGGGGGCGCCGCGGGCGGCGGTTCGACTGGCCGCCGCTGCACAGCCAGCGTCCCCCCGCACTTGGGGCAAGCAGGCAATACGGCGTCACCCGCCGCCACGCCCTCCGGCAGCTTGCCGCGGAACTGCTTGCCGCACGTCAGGCATTGAAAGTCGAGTGACTGCATGGGTTGGATTGTAGCCCACGACGAATCCGCAGCCAATCAACTTCGGCCCAGCGTAACGCGAACACGGCGGCCAGCGATGGCCATGCATCTTGCAGCATGGGAGCTTCGAACCGCGTCGCCGGGAAGTAAACATGATAGCCATCGCGCCAAACCCAATCCGGCCCCATGCCCACGCCTAAGTTCCTGTACGTCGACCTCGGCAACGTGCTGCTGTCGTTCTGCCACGACCGCATGACCCACCAGGTGGCCGGGGTGTTCGGCTGGAAGAAGCAAAAGTCCGCGCCGCGACGCTGGACGGCCCCGCCCAGAGTTCGGCCCAGTGGCGGTACGAGCAGGGCCTAATCACCGAGCCCGACTACTACGAGCACCTGTGCGGCGAGCTGGGTTCGCGCCCCGACCGCGCGGCCCTCGACCTGGCCGCCAGCGACATCTTTGCCCCCATCGACCAGACCTGGCAGCTCGTCCGCCGGCTGCACGCGGGGGGCGCCCGGATGGGGATCCTCTCCAACACCAACCCCACCCACTGGCGCATCGTCACCGACGGCCGCTGGCCGATCCTCACCGAGTGTTTTGAGCACGCCGTGCTCAGCTACGAGGCCCGGAGCATGAAGCCCGACCGTGCGATTTACGAGCAAGCGATCGACCGCGCCGGAGTCCCCGCCGGGGAGGTGTTCTTTGTCGACGACCGCGAGGACAACATCGCGGGGGCGATTGAGGCGGGGCTCGATGCGGTGGTGTTCAGGTCGGCGGAGGGGTTGGAGCGTGACCTAGCCGAGCGCGGGTGGGCCGATCAGCCGAGCGGAGGTCGGTAGTCCACCGAGGAGGGGTGCGGCTAGTCGCCTCGCGTTCAAGATGTTCTGTCCAACAGGCAATCTGTTCGCCAGATCGCGATTCGCGGTCGCCGGAAGGACCGGCTTGCCATCCTGCCGGTAAAGCTCCTCCGCTTCGTCAATGCGTTAGCACAACTGCGGCTGGTGGCACGGCTGGGGCGCCGCTGTTGAAGCCATGCGTTTCAATCTCCACACTCCCGGCACTCCTGCTGGTTGGGCTTGGGATCGCACCCCATGACTCGGCCGCGAGCGTCCAACTCGAACGAACAGCAACGTTCGAGAACACCCTTTAGCATGGCTCTGCCGCGTTGAATCCGGGACTTCGCGCCGGAGAGCGAGAGGCCGAGCCGGTCAGCGACGAACTGCTGCGGCTTGTCCTCGATCTCGGCCATCTGCACCGCTTGCCGATAGCCGTCCGGCAACAACTGGATCATCTCTTGCAACCAAGTGGCGTCTCGACAGCCGGATTGCGGGTCTTGGGCTTCGTCGCTCACGTGCTCGACGTCAGTGAGCGCCAAGGTCGGATCCCTGGTCCCGCGGTGGTGATCGTGGACCACGTTCCGAGCGATCTGGTACACCCACGCCGCCAGTCGTTCCGCATCCTGGAGCGTTCCGATGTTGCGGTGGACCCGCATGAACGTCTCTTGGAGGAGATCGTCGGCGACATGATCGTCGGGGACCCTGCGGCGAATGAACCGCCGGAGGTCCAGACTCAGGTGTGACCAGATCGCATCGGTCGTGGGTTGCGTCTTCATCAATGCGTCTCAGTCGCACTTCGGCCGCGATGGGACGCAGCAGTCCGCCGTCACACAGCAGTCTACCGAGACGCAGCAGCCCGCCAGCACGCAGCAGACCGGCGGTGCACAGCAGACCGGCGGTGCACAGCAGTTTGTCGGGGGGCAACATCCGGACGGGACACAACACACCGTCTTGCTGCCGGTTTCGGGGGATGGGGATTGCATGGTTCTGCTCCTGTTGTTTCGAGGTCGTCGCGGTTGAACGTCAGCCGCTTCCGAACAAACAGACGGAGCCAGCAGAGAAAGGACGCAGGAAATCCGGCGGATTGGGGCCCCGCGGCGGCCGTGGCACGCGGAGATGCCTATTTCCGCAGTCAATCATGCCCCCCCTCTGCGGCCGAGCGCAGAAACGCAACTGTCCGGCTAAGTGAACTCGTTTTACCGCAGCTAAGTTGTCCCGGCCGGGCGCCATGTCCATCCAAGCGTGGAGCATGGCGACCAGCCAGCGATGCCCAGCCAAAACGAACGAAACGACGGAACCTCTCCGGGTGTCCCTAGCAGTTAGCGCTTCCGGCCATCGGCCGCGTTTGAGCCGCCGTGAAAGCACGCCGAGGCAAACCATCCCAAAAGCACCGCCATACAAACCATTGTCGTGACGCTGAGCACGGTTGCGAGCAGCAAGAAGAGAACCCCCGCTATCGGTTGCGTCTCGATCTGCGGGCCGTCATCGGGCAGCCTAAAGCGATCGATTCACTGGAACGCGATGTAGAGTGCTACGCACCAGACTAGGCTGAACAGCCGCAGACGGGAGATCCCGAGCATCGCACTTGCCGATCCAGGATTGAATTGGTTTGGCCGATTCTAATGCAAAATTCTGACAATCTTCACGTAGCGATCGCTTTCTCTCATGACTGCGACTCCTCAATGGCGCGTTTGACGGCGCGTCCCAACCACGCCCCAACGTCGGCCCCGGGAATGCGCCTCTGACGACGCCCCGCCGCCCGATCCTTATCGCTTCTGTGTGGCGGACCTGCAACCGCGCCAGCCCCTGAATCGCGGACAACCGCCGGGGCCTCCCAAGTGGCTAAAAATGCCGCCCGCGGCCCCTCCGTAATCGGCGATAATCGACGCTATTTCGGGATCGCCGCCGCCGGAGATCGTCGCGGGATTTTGTCCGCTAGGTGTCCGCTAGGTGTCCGCTATGTCCGCCCCGGGAGCGTCGATGCAGACCACTGCGGCGCGGTTAGACCGCGCAGGCAGGGAGTTTTTGAGATCGAGGGGGGGTTTTGTCCGAAAATCGCCCCGTGGGACACCGGACAAAAGGACAAAACCCGCCGGCCTACGCACGCCGCTCGGCCACGGCGGCGTTTTTGCGGATAATCAGGCCGATGGACGTGGCCGCGTAGCGCTTGAGCATCAGCCGCAGGTGACGGTCCTGGGTGTAGGGGGGCCAGTCGATGTGGCGGTCGAAACGCTGCTGGCCGGGGTCGAGCGAGATTGGTTCGACGTGGTGGCCCTGGCTTACGAGCTCGCGGACCATCGCTTCGATGTCTTGCCGGCGGAAGATGACGGTCGAGCGGTTGTCGATCGTCCGGCGGTTGCTGGTGAGGTTGAACTCGGTGGTGTGGATCGCGACGCCGCCGGGCTTGAGGCAGCGCATCTGGTTCCAGATAAACTCCTGTCCGAGCCGGAGCGAGCCGCAGTGCTCGAACGAGCAGGTGCTCCAGGTGAAATCGAACCCGGTGAGGTCTTCGGGGATGTGGTTCATGTCGACGTGCCGGTACTGGACGCTGCCGGTGTCGCCGCCGCTACTGCCGCGGACGATCTGGCCGGCGACCGCCACGCTGCTCATGTGCTGGTTGGTCTCGCGCCACGCCTGGGCGCGCTGGTCGGCCTGGTCGAGGTCGGTGGCGACGATCTCGCAGCCGCGCTCGGCGAACATGCGGGGCAGGGGCTCTTCGCCCACAGCGAACCCGAGGCCGCGCTTCCCGGGCGCCAGCAGGCCGCGTTCGTACAGCGCTTGCAGCAGGTAGGCCTGCTCCCACAGCTTGCGGTGCATGCGGGGCTTCACGCCGATCTGGTCGAGCCAGTACGCGAACGCGGGGCTGGTGAGCTGCGACTCGATGCACAAGCAGCTCGAGAGCCGGTCGGCCGGGCGGCCCGAAGCGGGGCGGCCTGGGTAGTCGAAGTCGCAGCCGGCGGGGGAATCCAGCGGCAGGAAGGGGACGTCGGCGGCGCCGGCGGCCAACACTCGGCGGCGGATCACGGGGCGGCGGCCGGTGACGCCCAGCCACAACCGCTTCCAGCGTGGGCGGACTTGTTCCTTCCAAAACTTGGGGCTTGCCATCACCGGGCCCTGAATCGAGGTCGATTGCGGGGCGCAGCTCGCCCCCGAGCGGCGGGTTTAGGGGTTCAGGCCGGTCGGGGCAAGAGCGATCGCCCGGCTTCAGCGGCGGCCCGCGGCCCGGGCGTCGGCCTGTTTGGAGAGCTGGACCAGCAGCCGCTCAAGCACGATGCGGGCCTGGTGGGGCTTCGAGCTGTGGTCCTTCATCGCCAGATCGGCTTCCAGCAGCCAACCGGCCAGCCGGGCGCCCCGGTCGCGGCCGATCTGCTTGAGCTGCCGTTCGGCCTTGTCGAGGGCGAACGGGGGCGTCCCCGCCCGCTGGACCGCCTCTCGCAGCGACGCCCGCCGGCCCTGGGATTCCGCTTGCTGGAAGAGCTGCGTCGCGGTGGCGAGCCGGCGGAGCGACGCCGAGGCCTGGGCCAGGATGCCGATCGACGAGTCGCCGGCCATCAGCAGCAGGTCGAGCTGCTTGAGGGCCTCGGCCGCGTCGCCGTCGGCCGCGGCGTCGATCAGGTCCCACGCCTGCCGGGCCCGCCAGCCGCCGACGTGCCGCAGCACGAAGTCGCCGTCGATCGTGGTCACGGGGACCGATTCGCTAGCGGCGACCACCGCGAGCCGAGCGACTTCTTGGTCGTACAATCCGACGCTGAGCGGCAGCAGGTCGACCATGGCGTCGATCGCGGAGTCGGCCAGCGTGACGTGGCGCCGCGACTTGGCCCGCTTCTTCAGCCACCCCCGCAGCTCTTTCAAGAACTTGGTGCGTTCGGCGCCGCGGTCGGGCACGCGGCAGTCGATCGCAAGCCCGCATCCGGCAGCAGCCTTGGCGAGCCGGGTGTTGCTGGGCCACGAGGAGACCTGCAGCACGAGCGTCCCTTCGGATTCTCGGCCGCAGAAGTCTTCCAGGCGGTCGCGGTTGTTGGAGACAAATTTGTCTGCGTCGCGGACCACGGCGACGCTGGACTCGGAGCCGAACAGGCTTACCGAGACGACGGCGTCTTGCACGTCGCGCCACTCGCACGACGGGTCTTCGAACTCTCGCCACGCAAGGCCGTCGCTGTCGCCGCAGAGCCGGGTGCGGAGCTCGCGGATCACCTCGCCCGCCAGGAAGCCCTCGTCGCCGAAGACGGCGACCAGCGTGGGGGGGGCGCCCTCCCGCTGCGCGGAGAGGAATTCGAGCGCCGTTGTCGTGTTGGTAGACGCCTTGGCCATGGGTCCGAGCGTAGCCGATCGCCGCTGCCGCCAACAGCGGATGACGGGCGGCCATCGGCGGACCAGGCCGCCGCCGACACGGGGGCTCGCGCACGTATGCTATCGGGCCGCGGGCCAGGCCGACGGGTCTGCCGCGACCGGGCGGATGCCGCGGATCTGCCCCGAGGCCTCTGGCAGCGAGACCGGGATGGGCTGCGGCGTGACCGCGGCCCGGCGGTTGCCAGCGGCGTCGCGTGCTTCGAGACGGATGAACACCGCGTTGGGGAGGTGGCGTTGGATCTTCCAGGCGAACCGGCCGGTATTCTCCAGGTTTGCGGCGATCGGCGACCACGGCCCGTCGGGCCGGCTGCTGTAAGAGAGGGTGACGGGGCGGTCGGCCAACTGCCGGTCGGACGCCTCCCATCGCAGGATCAGGTGGTCGCCGAAGTAGCCCTCCCCTTGGGCGGCGCCGGTGATGGCGGCCTCGGGCGGGGTGACGTCGACTATGACGCGAACTTCCGGTGCGTCCCCGGGCATGGGCCGGGCGGGGTCGAGCCCGCCGACGCTGTGGACCACGATACGGAACCCGTATTCGCCGGCGCCCGGCGTCTCGACGTGGGCCGGGCTGCGGTTGTCGGAGTCGATGGCGTTCTGGCGCCAGGTCTTCCCGCCGTCTTCGGTGCACCACACCTCGATCCGCTCGACCCCCCAAGGCCCAACGCTGCTGAGGTCGTACTCCAGCGCAAACCGCGGGGTAGCCGAGTAGACGCAGTCGCTCGTTGGCGCGGTTTGTTGGAGCGAAGCAGAGCGGAACGGGCCGCCGCGGGGCGCGGGGGCGCGCGTGGTTTGGATTGGCATGGAGTCACGCTCAGCGGGCCAGGCGTCGGCCGGCGCCGACCGCCAGCCGGAGCTGGTTTCGGCCTCCAGCCGAGGGCCGGGCTGAGCAGTTGCAGACGCGGGCGCGGGCGAGGGCGGCGCCATGGCGTGTGGGGAATCGAACGGGTTGGCGATCATCCCGGCGGGGGATTCGACGCGAGCACGGGCCGGCCAGGCGTCGCTGGGGGGCGGTCCGGAGCTGCTCGCCGCTACCGACTGGAAGGGGGAGCCAGACTCGGCGATCAAGCGGGCATTGAAGACAGCGCCAATGGCGGCGGGGTTGCCTGCGGCGTCGCGGGCCGAAAGGCGGGCCTCAAAATCGCCCGTCATATTGCTGGGAACGCTCGCCCTGACGGTGGCGCCCCCGGCGGTCGGCTGGATGTCGACGGGGAGCGATTGCCAATCGGGGTTGAGCGTCGAGCGGACGGCGATTGTCACCGCGGCACGATCGAGGTTCGGCTCTTCGATCTTGGCCTCAACGGCTACCTGAGCCCCTCGCCGCGACGATTCCAGCTTGCCGAGCCGAGGGATAGACGTGTCTACGACCACCCGCAACTCCGTGACGCAGGCGCCCGCGGGCCACGACCGCCCGTTGCGATCAAGCGTCTTCACGCAGAAGCAGAATTCGCCGTCCGCGGCGGCCCGGTAGACAAAGGACCGCACGTCGGGCCGGGCCCGGGTGACCTCCTGCCAAGTCACGCCGCGGTCGGTGGAGCCGTAGAGCACCACCTCGGTCGCCATGGAGGGGTCGGTTTCTGGACTCCACTGATAGGGGATGACAAATACGTCCTGCCCCCAGTAGACGGCCGCGGGGAGGTCGGTCTCAGCGATCTGTGCGCCGGCCAACCCGCCCGCTCCGCAGCAC
The DNA here is from genome assembly GCF_007750855.1 of Pirellulimonas nuda. Lineage (GTDB taxonomy): Bacteria > Planctomycetota > Planctomycetia > Pirellulales > Lacipirellulaceae > Pirellulimonas > Pirellulimonas nuda. The sequence goes on from NZ_CP036291.1 coordinate 2,033,461, forward strand.
CAAACAGCGACCACGCCGGCGCAAAAGCGGCGGGAAAATCGCTGTTTGGGCGGTGTCTTGCTGGGCACGGTCGGATTGCGGGCGGGGTAGGGGGCGTGGCGCTATAGAAGACTATCGGAGCCCCGGAGCTCCCCGATCGGCTCCCCGCCCAGTAGTCCGGCGGCGCGAGTTGGCCAAGAACGCACGAAGTTGCGGGCTTTGGCGGTTGGGCAATCGGCGCCTTGATGGACCGCGGCCCGCCGAGGCGTCATAATCAGGAACTCGCAGAGATGGCAGTATCAACCAGTGGTGGTCAGGAGCTTGCCGGTCAGGTGCCGACGATTCTTCCGATAGCACAAACGGCGTCACTCAATGCGCTGGCGCAGGCGGCGTTGTGGTTGGCGCTGATTCTTGCTTTGGCGGGGTCTGGGTTCTGGCTCATGAAAAAGTTGCGCGGTGGTAGCGCTGAGGACACGCCAGAGACGGGCGAGCTGCTGACTAAGTTCCGTGAATTGCATGCACGGGGTGGGCTGAGCGACGAGGAATACCGAACAATTAGGACGCAGCTAGCAACGGAGCTCCGAACGGAGCTAAGGGATAACGACGACGAGGCTTAGGGCGGCCGGCGCAAGACGCTGGCTGAGAATTACGGGGAGCCCCTTCGCTCCGCCCCGAACGCCCGTCGTGTGCGTTGCGTAGATGGAGCCGTACCCTGCTCGAAGAGAGCGTGGACAAGGACGCCCCGCCAGAAGGTGACGAAGCAGACCAACACTCGAATCGGAAACCGTAGAGTTAGCTTGAGGGAGATGGCGCCGGCCAAGACCGCCCGGCGTTTCTCTTGAACCGAAGACGTTGGTGTGTGGATAGCGAGCGGCAATTAAGGAGGACGGGTGTGGCAACCGGCGATGGCGCCGGGTGCGGGCCACACGTCGCATCACGACGGGGAAGGAGAGTTTATGCCCTCTGGAAAAGACATCACTGGAACCCGACGCGCCGGCGCCTCGCGCCGGAACGCTTTTTGTTCCTTCTGCCGTAAGAGCTACCGCGACGTGGGCCCATTGGTCGAAGGACCGGGCGACGTTTATATCTGCGGCGAGTGCATCGAACTGTGCCAGAGCATTCTGGACCAGGAACGCAAACGCCGCGGTTCGAGCAAGCAGCTCTTTACCCGTATCCCAACCCCTCGCGAGATCGTGGCGGAGCTCGACCGCTACGTGATCGCCCAGGAATCCGCCAAGCGGGTGCTCGCGGTGGCGGTTCACAGCCACTACAAGCGGCTCGTGGCTGCCGAGGACGAGGGCGAGGTCGAGATCGACAAGTCCAACATCCTGCTCGTCGGCCCGACCGGCTGCGGCAAGACGTTGCTCGCCAAGACGCTCGCCAAGAGCCTGAACGTGCCGTTCGCCATCGGCGACGCGACCACGCTCACCGAGGCTGGTTACGTGGGCGAGGACGTAGAGAACCTGCTGCTGAAGCTGCTGCACGCCGCGGACTTCGACATCGAAGCGGCCCAGCGGGGCGTGCTCTACATCGACGAGATCGACAAGATCGGCAAGACCAGCCAGAACGTGTCGATCACGCGCGACGTCTCCGGAGAGGGCGTTCAGCAGGCTCTGCTGAAGATGCTTGAAGGGACGACGGCGAACGTGCCGCCGCAAGGGGGACGCAAACACCCCGAGCAGCAGTACATCCAGCTCGACACCACGAACATCCTCTTTATCTGCGGCGGCACATTCGCCGGGGTCGAGGATATCGTGCGGAAACGTCTGGGTAAGCGTTCGATTGGTTTCAGTCAGGACCGCACGCAGTCCGATGAAATCAGCCGGTCGGAAGCGCTGGCGCAGGTGAACTCGGACGACCTCACCGAATTCGGGTTGATCCCGGAGTTGGTGGGCCGGCTCCCGGTAGTCAGCAGCCTTCGGCCGCTGGACGAAGACGCGTTGGTGCGGATCCTTACCGAGCCGGCGAACGCGCTTACCAAGCAGTATCAGCACCTCTTCTCGATGGAAGAGGCCGACCTGCGGTTTACGGACGAGGCGCTGCGAGCGATTGCCCGCAAAGCGCACGAAAGAGAGACAGGAGCACGGGGTCTACGGTCGATCATTGAAACAGTGATGCTCGACATCATGTTCGACCTGCCCGACCAAGCACGCGGCAGTCGTTACCTGGTGACCGACGGCGTTGTGGAAGGACGTGAGCGGCTGTTCTCGCCTCAAGAACCGGAGGCGAAGAGCGCATAGCGGCAAAGACTGACTCCAACGACGAGACTTCATAGAATCAGACCCAGCGTCGCCTACGTTCAATCCCGGGACCCCACCTTTCTTCATTGAAGCGTGGGCCGCCGGAAGTCGAGTAGGCGACGGAGCAGGAATCGGGCCCGGACGGTCATGAGCCGTCCGGGCCCGCTTGCGTTCAAGATTACTGACGCTGGGCTCACTTGGTTGAGCAAACGCGACCCGAGGGCCGCGCCTATTCCTCAGAATCACCGGAGTTTTCCCAGCACCTCCAGCCCGCGGTCGATGGTTTTGATCGGGGCGGCATAGCTGATGCGGAAATGGGTGTCCTTCCCGCTGAAGATCCCGCCGGGGATCACCAGCAGCTCCCGCTCGATGCAGCGCGCCACGAACTCGGTAGCCGTGCCCTTCCCATCCGGGACTTTCGGAAAGGCATAGAAAGCCCCCCCGGGGTCGTTGACCTCATAGCCAAGGTCGCGGAGCCCCGAGACGAGCCGGTTCCGCCGCACTCGGTAGGCGTCGATGTGCTCTTGCATGTCCACGTCCATGGCCGCCGCCGCCCCGTACTGCAGCGGGTGCGGGGCGCAGACGAAGGTGTACTGCTGCAGCATGGTCATCTTCTCGATTAGTTCTGCCGGCCCATGCATAAAGCCGATCCGCCACCCGGTAATTCCGTAAGCCTTGCTAAACGCGTCGGTGACGATGGTTCGGTCGTTCCAGTGCGCGGGGCTGGCGAGCGGCGCGTCGTAGCAGAACCGTCGGTAGATCTCGTCTGAGAGAAGTGCAATGTTTCGCTCGGCCGCCAGCTCCGCAACCGCCCGGGCTTCGGCCTGCGTAGCGACAACGCCGGTAGGGTTCGACGGGCTGTTGAACAAGATGAGTTTGGTGCGTGGCGTAATCGCGGCGCGCAGCTTATCGATATCGATGCGGAATTTTGGGTAGGAATCCACCTTCACGATCTTCCCGCCCACCATCTGTGACAGGGCGGGGTACATCACAAAGTACGGGTCGAGGCAGATTACCTCGTCGCCGGGATCCACGAGAGCGAGCATCGCCAACACCAAGGCGCCGCTGGTGCCGCTGGTGACGAGCACGCGTCGGTCGGCATGGCCCAGTTGTTGATCGACCTCCGCTTGCAGCTTGTCCCGCAGGCAACCCATTCCCTGCGTCAGGCTGTACCCATTGCGGTCCTCACGGATCGCGGCAATCGCGGCCTCTTTGACCGCGTCGGGCACCGGGAAGTCTGGCTGCCCGATAGAGAGGTTGATTGGGTTTCGCATCTTGGCGGCAAGGTCGAATACCTTGCGGATGCCAGAGCTGTCGACGTACTGGGTGCGTTGGGCGATCCAGGGATGCATCGAAAAAACCGTCTGGGAGTGCAATGGATGTCAGAGCTTTGACTCGGCTATCTTACGCGTGGAAGCCGCTCCGATAAATCGCCTGTTTGCTCCAACCGTTGGGTCGCGCCGACCATCCCGTATTGCACCAGAGCGACCATCGAAAGCACGCCGAAAATCGACACCATCTGATAGAGAGTGATCTTCTCGCGGTCGAATGCGCCCCACAACACCGCCACCAGCGGGACCACGTAGGTCGTCATCCCCGCGAACAGCGGGCCATGCTGTTGCACCAAGCCGACGAACAGCCACATGGTGACCCCTGTGCCCAGAACGCCCAGCACGGCGACCGCGGCAAGCGAGGCGACCCACTGTTCGGGGTGCTCAGGCCGTGGCCAGGGCATCTTGGGCTCCGCAGCAGCGAACGGGACGAGCATGGCGGCCGACATGACCATCATGCCCGAGGTGACGGAGAGCGATGGCAGGTCCGCCAGCGTCCTCTTGAGGTAGGTATTGGCGGTAGCGTAGCAACAGGGAATCGAGACGCCCAACAGCAGCACCCACCATTCCATCGACCTATCAATCCCGTCAAAGACCAGGAGGGCGAGGAACCCAAAACCTCCTAGGACGCCGAGCAACTGTCGGGAGGATGGCCAGACCCCGAGCATAGGAATGGAGACCGCGATCGTCGCTAGCGGCGTCAAGGATACCAGGGCGCCAAAGAAACTGTGGTTGTGCGCCCTCGCGATCAGCAGGGGCTGGATAGCGTACGGGTACGCAGTGGCCAGCAACGCCACCCAGGCGAGCGCGGGCCAGCGGTGGCGAGGCACGACCTCGCGGCTAGATCTCATCCACCAGAGCGGGACCAGCACCGCCGCAGCGCCAATCACCCGCCCCAAGCCGATGACCATGGGGCCAAGTGCCATTTTTGCTTCGGACATCAAGATGAAGTTTGATCCGAAGAGCAGGCAGATCGCGGCGAACGAAAGGTAGGGCATCGGGCGTGGAAGGGGAGGGGGGAGCGGATCGCGTGTTGTAGTACACGCTGGCGCCGAAAGCCACTCTCTCCCGCTTGTCCCACTCAGAAGAAGAACGCTCGCCGGGCATGCTCCTCGGCGAGCCGATGGCCGAAGCCACTAACGAACGCGCGCTTTGAACTGGAGGACGCCACCCTTGCCAGCTTCGAGTGGGTCTTTGATCTCCCACCGAAGGACGAGCGATCCCTGGCCGTTCTCGCTGGTCGAGAAGCCCGCTGCAATGCTCGACGAGGCGGAGTCCGGCACGTACTCGAGCCGGGTAGCAAGATTGTCAACGATGGTCACGTTGCCTATCGTCTGACCGCCCACATTGTCGAACCGCAGCGTAAACTCGACGATCTCGCCCGGCTTGGCGTGGTCTGTCGAGGCGAGTTTGATAAGTCGCAAGCAGGGTTCGGGCTCCTCGAGGCCGTACAGAACGCCTGGCTGGAGCGCCGACGTGAACGCCTGAACCGACTTCCCGCCGATGGTTACCTGGACGGCCTGATCGCCGGTCCAGGTCAGTGCGGCAAGCGCGCTCTTGGCAAGCCAAGGCTTCTCCGCATTGTCGACCAAACCGAGTTTCACGACTTGGACGTTGCAGTAGGGCTTGATCATGTCGCGCACTTCGCGGATGACAACCCTGGCTTCCATCTCGCCGGCTTGTTGGCGCTGGAGCAGCAGCCCTGGTGGCAGCTCGCCGATCTTGGCGATCGGCTGCAAGTTCTGCAGCGTTGTGCTGGGTTCTAGCACGTCGTCGGCTCGGACCGGCTGAATGTCTTCAACCATGGCGCCAAGCCGGATACGCTGCTCGTCCTCCACGAGTGAGACTACACGACGCACCGCACCGAAACGTGGTGCGTAGATGCAAACCCGGTTGCTTGGCTCCACTAGCACCTGGCCGTCCAGTGTGTCGTAGTGGGCAACTGTGTCCTGCTGCCCCAGGCCGTCGATGGTCCAATCGGCACGCACGCCGACCTCCGGGCCGTAATCGCCGCCGTCGCAGATGATCTCGTCGCTGGGAGTTGGTCCGTTGCATGGGGCGCACGGTGCGCAAGAAGGGCAGCAGCCGTTGCCGAACGAGCCGGTCGGGCAGGCAGCGGGGGCTTCGCACCCACCGATGCAATCACTCGGAGACGACTCGATATAAGCTGCCTGGGCTACGGTGTTCTGCGTGGTTGCATAGTCCACGTTGCCGCGGGGAGGCGACGCGTTCCGCGACGCGGCGAGCCGGTTATCGGATCCGGGATGCTGATCGAGCGCGAACCGCGACGACTGACAGGCGGAAAGCATCGCCACGGCCACCGCTAAGATCGCCCAACGAAACCATTGGGGCAGGGCGGGGCAGGGGGGTGCGGGCGGAATGGAGTCCGATCGGCTCATGCTGGGCGGGCTCATTCGCGGTAGGTCTGCGGGAGGTTGTCGTACAGCTCGATCGGCGGGCTGCCGTACGAGAAGACGCCGTCGGGCGACATCTCGGGCGGCCGGCGGGCGCCGATCCGGACGATTGCTATGGGGCGACCCAGCATGTCAGCGGTGACGAGAGGGTCTTCGCCTTGCCGAGCCTCGAACCAGTGGACGCCTTCTTTCTGTTCGACGGGAAGTGCTTGAGCAGGGTCCTCGACATACACCACTCGGGTCACGAACGACCCCTGAGCGGCAAACTGAAGGTCTTCCTTGGTGAGCTCGATCGGCACCGGAAAAGACAGCATCTTGCCCGCGGGCGGGTAGAGCCGATCGATCAGCTCAACCGTTGGGTAGACCTCTGTCTCTTCGTAGTTCGGCACCCCCGTCACGCGCAGGCGGTAGACCATCGCTAGCCGCATGCCTACCACTTGGCTGGGAGAGTGAGGCTCGGCGAACCCTCCGCCGGTGACGACCGATACCGCGGCCCCCTCGGGCACCGATATCTCGACGGGCTGAGTGTAACAAGACAACGGTCCGCCCCTCAGCAGCCGCTGGCCGCCAATCGCTCCCGGAGGCATGACGCCGGCGTGCAGCCAATGCGCCTGGGGTTGCTGAGCCAGGACACGGTGTCCCGGCAACGCAAGCGCCCACACTGCCAATAGAATCCAGCCGGCGGCTGATGTCCGCCTGAAGGCGGAGATCCTGAGGGTGCGGACCGTTGTCATAGTTCGAAGACGCAGTAAGTGATTACGAAGTCTCGAGATCGTTCAACCTCGTCGGCTCTTCTCGCTATTCACACTGGGCGCCGCTGGGGGCGAAACACTCTTCCCCACCACCGCCGGCATGGGCGTTGACCGCAGCGGCTACAGCACTCCGGCCGAGAGGAGCGACGGTGCCGCCGAACAGCTTGAACGGAGCACGGTGTGCTTCGTTGACGTGGACGTGGTTGACCGGCGCCGGGTAGTTCATTCCGGGACGCTGCTTGACCGTGACCTGAACCTTTGGTGTCGGCGGCGGCAGGCAAACCCGCGTGCGATTGACCATGGTGTGGTTCCGCAGACCGGCGGGCACGCCCAACGGGATGTGCGGCGGGCCCGGGATGCCGATCGGCGTACCGGTAATCGGCATGCCGTATTGCGGACCGTAGTTCGGAACCATGTGCGGCGGCACCGCGTTCGGGGCGAATCCGGCGGTCGGCGCCCCCATCGGCATCGGTCCGCCGGCGTAGCCTCCGGGCGCCTGTCCCGTGTAGGCGTTGCTTCCCTCACACGCAGGGGCCTGATAGCCGTTGCCGTTGTACATCTCTTCTTCGTACGCCGGCCCGGGGTACGCCTCACCCTCGATCACCATTTGGGCTTGGTCGACTTGTGGGCCGTACGAAGCGGGGAAAACCTGCCCCATCCGGCTCATGCCGCGGCCAGACTCGAGGTCCTTGTTGCCGATCCGGACGATTGCCAAGATCGAACCCCGACGATCGGCTTCGGCGATCGGGTCGCAGCCCGGATCGAGTCGGGTGCTGACCAACGTTTCGACGCCGGCCAAGGCGAGCTCTTGGAACTCAGGGTCCGGAAGGTAGATGACCTTGGTGACAAAGTTGCCACTGATCACCTGATCGAAGTCTTCTTCGGTGAACTGAATGGGGATAGGAGCGTGTGCCAGATACGCGTCCGTGCGGGGCGTCACTGGGGCTACTTCGAGTGTGGGATAGAGCGTCACGACCTCGTGACCGGGGATGTTCGTCAGCCGAAGGCGGTAGATGGCGCCTTGGGCAAAGTCCTGCCGCCCGGGCACCACCAACGGAGATGAATCGAACATGCCGGGAGCGGAAAGGTCCCACTGGACCTGCAATCCGGCCTCGCCAATAAAGGCGATCTGTGAGGTCGTCGGCGGGCCACCCATACAACCGGCGCCGGCCATGCCGCCATCAGCAGGGCACGAACCGCCGCTACAGCCGCCGTCGAAGCAGCCGCACTGCATGATGTCACCGCCGGCGGCCATGGGGCCTTGAGCCTGCATGAAGTTCTGCTCCTGGTCGGCGGCGCACCCCTGACCATAACTTGGGCAGGCGCCGCCGCTGCCGCCGCCGGGGCCGTAGGGGCGCTGCCCCATGGAGGGGTCGGCCCCCATCGTCATCTGATTCCCAACCGGGATCACGCCAGGGCCGGGCCCCCCAACTCCAGGGCCGGGGTGCATCAGCCGCTCCGACGGAGGGAGGTTGTAGGCCATGCGCCCCTGCCCTTGGCAACCAACGGCGGCTGCTGAGGCAATGACCAGACTGCTAAACAGCCATTTGCGAACGTGCATCGGTTCCCCCTAGTCGAATGTCCCGGCAGCATGGCGACCGCATCGGTCGCTTGACTGTTTTCGTAAGGCCGTCTCCACGGCCCGTGATCCTTACGCCGAACCCTGCAAGGCGCTGGTTGTCGCCGCTCAATGAAACGGCATCGACCCGAGCGAGTGAGACGGCCTAGAATCGCGGCCGCCTGAGCCGCCACGCCTAGCCGTCGCCGCTCGACTGCGGCGCCCCTGCGAAAGTAATGGTCGGCCTTACGCGAGACCGATCTTTCGCAAAACCGTCAGAACCGGACTATGAAGAGCATCTTGCGCAACCTCACACGGGCGATGTGGTGCGTGGCCGCTGGCGCCGCCGCCTACTACGCGCAGGACGCCTGGCGTGCCAAACACAGCAGCCGTTCTGCTACGCACGGCGGCGCCGTCCCGGTGTTGACGACCATCGACACCATTACGGGCGATCAACTGCTAGCAGCGGCCCAACTGGCAGTCGATCAGCCGACCACCTTGGTCGCTGACATAGAACAGACGGGCTTGGTAGCAGAGCAATCGGTGTCGCTATCTGGGCAGTACCAGCAGCAGGGCAGGGGGGAGAGTCGCCGGTTCTGCTGGACGCTTCGGGGCCGAGTCGGCCGCGGATCGGTGCGTCTCTGGCAGGTGTCTGCGCAGGATATCCTCTGGACCGACTTGGCTTGGGACACCGATGGACCCAACGCCCGCCGCTCTGTGGAACGCATCGACCTCGCACGACTACGAGCGGAAGTCGCCCCGTCGGGCGATCTGGAGAACATCGATCCGGGTCAGGCACGCGCCGCGTTCGCGCGCCCAGAATTATGGCCCACGCAAGGGGGATTGCCTGCCCTACTAGTCGCGCTCGGCCAGACGTTCAAATTCAACGCGCCGGCGCTCATGCGCATGCGAGACCGCCCGGTTTACGCGTTAATCGGGCGGAGTTCCCTGCCGGCGGACGGAGCGTACTCCGTAGTTCCCGACCATGTGCTCTTGGTGGTAGACGCGACGCTGAGGATGCCCATCCTGGTGGAATACCGCGCGTCGGACGATCCGCTGGCCGACTCGGCGCTCGCAGACTCTCAAAGGCTAATTGAGAGCGAACGTCCACTGTTCAGGATTCGCATCCTCAATCCGCGCCCCGATGCACCGGTCGACGCAGACCGTTTCGCCTATACGCCCCCCCCCGACGTCGCCTGGACCGACCGGACCGACGCCAGGCTCCGCAACCTTAGGCAGGCTGTCAGGCCGAGGGCGGAGGCGACAACGCGACCCCCGGCCGACTCCGTGTCCCGCTGACGCCTAGCGTGTGGCTGCTAGCAGTGCTGCGGTGCGGGCCGCGGCGATGAGACCCGCCGGTTCTGCTTGACCTTTCCAGGCTAGGTCGGGCGCGGTGCCGTGGGCGACGCTCGTGCGGACAATAGGGAGCCCCAGCGTAATATTCACGGCAGCGTGCATACCCAAGAGTTTCAGAGCGATATGCCCTTGGTCGTGGTACATCGCCACAACCGCGTCGAACTCGCCGTGCCGTGCCCGCATCATCAGTGTGTCGGTCGGGTACGGCCCGCTGACGAGCAAGCCCTCTGCACGCACGCAAGCCACCGCCGGGGCAATGACGCGGGATTCTTCATCGCCAAACAGACCAGACTCACCCCCGTGCGGATTAAGGGCGGCTACGGCGACCCGCGGCTGAGCGGCGCCAAGCCGCTGCAGGGCTCGGTGCGCGAGCCGACATTTCGCGGCGATGGCATCGATTGAAAGCAGATCGGGCACGCTCCGCAGCGACGTGTGCAGCGTCACGTGCACCACCCCAAGGCCAAAGGCGCCTTCGATCTGCTCTCCGGGAGGGAGGTAGAGCATCATGGCAAAGTCTTGCACGCCGCATAGTTCCGCCAGCAGCTCCGTATGCCCCGGGTAGATCTTGCCGGCCGCGTGCAGGGCCGCCTTGCTTAGCGGCGCGGTGACGATCGCGTCGCACGCATTTTGCAACGCGTGTTCCACCGCCGCTGTCACGGCGCCAAAGGCAACTTCTCCGCCGATCGCAGTGATCTGGCCCGGGGTAGGGCGGAGGTCGTTCGGCCCAACGGCCAAGCAGGGCATCCGGTCGGGGCGGCTGCGAGCGTATCCGTCAGAGAGTACCGCCGTCTCCTCTACCTCGACGGGCGCGTCGAGCAGCTTCACTGCCTGCCGAAGGACTCCTGGCGGGCCGACCGCCACGGGGAGACATGAAGTGTGCAGACGTTCATCGGACCATGCGGCGGCAATCACCTCTGGTCCAATGCCATTGGGATCTCCTGCGGTGATCAGTATCCTCGGTCGCATGGGCAGGATCCCAGAGATCGTGTAGCGGTGAAATAGCCAGGCCGAAGGGGAAGACTTTGCTTCGGAAGATCCGATCTAACTGTTATACGTCTTTCACTACGCGCGGGCGGACCTTGCTGGATGCCCGATACGAACGCTCAAAACAGCCGAAAAATGGGTGTTTTGGGCGGCGGGCGGAGGCCTGGCAGGTTGTGTTGACAGGAGGCCGTGACAGGGCAATTTAGGCAAGTATACTGGGATTGAGCGTTTTCCAGCATTCCCTTAGCTTGTTCTCAGGTTCGGCGCCGATGGCCAAAGCGATGACGATCGGCGGTATGGTCGTCGCGGGGCTCCTGGCTTTGGTCTTTGGATTGGACCTGATACTGGGCGTCCCGTTTGACGGCGCTAGCACCTGGATGGACATAGGATTCTTGCTTTGTGGTCTAATACTAGGCTACATGAGCTGGAACGCCTTCAAAGGCGCCAAGTAGACGCTCCCTGCACCCGAGCCCACCAGTTGGCGGTTCGTACGCCGGGTCCTTCAATGAGATGAACGGCGTGCACCTCGGATGCCAGGGATTGGTACCATGCAGAACTTCCGGCCCCACCCCCTCTTGCGAGGGGGGCATGCGCAAACGCTTGCCGGGATGTGCCTCTCCTACCCGTACCGCGATTACTCGGCCGTTCAGCAGCTGGTGAGCCTCGATGACGGTGATCGTCTCGTGTTGCACGACGATTGTCCCGATGATTGGCGCCCTGGACAACGCGTAGCGGTTCTCGTGCACGGGCTCGGCGGCACTCATAATAGCCCCTACGTCCGACGCTTGGCGGAGAAGCTCAACGATTTAGGAACGCGGACGTTTCGACTTGATCTTCGCGGGTGTGGCGTAGGCGAAGACCACTCTCGCGGCGGAGCACACGGCGCCAGTTGGCCCGATCTTGCGGCGGCGGTCGAGCACGTCGCGGTCTTGTGCCCAGACTCGCCGACCGCGCTCGTCGGCTACTCGCTGGGAGGAGCGCTCGCTCTGAACTTGGCGGGAGAACTTGGGTCCGGAAAGTGCGGCAACCTGACCTCGGTGTTCGCCGTTTGCCCTCCGCTCGATTTGCTGTCGCTGGGGCGTCGGTTCCGCGGGTTCCCCGCCCGAATCTATGATCGCCATTTCTGCGATATGATGTGGCGACACATCACGCGTCGGGTCGAATCGATGGCTAACCCGCCCGTAATTGACCTCACGCGCAGACCGCGGACGCTGAGGAAGCTAGACGAATGGGTAATCGCGCCGTTCCACGGCTATGCGGACGTGCTGGAGTACTATTCTCACGCCAATGCGGGGCCCCGGTTGGCATCGATCAACATCCCGACCAGGATTGTGTTGGCGGCCGACGACCCGGTGATCCCGATCGAGCCCCTCGAGCACTATCCACGTAGCTCCCACGTTGAGGCCTTTATTACGCCAAGCGGCGGGCACGTTGGCTTCGTCGGCCGACCCGGCGAGGACGCCGACACGCGTTGGATCGACTGGCGCGTCGCCGAGTGGATGATGGACCAGCCAGAGTGGGCGGTAGGCGGGGTCACGAACACTCTCGTGGCCGTTGGCTAACGCCCGGCTGGCAATCGATCCGGGGCGGCCGCCGTTGGCGGATGCCTATGTGCCAGCGTTTCGACCCGCGCCGCTGCGATTGCGATGCCAAGCCCTAAGAGCAGCGCGGCGGACAGCTTGAGTCGGTCGTGGTGATGAAACTGCAGTTCAGGGAGCAGGTCGCTCATTGAGATGCACAAGAACATCCCCGCGGCGAAGGCGAGCGAATAACTCACGCCCAAGCCCGATTCATCAGCCCCCAGCGGGGCGCCGACATAGAAAATGGCGACGCCAAGCGGGATCGACAGCGCGAACGCCCCGTTTGCAATCGCCCGCCACGCAGGCGAATAGCCCCCCTTGGCCATCAGCGTGCTGATGGTCATCGAATCAAACGGCTTGTGCAAGAAGATCGCTAGAAAGGCGCCGACCCCCGGAAGCGAGCTTACCGAGGCTTCGTGAGCCACGCTGGCGGCGAGGCCGATGCCGGCGACGATGCTGTGAACCGCCAGCCCAAACGATGCGCCGGTCCAGGAGATATCATGCACATGGTCGGTGTGAGCGTGATCGTGCGAGTCACACTCGAAACGGTCCGTCGCCCCGCCTGCTTGATCGGGCGCGTCCGACGGGACATCGTGGTGGTGGAAGCAGAAGAACCGCTCAACGAAGAACATCGCCAAGAATCCTAGAAGACACACTCCGAACACCATCGAGATGCCGGTGATCGGGGAAGCGGTGGGGGCGGCGGTCGGATCTGCCTGCTGAGAGGCCACTTGCACCGCGATTAGCACCGCGTGTGGCAACAGGTGCAACAGGGCGACGCCCAGCATCACGCCGGCGACGCAGCTCACCGCGCACTCCATCCATTGATGCGTCAAACGCAGCCACGTGGGGAGCATGCCACCGAGGACGCTGATCGCCACGATCAGGACACAGTAGTACATCAAGACAACGGCGGGCACGGCAAGCGCGGGGCAGGGGAGGGCAGGGGGGTATGCTTCAAGCCCACTAGTATTGAGCCGCGGCGGAAAAGCCGCAATCGTCGGCAGTTGATTCAACCACGTCCTGGCACTCGAGTCCCGCCTTCAAATACCAGGAAAATGCGATGCGAAGCGTCATTCAGCGTGTGAGCGAGGCCCGCGTGACGGTAGACGACCAGGTCGTAGGTCAGGTCGGCGCTGGGCTGCTTGTGCTGCTGGGAGTTGGCCCAGACGACGGCGAAAGCCAGGTCGAGTGGATGGCGGAGAAGCTGGTCGGGCTGCGCGTTTTCGAGGATGAGCACGGGAAGATGAATCGATCCCTGCTCGACGTACGAGGCGCGATGCTCATCGTGAGCCAATTCACGCTGCTTGGCGATTGTCGCAAGGGGCGCCGGCCAAGCTTCGTCAATGCCGCGCCGCCGGAGCTGGCCGAGAGGCTCTATGACAGTTTCGTGCGGGCGGTCGGTCGACGGGGCGTTGAGACGGCCGCGGGAAAATTCCGCCGCCAGATGCAAGTCGCTTTGGTGAACGACGGTCCCGTGACGCTGATAGTCGACTCGCCAGAACCTGGCGGGGCGGGCGACGATTAGCGGGGCCAATCGCCCCAGTTGTTTTGAGCCGGCGGCGCAACCGCGTTGGGGGCGAAGCCGGGCGGTGGGGGCGAGAATCCCCCCGTGCTCCCTTGCGGGGCCCAACCCTGCGGATTGGCGGGGGGGTAGTAAGTTGCCGCGGCCCCTGGGGGCGCCACGGAGGGTTGAGTCGCCACGCCATCGCTAGGGTCGCGCCCATTGAAGCCCAGGTCCTCTCGGTATTCGCGGATCCGGTTGGCCAAACGAGGATTACGCATCTCGATTCTCTGAAGCACCATCGGCTCGCTGAGAATCGCGAGGAACACCGCGACAAGTTTGGCGTAGGTCGAGAAGTTCGCCCAACTGTCATTGCCCCAGAACTTTACGGCGGTGCCGAACGACTTCTTCAACTTGGGACGGATCCCTCGCATATCAACGCTATACACCTCGTCGAGCACCAAGTGGCTGATGACGCCGATGAAGACGCCAAAGGCCTTGAAGTAGCGCATCTGAAGGTCGGTGGCGCCGGCGATTAGGAACGCCAGGCCTGCGAAAATGAGCGCGGCCGGGATGCTGTGAAACATGCCGCGATGGACGCTCCAGCGACCGATGAGTCGCGCGCCAACGAAGCGGATCCCGACGTAAAGTACCGCAGCAAAGAGCACCATGCAGTCGTGCGACAGCTCGAGTTGCCGAAACCGATCGACAAGCAGCATCGGCACGATGGCTGCGGCGAAGCTCATCGCCTCGCGCCGCGGCCGACCGGAGTCGCTATCGATGTCCGGCAGCATCCCGCTTACGCCGCAGAGGCCACCCGCAACAAAGGCGGTCGCAGGCGGGACACCGGTCATCAGTCCAGCCGCGGTGTAGCCACAGCCTAGTACGCCGCTGAACGTGACGTGTGTCTTGAAGTCTGCCATGTCGGACGAGGCGGGGTCTAAGAGTTGCTTTGCGGGTGCGCCGGCGGAAGGCTACGCACTTCCGCAGATCCGCGTAAGACGAGTGCCGGAGCGGGGGCGATAGCTGATAGCGTTCGGGCCCCCTGCCCGGCCAAACTTCTATTCGCGTCGCTTTGCGTCCCCCCTATACTTCCATGCACCGTTCGATTTCCGCTGGCCTCCAACCCTGCCGACGCGGCCGATTTGCGATGCAGCCCTACGACTACTTGATGCTCATGGTTCTGGCCGGGCTGACGCTCTATGGATACTCCAAGGGGATGGCCTGGCAGGTCGCGTACTTGGCGTCGCTGGTCGTCAGCTACTTCGTCGCCGTCAAGTTTGCCGACCAGATCAAGCCGCTGTTTGGCGACTCCGAACCGTTCAACAAGTTCTTGGCGATGCTGGCGATCTACATCGCCACGAGCCTGGGGATCTGGATCCTCTTCCGCTACGTCCGCGGGATCATCGATCGGGTTCGCCTGGAGAGCTTCGATCATCAGATGGGCGCCATTATCGGGTTCGGTCGCGGCGTGCTGTGGTGCGTCGGTCTGACGTTCTTTGCCGTTGGGTTGCTTCCTCAGACGCAGAAGCAGCAGATCATCGAGTCCCACAGCGGACGGTACATCGCCGTGCTGCTGGATCGCACCGACTCGATGGTGCCTCCGGAGATCCACCAAGTAATCGGACCGGTCATTCATACGATCGAACAGCGGCTCGATCCAAACGCGGTCGGACACGGCGTGGCCGCCGATCAAACGCCCGCCGGCGCCGGATTCGGCTGGCCGACCTCGGCGGCCCAACCGACCAACCAGCCAGCTCCGGCTGCGGCGTCGCAACCCGGCGGGCCGTTCGGCTGGCCATCCTCACAGCCACCGCAGGGGGGGGGATCCGGCAACAACTTCGGATGGCCCTCGGCCCAGCAGAACCCCGGTGGAAGCTGGCCGAATCAATGAGACCGGGGAGCCCGTGGGCCGCGGCGAGGGCCCGATGAGAATGGCTTCTCAACGCAGAAACAGGCCCAAAAACGGACATAACAGAGATTATCGGACGTTAGCGACAGCCGCCCTAACAGACCAAGCTCGCCACGATCGACTGGCCGACGCACCAAGCGACTAGCCACCACCACCAGAACGCGACCTCATCGAGTCCCACATCTCGATCGCGAATATCTTTGTAGAAGCGGACGCTCGCCGAGCGAGCTCGAACGTATCCGATCACCGCTACGGCGGCGCCGATCGCGATCAGCATAGGCAGCGGCCAGCCCAGCGCGACCAGCTGCTCCGTGTCCGTCAGGGGCGTGCCGCCACCCACGGCAAGATAGACGCCGCCGGCGAGCAGACAGAAGCCGGCCCAGAATTCGGCGACCAAGCCGATCCGCATCCAACAAATCGGTCGCAGCGCCAGCGCGATCTGCGGCGTCAGCCAGCCGACAATGATCCCCGACCAAACGACTGCGGTCGGCCAAGGGTTGGGGAGAACCAGCGTGTGCGACAGACGGCCCGGCCGGAGCTCAACGTGCGCTATGCGGCCGCCGGTCAGCCAGCCAGCGACGACGTGCCCCAGTTCGTGGACGAACATCATCGCGAGCCAGCACCAGGCCGCTGCCGGGACGGCCAGCAATAAGCGACGCACTACGCGCCCTCAAAGAATTGACCCATCTTGCGGAACTTGTCGTACCGCTGCTGCAGGAGCTGATCGGTCGGCAACTCGCCCAGCTCTTTCAGGCAACGCGCCAGATACATCTTCAGCCGGCCGGCCATCTGGTAGTGATCGCGGTGCGCGCCGCCCACAGGCTCCTCGATGATGTCGTCGACCACTCCGAATCCCTTCAGGTGCTTGGAGGTCAGCCGTAGCGCCCGGGCGGCGCGGTCGGCGAAGTCGTGGCTCTTCCAAAGGATCCCGGCGCAGCCCTCGGGGCTGATTACGGAATAGTATGCGTGCTCCAGCATGGCGACGCGGTCGCCGACGCCGATGCCCAACGCGCCCCCAGATCCGCCTTCGCCGATGACGACGCAGATGATCGGCGTCGGAAGCCGCGACATCTCCAGCATGCTCTCCGCGATAACCTGGGCTTGGCCGCGCTCCTCGGCGCCGATCCCCGGATAGGCGCCCGGCGTGTCGATCAAGCAGATGATGGGCAGCCCGTACTTGGCCGCCATCCGCATCTTGCCCATCGCCTTGCGGTAACCCTCCGGGTGGGCGCAACCAAAGAAGCACTCGGTCCGCTCTTTAAAGGTCTTGCCCTTGTGGTGCCCGACGAGCATCACCTTGTATTGGTCGAGTTTCGCGAATCCTGTCCGCAAGGCGCGGTCGTCCCCAAAGAACTTGTCGCCGTGCAGCTCAACAAACTCGTCAAACGCGAGGTCGACATAGTCTGTGAACTTAGGACGATCGGACAGACGGGCGACGCGGACGGTGTCCCAGGGGTCGAGATCGCCGTAGACGCGGCGGGTCGACTCCATGAGCTGCTTGCGCAGCTCGCGCACGCGCTCGCGATCTGCCGGCGATTTGTCCTGCTTGTGTTCGACTTCTGCGATCTGCGCTTCGAGTTGCTGGATGGGCAACTCGAACTCGAGCTGTAGCGTCATGTTGGCCATGATTGCACCTCGTATTGTTTCGGCGTCTTCCGCCTCGCTTTGGTCCTACTCTTCTTCGGCAGCGTCGACTTCGGGGTCGTCGCTGGGGGGGGAAGGCGGTGTGATGAACATCCGCTGCGTCTTGATGGCGAGCATCACTTCGGTCATGGTCTCCGGACGATCTGACGGGTCTTTGGAGATCATCCGATGCACAAGCGACGCCATGTCTGGGTGGACGTTGCGCTCCAGCGTTGTGATCTGCATGGGCTTTGTCTTGATGTGCTTCTGCAGCAACTCTTGCGAGCTGTTGGCCGTAAACGGCAGCTTGCCCGATAGCATCTCGTACATCATGCAGCCGAAGCTGTAGATGTCGCCTCGCGGGTCGGGCCCTTGGCCGCGGATTTGTTCGGGAGACATGTAGCTGTACGTCCCCTGAACGGCGGTCCTCCCGAACGAGAATCGCCCGGCGGGCTTCTTGGCGATGGTGAAGTCGATCAGCCTTACCTCGTTGTCGTCCGATAGCAGGTAGTTGTCTGGCTTCACGTCGCGGTGGATCCACCCCTTTTGGTGCATGTGCGCCAGCCCCGCGGCCGCCGGCAGGAGGATTTCCTTGAGGCGGTAGTGCAGCCGGTGCGCCCCGGCGACCAACTGCTGCTTGATATTGAGCGTCTTGAACAGCTCCATCCGCAGGTAGGCGCCGTTGTTAGTGGTTCCGTAGTCGTAGGTCTTGATGATGCTGGGATGGTCGAGGTCCCTGCCGACGTTGTGCTCGTGCTTCAGCTCGGCCACCGCGCTACGGGTGTGCTTCGGACCGGGCGGCAGCCATTTGATGGCGAACGCCTCGGTGCCGGATATCGGTCGGACGGCCCAAATCTCATATACGGCCCCACTCCGGATGAGGTGGAACAGCCGGTAGTCGCCCACAAATTGCTGCGAAGTGGCCAAAGGCCCGCCCCCTACGCACGTGCTGAAAGTCGTTGTCGCTACAGACGTTACAGTTTAGCGTGCCGGGGACGACCTCGGAAGAGCGACGGCTTTTGCCGGCGCCGACCACCCCCTTCTCCCGTAGTGGCCATCGGTCCGCAGGCTCGATGGGACGCTGGTCGCGGTCGCTGTCGACGACAGATCGATCCTGCGTCCTTGCGGAAGTTGGCGCAGCCGGCGCGGGGACGCCGATCCCCTCGCCTTTCGACCGGGACCGGTCGCCGCTTTCCTACTCGTCCGAGCCTTGTGCGTACCGGACGCTCACCAGCACCAGCCCTAGCGCGGGTGCGTTCGGTCCGGCCGCGGCGCGGTCCCGAGCCGAGAGCGCCTCAGCTACCCATTCCGGGTCACGCGCGCCGCGGCCGACTTCTACAAGCGTGCCCGCAATCGCACGCACCATGTTGTACAAGAAACCATCGCCCGTGACTGTGATATCCACCCGGCTAGCGAGACGGGTAACCTCGACTGCGAGGATGGTCCGGACGGTGCTGGTACGCTGAGATCCCGCGGTTTGGAACGACACGAAGTCATGGCGACCGATGAGCCCCCCCCCTGCCCTGCCCATCCGTTCGATGTCCAACGGTTGGCGTACGTGCCAGACATATCGGCGGTCGAAGAGTGGCGGCGTGCGACTGTCGTGGATCTGATATCGGTAGGTCTTGCTGAGAGCGTCGTGTGTGGCGTGAAACCCTTGCACTGCGGGGTCGATTGCGAGCACCACGATATCTTCGGGCAACACCGCGTTGAGACCGCGCGCCAACTCGCCTTCTGGTCGCTCGCTTGAGGTGCAGAGGCTCACCACTTGGCCGAGCGCGTGAACCCCGGCGTCCGTCCTACCGCTCGCAGTAAGCCGCGGCGTCTCACCCGTGATGCGGCGCCACGCGGACGCCAGCTCGTTCTGCACCGTGCGCAGCCCGGGCTGCTCCTGCCAACCGGCAAAGGCCGTGCCGTCGTAGCCGATCGTGAGCTTCAAGAAGCGAAACGCGGAGGGGCGCGATACGTCGTCCACAAGCAAGACTACTGCGGAGGGTCAACGAGAAACAACGTCACCGTGCCGTGGTTCACGGCGCCGCGGTGCGCCGAGGCCGGGCCATGCAGCGTGGTCAACACGTCTCCAGCGCAGAGCGTGCGAACGCCGTCCTGAAAAGTCACCTGCAGCTCGCCTTCCACCACATAGCCGATGTGGGCCTTGTCACACCAGTCGGATTCTTCGAAGCCAGCGTCGAGCTGAAGCAAGCGAATGACGTATCCCTCGGATTCGATCCGCTTGAAGCGGGCGAGGTCGCTCGCCCGCTGCCAGGGCGCCTCGTCGAATTTAGACGTGAGCTGCATCGAAGTGCTCTCCGTGATGAGATCGAGTCACGAGACGCTTGCGCCCTGTGTCGCAAGAAGCTCAGCGATCTGAACCGCGTTGGTGGCCGCCCCCTTGCGCAGGTTGTCGCTCACGCACCAGAAGGCGATGCCGTTGTCGCAGGACAAGTCCTCGCGGACGCGGCCAACAAAGGTCGCATCCTCACCGCTGCAATCGCGTGGCATCGGGTACTTGCCGTTGGGCAGGTCGTCGACGAGCTTGATCCCCGGCGCCGACGCGAATAGTTCGCGGGCCTGATCCAGGGTGATCTTCTTTTCGGTCTCCACGAGGATGCTCTCGCTGTGACAATTGCTCACCGGAACGCGCACGCACGTCGGGCAGACACGGATGGAGTCATCGCCAAAGATCTTCTGCGTCTCAAGCACCATCTTCATTTCTTCAGAGGTGTAACCCGCGTGCTTCGGCGATCCAATCTGCGGTATTAGATTAAAAGCGATGGGGTGCGCGAACGCCTGATACTCGTAGTCTTTCCCGTGGCACGCCATGTGGGTGCCGTTCTCTAGGTCGGCTTGGCCAACGACGCCAGCGCCGCTAGTGGCTTGATAGGTGCTAACCACGACTCGGCGGATTCGGCCGGCATCGTGCAGCGGCTTCATCGCGACCACCATCTGCGTGGTGGAACAGTTGGGGCTGGCGATGATTCCGCGATGGTTTCGGGCTGCTTCGGGATTCACCTCCGGGACGACCAGCGGCACGGTCGGGTCCATCCGCCAGTAGCCGGATTCATCAATGACAACGCAGCCGCGATCGACCGCCCACGGAACGAACTCTTTGGCTACGGGGTCGGGGGTGCTGCCTATGGCGAGATTGATCCCGTCAAATGCATCGGGACAGAGCAGTTCGACGACGTGGGTCTCGCCGCGGAACTCAATCGTCGACCCAGCCGATCGCTCGGACGCTAGGAACTTAATCCGTCCGAATGGAAGCTCACGCTCAGCAAGCAGCGTACGAATTAGCCTACCCACCGCGCCGGTAGCGCCCACAACCGCAATCGTATCGAACACGCGACGTCACTCCAGATTGAAAGGAGATGGCTTTCCAATGGAAAAAGTAGTATACGCGCCCCGCCCCCGCCGCGTTAGCGACCGGAGCCTCTTTCGATCAGGCCGACACGCCCAGCCAGGGGGGAAACCGACGCTTCACGCTGGAGCGGCGGCGCCGCTGCCGGCCAGTGCAAGCGAGATCCGTCCGGCAACGGGGTCGCAGGCCTTGCGGACCAGCGCCGGGGCGAAAAAGGCTAGGTTTGCAAAGATCATCGCCCACCCGAAAGTCTGCATCCCCATGCAGAAGGCGATGAACAAGTGGGCGCCAATCGCCGCCGCAAGAATCCAGGGCCGAGTGAATCGGTTCCACACCAAGAAGCAGTAGCTGAGTTCCCAGGCCACCGTGGCGTGTGTGAGGAAGTCGAGCAGGTAAAGGTGGTTTGCCAGCCAGGTCATGTCGGTCGATCGATAGGCGTCGTTGGCGATCGTGAACCACGTCGCCGTGCCGTCCCACCAGCGATCCCCTTTCACTTTCCCGAGGCCAGCGAACAAGTACATCACACAGAGGTGAATCTGCATGAGTCGAAGCGCCAGATTGGCGCTGGAGCTGGACGCAGGGTCGTCCACCTCTCCGCGTCGGATCCTCAGCAGCCGGTCTACCGAGTAGCGGGCGCCGGAGGGGCCGATCGCTAGGTAGGTTGCCAGCATGCAATTGACTTTGTCCAAACCGAAGAACGCCCCCGGCGACACGTGGGTCGCGTAAGCGATGGCGCCGATTGCGGCGAGAACGGAAGTCACCCTGGTCCACAAGCCAATGAACAAGCAGAAGAATGCAATCAGGAATCCGACGTGGACCGTCCAGAGCAATGCCGGCGATCCGAGCCAACCAAACGGATCAATTGTCAGCCGCTCTGCGTTCTTCGCCGCGGCTAGCTCGTGTGAAATCCACCCATCGGGTCCAAAGAATGCCGTCAGGTCCTTTGACCAAACCAAGTGAGTGTAGAGCAGCATCCCCCCGGCGAGCACTCGGATCAAGCAAAGGGTCGCGGGATCGGTGGGCGCAAACCAGAACTGGTTCCACGCACGCCACAGGTCGCGCCAGTAAGTCACGATTCCGCTCCACACACCGCTCATGGCAATCGGCCTCCGGGGATCTCTTCCGGCTGCGTCCACTCTTGCTGCTTGGGGATCAGCGGCTCGTTTAAATCGGCTGCGGAAACCGATACGGTTGTCGGCTCGAGCGCGAACTTCTTGTTGAGCGCATCCTCCCCAGCCAGCACGTCAGCGGGCATCAAGAGAAGCTTGTTCTGATGCGTTAGGTCGACACGCGCCCCGCCGTGGGCCCGCAGGACGTGGCGAGCGAACGATTTGAGGGTGAGTTGGTGCGCTTGTTCTGGGCTCAACCTCTCGAAAGGGATCGACGCCTGATCTGACAGCATCATGAAGCGGTGGTACCAGAGTCGGGGCCACTGATCCCGCAAGTCGGGAAACCGACCGCTTGCTATTTCCGCGCCCGATTCGTCAAGGACCACGTAGGAAATCACCCCGTTGGTCAGAGGGGGCTCGGGCCCGAAGAACCCGTAGCCGCTATTGAGGTAGAGCGTGTCTGCGTAGCACTGCACGAGCGGGTTCCGCACCACGCTTCTGGCCAACTCCGAAGACCCAAGTTGCGACTCGGTGGCGAAGAAGAACGGGCACGCCGCCAAGACGAAGCAGTGCCAGAGGATCACAATCGTGAGAACAACGCGCAGCCAAACGGGCCAAGTGGAGGTCTCTCCCCCGTCGATCGGCGACGCCCGCCTCGGTCTGGGAGCGGGCGGCTTCTCGGTTTGCTTGGCCATGCCGGAACGACCAGAGGATGGTTGCGTAAGGAAAGCGACGAACGGGCCGGAGACGCAGAGCGCTAAGCAAAAAGAAAACCCCCGTACCGGTCAATGCCAGTACGGGGGTTTGAACTACAGAAAGGGATAGCATCCCCTACTTTGCGGCGATTTGATCTCCGCCGAAGTTGAACACCAACTCCTGCGAATCACCGCCACGAAGCGTGATCGTCCGTTGCTGAACCACTCCGTCCAGTTCTACCTGAACCCGGTAGTCTTCCCAAGTCTGGCCGTTGGCGAGGCGAGTGGTGGAGAATTCCCGCTCCGCACCGGTCTGCTTGGTGGGCGCACCGGCGAGGGTTATCGACGCCCCCTCGGGAACGCGTACCGTCAGCTTCGTAATGGTGGCCTCAGCCTTGGCGACAGTCACCGGAGTGGGCTGGCTAGCGGTGAAGTTCAGGCTAGCCGAAGCATCCGCGGTGAGCGTGGCCGACTTTGATTCAACCACTTTCTCGCCATTCAGCTCGTACTCAACCCGGACCTCGTAGGCGTAGTCTTCGCCCTGCGCCAGCCCTTTGGAAACGTACTGCCGCTGGGTGCCCGTGCTGGTGGTGCGCGAGCCATTGACGAACACAACCGCGTCTGCCGGCACGTTGACGCTCAGCGTGCCGCTTCCGGTCGCGGTTGAGGAAGCGTAGGTGGGCTGCACGACCGACGAAGACTCGCTGATCACCGTGCCGTAGCTGCCGGCGCTGCTGGATCCGACGGAGGAATAACTGCCATGGCTGGCATTGCTTCCATAGCTGCCGCTGCTGCCGTAGCTCGAGCTGCTGCCATTGCTGCCGTACGAGACCGTGACGACGCCGTGCGAGCCGTAGCTCGACGACGATCCGTGCGAGCCGTACGAACCGCTGCTAGCATGCCGCGCCTTGATGCGAGCGATCAGGCCGCCGTGGCTGCCGTAGGACGACGAGCTTCCGTGCGACGCATAGCTGCCATACGACGATGAACTACCATGCGAGGCATAGCTGCCGGACGAACCAGAACTCCCATACGACGCCGAACCCCCGTAGGAGCCGCGGGAACCGTAGCTTCCATAGCTGTTCCAGAAGGCGTCGGCGGTCGAGACCGCAAGCACCATCGTGAAAGCGACAACGAGCTTGCCGATCGTAAGCTTCCTCATCCGAAATTCTCCTTTTTTGACTGCCGGTTGCTGTCGAGACGGGAAACCGAACCCCAACCGTTCTCACAGCATAGCCGGGGAAATTTATCCTTCAAGTAAGCTGGGCTAAAATCGCCGAAAATGACGTTTGCGAAAGATGGGGTACGGGGAGAGCGGGTCGCTAAATCCTAGCTCGCTCGGAAGCGCCGGGAGGCTACGGCGACCCGCGTCCCGCCGCCTCGACCCGCACTTCATCGAGCGCAAGCTCCCCGACCGCCCCCAGCAGGCCGATCCGGATGATCGCCTCGCGGGCGTGGACAGGAACGCTGACCTGTTTTGAGAACTCCCCCCACGCAAAGTCGCCCCGGAGGGGACCGACCGCGTCAACGCCAACCTCTTCCCGCCGATCGTCGTAGAACGTGATCGCCACGTACGGCCACTCCCGCAGTGTCTGCCCGGGGCGGATGCCGGTCCCGCGTGCTTGGAAGCTTACCTTGAGCCGCCGAACATGACGCCCGTCTACGGCGAGCCCCTGTAAGGCCCAGCACCCGCGGCCGGGTTCGCTGTTCTTAAAGAGCAAGTACCGATCGCCCTCGGGGGCTTCGGTGGGGTCGCGCATCACTTCTGCTTGACGCACGTAGTGCCATCCGGAAGGCAGCTTGCTCTGCTTAAGTTGTTCTTCGAACCCGCCGTTGACGAGGCTTGGATGGCGGGGATCGGGCATCATCTCACGGCGCTCTTCCGCCTCGCCCGTCATCGGCACGAAGAGCGTCGGCAGCAGCGGCTCTCGTTCAAGTCGCCCGTCTCGCTTCCGCAGCAGCACTAAGTCTTGGCGGTGGCGTTCCCCTACAGGGATCACCATCCGCCCTCCCTCTGCGAGTTGCTCGACCAACGGCGCCGGCACGTCCTCTGGCGAGCAAGTGACGATGATCTTGTCGAACGGCGCCTCTGCTGGCCAACCCAGATAGCCGTCGCCGACGCGGACGTGCACGTTGTCGTAGCCGAGCCGCCGAAGCGTGCGTTCCGCCTTGCGTCCCAGGGTCCCAACGATCTCGATGGTGTAGACCTCGCGAGCAAGGCCGCTGAGCACCGCGGCTTGGTAGCCAGAGCCCGACCCGATCTCCAGCACCTTGTCGTCGGGCTGCGGGTCGAGCTGCTCCGTCATGTAGGCCACCACGAACGGGGGCGAGATCGTCTGCGAGCTCCCGATCGGAAGCGCCATGTCCAGGTACGCCTGCTTGCGGTAGGCGAGCGGCATGAACTCGTGGCGGGGCGTCTGGCGCATCGCGGCCACGACGCGCGGGCTCTTCACGCCCGCCGCGACGATCTCGTCGTCTACCATCTGATCCCGCTGCCGAGCAAACTCGGCCGGCGACTGGGCGGACAGCCCAATCGGGGCCAGCAGGATCAGCAGCGAGAAAATCGATCGAAGGTGAGGCGGCATGAAGGCTCGCTGGTTCTCGGCGTTTCGTGGGGCCGAGGCGTCCGTGCCGTCATCGCGGTGTTTGCGTTTTCAAACGCGACGCGTCAATCGGCGTCCACCACCGTATCGCGTCGGATAAACCCATAGGCCGGGTTGTCTGCGTCAAAGTCGCCGTCGGTGAGCCCGACGTTCAGCTTGACGTCGGTGTAGATGTACTCCTCGGTCAGCATCGGCTTGCCGTCCGGCGTCTGTGGCCAGTTGTAAGCGGCGTATCCCAACGGAAGCCCCCGCTCGTCGTCGAGAAAGATCACCGCGCGGTGGTACCGGAAGTAATCGCGCGGCACGGGGTGCTCCACCGTGATGCGGGTGCACACACGGTCGCCGATCTTCGCGCCGTCGAAGTACCGCACCTCCACTTCATCGTGCTTCAGGTCTTCACGGCAGACCTCAATCAAACGCTCTACGAGACGGGCGAAGCCGATCTCCGTGATCGGGTAGCGGTTCACTTCCATCGCGATGGGCGCCTCGGGATCGAGGTAGGTCGTCACGTAGGCCATCCGCGTCCCGCCGCGGCGGACGAGCATCTTGTTCGAGTCGCGTCCCTCGACAAACAGCGCCTCGCGGCCGGCGAGCGACTCCGGCTTCAGGAAATTGACGTAGACGCTCTTCGGGGTGAGCACGGCGCCATCGGGGCCGGTGCGGGGCTCTCGCACTTTCGCGTCGATAAACTCATAGGGACGCAGGTCGCCCCCGATCCGCTCGCGACGGATCACGGTGCAGGTGTAGTCGCGGACGTTCTCCCGGAGCTCCGCGAGCCCCCTCTCGGCTAGCGCCAGCACCGGCGTCAGCGGGTGCTCTTGGGCGCCCCCGTCGGGCCTGAGCGGCGATTCGGCGGTGGCGGGCACGACCTGTCCGGACGCCCAGGGGGCGCAGTACAGGGCGACAAGCAGGCATGCCATCATCAACAGTGAAGAACGGCGCATCGGTACGGCCTCGGGGGAATGAGCCAGCAGGTTCATAATCGTACGCCACACACCGCGGACGAGCGCGCGGGATATCCAGTAAATCCGGACGAAATAGCGCCTCCGGAACGCGACTCTAAGGGTCAGGGGAGTCGGACTCGCCGGACGCTATCAGCTCGCCCCATTCAACCGTAAAAGACTGATCACACTTTGGGCACTTGACTTTCTCTCCCAGCAGTTTGGTCGAAACCACCTTGGTATGACCGCAGCCGGCGCACTCCAACCGGAACCTCAACAGCCCTTCGTCGATCGATTCGAACGCGGCTGAGGGCACGTCCTCAAATTCGATGTCCGGGCCTTGCAGCGTGACGAGCTCTTGCTGGTCGATCTCAACCTGGGTCGCTAAGCGGTTCGCCATCCGCCGGATCGCCTGCTCGAACAGGTTCCGCACCGCCCGGCCGTTGCCGAAGTGGCGGTCGCGGTGGTCGTATTCCCATTTCAAGCCGATCATCACCTTGAGCCGCGCCGCGGGAGTGAGCTGGTAGTGGTTCTTAACGCACATCAGGCCGAAGATGCGCGCTAATTCCAGCGGCGTGTAGTCGTCGAACGCGAGCTGCCGGTTGAACCGCGACGAGAGCCCCGGGTTCGACGCCAGCAAGGCGGCCATCTCGTCGGGGTAGCCGGCCAGGATCACCACCAGCCGCTCGCGGTCGTCTTCGGACCGCTTGAGCAGCGCCTGCACCGCCTCGTGGCCAAACGCGTCGTCCTGGCGCGAGGCGACCAGGCTGTACGCCTCGTCGATGAACAAGACCCCGCCAAGGGCCTCGTCGATCTTCTTATTGGTCTTTGGGCCGGTCTGCCCCGCGTACTCCGCCACCAGGCCCGAGCGGTCTGTCTCGATTAGGTGTCCCTTCTCCAGCACACCCAGCGCCGAAAAGATCCGCCCGATGATCCGCGCGACCGTCGTCTTCCCGGTCCCGGGGTTGCCCGTGAACACCATGTGCAGGCTGATGTCGGTTTCCGGCAGCCCCGCCGCGGTGCGGCGTTGCTGGAGCTTGAGGAAGTTGGCGAGCGAACGAACCTCGTGCTTGATCGAGTCGAGCCCGATCAGGCGGTCGAGCTCCGCGAGCGATTCTTCGACCGTGGGCTGCGGGGCCTGCGGCGGCGCCGGCTTGTCCGCCTTGCTGATTTTTTCTTGGGGCGGCTTGGCGTCGCGACGGCCGACGGGCTTGGGTTGGTCGGCGGCGTCGCGGATCCTCCGCAAGCGTTCGCTCGTGCGGGGCTCGTCGACCCGCTCGGATTCCACCGCCGCCGGGGTCGAGGGGGCCCGGGCGTCGGGGCTCGCGTCCGGCTCGGGGTCGTCGTCCAGCGGGATCCGTAGCAGGTGATGATGCAGTTGGTCCTGGATCGCCTGGATGGCCTGCTGCTCTTCCGGCTTGAGCGACCCATCGGCGCGGGCCACCAGGTTGGCGACGCGGGTAATCACCGTCTCCAGCTCGGCGACGCGGTCGCGCAGCGGGGGCATGCGATCGAAGGGACGCAGCAGGCTGTACCAGGTCATCTTGGCGGCCGAGTCCGACGCGCGCTTGATCGCCTCGCGCAGCGTCGCGCCCTCCAGCCATTGACCCCACAGGTGGTGGCACAGCACCTCCGCAAGAAACCTCTCTTCTTTGCTCCACTCGCGGTCCGCCTCGCACACCGCGACGTACGTCTTGATCAGCACCCCTTTGTGCAGGTCGTCCATCAGCGTGACGTACTCCTGCCCGTCTCGTGCGATCAGCTCGGGGTAGTCGCGGGCGATCCGCTCCCCGCTTGAGACGTACAACTCCCGGCACTCGCGCAGGGTGCGGCTGTAGAGCGAAGGCTGCGACGGGAATCCGAAGTCGGACATAGCGGCGGGGGTTGTTGGTCGGGTCGGCTCGGGAAGCGATGGTCAGACGCGTCGCCTAGGATCGATGGAGAATGGCGCAAGAGTTTTGTCCCTTTTGTCCCCCCGTTGGAGGATCATTTTTTGGACAAAACCCCCCCTCAAGCGAACGACGTGTCCAAAATCCCCGCCTTTTTGGCGGACCGCGTCGGCTCCGGTGGTCTCCTGGGACCGGTCATCGGACACCAAGTGGACAAAAACCTGGCGCCGAGGACCCAACGAATTCCATCGGGGCGTCGCGTTGCACCGCCCCGCGAGGGCGGCGTCTCAGTCAGCGGGAGAAATAACGCCAGATTGTCTCAAAGCCCGTGGCCAATTGCGAGGCTCAAGCCTGCAAAAAGTTGGGAAGAAACGGGACCGCGGGGGGCTTAAACCAGCCCATTCCGCACCGCCCATACCGCCGCCTGGGTGCGATCGGAGACGCCGATCTTGCGGAGCAGGTGCTGGACGTGTTCTTTCACCGTTTCGTAGCTGATGCCCAGCGCCAACGCGATCTCGCGGTTAGACAACCCCAGGGCAAGCTGCTGCAGCACCTCGTTCTCACGTTTGGTGAGGGGGGTCTCTAGCAGTTCCTGCACGCGTCGGTCTTCCAGCCCGCCGGAGAGGCGGCGACGGTCTTCCGCCGACCAGCTCGCGGCGCCGGAAGCGACCTTGCGGATCGCGGCCTCCAGCTCCTGGGCAGACGCCTCTTTCGACACCATCCCGGCGGCCCCAAACGCGTGCGCCCGCGCCGCGTAGGTGGGGTTGGCCGAACCGCTAAACATGAGGACGGCGGAGTCGCTGCGCGCGCGCTTGATGCGGCCGATCGCGTCGAGGCCCGAGCCGCGGGGCAGGCGGGCTTCTAGCAGCACGACCTCAGGCCTGAGGGAACGGGCCAGCTCGACCGCTACGTCTGGGTCGTCCGTCTCGCCGACGATGTCGATCCCGACCCCGGCCAGCAGAGCTCGCACGCCGGCCCGAACCACCGGATGGCCATCGACCAACAGCAGTGTTACAGCCATCCCCACGACTCTCCCAGACGGGACCGATCTACCGGGGCCTAGCAACCCAAAACGAGGTTTTCGAGGGTCTCCCTAATCGCCTAGCGTACCACGTTCACGCCCCCGAACAACCACCGGGGCGTCGGCCGCCCCTGGCGGGAAAAGCCGCCTCGCACCAACGCCGTGCTGTCACGGTTTACAGGCCTGCGGCTTCGAGCGCATACTCCCCTGCCCTGCCCCGCTACTCTTGAGACGCCGCGACATGGCTGAAGGCTACCCATCGTCCCGAAATCGGCTCGCGGTCGCGCAGCAATCCGCCTACCGATGGACGTTTGACGAAGACCTTCACTACCTCGCCGGCTGTGGTTGCGGCGCCGTAGGGGTGTGGCGGCGGAAGCTGGCCGATTTCGGGCTGGAGCGAGCCTGCGAGCTGATCTCCGACAGCGGGCTGGCGGTCTCGAGCCTGTTCTGGGCCGGTGGCTTCACCGGCAGCGACGGTCGCTCGCTCGCGGCAAGCGTCCGCGACGCAGAACTGGCTCTGCACGCCGCCGCCGCGATCGGGGCCGAGTGTGTCGTGCTGTACGCCGGGGGCAGAAACAACCACACGCTCAACCACGCAGGCCGGTTGCTGGACGCCGCGCTCGACCGCCTGCTCCCCTTGGCGGAACAATTAGGGGTTCCGCTGGCGATCGAGCCGATGCACCCGGCCGCTGCGGCCGAATGGACCTTCATCACCGACCTGGACCAGGCGCTGACGCTGGTCGAACAGCGCAACAGCCCCTGGCTGCGGGTGGTGCTGGACACCTACCACTTCCCCGAAGCGCTCGACGACCCCGCGGCACTGGCGCGGATCACGCCACTGTTGGGTTTGGTGCAGCTAGGCGATCGCTGCATCGCGCCGGACATCGACCAGGAACGCTGCATTGTGGGGCAAGGGTGCGTGCGCAATGAACAGTTGGTTCGTGCGCTAATTGATGCCGGGTATCCGGGCCGATTCGAGATCGAGTTGACCGGCAGCCTGGTGGAGCAACGCGACTACGAGCGGATCTTGGACGCGTCGTGCCGGGGCGTCGCGGCGTTGATCGCCGGGGCCGAGCCCTCCGCGTTGCCGACTGTTTGAGCCTTCGACTTTCGCGAGCCACGGACCACGACAGCCCGGCGTCCAACGCGTCGTTCGATCGACCCGCGTCGCCGGCCGCTTGCCGGGATTCATAAGGGATAGCTGGCGTGGGAGACCTCGTTGTCAACGATCAGATCGTGATCCCAAGCGGCGAGCTGCGCTTCACGTTCGCGCGGAGTTCGGGCCCTGGGGGCCAGAACGTGAACAAGGTCAATTCCAAGGCGGTGCTGCACTGGAACGTGGCGACGACGACCGCCCTCCCGCCGAGCGTGCGGACGCGGATGACGCGGCGCTTCGCGAACCGGATCGACCAGCAAGGGGAGTTGTTGCTCTTTGGGCAGCGGCACCGTGAACAGGGCCGCAACGTGCGCGACTGCCTAGACAAGCTGCGTGCGATGGTGCTTTCGGTCGCGGCGCCCCCAACGGTCCGCAAGGCGACCCGGCCCCCGGCCGCGGCGCGACGCGCGCGCCTCGAGGGCAAACGGATACGCTCCGATCGGAAGCAATCGCGTCGTCCGCCGTCGGCGGACGACTAAACCACGCGTGTGAGGATGCGTGATTTGCGGGGAGCTTGCCCCCACTTCCTGGGGGCGCCGGGAAAAATTCTTCGTCTGGGCACAAGAAAGTAGTTGCAATCGCCCCGCGGATAGCGACTATAATGCCGCTGCTCAGGGACGCCGCAGTCCTCATCTCATCTACCCATATCTCTGCGGCGTGTCGGGCACGGTTGGTTGCTATCGCGTTCGTCCTGAAGTCCTAGCGACCACCGCGTCGCGTCGCCTCTGCGTCCCGTTGACGCCGGGCCCCGTGACGCCCAATCGCTGAGTTTGCTGCGCCTGCCCACCGGCGAGTCCGCCGGCGCTGGCGCCGTGGTATCTCTTATTTCGGCCCATTGGAAGGAGGATCCAACGTGCTTACTACACCAACGCAGTCGCTTGCTGGCGCTTGTTACCTGGAGCACCAGATCCTAGACCACGTGAAAGGCGCCCTGCGCGTAACCGTGGACTGGCGGGCCTCGGAGGTCAGCCCCGAGATGCGCCGCGGGAGCATGCGGTTCGCGCTAGGCTCGTTCTGCAGGCACCTCGAGCGGCTGATGCGGATCGAGGAAGAAGGGGGCTACCTGTCCGTTGTGTCGGAGGTGAAACCGCACCTCCAGGACCGCATCAATCGACTCGCGTTCGACCACGAGACTTTCCGCGTCCGGATCCAGAAGCTGCGCGACCGGATCGACACGTTCGACGAGTGGGACTCGGGCGACTTCGAGCAAACCTGCGACGTGATCCGCGACCTGCTGGACGATGTGGACCAGCACGACCATGCCGAGGTGGTGTTGCTGCAAGAAGCGCTCGTGCTAGACGAGGGGGGCGAGGGGTAGCGCGCCCGTTGTTCTGGCGCGCTGGGCGTGGATTCTTTACCCGCGCGAAAAAATCTTGTGCCCACCGCTCCCCCTCCCCTGCCCTGCCGAGCTACAATGCCGGCGGGCAGTATTGCCCGGGAGAGCCCATGTCAGAACAGTCTCGAAACAACAAGCCGGGGGATGCGCCCCGGCTCCCGAAGAACGACGCCAGTGCGAAGCAGCTCGACAAGCTTCTGCAGCGGTGGCCGTACGAGTTCGGCGAGGTCTCCGCTCGGATGGCGCGCGGCGCGGATGGTCGAGACCTGATCCAGATGCGGGTCGACCTCGGCGTGCTGCAGATGGAAGTGGTGGATCGGCCCGACGGCGATCTGCCGATGGGCGAACGGACCTTCTACGACGCGCTGCTAACGATGGCGTTTGAAGAGGGGGACGCCTTTATGCTGGACATGGGCTTGCAGGTAGAGGTGGACCGCGAGTTTATGCAGTTCTACCACCGGCGGATCGCTTGGCTGGCGTTGCGAGAGTTCAACCGCGCCGTCGCCGACGCCGACCACACGCTGGCGCTGATGGACTTCAGCACGGCCCACGCCCCCGATGAAGAATGGGCCGATCAGCACGAGCAGTACCGGCCGTTCGTGCTGTTCCACCGGACCCAGGCGTTAGCGCTGAGCCGCCTGGAGCAGGCAGAGCCCGCGGCGGCGGTCGAGGCGATCCGTGCCGGGCTGAAGAGCATCCAAGAAGTATTTGCTCGCCACGAGATTGCCGAAGAATTCGATTCTGACGAATTGGTGGTGAAGCTGCGGGAGATGAAGCGCTCGCTCGTAGACCACTACGAGGTAGAGCCGTCCCTCTCGGAGCAATTGGCCGAAGCCATCGCTCGGGAGCAGTACGAACGGGCCGCCGACCTCCGCGATGAGATCGCCCGTCGAGGATGCTGATGGTGGGGGCTAGCGGCGGCTGCTAGCGGGGCTGGCGCCCCAGAATTGCAAAGTTGATTGCAAGGTTGATAACGCCCCGCGCCACGCCCGCTGTTTGCCTGGCTCATCTTATCTGCTTGCGGCAGAGCACCTTGCGCCCATTCCCTCCGCAGCGAGCGAACCACGGCGCGGGACGTGCGTAGTCAATCCTGTGAGCGGGTGGTCGATCGACCCACCGCTCGCTTGTCGCGGGCCCGTCGGAGACGGGCAGACTTATCCTGTCGAACCAATGGAGTGACTCAGATGCTAGTGCTAACACGGAAGCAACAGGAAACCATCCAGATTGGCGACTCGATCATCGTCAAGGTCCTCCGCACCAAGGGAAACACCGTGCGACTGGGGATCGAAGCCCCGGAAGGCCTGCGGGTGCTCCGCGGCGAACTGACGCCCGAGCCGAACCACAGAGAGCCTCCGGCCGCTCCCCTCGCCCGTCGGCAACGCGCCTCGGCGCCAGCGGCCCGCGCAGAAGGTGAAGTGCGGATGGCCCGGGTGCCGCGCAGCCGAGTGGCGACGGTGCTGCCGCAGATGCTGGGAAGCAGCGCCCCGTTGCGGGCGATGCTTGACCGCCGCGCGACCGTGAGCGCCGATGCGTAGCCGACCAAGCTGGACGGCGGGGGCGCACCGCGTTGCGGCGGCCCCCGCTAGCAGCGAAGTTGGTTTCCACGAACCGAGGGCTTTCTGGCTCTCGGCATTTCCCGGCGCCCGCCGAAGTCATTGAGGCAACGGCGTCTCGGCGCTGGCGGTGCTGACAGCTCCGTCGGCCGCCTGGCCGCTTGCAACCGCTTCGTGCAAGCCGAACGTAGGGGATTGGAGGTCGGCGACCTGCTCGAACAAGATCCGCCGCACCTCCAAGATGCTCTGCGGATGACGGTGGACCGAGAGGTGGTCGGCCGGCACAACCACTTGTGATTTGAGCCGGCTCTGGCCGTCGAGCCGGGCGCTCTCAATGGCGACGATGCCGTCCCCTTCACGGGTCAAGAAGCCTTGGAAGGTGTTCTCCGGCACTCGGCCGACGATGTTGTGGTAGTCGACCCACGGCCCGGGGTCGGCCGAAGCCAAGACTGGGAGCCACGGTGATTTTGGGTCGAGCGAGTCGACGCTGGTGCGGATCGCTAGCGAGGAGTTGGGGCGGAAGTAGTCGCCGTTGCGGGCGAAGAGTTGTCGCTGACCGTTGAGCATCTGCATGGGAGCGTCGATGAGCTTGGCGCTCACCCAGCGCGTGAAGCCGTTGGCGAAATCACTGCCGCGGTGGGGGGTGCCGATCGTCACCACCCGGCGCACCGAGGGGCTGGGCCGGAAGAAGTAGCTCTCGGCGAGCGCTTCGCGCACATCCGGGTCGGCGTCTAGCTCCGCGAAAGGCTGGTCGGTGTTGGTGCGCCAGAACTGGTCGCCGCTGTCGACCGTCTGCAGCTTCGACACCAGCCCCCCCATGCTGTGACCCACGAGCACGGTCTGGTCGAGCGCCGGCAGGCGGTGGTCGGGGTCGAGCCTGCGCCTCATGTCGGCCAGGTCGCCGCGGAACTGCGCGGCGCTTTCCCAGAAGGGTTGGCCGGTCGGGTAGAGGTAGAACCAGAACTGGTAGTGCTGGCGGACCAGCGGCTCGCTGCGTAGGTCGTTGAACATCTCCATCCAGGTCGCCGGGCTCGACCACAGCCCATGCACCATCACCACGGGCATCTTGTTCGGGTCGTAGGGCTCTAGCATGTAAAGGCCCTGGACCGCCTTGAGCTCGTCCGGCCTAAGCAGACCAAGCGTGGAGATGTCTTTCTCTTGAAACTCCGGCTGGTTGAGGAAGTAGGCCAGCGGGGTGCTGAGGTCGGTCTCCAATGGCGCCTGCTTGGCGCCGATCGCCAGTGTCTGACGGTCGAGGGGGTCGTGTAGCTCCAGCACGAACCGCGGCGCGCGGGGCTTGTCCCGTTCGGCGACCTGGATCCCTGGCTGGTCGGGCTGCGTGTCGCGGTCGATGCGCAAGAAGGCGGTCAGCGGGAAGCAGAGGTTGTTGGGATAGAATTGCTCCGCGACGTCGCCATCGCCGTGCGCCTGACGGACCGCGATCAGCGGCACGCCCAGCCCGTAGGTGTGGTAGTGGTTGCGGAGGCCGTTGACCTCGTAGTCGCTGACAAACAGGAAATTATTCAGGTCCTCCGCGTGCCAGCCGGTGGACTTCAGTTCGACGTCGAACGAGCAGGTGTGATTGGTGGTCTGGATGGTCCGGCGATCGCCCGGCCGCAGATCGCCCTCTTCTTGCACGAGGCGCAGCAGGCCCTCGAGCGATTGGTTGTAGAGGTCGCAGGCGCCGCGGAACTGCGGGTCGTACGGGTTGCAGGCGACCCCGTCTGCCGGGTCGAAGAGGTACTCGTAAGCGTGCAGCAACGAGGTGCCATAGAGCTCGACCGCCAACGTGCGGCGCCTGCCTTCGGCCCGTTTGGCGCCCAGGTAGGCCAGTTCGCTCATGGCGTACTGATGTTCGTGGAGCGAGTCGGTCGTTGCGAGCCCCGCGAGCCTGGCGACCAACGCGGAGCGGTCGCCATCTAGCTCACCCACAAGATCGTAGCGGCGCAGCAATTGCTGAGTGCGGTCGCTGGCCTGCGGTCCGCGCGGATGCACCGAGCGGATCGACTCGGCCAGCGGGTTGCGGGGCGTGGCGCGCAGCGTGACCCACTGGGAACGCGAAGCGCATCCCACAGCGATCATCAGCAGCAGAATCACACCGCTTCTTCGCAGCACAGCCGGCCCTTTCTTCGGTCATCCCCCCCGATGGAGCGCAGACTGAGCGGGACCGTAGCGGCTTGGGGCGCCGGCGTCAAAGTCAGTTGCCGGCTTCGAGGAAGCAATGCTGAGCGATTACTTCGGACGCAAGCGATTTTCCTCCAATCTGCTTGCTTTTACCTTGCTGCTGGAATACGCTGTCGGATGTCCGCAACAGGTGCTGGCTCTGCGGGTGCTTTTCTAACGGTTTCACAATTTATCAGGGGGAGTGTCATGAGACGTAACTGGGTTCGGGCGTTTCTTGCATCGTCCGCGTGTCTGCTGTGCACGGGGGCATTCGCCGTGACGCTTGATTTCGAGGGGATGAACGACCTCGACCCCATCCAGAACTTCTACAACGGCGGGCTCAGCGGCGGCGGCGCTGGAGCCGGCCCCGCGTACGGCATCACCTTCTCTGCCGACGCGATCACGGTCAAAGACTCCGATCAAGGCGGGTCGGCACTCGGCAACTTCGCCAATGAGCCTTCGCCGGATCACGTGATGTCCTTCCTCCAAAACGGGGGCGTTACTCTCAATCGCACCGGAGGCTTTACTTCCGCGCTATCGTTTTACTACTCTGCGTTCGCGGTGCCTGGATCGGTTTCGATCTTCGCCGGACCCAACGGCACTGGCGCCACCCTTGCTACGCAGCCATTGGCGATAACTCCCGTAGGTGCGGGCGACCCAACCGGCGACTTTAGCACCTTTGCGCTCGTGAACGTCCCCTTTGTGGGCATCGCTCAGTCGGCCGTCTTTTCCGGTACGAACAACGAGATCGCTTTCGACAACGTTGGTCTGACGCTTGTGCCGGAACCGAGCGGCATTGTCGCATCGTTGCTCGTCGTCGCCGGCCTAGCAGCGTCGCGTCGGCGGCTGATTGGTTAATCCGATCCGCTGAAAGAAAGTGCGCTCAGCACCAAGGCTCACTCGCGTCGCGAGTGGGCCTTTTTTATTGCCAGTCGGGCCCTCTAGGCCACGCCGTGGCCCCACTTGCGGCTATCTCAAGCCAGAGGGATACTGCCTACCTTGGACGTAGCACAACGATGCACTGGGAGACTTGTTGAGATGAAGCGAGCCAAAATCACGATCGTCGGCGCCGGCAACGTCGGCGCCACCACGGCCCACTGGTGCGCCGCGGCGGAGCTGGGCGACATCGTGCTGCTAGATATCCCCGAGGCCGGCGACATGCCCCGTGGCAAGGCCCTCGACTTGATGCAGGCCTCGCCGATCTTCGGATTTGACTCCAAGGTAACCGGCACCAACGACTATGCCGACTCCAAGTGCAGCGACGTGGTGGTGATCACCGCCGGCATCCCCCGCAAGCCCGGGATGAGCCGCGACGATCTGCTGGCGACCAACGCCAAGATCATGACCGCGGTGTGCGAACAGGTGAAGCGGACCAGCCCGGACGCGATCGTGATCGTCGTGTCCAACCCGCTCGACGCGATGGTGCAACAGGCCCAGAAGGTCACCGGATTCCCGCCGGCTCGCGTCATCGGCCAGGCCGGCGTGCTCGACACAGCCCGTTACCGCACGTTCCTGGCGATGGAATTGGGCGTGAGCGTCGAGGACGTCTCGGCGCTGCTGATGGGGGGCCACGGCGACACCATGGTCCCCATGCCCAGTTGCACCTCGGTGGGGGGCATCCCCGTAACGTCCCTCGTCAAGCCGGAGCGGCTGGCGGAGATCGTCGATCGCACCGCCAAGGGGGGTGCCGAGATCGTGAGCCTTCTCAAGACCGGCAGCGCCTATTACGCCCCCGCGGCGGCCACCGCCCAGATGGTCGAGGCGATCGTCCGCGACAAGAAGCGGCTCATCCCCTGTGCGGCCTACTGTGACAAGCAGTACGGCGTCGGCGGCTACTACGTCGGCGTGCCCGTTGTGCTTGGTTCGGGGGGAGTGGAGAAGATTATCGAACTCGAGTTGACCGACACGGAACGCGCCGCCTTTACCAAGAGCGTCGACGCCGTGAAGGAACTCGTGGCGACCATGGCGAAGTTGGTCTAGTAAACCGCCCTGCCCTGGTCGTTCGCCGCCCGGCGCTTGCTAGCACCGTGGGCCAGCCCCGGGATCGCGTTGACACGCAGATTCCCGGTCGGCTACAGTCCGCTCGCGTCACGCTCGTGCAGCCGTCGGCTCAGTTCGAATCCCCTCTGGACCCGCCCGCCATGATGAGAAACGAGTCGGCTGTTCTGTCTACGCTTCAAAACGCACCGCAGCCTCAACTCGGCGCCTGGTTCGATCCGGCGAGAGACGACGCGCCGCCAGAGCGGCTCGCCTACTTCGCCCCGATGCACTACGAACGGCGCTACGCCTACCCATTGATCGTGTGGCTGCACGATCAAAAAGGGAGCGAGAGAGACCTCTCTCGCTTGATGCCGCACGTTAGCACCCGCAACTACGTGGCGGTCGCCGTGGGCGACTCCGACCGAGACCGGCCCTGGGGCCAGACGCGGGACGCGATCGCGGAGACCGGGGCCCGCGTCGATCTTGCCATCGAATCGGCCGGCGAGCGGTTCAACGTTCACCCCGACCGGGTCTTCCTGGCGGGAGTAGGACCCGGGGGCGCCATGGCGTTGCGGATCGCTCTCGGGCGTCCGACCGCCTACGCCGGGGTCGCGTCGTTCGACGCCGGTTTGCCCCGTGGGGGGCGCCCCTTCGGACAGCTCAAGTCCGTTCGCTCCCTCCCGATGCTGCTCGCGGTCAATCGCGACAGCCCGCGTTATGGCGCAGGGGAGGTGAGCCACGATCTCAGGCTGCTCCATTCCGCTGGCTGCACCCTGGACATCCGCCAGTACCCGGACGACGGGCCCGTAAACACGATGATGTTGGCGGATTTTGACAGTTGGATGATGAAGCTGGTGTGCGGTCAGAGCCCAGCGCCGAGCAAACGCGGCGCTACTCTGGCCTAGGCGTCCGCCCCTGTTACGCCTATGTTCAGTAGGTCGGCCGCGCGTTTTGAGAGGCCGTCTCAAAAATTCTCCTTCGGCCGGGGCAACCAAAACTTGCTGGACCACGTAGTAGAAGCGTCCCGCTATCGGTTCCTGCCTATTTCCGGCTGGCCCAACCCATCCGCTTCCGGAGTCCCCTCCTGATGTCCGAGTTGCACGAATCCGATTCCGCACTGCTCGACCCCCCCGGCAGCGCGGTCAAGTCGGTCGAGGCGCCCAAGCGCCGTACCGCGATGGAAACGCCGATGCCGCCGGCCAATTCCCCGAGCATGTGGAAACGCGGCATCAACTGGCCGATCGCTGGTTGGATCGGGTTGGTGCACGTGATCGCGCTGTTCGCCCCGTTCTATTTTAGTTGGCAGGGGTTTGTGGCCTTTGTCGTGCTCTCGCTCGCCACCGGTTCGCTGGGCGTTTGCATGGGTTACCACCGGTTGCTAACGCACGGAAGCTTCAAGACGTTCAAGCCGGTCCGCTGGCTCTTGGCGTTCCTCGGCGGGCTTTCCGGTGAAGGGTCCGCCATCAGTTGGGTGGCCAACCACCGCAAGCACCACGCCTACAGCGACAAAGAAGGCGATCCGCACTCCCCTCGCGATGGCAAGTGGTGGAGCCACATGTTTTGGTTCATCCCCCAACTCGGCAACGAGTGGCACAAAGAACTGCTCGACCGCTACGCCCCCGACCTGATGAAAGACCGTGTCATGCTGTGGCTGCACTGGCTCTTCTTGCCGTCGCACATCGCCTGCGGCGCCGTGCTGTTCGCCATCGGCTACTTCGGCACCGCGATCGGGCTGGGCGGCGCGTGGAACGGCTGGTCGATGGTCGTCTGGGGCCTCGGCGTGCGGATGGTCTACGTCTTCCACGTCACCTGGTTCGTCAACTCCGCGACCCATCTGTGGGGCTACCGCAACTACGAAACCAGCGACGACAGCAAGAACCTCTGGTGGGTCGGCCTGCTCGCCTTCGGCGAGGGGTGGCACAACAACCACCACGCCTACCAACGCGTCGCCGCCCAAGGCCACAAGTGGTGGGAGTTCGACATGACCTACTGGGTGATCCTGGCCATGGAAAAAGTCGGCCTGGTGTGGGACGTAGTCCGCGTCAAAGACATCCCCCGCGGCGCGAAGCCCGCGTAGCAAAGTGCCACGCGTAACGCGGGGCGCACCCGTCCCATCGTGTCAGTGATCGACGCGTCAGTGATCGAAGCCGCCGTCCTCGGCCCCTTCCGGGCCGAGGACGGCCAGGCTCACTTCTCTAGCCCGGCGGCCACGTCAGCGACCTCCCACCCAAGACGTGGAGGTGTAAGTGGTCCACCGATTGCCCGCCGTCTCGGCCGCAGTTCACCACGACCCGGTAGCCCTCGGAGAGCCCAAGCTCTCCAGCGATCCGAGCCGCGGTGAGCATCAAGTGACCCGCAAGCCCGCGGTCTTCATCGGCCAGCCCGTCGAGCGACGCGATCGGCTTCTTCGGGATCACCAGCACATGCACCGGCGCCTGCGGCGCTACGTCGCGGAAGGCCAGGCAGTCATCGTCTTCGTAGACGATGTCGGCCGGGATCTTGCGATCGATAATCTTCGTGAACAGCGTCTCTGCCATCGCGAGGGCTCCGGGGTGCTCAATGCCTTGCCTAGTTCTATCGCGTCGGCGTCGCCCCGCAACTAGTCGTCGACCTTGAGGGTCGTAGCAGCCGTACCGCGTCGCGGACGCCAACTGGCGATCCCGATCAAACCGCGTCGATTGTCCTAGCGATGCGCCCTGCGTCGGGAGAACGTCTCCGAAATTAGTTGCGGGGCAGCAGAGCCGCATCGCTCTGGCCAAGGAGGGCCGAACGCTATGCATCGATCGCGTTTCCGTCTTGCAGCGTCGCTGGCGTGCCCCTTGGCCGCGGCCCTGGCCGTGGCGCAGCAGCCGACCGTCACGTACGAGAAGGACTCCGCGGGCGTCACCTATCAGGTCACACGACGGCCGGTTGCGGTTCAACCGCAGGCCCAGGCCTACCAGCAGCAGGTGATGGTGCCGGTTACCGAATACCGACTTGTGTCGCGGCACGAGAACTGGTGGAACCCCTTCGCCGAACCGACCTGGGAACACCAATGGGAACCGGTCACCCGCTGGGAGGCCCGCACGGCGACCATCCAAGCCCCCGCTAGGCCAGCCTCGACACACCCCGCCGCCGTGGCCACAACCGGCAGCCTACCGTCCGGCGGCATCGCGCTGCCCAGCCGAGCCCCCAGGCCCTTTACCCCGGCCCCACAGCCTCAGCAGCAGCTAGCCGCGCGAACCTCGCTGGCGCCGGTCGCGGGAGGCCAACAAGTCAAAGCCGTGCCTCCACGGGCCAACACGGCCCTACGCGCGGACACGGACGACCGGTACCGCAGGTAGTCGCCTAGCTCGCGGCCGCGCGGCGACGGCGACGCTTGGGCGCCGGCACGCTCCACTCCTTGGTGAGCGTCTCAAACACCTCGGGGCTCTCGTAGCGGACCACTTCCTTTCCCTCGGGCATCGGACCGATCAGCCCGCGGTAAACGGGCATCCCGCGCAGGCCCAGATCGGTGCTGCAGTCGTCGATGCCGATCTGGGTGTGCATTTTCAGCACCGAGTCTTGGTGCGTGTAGTCCTTGCTGCGGATCTCGCCATTGGCGCCGCGAGTGACGATTCGGATGGTGCGCTGCATGATGGGGGGCGCCTGATTGGTACGGTGGGAAGGTTGTCGGACGGCCACCTCGCGGCCAGGTCCAGCTCCAGACAACTGGTATCGACACGAGTGCTGGCGCCCGTCGAGAATCACCCCGCGGCCGCGCAAAAGTGGATCAGCCGAAGCAACCGGACGCCCCGCAGCTCCAGATGTAGGGCCTGAATCGATCGTGCGGCCCGTCTGAGGCGTGGCCCGCTCCCCTGCCCTACCGCCGCTCGGCCTTGAGATCACCGGCCGGTGCGGCTAGGATTCGTCGTCCGGCGATTGGTTGGCAAGCGATGCCGCCGTCCGGAGGGTAAGCGAATTGGCTAGCAACCTGACTCGAAATCAGGCGCCCCGTAAGGGGTTGGGGGTTCGAGTCCCCTGCCCTCCGCTATCGTAAGTCCTTGGCCAGTAAGGGCTTTACAGCTCTCGGCCGCCTTCTGGTTAATTTTGCCCAAACTACCAGTTTGGGACATGCGCGGACCCCGAATACCGTGTTTGCGCGCAACCGGCGCGCAAACATTTTCCCCCTCTCGGCGGCCTGCGTCTGGCGCCGGCCGGGCGTCGGCGGTCCCGGTCGCCTGCTGAGGGAGCGGCCCGCTTGTTGGATCCGCGACCGTCTCGACCGCGCTCGCCAGGTCGGCCGATTGCAGGTGCGTGTAGCGGTTCATCGTGAGCTCGATCGTGGAGTGCCTCGCGAGGCCCTGCGCCTTCCGCGGGTGAACCCCTGCCTCGCTGAGCGACGTGATGAACTGGTGTCTCAATGCGTGGAAGTCGAACTTCTGGCCGTACTGGTCCTCGTACTCGATCCCCGCCGCTGTGAGGTCGGCTCGGAGCATCGCCGCGGACCGGCCGCCCCAAGAGCCGGGCCACAGCTTCGCAGCGCCGCCGTTGAACGCGAGCGCGGAAGGCTCTGCAGCCCGCTTCGCATCACGCCACGCCCGCAGCCGAGCGACCAGCCAGGCCGGCAGGGGCTGCTCGTCGCGTCGGCGGCGCTTCGAGTACGCTGCTTCGACGACCGCGACCGGCGCGTCGCCGTCGAGCCTCAGCGACCGCTCCGTGAGGCTGGCGAGCTCGCCCGCACGGAACCCGGTGCCGATCGCCATGGCGTACAGCGCGGCCCGGTCGGCACCGTCGAGTCCGCGGAACGTGCTGTCGCTCTTCTGCGTAGCGTCGATCAGCCGCCGAACCTCATACTGGGAAAGGGCACGGCGCTCGTGACGCGGGTCGGTGCGATCGTTCTGCGACTTGAGGTGGACCAGGGGGTCGGCCGGGAGCCGCTTCGTGCAGACGCACCACTTCGCGAACCCCTTAATGGCCGTCAGGTGGGCGTTCATCGTGCGGACGCCCCGCGAGGTCGGCTTGGCTGGCGTGTCCTCGGAGGCAAGGCCCTGCCGCTCATAGCGGGCAACGGTCCCGGGGTCGATCGAGAGCCGCTTGGCGATCTTGTTCTTCGACAGCTCCCCCTCTGCCAGCAGATTCAGCAGCTCGGCCACCTTCTCTGGCGCGAGCGTGGTGGGCGTTTTCTGTGCGCGTAGCGCGTCGAGGGCCGCTTCGACCCTGTCCCCCGTCAGGTCCCGCAGGAAAGCCATCCGGCCCGTCTCACGGACCCGCCGCAGGTAGCGCCCGCACTCCGCGACGTAGTCCGGCGTGTTCCCCTTCGCGCGCAGGTGGTCGAGGAACGCGGCCATCGTCTCGCCGATGGGGGTTTGCAGGTGGTCGTCGAATTCATCGGTGCGGCCGCTCGCGCGGCGCTCGGCCTTCAGCTCGAGCGCGTTCAGCATCGTCTGCGCGGCGTCCTTGTTCTTCGCCAGCGCTTTGCGTTTGTAGACGCCATGCTCGTTCTTGTAGACTCCGTACCACTTCGGCGAGCGGACCTTCTTGGCCACGGCCCCGGGCGTGCCGCGCTTCACGCGGCGGCCTCGGTCATCGACGTAGTGCGTCGTGGTGATCTTCTGTAGTGAAGCCATCACAAACCTCCCTGGCAGGAGCCGCACCGCGGGGCCGCCCCTGCCAGGAGGCGACCACCGCGAGCGCGGCAAAGGTTGATCTCGGCGCACTCTAAGGCGCCGTGGTGGACGGCGAAAGCTCCGGGGGGTGTGCCCCCGCCGACGGTGAGCCGGCCGCGCAGCTCGGCTGCGAAGCGGCCTCAGAAGCGGCGACATGAATGCGGGCAAGGTTTTGCGCCTTCGTCAGGCGGTCCCGTCCGGTGTCGATCAGCAAGCCACGACGAACCAAGGCAAGCCGAGCCGGACGGACGGTCGAACCGTCGATGCCCAGGGCCGCGCAGATTTCTTGGTCAGTCGCCCCCGCGGCGCCGCAGTCGCGGACGTGAGCCAGGATGCTCCCGCGGATCGAACGGGCACGCGGCACGATCGCCTTCGCCGCTGCGGCGCTGTTGGCGCTGCGGGGCGGCGGCGGCGCCTCGAAGAGCGGGAGAGTTTCGGAAGCAGGCGAGTAGTAGTCGGACATGGGTGATCCCTCGGATTGTTGGGCGGGGAAGCAAAGCACGCCGGTCGGCGTGCTACGGGGGGTGCGTGTCGCACGCCTGTTCAATGCCGCTAGTGGCCTTCGCCGCGCGTAGCTCGTCCACCAGACTCGTGGACTTCTCCCGCCACTCGGCGGCGTTCTTTTCGCGAAGCCTTTTGTTCTCGACCCGCCGGCGCTCTATGCGATCCACTTCGGCGGCGCGTCGAACTACGCTCGCCTGGCGGGCCTGCGCATCGCGGTAGTCGGCCGACGGTGGGGGCCATCCCAATTCGGGGTCATCGTCACGCTTGGCGCGGCGGACACGGTGGTAGAGCCTCACATGATCGTAAGGCGCCCACTCAGTGCGTCGGAGGCTCCAAACGGCAATGAGACGACGCACGCACCTAGGAGAGGCGCCAGCGGCCCGTGCGGCGGCGATGGCGCCCGCGGCGTCGTCAACGCCAACGCGAAAAAGTTCCTCCTCCACCTTCGGCCAGTCGTCTGGCTGGTCGCTGGGGGTAGGGGGAGGAAGGTTCTGTTCTGAACTTAAACTAAGGACCTCATCCTTACTATGAATCACGTTTCGTGATTCAGGTCGCGCGTTTCGTGATTCAGGTCGCGCGTTTCGTGATTCAGGTCCCAGTGCTTCTGACGACGGCAAACCGATGCCAGCTACCGCGGCCCAGTCCACTCGGAGAATATTCGTGTCGCGGCCTCGGCCGCTGCGAGTGGCCCTCCGATGAACCCTCACCAGCCCCATGAGTTCCGCATCGCGGCGGGCTACGTTCAGGCTGTTTCGGTTTAGCTCGGTCTCCGCGGTCATGCGAGCAATGCCCGCAAAGCAGCCGTCGCCGCGCGAGTCGAGTCGGTGGATCGCCTTGAGCAGGGTGCGAACATTCCGCCAGCGAACGCGAGACAGGCCGGTGCGGGAATGATCGATAGCGTCCAGTAGCGCGTATCGCTCGGCGCGACTCGCGTCAAAAGCGAGCATGTACTGGTCCGAGCCGTTTGCTCGGCGCCACCGCGACTTGCTATGATGAGGCATCGATTCCTCGCTCAGTGAGCTCCCCAGCTCGTTCGTCGAATCGTCTACGGGCGCCCTCCGGGGCGCCCGTACTTTTGCGCGGTGAGCGTCTCCCATTCGGGCCGCGCAGGTGCGCCGGCGCGGAGCCAGTTCTCTACCTCGTCACGACGCCAACGGACCTTGCTCCCGAGCCGCAGGGGTCTAGGTACGAGGCCGGCTTGATCCATGCGTCGAATTTCGCGAGTCGAGCACCGCAGCTCGATTGCGAAGTCGTCGGCATCAAGTAGCGAGGCTCGCGAGCGCTCGGCCACGCCGCGTAGCTCGGCAATCAGCTCTTCGAGGGCCGTCGCCATAGCGGTAAAAGGCTGGACGGTCATTGCTCGCCCACCTGCTTCTGCTTCCTAATCCGCTTTGGCAGAGTCACTTTGACACCCAATTCGGACAGATTTTCCTTCGCGCGAGCAGCCGCGGAAAAGTTGTCCGATTCCCACGCGTGGATCAGCGCGGAGAAAATCGCAACTATGCGTACCGCTCTGTCGCGGTCAGGATCGGTCGCAGGTATCGTCATTTGGAGTTGGCCTCATCGATGGGTCGATGAAGTCAGCTCCGCGTTGCGGGACCGTTGCGTGGATGAGAGCGGAATTGCCTAGAAATCTAGGGCAAACCGACTGTTGGAGTTGCGTTCTGCGTTGCGTTGCTTTTTGCAACGGCTATGATCAGTCCCAGTCCATCTTTCTGGGATCGCCGGATTCGTCGTAAGCGACCACGTCGGCGGGGCCTCGATAACCTCGGCGACGAGACCTCTTTTCGCCGCGTGCCATTGCCGCCGCGGCC
The DNA here is from genome assembly GCF_007750855.1 of Pirellulimonas nuda. Classification (GTDB taxonomy): domain Bacteria; phylum Planctomycetota; class Planctomycetia; order Pirellulales; family Lacipirellulaceae; genus Pirellulimonas; species Pirellulimonas nuda. The sequence goes on from NZ_CP036291.1 coordinate 2,078,443, forward strand.
TGGAACGTGCGATTGCGGCTCAAAGTCGATGGCGAGAATCCGACCTCTCGAGCAATCTCTGCGGCCGACCGGTCGGGGTTGTCTCGCAATGTCAACAACGCCGCGGCATGTTTCTCGCGATTGGTGAGTTTGGTCCGGCCAGGGATATCGGCTGTTGAGGAAGCCGACCCGTCGTCGGTAGGCGAGCCTTGACCTGCTTCGTCGTCTGGACCGATCAACGCCGAGTGTCGAATTTGAGTCCCGCCGGGCCGCGTTGCCGCCAGGAGTTTGTTAGCCGCTGTTGCTTCTTTCAAGAGCGCGACCCGGGCGTACTCTAGATCAATCGTCGGCCGTTCTGCGATGTCGACAAGAAAACCGGGGAGCATCGTCTGCAATTGTCGCGGGTTTAGTTCCTGCCAATCGGCAACCGGTAGGTAGCTGCGGGGCAAGGGATCGTAGTCCGGGCTTCCCAAGTGCGAGTAGTCGATCACGCGTTCCAAATAGAGCTTGCCCAGTTCGAGCGAAGCGCTGACGAAGCTGACGCCGTGGCAGTCGAACAGGGTGCACGGCCCTGCAGAGGCACGAGCAAGTGCTTCGGCCTGGTCGGACCTTTTGCGCAGCAGCGCATCAAGTTCGGAGGTCACAGACCGCAATCGACCGGCGATGCCGACCAATTCTCCACAGACTCCGCCGCGTGCGGTCAGATCGTCTGCGATGGGATCGATACCTGTCTGGGGATGGTGGTGTTTCGCCCTTCTCTGAACGAGCAGGGCGGCAGCCACCACGTCGAGCCCAAGCGACGCTAGTTCGCCTGCCTTGACCTCTGCCACATCTCGCGACGCACTGTCGCTCACCAATCGCGAAACTTCGCTGAAAGACCGATTCGCGATTGAATTAGGCAGAACAGTCGGGGCCGCACGCGATAGCTCTTTTTCAATCTGGACGCGGGCTTGAACGGGATCGACCTCGGGAAGCGACGCAACTGACGCCGGATGTTTCTCGTGATTGGTGAGTTTGGCCCCGTCCAGGTTTGCGGCAGGTAACTCTTTGGATCCTGACTCGCCGCCAACTTTGACTGTCGGCGGCATCGGGCCCACACCGGAGAAGAGGTCCGCTTGCGAACGGCGCCCTCGAATCCACTTGAGCGTATAGTCCATCTCCAGCGATAACCGCTTCTCGAATCGAATTAGGTCCATTGTGTTCCACTCTTGCTTCCACACTTCTATTTCCGCCCGATACTCTGGGTGGGACAGTAGCTGGATTGTCGTGAGGTCGCGGAGTTGGAGGGTGGGCATGAGAGACAAGGCGCAAGACGAGTGGCCCGCTGCAAACTCGTGGGCGGAACTACTGAGATACTGGCCGTCCGCGAAAGCATCGAAAGGTGGTAAGCCTGCACAAGCCAGTTCAATTGCGCCAAGAACGTGCTCGTTCAATGCCGATGTGGTAAGGTCTATTTCACGCCGATACGCACTCTTGGCCCTTTGGAATGACTTCAGGTGGCCGTTTGCGTCGGAAGTAGCCAGCCAGGACGGTGGGTAACCGACACAATGGAAGGCATCAGCAAAGAGTTCCTCCTGCGTTTCGACCGAACCATAAGCCGAAAGTCTAGCTTCCAGCAGGTCTTCTTCAGTGACCTGCTCGATGGCGGCGAATTCGATTTGCACTCGATAGTTCATGGCTCCACCCTTGCAGCTTGGAGGCGACCCCGATTGAGTCGAGCGTCGCAAACGCGGCAAGGCAGCGTCGTTTGCCCTCCGCAACTTGGGCATCGCCGCTTCCGCTGCTTCGAAGTTGGATACAACCCACGTTGCGTATAGAGCCGCACCGTCCGACGATCGAGGCCCAAGGCCCGCCCAACGGCTGTAGCGTTCCAGCCGTCTTGAACGAGCACGAGAATGCGGCGGACTGTTTCTACAGGTAGAGGCCGGCCGCTATTTGCGTTGCCCATAAGATTCACCATCTTGGTCGAGGAGAGCCGGCGGCTCGGCGTCGGGGGATGGTGAACCCTCAGACGCCGAGCAACCGAACACGGATTGCAAGCCCGCTACTCTCTGCGTCAAATCTTGCAAATCTCCCCTCGCATGGTCAAGGCGGGATCTGCTCGCCGGGCCCCTGTCCCTTCAGAATCATCCCGTTTCTAGGCGTGAATGCGGTAATGCAACTGCTTCCCACGATTGGAGCCCGGGCCGACGCGCCTGAACGCTTAACCGATGCTGCGCGCTTTAGCCGTAGTTTCGCGACGCCATAGCGTTGAGAAGTCGAACTGAAGCCCGAGAGCCACGCAGTACCGAATCTGAGTTAGCTGAATCGAAAGGCGTCCGCCATTCCGAAAGACATCATTCTCCGCCGCGTCGAGTGACGCTAACGATCAGCGTTCGATTCGGCATGGTCGCGGATACGCCCGAGAGTTTCAGATTGCCGACCACGAGGGGCTCGAATGTTCCTGAGCGGGTATTCGCAGCCCTGTGGTTCGACAACCATTCACCTAGCTTGTCGTCGGGAATCCCCAGCAGGTCTTGCAAGATCACGATCGCGACCGCCATCGATGAGAGATCAGTTTCGTCGCCAAGAGTCACTAGCACCCGAACTGCATCTACGTCCGAGGGCCGGCCTTCGACGATGAGCGAGCAATTGCAGCTTTTGTGAGTGGCAGAGTAGCTGATCGAGTCGCCACGATCGGGGAAGTGTTGGATCGAAGTCGTCGTGAAGTCCTTCTCATCACCCCATCGTTCCAGCAGGTCGTGCATCGCCCTTCCAATACCGGGAGTTAGGCGTGGGGGCTTTGGTTGTGGCCGAGATGCGGCAGGTTTTCTTTGCGACTGGAGCCGAGCAAGCGACGCTCGGAGCCCTTCGTTCGCCGCCTTCTGTCCCTTCAGCTCGCGCTGCGTAGAGGCGTGCTCCGCAGTAAGCCGCTTGAGGCTGGCATCTAGCTCCGTGAGCTTCGCTGTTTGAGTCGCGTCGGCATTCGCCGAGGATTCAATTCTGGGCGAAGAGCCACAGCCAGCGAGAATGAGCGAAAGTCCAGCTATCGCTAGGTTACGGGGCATCGTGGTTGCTCCCTGGGAATGGAAAGCTCCGAGTATGATCGCCAGGCATCCTGCCGGCGAGCACGAGTTTCCGGCAGGCCCGTGCCAAGGATTAGGGGCGGGTCGACACCTGTCACGGGACGCCGCCTAAGACCTCTGGTCGGTCGCCGCAGCGTCATCCGAAGGCCCCCCCCGGGCCCGATTCCGCAGCACAGCCTGCACACGGTTTATCCGCATTTGCCCGTCAGAACCCCGGGGCAGATATGAGCCGGCGCCCCGGCCCGCAGCGACGGCGGCGGAGACGACGGAGAACTTGGTGGGTAAGTATGTTTTGCAGCGCATGTCGGATTCTACAGGGAAAAACCCACCTCGTGCGCAACTTACTTACCCAGCTCAACCACCTCGACGTGAGAAAAAACCCCTCGATCGCGAACGGAGTCGCCCCCAGGGGGGGGCCCCGGAAGGACCCCAAGAGGGGGGGGAGGGGGTGGGGAGGCCCCCCAGCGCTCGCCAGGGCGCGTTGGCCGCGATGCGGCTAGCGAGGCGATGCTTACTCGCCCAACGACAACGGGCAGCGCCAGCAACGCTCAGCAAGACCTGGCAACGCCCGGCTTACTTTGCCTGACTGATCGGGCAGCGCATAGGCAAATGGCCCCGCCCCGTCGCTACGCTGCCGCCGCGGCCAGAACGCCCACCGGCAGGTCCCAGAGGCTCAGACGCCCCGGCACCCGGACGGCCGCGAGCGGCCGCACCTGATCCAGCTCCCAGCACCAGGGGCCAGTCGCAAACAGGTCCGGGGCCGTCGGAAACAATTCGGCGTCCGTGCTCGCCAACTCCCGGCACCCCACCAGGTCGGCAATTCCCAGCACGCAACCGCGAACCGCGGCGACCTGCTCCTCGGTGGCCAGGCTCCCCGGTGCGTACCGCTCCAGCCACGCGACCGCCTCGGCGTCCCGTCTGCGGGTCCGGCCGGCATGGATCACCAGCGCCCCCCGGTAGTGCGTCTGCCAGGTGCGATTCTCTACCCGCTTCTGGCCGTAGACGATCGCCCACGCCCAGTAGGCGTCGATCGTTAACGCCTTGATTGTGCCCGGTCCGTGGCTAGGCATCAGAAGCCCTCGTTGGTGGTCGATTCGTTCGCGTTTCTAGGGTCGCAGACGGCGCGCTCTATTTGATCGAAGGCCGTGCCAAGGAACGCGTCGGCAGCCGGACGCGGCACGTAGTCGTCCCACAGCAGCTCGAAGATCTGCTCCGTGCTCCAGCCCCGCACCTCGGGCGTCGCCTCGCGAAGCTCGCGGCCGATCAGGTCGTAGCAGGGGACCGACGTGAAGTCACGCCCATCGCGCTCGACCCGCTGGCGGACGTGGCGCCATCCAACACGCCAGAACGCGGCGCTCCCAGCGACGCAGCGCCGCACGCTCCGCAGATAGATCTCCCAGGCGTTACGCCGCAGGTCCTCGGTCCATTGGCGGGCCTCGATCGCCTGCCGCCGCAGCTCGCGGGCCAGGTCGCGGACCTCGCGGACGCTCACCCCCAGCCGCCGGGCCTCGGCCCGCAGCCATTCGTCGGCCGCTTCTGTCGCGTCGCTCACCGGTTGGTGGTATCCTGCGTGCATGACCTGCCCTCGATGTCAGAAGCCCGTTGTCTCGGCCGGTGAGCTCACCACCGACGGCAAAACCCTGGCCGTCTACCAGTGCGACGACTGCACCACGTCGTGGGAGCTGGGGGGCAAATCCTTCAAGGCCGCCCTCACCTTTGCCGTCGATGCCCAGGGCCGCTTCATCGACCCCGACACGCTAGCGCCGATCGCGTCGCTCAACTGATCTTGGCGCGTGGCTAACCGAGTTCTCCGTGCTGGGGGATCGTCGCCACCGCGCCGGCCGCGGCGAGCGTCAACTCGCCGCGGCCAACTTTTTCCGCCCGCGTCGGAACGCCCGCCGCTGGCCAAGGGTCGATCGATCAGTCGCGCCGCGGGCGTCGCAGTACCATGCCGTCCTTCTCGGCCCGCTCGAACGACTTCGGGAACACCCGCTTGAACAGGTTCAGCGAGAACTCGCAGCGGTCGGCCGGGCTCAGCCCGCGGGCGGCGCCCACCAGGTGCAGGTAGCTCACCAGGCTCAGCCTGCCCTGCAGCCGGATAGCGAAGTCCGGCGCCACGGCGCTGATCGGGACCGTCCGGCCCCGTCGGGTCAGGAATCGCCGATCCTGCAGCACCGAGTCGAGCGACGGCTCGTCCTCGCCGAAGCCGGTGCCGAACTCCAGTTCGACATTCAGCGAGTAGGCCTCGACGATCACCGCGTGCATCGCCTTGAGCGCGGCCTTCTGCTCGTCGATCGTGCCGCGAAACGGCTTGGCCCTGCGGAATGCCTTCACGGCCCGCAGCACGTCCGCGTTGAAACGGCGTCGCTCGTTTATCACGTCCTCCACGCCGAGCGGCTCGTGGTCCTGGTCGTCGCTCGGGTTGTAGTCGTACTCGTTCATCGTCTGGTTCTCCGTGCTGGGGAAAGGTTGCCCGCGGCGGTACGCCCGCCGCGGGCGGAAAAAGATCGTCGATCGTCGCGCTACTGGCCGAGCTTGGTGCGGGCCATCTTCCAGGCCCGCATCTGCCCGGAGTGGCCGCCGTTCTTTCGCATCCAGACGGCGTAGTCGCGGAGCGTCCGGCCGAGCGACATGCTGTAGGCGTTCGGGTGCGGGTGGTTGTTCAGCTCTTCGCCGTTCTGCTCGATCCAGCGGGCGAACTCGTCGCGCCGCTTCGCTTCGCGCTGGCGCCGCAGGTTGTACTTGGCGACCTCGACCGCGCGCTGGGCCCGCTGGTCGCCCTTGACCTGGCCGACACGTTCGACGCAGTCGCAGCCCACCTTGAACTCTTTGCCGTCGCTGCTGACGCAGTGGCAGACGTGGGCGATCCCCTGCCCGCAATAGTCGCAGCTGCTCATGGGCTGGCCCGGCGCCCCGACGATCAGCTCAATCTCTTCGCCGTTGGGGGCGTAGGTGGTCACCTTCTGCGGGCCGACCTCGTGCGAGTAGCCGACGTAGCGGAACGGCGCCTTGCCGAGGCCGGCGGCCTCGAACGGGTGGACCTGGTGGGTGGTGGCGTTCATCGTCTTGGTCTCCGTGGTGGGGATAGGAAAAGTCGGTCGGTCGGTCGGTCGGTCGCTCAGGCGGTCACGTCCACGGCGCCCAGGTCGAGCCCGCGGGTCGCGATCTTGCCGTCGCGGATCCGGTACTCGAGTGCCCGCTCGTCGCGGATCTTGCGGACGCCGGGCAGCCCGCCCGGCAGGCTGGCGAGGTACGTTCCCTCGCGGGTCGATCCGGTGTGCAGCGGCTGCGTCCCCGATCGCAGGACGACCATCCGCAGCGGGTTGCGCCACAGCGCCATCGTCGCCAGCGGGGCGCCCCCGCAGAGCTTGGCGGCCTTCGCGACGCGCTGGAGCATCGTCCCGTCGAGCTCCTCGACCAGCAGCGCCAGCGTCTCGCTGTCGCACTGCGTGGTGGGCGAAAGCATGTAGCCCTCGTTCAGCTCCTCGTGCTGGTGGATCACGCCGTTGTGGACCAGCCAGCCCCCGTCGCAGGCAAACGGGTGGTTGTTCAGGTTGTTGCTGGGCGAGCCGTGGGTGGCGTAGCGGCAATGGCCGATCAGCATCCGGGCGTCGTGGGCCATCGCCAGGCAGCCGATGTAGTCGCTGATCTTCCCGGTCCGCTTGAACATCTTGAGCCGGCCGCGGGCGTCGACCCAGGCGAAGCCGAAGGCGTGGGGCCCGCGTCGCTGGGTGACCTCGGCGATCCGCGCCAGCCGGTCGATGTTGAAGGTCTGGCCGGGGGTCGCGACGAATCCGAATAGTCCGCACATGATGAACTCCGTGGTGGGTGGTGAAGCGTGGAAGGAAACCGCCGGTCGGGCGGACCCGCCCCCAGCGTGGGGGCGGGTCGTCGGCCGCGATCAGCTCGCGGCGTCGTACTTCTTCGCGAGCCGCATCAGCTCGGCCTTGACCTGCTTGGCGCCGGGGGCGGGGGTGCAGTCCAGGTCGCCGTAGACCCGCTTGGCGCGGCCCTTGGTCCAGCCCAGGTGGTAGAACAGCCGGTTCAGCTCCGTCTGGCCTTCGCCGCCCCGCTTGATCGGGCTCGTCTCGACCGTCGGCTTCGCGATCCACTTCACCTTGCGGGTCTCGATCGCCCGCTCAACCAGGCCCAGGGCCATCCGCAGGTAGCCGACGACCTTCACCTCGTTGAGCGTTCCGGCGAACGCCCGGAACTCGACGGCTGGGCGGCGTCCGCTGTGGACGTTGGTCAGGTTCAGCACGCGGTAGCGATCGCTCGGGAGGACGCGGCGGGCGACGATCTCGGTCACGCTACGGATGCCGCGACAGTAGCTGCCCCGCTCGCGCTTCTTGGTGCCGGTCGAAGCGTAGATGGCCCGCTCGAAGTTGGAGACCATCGTCGTGAGCCGATCGAGGTTGACCGGGCTGGTCGTGAAGCCGCCGACGTGGATGTGCAGGCCGCAGGACTCGTTGACGCGGGCGCCGCGACGCTTCAGCTCGGCGAGCACCGTCAGCACCTGCTGGAGGCCGTCGACGCCCTTGAGGACGGGCGAGACGAACTCGACGCCGACCCGATTGCCGCGGGCGTAGATCGACCCGTCGCCTTCGGCCGTCCAGCCCTGGGGGAGCCACTCGACTTGCAGGCCGCGGTGGTAGCCGCCGCGGATCGCGCCGTACTCGGCGGGCATGGTCGTCTCGAACTCGATGCCGAAAGTGAGGTCGTTGGCCGTCATCGTGGTCTCCGTGCCGGGGTGTTCAGTCGTTCGCGAACGTCAATCGCGATGGACTGACTATCGATGACCAAACAACCCGCGCGAGGAGGCATTTCGGGTCGAGCCGGCTAGAGCCAAACCGATCGAGACGCGGTCGGCTCAGGCCCGCTAGAGCCGGCCGAGGGGGGAGAATCCCGAAGATTTCCGAGAATAGTCGGGCGGCTCTAGCCGGCCAGCGCCGTTGCAGCGTGGATCAGCGCCGCGGCTAGGTGGAACAGCGCCGCGGCAAGCGCGGGTCAGCCCGCCGCCGCGCGGAATCCGACGCGGCGCCCAGCCCGTACGCGTTCGACCTCGCCCGTGGCCGTCAATCGACGCAGCGCCGACGCGGCCTGGCGCCGATCGATCCCCGCCCGTCGGGCGATCGCCGCGTCGCCCATCAGCCCGTCGGGCTTCAGCGCCGCCAGAACAGTTGCGGCCGTGGCGTCTGCAAAGATCCGCGGCCGATCGGCGAGGATCGCCTCGGCCTGGTCGCGAGGCATCGGGGGCCCAACGTACTCGAAGCCTCCCGTGAGCCGTTCCATCGAGCAGCCCGTGATCTTGCTCTTCACGCCCGGCGGCGTCACACGGCCGAACCTCGCAACCCGCCACAACGGGCTCGCCGCGCGGTAGTGGATCATCCCCGGGTGACTGGTGGTGCCGGCGGCGATCCCGCCGAGCCCCGTCCACAGCGACGCGCAGCACTCGCTGATCCGGTTGCCGATGCCGATCCCCTGGTAGTCGGGCAGCACTACCGTGCGGTGCTCGCGCATGTCCCCCGACCGCCGGTTACGCGTCATCCGGTGGACCCACGCGCTGAACGCTACCGGCTCGTCGCCCCAGAACGCAGCGAAGCAAACCGCGGCCCCCATCAGGCGCGTGTCGAGATAGTGATGCCTGCGAAAGAGCACCCAGGCCGAAGGGTGGACGCGAGCGACACGCAGCTCGATCGCTGGATGGCCCCCTGACCACGGTCGCTGAAGACGCCCCCTTGCCAGTTGCTGGCTGCTCATGTCCAGCACCCAGTCGGGCGCCAGCCAGTCGAGCACGTCGTAGTGACAGGTGACGGCGACAAACTGCTTGGTCGGGCCGAAGCGGTCTTTGCGGACGCTTCTGGCGATCGCCGCCGAGCCGACCTTCGCCACGGTGCGGTCGACCACCGAAGTAAACTCGTCGAACGCCAACAGCCCTCCGCCAGCATCGGACTCGCCGCTGGCGAGCAACGCGCGGGCCAGGTCGCAGCGGAACTTCTCGCCCCCCGACAGAACCGCGTACGGCTTCACCCAACTCGGCGGGCTGCTGAAGCCCACCGCGGTGAGCGTCTGCGTGAGCATCTTGATCGGTACGCCGGGGAATGAGTCGATCACCGCCTTGCCGGAGGGCCAGTCGTGCCCCTCCACGAAGCGGTCGCCATACGCCTGCCGAGCGACCGTGCTTTTTCCCGAGCCGCTGGGGCCGACGATCACGCCGATCCGCCAGGGCCGGCCGTCGATCAGCTCGTCGCTGGCCGGCAGCTCGACGCTGTAGCTGACGCGGGCGGTCTTCTCGACCTTCAGGTCGAACATCCCACGCACCTGGTCCACGGCAAACCCGCTCGGGACCCGGCAGGTCGCCTCTACATCGAACTGCGGCATCGCTCCGCGGGGGCTAGGGATGGCGCGGCTGACGCTGCGGGGGCAGCGCGGCAAAGCCGCGGGGGCTGGAGACTACGGGGACGCGCGGCCGCGATGCAGTGGCGTGGTTCTCCGGGGTCCGCGTTCCGCCGTGGCGGACATCCCCAGCCCCCGCTGCGAAGCAGCGCCTCCCCCAGCCCCCTAAATGGTCAACAGCTTGCAGGTCCGTCCGTCCTTGCACAGCCGCTCGTACAGCTCGCGCTGCTGCTTCTCGTCCTCGCATTCAACGATCACCTGGAACGCCTCGGGGACGCGGGCCTCGGCGTGTTTCTTCTCGTCCTCGGCCAGCAGCCCGTCGCCCATCATGTCGGCCAACAGCAGGTCGTCGAACACGCCCGGCATCTCCTCGGTCGCCTCGGCTTCGACCTCCAGCAAGAAGCTCGCCAGGTCGTCCGTGAAAGCACCCTGCATCCGCTGGTTGTTGGCTGCTACGTTGGCGGCCCGCTGTTTGGCCCGCGACCATTCGACGATCCGCACGGCGAACCGGTTGCCCCCGAGCGTCAGCGAAGCGGATCCGTCTGCCGCGTGCTCCAGCCGGGGCTCGTCGCCGTATTCTGCCCTGAGCTGCTCGATCCGTTGGTGCCCGGCCACCAGCTCGCCGGTGGTGCGGTTGAAGGTGATCCCGCTAAGGTCGCCAAACCGTCGGAGGCTCGCTCGCAGGGCACGTTTTGCCTCGTCGCTGATCTTCCGCGGGTTGGCGGCGTCTGGGTGCAGATCGTTCAGCACGGCGGGCAAGCCGGCGCCGCTGACAGCGGATCCGGACTTGGATGCCTTGGCCCGGGAGCGTGGTTTGACGGCGGCGGGCTTCTTGGCCGGTTGCGAACCCGGCTTCTTCGCAGAAGGCTTCTTGTTCATGGCGGCTATCCTGGCCGACTAGGCGTCCATTTTTCTGGTGAGCGCGTCAGGACTACCAGTCCTCCAATCCTGACCGGTGGGCGATCGTCCGGGCGCGGACGCTCTGGGCACAGTTGTTTCTAAGCTGATTGCGAGCTGGGACTCGTCCGGATGACCGCGACCTGCAACAGGACTACCTCGCTCGCTGCGGGGTTGGTAGTCCTGTTGTTGGCGATAGGGTGTTGCCACGATTGCACCCTCGCTAGGCCTTGGCCAGGCGCATCCGGAACACTCTACTTTGGTCGTTCGCCTTTCTCTGGGACGACCACTTATGAGCGCAAATTCCATGAGCGTATCACCGATCTGGATGGTCCGCGCCGGCAAGGGCGCGGAGAGCGTCGACGACTTTATCGAGGGAAGCTTCGTGGCGATCGACTGCTGCACCAGCGAGATCGGTCCGATTGACGCTTCGACCGAGAAGAGTGACATCCAGCAGCGGCTCGCCCACCTGCGGCCCAGCGACAACCAAGCGAAGATCGGAGTGTGGGCGTCGCAGATCAAGCGGTTCCTCGGCGAGGTCGCGATCGGAGACGCCGTCACCACCTACGATCCGAATCAGCGCATCTATTTCCTGGGACAGATCACGTCGGATGCCAGCCCGCGTCCAAACGACGGGAGTAGCAGCCGAGCGGTGCGTTGGGAGGCTAAGATTCCGCGTGACAGGCTGTCGCCTAGCACGCGGAACACGCTGGGCGCCATCAGCACCCTGTTTCTCATCCAGGACGACGCGGCGGAAGACATGCGCCGGAATGCTATCCCGATTGGAGACCCCTCCCCTGCTGGACCGGCCACGGATTCTGGCGCCACGTCGAGTTCTCAAGCAGACGCCGAAGTCGAGGTGCTCGAGGATATGGCGACCAGATCACGTGAGTTCTTGGAAGATAGAATTGCCAAGCTCACGTGGGAGCAAATGCAGGAACTTGCCGCGGAGATACTGCGTGCGATGGGATATCGGGCCCGTATCTCGCCTAAGGGAGCTGACCGGGGCGTAGACATCTTTGCATCTCCCGACGGTCTCGGCCTGGAAGAGCCGCGGATCTTTGTTGAGGTGAAGCACCGCCCAGGCACTTCTATCTCTGCCGACCAAGTACGGTCATTCGTCGGGGGCCGACAAGCGGGGGATCGTTGTCTCTACGTGAGCACCGGAGGTTTCACCAAAGACGCTCGGTACGAAGCAGAGCGGTCGAGCATCCCACTCACGCTGGTAGCTTTGCCTGAGCTTCGCGAGCTGCTGACGGAACACTACCACAGATTCTCTCCCGCCGGTTCTGCGTTGATTCCTTTGCACAGGCTGTACTGGCCGGCGTTCTAGGGTCTGGTTCCGATCGCAAGTCAGATTCGTTGAAGGATCAGCTGTCGGGCAAGTTGCCGAACGCTCCTGCTGCACGGCGCTCTTCCCAGCTCCGGTATGGATCACCCGCGTGGGGAAGCTTCCGTTCTTGACCATCAGCCGCCGACCCGCTCTTTCCCGCCGGCATTCGTGGGCCGCGACGAGTGCCGGCACCTCTACAACAATGGTTACCTGCCGCATCCGTCACGCCTCCTCGCGGATAGGCTCGCCGTGCCTAACTGCTCTCGGCACGTGACCACTTCTGGGTCTAGCGCTGGATCTGCTGGACGGCCCGCGACGACTCCGCTAACCTTCTCCTGGTGACTGGCCGTGACCCCGTCGGGTCGCTGAAATCGTGGTAGACATCAGCAGGACAGGCCGCCTTTTTGCCATTCAGGAACACGAGTAATGACGGGCCCGGTAAAACTGGTCCATCCGGGTTTCATGTGGGTAGACTACGAATTTCCCTTGGAAAGGAGAGCCCAAGCGAGACACGGATTTGTACCAGCACCTGCTGGGCCTGGAGTCGCCCCGCCTCGGCGGACGTTCCGCTTGGAGGGTGGCCGAGGTGCGGCTGGATGTTGGGGCGGAGACGATCGAGGTGGTGGCGGAGCACCCGGAGGGGACGCCCGCCGCGGCGGGCTGCCCGGAGTGCGGGCTGTCGCTGGCCTGCTACGACCATGCGCCCCCGCGTAAGTGGCGCCACCTGGACAGCTGCCAGTTCAAGACCTACCTGATCGCGTCGATCCCGCGGGTTCAGTGCCCGGAGCACGGCGTCCGCCAAGTGGGCGTGCCGTGGGCCGAGGGGTCGAGCCGGTTCACGCTGCTGTTCGAGCGGCTGGCGATCGACGTGCTGCTGGCGACGCAGACGGTCAAGGGCGCGATGGGGCTGCTGCGGACCAATTGGGATCAGACCTGGAACATCGTGCAGCGCGCGGTGGCGCGGGGGAAGTCGCGGAAGGTCGATGGGCCGCTGCCGCGGATCGGCATCGACGAGAAGGCGTTCTCCAAGGGGCAGCGTTACCTCACGCTGCTGTACGACCTCGACCACAGCACGGTGGAGGCGATCTCCGATAGCAACGACACTGAGGCAGGGATCGACTGCTTTTCGCAGCTTTCTGAGGGCCAAATCGCCTCGGTCGAGGCGGTGGCGATGGACATGAGCGCCGCCTACGTCAAAGCGGCCAAGGCGGTAATCCCGCTGGCCGACCAGAAGATCGTCCACGACCGGTTCCACGTGATGCAGCTGGCGACGACCGCGGTCGATCAGGTGCGTCGCGGTGAGCACCGCCTGCTGGGGAGGGGGGAGACGAGCCCGCTGACCAAGACGCGTTACCTGTGGCTCACCAGCCTAGAGAACCTCAATGAAAAGCAGCGCGGACTACTCGACGAGGTCTGTGAGCAGAACCTCCAGACCGGCAAGGCGTGGGCCTACAAGGAGATGCTACGCGACCTGTGGCATCACGCAGACGCCGCTTCGGCGACCGACTACTTCAAGGACTGGTACAAGCGGGTCATCCACACCAAGCTCGCGCCGATCAAGAAGGTCGCCCGCACCATCAAGCAACGGCTGGCCAACGTGATGAGCTACTGCACCCACGGCATCACCAACGCCGTGGCCGAAGGCGTCAACAGCAAGATCATGGCCATCAAGCGCCGCGTCGGCGGCTACCGCAACAAGCAACACTTCAAAACCGCCATCTTCTTCTACTGCGGCGGGCTCAACCTGTACCCATGAAGAACCCGGATGGACCATTTCTCTCACGTGATGGAATCTGCCATTCTGTCGGCGGCGTTCAACTACTTGGCGTGGATTGATCCTGTTTTACCAAAACTCCTGGAATCCCCATTTCGCGCAGAAGGTCACCGAAGTGGCTGGTGATACCCACATCACCAATCAACCGCACGCCAATTCCCATTCCGCTGATATCTCCAACCAGTTTTCGCAGCCCCTCCAAGCCCTCTTCCACAATATATTCCACCCAAGTGTTTGCCTCACCTTCTGAGATCACATTCGGCGCGCTGGAAATGCCTCCTACATGCAGTTGAAGCACCCAGACAACGTTGCCGTCGTGAGCCCACTCAATACGGACAGGGCCACAACTCTTAGTCAAGATTTCCAGAATAGCCTCAACATCGTCCTGTATGTTCTTCGGTAGGGCCTCAGGGGGTTTCTGGCCCAACATGAACCCGACGCCATCGCCCTTCACGCCCTCCACGACTAGACTCCCCTGACTCGTGACACCTGCTGCGCCAGCGAACGCCGACTCGACTCCCTCTTGGCTCAGCAGTGACGCGCAGCTTTCCGCGGTTCCACTACGAACCATGCCCGCCCATGTCTCGAACGGATCCGTCCAGCCGAATGTTGTTGGCAATTGTCCCGGACTCTGGATGCTCGGAGCAGTTCGCTGCCAATGCTCGCAAGTCCCGGTAGTTTCGCCAAAAACGAAGGGCGCGACCTGCCTCGACATAACGACGGTTCTAGGAACATGCACGCCGCACGAATATGCAATTAAAAGACCGAAGACTTTGTCTCCGAGGAACTGACTGAAACGGTTAGGCCACTGCGGATGAAATTGGCTCGTCAGTTCCGGTGCGTCTTCCACCTCCCAAATCACGGTATGATCGTGACGATGTCCCCGGCGAATTGGATGAATGCTGAACTCGATTCGCTTCTTGGCAGCATCTTCTAGTCCCGGTGCAAACCCGTAAACGGTTTGAAGGAGACGATTTCCCAAGTCAAATGACAACCTGCAGGTCCCAGGCTTCTCGACACATCGCGGAGTGTCACCGGGAGCAAACTCCATCGTGTGCCCCATGGACACTCCGGAGACGCCCCCATCGTTCACATCGATTGTCTCGTTAACGATCACGAACCAGCCGGACTGCGACAAACGGCTCACGTCTGAGATAACCTTCTCTTGTGACCGCAGTCCGTAAAGGAACTCCCCTCCCTTCGTTTGCCCTGGTCGGAAAGAGCGAATATTCAAACTGTTCTCAGGGCTTCGTTCCATGAGTAGCCGAACCGCAGAAGGCAAATCGACATCTATGCTATCGGCGTCTCTGATTCGGCAAAATCGCAGGTCTGGCTTCTGCCCGGGTGCAAAGCTTACAAACTGCGCGACGTTAGCGTGATCGGCCAGCCTGTTGAGAACGGCATCTTTCTCAAGCATCACCATCTCCGATGAACGATGTCTCAGAGAGTTCTGCGAGTTTGCGAATCACGACATCAACAAACTCTGTGTCCACCCCGATACCGTTAATCTCGGCTCTCCCCTCTCTGGCAAGTGTAAGCCCCTGTTCGATGGTCAAGTCATTGCTTGACTGGTTCTTCGCTGGAATGCCTAACAAGTTGGTCACAAGGAACTCATATACGCAACCGCTGCTCAGGTGCCATCCGTCTAGAAAGATGGCTCTCGCCGCAAACCGTTCGATCACGAGACTCCAAAAGTGCCGATAGTCGCTCTGCGTCCACATCTTGACATAAAACTCAGACGGATCGATGAAAGCCTCACTGCTCCGCCTTCTGAACTCCTCGATGCGTACCTTGGCATCGCGGGTGTTTGGGGCGATCACATGCTCCCGTAGTTCGGAGCTATACTCTTTGCTGTCTCTCTCCTGATGTATTCCGTTCCGCTTGTACCACTGAACGAATCTTGGACCACCAGTGACCGGCGTTGCAATATAGACGCACTTGTGCCCATTTAGAACGCAGCTTAGTGCTTCAATCGCAACTCTAAACTCGTCGTGCCGCGTCGAGGGGGGACGGAATAGCGACTCAAGTCCTTGAATGCTTACGTCTTCCATTTTTGATTGTCCTTCATTGCTTCCTCTACAAATTGAAGGGCAACCTTTACTGGCTGAAAGGCTGGCTGACCGGCAAGGATCTTGACCAATTGTGCCAGCCCTTCGGGGCATTTCCCGTCTACGCCAGTAATCGCCACGTCGTAAGTCTCGCAAGCGTCTCGCAGCACTTCACTAATCGTCTCGCAGATCGACCGCTTGAGATGTTCTCGCGTGCTATCATTTTCACAAAGCAGACCAGCTAAGTCGATAAACTCAAGGAATGGTTGCTTTACTGTCGAATGCCCCTTGTCAGCGTTCTCTTGCTTTGTGTAGACCTTGAAGCGGGACCGATAACTCCCAATTGTGACCGCCGAAGAGAACATCCTCTGTTCGTTCTTTGTGGCTTCTAACACCTCGCTCTTCAGCACGTACCGACGTCCTTTGTGATCTCGCAATTCCACTCTAGCAGCAGAGTTCCTGATCAACTCGCAGAGTTCGCCGTAAGCGCCGAGAGCACAAGCGTTAGCCACGTCAGTCAAGTCGCTATGTGTAATCTCAACCTGAGCCGGGTCGCCCCCGCCAGTCGGGGCTGACTCAAGCACTTCTGCATCTAACTTACCGAGTTCGTCCTTCAGTTCGCTGGCAAGAATCTTCGATCTTGCTTCAGAGTTTGGAAGACTGACGAGGAACTGCTTGTCAATTCTTCCAATGCGTATTGCTGCCGGGTCGAGACGTTCCCAGTAGTTTGTGGCGAGAATGAAAATACTCCGCTGACGTGAACGGAGTAGCTTCAACTTCGGGAGCATTCCGGGGGTCATTACCTGGAACATATCGCCCTGTTCGAGGTAAAGAGCCGAATCGCGATCCAAGATAAGGCGATCAATCTCATCAAAGAGAATGACGGTATCCTCTTGCTCGGACAAAGCGGTAAATATTTCCCTTGCCCGCAACTCCACCTCTGATTCGCCACTGGCGACAAAGTCACTTGGAGTAATCTCACAGAATTTCCAGCCTAGAGTTGCTGCGAGGTCTTCCGCTATGGAGGTTTTCCCTGTTCCTGGTGGGCCAAACAGGACCATTGAGAAACCTTGCCTGCCTCTGACGCCGGGATGTCTGCATTCAACAAGCAGCTTGGCCACGTCTTTATAGAGTTTCGTATCTGGCGGCTGTGGGTCCTTCTTCGATGCTTCGTTGTTCCAGTATTCGGTAAGAGGGAGGGAGGCATGCTCTTCCTTTCGCTTCAACGGATGCGAAGTCAGCCGCGCTGCTGATAGGGCGCGTCTTGCAAGATGCGTTTGCAGCATCTCTTTGTAATGAAGCAAGTACACTGCGACCTGACTTGTTTCCCAAATGTGAATTGAGCCGGGTTGTTGCACATGTTCAGAATGCCACCCAGTGAACCTGTGAGGCGTATCGAATTCGTCCTTGAATTCGCCGTGAGTGGATCGGCTCACAATCCACTCGTAGTATCGCTTGAAGACACTGATGTGTTGAGAGAAATATTCTTCTCCAGAATGCTCGAGCAGCCAGCAGGTTCTGAACAGCGAATTAACGATCTCGACACTCAGAGGCAGAAGCGCGAAGCCTCGATTGTTCGTCAACACAGGTGCGAGTGGACGCCAGTACGGATTTACTTCTTGGCGCTGGTGCAAGACTTCAAAAACTTTGCGGACTAAGTCTGGATCATGATTCCTTCCGTTGAAACTCTCGGCCTCGCAACACAGATATCCTTCGAGGGAGAACGCCAGTTCCGCTGCATCGAATGGTGCATCTCTAATTGATGCAAGAGCAAGATGATCCAGGAGTCGCGAACGAAACCATATCCCTGCTGCGCTTATGTCCGCTTGGCTTAGGGTCGCGGCCTTTTGGAACGAGTTCTTCAATTGATCATCCTGCGTTCCGTCGCGGTAGATGTTCGTGGCCATCTTAAAGAGATGGATTGCTCGGAGTGCCGGAAACGCATGCACTGATGCCTTGCCTTCATCAGTTGGAATGTCGAGAAGTTGTGGCTGAATTTGGTTGAGGTATTTGATGCGACGAGTCGCGACCGCGACCCATTCGCCGAGACTGGCCACGAAGTGCTTTTCGTTAAATGCCGCAACGGACTCTGTGAAGTCATCCGCGTGTTGGAGAACACCGCCGACTACTGCTGTCAACCAGGCAAGTGTGAATGGATTCTTTTTCCCGAACGATGATCTATCTAGCTGCGCTTCGGTGACATTCGCCAGCGATGTTAATTGTTTGTCAACAGCCGTCTTTAGGTTGTTGTTTAATGTGTCTGACTCAGTGCTTGGGATTGGCAGCCGTTGGACACTTGACGAACCTGCTGGAGCGATGGTCCGCAGCGAAACAACTCCAAGTTGCGTACACAATGCAAATAGAACCATGCTTTGCGTGCTTACCGAAGCTGACAGTGGAGGAACTACGTTTGCGCTCTGAACGAGTTCGTAAGGCCAGCCTGAAGCCGTGCGGCACGCCACAAGAGACCGCCACACGGTCCCCAGGAGTTCGTCGATCTCCTTGAGTTTTCGCCGGTCAACACGGTATTCAGTTTGGAAGTACGCGCTCGGAGCGGAATCCATCAATTGCCCTGCCTTCATTTGCCACACCGGGGGGGGAGTGGTGTTGGATCGTCGGTTTCTTCGATTCTAGCGACTTCGGTTTCCGCAGGACAGGACGCGGGCGGCCAGTATTCGGACGGCTGTCGAGCACTTCAGGAAGCACTCCCGATGCAGCCGAGTTTCTACGCGATGCGGAGGTGCGTCTTGCACATAATCCCCTGCGCGCACCGCCGCCGACCGGATGGGGCTCCAGCAACTAAGCTTCCGGTGGTACGGACACTGGCCGGCGCTGACCGCATCGCGTCAGGCCCAGGCTCTACCCACGCAGGACGCTGCTGACTCGCCTAGCTTCTGGGGGAATTTCTGGAAGGGACTCGGGATCGGTTTCGTAGGCGGGTTCATCGCCACTTTCCGACCATTCAAACGGGATTAAGCTGGCGGCCCAGGCGTTCTGCTTGAAGGGCTGAGGTCCATTGGGGCTCAGCTGTGCCGAGCCGCTTGAAGTTGTCTGGTAATGACATCGGGCAGTGGCCGCAAACCAGGCAACTGATGGCCAAGTCGGCTTGGAGCCGCACTGTCCCGCCATCTGGCGACCTATTGTCTGAACGCGATGCAAATGTCCTAATGGCTCGAATGCGCCGCCAAGCCCCGCTATACTCGGCACGCTCTCGCAACGCAGCGCGTCGGGCCGCGTGCCCGTATGATCTGCTCCCGGCGGAGTGCGATTGGGTGGTTCGCTCGGACCGCTCGGCACTGGATGGCAGCTATCGATGGCGACCGCTACCGCGACTCTCCCCGAGCAGGGGCAACTTGTGCAGCTCCGCTCGCGCCAGTGGGTGGTCAATCAGATCGGGCAGAGCACGCTCCCGCCTAGCGGGCTGTCGGCGGCGCAGAACGCCCAGCACCTGCTGACGCTCTCTTCCGTGGAAGATGACGCAATTGGGGAAGAGTTGCAGGTGGTATGGGAGATCGAGCCCGGGGCGCGGGTGATCGAGCGATTCGCGTTACCGGACGCCAGCGGCTTCGACTCACCGGCAAGGCTCGACGCGTTTCTCGACGCAGTCCGCTGGGGCGCCGCTTCCACGGCCGACGTGCGGAACATCCAGGCGCCGTTCCGCAGCGGGATCGAGATCGAAGACTACCAGCTCGATCCCGTGGTCCGCGCCATCCAGATGCCCCGCGTTAACCTGCTGATCGCAGACGACGTGGGCCTCGGCAAGACCATCGAGGCGGGGCTGGTGGCGCTTGAGCTCATCATCCGGCACCGGGCGCGGCGGATGCTGGTGGTTTGTCCCTCGGCGCTGCAGGTGCAATGGCGTGACCAGATGCGTGACAAGTTCGGCCTCGAGTTCCGCATCGTCGACTCGGCGATGATGCGCGAGCTCCGCCGCCGCCGCGGGATCCACGCCAACCCGTGGAGCCATTTCCCGCGGCTGATCACCAGCATCGACTTCCTCAAACGCGAGCGGCCGCTGCGGCAGTTCCGCGAGACGCTGCCGGCGCCGGGCGAGCCGGTCTACCCGCGGAAGTACGACCTGCTAATCGTCGACGAGGCCCACAACTGCGCCCCGTCGGGGGCGGGCAAGTACGCCACCGACTCGCTCCGCACCCAAGCGCTACGCGAGCTGACCCCCCACTTCGAGCACAAGCTGTTCCTCACCGCGACGCCGCACAACGGCTACCGCGAGAGCTTCTGCGCGTTGCTAGAGCTGCTCGACAACCAGCGGTTTTCGCGCGGCGCCGAGCCCGACCGCAAGCAGCTCGACGCGGTGATGGTCCGCCGGCTGCGGAGCGACCCGTCGTTCTCGAAAAAATGGGACGGCACGCCCCGTTTCCCGCCGCGGGTGCTCGAGCCGATCGAGGTCCCCTACACGGACGAAGAACGGGCGTGCCACGCCGCGCTGCGCGAGTACACCAAGCTCCGCTCTAGCCGGGCCGATGGCGCCGCGGAGCGGTTCGCGACGGAGTTTGTGCTCAAGACGCTGAAGAAGCGGCTCTTCTCTAGCCCCGCCGCGTTCCTGGCGACGCTCAAGCGGCACGAAGAGTCGCTCAAGACCGCCCGCCGCAAGAAGGCGGCCAAGCCCACCATTAGTGTGCTGCAACGCGAGCTCGACCGCCTGGACGAGGAGTACGGCGACGACGACGAGTTCGACCAGGCGTCTGACGACGCCCTCGACTCCGCCAGCCGGCTGTTTGCGGAGCCGACCCCCACGGAGACCGGCCTGCTTAAGCAGATGAAGGACTGGGCCGAGAAGGCGAGCGGCCAACGTGACTCGAAAGCCAAGCAGCTCATCGCCTGGCTGCACGATCTGCTCAGGCCGGGGGGCAAGTGGTCCGCCGAGCGGGTGATCCTGTTCACCGAGTACCGAGCCTCCCAGAATTGGCTGCAGCAGCAACTGGCCACGGAGGGGCTCGGGGGCGACCGGCTGATGACGATGCACGGCGGCATGGACAGCGACCGCCGCGAAGAAGTAAAGGCAGCCTTCCAAGCGTCCCCCGCGATCAGCCCCGTGCGGATCCTGCTGGCGACCGACGCCGCCTCCGAGGGGCTCGACCTGCAGAACCACTGCTCCCGGCTGGTGCACTACGAGATCCCGTGGAACCCCAATCGCATGGAGCAGCGGAACGGCCGCGTGGATCGGCACGGCCAGAAGGCCCCCAAGGTGCAGATCTACCACTTCGTCGGCGCCGGCTACCAGCAGAAAGCGGCCACGGGCGCCGTCACCACCGCCGGCGATCTCGAAGCAGACTACGAGTTCTTGATGCGGGTCGCGATGAAAATCGAGACAATCCGCGAAGACCTCGGCAAGGTCGGGCCGGTAATCGCCCAGCAGGTCGAGGAGGCCATGCTCGGCCGCCGCACCACGCTGCAGACGGAGCAGGCCGAGAGCGAGGCCCAGCCCATCCGCCGGCTGCTGCGTTTCGAGCGCGACCTGCAGAAGCAGGTCCAGGCGCTGATGGACCAGTACCGCGAGACCCGCCGCGAGCTGCGCCTCTCGCCGGAAAACATCGCCACGGTGGTGCAGACCGGGCTCGAGCTGGCCGGGCAGCCGCCCCTGGCGCCGGCGCAAACGCCCGACGGCAAGCCATGCTTTCGGCTGCCGCCGATGAAGGGGAGCTGGGCCGCCTGCTCGCAGGGGCTCGAGCACCCCCACACCCGCGACCTGCGGCCGATCACGTTCGACGAGTC
This sequence comes from Pirellulimonas nuda, assembly GCF_007750855.1. Lineage (GTDB taxonomy): Bacteria > Planctomycetota > Planctomycetia > Pirellulales > Lacipirellulaceae > Pirellulimonas > Pirellulimonas nuda. Next base: position 2,099,668 of record NZ_CP036291.1, read on the forward strand.
GGTCAGCCGCGACCGCGACGACGTGGTCCTCGTGCACCTGAACCACCGCCTGCCGCAGATGTGCCTGCGGCTGCTCCGCGCCGAGGTATGGGCGGAGAAGGGCCGTTCGAAGCTCCAGCGCGTCACCGCCCGCGTGATCCCCAACAATCTGCTGGAAGGGCCCGCGGCGATCGCCCACGCCCGGCTGGTGGTTATCGGCGGCGACTGCCACCGCCTGCACGAAGAAGTGATCGCCGCCGGCGGGCTGATCAAGGAGGGCAAGTGGGGGGGCCGGCTCAAGGTGGGCCAACTTGAAGCCGCCCTGGCCGCCGCCGGTCCCGATGAGCCCCCAACCGCGGTTCAGGCCACGCTACTGGAGCTCTACCCCGCGCTAGCCGAACCGCTCGGCGCCGCGCTCGAGGCCCGCAAGAAGGACCGCGTCACCGGCCTCGAGAAGCGCCTGAACGAACGCGCGGACAAAGAAGCGGCCGACATCGCCGCGATCCTCACCGAGCTGAAGCGCTCCATCGAGACCGAGCTCGACGAGCCGGAGTACCAGCAGCTCGAGCTGTTCACGAGCCCCGAACGCGATCAGTTCAACCGCAACAAAGAAGCGATGCGCCAACGGGCCCGCGAGATCCCGACGGAGATCAACCGTGAGACCGCCGCGATCCGCGCCCGGTTCGCCGACCCGCAAGCAAGAATGTTCCCGGTGGCGGTCACCTTCCTGATCCCTGCGGGGCTAGCCTAAGAAAGTGGTGTATGAATGGCAAAACTAGAAAAGGACATCGTCCTGAATTGCCGTTTTCGACTCCTGGAGAAACTCGGGGCCGGAGGTTTTGGCGAAGTCTGGAAAGCCGAAGATCAATCGCTGCACCGTGAAGTGGCGATAAAGAGTCTGTTTGGCATGGCTGCTGACTCTGATGCCGTGGACGAAGCTCGCAAACTCGCAAGCGTTCAGCACGCCAATATTGTGCAGATTTACGATGTGTTCAATCATGAGGACAGGTCCATCATTGTGATGGAGTACGTCGACGGCCAGTCGTTAGCCGAAATACTGCGCCACAGCATCTCCCTTGGTCATTGGATCAGCCGGGAACAATCGCTCCGCTATCTCGCCAATCTAGCAGAGGCGGTAATACACGCTCACGCATCATCCATACTCCATCGCGACATTAAGCCGGAGAACGTGATTATCTCTCGACAGGACGAAGCAAAGCTGACTGACTTTGGAATAGCGAAGATCGAGTCGCAACAAGATGGCTTTGGGCGAACTAACAATCAAACGGTCGATGGAGCTCGGACCGGTACTTGTGAGTACATGTCTCCGGAGCAACTTAATGGCAAGCCACTGGACTATCAGTCGGATTTGTTTTCTCTTGGCATTGTTGCTTACCTGCTTTTGTCCAAGCGCCATCCGTTTTGTCATCATTCTGGGCTGTTCTCGATATCAGAGCTAATCTCCCACGGTAGGTGGCCGATCGACCGCGCTCCTCTTGGTGAAATCGCATCGGACTCAGTTGTCGACGTTGTACTGAAACTGTTGGAGTTTGACCCAAAAGATCGCCCGCAATCTGCTGCGGACTTGCTTGGTGCGATTCGCTCCTCGGAGGTAAGTGGGCTGCTTTGTCCGCATTGCGGAGCGCCAAACGTACACGTCGCTGTGTTTTGCAATCAGTGTGGAAGGTCTCTCCGGCGAGATACTTCTACAGACAATAGGGCCAGAGGGAGAGCCGCTGCGCTGACCGATGAGGGAGTAGCCGCGTCTGAAGCCGGCAATTGGGACCTTGCGGTCGCAAAGTATAAGACGGCACTCCTTGAAGACGGGACGTATGCTCGGGCACTTGGCAACCTAGGTTACGCCCTTAGTAGGTTTGGGAGGTACGACGAAGCGGTTGTCGTTTTGGATCGTGCCATAAGGCTCGAAGAGCACCCGTTATGCTACGACTACCGGGCGTTTGCTCTTAGCAAGTTGCTTCGCAATGAAGAGGCACTAAGTAGCATCGACAAAGCCATTGCGATTAGCCCACAGAACGTCAATTACATGGTGAGTCGCGCGCACATTCTTTTACTTCTCGGCCGGCGCAATGACGCAATGGGCCAGCTCAAGCAGGTGCTTGAACTTGACCCCGGCAATACGCGAGCGTCAGACCTCCGATCGCGGATCTACTAAGAAAGAGGATTTGACATCCATATGTCCATAGCCCGCCACCACGCCGAATGGCTCTCCCTCACCCCCGTCTCGGGCCCATTCCTGAGTCTGCCGGTGCTGCAGCAGGCATTTCCGCAGGGGCTTGATGCGCACGACCCCGACGGCTTCCGCCTGCTGCGGCAAGCCTATGAGGAGTGGGACGCCGCGACGGCGGAAGGGCCGAACGGCTCCGCCACGCACGAAGCCTGGGCGCGGTTTGTGCTGACGCAGACGCTGGAGCACGACGAGGCCAATCTGGTCGCCGGCCCCGAGATCTCGCAGACGCTCCAGGTCGAGCTCCCCGAGCACGGCGAGCTGCTCCGCCCCTCGCTGGTGCTGCTCGACCCGGCCGACAAGCGGCCACGGCTGCTAGTCAAACACTACCCGCGGTCGCAGAGCCTGGCGGGCTACGTCGGCGGGTCACGGTGGAAGGCGTCGCCCGACACGCGGATGACAGAGCTGCTCCGCGGCGCCGGCGTGCGGCTGGGGCTGGTGACCAACGGCGAGCAGTGGATGCTGGTCGACGCCCCCAAGGGCGAGACCGCCGGCTACGCGTCGTGGTACGCCCCGCTGTGGCTGGAAGAGAAGATCACCCTGCAGGCGTTCCGCAGCCTGCTGAGCGCCCAGCGGTTCTTCGGCGTCGCGGACGACGAGACGCTCGAAGGGCTGCTGGCCAAGAGCGCGGGAGACCAGCAGGAGGTCACCGATCAGCTCGGCAAGCAGGTGCTGCGGGCCGTGGAGGTGCTGATCCAGTCGCTCGACCGGGCCGACCAAGACAACCAGCGGGTGCTGCTGGCGGGGGTCCCCGAGGCCGTGCTCTACGAGTCGGCCCTCACGGTGATGATGCGGCTGGTGTTCTTGTTCTGCGCCGAAGAACGCGAGCTGATCCCCACCAAGCCCTTCCCGGTGTACGAAGAGAACTACAGCGTCTCGACCATCTCCAAGCAGCTCCGCGAGACCGCCGACCAGCACGGCGAGGAGCTGCTCGAACGCCGCTTCGACGCCTGGCCCCGACTGCTGGCCACATTCCGGGCCGTGTACGGGGGGGTGTCGCACGACCAGGTCTACCTGCCGGCCTACGGTGGCGGGCTGTTTGCACCAGACCGGTTCCCGTTCCTCGAAGGCCGCCCCGCCGGGACGACTTGGAAAGACACGCCCGCCAGCCCACTGCCGGTCAACAACCGCACCACCCTCCACCTGCTCGAAGCGCTGCAGTTGCTGCAGATCAATGCGGGCCGCGGCGCGGTCGAGGCCCGCCGGCTCAGCTTCCGGGCGCTCGACATCGAACAAATCGGCCACGTCTACGAGGGCCTGCTCGACCACACCGCGAAGCGGGCCGGGGAGACCTTCTTGGGGCTGATCGGCAAGACAGAGCCGGAGATCCCGCTAGCCCGCATCGAAGAAGAACGCGCCAAGGGGGAAGACAAGTTCGCCGAGTTCCTCAAGAAGCAGACAGGCGGCAACCGCAAGTGGCAGAAGTACCTCGATCAGCCGCTCGACGACCACGAGCAATCGAAGCTGCTGGTCGCATGCGGCAATGACGCACAACTTGCTGCGCGGGTCGCCCCCTACGCCAAGCTGCTGCGGGCCGACACGCTCGGCTTCCCGGTGGTGGTGACCGAGGGGAGCGTGTTTGTCACCGCCGGCATGGACCGCCGCAGCAGCGGCACCCACTACACGCCGCGGAGCCTGACCGAGCCCATTGTGCAGTACACGCTGGAGCCGCTGGTGTACGTGGGGCCGGCCGAGGGGGCAGAGAAGAAGGACTGGAAGCTCAAGCCCGCGGCCGAGCTGCTCGAGCTGAACATCTGCGACATGGCGTGCGGCAGCGGCGCGTTCTTGGTGCAGGCGGCGCGGTACATGGCGGCGCGGCTGCTCGAAGCGTGGGACGCCGCGGCCGCGGACCACCCCGACGCCCCCGGCGTCACGCCGCTGGGAGAGCCCGCCATCGGCGAGCGCAGCGAGCAACTCATCCCCAGCGACCCCGCGGAGCGGACCACCTACGCGATGCGGCTGGTCGCCCAGCGCTGCCTGTACGGCGTCGACATCAACCCGCTAGCCGTCGAGATGGCCAAGCTGTCGCTGTGGCTGCTGACGCTGGCGCGGGACAAGCCGTTTGAGTTCCTCGACCACGCCATCCGCTGCGGCGACTCGCTGGTAGGGATCCACAACCTCGAGCAACTCAAGCACTTTAGCCTCAAACCCGAGGACGAAGACGCGGTGCTGTTCTACGGTCCGCTGCTCGAAGGGGTCGACGAGGCGGTCGACCTACGGCTGCAACTCGAAGCCTTTTCGGCCGACACGTTCGAAGGGGTCAAGCAGCAGGTGAGGCTGCACCGCGAGGCCGAGGACAAGATCGCCCGGCTGCGATGCGCGGCCGACCTGCTGGTTTCGGCCGAGTTCTGGGGCGAGGGCGCTAAGGACAAGCAAGAGCGTGTCCGCCACGCCGCGGTGGTTGCGGGGCACTACGTCGAGCACGGGCCGACCGAAGAGTTCGTAGCGAAAGCAACGTCCGAGCGGCAGGGGCAGCGGATGTTCCACTGGCCGCTGGAGTTTCCGGAGGTATTCACAAAGGGCGGATTCCATGCGTGCATTGGAAATCCGCCGTTCGTGGGGGGCAAACGTATTTCTACGTCATGCAGCAGTTCTCTCGCATTGTGGATCCGAACTACTTATGAAAACGGTCGCAATACAGCAGATCTTTGCGCATACTTCTTCCAAAGATGCCATCACTTGCTTTCGGATGGTGGCGCATTGGGACTACTTGCAACGGACTCCGTGTCCGATGGCGACAGCGCGAGAGTCGCATTCGTCCCCGCTTTAGAGGCAGGTGGCACAATTTTTCTCGCCACAACATCGTTTCCATGGCCTGGGGCCGCAAGCGTTGTAGCAAGTCTCGCGCACTTACAAAAAGGGGGCCATCAAGGCGAGCGTCGCCTAAACGGCTCGCCTGTCGGTCAGATAGATGCGCACCTCGTGGCTGCTAGCGGGCTGAGTCACCCGAAACGCCTCTGTTCGGCAGCTATTCCTGCGTTCGTAGGCTCTTTCGTTCGTGGTGAAGGATTCATCATCTCTCCCCAAGAGGCCGAAGATTTCTTGCGTTCCGATCCACGCAATGCTGATGTGGTATTCCCATACTTAACTGGTGAAGATCTATGTCAGTCAGCAGGACAGCATGGAACGCGATTCATCATTAACTTCTTTGATTGGCCGCTTGGTCGTGCAGAGAGCTACTTGCTCCCGATTCAGACGATAGTTGAAAGAGTGCGGCCATTTCGCGCAAAGGTTAAAGAGAAGGCAGCGAGAAGTAGATGGTGGCAATACGCAGGACTGAAAGCGGGACTGTATCGATCTCTTCAGAATGCAAGTCATGCTTTCGTTCGAGCACGTGTTTCAAGCACTCACGCAATAATGCGTGTCGATTCACGACAGGTGTTTTCGGACCAGATCGTTGTCTTCGGTGTTGATGGCGACGACGGCTTTGGGATCCTGCAGAGCTGCCTTCACGAAGAGTGGGTGTCGAGGTATTCGTCGACATTGGGAGGAACAATTCGCTACTCGCCAACCGAGTGCTTCGAAACATTTCCATTCCCAGACCGCATCGCAAAAATTGATTGCTTTCTTGAAGTCATCGCGGCGTATGAAGCTCGCAGGGAACTACTACTGCGCGACGAGATCACAGGGCTTACATCGCTTTACAATTCCGTAGATTTGCCCAGTGAGAGGTCCGTCGCCATGACGTCATTTCGCGATGTGATCGTTGACCTCGACGGTCGGGCTAGTTTAGCGTACGGATGGGACGACCTGGACCTCTGTCACGACTTTCACGAAACCAAGCAGGGCATCCGCTTCACGATCAGCGAACCGGCCCGCCGCGAGGTGCTGCAGCGGCTGCTGAAGCTGAACCACGAGCGCTACGCCGAAGAGGTGCGGCAGGGGCTGCACGAGAAGAAGAAGGGGAAGAAGCCCGCGGCGAAGCGGGGGGCGAAACGGTTGAAGGAGAATGCCCGGATGTTGTTTGATGGGGAGGGGGCGTGATGAACGATCGCCGCGCGGCGATCATCGGAGCGATTGCTTAAAGCTAAGGTCAGAAGGCGATGCCAAACGTCAGGGTCATTGTTGTTTTCAAGGGTCACGATTCGGTCCCAACAGATGTCGTGATTGGTGTCATCAAAGATATCGAGCGCATTGCGTACAAGGTCGAACGGAGCGTTCTGGATGACTCGCTGTCACAATGCTTGCAGCAGAAGTACCTCACCAGCGTTGAGGTGGATGCAATTCAGTATCGTTTCGATGCAATGAAAGGGGCATCGATGATGGTTCGTGGAACCGAACGAGGGTCGTTGATCCTCACCTTAGTCGGAGGTGGAGCGGCTATTTGGCTAATTAAGAACACGGTGGGCGAGTCGTTGCGTGAAGGCTACAAGGGATCTGCGCTTGACATGCTGTTGCAAAACCTGTCCCGAAAGGGGGCCGATTATCTGGGCGCGGGCATTAAGGTAGCCATGGAAAGGCAGAGCGAGCTAAACCTGCGCAGTCTCGATCGCAGTCAGGAGGCCACCCGGCAGGGGCGCAGACTTAGTCGGATTAAGTCGGCCCTTTGGACAGTTAAGCTCATCGAAGTCGACGAAGGGGATGATGGGGTCATCTCGGTTCGGGCGTGGATGACTTACGAGGAAGCCTCGATCGAGACTAGGGAATACATCCGGATGCTAGAGGGGACAAACGAGGACCCGCCTCCGCAGCAATTCGCCAATGAGTAGCCACAAGAGCTCATCTCCGATCAAAACTGATTCGCAAATGATCGTCCGAATACGCACCAGCCGCGACCTGCTCGGCCTGCTGGCCATCGGCCAGACCGCGGCGTGGGTCGTCAGCAAGCAGTCGCTCAAGAGCCACGCCACGACCCGCGTGCACGTGGTCAACTGGACCGGCACGCAGCGGATCGAGGCCGACTACTCCGAAGAGCACACCATCGAGAACCACCCCGACCACCCCCAGGGGCCGCACCGCCATCGGCCTGGCCAACCCCCGCATCGTCCGCTGCCGGGTCAGCTTCCCGCACCGCACCGCCCTCACCTACCACCCGCTGGACTACGAGCAACAAACCGCCGCCCAGCCCACCTACCAAGCCCCAGCAACCGGCTGGCCACCACCCACCCGAAAAGAAGCCCTCGCCCCCTACGAGGCCGAAGCCGCGGCACACGCGGAGGTCGAGGAGGAATGAACGCAGGGAGCAGCAGGTCTACCGGGCAGAGGGAAGGCGCCAGCGCAATGCAGGTGAGCCCTCGAGCTGGAGGATCGCATTGAAGATCCTCGCGAGTGGCCAAGAAGCAGCGTCGCAGTTCAGCAAACTGATTAAGCGGCACGACCGGGTCCGGATCGCGGCGGCCTGGGCGACGCGACGTTGTCCCCTCTTCCCGGTGCTGAGCGAGAACACCGCCAAGATCTCCGACCTGACGATCGGCATCCACTTCTATCAGACCGACCCAGACTTCATCGAAGCCTTCCGTGAGCACCCCGCGGCACGCTTTGTGATGAACCCGGCCGGCGTCTTCCACCCGAAGGTCTACCTGTTTGAATCTGAAGGAGGCAGGTGGAGCGCGATCATCGGCAGCCCGAATCTTACCCACGGCGCATTCACCAAGAACGACGAGATCGCGGTCGCGATCGACTCGTCCGATATCGGCGCCGAGGACGCCTACCGTCAGCTAGACGCGAACCTCATCCAGTACCGTGCACAGGGCCACCGGATGGACCGCGACGGCCTCGAACGCTACCGCCAGGTTTGGCGCCGCCAGCAGCAACGGCTCGCAAGTCTGCGGGGCGACTACACGATCTCTGAAGCAAAAACTCGGCCGCGGCCTACCAAGTCGCCGCTCGAGGTTCCGCTGTTCGTTCAGAGCTGGTCGGAGTACTTCGCGTCAATTATGGAGGGGAGCAAAGGCTTGCTTGAGGGGGGTCTCGCGGTGCTGGAAGAGGCCCGTCGCTTGTTCGCGCAGCACGATCACTTCAGCGATATGCCAGTCGACGTGCGCAAGGGGATCGCCGGCATCATGCGGACCGAGGAGCTCGACTGGTTGTGGTTCGGGAGCATGCGGGGAGCGGGGTACTTCAAAGAGGCGATCGGCCTGAACAACAGCGTCGTTTCTGAGGCCCTAGACACCATCCCAAGCACCGGCGCCGTGACGCAGAGCGACTACGACCGCTTCGCAGCGACTTACGCGAACGCGTTCCAGGACGCCGGCGTCGCCACCGGGACGCGGCTGCTCGCGATCAAGCGTCCCGACTACTTCGTTTGCTTTGACAGCAAGAACCGCAAGGCGCTCTGCAAAACCTTCGAGATCCCGCAGGACGTGCGCCTCGAGAGCTACTGGGACCGCATCGTTGCGCGGATCACCGAAACGAACTGGTGGAACGACACGCCCCCCACAGACCCGCTCCAAAGGCGGGTATGGCAGTGTCGTGCGGCATTCCTCGACGTGCTATTCTACGAACCTGGCGGGCGAGAGGACTCGGAGGTTTGAGCGAGCCGGCTTCGTAATCGTGACGGGGCATGAACGGGCTGAAGCCGAGCGGAAGAGACACAGGTAGGCGGGTGTCCGACTCCGGACATAGCGCCGCGTTAGGTCCAGACATAACGGATCAGAGGTCCGGACATAAACCAGGCGTAGCCACAACTTCCGCGTCGGCTTTTGGTGGCTCGTTCGAGGAGGATCCCGACCCGAGCTGGTGGCGCTTGCCGAAACGATTTACCAAAGTCGCTGGTGGGCCTGCTAGCGGCCAATCGCAATTCCAACGAAGATAAGTGCCCCAAGCCTTCGACTTACCACTTACCTCGCCCGTATGCTTACCGCCGACCTACTCTCCGCCGTCCCCTCGCAGGCCGCTATCCGCGAGGAGCTTGAGCGGATGCTGATCGGCGACCTGCTCGGCCCCGCGGCCGGGCAAGACGAGGAGATCACCGAACGCTCCGTTCGCGACCGTTACTTGGTGGGGGTGTTGTCGCCGAGCCGTGGCGCGTCGGGCGAGCCGAGCGGAGGCAAGGAAGACGAGGACGACTTCGAGACCCCTCTGATCCCCGACGAGTTGGCCGCCGGCGGGAGTGACAACGCCCAGGACGGCGTTACCGACCGCGACGTGCCGGCCGCGAGTGGGTTTCTGCCGTCGTCGATCGGATTGACCTTCTCGGTCGAGGGGGAGACGGAGGCTTTGCGGGTGTCGGTCGAGTGGGGGCAGTACCGCCGAGAGAAGCGGGAAGAGCAGCAACCGCCGCGAATCTGGAAGCGCTACCCGCGTGGCGGGTCGATCGAGCTGAAGCTGGCCGCCGGATCGATCAAGCCGCAGGCGCCCGACCCGGAGTTTCCCGAGGTTTACGTGCAGGGGCAGGTCCGCCGACGCGACGAGCACTGGGTGGTGACGCTGTTCCTGGTGAACGCCCAAGAAGAGGGGACGCCGAAAGACGAGTCGTACATCTTCCAGTCGGTGCTGGCGGTTGAAGGCCCCGCGGGAGAGGCGCCATTCTGCAAACGGATGGCGATCGGCGCCGCCGACGACCTCGAAGAGCGGATGATGGCGATGCTCTACCGCCGGCAGGTAGAGTTCGCGGTCGGGCACGGCGTGAGCGTGCACGCAGAGCCGTCGCCGGACCGGCCCGACCGGGCGACAGCGCTGCGAACGGTTTTCCTTCCCACGTACGAGGTGCCACGCACCACCCCCCCTACCCCGTCCGACGCGGCCCAGAACCCGGCCTTCGCCAAGCTGGAGGGCTTGGTGCTGGACATGAAGGAGCTGGCCGAGGCAGACGGACCGCGGTTGCAGAAGCTGCTCGCCCCGCTGGTGACCGCCTACCGCGCCTGGATCGAGGGCGAAGCGGTCAAGCTGAACGTCCCAGAAGAGCAACTGGCGCCATACGGCGACGCGTCGCGGGTGGCGGTCGACAACTGCCGTCAGACCCTGTCGCGGATCGAGCAGGGGCTGGGGCTGCTGCGGGACGACCCGCAGGCGTTCGAGGCGTTCTGCTTCATGAACCGGGCGATGTGGTACCAGCGGACGCACTCGCTGTACGCAGAACGTAAACGCCGCGGCGAAGACCCCGACTTTAGCGCGACGGTCGACGTGCCGAAGAACCGCACGTGGCGGTCGTTCCAGATCGCGTTCGTGCTGCTGAACCTGCCGGGGGTGACCCAGCTCGACCACGCGGACCGCGGTGAGGGCGCCGAGGCGCTGGCGGACCTGCTGTTCTTCCCCACCGGCGGCGGCAAGACCGAGGCGTACCTGGGCCTGTCGGCCTACACGATGGGGCTGCGCCGGCTGCAAGGAACGGTGGCGGGCAGGTCGGGCGCCGAGGGGGTGGCCGTGCTGATGCGGTACACGCTGCGGCTGCTGACGCTGCAGCAGTTCCAGCGGGCCACCGCGCTGGTGTGCGCGTGCGAGTCCATCCGCCGCAAAGCGCTCGAGAAAGGGGACGCCCGCTGGGGGACCTCGCCCTTCCGGATCGGGCTATGGGTCGGCCGGCGGACCACGCCCAACCGCACCGACGACGCGGCCGAGGCGATCAAGCAACTACGCGGGAACCAGTACAACCCAGGCGGTGGGGGCTCACCCTACCAGCTAACGACCTGCCCGTGGTGCGGCAGCGAGATCGACGGCGGCCGCGACCTGGAGGCGCAGCTCTACCCCAGCGGTTCGGCCCGCACGCTGACCTTCTGCGGCGATAAGACGGGGCAGTGCATCTTCAGCAAGCGACAAGCGCGCGAAGAAGGGCTGCCAATCGTGGTGGTCGACGAGGAGGTATACCGCCGGCTCCCCACGCTGCTGATCGCCACGGTCGACAAGTTCGCCCAGATGGCGTGGAAGGGGGAGGTGCAGATGCTGTTCGGGCAGGTGAACGGCTATTGCGATCGGCACGGGTTCCGCTCTCCGGAAGTCGAAGAGGCGACGCAGCACCCCAAGACCAAGAGCGGCGCGCCCGCGGTAAAAGTGCAGGATCACTCCCCGCTGCGGCCCCCCGACCTGGTGATCCAGGACGAACTGCACCTGATCAGCGGCCCGCTAGGGACGCTGGTCGGGCTGTACGAAACAGCGATCGACAAGCTCTGCACCTGGGAGGTAGAGGGTCGCAAAGTGCGACCCAAGGTGATCGCGTCGACGGCGACCATCAAGAACGCCAACGTGCAGGTACACAACCTGTTCCTGCGAACGGTGAGCGTCTTCCCACCGCCGGGGCTCGACGTGAGCGACAACTTCTTCTCGCTGCAGCGGACGCCAACGGAGGACGATTTTGGCCGTCGCTACCTTGGGGTCTGTTCGCCGGGGCGGCGGCTCAAAGGGGTGCTGGTGCAGGTGTCGGTGTCACTGCTCTGCTCTGCAAGGTCGCTGTACGAGAAGTACGGCAAGGCGGCCGACCCCTGGATGACGCTGGTGGGCTACTTCAATTCGATCCGCGAGCTCGGAGGCATGCGGCGGTTGGTAGACGACAGCATCCAGAGCCGGTGTCAGCGGCAAGACCGGCGCGGGCTGGCCAAACGCTACCTGGGCTCGCCGGCGGAGCTCACTAGCCGGATGCGATCGGAAGAGATCCCCAGGACGCTGGACCATTTGGAGTCGGTCTTCGACCCGGAGATGGACCAGAAGCGGAAAGACGCCTACAAGTCGAAGAACTTCAAGGGCGTGCCCAAAAAGCCGCTCGACATCCTGTTGGCGACCAACATGATCAGCGTGGGCGTCGACGTGAGCCGTCTGGGGGTGATGCTGGTGGCTGGGCAGCCGAAGGCGACGGCCGAATACATCCAAGCGACCAGCCGCGTAGGACGCGCCCACCCGGGCCTGGTGGTGACGGTGTACAACTGGGCGCGGCCCCGGGACCTGTCGCACTACGAGACCTTCGAGCACTACCACGGCACCTTCTACAAGCACGTCGAGCCGTTGAGCGTGACGCCGTTTGCGCCCGGGGCGCTGCAACGCGGGCTGGCTGGGCTGCTGGTGTCGATGGTGCGGCAACGGGGGGAAGCGTTCAACGCCAACGCGTCCGCCGGAAAGCTCACGAACAGCGACCCCTACGTACAGGAAGCGATCGAGGCGATCTGCCGCCGCGCGGAGCAGATCGGTGACGGGGGCGCAAGCAGCAATGTCTGCCGGGCGGAGCTCTCGAGCAAGGCAGACCTATGGCAAGCCGAGGCTCAGAACACCGCCGGAGGCCGCAAGCTGACCTACACCAAGCCCTACGGCGAGAACGCAGAGCGCGGGACCTCGGTCGCCCTGTTGCAGAGCGCCGGCGAGGGAGAATGGGAGCCATTCACCTGCCTGAACTCGCTGCGGGATGTCGAACCGACCGTGAAGTTCATCATCAGCGACGGCGGCCTCGATGGCGACGCGGCGGTAGAAACATCCGAGGCAGACGTAGAACCGGACGCCAACCCGATTGGAGGCTTGGCGTGAGCAGTGCCCACCAGATGCAGCGTTCGCAGGTCGGCGATGTCCGGCCAAGCCAGGCGCTAACGACCTTCGGGATCGGATCGCTGGTCGATCTTCCGAACTTCACGGTCGCGGTGATGGGGCTCGATGACTGGCAAGTGGACCGCGCCGACGAAGTGTCCGAGGAGCGGCTGCTGCAGAGCGCGCAGTCGATCCTGGGGGGCCAGGTCACCCGGCTGATGACGCCGCCCCGGAGCCCAGAGGTCGTGGGGAAGCAGAACAACTGGTTCGACCCGGCGCTACAGATCGGGATACCGGTGGCGCCGTTCCCCAGGTGGATGGTCTGCACGAGCTGCCGATTGTTGGCGCCGCTGTCTTCCGGCTTGTTCGAAGCCAAGGTGTTCCCCTACCGGCCCGATAAGGCAAGCTACCTGCACGACTGCAACACCAAAGGCAAACCGCCGCTAGTGATCCCGGCACGGTTTCTGGTGACCTGCGAGCGGGGCCACCTGGACGACTTCCCGTGGTTCGAGTTCACGCACCGGGGCAAGAGCGACTGCAAGGGCTCGCTTTATTTGCGGGAGTTCGGACCCTCGGGCGAGATGGCCGACGTGACCGTGATCTGCAAGGGTTGCGACGCCAAGCGGCGGTTGGTGGAGGTGATCGGCCCGCAGGGCGCCAAGAACATGCCCCCCTGCACCGCGCGGCGTCCCCACCTGCGTGACCACGATCCGGCGGGGTGCGACTGCACGGCAGCCAGTCCGATCGCGCTAGGGGCGTCGAACCTGTGGTTCCCGGTTCTGATTTCTGCGCTCTCGGTGCCGCAGGCGGGTGACGAGCTAGGACGGCTGGTCGAAGAAAATTGGGGGGTGCTGGAGAAGGCGACCAGTCTAGAAGTACTGGAGAGCTTCCGCGCGATCGGCGTGTTGAAGGACCTCAGCGCCTACAAGAGCGACGAGATCTGGCGCCGATTGGAAGAGAAACGAGCGGGCAAGGACAACGAAGAAGAGGGGCCCGAAGACTTGAAGCGGCCCGAGTGGCGCGTCTTCACGAATCCCGACGCAGCGGTAAGCGGGCGTAACTTCAAGCTGCGATCCGTAGATCCGCCGGCGGAATTCGCACGCTACTTCACGCGGGTGGTATTGGTCGAGAAGCTGCGCGAGGTGCGGGCGCTCATCGGGTTCTCGCGGCTCAACTCACCCCGCGATTTTGATAACCCGGCGGACATGCCGGGCGATCGGCGGGCGCCGCTGTCGAGGCGTCCGCCGACCTGGCTGCCCGCGAGCGAGACGCGAGGCGAGGGGGTGTTCCTGCAGTTCCGCGAGGAAGCGGTGCAGCAGTGGGTGACGCGCAACCGCGGCTTCGATCGGGACTTCAAACGCTGCCACGATCAGTGGTGGGCGTCGAAGAACATGACGCCGCCCGCGGACAGCTACCCTGGGATCAGGTTTGTGCTGCTGCACTCGTTTGCGCATGCCCTGATCCGGCAGTTATCGGTGGAGTGCGGCTACACTTCGGCGTCGGTGGCGGAGCGGATCTACTCCAAGAACCCCGGCGATGAAGAGCCGATGGCCGGCGTCTTGATCTACACCGCCGCCTCGGACAGCGAAGGGACGCTCGGTGGGCTCTGCTCGCTGGGCGAGCCCGAGAAACTGGGCCGGCATCTGACACGGGCGCTGGAGAAGGTGCGGCTCTGCTCGTCGGATCCGCTGTGCTCCGAGCACGAGAGGGGCGGAGGGGACACACTGCACGGTGCGGCCTGCCACGCCTGCTCGTTCCTGCCCGAGACTTCGTGCGAGCGAGGCAACAAGTACCTGGATCGAGCGGCGCTGGTGGCGACGCTCGAACGCAGCGACACCGCATTCTTCAGCTAGGCCGATCGGCGTGGACCCGAACCGAATCATCGCCACCGCCGCCGCCGATTTAGCCGCAATCTTACCCGCCGCGGCCGTAGAGGCGCTGGTGCAGGCGCTCACATCGCCGGGCGCCGCAGATCTAGATACGGCGATCGAGCAGCGAATACCCCACTACCACCATCGCAGCTTGGCTCAGCGCTACGTATCAACCTGGCGGCTTGAGGCATCGGGAGTGCCAGTCGACGCTGTGGCGGCAGCGTTGCTAGCGGCCAGCATGGCCGAGCAACGACGGCAGGAGGCCGAGAGTATCGAGCTGGTCTGGACAGGGCCAGGCGTCGCTGGCCGATCGGTGCGGCGCACAGAGCAAGCGATTCTGCAGCTGATCGACTCGGCTAGCGACCGCATCACGCTGGTGAGCTACGCGGTCTACCGGATCGACTCGATCGCGGCCGCCTTGTCGCGGGCTGCGGCGCGGGGCGTTCGGTTGCGGGTAATTGTCGAGACCCCGCACAAGACGGTCGGGGTCGGCGAGTACAACACACTACGCGCCCTGGGGCCCGAGGTAGCGGCCTGCTCTACGATCTACTTTTGGCCGCGAAAGGTGCGTGGCGTGACCGAGAAAGGCGCACCGGGACTGTTGCATGTAAAGTGCGCCGTTGCCGACGGAAACTGGCTGTTCGTCTCGTCGGCGAACCTGACGCAGCAAGCGTTCACGATCAACATGGAGCTGGGCGTGCTCGTGCGGGGCGGCGAGCTGCCGCGGGGTATTGAGGGGCAGTTCGACGGTCTGATCCGAGATGGCGTGTTGGAGCCGCTAACGTAGTACCAAGGGACTCTGCACAACTGTCTTTCCCCCTGAGTTGGGTTCGATCGCTATGCGGGACGGGGGTTTAGTTGATGTCCGTCAACGCCGCGATTCGCTGAGCAAAGACATCTTGAATCCGCTGAAGATGATCCGCCAGCCACCGGTGCTGTTCGGGCCACGACGCACGGCACTCGACATCCGAATCGGGTCGAAAGTAGGCGATGCGCGACGCGATCTTGTCAGGCAGCTCCTGCCGGTCGAGTTCGTCGCCGAAGGCGGCTTCGATCGCCAGCCGATCCTGCATCACCGCGTGGAACCGCGCCGCCGCCCAGAAGCTTGGGCTATCGCACGCCAGCAGCTGATCGTGGATCGCAACCGAGCTGCTGCCGAAATAGGCAGAGACTAACAAACGCGATGACAGCGGCTCGAATTGTCGATGGCTCGGGTACGGGTTCAACAATCGAAAGGGCAATCGCTGAGCCGCTTTGGAACCCTTGCTTCCAAATCTGGTAATCAAGCTGCTGAATGAAGCCATCACCGTTTGCGTCTGCGAACGAGTACGGCTCAACGATATCGCCGAAGTGATCTCTCCAAACAGTAAAGTCCGCGGCATCGATGAACCCGTCCCGATTGAAGTCACCAGGAAGGGACACAATCTCGTAGACATAGGCGGCGTTCGATCTGCTGGCGCCGATCACGATGCGTTTCCCGTCGAACGCGATATCCGAACCGAACGCGCCCCCTGCACCTCCCTCGGGGCGGGTAACCTTCGCGATCTGTGACCACGTGTCATCGGAGGATCGACTGAGCAAGTAGACGCTTCCGGCATCCAGCCCGTTGTCGTCGTCGGCTCGGGCGGCGACAACCGCCAATCCGGAGTGAGCTTTTATTGGGCCGCCGAATCGATCTCCTGCCTGTCCGTCTGGGGCGTTCGTAGTCGCTTCAAAGGTCCACTCACCAGAAGGCGATCGCACGAACGAATGAAATGCACCTGCGTCGGCGGCCAAGGAGTCCGAGTGGATCTCGCCCACGAGAAGTGAATCGCCATCGAACGCAATGCCATCGAGCTCAAAGTCGGGATTCGGTGATCCTACGACATCTACCTGTTCCCATCCATTCTCTAGCTTCTCGAAAATGAACACGGCGCCAGCCGTATCCCCAAAGATGTCTGCTCGCGGTGCGCTCACTGCGATTCGGCCGTTCGAAATCGTGGCAGTATTGAACACGTCGCCCACATTCAAACCGCCCGCTATTAGCTCTTGCTCGAATTCCCAGTCGCCTGCTTCATTGCGTTGGAAGACAAACGAGCGGCCGGTTCCGAAGTAGGAGCCTCCGAGCCTTTGAGAAGCTCCAGCTACGAGGGTGTTCTCCTCAATCGCCAACGCCGAACCAAAATAGGCGTTTGCTATAGGCATGGGCATGCTGAGTTGTTGCTTGAGCTGGGGCGCTCCTTGCTCGTCAAACTCGTAAACGTGAACGCTTCCGCTGATCGAGCCGAAATCGCTATCCCGTTGGGCTCCGACAAAGAGCTCTCCATCCGTCAGAGCGAGAGTGGATCCATACCACTCCGTCGCCCCGCCGGTGTCTGATGTTATCTTCGCAGTCTGCACCCACTGATTACCCTCTAACTCGAAGAGAAACACCGCACCCGACTGAGTTCCTCGTGCGGCGTCAGAGATGTCGGAAACCGCGATCCGACTTCCAGAAGCTGCGACGCTGCCGCCAAAATCTAGTCCACCGACAAGCCCCGTTGGCGTTAGCTTTTGCACAAAACGTACGGGGGAATCCGCTTGCGACCATGCTGCGACAAGACAGCAGCACAAAGCAACAAGATACGCGACGCTCCGAGACCCGAGACAGGTTTGTTGGGGCGTTGTCATTCGACGCGAGCTCTCTGCGAAGGAGGGGATGTCAATCTAGCCAGCGACGCAATAGCGCGGATGCAAACGGACGGGATTGTAGCACAAGGGCTTACCTTCTGGCATGCAACAAAAGGCCAAATATGAGTCAACGCGAGATCGGGTGAACGCCCCGCACGACGGAACGGTCACGCAGCCAATCGTCGTACTTGACGTTGCGACGTACGGGGCCGCCGTCACCGGCTGGCTCCGATGCAAATGGAAGGAGTCGGTAACCGATGGGACCTCAAATGGTTTGCAAGCATCGTGCCAGACCAGAATGCATTCCATCGAACCCTCCCCGATTAGCTGAGATCGGTGTCTCTTAACGCTGCTACGCGCTTACAAAAGACATCTTGAATCCGTTGAAGATGATCGGCCAGCCACCGGTGCTGTTCGGGCCACGACGCACGGTCCTCGACATCTGAATTGGGCCGAAAGTAGGCGATGCGCGACGCGATCTTGTCGGGCAACTCCTGCCAGTCGAGTTTGTCGCCGAAGGCGGCTTCAATCGCCGGTCGCTCCTGCATCAGGGCGTAGAACCTAGCCGACGCTTGCTTTCCGCTGAGATACAGCTCGACGCGAATGTTCAGTTGCTCTCTGGTGATGACCGCGTTGTTGCCAAAGCCAGCCCTGCCGATCGCAAACGCCACATAAGCGCGGTCTGGAGCGCCACGGATGACAAACGCAGAGGAACGCGCCTCCAGCACGTCTCGGAAGGCAAGCCAGTATTCTGCGTAAAGTTCACCAAGCGTGGTACGCGCTTTGGGCCTGTTGGTCGCTTTGACCCACTCGTTCGGCTCGCAGACGACGTTGAACTTCGGCGCCACGTGCGAGTCGCCGATCCGCCACAGTTCGACTTCCAGGCCGAAGAACCGTAACGCTTCCCCCGTGTTGTCGTTGAGCCAGTCGAGCGCAGCGCGGTGCTCGTCTGCGAAGCGCCGTGCGATCCAGACGATCGACACCGCCTCGAGACCGGCTGCGTAGGTCAGCAGCTGGCCGAGGTGGGTGTGATCGGTCCGCTCGAGCTGGTTCTCGATCAACACGGTCGATTGCGTCAGGCCGTCGGTGCAGACGATATCGGCGCGGAAGGGCCCAACCCCTTGCTCCTGAGCTACAAGGTCGAGATCCATTCCGAGCGTTTCGGATAGCAGCCCGAGGTTCTCTTCCCCGGCAAGCCACGGAGTGAAGTCACCCGGCTCGCTTAGCCAGACTTTGCGGAGATCGACTTTCTGCAGCCGTCCAAGATTCATTCGGTTCCCCCTGGGTAGTTCTCGACTGTCACCCGCTGTCCGCGGCGAGACAGCGCTGGCAGCGCAGCGTCAACCAACCCGGTCAGCATAGTCAAGGACCGCGGCGGTCAACTGGGCAGTACCCAGAGGATTTCTCAACGTGAGGCGCCCGTGGCTGCCGCCCTGCCCTGCTGCTTGCGAGGATACCGATCGGACGCCTGGCCTGCCATTGGTGAGTACGGAGCGGCATGGATTGGCCTTGCCGGGCCGTAAGTCTGCGGCAGATAGTGGCCCCGATCGGTCGCGATCGCTGCGCAGCGCTGCAGTCACTCGCCTGGTTTACGAAAATTCCAGTCGAATCCGCGGGGACGGCGGGCAAGGTCTGCTGGACCCGTATTCCGACGACCGACGCCATGGGCAGCTACGACGCTCATAGCCACCCAGACGCCCATCGCGTCATACGCCCACAAACGCGATCCGAGGGTGCAACGCGACTCAGAAGTCGCCCAGTCAGCGGGCGTCGCTGTTCGCGTCCCTAGGCGTCGCAAGCTCAACCGCGCCCGATACCGCCTAGGCGAGCTGGCTCGCGATCGTGAAGCGTTAACGCTGGTAGGCTTGCAGCACACGCAGAGCGGTCTCTGCAGCGACCTGCCGAAGCTCCTCG
This sequence comes from Pirellulimonas nuda, assembly GCF_007750855.1. GTDB lineage: Bacteria > Planctomycetota > Planctomycetia > Pirellulales > Lacipirellulaceae > Pirellulimonas > Pirellulimonas nuda. The sequence goes on from NZ_CP036291.1 coordinate 2,118,709, forward strand.
GGCACGAGCTCGAGCGCCTCCGCCATCGCGTCGACATTGGGGTCGGTGGGCGAATCGCGGACATGCGCGGCCGAGGTTGCGCGCAACCGGCGCGCAAACAAACTTTCGTCGGGCCCGTCGCTCGGCTCGCAAGTAGCGCGGTGGTCAGAGGTTACATGTGCTCCGTCGCGCGTCGAGTCGAGCGACTCGAAATCAGGCGCCCCGTAAGGGGTTGGGGGTTCGAGTCCCCTGCCCTCCGCTATCGTTTTTTTCGTCGCCGCAAGTTGTTAATAAGTAACGACTTGCAACGTGCAGGCTGATCGACACAGTCGACTGTGCCGATCACTGTGCCGATCAGAGTCGAGATTGACGCTCTTTTAGGCCAAGTCCGACGTCCTCCTTTCGGTTACGGGGGGGGTCCCGGACGCCGCGGATTCTCCCCGCGGAGGATCGCCAAGGAACTGAAGTTGATCCATCTTGCGGCGCGATTCGGCGTCGCTGAGGTGGTAATAGTTTCTGATCATCGCGCTATCGGCGTGACCGAGCCACTGCATCACGATCCGCTCAGGGACGCCGCCGTTCGAGCAGGTGCTGCAGAAATAATGGCGGAAGCTGTGTGGGGTGCCGTTGACGAAACCTCGGACCCCTTCGGACGATGGAAAGCGTTCTGCTAACGGTTCCAAGATGCTCTTACGCAGGCGCCTGCCGACGGTGTCGGGCTTCAGCTTGCCCCCCCGCGGGCCGACGAAGATGTACCGCGAACGGTGGGGCATCTCCCTAAGCAGACGCATCAGGTCTGCGTGGATCGGAAACGACCGGCTGCGTCCGCTCTTGAGCTGGCGGCGCGCACCGGTCGAGTCGCTGTAGCCGGTCTCATCGGTCAACGAGAGCATCCCGTTGTTTAGGTCGACGTCCGACCACCGGAGCCCCGCCAGTTCGGCGATGCGAAGGCCTGTGCAGGCGAGCGCGAGAACCACGTCGTGGAGCCAGCGGAGACCGGCATCGTTCTTGGCGTGGCCCAGCATGGCAGCGACTTGATCGGGAGTCCAGCAGTAGGCGGGGCGCGATTCGGCCTTCTTGACCTTCAGTCGGATCGCCTCGCAGCCCTGCAGTTTACCGTTATCAAGGAGGTAACCGAATACCTGTTTGATGGTGGTGACCTCGTTGACAATGGACTTACGATGGTACCCTTCTCGTTCGAGCCAGCCGATGAAGCCTTCGAGGATCGCGGCATCGACGAGGTTCCAACTTCCGATGTTCCGTTTCGCGCAGTACTTCCCAAACTTGTCGAGCGAAGTCCGGTAGCGTTTGTAGGTCGAAAGCTTCACGCCTCCCGTGGCGGCGGGGCGGCGAAGGTACATTTCGTAGAGGCGGCGTCCCTCGGCGATAGTGACCGGGGCCAGCGAGGTGGCCGGCTGAGTCGGGTTGCGTTCCGGCACGATGAGCCCAAGCCCAGCCGCCTGGACGCGGTCCAGTTGCCGAACCGCGTTGATCGCGGCCGCCCGGTCCCGCGTTCCAAGGGAGTGCCGACCGACATCGACCGCATTGTGGCGGCCATCAGCGCCGTACACGCCATTCCGGCGGTAGAGCCGCCAGGTAAAGTGCTCTGCTTTGACCTCTTCGAGTTTTCGTGGGGTGGGCATTGGGTTGTTAATTAGGGAGTTGAGCGGGTCCACTTGGGCGCTGGGCCCGAAAGCTGATCGGGGCGCCGCGTAGCTAGGCGAGGCTTTGGCGCCCTAGGCGCCGTTGCCGTGGCGCACTCTGCGATAGCGTCGTGGGGAATTAGGATCCGGTGTCTCGGTCCGCCAGGCTGCAGGGCAGGAAGCTTGCTGTTGGCGATCAGTCGCTGGACTGTCGATGGAGATAGCCCGGTAAGCGCCGTGATTTCAGCCGGGCTGTAGTACGGTCGCGCCGCTGCCGGCGGAGCCGAGACGTCGTTGGTGGCGGATGGATCGGACACGGAAGCCGGATCGAGTCTGAAAAAACACTGCCTCTCACAGTCTCTCCTGTCCCATTTAGTGCGCGCGTCACCCCCGGAAAGGAGCACCTCAGGGGGTTGAGCCGCGATCGACCCAGGGGCCCGCGACCCGTAAAATCAGGCACATGAACCCAACTACCGACCCAGAATTCGCGGCGTTTCAAGAGGCTCTGGTCGTCCGCGACCCCTTCGTGCTGCGCGACCTGCCGACGAGCGCCCAGTGGGAATTCACCCGAAGGCACCCGTACTACCAAACGGCGTGGCGTTTAGCTCCCGACGTGTTGCAGGCGACCGTCACAGGAAACTTGGTCGATCCGCTGCCAGCGAGCATGATTCTCGGGATGATGAGTGCGATCGGCGTCGTGACGGATATCAACGGCCTTCCGTCTCCGGAGACCGCATTCGACGATCTCGATGGCCCCGGCGCGGAGTGGGCTCACCCGTCAAGCGTACATCCGCTGATGATCCGCGACCTTCTGTGCCTGCTGATCGCAACTCTACCGCGTGAAGACGCGGTCTACGCCGCGATGTACCTGCGAGAAGCTGTTCTAGGAGACCCAGTCGAAGGAGACGACGAACATCGAACGCAGCAGCGATTCAATCAGATCCAGATGGCGCGCCTCCGCACGTCTGACGGATTCAAGAGTCTGGTGGATGAGCCGTTTTTTGCGATCCATTTGAGAGCTTCCCAGCGGCAGATACAGAAAGACTTGGGTAAGCACATCAAGCGACTTCGCGAGCAAAAATCGATCCCTGAGCGCCGTGTTCATGTCAAAAAGATGAATAGCCTACTGGCGACGTTCGATGCGATCGAAGGCTGGGAAGAGGGGCGCTATCATCTTGAGAAGGCGATGACGATTCAGGATGTGGCGGCGCGAGCTAAGGAATCCAGAAGCACTGTCTGGAACAGATATCTAGAGGCCTTTCGACTGTTGACAGGCCACCCCTATACGTTCGAACTGTGGTGGAAGCTTCTCGCGAATCTCAAGATCGCTCAGGCGGAGGTAGACCGGACGCCAGAGAACTACGGTTCCTTAACGCGGCGCCGAGACCTCGCAAGCCGGCAGGTGCCAGTTAATGAGTCGCGGCTCGGCGGGGATAATGAGATGCTCCGCGACCTCGACTCTACGGAATCGAATGCTGAGTTTACGGAGCTGCGGATGGACCTCGAAAGTCTTTGGGAGAAAGGCGCCTCGGACGACGAGATCGCCGAAACGCTGGGCTATCCAGTAGCCTTCGTCCAACAGTGCCGCAGTTTTTTTGCGACATCAGGGGATTTGGACGCAGTCTAAGCGGACCATCATTCTGGACTGCGCAGTCCGCTTTTTGGCGTTTGCTTCTCGACAGCGGGCCTCACGTCGGTCCTCCACTTCGACGCTAACGCGCGTGCAATGAGCCGTCGCAGAGCGTCGGCGGCAGTTGTCGGCGCATCGGGGGGGGCCTTGGCTTTGACGACTCTGAGTTTCTGCTTTCGAGCCATTCGGTACGCTCCTCGTGAGTAAGAACCCGAAGAGGCGCCGTTCCTAAAGCGAGTGTCGGGTACACACCGACGCCTAAGCCCCTTCAAGTACTCATGGCGCAAAATCAGCAAATATTTACTGACGCGATTGCGGGCAGGGAGGTCGCAAGGCTTTGGTGAGACCCGCGGTTGAATCGGACTTCTGGAGAGGGCTGTTCACGGTGCTGTCCGGCACCTCACTCCCGCGAGCTGGCGAAATCTCAAGCAGTGCGCGGCGAGGGCCGTTGGGCACCCCGATGAGCCGGCCAAAGAGCGGCGCCCGGCAGGCCTAGAAGGACTCAACGACCCGGGCCAAGCGGGCGCCCAGCCTCCAAACGGAACCGATTCCGGCAAGCTAGAAGTAGCACCCAGAGGCCAGAATTGGGCCCCTCAATTGGCCGAATTCGAGTCCGGCAGCAATGTCATACGTCGGAGCAGCTGAGTACTCAGCTGCTCCGACGTATGACATTTCGACGTGATCGCGCAAGCTCCTTTCAGCGAACGCTTTACAGCGACGATGACTCCGTTTGACCGGCCAAGCGACGCAGTGAACCGCGTCTGCAGAGCGTGAAGCGAAGTCCGAATCGACCCTGGCGGGCTGACGTTCCAGCAACAGGTTGGAACTCGACAAGATGGCACGCGGTCTGGCCGTTGCTGAGCGACGATGACCCCGCGACCACGGGGCGCTGAGTATCGCATCTCCAACTGAGATCGCCGGCGATTCCTGGGTAGACTCTTTTCGCCGCCGGGGTGGCCCGCCTGACGGCGTTCAGCGAAGGAACTCATCGGAATCTCGTGCCCCCATTCGTGTGGCAATTGGGGCGATGCGGAACTCCGGCAAGCTGGCGTTGGGTAAACTGGCCTATCACCATCTGGAGAACGCGGTCATGCATTTCGCCCACACCCTCCCCGACCGCGCCCCGGAAGATTGGGAGCCACTCGAACGACACCTTCAACTAGTCTCCGATCTGGCGGCTCAGTTCGCCGGCGAGCTGATCCCTCGCGCACCCGACGTCTCGGCCTGGGGCGGTGCCTTGGGCCGTTGGCACGACCTTGGAAAGTACTCCGCGGCTTTTCAAGCACGCATTAGGGGGGCGGACTCCGCTGAGGCGCACATTGAGGGCTTGCCCGGTCGGGTAGATCACTCGACGGCCGGCGCGAAGCATGCGATGGAATCGGCGCCACGTTGGGGGCGTCTGCTCGCCTACGCGCTGGCGGGGCACCACGCTGGGTTGGCCGATACAGAGAAGCTGAGCGAACGCCTCAACAAGACCATCGAGCCTTGGCGCCATGCAGCGCCGTCTGAATGGTTGGCCACCGGAGAAATCGGACGGCCGCCGCTGTCGATCGATCGAAACGACGCTGCCCGCTTTGCTTTTCAATGCGCCCTGTTCACTCGCATGCTTTTTTCCTGCCTCGTCGATGCCGATCGATTGCAGACCGAGGCCTTCTGCAACCCGGAGAGGGCTGCCGAACGCGTCGCCAAGCCCCCCATGGGCGACCTCTCTACCGCGCTGAATGACTACTTGAAGCGGCTCAGGGACAAAGCCACTCCAAGCCCTGTAAACGATCAACGCGCCGCAGTGCATGGCGCCTGCCGAGCCGCGGTTTCCCAGCTTCCCGGCCTTTTTTCGCTCACTGTCCCAACCGGTGGCGGAAAGACCCTTGCCTCGCTTGCATTCGCGCTCGAACACGCCCAACAACACGGGCTGAGACGGGTCGTAATGGCTATCCCGTTCACCAGCATCATCGAGCAGACGGCGGAGGTTTATCGTAAGGTGTTCGCTGAATTGGGCGATGGCGTTGTTCTGGAGCACCACTCAAACCTCGATCCCGAGAAAGAAACGCGGCTCAACCGCCTAGCGGCCGAGAACTGGGACGCGCCGCTGGTCGTGACCACGAACGTCCAACTCTTCGAGTCGCTGTTCGCCTGCCGCACCACGCCGTGCCAGAAGCTGCACCGCTTGGCGGGGAGCGTCATTATCCTGGACGAGGCGCAGACGCTGCCGGTCGGCCTGCTTCGGCCATGCCTGGCCGCGCTCCGCGAGCTTGCCGCCGACTACGGCTGTTCGATCGTCCTCTGCACGGCCACGCAACCCGCGTTAGAGCACCGCGACGATTTCAAGATCGGCCTGGAAGGGGTCCGTGAGATCATCCCTGAACCAGAATTGCTCTACTCCGCCATGCGGCGGGTCGAGGCGGACAACCTGGGGGCGATCGACAACGATGCCCTCGTTGAGCGGCTCTCTGCCGAACCATCCTGGCTGACGATCGTCAACACACGCGCCCACGCGGCGGAGCTTTACCGGCGTCTACGTGCGATGCCCGACGCCCCGCCCGACGACCTCTTCCACCTCAGCACGCTGATGTGCGGCCAGCACCGCAGCGACCATCTGGTCAAGATTCGTCAGAGGCTTAAGTCCGGCCTGACTTGCCGGGTTGTCAGCACTCAGTTGATCGAGGCCGGCGTCGATGTCGATTTCCCGGTAGTCTTCCGGGCGATGGCGGGTCTCGACTCGATCGCCCAAGCCGCCGGACGCTGCAACCGAGAGGGTCGCCTCCCGGGCCTCGGCAAGCTGTGGCTGTTCGATCCGACCGACGTGAAGCCTCACGGTTACCTCGGAGCCACGGCAGCCACCGCGCGCGAACTGCTTCCCGACTTCCCTGACCCGCTCGACCCCGACGCGGTGCGCAAGTATTTCGAGCTGCACTACTGGAAACGCTCGGGGGACAATCGGTGGGACGACAACCGTGTGATGGAGTGCTTCCCCGAGGAACGCGGCGAGTTCGCGTACGACTTCCGCACCGCGGCCGAGCGGTTTCAGTTCATCGAAGACGCATCGCAAACCCTCTTCGTCAGCTACGGCGACGGCATACAACTAATTGAGCAACTCCGGCAAAGCGGGCCGCAGCGGTGGCTGCTCCGCAAGCTACAGCGCTACACCGTCGGGGTCTTCCAGTGGGCCTACAACGCCCTCCTCGCGGCTAGGGACATTGAAATCCTTGATTCTGGCTTCAGTGTACTTGCGAACAGTGATAGCTATGGCCACAATCTGGGGCTGCGGCTAGACGCACCCGGCTATCGTGAACCCAAGAACATGGTGCTATGACGGCTTATCAGGGACAGCGTTCCCACATCTCCCTCCGTATCTGGGGCGACTACGCCTGCTTTACTCGCCCCGAGGCGAAGGTCGAGCGGCTCTCTTACGACGTCATCACCCCTTCGGCCGCCCGCGGGGTGCTGGAGGCCCTCTACTGGAAGCCGGAGGTACGCTGGGTGGTCGAGCGGATCCATGTCTATCGTGAACCGCGGTTCACCAACCTGCGGCGAAACGAGGTCGCGAGCAAGGCGTCGGCCGCGAACGCCAAGCAGGCCATGAACGGCACGCCCGCCGGGACGCTCGCGCTCTACGCAGACGAAGATCGACAGCAGCGGGCCGCCACTATCCTTACCGGAGTCGAGTACATCATCGGCGCCCGCTTCGAGGTGCTCGACGACAGCGAGCCGGTCGCCAAGCACTACAACATGTTCAAGCGGCGGGCCGAACGGGGGCAGTGCTTCCACCGCCCCTACCTCGGCACGCGTGAGTTCGCCTGCGACTTCGCCTGGGTCGAAGGGCCGATCCCCGCCTCGCCCCTCACCGGCGAGCGCGACCTGGGCTGGATGCTCCACGACCTGGTCTTCACGCCACTCGACAAGAATCAAGAAAAGCTGGCCGACACTCTCTGCGCCCACACCGGCCGGCCGCTGAAGGCCGAACCACGGTTTTTTCGCGCGCAGATGCACGACGGCGTGATCGAGGTCCCCCCACTCCAGCACGCGACCGCGGAGTCAGTCGGATGATCCTGCAAGCCCTCAACGCCTACTACGAAAGACTGGCCGCCGATCCGGAGTCGGACGTGGCGCCGTACGGCTACAGCCGGCAGCAGATCGCGTTCGTCGTCGTGGTCAACGCCGATGGCTCGCTGCACGAGATCCAGGACGCGCGGGTCGAAGATGGAAAGGGCAAGCTGCGAAACCAATCGCTGATCGTACTTGGCAACTCGAAGCCAACGGGCTCCGGCATTAATCCATGCTTCCTCTGGGACAACACTGCCTACGCGCTCGGCTACAAAGCGAAAGACGAGAAACCCGAGCGGACCCGCAAAGCGTTCGAGGCGTTCCGCAAGCGACACCTGGACGCAGAAGCGGAGGTCGATGACCCCGAGTTCGGGGCCGTCTGCCGGTTCCTGGAGTCGTGGTCACCCGACGGCGCGGAGTCGCATCCGACACTTACCGACGCGCCGACCGGCTTCGGCGTGTTCAAGCTGCGGGGAGCTACGCACTTCGTTCACGAACAGGCGTCGGTGAAGGCTTGGTGGGAGGCGATGGCAACGGATAGTGCTTCAACCGAAGAGGCTTCTGAATCGCAATGCTTGGTGACGGGCCTTGTTGGTCCGATCGCTCGACTTCACGAACCTAAAATCAAAGGAGTTTGGGGAGGGCAGCCTGCCGGAGCACTGCTGTGCTCGGTCGATACCGCGTTTACTGCGGCGACTTCGTACGGAAAGTCGCAGGGAGGCAATTTTCCTGTGGGGGAGACGCCGGCGTTCCAATACTGCACGGCCCTAAACCGACTGCTCGACCGCGCGAACAACCGCCGCTTGTCGGTTGGCGACACGTCCGTAGTCTTCTGGACAGCCAAACCTTCGCCCGCCGAAGCCTGGATCGCGGAGCTATTCAACCCGAGCACGAAAGCAGAAGACGAGACAACACTGTCGAAAGTTCGACCGCTGCTCGACGCAATCGCCCGAGGCTCGTTCCCGCCAGAGTTCGACGACCCCAACTCGCCCTTCTATGTCTTAGGCCTCGCGCCAAACGCCGCCCGTGTTTCGGTTCGCTTTTGGCGAGAATGCACGCTGGGAGACTTCCTCGACAAGCTCCGGCAGCACTATGCCGATCTAGAGATCGTCCGCGGCCCGAACGACTTCCCTTATCCGGCGTTGTGGCGGCTGCTCGCAGAGACCGCCCGGGAGTCGAAGGACATTCCCGACCTGCTCGAAGGCGCCATGCTGCGAGCCATCCTTACCGGCCAGCCCTACCCACAGATGTTCTACGCGGCGCTGCTGCGTCGCATCCAGGCCGATCGCGAAGTGCGGTTCGTTCGTGCGGCGGCGATCAAAGCGTGTTTGAACCGCAACAGCCGTTTTGGCATCAACCCTTTGGAGGAGGAACTCCCCATGGCACTCGACCAAGAACGCCCCGAATCCGCGTACCAGCTTGGGCGGCTCTTTGCCGAATTGGAGAAGACCCAGGAAGACGCCCTGCCGGGCATCAACGACACGATTAAGGACCGCTACTTCGGCGCCGCGTCGTCAACTCCCGCGAGCGTCTTCCCCCGGTTGATCCGGATGAACCAGCACCACCTCGGCAAGCTGGAGCGGGGCAATCGCACCTACCACGAGCGGCGTATCCAGGAGATCGCCGGGCGGATCGACGGGTTCGACTCCCATCTTTCGATGCCCAATCAAGGTCTGTTCGCCATCGGCTACTACCACCAGCGGCAAGACATTTTCACGAAGAAAGCGGCCGCTGAGGCGCCCGATACGGTCGAAGCCAGCTAGCGGCCACTTGCTCGCCATACTTATTCCCACGCTCACCCATTTAGGCCACCCGTCATGATCCCACGCGTCGATTTCGTCCTGCTCTTCGATGTCAAGAACGGCAACCCCAACGGCGACCCCGACGCCGGCAACCTGCCCCGCGTCGATCCTGAGACCGGCCACGGACTCGTGACCGATGTTTGCCTTAAGCGCAAGGTGCGCAACTTCGTCGGCCTGGTGCACGGCGAAGATCCGCCGTACGAGATTTACGTCAAAGAGAAGGCCGTCCTGAACGCGCAGCACACAAGGGCCTACAAAGCATTGAACCTTGAGCCCGATGCGAAGAAGCGGAAATCAAAGGGAAAGGATCGCGCTGAAGAAGATAAGCAGCTCACGACCTGGATGTGTACCAACTTTTTTGATATCCGGGCATTTGGCGCCGTGATGTCAACCGGAGTCAACTGCGGGCAGGTCCGTGGGCCGATTCAGCTCACGCTTGCTCGCAGCATCGACCCGATCATCGCGCAGGAGCACGCGGTGACCCGCTGCGCGGTAACGACGGAGAAGGAAGCCGAAGCACAGTCGGGCGACAACCGCACGATGGGCCGCAAGTTCACCGTCCCCTACGGCCTATACCGCGTCCACGGCTTCATCAACCCGCACCTCGCGGCCAAAACCGGCTTCGGCGCCGACGACCTCGATCTGTTCTGGAAGTCGCTCGAACAGATGTTCGAGTCCGACCGCTCGGCCGCCCGCGGCGAGATGGCTGCACAGGCGCTGATCTGCTTCGAACACGCCGACGCGCTCGGCAACGCGCCGGCGAGCAAGCTGTTCGATCGCGTCAGCGTCAACCGCAAAGCGGCAGAGAACGGCACGCCGCCACGGTCGTTCGCCGATTACGAACTCAAGATCGACGAAGCAGGTCTGCCGGAGGGCATCAAAATCAACCGGCGTTTCTAATCCCCATGCCGTTCCCCGAAGCCGACCTACTGCCGATCTCCGCCCTACAGCACCTGCTGTTCTGCGAGCGGCAGTGCGCGCTGATCCACGTCGAACGGCTCTGGAGCGAGAACCTCCTCACCACGCAGGGCGCTCTGCTGCACCGCAAGGCCCACGAAGGGAAGCCCGAAACCCGCGACGGCGAGCGGATCGCCCGCGGGCTGACGCTCCGCTCGCTCGAAGTCGGCCTGTCGGGCGTTGCCGACATCGTCCTCTGGCGGCCCCCCGAAGGTCGCAAGCCGCAGGGCCGGACGCTGCTCGACGCGATCCGTCAGGCGACCGCAGAGGAACTGACCGAGTGGAGCATCCGCCCGGTCGAGTACAAGCGAGGCAAGCCCAAGGCGAACGACTGCGACCGTGTACAGGTCTGCGCCCAGGCCTTGTGCCTAGAAGAGATGCTCGGCGTCACGATCTCCGCCGGCGACCTCTACTACGGCCAAACCCGTCGCCGAAGCGAGGTGACTTTCGACGACCCGCTGCGAGCGAAGACCCTAGCCGCCGCGACCCGCCTGCACGAACTGATGGCGGCTGGCGAAACGCCCGCGGCAGTCTACGAGAAGAAGTGCGACAGTTGCTCGCTCTACGAGCTCTGCCTCCCTAAAGCGATCGGACGCCGCTCCGCCCGCGACCACTTCGACCGCGAGCTCGCCGCGTCGCTCGCCGATGAATAGCCGCGCCTTTTTGCCGACTGCCGACTCCCATCCTGAAAGTGAAACGCCACCTCAACACGCTGTTCATCACCACCCAGGGGGCGTACCTGAAGAAGGAAGGCCAGGCGGTGGCGGTGCGCATCGAACGAGAAACACGCCTCCGGGTCCCGCTGCACAACCTCGACGCGATCGCCTGCTTCGGCCGCGTCGGCGCCAGCCCCGCGCTAATGGGCGCCTGTGCCGAAGCCGGCGTCTCCTTCTCGTTCCTCACTGAGCATGGCCGGTTCATCGCGTCTGTGAACGGCTTCACGCCCGGCAACGTGCTGCTGCGACGCGCCCAGTACCGAGCCGCCGACGACCCCGCGATCTCCGCTGAGCTAACCCGCTCGATCGTGCTCGGCAAGATCGCCAACTCCCGCACCGTCCTACTGCGAGCCGCCCGAGAAGGGGCCGACGCGGAAAGCGCCGAACGGTTGAAGCACGCAGCGGGGCGCCTGTCGGCGAGTATCGTCGAAGTGAAAGCCGCAGACTCGGTCGATCGACTCCGCGGCCTCGAAGGCGAGGCCGCGTCACGCTACTTCTCGGTCTTCAACGACCTGGTGCTGGTTGCTGGCGACACGTTCCGTTTCAAAAAACGTTCGCGCCGCCCACCACTCGACCCGCTGAATTGCCTGCTCTCGTTCCTCTACACCCTGCTTTTGCTCGACATCCGCAGCGCCTGTGAAGCGACCGGTCTCGACGCCGCAGTTGGCTATCTGCACCGCGATCGGCCGGGCCGCCCAGGTCTGGCGCTCGACCTAATGGAAGAGTTCCGGGCGCCGCTGGCAGACCGAGTGGCGTTGACGCTGATCAACCGTCAGCAATTGGGCGCGCGAGACTTTGTCCGCCAAGAGAGCGGCGCCTATCTGCTAACCGACGACGCTCGGAAGCGGGTATTAGTGGCCTGGCAGGAACGCAAGCAAGAGGAAACCCGCCACCCATTACTCGATGCGCGTACCTCGGTCGGTCTGCTCGTCCACCTGCAAGCCCGCTTGATGGCCCGCCGCTTGCGGGGCGACCTCGACGCCTACCCGCCACTCATCTGGAAGTAAGGAGCGCCGCCATGTACGTGCTGGTGACCTACGACGTAGCAACGGCCACGCCCGAAGGACAGAAGCGGCTCCGCCACGTCGCGAAGGCCTGCCTCGACTTCGGCCAACGCGTGCAGAACTCCGTCTTCGAGATGAAGGTCGATCCCGCCCAGTGGGAGGAATGCAAAGACCGCCTCCTGCGGATCGTCCAGCTTGAGCAGGACAGCCTACGATTCTATTATCTAGGCGCCAAGTGGCAGCGGCGCGTCGAGCACCACGGCGCCAAAGCGAGCTACGACGTTGAGGGACCCCTCATTGTGTAGTTGCGACGCTATTGCGACATTGCAGCCAACAGCGATGGAACGCGGACCCGTAGTGGACGCAGCCCGCCCGGAAGGTTCGCGATGGCCGCAACTTGTTACCTGAGCACGCCTTCGGATATGCACAAGTGCACGGCATGCCGGTTCAGTCGACTGAACACGGTGGTCCGCGGAAATCAAGTTTTAACGTCCGTGGCTGCATATCGTTAGTGAGACGGCATCGCTCCCCTCGCGGGGGGCGCGGATTGAAACATGGGGGCTCGCATGACGCCACGCATCGGCAAGATCGCTCCCCTCGCGGGGGGCGCGGATTGAAACCGCGAGACTCGAACGGCGGCGGCCAAATGCGGCATCGCTCCCCTCGCGGGGGGCGCGGATTGAAACACCGCGAGCCGCACCATCACGGGCGCGGAAACGCTATCGCTCCCCTCGCGGGGGGCGCGGATTGAAACTCTGGCTCCAGGTGCCAGCCCAGCAGCGCGGTCATCGCTCCCCTCGCGGGGGGCGCGGATTGAAACGAGGGGCTGGTCGGCCGCAACTCCGTCGACGTGCATCGCTCCCCTCGCGGGGGGCGCGGATTGAAACAACAAGTCTACGAAGCGGGGGCTGCTGTCGTTCGATCGCTCCCCTCGCGGGGGGCGCGGATTGAAACATGGGGTTCGCCTAGGAAACTGGTCTGCACTTCCATCGCTCCCCTCGCGGGGGGCGCGGATTGAAACACTTACCGAACCCGAGGCGAGGAACCGACGATGAATCGCTCCCCTCGCGGGGGGCGCGGATTGAAACGGATCTCCGGCGCCCAGCAGTCGAGCAGCCGGACATCGCTCCCCTCGCGGGGGGCGCGGATTGAAACCCGATTCCGCCAGCTCCAGCCCCCCGCCGCCCGAATCGCTCCCCTCGCGGGGGGCGCGGATTGAAACTGTGTTTATACACCCACGCCTACCCCGATTTTGGTGATCGCTCCCCTCGCGGGGGGCGCGGATTGAAACGGCCGCACCATCTGCCCGATGACGCAGGCCCGCGCCATCGCTCCCCTCGCGGGGGGCGCGGATTGAAACACAGCCTACTCCGGCGGCGAGGGCAAGAAGCCCGAATCGCTCCCCTCGCGGGGGGCGCGGATTGAAACCGATAACCGACTCTATCCCCGACGCCACCGAGCATCGCTCCCCTCGCGGGGGGCGCGGATTGAAACCCTGCTACGGTTGCGAGCACAACCCGACCGAAGCATCGCTCCCCTCGCGGGGGGCGCGGATTGAAACGTCGGTTAGGGTGGGTGGGGTCACGATGCGAGTATCGCTCCCCTCGCGGGGGGCGCGGATTGAAACCGCTACAGCGCGGCCCCGCACGACTACCCCCAGATCGCTCCCCTCGCGGGGGGCGCGGATTGAAACTCCACCACCGTCGCGGCCGCCGCCGCCAAGGCGCATCGCTCCCCTCGCGGGGGGCGCGGATTGAAACCGGCTGAGCATGACCGACTCCGCCGGCAACGTGATCGCTCCCCTCGCGGGGGGCGCGGATTGAAACTTCTCGCGGATACGCTCCGCACGCTCGCCCACCATCGCTCCCCTCGCGGGGGGCGCGGATTGAAACGCTCGAGGACCCCGACGGGGTGCTGGCGGAGTGATCGCTCCCCTCGCGGGGGGCGCGGATTGAAACGACAAGTCCGCCGCGCAGCACGTCCACGCCCACATCGCTCCCCTCGCGGGGGGCGCGGATTGAAACATCACGCTGATGAAGAAGAGCCAGGACGCCGGCAATCGCTCCCCTCGCGGGGGGCGCGGATTGAAACCTGTTTGAGCCGAACGTCACCGGGCTGACGATTATCGCTCCCCTCGCGGGGGGCGCGGATTGAAACTAGGCGCCGCTGCGTGTGACCCGTCACCCTCTGATCGCTCCCCTCGCGGGGGGCGCGGATTGAAACGGTCTTGAGCGCCTGCTGGAACGCACGCCCCAGATCGCTCCCCTCGCGGGGGGCGCGGATTGAAACTCGTGCAGCGAGACGGCGTAGGCGTGCTTGCCGGCATCGCTCCCCTCGCGGGGGGCGCGGATTGAAACTACGACGAAGGACGCATCGCGGCCGTGATCGACATCGCTTGAGGTGGTGCGGAATTGACGGACAGGTGACGTCCTTAGAATGGGCCCAACCTCAGGAGTCGCTGTGTGCCACGGAAGAATGCGAGCGGTATTCGAAAAGTGCGGCGCAATACTTCCGACAGAACCTGCGTAGTACTAAGCTGCACGTCTGAGGACTACCTCTGAACGTGTCAACGGTTCGGTTCCGGATGGATGATATTGCTATGATGAGGGCGTCCGGTGAAGCGAAGTTTGGCTCTGCGGGGACGCAACCGAACGAGGAATAGCCGGATCGATGGTGCGCCGAAGCGCGTGGGCCCTCGGGCGGCCGGTCTGCTCGGGGGCCGCTTGATTCCAATGCCCTTCGGACGCCAGAGCTGTGGAGTGCCGGGATAAAACCGGTTTGGAATAGAGAATGAGAGTTTCTTACGAAGAAGATTTCGCCAATCACTTTGGCCTCCGGCGGAGGGACAGATCGGGCAACCGCTTTGGACTGAGCGTCCGCGCAGGGGGAAGCGTAGGCCAGCTAATGAGCTCCGAAATCAGATTTTTCAGGTGCCGACCCAGTCATAGCATGGGGAAGGCAACATCGGTCATGCCGCTACTGGCAAGGCGTGACTCGGACCTGGCGGAGTCGTTGAACCTGTGCATGCGTGGAAAATTCCAAACGCGAGAACCGGGAGATCCCATTGGCCTCTGGTACCAAGCCCGCAGGGCTAACTGCCAGAGCGGACGGCGAACCGCAAGGGCAATGCTGTCATGAACGCCGATGGGAAGTCTGATGAGTCCATAGTACCGTCGACACGGGCGAACGACGTGGGAACTGAACCCGCTGCGGAATCCGTCAAGGAAAGGGACTCAGCCAAGAGGAACACCGTGCCGACCGACCCCGGCCGCGCCGAGAAGCGGAACCCCCGAGGGTTACGTGGTCTGTCTGGTGTGCGTGGATCAGCGAAGGCCAAGCCGGAGCTGAAATTCACGTCGTTGCTGCATTATGTCAGCGAGGCACTGCTGTACGAGGCGTTCTTCGCGCTGAAGAAAGCCGCTGCAGTGGGAATTGATGAAGTAACGTGGCACGACTACGAACAAGACCTGGAGGATCGTATTCCTGATCTTCACGGTCGCATTCACCGCGGAGCCTACCGAGCGAAGCCGTCCAAGAGAATCTACATCGCCAAAGCCGACGGTCGACAACGACCGATCGGCATCTCTTCGCTGGAGGATAAGCTTGTCCAAAAGGCGGTCGTGTGGGTGATGCAGGGTATCTACGAGCAGGACTTTCTCGGGTTCAGCTATGGGTTCCGACCCGGACGAAGCCAGCACACGGCGCTTGACGCGCTGAGTGTCGGCATCTCCGATCGGGGAGTGAACTGGGTACTGGACGCCGATGTGGAAGGCTTCTTTGACAACATCGACCACGAGTGGTTGATGAAGTTCTTGGAACACCGCGTCGCGGCCTTGTTGACTAACCCCATGCGAACAACGGCATGCCAAAGGTGATGAATACGTTGAGCAGTTTGCATCGGAGTGCGACCTCGGTCGCCTGATTGGGGAGCGTCCGGTTCTTCAGGCGGTCGCCGAAGTTGGTTTTGAATCGAAACATGGCGGTCTCGGCTAGGCTGCGTCGGTGGTAGCCGATCGATTCTTTCCACGCTTTCTTGCCGTCGCGGCGGATCTGCCGAAGGCACTCGTCGCGTTCCAGCGGCTCGGCCGACGCGTTGCCGTGCTGCTTGATCTTGGCGTTCTTGCGCGGCGGGATCACTTGGTGGATCGACTCCCCTTGGAGGTAGTTACGCACTTTCCACTGGTCGTAGGCGCCGTCGCCGTAAAACGTCTGGACTTCGGCTTCGACTTGCTCCAACAGCGGCTCGACCGCATCGCCGTCGTGGGTGTCGGCGCCCGTCACGACCTGGGCGACGATGGTGTGGGTGGCCGGATCGACGGCCAGGTGAACCTTCCGCCAAGTGCGACGCTTGCCCACCCCGTGCTTCTTCACCTTCCACTCCCCCTCGCCGTAGACCTTGAGGCCCGTGCTGTCGACCACCACCTCGATCGGTCCCGTGGTCGCACGCAGGTCGATCAAGACCCCCAGCTTGGCCGCTCGCTTCTGCAGCGAGGTGTAGTCGGGGATCGCCACCTCGGCCTGCATCAGCTTCGCGAGAGCCCGGCCGAAGCCTTCGGTCTGCCGGTACGGCAGGCGGAATAGCTCACGGATCATCAGCAGCGTTTCGACCGCCACGTCGCTGTAGAGGAACGGCCGGCCGACCTTCTTCCGGTCGTTCTCGTGCTCCCAGGCGTCGATCACCGCGTCATCAAACCAGAAGGTGATGTCGCCCCGCCTTACCAACGACTCGTTGTAGTCCCGCCAGTTCGTTACCTTGTAGGCGAGCTTCCTCGGCTTGCTAGCAGGCTGCGTCATCGTTCGCTCCGTCGGTCTGAATAGAAGGAACTCCGTCCGGAACCGATCTACGCAGCGTTTCTAGCGATTGTTCGACAAGGCCTTGCGGGAATAGAGCCAGCGCAGGTCGGGATTGGTTGAGTGCTTCAGCCAGTCCCAATGCTCCAGCGAAGAACATAGGCCCTCCTCCCCGCCCGCTGAGTTTTGACTGTGAAGCTTGTGCTGGGCCACGGTCGGGAATGCGTTCGTGAGCCTCTCCCACTTGAATGCGGGGTCGTGTCTGTTGTTGGCCGGGGAGTGGGAAACACAGCGGATGAAGAGCAACTTCTCTGGGGCGACGGCCTTCACTGCTTCGAGGTACTTGTATGCTGTTGTCATCGGTCCTGCGCAGATAAACCACAGCGGATCCTCTTCAGAGGAAGCTCGAGCCGCGTGTACGAAGTTCGCGGTGGCTTCGTTCAATTGAGTTTGGCAACTGAAAATGCGGTCGGCCTTGACATCGAATCGCCGGGCGCCCTCGTTTACGCTTATGGTGACTTGCTCAAGGAGCTCGGCCTTTGAGGCCGCACCTTTATGACCCGGGTGAACGAAGTGATTGGCATAGTCTACGTGCACCAGTCGATCGCTAAGGCCTGCTGCGTGCATCAGTGCCATGCTCATCGGCGTGGCTCCGATGTCATCCGGGTCATGGGCATTTCCGTCTGAGGTAATCGCCATTCGACCACCGGGCCAGCGAATGGCGGACTCCTCAGCCCAACTGCTGGGCATGAGCGCGGTATAGAAGATGGCAAATGCGATGAAGCAGGTTTTCATGCCGATGCGCTCTGGGTAGAAGCCTCCGTTGGCGTGCAAAGTGTTCCGATCTGACCTCAACTCATTGATCTAACGCGTCGCGCGGCCATTGATGCACGGTAGTCGCTTCACGTTCCATCTATTAGGCAGAAGGTGGAGCCTTGCAAATCTTGGGTTCCGGGAATCGCTTTTCATTCTGGCGCGTCGCCTCGTGGGGGTCGATCAGCTTGCCTTTGAGGCTGCCAACCTGCTGCTTGGGGATTCGGTTGCGCTGGTCGGCCCGATCAAGCGCAAAACTCGGTGCGGTCTTGAGCAAGGGGACAGGGTCTGTTTTGTTTAAGAGGTCATTCTGCTGCCTCATCCATTCAAAGAGGCTGTCCTCCAATCGCTGTTTGATCGTCTGGTAACTTGGGGCGTTGGCGAGATTTTTCATCTCATGAGGGTCATTCTGAGTGTCGAACAGCAATTCCTCTGGAATGTCACCGTGTTTGTTCGCACCGCGCTGGTGGAAGAAACCGATTTCCTTTCCGGCATTCCGGTCCCGCCTGATTCTATCCAGGGTATTGAAGCTGTGGATATAGTGGTAGCGCTCATCTCGCACCGATCGCTGCGGGAAGACATGGCGCTGCAAGGTGCCTTGGTTGGTTGTCACACCATAAACGTGAGTATGGTGCTTTGTCGATTCTCCCCGCAGGAGACGCAGGAGGCTCATCCCGTCCAGGTTGCTAGGGGCGTCTCCACCCGCCAACTCGATGACGGTGGGCACGAAATCCGCGAAGCTAACCAAGGCTTCGGTTCGGCCTGGCTTGATTCGGTCTGGCCAGCGGACCATGAAGGCAATATTGAGCCCGGAGTCATAGGATGTGTACTTGCCGCGAGACAGGCCGTGATCATCTGAATAGAAGACAAGAGAATTCTCCCTTTGTCCGTGTTTGTCGATCAGCTTCAATAGGGCCGCCAACTCCGCTTCCTTTTGCGCGACGCTGGCATAGTACTTTGTCGCTGCAAGAAGGTTCTCATCGGTCCGTGCTTCGAAGGGCTCCAGAACAACATCCTCCGGCTGATAGGGAGTTTCCGTCATGAAGGGACCGTGCGGGAATTCGCTGGCGACAATGAGGCAAAACGGGTTCGGGCCGGGATGCGCGAGGAATGCATCGATCTGGTCCAGGGGTATCCAATCTCGGGAGGCACCGGCCTTCTTGACCGGGGGAAAACTCTCCGACCACTTGAACTGGTTCCCCGGCTTCACATGAGACTTTCCCGCCAGAATGACCGTATAGCCCAGGTCGTTGAGATACGCCGGCAGGGTCTTTACGCCGGGCCGGATCTTGTAGTGATTCAGAAAGCAGCCGTTCCGGATGGGATACAGGCCCGTGTAAAGCATCGAGCGGCTTGGCGCACAGATTGCTTGTCCGGTGAAGGCTCTGTCAAATACAAGCGATTCCTCGGCTAGGGCGTCCGTGGTGATTGTGGGAATCGTGGGGTGCCCGTAAGCGGTGTGATTGAACCTGCTCTGGTCGTCGGCGAGGAAGAAGACGACGTTAGGGCGCGAGCCCTTCATGGGCAATGAGGCGCCGGTCTCCGCGCAGACGGAGGAATTGGAGAGCGCGCCTGCGAACAGAGAGAAGAAGAGAAGTCTGATGGACATGTCGAGTTAGTCTCTTGGGAGAAATTACTAGCGATCTGGGACCCATTGAGCTGATTGCGCCAGTTTGATTTGCTGATCAAGTTCCTCACACATGACTTGGAGCTGTGACGCGTATTCCGGCACTTTGGCGACGTTCTGGTTTTCATCCGGATCCTTGGCCAGATCGAAGAGCATCTCAGATCCGTCGCTGAAGCGGGAGTAGCTGAATCCTTCCGTCACAACTGCGTCGGCTTCCTTGAAGCGAGTGTAGACTGCCGGGGTGTGCTGCGCATCCTGGCTCGCAAGCAATTGCTCGAAGCTCTTCCCCTGAACCGAGCCGGGGACATCCACGCCTGCGAGGGAGCAGAGGGTCGGGAAAAGGTCTACCGTTGAGACAAGGGCCTTACTCGTCACTCCCTGAAGCTTGCCCGGGGCCTTCACAATGAGCGGGACGCGGATGGCGTTGTGGAGGGTGTTGTGTTTCCCCCAAAAAGCGTGCTCGCCCAGGTGCCAGCCATGGTCGCCCCAGATAACCACGATGGTGTTGTCCACCAGTCCGAGGGCTTCGAGTTCGGAGAGGACGTCACCGACCAGCTTGTCGGAATAGCTGGTGGATGCGAAGTAACCATGGCGCATTATGCGATGAAAGTCGTCCGAGTTCTTCTTGAACTTGCCGAGGTCGTAGGTGCGGTACTCGCCTGAGCCGCGCAAGGCCGTGGGGGCGTCGTGAGGCCGAAAGCGGTTCTTGGCGATTGGCAGGGAATCCGCGTCATAGAGATCCCAGTATTTCTCTGGGGCGTAAAAGGGCAGATGCGGGCGAATGAAGCCGCAGGCGAGGAAGAACGGTTCCCCGCTCTGGGCGAGTTCCCGTAAGTCCGCGATAGTGTTCCGAGCCACCTGTCCGTCTGCATAGGTGTCATCGGGCACGTCGGAACGATCGAAGAATGGTTTGCTCCCACTATTTCCCGGCCTCGTTTGCGTCCCGTATCTTGACTTTTTTTGCGCGTTCGCGTTCCGACCCTTAAGGTCTTTGCCCATCTTCGGAGGTCGACTCCAGCTGCGAGCGGCGGTATCACTCCAATTGTGGAAGACCTTTCCGTGGGACAGGGTGGTGTAGCCTGCCGCTTTGAGGGCCTGCGGCAAGGTGACCGCGCCCGGCGTGTCCTGATCGGCCATGGTGGTATAGTTCACAAAGCGATCCTTCGTTGGCAAGATGCCCGTCATCAGGCTGGCGCGTGAAGCCCCGCAAACCGCGACTTGGCAGTAGGCTCGCTGGAATAACACTCCCTGGGAAGCCAACTTATCAATATTCGGGGACTTGACGGCGGGACTGCCATAGCAGCCTAGCTCGGGACGAAGATCATCAATAGCGAGGAAGAGAATACTGGGACGGCTTTGTTCTGCGAACGCGGCTCCCAGCGTGAGGAAGGCAACGATAAGAGTTGAAATGAAGTTCATGAACATCGAGGCAATGGGGAAGTCGACGAGTTGAGGGCCGGAGTGTTGGTTGGCGTGGCTTCTCTCGAAAAGAAAACGCGGCCTTCTGGCGGGAGAACGGTGTCGTGGCGGCCCGGAAGTCAGAACCTGTCGGCTAAAGGAAGTTCTTGGAGAGTCTGCCGCGGGATACGGCATTGATATTGGAGCGGCTGAGGGAGAGCGTTGGTTCAGTTCCTTCGGTTGGCCGATCGATAGCGGTGGAAGAAGAAATGCGTAGAATAGGGAATGGCTATTCTCCAGGTTTCAATGTCCAGTCTATGAGGACCGCCTCCTTGGCGTCGCGCAGTTGAAGGTCGCGAATGATCGCAGAGCCGGGGCCTTCTGTGATACCGATGCGGAGCTGCTTGAGCGACTTGTCGGTTTCGATCTTCTCCTTCACCGCATGGGGTTCGTTTGCTGGGCCTAGCGGAAACCAGATTCTCTGCCCCCTTGTCAGATTGGTCTCGAAATCTAGTGTATAGCGGATCTCTCCCTCGCCCTGCTGGGGGGTGGTGAGCTTGAAGCTCAAGGCGTACGGCCCCGACGGCAGATTCTCCCAGCCCCGAAGATCCATGGTGATGCCCGGATCCTCGCCGGTGAAGGTCAGTTTGAGGGCTCCATCCGCCAGCCGGCTGAGCTCGGTGTTTTTGCGCGCCCGGACGGTCGGCATGGAGGCTCCATTGGCCCTCCGGGAAGGCTTGCCGGCGCTGGATGCGGACGGCGTTCCTTGGTTACCGAAGACGGTCCACTCGGGATTCGACCTTGGATGAACGGCAGGTTTTATCTTCGGACTATCGAGCAGTGGCGAGTGCAGAACGTCACGGGACATCTCCTTCCACTTGGCGACCATCGCCTGGAGCCTTTTGGGTTCGGCTTCGGCGAGGTCGTTGAGCTCGGTGCGGTCGCGGCCAAGGTCATAAAGTTCCCATTCCTGTCCTTTGAAACTAACGATCTTCCAATCACCGTCACGAAGCTCGAGGTCGGACGCGAAGTGGAAATGGATCGGCTCGCTTCGACGCAGTTCACTGCCCTCGAAGATCGGCCGGAGCGAGATGCCGGAGACCGGCCGAAGCTTGCGTCGGGAATGCTCGGTGGGCGCCTTCGCCGCTGCCAGGTCAGCCAGGGTCGGCAGGACGTCGATCAGATGGACCGGCGTGTCGATGACGGCCCCGGGCCTCGTCTTCAGGCCCGCAGGCCAATGCACGATGCCCGGCGTGCTGATTTCGCCCTCGAACTGGTTCTGCTTGTAGAACCGGAACGGCGCATTCCGCGCCCAGGCCCAGCCGGTGGAGTCCTTGAGCGAGGTCTCGGCGTTGGTCGGCTCGACGCCGAGGCGCGGCTTGCCCCGATCATATGGACTTGCGCCGTTGTCGGAGACAAGGAGGATCAACGAGTTCTCGAGCTCTCCATTCTTCCTCAGGTCCTCGACCAGCCGGCCCACCTCCTGGTCGATACGGTCGATCATGGCGGCGAGGGTTCGCATGCGGTTGATTTCGTGGTCACGTTGCCAGTCGACAAGCGTGTCCCATGCGGGGACGTGCGGCGGCCGCGGGCTGGGCTCCAGGGATACAGGGAGGAGCCCGAGCTCCTTCTGCTTGCAGATTCGTGCATCACGGATCTTGTCCCAACCGGCATCGTATCGCCCTTGGTACTTGGCGTAGTCCTCTGGAAGGGCATGCAGCGGGGCGTGGGGGGCATTGAAGGCGACGTAGAGATAAAAGGGCTTCTCCGCTGCTCGGGCTTCGGCGAGGAAATCGAGGGCGTAGTCGACCTTTGCCACGGTTGTGTAGAAAGGCTTGCCGTTTGGAGTCTTGGGCACGCTCCACGGTTTCCCGTTGAGCCTGAAGGACCCGTTTCCGCTGAAGTAGTTGTAGGCCCCACTGAGGTGACCGAAATAGCGGTCGAAACCGAAGTCGGTGGACTGGCTGTCGAGGTGCCATTTGCCGCTCATGGCAGTGAAATACCCGGCGGCACGGAGAACTTCCGCTGATGTGACTGCATGGGTCAAGGCCTTGTCCCCGGCTGCCGCGCAATACTGGCCACTGAGGAGAGAGACCCGGGAAGAGTGGCACTTGGCCGTGTTGTAGAACTGAGAAAATCGGAGGCCGTTGGCCGCGAGGGAGTCGAGGTGAGGCGTTTCGATCTCTCCCCCGTAGCAGCCGAGGTCCGAGTAGCCTAGCAGCCCGTTGATCTAAGCGCATACTCCTGTGGCCCGCCAACTGTGAGCAGTTGGAGGCGTGACTCTGTAGGCCGGGCTCCCAGGCGAGCATGTGTGTCCCACAAGTTCTTCATCGCTGCGATGAGAAGCCAGGCGAGCTGCATAAGCCCGGCGGAGCCACCTTCGCCCTGCAGGCCCCTCGGCGTGCCGATCCCGAACAGCTTCCGCATTACCAGGCCCAGGTTCCGCACCAGCGCCGACGTCAGTAACCGCTTCCTCACCTTGTCGATCCCCCGCAGCCATGTGCGGCGTGACCCGCCGGTGTCGCACACGTGGGCGAAGCTGCGCTCGACCCGTTCACTCCTCAGCCGCTGGAGCCGTTTGTTCTTGGCGGTCTTGGTCCGCCGGCGGTTACCCTTCACCGCGCGCTGCTGCTCGACTGGCTTGGCGCTCAGACGCGACTCGCCGCGGCGCTTGGGCTCCGGCACATACGTCCGCACCCCGACCGACGTGACCAGTTCCAGCTGCTCGGCAGCGTGGTAGCCCTTGTCGGCAACCGCTTCTTCGATCTGCGCTTCCAGCCCAGCCTCTGACAGGTGCGTCTGCGCCTCCATCACGCTGTCGCAGAGGGTCTTCGTGTCGCTGTGGTCGCCGTGATAGACCTCTGCCGCCAAGATCAGCTCCGTATCGATATCGACCACGTGCTCCGCCTTGTACGCCAAATGCGTGCGGCCGTCCTTGAGCTTGGTGATCCGTGCGCTCGGGTCGGTCGTGCTGACCCACTCGGCGTTCGAGACCTTTTTGTTCTTCCGCTTCTTATCGAAGCGGCGGACCTCTTCGTCGCTCGGCTCGTCTCCTTTTTCGATCACTCCTTCCTTCTTCATCAAGCCAATGACGTACGCCTTCCAGTCTTCTCCTGTGTCGCGCCGCACGATGCTCTTCATCGCCGCATCGGCTTCAAGGGTAGTCGAATCGACCGCTACCGTCTTGCCTTTTAGCAGCCCCTGCTGCGCCGCCAGTTGCAGCACCAGCCGGAACACTTCCTGGTGGACTTCCAGCGGCAGGCGGTCGCGGACCCGGCTGAGCGTCGAGTGATCGGGGGTCGCCTCGGTCAGCGGAACGCCCAGGAACTCCCGCAGGCTGAGGCTGTCGGCGCACCGCCACGCGATGCCCCGCTGTGAACCGATCCCCTCGAAGTAACCCACCATCAACATCCGGAAGTAGACTCCCGGCGGGACCGACGGCCGCCCACGCGTGCCGGTCGGCTGGTAGTACGGCTCGCACAACTTCTCGATGTCGCGGTCGAAGCCCGCCTCGGAAAGCAGCCTATTGAGCCGCTTGTAGAACGCGTGCCCCTGACTCTTGGGCAGCTGCTGGGCCGTCACGAACAACACGTCCTGCCGATCCCGCTCTCGCCTTCCCATCCCCATCGCTTCGCTCCTGCTCAAGTCACGCTTTCGTCGGCGACGCAGTTTAGCGCCAAGGGGTTGGTCGGGGGAGTGGCATTTTTCAACGGGCTGCTAGGTCATCGAACATGATGACGACGAAGTTCGGCGGTTGCGCGGCGGCGCCAAAAACGAGCGCGGTGAGGATCACGGTGGCTGGCAAGAAGAGCTTCATACGTCACTGTTAATCCGTACGACCGGGAAAACCGCCGGACTACCTTAATTGAAGAACGACAACGGCGTGGCCGTCCAGCATCAGATCAAAGTGCATCCGGCCCAAAGAATCGACGGTCGGTTTGGGTAGCGGGTCAACGGAATGGAGCTTACTCAACTCCTCGTACTTGGCCCGATGTGCCGCCATGACCTTCCTCGTGATCGCATGCGTTTTGGCATTGTCGGCCACCTTTGCCCGGACATGCTTCATGTCTGCGTTGCGTTCGGCCATAAATCCAGCGTGTTCCCCATCAAGTAGATTAGCGCGAGTTACGGACAATTCCTTCTCGACAAATGAACCTCCGTCCAACGTAAGACGGACCAAAACCTTGTTGCCGTTGGATCGCTCAGCGAGGTGACGAAACACAATCAGATTGACTACGTCGCCGTTTCTAGCGGCTATGCAGCCAATATGGTCCATTTCGCTCATTTGATCTGATTCGACAGAAAGCCGCGT
Organism: Pirellulimonas nuda; assembly: GCF_007750855.1. Taxonomy (GTDB): domain Bacteria; phylum Planctomycetota; class Planctomycetia; order Pirellulales; family Lacipirellulaceae; genus Pirellulimonas; species Pirellulimonas nuda. The sequence continues at coordinate 2,143,425 of NZ_CP036291.1, forward strand.
CCCGCCAGCCATCTCTTCGAGCATGTCCATGACATGGGTAAGTGGTGTTGGAATGTTCCCTCCTTTGTCGGTGTTCCAGTCCCACTGATAGACGCGACGGACGTCGTTTCGATAGATCTTTTCCGACATATGAGCGAGCCACGAACTTCCGAACTCAGTCCCGTCGCCGGCTATCTGCTTTCCGCCTTCACTGAGGATTCCAAACTCATGGATCTCTACGGGGACTGAGTCAAACTGGGGGTGGTTACCAATCTCTTCCCGCAAGAACTCAACCACGGCATCGAACTGTATGTCCGACCTCCCGACGGAGGTGTAGTACGATGATCCGAAGACATCGAGCGGAGTCCCCGTCGACCCGGAAACATGATTCGTTCCCGTTGCACAATGGTTAATGATTGCAGGCGCCCACGACTTCTGCTTCCGGCCTCTTAGTGGGGCGATAACGTTTCCAGGCCCGATACTGGCAGAGGGCAGCACGCTTCGGACTGCCGCGACCGTGTAGTCGTAGTGCTTAAGATATTGCTGCTGCGTGCCAGTCCAGTGACCGGGGCTGAAGTCTGGTTCGGTCCCAACCCGGAAACGCCATTGAGCAACCTCTTCGACTCCAAACTCCTCAACTAGCGCTCGAGCGAACTGCCGGACGTAGCTGCTCCAAAGATCAAAACTTGCAGGTGGCTCTGTGTTTCCGTAGAGGTTTTTTGTAGGGTTCTCACTCATCTCGGCGGGAACGTTGTCCAACACGATCCACGGCGTAAATCCACAGCTCCGGATACCGGAGAGCATCGCCAGCGCCTCTGAGAAATCGCAGATTGCTTGGCCTCGTGCATCGACTCCCCGGAAGTAGTCGTCTTTCTTTGAGTCTTTGCCGCCAAACAGCCGCACGCAATTAATAAATCGTGCGTACCGATACTTCTGCTTGAGTCGACTTAATTGCTGCTCGTCGAGGAAGGGCGATTGGTCAGTGACTGGATAGACGTCCCAAAACCTGTACATCTGGCCTACCTCAGTATCGAGGTCCACAACTATCACACTGGGTGACAACTGCGACCCAGCGGGCTCGTCACCTCTGAGTGCAGGTGAGGTCAATATGTACGTGCTCAAAGCGACGAGCAGCCACTTGCAATTAAAAATCATCGCTGGTTGTGCCTCGCCGTTCGTCACTTGAGTACTTGCCCGTCATGCATTGTATCCTCCTACAGACGTGTGAGATAGAATGGTCCACCCGGTCTTTTTTGTGGGTAGAGTAGCTAACACCTCAGCTCCGGGTCGACAGAGTTGGCGCCCCGGCAACGTCGCCTTCGCATCAGCCCTCGATTGGGTGCAGGGCCGATGCGAGGGCGGCGGCGAAGGGGGGGGGCGCCGCCCCTTTTTTCGAGCCCGAGCTGAGGCTTCCCACCCACTAGAAACCCGGATGGACCAAGTTTTGCCGCCTGGCGATTCGGCATCGGGGCTGCTTATGCAGGAACCAGCTGCAGTACCGTTCGGGAGCCTGCATCTGCGGGCGCAGAGCTACCCGACCGGTGCGACTTCCGCGTTATTTTCTCTCTGCGATCGGTGGCGTCACCCGAGGCGGCTGGAGGCTCAGACAAGTCGCAGCGGTGGACATCACCTCCCTCAGATCCGGCTCCAGCCAGGTGATCGGAGGCGGACCGGCCGCCGCGGGGGTCGTCCGGCAAGAATCCGCAGCGGTGGCGACGACCTCTGCGAGAACGGGCATACTGCATCGTGGCGGGGGATGGCCTCGCCAATCGAATGCGACGCCACGGTCGCGTTTGGTTGAGTGTTATTCCAGCAACCCGCGTTTCTTCAACGCCGATTTCAGCCGGTTGAGCGTCGGGTGCTTCTTGGCAAGATGAGCGGAGTGCTGTCGCGCGAGCTGTTCGCCGCTGTCGCCCGCCAGCGCTTCCCGCAGCTCGTCGAGCACCTCGGCCGCCGCTTCGTAGTTGGCCAACCCGCGAGCGGCGACGAGTTCCTCAGCTTTGCGGAGCCATTTTTTCGGTTCGTCAACCATCTGCCTCATCCGTACCTCCCGCTCCTGAGCCAGCTTGGCCGCTTTACGCTGCTCAGCGGCAACGAGTCGCTTCTGTTCTCGTTCGTACTCAGCCTGGCGGAGCTGGGCGGCTCGATCGAGCAATGTCTGGTAGTTTCGGCTTGTGACGACGGTCGGCCAGACCGAAGGGGTCGTTGCACCCAGGATGCGAGCAATCGTTGCCGATTTGATCGCGGCGGAGTCCTCCGAGAGCAATTCGCGAAGCAGTGCCTTTACCTCTTCCTCGCTCTGGGACTCAACCCACCGCTGGATGCGATGCTCTGCGGAAGCCTCGTCGGGTGCTTCTGCAGAACCCTCGGCCGCAGCGTCCAACAAGGACGCTTCGAGGCCAAAGAACTCCAGGAAGGGCTGAGCCTCGCCGGCAAGCTCGGCGAGCCCGCAAGGCACGGGAGGCTCTTTGGCATCGACGGAGTTAGGTTGTCCGTCGGTCGCCGCAGCGAGCCAGAACAGGTAGAGCACCCTGAGGTCGCCGACCATCAGCCGAGTGCGAAGCTCGACCATCGCAAGCATATAGGATTCGAACTCCCAGAACTCTTCGAGTTCGCCCGCTTCATCGTACGGGCTCAGGGTCAGAACGCCCCCGCTGCCACGCCGGTCCGGCGCCCACGAGACTCCCTCGCCGCCGATGTAGTTCGACCAGACGTCCTCGGCGAACGGCATTCACACCGGCAGCCGGAAAGCGACCGTTCGAACCCCAAAGTTGGCGTAGTGGAGGTGTACGTCGTAGCCCCTCCGGAGCATTCCGTTCACGTCACCATGAAAGTCTCCAAAATGGTACTCATTCTGAAATGACCAGCGCGAGATCTCAGCCCGAGTTGATTGTTCTCGGGCGTAGGCCAACTCGCGGTCGGTGAGCGGCCGGTCTACCGCTTGAAACTCGATGAGCTGGTACTCGCTCACGCGTGGACCTCCTGCCGGGATGTCGGCATCCTAGTGTCAGGGCGGGGAGTTCAATCGCTTCTTGCGAAAAGCCTGTCAAACAACGCGCGACCCCTGGCCAACCCTTCAGGCGTCATGACCACGGACTTCGATTTGGACACAGGGTCGAACAGGAGGCCCTTCTCATGAAGACGGTTGAGGGCGTCCCAATCATGGCCTTTCCAGGCGCGGGCCCCAAACTCGTCTTCCTGGTGAGCTGTCAACGTGAGGAGTGCGAGGACAGCATCATCGATTCTGTCGCTGTCATATGGCATGCGGCGTCCCTCCAATTGGGCAACGAGGGGGAAGTCCGAAGCCAATTCTATCACCCGGCGTCCATTGAAAAAGCTCGCCGATAGCCGAGAGTCCCAGACGCGGAAACCTGCGTCGGCCCGACACTTCGACGCTGACGCTATAAAAGGACGATGACCGTCGGAAGGAAGGCGAGACGCACTTTGTCGGCCGGCCGATACTCCTACAAATAGATGGCCACCCCTAGTTGTCCGAAGGATCCAGCCGCTTCACCCGGCGACGCCGGCCCTGCCTAGGGGCCGCCGCCGCAGACCGATAGACCCCCGGCGTGTCCGCACTCAAGCAGCGGCCGCTGGCCCAGCCCCGCAGCCGGGCGACCGACTCGGCCGCCGTCGAGGCGATCGGCACCACGTGCCTGGCCGCCTCGACCAGCGGCAGGTCGAGCAGCCGCGCCAGCCGGCAGCACGAGCGGACCTCGGCGCCGGTCCAGTCGTCGTCCGCGGGACGGCGCTGGCCGGGGGCGATGCCGAGCGACGAGCGGTGGATCTTCCAGATCGCGTCCTTCTGCTGCCTCCCGGGGAGGTCGAGGAAGAACACCGCGTCGAACCGCTCGGCCCGCGTCAGCTCGGGCGGCAGCCGCGAGACGTCGTTGGCGGTCGCCACCACGAACACGTCCGACTCGTGGTCCGCCAGCCAGCTCAACAGCGAACCGAACAGCCGCGACTGCACCCCGGAGTCGCCGGCCTGGCCCCCGTTTTGGCCGCCGACGCCGGACAGGGCCTTGTCGAGCTCATCGACGAACAGCACGCAGGGCGCCATCGCGTCGATCGACGCCAGTGCCCCGCGCGTCCGCTCCTCGGTCTGGCCGACCAGCGAGCCCATCAGCCGGCCGACGTCCAGCACCAAAGTCGGACGCCCCGTCTCGGCGCCGATCGCCTTGGCGATGGCACTCTTGCCGGTCCCGGGCACCCCCAACAACAAAACCCCTTGGGGGCGGATGCTGGCGCCTGACTTGCTGTCGCTGGGCCGGGGACGCAGCGCCCGGCGACAAAACCCCTTCAGCGACTCGAGCCCGCCGAGCTGGTCGAAGGAGCCGCCGCCCCGGTGGAGCGTCACCAGCCCCCCCTGGGCGAGCGTCTGGGCCTTGAGCGACCACAGCGTCTCGGGGGTGAGCCGCCGCTGGCGCACCAGGCTCAGCGCGAACGCCCCCTCGGCCTCGTACCGCGACAGGCCGCTGGCCGCATCAATGAGCTGCTCGAAGCCGGGCCCCTTGGGGAGTTCTCCGCGCTCGGTGGCGACGCCGCGGGCGATCTCCGCCAGCTGCTTCCTGTCGGGCAGGGCGTGCTCGATCACCACGAACAACCGTTCCAGCTCGGGCGGCAGCTGCACCACCGGGGCGATCACGACCACGAACGTCGAACGCCGGCGTCCTACTTCGACCTGGCGGGTGACGGCCTGCACGACTTCTACCGAGCTGAGGTAGCGGTGGAAGTTGGGCAGCACCAGCAGCGTGGCGCCCGCGTCTCGGGGGGCGTGGTCCAACAGCCGCACGGCAGAGACCGGGTCCGAGGCGGTCGCCGGGACGGCAGAGACCGTGCCCCACGCGCCCAGCTCGACGTCCCAGCCCCACGCCCGCCAGTTCTCGGCGCGGCACAGCGTGGCGATCTCTTCGAGGGCGTCGGGGTGTTCGTGGCTGGTGATCCACAGCCCCGAGAAGCACGCCCGCACGTGCTCCTGGAGGGTTTCGGAGAGCGACATACTGGCTCCTTGGCTAGGACAAGAAATGGCGAGCAGCAGAAGTGGTTAGGACGGGTTCGTGTGGCCTCCAGCAGAAAGGTGGGACGGGACACTCACGGGTTGCTGGAAGAAGGCAGAGGTCAGCTGCTCCGACTGCCGGACGCCCAGCGCCGCCTCCAGCAGCCGGCTGGCGTCCTGGCAGGCGGCGCCGGCGTAGCCGCGGGTCTCGATGCGGGCCTCGCCCTGGGGCGAGACGATGATTTCGATCGACTTCATGCGGCGCCCTCCATTTGGACGACGAGGCGGATCGAGCCGTCGGAGAGCGGTTCTTCGTGCACCGCGTGCCCGCTCCGCCGGGCGACCAGCGTGGCCCGCTCGACGGCGTAGCCCTGCAGGAACCGGTCGAGCTGCCGCGGGTCGCCCCAGCGGCCGCCGTAGTGGTCGTAGCGGAGCGTGCCGGTGGGGAGCTCGCACACCACGGGGTAACGCCACGCGGGGAGCGTGACCGCCAGCCCGGTCGCTTGGTTGGTGAACAGCCGGTGGGTTCCTTCGGTGGGTTGTGGGAGCTGGAGCCGCCGGCAGGCGGCCGTGACCGACTCCCGGCAGCGGACCTCGGTCTGGATGGTGACGATGTGACTCACGTGGGGCTCCTGTGGTTGGAGAACGTGGAGAGCGAGCCAGGGGGCCGCGGACGCCGCCGTTGGCGGCTGGGGCGGCGTGGGGCTCGCGGGGGGCGCCAGAGGGGCGAAGAGAAAGATCTGGACAGGACAGAAGCCGTGCCGCAAAGGCAGGCGCCGTTGCTGCAGGCTAGATCATCCTCAAGTACTTATTGCGCAGTTCCAGCGATTATTTAGTGCGACAACGCTGGCGTCGTCTTACTGAGAGGGTCCAGTCGACGCGTCATCCGACCCATAGACGCTCCGACTGACTAACAGATGGATTCATGGTTCGAAGCTTGGTCTCACGGTATCGGCGTTGCTATCAGTGACAGACGCAAGCAAGTTAGTCGGTGTGCTTCTGCTGATTGTTAGCGTCCTGTTCATCGGTGGCCGTTCCAGCACTTCCTCGCAGCGTCCGCCGCACGCGTTGTGCGATGAGATTGAGCAACCGATCTAGCGCGCCGCCAGGGCGCCACCGAGTGTGTGATGACTGGCTGTTGTTCTTCTTGCTTGATCTGCGAATCACAGGCTTCTCCATACGAGGGGATAGGACGAAAAAAACCCGAGCCGCAACGAGCGACCCGGGTCGTGAAAAGAACCGTTCTTGATAGGCCGCCGTCTACGAGGGCGGGCTGGGGGCGCCTCCGGACAGCATGCGCGGAAACCCTTCCAGCGGTTCAAAGCGGTAACGCGGGTGGCGGTAGCGGCGGAGCTTGCTGTCATCCTCGGGGGGCGTCAGCACCTGCCGCCACGGCGAACCCAGGCCAAGCTCTTGCATCAGGCGGTGGAGCTTTAGCGCCCGCTGCACCGCGGGTTGAGAGGTTCCCAGCGCAGCGGCAGCTTCTCGCTGCTTCATCTTGGCGCCGTCGGCGCACAGCATCGCGACTGCTTGGTTCAGAACCGCCATCGGCTTGGGCGGGTCGAATAGGTCAACTTCCAGTTCAATCCGCAGAGCGTCCTGAGCCGACGGCATCTCGTCCAGGTTCTCAGCAAAGCAGCTGGCGTCGAGCCGCACGACGGCGCGAAAGTGGATCCTCCCGCCATCAACGCCCCGGACGGGATAGACCGTGATCTCGGGCGCCAGGTCGTGCATGACGCGTCCAAATTCCTGCGACTCAATCGCCAATCCCGCGACCGAGTTCATCGCCGCGGCCCGCACGCGTTCAATCGAAGGCGCTGGCGTACGCTCCGCGCCGAGGCGTTCCAGCCGCGACACTTCGGCCGTCATCTCACGGCACCGATCCTCAGCGGTGCGGAGGTGGTCCAGCAGCACTGCGCTGCATCCGGACGCCGCCACGGCCTCTGCCAGATTGTCGACGCGCCGCCTTGCCGAATCCGCCGCACGCTGGGCGGTGGCGAGTGCGGCGCCCCGTTCCGTGAACGCCTCGTCGGCCTGTGCTTCGACTCGGGCGAGCAGCTCCGTGTCGAACTCGGGAAGCCCCGAGACGGCCGCCATGATCGCCTCAGAGAGTTTCTCGCCCGCGACCTTCGCGTTCAGGCAGACCGAATTCCAGCACCGGTACTCGTCCGCTCCGCTGCACATCAGCGTGGGACGTTCTTTGGTGCCGAAGTGGCCGAGCGTGCGGCCGCACACCCCACACTTCAAGTGCTGGCCGGGCCACAGGGTCCGCTTACGCGGCACGTGGGCACGAGGGTCGCTGCTACCGGACCGCTTGCGGCTGTTCTTGGCGTTACGCTTCTTCAGCATCCGTCCGACTCGGTCGAAGCGATTGGGGTCAATCATCTGCAAGTGCGGGCACTCTCGGATGATCCAGCCCTCGGGCTCCTGGCGGACCGAGCGACGCCGGCCGGTGCTATTGACCCGCTTGGTGACTACGCGATTGCGGACGCGCTGCCCTTTGAGGAGCGGATCCCTGCTCGTGCGGGAGACCATCTCACCGGTCCAACGGGTTCCCCGGCAGTACTTGCCCACCGGAACGTTCTCAGCGTTGAGCCAGTCGGCCACTTCCGCGAACGACGCCCCCTCCTCGAGCATCGAGAACCACCGGTCGTAGATCGCCTCGGCGCCGTCCGCCTTGCGGAGCTCGATATCGTTCTTGGCGCCCAGCGGCTTCTCGTAGCCGAAGATCACAAACTGCACCACGCCCCCCTGGCGGAAGCGGTTGTTGTGCGTACGCCGGATGCGATTGGCGGTGTCGGCGTTGTACATCTCGTGCCGCATCGACGCGAAGAAGGCAGAGATCCGCCAGCCTTCTGCGCCCGTGTCCACGTGATCGTTCAGGGCGATCACCCGCGTGTCGTAGTCCTCGGCGATCTCGCAGAACTCGAACGCCTGCATCCGGCGGAAGATGCGGCCCAGGTCTTCGGAGATCACCAGGTCGTACTGCCGCGTTTCCAGCGCGTCTTCGGCGTCCCGCGACTCCTGGCGATCGAGCCGCTCCCCGCTTCCGCGTCCGGCGATCACCTTCATGTCGGCGGGGCCTTCCCAGTGACTTGCGACCCAGTTGCGGATGAGATTCTCTTGGTCGTCCAAGGAACGAACGTCCTGTTTGGCGGCATCCGTGCTGCTGATTCGGCAGATTGCCAACACGCGCAGCGTGTGGCCATCGCGGGCTTCGAGGGGAGGATTGAGCAGGATCATCGGGCTTCCTTTCTGGGGAAGCTCCGAAGCCCATTGATTGGCCCAGTGGGCCAATCAATGTGGAAAAGCGGAGAGCACGACGCTCAGCTGATCAATCCTGACAAAATGGCTCAGCCTTGAAAACAAGGCATTTGCCGCTGAATGTCGTGTCTGGCAAGTGTTTACAGGCGGGCCCACAGGCGAGTCCCCTGCCCTCCGCTCGCGTTTTGTAAGCGGTTCTGTTGCAAACACTTACGAGTTGCCGTCGGATTAGCGTCGGCGACTGGGCCGATCGTCTTCGGGTTTGCGTTCTCCTGAGCCGCTCCCGCCGTCTTCGTGTTCGGTGCGGGGGTTTTTGCCTGCCGGGGCGTTCTGTACCCCGTGGAGCCACACCGGGGCATTTTGTCATTCCCTCTCGGGGGCCACGTTTAGCCCGCGAAGTTGACGGGATCGCGGGGCTGCTGTGTTGTCGGACGGTTCCGACTGCTGGATCTCCCGGCGCTCGGCGCGCCGGCGATTTCTCTTGCCATTGCGACGCTGCGTGCGAAGACCGGATGGCATGGTTTGGGGCGCCGTGCGCGCGGCGGCAGACGCCGCCGGCGTCGCTGGTTAAACTGGCTGGCTCACCGACCCGCCGGGCAAACCTCAGCGATGCTCTCCCCTTTTGTCGACGACCTTCTCAACGGCCGGCCTGTACGGGTTGGGCCGCCCCAGGCGGCCAACAGGCTCGACCTCCAGGCTGCGGCGACACGGCTTGAGGCGTTTGAGCGGGAGTATCGGCTCGAGCTGCCCGGCGATCCGCCGGGGTTTGACCCCGCGGCGGCCCTTTGGGCGGCTGTGTCGCTTTACCTCGCTTCGTCGCTCGCCATCCATCGGGACAGCGAGCTCTCGGCGATCAATGGGGCGGCCCCCTCTCCCCTGCCCGACCGCATGCGGGCCGCGTCCCACTACTCGGTCGACCTGACGATGCGCTTTCTGCCTAGCCTGCTCAAGCTGGCCAAGCGTGCGTCGAGCGACGATCCTTTGCTGGGCCGGTTGATGCAGTGGGGCCGGGATTGGCCGTTGTCGTCGGTCGGGATCGCTGGGATCGGCGACGTCGACGCGTCGACGCTGCGAACCTCCCCGACGCTCCTGCGTCTTTACAGCGACCGGATCCTGGCTTCTGGAGACGCCAGCCGCCTGAACGACGCGACCGTGCGGCGGGCAGCGGCGGCGGCCATCGGCGACTACCCCGAGCTCTCGCCGGCCATCGCCGAAGCCCTCAGCGGAAACGAGCAACCCATAGCCACCACGGCCCGCGATGAATGAGCCGGCAAGCCACGAATCTCCCCAGCAGGCGACGCAGCGGCTGGGGCACGCGTTGCGGGGGGAGGTGCTCGAGCCGCTCAAGCAACGCTTTGTCGGCAAAGACGAGATCGTCGACCTGATGGGCCTCTGCCTGGCGGCCCGCGAGAACCTGTTCATGCTCGGCCCGCCGGGGACCGCCAAGAGCGCACTGGTTCAGTCGCTCGCCCGTCAGATCGACGGCAAGGTATTCGATTACCTGCTGACCCGCTTTACCGAGCCGAACGAGATCTTCGGCCCGTTCGATATCCGCAAGCTCCGTGATGGCGAGCTGGAGACCAACACCACCGGCATGCTGCCCGAAGCGGACTTTGTGTTTCTGGACGAGCTGCTGAACGCCAACAGCGCGATCCTCAACAGCCTGCTGTTGGTGCTTAACGAACGGGTCTTCCGCCGCGGCCGCGAGACTCGGGCATTGCCGACGCTGATGGTAGTCGGCGCCAGCAACCACCTGCCGGAGGACGAGGCGCTGGGGGCGTTGTTCGATCGGTTCTTGATCCGAGTTGCGTGCAATAACGTGCCCGACGCGAACCTGACCGAAGTGCTGGCCGCGGGTTGGCGGTTGGACGACCCCCACGAGGCCAGCGGCCAGCGGGCGGGGGTGAGCGCAGACCACTTGCGCGGCCTGCACCGCTTGATCCCGCGTGTGGGGTTCGACGCGCTGCGGGGCAAGTATGTTGAGCTGGTGCTGCGGCTGCGTGGGGCGGGGATCGGCATCTCCGACCGCCGCGCCGTCAAGCTGCAGCGGCTGGTGGCGGCCAGCGCGCTGCTGTGCGGCCGGCTCGAAGCGAACCTGACCGACCTGTGGGTGCTGCGATACATCTGGGATTCCGAAGACGAGCAAGAAGTGCTCGCTTCGCTGGTGGCCCAAGCGCTGGAAGACGCAGACGACCAGCAGCGAGCGGCCGCTCATCCGCGTTCGCTGGCGGCCGAGGCGCCCGACGCCGAGCAACTCAGCGACGACCTGGCGGTGATTGGTGCGTCGCTCGAACAAGCCGACGAAGGCCAGCGGAGCGTCCTTCGAGACCGGATGACGCTGCTGACGGCGCGTTGCCAGTGGGTCGCCGACGCCCAGCAGCGCGGCTTCCTTGAGAACAAGGTGAATGAGTTGTGGCGAACGATCGACTCCCAACCCTAAAGGCCGGCTGGCTCGCGTCGCTGCCCCCTGGCTCGCCGGCCAGGCTGGGCCGGCTGCGTCCGTTGGCCGGGATCGAGGTGTGCGGCCAGTCGGCGGACACATTGTGGCTGCGCGGCCCTGCCCTCGATCCCCTGCTGCGCATGGAGCTGCGGGCGATCCTCGGCTGCAAGTTGTATGGACTGCTGAGCGATGGCCAACTGCTGCCCGACGGCGCCAGGGTCCCACGAGGCTATGCGCCCACGCTCGGCTGGCGGCCGCTGCGGGAGTGGCTGACGGTTGTGTTGCCGACGCCCCGTTTCGCGGCGGCAGAGTTGCCGCGCGTCGAGTTGTCGCTTGTCCGCTGCTGGGAGGCTCGGCCCGCGGCGCTGGTGGTTGTGTCGAGGGGGGATTGGCTTGACTACGTGGTTGCGGCGCCGCAGGCCCGGCTGGCGCGGCTTGAGTTTGCTGCCGGCCAGCGAAGCGTGATCGTGCGGGGCGAACCGTTGCCGCCGATCCGTGGCGAGTTTTATCACGTGGATCATGGCGTCGCGGCGCCGGTTGGCTACGCGTGGCGGCCGGCGATCGACGCGGCAGTGCTGAAGGGGGCGTTCGAGCTCGAAGAAGGGGACGTCGCGGTCCTCTGGCGCGCTGGCGGCAGCAGCGTGGTCCGCGGCGACCGTTTTGTCGGGGCATCGCGTTCCGCGGTCCGATTGATGGAGGCGGCAGCCGATGGCGGCCCTTGATCGGATCATCGGCGAATACTTCGCAGAGCCCGAGCACAGCTTCTGGCAGTGGCGGGACAACGGCCGGACGATTGCTTGGCGCGACGGCAAAACGATCGCCTTTGCCGAAGAGCTGAGCGCGGCGCTGGAGCGCCTGGCGCCGAGCGGGTTGCCTAAGTTCGGATCGCTGCTGCTGCTATTCGCCGCGACGCGCGATGCCTGGGGCGTCGATGGGAGCGAAGCGGGTCAATTGATCGGGATGCTTCGACTCTACTGTGCGGACAAGGGCAAAGACATCGAAGTGTTCGCCCACCGGCAGCTCAACCACGTGCTTGCCGGACTGCACCACTTGCGGAGGCTTGAGCCGGCGCTGCGGACTCCGCTCGAAGCCAAGCTCGCTCTTGCCGAGCTCGTTTTCGAGGATAGTCGGAGCGAGTGCCCGAAGGAGTACGCCCCGAGAATCGCCGACGCGCTTCGTCCGGGGCTGATGGGGCTCATTGAATCGGCGACGTGGGGGAAGCCCTGCGGCGCCGGGCCGCAGTGGCTGCTGGTTGTGCTGGACCAACTCGAGGCGGGCCTGGAGCGGGTCCACCCCGACGCGGTCCGGCTGCGGATGAAGACCGGCCTGCTGGCCCTGCCGGGCCCCATCCCCGGCGAGCTGGCGCCCGAGACCCTTACTCCAAGCCGGACTCCGCGCGAGTTCATCGAGCAGCTCTTGGACTCCCCGGAGCACGGCGGCATCGCACGGGCCGCCAAGCAGTTGATCGCCGGCACGACCCTCCCGCGCCGGCTCTCCTCGCCCCAGCAGCAAGAGACGGGGGGGTTCTCCGACATCGCCAACCGAGGCACGCCCGATCGGTTGCTGCTGAGCGAGTTGGCCCAAGACGGGCTGACCCTGGCGGTGCGCGTGGCGATGAACGAAGCGATGTACTTGCACCGGGAGGTCCCCCCCGACACGCCGCGCGTGCAGCGGGCGATCTTGGTGGACTCGGGCGTTCGGGCTTGGGGGACGCCGCGCGTGATGATCGCGGCGGCGGCGCTGGCGCTGCTGGCGACCGCCGCGCGGGGGGCGACCCACTCCGTATGGCGGGGCCGGGGCGCAGGGTTGCAGGAGGTTGATCTCACAACCGAGACGGGCCTGACCGATCATCTCGCGGTCGTGGAGGCCGATCCCCACCTTGCCGAGGCGCTGCCGGCTTTCTTGCAGCGGATCCAAGAAGCGGGCGCCGCGACCGAGGCGATCGTGCTGATCCCCGAGGAAGCGCTCGCCGACCCCGTTTTCGAACGGGCATTGCGAGACGTGAAGCTCGAGCGGCTGTACGTAGCGACGGTGAACCGGGACGGAGAGTACCGGCTAACCGAGCGCTGGCCGCGGGGGGAGAAGTTGATCCGCCGCGCGAAGATCGACCTCGACGCGCTCTGGGCAAGCGTTGGCCCGAAGCCGCTGGGGATCGACGATGCTGAGCTGCCGGCCGTGCTGCGCACAAAGAAGCTTCCTTTCCGTTTGCCGGCGCCGGTCGACCCCCAGCGGTCTTGGTCGGTCGATCGCTGGGGCGCGCTCTCGATCAGCGGGGACGGCCGACTGCTGCGTTGGACCGAACCAACCAAGGGCGCCGACGAGCTCGCCGACAACCTGGGCAAGGGGAAGCTGTGGTGGGGGGCTGCCGAGTGCGTGCAGGGGAAGACGAGCTTTATCTACGGGCTCCAGGAGCGGCCGCGGTTCTATCGGCTCGATATTGCTCAAAGGACGCTGCGAGCCTCGGGGCTTCAGTGCGCCAAGATGCAGGGGGTCGCCTATCACAACGGGATGCTTTTCTGCGTTGGCCGAGGGGTATTGGGGCTGCTGCACCCCGAGACGGGCGAACTAGTGCGAGAGGTCGCGGTCCCAAGAGGGCTGCGGTGGAAGTCGGGCCGGTTCTTCATCGACGGCCCGAAGCAGTGGCACGCGCTCTCGAGCAACGGCGAGAACGCAACCTTGGATCCGCTGCCGCATTCGGGCTCGTCTGAGGACCCATGGGTCCACATTTGGGACGGTGTCGGTATGGAGGGGCCGGTCGCCTTAACTAGGCAGGGCGCCATTTCAGTCATCGCCCAGCCGGGCAAAACGATCCTGCGCTTCCCTGAGAAGATCGACCAGTGCCACGTCAACTGGGTCTCGCCGGACGGCCTGTGCGCGAGTGTTACGGCCATCGGCAGGCGGGGGGAGACGGTCGCGCTGCAGTACCGGCTCGGCCCCGACGCGCAGGTGGATAGGCACTACGGCGACGCGCTGGACGGACGCGTGGCGGCGCTTGTAAGGCAGACGCCGATCCGCAAGCGGTTCGCAGCGATCGGGCTGTCGGAGTCGGGTCGGCTGGCATTGCGGACCGCCAAGGGGGTGCTGGCGGTCGACTACCAAGGGACGATGGCCGTCCTTTGTCCGCTGCCGGGTAGAGCGATCCTCAACCGCGAGCGTCCCTTCGAGACGTCCGCCAACGGCCGTCGCGGGTCGCTTCAGTTCGCCACGGCCGTCTGGGGCGACAGTTGCCGCGCCGAGCTCGACCGGCGGGGCCTGCTGCACCTGATCCACCACGATCCCAGCGTCCCCGAGGTCTCGTTGGTGCTGGCCGAGGGCGAGCTTACTGGCGCCTGCAGCAATGGCCAGAAGTTTGGCCGTGAGTACTTCCTGCGCGACGACGAAGGCTATCTGCAGAGAGCGGCACAGCGGCGCGAACTGTGCGAGGAAACAGTGGGCCGGTTTGTGGAGGCGATCCGTGCCGCAGATTGAGCTTGCTATCCGTCCCCGCGCAGCGGGGCGCTTGGACACGGCCGCCTGGTTTATCCCCGGGGCGTCGCCACAGCAGTGGATCGAAGAGATCGCTTCCTGGCGGACGGATCAGCGCTCGCTCCGAATTATAGCGATCCGGGAGCAGGACAGTCTGCTTCTCGCGGGCGCTCTGGCGATCCCCAGCGACTCCGACTGCCGCCCGAGCGGCCGCTGCGTTGCTTATGGCCGGCTCGGCGAGAATCTCTATCTGCCGACCGACGCCGAACTGCGGCCGGCCGTCCCGCTGGCCGATGTGGCCGGGCTATTCGCGGAAGACTACCTCTATGTATGGACGCCGGGACGCGGGCTCACCGCGGCCGGGCCGCTCGAGGTCTTCTCGTTGGGCGCCCTGGTCCGGCCGCCGGCGCCTACCGGCGATGCCTGGGAGTCGGCCGTTCCCGGGGTCGGGTTCCCGTCGATGATTGTCGCGATCTTGCCGCACCAGACCCCGACGGCGGACGGATTGCTCGACGACGCACGCGACGGCATTGGCGACCACGGCGACGACTTGGCCAGGCTCCCCAAGTCCCCGGACGAGTCGCTGTTGGGCGCCTCCGGCGCGGCGATCGGCGCAGCGCTCTCCGCGGCCGCCAAGGCCCTGCGGGGGATGACGGGCCTAGTTCGCCCGGCGGGCAGCGAACGCCACTCCGGTGACCAGACGCCCGCACGATCCGGCGCGGGCTCGAGGGGTACGGGGGGAGCGCTGGACCGCTGGCTCACTCAGCTCCGGAAATCGCTCCAAGCGGCCCGCAACAAGGAGGTCGCCCGCCTGCTGGGGTTATTGGAGAACGACCCCGACCAGGGCTTAAAGTACGCCCTACCCATCGACGGCAGCGGTGGTGCGCACCGTGGGCGGTCGCTGCCAGGCGCCCGCCTAGGCATGCACAACACCGACTTCAGCCTCGGGCGCATGCGTGGCGGCGGCGCCGCGGACGTCTGGGACCTCCCCTTCGACTACCAGCAACAACTCATCGCCAAGTACCGAGAACTCGCCGCCCGCGAGGCAAGGCTCGGCCGGTACCGGCGGGCCGCCTACATCTATGCCGAGCTGCTGGGGGACTACAACGCAGCGGCGTCTACCCTCGAACAAGGACGCTGCTTCCGCGAGGCGGCCGTTTTGTACCGCGACCGCTTGAAGAACGACCAGGCCGCCGCCGAGTGCCTAGAGCGAGGCGAGCTGTGGGCCGAGGCGATCGATGCGTACCGGGCGCTCGAGCAACACGAGAAGGTTGGCGACTTGTTCAGGCACATCCAGCAGAACGACGCGGCGAGCGATGCCTACCACGCCGCGGCCGACGCCCACCTGTTGCTGGACCAGCGGTTGGAGGCTGCGCGGATCTACGACGAGAAGCTCCGCGAGCCCGACCGGGCGATCGCAACGCTCGACGGCGGCTGGCCCGCCGGCCTCCAGGCCAAGACGTGCGTGCAGGCAGCGCTGGCCCTCCGTGGCCGCCTCGGCCGACACGATTCGGCCCGCGAGCGCATCACTGAGTTGGCGCGGTGCGCCCGGCAGCTAGCTCGCCACGCCGAGGTCGCTGGGCTCCTGGCCGACGTGTTCGAGCGGTACGCCGATCGGGGCGTCCGCGGCTATGCGGCAGAAGTTTCAAGCCAGATCATCGCGAACCGCCTGCGTTTGGCGCCCCTCGCGGAGGTCGACTCGCTGCTGGCGACGCTCGCTCGACTCGTCCCGGGCGACCCGCTGCTGCCGCGCGACGGCCGGCAGTACGTGCAGAATCGCAAGCAGTACCGACCGGCCCCCCTAGCGCGTCAGGCCATCGTCACACCGACAACGGCCGGGCGCATCGAACGCGTCCATCAGTTCGAACTAGGGTTGGGGGACGTCTGGAAGGCAGCAGCAGTGATCGGCGACTCAATCTTTGTCGCCGGTATCGACCACGGCTTGGTCTTCGCACGATGCGACGGACGGGGCAACGTCGAGCGGCGTACCGACGCATGGTTGGAACGCCCGCTCCCCATGGACACCGAGCTTGTCATGCTTGGGGAAAAATCGCCCATCCATTTGCTGCCGATCGGCGCAGGGCCGCTGCCCATGAAGGAAGTCTTTGCCGGTTGCGACGCGGCGCCCTCCGACTGTGTGTGGGCAGGGACGCCCAAGGGGCACGGCGTGGTGTGGGGCGCCGCGGTCGGCTCTCTGGGACAGATATGGTCGATCGAGGGACGCAATGAACCAGACGCGGTGCTGGTCTGTGTGAATGGGGAGGGAGCGGTGGTGGCGACGCGCTCGCTGCGCCTGCCCAGCGGCGTTGATTGGCAAGATGTTTCGATCCCGGTTCCGATCCACGCGACCAGCCTCCGGGTCTTCGTCGGAGTCGGCAATTCGCTAATCTACTTGCAAGGGGACGAAGCTAGAACGCTCGAGCGGTTCGAGCGCCGCATCGTCGGCCTCGCGGGGGGTGGCCCCTACGCGTCGCCGAACATCGCCGTTTCGCTCGATGCGGGCGCCGCGGTCGTGCGGCCTGGTTTTGGCGGTTCCGTGGTTCTTTGCGCCGAGTCGCTGCGCTCCCCGAAGCTCCTGATAAGCCAAGGAGGCTTCTTGGTAGCGGCCGACGACCAACGGATCGAGGCCTACCAGCTCAACAACCGCGCCAAGGGCGCCGGCCGGGTCGCACTCCGCGGCGCAACCGTGCACGACGCCGGCCGGCCGATCGCGGTGCTGCCGGGCCGCCAGACCGATGAGTTTGTCGTTGTGACCGGGGCGGGGTCGGTTTCGGTGTATCGACTGCTGATCTGAGACGCGGCGCCAGCGTCTCCGACCGCGAGTCACGCGGCGGGCGCGCCGCGGGTCGCGGCTGCGGGCTTCGCGCGTGTGAACTGCACGATCAGCACCAGGGCGGCGTAGGCCGCTACGAAGCCCAGGCCGAGGTACCCTCCCTTGTCGACGATGGCGGAGACGCCGGCCGCGGTCGCGGCCGCCACGGCGAGCCCCATCAAGATATTCCAGACCCAGCGAGCGGCGCCTGTAGGCGTGTCGTCACCCAGCATGCTGCGGCGGTTCATCATGACGAAGAAGGTGACGTACGCGATCGGCAAAAGCATGGCGCCGTATACCCCGGCAACCACCGTCAACCAGGCGCGGGCGTCCCCCTCCCACAGCAACGGCCAGAAGATGCCGACGGAGGAGACCATGCACCCCAGGCGGAAGGTCCACCCCTGGATGGGACGGTCGAGGATCTCGCACACCACGAACCCAGAGATCAGCATCATCAGAGAGATCGACGAGACGGTCATCGCCACCACGCCTGCCCCGAAAACGACGTTGGCCAGGAGCCTCCCCCCCGTGCCGCTGCCTGTTGTGAACAGCCGCTCCAGCGAGTTCGCCAGGTCGAACGTGTCGCGGCGCACCAGCGTGGCGGCCATCTGCTGTTCGCCCAGGCCGGGCGGGCCGTCGAACTTAAAGCGGCCCTCGGCCTCGGCGGCGTCGCGCGCCTCGAGCAGCCCCGCGTACGCCCCTTCAAACTTCGGCGGCGCCACGACCTGACCCGCGGAGACGACAAACCCCGCCGGCATCCGGCCGTGAAACTGTTGAGCCGACGCGATTACGATGCAGCCCGTGGCCAACACGAACGGGATGAACGTGCCGGTCGAAAGATCGAAGATGGTCAGCCCGCGGAACTCCCTGCCCCAGCCCCGGGTGAGCAATACGTAGGGGAGCAAGAACGTCATGTTGATCCCCACCGCGGCGGCGCCCGCGGCGATCATCACGTCGCGTTGTTCGCTGACGATCAGCTCGCGCCAGTACTGCCTCGCCCCGGGGTCGGTCACTTGGTCGAGAAGCGGTTGCAGCGTGGCCACGGGCTCCCAGAAGTGGCTGAGGTTGGGGATCAGCCCCGCCGCGACGCCGCCCCAGTCGATCCCCCCCTCGAGCAGCGACATCCGGAGCACGACGCCCATGAAGCAGACCACGATCAGGGCGACCACCACCTTCAGCACCAGGTCGTAGAGCTTGACCCCCCAATGCCCGCTGCCGTAACTCCAGGTAACGACCGTGCACAGCACTAGCACAACGCCGGAGACCAACCACTTGCCTAGGTGACTCCCCTCTGGCCCGGGGGCGAGCAGGCCGTCGCCGAGGAAGACCTGCGGGAAGAAGTTCTGCTCGCACACCGCAAAGCACAACGAGTACTGCGGCAGCGACCAAACCATGTTGGCCATCAGCGTCGCCGCCAGCCACGACCAGCCGAGCACCGGGTTGATGTGGTGATTGATCGCGCGGAACGGCCGCTCGCCGGTGGAGAGCGTCACGTAGGCGATGGCGCTCATCATCACCACGCCGATCGCCATCGCGAACGGCTGGAGCCACAGCAGGCTCGTACCGGCCAAGATTCCGAGGAACAGGCTGCTGCCGAGCGACCCGCCCCCCAGCGTCAATGCGCTCTGCAGCCAACCGGGGCCCGACATGCCGACGTACGCCCGTAGCACCGCCAACGGCCCCTGGCGATGAGCCGTTGCGAGCCATTGCCGTTCATCTTCCACGGACCTGCTTGCCACAACGACAGCCTCTTAGATACGGAAGGTGCGCGACGCCACCGGCGCGCCGTGTCGCGCACGGCGAACGCGCCTGACGCAGCCGAGGTAAGAACTAGGACGAGAAGACGCAACGCCAGCAAGAACGCCAGGCCATACTCTCGAGACGCCCGGCGGCAGTCGTGCTTTTCCTGCCGCCGAGTTGATCGGGTCAGTTCGCTAAGGCGGATTTCGACCTGACCCCGTTGGGTTCGTGCGTGACCTGAATCCGATAGATCTCGACCTCTCCATAGGATCCGCTCGAATCTTCTTGGTCTCGATTGGACTGCGTGTAGCAGCCCGCCTTGAAGTAGCAGCCCTTCTTCAGCGCGGCCCAGTCCATCTGGAGCTCGCCGTTGTAGAACACACGCACGCGGCCGCCGCCCGCCTCGATCCGGAGCTTGAAGCGATCGCCGAGTTGGTAGTCGGAGCGGACCTTCAGGTCGCTGTCTCCTTTCCGCTCGATGAGCGTCTTCTCTCCCTCGATCCGCACCATGATCACGTCGTCGTCCTCGTCGTGGATCTGGGCGCACACCACGTGCGGCTTGGTGTCCGGCGTGTGCGTGACCGCCAGGTCGAGTTCCATCACGTGCAACGAGCCGTCATCCGTCCCCCAGCCGATCTCGTCCTTTCCTCCTGGTTTCATCTCGCGTAGCTCTGACCGGGGGTACTTCGAGTTCACGGTGCCCGATCCGTCGCACGAGGCGCGAAACACCACCGCCTCGCCCGAGGGAGCAGTGAAAAAGCAGCTCTCGTCTTCGAACGTCGCGAGCTCGGGGTGCACAACCTCGTCTGGATTCCCCTTTCGCTCTGTGTCGTACGGGAGTGTCAGCTTCCAGCCGTTGAGGTCGAGCACGGCGGACGGGGGCGAGGCGGCCGGCGCTGCGTCGCCGACGGCGACGCCGACAACTGCGAGGAAGATTCGGGAGATCATCGTGTTTCTAGCAGTTCCTGGAGGGTTTCTGGCGCCTTCATGCCTGGGCGCACCGATCGCACGCTTACCTAACGATCTGCATCGTCATGCCGCCGTCGACGACAACCGTTTCGCCGGTCATGAACTCATTGGTCGCCAGCAGGTTGACCACCTGGGCCACGTCTTCGATCTTGCCCTCGCGGTGCAGGGGTATGCGGTTGGCTAGGTTGTGTTTCTGCTGCTCGGGGGTCATCCGCTCGTGAAAGCGGGTGCGGATGATCCCGGGCGCGACACAGTTGACCCGGATGTTGTCGTCCGCGAGGTCGCGGGCGAGCATGCGTGTGAACTGCGCAATCGCCCCTTTCACCGTGCCGTAGACGACCGCCCCGGGGCAGCCGCGGATGCCGGCTGACGACGAGACCAGCAGCACGGCGCCCTCCGGGTTACGCCGCAGGTGGGGCAGCCCAAAACGGCACAGGTGGTACGCGGCGTGGACGTGGACGTCGAACGCACGCATCCAGTCCTCCGGGGCGATCTCGTCGATCCGCCCAGGGGCGGGTCCGCCGGCGTTGTGAACCAGGACGTCGAGGCCCCCGAGCGCAGCGGCGCTCTGCTCGACCAGGGTCTCGATCTGGCTGGGGTCCTCCATGTCTGCCGCGATGAACCGACCGTAGCCGCCCATCGCCTCGATCTCACTAAGCACATCACGAGACGCGTCGTCCTCGCTCCTGCCATTGATCACCACGTTGGCGCCGTGTCGGGCAAAATCGAGGGCGATCGCCGCCCCGATACCTTTGGTGCCGCCGGTAATCAGCGCGCGCTTGTTCTTCAGTTCCATTGCTTGCCGCCGTGTGTCGAGTTTCTTGAAGTAGTCCGCGCGCTAAGTGCGCGACGACGTGTCAACTAACGCTTCAACCACTTGGAAAGGACGCCGTAGTCGCGCTTCAACGCCGCCATGTTCTCTTGGGCGTCCCCCTCGCCCAAGTATTCCACGTGCAGGGACACGGGGCAGTCGATCCCCGAGTTCAAGTGCATTGTGAAGAACTCCGGGTCCACCCTCCCCTGCCCCAGCGGCACGTGCTTGGCCTTCTTGCCGTCCCAGACGAAATCCTTGGCGAACACCGCGCCGATGTGGGGCTTTATTACGTCGTAGTTTAAGGGCCAAGCCAATCCGGCCTCAACCGTGGCGTGGCGGATGTCGAACGCCGAGCCAACCTCGCTGGTGGGGATCCCTTCGAGCAGCATCCGCAGGTCCCAGATCGGAGCTCCGACAAAGTCGGCGCCCGAGTGGTTCTGGTAGACGGCGGCAAGGCCGAGTTCTCGGTTGAGGGCCGCCAGCTCCTTGAGGCGCGGTCGGATCTCGCTGAGCTGCTCCATTACCCCGCGCTTCGGGTCGTATCGATAGAAGCCCATGCGGTACTTCTTGATCCCGAGCGAGGCGCCCGTCCGCAGCACCTTCTCGGTAAGCGGCTGATCGAGGCCCAGCACGTCGGTGCACATGATCGTGATGTCCATCCCCTGCTTCTTCACCGCCTCGAGCTGCTTGGGAAGGTCATCTTCGACGCGTTCCGGCTGGACGTGCCCGCCCTCGCGCACGGTAGACTCGATGCCGTCGAAGCCGATCTCGGCGATGCCGGCGGCCATGTCGTCGTAACTGAGCGATTGCACGAACTTGATGAAAGCACAGACCGGCGGCCGCTTGGCCGAAACCGGCGCGGCGCCGACCAGCCTTCCGGACATCCCCACCGCGGCTGCTGCTGCCAGCGAACGGCCGAGGAATGCGCGACGGTCGAGGCCGTGGCCCAAGATTGAAAGATGCTTGATATCACTCATGATGGAAGGAACTCCTTGTCAGTGGATTGTGGCGTCGAAGGGTGAGTGTTGCGAACAGTGTGAGGCCCGCTAGGATTGAAGCAGTAGGTTCGGGAACCGCGGCAATAGCCGTCGACATCGCCGCTGCGGCGGCCGCCGAC
This sequence comes from Pirellulimonas nuda, assembly GCF_007750855.1. GTDB lineage: Bacteria > Planctomycetota > Planctomycetia > Pirellulales > Lacipirellulaceae > Pirellulimonas > Pirellulimonas nuda. The sequence continues at coordinate 2,165,021 of NZ_CP036291.1, forward strand.
GCGTAACCGGATCTCCAGATCTCGTAGTCTCCGGCGTCGACGAGCTGGTTGTTGTTGCCGTCCGCGGCCAGATCGGCGGTGGCGCCGAGGGCGTCGCGTGCAGTGCGGTTCCGCTGGCGTCTTTCTCAGAACCACGCAGGACCACGCCGGAGGCCGAGATCGTGAGCTGTCCAGAGACTTCGTAGTCGCCGGCGCCCAGTAGAACGGCGCCGCGGAAGCCGTCGGACCCCAGCGGCAACGCCGATACCTGATCGATGGCTGCCTGGATGCTCGCGGTATCATCTCCCGAGACCGGAGACAGAGTTATCGCCGTCTGCACGGTGGGCACGGGCGACCGGCCCCCCAGGTAGCCCACGTCAGAAAAGTCGGGCACCCGGTCGCCCTGAGCGTCCGGCGTGTACACAAGCCGGCCAGAATCGCCGCGATACACCCACGAGCTATCTGCGGCAAAGCCCCCGTCGGCGCAGCAAACACACGTCACTCCTAGCCCGTATCGAAGCAAGATGTGGAGGCGCAAGGGCATAGGGATAGGATTAGAAATGACGCGCCGAGCACGATCCGAGGCGCAGCGAAGAGTCCGTACGAAAAGCACGCGAAGCGGGCGATCATCCTGAAGAGGACACGCCTCACTTATTCTATAAGCGACGAGCGACAACCGCCTCAATCCGTTTTTGCGGAATAGAGTTCCGATTTTCCAGTAGCAGCCGACGGCGTCACGCCGTAAGTTAATGGGCGACCGGCCGCGATCATCTCGGCCGGGGCCGGCTCGCCGCGCGAGGGTCGCCTTCGTTCTTGGCGCCGGCAGCAGCACGGCACTCCCTTCGAAGCACGCAGCGTATTGGCCCGTATGCCTAAGACACCGCACGTCGCGTTGTTGATCGAAACCTCACGAGAGTACGCCCGTGGGCTGCTGCGGGGTGTCGCGCGCTACCAGCAAGAGCACGGCCCTTGGTCGATCTACTTCGAGCCCCACGGATTGGACGATCCTCTCCCCGAGTGGTTGGTGGGGTGGAAGGGGGACGGCATCCTGGCGCGCGTCAACAGCCGCGATATGGCCGAAACCATTGTCGCATCCGGCATACCGGCGGTCGACGTCCGCGGAGCGCTCCCAGACGTGGGCCTGCCGTTCATCGGCGTCGACAACGAGCCGGTCTCCAAGCTCGCCTATGAGCACCTGAAGAGCATGGGGCTGAGGAATTTTGCCTTCTGCGGCACGCCTCGGGGTGAGAACCCCAACCAGGATCGCCGTTGCGACTACTTTGTCAGCGAAGTTGAGAAAGACGGCTACTCTTGCGGCACGTGGCTGGGCGAGCAGCAGCGGCTACGCGCCCATAGCTGGGAAGAACAGCAGCAGCAGATCGCCGTTTGGCTACGCGATCTGCCGAAGCCGGTTGGGATCATGACCTGCCACGACGATCGTGGGCAGCAAGTCCTTGACGCCTGCCGACGCGCCGGTGTGTCGGTGCCGGACTCCGCGGCGGTGATCAGCGTCGACAACGACCCGCACCTCTGTAATCTATCGACCCCCACGATGACAAGCATCGACGTCAATCCAAGCAGAATTGGCTACGAAGCCGCTGCGATGCTGCATGGGTTGATGACAGGAAATCAACCACCGCGGCGCGTCACTTTCCTGGGCCCGCCCCGGGGCATCGCCCCACGGCGCTCAACCGATGCGCTCCACATCGAGGATCAGGATGTCGCAGAGGCGGTGCGCTATATCCGTGAGAACGCGACCTCGGGGATCCGAGTAAGCGACATCATCGCCCGCACGAAGACCTCTCCCAGCACCCTCGAGCGGCGCGTGAAAAAGCTGCTCGGACGCACGATAAAGTCCGAGATCACTCGAATCCGGTTGGCGCATGCCAGGCTGCTGCTAAGTGAAACGGAGTTCTCCGTGGCAAAGATCGCAGACAAGGCAGGGTTCTCGGAGCCCAAGTACTTTTGCGAGGTGTTTCGCAAGCACGAGGGAGTGACGGCAACCGAGTACCGTCGGCGATTCCGCGACGAGTAGGCTCGGGGCCCCGCAAACGGGGTTCGGAGACCCCTGCGGCCCGTGTTCGATTTTCGGTGTTGAAATCCGATTAATTGGATCGGCAGGTTTGCAGCCTTCGTTTAGGATCAGAAGAAGTCAGGGCGGTTCAAGCCGCGGAGTAGCCTCTCTCATCCCACGACCTGTGCCGCTTGGTCGGCGCCAAAGTGTTCTGGGCTGTGATGCTCGTGATCGCCGTTCGTCGCGTTGCTCGTTCATCAGCGATTCGGACCATTTAGGCGCCACGGCGACAATCCGGCGAGATGCCCCGACCGCCAACGTCCAGCGATTGGATTTTCGAACATTGGCCGGCGCAGGCCAATCGGCCGGCGCTGTGCCGGAATTCTCCAAATGTCCGCTCGTGCATCGATCACGTGTTGCTTGCAATGACTTGGGCTTACTCGACTAACAAGACCGCTGCCACGAACTACGAAGGATCCAAACGCGATGCCGCTTGAACCCAAAGAGTCGGAGGCCCCTCTCTCCCGGCGAGATTTCCTCCGCACCACGGCGACCACGGCCGCCGTCGCGGCGCCCTACTTCGTGCCGGCCTCGGTCTTCGGCGCTCAGGCGCCGAGCAACCGAATCAACGTGGCCTGCATCGGCGTCGGAAACCAAGGCTTCCTAGACTTGGAGTTGTTCTCTGCGCAACCCGATTGCCGGATGGTCGCCGTGTGCGACGTGAACCAAGGGAGCCCAGGCTACAAAAACCCAGAAGACGTCCGCGGTCGTGAGCCGGCCCGCAAGTTGGTCGAAGGGTTGTACGCAAAGCAGAGCCGCAGCGGGAACTACAAGGGCTGCGACGGGTACGGCGACTTCCGCGAGGTTCTCGCCCGCGACGATGTCGACGCGGTGGTGGTCGTGGCGCCCGATCACTGGCACGAGGCGATCACCATTGCCGCAGCCAAGGCGGGTAAGGACATCTACTGCGAGAAGCCGCTCGGGCTGACCATCGCCGGTCAGCAACGCATGATCAAGGCGGTTCGCGACAACAACCGCGTGCTGCAGACCGGCAGCCACGAACGCTCCAACCCCTACGTCCGCGAAGTCTGCGAGATGGTTCGCGACGGTGCGATCGGAAAGGTCCGGCGGGTGGTCTGCAACATCGGTCGCCACAACAAGGTCGGCCCCGGCCCCGGTTGGAAGCCCATGCCGGTCCCCACGAACCTGGACTACGACTTCTGGCTGGGCCCCGCGCCCGAGGCGCCGTACCACCAGGACCGCTGCCTGTACAACTTCCGCTTCAACTACGACTACGCGGGGGGACAGGTTACAAACTTTGGCGCCCATTCGATTGACATCGCCCAGTGGGGGTTGGGGATGGACCACACCGGCCCGACGCAGATTGAGAGCCTCTACGCCGATTTCCTCCCAGAGGGGAGCCTGTTCAACGCCTCCACTTACTCTGACTTCCGCTGCAAGTACGACAACGGGGTCGTGCTGGAATGCGTTACGGCAGAGCCGGCCGTGCGATGCGCGTTCTTTGGCGACGACGGGGTGGTCAGCATCGACAACCAAGGCCAAAACGCCACGGTGATTCCGCGCGGGCTCGCGCCGGAAGAGCTGCAGAAGCGGGTGAAGTACCACTCGGGGCCCGATCATGTCCGCAACTTCTTAGACTGCGTCAAGAGCCGCAGTGAGCCCGCGGCCCCCGTGGAAGTAGGCCACCGTAGCGCCACGGTTTGCCACATGGGGAACATCGCGCTGCGGCTGGGGGGCAAGTTCGAGTGGAACCCCAAGACCGAAAAGTTCGAAGGGGGTCGTAGCGACGAGGCCAACGCGATGCTCGATCGAGAGCAACGCACCACTTGGTCGAGCTAAGCCCCGAAACTAACTCAACGTCGATCGACGCCCCGCGAACGTTCTGTCTCTTAAGTAAGCGAGAGTTTCATGCCACAGGGGCGCCCTCCCAACGAAGCGGCCGAACCACGAAGGCTTCGGCAAGACAGCGCCGTCGATTCGACGAGGCGCAGCTCGCGCCTTTCGACGGACGTGCGCGTGGTCGGCGTTCAGCTCTACTTCTTGCCGGTGCACACGCGGACGCCGCTCAAGTTTGGCTCCGAGACCCTGACCTCAGTGACGTGTGCGCGTGTTTGCGTCACCGTGTCCGATCGGCTGGGCCGAACGGCCCAGGGGTGGGGAGAGACTCCGCTGAGCGTGGAGTGGGTATGGCCTTCCGCCGCGCCCTACAGCGAGCGGCACAAGGTGCTGTTGGATCTGTGCCGCGATCTCGCCCGGCGCTGGGCGGACTACGACGTCTTCGGCCACCCGCTTGAGGTCGGCCACTCCTTCCAGCGCGACGTGCTTCAAGCCGAACTGGAAAAGAGCCGGACAGCGGGGGACGAACGGCTGCGGGCGCCGCTGCTTGCCGGGCTGCTCTGTTGCTCGCCGTTTGACATCGCTCTCTACGACGCCTACGGGAAGCTGCACGACCGGCCGGTCTTCGGCACGCTAGACAAGGAACACCTTTCGTACGACCTGTCGCACTACTTGCGACCCGCCGCCGACGCGTCGGTTGACTTTCGCAACCGCTTCCCGGGCGACTACCTGGCGGCCAAGCGGCGCGAATCGCTCCCCGCCTGGCATCTCGTGGGTGGGTTGGACCCGCTATCGGAAGGCGACCTCAACGGCAACCAGCCGAAGGACCAGCACCCGGTGCTGTTGGGCGATTGGATCCGACGCGACGGGTTGCGGTGTCTGAAGATCAAGCTGCGCGGGATCGATTCTGAGTGGGACTACCAACGCCTGCTGAACGTCGGCACGCTAGCCCAAAAAACCGGCGTTACACACCTTACGGCCGACTTCAATTGCACCGTCACCGATCCGACCTACGTGATCGACATTCTGGATCGTCTGGAGCGCGACGCCCCCGACATCCACAAGAGCATCCTCTACATTGAGCAGCCGTTCCCGTATGACCTCGAGAACAACCGCATCGACGTCCGCGAGCTAGCCCGCCTCAAGCCGCTGTTGATGGACGAGAGCGCGCACAACTGGGAACTGGTGCGGCTTGGCGCGTCGTTGGGCTGGACCGGCGTTGCGCTGAAGACTTGCAAAACACTTACCGGCGCGCTGCTTTCGCACAGTTGGGCGAGGCCCCACGGAATGGACTTGATGGTGCAGGATCTCACCAACCCCATGCTGGCCCAGATCCCGCACCTGCTGCTGGCCGCGAACATCGACACGCTGCTGGGGGTCGAGACGAACTCTATGCAGTTCTACCCGAGCGCCTCGGAGATCGAAGCCAAGATCCATCCCGGGGTCTACCAGCGGAGGGACGGCCGAGTCGACCTCTCCACCATCCGCGGTCCCGGCTTCGGCTACCGCATCGACGAGATCGCCCGTCAGCTCCCCGAGCCGGCCGCGTCCTTCGGCAAAGTCGCCGAGCCGCTGCGCGGGGCGCCACCCCCGCATATCCGAGCGCGAAGCGATGTCAAGACGCAATGATTCTCGTTCGTTCACGGCCGCATTCCTCTTCGGCGGGATCGGCGTAGCCCTTGCGGCGAACTGCGTCAGGGAAGCCCGCGCGCACAGCCCGCTGCTCTTTGCGATCGGCAATCCCGTCACGAACGTCATGTTCGCCGACGAGCCGAAATACTCGGTGACGATCCTCGACAAGGCTGTGCCGGCGCCGCCCGCGGTCGAGCTTCCCGATACAGCACGCCTTACGGCCGCCGACGTCCGGCGCCTGGCGCCCGCGACCGGCGCCGGGAGCGTGCGGGTCTGCCCGGCCGGCGACCTGCCGCTGTTGGACGAGGCGTTCCGGAGCGACCGCGGCCGCGACCTGCGGCGCCGCCAGGGCGCGGAGTCCGCGCGAGCGATCTTCATCGACTCCGGCGTGCTCACCCTCGACCAAGCAGCCGAGCAACTGGCGGACGCGGAAGTCGCCGAGAACAACCAGGGGGTGGTGACCCTCCGTCTGCCGCTGGTCGTCGGACCGGGGGCAACGCTGATCATCGACGGCGCCCGCACGCCCGAGCTGTGGATGTCGACCGATCGCGGCGCGTTCTTGGCCAATGCGGGGGGTCTGTTCTTGTTTGACGCGGTGGTCACGTCGTGGAGCGAGTCGACCAAAAAGCCTACCGAGTTCGTCAACAAGAAAGAGTTCCGACCTTTCATCTCGTCCTACGTCCGCTCCAAGACCTACGCGGCAGGATGCAAGTTTATGAACCTGGGGTTCGACGCTCCGACGGCCTACGGTTTTAGCCTGTCGAGCCACCCCGAACGCGAACGGGGCGAACCGCGCGACGACTGGCCGACGGGCGCGCTGGTCGACAACGAGTTCCGCGGGCTCTACTACGGGTTCTACTCGTTCGAGGCTCGCGACGTCGCCATCCTCAACAATCTTTATCAAGACAACATCGTCTACGGCATCGATCCGCACGACCGCTCCACGCGGCTCGCCATCGTTGGGAACAAGACCATCGGCACTCTGCAGAAGCACGGCATCATCGGGTCTCGCGGGGTTTCGCACAGCTTTATCTGCGACAACCAGTCGTTCGGCAACGCCGGGTCCGGGGTCATGCTCGACCGACAGTGCAGCCACAACGTCGTCCGCGGCAACCAGGCGTACAACAACGGCCAAGGGATCGCCGTCTACGAGAGCGGGTCCAATGCCGTGTGCGACAACCTTGTCGCGTTCAACAAAGCCTCCGGGGTGCGCATCCGCAACAGCGACTCGATCCTCGTCCAGAACAACACCATTGTCGGCAACGGCGACTACGCGCTTGAGGTCTACGCAAAGCGACTCGACGACCACGACGCCCGCCTCGAGCGGGGAGACACTTACGACGAACAAACGCGGGTGACGTTCCTCGGCAACCGCGTCGGCGGCAACCTCGGTCTCGCCAAGGGGACCGACTTCACGGTGCTCCGACTGGGCGACGTCCGGCCCGTCAAAGACCTGGGCGCCATCGCGACGCGTCTCGGACACACCCCCCCCAAACAGTGCGACAGCGCCGACGCCAAGCTTGGACAGGAGCTCAGCGACGTTGCGCCCCGGATCTCCGCAGCGCTCAAGGGGGGCAATGGGATCGTCGAGGTAAGGCAGTGACCAAGCGCCGCTGTCCGACGGCGCCTGGACCGACGCGCGGGTCGTGCAGAGATCGATGCCATCCTCTTCCATCAGAACCGTGGCCTCACCCCCGTCCAGCTCGACGCATTGCTGACCGCTGGCGCCCCGCCGCACCAGCACCCATTTCAGCCTCACCCTCCCGCTTCCCCTCCCGCCGGTAGCGACCCGTTCGGCGCTTCTCCCCCCCTGCCCTGTCTCCCGCGGCCGACTTCTGTCCTTTTGTCCCGTGTCCGGCCGCGTTTTTTTGGTCGCTTGCTGCCCCGACGAGCGCCGGCGGCCACGTGCCGTAACGACTTACGTCGATTCCCCGGCCGGCGTCCTCCGTCGGAAGGGACAAAACCCTCCCCCTAGCGGACACTTCACCCCCGCCAGCGGACACCTCAGGGACAAAACCGTGCGCCTTTTCTTGCCCGGTGGCTGCCGCGGCGCCGGCGCGCACCTTCGGCGTACCCCCGCGCCCGGGGGGCGACGCCCGCGGCCCCTATTGTCGGGGATGGGGTGGCTAAATGCGACGCAAAAATCGCCGTGAATCCGCGCCGCGGGTGTTGGGTCGCAGGCGCCGCTACAATCACGGGGTCGGACCGCAGCAAGCCGCCGGCAAGATTGTGGGAATTGGAGCGAATGATTTGCAGCCCAGCAGCGAATCATTAGCAGCGTCCGGCGGCGCACAGCGCGACCCCCCCGGGCGCGGCCGATCGTCGACCGGCGGGCTGGCTTGGTAGTAAGTCCGGCGCCGCGTTTGGTTTCTTCCCAGGAGTCCTCGCATGCCCACCATCGTTCAGCGTCCCGCGACACGCGGCCCTGCCTATCAGCAGCACGGCGGGTGGACCGCCCCTTCGCCGGTCGTCACCCCTTCGATCGTTGCTCCCGGCGCCGCTCGCCCGTTCACGCTCGACCAGGAGCTCGAGCCGTTCGGCGCGTGGTCGGGCGGGCCGATCTGGGTCCCCCCCAAGGACGCCAGCGCCGCGCTGGCCGAGTCGATGCTGCGGCGTTCGCGGCCCTTCACCCCGCGGGGTAAGCGCTGGCAGGCGGTGATCGACGCCCACCGGGCCGAGTTTACCCAGGTGCGCGAGATCGACCTGCTGAGGCCGTCGATCCGGCTGCCGCAGGGCCGGTTCTTTGTCACCGTCACCGAGCAGCAGCACTTCGATCAAATTACCGACACGATCCCCGCCTGCGTCCAGACCCGCCTCGACGAGTTCCTGGCCGGCCCCGGCCGGGCGCCGGGGGTCAAGGTCTACTACCTGAAGCCGCTGTGCGTCGAGGCGGGGGACGAGCTGATCCTGACCGACGCCGCCGACGTGCACGCCGCGGTGGCCAAGATCCAGCAAGAAGTGTTTGCCGAGTACCGCCGCTTGGCGTTGGTCCGCCGCCCAGCCGAGGCCGCCCGCGCCGCGGCCAACCTCGCCTTGGCGCTGCCGCGGAGCGTGGTGAACTACTTTGTCGAGCGGCGGCAGAAGGCGATCAACGCGTACCAGGCGCGGCTTGAATTCAAGCGGAGACGGACCGCGCTCGACGCCGCCAACACGCATTGCCGGCTGCGAACCAACGGCTGCACGTTCGACGAGATGCTCGCGCTTACCACCCCGCTCAATCGGGCCGATGTGGTGCAGCAGTACTGCCTAGAACAAGAGCTCTCCAGCGTCCAGCGCAAGCAGCTCTTGAAGATCGCCGCGGGGAGCGTGCCGTGGTTCATGTCGCTGTCGCTCACCATCTCGCACCTAGCGTCGCTGATGGTGGTGGCTTCGAGCCCCGTCATCGTGTGCGACCCGGCGTTCGTCGCCGAGCTGCCCGGCTCGGGGGGCGTGGTGCTGAAGATCGGGCACTTTGACGAGGTGGGCGGGGTGACGCACGTCGAGATTTAGCGGGGCGGACCTTCAAGATCGCGAGGATACGGCTCAGCGGATGGCGTGATTGGGCAAAAGGGGTCTTCATTCTGGCCGACGGCATCGACGTAGGTTCGATGCGTTCTTTCGTTGTCCACCGTGGGCTTTCCAGCCAGGCGCAGTGCGCCTCTCGTCGCAGGTGTTCACCCCAGGTGTTGGGTGGCCGGCGCGTCTGGTGCGAATTAGGATAGGCCCGCGGCCCTAGTGCTGCGCCCCGCGGCGACAACCCATGTCTTGTCGGCCGGCGCCGGGAAACCTTTCTGTCACTATGCTCTCGATCGGAGTCTCGCGATGCCATTGGAAACCGTTAGCAGACGTGACTTTCTCGCCACGTCTGCCGTGGGCGCGGCGTTGGCCTCTGCGCCGGCGGTCGCCCAGACCAACGCCAACAGCCGGCTACGACTCGGCTATATCGGCGTGGGGGGGCGCGCCCAGACGCACATCCACAGCGGGTGCGACCTCTACAATGTCGACGGCTCGGTCGAGATCGCGACCGTCTGCGACGTCTTCAACCGCTATCGCGACGAAACCGCGGCGCGGGTGGCGGCCGTTACTGGCAAGTCCCCCGCCAAGACGGGCGACTACCGAGACATCCTGGCCGATAAGTCGATCGACGCGGTCGTCATCGCCACCCCGGACCATTGGCATGCAAAGCAGACGATCGACGCGCTCCAGGCAGGCAAGCACGTCTACTGCGAGAAGCCGATGACGCACTCCGTTGAAGAGGCGATCCGGGTCTACAAGGCGTGGAAAGAGTCGGGCCTAGTGATGCAGGTTGGCGTGCAGTCCACCTCGCTGCCGGTGTGGGGAGCGATCAACGAGCGCATCAACGCCGGCGGGTTCGGGAAGATCTTGCAGTACCAGACCGAGTACTTCCGCAACTCCGACCTCGGCCAGTGGCGCTACTACAAGCTGGCCGAGGACATGACGCCCAAGAACATCGACTGGAAGATGTTCCTCGGCGCCGACCTGGGCCTGGCGCCCCAGATGCCGTTCGACCGGGCCAAGTTCGCCCAGTGGCGTTGCTACTGGGATTTTGGCGCGGGGATGTTTACCGATCTGTTCGTGCACCGCACCACCTCGATGCTCAAGGCGACCGGGCTCCGCTTTCCGGGCCGCGTGGTGGGCGCAGGGGGCATCTACCTAGAGTACGACGGCCGGGGCGTGCCGGACGTAGCAACCGTGGTGGCCGACTTTGACGAAGGGGTCCAGGGCCTGGTGACCGCTACCATGTGCAGCGGCGAGACCCCCATCAAGCAGGTGATCCGCGGCCACCACGCCTCGGCGGTGCTGGGGGTCGGCGAAGGCTTCTCGGGCTACGACTTCGTCGCGGAGCGCCCCCAGGTGACCCACGACAGCTCGATCGTCAGCGAGCGGGTCAAGGTGGGTGGGGTCGAGAACAGCTCGCTGGCGCACTTCAAGAACTTCGTCGACGCGGCCGTGGCCGGCAGGCCTGAGCTGGTGAACTGCTCCCCCGAACTGGGCGCCGCTGCCATGACCGTCGTGAAGCTCGGCTCGCGCAGCTACCGCGAGGGGAAGGTGTTCCACTTCGACCCAGACAATCTTACCTACTCCGACGGCAGCAGCGCCTGGGCCGACCGGTGGGAGAAGATGTCCGCCGAAGGCGCCGCCCCACGCCACGTGCCAGGCTGGACGGCCGGCGACAAGGGAAGCGTGCTCTTCCCCAGCGAATACCAGAAGCTGGCCGGCCCATGGGTCAACGGCAAAGACCCGGCAGACGCCTAGCACGCTTGCCGCCCGGCAAACGTCCCCCCGCAACCGACCCTGCCGTACAACTAGGGAGCCCCTTTCGATGACTCGACTTTGCACGATCGCGTTTTCTGCCTTGCTAATGGGGATCGCCGGCGCGTGGAGCGTCTGCCTCGCCGACGCCCCCCCTGCCCCGCGGGTGCTGCTGATCGGCGACTCGATCTCTATCGGGTACACCCCGTTTGTGACGTCGATGTTGGACGGAGAAGCGGACGTCACCCGGATCAAGGGGAACGCCGCCTCGACGACGAAGACGCTGCAGCGGATCGACGAGGTGCTCGGCGATGAGCCTTGGGACGTGATCCACTTCAACTGGGGGCTCCACGACCTTTGCTACCGCAGCCCGGATTCCAAAGAGCAGGGCAACCGCGACAAGATCAACGGGGTGCTTTCGACCACGCTTGACCAGTACGAGCAGAACCTGAACACGCTGGTCGAGCGTCTGGAGAAGACCGGCGCCAAGCTGATCTGGGCGTCGACCACCGTCGTGCCCGAGGGGGAGGCGGGCCGGTTTGTCGGCGACGACGTCAAGTACAACGCGGTCGCGGCGCGCGTGATGCAGCAGCACGGCGTCGCCGTTAACGACCTGTACGAGGTGTCGGCGTCGTTCCCCGCGACGGACTTCGTCGGCCCCGGCAACGTGCACTTCACGCGCGCGGGCTACAAGAAGCTGGCCGCCCCCGTGGCCGAGAGCATCCGCACGGCCCTCCGGCAGCCGGCCACCGACAAGGCAGAGAGCCGTCCCCCCAACATAGTCGTCGTGCTGGTAGACGACCTGGGCTGGATGGACCTGGGCTGCCAGGGGTCGGACTTCTACAAGACCCCCAACATCGACCGACTGGCCGCCGGCGGCATCCGGTTCACCAACGGCTACGCCGCGTGCGCGGTTTGTTCGCCTACCCGCGCGGCGTTGCAGACGGGCCGGTACCCGCACCGCGTGGGGGTGACGGACTGGATCCGGTCGCGGTTCCAACGCGGGGGGATGGGGACGCCCGAGGAGAACCCCACGCAGTACGTGGGGGGCAAGGGCCGCAAGCTGCTGTGCCCCCCCAATCCGTACTGGATGGAGCACGAGGAATTGACGATCGCCGAGCTGCTGCGTGACGCAAAGGATTACCGCACCGGCTACGTCGGCAAGTGGCACTTGGGCGACCCCGATTGGTACCCGGAGAAGCAAGGGTACCAGGAGAACCGAGGAGGCTGCGACTACGGCCAGCCCCCGTCCTATTTCGATCCCTTCCATCAGCCGAACAGCGCGGACGCGAGCCTCCGCAGCGGCATCTACCACCTGCCGGGCAAGCAGCCGGGGCAGTTCCTTACGCACCGCGAGGCCGACGAGGCCGAGGCGCTGATCCGCCGGTGGAAGGACGAGCCGTTCTACATCCAGGTGAGCCACTACGCGGTCCACACGCCCATCCAGGCCATCGAGGAAGTAGCCCAGCGGTACCGCCAGTCGCCCGGGCGGCTGCAGACCAACGCCAAGTACGCGGCGCTGGTGGAATCGGTCGACGATTCGGTCGGTCAGATCCTCCGCACGCTGGAAGAACTGGAGTTGTCGGATCAGACGCTGGTGATCTTTACCAGCGACAACGGCGGCCTGCTGGGCCCCACCAACAACGCCCCGCTCCGCAGCGGCAAGGGCTTTGCGTACGAGGGGGGGATCCGCGTCCCCTTCATCATGAACTGGCCCGGCCGTATCCCGGGGGGCAAGGTGAACGACACTCCCATCGTTTCGATGGACGTCCTGCCGACGGTGCTCGCGGCCGCGGGGGTCGAGCCGCCGGCCGACCGGCCGATCGATGGCGTCTCGCTGCTTCCCCTTGCGCTGTCGGGGGGCGCCGATGCACTCCCCACGCGGCCGCTGGTTTGGCACTTCCCGCACTACCGCGAGGCGCCGGGGCCCTACTCCATCATCCGCGACGGCGACTGGAAGCTGATCAAGTACTGGCAGGGGGAGAACGAGCTCTACAACCTGAAGCGCGACCTGAGCGAGACCAACGACCTGGCCGGCGCGGAGCCGGAGAAGGCCGCCGAGCTCGAAGCCATGCTGCTGGCGCTGCTGCGACAACAGGACGCGAGGCTCCCGCGTCCCAACCCCGACTACGCGGGCGCCCCGGCGCAGCAGAAGCCTTCCCGAGCGCTCGGCGCCAGGCCCGTCGGCGCCGGCTAAGCCGCGCGCCCGGCGAGATCTTCGTGTTGACAATGGTTTTGTGCGGGGGGAGACTGCTGCGGCCGAACCGGCGGCGGGCGGGTCCCGTGATCGGTTCGGCAGGTTCAGCGCCTCTCCGCTTGCCAAGCAGAACCAAGAGTGCTGCGCAACGATAATCACTTCAATTCGCTCATCGGGCAGCCTCGGCGGCGGGCCGTGACGAACTCTCGCTGGGATGGCGATGTCCGCTGGCGAGACCGCTAAGGATCATCAACACGCAAAGTTCGGCGCGCTGGGCGGGGTGTTTACCCCGTGCACGCTCACGATCTTAGGCGTCATTATGTTCCTGCGGTTCGGCCAGGTGGTCGGGCAGGCGGGGTTCTGGGGCAGCATCGCGATCGTGCTGGCCGCCAAGGCCATCACCACGCTGACCAGCCTGTCGCTGTCGGCCATCGCCACCAACACGCGTGTGCGCGGCGGGGGCGCCTACTACCTCATCAGCCGCAGCCTCGGCGTGGAGTTCGGCGGCGCGATCGGGATCGTCTTCTTCCTGGCGCAGGCCATCTCGGTGGCGATGTACGTGATCGGCTTCACCGAGGCGTTGGTCAACACGTTCCCCTCGCTCGCCCCCTCCAGCACGTGGGTGGCGTCGGTGGTGAACCTGGCGACGTTCGCGTGCGTGTACGTGGGCGCGGGTTGGACCATCAAGGTGCAGTACGCCATCCTGGCCGTGCTGGGGGCGGCGCTGACGTCGTTCTACCTGGGGGCGGCCGGCCAGTTTTCCGTAGGGGTGCTGCAAGAGAACCTCGCGCCCCACTACCTGGCGGGCGAGAACTTCTTCTCCATCTTTGCGCTCTTCTTCCCGGCCGTGACCGGCATCATGGCGGGGGCCAATATGTCGGGCGACCTCAAGAGCCCGGCGCACGCCATCCCGCGGGGCACCCTGGGCGCCGTGGCGGTAACCGCGCTGATCTACCTGTCGCTCGCCTGCGTGCTGGCCGGGGTCCGACCGCACCAAGAACTGATCGCCAACAACTTCGTCATGCGCGACGTCGCGGCCTGGCCCATCCTCATCACCGCCGGCGTGTTCGCCGCCACGCTCTCCAGCGCGTTGGGGTCGATGATGGGCGCCCCGCGCATCCTGCAGGCCCTGGCCCGCGACGACGTGTTCCCGTTCTTGCGGTTCTTCGGCGCCGCCAGCGGCAAGTCGAGCGAGCCGCGGCGGGCCGCGGTGCTGTCGTTCGTGATTGCGCAGTGCTGCGTCCTGCTGGGCGACCTGAACGCGATCGCGCCGATCATCACGATGTTCTTCATGATCACCTACGCGCTGCTGAACCTGGCCACCTTCTTCGAGGCGGTCACCAAAAACCCCAGCTACCGCCCCACCTTCCGCTACTGCCACTGGTCGCTGTCGCTGCTGGGCGCCGTGGGGTGCCTGGCGGTCATGCTGCTGATCAACTGGGCGTGGGCGGTGGGTTCGATCGTCGTGATCGCCGCCATCTACGGCTACATCCAGTACCGTGAGATCGAGGCCCGCTGGGGCGACCTCCAAGGGGGCGTCGTCTTCGAACGCGCCCGCAGGTCGCTGTTGCGCCTCGAGGCGATGTCGTACCACCCCAAGAACTGGCGCCCGATCGTGCTGGCCATGTCGAGCAGCGCCTGGAACCGCCCCCACCTGGCAATCTACGGCGAGTGGCTGACCGCCGGCCACGGCATCCTGACCCTGGCGCAGGTCGTGTGCGGCGACGTCGAGAAGCACGCCGAGCGACGCGAGAGCTACGAGCGGGCCCTGCGGAAGTTCATCGAGAAGCAAGAGCTGTTGGCGTTCCCCACGGTGGTGATCGCCCCCTACCCGTCGGACGGCATCGAGTCGCTCGTGCAGTGCCACGGCATCGGCGGGTTCAAGCCGAACACCGTGCTGATCGGTTGGCCCAGGTCGGAGGAGAAGGCCGAGGCGTTCGGCGCCACGCTCCGGCTGCTCGCCCGGCTGCGGCGCAGCATCATCTGCGCGCGGCTGCTGCGAGACGACGATGACGACGAGCCCGCCGAGGGCGAAGAAGAGCAGCCGCGCGACGACGCCTGGTTCGTCCCAGAAGGGACCATCGACGTGTGGTGGCGCGGCATGGAGAACGGCGAGCTCATGCTGCTGCTGGCGCACCTGCTGAACCGGAACCCATCGTGGCGCCGCAACCCGATCCGCGTGCTGCGGATCGTCCCCAACGAAGAGGCCGTGCAGGAGGTGCGCGGGCACATCGCCAACCTAGCGGCCGACTCGCGGATCCGCATCGAGCCGGTGGTGATCGTCGCCAAGGACCCGCCGGCCGTGATCCAGCAGGCCTCGCGCAACGCGGCGCTGCTGCTGCTGGGCTTCGAGGCGCCCAAGGAGGGAGACGAGAAGTCTTTCTACCGCAGAATGGACGAGCTCGCCGGCGGCTTGCCGCGGGTGCTGTTTGTCGACAGCGCCGGTGGGATGACGCTAGAGTCGTAGGGGCTGTGTCGTCAGACGGGGCAAGGATGCTAGAATCTGGATAGGGGGCGCCCTCGCTTTCGGCCGGCGCCCGCCGAAAAGTCTCTCTCTCGTATCTGGTCGTGGCCGACAGGCCTCCTAAATCCACAAGAAGAAAGAAGGTGGGAACCATGAGCACCGCAACTGCGACGATCCACTTTACTACCGGTCCCAGGAAGCATTCGATGCGATTGAGCCGTATAGAACACCGCGTTTGGCTCTCGATGCTGGCCGCAATGGGTCTGCTGGTCGCCGGCGCCGGCGACGTGTCCGCTCAGGCCGACCGCACCGGCCCGCAGCCCGAGGGGCAAGGAACGGTGACCGCGGAAGAATCGGGCCCGCCCCCCGCAAACGCCCCGGTCAGCGGCAGTTGCCCGGTGATGGGCGTGACCGCGGACCCGACCAGCAGGCACACCGCGGCCGGCGCTTACTCGAACGGCGACTGGTGGCCGAACCAGTTGAAGCTAGCGATCCTCGACCAGAACCCGCCCCAGCGCAACCCGATGGGGGACGACTTTAACTACGCCCTGGAGCTCAAGAAGCTCGATGTCGACGCGTTGACCAAGGACGTCGACGCGTTGATGACCACCTCGCAAGACTGGTGGCCGGCCGACTTCGGCAGCTACGGCCCCCTGTTCATCCGGATGGCTTGGCACAGCGCCGGCACGTACCGCATCGCCGACGGCCGCGGCGGCGCCGGCTCGGGCGCCCAACGCTTTGCGCCGCTCAATAGCTGGCCCGACAACGCCAACCTCGACAAGGCCCGCCGGCTGCTCTGGCCGATCAAGCAGAAGTACGGCTCCAAGATCTCCTGGGCCGACCTGATCGTCTTCGCCGGAGACCGCGCGCTGGAGTCGATGGGCTTTGAGACGTTCGGGTTCGCGTTCGGCCGCGCCGACGCTTGGGAGCCGGGCAGCGACGTTTACTGGGGCCCCGAGGGGGAGTGGCTGGGAGACAAGCGTTACACCGGCGACCGCGAGCTGCAGAACCCGCTGGCCGCGGTCCAGATGGGCCTGATTTACGTCAACCCCCAAGGCCCCAACGGCAAGCCCGACCCGCTGGCCGCGGCCCGCGACATCCGCGAAACGTTCGGCCGCATGGCGATGAACGATGAAGAGACGGTGGCGTTGATCGCCGGCGGGCACACCTTCGGCAAGGCCCACGGCGCCGCCGACCCCAGCAAGTACGTCGGGCCCGAGCCCGAGGCGGCCGGCATCGAGGAGCAAGGCCTCGGCTGGAAGAACACGTTCGGAACCGGCAACGCCGCCGACACCATCACCAGCGGCCTGGAAGGGGCGTGGACCTCGACCCCCACTCAGTGGTCCAACGGCTACTTCGACAACATGTTCGACTACGAGTGGGAGCTGGAGAAGGGCCCCGCCGGCGCGTGGCAGTGGACCCCGAAAGAAGAGTCTGCACAGGGGACCGTCCCCGACGCGTTCGACGCGGAAAAGACGCACGCCCCGATCATGTTCACCACCGACCTGTCACTCAAGCTCGACCCGATCTACGGCCCCATCTCGAAGCGGTTCCACGAGCACCCGGAGGAGTTCCAGAAGGCCTTCGCTAAGGCCTGGTACAAGCTGATCCACCGCGACATGGGCCCCTACGCCCGCTGCCTCGGCCCGCTGGTCCCCGAGCCGCAGTTGTGGCAAGACCCCGTCCCCGCGGCCGACTACGAGCTGGTGGGCGAGAAAGAAATCGCCGACCTCAAGAAGAAGTTGCGGGCCTCGGGCCTGAGCGTTCCGCAGTTGGTGTCGACCGCCTGGGCGTCGGCGTCAACGTTCCGGGGGACCGACAAACGCGGGGGCGCGAACGGCGCCCGCATCCGCCTCGCTCCGCAGAAGGACTGGGCCGTCAACCAGCCGGCCGAGCTCGTGAAGACCCTCCAGGCGCTCGAGAAGATCCAGCAGGACTTCAACAAATCGCAGCCCGGCGGGAAGAAGGTCTCGCTGGCCGACCTGATCGTGCTGGGGGGCTGTGTCGCGGTCGAGGACGCCGCCAAGAAGGCCGGGCACGACGTGCGGGTCCCCTTCTCACCGGGTCGCACCGACGCAACGCAAGAGATGACCGACGTCGAGGCCTTCGCCGTGCTCGAGCCCCGCGCGGACGGGTTCCGCAACTACCTCGGCCAAGGGCACGACCGCCCGTCGGAAGAGCTGCTGGTCGATAAGGCGGCCCTGCTGACCCTCACCGCTCCCGAGATGACCGTGCTGGTGGGGGGCCTGCGGGTGCTGGGCGCCAACGCCGGCGGTTCGCAACTCGGCGTCTTCACCGATCGCCCCGAGGCGCTCACCAACGACTTCTTCGTCAACCTGCTCGACATGGGGAACCAGTGGCGGGTCTCCCCCAAGTGCGAGTACTTCTACGAAGCAACGGACCGCAAGACGGGCAAGGTGAAGTGGACCGCCACGTCGGTCGACCTGGTGTTCGGCTCGAACTCGGAGCTGCGTGCCGTCGCCGAGGTCTACGCCAGCAGCGACGCCAAGCAGAAGTTCGTAGACGACTTCGTGGCGGCGTGGAACAAGGTGATGAGCCTCGACCGCTTCGACCTCGACCCGTCTCTGCGGCACAGCGCGTCGCGCTAAACGCCCGCGGTGTTGATCGTCTGTCGCACAATAGGATGCGTAGAACGTGCGCGCCTGCCGCGGCGCCTGGGCTAGCACTGCTGGTGGCGGCAGGGTCGGCCCACCCTACCGAGCTCGAACAAACGGAGAAAGCTTCTCCGAAACGATGGCGGACGAACGATGGATGGTCTGGGCGGTTGCCCACGTCTCCCATGATTCCTCCCAGCGTGAGTGCCGGATGCGTCTGTTGTTTTTGATGGGCGTCTCGGTATTGGCATGCTGCCCGGGCGCCAGCGCCGCAGTGCCAGCGCCCAGCGCTGAACTGCTGCCGGTCGATCCGATCGGGCCGAGCGTCGCGCTGACCGAATTCACGACCGAAGCAGTCCAGCCGGTCTCCCTGTGCGACTGCTGCGCGTGCGGCCCGTCCGCCTACTGGTACGACGAGCTGACGCTGTTCGCCGGCATCGACGGGTCGAAGCAGCCGCAAGACTTCGGGGTGAACGCGAACCTGGGCGCCCAGTTGCAGTTCAACCTGGGGCTGCCGGTGTCGCGCGAGTACGGCATCGGAGCGCAAATCGGCTCGAGCCTGATCCCCTCTACCAACGCGGTTCAGGTGTACGACCTGGTGGGCGAAACGACCGACCGGCTGCAGAGCTACACCACCGTCGGCCTCTACCAGCGCACGCCCAGTGGGTTTGCATGGGGATTCGTCTACGACTTCCTCTACGAGGATTCCTACGACCAGTTCTCGCTGGGGCAGTGGCGCGTGCGGGGGGCTTTCGACGTGGGCCCCCGCAGCGAGGTCGGCCTGACGGCGCACCTATCGGGGCAGGACGCCTCGGGCGAGTTCAACGCCGCCGGGCTCGGCGGCCCCAAGCCGCTCACGCTACGCCCGATCGCTCAAGGGAGCCTCTACTGGCGACGGTTCTGGGAGACCGGCACGCAAACGACCCTGTGGTTCGGCCTCGCCGAAGGGCACGGGGAAAACAACGCGGTGACCGGCCCCGCCGCCGACAAGGACGAATCGTTTGTCATGGGGGCAGACATCCTAGCGCCGCTCAACGACTACCTGGCCATCTACGGCGAGACCAACCTGATCATGCCCCCAGACACCGGGACCGTCGACGCGTTCCTGGGCGTGCAGTTCTTCCCCGGCGGGGGCGCCAAACGGGCCCGGCGTACCCCGTTCGCCCCGCTGCTGCCGGTCGCGGCGCCGACCAGCTTCTCGGTCGATTTAGTGCAGTAGCGGTTCGCAACCGGCGCAATCGGCAGATCCGGCGCCATCGCCCACAAAGGGGCGGACGGCGCCGTGCCATCACCCGCCATCTCTCAGAACCCAGACGCGTGTGGCGTAGGGTTGCCGTGCCCGGCCCGGTAGGTGGGACGGAAGGCCGGATCATGCTCCGGCGCAAGGCGTACCCCCAGCGACCGTGCTTCGTGACCCTCGCCCCCGCAGACCCAGCCTCGCTCCGCAGCTTCCCCTCGCCACAAGCAGCGGGGATCGAGCGGCTGCGCGATCTGCGCCGCATTAGCAGCGGCCCCGACGGCGTCGCCTACGACGCGCTGCTGGATGCCGACGGCCGACGCGTAGAGCTCCGGCGGCTGCTGGGGCCGGCCCGCTCTGACCCCCGCCGCCAGGCGCTCGCGCAGCGGCTCCGCCTGATCGAGCTACTAGGACTCCCCGCCGTGCGTCGCGTCGTGCTCTCCTGCCTAGAGGGAGAGGCCCCGGCGGTGGCGCTCGAGGCAGCCGGCCAGACGCCCCTCACGGCGTCTACGGACGACGGCCGCCGGTTGCTGGGCGTGCTGGTCGAAGCCGCTTCGTGCGTCGACGCGGCCCACCACCTCGGCCTGTACGGCGTCGACCTCAGGCCAGAGGCGATCACGCTCCGCGACGGCGTCCCCCGGCTCGACTTTAGCGGGCTGGCAGTCGACGCGTTACGCGGGCTAGAGACCGACACGCCACGCGCGCCGGCGCCGACGCAGGCGGGCGCCGGGGACGACCCGCGGCTGGCCGACCTGCGCTCGCTGGCCGGGCTGATCGCTTGGGCGCTCCAGCAGCCCGCGGTCGCCGCGTACTGCCAAGACCGCTCCCACCGCGAGACGGCCCGGCTGAACCAGCTCTGCTCCGCAGCGAGCGGAACGATCAGCGACCCACCCGCTGCGAGCCGGTTCGCTCGCTGCCTAGAAGCCTTGCTCGCGGACGATCCGCCGCCACGCGTGGCGTCCGCGGGGGGCGCCTCTGAGATCGCGGTAACCCCGCTGGCCGCCGACGGCACCGCGGAGGTCGCCAACCTGGCGCCCCCGTCGCAGGCGCCGCGTGGGCGCGAGCCGCAGGTCGGCGACCGGCTGGGGCGGTTCCGGATCGAGGCGAAGCTGGGCGAGGGGGGGATGGGCGCCGTGTACCGCGCCGCCGACCTCGCCAGCGGCGAACCGGTCGCCGTGAAAG
The DNA here is from genome assembly GCF_007750855.1 of Pirellulimonas nuda. Taxonomy (GTDB): domain Bacteria; phylum Planctomycetota; class Planctomycetia; order Pirellulales; family Lacipirellulaceae; genus Pirellulimonas; species Pirellulimonas nuda. The sequence goes on from NZ_CP036291.1 coordinate 2,185,451, forward strand.
TGCTCAGCCAACGCGCCATGCTACGCGGCAACGCGCTGCAGCGATTCCAGAAGGAGGCCCGGCTGCTCGCCTCGGTGAACAACCCGCACGTCACGAACCTGATCGAGGTGAACGACGAGGACGGGCTGCACTACCTGGTGCTCGAGTTTGTCGACGGCGTCGACGTGCGTTGCCTGCTCGACCACCGCGGCGCCGATCGGGGCGCCGATCGGGGCGGCGGCCCGCTGCGTGAAGCGGCGGCGCTGTCGATCGCGGCGGACGTGGCCCGTGCGCTGGTAGACGCCCACCAGCGCGACATCATCCACCGAGACATCAAGCCCGATAATATCCTGTTGGTCGGCGCCCGCGCGGACCACGCCGACGAGCTCCCCACGCCGCGGGCCAAGCTGACCGACTTCGGCATCGCCCGGCACGTCGATCAATCGGAGTCGCTGGCGCTCACCATGGCCGGCGGCATGATCGGCACGCCGGTGTACATGGCCCCCGAGCAGTGCCGCGGCGGCGGCGACGCGGGCCCCCCGGCCGACGTGTACGCGCTCGGGGTGACGCTGTTCGAGATGCTCACGGGCCGCACGCCCTTCGAGTCGGACGACCCGATGAAGCTGGTCGGCATGCACTGCTTCGAGCCTGCGCCCGCCGTCCGACGGCTCAACCCGCTGGTGAGCGAAGCGGCCGAGCAGCTCGTCGCCAAGTGCCTGCAGAAGCACGCGGGCGACCGCTTCGCGGACGCGGCCCACCTGCTGCGCGAGCTCGACGCCATGCAGCGCGGCGAGCCTTCGACCGTCGCGGTACGCCCGCTGCTGCCGGGGCACGACCCGACCCGGGTGCTGAGCAATCAGATGACCTGGGAGCTCCGCTCGCCGCCGGAGCGGGTGTGGCCCTACGTGTCGAACACCGAACGGCTGAATCGCGCCATCGGGTTGCCGCCCGTGGAATACCGGGTCGAGCGCGACCCCCAGGGCGCCGTGCGGCGGTGGGCCACGGTGCGCTTAGCGGGGATGGCGATGAGCTGGGAGGAGCACCCGTTCGAGTGGGTCGAGGGGCGCCGGATGAGCGTGCTCCGCGAGTTCACCGGCGGCCCGTTCCAGTGGTTCGTCAGCACGGTGGAGCTCGAGCGTACGCCGGAGGGGGGATCGGTGTTGAGGCACGAGGTGCGCATCCTGCCCCGCAACGCGCTGGGCCGATGGATCGCCAAGGTTGAGACGGGCGCCAAGTGCCGCCGTTCGCTCGACAAGGTCTACACGCGGATCGACCAGACGCTGGCGGGGCAACAAGAAAACAAGAGCGACGCCTTCGAGGCGCCGGCGAAGCTCGACCGCGGCCGGCTCGATCGGCTAGCCAGGCGTGCCGCGGCGCTAGCGGCGCAGGGCGTTGAGTCGTCGTTGGTCGACCGGCTGAGCCAGCACCTCGCCGAGGCGCCTGCGCAGGAGGTCGCTCAGATCCGCCCCGTGGCGCTGGCGGACAAGCTGGGCCTGGACGAGGGGGCCGTGATCGACGCCTGCCTGCTGGGCGCCGCCCAGGGGCTGCTGCGGATGGAGTGGGACGTCCTCTGCCCCACCTGCCGGGTGGCCGCCGACTCGAAACAGGCGCTCAAGCAACTTTCGGCGCACACCCACTGCGAGGCGTGCGACGCCGACTTCCGCTCCGACCTGGCGGGCGCTGTGGAGCTTGTGTTCCGCGTGCACCCAGAGATCCGCAACACCAGCGTGGGCCGGTACTGCGTCGGCGGCCCGTGGCACGCGCCGCACGTTGTGGCCCAGTTGCGGCTGGAGCCGGGCGAACGGCTAGAGCTAGAACTCGAACTGCCAGCGGGCGACTACCTGCTCCGCGGCCCCCGGCTGCCGGGGGCCGTGCCGCTGCGCGTGCAGCCCTCCGGCGCCCCCAGCCAGCACGAGTTCGCGCTCGAGGCGGCCGCGGACCCTAAGCGGACGGTCGCGCTGCGAGCCGGCAAGCAACTGCTGACGCTCGACAACCGGTACGACGTTCAGCAGATCGTCCGCATCGAGAAGACCATCCCGCGGGGCGACGTGCTGACCGCCGCCCGCGCCGCCGCCCTGCCCCGCTTCCGAGAGTTGTTCCCGGGCGAGGTGCTGGACTCGGGCAACACGATCTCTGCCGAGCAGGTCTCGCTGCTAACGACCGCGATCCCAGAGGTCGACCACCTCTACGCCCGGCACGGCGACGCCCAGGGCTACGCCGTGGTGGAAAGGCACCTGCGGGTCTTGGAGTCGACCATCCGCGCAGGCCGAGGCGAGGTGGTGAAGGTGGTGGGCGAGGGGGTTATGGCCGCCTTCGACGACGTGGGGGACGCGGTGCGAAGCGCGCTGGCCATCGACGCCGCGCTGGCCGCGGACCCGATCACGTCGAACCTCGCACTAGCGATCGGCGTCCACCGCGGCCCGGCGATCGTGACGACCTCGAACGACCGGCTCGACTACTTCGGCGCCGTCGCACGGCAGGCGCTGGCGCTCCCCACCGCGGCGGGTGTGGGCGTGACGCTCACCGAGCCGGTAGCGGCCGACCCCTTGGTCGACGCGCTGCTGGCCCGCCTGACCTGCGTCGGAGAGACCCTCACCCTCGCGCTGCCCGGCCGGCCGGCCCAGCTTGCGCAGCATTTTTCTATCGACACACGAGTCCCCGATGATTGCTAGTGAACCCTGCTTGGCGTCCGGCCTGTGGACGCTGCTGGAATGCCGAGACGACGGCGCCGCCGGCCGCAGCTACGCGCTGCGGAGCGAGGGGCTCGTCGTCGGCCGCACCTCCGAGGCAAGCCTGACGCTCGATTCTGGGGGTGTGTCCAAACGCCACGCGGCCATCGCGATCGAGGCGGGGCGGCCCGTGGTCCGCGACCTCGGCAGCACCAACGGCACCTACGTGAACGGCCGCCGTGTGGAGTCGGCGCCCCTGGCCGACGGCGACGTGGTGCAGTTCGCCGACCGCGCGTTCCGCGTCCAGCGGCCGCGGACCGCAGAGTCGGGCGCCACGATCGAAGGGGGCGCGCTGCCGTTCGCCGCGGCGCTGCTGCAGTTCGAAGAACTGATGAGCGGCGCCGGCGTGGCGCCCCACTTCCAGCCGATCGTCACGCTCCCCGACGGTCAGACCGTCGGCTACGAGCTGCTGGCCCGCAGCAACCTCGAGGAACTCCGCAGCCCGCTGGCGATGTTCCAGACCGCGGCCCGGCTCGGCCAGGAGTGCGCCCTCAGCGAGCTGATGCGGCGCGAAGGGGCCCGCGACGCGTTGCGGATGCCGGACTGCCACAACCTGTTTGTCAACACGCACCCGAAGGAGATCGTGCAGGACCGGTTCCTGGCGTCGCTGGCAGAGCTGCGCGGGCTGGCGCCGACGCAGACGATCACGATCGAGGTCCACGAAGCGGCGGTGACCAACCGCGACGACATGCGTCGCTTCCGAAGCGCGTTGTGCGATTTGGAGATGCAGCTCGCCTACGACGACTTCGGCGCCGGGCAGGCGCGGCTGGACGAGCTGTGCGAGGTGCCGCCGGAGTGCCTGAAGTTCGACATCATGCTGGTGCGCGACATCGACAAGGCATCCCCGACACGGCTGGCGATGATCCGCAGCCTGGTGCGGATGGTGCAAGACCTGGGCGTCACGACGCTGGCCGAAGGGGTGGAGACCGCGGCCGAAGCCGAGGCATGCACCGAGCTGGGGTTCGAGCTGGCCCAGGGCTACTGGTTCGGCCGCCCCGCGCCGGCCCCGTAGCCGCGCATTCGCCCAGCGCAGCGGGCGACCAAGAACCGTCAGTCGGGGGTGCTTCTGGCTAATCCGTGCACAGCATCTCGGGCTTGATGAGCTTCAGGTAGCCCAGTTCATAGAAACGGTGGTGGGCCAGGCCGAGCTCGCGCCAGCCGGTGGTAGGCTGCCTGAGGCCGATGATCGCCGGGATGGGGTCCTTGGGGTCGGCCAGCGCGGTGAACTTCTTGGGCACCGGCCACACCTCGCGGTCCGCCAGGGGCAGGCCGGGCGCCACGAACGCGACGTGCTCGTTGACGAACTTCTCTTTGCCCAGCAGCGCCAGCGTGTACAGCGCGTTGCGGACGATCATCGCCCCCTGCGAGTAGCCGACGATCGACACGCACGACTCGGGGTGGTGGTACAGAAAGTGGGCCACCTGCCGAGTGGTCGGGTTGTGCTGCAGCACAGAGACGCCGAAGAACATCTTCTCTGCGGCCGCCTTGTACGAGCCCCCGGTCATCAGCCCGTGCAAGTAGACGGGCCAGACGCGGTCCTTGTAGGTCTCGTCGAGGTCGGCCGCGGCCAGCTTCGGATCGACGCGCGGGTCGGTCCCGGCGTTGTAGAACAGGTACACGGGGCGTCCGCCGCCGAGGCGCTTGGCGAGGTCGCGGGCCTCCTGACGCGCCACCTCGTGCGAGGTGAACATGCCGTTGACGAAGTAGACGGGCTCGCCGGGCGCCTGGTGGACCAGCTCGGGGGGGACGTCTTCCATCAGTTGCTGGGCGACCTGGTCGCCCACCAGCGGCGTCGCGATCAGCGGGCGGAGCTTCGCCACCAACGCGTCGGCGTACCCGGCCAGCTTCTGTCGGTCGCCGGTGCGGAGGGCTTCGATTTGTTCTTGGTACTCCCCGCGTAGGATGCCGATCCCCAGGTTGATCCCTTCGTCCAGCAGCGCGCCCAGCGTGTCTGCCTCGTACGGCGCCGCCGCGCCCGCCGCGGCGGCGTCTTGCCCTAGCGCAAGACGCGGGAGCAGCGACTGTCCGACGGCGAGCGCAGAAAGAAAGTGGCGGCGGAGCATGGTCGCGATTCCGGGGGAGGCAAGGTAGCCGGTAAGTGTACCATCGGGCCGGCCGTGGATCAGCCGCGCGGGTATCAGTGGTTTCGGCGCCCGCAACGCGTTATTCTACAGCCAAACCGACCCCTCAACCGCTGATTCCAGGACCGGCGCCATGCTCTGCCCACGTTGCCAGCTCACGCTCCAAGAGACGGACTACGAAGGCCAGCACGTTTATTTCTGCACGAACTGCTGGGGGTACTGGATGGAGAAGTCGCAGCTCGACGCGATCGTCGCCGACAAGTCGACCCGTTTTTCGGGGGCAGAGAAGCGCGTGGTCAGGCAGGCCGTCGGGGCGGGGAATCCGGCCCACGCGGCCGAATCCACGCCGGCCCCCTGCCCCGTCTGTCAGAAGGCGATGCAGAAGACCACCTACACCCAGGCCTGCCCGGTGGAGCTAGACCTGTGCCGAGCGCACGGCGTGTGGCTGGATGCAGGAGAGCTCAAAGAGCTGCAGGTGCTGTGGGAGTCGTAGGTCGGCTGCGATGGGTTGCGCGCCGCGTTGGCGGACCGTGAAAAAAGTCTCTTGCGTTCCACGACGCGGTAGCCGATACTAACAGCATGAGCTGCAACGCTTGGCGATTTTGGTGCTACTTTACCAGCCCGGTTCCCGGGGCCGGAGGTTGTGCCTAGACGCTGCGAGCGACCAGACCAACAATCCAAACCCCGAGAACCACCCTGGTTCTCGGGGTTTTTTTGTTGTCTTGACGCAAGGCAGGCAAGCCCAGCGGGCCGCGTCCGCAGATGACTAAAAACTAACCCCTAACGCCTGAATCCCAATGATTGTTGTTATGAAACGTGGCGCAAGCCAAAAGGACATCGACCACATGATCTCGCAAGTAGAATCTCTCGGACTCAAAGCCAATGTGCTGCACGGCACCGAGCGCACCGTGATCGCAGCGATCGGCGACGAGCGCGTTAACGGGGTGCAAAGCCTCGAGAGCTCGCCCGGGGTCGACTCGGTGATGCCCGTCCTGGCGCCCTACAAGATGGCCAGCCGCGAGGCGCACGACTGCACCTCCGTGGTAAAGGCCGGCTCGCTCACGGTGGGCGGCGCAAGCGTTGGGGTGATCGCCGGCCCCTGTAGCGTGGAAGACGAAGAGCAGATTGTCGCCTCCGCCAGGGCGGTCAAGGCGGCCGGCGCCACGGCGCTGCGTGGCGGCGCCTTCAAGCCCCGCACCAGCCCCTACAGCTTCCAAGGCCTCAAAGAGGAGGGCCTGAAGATGCTGGCGACCGCCCGGGACGAAACGGGCCTCGCGGTCGTGACCGAGGTGATTGCGCCGGAGGACGTCGACCTGGTGGGCGAGTACGCAGACGTGCTGCAGATCGGCGCCCGCAACATGCAGAACTACCGCCTGCTGGAGGCCTGCGGCCGCAGCCACCGAGCGGTGCTGCTCAAGCGCGGCCCCAGCGCCACGCTGGACGAGATGCTGCTCGCGGCGGAGTACATCCTCGACGGCGGCAACAGCCAGGTGATGCTGTGCGAACGGGGCGTGCGGACGTTCGAGAGCCACACCCGCTTCACGCTGCCGCTGGCGACCGTGCCCTACCTGCACGAGAAGACGCACCTCCCCGTGGTGGTCGATCCCAGCCACGGCACCGGTCACACGAGCCTTGTGACCGACATGGCCAAGGCGTCCGTCGCCGCGGGCGCCGATGGGCTGATTATTGAGGTCCACCCCTGCCCCGAGAAGGCCAAGAGCGACGGCTACCAGTCGATGACGTTCGACCAGTTCGACGCGATGATGAAGGCCTGCCGACGCGTGGCCGAGGCGGTCGATCGCACGATGTAAAGGCCCGGGCGCCGCGGCCCGAGCGCCGCGGCGGGGCCGCTAGCGGTCGCCCGTCAACAGGGCGTGGGCGTCCCGCTGCGCGGCGGTAGCGGCGCGTACGATGAGCGTGCTTGCCGCCTGGTCGTAGCTGGCCGAGGCGCCCTCGCCGAGCGCCTCGACGGCGCGGGCGAGGTCGCTGGCGGACGCACGTTGGCCGGCCGCCAGCGGGTAGAACTCGACCAACGTCGCCCGGTCGGCGGCTTCGCGGGTCGTGATCTCGATCGTCTCGCCGTCGATTGGCCGCCACGCCAGCCCCAGCGGGCCGAGCACCGAGTCGAGCGCGTCGGTCCAGGGGCGGTCGACCACTCCGCAGGCGAGCAGCGTCTGGGGGGAGATCTCTACCGACTCAAGCTCGCGCCAATCGACAAGGATCGTCAGACGCGAAACCTGCCGCCAGTGGGCGACGATCTCTGCCATCGGGGTCCAATCGACAAAGCTGAAGGTGGTCTTGCGGTCGAGCGTGGGACGGAGCCCCTCGAGCGCGGGCGAAACGTGGAGCAGGTCTTGCGGGTACTTCGAGGCGGCCGCGAGCCCGCGGGCCTTGCGGAGACGCTCGCAGAAGATCCGCACGCTGTAGTGCGTGGCGGTGTCGCCCTGCACCTGGAGCTGCCCGCCGCGTACCGAGAGGCCCGAGGCGTCGCCCTGTGCGTCGGGCGCAGCCATCGTGCGCAACAGAGACTCGAGCGACTGCGGGTCGTCACCCATTAGATCGCTCACGTCGTATGCCCGCGTTTGCACGGCCGTCAGCCCGGGGCGGACCGCGACGGCTTGGCTTGCCGATATGTCGGCCTCGAGCCGCGCTTCGTGCAGCGCCTGGCCAAGCAACTGGGCGAGACTGACGTCTCTCCCCCCAAAAGTAACTGGCTGCCGCGGCGAAACGCCCGCCATGTCCAGCGCCTCGGGGGGCAGCGTTATCGGCACGCCGGAGAGCGTCGTCAGCAGCTCGGTCGCCTGCCACAGCGGCAGCCGCTGCGGCGTCAGCCCCGGCAGGCGCGACGCCAGACGCGTAGGCGCGTCGCCAGACGCCGGGGCGTCGGTCCCGGTCGGTCTCCGGCGGACCGGCGGCGATTTCAATTGAGCCGCGTTCGCAAGCCGCGCGTCGATCGTCGCGTCGCGTGGCGCGGGCGCCTCGGCGCTCAGGGCGATCCGGGGCGCCGCTGCCTCGGGCGGCTTGCGGGCCGGCGGCGGCGCAGCGGCCGGCCCTTTGCGGAGCACCAGGTCGAGGTTGGCCGGGTCGACATCCAGCGGATCGATCGGCCCCGCTCCCGCCGCGGGCTCGGTTGGGAGTGCGTTGGACGCTTCTGTGGTAGGCAGCCCCGCTTCTGCTGGGGCCTCGGCCTCGGTGGTTTCTGGCTTCTGCACCACGACCTTGTCGTGCGCCGGCGTCGGGTCCGCAGCGGGCGGGAGCTCCGGCGTCGCGTCGGCTTCTGGAGAGCCAGCTGCGGGCGGGGCCGCAGGCGCGGCGGCTTGCTGTGGCTGTTCGCTTGGCGGGTCGCCTTGGACTGGATCGCCTTGAACTGGGTCGGATTCCGCACGCTGCGCCGTCTCAGCGCCGGGGGGCGGAGCGGCAGAGCCCACCATCAACGCGGCGGCGACGACGACGACGCTCAGACCGACGCCGCCAACGGTTACCAGCGTCGCCGCCTTCTGCAGCAGCGGCTTGGGGGCCGCCACGACGGGCGGTTCGGGGACGGGCGCCTGCGGGTCGGCCGGCGGCGGCTCGAGGGCTGCGCAGTCGAAGCTGTCGAGCGGGCCGGCGTTAACCGCGTCGCTGGGCGCCCCGGCCGCTGAGCCGGCGCCCTCGCCGGGGGGCGCAAGGTGGGCCGCCGGCACGGCCTCGGGGGGATCGGCGTCGACCGCGGCGGTCCAGCCGGCGGGGGGCGCCAGCAGCACCATGCTGCCGCACCTGGGGCAGGGATGGATCTGGCCGACCGTCCGCGCGTCGCGCACCCGCAGCGGTGCGGCGCAGGTTTCACATTGCACGCGGAACGGAGTCAAGGGATGAGGCAGCCCAGGGCTGTTAGAAGGAAGTGCTGATGCGGCTCGAAACGGCTCAGGGGTATTCGGGCCGAGGGGTTAAACTATTCCGAAAACACGGGCGGAAGCGTGTCTCCCCGCTTCGCGGCGGCCGCCCGGGTGGTCACCACGATCCTATCGCCTGATACGACGTAAACCAGCTTTTGTTTTGGGTCGGTCGGCCCGGTCGCGGTTTTGTCGGGGTTGGCCTTGGACAAGATCGTCACCAGCACCTCTTCTGCCGGGCGGTCTTTGACGTCGAGCTCAAACGATTGGTTCTTGGTGATCCCCTCCAATTGTAGGTCAGCCCCTTGGATCGTGATTGGCGTCGCCATCTCATCCGCTAAATACCGCACAGCCATCTCAAGCGTATCTCTGGCGAAGGAGACCGTGGCGGGCGCCCGAAGTTTCTCGGCAATCGTGGTGGGTTGACCCCCCGCCGCCGGGGCCCCGGCGGGGGCGCCCTGTGTGCCGGCCGATAGCTGCGCCAGCGTCAGCTCTGCGGCGAGCGCCAGGCTGGGCCCGGCGCCGGCGGGGAGGTAGCCGTTGAGCACCGCATGGCCGTTCTGCACGCCGTAGCGGGAGTACTGGGCGGCGACTCGGGCCATCGCGGGCAGCCCCGCCACCACCCGCCGCCCGTGGGGCGCGGGGTCCATGTCCAGCACCGCCAACTGCAACCCGCTGGGCCACCCGGCGATGCGGCCTTGGAGCGTCGCCGCGAGTTTCGAGGCCGGCATCTCGGCGACGCTGGCGGCGCGAAGCTCCCAGTAGAAACGCGGGCCCGTGTCGACGCTCAGCATCAGCCCACGCACCTCATCCGGCGTTTCGAGGAAGAGCGGCTCGCGGAGCGCGGCGGCCGCCCCCGAGAAAAGCTGCTTGCCGTCTGCATACAGAAAGTTTGGCGAGACGATCATCGAGAGCTGCCGGCCGGCGTCGCTGTGCTTGGCGAGCAGCTCGAGCTCGCGGCGTAGCGGGGGCGCCGCCCCCTGCAGCTCGCGGATCTCGCTCAATACCGCCGGGGCAGCGACCACGCCGACGCCGTCGGCGCCGGCGGGGCGGTAGACGCCTGGCTTGGCCCCGTCCGCGCCGCTGGAGACGAACACCAGCGTCGTCTCTATGCCCTGGGCAGACGACGGCCGCAGCCCGACCGTCAGGCGCTCGATCGCGTCGAACCGCACGCCGGTCGCTGTCTCGATCTGCTGGAGCAGCCGCGCCACGCCCGGTCCGAGGGCGCGGAGCGTCGCTTGGCCCGTCTCGCTGGCGGCGATCTCTGAGGGCCGCAACGCGATGATCATCTGGCACCCCGGCGGCAGGTACGCCAGGTCGATCGGCCGACCGGACGTCGGCCCTTGCTCGGCGGGCGCCTGCCAGAGCGTGCGGCCGTCGTCCGCTACGAGCTGCGGCCCGGCGGGCGCGGCCTCGGAAGGGTCGGACGCGGCGGGCGTGTTGGGCCCCGTTTCGGCCCGCTGGGCCGCCGGAGGGGTGGGGGCCGGTTTGGGGGTCGAGAGGCCCGACCGGACAAGCACCCCTACCACAATGCCCAGCACGCTCATCACCCCTAAGGTGATGTAGAGCTGGTTGCGTTGTCGGCTTTTGCGTTTGGGGGTGGTGGGTGCGGGCATGCCCCCAGTTTAGGGCGCCTACTCCCGCGGGTCGATTCTTCGTCGGATCCCCTGGCCTAGCCCCCTGCTTCGCGCAGGGCCGCGGCGGCTTGATCTATTTCTTGCGGGGATACCCCTAGGTGCGTGACCGCGCGGACACGTTTGGGCGAGATCGGCAGCGTCAGCACGCCGCGTTCACGCAACGCGGCGCAGAGCTCCGACGCCGATCCGAGCGCCGGAGCGACCTCGGCGACGACGATGTTCGTGTCGCAGCCGTACTCGATCAGCCCTAGGTTTGGCGCCTCGCGTACGGCGGCCGCCAGCTTCTGGGCCCCGGCGTGGTCGTCGGCGAGCCGCTCCAGGTGGCAGTCCAGGGCGTGCAGCGCCGCCGCGGCCAACACGCCCGCTTGCCGCATCCCCCCTCCCAGCGCCTTGCGGAGCCGACGCGCCCGGGCGATATGGTCGCGGCTGCCGCAAAGCGCGGAGCCGACGGGGGCGCCGAGCCCCTTGCTGAAGCAGACGCTCACGGTGTCGAAGCACCGCACCAGGTCCGCCGGGGGGACGCCCGTAGCCGCCGCCGCGTTCCACAGTCGGGCGCCGTCGAGGTGACGGGCGAGCCCACGGTCCGCCGCCCAGGCGCACAGCTCTTCTACCCGGTCTTGGGGCAGCACGCGCCCGCCGCGTCGGTTGTGGGTGTTCTCGAGGCAGACGAGCGTGGTCCTCGGCGAATGGATGCTGTCGGGGCGGAGGTGTTCTTCGACCTCCTGGGGACAAAGCATCCCGCCGGGGGCGTCGATCGTGCGGACCGAAATCCCGAACAACTGCGCGAAGGCCGCCTGCTCGTACTGGTACACGTGGGCGTGCAGGTCGCAGATGAACTCGTCTCCGGGCCCCGCGTGCAGGCGGATGCCGATCTGGTTGCCCATGGTGCCCGAGGGGACAAACAACGCGGCCTCCTTCCCCAGCAGTTCTGCCACCCTGGCCTCGAGCCGGTTGACGGTGGGGTCCTCGCCAAACACGTCGTCACCTACCTCGGCCATCGCCATGGCCTGGCGCATCGCCGGCGTCGGTTGTGTGAACGTGTCGCTGCGGAGGTCGATCATGGGTCGTCGGGTAGAGGTAGGAGTGGGGAACGACAGAACGCCCAGCGTAGAACACCCTCCGGCAAGGATGAAGCGGGCGAACCCCGATCGGCGGCGATCGGTCCGTCCTTGGCGTGGTCCTCACCGGCTGGCGGTCTGGCTGCGGCGCTCGTGGCCTCTGGGCGGTTCCTTTCCGTAGCGGGTTTGGGTTGTTAGCCTGCAGAAGGGATTAGCACCCCCGGGGGATTGTAGCCTCCCCGGGCCGTCTTGCTTACGCGATCAACTATGCCAAATCAGCCATCTGCCGCAGCAGCACTGAGGGTCGAGCGGATCGACGCTCGCCTCGCCGGCGCCGCCGAAAAACTAGAGGCCCTGCGGCGCAAACTAGCGCCTTCTGGCGATGTGGTGAGCGAGGCGGGGCGGCGTAAGACCATCGAGGTGTTCGGCGAGCCGCTCTCCCCCGTGCAGGTGGTAGAGCGGATCTGCGGCGATGTCCGCGCCCGCGGCGTCCGGGCGGTGCTGGAGTACACGCACAAGCTCGACGGCGCAGAACTGGCCGCCGAGTCGCTCCGCGTGCCCCCCCACGAGCTGCAGGCCGCCCACGCCGCGGCGGCGCCCGAGTTTCTCGACACCCTCCGGCGGCTTCGAGCCAACATCCATACGTTTCAATCCGCCATCCTGCACCACGACGTGGAGGTCGCCACGGCCGGCGGCGGCACGCTGCGGCAACGCTACTTGCCGCTCGATCGGGTCGGCGTGTGCGTGCCGGGCGGGGCGGCGGCGTACCCTTCGACGGTGCTCATGACCGTCGTTCCGGCCCAGGCGGCCGGCGTCAAAGAGATCGCCGTTGTCGCGCCCCCGACCAAGTTCGGCAGCTACAACCAGGACCTGTTGGCGACCTGCCACGAGCTGGGGGTCACCGAGGTCTACCGCATGGGGGGCGCGCAAGCCGTGGCGGCGTTGGCCTACGGGCTTCAGGGGCTGACGCCCCGCGTCGACAAGATCGTCGGGCCGGGCAACCTGTTCGTGGCGCTCGCCAAGCGGCACGTCTACGGCGAGGTAGACATCGACTCGATCGCCGGGCCGAGCGAGGTGATCGTCGTCGCCGACGCCACGACGCCGGCCAGCTACGCCGCGGCCGACCTGATCGCCCAGGCCGAACATGCGCCGGGTTCGTCGGTGCTGATTACTTGGCACGAGCCGCTCGTCGAGCAGGTGGCGCAGCAGCTCGCCGCACAGCTCGCCCTGAGCCCGCGGGGCGACCTGGCCCGGCAGTCGCTCGAATCGTTCGGCGCGTTGGTCACCGCCCGCGACCGTGAGCACGCCGCGGCGATCGCCGAGTTGCTAGCGACCGAGCACCTGCACCTGGCGTGCGAAGACCCGCAGGAGATGCTGGGCCGCATCCGCAGCGCCGGCGCCGTGTTCCTGGGCCCCTACAGCCCGGTGCCGGTGGGCGACTACGCCGCCGGCCCGTCGCACGTGCTGCCGACCGGCGCCACGGCCCGTTTTGCGAGCGGGCTCTCGAGCAACGACTTCCTCCGTTCGAACAGCGTGATCCACTGGAGCGAGGCCGACCTCCGCCAGAACGCCGCAGACATCGTCCGCATCGCCGAGAAAGAGGGGCTCGCCGCACACGCGGCGGCCGTGACGCTGCGGCTGGCGCCGTGAACGCCGGGCGTACGCACTGCCGCGGCAATGGATTCGGTGCGTCGGTTCACGCTATCCTGTCAGCAGAGCGGGCCCGCCTGTTTCTGTTCAACTCGTTCGATCCTTCCAACCGCACAATGCCGTGTTCCGACGCACCATCGCCTTGATGAGCGGCTATACGCCCGGCGAGCAGCCCCCGCGGGCCTCGAAGGTCATCAAGCTCAACACGAACGAGAACCCCTACCCCCCCTCGCCCAAGGTTGCCGAAGCGATCCGGGGCGCGCTCGAATCGGGGCTGCAACGCTATCCCGACCCGCACGCCACCGCGTTTCGGATGCAGGCCGCAGAGCTGCTGGGGGTCGAGCCAGACTGGATCCTGTGCGGCAACGGCAGCGACGATATCCTGACGATCGTGGTGCGGACGTTCGTCGATGCCGGGCAGGTGATCCGCTTCGCGGCGCCCAGCTACGTGCTGTACGACACGCTGGCGTCGCTGCAAGGGGCGATGGCGGACGTCGTGCGTTACGAGCCGGACTGGACGCTGGGCTACCGGTTCGCGCAGACCGTCGACGGGCTGCGGCTCGCGATCCTCGCAAACCCCAACAGCCCATCCGGGACGATGCTGCCCCCCGGCGAGGTCGCCGCGATCGCCGACGCCCTCCCCTGCCCGCTGCTGGTTGACGAGGCGTACGTCGACTTCGCCCAGACGAGCTGCGTCGACCTGGTCCGCACCAACGAACGCATCATGGTCAGCCGGACGCTGTCCAAGAGCTACGCACTGGCGGGGCTGCGATTCGGTTTTATCGTCGCCCAGCCGCAGGTCGTCGAGCAACTGCAGAAGGTGAAGGACAGCTACAACTGCGACGCGCTCTCCATCGCCGGCGCCACGGCCGCCATCTCGGATCAGGATTGGCTGCGGGCGAATGTCGCGCGTGTACGCGCCTCGCGGAGCCGGCTGAGCGACGAGCTGCAGCAGATGGGCTTCGGGTTGTCGGAGTCGGAGGCCAACTTCGTGTGGGCGACCCACCCCACCGCGTCTCACGAAGAGCTCTACCTGACGCTGAAGGCGCAGGGCCTGCTGGTGCGGTACATGCGCTTCCCCCACTGGGGAGACGGGCTGCGGGTCTCGGTCGGAACCGACGACCAGATCGACGCGCTGCTGGGCCTGCTGCGCGAGCTCGTGTAACGCCCCACCCCCGGGCGACTCTACTGCGGCCCGGATGCTTTGCCGCCCCCAGCGGGCCGTAGGCGTGTGTCAAACTGGGTAGACTCTTCCGCCGGTAGCGGAAGTTACCGCATTGTGGCCCCGTCACGACCGATCAAACCGGTAGGACGCGCTCTGCGCGTGTGCCGGCCAGCGCAATTGGGCTCGGTCTGTCGAACCGGGGGAATTCAATGATCGTCCGAAATCTAGTACGCCTCTTATCGTCCGCGCTGCCAGCAGCCGTGCTGCTAGCGTTGCCCCATACGGTTCAGGCCCAGCCTGGGGCCGTGGCCTACGCGAGCGAGTCGCCCGCCAAGTCGTCGGCCTACCCGAAGGGGGACTTCGCCGCGCACCTCACGGCCGCGACCGGGGGCGACGGGTCGAGTTGCGGCGGCGGCGCCTGCGACTGGGGCTGGGGTTGCGGCGGGTCTCCCTTCCGCACCGGGCCCGGCCCCTGCGACGATTGGCGCGTCGGGCCACGCTGGCGCGGCTCGGTCGGCGCCATCGTGCTGTTCCGCGAATCAATCGACCTGGTCGGCCTGGCGGCCGAGAGCATGGCGGGCGGAGCGGCTATCCCGCTGGGCGCCGACACCGTGACCGAGAACTTCGACCACGGCATCGGTGGACGCCTGAGGCTGATCAACGATTTCTCGGAACAACGCGGCTACTCGGTGGAAGTGAACTACGTCGGCATCCCCGAGTGGAACGCGAGCGCCTACTCGCCGGAGCGGCCCCCGGCGGGCCCCGTGATTCCGGGCGTCACCCAGCAGCGGTCGCTTGAGTACACGTCGTATATGCACTCGGTCGAAGTGAACATGCTGCGTCAATCCGATTCCGTCGTCGAGGCCTATGGCGGGGCGCGCTACATCCGCCTAGCCGAGGACGTAGACGACTTCTTGAATCGGGCAGAGTCGTTCCCGGCGCTCCCGCCGAACGCGCCGGTGCCCGACCCGGTGCTGGACGTGCGCGACCTGCTCCGACACGTCGGCGTTGCGAACAACCTGATCGGCATCCAAGGGGGACTGCGGTCCGACCTGTTTCAGGTCACGCCTCGGCTACGGTTCGAGGGATTCCTCAACGGCGGCGCCTACTGCAACCTGATCTACCGCGACAGCCGCATCGACGAGACGCGGCGGGTGGTCGCCTTGGACGACCCGAGCACGCCGGACAGCGAAGCGATCGAGGTGACCCAAAGCTCCCAGGTAGGCTACGAGTCGGACCGCGCACGGATCGCGTACACCGCGGAAGCGAGCTTCGCTGCCGCGCTGCAGTGGAACCGCTGTCTGTCGACCAAGCTTGGGTACCAGGTCCTCTACCTCGACGGGCTCGAACTGGGCGCCTCGGCGTTCCGTGGGATCCCGCCTTCGAGTGAAGACCTGCTGCTGCACGGCTTCTTTGCGAGCCTGGAGTACCGGCGCTAGCCGACCGGTCGGCGCGGCCGGGGTCAGGGTTCACGCCGGACGCGCGTGCTCGGCGACGGCGCCGTGACGCGCGCAGCCGATCAGGTGGTCGTTGACCAGCCCCGCCGCCTGCATGAACGCGTAGCAGGTGGTGGGGCCGACAAACCGGAAGCCCCGGCGCTTTAGCTCCTTGCTCAGGGCCTTGGACGCCGGCGACTCGGCCGGCACGTCCTCGTGGCGCTTGAAGCGGTTCTGCACCGGCGCCCCGTCCACGAACGACCAGACGAGCGCGTCGAGCAGCACCCCGGCGTCCCGCAGTCGCAGCATGGCCTGCGCATTGCCGATGGTCGATTCAATCTTGCCGCGGTGGCGTACGATCCCCGCGTCGGCGACCAAGCGGGCGGCGTCTGCCTTGCCGAAGCGCGCGACCAGTTCTGGATTGAAGCCCCGGAAGGCCCGTCGATAGCCCTCTCGCTTGTTGAGGATGGTCCGCCAAGAGAGCCCCGCCTGCGCCCCCTCGAGCGTGAGCATCTCGAATAAGCGGTGCTCGTCGTGCACGGGGTCGCCCCACTCGTCGTCGTGATAGCGGGCTTCTTCCGGGGAATTCTCCGCCCAGGGACAGCGCATCGATCGTTTACCTCACACAGGCCCGGCGCTCAACGCTGCAGCCACCCGGTTAGGCAGTCGAAGGCGCCGCGCGACGAATTTAGCAGATTTCTCCGCCCCAGCGGGCCGCATCCGCCCTCATCATCCCTAGAAGGACCCCGCGGCCCGGTTTAGGCTGAGACCGATGTCAACGCTTACCTACCCCTACGACGTGATCGTCATCGGCGCCGGGCACGCCGGCGTTGAGGCTGCGCTCGCCGCGGCCCGCATCGGGGCCAGCACCGCCCTGCTGACGACCAACCTCGACACCGTCGGCCAGATGAGCTGCAACCCGGCCATCGGCGGGGTCGGCAAGGGGCAGATCGTCCGCGAGATCGACGCCCTCGGGGGCGCCATGGGGCTGGCCATCGACCGCACCGGCATCCAGTTCCGGATGCTCAACCGCAGCAAGGGGCCCGCGATGCACAGCCCCCGCGCCCAGGCGGACAAGCGGGCGTACCAGGCCCAAATCAAGCGGATGGTTGAGGAGCAACCCAACCTGGCGTTGCGGCAGGAGGTGGTCGAGGACCTGCTGACGAGCAGCGAGGGACCAGAGGCGAGGGGCGAGCGCCCGGCGTCTGTCACCGGCGTACGCGTCCGTGGCGGCGCCGAATACCACGCGCCGACCGTGGTGCTTACGACCGGCACATTCTTGCAAGCAATCATGCACACCGGCGAGTCGCAGACCCCAGGCGGGCGCGGCGGCGAGGGGACCACCGCTGGCATTAGCGCCGCGCTCGCGAGGCTCGGGTTCGACATCCGGCGTTTCAAGACGGGCACCCCGGCCCGGCTCAATGGGCGGACGATCGACTACGACGCTTGCGAGCCGCAGCCGGGGGACGAACAGCCTCGGCCCTTCTCGTACCTCACGGACGGGATCAATCGGCCGCAGACCCCCTGCCACATCACCTACACCACGCCGGCTGTGCACGACCTGATCCGCGCCAACCTCCATCGGGCGCCGATGTACACGGGGCAGATCGGTTCCAGCGGCCCCCGCTACTGCCCATCGATCGAGGACAAGATCGTCCGCTTCGCCGAAAAGACTCAACATCAACTCTTTTTGGAGCCCGAAGGGACCGGCACTCTGGAAGTCTACGTCAACGGCGTCTCCACCAGCCTGCCGCGCGACGTGCAGGACGCCATGTTCCAGATGATCCCGGGCTGCGAGCGGGCCCAGATCATGCGTTACGGCTACGCCGTTGAGTACGACTACTGCCCCCCCGACCAGCTCTGCCCAACGCTCGAGAGCAAACGCGTCGCCGGGCTGTACCTGGCCGGCCAGATCAATGGAACCACCGGATACGAGGAAGCGGGCGCCCAAGGATTGATTGCGGGCGCCAACGCAGCGCTCAAAGTCGCAGGCAGGGCGCCGCTGGTGCTTTCTCGCGACCAGGCCTACATCGGCGTGCTAGTAGACGACCTGGTGACCCGAGGGGTCGACGAGCCGTACCGGATGTTCACCAGCAGGGCCGAATACCGGCTGCTGCTGCGTCAGGACAACGCCGATCGTCGGCTGACGCCGCTGGCGGCGCAGCTCGGCCTGGTCGGCAACGAGCGGAGCGAGCGGCTGCGCCACAAGCTGGCGCAGGTAGAACGGGGCAAGCAAACGCTGCGCGACGTGAAGCACGCGGGGGGCCCGCTGGAGGCCTACCTCCGCCGCCCGGAGGTCGGCTGGCACGAAGTGCGGGGGATCGCCCCCGCGTTGGCCTCGCTCGATGCGGATGCTTGCGAGCAAGTAGAGATCGACACCAAGTACGCTGGCTACATCGCGCGTCAGCACGTCGACGTCGAGCGCCAACAGCGGCTATCGGCCAAACGCATCCCCGAGGGGCTCGACTACGCGGCGCTCACGCAGATGCGGCAAGAGGCACGTGAGAAGCTGGCGAAGATCCGCCCCGCCGATCTGGCCCAAGCGAGCCGCATCGCCGGAATCACGCCGGCCGACATCGCGTTGCTGATGGTGCACCTCGCGGCGCCCGGGCGGGGTGGATCGCGCGCCACGGCAAGCTAGGAAACTTCGCCCGCGGGGCGTCTGATCCCTCCGATCGGGGCCGAATCAAAATCCAATGTTCTCGTCAATCGGTCGTAAGTGGAATCCGCAGAAGGGTTTAGGTTGATTCAAGCGATATTGACTCAGCCCGGACGCCCGATATAATTCGGACGCGATTGGCAATTCAGGCAACTTCGGGAGTTGCGGAGAACACTGCGGTTTGCAGGGTTCGGTGGGGTTGGCGGCGTCAAGGCCAATTCCGTGCTCTGCGTGCTGAGGGTGTCTCGGGTGGTATACCCCGTTCGGGGTATCTGACCGGCTCCCAAGTCCGGAGGCGTTGCCAGGTCGCAAGTACACCAGAGGTCTGGCGGAGCCGGCTGATTGCCGGCCGCGTCAGAAAGTTGTTCGCCGCGCCGTCGAGCCGGTTCAACTGTGGAGCGGGTCCACCTTCGGACAGGGAACGTCTATCCAGCGACTACGGAGAGAGGTGGTAGTACCGATGAAAACCGTCTTCACAACTGGCGAAGCCGCCAAGATCTGTAAGGTCAGTCAGCAGACCATCATCCGTTGCTTCGACTCGGGGCAACTCAAGGGGTTCCGCGTGCCGGGCAGCCGGTTCCGTCGCATCCCACGCGATCAACTGTACGCGTTCATGCGGGACAACGGCATCCCGACCGACGCCCTCGATAGCGGCAAGCGCAAGGTGCTGGTGGTGGACGACGACCAGGACCTGGTCGACCTGTTGGTGGACCACTTCGAGCGCGACGCCCGCTTCGACGTCCGCAGCGTCAACAACGGCTTCGGCGCCGGCATGCTGATCAAGGAGTTTCGGCCCGACCTGGTTGTGCTGGACATCATGCTGCCGGACATCAACGGGCTTGAGGTTTGCCAGCTGGTGCGCGGCGACAAGACGATGGACGACGTGCGGATCATCTGCATCAGCGGCATGGTGGAAGAAGACCGTATCCAGAAGCTCCGCGACGCGGGCGCCAACGACTTCATCAAGAAGCCGTTCGACATCGATGTTCTCACCAACCGCGTGTGTCAGTTGCTCGACGTCGAAACCGCCGCGCAGTGACGCCCCCGGGCAGTCGGAACCGCGGGCTCGGCAGGAAACGGCTCAACCAGGCGTTGATCCTGCGCGTCCCGTTGGCCGGCGCCGTCGTTGTTGTCAATCGCAGAAGCTAGTCGGTGGGCCTACCGCGTGGCGTCGATCCCTTCCCGCCGACCCGAAATCCCCGGCGCGCGGCGGCCCGTCCGCCGGCGCTGCCGGCTGCCCTCGCCAGCGGACGGCTCGGCCGAGCGGTTCCGCGAGGCGCTGGAGCGGGCCAAGCTCGACGCGATGAAAGAGCTCGCCTACGGCGCCGGGCACGAGATCAACAACCCGCTGGCGAACATCGCCGCCCGCGCGCAGTCGATGCTCAAGCGCGAGACCGACGCCGAGAAGCGGCGTTGGCTGGAGGTGATCCACCGCCAGGCGATGCGCGCGCACGAGATGATCGCCGACCTGATGCTTTTCGCCCGCCCGCCGGCGATGGAGAGGGCGCCCGTCGACGTCTGGGCCCTCGTCCAGCAATCCGCGGACGAGCACCGCGCCGAGGCCGAGAAGGCCGGCATCGTGCTGCGGACCAGCACCTCCGCCGACGAAGACCCCGTCTGGGCCGACGCCACGCAGCTTGCCGTGGCGCTGGGCGCGGTGATCCGGAACGCGATCGAAGCCATCGGAGAGAACGGCGCCATCGAGGTTTGTGTGCGCGACGCGCCCGGCTGGCGCGTGATCGAGGTGCACGACTCTGGGCCGGGGATCTCCGAAGCGGTCAGGCCCCACTTGTTCGACCCCTTCTTCAGCGGCCGCGAGGCGGGCCGGGGGCTCGGCTTCGGGCTCAGCAAGTGCTGGCGGATCGTGACCGACCTGGGGGGACGCGTCGAGGCGGCCAGCCCGCCCGGCGGGGGCGCCGTGCTCTCGCTCTGGCTCCCCATCGATCGGTGATAGCACTGCAATCGCCGGGTTTTTCGCCGTGACGGGGTTGGTAGACCGCGGACCGATGGGTTAGATTTTCTGCCGTCACGCCGAGCGTGATGGGTTGTCAAGGACGACAACTCTCAGCCGCAAGGAATGCCGCCATGATGCTCCGATTTGAGTCCCGGCCTGCGCGCCGTGTCCGTTCCATCCGATCCGTCGCCCCGCGTCTTCCGGGCGCCGCTCCGCTTATCGACGGGGCGCGGGTCGCCATCGTCACGGCTCGAGCCGCTCTGCTGGCTCGCCAATCGCCCTGCGGCGCTTGGCGCAGCGGGGCCGGCATCGACGCCGGGCTCACCGCGCGGCTCGTGCTGCTCGATCTTCGCGTCGGCGCGTCCGACCCGCTGCGTACCGAACAACTCTGCCGAGCCCTGCGCGGCGCCCAGTCCGAATCAGGAGGCTGGCCGGCCGCCGGCGACGGGCCGGTTGACCTGTCTTGCAGCGTGCTGGCCTACTTCGCCCTGAAGTCGGCCGGCGCCAGCCCCGCCGACCCCGACCTGCGACGCGCTCGACAAGCGATCGCCGAGCTAGGCGGCTTGGGCGGAGTCGACCTCGATGCGCAGCGCTGGCTCGCGATGTTCGGCCAGGTCGCCCAATCGGGCGTAACGCCGGTGGTGACGCTCTCGCCCAAGCAGGGCGTAGCCGAGCTGATCGGCGCCGGCGACGCGACGACCTCTGCGGTGGCTCGGCCGATCGACCCGCTCGCCGAGGCGTTGTGGGAAGCAGCCGTCAACAACCGCCCGGCCGACCTCGCGGGGCGTCTGCACCACGACACGCAGGCCGAAACGCTGGCCGTCCACGCCCCCTGTGACCAAACGCTCAACACGGCCGCGGCCCTGGGTGGGCTGCTGGCGACGGGCGCGGACCCGCTGGACGGGGCGATCGTCGCCGGCCGCACCGCGCTGGGCGCTAGCGCCGCCGATGGATCGATCCTTGCTCGGGCAGCGGCGCTGCTGGCGCTGGCCGACGCCGGCCGCGCGGCAGACGCCCCCCCTTGGCTCCGCGTAGCACAGGAAGAAGAGGTGGCAGCCGGCACGGCCGCGGCTGCCGATGAGCTGCGTGCGGCCCTCGCCGAATCGCTCCGGGCCGAGCAGCAAGCCGATGGCTCGTGGTGCTCCGCTGGATCGGCCGACGCTCTTACTACCGCGGTGGCGGTCCGCGCGCTCGCTTCGGCCGGCGTTCATCCGCAGAACGCACAGGCCTGCGGCGCCGGCCGAAAGTACTTGGCGGTCCAGCAGCAGCTAAGCGGCGGCTGGGATTCCTCGACGCTGGGGCCGGTGCCGGCGACCGCCGCGGTGCTGTTGGCCCTGGCCGGCGACGGGGCGGAGCACACTGTAGCCATCGAGGCCGCCGCCAACTGGTTGTTGGCCCACCAGCACGCCAGCGGCGCCTGGTGCAAAGACGACACCGCCGCCACGGCCGCCGCGGTCGAGGCGGTTGTCGAGGCGGGAATGGAGCTCGACGCGCTGGAGCCGTCGGTGGCTTGGCTGCTGGACGCCTCGGCAGACGACGGCGGCTGGAGCGGAACCGACGACGCGTTCTGCCCTCAAGCCACCGCCGCGGCCCTCACCGCACTGGTTGCGTGGCGCGATGCGGCGAGCCGGCAGCTCGCCACCGCGCCTCGCCCTGCCCTGCGGCTGGTGCGCGCCTAGGCCGTGAACCTCTGGACGCTCGCGGCTCAAAGTGGTCGCGAGTCGACCGTGGCGATTGCGGCCAATGTTGAGCTATGGAATTGGCCGGCGCCGGGCGGGTCGGGTAGGCTGAAGCGAAACCACTTCCCCACGAGGCCGCTATGGGCGCCGTCAACGAGACCGTGAAGACTGTCAACAGCACGCTGCGAACGCTGATCGCGGCGGTGTTCGTCGGGGGTGCGGGGTACGCGGGGTACCAGGGGTACGCGATCTTCAATGCGCCCAAGCAGCAGCTCGAGGCCAAAGAGAAAGAGCTAACCAAGCTGCGGCAAGACTACGAGACGATCCAGGCGACCATCGCCGAGAAGGACGCCGAGATTGAACGCCTCGACGCCGCCAACCACCTCTTGAAGGTCGACCAGCGCGTGGCGGAGCTGCGGGTGCTCGATCAGAAGAAGCAGGACGATGGCGACACGCTGACCACCGTCGAGTTCACCGAAACCAGCCCCGACGGCATCAAGATTGGCGAGCCGAAGCGGTTCGATATCCCGGGCGACCGCGTCTACGTCGAGTACCTGGTCGTGAAGTTCAACGACGCGATGGTCGAGCAGGCCGACGTCGAGCGGGGGACCGCCATCGCATTGTTCCAACGCATCTTCGGCAATCAGCAGGAGGCGGACGAGGGGTTCACGCTCGACCAACCGGGCGCCCAACCCAACGGCTACGCCCGCGGCGGCATGCCGAGCAAGTTTGAGCAGCAGTTCTGGGACAATTTCTGGGACCTTGCGCACGACCGGGAGAAGCTTGAATCGCTGGGGGTCCGCGCGCTGCAGGGCAACGCGCCGTTCTTCCAGGTGCGGCCCGGCGAGACCTACCGGCTGTGGCTGCGCACCAGCGGCGATTTCACGATGAGCCCGGTCACCGAACCAGCCCCCGCGGGCGACCTCAACTAGCGCTCCCCGGCCTTGCGAGCCGGGGCGTCCCCGCCCCCGGCGCGGCTCGACTGGGTCGACCCCTGCTTCAGGGGCCGCCGGGGCCGGGGACGGCCCGGCTCGCGCGTTCGTCCATCGCCCACGTCAAGATATGTCGGGGCCGTCGAGGAGGTCTTCGCCGTACCCCGGCGGGAACCCTTCGAAGATCCCCTCGCCGAAGCGCTGCTGCTCCTTCTTAGGCTTCTTTGGCGGGAGCGGTTGCTTGGGGTCCTCGGGGGGACGCCGGGGGACGCTCCCCTTGCGCCGTGCTTCTTCGGCGGCCGCGTGTTCGAGCGCCGCGATCGTCTCCGCGTCGCTGAACTGCTCCGCCCAGTACGCGGCGTCGCCGATGCCGGGGGCGTTTTCGAGGCGGTCCGAAGGATTGCGCTTCTTGACCCGCGGGAGCTCCCGCACCCATTGTTCGCTGTCGACCCAGCGGGCGCCCCGGCTCCGCGCGGCGCGTTGCACGCGGTGGTCGCTGGAGACTACCACCATCCCCTTGGGCGCGCGGTGCTGCTCGATGATCTCTTCCAGCAGCGCGTCCGCGTCTTCGTAGCCGCGGGCGTAGCGGATCTTGATTGATTCGTGGGTCGCGGTATCGGGCAACCCCGGCGGCGCGCCGGCCGCGTCGAACACGATTGTCGTCACCCGCCGCTGCTTGGCGGTGAGCCGGCCCGCGAGCATCGCCAGCAGGGCCTCGCGTTCGGCCTGCAGCGTGCCGGCCGCTTGCCCTTGGGCGAACACCCCGGCGGCGTGCAGCAGGTTGTAGCCGTCGATCAAGAACATGGGGGCTGCGCCCCCGTGGCTGGGGGTTGGGGGTAGGGGCTGGGGACGCGCACGGCGATCGGTCAACGTTGCCGCGATTTTGCGCGCGACGGGCCGGACCAGAGTACCACGCAGGGCGACCGCCTGGCGCGGCCCCAATCTCCAAGCCTCAATCTCCAAGCCCCAGCCACTAAACCCCAGCCACTAAATCCTAGCCCCTAGCCCCGGCGGCGCAGCCGCCACGTCGAGGCCCAGCACGTGGGCCAGCAACGCGGCGCGGATCCACATGCCGTTTCTTGCTTGCCGGAAGTACATCGCTCGGGGGTCGTTGTCGATCTCGTGCGGGATCTCGCCGAAGTGCTGGTCGCGCGGGAACGGGTGCAGGATGGGGGCGTACCGCTTCATCCGCGACACAAGCGCCATGCTGAGCCGGTACTGGCTGAAGTCGATCGCCGCGAGCGATTCGGCGTCGCCGGGCTCGTTGTGCTCCTTCTGTACGCGGGTCATGTAGAGCGCGTCGATCTGCTCGATGGCGGGCCGCCCGTCGATGGCGGCCTCGAACGAGTCGAGCTCGACCACGGCGACGCCCCGTTCACGCAGCCGATCCCGCAGGTCGTCTCGCATACGCAGCCGCGGGTGGTCGGGGGTGATGAACACCAGCCGCACGCCGGGGTAGGCGGCCAGCAGCATCGCCAGCGACCGCACGGTGCGGCCCCGGCAGATGTCTCCGCAGAACCCGTACGTCTTCCCCGCCAGGCCCCGCTCCAGGCCCTCGAAGCCGTGCTGTTTGCGCAGCTCTTCTAGTTTGCCGGCGCCGGGGGAGTCCTTTGGGTTCTCGAAGTTGAACGTCCGCTGCAGCGTGTAGATGTCCAGCAGCGCCTGCGTGGGGTGCTCGTCGGCCCCGGAGCCGGCGTTGATGATCGGCACGCTGCGCGAGCCGCTGGCCTCCAGGTCGTTCATCAGGTAGGCGCAGCACTCGGCCAGCCTAGCGATGGGAGAACGCATGATGATCAGGTCGAAGTAACTGCTGAACATCCGGATCGAGTCGAAACGGGTCTCCCCCTTGGTCTCGCTCGAAGTAGAGGGGTCGCGGACCTCGTTGCAGGTGATCCCCAAGATCTGGCAGGCCGCCATGAAGGAGAGGAAGGTCCGCGTTGAGGGCTGCGTAAAGTACAGCATGGCCCGCTTGTGGGGGGCGAGGCCGATGAGAAAGTCTTGCCCCGCACGGGTCTGAGAGAGCAGCCGGATCCGATCGGCCGTGCCCGCCAGGGCGTCGAGCAGATGGGGGCTCAACTGCCCGGAAAAGATCACGTGCCGCAGCCGGCCGTCGGCGCAGAACTCTGCCGCCTTGGCGGCCACGGGACGCGTGAGACGCGTCTCGTAGTGCAGCAGGTCGCGGTCGTCTTGCGTCAGCGGCGCGGGGGGTTCCATATGGGGTGGGTTATCGCGTCGCATCGAGCGAGCGTCAAGCTAGCCGGCCGAGCCGACAGCGACGCACGACGGGCGCGGCCCGGCGATCCGTGCTTCCGTTGGCCTACGCACACGCGCCGCGCCAACGCCGGCAACGCGCGAACGCCGCGAGCCCTAGGGCCATGAGCAGCGCCGAGGCCGGCTCCGGGACGGCCGAGATCTCAAGGCGGTACATCTGCACCTGCCCCGACACTCCGCGGGCCACCGCGTGGTAGATCACCCCCGGAAGCGCCTGGAGGCCCGAAATGGTCTCTGCGAAGCCGTAGCCACGCAGGTTTGCGAACCCGACCGTCTGGCTGTTGGCCAAGAGTTCGAGGCTGAGGTCGGCCAGGTGCGACGTGACGAACAGCGGGTCCCCGCTCGCGGCGTCGATCCCGTACGACGGGCCGACCGGCGTGAGCCGGACGTCGACCAGCATCGCCTGGGCGACAGAAAACTCGTAGTAGTCGACGTCCGAAAGGTTGTCGATGCTGATGAAGTCGGACTGGTCCGGCGTCACCACCGCAGAACCGGCCGACGTGCCGATCTGCCAAGAGCCGCCGGGCGAGATCACGCCGGCCTGTGTGGCGGTCGCGGCGGTGTCGTTGCCGCCGCTCTTCTCCAACCGGTCGCCGTAGTTGCGGTGCAGCGCCAGGATGTCGTCGAACTGCGGGCCGTCAAACCCGATCGTGATCCGCGGCTCCATCAGGATGCCGTACTCGGCGCGGTCCTCGACGTGGTTGAACCCCAACGCGTGGCCGATCTCGTGGCCGACCGTGTTGCGGAAGCGGAGCGAGTTGAGCTCCGTGTTGCCGTAGAAGAGCACGTTTGCGGTGTCGAGCACCTGGTCGGCGTTGTTCGGGAAGTAGTTGATGGCGACGATCGACGGCACGCCGGGCACCTCGCCGTCAATCAGGTGGCCGGCGATCCGGATGTCGGAGTTCACACCCAGCGTGCCGGTCACGGTCGAGATGCCCGAGGTTGTGTTGTTGGGCTCGTACACAAAGCTCACGCCGCCGAGTTCCGACCAGCGATCGAACACCTGCTTGTAAAGCTGCATCCACGGGCGGTCGATCAGCGGGTCCGAAGGGAGCCCGCCGGAAGGGTAGAGCCCGTCGAAGGTGGCGATAAGGTTGCTGGGGTCGTTTCCGTACGTCCCGGCAAAGACCGGCGTGCCGTCTGGCACGACGCCCCAGGTGATAATGGCCGGCGAGCCGATGGCGCCGGTCCCGCCGCTGAAGGAGGGCTGGGTGGCGGTGGAGGTCCAGCGCGCGCTGACCTGGAAAGCGGGCACGCCGGGGTCGAACTCCGAGGCGAGCAGGGGGACGTCCTCGCCACCGCCGATGACCACGTGGGCGTGCAGAGGGCAGGCGCCCTGCTCACAGAGGACGCACGCGGCGGCCCTGTCGGCAGAGAGGCATAGCGCCGCCAGCATGATCGCTGCGGAGCGTGAATAGGTATGCATGTAGTTCTGCCTCGGTGTAGGTGCGCCACCCGGGTCGCCTAGAACCAAAAGCGGCGGCCAAGCGCTCCGACCGGCGCCGCGATCGCGTAGATCGTTGCGCCGCCGAGAGAGGGCTTGGCCGCCGCTTTTGCTGGCTTAGCGTTACCTTGGGTGGTTCCGCACGTGTGCGGGAAGGAGCTTGGAGGAGATCTTGCCTCGGTCGAAGGACGAGAAAACGGCCTAGTCCCGATCCTAATTGGCCGTTCAACCTCCGTCAATCAAACGGCCGCCGGCCCTCAGAACGCCGGCCGCGGGCCCCGTCAAACCGCTTCAACCGGGGCGACCCGAGGCCCGCCCCGGGCGCGCTAGTCCGCCACGCGCCACCGCGACCGGAACAACCAGACGATCAGCCCGAGGACGACCAGGTTGTACGCCACCGACCAGCCAAAGAACCCCAGAACGATGTAGGGCTCGCCGGCGGCCTGGGCTAAGTTGGTCTGGCCCCGCTCCCCACGTTCGATCGAGAGCGGCAGCGCGAAGGCCGCGGCCAGCGGGCTGGTGGACTGCATCGCCTCGACGGCGCTCGATGCGGGGGCGCCGCGGAAGAAGGTCTCTGTGAAGAACCGGGCCGCTACCGGGGCGGCGAACAGCGTCACCACCACTAGGTAGCTGGCGATCAGCGCCGTGCTCGACTTGCGGAACAGCGTCGAGGCGGCCAGGGCCGTCATCGCCGTGGTCAGGCAGGTGAATGCCACGATTAACATGTAGCCGGCCATCGTCGGCAGGTTGGTCAAGAAGCCGATGCCCGGCATGACGCACGCCAGCAGCACGGGCCACAACAAGAACCCGGTCAGCACGCTCGAGACGCGCAGCCCCGAGAGCAGCTTGCCCCACATCATCTGCCAGGGGGTGATGAGCGTCACCAGCAGCAGGTCGAGCGTCTGGCGTTCGCGTTCGCTGCAGACGCTGCCCGCTGAGAAGACCGGGCCGACGAGCATGTTGAACAAGATCACGTACGCGATGTACCACGGCGCGTACCAGGGCCAGATGTACAGCGCGCAGGCCATGATGGGGATGGCCAGCGCCATGCTCACCTGGATCACCACGCGCAGCATCAGCGTCCCCTGGGCGAAGATCTCGCTCCGCATCTCCTTGTCGTAGATCGGGTTGACGCCGTCTTCGATGAAGGTGGTGCGTTTGGGGGGGGCGAAGAGCTTGTCGGGGAACTCGTCGCGCTTGATGTAGAGCCCCACCGACTTCTGCGACTCCGACTCGAGGTCGATCACCTCGGCGCCGCCGGACCCCAGGTCGGCCGGGTAGAGCAATCGCCGACACGCCTGCCGCCACAGCACGGTGCTGAGGGTCAGGCAGACCGCCGGAAAGAAGACCAGGATCACCGCCAACCGGATCCCGCCGACCCGGCCCAACGCGTTCCACATCAGCACCCCCAGCATGGCCAGAGGCAAGATCAGCAAGTAGGAGACCACCAGCGAAGCGCTGGTCCGTTGGAAGATGCTGCTGGCCCACAGGCTGATGACGCCGAACAGCGCCACGCTGGTGATCATGGCAAAGTACGCGGCAAACACCTCGTACGCCGAGACGCCCCCCAGCGGCAGGCAGAGCATCACGATCGGCAGCGAGCAGAGCATCAAGATGCCCAGGTGCGTCAGCGCCGCCAGCAGCTTGCCCAGCACGATGGCCCCGGGCCTCAGCGGGCTGGCCAGCAGCATCTCGAAGCTGAGCCGCTCTTTCTCGCCCGTGATCGCCCCCGCGGCGAAGCTGGGCGCCATCAGCGACGCCAGCAGGTACTGCCCCAAGAAGAACAGGTTCACCAGCCGCTTGGCCTCTTCGGGCTGCGCCAAGTCAACCTTCTGCGCCTCCGGCCAGGCCAGCATCACCACCACACCCAGCAGCCCAATGTAAGCCGCAAGCAACAAGAACGCCCGCGGCATGCGGAGGTTCGCAAGCAGCTCGTGCTGAAGGACTGGGTTGTTGCTTAGGTACATGAAGGAGGGGCGAGGGGCGAGGGGCGAGTACGGCTTGCGGCCTTACTTTTGAGGCAGACGTTTTTGAAGTGATGTCCTTAGGCCACTGAGCATCCGACTCAGCTCGTCTGCTTTATGAAGGATCTCGTTGGAGCTGTCTTGTCGCAAGAGCTCCAGCCGAGTCGCAATGATGAGCTGCGTCTCCAGCTCTGCCAGAGAACCACGAGCGATCGCTAAGAATCGCAGGAATTCCGGTGTCGAGCCGCGTGCATGTCCTTCGGCGACATTGGAGGGTATCGAAACTGCGGCGCGCCTCATCTGACTTACTAGGCCGTAAAGCTCTTCTTTCGGAAGCTGCTTGGTCGCGCGGTAGATATCCAGGCTAAGGGCAATGCCAGCCTGCCAGACTTTTAGATCACGGTAGCTATCCAAGACAGCCTCTCCATCGCTTGCGCGTACTCGCCCCTCGCCCCTAACCGCTCGCCCCTAGCGGGCAGCAGTATATTGACCTGCCAGGCGGACCTACGCAACGCGCAGCGCCGGCGCCGAGAGGCTCCGTTCGATCTGGCGCCAGACGGCGTCCACGGGGATCGACTCGAACGGTTCGGGGGTGAAGAGGCCGCACGCTTCGTGCGGCGAGGCGACGTCGGTCGAGGCGACGAAGCGCTGGTGGGGCCGCGCAGGGGGGGACCACCGCACCGGGTTGATGCGGAACAGGGTGACGCTCGGCACGCCCGCCGCCGTGGCGACGTGGTGCGGGCCGCCGTCGTTGCCGATGAACAGGTCGCAGCGTGCGAGCACGCCGCGCAGCTCCGCGAACCCGAGCTGCGGGTAGTCGACTAGCGCCTGGCGCCGCATGCGATCGGCGACGCTGCGGGCGGCCCCTTCCTGGCCCGGACCGTAGAGCAGCAGCGGCCGCAGCCCGCTGTCGGCCAACCGGTCGGCAAGCTCCGCGAAACGCTCCAAGGGCCACTGCCTCTCGGGCGTGCTGGCGACGACAAAAATCGCCGCGGTGGGGCCCGCCAGGTAGCGGCGCGCGAAACGGTCCGCCACGGCCTCGGACTCCGGCCCTATCGGGAAGTCGAGGGCCAGGTCGTCGAGGTCGACCCGCGGGTCGAGCGTCAGCCTCAGGTTCTGGCGGCCGGCGTACTCCAGCGGCGCTTGCGCATCGTCGATGGCGTGGGTGTAGAACAGCCGGTTACGCAGCGGCCGGCTGCGGAGCGGGACGCGACGCGCGGCGCCCGACAGCCGGGTCAGCACCGCGGTCTTCGGCATCGCTTGGCTGTCGAGCACCCAGTCGTACTTCTGCTGGCGCAGGCCGGCCGCGACCTCCAAAAACCGCCGGACCCCGGCGCCCGCGGGCAGAATGATCCGCCGGTCGATGTTCGGGTTGTGCCGCAGGATCGCTTCGTTCTGTGGCTGGCACAGCACGTCGATCTCGGCGGCCGGGTAGAGCCTGCGTAGCTGTCGCAGCAGCGGCGTCGCCAGCAGCGTGTCGCCGAGCTGCCGCAGGCGGATCACCAGGATCCGTCGCGGGTGGGGGCAAGCGTGCATCGGCAAGGATATCGTTTCGGTCATAGCGCACCGGCCTCGTAGGACCTGGGCCGCGGAGCCTACAGAAGTGGGCCTCCCGACAAAAGACCGAACCGACGCCGCTAGCAGAACCAGCGGTCGATCGTGCTCCTTGCTCCAAAACGCGGCCCCAAAACGCGAAAACAGCCGACGGGCTCCGCCCCGTCGGGGTGCTTGGAAAACAGCGTCGTTCGATTCACCCCGACGGGGCGGAGCCCATCGGCTAATAGCTCTTGGGATGCTCTAGCAGCGGGGCTGGCGCCTGTGGGGGCTCACCACTCCCGGGGGCGCACCCGGCTCTGCACGCGGCCCGGGAGGCCCTGCAGGCGGAGGAAGCCGGCGGCGTCGGTCTGGTCGTAGTCCGCGGCGCCCCCTTCCATGCTGGCGATCGCGGCGTCGTACAGGCTCGTGGGGCTGGTGCGGCTGTGGATGAGGATGTTCCCCTTGTAGAGCCCCAGCTTCACCTCGCCAGTGACCGGCCGCTGCGCCTCGCGGATGAACGCCATCAGGGCGTCCATCTTGGCCCCGTACCAGAAGCCGTAGTAGACCATCTCGGCCACCTCGGGGCTGATGCGGTCGCGGAGGTGCACCAGGTCGCGGTCCAGGGTGAGCTGCTCCAACTGCAAGTGGGCGGCGTACAGCAGGGTCATGCCGGGCGCCTCGTACACGCCGCGGCTCTTCATGCCGACGAAGCGGTTCTCGACGATGTCGATCCGCCCCACGCCGTTGCGTCCCGCGATCTGGTTGAGCGTCTCGACAACCGCGAGCGCCGAAAGCACTTTCCCGTTGACCGAGGTGGGGACGCCCGACTCGAAGCCGATCGTCACCTCCTCCACCTTGTCGGGCGCCTGCTGCGGCGAGACGGTCATCCCGAAGTCAACGCGATCGACGCCGCACACGGCGGGGTCTTCTAGCTCGCCCGCCTCGTAGCTGATGTGCAGGCAGTTCTCGTCGCTGCTGTAGGGCTTGGCCAGCGACGCCTTGACCGGGATCTGCTTCGCGTCGCAGTAGTCGATCATCTCCTTCCGGCCCGGGAAGAGCGAGCGGAACGACTCCATCCGCCAGGGCGCCAGGATCTTGACGTTCGGGTCGAGCGCCTCGGCCGCAAGTTGAAAGCGGCACTGGTCGTTCCCCTTGCCGGTGGCGCCGTGGGCGTAGGCCTCTGCATTGACCTCACGCGCTACCTCCAGACAAGCCTTGGAGATCAGCGGCCGCGCGATCGAGGTCCCCAGCAGGTAGATCCCCTCGTACTTGGCCTGCCACTGCAGCACCGGGAAGGCAAAGTCGCGGCACAGCTCCTCACGCACGTCGACCAGCCGCGCCGAGGCGGCCCCACAGTTGTGGGCCTTCTGCATGATCGCGTCGCGGTCTTCACAGGGCTGGCCGACGTCGACGTAAACGCAGTGGACTTCGTACCCCTGGTCCTGGAGCCAGCCGAGGATGACGGAGGTGTCGAGGCCGCCGGAATACGCAAGGACGCAGTTGGGCATTGTTCTGTGTGAGGGGTGTCGGGGAGTTTTGTTTAGAGGGATTTTGCGCGCCGTCGGCCTCCGCCGATAGTCCGGGGAGCGCCGCTGGGGAGGGTGCTTCGAGAGGGCGCGGAGTTCGGATCGCGATTACCCGTCCTCAACCTCCAACCAGACCTCCAGCACCGACGCGGGGTTCGCTCCCGCGGGTTCCGAGCGGCGGAGCCGCACTTCAAGGGTATTGGAGTCTTGCAGCATCGCCGCGACATCGTCGGCGCCGGGCTCGATCGCCGCAGCGTTCAGCGTGACCCCAAGAAGATGGTGCGGGGACTCCGCGTGCACCGTAACGCGGTCGTGCTCGGTAGAGATAGAACCACGCTGAAACCGCCGCGAGAGCGACCCCTCGCCGGCTCCGCCCAGCGCTTCTGCCCAGGAGGCGGGCAGCCTCACCCGCCCCCCGTCGGCGGCCAGCCAGGGGCCGCGGAGGCGGATACGGTGGGTGGAGTCGTCCATGGCGGCTGCCGGGCTACTTCGGCACAAACGCCTGGCGGACGCTCACTTCGCGGAGCTGCCGGCTGTCGCGTTCGTAGGCGCGGATCGAGACCTGAACGCCGCGCAGCGGCGTCTCGTACGGGGGAGCGGTTTCGCGCTCCGAGGGATCGTCGACGCCGTTGATGGGGAGGTCTGCGTTGTTGTCTACCAAAGACAGGTTTCCGCCGCCGCGTGGGTCGCGGTCGTCAAACCCGTTGGTCGACTCGTCGAACATAGCGTCCCCGTCCTCGTCGATGCCGTTGTTCTCGTAGTGTCGCGACCACGTGTCGTAGACGGAGTAGCCAGGTGCGATGTCGGCGCCGGTGTTGACGTTGCGGATAGCGCGAGCCTCGAAGAACTTGGGTTCGGCGCCGGTGAGGCTGGCGGCCAGGCCCGGGAAGGCCAACTGCCGAGCGGTGGTGTTGCCGGCGATGTTCAGGCGGTCGAACCCGTAGCCGAGATCGACGTAGGCGCCCTGGCCGACGTACGACCAGCCGTTGTTCGCGGCGATGCTCCCCACAGCGTTGTCGAGGTTCACATCTGCCTGGTAGGCCGCGACCCAGCTCGCGTCGCTGGGCTGCACCACCAAGCTGGCCACGTTCTGCTGGTACAGCGGCGCACCGGGGTCAAACGCCCGCAGGTCGAACGCCGCGGCGTCGGTCAGCATCACGTCCTGGCCGCGGCGGTCGCCGGCCAGCGGCGCCATGCCGTGGGTGATGTAGGCGACCTCGCCTCGACCGTTGCCGATCTCCAGCAGGACCACGCGGGCCGTGGCGGGGAAGCTGGACGGCGTAGTGGGTCGAGCAAAGGGCCGCACCGCGTACGATCCGCGGGCCGTCACCCCGTACGCCACGATGGCGCCGTTGTTGACGACGACGCTGCCGGTTGCGGCGGGGGCCGGCGCCGCGAACTCTGGGTCCTGAACAAAGGAGACCCCACCGCCATTGGTGTAACCCGATCCGATCGATAGGGCGGCGAACGGGAAACGCCTCCCCTGCCCTGTGCTGTCGTCGTAGTAGCCGTGGTGCTCGTAGCGGTTCTCTCGCTTGGTCAAGTCAGCCAGCGTGTTGGCGACCAGCTTCCAGCGTCCGTCCGCGCCGAGCTGCGGGTCCCACTCCAGCCGGACCGAGAGGTCGTAGATCGATTGGAAGGCCACCAGCGACGCGATGGCTTGGTCGACTTCGTTCTTGTCAACGCCGTCGCCCAAGACCCGCGCCACCCCCGGACCGACCCGTGTGGTGCCGACCACCAGGCCGAGGTCGATCGACGGCAGGATCAACAACGCCCGCCGGTAGACGGTGCGGAACCCCTCGCCGAAGAAGTAGTTGGACTGGGCGCCGACGGGCTCGACCGGGTTCTCGAGCGCGTACCACACCACCTCCGCCAGCGGCGACTCCACTGTGCGGAACCCCCAGTTGGGGAACGTGTCGGTCACGTTGGATAGCTGCGGCACGCGGCCCACGAACGGCTCGGTCTCGTTCCGCACGGTGAGCATCAGCGTGTCGTCCCAGTCCCCCAGGCCGCGGCCATCGGTCACGCCCTGCGCGCTGGTGACGCTGGTCGGGGTGGCGTAGAGGTACTCTGACCCGGGGAGCACAAGCGCGGTGCTGCTGGGGATCTGCGACACCGCTAGGTCCAGCGACAAACCGCCGGGGCCGTCGGGGAGACCGTCGTTGTTGGTGTCTCGCAGCCAGATGCTGGGGTCGAAGTCGGTGCGCGGCCCCTCGATGATCTCCAGGTACCCGTGGTTCGACTCGGGGCGTTGCCAAGGGATGGCCGGGCAGGTGGCGCCGGCTAGGTCGCGCTGCAGCACGCCGCGGACGTGGCGGAGCTGGGTGTTCATCTCCATGGTCGCCCGGCGACGCGAGACGCTGCTGCTGATATTGGCGAACACGGTCACCGCGGCGGCCATCATCACCAGGGTGATCGCCATCGCGGCGAGCATCTCGACCAGCGTAATGCCGCGCAGAGAGCGGGCCCGTCGGGCGGGCAGGCGACGCGCAGCAGAGGGTAGGAAGTGCGCAGAATGAGACTGTGGGCCGGTCACGGCGTACCTCGGAGACGTTTCTGTATTTCGGGAGCGACGCCGGCCCGCGTGCTGCTAGTACTATTGCAACGCGCCGTAAGTAAAGTGTCAAGCAAGAGTTGCGCCGTGGTCGCCCAGAAAAGTCGGCGGGCCTTCCGAATGCAGGGGCAAGGACCGAAATAGTTGGGCTCCGCGGGGGAGAATCGTACCGGTTGGCGGGGGGCACGCCGCACAGCGCGGGCGGTCCCGCCGACAAAGAAGCGCACCCTTAGCCGCGTTTGTGCTAGCCAAATGCGGCGCCATTGGGCGATAATCCTGCATGCTCAACGTTTGCTATCGGATCTTTCTCGCGGCGGGACTGCTGGTCTCGGCGCCGGTGTGCGCCGCGGATTTCGCCGGCGCCATCGCCCTGCAGGACCGCGGCCTGCATGATTTGGCCGCGAAAGAGTGGCAGGCGATTATCGACGCCGACCCCGACGGCCCGGAGGTGGCCCGGGCGCGTTACAACCTGGCGGTCTGCCGCTTTTCGCTGGGGGCGTTCGACGAGGCGGCCGGCCTCTTCGAGACGGTCGTGGACAACTCTGGCGACGAATCGCTCGTCGAGCCTGCCCTGGCGAACTTGGGGCTCGCCTACTTCAACCAGTCTCCGGGGCCGACGCTCAATGAACCGGCCATGCGGGCCGCGTTAGAGTCGTTCGACAACCTCATCCGGCGTTTTCCCAAGAGCAAGTTTGTCGACCAGTCTCGCTTCTACCGCGGCGAGACCCTGGCGGCGCTGGGGCAGCTCGGGCCCGCCGCGGAAGCATTCCGCGGCTTCCTGAAGTCCAGCCCCGATGGCGACTTGGCCCGCCGCGCGAGGCTGAGGCTCGCCGCGACGCTGGTGGACGCGGGAGAGCCTCAGCAGGCGCTGAGCGCCTACGACGCGTTGCTCTCGTCCGCCGGCCTAGACAACGCCTCGCGGGGCGAGGCGCTGATGGGCCGCGGCGCCGCCCGGCTGGCGCTCGACCAGTTCCTGCCGGCGGCGCAAGACTTCGAGGCCGCCGCCAAGTTGCCCGGCGCTCCGGAGGCCGACTACGCGCTCGAGCGGCAGGGCTTCTGCCTCTACCGCGCTGAGAAATTCGAGGAAGCGGCCGCGGCCTACAAGGCCCTGGTCGAGAAGCACGCGCAATCGCCGCTGGCGGCGGACGCCCGGCTCGCGGCGGGCAAGTGCTGCTTCCTCGCGGAGAGGTACGGCGAAGCGGCCCGTTGGTTCTCGGCGGCCTGGAAAGCAGCGCCCTGGCCGGACTCGGCCGAAGCGGCCCACTGGCACTGTCAGGCGCTCTTAAAAGAGAAACGCCCCGACCTCGCCCTCAAGCAGGCCGACGCGGCGCTGGCCACCGGCCCGGCGGCGGATTGGAAGAACAAGCTGCTAATGGACCGCGCAGACGGCCTGGCCGGCGCAGAGAAGACCGAGGCGACCAAGGTCGTGGCCGCGTACCTGGCCGTGGCCGACGACGCCCCGCAGGGGGCGCTGGCGCCCCGGGCGCTCTACCTGGCCGCCACGGCGGCGATGAGCGCCGATCAGTTCGCCGAGGCCCAGCGTCTGGCCGACCGGCTGCTCAAGCAGTTCCCCAACGACCCGCTGGCGGAGCGCGCGGCCGAAGCGGCCGGCGCCGCGCGGTTGGCCGCCGCAAGAAAGCTAATTACCCAGGGCAAGAACGACGAGGCCGCGGCGCTGCTCGCCGGTTCGGACGGCGCGGCCAGCCCACAAAAGGCGATGATGGTTGCCACCGCCCTGTTCGGCGCGGGCAAGCACCGCGAGGCGCTCGAGGCGCTCGACGGCGCCAACGCCGACGAGCCGCAGGCCCTGTACCTGCGGGGCGCGGCGCTCGCGGCGCTCGAACGCCCGCAAGACGCGGCTTCGGCGTTTGAGAAGGTGATCCGAAACCATCCCGATTCGGACGTCACCCAGCAGGCGATGTACCAGCGGGCGCTGCTCGCCCGCGCCGCCGGCGACGACCAGCTAGCCGTGCGGCTGTTCGAACGCGCCGCGGCCAGCAAGAAGTCGCCCGTGCTCGCGGCCGAGGCCCGCTACCAGCTAGGCGACGTTGCCTACACGTTGGGCGAGCTCGATCGGGCCGAGGCCGCCTTTGCGCTCGCTGCGGAGCAAGCCGCCGACGCCGACCTCAAAGAGCAAGCGCTGCACTTGCTCGGTTGGTCACGCTACCGCCAAGAGAAGTTCGCCCCCGCGGCCGAAGCGTTTACGGGGCAGCTCGCTCTCGCCCCCCAAGGGGGCTTGGCCGCGGACGCCAAGGTGATGCTGGGCGAGTGCCGGTTTGGCGCCAAGGACTACGCCGCGGCGATCAAGGCGTACCGCGAGGCGTTGGGCCCGGGGGGATCGCCCCGCGCGGAGCTGGCCTCGCTGGCCGCGCTGCACGCCGGGCAATCGGCCGGTCAGCTCGGGCAGTGGGAGGAGAGCCTGTCGCTGCTGGACGAGGCCCAGCAGCGCCACGGCCAGTCGCCCCAGGCGGACGAGATCTCCTACGAGCGGGCATGGGCGCTGGTCAAGCTGGGACGGAGCGGCGAAGCGATGCCGGTGTTCCAGACGCTCGCCGAGAAGAACGACGCCCCGCTTTCGGCACGCTCGAAGTTCATGATCGGCGAGCTCCAGTTCGCCGAGAAGCAGTACGAGCCCGCCGTTCGCACCTTCTTTCAGGTCGCCTACGGCTACGGGGCCCCCCAGTCGCCTGTCGAGTATCAACCGTGGCAGGCAGAAGCCTTGTTCGAGGCGGCGCGTTGCCTCGAGCAGCTAGAACGACAACAGGCGGCGGACAAATTACTTGGCGAGCTGGTGACGCGTTTCCCCGATCACGCCAAGACTCGGGAGGCGCGAGCGATCCTCGCCAAGCGACCCCAGTAGCGTGCAGGCAGCCGCAGGTTGAGCGGCAACCAGTCCGCGCGGGGGCCGCTCCGTCGGGCCGTCCGGTGGGGTGAGCAATCTTGGAATCACCCGTTGCGGGCAAGCGTTGGACCGGGAATGATGAAATCCTGCCCCGGGGGTAGGCAATTGTTCAAGGCGATGTGGGAACCATACGGCTGATGAATCGGATCGCAATCTTGTTGGTCTGCTTGGCGGGCGCGTTGGTCGCCCCTGCTCAGGCCCAGCCCCCCGACCCCTCTCGGCTGGCCGAACAAGCGCTCGCGCCCCCTGCGGCAGAAGCCGCGGAGGCCGAGCCGGGGGACGCTGCCTCGCTCAACTACCTCGAGCTGCTGCTCAGCGGCGGCCCGCTGATGATCCCCATCGGGCTGCTGTCGCTGCTGGTGCTGGCGATCGGTCTAGAGCGGTGGATCGGCCTGCGGCGGCGCGCGGTGGCCCCGCGGGGGCTGTTCGCAGGGCTCCGCCGGCTGGCGGACGACGGCGCCATCGACCCCCGCTTGGCGTACGCGCTGTGCCAACGCTACCCGTCGTCGGCGGCGCGTGTCACCCAAGCGATGCTGCTGAAGACCGGGCGGCCGCAGAGCGAGGTTGAGCACGCGGTCAGCGAAGCCTCGCAACGCGAGGCCGACCGGCTCTACAGCAACGTCCGCACGCTGAACATGGCGGCCGCGGTGGCGCCGCTGCTGGGGCTGCTGGGGACGGTCTGGGGGATGATCCAGTCGTTCTTCGCCACCGCGAACCTGCCGATCGGCTCGAACAAGGGGCAGGCGCTGGCCGAGGGGATCTACGTGGCGTTGGTGACCACGCTCGCCGGGCTGGCGGTGGCGATCCCCGCCGCGGTGCTGGCCCACATGTTCGAGGGACGCATCCTGCGGATGCTGCGAGACACGCAAGACTTCTTGGCGGAGATCATCCCGCAGCTCGACCGCTACGAGGGGAAGCTCAGGCTCGACCCACGCGATCTAGCGAGCGGCGGACCCCGCCGCCAGCCGACCGACCTCCCCCACCCTGTCCCCGCCCCCCATGCAGACGTCCGCTCGGCGACGTAACGGACGTGGAACCGCCAAGAGCGCCAAGACGCGCGTGGTTGATCTTGATGAGCTCGGTGACCAATCCGCCGGAAGAAGATCAAGAAAGTGTTTGAGAGTTTGCTGCGAGAGTTAACATTCAGTCCCCCGGTCGACCCCCCGCATCGCTTGCGTTTCGTGGCGCGTCTTGGCGTCTTTGCGGTTTCCTACCGTTCGTAGAACCAAAATGGCAGTAAGCATCCAAAAAGGCAGGTCCGTAGGCGTGCTCAGCATGACGCCGCTGATCGATGTCGTGTTCTTGCTGCTGATCTTCTTCCTGGTCGCATCGCGGTTTGAGCAAGAAGAACGCGATATGGAAGTGAACCTGCCCAGGGCCAGCCAGGCCACGCCGACGATCTTCCCGGGGAAGGAGATCTTCGTGAACCTGACGCCGACGGGTGATTTTTTCGTCGACGGCCAGAGGCTCGACGTCCGGGGCCTGCGCGCCAAACTCCAGGCGGCCAACGACTCGAACCCTGGGAGGCAACGCGTCACGATCCGGGCCGACCAGGACAGCCGGACAGGCTCGCTGGTGGCGGTGATGGACGCCTGCAACCAGGCGAGGATCAAGAACTACACGATCGCCACCGAGTAACCGCGCCCCGGCTACGCTCCGCCGCTCCCCATGCCCGCCCTGCTCGATCAGCGCCGTATCACCCCCGAGCCATCGGCACCGCCGCCGCTGCTGACGGCCGCCGATCCG
Organism: Pirellulimonas nuda; assembly: GCF_007750855.1. Lineage (GTDB taxonomy): Bacteria > Planctomycetota > Planctomycetia > Pirellulales > Lacipirellulaceae > Pirellulimonas > Pirellulimonas nuda. Next base: position 2,224,225 of record NZ_CP036291.1, read on the forward strand.
GGGCAGGACTCCCCCCGGCACGGGCGGCGCGCCGCGTACCTGCTGGCGATGTGGTCGGGGATGTCGGCGGGAGTGGTGCTCGCCCTCGGGGGCTTCGACCAGCCCGACCCCTTGCGGAACGGGTTCGTCCGCCTCGGCGTGCTGGCGGCGATTGTCGTGCTGCTGGTGTGGACGATCGGCATGCGGCGGGCGTGGCTCGCGCGGCGGCTGCAGTTTGCGGTGGCGCTCAGCCTGCTGGCCCACACGGCGTTGGTCGTCGCCCTGGCGGTCTTCGACCTGACCGTGCTCGCGGACGCGCTGCGTGCAGCAGCGGTCCCCGCGGCGGTCGAGACGCCGGCGCCCAAGGAGCCCGACCGGGTGGAGGTAGACCTGACGCACGCCGACGAGCAGGCCGACTTCGAACGGCCGCTGGCGATCGGCGCCGCCCAGCTAGCGACCCTCGAGCCTTCGCGGGAGCGTTCTGCCCCCAAGGAAGTAGCGGATATTGCGCCCCCAGAGGCGCCCATCGACGCCACGCAGAAGCTCCCCCACACGATCGCCCTGCCCCGCCCCGAGTCGGCGGCTCCGAGGCTGGCAGAGAACCCGGGCCAGCGGGCGCACATGCGAGACACCGCGCCGGGCGTAGCGACGACCCCCACCCGCGACCGGGCGGCGCCCCCGCGGGTCGAGCCCAGGCCGGCGCCCGCCGTCGAGACGGCCCGCGACTTCACGCCCCCCGTGCCCGTGGCCGCGACCCCGCTCCCTTCGCTGGAAGACCTCCCGATCGCCGCCGCGGCGCCGGTCGTTGCATCGACCCCCGCGCCACAACGGCGGCCGGCCACGGCAGAAACCGCGGCGGCCAGCCCCGCCCCGCCGCAGCCGATGCAGCGCATCCCCGTGGTGAGCCCCGCCGCGCCGCCCGAGGCCGCCCGCCGGCAGCGGGTGGCGGAACTGCCGCGTATCGAACCGACGCTGCGAGCCGAGCAAACGCCGATGCCGCTCGCCGAGCGGTCGTTCGAGGGGCCCTCCATCATGCTCCCCAGCCGCCGGGCGCCGCAGCAACGCGACACGCCGCTGGCGGTGCTCGAGCAGGCCCAACCGATCGCGGCGTCGGGCGCGGCGGCGCGCGAGCGGCCCGTGCAGCCTCGGCCGGGGCCGGCGCCCGCCCCCAACGCCGCGGCACGCAGCGGTTGGTCGCGGGCGGACGACCAACGCGCGGCGTCGGCGCTGCTCGCCAGGCTGATCGACAACCCCGATGCGGCCGGGCAGGAAGACCCAACGCGCAACCAGTCCGCCAGCGCGGCGAGCGAGAGCCGATCCGCCCAACGGGCCCTGACCGAGCGCTCTGCGGCAGACGCGGGCGACGGGCAGGTAGACGCGGCGCCGGGGCCGAACGTCTCGCCAGCGGCGCCTCGGCGGTCGACGGTGTCGGGGGGCGCCGCCGCAGCCGCCCAGCTTGCTGCGGCCGCGCCGGTCGTCGGGTCGCCCGAAGCGGCGCTGCCGGCGCCAGGTCGGGCCGATGCGGGGCCTAGCGTCGCCGCTCCGGTCGCTCGTGCGGCTTCCGGGGCGATGGTCGACAGCGCGGCCTTGCTGGGTGCGGTCGCTGGCCAAAGCGAATCGCCCGCGCCGTCCGCCGTTGGCGCGGCGCCCGGCGGCGACCGCCCGCTGCTCGCGTCGGCGGCGCGACAGGCGCCGACGGTTAGCCGCGGCGGGCTGAGCATGGTCGGGCCGATGGCCGCGGCGATGCCGCTGCCTGCGCCCGCGCCGGCATCGAGCCTCGGCCCGCGTGCTCCCAGTCCTGGCATGTTGCGGCGGCCGGCACTGGATGTAGGGGTCGACGCCCTAGCGGCGCGGGCCGACAGCTCGGCTGTGCACGCCACGGCCGACCGCTTGCGGAGCGAGCTGGCCGGGGGCCAACCGACCATCGCGGGGCGCCAGCGCCGCGCAGCGGCGGCCTTCAGCAGCCGTGGCGACCGCAACGAACCGCTCCCGAGCGGCGCCGCGGGGGGGCCGACCCCGCGCACCGAGGCCGCGATCGAGCTGGGGCTCGACTTCCTCACGCGTTTGCAGCAGCCGGACGGGAGGTGGACTTTCCACGACCTGGGCTCGGCGCCGATCCCCGCCGACGAAGCGGCGCAGGCCCGCGCCGATTCGGCGGCCACGGGGCTGGCGTTGCTTTCGTTCTTGGGCGCCGGCTACGACCACTTTGAGGGGCCGCGGCGCGACGTCGTCGACCGCGGCATCAAGTACCTGCTGACCACGCAGCAGCCCAGCGGACTGGTGTTCGCCGAGGCGGAGGACGCCAACCCCTGGCAGGTGGCGCAGTTCTACAGCCACGGCATCGCCTCACTGGCGTTGTGCGAGGCCTTCGGCATGACCGGCGATCCGGAGCTCCGGGGTCCCGCCCAACGGGCGCTCGACTACACCGAACGCACCCAGGTCGCCGGCCTCGGCGGGTGGCGGTACACGCCGGGCCTGAACGCAGACCTGTCGGTCACCGGTTGGCAGTTGATGGCGCTCCGCAGCGGCGAACTGGCGGGCCTGAAGGTCGATCGCAACACCTACCGCGGCGTGCGTTCGTTCCTCGAGCGGTGCCGCGAGCCCGGCGGCGAGCGGTGCCGATTCTGCTACAACCCCCTCGCCAGCCCGGGCGACCCCGTCACCGCCCACGGCCGCAACCCCGGCACCGTGATGACCAGCGTCGGGCTGCTGTGCCAGCTCTACCTGGGAGAGAACCGCGAGAGCCCCCGCATGCAGCGGGGCGCCGACCACCTGCTCAAGAACCTGCCAACCCCCGGCGCAGGGGGCCGGATCGCGGCCACCAGCACGCCGGACAACCCGCTGCGCGACACCTACTACTGGTACTACGCCACCCAGGTGATGTTCCATATGCGGGGCGAGCACTGGCGGGCGTGGAACGACGCCCTGCACCCGCTGCTGCTCGACTCGCAGTCTCAGTCGGGCGAGCTGGCCGGCAGCTGGAACCCGCGGAGCCCCGCGCCCGACAAGTGGGCCTCGTTCGGGGGGAGGCTGTACGTGACCGCGATGAACCTGTTGTCGCTCGAGGTGCACTACCGCCACCTGCCGCTCTACGCGATGACGGCCGAGTAGTCTTCAGCGGCAGGGGCGCCGGCTCGTAGGCCTGCCAGTCCGCCCGCCCAGCGACCAGCCGGAAGGCCTAAACGCAAACCGGCGGCGCCGCACGAGACGTTCGAAGCGGATACAGCTCGCTGGTACGAAGTTTGCATCGGTAGGCCGTCACCACTCGACGAGGTTCGTCGCGTGGGCAACCTGATTTAGTTGAAGGAGCAGAAAGAATGCGTACCGTCACCCCTCAGGGGCTCAAGGACATGCAAGACGCCGGGCAGAAGTTCGTGTTGGTCAACACGCTGCCCGCGGACCACTTCGAACAAACCAAGATCGTCGGCGCGGTGAACATCCCGGAATCGGACAGCGACTTTGTCGACCGCGTCAAGAAGCAGGCGGGCAACAAGCACGAGACGGTGGTCGTGTACTGCGCCAACTCAGATTGCGACTCGTCGACGCGCGGGGCTCGCATGCTCGAAGACGCCGGCTTTACCCACGTGATCGACTTCGAGTCGGGCGCCGACGGGTGGAAGAACGCGGGGCTGCAAGAGACGGTCAGCGCGTGACGGCTAGCCGCCAGCCACATCAGCCGCCGATCGCCTAGCGATCGGCGGCTTTTTTTCTGCGCGCCTATTCGTCTACCCAGCCGGCCACCGCGGCCGTCAGGGTTCGGGCCTCGTCTGCTTCGGCGTGCAGTGCTTCTGGAACGGCGCCTTCTCGGATGCAGGCCGACCCCATCGCGATCCGGGAGTAGATGAAGTACGTCTCCACCTCCCCCAGGTAGTTCCGCAAGGCCGCGGCCGAGGACTGTAGCTTCGATTTCTCGAGTCGGTCTTGCTCCACCGCCATGGCGGAGCGGACCCGGCCCAGCAGGTGCTGCACCGCCACGTACTCGCGTCGCGCGCTTACCACCTGTTTCTGCAGCGGCGCGAGCGCGGGTGGGGGCGCGGCGTCGAGGGCGCCTTGGCCGATCTGCTGACAGAGGTAGTCGATCCGCCGCACCACTTGGGGCCGGTCGAGCGGGTCGGGCATCGCCACCTTGGGCGCCAGCGGCAGGTCGGCGGTCACCACCGAGGGCGCCGTCACGCCGCGGAGCAGCCGGTCGCGCCACACGGGGAGCGACTCGAGGTCCATGAACGCGTCGCGGCGGATCTCGACGTGGGCGGCCTGGTGCGTCGCCGGGACCAGCCCAGACACCGATACGGTGCCGTTGTTGCTGTACCGGCAGGTGACGAACACCTCGGTCTGCGCGGGGAGGTCGGGGCTGAGCGTCACGATGCACTTGCCCACCGGGACGCAGTAGTCGGGGTTCTCGCTCTCTCCCTCCACAATCTTGATCTCGACCGTGCGCTGCTGCCCCGTACGCGTGACGAACTTCTGCCGCTTGCTGGCGGGCAGCCGAGAGTTGCGCGGGATCAGGATGCGGTTGATGGGCTCGCCGGTGCGGACGTTTACCCCCGCGATCCCCAGGCTGTGCGCGTTGACGTTGATCACCCGGAACGGCGCCAGGGTCTTCGACGTCTTCATCGCCGCGAACAGCGCTGCCCCCTTCGCCACCGCCAGGTCGGGCTCGTGGCACAGCCGCGGCGCCTTGCCCGACGCCTCGGCCAGCTTCTTGGCGACGAACGGGATGCGGCTCGACCCCCCCACCAACAAGATCTCGTCGAGCTGAGACCACGCCAGGCCCGCCTGTTCGAGCGCGTCGATCGACGTAGCGATGGTCCGCTCCAGCAGCGGCTCGATCAGGTGCTCGAAGCGGGCCCGGTCGATCTTGACGTCGAGTTCCATGCCGGCGAACGCGCACTTGATGACGGTCGAGTCCGCGTCGGACAACTGGTGCTTGGCCCGTTGGACCAGCGACCACAGCCTCTGAACAAAGCCGAAGTCGGCGCGTGGGTCGATGTTGTGCTGCTTGAGGAACTTCTCGGCCACGTAGTCGACGAGCCTCTCGTCAAAGTCGCGCCCGCCCAGCCGCACGTCGCCGTCCGAGGCGAGGGTGGTCATCTCGTCGCCGGCGACCTCGAGGACCGACACGTCGAACGTCCCTCCCCCCAGGTCGTAGACCATGATCTTGGCCGGCACGCCGTGCGAGCCGTCCAGCCGGCCGGCGTGGTGGATCTCCGCTAGGGCGGCCGCCACGGGCTCGTTGATGATGTCCATCACCCGCAGCCCGGCCAGCCGCCCCGCTTCCAGGGTCGCCTTCCGGCGGCGTTCGTCGAAGTACGCCGGGACGGTGATGACGACCTCGTTGATCTCGCCGATATGGCGCGAGGCGCGCTCGCGGATCTCGTCGAGCATCATCGCGCTGAGCACTTCCGGCGGGACCCAATGCGCGCGGATCTTGCGGTTGAAGTGCGGCTCTCCCATGTCCCGCTTGAATGCCTCGACCACGGCGTCCGGGTTGTCGAGCCCCAGGTCGATCGCCTTCTGGCCTACTTCAATGTGGTCGCCGATGTACAGCACGCTGGGCACCAGCGGGCTTTCCCCCTCAAGCGGGAAGCACTCGACCCCGGCGCTCGAAAGCCGCGCCACCGCGCAGGTGGTAGTGCCCAGGTCGATGCCGATCGCGGGGGGATCGGGCGATCCCGAGCCGGGGGGCGGGTCGTTGGGGGCTGGGGGCTCGTTGGGCGTTGGGGGCAAAGACGCCATGGGTGGTCCGTTAGAGTTCGAGCACGGATGCGTCGGGGACGGTCGGCTTGGGTTTGGCGGGCGCAGGTTTGATCGCGGCTGGATCTGCCGCGGCCGGATCGACCGTCGCTGGATCTGCCGCTGCTGGATCGACCGTGGCTGGGGGCGCCGGGTCGACCGGGATCTCGATCTCGGGAGGGATGACCAGCGTGTTGGCGCCGGGGGGCGTCGGCTCGACGGGCTGCACGGGGACCGGTGCGACGTCGCTCCCCGAGAACCAGGCCCATTGGCCGAACGCCAACGCCGCGGCCAGCAACACGCCCACGGCAACCCACCACACGGCCCACGTCCAGCGGTCGGACGACGCTTCGGGCACCGGCTCGGTGGTCGTCGGGCTCATGGCCGACGCGGCGGCGTCTGATTCGGGCGCCTGCTGGACGAGCCGGGGGGCGAACTGGCTGGCCAGCTTCGCCAGCGACTCTACGTTCTGGTTCAGGATGGTGAACTGCAGCCCCGCGCTCGAGGGGCGGAAGCGGACGACGTCGCCCGAGCGGAGCGCCGCGGATGAAGGGACAAAGTCTTGGTTCAAATAAAACCCGGCCCCCCCCGGGCTGTTGACCCGCCACCCCTCTGCCCCGCGGCCGAACCGCAACGCCGCGCCGCCAGACGGCTGCACCTCCGGGGGCATCGGAAAGTCGGCGTCTGGGCCGGGGCCGAGCGTGAAGACGTCTTGGTTAACGCCGATCATCTCTGCTTGGCAGCCCAAGAACCGCAGCACGACCGGCGCCGTGGGGCGCCCCGGGATGTCTTGCAGCGTGGGGAGCGGGCCGGCGCCAATCGGGGTCGCGGTGGTGCGTGGCTGGTTGGCCGAGACGGCCGCGCCTGGGGGCGAGGGGGTTACCCCGAGCGCCCGCAGGATCTCCCCCGCCTGCTCGGCGCGGTGGCCGGGGTTCTTGGCAAGCATGCGGGCGAGCAGGCCCTGCAACGCGGGGGGGGCGTTGGGGGCCTGCAACGCGATCTCGGGCAGCGGCTCGTCGCGCCCGGCCTGCCACCGCAGCCAGGTGCGCTCGGGGTCGATCGCGTCGACCCCGACGCCGCGGTATAGGTCGTCGAACTTGGGCCCGATCAGCAGCTCCAGCAGCACCATCCCGAGCGCGAAGATGTCTGTCGCGGGTCCGATCTTGCCGCAGTCGGCGTCGATGACTTCCGGCGCTAGGTACTTCATATTGCCGCGGGCTAGCTGCAGCTCTCCCGGCTTTGCCGCGGGCAGGCAGCGTCCGTCGATGAGCGCGGCCCGGTCTTGGTCGTCAACGAGCAGGTTGGTTGGCTTGATATTCAGGTGGAGCAGGCCTTGGCCGTGGAGGTGCTCCAGTCCGGCCGCGGTTTGTCCTAGCCATGCAACGACGCGTTCGCCGCTGGTGGGCGCCGCGGCGAGCAGCCGCGCCGCGGTGTTGGGACGCGGCTGGTAGATCACCGCCCCGTCGGCGCGGTCGACCTCGTACAGCCCCACCAACCCGTCGTGGGTTAGCTCCGACCAGCGCTGCGCGGCGGCGAAGAACGGCTCACGGATCGCGGCGTTGAGCCGGCCGTCGTCGCGGAGCCGCTTGATGGCGACCTTGCGATCGGCGCCCGCAGAGTCGCGGCCCAGGTACACGTCGCACGTGGGCCCGCTGCCCAATCGATCGGTCGCCAAGTACTTTTCAGTCTTCGACATGCGTTCATTCTGGCCAGCCGGACGGGGCGTTGCCATCCCTCGCGGTGAAAGCTTTGGCTGAATCACCCCGGCGCGACGCCCGTGAACAACGTCGCTGCAGAGCGCTCTGAGTGTTCTGGCCATAAACGCACCCGCGTTATTCTTTCTTGGTTGACATCTAGCATCCTCTAACGCCGCCCGGCCGGCGCGCGCACGCAGCGCCCGCGCTTCTTGCTGGTTTTGTGGAGGCGACACGCGCCCCGGGACAGGTTTCATTCCGCCGACGCCGCGGTTAGCATCGAAGGGAGTCGGCAGCCGAGTTTTAACGATCGTGCCACCTGGGGGAGGGTGCTCGATGAGTTCATCCATCGAAGGAGAAGCGCGGATCGTTGCGGCCGTCGCCGGCGACGTCGACGCGCTCCAGTCGCTGCTGATCGAGCACCACCGTTCGCTCTCGGCGCATATCGAGCGCTTGATGCCGGCCAACGCCCGCTCGGCGATCGGACCCGAGGACGTGCTCCAGCAGACGTACCTCAAGGCGTTCAAGTCGATCGGCCGGTTCGAACCGCGGGGCGAGGCCGCCTTCTACGGCTGGCTGAGGCTGATCGCCGAGCGGCAGTTAATGGACATGTGCCGCAAGCGGAACCGCGAGCGGCTCTCGAATCTGCCCGCGCACTCGCCGGGGGGCGACGCGTCGAGTTCGATCCGCGGCTTGATCAGCATCGCCATCGGCGACGGGCCGAGCCCGGGCCAGGAGGTGATGCTGGAGGAGCTGCAGGGCGCCTTCCAGGTGGCCCTGGCCGGGATGCCGGAGCACTACCGCCAGGTGCTGAGGCTGCGGTACCTGGAGGACCGCCCGCTGGCCGAGGTGGCCGAGGCGATGGGGACCACCGAGGGGGCGGTGCGGGGGATGTGCCACCGGGCCCGCCAGCAGCTCCGCGAAGAATTGTTGCGGCTTTCTCGTTTCGTTTAGGCCATAATGCAGGGGGAGGGGCCGCCGAGCAGGCGCCCAGACTGTTCAAGACCCGAACAGGCGAGACGACTCCACGCGAGTGAGCCGAATGAAAGATTCAGACGACTCCGCCGACCGCGAGGCCCGCGAACTCATCGAAGGCGCGGCGGCCAAGGCGCGCGCCGAGCAGTGGTCCAGTGCGCTCGATCGCATGGAAGTAGACGACATCCGCGACGAGGAATCGGGGTTCCAGGGAGACTCCGAGGCGCCTCCCGCCAGCGGGGAGAGCTCGGCCATCCCCGAGGGTCTGGCCGGTTCGGTCAGCAGCGGCGCTACGCTGCTCGAGGGGGACGTCGACCTCGACTCTACCCAGGACCTTTCGACCGATTTCAGCGTTGGGAGCGTCTCTTCCACCAAATCGGAGAAGCCCGCCGAGGGCGCCGGGAGCCAAACCAGCACCTGGGAGCCCAGCGGCGTGAGCCGGTCGCCGGCGACCCCCATCTACCGCCCTACGCAGCGGCCCCCGACCGCGGTTTTGCAGGTGTTCGACGACAACCAAGAGGGGTCCGAACGCGTGCGGATCCGCCAGGTGCCGTTCGATATCGGCCGGCAGGAGGGGAACCTCACCATCCCGCACGAGCTGCAGATGTCGCGGCGGCACCTGCGGATCGACCGCCGCTCGGTCGACGGCCAGTGGCACTGGGTGCTCCGCGACCTGGGCAGCACCAACGGGACGTTTGTCAGCGCCCGCCGGGTCAGGCTCCGCAACGCCGACGAGCTGCTGCTGGGCGCCGACCTGGTGCGGTTTTTCCAGCCGGGGGGCCCCGAAACAGCGATGCTCGCCAAGGTGGCGCCGGGCCGCTACGAGGAGCAGGTGGCGCTGAAGCCGGGCGCGCACTGGATTGGCTCCGACGCCAGCCAGTGCCTCCCGATCCTCAAGAACAACCCGTTCCTCGACCCCCGCAGCCTGCGGATCGAGCTGGACGACCAGCAGCAGTGGCGGTTGTACGACTGCGGTTGCACCAACCGCGTTTGGGTGAAGATCGAAGAGATCAAATTGGTCGACGGCTGCTGCTTCCAGGCCGGGGAGCAGCGGTTCAGCTTTCACCTGCCCTGACGGGCGATCTGACTCGCGCCGGCCCCCGCTCTCGCGCGCCAGAGCCGGCTCATGCTTGGGGCCCATTTGGGGCCCGCGGAGCGTGTTCTCGGTCGCAAATTATTTGACAGCCGGAAGTTGGGTGTTTAAACCAAGGTTTCGGGCACCCGCTAGTCCCGGCCGTCGGGCCGAGGGGTTTTCCGCTGCCTAACGGCAGATATTTTCGCGGTATGGGGGGGCCCGGCGCCATGAGCATGGTTCGTCGTCTAGTCGACTGGTTTTCGCCACGCCCCCTGCCAAGGAGCGTCGCGGCGCCGGCGCTGCGCATCCTCCGTCTCGAACGGCGCCGGGTGCTGAGCGCCGACTTCTCGCTCGGCGCCTCGGGAATGATGCTCTCTGGCTTCGATTCCGGCGGCGAGACGCTCTCGATCTCGCAGCTCGAATCGGAGTACCGCTTCACGCTGGGCAGCGGCGACTGGACCCCGATGGAGCAGCCCATGGAGGGGGTGCACGTCGACGGGCAGACGCTGATGCTGGACGCCGCGATGGTCGATCAGATCGTCGGCGGATTGACCGTCGCCAGCAACCAAAACACGCCGCTGGACGTCGAGTTCGGCCAGGCCGACCTCAGCATGCTGGGCGGCCCCGTTCAATTGGTGGGGGTCAGGTCGGTGAGCCAAGCGGCCGGCACCCAACTGGCGCTCGGCAGCAATCAGCTCAACCTAGCGGCGGCGCCCGATGCCGGGATCACCGTCACGAGCCTCAACGTTGTGGGCGACCTGCAGGTCTTTGCGTTCGGGCCCATTGTCGACGGCGCGGGGACCAAGATCACGGTCACGGGCGACGCCACGTTCATCTCGCGGACGTTCTCGCCCGAGGCGGACTTTGACGGCAGCGGGCTGGTCGATGGCGCCGACTACGACGTCTGGAAGTCAAACTTCGGCGTCAGCGGCGCCCTCAAGAGCCAGGGCGACGCCAACGGCGACGGCTTTGTCGACGCCGCCGACTACACCGTGTGGCGCGACACGCTGGGCCAGACCTCGCAGCCGGGCGGCATCACGCTGGCCAACAACCCGGCCGACCTGCTGAGCGTCGGCGGCCACGCTACGTTCGACGCAAGTGACGGCGCCGACCGGTTCAACATCAGCGTTGGCCAGGGGGGACGGGCCTACTTCGGCAGCCTGACCGTGATCGGCGGCGACGCCCAGGTCCGCGAGGCCTCTTCGACCGTGCTCGACTCGATCGACGCGGTCAACTTTACGATTGACACCACCGGATCGATCACCGACTCCGCCGGCGCCCAGATCCTAATCTCACAGGACGCAACGCTGCGGACCGCCGCGCCGCTGCTGGAGGCGGACTTCGACGGGAACGGCGTTGTCGACCAGGCCGACCGGGACATCTACGACACGTTCGTAGGCGCCAGTGGCGCCACGCATGCCCAGGGCGACGCCAACGGCGACGGCGCAGTGAACGCGTTCGACATGTGCATTTTGGACGCCACGTTCGGCGACACGCTGGGAGACGCCTCGATCGACCTGGCCGACGCCGAGGGTAATGTCTTCTCGGTGGGCAGCCTGGCGCTGCTACGCGCCGGGGCCGGCGCTCCCTACTCAGACGTGTCGGTCGGCGACGCCGGCACGGCAAACTTTGGCTCGCTGAACCTTACCGGCTCCACGGTGGTGGTGTACGAAGACTCGGCGTCGAACCTGACCAGCGTGATCGCAACCACCTTCGAGCTCCACTCCGGCGGCGGCGTCACCGACTCGTCGAACATCTCGATTGCCGGCGACGCCCTCTTCGTAGCGGCCGGCCCGATCGTGATGAACGAGAACCCGGGAGACATCCTCTCGGTTGGGGGCCAGGCGACCTTCCTCGCGGCCGGCAACAACATCACGCTCGGCTCGGCGGGGATGGCCAACTTTGGGCAGATCCGCTTCGTCGGGGCCTCGGTGACGGTTCAAGAGGATTCGGGGACGGAGCTGTTCGGCGTTTCTACCGCGGACACGCTTGCGGTCACCTCCACCGGCGCCGTAACCGACGCCGCGGGCGCTTCGCTGGCAGTCACGAATGATCTAGCGCTCAACGCCGGCGGCGCGATCACGCTGAGCGACAACGCCGCCGACAGCCTGGGCGTGGGGGGCGTCGCCTTCTTCAACACACCCGGCCAGGCCATTTCGGTCGGTCCGGCCGGACTGGCCAACTTTGGCTCGCTCCGCTTTGTCGGCGCCGCGGTGACGGTTCAAGAAGACTCGGGCACGCAGCTAACCGGCGCGTCGACCGCTGCTTCATTGAGCCTCGGATCGGCCGGGGGAGTGACCGACGCGGGGGGAACGTCGGTAACGGTGACGGGCGCCGGCACGATCAATGCGGGCGGCGCCATCCTCCTCGCGGATCAGGCAGGCGAGTCGCTGAGCGTCGGGGGCCAGGCCTTCTTGAACGCGCCGGGGCAGGCGATCACGGTGGGGCCGGCGGGTCTCGCCAACTTCGGCCAGGTTCGTTTCGCTGGCGCCGCTACCTTGATCCAAGAAGACTCCGCCACCGAGTTGTGGGGCGTGTCGTCGGCCGCGTCGCTCGGCCTCACCTCTGCCGGTGCGATGACAACGGCCGCCGGCGCCCAGCTTTCTGTGGCCGGCAACGCGACCTTCACCGCCGCCGGAGCGATCTCGGACGGCGCGGGGACCTCGATTACGGTCGGCCAGGCGGGCGTGTTCAACGCGACGGGACCGATCACGCTCAACGACACGGCGACCGACACGCTAACGATCGGCACGCTGGCGACGTTCAGCTCCCCCGGCCAAGACATCTCTATCGGCGCCCTCGGCGCCGCAAACTTTGGCCAGCTCGCCGCGAACGGCGCCGCGGTAGTGGTGCAGGAAGACTCCGACACGGTCCTGACGACCATCACCGCCAACTCCTTCTCGATCACCTCTGCCGGATCGATCACCGACGCGTCGATGATCTCGATCGCCGGCGACGGCACGTTCAACTCGGCCGGCGCCATCACGCTGAACGACCAAGCGGGCGACGTGCTTTCGGTCGGCGGCACGGCCTTCTTCAACGCCGCGGGCCAATCGATCACAATCGGCTCGGCCGGCGCCGCCAACTTCGGCTCGCTGCGTTTTGTTGGCGCCGGCGTGACGATTCAAGAAGACTCGGCGACCGGACTGGTCGGCGCCTCGACCGCCGCTTCGCTCGCGTTATCGTCTGCCGGCGCCGTGACCGACGCTGCGGCAGCGACGCTGAACGTCACCGGCGGCGCCACGATCAACGCGGGTGGGCCGATCACGCTGAGCGACGAAGCCGCCAACACGCTTGCCGTGGGAGGCCTGGCGTTCTTGAACGCGCCGGGGCAGGCGATCATGATCGGCCCGGCGGGGACCACCAACTTCGGCACGCTGCGATTCGTCGGCGCAGGGGTCTCGGTCCAAGAAGTCTCGGCGACCGAGTTTGCGGGCGTATCGACGGCCGATTCCTTGAGCCTGACGTCGGCCGGCGCGATCACCGACGCCGCCGGGGCCTCGATCACGGTTGTCGGCGGCGCGGGCCTCACCGCGGGGGGCGTGATCCTCTTGAGCGACGCGGCGGACAACACCCTCTCGGTCGGCGCCCTGGCCAGTTTTTCCGCCGCCGGGCAGAACATAACGATCGGCCCTGCCGGAACATCGAACTTCGGCCAGCTCGCCGCCACCGGCGCCGTGGTCATGATCCAAGAAGACTCCGACACCGTCCTCACGACCATCAGCGCTGACAACTTCACGATCACCTCTTCTGGCTCGATCACCGACGCGTCGATGATCAACGTCGCCGGCGACGCGACGTTCAATGCGGCCGGGCCGATCACGCTGAACGACACGGCGGGCGACGTGCTCTCGGTTGGGGGCGTCGCCTTCTTCAATGCACCGGGCCAGGCCATCGCGGTCGGGCCGGCGGGCACGGCCAACTTCGGCTCGCTGCGCTTTGTCGGCGCCGGCGCCGTGATCCAGGAAGACTCCGCGACGAACCTGAGCGGCGCCTCTTCTGCAACGTCGCTCACGCTCTCCTCCGCGGGCGCTGTGACCGACGCGGCCGCCGCGTCGCTCGCGGTGACCGGAGACGCCACGATCAACGCCGGCGGCGCCATCACGCTCGCCGACGCGGTCGGCAACACGCTCTCCGTCGGCGGCCTGGCCTTCTTGAACGCGCCGGGTCAAGCGATCAGCGTCGGCCCGGCGGGCGTCGCGAACTTTGGTGGGCTACGCTTTGTTGGGACGGCCGTCTCGATCCAAGAAGACTCCTCCACAGAGCTGCGCGGCGTCTCCACGGCGGACGTGCTCACCCTGACATCGGCCGGCGCCATCAGCGACGCGGCGATGACGTCCGTCTCCGTCGGCGGCGACGCAACCCTGAACGCCGCGGCTGCGATCACGCTGAACGACACCGCCGGCGACGTGCTGAGCGTGGGCGGGCTGGCGTTCTTCAACACATCGCCCGCCAGCGATATCGCGATCGGCCCGCTCGGCGCCGCCAACTTTGGTTCGCTGCGGTTCGTGGGCGCCGCGGTGACGATCCAAGAAGACTCGGCGACCCAGCTGGCCGGCGCCTCGACGGCGGCCTCGCTGTCGCTCTCTTCAACGGGCGCTGTGACCGACGCGGCCGCCGCTTCGCTGGTTGTGTCCGGCATGGGGACGATCAACGCGGGGGGCCCGATCACGCTGAGCGACCAGGCCGACAACACCCTCACGGTCGGCGGGCGGGCGTTCTTCAATGCCCCGGGCCAGGCGATCATGATCGGACCGGCAGGGGCCGCGAATTTCGGTCAGCTCCGCTTTGTCGGCGCCGGCGTCTCGATCCAAGAAGACTCGGCTACAGAGTTGTGGGGCGCGTCTACGGCGTCGACTCTGGGTCTCGTCTCTGCCGGCGCTGTCACGACCGAAGCGGCGACCTCCCTGACGGTCACGACCGACGCGATGATCACCGCTGCCGGGAGCATCTCTGACGGCGCCGGCACGGTTATCAACATCGGCGGCGTGGCTACGCTGAGCGCAGGCGGGCCGATCACCCTCAGCGACTCGGCCGGCGACGTGCTGAGCGTCGGCGGTCAGGCCAGCTTCCTCACCGCTCCGTCCTCTGCGATCACTCTCGGCAGCCTCGGAACGACCAACTTCGGCTCGCTCCGCTTCGTCGGCGCCGCGGTGAGTGTGCAGGAGGATTCTTCAACGCAACTGTTCGGTGTGTCGTCGGCCTCGACCCTTGCGCTCACCTCGACCGGGGGCGTGACCGACGCCAGTGGCGTGTCGCTCACGGTCACCGGGGCCGCGACCATCAACGCCGCCGGCGAGATTGTCCTCAACGATCAACCCGCCGATATCTTGTCGGTCGGCGGGCTGGCGTTCTTCAATGCGCCCGCCTTCGACATCACGATCGGCTCGGCCGGCGCGGCAAACTTCGGCCAGCTCCGCCTGTTCGGCGCCTCGGTAACGGTCCAAGAGGACTCCGGCACCGAGTTCGCCGGCGCCTCGGAGGTGGGCACGCTGAGCCTCCAAACCACCGGCAACATCACCGACGCCCCCACCGCCACCCTGCGCGTCAACGGCGCCAGCACGATGATCGCCACCGGCGCCATCACGCTGGCCGACGCCGGCGCGACCAACTCACTGATCGTGGTCGGCCACGGCTCGTTCACCGTGGGCGCCGGGCAGAACATCGACATCGGCGTGGTCCCCGCCACCGGCGCCCCCGCGGCGGCCAACGCCCAACTCGGCTCGCTCAACTTCGTGGCGCCCAGCGGCCAGGTCCGCATCGCCCTGGACGGCCCCATCATCCTCGGCGCCTTGGGGGGCGGGCCTCTCGCCAGCTTGGCTGACACGGGCGAGCTTACGGCCCTCGGGGGAGGCGTCACGGATAACCCCAATGCGTCGACGACGCTCAACGTCTCCGGCGAGCTCGCCGCGGCGACCGGCTCCGACATCATCCTCGGCGACGCCGGCGCCACGTTCAGCATGGGAACGGACGGGGGCCCCGCTCCGTTCGACGCCGATCGCTTCCTTGCCCTGGCCGCCAGCAACGTCTCGATCGAGGCCGACACGTCGGTCAACCTCCGCACCGGGCCGGCCGACCCGGCGTTTGTTGGCACGTTCTTCTTTACCGCGTCAGGCACGGTGAGCCAGATCGGCGACGCCGAAGCCGGCAGCCCGATGGCCAACGCGGCGCCCCTCACCGCCAGTCGTGTAGCGATCAATAGCGTCAACGGCGCGGTGCTGCTGACGCAGGTCCGGCTGACCGATAGCGCGCCGGGCGACACGGCGCCCAACCTGTCGCTGTCCGGCGGAAAGGCCGAGGCGTTTGGCTCGGTGCTGGCCGCCAACTTTGACAACGCCCTGATCCCGCTCGCGGCGAACATCGACACGCCGCTGGAGTCGCCGTTCTTCCCGATCCAGATCGTGCCCAGCCCGGGCGCCGTGCCGGTCGATCCCAGCGGCGTGACGCCGCTCGATGGCGTGCGCGTGCTGAGCCCGTCGCGCTTCGCCGACGCCGGCACGCCGCAGGGGGACGCAGACAGGGCCGCCTACCAGTACACCGACGCCTACACCGTGGTGGCTGTGGTGGTTGGGGACGCGCGGGTTGGGGTGGTCCACGACGCCACCGGCGTGCAAGAGTACCGGATCGGCATCGAGGTGCGCGACGACGGCAACGCCTACATCCAGACCACCGCCAGCGACGACCCGTCCGCGGCCGGCGACCTGGTGTTTACCGCCAAGGGGCTGGAGTCTGCGGACGTCGCCCTGGCCGACCGCGACGCCCCGGTAGCGACCCTGATCGGCGCCGGCGCCATGACGGCCCTCGCGGCCGGGACGCTGAAGATCGACACCGAGGACCCGGCAAACGCCATCGCGGTCGGGGCGCGTACGACCCGCCTGCAGAGCTCGACCGGCACGGTGACGAGCGTCCGACCCGGCACGGCGGGCGCCGTGGGCGAGGGCCCGTTGATGGTGGTCGACGCGCCCACCGAGCTGCAGAACGCCGCCACCACGGGCCTGATCGTCGGCACCAACGGAATCGCCTCGAACCAGCCGTTCGAGCAGCGCGTGACCCTGGTGGCTGGCTCGCGGGACGAGGGCAACCTGTTTGTTGAGCTAGAGACGCCCGACGTGCAAGACAAGCAGCTCGGCGGCCCGGACCTCTCCCCGGGGCTCGAGGGAACGATCCCCTACGCCGACGTGACCCGCGTGTCGGAGTCGGTGCAAGACCCCGCCACCCAGCAGCTACGCGACAACCCCGCGATGAGCCCCCTGTTCCCGGCGCTCGCGTTCTCCAACGTCGCGGGCAACCCGCGTGCGGTGACCGTGGTGCACGTTTACGATCAGGCGTTCTTCCCGAACAACCCAGACGTCAACCTGCTGCCGACCACGTTCCGGCTCTACAACGACCCGAACATCAACCTGTTCGACGGCGTCAACCCGGCCGCCGTCGACGGGGCGACCGACCTCAACTTTGTGGAGTCGTCTGTCACGCCGCGCGTGATCAGCGCCCAAACGGGGGGCTACTACGAGTTTTCTGCGCCGGAGCAGCCGACGCTGTTCGTGCCGACCCAGCCGCCGCCGGTCGCCGCGACGGTCACCACGCCCCAGCCGCGGACCGTGGCGGACGAATCACGCGGGACGGTCTCGGCCTCGGTAGAGACCATCCTCTACGGCCGGGTCGAGGGAGACGAGTGGGCCAACAGCCTGCCGGGCGAAGAGTGGCCCGTGCAGTGGGACGGCGAAACCGAGGGGGACTTCCTCGAGAAGATCCGCGAGAAGATCGACGACGGGCCGGCGCCCGAGGGCAAGTACCGCATCGTCACCAAGACCACGCGGGGCGAGCAGCCGCTGGACGAATGGGTGAAGGGCGCCCCGGCCGATGACGCCGTGCAGCAACCGACGGACGAGGCGGGCGGCGCCCAAGAGGCCATCCCCGCTCCCCCCGCCCTGCCGGCAGAGCCTCCCCAGGCGGCCGACGGCGCCGCGATGCCGGACGACGCCGCGGCGGCTTCGCAAGCCTCGGCCGCGTACGAAGACGCCTTTGAGGCGTACTACGCCGAAGCGCCGGCCGATCGCCGGGGGGCTTCGGTCGGTGCAGGCCAGGCGCTGGCGTCGACCTCCGCCCTGACGGCCGCGGTTGCGCTGGCGCGTTGGAACACGCTTATCGCTGGTGACGGTTCTGCGGGCGAGCAGGCCAAGTCGGAGGGCTTTTCCCGTGCCGATCGAAGGCGGCGATCGCGGGCCCGACTACAATGGACGGCTGGGCGGGGAGAAGACCGCCCGGGCCAGCCGCGCTGACGGGTGCGGGGGGCCTTACGCTAAGTCCCCAAGGAAAGGGCCCGACGGACGGGGCCCCGACGCACACCGGCAGGTTCAATCGGATGGACGCGGCTCGCCCACGATCGCCCGAAGGCTCGCAGCTCTTCGACGTCGACAGCTTCTTAGACGACCTGGGCGCGCTCGCCCAGGCAGAGCAAAGCCACGAGCGCTTCTACGGTCAACTGCTGGAGTCTTCGCGGCTGGCCCTGGGGGCAGAGGCCGCCGGCTTCTGGCAGGCCGCTCGCGGCCGCACCCCTTCGCTGCGGCACGGCCGGCGGCAGGTCGGCGCCGCCGCGACCGACCCCGTCCTCGCCAAACGGCTCAAGCAGGCGGCGCGCAGCGGCGTTCCCCAACGACTGACGGGCTCCGGGCGGGTCGGACGCGGTTGGGTGCTCGCCTGCCCGGTACGGAGCGCCTCCGGGCCGGTCGGCGTGCTGACGCACCACTTGCCCGAGGAGATGACCGAACAAACGGCCGACCGCCTGCTAGAGCTGGCCGCGGCGATCGCCGAGATCGCAGACGACTTCGAGCTCCGCCGCCAGGTGGCCGCCACCGGGGACACCCTCCGCCGGTTGGCGCGGGTCGAGTCGCTGCTGCTGCGGCTGCACCGCGCCTGGAAGCTGCCAGAGGTCGCCCGGCTGGTGTGCGACCAGGGGCGGCGGGTAGTGGGCTGCGACCGCTTGGCGCTGCTCGAGGCCCAGGGGAGCCGCTGGCGGTTGATCGCCATCAGCGGCGTCGAGACGCCGGCCAGGCGGAGCGACGCGGTGCGGAAGCTAGAACGCCTGACCCGCGTTGTCGCGATGGACGGACAGTTGTTGGTTGCGGGAGAGAACCCAACCGAAGCGGCGCCTCAGGTGGAGCGGGCGCTGGAGGCCTACTTGGGAGACTCCGAGTGCCGGTGCCTAGTCGTGTCTCCCGGGGCTGTTCCAGAAGACGAAGACGCCGAGCAGTGTAGCGGCCGCCTGCAGCGGCGTCGCCCGGTGGTCGCTCTGGTGGCCGAACACTACGCGGGCAAGCTGCCCGAGAACGCGCTGCCGGCGCTGGAAACGCTGACCGCGCACGCGGCGATCGCGGTCGAGCGCGTGCAGACCGTCGGCGCCGCCCCGCTGCTCGGCTGGCTGACGCGGCTGGGCGCCGGCCGGTCGCTCCGGGCGCTCGCGTTGGCGGGATTGGCCGCTGCCTTGGCGGCCGCCGCGGCGGCATCGCTGGTGCTCGTTCCGGCAGAACTAAAGATCGCCGCGGAGGGCCGCCTGGAGCCGGTGGATTCGAGCCGGGTCTTCGCCCCCTGCGACGCCACGGTCGACCGCCTGCTCGTGCGGCACGGCCAACGCGTCAAGGTTGGCGAGCCACTGCTCCTGCTGCGTTCCTCAGAGCTTCAGCTCGACATCGAGCAGGCCGAGGCAGAGCTGGCGACCGCCAAGCAGGAGGTCGCGGCGCTCGAAACGGCCAAGCTGCGGGCCGGCATCCCGTCACGCGATCGATCGCCTGAGACGGACGTCTCTGCGCTGGCCGCGCGGATCGCGGCGCTCAACCAGTCGGTAGAGGCCAAGACGCGCCGTGTGCAACTGTTGCAAGAAGAGTCCCAGAGGCTGCGCGTGGTGAGCCCCACGGCCGGCGTGGTGACGAGCTGGAAACCCGCGGACTATCTCGCGGGCCGGCCGGTGAGGCGCGGCCAGCGACTGCTGGAGGTCGCCGCGTCCGATGGCCAGTGGCGGATCGAGCTCGAAACTCCCGACCGCGACGCCGGTCACTTGCTGCGTGCGGTCGAATCAGGGCCGGTGTCGGCGTCGTTCGTCGTCAAGTCGGACCCCGCCACGACCTACCGCGGCCGGGTGCTGCAAGTTGCGTCGGCCACACAGCAGAACGAGTCGGGCGAGCCGGTGCTGCGGGTCGTGGTCGCACCGGAAGAAGCAAAAGATTTGGCGCCTCGCTCGGGCATGGTGGTCGCCGCCAAGCTCGACTGTGGCCAAGCACCCTTGGGGTATGTCTGGTTCCATGAAGCCTGGGAAGCATTACAACGAGTTTGGTTCTAAGCGTCGCTGGGTCTGCATCGGGCTCTACGCGTGCGTTGTCGCCTGCTGCGCGGGCGCGTCGGCGGCGAGCGACGCGGCGATCGAGGTCCCGTCGGCGATCCTCACCGCCGCCCAGAGCGTCGAGGCGCCCGCCCCCGAGGCGGGGGTGCTGGTCGACCTGAGCGTGCGCGAAGGATCGACGGTCAAGGCAGGCCAAGTGATCGGCCGGATCGACGGCGCCGCGCAGCAGCTCGCGATCGAACAAGTCGAAGCCGACCTGGCGATGGCGCGCCGCGAGTCGAAGAGCGACATCCGCGTGCGGCTGGCCGAAAAGGAACACCAGGTGGCCCGCGTCGAGCTGCAGCGGGCGTTGGAGGTAAACTCAGGGTTCGCCAACACGGTCTCCGCGAAAGAGGTAGACCGGTTGCGGCTGGCGGTCGAACGCACGGCGCTGGAGATCGAGCACGCGGGCTTTGAACGCGAGATGCTGGCGCTCAAGATCGCCCGCACCGAGGCAGACCTGCGGCTGGCGCGCCACGAGCTCCAGCGGCTCGTCGTCCGTTCGCCGGCGTCTGGCGTGGTGGCCGAGGTGGTGCGGCACGGGGGCGAATGGGCGGACAAGGGAGAGCTGATCGCGCGGGTCGTGCGTGTCGATCTGCTGCGGGCCGAGGGCTACCTCGACGTACAAGACGCGGTGCTCGGATCGGTAGGACGCCCGGTGCGGGTGCACGCGACGCTCGCCGGCGGAGGCGAGGCGGTCGCCAACGGGCGGGTCGTGTTCGTCAGCCCCGAGGCGGAGCCGGTGAACTCGCAGGTCCGCTTCTGGGCCGAGATCGACAACGCCGCGATGAAGCTGCGGCCGGGCCTGAGCGTCTCAATCACGATCTTGCCGCCGCGTGGAGATGCCGAGAAAGACGGCGCCGACGCGCTCACCGGCGGCGCCCCGACCGCTGTGTCCCTGCCCCGTTCCCGCTAGGGCCGTCCCAACTCGATGAAACTCGCCGGCGAAACCAAGCTCCGCGCGCGACCCGACCTCTCGATCTCCCAGATCGAGGGCCAGGGGCCCCATCGCTACGTCGTGAAAGACCCGGTGTCGCTAGAGTACTTTCATCTCGGGGCCCGCGAGGCGTTTGTGCTGGAGCAGCTCGCCGCGCCCAAGTCGATCGACAACCTGCAACGCGCCTACAACCTTGCGTTCGCGCCCGAGAAGATCTCGGCCGCGGCGATGCTGCGGCTCTGCAGCCAACTGCACGATTCGTCTCTGCTGCTCCCCGAGGGGCCGGGCAGCGGCGCCCCCCTCCGCAAGCCGCGGCCGCGGGCGCGCGACTCGCGCGGTTGGTCGTTCTCGCCGCTGGTGATCCGGCTTCCCGGTTTCGATCCGACGCCGCTGCTGAGGGTCCTGGCGCCGATCGGGGCGATCGCCTTTAGCTGGGCCGGGCTGGCGGCGTGGCTTGCGGTGGCGCTGCTGGTGGGGGTTGGGGTCTTCGGCCGGCAGGAAGCGCTGGTTCAAGAGGGGGCGCGGCTCCTCGACCTGTTCGATCCGCGCTACGCCGCGGCCGCCGTCTTGGCCGTTGCGTTGGCGAAGTCATGGCATGAGATCGGTCACGGGCTGGCCTGCCGCCGCATGGGGGGGGAGTGCCACGAGATGGGCGTGATGCTGCTGGCGCTCGCGCCCTGCCTCTACTGCGACGTGTCCGACGCTTGGTCGTTCCGCAGCCGCTGGCGTCGGGCGGTTGTCACGCTGGGGGGGGTCTACTTCGAGCTGATGCTGGCCACCGCGGCCCTGGCCGCTTGGCTGGTGCTGACGCCTGGGTTCGCGCGGACGCTCGCGCTCTACGTAGCCGCGGTGGCGTCTCTCTCCACGCTGCTGATCAACCTTAACCCGTTGATGCGGTTTGACGGCTACTACCTGCTCTCCGATCTGTGGGGCGTGCCGAACCTCCACCAACAGGCGCGGCAGGCGTTGCTGCGTCCGCTCACCCGGTGGGTGGCGCTTGATCGCTCTGCCCAGCAGCCGCTGGACGCTCCCCGAGGGTTGTTGGCCGCGTTCGCCCTAGCGTCGCTTGTGCAGATCGTGTTTATCCTATGTCTGATCTTGTGGACCCTCCACCGGACGCTGGACGGCTGGTCGTTGCGGCCGCTGGGCGACTTGTTGGTCTTCGGCACGTTGGCGGGGATTGGCGTCGCGTTGGTCAAGTCGCTGCGGGCCTGCTTTCCCGCCGTGCCCGACGGGAAGTGGCCGATCCGCGTGGTGCGGCTGGCGGCGGCCCTAAGCTTGGTGGCAGCCGGCGCCTGGTGGGCCGCCGGTTGGCGGATGGAGCAGACGCTGTGGGCGCCGTGCCGGTTCGAGCTGGCCAGCGCGACCAACCTGGCGGCCCCCGAGTCGGGGCGGCTCACGCCGTGCGTCGCCTACGGTCAGCACGTCCGCAAGGGGGATGTGCTGGCGCGGCTCTCCAACCCCGAGCTCGAGCTGCGTCGGCTCGAGCTCCACGGCGAGGCGGCCGAAACCCGGGCCCGCATCGACGGGCTGCGGCCGGTGGCGCAACGCGACGCAGAGCTGCTGAGCGAGATCGCCCTGCTAGAAATCCGGCTCCACGAACTCACGCGGCAACAAGCGACGCTGGCCAGGGAGCAACAAGCGCTGACCGTTGCGTCGCCCTGCGACGGCGTCGTGATGCGTCCCCCGCCCCGCCCTGCCCCGCAGGAGCGGGACGAGCTGCCCGGGTGGACCGGCGCCACGCTCGATCCAGAGAACGCCGGGTGCTGGGTAGAACGGGGCGACCTGTTGTGCTCGATCGGTTCGGGCCACGTGCAGGCGGTGCTGCTGCTGGACGAGACCGACAGCGGCCTAGTGGCGCCCCAGGACGCGGTCCGGATCCTGGCGGACCGCCTGCCCGGGGGAACGATCGCCGGCAGCGTCGCAGAGATCGGCCTCGCGGCCGCCGACGAGGACCGCTCGCGGCCGACCGCCTCGAGCGACGTCTCAGGCGAACAGGGCCTGCGGGGGGCCCTGAACAACGACCGCTCGTACCGCGTGCTGGCCAGCGCCTCGGGCGTCGGGCCGGGGGTGCAGCACGGCGCCTTGGGACAGGCCCGGATCGTCACAGGACAAGAAACCCTGGGGCAAATGGGCCTCCGCAAGCTGCGGGGCATGTTCCGATTTGAGCGGTAATTGAGCCGCAATAACGCGACGCCCGGCGACGGGTGCTTATACTGGGGGTTGCGTCGCTTCCGACCAGATTCACCGATTCTTCTTAAGGCCCGTGTGATGCCTCGCTGCGAAAAGTGCCACGCCGAATGGACCTTGTCGAACACCCTGGAACAGGAGTGCCCGGCCTGCGGCCATCCCTACGACCCGGGGAGCCTGTCGGAGATCGAGGACTTCCTGCTGGACGACGACGCAGAGGTGACCCTGGCGCTGCGCGACGTTCAGCCCGAAGACGACGGGCCAGACACGAGGCCGCCGCTCACCGGCGGTGAGGGGCCCGCCGACGAGTCCGCGGACGAGGCCGCCCACGAGCCCGACGAGGCGTCGGACCCCGACTTCACCATGGTTTTTGGCGGGAAGTTTGACGAAGATTCGATCGATCTCGACGATGACTTTGACGCGATCGCGCTAGACGCAGCCCCGGAGGCGGGCTCGTCGGATTCTCAGGGAGAGCAGAGTGACTCCTCCCACGTGGGGGACACCACGCGGCGGCCCGACGCAGACCTGGACCCTCTGGAAGCGACCCACCGCTTGTCGGATCTGCCCAGCCTGGCGGACGACCCTTTTCAAGGGGGGACGCTCCCGGAGATGACGCGGCTGGTGGGCGACACCGACCCGGGGCTCCGATCGCCCGCCACCCCGGCCGGCGGGGGCGACTTAGTCGGGCCGATCGAAGCAACCCAGGCGATCGGCGACAGCAGCCAGGACGAGCCTTCGCCGTCGTCCCGCAAGGCGCCGCTGGTTAGTCGGCCCGACGTAACGCAGGCGGTGGGGGACGGCAGCTCGCGTCGCGGCGACTCTTCGGGCGACGCGACCAACCGCCCGCCCCACGATTCCAGCCCAGAGGTCACGCAAAACCTGTCCGGCGATTCTTCGGAACGCCCCGAGGCGACAATGGCGGTCGGTCAGGGGAGCGACTCGGGGTCGTCCGGCGTTGGTCCGTCCGGCTCGGGGTCGGGCTCCTCCTCGCAGGACGCAGACACGCTGGTGCCCGATTCGGCGACGATGAAGCGGGGCACCGACCGCCCCAGCAGCCTGGTGCAGACGCCCCGATCCCGCGACATCACGGGGCTCGGTTCGGGGCACACCACGCCCGGCGGCGCCCTGGGCGAGCGACCGTCGGTGTCGCTCAAGGCGGGCGACACGCACATGGTGCAGCACGAATCGATCCGGCTGCGGGCGTTCAAGCTGTCAAAGGACGAAAAGCCCCCCACCGGCGACGACAACGACTACACCCGCACCGGCGGCCCCTTCAAAGGGGGGATGGGATACGTCTACCGGATGCGGCAGACCTCGCTTGACCGAAACGTGGCGGTCAAGCAGGTCAAACCCGATATGGCGACCAACGAGTCGGACCGCAACAAGCTGATCACCGAAGGGGTGATCACCGCGCGGCTCGAACACCCGAACATCGTGCCGGTGCACGACCTCGGGATCGCGTCGGACGGGCAGCCGTTCTACGTGATGAAGTTCGTCGAGGGGCAGGAGTGGGAGAAGCTGATCGGCAAGTACACCGAGCAAGAAAACTTGGAGGTGTTGCTCAAGGTCTGTCAGGCGGTGGCGTTTGCGCACTCGCACAACGTGATCAACCGCGACCTGAAGCCGGGCAACGTGATGATCGGCGCCTTCGGCGAGGTGCTGGTGATGGACTGGGGCCTCGCGGCGCGGATCGACCGCGAGCAAGAGATCCCGCCGGGGGGCACGCCGCTGTACATGCCCCCCGAGACGGCGCTGGAGTACCTCGACTCGATCAAGCACAAGACGGTGAACCTCTCGGAGGGCCCCAGCAAGACGCGGCGCGTCAAGGCGGGCAAGTACTGCGACATCTACCTGCTGGGCGCGCAGCTCTTCAAGGTCATCACCGGCAAGCCGCCGCACACCGGCAAGAACACGTTCGACTGCCTGAAGAACGCGGCCCGGAACCGGCTGGTCAAGGTGGATCGGTCCAGCGAGCTGCTCGACATCGCCTACAAGGCGATGGCGACCGAGCCGGAGGACCGGTACGCGACCGTCGGCGACTTCATCGACGCGATCAAGGCCTACCAGGAGCACGCCCAGAGCCTGCTGATCACGCGCCGCGCCAGCGAGGACCTGGAGCTCGCGGAGAACAAGAAGACCGACGCGTCCGCCAAGAGCACCGACAAGTACGCGCTGTTCTCTAGCGCCGAGCACGGCTTCAAGAACGCCCTGGAGCTGTGGCCCGACAACCACAAAGCGCGTCGCCAGCTCGACAAAACCCTGCACGCCTTCGCCGACACGGCCTACCAAAACGGCGACTACGACCTGTCGCTGTCGATGCTGGATGAACGCCGCAAGGACGACGAGCAGCTTCGCTCGGATGTGCTGCGTAGCCAGAAGCAGCGGAAGGCTAGGCTGGCGTGGTTCCGGACCCTGCAATACGCCACGGCCGCGTCGCTGGCGGCGGCCTTGGTGTTCATCGGGGTCAGTATCGTGATGGGACGCGACGCGTTCCAGCAACGCAAGGTCGCCACCGCAGCAAAGCTAGAGGCCGTCGGCGCCCTCGCAGACGCCAAACAAGCGAAGAACGAGGCCGACGCGGCTCAGCAGCAGGCGACGCTCGCTAAATCTGAAGCGGTTCAGGCGGCCGAAGAAGCCAAGGTAGCTAAGGCCGAGGCGCTGCGCGCCAAGCAGGATACCGACGTGGCCCTCGCCGAAGCGGCAGACGCCAAGCAGCAGGCCGTCGCGGCCGCTGGGGAAGCGAAGGTAGCCAAGGACGAGGCCGAGTCAGCCAAGCTGGTTGCCGCCACGGAGAAGCAGAAGGCCGATGAGGCCGCCTCCGCGGCCGAGGTTCAGAAACACCTGGCCCGCGTCGCCGGCATCGAGGCCACCCTCATCAAGGACGGCGCCTACCCCGCGTGGCAGTTGCTGCAGCAGGCGGGCGGGTTGGCGAACCCAGACGCAGAAAAGTTCGACTGGAAGGTGCTCGCCAAGCGTTGCAACTGGACGGACGAGGGCTACGAACTGCCGATCGACGCGGCAAGCAGCCCGGTGCTGGCGACCACGGCGGACGGCGGGCGGCTGGCGATCGCCGCCGCCGACCCAGACGGCGGCTTCAAGCTCAGCGTTCGGCAGCTCGCCGGCCTCCCCACGCCGGACGGCGGGGCGGCCGAACTGCCCAAGGATCAACTGGTCGGCCTGGCGGAGATGGCCCTGCCGGCCGCCCCTCGGTCGCTGGCGCTTTCGGAGGACGGGAGCCTGGCGGCGGTCGTGGTCGGCGATGACGATCAGGAGGACGGCAGGCTGCTGCTGTTCGACGTGTCGGCCGGCGTCGCGATCCCCCTCGCCGGCGACGGGGCAGCCGCGCCCCGCGCCCGCCACGTGGCCTTCGGCCGCGCCGACGCCCGAAACCCCTCGGCGGACGCCTACCTGCTGGTTGGCGCCGGATCGGACGTGCGTGAGTACCGGATCGACCGAGAGCCCGGCAGCGCGACGCGGCTGGCCACGGTCGACGGCAGCCTGCATCTGGCGGACATCGCGTCGGTCGCCTACTCGTCCGACGGCCTGCTGGCGGCTTCGGCCGACCAGCAAGGCAAGGTGGCGGTGTGGCGGACGACCGACCGCGACCGCTTTGTGGCCGACACCCCCGCCGCGGGCCAACCGCGTAAGCAAGGCAGCGCCGCGCCGTGGACCTACTCCCACGCCGACAAGCTGAGCACCTCGCCGCACATCACCTCGATGGCCTTTGCCCCCACGCCGGCGTCTGGCAAGCCCGCGCTCGCCTACGGCTGCGACGACGGCAACGTGTTTGTGCTGCAGGGCCCGTGGCGGAGCACGCCCGACCCGATCGCCGGCGAGAAGGGGGGCAGCCTGGTCGAGTACATCTCGGAGCTTCCGGCGCAGCTTGCCGGGGGCCACTCCGGCCCCGTGACGGACCTGTTGGTGACGCTTCGTAAGGTACGTGTCGCGGACGGCGACGCGTCGGCCGATCGGTACCTAGTGGTCTCCGCGGGGGCCGACGGTCGGGCCCTGGTGCGCGACTCCCGCCTCGACATGCAAGAAGCGACCCCGGCCTACGTGAAGGTCGAGCGGCGTTACCACGACGCCCCGCTGGTCCAGGCCGTGGTTGCGGCCGACGGCGCCATCATCACCCGCGACGAGAAGGGCCGTGTCGTGCGGTGGCTTGTCGACGTCGCCCCCGACTCGGCGGGGCTGATCGCTAGCGACGACGCGCCGGTCGGCCCGGTCACCAGCATCCGCTACGACGACGCGGGGGACGAGCTGGTGGTGGGGGACGCCGCCGGGATGACCCGGGTGTGGCCGCTCAAGGCCCAGCGGACCCCCGAGAAGTACTTTGTGGGGCATGAAGATCACGCCGGCATGCGGGCCTGGCTCACGGGCGACAACCAGCAGATCGCGACCGTGGCGGCCGACCACCGCCTGTGCCTGTGGGACGCCGAGACGGGCTTGATCGAAGCGGTCTTTCCGCTGGATGAACGGCCGGTGGTCGAGCCCTCTGCGGACGGGCTAGGCGTGGTGGCGGCGACCGACCGCCGCGACACCGCCGCGGAGCTGGTAGGCCTGGACGGCAGCCGGGCGCCGCTTTGGAACAACCGCCCACGGGTTTCTGCGGTGGCCGACCTCGGCGCCGGTCGGTTGGCCGTTGGCCTGCGCGACGGGCAGGTGTACCTGTGGGACCGCAACTTGGGACGCACAGAACTGGTTTCCGCCACGGTGCGCCCGCACTGGCGGCCGATCGCGGCGCTGGTGGTCGATCCCGCGACGAACGTGCTCTTCTCTGCGGACCGCGCCGGGCGGATTGCTCGCTGGGACTTGGACTCGCCTCAGCAAGCGCGTCCGCCGATGACGACCATCCGTTCTGAGTCGCCGGACGCAGCGGCCGGCGTTTCGCTCGAACGGCTTACGCTGTCTCCCAGCGGGGAGCGGCTGCTGGCGATCGTGCGCGACGACGCCACGAGTTGGCCGGCGCTAGTCGACGCCAAGACGCTCGAGCCCGGCCCCGAGCTGCCGCCGCTGGCGTCGGGCGTCGCGGACGCGTGTTTCGACCTCACGGGGGAATCGATCCTGGCGGTCGACCGAGCGTCGCGCGCCTGGGAGCTGCGCCCCGGCGCCGCGGATTGGCTCCCCGCGTCGACGGGCTCGATGCCGTCGGTGAACCGCGTCGCCCGCCAGGCGACCGGCGAGCCGGTGTTCGCCGGCCCCGGCGTCGTGCTGCGTGGGGTGGGGGCGCCGGCGCCGATTGTGCGTTCCCGCCCGCCGGTGGCGTTTGTGGGGCGTGCGCCCGGCGGTGTGGTCGCGTTCGACGACGCCGGCCACGTCACCAAGTGGACCGGTCACAACCCGGAGCAGACCGCGGCGGCCCGTGGCGGGGGGCTGGCTTGCTGCCCCTTCAGCCCCGGCCCCGGGCTTGAGGTGGACGGCGCGTTGATCGTGCGGCTGCACGACGCCACCCTGCCGGTGGGACGCCTGGATCTGTGGGATTCGAACACCGGGCAGCGGATCGCGGAACTAGGCGAAACGCCCGGCGGCGAGTGCACGGCGATCGCGTCGTCCACGGGCATGGTGGCGATGGCGACCAAGTCGCCCCTCGGCCCAACCATCCTTCTCCGGCTCCCGGACGGCAAGCTGGCGCCCATCCTGCCACCCCCGGCCGGAGTCGCCGGGGCCAAAGACACGGCGACCGAGTTTGTGGACCTCGCCTTCTCGCCCAGCGGCCGTGAGTTGATCGCCGTTGACGACGTCGGCACGGCCCGGCTGCTGACGCTCGGCCCGACCGGGTGGATCTCCCGGGTGGTCGAGGGAGAAGACTTCTCTGCGGCGCGGTTCTCGCCCGACGGATCGCGGCTGGTGCTCGGGGGGAAGAACGGGCAGTTGTTCGTCGCAGTGGCCGAGCCTCGCGGCGATGGCGTTTCGCTCCGCACCGTGCTCACGCTGGCGGGCCACAGCGCCCGGATCACCTTCTTGGACTTCGCCCAACGCGACGGCCACGCCATGCTGCTTAGCGGCGACGCGTCGGGCAAGGCGATGACGCACGTCTCGGGCTGAGCCGGGCGTCAGGCGCCGGGCGCCAGCAGCAAGCTCAGGTCGCCGGCAGGGGTCGGCAGCGGTTCGCTGGCGGGGTCGAACCCCGGCAACGCCTTCGGCGCCGCGGGCTCGGTCGCAGGCGGCGCCGGAACCACGGCCGGCATCGGCGCGTGGCCGCCGGGCACGCCGGCCGACTGATCGACCTGGCCGCGCGAGATGACCGCGTCGCGGCAGACATAGTCCAGCGGCCTGAGGCGGCGTTCCTCGAGATCGATCGCGTCGCAGTAGGCCTGCCCTTGCGAGGCGCCCTCGTTCAGGTAGATGTTGTTGTAGGCCAGCAGCGTGCCGTTCTCGAAGTGGACGTTCCGCAGCGCCAGCATGAAGTCGACGCGGGCCTGGTGGTACAAGATCTCGGCGTCCAACACGCGCCGCTGCGCTTCGAGCACCAGGTCGACCGTCACGCGGCCGGCGTCTTGCGCGGCCTTGAGCGCCTGGATCTGCCGCTGCGCCGCGTCGAACCGGTTGTACTGCGCTTCGGCCACCTGGAAGGCGCGTTGCACGTCGGCCGCGGCGTTGCTGAGCCCGAACACGACGTCCCGCTTCTGCTCTGCAAGGATCACGCGTTCGCGCGCCAGGGCCAGCTCCGAGGTGCGAACTGCCGTGTGCCCGCGGCGGAAGCCGAGCGGGATCTCCAGCTCGACGCCCAACTGCCACTCCTGGTATCCGCCGTCGGCCAGGTTCTGGTAGGCGCTGCTGAACTGCTGCCCCGACTGCGAGATCAGGTCTTCGCCGAAGCCGCGGTAGCGGTAGCGTCCGACCGCGTCGAGCTGCGGGAGCAAGAAGTTGCGGTTGGCGATCAGCTCGAGCTCGACCTGCTTGACGCGCCACCGCTGGCGGCGGAGCTCGGGCCGAGACGCGGTCGCCTCGGTGACCAGCGTCGGCCAGTCGAAGGAAACGGGCACGACCACCGGCTCGTCCGCGGGGCGGAGGATCGGTCCGCCGTTGACCGGCATGCCGATGATCAGCCGGAGCCGCCTCTCGGCGAGCTGCACGCCCACGGGCGAGCGGCTGGTGCCGCCGCCGCTGCCGTTGTCGGTGCGGGTCCCCTCGAGCGTGCGCCCGTTCAGGGCGTTGATCACTTCCGATTCGTAGCGCCAGTACTGCTCGAGCGCCTGCCCCAGCTTGTCCGCCTCGCCCCCCTCGCGCCCGCCGGCCGCCTCCGCGGCGACGCTCTGGTAGGTTTCGAGCGCGTAGTCACGCGCTCGCTTCTTGGCGTCGAGGTCGCGGTAGGTGAAGTAGAGGTCCCAATAAGCGTTCTCGACGTTGGCCACCAGGTCGCGCACGGCGACCTCGAAGTCGGCCAGGCCGATGTCCGTCCGCACCCGCGCCAGCATCACGCCGTTCAGGACGCCCGGCTGCGTTGACGGGCCGGCGATGCGGTTGAACAACACCCCGGCGCCCTGCAGCAGCGGCTGGCGGATCTCGCCGTCGACGATCGCCTGGTACTCGCCGCTGGCCGTGCCGGCGCCGTTGAAGCGGTTGCCGATGTTGTTGTTGAAGTCGTAGTCGATGGTGTGGCGGGCGACCATCTGGGTGCCCGTGACCGAGCGCTTCCTCAGCTCGAACCCGTAGTTGCCCAGGTCCTGCTTCAGGTAGCCCCGATCGCCGACGAACGTGTTGTTGAACTCGCGGTCGTTGTTCTCCCAGAAGGAGCGGGCCGCGAAGCTGGCGTCGAACTCCGACAACGCCGCTTCTTCGCCCGTGCGCGGGTCGCTGAACACGATCGCGGGGTCGTAGACCGTGGGCTGCAACGCCGGGCGGTTGATGAGCGTCCCCCCGAGGTCCCGCATGACCTTCGAGTTCGCCAGCGCGTGCTGGATCGCTTCTTCGAGCGTGATGTCGCGGTACTCGATCGGGACCAGCGGGTTGAGCGAGGCGGGCGTTTCGTAGCTGACGCTCTCGATCTCGCAGTCCGTGCAGGGCTCTTCAAGCTCGAGCTGCTGCGGCCCGACGCAGCCGACCTCGCAGTTCGAGCCGTCGTAGAACGAGCAGTCGGGGCGGTTTACGCGGCACCCCGAAGCGAGCATCGCCGCCGCGAGGAGCAGTCGCAAAGGATTGTTCAAACGCATCGCGTGCACCCCATGACCGACGCCCCTCCGCCCGTTTGGCGCAGGGTGTGGTCGTACCGGTTATGACGGCTATTCCCGTAGGGGTATCGGCGCGATCGCCTCGGCTCCTGAAGAGAAATGACTCCGCCGGGGCAAGAACGGCCGGTCCGGAGATATGGGGAGGTTGGGGGGCGGGAGCGGAATGCCGGTGCTAGCGGTTGGCGTTCCGTTTCTCCTTCATCAACTTGATGAGGTGGTCCGCGAACACCTTGGTGCTGCCGAAGAAGACCGAGACGTGCGGTTCGAGCTCGCAGCGCCGGATCCGGTTGTCGATCCGGCCGATCCGCGTGCCGTTGGTGGAGTCGAGATCGTGCAGCTCTACCCTGCGGCCCTGCATGACTAGCTGAGCGTGGTGCTGGGAGACCGACGAGTCGTTGATGACGTAGTCGTTGTCGGGGGAGCGGCCGATGGAGAAGATGCTGAGCTCTACCTGCCGGCAGTCCTCGGGCAGCGGCCAGGGGATGCGGGTCTTTCGGCCCAGGGTGACGATGTCGTCAGCCAGCACCTGCACCGTCTGCGTGACGGGGACGCCGTTGACGTAGGTGCCGTTGAGCGACCGCAGGTCTTCGATCGTGTAGTCGGGGCCGGCCCTGCGGATCTTGCAGTGGCGTCGCGAAACCCACGGCGCGACCACGCGCACGTCGACGCCCGCGGCGCTCCCCACCACCCACTCCTGGTGGGCGGAGCGTTTGGGCAGGTCGTCGGCCGCCTCCGGGAGGCCCCACGAACGCGAGGAAAGGTCGTCCGACGGCGACTCTTCGTAGTCCTGGATCGCGGCGGGCTGGATCCCGGTGCGGGGGGGCTCGACCGCGGGCGGGGAGATCCCCAGGCTGCTCGCGGGCGCAGGGTGGGGGTTGAGCTCGATCAGGTCGCTGGCCGGCGGACGTTTGGCGCGGCCGGCCAGCTCGTCGCGGAGCTGCTGGTCGTACTTTCCGCGTCGCTTAGGATCGAGCAGGCCCAGCTTCGCCAACGCGAGCTCGTTCAACAGTTTCTGAGACTCGATCGGGTGCTTCAACGCCACCCCACGGACGAAGCCGGACTGACGCCGGAAGGCGTTCGCGATCACGGCCGAGTCCTGCTCAAACAACGCCACGCCCAGCAGCCGGTAATAATTCGGCGGCTGCTCTTGGGGCGGGATGCCGAGAAGCTCGTGGTAGACGTCGATGCGGGCCATCGGCCTTGAAAGTGGAGGGTTTTGCCTGTGCGGGGTACCCTCGAGTATCCGGGCCCCTTCGGCCGCCCGCAAGACTCGCCCGCCGGGGTGCGGCGGGAAGCGGGCCCAGGAGCGATCGGTTTTGCGGGTTACTTGCTCGGGAGCTCGAGCACGGGGTCGAACGTTCGGTCTTCTTTGCGCAGCAGCTCCACCACGCGCGACAGCAACAGCAACGACGGCCCGTCGTTCGGGTGGGAGTCGAGGATCGACGACAGCCCCCGCAGCGATTCGGCGAGCGAGCCGGTCTCGAACGCGGCAAGCGCCGCCTCGTACTCCAGGCACAGGCTGCAGGAGGTCGGGTCGTCGTCCCCCAGCAGCTCGAAGACGTCTACCGGCTTCACGATATTCATCACCTGGATCCGGCCGAGCCGGCGGGCCAGCAGCCCATCGCCGGCCGCCTGGCGGGTCGATTCGGAGATCAAGATGTCGACGCCGAAGTGCTTCGTCGCGTCTTGCAGCCGGCTGGCAAGGTTCACCGAGGCGCCGAACGGGGCGTAGCGGAACTTCCGCTCCAGGCCCACGTTTCCTACACGCGCCACGCCGGTATTGATGCCGAACCCCAGTTCGGTGGGCTGCCCGACCACGTCTCGCCATCGGTCGTCGAGCTCCCGCACCAGGTGCGACATCTCCAGCGCCGCCCGGCAGGCACGCGCCGCGTGATCGGGCTGCTCTGTCGGCGCTCCCCACATGATCATCAGCTCGTCACCGATGAAGTCCACCAGCACGCCGTCGTGGTTAGCCGCGCAGTC
Organism: Pirellulimonas nuda; assembly: GCF_007750855.1. GTDB lineage: Bacteria > Planctomycetota > Planctomycetia > Pirellulales > Lacipirellulaceae > Pirellulimonas > Pirellulimonas nuda. Next base: position 2,257,334 of record NZ_CP036291.1, read on the forward strand.
GGCAAGCTCTCCCATGACCTGGCGGATCCACTCCATGGTTTGTTCGGGCCCGAGCGCCTCGGTAATGTTGCTGAAGCGGCGGATATCGCAGAACAGCAGCGTCACCTCGGTGTCGCGGCACGTGAGCAGGTCGGGGGTCGCGGCAAGACGCTGGGACAGCTCGGTGGTGAAGAACTGCTCGAAGCGGACCCGGGCCTGGGCCGCTTCGCGCTCGTGCCGCAGCCGGGCGCGGCCCGCCGCCACCCCGCCGGCCAGCGCCTCGACCAGCATCGCTTCGAGCTTGGAGATCTCCGCCACCGCGTACCGGCTGCTGGAACGTCGATCGCCGTACAACGCGCCGATCACTTCCCCCGACTCGTCGAGGATGGGCGAAGCGACCGCGGCGGTCCGCTGGCCGCCGTCTGCGGTCGAGGCGTCGCGGGCCTCCCACAGGGTGCGGCGTTGCTTGAGCACCTCCGCCAACAGCCGGTGGTTCAGCTTGAGGGTCGCGACGCCGCTGGCGTTCCCGCGCTCATGCACCGCTACCTGCGTCCAGCGCTGGCCCGGTTCGATCGTAAGCACCTGCCCACGGTCGAAGCCGATCAGCCCCACCAACTGCCGGGCCGCGCTCTTGTTGAACTCTTTAGAGCCGGAGGCGGCCTGCAAGACCTTGGTGACCCCCACTAGCCAGTTGTGCAGGCGTTCCGCGTCGCTGGAGGAGAACTGGTCCGCTAGCCCCAGGCTCGCCGAGAGGTCGAACTCGATGTCCACGTGGTCGGGCGACGGGGGCGACGCGGGGCTCGCGAGCGACAGCAACTGGCTCCCCGGGTCCTCGGGGTAGGAGACCACGATCTGGCTTTCGAACACCGCGAACCGGACCGGAAGAATATAGGTGCGTGTTTCTCCCGGCTTGAGCGCAGACTCGCCATCGACCGACAGGCGGTTGACGCTGGAGACGTTCGTGGCCTCGACCCGGTCTTCCGCGACAGGAACCAGACGCACCAACCGACGCGAAAGGTCGGTGTTGGTGCGCGGGGCGATCGTGAGACGGGCGCCCGGCGGGCCGTGCTGCACCTGGTAGAGGGTCGAGTGGTCGCGACGGCCCTGCCGACCGAGCTCGAGTTCTTCCGATAGGGCCCCCTGGAAAACGGGCTCACCCTGCCAGTAGACCTGCAGTTCTGCTTCGAAACTCGGCATCGCGACCTCGACGTCTACGGCCTAGACGCCCCCCCTTGGGCCACGGGCATTCCCCCAGACGGGCGCAAGCCAACGCCGCTCACGCCCCCCATCTAGTGTAATTGCCGGGCCGCTAGGCCGCGCAAATTAGCAGGCGGGCCCCTTTTGTGGTCAGAGCGGGGCGCAGCCCGGCAGAACCAGTGGGCGCCTAAGGCGTGATGAACACCACGCCGGTCGTGAAGATGCCCTGATAGAGCAGGCCGCGGGCGCTCAGCTCCGGGCGGATCAGGCGGTGGGGGTTGCACGAGCCGGGCCGGTAGCACCCCAACACGTACTGCCGCTCGTGGCAGGGGTCGGCCCCCAGCTTGTAGGGAAGCACGGGGATCGTCGCAAAGAAGTGGGCCGCGCACGCGGCCGACTGTAGGCAGTTGCCCCCGTCACGGACGGCCACGTAGTGGCCGTACCGCTCCACGTTGGGCTGCTCAAAGTAGAGCGGCCAGTGGTACAGGCTCGGGGCCACCCAGTCGAAGCCGGTCGGGACAAACCGCGCCGGCTGGTACGCGACATCGAACAGCGGCGCGTCGAAGTCGCCGAACCTGGCTTCCGCGGGGTTCTGGATGCGGAAGACGCCGGTAGCGTCGTTCATCCGCGTCAGCAGGTCCTTCGGCGGATTTGCGTTGATGTTCAGCGCCTGGACCGGCGTGAACAACGCCGCGGTCAGCGAGTCGGCCGTCTTGGCGGCGGCGACCGCTTCCGGCGCCGCGCCGTCCGCGTTGTTGTCTGCAGTGAAGAAGCTGGCGATGTCCACCGTGCACGATTCGGGCACGACGCTCATGGTGGCCACCACGGTCGGCGCCGCCGCGGCGGGCTCTTGAGCCGGCGCTTCTGCGGCCGGCGTGGTGGCCGCCGTTTCAGGCTCGGCCTCGCGGGCGGCATCTGGCTGCGTGCACGGGACGCTGCCGCCGAGCAGTTCGGCCAAGTCCTGTGCGTGCGCGCCCGCCTGCCCGATGGCGAGGCAGGCAGTCAGCGTTGCAAGCAGCAGTTTGCCGTTCATAGGACGCCTCGGCTGAGATCAACGAACGGGCCGCAGCATTGCGGGCGCGGCCCCATTGGTAGATTCGGCCGATTGGGCTGTAGGAGTTGAGCGGGTTGCTCGGGGAACAACGACTCCTCGCGCCGGCGCCCGTTGGTGGACGGGCGCCTTGGGAAGTTTGGGGCGGCGTTGCGGCCTGCTGGCGCGGGGGTCAACGCTTCGGCCCAGCGCTACGGTTTGTGCGAGGCGGGGCCCTCTTCGGTCGGTCGCCCTAGCAGGGTGACCTGTCCGCTATCGCCGTCGATGGAGAAGCGTCCCCCGACCGGCAGCGTTGCGTTCAGCGCGACGTGCCCGGCCGGGAAATTGGCGACGACCGGGTACGGGGCGTCCGCGAAGTAGTCCTGGAACACTTGCGGGAGCGACAGGCTGGAGTCGTCGTCCTTGGCGTCGCAGTCCTTAAACTGGCCGAGCAGGACCGCCGCGGGCCGGTCGAGCAGGCCCGCCAGCTTGAGCTGGCAGAGCATGCGGTCGACGCGGTAGGGCGCCTCGTTGATGTCCTCCAGGAACAGCACCCGCCCCCGGGTGACGGGCTCGTAGGGGGTTCCGACCAACGCGGCCAGCACCGTCAGGTTGCCGCCGATAAGCCGGCCCTCGGCCGTTCCGGGCGACAGGCACTCCCGCGGCCCCAGGCTTTCGGGTTGAGCGTACTCGTAGGGGGGGCTTGTTTGCTGCGGCGAGCCCCCTTCCAGCATGTGCCAGAAGCAGTCTTCTGAAAACTTGTTCCACCCTTCCTTCGTGCCGAGGCCCCACTGTGGATTGGGCGAGTGGAAGCTTACCCAGTTGCACTTAGCCGCCAGCGCCAGGTGCAACGCCGTGATGTCGCTGAAGCCGATCACGATCTTCGGGTGGGCGCGGATCTTTTCCCAGTCCAGCAAGTTGAGGATGCGCATCGTGCCGTAGCCGCCGGTGCCGGGGAAGACCGCGTCGACCTCGGGGTCGGTCAACGCCTGCATCAGCTCCGCGGCGCGCTGCTGGTCTGTGCCGGCCAGGTAGCCGCGTTGGCGGAAGAGGTCGTCGGGGACCCGGACCTTGTAGCCTCGCTCACGCAGCCGCTCGGCGGCCCGCAGCATCCGGGGCTCGACCAGCTCGCCGGCGGGGGCGACAAACATGATCGTGTCGCCCGGCCGCAGCGCCGCGGGCTTGGTCGGCGGCGCAGCCGCCGCGGGAAGGGCGCTCATGGCGATCACTGCGAGTAGGCCGGCGTGAGAGAGATTCATGGTCCGTTTGCCTTGGCCCGGGTTCCCTTGGCGACCTGCTCTGTCTCGGCGAACACCCGCATCAGGTTTCCGCCCAAGATCTTCGCGATGTCGGCGTCTGAGTAGCCGCGATCGATTAGCCCCTGGGTGATGAGCGGGTAGGCGCCGACGTCTTCTAGCTGCTCCGGGAGGATGCTCACGCCGTCAAAATCGGACCCCAGCCCGACGTGGTCGACGCCGGCAAGCTTCACCACGTGGTCGATGTGGTCGAGCACGGTATGGATGGTGCCCCGGGGTGAGGGGTGCTGGGCGCTCCAACGGCTGAGCTCTCGGTCGACGGCGCGTTCGTCGTCGGGGTGCTCTGCTTGCAGCCTGCGTTGCAGGGAGAGCCTCTCGACGTTGATCGCTGTGGCTTCGGGAACCACGAACGCCGAGAAGAAATTGATCATCACCACGCCGTCCTTCTCTGGCAGCATCCGCAGCACGTCGTCCGGAACGTTGCGTGGGTGGTCGGCGATGCCGCGGGCGGCGGAGTGAGAAAAGATGATCGGCGCGGCCGACACGCGGATCGCGTCCTTCATCGTGTCTGGCGAGACGTGGGAGATGTCGACCATCATCCCGAGTTGGTTCATCTTGCGGACCACCTCTTCGCCGAAGGGGGCGAGCCCGCCGCTCTTGGCTTCGTCGGTGGCGGAGTCGGCCCAGTCGAGCGTGTCGGAATGAGTGAGCGTCATGTAGCGGGCCCCCAGGTCGTAGAGCCGCTCGAGCACGCTCAGCGACCCCTCGATGCAGTGCCCCCCCTCAACGCCGATCAGCGACGCGATCTTTCCCTCGCCGTGGATCCGCTGGATGTCCGCCGTGGAGAGGGCCAGTTCGAAGTCGCCCGGGTAGCGACGGATCATCTGCCGCACCAGCTCGATCTGTTCGAGCGTGGTGAGCAGCGACGTGCCGCGACGCGCCGTGGAGACAGGCACCCAGACAGACCAGAACTGCGCCCCGACCCCCCCGGCGTGGAGCCTGGGGATGTCCGTCTGCAGCGTCGGCTGGGGTTGGGAGATGTCGATCTTGCGGAAGTCCGCGTACTGCTGATCGCGCAGCTCCCATGGCATGTCGTTGTGGCCGTCGATGACCAGCGACGCGGCGTGGAGCTTGCGTGCGTGGTCGGTGAGCACGATCGGCCCGCGACCGGCCGCGTCCCCCTCGGCGCCGGGCGCTTCGGCCGCGAGGGCGAGCAGGGCTAGCGCCGTGAATGTTGTCAGTCGGCGGACGCCGAGTGTTAGTCTATTGGTCACCGGTTTCTCCAGAGCCGCGGGCGAGCTGTCGCCACGCCCAGCGGAAGAGGTTGCGTGAATCGATGTAGCGGGAGTCGCTGCTGGGGGCGCCGAGCACGACGACGATCAGCCCCCTGCCCTCTCGTTCGCCGGAAGCCACCAGGCAGGCGCCGGCGCCCGGCGTGGTGCCGGTCTTCACGCCGGTGAAGCCGTCGATCCCCAGCAGACGGTTCGTGTTGGTCCAAACCACGTTGCGCTGGTAGCCCGAAAGGGACCCCAACGTCGCGCCGTGCTGGCGGGTGGCGACGACCTCCCGCAGCACGGGCGACTTCATCGCGGCGTGGGCGAGCCGGGCCATGTCGCGGGCAGAAGTAACGTGGCCCTTGGCCGTGAGCCCGCTGGTGTTGCGGTAACCTGTTTCTTTCATCCCCAGCCGCTTTGCTTCTGCGTTCATGGCGCGGATGAACCCCTCGTACGGTCCGCCGTCTTGCTTTGGGTCGGGGTCGACCCTAGCGCCAAAGTGCTCGGCGAAGGCGACCGAAGCGTCATTGCCCGATGGCAGCATGAGCCCGTAGAGCAGCTCGCGGACCGTGACGGTTTCGCCCGCGCGGACCCCCGAGGTGGAGCCGGGGGTCTCGTCGGCGACCGTAGAGAAGACGATCTCTTCGTCCAGCACCTCGGGGTCGCTCTCGGCGAGCTTCAGCACCAGGTGAGCGGTCATGATCTTCGTGACGCTGGCCGGGTCACGGGCCTCGGAGTCGTTCATGCCCCACAACAGCTCGCCGTTCGCTGCGTCGGCGATCGCGTAGGCGGCGCTCGCCACCAGGGGGGGGCCCCCGAGCCGGTCGGCCGGCTTGGTTGAAAGCGACTCGGCGTTCACGACCTCGGGTGGCGCCTCGGGGGCGTCTTCGGTAATCAGCGGTCCGAGCGCCCGCCATGTGGCCGCGTCGACGCGGCCGGTCACCTCCAGGCCCTCTTGCTTCTGAAACGCCTTGACGCCCGACTCGGTGTTGGGGCCGAAGTCTCCGTCGACCCCGATCCCAAGGCTCGGCTCGGTGCGGGCATTGAGCGTCCGCTGCAGCGCCTCGACCAGCAGCCCATCGGACCCGACCGCAAGCACACGCGCGGGGGGCACGGCGGGCGTTTCCTCTGGCTCATTAAAGTGGTCGTAGAGCGTCTTGCCGAACGCGGCCGCCAGCAGCTCGGCCTCGTTCTCGGCGCCCCAGCCGCGGTCTGCGTTGTCGGTCGTGAGGATGCAGAACGCCAGCGGGCCCCCCTTGGACTCGATGATGCCGGCGTCGCAACGCGTGGCGGAGACCGAGCCTGTCTTGTGGGCGACCTCCACCTCCTCTGGCAGGTAGCGGGGGACCTTCGACCGATCGTCGCAACGCCGCAGGTGGCCCAGCATGGCCTCGCACGACTCGGAGGACGCGGCGTCGCCCTTGTAGAGCGACTCCAGCAACCGGATCATGTCCGCCGCGGTCGTGCTCCCCAAGCCGTACTTCTGGCTGCGCTCGGGGTCGATCGTGGTCTCCCGCAGGAACACCTTGGAATGGAGCTGCGTCTCTGGGTAGCCCAGCTTGCGCATCAGCGCGCTGGTGGCCGGCAGGCCCGTCTTCTCGATCACAAGGTTCGTGGCGGTATTGTCCGAGAAGACGATCATCAGCTCGATGGCGTCTCGCAACGAGAACCGAGCGCCGGCCGACATGTGTTCGCTAAGCACGCCGGAGCCGGGGACCTTGTCTTGTTTTCGCAGCTCGATCGTCGCGTCGGGCGATAGCTCGCCGGCGTCGATCTGCCGGTAGGCGGTCAGCATGATCGGCAGCTTGATCAGGCTGGCCGTGGGCATCGGCTGGTCGGCGTTCCAGGCGAACGACTCGCCGGTGTCGAGCTGCTTGGCCGCGGCGCCGACCACGCCGCGGTGCAGTTTGATGAGCTGGGCGACCGCGTCCTGCAGGGCGTCGTGCTGGGCCGCGGAAGGCGCTTCCGCGGCGGGCTCTGCCGCGTCGCCGGGGCGGGCGCACGCCAGCGCCAGCAGGCACAGCAAGAATCGGGGCGAGGCGGGGGGGCGATGCGGCATGGCAGGTTGTTTCGGGATTAGCTCAGGGGGCCGTCGTTCAGCACGATTCCGGATCCGGGCAGGTCTGGGTAGGCGCAGCGTCCTTCGCTCACCACAGCGCCGGTAGCGATGTCGCTGGCCAGCAGCGCCGCGCCGTCCATGTCAACGTAGTCCAGCATGGGGGCCAACTGGGCGATCGCAGAGATGCCGACGCTCGACTCCGTCATGCAGCCGACCATGGTCTTCATCCCCAGGGCTTTGGCCCGGGCGATCATCCGCCGCGCCGGCGCCAGGCCGCCGCATTTGACGAGCTTGACGTTCACGCCGTGGAACAGGCCGGCGCACCGATCGACATCGGCCTCGAAGACGCAGCTCTCGTCCGCGATGATCGGCAGCGCCGACTCGTGGAACACCCTGGCCGCGGCGTCGCGCTGGTCGGCCGGCAGCGGCTGCTCAATGAACTCAACGCCCAGGTCGCGTAGCTTGGGGGAGATCTCGATCGTGTAGTCAGCCGTCCAGCCGCAGTTGGCGTCGACCCGGAACGTGGCGTCGGTGTGCCGCCTCAGCTCTTCGATGATCGCCAGGTCGTCACCCCCGCCGAGCTTGATCTTGTAGATCGGCCAGCCTCGGGCTTCTTCGAGCTTGGCCGCCATCTTGGGGATCGTGTCGATGCCGATGGTGTAGTTCGACTGCGGCGCGTCCTGCTTGGACAGGCCCCAGAGCTGATGGAGCGGGCGCCCCTGCAGCTTGCCCCACAGGTCGTGCGCGGCAAGGTCGAGCGCGCACAGGGCGAAGGAATCCTCCGGCCGCTGCGACAGCTCACCGGCGAGCCGGGCCAGCAGCGGCGCGGGGTCGTCGGCCACGGCGGCCCCTTCGACGATCGGCCGGACCCGCTCGAGCGCGGCGGTCATGCTCGGGAGCGTGGCGCCGTAGTACGGGTTGGTTGTGGCCTCGCCGTAACCGTGGCGCCCCCCTTCGGAGAGCTGCACGATCAGGGTCGGCTGCCGATCGGTCGAGCCGCGGGCGATCGTGAAGACGTGCTTGAGCGGGAGCTCGAAGTCTTGGTAGCGGAGCTCGGGCAAATTGCGGATCGGTGTTGGAGGGCGCCGGTCGGGAGGGGAGGTTTAGGCCATCGCCGCGGCCGGAACGATTTTTTCGCGGTAGGCCAGGATCGCGTCGATCAGCTCGCCGGCGCCGTCGCGGATGGGGTCGGCAACCGGCAGCCCTAGCTCGCCGCGCATCCGCTTGCGTTCTTCGGCGGCCTCGTCGGCGCTCAGCTTGCGGCTGTTCATCGCCAGCGCTACCACCTTGGAGGGGTGCATCAACGCGGCGAGGTTCTCGTACGCCTCGATGGTGCGCGCCACCGACGCCAGCGGCACGTGGGGCATGCCGTGCACCTGGGTGCGGCCCGGCTCGTAGACCATCACCATGGCGTGCGGCCGCGAGCCGTGCAGCAGGCCCGCCGAGACGCAGGAGTACCGCGGGTGGGCGATGGTGGCCTGGCCCTCGATGATCAGCACCTCGTGCTGCTGGCGGTCGAGGATCAGTTTCTCGACGGCGCCGTTCACGAAGTCGGATACGACGCAGTCGATCGGGCAGCCGTCCCCCTCGATCATGATGCCGGTCTGGCCGGTGGCGACGAACTTGGCGTCGATGTCGCGCCGCTTGAGTTCGCGGGTCATCTCAACCGCCGCCACCATCTTGCCGATCGAGCAGTCTTGGCCGATGGTCAGCACGCGGAACGCGTCGTCGCGGAAGCCCTTGCCCGAGGCGACCTCACGCTCGGAGTTCTTGCGGACGTCCTGGATCGTGGCGCCGTGCTGCTGCGCCGCGGCCGCGAGCTCTGGGTCGTCGGACAGGAACTGGTGCAGCCCCGACACCACGTTCATCCCGCGTGCGAGGGCCTCGACCAGGATCGGGCGCCAGGCGTCGGGCACTTTGCCCCCGGGGGGGGCGATTCCGATCATCAGCGTGTTGGCGCCCTCGGCCGCGTTGAGGTCGCCGATCACCGGCGTCTCGCCGCCGACGCCGAGCAGCGCCTGGCTTGTCTGCCCCACGGCGCCCCGGTCGAACACAGCGACGACGTCTTGCGGGCGGTAGCGGATCACACACACGGCGGTCTTGGCGACCAGCGGGTCGCTGTGACCATCGGTGAGCAGCACGATGCGTTGCGAGGCTTGTTCCATTCCGGTCGTCTAGCTCCAGGTCGGTTCGCGGCAAGGGCGCCGCTTGCAGGGTTATCGTACTAGCGGCGCCCACTCCACGGTAACAATCGCCGTGCGCAGTGGATTCGCGATTCCGCGCAGGGGAGGGCTTCTGCCGAGCGGGCCGATCACGGGACGCAGCGCTGCAGCACTTCTAGCCGGCCGCGGTCGGGATCGATTTCGCACAGGGCGCCCAGCGGAAGCGTGAGGTTAGGCAGCGCGTGGCCCACCGGCAGCCCGGCCAGCACCGGCTTGCCGAGCGGCGTGAGGTAGTCGCTCAGCACGTCTGCGGCCGACCCCCCCTGCCCCGCTAAGCAGTTGCTGAAGTAGCCCAGGGCAAAACCTGCGGCGGCGTCGAGCTTGCCGCTGAGTTTTAGCTGGGCCAGCATGCGGTCGACGCGGTACGGCGGTTCGTTGCAGTCTTCCAGGAAGAGGATGGCGCCGGCGGCGTCGATGTCGTAGGGGGCGCCGATCAAGCCGCACAGCACGGCCAGGTTTCCGCCGACCAGCGGACCCCGCGCCACGCCGCGGCACGCTTCGAGCGCTGGTGTGGCGTCTGGGTGGTTGGGATCGACCCGGACCACGCAGGACTCACTTTCGCCCGCTGTAGCCGCCAAGAAGTGCGCAATGGAGCCGGCGCCATCCGATTCCGGCCCTTGCCAATCCACTACGTGCGGGGCGTGGAACGTCGCCAGCCCCGTCCTGAGTCGCACCGCGGCGTGCAGCGCGGTCAGGTCGCTGTAGCCGGCGATGATCTTCGGCGAGCGGACGAGGGCCCCGTAGTCGATCCGGTCGAGGATCCGTGCGAGCCCGTATCCGCCGCGGGCCGCGATAACGGCGTTTGTCTCTGGGTCGGCCAGCGCTTGATTCAGCTCCGCGGCGCGTTCGGCGTCCGACCCCGACAAGTAGCCGGTCGGCCGGCATAGGTCGCGGTACTGCTTTACGCGGAAGCCGGCGTCGGTGAGCGACGCAATGCCCCGCTCGAGCGCATCGCGTTGCGGGCTGCTTGCCGGCGCGACGACCGCGATACAGTCGCCGGGACGCAGCGGCGGCGGGAAGATAGCGGCCTGTGTCATGGTTCGTTCGCGGCTCCGAGGGTCCGCCTCAGCAGCACGCCACCGGCGGTGCCTGATGGATGTAGGGCTTCGATGCCTCCCACCAGCACCTCGCGCAGCCCGCCGAGAACGCCGGCCGGGTCGGCGTCGCAAACTACTAGGTCTGCGTGGAACCCGCGTTGCACCCGGCCCCGGCCCGGCAGGCCGAACCGCTGGGCGACGCCGGCGGTTTCTTCGCACCACGCTTCAACGGTCGTGGGCGCCGGAGCGTCGAGGCGCGGCGCGGCGGTCGTGTCGACGACCGGCATCCCCACCGAGCGGGCGAGGTCCGTCTGGTCGGCGTCGTCGTCGTCGCAGAGGACCGCCACCACGTTTGCTTGGAGGAACCTGAGCAGGGTTGTAGGAGTGAGCTCTGCCGCGGCGCCAACCAACGCCACGTTGACGGCGGGCCCATCCAGCGAAGCCTGAAAATCGGCCGCATGCCCCGCGGCGATCTCGTCGGGGGTGACCGGCGCCAGCAGCGTGGTCGCCCCACACCGCAGCGCCCGAGAGTAGACCGCGTCGCCGAGGCTTGAGAGGTTGTCTGCAATGCAGATCCGGCCCGGGAGACACACCGCGCCTGCGGCCGAGAGGGTACGGACCCCGCCGTGCGCGGTCAGGTCGCCGATCTCTGCGATCACCCCCTGCGCGGCGTCGGGGCGCAGCAGCGAGCGACTTGGAAAATTGACGCCGAGATCGATCTTGGCCGGGCCGACCGACGCGCGTTCGATCAGCAGGTCGAACAGGCGGTGCTCGCCCTGCCGCTTCAACGACGTGTACCCCACCGGGTCTGCCTGACGGAATGAATCGTCCGCCAGCGCGAGCAGCGCGGCCCGCATGCCCAGTTCGTGCAGGTCTGCCATCGGCGGGTCCCCCGGGCGGCTGCCCCCCGCTTCGATCAGCACGGTGGCCACCCCCTGGCTCTGGAACCACTCGCCGAACGCGGTGGGCATGTAGTCCGCGTCGTAGCGGGTGACCCTGCCGTCGCAGTGCGGCCAGACCGCTTCGCGGATCACGGCCGCTAGCTGCGTCGCCTGCTCGACGCTTGGGGAGGACGTGCCCGCGTGGTCGCGTGGGGGGGCGAGCAACGCCACCGCCACCGGCGCCGCGCGGTCCGCCAGTCGGGTGCGGTGGTTCTGATTGTGGAGGTTCAGGGCGTACGCCGGGCGGAAACGGTCCACCAGGGCGTGCAGCGTTCGGCCCTCGGGGGTGGCGAGGTCACGCGCGTCGCGGTTGATGTCGATTCCTTGCGCGTTGTGCCGCGTGCCGCGCACGGCGCCGTCGGGATTGAGCATGGGCACGAGGCCGAGCGTGAGGCCATCGAGGATCGCCGCGCTCGCATCGGTCGTGGGTTGGCTTAGCAGCCATTCGACCAGCCGCACCAGCACGGTGGTGTGCGTCTCTTCGTCGCCGTGCATTTGCGACCAAGCGAGCAGCCGCTTGGGCCCGCGGCCCAGCCCGAGCAGCGTGATCGGACGGCCCTCGTGCGACCGGCCAACCCGCGTGCAGGTTACGGCGCCCGGGAACCGCTTCGGGAGCTCCGCGATCCAGGCGGCCAGCGCCGGGTAGGCCCACGGCCGGTGGGCGCTCGCGGCGCTCTTATCGTCGGGGGGCCCGAGTCGCTCGCTTTGGGTCATTGCGGCGCCGTGTCGGGCTGGTTCAGAAACTGCCGGTGTTGATCTTCTGCCCAGAGAGCAGGTTCTTGCGGAACGCCTGCGGCGTCCGCTCGTTTTCTTTCTTAAACGCCACCCCAAAGCGGGTAGCGTTGGAGAAGCCGCACGCCAGCCCGACCTCGGTGATCGACAGCTCCGGCTTGCCAAGCAGTTCTTGGGCGCGTTCCAACTGCACGCGGCGGATCTCCTTGGCCGGCGAACGCCCCAGGTAGTGCCGGAACTGGATCTCCAGCGTGCGGCGCGAGATGGGGATGTCTCGGAGGATATCGTCCACCACGATCCCCCGGCAAGCGTGCTTGCGGATGAACCGCAGGGCGTCGACGATCATCGAGTCGTCGATCGCCAGCAGGTCGGTCGACTGCCGACTGGTGACCCCGCGCGGCGGGATCCGGATAGGCTCCTTCGGCGCGGGCTCTCCGGCGATGATCCTATCGAGCAGCTCGGCCGCGTCGTGGCCGATCTTCTCGCTCGCGACGTTGATGTTCGACAGCGGGGGGGTCGAGACCTCACACATCAAGTCGTCTGCGTCGCCGGCGAGGATCGCTACGTCGTCGGGGACGCGCACGCCGGTGAAGTGGCAGATTTCTGCGAGCTGGCGCGCTTGGTGCGCCTGGACCGTCAGCACGGCCACGGGGCGCGGGAGCGAGCTGAGCCAACGCGACGCGCGTTGCTGTTGTTCTGCCCAGCTCAAGATGCGTCCGGCGCGGTACCCGGGCTTGTACTCGATGCACTCGTAGCCGGCTTCTTTGACGATCTCTCGGAACGCCTCGCCCCGCTTCTTGGAGTACTGATGGCTCGGCGGAGCAAAGTAGGCGAAGTGGCGGAAGCCGCGGTCGAGCAGGTGCGCCAGCGCCATGCGGCCCAGCTCTTCTTCATCCGTCACTACCGAAGGCGCCCCCGTCAGGTCGTCGTACAAATCGTCAACGTTCACCACCGGCATGCGGCGGGCCGCGATCTGCTCCAACTGCAACCGGGTGCTGAGCCGGGCAATCACCCCCGCGCCGGTCCACCCGTCCGGCAGCGCAGAACGCTGCTCATGGTCCCGCGGATCGATCAGCAGGTGCCAGTCGCCGTGCGTCTCTGCGTAGTTCGCGATGCCGCGGATCACGCTGCATCCGGAAGAGGTGTCGGTTTCCACCAGCACGGCGACACTGCGGACCCCCGCCTGCAGCACGGGGCTCCGTGGCGTGGCGTTAGCGGCGAGCGACGAGGTCGGCGTCGGCATAGTGGGTCTTTCCATCCCGATGGTGTCTTCATGTTGGCGGCGTCCAGCCCTGGCCAACGACGCGTTTGACTACTAGTCTCCTGTGATAGCTTTAGTCTACTAGACGTGGATCGGTTTGTCTGCGCTTATGCGAGTGCGGATATCTGTTTTTCTGATTTCGGGTTGACGATTTTTCGGCCGGACTGATCGGCCCACGCGACCCGCATCGCGGCGTTTGCCGACGGAAGCCGCACTTAAGGAGCTCGCTCGGTTTGGGAAAGAAGTCGATCGTGGCGGTTGGATTGATGAGCGGCACCTCCGCCGACGGCGTCGACGCGGCGCTGCTGCATACCGACGGTGAGTCCGTGATCGACGTGCGGGGCGGCATCACGCTCCCCTACGACGACGATATGCGCAGCCGCTTGCTCGACGCGTCGCAGCACGATGCGCCGACCGTCGAATTGCTCCGCCTCGAGCGCGACGTCACCATGCACCATGCGGCCGCGGTCGCCAAGCTGCTCTCCAAAGCGGCTCCGTCGGACCGCAAACCAGAGGTGGTCGGCTTCCACGGCCACACGATCCGGCACGTGCCGCGCGAAAACCTAACGATGCAGATCGGCAACCCCTGGCTGCTGTCGCAAGAAACCGGCTTGCGGGTGGTTACGGACTTCCGCCGCAACGACATCGCGCTCGGCGGCCAAGGGGCGCCCCTGGCTTCGATGTTCCACCAGTCGCTGTTCGTCGACGAAGCGCCGCCTATCGGCGTGCTCAACCTGGGGGGCGTGGCCAACATTACTTGGCTGGGACCCAACAACACGATCATCGCGGGCGACACCGGACCCGGGTGCGGGCTGCTCGACGAGTGGGTGCAAGAGATGGCGGGCATGCCGCACGACCGCGACGGCAAACTCGCCCTGGCGGGCGAGGCGCATCGTGAGATCGTGGAGGAGGCGCTGGCGGAAGAGTTCTTCACCAAGCCGCTGCCCAAGAGTGCGGACCGGTTCGAGTTCGACCATATCGACGTCTCGATGCTGTCGATCGAAGACGGCGCCGCGACGCTCTGCGCCGTCACCGCGGGGGCCATCTACGCGGCCGCGCGAAAGCTGCCGGCGATGCCTTCGACGCTCTGGGTGACCGGGGGCGGGGTCCACCACCCGCTCATCATGAAGATGCTGGCCGACTTCTTCGGCTCGGTGCGCTGCGTTTCGGAGCGCGGACAAAACCCAGACACCCTCGAGGCCGAGTGCTTCGCGTGGCTGGCGGTGCGGCACCTTCGTGGACTGCCGCTCACGATGCCGGAAACCACCGGCTGCAGCGAGGCGACCTGTGGCGGCACGGTTACTTGCGGCTGCCCGGCGTGATGCGCCAGTGCACCTGCGGATCACACGCGGCGGCCGCCAACAGCAGCCCGCCGAGCGTCGCGTCGTAGACCACCTCGACGCCGCGGACCGCAACCCCGCCGTCCAGCAGCGCCCGCCGCACCCCGTCGCGGAGCGGCTCGCAATGCGTTAGCACCCCCCCGGCCAGCGCCAGGGAGACCTCCCCCCCAGCGACGCCGGCCCGTCTTGCGGCGCGTGCGCCGATCTCGCCCAGCTCCTGCGCGGCGTTGGCGATCAGCGATAGGCAGCGGCTGTCGCCGCCGGCGGCCAGCCCGATCACGACCGAAGCCAGCGAGGCGATCTGGGTGCGGGCCTGCGGCAGGCGGTGGATCACGCCGGGGACGAGCGCTACGTCGGACGCGTCGAAGCGGGCGAGCACGGATTGCGCAAGCTCCGAGGCCGGCGCCGCTGCTTCTGCTTCCGCGAGCACGGCGCGCACCGCTGCGCGGCCAAGGGAGTAGCCGCTGCCGTCGTCACCCAGCAGGTAGCCCCACCCGCCGGCGAAGCAGGGCGCGCCCGCGGCGCCGCGGGCAATCGCCACCGAGCCGGTCCCAGAAATAATCCCCAGGGCCGGCCCGGGCCCGGCGGCGGCAAGCACCGGCGCCCAGTCGGCAACCGCGTCGACGCGCCCGGCGAGTCGCCGCTGACGCCCCCATTCCGACACGCGCCGGTGCATCTCACCCGAGGCGGCGCCGGCGACGGCCAGCAACGCAGCGTCTAGCGGCTGCTGCTCGCAGCCGGCGTGGCGCCGCGCCTCGGCGATCGCTGCTTCTATCGCTTCGACGGCGTGGTCAAAGCCGGCCGAGAGGGGGTTGCCCGGTCCGGCGGCGCCGCCGCCCAGCGGGTGGACCTGTCCGTCGGCGTCGGCGCGCGCGATCGTGGCGCGGGTGCCGGTGCCGCCGGCGTCGACGGCCAGCAGGAGCCTTGATTCGGCGCCAACAGGGTGCGTTTCCACGGGCGCCGGGCCTTGCGCGTTCGGGCCGCGCTCTAGTGAGATTTTCCGTTGCTCGATTCGGAGGCAGCCGCGGCGGCGAGCGCGCGTCCGATGTGCCCGCCGTAGGCGGCCAGCAGCTCGCGGGCGCGTTCGGGGGCCAGGTCGGCCTGCCAAGCGACGATCGCGGTCTTGACCTCTCCCTCGCACGTCTCGAGTTGCTTGATGGCTTGATCGGCCTCAAGCCCGGTCGCTTCGCTCACGATCCATCGCGCGCGTTCGGCGAGTTTCGAGTTGGTCTGCTGGACGTCGACCATCAGGTTACCGAACGTCTTGCCCAATTGCACCATGACGCCGGTGCTGATCATGTTGAGCACCATCTTGGTGGCGGTGCCCGCTTTCATGCGTGTCGAGCCGCTGAGCACCTCTGGGCCGACGATCGGTGCGATCACCAGGTCGGCCTGCATGGCGACTTCTGCGTCGCGATTGCAGGTGAGGGCGATGGTGAACGCGCCGCGGCTGCGGGCGTAGGAGAGGCCGCCGATCACGTAGGGGGTCCGGCCGCTGGTGGCGATGCCCACCACCGCGTCGTCGACAGAGACGTTGTGACCCTTCAGGTCTTCGATCGCCAGCGCCTGGCTGTCCTCAGCGCCCTCTACCGCTTTGAGCAGCGCCGATGGCCCGCCGGCGATGATGCCGATCACCTGGTTCGGATCGGAGTTGAACGTGGGTGGGCACTCGGCCGCGTCGAGCACGCCCAGCCGCCCCGAGGTGCCGGCGCCGAAGTAGAAGAGACGCCCCCCTGCTTCGAGGCGCTCGGAGACAACCTCAACCGCCCGGGCGATCGCCAGTTCTTCTTCCGCGATCGACGCGGCGATGCGTGCGTCCTCTGCGTTGATCAGCCGGACGATCGCGAGCGGCGATAACGAATCCAAGTCCGTCGAAGCCGGATTGCGGGACTCGGTGGTCAGCGATTGAAGCATAGGAAAGCCGAGGCTCGGCGGTAGTGCTGCGGCAGCCGGGTAGAAGCGGTAGCGACGACAAGCTAAGCCGCCTGCACGGAAGCCAGAGGCGAATACGAGGCGCCTCAACCGTGCCTAAGCATCTTAAATCGCTGGTTGGCTAAGGCACAATCGAGATGCGCGAATCGGATAGAATGCTGCGCGTGACGCTCCTTTGCGGCGTTTAATATTGAGCCACCGCCCCCCGCAACACGCGGGTTTTCCCCGGTGGACGCCCCGACTCTGCCAAGAGAAGTTCGCTTGCTTGCACCCGAGTTAGCCCCGGCCGACTACGCCGTGATTGTCGCCTATCTAGGCGTCATGACGATTGCCGGCGTGTGGTCGGGCCGGTCGAACCGTTCCGAAGAAGGATTCTTTCTAGGCGGGCGCGGGCTCCCCTGGTGGGCGCTCTTGGCGTCGATTGTCGCTACCGAAACCAGCGCGGTCACTTTCTTAAGCCTCCCCGGCAAGACCTACGCCACGGACGGCAGCTTTGCCTTCCTGCAGCTTGCGTTGGGGTATGTCATCGGCCGGGTGATCGTCGCCAAGTTCTTGCTGCCCGAGTACTTTCGCGGCCGGATCTTTACCGCTTACGAGGTGCTGCAGGAGCGTTTCGGGCCGGGCGTGCGGCTGCTTGCCTCATCGGTGTTCTTAATCACGCGCAACCTCTCCGACGGGCTGCGGCTGTTCTTGGCGGCACTGCTGCTTCAGGCGGCGCTAGGCATCGGTTTTACCCCTTGCGTGCTGGTGATCGCCGGCGTCACTACCGCCTACGCCATGTTCGGCGGCGTATCGGCGGTTGTCTACAACGATTTTTTTCAGTTTGTTGTTTACATGCTCGGCGCCATGGTCGTGCTAGGGATGCTGCTGGCGCAAACGCCCGACGGCGCCACGGGGCTGGTGGAGTTCGCAGCGAGCACGGGCCGGCTGCGGGTGTTCGACCCCAGTTGGTCGCTCACCGCCCCCGACATCACGCTGTGGTCCGGCTTGATCGGCGGCGCCGTGCTGACGATCGCCACGCACGGCGCCGACCAGATGATGGTGCAGCGGTACTTGTGCGCCAGGTCGGAGCGTTCGGCGGCGCTTGCGCTGGTGCTTAGCGGGCCGCTGGTGCTGCTGCAGTTCGCCCTCTTCTTGGTGATTGGCGTTGGGCTGGCGCAGTTCTACGCCACCCACCAGGTTGCCTACGAAGTGGCGGCGGGCGACCGCGTGTTCCTTACCTATCTGGTGCAAGAACTCCCCACCGGGCTGCGTGGGCTCTTGATCGCCGCGGTGATGGCGGTCGTGATGTCGACCCTGTCGAGCTCGCTCAACTCGTCGGCCGGCGTGGTGGTGAACGACCTCATGGGCGATAAGCTTCGCAGGCGGGGCGCGGCCGCGACGATGGTCGCGGCCCGCGGGCTAACCCTCGCGTTCGCCGCGTTGCAGTCGACTGTGGCGATCGTCGCCTACGAGGGGAGCCTCAAGAGCGACGTCATCGACGCCGTGTTGGCGATCGCCGGCTTCTCTACCGGGCTGCTGCTGGGGCTCTATGTGCTGGGGATGCTGGTGGGCCGGGCAAGGCCTCTGGTTGGGATGATCGCCTTCGGGGGCGGGTTGGCCGTCACCTGTGCCGCTGTATTTCTGTCGCCCCTGAGCTGGCCGTGGTATTGCTTGGTCGGATCATCGTCGACGCTAGGGATTGGGCTGCTGCTGACCGGCGGCCGAGGACACCCGTTGGAGGAAGCATGACAAGTCGCCGATTGGTTGCAGCAACATGGGGATTCATCGCCGTTCTTATCAGCGCCGCGCAGTGCGACGCGGGCCGCGCGGTGGGAGACGCGTGGGGGGTTGCGACGGTCCACCCCATCGCTACGCAGGCCGCAGAGGACGTGTTCCGCGAAGGGGGCAACGCGCTCGACGCGGCGGTGTGCGCCGCGCTCACGCTGGGCGTCGTTGACAATCACAACTCCGGCATCGGGGGCGGCTGCCTCATCCTGGTACGCACGCCGGACGGCGAGATCCTGGCGATCGACGGCCGCGAAACGGCGCCCGCCGCGGCCAGCCGCGAGATGTACTTCGTGGACGGCGTCGCCGACACCGCGCTCAGCCAAACCGGCCCGCTGGCTATCGCGACCCCCGGCGCCCTAGCCGCCTACCAGCTCGCGTTGGACAAGTGCGGCTCGCGCCCGCTGGCCCGGCTGCTGGCGCCGGGCGCCCGTGCGGCGGCCGAAGGCTTCCCCATCGACCGCAACTACGCCAACAGCATCCGCAAGTACGCGGCCGAGCTGCTGGCCAACGCGGGGCCTGACGACCCGCGCCTGCACGCCGACCACTCGCCGCTCCGCCAAGGCGAGACGCTGGTGCAGACAGACCTCGCCAACACCTACCGCAAGGTCGCCGAGAACGGCGTCGACTGGTTCTACCGCGGCCCCTTCGCGTCGATCACTGATCACTGGATGAAACAGCACGGCGGAGTGATGAGGGCCGAAGACCTTGCCAACTATCAAGCCAAGCAGCGCGAGCCGATCCGCTCCACGTACCACGGCTATACCGTTGTCGGGTTCCCGCCCCCCAGCTCGGGCGGCATCCACATCGCGCAGCTGCTGGCGTTGATGGAGCCCTACGACCTGCGGGCCATCTCCCAGAAGTCGCCGGCCGATGGCGTCCATCTGGTTGCCGAGGGGATGAAGCTGGTGTTTGCCGACCGCGCGTACTGGCTGGGCGACGCAGACTTCGCCGAGGTTCCCAAAGGGCTGATTGACCCCAAGTACCTGGAGGGACTCGCGGCCAAGATCTCGCCAGACCACGCCACCCCCGTCCCGCGGCACGGCACGCCCAGCGGCTGGAGCGGCGACTTGTTCGGTCGGCACACCACCCACATCGCCGCCGCCGACGCAAAGGGCTACTGGGTGGCGATCACCGCCACCGTGAACACGTCGTTCGGATCCAAGGTGGTTATCCCGGGGACCGGGGTCGTCATGAACAACGAGATGGACGACTTTTCCATTCAGCCAGGCGTGCCGAACGCCTTTGGGCTGGTGGGCGCCGCGAACAACGCCGTCGAGCCCGGCAAGCGTCCCCTCTCGAGCATGACCCCCACGATCGTACTAAACGACGCGGGCGCCCCGGTGCTTACCGTCGGCGCCGCGGGGGGGCCGAAGATCATCACCCAGGTGGCGCTGGCCGTGCTGCGGACCCTGGGCAAAGGAGAGCCGCTGGAGCAGGCCATCGCGTCGCCCCGATTCCACCACCAGTGGCTGCCCGACGAGCTAGGCCTAGAAGCCGGGACTCCCCCGGAAATTCGCCGGGCCCTAGAAGCCAAGGGCCACAAGACATACACGCTGCCCACGGCCGGCGTCACCCAGGCGATCGGGCTCGACGCACAGGGGCGCTTCATCGCGGTGAACGACCCGCGAGCCGCCGGCAAAGCAGCGGCGCAGTAGCGGCGGTTCGGTGGCCGATCGCAAACATCTTTTAATCACCTCGAAGAGACTCCCAGAATGCGACTCCAAACCGCGCCCAGACTGCGCAACCTACTCGCAGCAGCAACGGTGCTCCTACTCCCAATAGCAGTCGCCCTGCGGGCGGCCACGCCGCCCGGCAGCCAACCCCACGGCGGCCTCGCCGGCAAGATCGTCTACCTGCACGGCGGCCACGGCTACACGGCCGACGCGCCCGGCCGAGGCGACTGGGGCTCTCAACGGCCGCTGCTGCTGGGGATGATCGAGGACCTCGGCAACAAGGACCAGATGGACTTCCTTGCCGACTACCTGTGGCGTTCGGGCGCCACCATCGCTGCGCTGCGGCCCGTGGGGCATCAGCCCAACGAAGTCGTGCTCGACAACGCCGACCCCGCGGTCACCTTCCACGGCGACTGGTCCGACGGCGCGGGTCCCATCTGGTTCGGCGGCGCCGGCGAAGGAGACCCCGGCGTGGCGCCTTTCCGCATTGCCCAGACTTCGCCTCAAGAAACCGCCTACGCCCGCTACCGGCCCAAGATCGCCGAGGCGGGCTTCTACCCGGTCTACTGCTGGACCCCAGTCGGTGACGATCGGGCCGCCGATCAGCTCTACCGCATCCACCACGCCGGCGGCGATACCGAAGTAGCCGTGAACCACCGACGCGTTGGCGCCGGCACGGTCTATCTCGGGACCTTCTACTTTGAGGCCGGCGACGGGGGGTACGTCGACGTCAGCAACCGCTCCGACGACGCCGGCAAGATCGTGGTGGCGGACATGATCCGCTTCGGCAACGGGCGGGGCGACATCGACCGCGGCGGGGGCGTTTCTGGGCTCAACCGCGAAGACGAGGCGGGCCTGTACTGGGTGCAGTGGCACGCCGATCGCGCCCACGGTGTGCCCACAACCACCTACCGCGAGCTCAAGAGCGACCGCGACGCAACGATCTCCTTGGCGCCCCGCTACGCCCGGTTCATGAACCGAGCCCAAGACGGGGCGCCCTCCGACCGGGTCTTCATCAGCTTCCATTCCAACGCCAGCGAGGGGGGCGCCCAACGCGGCGTGCTGGGCCTCTACAACGGCAATGGACGCGCGTCGGCCACCACCCCCAACCAGTTCCGACTGGCGGAGCTGCTGGCCCGCGAGGTGAACGACGACCTCGTCGCCCAAGCAGGCCGTTTTGAGCACGATTGGTTCGACCGAGGCAAGAATGTAACCCTGGACCGTACGGACCTCGAGTTCGGCGAGATCAACAACGAGTACGGGCTCGATGAGTTTGACGCGACGATCATCGAAACCGGCTTTCACGACAACCGCCAGGACGCCGAGATGCTCCGCGACCCGCGTGTCCGCGACGCGCTCGCCCGGGCTACGTACCAAGGCTTGCTGAAGTACTTCGCAGAGGTCGACGGCGGCAACACCAACGCCACGGCCCTCCCCCCTGCCCCGACCGGTCTCTGCGCCGCCGGATTGGCGGCTGGCGAAGTGACGCTTTCTTGGGCGCCCCCGGCAACAAGCGGGTCCGACACCCACGGCGCCAAATCCGCCGCCTGGGCCGGCGGGCCGCCGACCGGCTACCGGGTCTACGCGTCCCCAAACGGCTACGGCTTCGACGTCGAGGCCGACGTGCGGGATGGCGCCGCTACCGCGTGCACGCTCGCCGGGCTCGAACCGAACCGGCTCACGTTTTTCTACGTAGTCGCCACGAACGCCGGCGGCGAGTCTTCGCGCTCCCACGTGGTCGCTTGCGTACCCAGAGGTAAGGGCCCGCGTGTGCTTGTCGTCGACGGCTTCGATCGCAACGACCGCACACTCAATCCAACGCAGAAGGCCCTGCAGGGGGGCGACGTAGAACGCGTCTGGCCGCGTGGCGGCAACACTCAGGACTACGTGGTCCCAACCGCTGCGGCGCTGCACGCCGCGGGGCCCGATCTCGCAATTGATTCGGCCTCCGACGACTCCGTCGCTTCCGGCTCGCTGCGGCTCGAGGGTTACGCAGCGGCATTCTGGATCCTAGGCGCCGAGTCTTCCGACGATCAAACCCTTTCCGAGGAACTACAGGCCCGACTGAAGCAGTTCTTAGAACAGGGCGGCAGGCTGATGGTCTCTGGATCCGAGGCCGCCTGGGACCTCGACCATCTCGACCACGGCCGCAACTTCTTCCGCGAAACGCTTCACGCACAGTACGTGGCAGACGACGCCCAGTCGTCCGAAGCAAAGGGGGTCGCGGACTCCATCTTCTCGGGGCTGGAGTTGCGGTTTGGCGCGAACCCCCTCGCCTACTCTCCCAAATCCCCTGATGTTCTGCGTCCCGTAGCCGGCGGCGAGCTGGCGCTCACCTACGCCGGGGGCCAGGCCGGCGCCGGCGTAACATTCAACGGGACGGCCGGCGACGGGAAGGTCGTGCTGCTGGGGTTCCCGTTTGAAACCATCGCCGGCGCTGATGATCGCCAAGCGGCGATGGAACGGGTGTTGCGGTTCTTCGCAGTCTTTGGCGACCGCTAACCGCCCGATTCTCCGCGACGCCACGGGCGAATTTCTACTGCACCGCGCGTCCCGTGTGCGATAACCGCCGCTTACATGCGTGATGCCGCCTGTTGTGCGCGTTTGGGAGGATATGAAACGCAAACAAGAGATGTGCGGCGCGTCGGAATTGTCAGAATCGACTACACTGAAAGTTCAGTCGTTTCACTCAGGCGCACACCTTTATCAAGCTATGGGCGGTCCGCGGTTTGCCGCGGGTGGCGTTAGTCGCCGGTCGCCAGTCTTGCATTGCGCCTTGAAGATACTTAACGCGATTAAGCGCATCGAACTCTTGCGCGGATCAGAGAAAGAACGCCGCAATTAAGTGTCTTTCTTCCTTTACAACTAGAGATCAGGGTAGACAGCAGGGCAGAGACACCGCGGCAGTGTCTCGCAGCCGCGTCGCCCGTGATCGGCCCGTATCGCATCGTTCATTTAACTCGGGGATTCTGTATGACGGCCACAAAGCTCACTGCCTTCTTGGCGGCAACGACGGCGTGCATGACCGTGGGGTCGGCGCTGGCCGTTCCGTATGCTTCTGGCGTTCGCGAGGTTTCGCCGGGGAGCTTTGAGTTCGTTCTCAACCAAGCCGCAAGCAGCGTGACGATTAAGCGGGATGGGGGGAACGCAGTGGTTATACCGGCCGCCGCCGCGGGGCGTCACACGTTCGACATGACCGGCTTTAGCTCCTATGAGATCGAAGTTAGCAACAACGCCGCGGCGGGGTGGGCGAAGATCAGTGACGACGCCGACCCGTTCGCCAACTGGGGCCGGATCACCGGACTGGAGGTCAATAAAGACCCCTCCAGCCCCTACTTCGGGACCGTGTATGTCAACAACCCCAACACCACCGCCACCGTCGCGGGTCGCGCGATGGGAGACGGCATTTACTCGCTCACCGCGGACCTCCAGGGGGCGGACCTCTCGACAATCGCATTTACTCCCACGCTGGCCAGCGACACGACGCAGGCCAAGGGCGCCGATTTCTTCACCGTGAGCGGCAGCTCAAACTCTGCCTACCGCATGTCGCTGGACGACGGGGGCAACCTCATCATCGGCGACTGGTCCGATGCCAACGGCGGCATTAAGTACCTGACCCCTAACCTCACCGGCGGCGGGCTGATCCTCGCGACCCAAGGGGGCCCGAGCGGCGGTGTCGATAGTTCCGTATCGGATGAGTTCGGTGCGATCCCTCTTCACGGCTCTATTCCGTCACGGCCCACCACCACCGGCACGGTCGGCGTCGACCTAGTGGTGTGGGCGATCGATGAAGACCTAGACGAAAACTTCAGCATCCCCCAAGTGGACTACAACCACCTGTGGCGTTGGGACGTCGGCGCGGCGACAGATTATAGCCTCCCGCCCACCCTCGTGGTCGACGCGGGTTCTACCGATCTAATCTCCTTCACTTCGCAGAACATCGACGCGGTTTACAACCCGCAGTTTGATAAGTGGTACCTCACGCAGCCCCGATCCGACGGCACCGAATCGTCGTTGACCATCCTGACGGTGAACCCGAGCGACGCCGCGGCGCCGACGATCGAGTTTGCGTCGCAGGACTACACGGCAGCGCAAGGCCTCGACGGCTTTGTGGACGACGCGGCCGGCAATCCCAACAACGACATCTTCCGGCAAGTCGGTCAGGTAGCCTTCTCGCCCGACGGCACCAAGATGTACCTGCGCAGAAACGCGATTGACTCGCCCACGGCCGTCAACCCCTACCTCGGATTGGCGAGCAATCTTCCGGGGCAGGTTCTGGTGGTCCCCCTCGATTCAAGCGGTCTGCCGATTATTCAGTTCGACGACAACGGCACCCCGGGCGACGTGTCCGACGACTTCATCTCAAACTTTGAGTCTATCTCGCTGACCAGCAACGCGAGCGCCGCGTCCCGCTTCGAGATCCGCGTTGACGCTGCCGGCAACATCTACACCGGCAACAACACTTCGGAGCGGTTGGAAGTGTTCAGCCCCGGCGGCAACACGCTGGCCACTACTACGTCTGCCGGCGGCTTTAGCGTGGTCGCGCTGCCGGGCGGGTTGGCCGGCGACTACAACAACGACGGCTTCATCGACGCCGCGGACTACTCCGTGTGGCGTGACAATCTTAACACCAGCAATGTGCTGCCCAACGACCCCACCGGCGGCGTGATCGGGCAGACCCAGTACGACACCTGGAAGACCAACTTTGGCCAGCCGGCCGTGGGCGCGGCGGTTGGCTCGGCGGTTCCCGAACCGGCTGGACTGGTTCTCGCGGGTCTGGCGACCCTGTTGGGTTGCTGTGTGCGACGCGTGCGAAAGTAAGGACAGGCGGGACAAGAGAGGCAGAGCGTTTTATTCACCACGTTGTTCTACTATGAGGGAGTCTCCATGTTGACCCGAAGCCTTGTGTTTGCACTGATGGCAGTCGAAACTGCATCAGTGGCTTCTCTCGCCCAGGCGGCGACCGTGATCGTCGACGATTTCTCGGTAGATAGCTCTGCTAACTACACCGTCGTCAATGACGGCACCCCTGACGGTACGCAGGCGTTTGCCTTCGACTACGTTGCCGCGGGCATCCCCGTCGCCCCGCGATCCGCACCCGGCTCGACCGGCGGCTTGCGACTCACCGCCAACGACGCTGCCGCTGCGACCGACGCCTGGACGCTCTTTCACAACACGGCGGTTTCGGCGGACAAGTACTCCTTGAAAGTCGACGTCTGGATGAATTTCGACGCCGCTTCTGGTTCGACCGAGTTCGGCCACGTTGGCGTTGCTGGAAACGGATCGACCTTCAATTCCGTTTTCACGCCGATCAGCGGATCGGGCGCGTTTATTTCGTTCACCGGCGATGGCGGGTCTGGTTCCGACTACCGCTGGTTCCGTGACACCGCCAACTCGCTGGCGGATGACCCGGCGACCGCTCCCGCGATCTCCAGCACCACCCTTGCCAACTCCCACCCCAGCTACCTTGGGCATGGCAGCAACAACACCGGCGCCTTCTTTCAATCGCTGTTCCCGAGCGGCACGGTTGCGGGGAGCCCCGGAAACCTGTGGACGACCCTCAAGATCGACGTGGATAACGTCGCTAAGCAGATCTCGTTCTCGTTCGACGATCAGCTGACCTTCCAAGGAACGTTCATCGGTAACTTGAACGGTCAAGTGAGCCTTGGGCTTGCCGATACCTTCACCTCCGTCTCCGGCGCCTCCAACGTCTTCACGCTGTACGACAACCTAGAAGTCTCGGTTGTGCCCGAGCCGGCCTCAGCGATTCTGGCCCTATTGGGTGTGGGCGCAGTAGCGGTGGTTCGCCGCCGACGCTAGCCGATCGCCTCAGGGCTGCGGGCCCCATGGGAGCGGGGAAGCTTCGTTCTGGACATGAAGCCTGAAGGTAAGGTTTTAAGGCCTTCTGAGGCCCTAAGGTGGCAGCGCTGTGTAACGTGCTTCATGAAGCGGGCGTTCGGCTTGCTCGAACGCCCGCTTCTTTTAATGGAGCTTTATCGAGCGCAATCGGCGGTGCGCGAAGCGCATAGAGAGGTGCGCATATGTTCGTTGTGACGCCCTCTTTCTTCCGCTAGCTTTGAAGTTAGGCGACTAGTTTCGTTGTAATCAACATCCGTCGCACGCGTCCCCTGAGGCAGAGTGATGACACCTCGCCGCCATCTGCGCCCGACCACGGCCGCGCCACGCGGGTTCACACTCGTTGAATTGCTGGTCGTGATCGCCATCATCGGCATCTTGGTGGCGCTGCTGCTGCCGGCCGTGCAGGCCGCCCGCGAGGCGGCCCGCCGGGCGCAATGCCAGAGCAACCTCCGTAACGTGACTCTGGCGATCTTGAACTACGAGAGCGCTCGGTCTGACCTGCCGGTGGGGATGACGGTCCCGTCGATCACCGGCAGCGTTGGCAACGTGCTGGACTTCACCAGCACGTGGACCATCGACACGCTTCCGTACATGGAGAGCCAACCGCTCTACGACGCGTTCGACCTGACGCTCCCCGTCAGAGACGCCAAGAACTTTGATGAACGCGGCGCGGAGCTTCCGGTGATGCTCTGCCCGACCGACCAACGCAACACAACACGCTTTCAAGGACCGACCGCGGGGCTGCGTCAGAACTGGGCGCGTGGAAACTACGCCGCGAACGTCGGCGCCATGGCCACGGCGAACATCCGCTTGGGCCCCAGCATCTCCGGGGCCGTGCAACCGGGGATGACCGACGGCAAGAGCCCCGCGTGGCGTGGGACATTGAACTCTCCCTACTGGCCCGCAACGGTCCGCGGCGTGATGGGGCCCAACGCGTCGGTGAGGCTGGCCCAGATCACCGACGGCACCAGCAAGACCATGATGGTCACCGAGCTACGCGCCGGGTTTGATGAATCCGACCCGCGCGGCAGTTGGGCGCTTGGCCATGCCGGGGGCAACATGGTGTCTGGTCACGGCTCTGGTGGAGACGCCAACGGCCCGAACGTTTGCACGCCACGCTCGGACGACCTTCCTCAAAACATCGATTTTCAGTGTACGGCCAACGAGCAAGCCTTGGTCGCCGAGTGCATGACTTGCCACAACGACCCGTACGGTTTTGCCCAAGCGTCGCCGAGGAGCGCCCACATTGGCGGCGTGTTTGTGGGCTACGTTGACGGCAGCGTCTCTTTCATCTCCGACGACATTGAAACCAGCGGCCAGTACGCCCCGTGCTGCAAGGCGTGGGACTACTTGATTATGAGCGCCGACGACGGTTTTGTGCCGGACGTTCGTACGCGGCCGTAGTATTAAACCCCCCCTCAGGACCCTCTGGCCTTGTTCAACCATCCAGCATCGCGCGCCTCGAGGATTTCTAGCTTGTTGGGGCTGGGGTTCGCGGTCTGCGGATGCGTCGGGTGCGGCAGCGACATGGCGCCTGTGGCCGGGCGGGTCGAGTTCAGCGATGGGTCGCCGGTCCGTGGTGGGATCCGCGTGATCCGCTTCGAGCCGGACGACGACTCGCCGGCCGAAGTACGTAAGGCCGGCTCCGGCGACATCGCCGAGGACGGATCGTTCGTGATTACCACGAAGAAGCCTGGGGACGGCGTGTATCGCGGGAAGTACGTCGTGACCTTCACCGTGATTAGCGATCGAGAGAGCGCTAAGTCTTTGATTCCAAGCCAGTACACGACCTACGTCGACTCCCCTTTCGAGGTCACGGTTGATCGGGGGAAAAGCGACTATCTATTTAAATTGGAGAAGCCAAAGTGAGCCATCGCCAATACACAGAAGCCCGCGCGGCGTCGCCCCGGCCATCCGCGTTTACTCTGGTCGAGTTGCTGGTGGTGATCGCCATCATCGGGATCTTGGTGGCGCTGCTGCTGCCGGCCGTTCAATCGGCGCGCGAGGCGGCCCGCCGGACCCAGTGCCGCAATCAACTCAAGCAGATCGCGTTGGCGAGCCTGCTGCACATGGACACGCACAAGTTCCTGCCGAGCGGCGGGTGGGGTCAGTGGTACCCGGCAGACGCCAATCAAGGCTACGGCAAGAACCAACCCGGCAGTTGGTGCTTCAGCGTGCTTGCGTACTTGGAGGAGGGGAACCTCGCCGCGCTTGGCCAGGGGGCTACTGGGGCTGTGTTTAAGCAGTTGTCTATCCAGATGCACAGCACGCCGGTGCAGGTGTTTAACTGCCCGTCGCGTCGCCCGGCCCGCGCCTACCCCGCGAACTGGGGCGCCATCCGCGAACAGCCGTGGGTAGCGCAAATTCAGAACGTCCCCAAGAGCGACTACGCGGCCAACAGCGGCGACTCGTTGCACCACGCGTCGAGCAGCATCGGCGCTGCGTTCTGGGCCCCCGCTAGCTACGCCTCGCTCAACTCGTCGTCGCCCCAGTGGACCAATACCAACAACCCCGATTTCCCCGGCAGCACCTACTACCAGACGGGCGTCATCCACTACCGCAGCCAGGTGAGCGACCGGCAGATCAGCGACGGGCTCAGCAAGACCTACCTGATCGGGGAGAAATACCTCTCGACCGATTTGTACGACGACGTCAACAACGGTCCGGCCACTGAGCAGTACGGCGATAACCAATCCGCGTTCGTCGGCTTCGAGTGGGACAACCACCGCGTGGCCTGGGCGCCGGACGTCCCCGTGAGCCGAAGCGCCGACGTCTACCAGCCCCAGCAGGACCGCCCCGGGGGCGGCGAATCGAACATCTACGCGTTCGGGAGCGCGCACTCCGGCGCCATGAACATGGCGTTCTGCGACGGTTCGGTGCAGACGCTCGACTACGACGTCGACGCCAATGTGCATCGCTCTCAGGCGGTCCGGTCCGACGATCGCTTCCGCCCCGTGCGGGCCACGCGTCCTTAGGCGTATGCCGACTCCTCCCCTCAATCCGTCTACGGGCGTTATGCAGCAAAGTCGTCGAACCAGTTGTCTAGGGCTAGCTGCGTTGTACTTCGTCATGGGGATTGGCGGCCGTGCCAGTGGGCAAGCGCCCCCCGCCCCGCTACGCGAGTTCCGCGCCGCCTGGATCGCTACGGTCGCCAACATCGATTGGCCCTCTGCGCCGGGCCTTTCGGCACAGGAGCAGCAGAAGGAACTCGTTGCGCTGCTGGACAAAGCGGCCGAGCTGAACCTCAACGCCATCGTGCTGCAGGTGCGGCCGGCGTGCGACGCTATGTACGCCAGCAAGCTAGAGCCGTGGTCGGAGTTTTTGACCGGCGCGATGGGGCGCCCCCCTACCCCGCGGTACGACCCGCTAGAGTTTGCGGTCCGCGAGGCGCACGCGCGGGGGCTGCAACTGCACGCGTGGTTCAACCCGTACCGGGCGCTTCACTCGTCGTCCAAGGGCCCGGTGAGCGACGACCACGTCAGCCGCAAGCACCCCGGCATGGTGCGTGAGTACGGCGGGCAGATGTGGCTTGATCCGGGGGACAACGCAGCGATCGACCACTCCCTACGCGTGATCCGCGACGTGGTGAAGCGTTACGATATCGACGGCGTCCACCTGGACGACTACTTCTACCCGTATCCCGTAGATGAGGGGAGCGCGAAGAAGCCGTTTCCCGACGACGCGTCGTGGGCCACATACCTCGACTCGCTCGACGGCCAGAAGCCGCTCAGCCGCGACGACTGGCGGCGGGACAACGTGAACCGCTTCATCCACCGCCTGTCCGAAGAGGTGAAGGCCGAGAAGCCGTGGGTGCAGTTCGGCGTCAGCCCGTTCGGCATCTGGCGCCCCGGCTACCCAGAAACGATCCGCGGCTTCGACCCCTACGAGGCGCTCTACGCCGACGCGAAGCTGTGGTTCCAAGAGGGCTGGGTCGACTACCTGACGCCGCAGCTCTACTGGATGATCGATCCGCCTGCACAGAGCTACCCGGTGCTGATGAACTGGTGGATCGAGCAGAACGAGATGGGCCGCCACCTGTGGCCCGGCTTGTACACTTCGAAGGTTCGCGACAGCGGCGGCTGGCCCGCGGCTGAGATCGTGAACCAGGTGAAGCTCACCCAACAGTCCGCGGGCGCCCAGGGGAACGTGCACTTCAGCATGAAGGCGCTTGCTGGCGACCGAGGCGGGGTCGCAACGGCGCTCAAGCAGGGGCCGTACGCTCAGCCGGCGCTCGTGCCGGCCTCGCCGTGGCTGGCCGAGGGCCCTGCCCCCGCGTTGCCCAGCGTTGCGGTGAAGCGGGGACGCGGCGGTGCGGCCGTCAGTTGGCGCCCGGCCGGCCGAGGCGGCGTGGCCGCCTGGGTGGTGCAGACTCACAGCCGTGGCGTTTGGGAGACCCAGGTCCTCCCCGCCGACCAGAAGGAGCTGAAGATCGACTCGGCCGTGGGAGTGCAGCGGGTCGCGGTCTCTGCGGTCGACCGGCTCGGACGGCAGGGCCCCACGGCGATCGCCGAAGTAACCTCCGCCGCGCCAGCAGGGGCCGATCGTGCCGGACGCGCTCGCGAATGAACCGACCAGCAGCGTAGCGCCGCAGGGCGCTGCGCCACCGGCGGCGCCCTACCGCCCCAGCCGCGCGGCGTGGGGCTGGGTGCCCAGCCTGTACTTTGCGCAGGGTCTCCCCTACGCGATCGCCATGACGCTGGCCGGCGACATGTACGTCCTGCTCGACGTGCCTATCGACAGCATGGCGTTCTACACGGGGCTGCTCGGGATGCCCTGGGTGCTCAAGCCGCTCTGGAGCCCGCTGGTCGACGTGCTCGGGACGCAGCGCCGTTGGATCTTGGCGACCCAGGCCGCGATCGTGTTGGGGCTAGCGGGGGTAGCGGCGCTGACGCCGACCGCCGGGTTCTTCTTTGCGACCCTCTGCTTCTTCTGGATGATCGCCATCAGTTCGGCCACGCACGACATCGCGGCCGACGGGTTCTACATGGTGGGGCTCTCCGACCGAGATCAGGCGTGGTACGTCGGCATCCGGAGCACGTTCTACCGTGCAGCGATGTTCTTCGTCTCTGCATTCCTGTTGGCGATGGCGGGAGAACTGTCCGACATTATGCCCCCGCAGCAGGCGTGGGCCTGGACCTTCACGGCGGCAGCCGTGCTGTTCTTTCTGCTCAACGTGTACCACTGTTTCGCCCTGCCCAAGCGGGCCGCCCCGCGCCGAGAGCAGTCCTCCGACCTGCGTTCGCTGTACGCCCAGATGGTGGAGTCGTTCGTGTCGTTCTTCCGCAAACCGGGGATCGGCATCGGGCTGGCGTACCTGCTGCTCTACCGCTTCGCGGAGTCGCAGCTCGCGAAGATCGCTAAGCCGTTCATGTTCGCTCCCCGAGAAGAGGGGGGCCTGGCGCTCACCGAGCAGAGCGTCGCCGTGCTGTACGGCACGTTCGGCATAGCCCTGCTGACGCTCGGCGGCATCCTCGGCGGGTTCGCCGTCGCGAAGTACGGGCTCCGGCGCTGGCTGCTGCCGATGGCGCTGGCGCTCAATGTGCCAAACATCCTGTACGTGCTGCTGGCCCTGGCGCAGCCGACCAACAGCCTGGTGATCGGCCTGGCGATCGGCGTTGAGCAGTTCGGCTACGGGTTCGGCTTTGCCGCCTACATGCTCTACATGCTCCGGCTGTCGCGCGGCGAGCACCAAACGGCCCACTACGCCCTTTGCACGGGGCTGATGGCCTTGGGGGCGATGCTCCCCAGCATGATCGCCGGCAAACTTCAGATGCAACTGGGCTATCTTGGGTTCTTTGTGTGGGTCGTGGCGGCGACGATCCCCAGCCTGGCGGTTACGCTGTTCACTCCGGTCGACGACGACCCCGTCGAGCCGGCCTGAGACGAAGCATGAGCCACACCAAGACGATGACGCCCGACCTTGCGCCCCCTACTGCGCTGCGAGACAAGCTCGCCCAGCTTGTGTTCGTCCGCATCGGCTCGAACCTGCCCCCTGTCCGGCGGGTCAACGAAGACGAGTCGCGCATCGCAGGGCTGCTGAGCGAGTGCCCCATCGGCGGGCTGCTGTTGTTCAATGGCCCGTGGCCGGAGGTTCGCGACACCCTGGCCCGGCTGCAGCAGACGAGCCGCTGGCCGCTGCTGGTGGCCTCCGACCTGGAACGGGGCGCCGGGCAGCAACTGCACGGGCTCACGGTCTTTCCACATGCCAGGGCGTTCGCGGAACTGGGCGAGGGCGCCGCGCAAGCGGTCGCCGAGGCCGCGACGCACACGGCCCGCGAGGCGCTGGCCGCGGGAGTTCACGCCCTGCTGGCGCCGGTGGCGGACGTCAACTCCAACCCGGCCAATCCGATCATCGCTACCCGCGCGCTGGCCGAGACCCCGGAGCTCGCTAGCCGGCTGGTGGAAGCGTACGTCCACGCCGCCAATGCTGCGGGCGTGATGTGCTGTGCGAAACACTTCCCGGGGCACGGCGACACACAAGGAGACTCGCACGCCATGCTGCCGGTGGTCGACCGGCCGCTGGAGGCGCTCGAAGCGACCGAGCTCCCGCCGTTCCGCGCCGCGGTCGCGGCCGGGGCGCCGATGATCATGACGGCACACGTCTCATACCCGGCCCTCGACCCCAGCGGCGCGCCGGCGACGGTGTCGCGGCCGATCCTGCAGGGTTTGCTCCGCGATCGGCTGGGCTTCGACGGCATCATCTGCAGCGACAGCCTGTTGATGGCCGGCGTCCGAGACCGCTACGCCACCGAAGGCGAGGCGGCCTGCGCCGCGGTGATCGCCGGCGTCGACCTGCTGCTGGACGTCGCCGACCCGTCGGCGGCAGTCGAAGCGATGGCGCGCAGCGTCGAGTCTGGCTCGCTTTCTGAAGCGCGTGTGAACGAGGCCTTCGAACGCGTCTGGCGGGCGAAGTCGAAGTACATGGCGCCGGCCAAACGCCCCTGCCCGTCGTCGGACAGCGGCGACGCCGCCGGCCTTGCGCTGCGTGTCGCGAGCGGCGCGGTGCGTTGCTGGCCGCAGGAGCACGGGGGCCCGCTGCTGTGCTTGAGGGACCAACCCGTGACGGTCTGCCTGCTCAAGACGAGTCAGTTGGCGACCGACCCTCCCGAGCAGCCGCTGGCGGCCGCGCTGCGAGAGCGGCTGTCCGACGTCCGCTACTTCGAACTCGGCCCAGACGCCAGCGATGAGGACTACGCCCGGGCGCTGGCCTCGGCCGCGTCGACGCCGCAGCGGCTGGCGGCCATGATCGTCAAGCCGTCGGCCTGGCACGCGTTTGGGCTGCCGAAGCGCCACGCCGACCACGTCCACGCCATGATCGAGTTGGGCGACGCCGCGGTCGCGTCGCTGGGGGTTCCCACCGCGCTCGATCAGTTTTCCAATGCCCTCTGGCGGCTCTGTACGTACAGCGACACGCCGGTTTCCCAGCAGGCGCTCGCCGAGCACCTGCGTCCAGTCGAGGCGCTGGAGGCGCTCCCGGGATGTTGAACCACCGCAAGAGTATGTGTCTTGTCGTCGCAACGCTGGCGGCCGTTTGGGCCCTGCCCGCCCCCGCCGCGTCGCCCCCCGAGCAGCTCGGGGTGAGCAGCCGTCAGCTCGGCTACGTCGACCCGCTGCTGGAGCAGGCGTACAACGACGGCCAGTTCTGCGGATGCGTGCTGCTGGCCGGTAGACGCGATGGCGTCTTCTTGGAACGTGTCGTCGGAGACCGCCAGGTTGAGCCGGTGCGCAAGCCGATGGAGATCGATTCGGTGTTCGACCTGGCATCGTTGACCAAGCCGGTCGCCACGGCGACCAGCGTCATGCTGTTGGTCGAGCGCGGGCAGGTCCGGCTCTCCGACCCTGTCAGCCAATACCTAGTGGAGCTCGACCGCGACGCCACCCGCGACGTCACGATCGACCAGTTGCTGACCCACGCGGCCGGCTTCGTGCCCGACAACTCCATCCGCGACTACCAGGACGGCCCCGCCGAGGCCTGGCGCCGGCTGCTGGCCCTCGACCCTCAAAAGCCCCCCGGGCATGTATTCCAGTACTCCGACGTCAACTTCGAGCTGCTCGGCAAGTTGGTGGAACGCGTTGATGGTCGGCCGTTGGAGCGCTTCGTCGCCGACGAGTTGTTTGAGCCGCTAGGGATGAACGACACGATGTTTCTGCCGACCGAGCCGCTGCAGCGCCGGGCCGTGGCGACCGAGCAGCGCGACGGCGAGTGGCTGGTCGGCGAGGTGCACGACCCACGTGCGGCGCTGCTGGGGGGCGTGGCGGGTCACGCGGGGCTCTTCAGCACCGCCGCCGATCTGGCTCGCTACGCGCAGATGATGCTGGGCGAGGGGAGCGTTGAGAACGTGCGTGTGCTCTCGCCACTTACCGTGCGAGAAATGATCCGCCCCCGGGTGGTGGCCGAAGCCCGGCGCGGAGCAGGGTGGGACGTCCGGAGCCCCTATTCTAAGAACCGGGGCGACCTGCTCAGCGACGCCGCCTTTGGCCATGGCGGGTTCACCGGCACGGTGCTGTGGATCGACCCGCAGCTCGACCTTTTCGTGGTCTTCTTGTCGAGCCGACTCCACCCAGACGGCGACGGCGTCGTGAACGACTTGGCGGGTCGGTTGGGAACGGTGGTGGCCGCAGCGATCGTCGAGCCGGCGGGCGAATGAACCCCATCCAGCAACCGCAGATCGATGCCCTTCGGGCGCTGCTGGGCGACGCGCGGGTGCTCACCAAGGCGATCGACACGCTCCCGTACGGTTTCGACGGCACCGCGGCCCTGAGCGCCGAGGCGGGCTGCGTGGTGTTCCCCACCACTACGGCCGAAGTCGCCGCCTGCCTGCGGATCGCTACGGACGCCCGCGTGCCGGTGGTGACGCGCGGCTCGGGCACCGGGCTCAGCGGCGGCAGCGTGCCGGTAGCCGGCGGGATGGTCCTCTGCCTCAACCAGATGGACCGCGTGCTGGAGCTCGACGCCGCAAACCTTACGATCCGCGTCGAACCGGGGGTCATCACCCAGAAGATCGACGAGCTAGCGGCCGAGCAAGGGCTCTTCTATCCCCCCGACCCCGGTTCGCAGAAGATCTCGACCATCGGCGGCAACGTGGCGGAGAATTCGGGCGGGCTCCGCGGCCTCAAGTACGGCGTTACCCGCGACTACGTGATGGGGCTCCGCGTGGTGCTGGCCGACGGCGAGGTCGCATGGCTGGGGAGCGGCTGCGTGAAGGACGTCGCCGGCTACAGCCTCCGCGACCTGTTCATCGGCTCCGAAGGAACCCTCGGCGTCGTTACCGAGGTGCTGCTGAAGCTCCTCCCCCGCCCCGCGGCGCGCGGCACCATGACCGCTACGTTTGCCTCGATGGAGGCCGCGGCGCAGGCGGTATCGGACATCATCGCCCAGCGGATCGTCCCCTGCACGATGGAGTTTCTCGATCAGACCACGCTGCGCTGCGTCGAGAACTACGCCCGCATCGGCCTGCCGACCGACGCCGCGGCCCTGCTGCTGCTCGAGTCGGACGGCAGCCAATCGGCGGTGGACGAAGAACTGGCCGCGGTGCGTCGCGTGCTGGAGGCCTCGGCCGCCCTGCGTGTCGAAACGGCCGCGAGCGAAGAGGACGCCCAGAGGCTCCGCACCGCGCGTCGCGCCGCGTTCAGCGCGCTGGCCCGCGTACGCCCCACCACGATCCTCGAAGACGTGACCGTGCCCCGCAGCCGGCTGGCCGAGATGGTGCGGCACATCGGCGCGGTGGCCGAGCGGCACGCGCTGCAGATCGGCGTCTTTGGCCACATGGGGGACGGCAACCTGCACCCCACGTTCTTGACCGACGAGCGCGACGCAGACGAGATGCACCGGGTCGAGCTGGCGCTCGACGCCATCGTTGAGAAGACGCTCGAACTCGGCGGAACCATCACGGGCGAACACGGCGTGGGGCTCGCCAAGAAGCGGTTCTTGCCCCAGCAGTTCGACGACGCCAGCTTCGCGTTGCTCGGGCGGATCAAGCAAACGCTCGACCCACAGGGGCTGCTCAACCCGGGCAAGATCTTCGACATGGCGCCGGCGGGCCAGTCATGACCCCACCCGGCGAGCCAAACCTGCTCAAGCAGCTCGACTACTCCGTGCTGCAACAGTGCATGCACTGCGGCATGTGTCTGCCGACCTGCCCCACGTACGACCAGACGGGGTTAGAACGCAACAGCCCGAGGGGCCGCATCGCGCTGATGCGGGCCGTGGCGGACGACCGGATCGCCGTCGACCGCGACTTCGCCGATGAGTTCTCGTACTGCGTCGGCTGCCTCGCGTGCCAGTCGGCCTGCCCCGCCGGGGTCAACTACGCCCCGATGCTCGAGGCGTCCCGGGCCGAGTGTGAGCGAAAGAAAATCGTCCCGGGCTTCGCGCGGTCGTGGACCCGCTGGCTCGCGATGCGCGTGCTGTTCATGCGTCCGCGGTTGTTGCGGTTGGTGGGCCGCGCGCTGTACGTATGCCAGCGTCCGTGGCTCCGCGGGACCGCTTACCGGATCGGATTAATGCGGCTATTGCCGCGCCGGTTGCGGGAGCTCGAGCCCCAAGCCCCCACGATGGCGCCGCCGTTCTCCGATGCGCGGATCAGGGCGGTCGAGTCGCCCCCCGATGGCCAGAAACGCTACCGCGTGGGGCTGCTCACCGGTTGCGTGCACGACCTCGCCTACGCCGGGGTGAACCGGGCCACGGCCGACGTGCTGCTGGCCAACGGCTGCGAGGTGGTGACCCCGCGCCGCCAGCCCTGCTGCGGTTCGTTGCACGCCCACAACGGCGATCCCGAATCGGCCCGCGAGCTGGCCCGGCGGCTGATTGACGCGTTCGATGCTACGCGGCTCGACGCTATCGTCTCCAACGCCGGCGGGTGCGGCTCACACCTCAAGCACTACGGCCGTGTTCTGCAGGGAGACGCCTCGTACGCCGAGCGCGCCGCCCAGTGGGATCGCAAGGCGCGTGACATCCACGAGTGGCTGGTCGAGGTCGGCTACCGTCGCCCCACCGCCGCGCCCGCGGTCGGGCCGGTCGCCTACGACGCCTCCTGCCACTTGTGCCACGGCCAGGGGGTCCGCGCACAACCCATCGACGTGCTGCGATCCATCCCGGGGCTCACGCTTGTTGAGCTGCCAGAATCGGAATGGTGCTGCGGCAGCGCCGGCATTTACAGCATCACCCAGCCCGAGTCGGCCGCGGAGTTGTTAGAGCGGAAGCTGAAGAACATCGTCGCCGCCGGCGCGCAGGTGATCGCCACGGGGAACCCGGGGTGCCTACTGCAATTGGCCGGCGGCGTGCGGAACCACCCGGGGCTCTCCGGCGTGCGGGTGGTGCACCCGATCGAGTTGCTCGCCCAAGCCTACGCGGCAGAGTAACGCCATCATCCATTCGACACGACGCACGAATGCGGCGGCCGATTGAGACCAATAGCCGTCCGCCCAATTAAAAGTGACGGAACGGATCGATTCAATCGCGGAACTAGCGTCCAATGCTCAGCTAAAACCCGCCAACGCGGTGGTGTTCCGCATGCAGGCGCATGGCTTTCGGCGGGAGCCGTAGGGGGCCGTCCCAGAGGCGATCACTCGGGAACATAAACCCGCACGTCGTCGAACTCGTCGCGATCGTCGAACGAACCGATGCCGATGCCGCCGGCGCCGAACGTGGTGTCGGTCGCTTCCATCAGCGGCTTGTCCATGTCGTCAAAGAAGACGCGGATCGTCCCTTCCTTGACGCGCCGCTCCACCCGCACGTTGTGCCACTTGTCGTCCCAGGGAACCAGTCGCTCGTTCTCGGTGAGCGGCCGCCGCGGGGCGCCGTCGACGATCATGATCTGGCCGCTGTTGGGGTCGGGCCGGGCGCCGAGGTGAGCGTAGTAGAAGTGGGTCGGGTCTTGGTGGCCCAGGAACACGCAGCAATCGCGGTGGTTGCCGGTGTCGAGGGTGCTGCGGACACGGAAGTCGATCACTGCGTCGCCCACCTCCAGGTCCTTGATGATCGCCACGTGAAACGGGCTGCGGACCGAAGCGGCGTACTCGCTTTCTCGGGAGGTGATCTCCGCGGCGTGGTTGCCGTCGTGCTCGGTCACGCGCCACGTCTTGGGGTCGTACAGCCGCCAACGGTCCATACCCGACTCGAAATCGTCCTCGAACACGCAGCGCATGCCGGCGGGCGGATCGAGAGCGGAGCAGGGCTGCGCAGCGGCAATCAACAGCAGCGTCGCGGGAAGTATACGGAACATGGCGGAATCCCAAGGGGTGCACGGATTAGAAAAAGGACGAGCAATCGGACCCGCCGAGTATAGCCCCCCGGCCCACCCGCAGAAAAGCGACTCAGCTCTCGGCCGCCGGCGCCGGGCGGGACGCCGCGATCTGCGTTACACTAACCGCCCCCCGATCATGGAGCACGAGACGATGAAGCTGGCCCTGTGCAACGAGACCTTCCACGACCGCTCGCTGCGTGAGGGCTTCCGGCTAGCGGCCGAGATTGGCTACACGGGCATCGAACTGGCGCCCCTGACGCTAGCCGATCCGGACGCCCCTCCCGGACCCCACCTGGCCGACGTGCGTCTGCTGTCGCCGGCCCTTCGCGCCGCGATCCGCACCGCGGCCGACGATGCGGGGCTAGATGTGATCGGGCTTCACTGGATCATGGCCATGACCGAGGGGCTGCACCTCACATCGCCCGACCCCGCGGTGGGCGCGGCCACGGCGGACTACCTGCGGGCGTTGGCGGAGTTGTGCGCGGACGTGGGCGGCCGCGTGCTGGTGCTCGGCTCGCCCCAGCAACGCAACCTCCTTCCCGGCGTGTCGCTGGAACAAGGGACCGAGGTGGCCGCGGACGTGCTCCGCGAAGTCATGCCAACTTTCGAGCGGCTTGAGATCACGCTGGCCCTCGAACCGCTCGGCCCCGCCGAGGGCGACTTCCTCAACACCGCGGCCGAGGGGGTGGCGCTCGCCGAGCGTGTGGGCTCTCCCGCCTGCCGGCTGCACCTCGACGTCAAAGCGATGTCGAGCGAGGGGACGCCGATCCCAGAAATAA
Organism: Pirellulimonas nuda; assembly: GCF_007750855.1. Classification (GTDB taxonomy): domain Bacteria; phylum Planctomycetota; class Planctomycetia; order Pirellulales; family Lacipirellulaceae; genus Pirellulimonas; species Pirellulimonas nuda. Next base: position 2,295,920 of record NZ_CP036291.1, read on the forward strand.
TCCGCGCGAACCGCGATCACCTAGCCCACTTCCACGCCAACGACCCCAACCTGCTCGGCCCCGACATGGGCGAGGTGCAGTTCCCTCCCATCGCCGCGGCGCTGCAAGAGGTCGGTTACGACGGGTGGGTCTCCGTCGAGGCCTTCCGCTACGAGCCGAGTCGCGAAGAGCTGGCGCGGATCAGCTACGCCAACCTGCAGAAGGCGTTCGCCACGGCGTAGGCCGGCCCAGGCGTTGGCGAGACTAGGCACAGCACGCGACGCGATCCCCCACGGTGCTCCCCGCGTCAGCCACGCCGCAGCATGCACGGCGCCCCCGCCGCTAGCAGGAACCCGGCGCGGCCGCGTGGTACACTCAGCGACAGCCGGTTTCCCTACTCCTTCCGCAAGAAGCCTCCTCGCATGAAGACCTCTATCTGGCTGCTCCTGATCGCGTTGGTCGGCCCGCTGGGCGCCGCCGTCGCCGCTTGGCCTCACACGGTCCCCCACGCAGACCCCCACACAGACAACGACGCGGAGCCCACCGCCGCGAACGAGCGGCCCACGCGGCTCGATCCCGCCACGAACGCCCGCTGGGTGGTCGACCTTCCGGGGCCGGGGGCGTCGACCCCGGTCGTATGGCGTGACCGTTTGTTCTTGACCAGCGAGATCGACGACGCCAATGGCGTCATCTGCCTCACCACCGAAGGCCAACAGCTCTGGCGCCAGAAATTCGGCGAACGCGTTGCCGGGAAGCACCGCAACGCCTCGGGGGCGAACCCCTCCCCCGTAACCGATGGCAAGCGGGTGGTGGCGTACTTCAAGGACACGACGCTCGCTTGCTTCAGCGTCGACGGCGAGCCCCTCTGGCGTGTCAACCTCGCCGAGGAGCTAGGCGAAGGGAAGCTGTGGTGGGACCTAGGCACCTCCCCCGTGCTGACCTCAGCCGGCGTGTTGGTTGCGGCGATGCACGAAGGGGAGTCGTACCTTGCGACCTTCGACATCCAGACCGGCGAGGTCGTCTGGAAGCAGCCCCGCAACTACGAGTGCGCCACCGAGTCGGACCAGAGCTACACCACCCCGGCGGTCGTCATGCTAGACGGCGTTGAGACGGTCGTCACGCTCGGCGCCAACCACCTGACCGGCCACGACGCCAAGACCGGCCGGCTGTTGTGGGAGTGCGGCGGCATCAACCCCGACAACCAGCCGATGTGGCGCAACATCGCCTCCGCCGCGGTCGCGGGCGGGATCGCTGTCGTCCCCCACGGACGGGGCGAGCTGCTCACGGCGTTCCGGCTTGGCGGCAGTGGCGACGTGACCCAATCGGCCCGGATGTGGGGGCTGCGAGGGGTCGGGTCAGACTCTCCGACGCCCTGCGTCGTCGACGGCCGCGTGTACGTGCTAGGGGACAAAGGGACCGTCACCTGCGTCGACCTCGAGACGGGCGAGAAGCTATGGACCGACCAGCTCCCCCGCACGCGCGCGAAGTATTTCAGCTCTCCGGTAGTAATCGGCGACCTCCTGTACTGCATCAGCGAAGACGGTGGCGCCGTGGTCTCCCGCATCGACAACGGCCTGCAATCGCCCGTGAAGACGGAACTGGGAGACATCGTCGTGGCGACCCCCGTACCCATCGACAACGACCTGCTGGTCCGCACACGGACGCGGCTGTACCGCTTTGCCGGCGAGGAAGAGTAGCCCCTTGGGACTTTTGTCCTTTTGTCCCAAGCCCCCGGGAGCGAAAATCGGACAAAACCCCTCCGATCCCTGAAAAACAGCGGGGTTCTTGAAGCTCCGGCCGCGGCGGGGGCCGTCGAGCCCCCTCGGCACGACCCTGCCGGAGCATTCGAGCGGACCATTCTTCCCCCAATCGGACACCTCCGGGACAAAACCCGCGCCCGCTACCCCGCCCGGTGGCGCACCGACCAGAGCGCATACCCCGAGCGCCCACCGGCGGGCGCCTCACCGACGCATTATCCGTGGTTGGGTGGCTATTTGCGAGCGCGTTTTGCGGCGATCTTGCGCGATTGCAGAACGCGGGCCGCGGGACGATTTGGGGGCGGCGCGCAGAAAAGGCCGCTGGGCGACAACAGCGTCCCCCAGCGGCCCGGTTCCGGATCGCGCCGCGTGCTACGATTCCCAACCGGTGGCGTTGAGGTAGGCGAACGCGTTGCTGTACTCGTCTAGGTCGTCTCCCTTGTAGTGCGAGCCGCCGTGCAGCAGGGCGCTGCGGGCGCTGCTCTTGCCGATCTCCAGGTCGTCGTCGCCCGAGCCGAGCGACGCAAAGATGGTGTCCCTGGCGTGGGTGTTGAAGATCCGCACGTCGTCGGCGCCGCTTTCGGTGGAGACCTCTACGTTGCCGCGGACCGTGACGTTTTCGACAACCACGTGGTCGTTGCCGGACCCCGTGTTGATCTTCAGGCTGGTGTTGTAGTTGGTGAGCTGCCAGTCCATGTTCGAGTCGCGGACGGTGACGCTGTCGTTTCCACCGTGGGTGTCGATATCGAAGTCGCCCTCGTAGACCAGCACGTTCGAGGCGGTGACCCGGTCGGCGCCGTCGCTGGTGTCGACCTCCATGCCGGCCCAAGTGAAGACGTTCTTGAGGTTAACGTTGTCGGCCTCTTTCGTGCCCTGACCGGTGTCGATGCCGAACCCTTCGTAGGCCACGGTCCACCCGTCGGCGGTGATCGACACGTCGTCCGACCCACCCCCGGTAGAGATGTTGAGCGTGCCCCAAGCGTTGAAGTCGTCTACGCGGACCGCGTCAGCCCCCTGGGGCCGCCCGCTCTTGAGCGATTCGTCGGTTACGATCGAGGCGTCGCCCGTGATCCACAGACCGTCGACGTTGACCGAGTCGTTGCCGGTACCCATCTCGATCTTCAGGTCGCCGTCCAACTGCTGGATCGATTTGGTCTGCCCAAAGATGCTCAGCCGGTCGTCGCCGCCGTTCATGTCGGCCGAGATCGTCTTCACCCCGTGCAGCGTGAGCGGCGTCGATTGTCCGTTGAGACTGGTGCCGAGCCCCTCGACCCGGTACGAGTCTGCGTCGAGCTGTTGGATGTTCACGTGGTTGCTGGCGTTGTCGCCGGAGAGTTCAAGAACGCCCCCAGAGAGGTTCACCCCAACGTCCCCCGCCATCATCGCCTTGGCTTCCAGCGACTGCATTCCAAGCTTGCGTTTCTTCTGGCCCATGAAATTAGCTCCTCACGCCGAGTCGACCGCCCGATGCCACAGGCGGTGGTTCGTAGTGCACCGGGATACAACACCCGCCGCTGTCGAGGCCACATACGCAGCGACGGTGTCGGGTGTTACGGCGGAAGTTGCGCCACTGCGCAATACGCAATACGCAGCCCCTCCTCGGAGGATGGCGGGCTGGGCATGCGCACAGGGCCTCACGCGGCAAAGCCGCGACGAGGAGCTAGCACGGCGCGCCGCCCTAGGGCAGCTTGGTCAGCATTTCTAGAATCTGTAACCGCGTCGTGTCTGCAACCCCGCGGTCCTTGGGCTCGTGCCAGAACATCGAGGTCGTGTTCTCGGCGTCGCAGACGCTGGCGACCGACTCTGCCAGCAACTGCCGGGCCTCGGCCAACGTCTCGGGCGGAGCGTCCGACGCCGAGGCCTCGATCCGGTCCCGCAGCATCACAAGGTATTCGTAGTCCTCTACCCCTTCGCGGATCGCCTCCATGTGCTTGCCCGGGGTGACGCCGGCCGTGTCCAAGAAGAACGGCACGTAGGAGCCCCGCGGGCTCTCGTACTCATTCCAGCAGCTTCCGCCCCCCGAGTCGCCGAACGCCCAGAAGTGCGATCCCCCCGCTTGGTACTGCCAACAGGTCCAGGCCTGCAGGCGGCTGTAGGAATAGGGATCGAGCAGGCGACCCGGCCCGCGGCAGGAATAGAAGTCGAGTTCCGTCCCCTGCTCGCGACGCTCGACGTAGTAGTCGCGCACCGATTGATCGGCGGCCACGAAGTTGGGCCGGTTCGGGCAGAGCACGTCGCAGGCGGCCATCATCGCCTGTACGGCCGTGGCGGGATCGGCGTGGCACGTGTCCTCCCAGACCTTGACCCCCGTGTGGGCGGCGTGGATGGCCCGAGCCCATGCGAGGATGCGGGTGTCCTGTTCGGCCTTGGTGGGCTCGTCTACCAGCAGCAGGGCGAGCTGCTCCGGCCGCAGGCCTTGCCGCTCGGCGTAGCCGGCCCAGAACCGGATCCACTCGGCTACCTTCTGGTCGAACTGGGGCGTGCCCATCGCCGACCCATCGATGCTTTCGCCCACCGAAAGGAACACACAATACTGCCGCGCGCCCGGCCACCGAGAGAGCCACCGGTCGAAGGCCGCGGTGTCCGGGGGGGTCGTAAGCTTCCCTTGCCCGTTATAGCTGCCGAACTGCATCATGCCCGGCGCGGCCCACGGCGTATCGACGAAGTGCTCCCTCAGGTGCGCAATCACCGCGTCGCGGTTCTGGGGGGTGATCTGCATGCTGTTGTCGCGGTCGGTGTAGTCCCATCCCCCCAAGTGCAGCGTGGGGGTAGCAGGGAAGCGCAACGGGAAGAGCCGGACGTTCAGCGGCGCCTCGAGCACCGCGTCGCCGTCCTTCACCACGATCTTCCCGTGGTAGTCGCCCGGGGGCACGTCCGTTGGGTGGAAGGTAAGCCAAACCTGGCGCGTCAGGCCGGGACGCAGGTTAATCTTGGCCCCGTGCTCATCCCATTCGGCGAGCGGCAGCGCCGCGGCGACGGGCACGCCGCTCTTGGTGTCGGTCCACTCAACCTGGTGCACCTTGATCCAGGAGGGGTGCGCGCCCCCCGGCAAACCGGAGAAGCTCACCGAAACGTTCGCCTGTTGCTCGGCAGACAGGCTCAGGTTCAGCGCGGCTGCGCGGTACTCGTCCTGCATCAAGGCGACGTCGATCTTGGCGTTCCCCTCAGCGGGGGGCGTCTGGGTGAGGGAAAGCGGGTCCCACAGCGGCGTCTGCCACAGGGTCAGACGCGGCAACCCCTGCCCGCGCCACAGGGCGGCTTGCACGCCGAACAGCCGCTCGTGCAGCGGGTTCACCGGCAGCACCGCCCGAAAGCCCTTGGGCTGGGCGCGCGGCAGCCGGGGCAGCTCGGCCTCGATGGCCGTCAACTGCTCCTTCAACCGACGCGCCGGTTCGGCCTCGAGTCCCGCGGACGCCACGCACTCGTGCAGCGTGCGGGCGTCGTCGGCAATCCGCCGGCCCACAGCGGCCTGGACCGCCCCTTCCCGGTAGTAGGCCGGAAGATCGTGTGTCGTCTTTCCGGTAAGCGGCTCTGCGAGCCACGAAGGGTCGCCCTGGAATACCTCAACTTCGTCGGCGAAGAAGAAGTTGCCCGAAGGGGTAATCAAGAAAGCCAGGTAGCGTCCGTGCGTCCTGAGTTGCTGCGTCCGGTAGGTGTGCACCGCGTAGCCCCCGCTCGGCGCCGGGTTGCGTTTGGCGCTGAGGCTGACCAAGTCTCCCACGTGGCGGTAGCTGCGTCCGTCGTCGCTGACCATCAGATCGATCGCCTGGGGCCATGCGACCCCCGCTATCCCCGCAGCAGTTCGCAACGAGGCCCCACGGATCGGCTCGACCCCGCCGAGGTCGACCGTAACGATGACCGGCGGGTGAGAGCGCCAGCCGACCGAGCCGGTCTGCGCCCAGAAGTAGTCCGACGTGAGCCGGCCGTCCGTCAACTGACGCGAGTCGTCCGGATCGGTACATAGCTGGTAGTTTGGGCTCGGCCGCAGCGTGTAGGGCCGGCCCAGCGCAAGGTTTTTGGGCGCATCGTCCTTCGCGTCAGCCTCCGAATGACTTGGCTCGACCGCTGCCGTTTCCAGTGGACGACCGTCTGCGAGAAGCGAGGCAGCGTAGGACGCAGCAATTAGCGTTAGCACACTCGACTTGCTGATCGTCATTTTCGTCGGCATTGTGATCAAGCCCTGAAGGAGCACGAAAGAGGAGACGCCGGTCGGCGCTAGTTTATCACAATACAACGTCCGGACACACAAGCGAGCGCAAGCCGGTCATTTAGTGTCGGCATCTGTTTGTCGCTGGGCTGCGCCGGGCCGGCCGCTGGTAAACTCACGCCTGGGCCGGAATTAATTGACGCGTCCCTTTCGGGAAAGTAACTTCGTGGCGTCGGACCAAGCGGCGCCCTGAGTCGCGCCCAGCGCGGGCCTGCCGAACAAATCCCTGTTTCATTCGTCCGATAGTGCGTCAGGCTGCTCGATGGGCGAGGCAAGGGCCGCAGCGTATCGGACGCCGCCCTCATCCAGCCAAGCAACTCGCATCTAGGCACGACTATGATCCTGTCGAATCGACGACACGCCTATCTTGCTGCTCGCCGCTCGATTGCCGCCTGTCTGGGCCTTGCCGTGTGCGGCGTCTTGGCCGAGCGGTCCCCGGCCGCAACCGCCGAGCCTTCGAGTGGGCATCCTCCGAACATCGTGCTGATCGTGGCCGACGACCTCGGTTTCAATCAGATCGGCGCTTACGGCGACACGCCGATCCGCACCCCCAATCTCGACCGGCTCGCGGCCGCAGGCGTGCGCTTCACGCAGGCCTACGCAGGGGGGCCGGTCTGTTCTCCCTCGCGCGTCTCTCTGTTCACGGGGCGCGACGGGCGGCTGATGGGCGACTGCTCCAATGGCGTGCAACTGCAAGAGCTGGACGTCACCATCCCCATGGTCTTGAAGCTCGCGGGTTACGACACCGCCTTGTTCGGCAAGTACTCGATCGGCGGGCAGATGGGGATTACCGACCCTTTGGCGAAGGGGTTCGACACGTGGTTCGGCATGTACTCGATCCTTGAAGGGCATCGTCAGTATCCAACGTTCTTGTGGCGCGACGGGGTCAAGCAGCGGATCGTGGAGAACGAGGCGGGCCGCAGAGGGGTCTATGCGCAAGAGAAGTTCACCGACGAGGCGATCGACTACATCAATCAGCAGCACGCGGCGCCTTTCTTTGCGATGCTGTGCTACTCTTCGCCGCACGCCGAGCTGGCGGTCCCGCAGCAGTACAGCCGCCCCTACGAATCGGAGATGCCCGCGGCGCCCTACCTTGGAACCCATGCCAAGACGGGGCAGGACCGCTACGCGCGCTACTACCCAGACGCGGTCGCTCACCCGCACGCCACCCTTGCCGGGATGGTTACGGCGCTAGACGACTACGTCGGCCGGATCATGGCCGCCTTGCAAGCCAAGGGGGTCGCGGACAACACGCTCATGATCTTTACCTCCGACAACGGTCCGCACGAAGAAGGGGGGGCGTCGCCGGAGTATTTTCGAGCGGCCGCGCCCTACCGCGGCATCAAGCGCGACCTCTACGACGGCGGTATCCACGTGCCGATGATCTGCAGTTGGCCGGCGCGCATTACTAAGGGACGCGTCGACGACACCCCGTGGGCGTTCGCCGACATGCTCCCCACGCTGGCCGACGTAGCGGGCGTGCAGCTCGAGGACGTCCCGCGGCTCTCGACCAACGGGGTTTCCATCAAAGGGTTGCTCGGCGACCGTCCGCGCCCTCCAACTGAGCGGACTCTCTACTGGGAGTTCTCTGAACAGGTCGGCGATCCCAACTCAGGGGTCCTCGGCAAGACCTATCAAGCGGCGCGCCGCAACCAGTGGAAGGCCGTTCGCTACGGTCGCGATGCTTCTACCGAGCTGTACGACGTGATCGCCGATCCCGGTGAGACGCACGACCTTGCCGCGGCGGAGCCCGCGCTGCACCAAGAGTTCTTGCAGCTTTTTGAAGAGAACTAGCCGCGCCGTACCGACCTACTTGGCTGGCGATGGAACCAGCGACGGGCCGACAGACGAGTCGACAGAGTAGTCGACTACAGAAACAGTCGACCCCTGCTGACCGATCGCCGAGACGCGGCCGTCGTGCGCAACCCGGGCCGGGTCGATGGCCATCTTGCTGCTGGCAAACAGGGCCGGCCTGCCCGGGACGACGCGCCGCATGGCGCCGAAGTCGCGATCAAGAACTTGCCACAGGCCGTCGGTAGCCACCACCAGCAGCAGACCGTCGCGTCCTGCGACAATCGCGCCGAGCCGCTTGGCTTCCCGCCGGCGCCACTCGGCAGACTCGGGTTCCCGCTCAAAGTGGGCGGGCCTGCCATCCTCGCCAACAACCAGCACGTGGACGCGTCCGGCTCGGTCCACCGTCATCGAGCCGCCGTTGACGTACCGGGCGCCGGCCGGAATCGGAGACACGCTGATCCCCGGCGAGTCGGCGGTGATGAACCGCTCGCCTCTTTGGGCGACGCGTTTCCCCGCGTTGTTCCGCCAGGTTTGGCCCAGGTCGTCGCTGTAGGTGTAGCACAGGTCGTGGCACGTGCGGGGGTCTGGCGTGTCGCGCCAGCACCAGGTGAGGTGGAGTCGCCCGTCATGAAAGGCCAGGCCGTGCGGGTAGGCGTTTACCGTCTTGTCTCCCCCAGACCACGCGCGGTCGATGAACTTGCTGGCGGCCTCCTCGTTCACCTTCCACACCCCATCGGCGTAGGTGAACAGGTGAGAGTTGGCGCTGCCCGAGCCGCCCCCCATCCGCAGGTAGAGGAGGAAGTGGTCGCCGTCCGTGTAAAAGGCCGGATAGGTGACGGACTCGAGCGTGTGGGCGCCCAGATGATCTTGCACGGGGCCAAATAGGTCGGCGCTCCACGCTGTCTCCCCGGGCCGGCTGGCGACGGCGGCCTTGCTGGTGCGGTAGTGGAGCGTTGAAAGATGATGGTCGAACATCAGGTGGATCACCCCGTCAGGCGAGATCCCCATCGACACCTTTTCGTGTCCGTCGCCAAATCCTCTAGAAACCGATCCGCCGTGGCCGCGGTTGATGTTTTGAGTGCGTTGATAGCCGGGGAGAGAAACTACCTCCCAGGGAGCGGACGGGAGCTTCCGCCGCGCTACGCAGACCTGCCGCCCGTCGTCCCAGTAGGCGGCGTATTGCCAACCGCGATGGGTACGCAACGAGCCGTGCCCGAAGTTCCAGTCGGCGCCCTGAGGGACAATGTTTCTCGGCATCCCGTTCTGCCCAACGGTCGACACGCGAACCTGCGACGGATCGGAGGGAGGGCTCGCAAGGTCTGCCCCAAGAAGCGACAGTGGCAGCAGGAATATCAGAGTTGCAATGCTGGCTTGTTTCATAGGTACAGGGGCGACAAGTCCGCAGGAGTCGGCAAAGCAGCGCTGAACCGCGACGAGACGACTTTAACGCGGCCGTAGCTGCGGTTGCCAGTACAAGTATGGCGGGGCGATCACCCCCCCGGGGCCTTTGCCCGAATGATCGGCAGTCGGCTCGTGCGCGAACGGGCTTGCGTCCGTTCTCGACGCGGTTTCGCGAGTGTACGCAGGATCGCGCGCCGGAGCAACTTGCCCGTACGGCTGCGGTTCGCCGATACCCGTGCCGGATTGGCGACGAGCATCGAGCGGGCTCCAGGGCGGTTTTTTTTGATCGCAAATAGCGACTGCATCGCCGACAATAGCGAGACGGCAAGCTCTGCGGTGGCGACTCTGTGGACTTTCTTGACTTCCCGAGCAGGGCGTTCAAGGCGAGCCGGGTTTTGGCCGAAAACAGATGTTTTCCCGGCCGATTCAGAACGACAAATCACGTTAGGCGCGAGACACGATACATCACCGCGAATGCCCGTGTTCGCGGTCTTGACGCCTAACATTATCTTTCCATCCACAACGAATCGGCCGTATGTCCCCTCCCCTGCCCTCTCCGACCCCTGCCGCTCAGCAAGGGGGACGCCTCCGAGCGCTCGACGTGATGCGCGGCGCCACGATTCTGGCGATGATCTTGGTGAACAACCCAGGGACCTGGGGCGCCATGTACTGGCCGCTCGCGCACGCTCAGTGGCATGGCTGGACCCCCACCGACCTGGTGTTCCCCTTCTTCCTCTTCATGGTAGGGGTGGCGATGGCCTACGCCTTCCGCAAGTACGAAGACGGGGCGGTGGTGGGCGCCGCGGTGTGGCTGCGCATCGGGCGACGTGTCGCGATGCTGGTGCTGCTGGGGCTGCTGCTGAACTGCTTTGGACGATTGATTGATTTCGCGTTGGGGCGTGCGGATGGGCTCCACCTCGACACGCTGCGCTTGCCCGGCGTGCTGCAGCGTATCGGGCTCGCGTACGGCGGGGCGTCGCTGATCGTTCTGCTGCTCGGCCCACGCAGCCGCGTGGCCGCCGGGGTGGGTTTGCTGTTGGGCTACGCCGCGTTGCTGTTTTTCATGCCCGTTTCTACGCCCCTTTCAGAGCGCCTGACGCCCGAGGGGAACGTTGTGCGCGTGGTCGATCTGGCAGTGATCGGCCAGCGCCACATGTACACCCAAGCCACCAGCGAACCGACCGACCCCGAGGGGCTGCTTAGCACCGTCCCCTCGATCGTGACGGTGCTGATCGGCTACGGCGTGGGCTGCCTGCTGCGGAGGCGGGCGATCGATGGTCCAACGCTTGTGCGACTGGCTCTGGTCGGGGCTTTGCTGACTGCGGCGGGGTTGGTCTGGGGAGCGGTCAGCCCCGAGGCCGGGGGCATGCCGATCAACAAGAAGCTGTGGACCAGCAGCTTCGTGCTGCTCACGGGGGGGCTCGGCACGCTGACGCTGACAGCCATCCTGGCGGTGTTCGACTGGCTTGGCGCGCAGTCTGCTGCGCTGCGGCGGGTGGCTGGGGCATTCGAAGTGGTTGGCGTGAACGCGATCACCGCGTTCGTGCTGGCGTCGATGACCGCTAATCTGCTCGGCAGGCTGCGGGTTGGCGAGACCACGCTGTACACGTGGCTGTATGAGAGCCTGTTCGTGGCGGCGCTCGGTCCGGGCGAACTGGCGTCGCTGGCGTTCGCGCTGACGGTCGTCGCTTTCTGGTGGCTAATGATGGGGCTGCTGTGGCGCGCCGGGCTTGTGTTCCGGGTATGACGGCGGGCGGCGGTTGAGGATAGTCCTTAGGACGACCAGGCAAGGAGGTAGCGAGATGAGCGGAAGGACCTTCACCCCCGGCCCCAGCGATAATTCGGTGCGTGCGGCCGATGGCCAGGTGCTGACCGCGCCGGCCGACTGGTCGCTGCTTGCTCCGGGCGACGCCGCTCTAACCCGACGGGTGAAAGCAGCCGGCGATCACTGGGTGGTGCAGGAGAAGAAGGGACGCAGGACCTTCTCACGCGGCGTCTGGGCGCCGACGGCGACGATCAACCAGATCCGCTCGCAGCTTGAGGCCGAGCGTTCGACCGAGACGTTCGCCAAGCGGAAGCAAGCAGACGCGCGTCGGCGGGATCAGGCGCAGGCCGAGTATGTTGAGGACTTTACCGAAGCGGTTGCCGCGTACCTGGCGTTCCACCCGAGTCACGCCGAGCTGGCGCAGCGGATGGCCCGCGTGGTGTCCGATCACGCAACGCCGGTTGGCAGCGGAACCGTAGCGCGAACCAAGCGCATCCCGGTTGAGCAGCGCGCCGAAGCAGCCGTTATCGCATGGATGCGGCACCAGACCACCGCGTACGACGAGATGCCGATCCCTCGGGTCAAGGGAAAACGCCGCGAGGTGCGGCGGATGCTCGCCCAGCGATCGAAGGAGCTCTTGGCCCAGTACCGCCGAGACGCACCGCCACAAACGGGCTGCCCGCTGCTGCGTGCGCTGCGCGAAACGGTTGAGGGTCCCACGCGGACATCCTTGCCCGCTTAATGCCTACCGGGGTGGGCCTGAGCCCGATGGATTGAGGTGCTCCACTCGGCCGGAGAGAGCCGCCGCGGGTGGCGACCGGCTGGATAGGTAGCCGGACTACCGATTGGCTAGGAAGTGGTCGATCCCCGCTTGAGCGCACTCCATGTCTTGCTGCGGCGTCCCCGAGCTGAGGCCGATGCCGCCGACAACCTCGCCATCGACTTCGACCGGCAGTCCGCCACCGACCACGCACAACCGGCCCCCAATGGCGGTGTGGATGCCGAACACCAAGTTCCCCGGCTGGCACGCCTGGTTGTAGAGGTGCGTCGCCTTGCGTGCCCCCGCGGCGGTAAAGGCCTTGTCTTGGGCGATGATGGCGCTGGTCACCTTGCCGCCGTCCATACGCTCAAAGTAGATGAGATTGGCCGACTCGTCGGTAATCGCGATGCACATCGGCACGCCGATTTCACGAGCCTTGGCGCGGGCGCCGTCGGTGAGCAGCTTGGCGTCGTCGATCGACAGGCGGTTGACTTGGATCATGGTAGCTCCCTTCTAGAAACGGGTTCGGGGTTATTTTGAAGCGGACGCAAGCCGCTGCCGCGCTTTGGCTTCGCGTCGGCGTGCGTGAAGGATCGGTTCGGTGTAGCCGTTGGGCTGATCGGCGCCTCGGAAGACCAGGTCGCAAGCCGCTTGGAAGGCGACGCTCTCCTCGAACGCGGGCGCCATGGCCTGATAGGCCGGGTCGCCGGCGTTCTGCCGATCGACCACGCCGGCCATCCGCTGCATGGTCGCCAGCACCTGCTCCTTGCTGCACACGCCGTGTCGAAGCCAGTTGGCGATGTGCTGGCTCGAGATCCGCAGCGTCGCGCGGTCTTCCATCAACGCGACGTCGTGGATGTCGGGCACCTTGGAGCAACCGACGCCTTGATCGATCCAGCGGACCACATAACCGAGGATCCCCTGCGTATTGTTGTCTAGCTCTGCTTGGACTGCTTCGGCGGACAGCTCTACATCGCCCAACAGTGGGATCGTGAGTATTTCGTCAAGGCTTGCGCGCGTGCGCTCTGCCAGTTCTGCCTGTCGGGCCCGCACGTCGACGGCGTGGTAGTGCATCGCGTGCAGGACCGCGGCGGTTGGCGACGGCACCCAGGCGGTGTTGGCGCCGGCCTTTGGGTGCGCCAGCTTGGCGTCCATCATCTGCTTCATCTCGTCCGGCTTCGGCCACATCCCCTTGCCGATCTGCCCCCTGCCACGCAGCCCGCACTCGAGCCCGATGTCGACATTCCAATCCTCGTAGGCCGCGATCCAGGGTTGTTGCTTGATGGCGTCCTTCGGCAGGAAGGGGCCGGCGAGCATGCTGGTATGGATCTCATCCCCGGTGCGGTCGAGGAAGCCCGTGTTGATGAACACCAGCCGGTCGCTCACGGCGCGGATGCACTCCTTCAGGTTCACCGTGGTGCGCCGCTCTTCGTCCATCACGCCTACTTTGATCGTGTTGGGCGCCAGTCCCAGCCCCTGCTCGATCATCGCGAACAGGTCGCCAGTCAGCTGCGCCTCCTCCGGCCCGTGCATCTTGGGTTTGACGATATACACGCTCCCCGTGCGGCTGTTGGCGCCAACCCCTTGCTTCTTCAGGTCGTGCAGCGCGCACGCGGTGCTCACCAGCGCATCGAGGAAGCCCTCGGGCGTCTCGCGGCCCGTGCTGTCGAGCACGGCGTCGGTCGTCATCAAGTGGCCGACGTTGCGGACGAGCAGCAGGCTGCGGCCCGGCAGCGACAACGCGGCGCCGTCCACCGAAGTGAAGCACCGGTCGTCGCTGAGCCGACGGGTCATGGGCTTGCCGTTCTTCTCAAACGTTTCCTCCAGATCACCCTTCATCAGCCCCAGCCAGTTGCGGTAGGCGGCCGTCTTGTCGTCGGCGTCGACAGCCGCAACCGAGTCTTCGCAGTCTTGGATGGTGGTGACGGCCGCCTCAAGGACGACGTCCTTGACGTTACCGGGCGAGGATTTGCCGATCGGATCGGTCGGGTCGATTCTTAACTCGATGTGCAGCCCGTGATTGCGTAGCAGGACCGTCCGGAGGCCGTTGTCGTCGACAAACCCCACAAACTGATCCGGCCCAGTCAGTTCGACGCGCGTGTCATCCGAAGCCACCGCGACCAAGCGACGTGGATGGTCGCCCTCGAGTTCGTAGCGGACCACGTCGGCGTGGCTGCCGCGCTTGAGCGGAGCGGCTTGATCGAGGAAACGGCAGGCGTAAGCGATTACCTCCTGGCCGCGAACCGGGTCGTACCCTGCGGGCGTTGCCGACGAAGTGGGGGCCACGACATCGGTGCCGTAGAGCGCGTCGTACAGGCTCCCCCAGCGGGCATTGGCGGCGTTCAGCGCGAAGCGGGCGTTCATCACGGGGACCACTAGCTGCGGGCCGGCGATCTGCGCAATCTCGGCGTCGACGCCCGTCGTCGTGACTTCGACCGGTCCCTGCTCGGGGACGAGGTACCCGATCTCGCTGAGGAACACACGGTACTCCCCGGGATTGATCGGCGAGCCGCGGTGGGCTTCGTGCCAGGCGTCGATCCGCGCCTGCAGCGCGTCGCGCACCCCGAGCAGCTCTCGGTTCTTCGGAGCGAGCCGCTCCACCACGTCGGCCAGCGTCCGCCAGAAGGCTTCGGGCGAAACCGAGGTTCCCGGAAGCACCTCCTCGTTGATGAACTTGTGCAAGACGGTAGCGACTTGCAGCCCCGCCTCCTTGATTCGTTGGGTCATGAGATAGCTAGTTCGTAGAAGGGTAGTGGCGTCTCGACGCCGGTCACTTGCTTGTAGACGCGTAGCCCAACCGCAGCGAGATGGCGTCCGCGGCGCAGGCGACCTCGCGGGCGCGTTGCGCTATCAACTTCTTCGGAAACCTCGACACGGGAGCGGAGACGCTGATCGCCGCGACCACCGCGCCCCGCAGGTCGCGAACCGGGGCGGTAGCACAACGCACCCCAAGTTCACGCTCTTGGTCGTCGACCGCGTAGCCCTGGCCCCTCACCCGCTGCAACTCGGCAAGAAACGATTTCAGGTTGGGGATCGTGTGTGGCGTAAACTTTTCAAACTCGACGTCGGCGAGCAGTCGGCTCACTTCCTCGACGGGCCGCCACGCCAGCAACACCTTCCCGACGCCGGTGCAGTAGACGGGCGTCCTGGCGCCAAGCTCCGTGAACATCCGAACCGAACGCAGCGACTCGACTTGGTGGATGTAGACCGCGTGGGGGCCGTCGAGCACGGCCAGGTTCGCCGTCTCGTTGGTGAGGGCGACCAGCTTCTCCATGGCCCCGTTCGCGGCCTCGGGCAGCGGCGTGCCGGCGGCGTACGCGGCGCCGATCTGGATGGCGCTGGCGCCAAGCCGGTACCTGCCCGTGTCGCCGTCTTGCTGCGCGTACCCGCGCTGGCACAGGGTCTCCAGCAGCCGGAAGGTGGTGCTGCACGTCAAACCGGTGCTCCGGGCGACGTCGCTCAGCATCACGTCTCCGCCGCCGCCAAGGGCCTCCAGCACCATCAGGCCCCGCTCGAGCGCGCGGACGGCCGGGACGCTGGTTCTCGTCCGCACGCGTCCTCGCTTGGCGGCTGCGTCGCTCATGACGGCCAGCGTAGGGGGCGCTCAATTTGTTGTCAAGCGAAAAGAATTTGCCGTGCATTGACAAATAAGCGCCGGGGAGGGTAGTCTTGGCGTCGCCCGATCCCCAAACCCATGGCTTCCGGATCCGCCGATGGCCCCCCCCGCAGACAGCCCGGCGCGCCCCCACCCGGACGGCATCCGCCCGTTGCTGGAGCGTCTGAGCCAACGGTTCACGGCCCAGCAACTGCTCACCGGCAAGGGGCAGACCGCGCCCTTCGAGTCGGACGGGCTCACCGCGTTCCGCACACACCCGGGCGCCGTTGTGCTCGCCGAGTCCGCAGACGACGTGGTCGACGTCGTGCGGCTCTGCCACACTTTCGGGGTGCCGTTCGTGGCGCGTGGCAGCGGCACGAGCCTCAGCGGCGGTTCGTTGCCAATTGAGGGGGGGGTGGTGATCGCGCTGAATCGTTTGAACCGCGTCTTGCGCTACGCGCCCCAGCACCGCGTCATCGTCGTCGAGCCTGGGTTTATCAACCTCCAGGTGTCGAAGCACGCCGCGCCCAACGGGCTGTACTATTCTCCCGATCCATCCAGCGGACCGGTCTGCACCATCGGCGGGAACGTGGCGTTTAACTCCGGCGGCGCCCACTGCCTCAAGTACGGCATGACCGCCAACCACGTGCTCGGCGTGAAAGCGGTTCTGCCGGATGGCGAAGTCGTTACGCTCGGGGCCGACAGCCTGGAGACAGCCGGGCCAGACCTGGCCGGCATGTTCGTGGGGTGCGAGGGGCTGTTCGGCGTAGCGCTGGAGATCACGCTCCGCCTGCTGCCCATCCCCGAACGCTACCACACCGTGCTTGCGGCCTACGACAGCCTCACTAAGGCAGGAGACGCGGTCTCCAAGGTCGTCGCCTCCGGCCTGCTGCCCGGTGCCATGGAGATCATGGACCGCCTCGCGATCGAGGCGTCCGAGGCGGCCGTTCACGCCGGCTACCCGTTGCAAGCCGCCGCGGCGTTGATCGTCGAGCTCGAGGGCGCCGAGGAAGAAGTCGCCGCCGAGATCCCATTGCTCGACGAGGTCATCCGCCAGTCGGGCGCCTACGAGGTACGGGTCGCCAAGAGCCCGAAGGAGCGGATGGACATCTGGATCGGCCGCAAGTGCGCCTTCAGCGCGGTGGGCAGGCTCAGCCCGGACTACATCGTTCAGGACGGCGTGGTGCCGCGGACCCGGCTCGGCGAGGCGCTGACCACCATCGAGGCGCTGGGGCGCGAGTACAAGCTGCGGATCGCCAACGTCTTCCACGCCGGCGACGGCAACCTGCACCCCTTGATCCTCTACGACGGCCGCGTCGAAGGGCAACTGGAGCACGCAGAGCGGCTCGCCGGCGAGATCCTGCGGATGTGCATCCGCCTGGGGGGCTCCATCACCGGCGAGCATGGCGTGGGGGTAGAAAAGCTCGCGTACCTGCCAGAGATGTACTCGGAAACAGAAATGGCGTTGATGAACCGCATCCGCCGGGCGGTCGACCCCGCCGAACTCGCCAACCGCGGCAAGATGCTGGCCGCGGCGAGCAAGGGGGCCTGAGCCATGCACACGGTGACAACCGAACAACAGCTCGTCGAGGTGGTCCGCAGCGGGTCGCGGGTGCGGGTGCGGGGCGCCGGCACGAAATCGGCGCCCGAGCCGGACGGCGGCGTCGGTGTCTGTATGGGGGGGATGACCGGCGTGCTGCAGTACGACCCCGGCGAGTTCACGTTCACGGCCCTTGCCGGCACCCGCCTGTCCGAAGTTGAGGGGCTGCTCGCGGAGAAGAATCAGTACCTGCCGTTCGATCCGCCGCTGGTCGAGGCCGGGGCGACCCTCGGCGGAACGGTCGCGACGGGCGTGTCGGGGTCGGGGCGGCTGCGCTACGGCGGCGTCCGCGACTTTCTGCTCGGCGCGCGGATCGTTACCGGCGAGGGTCAAGCCGTGATGGCCGGCAGCAAGGTCGTCAAGAACGCCGCCGGGTTCGACCTCCCCAAGCTGATGGTCGGCAGCCTCGGCCGCTACGGGCTGCTGACAGAGCTGACCTTCAAGGTCTTCCCGCGGCCCGAATGCTCCGCGACGCTGGTGTTTGAGGCCGGCGCCGTGGCAGAGGGGGTGACGCTGATGAACCGGCTCGCCGGCTCGCAGTACGACCTCGCCTGCCTCGACATGGACGACGCCCACCGCGTGTGGGCCCGTCTGGCGGGCTTCCGGCAGGCAGTGGCGGCGCGGGCAGAACGCGTGTTGCGCGAGGTCGCGGCGCCAGGTCGCGTGACCACCGAAGACGAAGACCATCGCTTCTGGCGCGACGCAAGGGAGTTTGCCTGGATCCCGCCGGGTCACGACCTGATCAAGATCGCCCTGACTCCGGACAAGATCGAGCCGCTGTCGGCCGCGTTCGCCACGCTCCCCAAACGCTTCTGCGTGGGGGGGCACCTGGCCTGGATCGGCTGGCCGGAAGGAAAGACTCTGGAGCCGCTCGAAACCACGCTCCAGCAGTTGGGCTGCGCCGGCGCCGCGATCACCGGCGCGTCGCCCAGGCGCACCCTCGGTCGTCCTCAGGGGGGCGCGTTCGCGGCCCGGCTGCAGACGGCCCTCGACCCGCACCACAAGTTCTCGTCCGATTAACACGTCGTTTGTTTGAGCCTCCTGCTTTTGGAGTGTGAGTTCGTGCAGCACAAGATCCCTATCGCCCAGCTCGGCCCGCAAGCAGAAGCGATGGCGGGCGCCGTGTCGTCGTGCGTGCACTGCGGGTTCTGCCTGCCGGCCTGCCCCACCTACCAGGTGCTGGGCGAAGAGATGGACTCGCCGCGGGGACGCATCTTCTTGATGAAGGACGTGCTGGAGGGGAACCTGGCGCTGGAAGAGGCGCTGCCGTACATCGACCGCTGCCTGGGGTGCTTGGGGTGCGAGCCGGCCTGCCCGTCGGGCGTCCCCTACCGAAACCTGCTCACGCCGTTCCGCGCCCACGCAGAGCAGCGGCGCAAACGCTCGCTGTTCGACCGGCTGCTGCGCCAGGTGGTGCTGCAGACGCTCCCCTACCCCGGCCGGTTCCGCGCCAGCGCCCGGCTGGGAAAACTCGCGGCCTTCACCGCGCCGCTGCTGCCGACCCGGCTCCGCAACATGCTGGCGATGCTGCCCGCCCATATCCCGCCGGCCCGACCCCTCCCAACGTTCACCCCCGCGGTGGGCCCCCGCCGCGCGCGGGTGGCGCTGCTGGCCGGCTGCGCCCAGCAGGTGCTGGCCCCGCAGATCAACCACGCCGCTATCCGCGTGCTGTCGCACAGCGGGGTCGACGTGCTCACGCCCCGCGGCCAGTCGTGCTGCGGCGCGTTGTCGGCCCACACGGGGGCGGCGCAGCAGGCCAAGCGGCTGGCGCGGCGGAACCTGGCCGCGTTTCCGCTGGAGGTCGACTGCGTGGTCACGACCGCCGCCGGGTGTGGTTCGGGGATGCACGAGTACCCGTTGTGGTTTAGAGGAGAGCCAGACGAAGCCGCGGCCCGCCGGCTGGCCGAACAAACCAAGGACGTTTGCGCCTTCCTCGACGAGCTCGGCGGCTACCGGCCCGCGGCGCTCGCGGCGCCGGTGCGGGTGGCCTACCACGACGCTTGCCACCTGTCGCACGGGCAAGGGGTTGCAGCGCAGCCGCGTCGCCTGCTGGGCCTGATCGGAAACCTCGAGCTGCTGGACGTCCCCGGGGGCGAGTTCTGCTGCGGGTCGGCGGGCACGTACAACCTCGAACAGCCGCAGACCGCCCACGAGCTGGGCCGACGCAAGGCCGAGGCGATCCTTTCGACCGGCGCCCAAGCGGTCGCCACCGGCAACATCGGCTGCATGGTGCAGGTAGAACAACACCTCGCCGCGCTCGGCCGCCCGCTGCCGGTGCGCCACACCATCGAGTGGCTCGCCGACGCGGCCGCGGGCTGAGCTGCCCCCACCCCCGCCCCAGGCGTGCGGGTTTGAGACGCGGCTACTTGCGAGGAGAAAGTCAGGAGCTTCCGTGCCGCTGCGGTCCTGTGCCCAATCTGACAAAGAACTTCGTTGCTCCCTCTACCCAATCGCGACTTCCACCACCCCACCCTCCTCTTCCACCCGCACCGCCACATCCAAGAACCGCTGCACGATCTCGATGTGCGTTGTCGAATGGCGCGTCAGCCTGAGCGTGCGGAACCGGCTCGCGGCGCCGTGGCGCCAGGCGGCGATGCTAAGCGGCAGGATCAGTTGGTCGGCCAGGTAGGGGCCGACCGGGACGTCCGCGGCCAGGTACGCGTGGGCCTGGTCGACCGCTTCACTGGCCACCCGTTCGGCCCGGGCGCCCTGGCGTCCGAAGCCGGTAAAGAGCTCGCGGGCGTGCTCGCAATGCAGCTCGATCATCACGATGTTGCCGGGGCCGAGCGAGTCGTTGGCTTCGTAGACGTGGAAGCAGTCGTCGGGCCAGTTGAGCCGCTGGGCGGCGGCGTCGAGCTCGCGTTGGGCGATGTCGCGCGCGAGGTTCGCCACCACGGCGGTGAACGATCGGTGCAGCACCTCGCCGCGGGTGGTCAGCGTGAGCCCCTTCAGCCCTCCCACGGGCGGCACAACGCCGACCGAGAACCGTCCGCCACCGGCGGGGTAGAAGCCGTGCCGCTCGAGCGCGGCGGTGAGACCAACCCCCATCTGCCGCACGAGTGGGAAGTAGGCCTGGGCGAGGAAGTCGTACGGCGGCGCCCACGGGTTGTGCGTCCCCCCCTCAAGGGTGATCTCCGACGGGCCGGCCGCGTCGATGAGCGCCGGCAGCACCGTCTGCAGCACCAGCGTCCCGCTGCCGGCGGTGCCGACAGCAAAAGCGTAGCGGCCCGGCTCGACTTGCTTGGGGACGAACGTGAGCCCCTGCGAGCCGACCTCGTCCCCCTGCAGCTCTGCCCGCCCCACCTCGGCCGCGGCCCGAACCGCGGTCAGGTGCTGCCGCATCAGCCCCGGCTTGTCGCGCCCCGCGCGGATGTTGGTCAGACGCACCGGCTTGCCGGTGACCAGCGAGAGCGTGAGGGACGAACGGAGGATCTGGCCGCCCCCCTCGCCTTGCGATCCGTCGATCTCGATCATGTCGTTGATGGGTGTGGCTCCTGGAGGGGATCATCTTGCGGACGAATAACCACAGAGTCACCGAGGGCACAGAGACGGACGGAGATTGCCACAAAAAGGCACAAAGAAGCACAAAGAAAAGCCGATGACCGGCGCTGGCCGGCGGCCTGATGAAAGTCATCGTCGATCCGTCTTGTGCTTTTTGTGCCTTCTCGTGGCTATCGTCCTCCGTACGTCTCTGTGCCCTCTGCGCCTCTGTGGTTAACTTGCCGTCAGCGGCTGATTGCTTTGCCGCTAATCATCCGCCTTATCTCCGTCCTTGATCACGAACCGCGCCTTGAGGCGTGCGACCTCGCTGGCGAGGCCGGCCGACTTGACCGAGCGGAGGACCTCGTCGAAGTCCTTGTAGGCCGCGGGCGCCTCGTCGATCGGGTAGTGCCGGCAGTTCGAGAGGATGTCGGCCTCGTTGAACGACTGGTCGACCTGTGCTTGGTTGAGCGCCCGCTTGGCGGCCTTGCGGCCGAGCTGTCGGCCCGCGCCGTGGTTGACGCTGTAGCGGCTCAGCACAGCGCCCGGGTCGGCCACCATCACGGCCGAGCCCGCCTGGGGGTTTCCCGGCAGCAGGATCGGGTGCCCGGTCTGGGCGAACGGGGTTCCCGCGAGCGCGTGGTGCCCCCCGGGGTAGGCGCGTGTGGCGCCCTTGCGGTGGACCCAGGCGGGGCGGTTATCGACGATCTCCTTGCGGGCGATGTTGTGGCTGATGAAGTAGACAAGCTGGCCGGTCGCGCCCGGGATCACCTGCTGGAACGCCTCGAGCACCAGCGCGTTGATTAGCAGGTGGTTCACGGTGGCGAAGTTGGCGCCCAGGGCCATGTCGTCGAGGTACGCGTCTGCCTCGGCCGTGCCCAACGGCGCGTAGACCAGCTCGCGGTCTTGCCCCGGCAGGGGGATGTTCCACTGCTCGAACTTGGCCTGCAGCGCCTTGAACTGCCCGGTCGCCAGTTGGTGGCCGATGCCGCGCGAGCCGCAGTGCGACAAGAACGCGACGCCGCCGTCGACGAGGCCGAACGTTTCGGCGACGCTCTGGGAGCGGGGGTCATCGCCCACCTCTACCACCTCGCACTCGCCAAAGTGGTTGCCGCCGCCGTAGGAGCCGAGCTGCGACATCTTGTCGGCGAAGCGGTGCGCGTGCGGCAGCAACCGCTCGAGCCGCAGCGCCAGCGCGGCGGTCGAGTCGTCGTGGCCGACGTGCGCCGAGTCCTCGCAGCGTGTGGCCCACTCGGGTGGGATGCCGAGCGCCTCGCACACGCCTTTCGATGCGCCTTCGACGAGCACACGCTGGCCGAGCGCCTCATCGACGGGTCGCGACTTGGCCGCGTTGCGCTGCCCACGCCCGGCCCCAGTCGGGGTCCGCTCGCAGATGGCGTCGATCAAGGCGCGACGCGTCTGCTTGTCGACCACCGCGTCGGCCGGCAGGCTGGTCTGCAGCAGGCTCATCGAGCACTTGATGTCCACCCCGACCGGGCCGGGGTAGACGTGCGTCGGCGAGACCATGACGCAGCCGACCGGCGCCCCGTAGCCGCAGTGGGCGTCTGGGTTGAGCACCAGGTCGGTGACCCCGGGCGCGAGGCGCGAGTTGATGGCCTGCTGGACGCAGAAGTCGTCGAAGGTCTCACGGATCGCCTCGGTGCCGATGACGGTGATGGGCTTCTGCTTGCCGCCGGTCGGCAGGATAGCGGTCGCCTCGCCGTCGGCGATGAACGGGTGCTTGGTGGGGGCGAGCTGGGTCATGGACATTCCTGGTGGATAAAAAGCAGCGACAAGACTTTGAAGAAACAGTCTGATGCTCTGCCTACTGAGCTACGGCCGGCCCGGGGGCCAACCGGCAGGGATCGAACCTGCGACCGTCAGTGTCATGTAGTTCCTTCCGCATTCGCTGCCAGAGTCTCTCTTGGTTCAAAGGACGCGACGACTAGGAGTGACGAAACGTTTACGCGCTCTTCCTGACTGAGCTACGGCCCCCAATCTAGCAGTTGCAGAACTGCCTGCCTCTCCGGCGAGCAACGTCTTGGCGAGAGCCAAGCCGCGCCGCCAGCAACCCGGCGAGCGAGGTTTTGGCGAGAGCCAAGCCGCGCCGCCAGCAACCCGGCGAGCAAGGTCTTGGCGGTAGCCAAGCCGCGCCGCCAGCAACCCGGCGAGCGAGGTCTTGGCGAGAGCCAAGCCGCGCCGCCAGCAACCAGTGGAGCCGGTGGGATTCGAACCCACGACCTCGGGGTCTTAACCATGTAGTTCCATCTGCATTCGTCGCGTTTTTCCTTTAACAGAAGAAGCGGTTCGTAAAGCCAACGACAAGCGGTAGCGAGACGCTCGGCGATCCGCCCAGGGCGGAAAGCCGGGGAGGGTTCGAACCTCCTTAGCCATGTAGTCACGCCGGCATTCGTTGGCGCCTTGGTTGCTCTATCGAAAATGGCCGACTAGGTTTTGCCGAGACAATTGACATTGGTGAATGTAGTCCCGACGGCATTCGGCCGACGTACGTTCTTTCCCCTTTTCAGCGGACACGGGCCCCGGGGAAGGCGGGCATCCTCGCCTCACCCGCCCTCCCCCAGACGATTGCTACAGCCGCACCGAATCGATCGCGCGCACCCAGTGGTCGACCGAGTAACGCCCCGCCGCGACGTCGGCGATCATGCCGAACACCCGGTCGCTGAACCCGCCGATGTTGACGATGTCTTCGCGCTCCGGCGCTTGGACCGTGCCGTACGGCTGGATATCGATGCACACCATCCGGGCCCGCGGGTTGCGCGACTTGAACACAGACCACTCGTTCACGGTCTCGGTTCGGCCCCCGCCGAAACGTCCGAAGACGGGGGAATCGATCCACGACTCGTTGTCCGAGACGAACACCACCAGGTCTCCCTGGGCGCGCCGACGGTTCAGCTCACGCAGCGGAGCGCTGCAGTTGGTGCCCCCCGGCGAGACCGCGGCGATACGCTTGGCGTTGGTCATCACCGAGTCGCGTCCGTTGAGCCGGATCTTCACCACGTCTTCCTTGAACGGGATGACCTCTGCCTCCGGGTTCTTCCGCAGGAGCGTCGCCGCCACCAGCGCGGCCACGTCGAGGCAGCGCACCGCGGTGGTCGCTCCCGGCCGATAACCGGTGACCGGCGAGTGCATCGATCCGGACACGTCCGTGCAGACGTACACCTTCCCCGCGACACGCGGCGCGCTGTTGATCGCCAGCTCCATCGCGTCCTGCAGGGCCTCGCGCACCGTGTGCGGGACCCCCAGTTCCGCGTTGGCGTAGGCGACCATGAGCTGGTACGGGAACACGCGTGCCTGCTCCACCAGCCGCGGGTTGCGCAGCCGATTGGCGATCAAGCCCACCATCTCCCGATCCTCGAACACGCCGTGACGGGCGAACGTGTTCAGGTTCATCCGCGTCATCTGCCAAGAACCGTTCCGCGCGATTTGCACCCAGTCCTTCTTGGTAAGCGGCAGCGAGGTCAGCATCTGGAACGGCACGTCCGGCAGGGCGACCTTGCCCGGGTTCGTGTTCCGCTTGAACTTCTCGTACTGACGCACCAGCTCCGGCAGCGCCTCGTGGTTGTGCTCGCGGCCGATCAGGTAGCCGTACAGCGCAGCGCGCGTGGCGGTCGCCGGCTTCGGGTGCACCATCCGCAGCACGTCCGCCAGCGACGGGTCGGCGCCGACCGAGCCGATGAACAACTGGTCGTCGCTGCGGGCCTCGAGCCACTGCTGCACCAGCCGCTTCGGCAGCGTGCCGAGGCTCTTCCGCCCCACGGCCCCCGACCGCATGATCTGCACGAAGTTGCGGATCATCTTCGGCGAATCGATCACGCGGTCGAACACCTCGGCCAGCAGGCCCGCGGAGCGGACCGACAGCACCGCACACAGCAGCGCCGGCATGTCCTTCATGAACGCCGACTTGCGGGCGTAGATCGCCAACCGGGCGAGGTACTCCGGCTCAACCTGCTGGGCGTGCTCCAGCACCGCTTCGAGCTGATCCTCGGCCGACGCATAGAACGTCCCCCCCAGGCAGCCGGTGGACGCGAGCTGCGCCAGCGCCTGCTTGTGGGTCCGCCCGTACGCCGGGCCGCCGGCCTCGTTGTGGGTGTCTGCCTTCGCGATCAACCGGCCGCGGAGGCTGGTGAAGAGTGTCTTGTTCGCCATGGTTGGGTTCCTCGTGCTTTGGGCCAAGAGCGTGTTGCATGCCCTTTGTTGAGATCAGCACAAAGCATGGCTCGTGCCAGAGGCCGCCAAGGATGCCGTGTGTGCATCGCAAGTCATTTGCTGAATGATAGTTATGTCGATTTTGGTCGCGTTCGGCTGAGCCGTCAGTCCGGGCGTTTGTCGCAATAAGTTATACTTGCATAGCGTGTTGTATCGCTGGGTATCATGGCGGGTGGATCAGATGAAGCAGGTCGTTATCGGATTGCTGGGCGCTCGGCTCGATTACGGGGTCGGCGATGACCGCTGGCAGAAGTGGCGGCCGACGGTCGCTCTCTGTCAGCACGAAGACCTGCTCATCGACCGCTTCGAGCTGCTCTACGAGCCCAATCTCAGCGCGATGGCCGCGGCGACGGTCGAGGACGTCCGCTGCGTTTCTCCCGAGACCGAGGTGCGCCTGCACGAGATTGGCTTCCGTGACCCGTGGGACCTCGAAGAGGTGTACGCCGCGCTGCACGGCTTCTTCGGCGACTATGGGTTCCTGCCCGACGAAGAGCGGTACCTGGTGAACATCACCACCGGCAGCCACGTGCAGCAGATCTGCTTGTTCCTGCTGGCCGAGTCCCGCCACGTGCCCGGCCAACTGCTGCAGGCTTCGCCCCCCAAGCGGAACAAGATCGGCATCGGCACCTACCGTACGATCGACCTCGACCTCTCTAGGTACGACCAGCTCGCCGCGCGTTTCGCGCTAGAGCAGCAGCAAGGGGTCTCGTTCCTCAAGTCGGGGATCGAAACCAAGAACGCGGCCTTCAACGCACTAATCGAGCGGATCGAGCGCGTAGCCATCGCCAGCAAGGCGCCGCTGCTGGTGACGGGGCCCACCGGCGCCGGCAAGAGCCAGCTCGCCCGCCGCGTGTACGAGCTCAAACGCCAACGCCGCCAGCTCGACGGGCCGTTTGTCGAGGTGAACTGCGCAACCCTGCGCGGCGACCAAGCGATGTCGGCCCTGTTCGGTCACGCCAAGGGCGCCTTCACCGGGGCGACCGCCTCCCGCGACGGCCTGCTCCGCGCCGCCGACGGCGGCTTGCTGCTGCTGGACGAGATCGGCGAGTTGGGGGTTGACGAACAAGCGATGCTGCTGCGGGCCATCGAAGAGAAGCGGTTCTTCCCGGTCGGCGCCGACAAGGAGCACAGCAGCGACTTCCAGTTGATCGCGGGCACCAACCGCGACCTGCTGGCGGACGTACGCGACGGGCGGTTCCGTGAGGACCTGCTCGCACGCATCAACGTCTGGACCTTCCGGCTCCCGGGGCTGGCGGACCGGCGGGAAGACATCGCCCCCAACCTCGACTACGAGCTCCGGCAGTTCGCGGCAAAGACCGGGTCGATCGTGCGGATGAACAAGGAAGCCCGCGAGCGGTTCCTCTGCTTCGCCGCTTCGAGCGAAGCGGCCTGGCGGGCCAACTTCCGCGATCTCAACGCGGCCGTGACACGCATGGCGACCCTTGCCGCTGGGGGGCGGATCACCGTGGGCCTGGTGGACGAAGAGGCCGAGCGCCTGCGCCAGCAGTGGAGCGGATCTATGGGCGGCGACCCGATCGGCGATGTGCTGTCGGGGCTCGTCGACGCTGGGAAGCTCGACCGCTTCGACCAGGCCTGCCTGGCGGAAGTCGTCTGCGTCTGCCGGGCATCGAAGTCGCTCTCCGACGCGGGGAGGGCCTTGTTCGCGGTGTCACGCGCGTCGAAGGCTAAGCCCAACGACGCCGATCGGCTAAGGAAATACCTCGCCCGGTTCGAACTTGCTTGGGGCGACCTGTAGCCCGGCGTTCGGAGCGCCAGGGGCTGCGTCGCGGCGACGCTGCAAACGTCCGCAGGGTGCTAGGCCGGACCAACTTTCGCCGCCCGCTGGGTGTGCCGGCTCGCTCGGAATCATCCTTGAAGATGGCGCACGCTGCTGCCATAATTCCAGGCAAAGCGCCTGCCGTCTGGTCTTATTTTCTGGTCTTGAAAGACGTCTGCGGAATGCTTGCTTAGCTGTCTTCCGCATGCTGCTCATCGGTTCCTGCTCTGAGGCTGTGGCGAGACTGCGCCGGCGTTGCACCGGAACACGAGTGAAGGAAGCCACCTGATGCACAGACACAGACTTCTTATTGTTGCGGCCGCTGCCCTTGTGCTGACAGGCGTGGCGGTTGCCGCCGAGAACGGGGCGCCAGCGCAGACGCCCGGGGCAACGGAGCTGTGGTACGCACAACCGGCCTCCCGCTGGACCGAGGCGCTGCCCCTGGGCAACGGGCGGCTCGGGGCCATGGTGTATGGAGGCGTCCGGCAAGAGCGACTTCAGATGAACGAAGACACGCTCTGGAGCGGCGGCCCCCACTGCTACGACAACCCCGACGCCTATGGGCGCCTGGCCACGGTCCGGCAGCAGCTCGAGCGGGGCGAGTACCGCGACGCGGAGGCAACCGCGCAAGAAATGCTCGGGAGGCACAAGTACCAGCAGGCGTATATGCCGTTCTGCGTCCTGCGTCTCGATTTTCCCAGGGGTGAGAAGCCGACCGAGTACCGCCGCGGCCTCGATCTACAAACGGCCGTGAGCACGGTCGCCTACCGGATGGGTGACGCGCGCTTTACGCGGCGGACCTTCGCCTCCCACCCCGACCAGGCGGTCGTGATGCGCCTGGAGTGCGACAAGCCGGGCCAGATCACGTTCGACCTGTCGATGACGAGCCCTCACCCCGTCGAGCCCGAAACGATCGGGGACGGCGTCCTGCGGATCAGCGGCCATGTAGGGCCGCGCGAGGAGGCCGCTTTGATCGCGCCTTGGGAAGGCGAAGGGACACGGTTCGCCGCCCAGGTCAAGGTTGCCGCCGAAGGCGGGAAGGTGGTAGCGCGGGGCGACAAGCTTTCCGTCACGGACGCCGACGCGGTGACCATCGTTTACGTGGCCGCCACCAGCTACGTCAACTACCAGGACGTCAGTGGCGACCCGCTCAAGAGGGTGGACGAGCACCTCGCCGGCGTCGATGGCAAGCCGTTCGAGCTGCTGCTTCAGCGGCACCTCGACGACTATTCGGAGCTGTTCGACCGCGTGGCGATCAACCTGGGGGGCGCACAAGCGGATGCAGACCTGCCGACCGATGAACGCCTCAAACGCGTCGCCGCGGGCGGGTCAGACCCCCGCCTGGTCGAGCAGGTCTTTCAGTTCGGCCGCTACCTGATGATCGCCGGATCGCGTCCCGGGACGCAGCCGCTGAACCTGCAGGGCATCTGGAACGACAAGATCGACCCGCCGTGGGGCAGCAAGTACACGATCAACATCAACATCGAGATGAACTACTGGGTGGCGGAGGTCTGCAACCTCAGCCAGTGCCACGAGCCGCTGCTGCGCATGGTGGGGGAGTTGCAGGCGCCGGGCAGCAGCACCTCACAGGTCCACTACCGGGCGGGGGGCTGGGTCGCGCACCACAACACCGACCTCTGGCGCGGCACGGCCCCGGTTGACGGCGCGCAGTGGGGCACGTGGCCGACCGGGGGCGCATGGCTCTGCCAACACCTCTGGGAGCACTACCAGTACACCGGCGACACCCAGTTCCTCGAGAAGGCCTACCCTATCCTCAAGGGCGCCGCTGAGTTCTTCATGGACGTGCTCGTCGAGAACGAGGACGGCCTGCTGATCACCTCGCCGTCGATCTCGCCCGAGCACAGCCACGGCGGCGGGACCGAAGACGGCCTCAGCACGGGACGCTCTGGGGTCTCGGTTTGCGCCGGCCCCACCATCGACATGCAGATCCTCCGCGACCTGTTCGCCAACTGCATCGCCGCCTCCGAGGCCCTGGGCATCGACGAAGAGTTCCGGTCGCAGGTGGCCGCGACGCGGGCGCGTCTGGCGCCCATGAAGATCGGTCGGCACGGCCAGCTTCAAGAGTGGCAAGTCGATTGGGACAACCCCGACGACCCACACAGCCACGTCTCGCACCTGTACGGGCTCTACCCCAGCAGCCAGATCAACCCTCGCGACACGCCAGAGCTGTTCGCTGCGGCGCGGACCTCGTTGATCCAGCGCGGAGATGCCGGCGGGTGGCCCGGCGCGTGGAGGGTTTGCTTGTGGGCCCGCGTGGGGGACGGGGACCACGCACTCAGGGTGCTCAACAAGCATGTCATTCCCAGGCTCTCCCCGAACCTGTTCAACGGCGGGGATCGTTTCCAGATCGACGCTAATTTTGGCGCGACGGCCGGCATCGCTGAGATGCTGCTGCAGAGCCACGGCGGCGAGGTCCACCTGCTGCCGGCGCTCCCCGCCGCCTGGCCGACCGGCAGCGTCCGGGGCCTCCGCGCTCGCGGGGGCTTCGAGGTCGACATCGCGTGGGAGGACGGGCGGCTGACCGCCGCCGTCATTCGCTCGCTCAATGGCGAGCCGCTCAAGCTCCGCTGCGATTCACAAACCACTGCCAAGTCGCTCGCCAAGGGCGACAGCTTTACCTGGAACGGGAAGTGAGAGACAGTCCTATGACAGCTCGAATGCTCATCGTGCCGGCGATCGCCGGGCTCGCCCTCGCCGCGTGCTCCATCTCCCTGGCGGCCGACGGCCAGACCCAGGCGCCCGCACCCTTCTTGCCCGTGCCGGGCGACGCGCAGCTCAAGTGGCACAAGGCCGAGTACCGGATGTTCATCCATTTCGGCATGAAGACCTTCTACCCCAGCAGCAACCACAAGGGTGACGGCAAGGAGGACCCGGCCAGGTTCAACCCAGAACGCTTCGACGCCAACCAATGGGTGGCGGCGGCCAAGGCGGGCGGCTTCGAGGGCATCGTGCTGACGACCAAGCACCACGACGGCTTCTGCAACTGGCCGACGCAGACGACCGAGCACTCCGTGCGGGCCTCACCCTGGAAGAACGGCCAGGGCGACATCGTCGGAGAGCTGGTAGAGGCCTGCCGTCGGGGCGGAATCACCTTTGGCTTCTACGTCTCCCTCATCGACGACAACTATGCCGTGACCCACGCCGACCGCTACGCGGGGTACGGGGATTTCTACTACGACCAAGTGAAAGAGATCAGCACGCAGTACGGCCCCATCGACGAGTACTGGTTCGACGGCTTCAAGGCCGATGAACTGAAGATCGACTATCAGAAGCTCGCGGGGATGATCAAAGAGGAGCAGCCCGGTGCGGTGGTTTACGATTCCGGCACCATGGTGCGGTACCTGCCCGACCGCTCCCTGGCCTGGCCGGGCAACCACGGCGGCCTGAAGCCGGACCAGTCGTACCGGAGAGAAATGGGGGGCGAGGTCATTTGGTACCCCAACGAACCGTCGCTCATGCTGCAGGGGAACTGGTTCCACAACGGCCAGCCCATCAAGGACCTGGAGCAGATCAAGCAGTACTACCTCACCACGACCGGATACGGCGTGACGCCGCTGATGAACCTCTCCCCCAACCAGGATGGCCTGATCGACGAGGCCAGTGTCGAGGGCCTGAAGGCGTTCAAGGACTGGGTCGACGCGTTGCACGCCAACGACCTATCGCGAGGCGACAAGGCCCAAGTTAGCGCAGACAGCGTACGCGGCGACGACCCGGCCTACGCCGCCGCGATGGTTGCCGACGGAGACTTTGAAACCTATCACGCGACGGACGACGCGGTTCAAACCGCGAGCATCGAGGTCGACCTGGGGGGAGTCCAGGAGGTAGACGGCTTTATCATCCAGGAGTACATCCCGCTCGGCCAGCGCATTGAATCTTACAGTATCGAGTGCCTGGTGGACGGGCGGTGGAAGAAAGTGTTTGCCGGCAAGACCATCGGCTACAAACGCATCATCCTTGAGGATTACGCTTCTGCCGAAGGCGTGAGCTTCCCCCCAACCAGCAAGGTACGGCTGAACATCGAGAGCGCGCTGGCGTGCCCGCTGATCAGCACGTTCCAAGTGGTGGGCGCTGTGCAGGACTGATATCCGCCCCGTCGGGAGGGGTGCAGCAGACGCCTTCGTCCCTTTCGGGGTTGCGATCGCGACTCGTTGTGCCACCTACCGCACGCGACCTGTCATCGGCGACGGCCGGAGTTGCTTGTCCGAACCAGCACAGTGCCCGAGCACTTAGAACGCTATGAGCTATCACTCTTCATGTGCTGATTCCCGACGCGCGTGTTGCGACGCGGCCGGGTCCTGGGAGGCCGAACGGCGCCAGGCCGGCGCCGGCAGACCTGGGGCTGCTTCGCTGTCGGCCTTTCGCGGAGCGCCCGTGCGGCCGATCACCTTCGCCGCTGCGGCCGTGGCGCTGCTGCTGGCTGCTCCGCTACAGGCAGCCGAAGAAGCAACGCTGCAACAGGTCAAAGCCGCGGCGGCGACTCGATCGAAGTACCTCTCGGCCGGTCCACTTTCTGCGACAATCGGCGCCCCCAAGGCGGACCTGGAAGGGTTCCGCAGCAAGATCGCGCCGATCCTTGCCGGCGCCTGCGCGGACTGCCACGGCCCCGACGACCAGAACGCCGATCTGCGCGTAGACGCGCTCGATCCCGACCTGGTCCACGGCAAGGACGCCCAGTGGTGGCTTGAAGTAATGGAGGTGTTGAGTAGTGGCGAGATGCCGCCGCCGGACGCCGCGGAGCTGACCGACGCAGACCGGGCCGCGGTGGTTGACTGGATCTCGGAGCAGGTCCTCGTTTCTTCCCAAGTCAAACGGAGCGACGGGGCGCACTCATCCTTCCGCCGCATGACACGGTACGAGTTCAACTACGCGCTACAAGACCTGCTGGGGCTGCCGCTGGACTTTGCCGCCGACCTGCCCCCGGAGTCGGCTTCCGAGGACGGCTTTCAGAACAGCTCCGAGATGTTGCAGATGACTTCCCGGCAGTTTGCTACCTACCAGAGCATCGCCCGAAATGCCTTGAAGACCGCCACCGTCCGGGGGCCGCGGCCAGAGCCCACCTACTTTTCCATCACCATGGACAAGGCGGGAGACGACTACGTTGATTGGGTCGACGAGCACTTTAGGTTCTACCAGCGAGAGCGGGAGTCCGAGAATATCGACAGCGATATCCTGGGGAGATTCCGAGAGGCTCGGGAGCAGGCGAAGCAGGGCCCGCGCGTGCAGGGGGGCGAGCGTTCGCGAGGGGGTGAGCGGTCGCGACGCGGGGGTCGATCGCGTCGCGGCGGCTACTTCCTGAATCAAGAGACCGGCGAAGGCTGGAGTCGCAGCATCCCGAACGGGTTTTCTCTGTGGAAGCCGGCCGAAGAGAAGCCCGTTGACCCCGAGCCACAGAACTTTGTCTTGGTGCTCCCGCACGGGGCGAAGCAGGAGATCGACCTCGGGAACTACCTGCCCGATCATGGGGTCATGAGGATCCGCGTCAGGGCGAACCGAGCGAGCGCGGAGGGAGAAAGCTATCCCAGCCTGGCGCTCACCTTTGGCTTCAACCCGAACAACAACTCTTCGTTTGAGTTTGCGCTCAGCAAAGAAGACGTCGCGATCACGGCGCCCCCCGGCCAGCCGGAGTTCTATGAGTGGCTGATCCAGTTGGACGACATCCAACGCAGCCCGTACCTCCGCACAGGGAAGATGGGCAAGAGGCCGAGCCCCACCGAGTACGTTGGCTTTAGGAACGTCCACCAAGGCCGGGAGCATGAGGGCGCCACGGTTCACATCGACTACATCGAGATCACCGCGCCCTACCTGACGCAGTGGCCGCCGGCGTCGCATCGCCGCGTGTTTTCCCAGGCGGGGGCGTCCGGCGGCGAGGAGAGCCGGGCGCGCCAGGTGCTTGCGAGCTTCATGCCAAAGGCTTGGCGCCGCCCGGTGAGCGAGGCCGAGCTGGCGCGGAAGCTGGCCCTCTACCAGACGGTCCGCCCCACGTGCGACGACTTTCAGGAGGCGATGATCGAGGTGCTGGCGACGGTGCTGGCTTCGCCCCATTTCCTTTATCTGACGCAATCCGACGGCGCCCTCACGGACAGCCAACTGGCGACCCGCCTGTCGTTCTTCTTGTGGAGCAGCCAGCCCGATGAAGCGCTGCTGGAGCTGGCGGCCAGCGGACGCCTTCGCGACCCCGGGGAACTTGCCCGGCAAACCGAACGCATGCTGACGGATCCGCGTGGGAAGAGGTTCGCCGAACGCTTCACCCATCAGTGGCTCGAGATGGAGCTGCTCGAGCTGCTTCAGGTCGATGAGAGGGCCTACCCAGAGTTCTCCGAAGAGCTCAAACACTCGATGCAGCGGGAGCCGGTCGAGTTTTTTCAGCACGTGCTCAATGAAGACCGCTCGGTCATCGACTTTCTCCACGCGGACTACGCGCTTCTGAACCAGCGTTTGGCAAACCACTACGGCGTGGAAGGGGTGTACGGCAACCACTTCCAGAAGGTACCGCTGACCCCGGAGTCGAAGCGGGGGGGCCTGCTGGCCCAGGCCGGTTTGTTGGCCATGAACTCCGACGGCAAGGATTCGCACCCGCTCAAACGCGGCATCTGGCTGCTGGAATGCATCTTGAACGACCCCCCTCCGCCCCCCCCGCCCTCCGTGCCGGAGATCGATCTTACCGACCCCGAGATCCTCAAGATGACGCTGAAAGAGCGCATCGAAGATCATCGCAACAAGCCCGCTTGCGCGTCTTGCCATTCGAAGATCGATCCTTGGGGGATCGCTTTCGAAGAGTTCGACGCGGTTGGGTCGTGGCGCGACCACATCGATGGCGGGCCGGTCGACGCCAGCAGCCGCCTCTACAATCAGGGCGAGCTGGCGGGCATGGATGGCCTCAAGCGCTACCTCCTCGAGAACCGGCAGGACCAGTTTGCACGGGCCATGGTCCACAAGCTGGCCAGCTACGCCCTCGGAAGGCCGCTCAGCTTCGCCGATCATGCCCAGCTAGAGCGCGTCACCACAGAACTCCGCCAGCGGGGCGACGGCCTGCGCACCTTGATCACGCTGCTCGTTGCGAGCGACCTGTTTCAACAATCCTGACGCCAGAAGCATCGAAATGAACTTTGCTGCACTCGATCACCGAAGATTCCTCCGCGGAGTGGGGCTGGGCCTCGCGTTACCCTACTTCGAGACGTTTGCCGCGCAGCTCCCGCAGGCGTCGGCGCCGAAGAAGCGGCTCGCCTGCTTCTACTTCCCCGACGGCGTCCCCATGCCCCGTCGGGACGACCCGGCCTACCAGGACTGGAGCTGGTTCCCGCACTCCGACGCAGCGGGCTACCAATTCACGAAGTGCCTAGAGCCGCTCGAACCACTGCGCAACGACGTCACTGTGTTCAGCGGGCTGTCCCACCCAGCGGCGCGGTCGGTGCACGGGCATTCCAATGCCGACCAGTTTCTCACCGGCGCCGATACCGGGAGCGGGGGAGACTACGCGAACAGCATCTCGATGGACCAGCTCTTTGCGGCTCGGGTCGGCGATCAGACGCGGCACGACTGCCTCGTGCTGGGCACCGACGGCGGCACCGGGTCGCCGCGGGGGGCGCAGACCTTGTCGTTCAACCCAATCCTGTTCGGCACAAGATTTGCGCGTTGAAGAATAGGGCTAGCGCCAAGGGAAGGCGTCGGTCATCTTACCAGCATGGCCGCCAAGAAGCCGAAACTTGATGAGCGGGACGTGCGGGGGGTGAAGGAGCTGCGGGCGCTGCTTCCTCTGTTTGAGCGTCTGCACGGCGTGGGCTGCGAGCGGGACAAGGCGGGCAATCGCGTCCTGCACATGGACGAGTACTCCGTGCTGATCTTGCTGTTCTTGTTCAACCCAATCCTTACCTCCCTCCGCGGCGTTCAGCAGGCGTCCGAGCTCAAGAAGGTGCAGAAGAAGCTCGGCTGCCCACGGACCAGCCTCGGCTCGCTGTCCGAGGCGACCGCGGTGTTCCGCGCCGAGGGGCTGCGTGAGATCGTGGGCGAGCTGGCGGATCAGTTGGGCGCGCTGCCGCACGACCGGCGGCTCGACGGCGTCACCCAACGGCTGACGGCCGTGGACGGCTCGCTGCTGACGCGGCTGCCACAGATCGCCCAAGCGGCTTGGCAGGGCCGGCGGCGCCCGGACGGTTGGCGGCTGCACGCGCACTTCGAGGTGCTGCGCGGCGCGCCGACCAACATTGAGGTGACGACCGGCCGCAACCGCAAGGACGCCAACGAGAAGGCTTCGCTGCGGAGGCTGCTGGAAGCCGACCGCTGCTACATCCTCGACCGGGGCTACGAGCAGTTCTCGCTGTTCAACGCGATCGTCGCTGCCGGCAGCAGCTACGTTTGCCGGGTGCGCGAGGACCACCACTTCACCCCCGAGCAGGCCCGCGACCTTGGCCCCGAGGCGATCGAGGCGGGGGTGCTTGAAGACGCGGTCGGCAAGCTCGGCTCGGCCAAGAGCGTGCGGATCGAGCACCCCGACCACCCGGTGCGGCTGGTCCGCATCCGCGCCCAAGCCCACCCCAAACGCGGCGGCGCGGCGGGAAAAGACCTCGTGCTAGCGACGAACCTGATGGACGTCCCGGCCGACGTGGTGGCGCTGATCTACGTACACCGCTGGCAGGTCGAGCTGTTCTTCCGCTTCTTCAAGCACACGCTCGGCTGCCGTCACCTGCTGAGCGAGGACCCGGTGGGCATTGAGATTCAGACGTACTGCGCGATCATCGTCTGCCTGCTGATCAGCCTATGGACCGGCAAGAAGCCGACGCTGCGGACGTTCGAGATGATCCGCTTCTACCTGATCGGATGGGCCGATGAAGACGAGGTGCTGGCGCACCTTGAAAAACTCAAAACGCATTGAACCGCCGCGAACCGACCACCCGCGCCGCGCCGGTCGATGTTGCGCGGTAGATACGCGGCTCCGCAACAAGCATAGAAGGAAAATGGTCCAGGTCCCCCCCCGCGACGAAAGGCAGATAGCACTAAACCGTGAGCAACTGACGGGCCGAACAGGATTGAAGTTGTTGACGGCGTACGTTGCGTCCCAGTTCTGGAGGAACGCTGCGACGTCGTCCGTGAGCGGCGAACCGGCGCCGTTGCCGGTCACCTGGCCATCGCCGGTCAGGTCTCCGGGCGTCATCGTCGAGAGTGCACTGGCGATGTAGTTGTTGTCGATCGCCGGACTAAACGCACCCCAATTCGTGTAGGGGGGGAGCTTGGTGACCCCCATCACGAACATCTCGAGGTCGTCGAGGACGCCGTTGTAGAAATCGGCCGTGCCCGGGGTGTCGCCGGTGCTGGCGCCAATCACCAGCGGGGCGTCGTCGGCGCCGGAGTATCCTCCGGTAACGGCCGACACCACCTGGCCGTCGAGATACAGCAGCGACGCGGGTCCCGCTTCTGTGGTTCGGCGGACCAGCATGAGGTGACTCCACACATTAAATGCAACGGGAGCGCCCGTGTCGTGCGGCACGCCGGCGTACTGCATCTCCCAGTTTCCTGCGGCGTTGATGCGGACGCCGTGCTGCTGGGTGTCCGCAACCAGCGATTGTGCGAAGCCGTTACCCTCAGCGTTGGGGCGGGCCCAGAACTGGAAGCCGCGGTCTTCGATGCCGATGTAGTTCAAGCTCCCCGGCCCCGGGCCGCCGATCTCGACGGGATCATTGTCCGACGCGACGGAACTGTAGGAGGTCTGCGGCAGCCCGAGGCGCTCGCCCTCCAGGAAGTCGTCTCCGCTGAAGCTGATCCCCAGCGCTCCGGATGCAGACTGAGGTCGGCCCAGGGCGTTGACATTCACGTACTGCGGGTTGCCAAACACCCGCAGGTCGACGAGCGTGTTGTCGCCGACCGCTCCTTCGCTGTCGAGCGTAAAGCCCGGCAGTGCATTGCTAGGCCCGGAGCCGGCCGCGATCCCTGCCG
Source organism: Pirellulimonas nuda (assembly GCF_007750855.1). GTDB lineage: Bacteria > Planctomycetota > Planctomycetia > Pirellulales > Lacipirellulaceae > Pirellulimonas > Pirellulimonas nuda. The sequence goes on from NZ_CP036291.1 coordinate 2,332,210, forward strand.
AACCGTCCTCGGCGGAGTCGTCGCCGAACCTGTAATCACGGTCACTGGTAATCGTCGCGATGCACGTGTGCGCGGTGAACAACACGATCGTGGCGGCTGCCGCGAGGCGCACGGCCGCCGTGCTTCTCTCGGCAACGCGCCGCAAGGCGAGGTCTCGACAAGCTCTACTGAGAGCCGCCGCGGCACAGAGGACTATCGCCAGAAGGCTGAGCGCTTCGCCTTCAGGCACTGCCGCCGTCGACTGCACTCCACCCGATGCGGGCGCGCCGAACCGACTCTTCCAGAAGGCATAGTCCTCGGCGTCGACGACCCCCGGCGTGCTGGCCGCGGGGTTTTGATTCAGCAGCGTTGTGTTGGTTCCCAGGTTGTCTCGCCATACGGTGTAGTCCGCGGAGTCTACGAATCCGTCGCCGTTATAGTCCCCCGCGACGCCGCCCCCCGACACATAAGTCGCCTCGACGTCGATGAACGAATTTAGAGCAACATTGTAGTAACGCAGCATGATATCCTGCGTGCCGCCCGCTTGATTGAACGCGCTGCCAAGCTCAATCGTGTCTCCGATAGAAAGCGTGGAGTCGCCCGAGAGGAACGCCTCGCCCAGCTCGCCGTTGTTGCTGCCGCCTGCTTCTTCCCAACCGTTGCCGCTCCCCGTGCCGCGGGGGAACTCGGCCAAGTTCTGTCCCGGGTTGTTGGCGATGCTTTGCAGGCTGTTCCAGCCGGGGACGTCGAGCGAACCTGTCTCGCTGGTGAGCTTGTAGAAATTCGTGGTGATGGCGCCCCCCGACTGGTTGATGATCCGGGTGACGCCGGTCGTGGTGTTCACCTCCAGCGCCAGCGGCAGGGTGGCGCCGATCGCTGTGGCGGTCGTTCCGTTGATGCTAAGGATGCCGGGATTGGCCGCGAATGAGACGCCGTTCACAAAGATGGCGTCGCCCTGCTCGGTAAACTCGGCCGCCGAGGCGAGCGTCAGCATGGCGCCGGGAGCCAGATTCACGCGGGCCGGCTGGTCGACGCTGTTGATCGGGTCGCCCCCGCCGCGGAACCGCAGCGTGCTGGTGCCGTCGACGTTGACCACCGCGCCGGTCACGAATTGCATATTCAGGTTGCTCCCGCTCAGTAGATTGAACATAGCGGTTCCCGGCGCAATCTGGCCGGCGATGCCGCCGTTCGTGGTGCTGGTGATTGACGTGTTGCTGAGCGTCAAGTTGAACCCGTTGCCCAGGCGGAACTGTCCGAATCCCGAGGCGTATGCCGCATCGATTGTGGCGTTGAAGAACGTTACGTTGTCGAGGACAGGCGCGTCGACCAAGACCTCGGGGAGGCCGGTCGTGACCGTCTCGTTGATGGCGCTGATGGACGAGCCGGAAAAGTCGTAGTTGTCATCGCCAAACAAGTCGTTCGGGTTCGCCCCTGCACCCGTCCAAACAACTAGCGCGTGTGCGCTCTCGACGCCGATCGCGACCATCACAACAATCAGCGGGGCGCTACGGCGTGCGACCACGAAGACTCTTTGCGAGAACACTTGCGGATACTCCTTGGTCAGAAACGCTAGAGCGATCATTGTCAGCAATAAGGCGTATGTTGCCGGTTCCGGCACCGCGGCCGCGGTCATCGCCTCGAACGCCCCCGTTCCTAGGTTGGCGTCGAAGGCGGCCTTAAACAGCAAGAAGTCGAGCTCGTTGTTCCTTCCATCGCCGTTCAAGTCGCCCATCCGGTACTGTTGCGGGCCACTTAGCCCAGAAAGGTCGGCGAACAACCCCGCCCGATAGGTCGGCCAATCGAGATCATCGACGCCGCCATCAAAGTTCAGATCGCCCATCGCGGCCTTGGCGCCGGTATAGATCGCGGGGATGCTCAGCGCGCTGCCATCCGCAGCAAGCAACGTTAGCACTACGTCCTCAACTGGATTCTGGATCCAAGCGCTGCCTAACGGGGCCGCTGGGGCTGCGCTGGCAATGGTCCTGCCACTCCCACCGGGCTGCTGCCCCTCGCTGAGGTTGTTGGCGGTCCCATCGAACTCTAGCCAACCGGGATCGCTATCGGCAAACGACGCCCAGGCGCTGGCGTCGAGCGCACCGCCGTCCGAGCTCAAGGTGTAGGCGACGAAGTTGATGTCGCCCACGGTAGTGTTGACGAAGGACACGGCGCCCGTCTGACGGCTGATCTCCACGCCGAACTTGCCGGGCAAGATCGGCGCCAGCGATGCAACCTCGCCAGGGGTCAGCGCGTTGTCGTAGATCCGCACATCGTCTAAGGCGCCACGCAGACCGCGCTGTGCGAGGTTGACGTTCGTGACCGCGACGCCGCTTGCGGCGTTGCCCAGAGTGACCTCGGAGCCCGCCGAGACTGTAGTATTTACGGCAGGATTGCCCCCGCCTGCCCCGGAGAACCCGAACGTCAAGTCGGCGTCAAGAACGCCGTTGACGTACAGCCTTGCGTCATCCAGGTCGACGGACAGATCTCCGTCCGGATCGGTGTCAGGGAGCACCAAGGCGACGTGATGCCACTGGCCATCGGCCACCACCGCGTTGCCCACAATAAAGTCTCCCTGCACCTCGAATCGCAGAGCGCCCAGCACGCCGTTTGCCTCGGCCGTGTTGAAGCGGAGTGTGTTGCGTTGCCCGGTTACGTTGTCTCCCCAACTCACCACGCTTCCGCCGAAGTCCCCCTGGAATGGGTCGGCCCGGACCCAGGCGGCGACCGTCCGGGCAGATCCGCCCACCACACCGTCAAAACCGGTCAGCACGGCGTTGGGAGAACCATCGAACGCGATGGCCGCGGACGACCCCCCCACCACAGGCGGGAGAAACTGGGTCTGCCAACGGGCCCCCCCAAACAGCGAGCCCTCGGCGGCGGGCCCTCCAACCACGGGGGTCGTGGCGGCACCCATTCCTTCTTCGAGCGTCCAGTGGGCGACGAGCGCCGCCGACGCGTGAGGCGCCATTCGCGACTGGCCGATCCAAGCGGCGACCGCCAGCAGCGTGCAACCTGTCAACGAGTTTATCGTGAACCGACGAAGTACCGGCATTCCGCCATCTCCCAGGATTGGCTGCCTAGCGAGGCGACCGATCGGGCGTCCCAGCTAGACGAGTTGCACATGTCCAAACTGACGTCAAATCACGGAAGAGAATCGCTCCGACAGGCAACCGCCGGTCGAACGGCTGACTTACTAGGGACGAGCCCGCTCGAAAGCTTCTCGCGATCGGGAAGGGCTATGTTCCGCCCCTCCACGAAAAGTGTTCATGCTGTCAACTACGCATTCCGCTTCGACCGCGCCACACACGCGGCGGCCAAACTCAGGCCGACCAGAAGCGCCGCGGACGAAGGCTCGGGGACCGGGGCGATAGCCGTGCCGGTGGTCCCGTTGAACGAGAGGATGCCGGGGTTGAGGATCGTGGAGCCGTCGGAGAAAGGGACGCCGTTCACAAAGATGGAGTTTCCCTGCTCGGTGAACTCGGCTACCGAGGGAAGCGTTAGCCTTGCACCCGGGGCCAGGTTTACGAACGCGGGCTGGTCGACGCTGTTGATCGGGTCGCCCCCGCCGCGGAACCGCAGCGTGCTGGTGCTATCGACATTAACCACAGCGGCGGTCACAAACTGCATGTTCAGGTTGCTGCCGTTGAGCACATTGAACGTGGCGGTTCCGGGCGCGATCTGGCCGGCGATGCCTCCGTTGGTGGTGCTGGTGATCGACGAATTATCGAGCGTGGCTTGAAACCCGTTGCCCAAGCGGAACTGGCCGAAGCCGGTAGCGAACGCGGCATTGATGGTGGCGTTGGTGAACGTCACGTTGTCGAGGACGGGCGCGTCGACCAAGACCTCGGGGAGGCCGGTAGTGACCGACTCGTTGATGGCGATTACGGACGAGCCGGAGAAATCGTAGTTGTCATCGCCAAACAGGTCGTTTGGGTTCGCTCCCGTGCCCGTCCAAATGACTGCTCCCCACGAGGCCGTAGAGAAAGCAAGGCTTGCGACCAAGAAGCACGACAGAACAGCTTTTCGCAAAGTGCACATCACGAGACACCCCTCTTGTAGATCTAGAAAAGGCGAAGTGGAAAAGCGACGGTGCGCAGTCCTGCGGCCCCCGTCTGGGCGATCAACGTGAATGCCGATCCCCGACGCTTTAGGAGTGCTCGGCCGTAGAAATCTGACCGCAGAATGCCGCGAAAAATGCCAGAATGGGCGTAAGTCCCATAACGGTAATGGGTTAGAAAATCAGCTGACGCCGACCCACGCGGCCGGCGACGATTTGTGGGAACTTTTCTTGGTCATTTGGCCAGCGACGTTCACTTACTCCACACCGGAAGCGGTACGCGTTCTTTTTCTACGGCATCTTTTCAGAGGGCCGCCGGTGCGGTCAGGGATTAGCAGGGATCAGGGGATGGCGCCGGATCAACGGACAGAAGAGTTCCTCGTACTCTACAACCAAGAACAGCGAGCGATTTACGCATACATCCGGGCACTGCTCTTCGCGCGCGACGACGCCGAGGACGTGTTCCAAGACACCTGCATCGCGCTGTGGCGTTCGTTCGACCAGTACCAGCCTGGCACCAACTTCGGCGCCTGGGCCCGCGAGATTGCTCGCTATCGGGTGCTGGCCCACGGCAAGAAGAAGCTAGGTGACCGGCACGTCTTCCAGGAAGAGATCGTGAACAGTTTGGCCGATGAGCTGCAGGCAAACGCGACCGTCTACGAGCAGCGGCAACGTGCGCTAGAGGATTGCCTGGGAGAGCTCCGCAAATCAGATCGCGAGCTTCTCTTCCAGCGATACGCCGGGGGCGCCACGACGGTTGAGCTCGCCAATCGGCTTCAGCGACCACTCAGTACGCTGTACAAATCTCTCCGCCGTATTCGCCACTCGCTGCTGGGGTGCGTGAAGGCGCGGATCGTACTGGAGGAGCAAGCAGGATGACGCCAAGCAGCGATAGCAGACGCCCATCGGAAGGTGAATTCGAAGAGCTGCTCGCGCTCATGGCGGACGAGCGGCTTGCCAGCGACCAGGCCCAGCGCCTTGGCGAGCTCGTCGCCGGGGACGAAGAGATGCGTCGCCGGTACCTGGAAGCGGCCACCCTGGGGGCCGCCTTGGAGTGGGCGCACGGGGCAGCAACGAGTGCTCCCGCCCAAGTCGATGAGCTTGTCGTTGCCGACCGCTCGGCCGCGGACTTGGTTGTCGGAGGGCTTGCGCCGCCGGTCGATTCAAGGCCCATGGTGTTCAACCGAGGCGTCTCCCGGTCCGCGGTCGCATTTACGGCGGGCGCCACCGCCGTAGGCATTCTGGTGGCCGCGCTGGGCGTGCTTCGATCGCCAGGGGCCGACCCCAACTTGGACAGCGGGCCCTCGCCGCTAGTGAATAACGAAACGCCAGAGCGTGCGGTCGTTGCAACGCTTACCGGGCTGGTCGATTGCAAATGGGCGGACCCGAAGCGGGCCGCAACCTACGGCGAACACCTCTACGCAGGGCGGCAACTGAAAATCGATTCAGGCCTAGCGCAACTGACATTCGAGAGCGGCGCGCAACTCATCCTGCAAGGGCCTGTGAAGTTCGAGCTTCGCTCGGACATGGAGGCAGACCTCGGTCGAGGCAAGCTAGCCGCTGTCGTTCCGCAGCAGGCTCACGGCTTCAGTGTTCGGACGCCCACGGCCGAAATCGTCGACCTAGGTACCGAGTTCGGCTTGGAAGTTGATGAAACGGGAGCGACCGACGTCCATGTGTTTCAGGGCGAGGTGCTGTCATGGCAGGTGAACCTGATGGGCGATGTCGAAGGCGACGCGCTGTCGCTCACCGGCGACGAGGCGGCGTCCTACTCGCCCACTGGGATCTCTACCCAGAAGCGGGCCGACGCCAGCCGGTTTGTTCGCACCGTGGCGCCTCGGATCTCAGAGAAGAGCCTGCCCCGGCTCCCCGTGAAACGCAACCTGGTGCTGTGGCTGGCGGCCGACGTGCTCGTGAAGAAGGACTCGCTGGGCCGGGTAGTCGCATGGCAAGACATACTTGTCGGCGACAATCAGCTAGAAGACGACGCCATGCAGCACTATGAAGAGGCCCGTCCGATGTGGGAAGCGGATGGTATTGCCGGCAAGCCGGCGTTGCGTTTTGACGGCGAGCTTAGCTACCTGGTGACTACCCCCTTCTTTTCGACTCCGGACCAAACGGTATTCGTGGTGTTCTCGCGGGGGTCCCGCGAAGAGAAGCCAGGAAACCGCTGTCCGCTGATTAACTACAACGGCCCGCCGGGCGACATGTCGCGCAGCGCTACCCAGTTCCGCATCCTCCAGATCGGCGACTACCTCACCCCCGGCGCCTACTTTGGAATGGTGTACGCCCAGCTCGGGGAACGGTCGACACACTTCGGCACCATTCAGACCCTGAAGCCGGTTGTCGACGACCAACCGGCCGTGCTCGCCTACGTGTACGACCCTTCGGGCAATCATGCCCAACTGTGGCTTGACGGCGAAAGCCAAGGCGAAACCACGGCCCACACCGGCATGGAGTTCGCCTCCCGCAAGATTATCGGCAAGCACCCTAAGGAACCGGGATACTTCCGCGGGCGCATGGCCGAGTTGATCATCTTCAACGACGCTTTGACCACCGATGAGGTGGAGCAAATCAACCAGTATTTATTGAGCAAGTACTCTTTTTCTCGGTGACCGGCGGGACCCTGCCCTCGGCACGATTTCTTGTCAACGATTCCGCCAAGCTAGGCGGGGAGGACGCGCTGTGATTCATCTCCGAGTTTGTCGTGCGTGCGGACCACGTTCGGCCTTTACGCTGGTCGAACTGCTCGTGGTGATCGCCATCATCGGAATCCTAGTGGCTCTGTTGTTGCCGGCCGTGCAGGCGGCCCGCGAAGCGGCTCGCAGAACTACCTGCGGGAACAACCTCCGTCAGCTCGGTATTGCGCTGCACAACTACCACGACACCAACGGATCGTTCCCCATCGGGGCCCAAGGGGTGACCCCCATCACCGGTAATTACGACGCACAGAGCCCGGTCCGCGTTCCCTTCTGCATCTACCTCTTCCCGTATCTTGAGGAAGGCAACAAGTTTGACGCGTTCGAGTTCGACTCCAACGCCTACACACAGATCCGCGGCTCGCTCATCAGCCAGCGGCTCGAGGCGTGGACATGCCCCAGCGACGAGCCCCAGATCGCGTCGGCGTGCGATGGAGGGCTATCGACAGAGGCCAAGGGCAACTATGGGCTGAACTGGGGCGCCTACACGTACTACTTGCCAAACCCTCACGATAAATCATGGAAACCCATCTGGGGCGACTTGCGGGCCCCGTTCTGGATCGAGTTCGGGGCGAAGATGCGCCAGATTACCGACGGGACCAGCAACACGTACGCGATGATGGAGATGCGCCAGGCGCCGGCGGAGCTGGGGAGCGGCTGCGATCGTCGCGGACGTATCTGGAATGAGGACAGCGTGACCTACCAGATCTCGACGCGAACGCCCCCGAACGCGAACGAGCCTGACACCGGCTGGTGCATCGACCGGCCCGAATTGGGGCTTCCGTGCAACCGCACTTCGGTCGGCAATGGCGACAGGCAGAACCAGCACATGGCGTCCCGAAGCTCCCATCCGGGCGGCGTGCACACCTTGATGTGCGATTCGTCGATTCAGTTCACCACAGACGACATCGAGTTGAACCTTTGGCAAATACGCAGCACGATTGCCGGGGGAGAGATCGCAGGAGATCCCATCGCCAAGCTCGACTCCGGCCCTCGACGCTAGGCCGTCGCCCGCCTCGAACGCATTGAACGAATGACGCACCCGCACTCCCCCAATTTAAACGCCGCCGCTCGCCTCAATCCGCTTCGCTGGACGATCGCCGGCGTGCTGCTTTGTGCCTGCGTAGGTTGCGATGATCGCGCTGGGCCGCGGCCGGTGACGGGCGAGGTCACTTGGGGCGGATCGCCCCTTCTTGACGGTTACGTCACCTTCCGCCCGGCTGGCGCCGGGCGCGGCAGCGGGAGCGCGATCAAGGACGGGCGGTTCAGCATCGCTTCTGCGCGCGGGCTTGACGCGGGCGAGTATCGGGTCGTGATCACTTCGCAAGCGCCGACGGGCAGGCAGATCCCCAATCCAGAAGTGCCCGGCGAGAAGATTTCCGAAACCAAGCAGGCAATCCCAATCAAATACAACGACCGCACTGAATTGACGGCCCAGGTCGAACCCGGTGGTCAGAACCACTTTATTTTTGCCCTCGACAAGCAGTAATTTTCTTCCGTTACCTGTCTCGGCCCTGAAGATCCATGCACATCCCCGTTATTGCGTTCTGTCTGCTGGCGATCACGTTGACCGCCAACGCCAATCCGGGGCAAGCCGCGTCGGCTGACGAGCAGTCGCGGATAAACATCGTCTTCATTCTCGCCGACGACCTCGGCTACGGCGACCTGGGCTGCTACGGACAGCGGCACTTCAAAACGCCGAACCTAGACCGCTTGGCCGAGGGGGGCATGATGTTTACGGACCACTACGCCGGAAGCACCGTGTGCGCGCCGTCGCGGGCTTGCCTGCTGACGGGACAACACACCGGCCACGTGTTCCAGCGTTTCAATGGTCCGGTGCAGTTTCGCCCTGATCCGCAGGACACGACCGTGGCCCGGGTGCTGTCCGACGCCGGGTATCACACGGGGATGATCGGCAAAAGCGGCCTGAGCTGCAACAGCCCCGATGGGACCCTGCCCAACCGCAAAGGCTTCGACTTCTTCTACGGTTACACGAGCCACGAAGAGGCACATCGCTACTACCCAAAGTTCCTCTGGAAGAACGGGCGGCGAGTCGAGTTCCCAGGAAACTCGGGCCAGCAAGGCGACGTGTACAGCGGCGACGTGTTCCGCGACGCCGCGATGGCGTACCTCGAAGAAAACGCCAACCGACCCTTCTTCTTGCACCTAGCGCTGCAGCAGCCGCACGCTGACCTGGCGGTGACCGAACGGTGGAAGACCCCTTTTCTCGGCCATTTCGAGGAGATTCCTTTCGAAGGGGATCACTACCGTGCGGAGCCCAACCCCAAGGCGACCTTCGCCGGCATGGTCACCTACCTCGACCACACCGTCGGACTAGTGATCGAAAAGCTCGAGGAGCTTGGCATCGCCGATAACACGCTTGTGATCTTCAGCAGCGACAACGGCGCCATGTCCGAAGGGGGATGGAGCAGTGAGTACTTCAACAGCAGCGGCCCGCTCCGGGGTGGGAAGCGCGACATGTACGAAGGAGGGATCCGCGTCCCTACCATCGCCTACTGGCCGGGGACCATCGCACCCAGCAGCAAGACCAGTCACGTGTCGGCCTTCTGGGACTTCGCTCCGACCGCCTTCGAGCTGGCGGGGATCGAAGCGTCCTACGAACTCGACGGCATCAGCTACGCACCCACGCTGCTAGGCCGCGATGCAGAGCAAGCCAAGCACGACCACCTCTACTGGGAGTTCTACGAGAAAGGGGGTAAGCAAGCGGTCCGTTGGGGCAAGTGGAAGGGGGTCCGCCTGGACGTCAGCCTCGATCGCGACGGGCCCATCGAGCTGTACGACCTATCGACGGATCTGGGCGAAGCAAACGATATCGCCTCGCAGCACCCACAGGTGGTCGCCCACATCGAACAACTCATGAGGTCCGCTCACGTCGAATCGGAGATCGTCAGCTTTAATCCGCGCGAGTCGAAGCAACGGCAGATCAAACCGGTGAACTAGCTGAGGCCGCCGCACGCACGGAATCGTAATCCGCGAGAAAAAATGTCATGCGAACTATCCGGTCCCTGGGCTGCGCAACCTGGCTTGCCGCGGCCGTTGGCGGCCTGTCGCCAGGGTTCGCTCAGAAGCCCAACATTGTCCATATACTTGCGGATGATCTAGGTTACGGCAGCGTCGGATTCAACGGCCCGACCCAGATCCAGACGCCGACGCTCGACGCCCTTGCGGCCGCAGGGATGCGATTCAACAACGCGTACGCCGCCTCCGTTTGCGGCCCCAGCCGGGCCATGCTGTACTCGGGCTTCCACAATGGGCACACGCTTGTCGATCGCAACTCAAACCTAAACGGCGAAGTGTTTCGCGACGATGGACAGACGCTCGGCGACCATTTGATGTCTGCCGGGTACAGGACCGCGATCTTCGGCAAGTGGGGGTTCGGGGGGACGGGCAGCGCCGGGGAAGGCCTAAAGCCAAACCCGGTGGTTGACGGGCCCGACTCGCTGCCCACCGCCCAGGGGTTTGAGAGCTTTTATGGCTACCTGGATCACGCGCGGGCCCACTCCTATCGGGTCGACTCGCTTTGGACGACCGAAGAACCCCGTGACGACGACAACAACGGCGTCCATGAGGTTGGCGAGAAGTATCAGGCCAACCCGGACCACGGGTTGTGGCTCGAAAAGACAGGCAATCACCCGGGCAACGAGAACGCCAACTACACGGCCGACCTCGTCACGCAGAAGGCGTTGGCCTACATCGCGTCGCGGGCCCAAAGCAGTGAGCCCTTCTACCTGCAGTACGCTTCGACGATCCCGCACTTCGACATCGACGCAATCCGCAGCTTCCCCGGCTGGTTCGACGCGTACTCCGGCGTCCCGGGGGCCGCCGCGTGGACGGATGATCAGAAAGCGTACGCCGCCATGATTACGCGTCTTGATCAAGCCGTGGGACAGATCGTGGATAAGCTCGACGACCCGAACAGCGATGGAGACCATGCCGATAGCGTGCTCGCCAACACGCTGATCGTTTTAACTTCCGACAACGGCGCCACGCCCGAAGACAACTCACCCGTGGCGTTCTTCAACGCTTCCGGCGGGAAGCGGGGGGGCAAGCGGGACTTGTGGGACGGCGGGATCAACGTCCCCACGTTCGCCTACTGGCAGGGCGCCATCGCCCCCGGGCAAGTCTCGGATCGCTACACCGACCTCAGCGACTTCATGCCCACGGCGCTCGAACTCGCGGGGGTTCGCGGCCCGGTCGGGATGGATGGCGTCTCGATCGCCCACGAACTAATCGGAGCGGGACCGAACCGTCAGAGGCCGTTCTTGGTTTTCGAGCAGCACGAACGCGACCACCGATGGGCGATCATCAAGGACGATCACAAGCTCATCAAATACTCGGACGGCTCGATGCGGCTTTACGATCTGATAAACGATCCCGGCGAGGCCAACGAGCTGAGCCTCGCCGACGCACGCCACGCAGCGATGGCCGCCGAGTTTCAAGCGATCGCGATCGCCGAGGGCGTCGAGCAGGGTGATGCGTACACCGTTGAGTTCCGGCAGTGGTCTGGCGGCGACGGCGACGAAGTGGCTTCCCCCGACGCGTGGACGGCGCCGGGCACGCCGGGCGAGAACTGGTCGGCGGTGCTGGCGAACCAATCTTCTGGGCCGCACACGGCCTACGTCCGGAGCAACGTTGCAACGCTTGGGTTCGAGGTCCGCGGCAACGGCCCCGGCGCCACCCAGGAAGTTCGGGTTGAGAGCGGCGCGATCTTGACGGGTAGGAACGAAGTTCGCGTGAGCGAACACGGGCTGCTCCATCTCGACGGCGGGACGGTCGCGTCGGTCCGCTGGCTCGATGTGCTTCAACATGGGGAGTTGTCCGGCGCCGGAACCGTGGCCGCAGACGTGTACAACTTTGGGACAATCGCGCCCGGCGAGGACCCCACGGGCACCGACCTGATTCGGATCGAAGGAGACTACTTCCAGACTTCTACCGGCAGGCTGCGTGTGGAGGTTGCCGGTCTCACCGGCGGGCAGCAGTTCGAACAGCTCGCCGTGACCGGCGCCGCGACGCTGGCCGGCGCCTTGGACGTCGCTTTCGCCTCGGGGTTTGAACCCGTCGATGGAGACTTCTTCCCGCTGCTGCTTGCGGGCGAGGTGCTACAGTCATTCGACACGGTGGTGCTGCCTTCGATATCAGGCGGCGTTGAGCTCTCAGTGCAGTACACCGACCGACTGGTCGTGTTGGTGGCAGGCGATTGGACGCTCATCGACGGCGACGTCAATCTCGACGGGGCGTTGAATCAAGCGGACGTCGATGCGTTCATCGCGGGATGGCTTCACACGCAAGCGGCGCCCGACGTCAATTCCTATACCAAGGGCGACTTGAATCTGGACGGCAAGACTAACCGCGAGGACTGGCGGTTGCTCCGCGACGCCTTTCAGACGGCGGGTTTGGGGAGCCCCCGGTTCGGCACATCCCAAGTGCCCGAGCCCGGCGCGGGCTGGCTGCTCGTGCTGGCTGGTTCGCTCGTCCTGGGCAAGCTCCGTCGCGGCTCGCGCTACCACCTCGCCACGGGCTTGGTCTGACACGCCGCCAACCGCGAGTAATCGCATGCGATTCTGCCCCTTGATCCCGTGCTGTCGACTGGCGAGCTGGACGCTGATGGGGATCGCTGCGCAGGTGTCCGGCGCCACGCTCACATGGTCGGGCGGCGGCGACGGACAAACTTTCAGCCATACGGCGAACTGGCTCGGCACGCCCACCGGCGGCATGATCGATGTCGCGAGTCTGGTGGACACGTACGTGGTGAACTCCGCAGCCAACATCGCGAACGTGTTCGCCAACCTTGAGTTCAGGGCTGGCGGACGGCTGGAAATGTCTGCGGGCGACCTCGATGTGCTGGCGAATGGCGATTTCGGCCTCGGAAGGGTCGAGTCGCCGCCGAGCTTTGGTTCGATTCTCTTGACGGGGGGGCGCCTTTCGGCCAGATACCTCGCGGAGATGAACGTTGCGATCGGCGGCGACGCCACGCTTTCGCTAAGCGGCCCAACCAACCCGGTGAACACATCAACCGTCGACCTGCTTGGGTCCGGAGCAACCGTCCATTTTCTGAACGAAACGCCGGCTGCTTTTGTTAGCGAGCATCTCACGAAGTTCACGGTGCAGGGCGCGGCGGCTGTCCTCGGTCTGAATCTTCAAGTAGTCGGCGACGGGAACGCCGGCTCGCTGGTCACGCTGCTCATCCCTACGGCAGCAACGGTTCAACTGCTGGTCGATCGCGATACTGGCAATCTATCGCTCTCGAACACCACGGGCCAAGCCGTCGAGTTCTTTCAGTACGACATCTTCAGCAGCGCTGGCGGCGTGAGCGAGGCCCTGTGGAACCCGATCTCGGGAAGGCTCGACTCTCCTGTCAACGGCGGCAACGGCACGGTCGATCCGGACGATGTGTGGCTAAGGTTCACTCCATCAAGTAGCCGCACCGATCTAGCGGAAGGGACGCTCGGCGCCGCGGTGCTTGCCAGCGGCCAGAGCATCGAACTGGGCGCCGCATGGATCGCCAGCCCCTTTGAGGACCTCGTGGCGACGATGTCGCTCACCAACGGCGCCGACGTGCCGATCGAAGTGATCTACTCAGGTTCACAGTTGGTCGACGCCATCACGCCCGGCGACCTCAACGCCGATGGCCGGGTCGATGCGGACGATTGGCCGAGCTTGCGCGACCAACTGTTCACAAGTGTCGAGGGTCGGTTGTTGGTGGACGCCCATGCCGCCGGCGATATCGACGGAAGCGGCAAGGTGGACGAGATCGATTTTCTGCTCTTCATGGCGGCCTTCGACGGCGAGAACGGATCCGGATCGTTTGCGGCCATGTCCCGCGCGACGCCGGAGCCTCGTTCTGGGCGCCTCTGCCTGTTGGCCGTAGCAGTGTGGTGCGTACATCGGTGCGGCTTGCGCCGGAGCGGGGGTTCGCTGACCGATGATCGGGTTCTCGGCGATTCGCGTGTCCCGTTTGAGAGGTGCCGCGCCTTAAGACTGACGGGACCACAGGCATTCCACAGTGGCTTGGATCGAGTTAACGGCCACGCCCTGGGCTTCCGCCACACCAAGACGATCGCGGGCTCCCCAACTCCACAAGCCAGTCGCATGCCCCTCCTATCAGACCAAGGTTTGCTGCTTTGTCGTTGCGTGCTCGTCATGGCGCTCGGCGGCGTCGGCGACCTCTCGGCCGCTCCGGACCTGCCCATCACGTTGGAGCCGGTGCTGAGCGTCCAGCTCGAAGGCGCCGTGCGACAACTGCGCGCGGTCCCCGTCGCGTTGGGGCCCGACCGACCACTTGGCTTCCTGACCATCCATTCCGCGGACGCCGAGATCGATCCCTATATCGGCATGTTCTTCTTCCCACGCAGCACGCTGAAGATGACGCTGTTCACCGAAGAGGGCGAACAACTGTGGCAGCGCGACCTGGGGCCGGGGGTGGTCCCCGGCATCTGGTTCTGCCCCGTGTTCTCGTTCGACACGGACCGCGACGGGGTGGACGAGGTCTGGTTCGTCGGAAATCAAACGCCGGAGCACCCCCTCGATTACCGCGAGCACCGCTTGGTGCGACTCGACGCGCGCACGGGCGAGCGAACCGGCGACTGGCCCTGGCCGTATCGGGCCGAGCCCCCTCAGACCATGAGCCACACCTACCGTAACTTCATCTTCGGCGGGTTCGTGCGGGACGAGCCGGTGCTGGTGACCGCGCAGGGCACGTACGGACGCATGGCTCTCCAGGGGTGGAATGCGGACATGACGCGACGCTGGGGAACGTCGCTCGACCCCGTCCGCGACGGGATGGCGCGCGGCAGCCATGTCTCGCCGGTGGTGGACCTCGATCACGACGGCGTCGATGAGGTGTTGTGGGGCGAACGCGTGATTGAACTGGACCGCGGCGCCCCGCGGTTCTGCGCCGATCAGGGGCGTTGGGACGGGCACTCCGACATCGTCATGCCGGTACTGATGCGGGAGCGTAACGAGTGGCTGATATTCACCTGTCGCGAGGAGCAAGTAGAGATGCCGCCGCGGATCGTCATGTTCAACGCAACCGGCGACCGACGCTGGGCTGCGCTCGAGCACGGCCACATCGACACGGGTTGGGCCGCCCACCTGGGGCCCCACGGGGGCGCGGCGGTGCTCGGCGTGCGGGTCGGCAACAAGGTCCGCGACGCCCAGGGTGAACGTCGGCTGGAGACCGAGTCGTTCGTGTTCGACGCCGATCACGGGCAGCCCCTCCACCTCGGCTTCGACCCCTACACCACTATCCCGGTCGACCTTAACGGCGATGGCGGTCACGAGCTGGTAAAGGGCTACTTCGAAGGGGACGGAGAGGTGCTGGACCACCGGGGCAGGTCCCTCGGCAACGTGGGGGGGCTGGTCGCAATGTGCTCCAAGTTCATGAATCGCCCGGGGGAACAGATCCTCTCCTACCGGCGCGACGGGAAGGTCACCCTCTGGGCCGACGCCAACGCGATTGATAGCGAAGCCGCGCTCAAGCGTTACGCCCTTCGTTGCTACTACACCAACCAACGGATGACGGCGTGTGGCTATAACCTGTTCAACCTCGGTGGGCTGTAGGCCGCTGTTGGGAGGCGGGTTTCCCGGAGACTGGAACGCAACGGGGGACACGCAGCCAGCGGTACTATGCTTCGATTTAAACTAGCAGTTGCTCGTCGCGGAGTTCGGATGCTGTGTTGGGTCTTCGTCGGCTGGGAAGTGTCTTACCTGAGGAACTGCGTCGCTGGTTCAGTCGCTTGGTTTCCCTCGTGGGTACGCGGCGATCGGCGGCTCCTAGGAATGGCCGGTTTTCAAGCGCCCCGAGGTGGCCGGTTTTAAGCGCCCCGTGACACGAAACCACCCGAATTCCGTGGACCGCTAGTTTTTCTGCCCCCTGTAGGTCGGTAAGGGCCCTGGCTACCGATATCCACCCGTTCGTAGGGCCGGTCTGGATGTAAACCTTCGCGGCCAGAATGGTGTCGAGTAGCACGAGTTCTTCTTTCTCATTGCTGAACGACCGCCCGCTGAGCATTGAAGAGCTTCGAAGGCCTGGCCGAGTGTGTCCGCAGCCAGCTCGGCCCCGAGCCGCTGGCCCGGGACTTGTTCGTGTTCCGCGAAAAAGGGTGGGCATCTGTTGAAGGTGCTGTGCTAGGACACGGACGGGTGGGTGATCAACGGCAGCCAGCTGCTACGGCTGCTCGCGTGGCTTGAGCCTACAGCTCGTTGCAGCACGTGAACTGGATCAAATTTTTTTGGCAGAACCACTCTTGCCACGCGCGTGACCCATGGCATACTCGCGGCCATATCGAGCGTCGCCCAAATCCCCGACGACCCGCGGCTCCTCAAGCAGTGCTCGCCTCCCGCTGAGCGGGCCGTCTGACGAAGGCTGGCCTACCGGTACTTGAGGAAGTAGTCGATTCCGGCTTGGGCGCACTCCATGTCTTGCTGGGGGGTGCCGGAGCTGAGGCCGATGCCGCCGACGACTTGGCGATCGACCTCCACCGGCAAGCCGCCGCCGACCACGCACAGCCGGCCGCCGATGGCGGTGTGGATGCCGAACACCAGGTTGCCGGGCTGGCAGGCCTGGTTGTAGACGTGGGTCGCCTTGCGGGCGCCGGCGGCGGTGAAGGCCTTGTCTTGGGAGATGGTGATGCTGGTCACCTTGCCGCCGTCCATCCGCTCGAACGCGATCAGGTGGGCCGCTTCGTCGGTGATGGCATGCACATCGGCACGCCGATCTCAACCGCTTTGGCGCGGGCGCCGTCGATGAGCAGCTTGGCGTCGTCGATGGAGAGACGGGAGATCTGGAGCATGGGGGAGAGTGCGTTCGAGGGTCTGGGAAGGGAGAGGTGGAGATGACGGGAGATGGGGGGATGGCGGATGGGCGGGGCTGAGGGGTTTGCCAGTGGCTACCGAACTCAAATACTTAGTTGCGTTCGAGCCTAGCGTGCCCTCTGAGAGGGCCTATCCCCCTATCCCTTCCTTATCCCCACCTCCCCCTTCCTTCGCCGCGGCCTGCCGTGCTTTGGCTTCGCGGCGGCGGGCGTGGAGGATGGGTTCGGTGTAGCCGTTGGGTTGGGCGGCGCCTTGGAAGATCAGGTCGCAGGCGGCGGCGAAGGCGATGCTGGCGTCGAAGTTAGGCGCCATGTTTTTGTAGGCGGGGTCGCCGGCGTTTTGGCGATCGACCACGGCGGCCATGCGGTGCAGCGTGGCGAGCACCTGCTCGCGCGTGCAGACACCGTGGCGCAGCCAGTTGGCGATGTGCTGGCTAGAGATACGCAGCGTGGCGCGGTCTTCCATCAGGGCGACGTTGTTGATGTCGGGAACCTTCGAGCAGCCGATCCCTTGGTCGATCCAGCGGACGACGTAGCCCAAGATGCCCTGCGTGTTGTTGTCGAGTTCGGCCTGGATTTGTTCGGCGGAGAGCTGCTTGTCTCCCAGCAGCGGGATAGTGAGGATGTGGTCGAGGCTGGCCGCGGGGCGGTCGGCCAGCTCTTGCTGGCGGGCGCGGACGTCGACCGCGTGGTAGTGCATGGCGTGCAGCACCGCGGCGGTGGGGGAAGGCACCCAGGCGGTGTTGGCGCCGGCCCGGGGGTGGGCCTGCTTGGCGTCCATCATCTGCCGCATCTCGTCCGGTTTGGGCCACATCCCCTTGCCGATCTGCCCCCTGCCCCGCAGGCCGTACGCGAGGCCGACGTCGACGTTCCAGTCCTCGTACGCGGCGATCCAGGGCTGCTGCTTGATCGCCTCCTTGGGGAGGAACGGCCCCGCCTGCATGCTGGTGTGGATCTCGTCGCCGGTGCGGTCGAGGAAGCCGGTGTTGATGAACACCAGCCGCTCGCGGACCGGGCGGATGCACTCGGGGAGGTTGACCGTGGTGCGGCGCTCCTCATCCATTACGCCCACCTTGATGGTGTTGGCCGGGAGCCCCAGCCCCCGCTCGACCATGGCGAACAGTTCGCACGTGAGCTTTGCCTCGTCCGGGCCGTGCATCTTCGGCTTGACGATGTAGACGCTGCCGGCGCGGCTATTGGCGCGGGCGCCCTGCTTCTGCAGGTCGTGGATTGCGCACGCGGTGGTGACGAGCGCGTCGAGGAAGCCCTCGGGGATCTCGTTTCCTTCAGGGTCGAGCACCGCGTCCGTGGTCATCAGGTGGCCCACGTTGCGCACCAGCAGCAGGCTGCGGCCCGGGAGCGTGAGCGTGGCGCCGTCGGGCGTGGAGAACGAGCGGTCGTCGTTCAGCCGGCGCGTCATCTGCTTGCTGGCTTTCTGAAAGGTGTCTTCCAGGTCTCCCTTCATCAGCCCCAGCCAGTTGCGGTAAACGGCCGTCTTGTCGTCGGCGTCGACGGCGGCGATGGAGTCTTCGCAGTCCTGAATCGTTGTCACGGCTGCTTCGAGGACGACGTCCTTCAACCCCCCCGGCGCGTCCTTGCCGATCGGGTCGGCCGGGTCGATCAGCAGCTCGATGTGCAGGCCGTGGTTGCGCAGCAGAATCGACTCAAGCGCACCGTCTTCGTGATACCCGACGAACTGCTCGGGGTGGGCGAGTTCCACCCGTTTGTTCTCCGCGAGCAAGGCGACCAACCGGCGTGGCGTGTCCGGGGTCAGTTCGAAGCTGGCGACGTCCGCGTAGCTGCCAGAGGCGAGCGGCGCCGCTTGGTCGAGGAACCGGCAGGCGTAGGCGATCACCTGCCGGCCACGCTCCGGGTCGTAGCCCGTCGGTTGCTCACTCGGCGGAGCGATAACGTTGGTTCCGTACAACGCGTCGTACAGGCTCCCCCAGCGGGCGTTGGCGGCGTTCAGTGCGAAGCGGGCGTTCATCACGGGGACCACCAGTTGGGGCCCCGCTATCTGGGCGATCTCGTCGTCCACGCCGGTGGTCGTTACCTCGACGCGGCCCTTTTGAGGGACGAGGTAGCCGATTTCGGTGAGGAACCGGCGGTACGCGGTGGCGTCGAATGCGGCGTGGGCATGGTGCCAGGCGTCGATCTGGGCCTGCAGTGCGTCTCGCCGCTGGAGAAGGGTGCGGTTGCGTGGCGTCAAATCCGCCACGATTTTTGCCAAACTTTGCCAGAACGCATCCGGCGTGACAGGGGTTCCGGGGAGGACTTCGCCCTCGATAAAGCTGCGCAGGACTGAGGCAACCTGCAGACCGTGGTGGTCGGATCGTTGCGTCATGAGTGGGCCGGTCGGCGCCGGCAAGGGCTGAAGGAAGCGGTTCAGTCGCTGGAAGGGGCGTGCCCCAACCGCAGCGACACAACGTCCGCAGCCGCGATGACTTCGCGGGCGCGCACGGGAAGCAGCCTCTTCGGCAGCCTTGAAGCGGGGGCCGAGACGCTGAGCGCCGCGACAACGGCGCCCGACGCGTTTCTCACCGGGGCGGTAACGCAGCGGACGCCGAGCTCACGCTCCTGGTCGTCGATGGCATACCCCTGCGCCTTCACGCGACGCAGCTCGGAGAGCAGCTGCCGAGGGCCGGGGGTGGTGTGGGGGGTAAAGGCTTTGAACTCGATCTCGGCGAGCAGGCGGGACACCTCCTCGACGGGCCGCCAAGCCAACAACGCCTTGCCGACCCCCGTGCAATAGACAGGCGCCCAGTGCCGAGCTCGGTGAACATCCGAACTGAACGCAGCGACTCGACCTGATGGATGTACACCGCGTGGCCGCTCTCTAGAATTGCTAGGTTCGCTGTTTCGCCGGTGAGGGCGACGAGATCCTCCATTGCGCCACTCGCGGCGCTTGGGAGCGGGATCGCCGCTGCGTACGCTGCGCCGATCTGCATGGCGCTGGCGCCCAGTCGGTAGCGGCCAGTCGCGGTGTCCTGTTGCACGTAGCCCCGTTGGCACAGCGTCTCCAGCAACCGGAAGGTGGTGCTGCACGTGAGCCCGGTGGCCCGCGCGACTTCGCTCAGCATCTCGTCTCCGCCCCCCTTTAGGGCCTCGAGCACGCTCAACCCCCGCTCCAACGCACGGACTGGAGGGACGCTGGTCCTAGTCCGTACGCGTCCCCGCTTAGTAGTTGCGTCGCCCATAGAGTCAGCTTATAGCCTTTCATTTTGTTGTCAAATGAAAAGCCTTTATCGCTAGTTGATAAATAGGCTTGCGAGCGTAGGTTGTCGGCTGCTGGTGATCCGGCACCAGGCGGAGCGACTTGAGCTTCGGAATGGAAGATCTAGAAATGCGGCCGCCAAAGGAATGGGTAGGTTTGCGACGTTGCCAATCGCACAGGCGGCCCAGGTTGCGAAGCGGCTCGCACGGCTCAACTACGGGCGGGATGCATTCGCCCGGTTGCCCGGGTAAAACCCGACGCAAATGATCTCGGTCTGACCCGCCAACTTTCAGGGTTGCGAGCTCCGCGGCACTATCTGCGGCCCGAAGGCTCTCCAACACTCTTTCTCAGAGGGCGCCGGTAGTGAGGCCCGCCGATCTTTCTAAGACACTGCTCGCCTGCATTCTCATCATCATGGGGGCCACATCAGCCAGAACATTTGGGTAGGCGTCCCAATCCGGCGGAGCGTCTAAAGTGGGACCGTCCGCGGGACTACTTGCGGGCGGGATGCGAGAGCTTTGAAGCCGTATTCGTTCTCCACGGAAGCCGCTTTGCTGAAGGGGGCGCGGGAGTCTTCGCCTTCAGACGGGCATCAGGCATCATGGGCTTCCGAGGTGAATGCCCTGTAGGAACCGAGGGCGATCGGGTAGATGCGTTCATCCAGCAGCGGCTCAAGGCGATCGCAAGATTTGAACACCCTTGTTCCGTCGTATTCCTCAATCACGATCAAGGCTACGCACCCGACCTAGGTGCGATCCTGATGCTCGGCCATAAGGTGTCGTTGGTCGGCTTCCCCGAGGAAATGGCGCCGAAGCTTCTAGGGCTGGCAGACCAGGGCGCCAGCGTGATCGATTTAGGGCGGGACGCGTACGCTTTCATCGTGACACTTCCGAGACACCATCTCGCCTGCTGAGGGTGCGTAGGCCGCCGCAGCTAGAGGCGTAACTGCCAAGCATCGAGCCCATCCTAGCGTCATCGGTCGCGTAGCTTATACAGGCGGAGCGCTTGGCGGCGAGGAGATAACGGACTTGTGCTAGGCGCCGGACGTGATCGCCCGGCAGATCGTCTGGTACAACGGCGAGCAATTGCATCAGCCGTTGGGTACCTGTGGCCGATCGACTATTACCGGGGCGACCCGGAGACGCTCAAGGAAGCGCGTCGCAGGAAGATGGCCCAGGCCCGGTATCGGCGGCGAGAACAAAACCTGAAACTGCGGCAGCCGACGCTGCCGCTGGAGTCCCCGGAGTGTGTTGCTAACCAAGCGACGGAAAAGTCTCAGAGTGGATGAAACAATTCAAAGGATCCTCATGAGTGACCTTTTGTGCTGCCTTGCGCCTTCTCGTGGCCATCGTCCCTCGTCTCTCCCTGCCATTAGTAGTTAGTCGTTGTTCAGCGCGCGAGCGAAGAAGTCGTCCTGGCCGAAGTTGCCGCTCTTGAGCGCGAGATCGAGACTTGGTTTGCCGGTTGACTGCGTCCAAGGAACGCCAGGGGCGATCGACGGTCCGATCCGTAGCGAGGCAATCCCGAGGGCCCGCAGCACGGCGCCGGAGGTTTCACCCCCAGCCACCACCAGCCGACGCACTCCAAGATCAACCAATCCGCGGGCGAGCCGGCCCATCGCGTCCTCAACCAACGACGTGGCCCGCTCGCCCAGCGACATGCGTGTCTCGTCAATCTCGTCGGGCGTCGCAGTCGATGAGATCAGCACCGGGCCATCAGCCAGGCGCGGCTCGGCCCAGGCGAGCGACTCTCCAACCACGTCCTCGCCCGCGGCGAGCCTGCGAGGGTCCAACCTCAAGGCCGGGCGGCTGGCGGTCCAAGCGGCGACCTGTCGCTGCGTTGCGGTAGAGCAGCTACCGGCCAGCACCGCGGCGCTGCCGGCGGTGGGGGCGAACGCGGCGGCGGCCGGATCGCCCGATAGCAAACCGTTGCGGCGGTAGGCACGCCCCAATGGAGTTGCGAGCGCCGATGCGCCGGTGATCAGCGGTGCATCGACCAGGGCGCAGGCCCAGGCGGCGAGGTCTTCATCGCTCACAGCGTCTGCGATCGCCAGCCGTACCCCCTCGTCTCGGAGCTCGGCGAGCCGCGCCTGAATCGCCACGCTCCCCGCCCGCACCACGCCGAGCGGCGCCAGGCCCACTCCGCCCCGCGTTTGCAGGACTAGCCAACGCACCAGGTTTGCATCGGTCATCGGGGTCAGCGGGTGGTGCTGCATACCTGACTCCTGGAGAAGCACATCGCCGACGAACAGGTGGCCGCGGTAGACAGTGCGTCCATTCTCAGGGAACGCGGGGCAGAAGACGGTCTGCTCGGCTCCGATTGCTTCGAGCAGCGCTTCGGCCACCGGGCCGATGTTGCCCAGCGGAGTCGAGTCGAAGGTAGATCCGTACTTAAAGTAAAACCGTTCGATCCCGGCGGCCCGCAGCGCCGCAAGCGCCTGGAGCGACTCGCGCACTGCGGCGTCGGCGTCGATCGACCGCGTCTTGAGCGACACCACGATGGCGTCGATGTCGGTGCAATTGGGCAGCGATCGAGGAACGCCGATCCACTGCACAGTGCGCATTCCACCCCGCACCAGCATCGACCCTAAGTCCGCGGCTCCGGTGAAGTCGTCCGCGATACAACCTAGAAGGGGCATTTTGCTAGTTATCGAAGAACCATGTACGGGTGAACGGGTGAACCGCAACGGACAAGGGGGAGAATCAAGGTGAATTGGCGGGTGAGGTGGCGAGGAGACAAGGCGCCCGTCGCTCAGCGAAGATGTTGCGGTAACGGACCGAGGTGTGGTCTCCCTGCAGCAGAACGGGGCCCGGCAAGGTGTCGTCGGCCGCTAAACCTCCGCCGGTGCAACCCTCTACCGGTTGATTGTCGATTACTACTTGGTCGTTCAGCACCACGGTGACGTGACGATCGACGAGGGTCAGTTCATACGAGTTCCACTCCCCCCCGGGCTTGGCCGCGTTGTGGGACGGCTGGATCCGTCCAAAGATGGCGCCGGGGCCCGACAGCCCCTGCATCTGGCTATCCCTATCCACTACTTGCGCCTCGTACATGCCGCGTAGGTACACGCCGCTGTTACCGCCGGCCGGCACGTTGTACTCCAGCGTCAGCCGGTGGTCTTCGAACTCCAGGTCCGTGATCAGGTTGCCGTACTCGCCGTAGGCGTCGAACGTGGTCTTGGGGGTGTGGTTCACCAGCTCACCCCCCTCCGCCCGCCAGCCATTCTTCTTGCTCGGGTCCGCGAGTCGCCAGCCGGCGAGGTCTTTGCCGTTAAATAGTGAGATCGGCGCCTCAAACGCGACCTGAGCCCGGTCGGGGCGATCCGGATGATGAGGGATGCGCTTGCCGATCAGTCGCATCCGCTTTTTTTGGCCGCTGTTCGGCCCCAGCACTTTACACTCAAGCTGAAGCGCGCCCTCGACCATGCGAGCCACGATCGGTTCGCTGATCGCCAGCGCGTGGTCGGCGCGCCCGTGGGGTTTCCAGCGGATGGGATGCGGGATCTCGAGCGTGCCGTTTGCGAAACGTGGATGCGCAACAAGCTGAGGTGCGCCCACGCTCCACAACAGCCGGACGGAGATGGCGTCGTGGGCGCCTTCGATGGCTATCCAGAGGGGCGACCGGTCGGGGAGCTGAAAGGCCCAGTTCCCCGCGAGCGGGTTGCCGTTCTCGGCGGCCGCCGCAACCAACGGGGTCAGCAGCGCCAGCGCGCCAAGGAACCTAGTTCTCGCCATCCTCGGCTGACTCCTGGGGCCTTTAACCGCAAGTACGTGCAATCCGCATCAACGCGTCGTGGCGACTCGGCCCGCGTTGGCGGCGCCCCGCGGGGTTAGGCTATTCACCGCGCGACCGAACGCCCTGAGGCTCGACAAAGTCATCTCGTCGTACTCACGCGAGGCGACCAGCCCGCTGGCGCCGGCGTCGATGGCGCGCTGGCAGGCGGCGACGATCGTCTCGGGGTCGCTCTTGATCACCTCCATCCCCCCATCGGGGAGGTGCCAGGGAACGTCCAGCCCGATGCCGCTGTAGACATGGGCCTTGCCACCGGCGCCCGCGACGGTGCGCCGCGTCTCGCGAAACACATACTCCGGCGACATCCCGCGCGAGTCGAGTTCGTCGAGCCCGGGCTCTCGCTGTCCGTCGTAGCCGAGCATCGCGTAGAGGGCTTGAAGGGTGTCGTCACGCGTGAAGTCAGCGAACACGCGGGCCTGCATCCGCTCGACGGCCCACCACCGCATCCGGCGGCCGAGGACGTCGTGGTACAGGATTGGTTTGATGTAGTCACAATTGTCGGCGATCTGTCCGTAGTCGACCGCGGCGCGGTAGATCGGGTCCCAGGAGCTCCGCTGATGGTCGATGTGCCGCCCGAACTGAGCGTTCGGCGCAAGCCCTTTCACCGCGCCGTAGAGCCGGCGCCCGATCTCTTCGTCGGCCGCGAACCATTCGCGTTCCCAGGACAGCACCTCTGGGTACTGCATCAGGACGCGGAAGACGGAAACGAGCACGCCGTCCGCGGGGGTTGCTCCACCCGCTTCGAGCCCTCGGATCAATTGTTGGAGCGCAGCAAACCCCGCCTTCGCTCGCTCGGCGTCGACTCCGCGCTGCTTGTTGCGGGCGACGCAGTGCAGGCAGAAGCACTCCGGCGTGGCGCCGCTAAAGAGGACCCGAGAGAGGGGCCCCACGCGTTCGGCGCCAAACTGGAACCCGTCCAGTGGGTAAGCCCTGAACAGTTCCGCGACCGTGGCGACCAGCCACTCGACGTAGGCGGGGTGATTCCAACAGGGCCCGCCCCCCGGCCGGCCATCGATCTTCACTGTCGCGACGCATTCGTATCCGGGCAGGCGGCCTTTGGCCTGCATGGACGCTTCGAGGATCCGGGCGTGCACCTTCATCCCGCGTCGCTGCGTCGCAGAGACGATCTCTGCCAACGCGTCGCGGTCGCCGTACTCGAGCGTGCCGTCGATCTGTTGGTGACCGATGGTTTGTCCCTTGAAGGCCGCGTGGTCGTGCCGCACCCAGCGGCTGGGGAGCCGCCGTTCGCGGTTGCTGGCCATTGGCAGGCCGTGATCGGCCAGCACGTTGGCCGGCCCGACGCCGTTGAGGTGGTAGGTATGGCTGTAGCAGAGCAGCGTGTTGATCGACGCGTCGGCCTGCAGCAGGTCGAGGCACCGCTCGATCCCCTCATCCAACAGATTCGCAGGAGCGATTTGCACCGCGGCGAACATCCCCTGCGAGGACGAGCCTCGGCCCGGCTCTCCGCGCACGAGGCCCGGCGACAGGCCGCCGGCCAGCGCGGCGCTTGCCACCCGCGTTAGGAATGCGCGACGATCCGGGGGACCCGAAGCAGAGTGGCGGTCCGCTTGCTTTGGATCGAGTCGAGGCAGTGGAAACCCGGAGGGGTCAATCATGTCACGTCGCGTTCTGGAAAGGAGAGCATGGGAGAAGCAGGCCCCCCGCGCGGAGACAGGTTCGCTTATCGGGCCTGCGACGGCCCCCCTAGGTAGGAGGCTCGCCAGGGGCAAAGCGGGACGCCAAAAAGCGGGATTTGCCCACGATTCTGGCGTCACTGAGGCCGGACGAGCCCTCCGGCGCGGCCCTTCCGGCGCCACATGGCGGCCTGCCCGATCGCAACCAAGATCGCGAGCGCCGCGACCGCGTAGCTGCCGACCGGCACGCCGCCGAGCGTTAGGTTCCAAGCGGTCCACAGGGACGCGCTGCCGGTGATCAGCAACGCGGCGCCGAGCGCGAGGTTCCACAATATCCGTGTGAACCCCTGCGGGCGCAGGTCCCCCAAGAGGGCCTTGGAATTGAGCATCGCGGCAAACGTCACCAGGGCGATCGGCAGCAGCGTGTAGCCGACCGTCCCTACAATCACCGCCAAGTACGCCTTGGACGCGCCCCCCCAGACGATGGGCCACAGCACCCCGGTCGACGCAAGCAACATTCCCAGGCGAAACCATCGGCCCCCCCGCTCAACGCCCAGCGCTTCGCATAGGGCAAAGCCGGAGATGAGCATCAGCAACGAGATGGTGGAAACCGCCATCGCCAATACGCCCAGGCCAAAGACCGTCTTCGAGGCGCCGGTCTCCTTGAACAACGAGTCGAGCGCCGCGGCAAGCTCCGCGGTGTCGCGCGGAAGCAACATCGACGCGACCCTGGCCTCGGCGAAGGTGACCGGCGTCTCTTCCAAACCCGGCGCGTCGCGTCTGCGTTCCAGCATCGCTGCCAGTTCGTCCCTGCTTCTGCGCAGCCGAGCTGAAGCGCCTTCCTTGGGCAGGGTGACCTCGATAGAACCTTCCTTGCCGGCGGCAATCGTCAGTCCCTCAAACGGCTTGGTGTAGAACTGCGACCCAGCGGCTAGTACGATGCACGCCGTCCCGATCGCGAAGGGCGCCAAGAGTCCGAGGCACAGGTCGAAGACGGCAAACCCGCGGTGGGTTGATGTCCATCCCTTGGCCAGGAGCGAGTAGGGCATCAGGAACGTCATGTTGATGCCAACCGCCGCGGAAGCGGCCGCGATCATCAGCGCCCGCTGTTCGTCAACAATCGTGGCCCTCCAATAGCTGCGCGCGGGCACGTCGGCGATGCCGGCAAGCGCCTCCTGGAATCCCGAGGTTGGTTCGAACAGGTGCCGGGGGTTCGGCGCCAGGGCCGCCAGGGCCGAGCCCCAGTCGATGGCCCCAACCAGCGTCAAGCGGACGACCACCGCCAAGAAGCAGGCCATGATCGCCCCGACCATCAGCTTCAGCGTCAGCTCGTAGATTCGCACCCCTTTTCCCGGTCGGTCGTACTGCATGGTCACGAAGGCGACCACCAGCAGGATCGCCGCCGAGACGGCGAGCTTGCTTGTCAGCGAATCGGGGTAGGGCACAACGCCGGGCAGCAGATTCTCGGTCAACACCCCGTAGGCGAGCGCGTACTGGGGGAGCGCCCAGATCATGTTCGCCAACAGCGCGCCCAGCAACCACGACCAAGCCAGCACCGGATTGATGTGGCGCCGGATGCCGTCGAACGGCGAGGACTCGATCGACAGCGTCACGTAGCTGATGGCGCTGAGCATGACGACCCCCAGCATGATTGCGAGGGGTTGGACCCACAGCAGTTCATTGCCGCCGATCACCCCCAAGTACAGCGCGCTGGCCAGCGAGCCCCCTCCCAGGGTCAGCGCACTCTGCAGCCATCCCGGACCCGACAAACGCAGGTAGGCTGCCAGTACGCTGAGGGGGCCCCGGCGTTTGGCTTCTTCGATCACTCGACCCGAGTCGTCCATCGAAACCCTAAAACTGCGAGCAGGGCGCCCTTCCCTCGCACAGCAGCGTGCGGGGGTTATCACAGATCAACGTGCGGATCTCCTGCGAAGAGAACCCCTCTTGAGCGAGCCGATCGAGGTAGTTTCCAAAGGCGTCGAGCGGGGCGCCGTTGGCCGGCTGCCCGAAATCGGAAGACAAGATGACGTGGTCGACCCCCACCAAGCGGATCTGGCGAGCGATCTCGCTAAGCTCGATCGTGCCGGGACAGCACTCGGTGGCCGCCAACAAGCAGTGCTCAATTCTGGCCCCCAGGCCGACGGCCTCACGTTGTTGGTCGACGCTCATGCACGGCACGATCTCCGACGCGTGGGTGACAAGCATCCGTCGGGCGCCGCATTCGGCCCCCCGCTTCAGGATGGCCAGCGATTCGGCCGGGGAGAGGTGCCCCGTGGCCAGCACCGCGTCGTGCTCGACGATCAGATCGATGATCTCGATCACGTCAGCCTTGAGGAGCCCATCGCTGAGCGCTTCGAGTTGCTGCACGCCCCGTCGAGGGTGCGGGACCGGCGATACTTCGGGGCCCAGCGTCTGCACGTGGTGGAGTGCCGAGTAGGTGGGGAAGTAGATCACGTCTGCACCCGCCTGAAGCGCCGCTTCCACCGCGGCGGGGTTCATACCACCCACGGGGGGATTGAGCACCAGTGAACTAAAGAACCGCGGCCCATTGGGGAACAGACGGTTCAGTGCAAAGCATCGCCCTACGGTGCTGGTGACGTGGTCTTTGAGCCCAATGCCGGCCATCCCGAGGCGGCTAGCGTGTTGGGCTAGGTCCATAAAGTCCTGGGCCCTGGCGGTCACGTCGGGAGCGCAGTGCAAATGGATGTCAAACGCCCCAACCAGATTCATCGAAGCGCCCCCTGAGCCGCCGCGGGCTCAGGCCGCCCGCAGAGTTTCGCCGCGAGGGTGATCGCTTGAACCATGCTGCTCGCATCGGCGACGCCGTGCCAGGCGATGTCCAACGCGGTGCCGTGGTCGACCGAAGTCCTGATGATCGGCAGCCCGAGGGTGATGTTCACGGCCAAGTCGAACGCCAGGGCCTTCAGGGGGATGTGGCCCTGATCGTGGTACATGCAAATGAAGCAATCCGTCGCTCGGCGCCGAGCAGGCAAGAACGCGGTGTCAGGAGGGAGCGGGCCAGCGACCTGGATGCCGCGCTGCTGGGCGTCCCGTATCGCGGGAATAATAAAGCGTTCCTCCTCGCGCTCGCCGAACAGCCCGTTCTCGCCGGCGTGCGGGTTGAGCCCGCACACGATCAGGCGCGGTTCGCGCCCCTGCATACGCCGGATCGCCTGATCGCTCAGCTCGATGACGTCGCGAACTCGGTCCTGGTTCAGCAAGCCCGGCACGTCGCGGTAGCCGACGTGCGTGGTCACAAAACTGCAGGTTAGCTCGGACGAGGTGAGCATCATGCAAACGCGGTCCGCCAGGGTTTTGGCGGCGAAGATCTCTGTGTGACCGGGGTAGGGCACCCCCGCCGCGTCGAGCGCCTCCTTGTGGATGGGGCCGGTCGTGACCGCGTCTACTTGGCCGCGCATCGCCGCATCGATCGCCGCCAGGATGTAGCCATACGACGCCGCGCCGGTCTCACGGCTCACTTCGCCCGGACGGAACTCAGCGGTCGACGCCATCGGAAGGTCGAGAATCGCGGGAGTCGGCGCGTCCGCTTGCGGCCACGCCTGGGCCCCGTAGACGTGCCGGGGAACGGGCAGGCCGAGTTTCTCTCCTACGGCGCGCAAGATGCGGGCGTCGCCAAACAGGATTGGCCTACAGCACGACAGCACCGTTGCGTCGTGCGCAGCGCGCAGGGCCACCTCGGGGCCGATGCCCGCGGGGTCGCCGATCGTGATGGCTATGCGAGGAAGCATGCGTCTCTAAGATGAGCAAGGTCGAGGGCCTGGGGCCGCCGAGCTACAGGCTTACCACGCCGGTGCTGTCAGCGAACTTCTTCTGCTCTATCCCCGCGACCTGAAGCACCGATAGCCAAAGGTTCGCCAGCGGCACCTTACCGCTGTACTTGTGGTGGTATCCGGTCCGCAGCCCGACCCCCGCCTTTCCGGCCGTGACGAGCGGCACGTCGTTGTAGTTGTGGATGCGGCCGTCACCCATTCCCGAGCCAAGAAACACCAGCGAGTTGTCGAGCAGGTTGCCGTCCCCCTCCGGGGTCGCCTTGAGCCGCTTGACGAGGTGGGCGAACTGTTCGACGTGGAAGCGGTCGATCTTGCGGAGCTTCTCCTTGGCTTCCTCTCCCTTGGTGTGCGTCAGGACGTGATGGTTTTCAGGGGAGTCAAACACGCCGTCGTACATCCGCGGGGTGTCCCAACGCTCCGGGTCGATTACCAGCGTCGCGACGCGCGTCAGGTCTTGCTGGAACGACAACGCGATGAGGTCTTCCATCAACCGGATGTACGCCCCGCGTTCTTCAGGGACCCCGGTCGGCTCCTGGATGGGAGCGGCTTTGCCGTTGGCGGCCCGCCGTTCGGCCCGTTCGATCCTTACTTCGGCGCTCCGAACGGACTCGAGGTACTCGTCCAGCTTTCCCTGGTCGTCGGCGCCCAACTTGCGGCTCAAGCTCTGCGCGTCTTCCAGGATCACGTCGAGCACGCTCTTGGTAATCGGCTTAGGACGGCCGAACAGCCGGCGGAAGACCTCCCGGGGGTCTTTCTGGGGACCCGCCGCATAGCCCGGCCCGTGCCACGAGATCGTCTCAAAATACTTGGTCTCTTTCTGGTTGGCGTGATCGTTGCAGCTCAGCTCCAGCGAAGGAAGCAGTGTGGCCCCGCCAATCCGCCTCGCGATCATCTGGTCGACCGTGCGGTTGGTGCTGAAGCCGCCGTCCAGCGCCTCGGTGGGGGGCGAGCTAGTCAGCCAGCAACAGCCCGCTTGGGCGTGGACGCCGGTGCCGCCGCGGAACTCGCGGTCCAAGCCCGTGTAGATGTTGATGTCGTCGCGGAACTCGGCCAAGGGCTCCAGGCTGCGGGTCATTTCCCAGTCGCGGCCATCCCGCGTGGGGTGCCACGCGTCTTGGGCGACCCCGTTGGGGATATACACCCAAACGAAACGCTGCGGCCTAGCGGCCGCGGCGCCCCGCGCCAGGGCCGGCGACATCGCTTCGAGCCAGGGCAACGCGAGGGAGACCCCCAGCCCGCGCAGCAGCGTCCGGCGGTCGAGCGGGCGGTTGGTGAGGCAGGCGGGGGCGTATTTCATCGGCGTCACTTGCTGGTGGTTAGCTGAAAGGCGTCGCTGTTGACGATCGCCGAGATCATCGCGCTCAGCTTGTAGTTGTTTGCTTCGGTCTGTGCTTGGACCTGATCAACCAGGGCCGTGTCGAAGTACTCCAGCTTGCGGGAAAGCGCGTAGCTCAGCAGATGCTCGGTGAAGCCCTGCACGAAGCGGTCGCGGTCTTCCAGCAGCAACTGCTTGAACTCGGCCGGGCCATCGAACGACCCTAGTCCGCGGATGCTGCCTGAGGGATCAATCTGCTCGTCCCCTTCTTGCTCGCGCCAACGACCGATAGCGTCGTAGCTCTCCATGGCGAACCCGGGTGGATCGATGCGGTTGTGGCACACAGCGCACGCAGGATCGGCTCGGTGCAGCTCCACCTTCTCGCGCAGAGTCAGCCGCTGGCCATCGACCTCCTGTTCTTCGATGTCCGGAACGGCGACCGTCGGCGGCGGCGGGGGGCGGTTGAGGATCGTCTCCAAGAACCACGCACCACGCTTGATCGGGCTGGTCCGCGTGGGAAACGATGTCAGGGTGAGCGTTGCGCCCATGGTGATGACGCCCCCCCGCCGCGCGTCGGGGAGCCGAACGCGTCGCCAGGTGTCGTCCGAGTTCAGCGAGCCCTTGCCGAGCACTTCGCCCGATCGGTACGAACGCAGCTCGGAACCGTCGAACCCGTACAGCCGAGCGACCCTGGCGTTCACGTAGGTGTAGTCCGAATGCAACAGGTCCAGGACGGGGCGGTCCTCCACCATCACGGTTTCTACCGCCAGCAACGCCTCGCCAAACAGGTCGCGTGCCGAGGTGCGCTTTCCCTGAGGGCCGCTGTAGAAGTCCCTGAAGGCCTTGCTGTCGGGCTGGCTCGACCACAGCTCGCGGAGGCGTAGCCACTCCACGAAGAAGCTCTCGGAAAGCTCCCGCACACGCTCGTCCCGCAGCATCCGCCGCACCTGTGCTTCCAACTGCTCCGGTTCCGAAAGGCGCCCGCTGTCGGCCAGCGCCAGCAGTTGGTCGTCCGGCATGGTGCTCCACAGAAAGTAGCTCAGGCGCGAGGCCAGCTCGTGGTCGGTGAGCCTCCGAACGCCTTCCGCGTCCGTTGGGTCGTCGGTTCGCCCGACGTGGATCAGGTACAGGAAACTAGGAGAGCAGAGCACGCCCTGGAGGGCGGCTCGCATGGCCTGCTCCTCATCCCCCCCGGCGTCCTGAGACGACTCGTACAGTGCGAAATATCGGTCGACTTCCGACGCCTCCACCGGGCGCCGGAACGCCCGGTGCATAAAGCGCGCCAGCCGCTCCTTGGGCGACAGGGACGACATGTCTTGCACGGCGACGACCGCATCCACCTTCGGCGGCTTCGCGGGGCGGCTCGGCGCCGCGGGGGGGTCGGGAAGCTCGCGCCCGGACACCTGAACGACTGGCTCCCCGCCGTCTTCAACGATGAACGCCAAGTCGTCAATCATCAGGTAGGGACCGTCGAGGCCGCTGCCATCGATGTCCAGCGACTGGATGCCGCTTCCGTCTGGAGCATCAAAAGCAACAAATGCGTTAGACTCTCCGGCCCCCGCCGCTAGATCGATCTCGACGCGTTTGGTTTCGCCGTTGCTGAACCGCGCGGAAACAGCCACCGGGCCCGACTGCTCGTTGCGGCTGAGGAGCACAAGCCCCACCGAAACGGGGCCCTTCCATCCGTCCTCTGCGGAGCGATGGAACGATACCGAGAAGCTAGTCTCGCCCTGATTCTTGTTCGACAGCAGCGTCGAGCCAGACGATTCCGACACGGACGAGAACCCAACGGCCCACAGCTCGGAATCGAAGCGGAGTTCCAGAACGCGGTTTGCGTTCAGGCCGTAGGCCACGTTCAAGGACTGGTCACTTTGCTTGAATTTCCGGTTTAGATGGTCTTCGAATCCCTCAACGCCCCCGGCGTCTAGTCGATAGGCCTCCTCCAAGCGTCGCTGAAATGTCGCGAGGTCGGTGCTGCTGCCGTCCGCAGTCACCAGGACATTCTCGTTTGGCGCCACCCTTCCGACAGAATTGACAATGGCTGGCTTGGGCCTCGGCGCCGCGACGGCGGTGGCTGGGGCCTGCGCCCTTTTCTTCGAGCGTGCCGAGGCGTTGGGGAACAGCTCATGGGCCCGAGTCGCTTCGGTCAACAGGTTGGGGTGAAAGGCAATCTCGTGCGCCAACTGCACATACTGGTCGAGTGTGCTCGCGGAGATGTCCTGAGCGTCGCCGCGGTTCGAAAAACCGTGGTCGGCGCGGCTGTCGGGTGGGAGTCCCGAATCGGGCAGTAGGACGGGGTAGCGGGAGCCGTACTCCCGGCCCGTCATCGTCAGCGTATCGGGCATCTCGCCGCTGGCCGGATCAAAATACGACTTATCAAACGGAAGCCGCTCGGAGAACATGAAGACATCGGTGCTGAGCCCTAGCAGGTCGCGCACCGTGTTGTTGTATTCCAGTCGGGTAAGCCTCCTGGCGGCGGCGCGCCCCGGGCGGCTCTCTGCGCCGGCCGCCTCCTTCGCCATCAGGGCCCGGATCGCATTGGTCATGGCCTGCCGCTCTTCGTCGCTGGGCTGGTCCATGTAGTCGGGGGGCATCTCGTACGCCTCAATGGCGTTTAGCGCCTTTTGCCAAGACGCCATCGACTCCGCCGTGCCCGACTGCTCGAACAGCTCCGTAAGGCTGAACCCCCCCTCGGGGCCATCGACGACGGGCCCGTGGCAGTCAATGCAGTAGGTCGAAGTTAGCGGCTGGAGAGACTGGATAGGATCGTCGGGGCCGGCGACCGCCGTAGCCTGGCCGCATGCCAAGGCCATCAGCCCGCACGCGACGGTGATGCTCTGTAGAGCCGCTTCGAGTTGGTTTCGTAACGCTTGCATCGGCTGGGGTCGAAGAAAAGTGCGCTAGGTTGGTTCGGGTGAGTCTCGGATGAGCCGCTCGCCGGCGCTGAGCCTGTCCGGCTAGCGCGCGTCACGCCGGCACTGCCGGAGTGATGAAGGTTGTGAGCACCGGGTCGGTTCCGAACCGGCTACTCGACATCGGTCGTAACGGTCGGCTCGGTAACCGATGGATCTCGCGAGATCCACATCCGGTCGATCACCAGCCCCAAGTCCCGCTTCTGAGAGCTCACCATGACCATGTAGATCGGTCGGTCGAGCACCGGAGGAGTCATATCTCGCGCCTCAAAATCATCGCCCCCCTCGAACTCGCGGCCCGTCCGCTTGAACGCCGCAAGGGGGATGCTGAGCGTACGCCACTTGCCGGTCCAATCGGAACGCTGTCGATGCGGTTCTTGATACTCGTAGTGCATGCGTCCGCGCATGAAGACGAGCACATGGTAGAAATCGTCTCGGCTGACCTTCATCCGCAGGTTCAGAACGCTGTCTTCATGGATCGACACCAGCCCCCGCTTCCAGATCTCCTGGTCGACGCCGGTGGCTACCCCGAAGTCGTCCCCGTCAAGACTCTTGCTCGCGGTGACGCCGCCGCTGGACCCATCGGGGAGCCCCTGGGAAACCCAGGAGCCGCTATTCCACTCCGACGGCAGCCCGTCTTCGAAGTCTTCGACCCACTGATCGGGGCAACGGTCGAGGTCGAAGGCCCGATACTCGGGCGATCGGTCGCCGTTCTCCGGCGTCGAGGCGACGGCGTACTCACCCGCGTTCACCTCCACTAACTCGCCGTCGGTGCTCCGCCACATCCGCACTTGACCTCCCGAGACGCTCAGAGTTGTCGCGCTCGGGACCCGGCTGATCGCCAGCTCCGTACCCACCACCTCGATGGTTGCTTCTGCCGTCGTAATCTTAAGCGGCTTTCCGGCCGGTTGAGGCTTGACCGACGCGCTCACAAAACCCGCCTCCACGTCCACCAGCTTTTGGCCTCCGCGGAGCTCGAACGACGCGGTGCTCTCGCTGGCCAGCTCCACGATCGTGCCGTCGGCGTACCTCAGGCTCACCAGACCGCTCCCCCCTCCGGTGGCGACCACAACGCCGTTGCGGAGCCACACCTCCTCCCCCGCATCCCAGCCGACCTTCTTGCCGTCGACCATCACCTGACCCGACCAGGCGACCGCCTGAATGCCGCGATCCGCTGCATCGAGTGCGTCGGCGTCCCGGGCGACGTGGGGTCGAAACGGCGCGTCGCCCCAGTGGCGTGAGGCGACGAATAGTCCCGCCAGCAGTGATGCCGCCAACACCCCTAAGCCGCCGGCCAGCAGCGCGGCGTTCCAGCGGCCAGAACTTGCCCCCGCCTTCGCCGGCCGTCTCACCCCCGACCGCTTGGCAGGTGTTGCCCCGATCGCATCGCAAGGAACCCCGACAGCGGCCGCAAAAGCGGCTTCGATCGTGGCGGGGCTGTCCTGAACTCTGGCGTCCCCGTCCTCCGACGAGAGACTCTGGAGCTCCCCGTAGTCGATCGAGTATCCGGCGAGCGTGGCGCAGAAGCGCGGGTCTTGCAGTAGCTGGAGGAACTCTGGCAAGGGGGCCTTCTCGCCACCTTCGAGGTAGTCCAGGCAGACCTTCCCCCAGTGGTCTGCCTCGGCCGTGCTTGGATTTTGGTTCTCGTTCATTCCTGAGCCCCTTTACTGGCGAGGCGAAACTCAATGCACTTCCTAAGGGCCATCCGCGCCCGATAGAGCGACTTCCGGACCGTTTCTTGCTTACGCCCCATTTGAACAGCGAGATCGCCGAGGCTGATCCGCTTTGCGTAACGTTGTTCGATTAACTGACGCAGGGTCGGCTCGAGTTTCGCGAGACAGGTACGCAGCGCCTTGCGTTGCTCGATCGGGGCGGACTGTTCTTCGACCCGCCGGAACCCGTCGGAAACGTTCTGCAACAGCTCATCCGACAGCAGCGCCGGACGCGCGTCGCGTTGACGCCAATAGGCCAGAACTCGCCGGCGGGCGATCTCCCGGGCCCAGGCGCCGAAGTTGGTTCCCACTTGGAAACTGCCGCTGCTCTCGCACACCGCAACGGACACTTCCTGCAGCACTTCCTCCGCGGCGTCATGGTCGCGAACAGCCGCGAAAATGAACCCGAACAGCGAATTGCGATGCTCGATCAGCAAACGAAGGACGTCATGACGGTCGTTCTCCAATGGTTCACCCACCTCTTGAAATTGCTCGTAAGTGGGCGTGCTGCATGCAATTGCGCCTACGGCGGCGCCCATTTTTGGACTGCTTGGCATGAGTCCTCCTGGATAGTACAGAGGCGACGGGCGCCGTCTTCGGGACAGGGTATTTCCTGAGCGACCATTATTTAGCGGGGGGGCCGGATCGACCGGCCGGCCTGCCACGACATTCTAGGCGTCAGGTGCGCGAGGCCGCTGCGCGCACGGACGAGGTGGTTTTCGAGAATCGTTGGGCAGCCGCCCGAGATTTTTTGTCCCGTAAGCGGAGCGCGCCGCCTCTAACCTTGGCTGCGACACCGCAAGGTGCTTTGTGCCAACACGCGGGTCCAGCGGTGCGGTCCAGGAGGCAGGCGAGGCGGTCCCAAGGGCTAGCGAACGGGTCGCTGCTCCGTTGGCGCTGCCTACGGTTCGGCGCCGCAGCGTGCTGGCTCCGCGGGCCTGATAGGGGCCGGTCGACTTTTCCATTGCTAATCGGTTGTCGTTCTTGACGTTGTCTTGCTGAACCTCGTGTTCTGGGTTGGACCTCATCCGGCATGGGCTGGTTGAAACCACGAAGGGCCCGCTTGAAACGACGTAGGGCCCGGCTGCTCCAGTGACTTTTGACTGCTTCTGAGACCCAAAAAGGTGCACACGATGAATGTAGCGTCCCGTTGGCTGTTGGGGGCACGTCGGGCCTGGGCCCCCGTGCTGAGTTTAGGGTTGTTGATCTCGGCGGTTCCGGTCGCCCACGCGGTGACAATTGTCAATGCGGCGGTCGCTCCACTGAGCGTCACGGACGTCGCTCTGCTCCCCGGCGATCCGGCCTTGGTTGGGGTGGGCAATGCTTCTTCTTTCACCTTTAACTTTCAAGCTGCCAACACTAGCAGCTCCTATCTCGCGGTGGCCATCTACAAGGACGATGACGTCCAGGATATTGCTGGAATCACCTTCAATGGCTCCCCGGCGACGTGGATGCAGCAAGGCCGCTCCGCATACGCTTACGGCCCGGTGACCGATGGCGTTGTGGCGGTCGAGGTCACTACCGCGGCTGTGGGTCTGGTCTTTCCAGCCGATTACAACAACGACCTCGCGACCGACGCGGCGGACTACACGGTTTGGAGAGACAACCTCGACGCAACCCTCGCTCCCTTTCCCGGTCAAAACCCCGCCGCGACGACCCCAGGCGTCGTCGATCAAGAAGACTACGACTTTTGGAGCCAGAACTTCGGCAGCACCGGTGAAGACGTATTCGATACGGCGCCGTGGTCCGTCCTTGCCTACCAAGTGAACAACACTTCCGGCGTGGATGCAACCGTGGTGAAGTACGACCCCGCCGCCACGGTGCTGCCGGACCCGACCGACACTCAGATCACGACCACGCAGACTTCCGCGATCCTGAGCGTGCTGTTCAACGACCGCACGAGCCAGTCGGCCACCGTGTTCGCTGGCGACGGGATTATCGAGCCCGGTTCGCAGACGCTGCAATACAACGGCAACATCCAGTTCGTCTCGTCGACTGTCGGCACGGTCGGAGAGAACGGCGGGGTGGAGGCAGGTACGTACAACCTGTTCTGGGACTTCCCGTTCACGAACCAGCGGCGTGTGGGGCAGATCGCGCTCGCCTTGCGGACGCGGCAGTAGTGGCCCCCCCAGCCGCCACGGTGCCGGAGCCCAGCGCCGCGGCGCTGCTGGCTTTGGCTTCTCTGGCGGCGGTTCGGGCGGCCAAGCTTTGCGGTCGGTAATGTCGATTGTGCTTCGCGGGCTGACTCGCTTGGCCCGCCGGGAGGGACCGCAAGCGGTTCCAGGCTCAGGCCGGGTTCCTTAGGTGCGGGGCAGCGCCTAGGCGAGCAATCGGTGGAAGGCCTGCGAGCCGCTTGTGTTCCTATCTTTCCCCCAACACTGCAGAACGTTGCTTCATGGCCCTGTTCCCCGACACCCTACGATCTCCCCGGCGGACAGGAGCGTCGTTCCCGTGGTTTGCGCCGCAGCGAACGCGGCTTGCCAGGGGCTTCCACGTAGCGGTTCTGTTGGCGCTCACCCTTGCCCATTCGCCCGCGATTGGCGGGGAGCGACTGCCGGCCACCGCAAGTGCTGGGGGACCCGTCATCGGGTCGCAGCAAGCCGTCACCGACTGGGCGTTTCAAGCCAAGGCCGACGCATTTACGCCCGATGCCTTGCTCGACCTCCGGCGATTGAATGAAGCCAACTCAGGGCAGTCGGGATTTGTGCGGCTCTCGGCCGATGGCTCGTCGTTCGTCTTGGGCGACGGCTCGCCGGTCCGGTTCTGGGCAATCGGTTCTGAAGCCCTTCGGCGCCCATCCGGAGCAGACGACGCCCGCTGGCAGGAGGCCCTGCAACGCCACTGCCGCTTCCTGGCGAAGCGAGGGGTCAACATGGTGCGACTGCACCTGACGATAGCGGATACGAGCGAGGGTGCGAGCATCGACGAAGTCGACTCCGAGACGCTCGAAGGAGTGTTTCGCTTTGTGGCGGCCGCCAAATCGAACGGCATCTATCTGACGATCTCTCCCTACTACGCAAACCACCGCACGCCGACGAGCTGGCGCCTTGATGGCTATTCGAGAACGCATGGCGAGCCCTGGGGCGCCCTCTTCCTCGACCCGCGACTCCAAGACGCGTACCGCGTCTGGACACGCAAGCTCTACACCACTCGGAACCCCTTCACCGGGCTTCCCATCGCCGAGGACCCCACCGTCGCGATCCTGCAGGTCCACAACGAAGACAGCGTGTTCTTCTGGACCTTCGGAGCTCTGCCGGATGAGCAAAAGACCCAAGCGGCGCAGCTCTTCGGAGATTGGCTTACCGAGCGGTACGGCTCGCTGCAAAAAGCGGCCGAACGTTGGCCGAACACAAGTTCGGAATTCGACGACTTCGACCGGGGTCGGGCCGGGCTGCTGGGCCCCTACGAGCAGTCACGCACGTGGGGCGACCAGCGCGACATCCGGCTCCGTGACGAAGTTGAGTTTTTGGCCGAACTTCAGCGAGACTTCTACGCGACCACGGGCCGATTCCTGCGCGATGAGCTGGGCTGCCGGCAACTGCTAAACGCGAGCAACTGGCGCACCGCGAATGACGAACGTCTGAAAGCGATCGAACGCTGGACGTATGCTGCGCTGGACATCGACGCAGAGAACGAATACTTCGGCCTGGATGACCAGCACGTGGGCGAACACAGCAACTACCGTATCGACGCCGGTCACTTCCTGCAGAATCGATCGTGCCTATTCAGCCCGTTCGAGCACGTCTGCAACTACAAGAGCCAGCCGGGGCGACCCTTCCTCTTGACCGAGACGAGTTGGAAGAACCCCAACCTCTA
Organism: Pirellulimonas nuda; assembly: GCF_007750855.1. Classification (GTDB taxonomy): domain Bacteria; phylum Planctomycetota; class Planctomycetia; order Pirellulales; family Lacipirellulaceae; genus Pirellulimonas; species Pirellulimonas nuda. Next base: position 2,370,961 of record NZ_CP036291.1, read on the forward strand.
CCAAGCCGAGGGACCTTTCTTGGTGGCGCTGTACCAATCACTCAGCTCGGTAGACGGCGTCTACTGGTTTACGGCCCTGGAGCCGGAGTGGTGCGTCGATCCGCGGAGGAAGATGTGGCCCTCCGGCGACAGCCTGGCGCATCACAAGTGGAGCTGCTCCACACCGATGCTGTTGGGGATGTTCCCGGCGGCCGCGGTGACTTTCCGGAATGGTTACATCGCGGAAGGGAGCACCGTAGCTCGCATCGAACGCACTCTGGACTCGATCCTGAACCGTGACCCGCCCAAGATTGACGACAACGAGATCTACCAGCCCGACTGGACAGAGGCCGAGCTTGGCTCAGGGGCTCGTGAGGGGGGCCGGATCAGCCGCTCCGCGTTTCTCGTGGGCGCGGTTTCCGAGCGGCTCGGCGCGCCGAGCAACTCGACCGAAGTGGTTGATTTTTCTTCTGCTATCGACCCAGACGCGGGAGCGATTGCGGCCTCCAACGGTCAGGCGGTTTGGAACTATCGTCTCGGCTTCTGCACGATGGACTGCGAGAGGGCCCAGGGCGTCGCCGGATTTCTGAAGGATGCGGGGGGCCAATTCCGTCTGCAAGATACGCTGATTGAGTCGCAGGACGAGTACGCTGCGGTGAGCGTGGTGTCGCTTGATGGGATGCCGCTGCGGACGTCGGGTGAGGTTTTAATCCAGATTGGCTCCACGGCCCGTCTGACGGGCTGGGAGTCGACGGCGTCGACGTACGAGGTTAAGGGGAGATCGGTGACCGGCGAACAGATCGGCTCCACCGGCGAGCCCCCCTGGCGGGTCCGGTCGACTGGCGTGCGTATCCGCCTCGTCAACGATGCGGTGACACACGCCTACGCTTTGGACGCCAACGGCTACCCAACGGAGCGAGCGCCTCTGGTACGGGAGGGGTCGGAGGTGAGCCTGAAAGCGCCGCACGACTCGATGTATGTTGTGCTGACGCAAAGAAACGTCGAAGAAAGCGGGCCCGCGTCGCGCACGCGCGCCGCTTTGCGGGACAATCCCGCGGGGCTAGGGTCGATGCGCAACGGCGCCGGGGGTTAGTTTGCTGCGCCAGCTACAAGTTACGCCGTTTTGGAGCGGCGAAGTTCATCTTCTCAAGAAGGAATTCCTGACATGAAATCGTCCCGCACTGGTTTCACCCTGGTCGAGTTGCTAGTTGTGATCGCGATTATTGGGGTGCTTGTCGCGATGCTTCTCCCGGCGGTTCAGGCGGCTCGCGAAGCGGCCCGGCGGAGTTCCTGCAACAACAACCTGCGTCAGATGGCTATCGCGCTGCACAACCACCACGACACGGTCGGCTACTTCCCGTCCGGGTGGAAGTTTGATCGCAAGAACCCGGACCGTGCGGGTTGGGGCTGGAACGTCGCGCTGTTTCCTTACATGGAGCAGCGGAATATCTTCGACGCCATGGACGTCAGTAACAAAGACCTAGAAACGGTCAAGCTAGCGGCAACCGCGGCCGGTCAGAACAACCACGCGCTGCTCACGGTGATCCCGAACCTAAGGTGCCCCTCGGACACCGGCCCCGATATGAACGAAGATAAGAACATCAACAGCCTGCGGGTGCCGCTATCGAACTACGTCGCTTGCCACGGCTTGGCACAGCCCCTGGGAGAGTCCCGTGGGCTCGGCGATGAAGAAGGCGACGGCATTGGGGTATTCTACGGCAACAGCAAGACCAAGATGGAGCAGATCACCGACGGCACCAGCAAGACCTTGGCCCTTGGGGAACGCAGCTTTATCCTCAACGGCAAGGCAGCCGTCTGGGCCGGGGTCGGCAAACCGGCCGACGCCAGCTCTACTTTCGGCACCCCCAACGTCGGCGGCGGCGTGTCGTTCCATTTGAACGGCGCCGAGTCTCGCGGCGGCTTCCGCAGCCTCCACCCCGGGGGCGCCCAGTTCGTGTTCGCCGACTGCTCGGTCCACTTCATCTCCGATGACATCGAATCGAACATCGACACCTGCAAAGAGTGGTACTGCAACAGCGCAAGCTGGAGCCCCAAGGCTTCCATCACCGAGCGGCTTGGCGTCTATCAGCGTCTCGGGATGATGAACGACGGCCTCGTGGTCGGCAGCTACTGATCCCTTGTTTCGAACCGCAATCACCCGATCGGATGATCCGTTCCAGCGGCCACCCCGCAAAGCAACCAACAGCAGACCGAACCATGAAGTTGCGTCACCGGAGGGCCGCCCTGCCCCAGAAGTTCGTGCTGATCTTCACGCTTGTCTGCTTCGCGGTGCCCGTTTGCCAAGGTTGCATGGGCCGGCCGAAGGAGGGGGATGTTTGGGACTACAGTGAAGCCCTCGAGAACTTGCAGACCTTGAGGAGCGCCACCGAATCGGCGCCGAAGAAGATGGCGGCAATGGTTGCCCAAGAGTTGAAGGAGTCGTTCAGCAATCACAGCCGCCGTGCATCGGGAGAAGCAGCCAGTGTGTTGGCCTCTTTGTCGGATCAGACAAGTGCATTCGTCGAGGCGACATCCAAGGAGGACAAGGCAAAGCTGCTCGAACGCATCAAGGCGATGGAGCAAACCATACCCGCCCCCGCGGCTGGTTAGCTACCAGGAAGGTCGATCAACGCGTACCCATGGACTCCCCCGGCCCCCCTGTCCCCCTCGGCGCTCGAAACGTGCTTTATCCCAACGCGAGTCTTTCTCGAGGCGCCGCTTGTTTGGTATGCGTAGTGGCCTCGGCCTTGGGGTGCTCTCCCAGCACCTCCGTCAACACCTTCCCGGAAGTGCGGCTGCGTTTGGAGAGTCTTCAAGCAGTTGCGTCTCGCGGGGACGAGGTGAGAACCGAGAAGCTCGCGGTCGACTTGTTGACCCAACTGGCTCGACAACGAGATACGTCCACGGGTGAGCGCAAAGAGATCTATGAGCAGCTTGCCTCGCAGATGAACGCCTTCACCAGCGCCGCCTACAAGGAAGACGCCGAGGGACTTGAGGCCCGCATCGAGGCGATGCGGGCGAGCCTCCCTAGCGAATAGTTGGCGGCGTCGAAGGCGGACATTCGGGGTCGCCTGCCGCCGCCCGACACATGTCATCAGCGCGACCCCTTGCGAGATCCAACGATGCACATCAAGAAAGGCTGCTCACACGCCCTAGCTTCGGCGCTACTGCTATCGGGCTTGTGCATCGGATCCCCGTCGCGCGCCCAAGCGGAAGTGGCTGTTGCTCCGAGACGAATCTTGTTCGCCGGCTCGAGCAGCACCTACTTCAACGACATGCCGCTTCAAGTGGCCGAACTGCTGAGCGCCCACGCGGGCATGCCCGCCAAGGCCATTCTTGCCGGGCGGAGCGGCAGCGGCATCCACGTCTACCTGCGCGATGGGTACGACGACTACGAGTACGGCGTGCCGCGAGGAAGCACTTTTCTCGACGTGGTGCGGGACGGGGACTTCGATTACGTGGTTCTCATGGCGGTAGCCCAGTTCATTACGGGCGAAGATGGCGAGGAGCACGGCGCCGCGATCGACACGTATTGCCGCGCCGCGCGGGACGCCGGGAGCGAGCCGGTGATCTACGAAATGGGTTGGAGACGGAGCGATCGAGAAGAACTCGGCAGAAAGAAGATTTTGGAAGCCGCGGTTCGCAACGGGGTGCGGGTCTACGTCCCGTGCTCCAGTGCGTGGGCGCGGGTGTACCGCGAGCGCCCCGACCTGCTGCTCCAGGACCCGCCGGATACTGCGCATCCGGGCGCCTTGGGCTGCTACCTGAATTTGTGCTGCTTCGTCCGCGCGTTCAGCGGAAAGTCGGCCGAGGGTCTTCCCGCCACGGTGCGCGACTGGGCGCCTATGGACGATGCAGCCAAGCAGCGGGTGGGAGAAGAGCGGAAGCGGAACCCCCCGAGCGATCCCTACGTGAAGGCCCTCCCAGGCTGGATGCAGACGCGATCAATGGGTTCGGAATCCATTGCTATCGACCCGGAAGTTGCCGCCTACCTGCAACAAGTCGCCGACCAAGCCTGCGACGACGCCGAGGCGGCGCTGAAGACGAAGGCGAAGCAGCAGGCGGAGCAATAGTCGCTGGCTATCGGTGCGTCGCTGATCGGTCAGTCGTGGACCGCCTCGGCCTCTCTGCGAGCAGTCGATTCGCCCAAACTGCGGCATAGCCGGTTGGGCTCGCCTGTGCGATGGTTCGAAGATCGTGCGTAGAGACGCGCGACGTCGCATCGAGCTGGTAGAGCGTATGGAACGCGAGTGTCGCAGAGGCGTCGTCCCGCGCGTGGATCGCCTCGTCGGCCAGCGTATTCAACCGCGACTGCGACGGCTCGATCCGGTAGAGGGCGTGCGCGGCGGTGATTCTGTTGGCGGCGTGTGGGTCTTCGAGCAACCTCTTCAACGAATTCGAGGCCGGCGCCGCGGCTCCGCCGAGTTCGAGGCAGCCCATCGCCCCCCAGTAGCGGAGGACGGGGTGCTCGTCTTCCAAGCCTTGCTTCAAGCGACCCAGTTTGGACGGTGCCTGATCGCTAGCAGCAAAAGCAAGGTCGATGGCCTCCTCCCACGGGAAGTCGCCGTTGTTCGCGTAGTCGTAGATGGTCTGCCCAGCGGCCAGCTCTCCCCAAAACGCCTCGGGGATGACGCCCAGGTCTCGCGTTTCCAGCATGCGGGCCCGCAATACCGAGCGCATCGCCGCGGCTCGATCCCGATCGCGTTTGGGAGCCTTGTTGTCGATGATCAGGTCCACTGTTTCCCACGGGTCCACCGCAACGCGAAACAGCTCGGCTGTGCGTTGGGGCGCCTTCCAGAACGGGGCAAGCGTGGCGTACAGCTCGCCACGTTTGGCCATGGCGCGCATCACCCGCCATGTCGCGATGCCGTAGGGGTATTCGTTTTGCAGGGTCCCGGGGAGGTGGGGGTAGAAGTTGTGCACATAGCGGTACTCGCCGTCGGTCAGCGCGCGGTGCATCCGCAGGGTTTCGTCGAATCGGTCGCCGTACAGAAAGGCGTAACGCCGCGGCTGAGCCCCCTCGCCGGCAAGCAGCGGCCGCCCCTGCATGTGTTCGGGGGGGGTGATCCCCGCCAGCGCGAGCGCCGTGGGGGCCAAGTCAACAAACTCCACCAGCGAGTCGATCTGGCTCCCGCCGGGGGGCGTGGCGTCGTTCGCGAACTTTGGCGGGATTCGGAAGATCAGCGGAACATGGACGCCCGTGTGATAGACAAACCGCTTGCTCCTGGGGAGCACGCCGCCGTGGTCGGAGTAGTAAAACACGATCGTGTCATTGGCCAAACCCGCGGCCTCGAGCTCGTCGAGAGCCAGGCCAACCTGCTGATCCATGGCCGTTATCACGTCGTGATAGACCGCGATATCGCGGCGGACGACGGGTGTGTCGGGGTAGATGGGCGGCACCTCGACCTGATCGAGATCGAGCCGAGGCGCAGGCGGGATCAGGCCCGATTGCCGGTACTGCGCGGTCTTCTCCGTGAACAGCGAGCTCTCGTGCGAGGTGGTGAAGTTGAGGACCGCGAAGAAAGGGGCGCCTTCGGGCCGGTTGCGGTAGTGGGCGGTTTCGCTGGAGTCGTCCCACCACGACTCGTCCTCGCCGAGAAAGTTATAGTCGGTCTTCCAGTTGTTGGTGCAGTAGTAGCCCGACTCGCGTAGGTAGCTCACGTACGGACGAAAGCGGTCGGGTATCGCGTGCCGGCTACGCATGTGCTGTGTCCCCAGCGTCGTCGCGTAGACGCCGGTGAACAGCGTGGAGCGGGCCACCGCGCACACCGGGGCGTTCGAGAACGCGTTGCGGTACTGGACCCCCTCCGCGGCGAGTCGGTCGATCCGCGGGGTCTTGGCCAAAGCGTTGCCGTAGCAGCCAAGCCAAGACGCCGAGTTGTCTTCGGACGTGATCCAGAGAATGTTGGGACGGTCCGCTGGTTGTCCAATTGCGCTGGGAGTGAAACGCAGCCCGATCGAGAACGTCAGCGACAATGCGAGCGCGAACAGAACGTGGCGTCGAATCATGGTAGGGATGTCGCTTGTGGCTTTTCGGCGGAACGAACGTTCAGGTCGGCTAGCGGCACGACGAAGTCATATTCGCCCGAGCCGATCGTGATTTTCATCTGCCCGTCGCTAGGGGTTCGCTGTGTGATCCAACCCCCTTCGATGGTCGTTCCGCCTTCAGTAATCCGCGCAGCGTGGGCGATAGGGAGACACAAAGTGGCGGAGGTGTTGGGGGGCGCCGTGACCCGGAGCCTCAGTTCACCGTGAATCTTCTCCCAGGCGACACGGATCTCGCCGTAGGGTGAGTCGTACGACGCCCTGACCCAAGTGATCGAGTCGCTTGCGTCCAGGCCGGGCCGCACGAAGAAGTGCTTGTAGCCCGCGTGCTGATCGTCTGGCACGATGCCGGCGAGGCCCTCCATGAACCATGGGCCCACATGGAGGTACGAGCTGTGGAGGCGCGACTTGTGACCCTCCCAGCTCTCCCACAGGGTGGTTGCCCCCTGACGCATCATGTTCCCCCAGCCCGGGTAATCCGGCTTTGAGACCATCGTGTAGGCGAGATCGTTGCGTCCGCTCTGCAGCAGGTGGCCGAAGATAAAGTAGCCCCCGGTGATGCCGCCCCAGAAGTGACCGTCGCGGTGGATCAGAACTTCGTCCACGAACCTATGCTCGACCCGCGGGCGGACCTCGCTGGGGGGGACGTCGACCATCAGGGCGATCGCCAGGCAGGCCTGCAAGTTGCTGACGTAGCCGCCGCTCTGCTCGTCAAAGAACTCGCGGTGGATCGCTTGCCGCACTTGCTCGGCGCGGCCTGCGTATTGGGCCGCTTGCTCGGGACGGTCCAGGGCCGCGGCGACCTTGGCGGCGGTCTCCAGGTTGTGGACCCAGAAGCAGTTGTTGAGGAACAGGCTTTCCCGCGTGTCTCCGTTGATCCCCGACGCGCCAGGCCAGAGCCAGTCGCCGAGGAAGTCCCACTGCCCGCCGAAGCGTAGCAAGAGATCGTCTTCCGATTTCGAATCGAGGTAGGCCAGCCACTTCTGCATCATGGGGAAGTTGTCTTCGAGCACCGCTTGATCCCCGTAATGTCGATAGGCGAGCCACGGCAGAGTGATGCAGATTCCGCTCCAGATCGGGCCGCCCCCTCCCCAGTAGGTCGGAGCTGTGTAGGGCAACGCCCCCTCGTCGGGCGCAGGCCGAGTCTTGGCGTCTTCGCCCAAGCCCCAAGAAGGGAGATGGCCCTGCACGTCCCGCCAGTCCTCGCACCATTTCGAGTAGAACGCGGCCAGGCCGTAGGTGTTCACGGCCATCTGCGTCGTTGCGTGCGCATCGCCCCCATAGCCCATCCGTTCGCGTTGCGGGCAGTCGACGACGTACCCGCCAAGGCTCAGGTTCTCGAACGTCCAGCAGGTCGTGTCGTAGATCTTGTTCAGCAGCGGATCGGAGCACTCAAAGCGGCCCACCCGGGGGAAGTCGCTCCGCACCAAGTAGCCGCGTGCGTCGGACAGTTTCGGAGGGGTGCGTAGCCCGCCGATGGTGATCCACCTCCCCGATCCGTAGTTGAAGCGGTTCTGGAAGGTCCCCTTGCCGGTCGGACCGATCCGGAAGGCGCTATGGATGTTGTGGGTCCGGCGTTCGTCGGGGTGTTCCGACCAATCCAGCGTCACCAAGTCGCCCGGTTGGCCGGTTAGGTCGATCTCAAACAGCCCCGCGTAGTTGACGCCCATGTCGATGCGGTATTGATTCTCGCCCCGCTCCTCAATCGCCTGCGGTTCGATCTTGGTCACACGGCGGTTGGGCTCGAGCGCCGCAGCAGTGACCTTCAGTTCCAGCGGGCAGATCCGCACGGTGTTCCACGCCGAGTCGTCGAAGGGCGTATCGCACCAACCGGGCGCCTCGCGGCCGGCGTCGTAGAACTCGCCGCCGTAGTTCCTGAACCACCACTCGCCCAGCAGCACGTTGGGGCTTGGGTGGGTCTTCCAGGCGCCATCGGTCGCGATGCGGATGGTCTCGCCCGACGGGAACTTGAGGTCCGCCTGGGCGAGCACCAGCGGGGTGTCTGGCCGGCCAGGAGTTTGGTACGGGCGAAAGATCGACCACGATGTCCCGAGCCAGAACCCGATCACGTTCTTGCCGGGGCGCAGGGCGCCAGCGATGTCGTAGGCGACGTACCTGGCCCGCTGGGAGTGATCGGAAACGCAAGGCTCTAGCACCGTGTCGCCGATCTTGGTCCCGTTCACGTACAGCTCATGGTAGCCAATGGATGCGACGTAGATGACCGCTTCGGTCGGTTTGTCCGGCAGGTCGAACTCCTCCCGAACCCATGGGTCCGCGAAGAACTCCCCCTCAAGCGGGGCGTCATTCACCACCACATGAGACTTCGGCGATCCGATCCACTCGGCCGACCAGTCTCCGCGGTTCATCGGCCCCATCGACCAACTCGCGGTCCCGCTCCAAGGGGTCCACTGGCCATCGGCGAGGCGGACTTTCACTTTCCAGTAGCAGCGAGCCCCGTACCGCAGCGCAGCGCCTGCATAAGGAATCGAAATTGAACGATCCGACTGCACAACGCCAGAGTCCCACAGATCTCCCTCGCCGCGATCGAGCGTTTCGGGCGAGCTCGCGACGAGGACGTGGTAGGCTGTTTGCTGCACACCGCGCTGCGTCGGGGACGCCTCGAGCCGCCACGCGAGACGCGGCTCGGCCCGGTCGATGCCGCGGGGGTTCTCGAGGCTGTCGCATCGCAGGTGAGTCACCTTAACCGATCCCCCTTGCTTCGAGCCCTCGGTGGCCCAAGTGGCGTCGGGGCAGGCCGCCTGGAACGCGAGCATGCAAAGCGCCAGCAGCCACGCCCCGGCACGCCGGCCAGACGCAGTCGCAAGCCAGCGGTGTCGGCCTGCAAACCGCGCGGCCAAGAGCAGCACCGCAAGATGGATGGCGCGAGGCTCGGGCGTCGCCAAGGACTGGGAAGTGGCGCCCTGCTGGCCGGTGCGTCCGAAGTTCGACCGCCACTGGTCGTATTGCTCGGTCCCGATGGGGCCGAGGTTCTGGTCGCCGTAGGGGTCGTTCGTCAGGGGGGCTTGGCCCCCGTAGTGGTCGCGCCAGACGGAGTAGTCGGCGGCATCGACTTGTCCGTCGTTGTTGTAGTCGCCTGCCAAGATGGTTGTCACGGTGTCGCCTCGGAGTTGAAAGTACTCGATGAACCAGACTTCGCTCGGCTGGCTCGCGTGTGTGATGAGCCGGACTTGCAGGTTGGCGTTGTCGTCCGCGGTGGAAGGGAGATCGATAAAGCCGGTCGATAGGTTGAAGTTGCTCCCTGGTTGGCCGCTCCATCCGGAGGCGCCCGGCTCGTTCTGTCCATTCCACTGGCCGTGGTCCAGCAGCACGGTCTCCCAGACGCCGCCGGTGTTGATTTGCAACTCGAAGTAGTCGCCCCAGTCGGGCGATTTGTTCACCACGTTCTCCAGCGTCTCGTAGCTGGCTGATTCGTCTTGCATCACGAACAGCTCGATCGCGACGTTGTGGTAGCCTTCGGTGGAAATAGCACGGGTCAGCGATCCGCTGAGCCCCCGGGCAACGGATCGGACCACGCCTTGGGCGTCTGGCTCGGCAGAGTTGGTCCAGGCGCCGGACTCGGCCCAGCCGTTGGTGGGGAGGGGGGCGGCGCCCCCCCGTCCCACGGGGCCGGGCGCCAAGGGGTCGAGGATGAAGTCGTCCGCGAACAGTAGCACCGCGGGCTCGTAGCCCGGATCGGCGCCGCCGGGACCGACGGGGTCGTTCAGGTCCCAGGGGTGCGGCGGGGCGCCTTGGTCCCAACCCGCCCCGAGCCAGTAGTCCCAACTCGTGTTCGTCTGGCCAAGGTAAAAGGCGCCGATGTCGTTGCGCGAACCGTCTGGGTCGTTGTAGGCCGGGTCGGGGTTGCCGGCGTCGATCGCGCTCGAACCGGGGGCCAAGCGGTAATCGTCGGACGACGCGTTGGCGAAAGTGGGGTTGGCGTTCAGCAGGTTGTAATCGATTGTCCGGCCCGTTCCGCTGGAATCGTCCTTAAGGATCTGGAACCGGATGTTGTTAAGGATGTTGTTCTCGATGGTGATGTCTTGCAGGTTGCCGGTCAGCAGCACGCCGTGATCCGCATCCAGCCCGGTGTTGTTCCAGATCTTCACGTTGGAAGTTAGCGGGCTGCCGTTGACGTGGAAGATGCGTCGCTTGATGTTGTAGCCCAGGTTGTGGTGCACCCGGACGTTGTCGACCGTCTGGTTGTCTTCTGAGTTGATGGAGACAAGACCGCTGAGGCCGCTGCTGTACGAGTCGTGCACGATGTTGTTGTGGATCTCGATGTCCTCGATGCCGCTGGTCCACGCATCGACGTAGATCCCCACGCGGGGTAGGTCGTGGACGTAGTTGTGGTGGATCACGCCCCGCTTGTTGGGCCCCTTGGAGTCGATCCCTTCTTTCTGACCCCCCCACACCTCGTTGTAAGCGACCTCGAAGTCTTCTACGCGGCCCAGGGAGATGCCTTCGTGCGGCGGGTGGTTGGGAGCGGGGTTGGGGTGTTCGCCGGGGGCGTCCCAGGAGTTGGGCTTTTCTACTTTGTTGTTCCAAACCGTGATGTACTGGCTGGGGGCTTGGGCGCCGGCGTCACCCCACACCCCGATCCCCGGTCCGTAGGTGTTGTAGGTGTGGTTGTTCTGAATCACGACATGCTTTGACTTCCAGACCGAGATGCCCTGGTCCTTGGAGTTCTGCAGCCGCAGGTTCTCGATCTTGACGTAGTTCTGCCCGCGCACTTCGAGAATCGAGTCGTCGTCCCGCGCAGACAGGGCGCCGTCGAGCACCGCGGTTTCGCCCGGCGCGCTGGCGATCGTAATCCAGTTGTCTGGGCTCCCCGACTTGGAGAGCGTCAGCGGGCCATTCAGCGAGTAGAGCCCTTCGCGGAAGTAGAGTGTGTCGCCCGGCTGCAGAGCGTTCAGCGCTATCTGGGCGTTCCTTTTGGGCTGATCAAAAGCGCCCGGGTTGGCGTCGTCGCCCCACGGCGCTACGTAGACCGTGGCGGCCGGGGCGTGACCAACCCCCTGCAGGCAAACGCACGCTAGCAGCAGGGCCAGGCGACGCCCCGAGCGGGAGGAGACCAATTCCATCGTGGATTGTGGATTTGAGGCAGGGCTGCGAATGCATACGACGCAGGCCTCCTGCGTCGCGATCGACAAGGCGGGAGCGCCTCTGGTCGGGCCGCCCACTCGTAGGGAGTCGGGCAGCCGAGACGCGCTCACCTGCGCCTAGCCCGCGGGCTGCGCGGCACGGTTGCGAAGTAGAAGGCGTCTCGGGCCAGAAGCGGGACATGCGTTTTGCACCCGCGGTGCACCGCACGCTTCGGTGGCGATCCCCCGCCGGGATTTTTGCCGGTTTCTGATGGCGAGGGTGTCCCGGTTAGGCCGGTCGAGTCCTTTCGTGTGTGGGGCATGCAAGCGCTCCGCAGGCAGCTCCGCGCCTGCCGAGCCCATGCACTGCCCCGATCGAGATCCATCGCACTAGTCAACGGCATTTGCGGACAGTAGTCCCATCCTCGTCTGCGTTGTTTATCGCCAGCACCGATCCTCGCCTGCGCCTTGAAGCGTGCGCGGAATCGTCACCGTCCTCGTGCGTCGCACGGATCGGGTCTTCGACGGGCCGAGCCTGCTTCCGAGAGAACCCCGAGGGAAGCCCAGAGCGATGACGCACCGAATCTCTAGCCCCTGGTTGCTGACGCTGGCCTTATGCTGCGTCGAAACGCTGGGGCAGACAACTAGGGTTCCCGTCGGGCTCAATCTGACCGGCGTCAACTATTACTCCAGAGAGCTCCCCTTTATCGACTTGATGAAGGGGGCTGGGTGGAACAACGGCACCCCTTTCAACTACGACGGCAATATGGTGGTCCGGGACGACGGCTACCCGGCCCAGATCAATTCTGGCTCCGCCTACCGACTCTTCGACAAGCCGATCGGTGTCGCCGGGGGCGAGTACGTGTTGCTCTACGACGGGGTCGGCAGTGTCAGCATTACCGACGGCTACAACGCGAGCAGCGGGCGTATCCATGCGCCCATTGTTGGGGCCGACCAGAAGAAACGCTACACGATACGGATCAACGCCACCTCGCCGAGCGATCCGGTGCGAAACCTGCGGTTGGTTCCGGCCGCGCTGGAGTCGTCGTACCAAGCAGGCGAACCCTCCAACCCTTTCCGCCAAGAGTTTCTCGACTCGTGGTCGATGATGGATGGCTTTCGATTCATGGACTGGCAGGACACCAACGGCAATCCCATCAGCGCGTGGTCGGAGCGTACGCTTACGACAGACAGCACGCAGGCCAGCGACAACGGCGTAGCGATTGAGTATCAGATCGCTCTGGCCAACCAGGCCGGGATCAATCCATGGTTCAACGTCCCTCACCTAGCAGACGACAACTTCGTCCGCAGCATGGCGGAGACGATCCGCGATCAGGCCAACCCCGCGCTGAACATCCGTGTCGAACTCTCTAACGAGGTGTGGAATGGGCAGTTCCAGCAGGCGCAGTACGCCATCCAGCAGGGGCTAGTCATGGAGCCCAGCCAGGAGCCGTGGATTGCCGGTCAGCACTGGTACGCCAAGCGCTCCGCCGAGGTATTCCAGATCTTCGAGGAGGTCTTCACCCGGGGAGGGGCTGACCCTCAGGGGATGCAACGCCTTACCCGGGTGATCGGCAGCCAGGCCGGGAACAGCTCCATGATCGATCGGATCATGGAGTACGGCGACATTGCCGAGAACGTGGACGCCATCGCGATCGCGCCGTATGTGCAGGGGGTCATCCGGACAAGCTCGACCAATCCGGACGCGGCCCAAATCAAGGCATGGACCTCCGAGCAACGCTGGGAGTGGTTTCGAGGCCAGTTCGACGACGCGGTGGCGCGCATGGAGCGCTACGCGGCCAAAGCCCAGACCTACGGGGTAGACCTGTTTGCGTACGAGGGTGGGCAACATCTCGTCGCGCACGGAGTGCTCAACCAAGATCAACAGCTCGTCGACATCTTCAGCGAAATGAATCGCGAGCCCGAGATGCGCGACCTCTATCGACAGATGCTGGAAGAGTGGCAGCGCGTTGGCGGGAAAGACTTCATGCTGTTCTCCTCAACGAGTGCTTTCGGCGGCTTCGGCAGTTGGGGGCTCAAGGAGTACGAGAACCAATCCATCTTCGACACGCCGAAGCTGCAGGGGGTGCTCGACTACCTCGCCGGCACCACGCCCGAGCCGCCCCCCGCCCCCAGCGGCGTGGTGTTCTCAGACAACTTTGAGCTTGATCCCGGCGCGTCGGGTGGCGGCGGCCGAGTCGGTTCCGCCGGCGCCTGGCTGCAATCCGACCCATCGGCGTGGAGCGCCGCGACGGTTGCCGGCAACACGGTTGCGCTCTCTTCTAGCAACCAGCCCACGAGCTTGACGCGCACCGTCGATACGACCGGCATGCACGAGATCGCCGTTCAATTGACGGCGTTCCAGGAGGGCGCGGAAACGTACGAGACGCTAGAAGACCTGAGCGGGCTGGCGCCTAATTGGTCCGATTATCTGCAGATCCGCTTCGACCTAGCGGATGGCAACGGCTGGCAACGCTTGCTGCTGGACCACGGGGCTTGGCAAGGGCAGGACCAGCCGGCCTCCGCGGCATGGGCCAGCGAGGCGGGCGCCGCGGCCCCGGTTTCTACGGCAGTGCTCGCGCTCCCAAGCGGGGCGGAGAACAACGCGAACCTGCGTGTACAGATTGAGGTTTATGGTTCGAAGGTCAGCGAGGTGTGGCGCATCGACCAGGTGACGGTGTTCGGCCAGCCGATCGTCGCCATCGCGGGCGACTACAACGGCGACGGCGCGGTCGATGCGGCCGACTACACCGTGTGGCGCGACACGCTGGGCGCCTCCCTGACCCCGGGGACCGGCGCCGACGGCGACGCCGACGGCCAAATCGGCCCGGGTGACTATCAGGTTTGGCGGCAGAGCATCGGGGCGGCAGCCGCCGCGCCCGCCCAAGCAGTGCAAGCTCCGGAGCCGGCCACCTGGTCGATGCTCGCGGCGTTCGCGCTGCTGGCGTGGCCCGGCTTGCGGTCAGTCGTGGTGCGCCCGCGCATCCGGACGTAACCAACGCGCCAACCGACGCCACAGCCTTGATGATGCGACTACTTGCAAGCGGAACGGCTTCGATCCTTCTAGCGATGGCAGGGGGGGCGCCCGCCCAGGCTGAAGGGCCGTCTCATGGCCAGCCCAACGTGTTGCTGCTAATCATCGACGATCTGGGTTACGGAGAACTAGGTTGCCAGGGGAACCCTGAGATTCCGACTCCGAATATCGATTCGCTGGCCGCCTCCGGGGTCCGTTGCACCCAGGCCTACGTGACCGCTCCGAACTGCAGCCCCTCGCGTGCAGGAATCTTCAGCGGGCGGGTCCCCACGCGTTTCGGCTACGAGTTCAACCCGACTGGAGCGCAGAACGAAGAGCCGAAAACCGGCCTACCCAACGCCGAACTGACGCTGCCGGAGTTCATGCGGTCTGCCGGCTACGTTACCGGGCTTGTTGGAAAGTGGCACCTGGGGGGTGCGCCCCCATTTCACCCGCTACGACATGGTTTCGATGAGTTCTTCGGATTCCTGCACGAAGGGCACTTCTATGTCCCGCCCCCCTACCTGGACGCCTACACCATGCTCCGCCGCGCCGTTCTGCCCGCGGGGAACGGCGATCGATATCATGCCTCCGACACGCTTGTGCTCTCAACCCATACGGCACGCGACGAGCCCCCCTACGACGCCAACAATCCTATCCTACGCGGGGGACAGCCGGTCGTTGAGCGGCGTTACCTGACCGACGCCTTTACTGACGAGGCGATCGATTTTTTGGAGCGTAACCGGCGCGTGCCCTTTTTCTTGACGGTGTCCTACAACGCGGTGCACAGCCCATTGCAAGCCAAGTCCGAGACGTTCGCCACGATGGCCTCGATCGAGGGGCTGCAACGACGGGTGTTTGCGGCCATGCTCGCCGATGTAGACACCAGCGTTGGCCGCATCGTGGAGCGTCTTGCGCAACTGGGGCTGGCGGAGGATACGCTGGTTGTGTTGCTCAGCGACAACGGCGGACCGACGCAGGAACTGACTTCGAGCAATCTGCCGCTCCGGGGCGGGAAAGGGGAGATGTACGAAGGTGGGTTGCGGGTCCCGTTCCTTGTGAGCTGGCCCGGAAGGGCGCCGGCGGGGCAGGTGTGTGACAAGATCGTGAGCTCGCTCGACATCTACGCGACCGCGGCGCGGCTGAGCGGGCGACCGCTCCCGTCACGGCTTGAAGGGCAAGACCTGTTGCCGGTGATTGCTGATCGCGGCGCCGCCTCTTCGCATGAGACACTTTATTGGCGCCAAGGCCACCTCGCCGCGTTGCGGCACGGCGACTGGAAGATCGTTGCCGCGAGCGACACGAAGGAGCCCCGGGAGTGGGAGCTCTACCATGTCGCGAAGGACATTGATGAATCAGAGAATTTCGCCGGGAGCCGCCCGGAGGTGCTCGCCGAGCTGGAGACGATTTGGTCGGCGATGGATCGCCAGATGTCCCGCCCGCTGTTTCAGTAGCCAACCAACCGAGACTACGATGACGCTACGGCCGAGAACGACTAAACGCGCAGCGCTGCTCTGTGGACGACCCCTCGGACCGCGCTTGCTTTGCGCGGTCCTAGCGATTGCCGCGGCGCCCCCAACGGACGCGAGTCCCGCCTCTCAGGGGTCCGACGCCAGGCCGCGTCTAGTCGTCACCAGCGACATTGGCGGCGACCCAGATGATATTCAGTCCCTGGTGCGGCTGCTGGTCTACGCGAACGAGTTTGAGATCGAAGGCCTAGTGGCTTCTGCCTCGGGCACGCCGAACGAACTGAGCAGCAAGGTCACGCGTCCAGACCTGATCCACCAAGCGATCAACGCATACGAGCAGGTCTTGCCGCGACTACGCCTGCACGATGTCCGCTTCCCAGAGGCCGACGACTTGCGACGTCGGGTTGTCTCTGGCAACCCAGAACGCGGGTGGGGCGCCATCGGCGAGTCTAAGCATACAGCGGGTTCCCAACTCCTTGTCGAAGCGCTGCTACGCTTCGACGCCGGGCCATTGAATGTGGCGATCTGGGGGGGACAGACCGACCTCGCCCAGGCGCTGTGGGACGTGAAGCATCAGCACGGCGACGCGGCGCTACGGCAGTGCCTCAGCAGGCTGCGTGTGCACGACATCCAGGATCAGGATGGGATTTTTGAGCAGCTCGCGTCGCGCTACGACTTCTCGTGCTACGTGCTTAGCAAGTCCGCTAAGGGAAGAGACAATCGCGAGTCGGCGTTTCGCGGCATGTACCTCGGCGGCGATGAAAGCCTGACTTCACGCGACTGGCTTAGTCGCCATGTCATCGCGGACCACGGCCCGCTGGGCGCGCTCTACCCGACCAAGACATGGACAGCGCCCAACCCGCACGCGGCGATGAAGGAGGGAGACACGCCCTCTTGGTTCTACTTCCTCCCGAGCGGACTGCACGACCCCGATCACCCCGATTGGGGGGGCTGGGGCGGGCGGTTCTTTGAGAGTTCCCCGGGCGTCTGGCGAAATGCCCCGGGGCCCGCCGCCACGCAGACCGTGTCTCGCTGGCGCCCCTACTTTCAGGCCGAGTTTGCAGCTCGCATGGACTGGTGCGTCACGGACCCCGACCAGGCGAATCACCCGCCGCGGGTGCAGATTAACGGCGACGCGGCGCTCCGGCCGTTGCTCGTTCATGGGCGACCAGGCGGCCCCGTGAAGCTGGACGCGAGCGGATCGTCCGACCCCGACGCAGGCCCGCTTGAGTTCCGATGGTGGATCGATGTCGAAGCGGGTGGCGAAGCAACGATCACACCTACGGGCAACAAGAATGAAGTGGTCTCCGTTGATCCGCTGCACGACGGCGCCCCCAAGGACGTACACGTGATCCTCGAGGTGGTCGACTCGGGTTCCCCAACCCTGACATCGCTTCGCCGAGTTGTAGTCAACTTCGACTAACCTTGGACTGCGAATACTCCCTGTCCCGATTTCTCCGTCTGTCGTTATCCTAGCTCCCAGCGATAGTCGGCACGCTCGTCCTCTAGCGCGTGTCATGAGGGTCGCTCAGCCCCGCGTCTGCATTGCTCGACCAAGTCCTCTCTTTGCGATCCAAAAGCACCCAGAAACCCCCAATGCCAGTATTGAAGTTGGCCCTCGGGCATCGCTGCTTTAGCGCGTACGTGGTGTTCGTTTGCGGCGTGCTCGCTGCCTGGCTTGGTACGCATCAAGTGTGCGCGGAAGGCGGAGCAGACGAAGGCCGTGGCGCGCTCCATCGCTCGAACATCCGACTAACTGTTGAACGCAACTGCATCATCGAATGGTCTTGTTACTCTGAAATCGAGTACCGCGATGCGTTCGCAGACGTCGAGTTGAATGCCGTCCTGACCGATGCGGATGGGGCGGAGTTCAGGTTGCCCGCCTTCTGGGCGGGCGGCAATGAGTGGAGGTTCCGGTTTAGCTCGCCTCACCTCGGGGAGTACCAGTTTAGGACGGCATGCAACGACGTTTCGAACGAGCGACTCCATGCGCGGCGGGGCCGTATTTCCGTCATCGAGTACACAGGAGGGAACGATCTGCTCGCGCACGGGCCCTTGAAACTATATCAGGAAGGCCGCCTATTTCGGCACCAGGACGGTCACCCCTTCCTGTGGCTTGCGGATTCGTGGTGGCATGGAATGACGTCACGGCTCGACTGGCCCGACGGGTTCCAGTTGCTCACGGCCGACAGAAAGGAAAAGGGCTTCAGTGTGATCCAACTAGCGATCGCCTTCCCGTGCGACATCCAGTCGTTCGATCCTCGCGGCGCCAACGCCGCGGGCCACGCATGGACACCCGGTTATCAGACCATCAACCCAGAGTACTTCGATTTAGTCGATCAGCGCATCGCATGGCTCGTACGAGAGGGGTTGGTTCCCAATATCGTGGGGGCATGGGGGTACTACCTGCCGGAGATGGGGGTTGAGAAGATGAAGCGGCACTGGCGCTACTTGATCGCCCGCTACGGCGCCTACCCTGTCACCTGGACGCTGTGTGGGGAAGCGGTGCTCCCGTGGTACCTGCTGGACAACCAAGCAGCAGCGTCCGCGCGGCAGTCGCAGCGCGAGGGTTGGGGAGAGGTTGCGAGCTACGTGCGCGCAATCGACCCATATCAGAGACTTCGGTCGGTGCACCCGGGCCCCGCTTCTGGCGGGCTCAGGCCCTTGGCGGACATGGATGCCTTGGATTTTGTGATGATCCAACCCGGGCACAAGGATGCGTCCGTAGCGACTGCTGCCGATCACCTTGACGCGGCGCGTAAGCTCTACCCAGGGCGACCCGTCTTAATCGGAGAGGCGTGCTTCGAAGGGATGAACGGGGAGTGCAAGGAAAAGATCCAGCGAATCTTGTTCTGGAGCTCGATGCTCACAGGCGCGCCTGGGTTCTCCTATGGCGCCGATGGTATCTGGCAGTTTAATTGCCGCGACAACCCCTTCGGACCTTCGCCGGGCGGTCAGACGTGGGGCAACGCCGCGTGGGATGACGCCTACCGATGGCCTGGCTCCGCGCACGTGGGGGCAGGCCGCAGGATCTTGCTGGGATACTCCTGGGAGAAACTCACTTCCAACCCAGAGTGGATTTCCAATCCGGCTACGATCGACGAACCACGCGGAGCGTATGCCGCCGGGATTGGGGACCGAATGAGGATGATCTATTTCCCCAACGGCGTGGCGCCGTGGCGTGTGCCCCCCGTGGTTCGGCAACTAGCGCCCAACACAAGTTTCCAGGCCAGATATATCGACCCGATGTCGACCCAAGTGTTCCCGTTGGGGGAGATAACCACGGACGCCCAAGGCGGATGGGAGGCGCCCCCGACGCCTGTGCTGCACGACTGGCTGTTGGTGCTGACTGGCGCCGAAAGGGGCTAGCCTCCCGTACGGCGACGGCGTCAGCCTGAAAAACTCAACGGCCGCCAACAGGGGGTGGCCCGGCGGGGAGTTGCAAGTCGGCCCGCGGCGCCGCGAGCAGTGTTGACGTCCTCTGCTCATGCCATCGACGCAACGCGCTCTCGCACTTGCCTTAGGATTGCGCTCTAGCAGGGGGGGGCCGAGGGCCAGACCCGCTAGAAGCCAGGATGCGCCGCAGAAGTGGACCATTTTTTCAGTTTCTTTGTCCCGTAGCGCCGCCCGCCGACCTATCACTCTGCCGAGAGTTCCGCGGCCGGTGGTTCGATCTGCTTGGTTGAACCGCCTGCGGTGGAAGATTCGGTCGACGATCGCCCTTCCGGCGCCGGCCGGGCGTTTGGGCGAGACTTTTCATCGGA
The DNA here is from genome assembly GCF_007750855.1 of Pirellulimonas nuda. Taxonomy (GTDB): domain Bacteria; phylum Planctomycetota; class Planctomycetia; order Pirellulales; family Lacipirellulaceae; genus Pirellulimonas; species Pirellulimonas nuda. The sequence goes on from NZ_CP036291.1 coordinate 2,390,312, forward strand.
AGCCTTTTCACGAGTCCTCGGTTCTTGCACCCCTCGTCAGGGAGGCCAGCTACGCCGGAGGGTCCTACTGGTCGTGCATGCACGGGCGGCCGGCCGTCCTTTGTTTGTTCCGAATAACTTCTCTAGTTCTTTTCTGGGAGGGAGCTGTGATGCTGCATTTTCTTCGAGGTTGCTCGATCTTGGCATGTGCCATGCTTCTGGCGGGCGAGCCAGCAAACGGTCAAAACGTGCTTTACATCGGCGACCAGGTGAACGGGTTACCCGTGGATCAGTCGGACCCCAACACTGCGATTATCGGCAACTACCATGGGCTGCTGACCGACACGCTGGGCCTGACCGTCACCTACGACACGCAGGCCGCTCAACTCACTGTGGCAGCGGTGGAGGCGTGGGCCGGCGCGTACGACCTTGTGATTTTTGGCAACCGCCCCGACGGCAGCGGGCCGTTCAACAACGCCGCGCTCCGCACCGCGGTGGACGCGACCACCGTGCCCATCCTGTCGCACCACACGTTTGCCGTACGGGCAGACCGCTTCCGCTGGTTCGAGCAGACACACGCAAACGCGCTGTTGATGGCTACCACGGTGCGGACCGAGGCAAGCGAATCGCGTCTCCGGGCCGACATCGATCAAGACGTACGCGACGCGCTATTCCAGGGCATCACCCTCGATAACGATGGCACGGATGATTACTTCGATTTTCTCGGATCGGTCCCCGAACGGGTCGTGCTGGGCGCCAACCCCGCGGGTGACTTTAATGCGGACAACACGGTTAACGCCGCCGACTATACCGTGTGGCGCGACAACGTCGGCAACCCCACCGGCACGCTGATGAATGACACCACCGACCCAGTCCTGACGCCGACGATCGGCCCCGAGCAGTACACGCTGTGGTCGGGTAACTTCGGGCTATCTGGCTTCACGGTCGCTGCGGAGAGCTTCACTGGACCGTACGCGCAACGTCCGCAGGACAACCTCGGCCCCGAGGACCCAGAGAATCCCGGGGTCTTCCTTGGTGGGACCATCCTTACCACCACCGAGATTGGGAGTAACGGCGTCAACGGCGGCGCCCCCGATAATTACATCACCTCCGCCATCTGGGCGCCGGGCGATCGACTGCTGCCGACCACCGAAGACCCGCGCGTGAACGCGGGTTGGCGGATGTACATGAGCGCCCGTCATTTCGGTGGGAACGATGCGTTAGTCAATTACACCGACGATGGCATGGCCTACCTGACGAACGCGATCAACCTGCTGCTGAATCCGCCGATGATCGTCGATCCGCCGATCGAGGGGTCCTCACTTGGATCAACCGTCCCCGAGCCCAGCTCGCTGGCGATGGTGGGGAGTTGCCTTGTGCTGTTCGGCCTCGTTCGCTACCGCCGTGTGGCCTGTTGGCGGACGACTCGAACCACAGGGTGAGGCGGGTAGCCCCCGTACGACTCGACATCCGCCAAGATTTGCTGCAGAACTGAGGAGGGTGATATGCCTTGCCTTCGCTGGCCTATGCAACGAGATTGAGATACGGAACGACGAGTAACCTCATACCTTTGTGGGGGTGCGCTAGCAGCCCGTTGAAAAATACCACTCCCCCGCACCAACTCTTGGCGCTAAACTGCCTCACCGACGAAAGGGTCACTTGAGCAGGAGCGAAGTGATGGGGATGGGAAGGCGAGAGCGGGACCGGCAGGACGTGTTGTTCGTGACGGCAGAGCAGCTGCCCAAGAGTCAGGGGCACGCGTTCTACGAGCGGCTCAATAGGCTGCTTTCCGAGGCGGGCTTCGACCGCGAGGTCGAGGAACTGTGCGAGCCGTACTACCAGCCGACCGGCACGCGTGGGCGGCCGTCGATCCCGCCGGGTGTCTACTTCCGGATGCTGATGGTGGGCTACTTCGAGGGGATCGGTTCGCAGCGCGGCATCGCGTGGCGGTGCGCCGACAGCCTCAGCCTGCGGGAGTTTTGGGCGTTCCGCTGACCGAGGCGACCCCCGATCACTCGACGCTTAGCCGGGTCCGCGACCGCCTGCCGCTGGAAGTCCATCAGGCAGTATTCCGGCTGGTGCTGCAACTGGCGGCGCAGCAGGGGCTGCTCAAAGGCAAGACGGTGGCGGTCGACTCGACCACGTAGGAAGCCGATGCGGCGATGAAGAGTATCGTGCGACGCGACACCGGAGAGGACTGGAAGGCGTACGTCGTCGGCTTGATGAAGAAGGAAGAAGTGATCGAGGAGGGAGACGAGCCGACCGACGACGAGGTCCGCCGTTTCGACAAGAAGCGGAAGAACAAGAAGGTCTCGAACGCCGACTGGGTCAGCACGACCGACCCGAGCGCGCGGATCACCAAGCTCAAGGACGGCCGCACGCATTTGGCGTACAAGGCGGAGCACGTGGTCGATATCGAGACGGAACTGATCTTGGCGGCAGAGGTCTATCACGGCGACCACAGCGACACGAAGACCCTCTGCGACAGCGTGATGGAGGCGCAGACGCACCTGTCAGAGGCTGGGCTGGAAGCGCAGATCGAAGAAGCGGTTGCCGACAAGGGCTACCACGCTGCCGAGCAGCTGGAACTAGTCACGTCGGTCGGGGTGCGGACGTATGTGCCGGAGCCCAAGCGCCGCGGCGAGTCGCGTCTGAGCGCCAAGCCAGTCGAGCAGCAGCGCGCGGTGAAGGGGAACCGCCGGCGGACCAAGACCGCCAAGAACAAACGGCTCCAGCGGCTGAGGAGTGAACGGGTCGAGCGCAGCTTCGCCCACGTGTGCGACACCGGCGGGTCACGCCGCACATGGCTGCGGGGGATCGACAAGGTGAGGAAGCGGTTACTGACGTCGGCGCTGGTGCGGAACCTGGGCCTGGTAATGCGGAAGCTGTTCGGGATCGGCACGCCGAGGGGCCTGCCGGGCGAAGGTGGCTCCGCCGGGCTTATGCAGCTCGCCTGGCTTCTCATCGCGGCGCTGCTCAGCTCGTGGGACGCGCCATCGACTCGATCAACCCGCGGTATAAACTTTTGCGGCCGCCGGCCACGCCGTCGGCGGGCCGCAGAAATATGTGTTTAGATCAACGGGCTGCTAGCGGTGATTTCCACTACCTGATCGACGGCGACTTGTTCCCGCTTGAGAGCTGGTCGAGAGGACCGCGGGCGCTGCTGAGAGGCCGGCATCCCCGACGAAGTCGTCTACCGATCGAGGTAACGGATGGCGTTGGGGCTCTACGACTGCGCACGGCAGAACGGCGTGCGGTTCGACTGGCTGGCGTTCGACAGGGGGTACGGCTCAAAGCCGTTGTATTTGCAGCGCCCGAGCGATCATGAGCACCCGTTCGTCAACGAGGTCCCCACCACGTTTTCTTGCTGGCTTGGGGCGCCGCCGGTCACCAACCGCCCCTACCGCCATAGCGGCGGGGGCCGACCCAAGAAGCCCCTCCGGCTGCGATCGGACGTCACTCGGCAGCGTGCGGGAGCTGATGAAGTACGACCGCGTGCTGCGCGTCCAGGGCCGAAGCAATTCCAGCGGGAGTGTGTGGGCCGCGTCGAGAATTTTCACGCTGCCGGCCAAGCGGTGCAGCTTGCGGCAGGGATCGTTCGGCAGGCGAACAGCGAGTCGAAGTGCTGCACGTTGGTGGTGACGATCCGTGGCGCGTCCCAGTCTTCGGCCGCTAGGCGGTTGAGACGCGATTTCTTGGATGGGTCAAGGTTGGATTGGTGCTCAATGACTACGCCGTCCCCAAGGTAATTCAATTTGCACAGCTCGGAAGTAGCGACAGCGTCAACGGTCGCTGCGTCTCGCCATGGCTCGACGGTTTTGTTCAGCCGGTCGCCCAGTTGTTGGCTGTCCGCCAGGCCAGCGTGATGCCAAGCGAGGGCGTACGCCAATCGGCGGCCCCACCGGAGTACTGATTCGGCGGCGTGCTGGGTGTCGGCCGTGGAATGATCGCCCCGCCCAGTGACCCCTTAGATGTGGGCATCAACGCCCTCCGCTTCCTCGAGAATTACTTGAAATTCGGCAGGGTTTCCCCAGGTCATGCCAACGGCCAAGCGTTCTGCCCCACTCGGCAACGCCTGGCGCTCCAGCAAAAAGGCCGGAGCCAATTTGCCGCCAGTTCCTCCACCAAGCGCAGGTGCTCTTCGAGTGGCTCCCATGCGTCGGGCCCGCGGTCGGGGAGCATGTGGGCGTAGTGCATCGGCGGATGATGGGTCAGGGGATGGCGCATCGTTGTCCAGGGGAGCCGTTCTGGACCTCAAGGTGACGGGATTTCGAGCCACCAGTGCGCGATCCACCATCGTCCCCGATGTCGTCGTCGCTATGAGGTTATCTCGTGACGCCTGGGCGGCAATAAGCGGCCGTTCGCCGCCGTTGGCGACGGCCGAGTTCTCGGCGCCCTGCCCTCCCGCCCGATGGACATCCGGACGATGCGGAGCACCGTTCAGACCGACATAGCGGCAGGCCCACACCAGCCGAAGCATCAAATCGTCGCGTTTTCCGCTTGTATTTGGCTGATAATCGAAACAAGGAATCGGCGGCGTCCTCGACTGAGAGCGCGGGCAATTCCTGGGTGCGGTTGTCAACGCCCGGGCTCGCGTATCGCACACGGATGAGGTCGGGCGACGCAGGTCAGTGTCCGGATATCAGGGACTGCAACTGCAACCGATCTACCGATCGCTAACCACTAAATTTTTGCAGTTTTTGCGTCATAAGTACTTGAAGGGGTTTAGCCCCGCGAGGCTTGTTGGAGGTGCTGACTCGACTTGCTGGAGCAGCCTTGCCCGCTTCCACTCGGCACGGCCATGAAGCACGGATACTTATTATGCCGCGTGTAATTTCGATTCGCTTGACCGGCGAAGTACTCAAACCTGCTCCAGTTCCGAAAACAACTGCTCTCCGATTTCGCCATGCCGCTGGCGCAGCCGCGTTACTGTGCTCACGTCAATCCCTAGCTCCTCGGCGATCTGCTCCGCGGACTTGTCGGTCCCGAGTGACGCCAAGATCCCCTTAATTAGCTCGTCGAGTTCCATGTCAGTGGATGGGTCGCAGTTTTCCGACTGCTCCGTGAAGACTGGGGTCACGCCGTCGAACGATTGCTTCGTCAAGCGGCTTTCAGGCACGTCTAGAACGCTGCGAGCAATTAGGTTGCGGCGGAAGCCGCGTTTCCGAAATTTGCTAGAATCCGTTACCAGAGACAGCTTGTAGCGAGCGACGATATCCAGCCACAGTTCGAGCTTCAAGTCAAGGCCCGTGACTAGCTTGAACCCGCTCGCGTACTTGCTGAACACGGTAGAGACCGACTCATGATTCGCCTGGGCGACTTGCTTGAACGTCTTCTCTGTTCCGGGATGGTAGACGCCGTCCGACCAGCCTTCGCACGCATCCCAGACTTTCAGGTATTCTCGCTGTTTGGCTGCGTGGACCCGGGTCTCGGGGAGTTCGTACTTGCCTTTGAGGAGCTTGGCCTGGCCTTCGATGTCTTCCAAGATTTGCCGAAGCGACGGCCTCGGATCAACGTGGAAAATGGTTTCGCTCGGGACAAGGTCCAGCCAATGGTCGTTCCTGTCTTCGAGCAGCGACAGCGCGAACTGTCGCTGTATGTCGCGGCGCGACGTGTCTCCTGGAATCGCTGCTTGATCCGCACCGGCTCGCCAGAGAAGAATCGCAAGTTCGACAACGCTCTTCGACGGAAGCACACAAAGTAAAACCCTCGCGTAGTGCCGTACCGTCACTGGAGTCACCGACGCGAAGAGGAACATCGTACTCGGTGTTTCATCGTCGAGCTTATCGAACTCGAAGGCTGGGTTCGGCGCAAGGCGCCCTACGCGAATCGCATGCAGCATGCGGATTGCGCGATCGCGGAGAGCTAGTGCGCGAGCTCGCTCGGCGTCGTCCTGCCCTCTGGGTACGGCTGTGAGGCCCCAAGACATCGCGCTCTGAATCGCAGCTTCTCGCAGCTCTTCAGGCGACTGACCCGCAGGGTCATCGGTTTGAGCCGACTTCTTCGCACCCTCGTGCTCGTCGTTGTTCAAGACCTTCCAAAACTCAGCGTAGTACGGGTGGCGTCGCGTCACCTCCCACCGCATCGATGCATCGAGTCCGGACAGCGCGTCTTCCGGGCGCAGGTAAATCTTCCGCACATCCGGCTCCGCGTTGGCAGCCTTCGCCGTCATTACTCTCTCTGCCTTTCGAAGATTCCTTAGCCACGCACGTTGGTCCTCGTCGAATTCTTTTGCGTCCCGATGCCTTGCTAGAGCTCGAACGGCGCGAAAGCCCGCCCTTCTCGACTTCAGCTGGAACTGGCGTTGGGCCAGCGCCTCCAAAAATTTATGGGGCATCGTTAGTCGCAAGTCTTTTTCAGATAGGTGTTTGTGTCAATCTGGACCGTTGTGCGCGTCTTGCTCACCCATCTTAGAACCGGGAAGGGCAAAGTTAACGTCCACGTAATTTCGGATGAGGAAGCTTCCAGAGGGTGAATGAATCTAGGTCGATCTCTGGACTGCTTCGATGGCCACACACCAACCACAGTCAACTCAATCCCAACCCGGCGATCAAGAGCCAGAGCGCGGCTTTGAGTCGGTCGACGACTGCGCCCGCCGCGCCGGCGTCTCATCGACAGCGGTTCGTCGCTGGATCCGGCGGGGCCAGATTGACTTCGCCCAGCCGGGCGGCCCCGGTTCGAGGCTGCTCATTCCGCTCGATGCCTTGGACGGCCTGATTTCGCGTGCCCCAGCCGCATCGACGTCCGCCGCCTCACCCGCTTCCGAACACAAGTCCACGCCAGCCGGCCCTAGGCCGGCGTGGCGAACTGCCAACAAGTTCCTCTAACAGAGTTCAGCAACCATGCCTGCAAAAAGCAATACTCCCGAAATCCAGTGTGCATTCTACTCCTGGCGATTGTTCCGGCGAAACGGCGTCTATTTTGCCGACGGCCGCTCGCACTCCGACCGTCCTGGGCGCCGTTCGCTCGGCACAAAGGATGAGGCCGAGGCCCGTCGCCTCCTGGTCGACCTCGACCGCTTGAAGGCCGAAGCGTGCGGACTTGCCCCACGCCGCTCGGCATCGACCGAGTCGGTGGCGGCGCCGTTGCTACTCCTCGATGGCCGCAAACTGTTTGAGGCCCACCTTGCCCGTTCGCCGGTCACCGGCGGTATCCAGCCCTCAACACAAAAGCGTTATCGTGCGATTCTCGACAAGTTCCTGACATTCTGCGCCACAAGCCGCATCGGTAGCTGGAACGACGTCGACGCGTCGGTGTTAGAACGGTACTCGGCGTTCCTGCAGCCCAATTATGCGGCCAAGACGATCCATGCCGAGCTGACGCTTTGCAAGCAGATTGTCAAATGGCTGATCGACCGCGGGCACTTGCAGGGCCGGGAGCCGATCCGTCTTGCGATGCGCAAAGCCCAGAGCCAGGCAGCTTATTGCTGGCGACCAGAAGAAGTCGACGCGATGCTGGCACTTTGCCTAGAGAGCCCTGAACTGGGTTGGCTCCACGACGTCATCTTAACGCTGGCCACAACCGGCCTACGCATCGCGGAGCTCGCTGGCCTGCGTTGGTCCGACATCTGCCTTGACGACAAGATGCTATCGCTTAGCGATGAGACCGGCGTGTCGCCCACAAGAAAGTCTGAGGATCGGCGCCGACTGAAAAGTGGGCGCGGACGGTCACTTCCCATTCACGATGACCTTCTGCTAGTGCTTCAGCGATTGCCGCAGAGGACAGGGTTGGTGCTCCGGGGCCCTCGCGGTGGCAAGCTCAAGCCGGACACCGTACGCCGAATTCTGGTGCGCGACGTGCTGACGCCCCTCGGCCCGCGTTTTCCGAGCCCGTCGGGTGGGCAGGGGTTCAGCGACGGTCGACTGCACAGCTTCCGCCATTATTTCTGTTCGACATGCGCTAACTCGCGCGTCCCGGAGCCGATGTTGATGCCCTGGCTTGGGCACGCCGACAGCGCCATGGTGCGTCGCTATTATCACCTGCACGACGCCGACGCGCGACAGAAACTTTGTGCTGTCCGCTTCGTGGGCGTTAATGCGGCGGGTCGTCCCGCTGCCGTCCACGACAGCGATTCCGTTGTTGACCAGGAGGCGCCGAAGCCCACCTGAGCGGGCGACCAACTGCCGTCGGAGCGGCTGATTGACCCAGTGATTGCCCCAGTTGACTGGGGCAATCGATTGCCTCGCCGTAAGTCGTTCATAAATAACGCCTTACCAAGAGGCCTGGGACCTAAGCGGAGGGCACGGGACTCGAACCCGCAACCCCTTGCGGGGCACCTGAATTCCAATCAGGCCGCTAGCCAATTCGCCTACCCTCCGAAGATCTGCGACGCACAAACTATAGCTTGCCCGGGGGGGAGTCGGGAAGTGATGGGGCGAAGTTTTGCCGGACGGGCCGGGCCCGCGGGTTAGTCCATCGCCTTGGCGCCCTGGATGAGCTGGATAAATTCCTTGTTCGACTTGAACTTGGCCAGCTTGCTGGTGAGCTGCTCCATCGCATCGACGTGGTGCATGCTCGAGAGGGTCCGCCGCAGCATGGTGGCGGCGTGCAGCGTCTCCGACGGGAGCAGCTTTTCCTCGCGACGCGTGCCCGATTGCTCGATGTCGATCGCGGGGTAGACACGGCGGTCGGAGAGCTTGCGGTCGAGCACCAGCTCCATGTTGCCCGTGCCTTTGAACTCCTGAAAGATCAGGTCGTCCATGCGGCTGCCGGTCTCGATCAGGGCGGTGCCGACGATGGTCAGTGATCCCCCTTCTTCGAACGCGCGGGCCGTGGCGAAGAGTTTCTTGGGGATGTCCATCGCCTTGATGTCGACGCCGCCGCTCATGGTGCGGCCGGTGTTGCCGACCCACTTGTTGAACGCGCGGGCGAGGCGGGTGATAGAGTCCATCAGCAAGAAGACGTCTTTGCCCATCTCGGCGAGCCGGCGGCAACGTTCGATCGTCAACTGGGAGAGCCTGACGTGGCTCTCGACGTCGCAATCGAGGCTGCTCGCGAAGACCTCGCCCTGGACGTTCCGCTTCATGTCGGTTACTTCTTCGGGCCGCTCATCGATCAACATCACCATGACGGCGACGTCGGGATGGTTGGTCGAGATCGAGTGGCTGATCTGCTGCATCAACACCGTCTTGCCGGTGCGTGGCGGCGCCACGATCAGGGCGCGTTGCCCCTTGCCGAGCGGGGTGAGCAGGTCCATCACCCGGGTGCTGAGCGGCTCGGGGCCCGTCTCGAGCCGGAGCCACTCCTCGGGGGTAATCGGGGTTAGCTCGTCGAAGTTCTTGACGCCCAAGTAGTCGTCGGGCGCCACGCCTTCCACGTCGAGCAGCTCGCGGAGCCGGGGCCCCTGCCCTCGCCGCTGGTGTTGCACCAGGCCCCCCAGCAGCAACCCTTCGCGGAGCCCGTACCTCTCGATCATCGTCCCGGGGACGAAGGGGTCGGTGCGTTCCCGGGTGAAGTTGGTCGACGGGTCGCGGAGGAACCCGTAGCCATTGGGGTGCATCTCGAGCACGCCCGAGCCGGGGGTCAACGTGGTTGTGTCGACCGGTTCGTCGGAGAAGTTCTCGCGACGGTTCTCGTATCCGTTTTGCCCCTGGCCTTGGCCTTGACCTTGGCCGGGGTTGCGTCGGCGACCGCCGCGCGAACCGTTGTTTCGGTAGCCTGCGCGGCCCTGGGTGTTGCCTTGGCTGCCGCCTTGGCCGCCACCCTGCCCA